>QHXR01000004.1 GCA_003223025.1 Acidobacteriota bacterium
ATGAGCCATGGCCGAAGCATCTCCAAGTTGGGCAGCGTGTCGATATGCTTGTACAACTTGATGAAGACCTCTTGCGTCACATCTTCGGCCAGTCCGGGGTCTTGCACGACGGATCGTGCCGCCCGAAAAACGGTACGATGGTGGAGTGTAAAAGCCTCCTCAAACCCGATCGTATCTGTCGCTCCAGCGGCCGCTGTTTGTTCGGACATTGAGTCCACGAATATTTCCGTCGATTTGCTCATTCGTCAGCATTGATCAAATGCTTTTCACCTAAAATACACCACGCGCGGCGATTTTGTGACAGGAAATCAAATGCTGGCAATTTTTGCTTGAATAATGTCGATCGTGCCGAGAAATTCGGCACTTCGGAGGCTTATACGGCACAAGACTCGCACGTGTTCCGTTTACCGGGACAATAATACAAACAGCCAGTCGGTGACGCCGATGTCAGTTGAAATTAGGAGGAAAAGCATCTAAACTTTTGAAACTTAACCTACCAGCTTTCGTGAAGAAACACCGGAGGACCTCTTGTAGTATATGAACACCCGACTAAGGCGCTTGAAAGATCAGCGCGGATTTAACCTTATCGAATTGATGATCGTTATCGCGATCATCGGACTGCTGATCGGTGTCGGCAGTATCGCCTGGGGCGCGATGATCAGAGCCGGAAACGAGAACGCTGCGGCTCAGACGCTCGATCGTATCCGAACCTATCAGGCTCAGTACGCATCACGAAATCGAGGCAAGTTCGCTACCTTCGATCAGCTCGTTCAGGCATCGGGGCTCGATGAAAAATTCACGGGCGAACGTCCGGTTGTCAACGGCTACGTTTTCACGCTGACGCTCGAGGAGCCGTCGAGCACAAAACCGGGAGCCTATAAAGTAAACGCCGATCCACAGGTCCCGACCGGGATCACCGCGACCGGAACTCGATTCTTTTATACGGACTCGGGTTTAGGAACGATCAAGGCAAACGACACTCAGCCGGCGAAGGCCGAAGACCCATCAATTTAATTTGGGATTGGGGATTTGGGATTGGGGATTTAGGTCTCGGTTTTAAGTTTCGATTCGAGCTTTCGGTTTGAGATTTCAGATTCCGAATTTCGAATTTCAAATTTGATTTCGGGTTTCGAGCTTCGGTTTTCAATTTCGAATCTAAATTAACATCGCCGACTTAGCTCAGTGGTAGAGCACTCGCTTCACACGCGATAGGCCACAAGTTCGAATCTTGTAGTCGGCACCAAGAAAGTCGAAGGGCGTCCGTTTGGACGCCCTTAGTTTTTGTCCGCAAACCCGAGTCGGACCGCTATGGTTTTGGCCCGGCTTTTTTCTGCTGCTTTTTCTGCTTTCTCTCTTCCCTCTTTTTCTTTCGCTCCCGCTCTTCCTCTTCCTCCTGCTCTTCCATTCGTCCTTCAACGAACCAGCTCGCGGCGAACCCGGTAAATGTTCCGACAAGCCCGGCACCGACCGTCATCAGAACAGCAGCGATGATCCTGCCTTCGGCGGTCACCGGATACTTGTCGCCATATCCGACAGTTGTGATCGTAACGTACGACCACCACAGCGCATCGCCTGCCGTCTTGATGTTGCTGTTCGGATCGTCTTCGACTTGCAGGATCGCGACGGATGAAAAGATGACCATGAGGACCGCAATTATCGCGACCGAACTAAAAGCTCCCTGCACGCGGTGGCGGAAGACGTGATTCGCGAAGTCTCTTATCGACCTGAAGGCCCTCAGAACTCTCAGCAGCCTGAACAAACGAAGCGCCCGGCCGACGCGAAAATACTGGAGCGTTGGGATGCTGGACAGAAGATCGATCCAACCCCATTTCATGAATTCTCGCTTACTCTCTGCGCGGTAGAAGCGAATGCAAAAATCGATCAGGAAAACGCCGCAAATAAAATCGTCGATCAGCGAAAGCAATCTCGATAACTCGGGATTGAGCTTAAAGAACGTGTCGATCACGAGGGCCACCAGTACGTAGATCGAAAGAACAACGATCAGTATATTGAGAAATCCCAGCCGGTTTCTCTCGGCGATTTTGTCTGCAGGTTCCTCGGTCATACGAAGTAACGGGATGTGTTTGCAAGGGATCCGGAAACGGTTTGAGGCATCCGAAATGTAGCACCAAGAATCGTTACAAGCAAAAGCTATCCAAAGTGAAGCACCTCCTGGCTCTGCGAGGGATTATCCGGTTTTGCGCACTAAAAACTTTAATGACGCATCTCCGATCCGTATGCTACATTACTGAGTACTAATTCAGATCGTTTACGAGTCCCGGGTAGGATTGCCAAACTTTTATCTGACTAACTTCAGTTCACCTGAGTCAGATAAACCGATCTTCTAGCAGGCTGGGCGGAAACTTTGTAATTTCGTCCCGGCATTTACGGTTCCCCCGGGCTGTAAGGTGCACGCATGCATTTAGCAATTTTCAGATCCTATTTTTCGGCTTTCCAACAAGTTTTTGCTCCTGCTTTCGTTTATCGCTCCTTCATAACTCGTCTTCCTTCTTTACCTTCTCCTTCATATAACGACAGACCGGGGCTAAGTATCGGACGTTACCGGACTGATTTGCAGTGACGGACTAAGAACCATCTATGCCACTTGCTCTCTCCAAAATGGCACAACGACCTCGACGGCTAAATCTCTTGGCCGCGCGGATCCTGATGGCGTTTTTAATCTTGGGGCCTATGGCATTTTCAGCTTCGACGCAGGATGCCGACGATGCAAAAAAGAAGAGTGTACTGATCATCTATGACGAGCGGGACAAACTGCCAGGCTTGGCTGTCCTCGATAAGAGCATTCGCGCCGGCCTTCTGGGTGCGAATGCGTTCAATGTCGAAATCTACAGCGAGAACTTAGATCGTTCGCGCTTTCCGGGGAAAGAATACGACGACATCCTCGCTGACTATTTCCGTGACAAGTACGCTTCTAAAAAACTAGACGCCGTCATCGCCGTAATGGGCCCGTCGCTCGATTTCGCGGTCGCTCACGCCGATGAGTTCGCGGCAGCCACCCCAATAATTTTCTGCGGCGTCGACAAACGAGAAATTGAATCGCGCCACCTTGGTCCGAACGTGACTGGTCTCCTGATGCGACGCGAGTTCAAAGGGACCTTGGACCTCGCACTGAAGTTACAACCTCAAACAAGAAGGGTGATCTTCATCTCAGGTTCGTCGGCGTTCGACCAGCGCATAGCGGAACAGGCGGAGGGAGAGCTGCGGCAATATCAGGACAAGATCGCGATCGAATACTGGACCGATTTCGAACTCGACGAGCTAATCAAGAATGTCTCGGAACTTCCGCCCGACACAGTGATCCTCCTCTCGACGGTCTTCAGTGACAAAACCGGCAAATCATTTGTCCCGCATGACGTCGTCTCGAGCATTTCGAAGCATTCAAGCGTTCCGGTATATGGCTTTCTCGATCAGTTCGTCGGACGCGGGATTGTCGGAGGTCATGTTTACAGCACGGAAGCTCAGGGAAACAAGGTTGCCGCCATCACGCTACAGATCCTCTCCGGAGAAAGCCCGAATGAAGTACCGATTCAGGAAGTATCGACCAGCAGCGATCTCTTCGACTGGCGAGAGCTGCGGCGATGGAACCTTCCCGCCGAGAACCTTCCTTCAGGTGCGGTTTTTCAGTTTAGAGAGCCGACGCCATGGGAAGAATACCGCGGCTACGGAATCGCCATTTTGGCGCTATTGATTCTCGAGAGTTTCCTTGTTGTCAGCCTGGTATTGTCCCGGCGATGGCAGCGGAAAGCAGAACTGGAACGAAACGAATTCCAGACCCTCGCCGCGGCTGAGCACGAACGGCTAAACGAGGTTGTCGCAAACGTTCCCGGTATCGTCTGGGAATCGCGGACCACCGACGAAACTGGTCGGCGAAGAGCTCGGTTCGTCAGCGGATACGTAGAACAGATGCTCGGATATACGGTTGATGAATGCCTGAGCGATTCGGGATTCATCGCGTCAAAGATCGTCGATGAGGACCGCGAAGCTTACTTGAGTCAGGCCGAGTCCGTGTTTCGGACAGGCGAGCCGGGCGACACCCGCTTCCGTTGTATTACCAAGGACGGCCGTACGATATGGGCTGAATCCCACATCGTGCCGATATACGACGAGTCGCAACGGGCCGTCGGACTGCGCGGTGTCACGATGGACATCACACAGCGCAAGAAGGCAGAAGAGGAATTGGGTTCGAAGGAAAAACAGTTGACCGAAGCGCAGCGGCTGGCGCAGGTAGGAAACTGGGAGTGGGATTCCAAAACGGACACGGTCACGTGGTCTAACGAGATCTACCGGATCTACGGAATGGATTCCGAAAAGCCCGCTGCCAGCTTCGCCGAACATGTCCGGCTTTACACCCCCGACAGTTGGAAACGTCTCGAAGGTGCGGTTTCAGAAGCACTGAGTCGCGGAACGCCGTATGAGCTCGAGGTCGAAATAGTGCGGGCTGACGGTCAACACGCCTGGGGCAGCGCCCGTGGCGAAGCCGTCCGCAACAACGGAGACGTTAATCTCCGCGGCACGCTTCAAGACATCACGGCTCGCAAGAAGGCGGATGAAGCGGTTCGCGAAAGCGAAACCAGATTCCAAAACTTGGCCGATGCTGCTCCGGTTCTTATCTGGATAGCCGATCCGGATATGCAATGTACTTACTTCAACCGGAAAGTCCTGGAGTTTACGGGACTCGCTTTGGAAGAATTGTGTGGTCAAGGCTGGCTTGGACTTGTGCACGAAGGTGATGTGGATAGATGCGTAGCCGCGATCACTGAAGGATACAAGGATCGGGTTCCGTTCTTCGTCGAATACAGACTGCGAGCGGCGAGCGGCGAGTATCGTTGGATCTTCGACACCGGTTCGCCTCAATTCTCAACGAGCGGAGAATTTATCGGCTACGTCGGATCTGCGATCGACATCACCGATCTTCGTATGGCGGACGAGGCCATTCGAGAGAGCGAGGCCCGGTTCCGGCACTTGGCCGACACGGCTCCGGTTCTTATGTGGATGGCCGGTCCCGACATGGCTATCACGTTCTTCAACCGGTTCTATCGCGAATACACGGGACAACAGACCCCGAGCTTAGCCGGAGACAATTGGTTGAAGTTCGTCCACGAAGACGACCGCGCGTACTGCGAGCAGAGTTTTACCACGGCACGCGAGAATCGCAATCCGTTTGTTATGGAGTATCGAGTACGGCGTGCCGACGGCGAGTTCCGTTGGATCTACGGAACGGCGGCGCCGCGATTCGCCGCGGACGGAAAATTCCTCGGCTACATCGGCTCCCAGGTCGATATCTCCGATCGAAAATCGGCGGAGGAAGGTTTGAAAGCCGCGCTCGAACAGATCTATGAGCTAAAGAATCAGCTTCACGAAGAAAATGTCTATCTAAAAGAAGTCATCAAACTGGAACATCATTTCGAAGAGATCATCGGATCGAGCGATGCACTGAAGTATGTTCTGTTCAAGATCGAGCAGGTCGCGCCGACGGATTCGACAGTCCTGATCACCGGAGAAACCGGAACCGGAAAGGAATTGGTAGCACGTGCTATCCATAGTACGAGTCTTCGAAAAGATCGACCGCTTGTAAAAGTAAATTGTGCGGCCCTTTCACCGAGCTTGGTCGAGAGTGAACTGTTCGGTCACGAACGCGGTGCATTTACCGGAGCTGCGTCACGGAAGATCGGCAGGTTCGAGCTGGCTGACGGGGCTACGATTTTTCTTGATGAGGTCGGTGAGCTTCCCCTGGAACTGCAACCTAAGCTTCTGCGACTTCTGCAGGAAGGCGAGTTCGAACGTCTCGGCAGCTCTACGACGCTTAAGGCCGATGTGCGGATCATGGCCGCGACAAATCGCAATCTCGAAGCCGAGGTTCAGGCCGGGCGATTTCGCGGCGATCTGCTTTTCCGACTGAATGTTTTTCCCGTCACCGTGCCTCCGCTCAGGGAACGCAAGGAAGACATCGCTGAATTGGTCCAGCACTTCGTTAATAAGTTTTCGAAGAAACTTGGAAAGACGATAACCGAGGTCAGCCCAGGGACAATCCGAAGTCTGAATCAGTATCACTGGCCGGGGAACATTCGAGAGCTTGCTAACGTGATCGAGCGGGCCGTTATCGGGTCGACCGGGGAATCGTTACAACTCGTCGAACAGCCCGGCGAGCAAAAGGGACTTAAAGATACAACCGAGCCACTGGATTCGCTCGCCAGCAATGAGCGTAAACACATTATTAAAACTCTCCTCAGCACCGGCTGGCGTATAGAAGGACCGAACGGTGCAGCTCGTATCCTTGGTGTAAATCCAAGTACGCTTCGGACGCGCATGGGCAAACTCGGAATCGTCAAATCCGATTCGAGCACGGTCTAGTTTTCGATCCTTCCGCTCCTCCTCTTTCTTCCGTTTACATTACATAAAGACTGACGTCGAAATCCGGTTGAGATTCCGCGGTATTTCGTGGGAAAACAGGCAGGGCGCGGTATTCCGCGTCGGGAAGCAAGGAATTAACCCATCTGAAGACAGGTCCATCAATTAGTTAACTCGTCTGATCCTAAGCACTTAACTCGAGAATGCCGAAGTCGGGCCACGGTGGCATATCCATTGCACTATTACACTCCGTTCAGTCCAAGATCATTTTCAATAACTCAGAAGGGGATGGATCCGAATATGGATAAAAGTAGATCTACGTCCGACGCAAGACGCAGGGAGCTTATGGTTTCGAATACCGAAATCACCGTTCAACCGGAGCACCGAAAAGAGTTTTTTCAAACGGTCTCGGCGATCAGCAACAAGATCCGGGGCGAAAAAGGCTGTGTCAGCTTTCGTCTTTTTGAAGAGGCTGGAAATGAGAATTCGCTGATGTTGGTCGGCGAATGGGACAACAAGGCGTACTGGGAACTTCACTCGGCCGGCGAGAACTTCGCTATCTTGCACGGATCAGTGCAGGTCCTGAGCATACGTTCCAAGATCGGTCATAAATTGCTCAGTGTCCTGGAAGACGGAGAAGGTTCATGAGCGAAATCGCACTTTATCAAAACGAGATCGGCAACTCCCTGAGGCGTGTCGTTGAGAACACGGAACGAGAATCAAAGCTTGTTCAATCGATTATCGACGCCTCGGGATCCAGCATCGTCATCATCGACGAAAAACGCTCGATCGTTTTTGTGAACAGGGCGTGGCGCCAGTTCGCTAACCGGACAGGCTCTTTGAACGGCGAGTACGGTCTCGGGAAAACGTATCCGGAGATCTCGTGCGGTATAGTTTCGACCGGACCGAAAGACGCCGTTGCTTTGCGGGACGGAATAAAACAGGTCATCCGCGGCGAAGAGATCGAGTTCGAGATGCGATACCGGTGCACCGCCGTTGCCGGACCGATGTGGATAGCGATCCACGCTTCCGCGTTTCTTCGTTCGTCTCAACAAGGCGGGCGTCTCATCATGATCGCGCATGACGATATTTCGCTGAACGAGCTTGCATCTGCGGACAGTCGAAAGGACGAGCAGCGCTTCCGGCGTCTATTGGAGACCACGAATATCGTTCCGTGGGAACGTGCTGCGGGCGATTCTCGATTTGCCTACGTCGGTGAACAGATAACCGATCTCTTTGGCTTTTCGACTGAGCAGTGGAAGCAAGACGATTTCTGGACAAGCCGGATTCACACCGATGACGTCGAACGCGTTACCGCCGAATACTCAAATCTTTCACCACTGGCCGACCATTTTCGGTCCGAGTACAGGATGATCGCCAAAGACGGCCGCGTCATCTGGATCGAGGATCATGTCGACGTTGTCCGAGAGTGGGCGAAGCGGCCGACGATGCACGGTTTTATGACCGACATCTCCGAGCGGAAACATGCGGAGTCGATCACGAAAGATCTTAGTCGCCGTCTGATAAACGCGCAGGAAGAGGAGCGAAAACGGATCGCACGCGAGCTTCACGACGATCTCAATCAACGCGTAGCTCTGATCTCGATCGAGCTTGAGCAAGTCGCTCAGACTGCGATGCAAAATCCGTCCGCGTTATCGGGTCGCCTCGGCAGCATCAAGCAGAAAGTTTCGGAGATCTCGAACGAGATACACCGGATGTCGTATGAGCTGCACCCTTCGAAGCTCGAGCATCTCGGACTCGTGCCCGCGCTGCGAAGCTTCTGCAGCGAGCTCGCCCGGAGCCGTGCGATAAAGATCGACTTTCAAGGCGGAAAACTTCCGGAGTCGCTGAATCGAGACATTACCCTTTGCGTGTTTCGTACAGCTCAAGAAGCGTTACAGAACGCTTCGAAGCACAGCGGAGCCGCGGAAGTAAAAGTGACTTTGAATGCGACGGAGAAACAACTCGAGTTGACTATCACCGATGAGGGTTGTGGGTTTATTCCGACGCACGAAAAGATGACCAAGGGGCTGGGAATAACAAGTATGCAGGAACGTATCCACCACGTTGGCGGAACATTCAAAGTGATCTCGGAACGCTCGAGAGGCACAACAGTTCGCGTGACCGTACCGATAGCCTAATAGGCAAAAGGCTATCGTCGGTAGATCTCAACGCAGTCGTTTTAATCAGAAAATTCGGACGGTAACTACATCCCAATAAAAAGGAGTTTGCTATGAAACGCACACGAATAATTCTCGCTGATGACCACACGATGTTGATGGATGCGGTAAGAAATCTTCTCGAACCGGAATACGACGTCGTGGGCACGTTTCCCAACGGAGAGGAGTTGATCAGGGCCGCCGAGCTGCTCGCCCCGGACATCGTCATCCTCGACGTCTGCATGCCGACACTCAACGGGCTCACCGCATGTGCCAGGCTCCGGACGATGCTGCCGAAGGTCAAGATCATCTTTCTTACGATGAATCAGGATGCGGAGACGGCGGGCGAAGCGTTTCGTAACGGCGCGAACGGCTATGTCCTCAAAACATCGGCTGCGTCCGAGTTGGTCGCCGCGATCCGAGAAGTACTTCGTGGCGGGTATTTCGCGACCCCTAGCCTGACAGAAGGAATGATAGGTTCGTTCGTCCAGAACTTCAAAAAGATGAAACCCGCGACGTCGTTAACGGTGAGACAAAAAGAAGTCCTGCAACTGCTGATGGAAGGCCGTTCGATGAAACAGGTCGCATGCGCTCTGAACATCGCACCTCGTACCGTCGCGTTCCATAAGTACTCGATGATGGAGACCCTCAACATCAGCTCCAGTGCGGAATTGATCTCGTACGGTCTGTCGACACAACATCAGGCACAATACTAGATCCGTCCCAAGCCAGTCGGCCCGACGCTCAAATTTTTTCTACCGAGCACTGCAACGACAACCGAACAGACGCACACGAGAATTCTCGTACTGGTATTTCTGACAGTGTTTTATACCACCTGGACAAGGCAAAATCAGTACAGTTCAGCAAACGTATTTAATTCGATGCCGTACTTCGACCATCGTCTTCGATTAACGTACTCGAATGCCAAGTCTAGAACAAAAAAAGGGTCGGGTTCGGTTGGTTGTTGCTGATGACAACAAAGAGGTACGCGATAAAGTAGTCCAACTGCTGCGTCCTGACTTTGATGTTATCGGTACGGCCGGTGACGGCGGCTCTGCGTGCGAGGCAGTGTTTTTGCTGAAGCCGGATATCGTCATCCTCGACATCTCGATGTCGGTAATGAGCGGTATAGAAGCGGCGAAGAAAATTAAACGGAAAGGCGCAAAAACAAAGGCGATCTTTCTGACCGTCCACGAGGATCCCGACTTTGTCCGAGTCGCTTTACGAGCAGGTGCTCGCGGTTACGTCGTGAAGTCACACATGGCGTCGGATCTGATAGCAGCGATCAACGCCGCCATCGAAGATAAGCTATTCGTCTCGCCGTCCTGCACTCTAAAATAAGTATTCCAAATCAACCTTTCCGAATTCTAAGCGACCTGTGTCGAGCTATCCTTCATCTTCAAGAATAAACGCCACTGATCCTCAGTTAAGATTCGCATGAGCTTGGACTCAGTCGTCTCTGTCACATATTCCAACTCCGTTTGAAGTCGAGGAACATCGTACAGCCGGGATGAGATCAAAAGAGTTTTCTTGCTGCAGTCGGACTCGTACAGCTCTGTAATATCGTTCGACTGAAAGTCGTTAAGGTCCAGGGCCTGAACAAGTACATTCGTATAGTCGTCGATGAGGCAGCGCAAGACCTTCGTTTCCATCCGCAATCGAGCCGAACGGAGAGCATCCTTTTGCCGCCTCGACAAGGTTGAGATCAAACTCGCTTCGAAACTCGAACGGTCCTCGATAACCTGGTCCCAGACTCGCGATGAGTACTCCGGCTCATCCCCGCTAAAACGAACGTACATCCTGATCAGCTTTCTGCCTTCGGTATCGATCATCGGCTCGATACGTGAGAGCTCGCGTTCGGTTAGGCTAAATCGATTTCGGATCTCGTTCTTCAGCACCTTCACTTCTAAAATGTCGTTACGTTGTGCGGATGCGGTGACCGGAAAGAAGAGTACAAGAGAGAAGAATGCGATAAGCATGAAAGTCGGTAATGAGATCGGGGTCCGCGAAGCATCGTTCAAACGACTTGAGACGAACCTGAATCTGTATTGCTTCGCGTACTTCATTAGAAAGCCTCAGTAACGCCGAGAGAAATCGTGTAGCCGGCACGGCCGAATCCGAAATCGGCTCGATAGTTGATGTGGTTGGTCTTGTCGAGTTTGAATCTGATGCCCGCTCCGGCCGATGGCATGATTTTGTCCAATCTGAATTTGTCCCAGCTCGGAGCGATTCCGCCGATGCCGGCGAACGCGACAAAGCCGAGACGGTAACGGAGCTCCTGTCGATATTCGACCTGACCGGCGAGCAGCCTCCGGTCCTGAAATTCACCGCCGGTATAGCCGCGCAGAACGCTACTCGCACCGAAAAAACAAAGATCGAAGAATGGAGCCGTGTCGCTCACAGAACAACCCTTGGCGTTGTAGGCGAGAACGCGCTTCGGGCCTATGGAGCGAAAGCCGCTGTACGTGAGTGAGTAGGTTTGATAATCGCGATTGCTTCCAAGCGGCTTCGCAAAAAAGTCCGCCTTAAAATCCATCAACGTGCCTTTGCGAGGATAGAACACGCTGTCGCGAAGATCGCGCTGTACATGAAACCCGATCGCCGCTGTCGTCGACACGAGATCGATCGCCGGGATCTCAAACCCACCCGGCGTCGGCTCGCCGCCCAGGTGCACCGTCAATTTTCGATACTGGTAGCGTGGTCCGACGAAGATCCTTTTACCGAAGTTCCGCATGAACTCGCCAAAGATGAACGAGCCTGATTGCTTGATCTCAGTGCTTATTCCCTCGCTTCCGGGGATGCGGCCGATCCCGAAAAAATCGTAGTTCGCCCTTCCCTTTCCAACTGCAAAAGATGTCTGGTATTTGTTTTCGCTGAAGTATAGCCGGCCCCCAAAAATGCCGGCCCGGCTGCCGCTGCTAGTGAAGGCGGCAGCTCCTCCGATCGTGGAAGGAGGTGAGAGTTCGTCTTTCGGATTGAGCTTAAAAACGTACCCGACCGCCATGATCAGTCCTGATCCGAAGGTCGGGCTTACGATGGGGATGGGCGCGAAGATCCAACTTCCGCGCTTTTCCTTTTTAGGTTTGTCGTCATCGTCGTTCGCTGTCGAGTTCGACGATGACTTGTCATCATGTTGCTTTTGCTGCTTTCCCTTTCCGGGCGTCGGCGACGCCGTCTGACCGAAACCGAACGGCGACGCAAGGAGAATGGCAAAAACCGCTACGACGAAACGGCGCGTCATGACAATTCTCCTGACGGCGTCCGCGCGCCGGGATCGACTGCTGTCGATCGAATATCTATCGCATTGAATTGCGAACAGCACTGCTTCACCTCAGCTATCGACGTCTTCCACCGCCACGGAATCCACCGCCGCCGCGATACCCGCCGCCGTAACCGCGATATCCTCCGGAACCGTAACGCGATCCGGAGCTTGTTCCGTATCGAGATCCCGAATTGGAGCGATTGTACGTATTCGAGCGAGTCGAGGTCGACGGTTTGTATCGATCGTAATTCGTCGCACCTCGCTGACGATTGCTCCTTTCCGAACTTAGATTGCCCATCGTGCCGGCATCGGTTCCGCGACTTCCGGCACGGTCGTGCGGAGTCGGTGTATTGACCCCGCCCCAATTTCCGTTACCGTTGTATTTCTGCCAGCCGCTACCGGTATTTCGATATACGTTGCCGTTGCGACCGGCGTACATATCGCCGCCCGCAGTCTTGATCGCAGCACCGCTTCCGCGAACTCCGTCACGTGCGATCGCCGCTCCGCCGCCCGATGTTCTGATACCGGCTGTAGTGCCGCGTCCGGTCGTGACATGTCCCGTCCGGGCAGTCTGACCGCCGCGCGTTACAACGGATTTTCCCCACGATCCATAAGGTCCAGATCCTTGTCTCGTTGCAGCACCCGTTCCCGTGCGCCTGTTGTATGCGACCGCCGCACTGCGACTTCCGAACGGCCCCGAGACTCTGGCGCCGCGAGCAATCGTTCCCGTGTATGGGTTGTAACCGCCCCAGCCTGCACCGCCACGCCACGGACCCCAGGCTCCCCAGGCCGCGCCCCACATCGCTCCGACTGCAAACGCGCCCCATCCGTAGGTAACCGGCCAGCCCCAGTAGTATGGATAGCCCATCCCGTAATAGAAGTAAGGCGCGTACCACCATCCGGTTCCCCACCACATGCATGAGCCCCAACCGTAAGAGGCCGGATAATAACCCATGTAGCCGCTCGTATAGCTCGCCTCGATCTGACCGCCTTCGGTCTCTTCCTGTTTTACATAAGTGACGTTGTAAACGGGCGAGCTCGCGGGGATCTGATATATCTCGTCAGGAACCGATTTAGCCGTCGACCAGGGGCCGATCGGTGCAGATGACTGAAACCAGACCGCGTTGAGACACAGATAATAAGTGTCTCCGGACTTGATCACTTTCTCGGGAGTGTTTACGGCGTAGAACAGAGACGTACCTTCGATCGGCTTGAAATCGGGATCGCCGTAGTATTTCACCGCCGCTTGTTCCGCTGCCTTAGGATCGACTATCGCGATAGTCGGAACTTGCGAGATCAGAACCGCGTCCTTTGCCTGCTCAGTTCCGGGTACGGTCGATAGGATTTTCGCCGCAGAACTGTCTGCCGGGATCTTTGCAAAATCCGCCGGAAGGTCCGGAGTCGCGAACGTCCACGGGCCGTCGAGCGACGTCGAACGGAACCAGCGTCCGGAAGCGAGGTAGTAATACTTGTGTTCCTTATTGTCGAGGAAAAGGTCGCTGTTGGTATTGGTCACGAACAGAAGGTTCGTCCCTTTCACCACCGACCAGATCGGCTGCCCCTGGAACATGATTACTTCGGCAGGCGTCGTCGAATAAAAAACTCCCGGCACTGCTTCCGTAACGGTTGGCGGAGGTATCGCCGCAGCCAGTCCGGCCCACTGCTTATCAGCCTTGACCGCCTTCATTTCGTCCGGCAGCGACATCGTTCTCGTCCACGAGCCTTTCGGATCCGACGCCGTCAGCCACTGTTTGCCCGTGTAGACGTAAAACTCATTTTCTTTGTTGTCGCGAAACACCGGAAAGTTTGAGTTGACGATGAATTCGAGATTCTTGGTACCATTTACCTTTGCAAAGACCGGCTCGCCATCGATCTGTACCATGATCGCAATCTTGTTCGTGAAGAAGATCTCCGGCGGATCGCTCTTGAGATCGCCGCTCTTGACCGGTGTTTCGTTCTTTTCGAGACTTGCAACGATGCGATCGAGGGCGACTGTCATCGTGGAGTCCTTCGGCATGAAGGTTTTTACAAGGGCATCGTAAGTCGGCTTCGTTGCTTCGTCTTCGACCGCCGGGAAAGTTGTTTCGATGATCTCAAGATTACTGAGAAGAACCGTCCGCTTCTCGACATCAGCGGCCGTCTGAGCGCGGATCGTCGCAATGCCGACTACCGACTCCGCACCGGTCGGTGTCAATGAGAACGCCGTCCGGAATTCCAACTGCTTGTAATCCTTCCACGAGTCGACCTGCGGTTGGCAGTAGATCAACCTTCCGACCGAAGCGGTCTTCTCGCGCGGCCAGCCCGGGTCCTGCGGAGCGTTTTTCGCGGGAGGCTGGGCCTGAACGGGAGTACGGGGAAGCAGGATCAACGTTGGCAATGTGACCAAATTGATGATCAGAAATATGGCGATTCGTGAATGCCTCATATAAAACACCTCGTAGCTAGTAACTAATTTTCAAACGCCGCCGGGCTCGTTTCGATGTCGACTAGAATCTAGATTTCGCGCCAATCGCAGGTAATGCCCGATCCCCGGCCGTTTTGCGATCACATCGCGATATACCGGTGTTTGGCGCAGGATAATCGATACTTTAGAGTTCTGAAGCGTTCGGCGGAACTGTTACTTTTTACAGCTAAGAGGCGTTATAGAAGGTGAGTTACGAGGGCGGCGCATGTGTTGTCTCGTTCGATCAGATGAGCCTGAAATCGACCGGCCCCGCCGTACTGCACCGGGGCGTGATTTAGGTGGACATCCGGTGAGAGGTCGAATTCGAACGCATCCAGACCGAACGGCAATCCCTCTCCGATTGATTTCAGCGCCGATTCTTTAAGGCTCCAAAGGTTGAAGAAAGTCCGAAGCCGCGTGGCATCGGTCGCCTCATCCACTATCCTCGCCTCATTTTCCGAAAAGAATTCGTGAGCCAACTCGGTTGCCTCGATGTTTCGCGTTTGATCCTCGATGTCGGTGCCGATCCCGTGAGTGAATGACCAGGCGCCGAGAAAGCCTAACTGGCAGGAAGAAAAACTAAACCACAGTCCGCGGACACTCGAGAGATACGGCCGACCTTTATCGGTTTCGTAGAATTCAATGTTCCTCAGTGCCCTCGTCGATCCGAGTGCACGAGCGCCGCAGTATTTCCGAAATGCCCGTCGCTGGATGAAATGGTTCTTATCATTCGCGTTCAGAAACGTGTCGGCACTCACCAACTCGGCATTCGAAAGAACAGTCGCACAATGCACCGATGTGTTTTCGTCATCTGAGAATGGGACAAACAGAACCTGCGCGGAATCGCGCGCAGTCGTAGGTGTCCAATCCTCCGCCGTGGATTTGAAAAGGTTATTTACCCAATCGCTGTCGTCCAATTTCATAACGCATCAGGCTGCAAGATCGGGAAATAACTTTACGATGACCTCGAAGGCAGCGAGCGAGATCGCGTAGATCGCCAACGTATTACGCCCGACGAATTGAACCGCACCGGCGACAACCGCCGGCGGCTGAAAGCGGCTCGGGCCGCGCATGAAGAGAGTCATGCACAGGACCAGAATCGCGAGTCCGACGATGAAGACGTCCGTCTGCAGGGATGTAAATTTGAATTCAATTTTCTCTTGACCGACATAAATTACCGCCGCGAAAATGCACGCCGCCAGTCTCAGCAATCCGACGCTGGTAATAGTCCGTCGGATGAGACCTCGTTCATCGTCCAGCGAACCTTCGTCGACGAACATTCTTTGAGATAGTCCGAAAAGCGCCCACAGCCATCCTTCAGCTCCGTAGTCGAACGCCTTCGCCATCGGCGGCACCAAAGTAAAAAGAATCAACGCGAAGATGACGAAGGCTATCCAACCGAATTTTTCGAGAAGCGATGCGGCGTGTGGGCGGATCAGCCGGATCGCCGCGAAGCTTAAAAGAATATTTGGAGCAACCCATTTCCAGTCGTTGTTCGAACTGTCGAGCAAGGTCAGTCCAACTCCGATCGCGATCCATTGAAACGGAACTTTTCGCGTCTTCGCATAACCCATCAGAAAGAAGAACGCGGGGGCAGCGAGCCGCCCAAAAACGCTCCACCAGCGATCGTTATCGACAAAGAAATAACCGAAGTGATCGATCGTTACGAAGATGATCGCGGCGACCTTCAGCCAGTCCGTGTTGTCCACCAAACTCGAACGTTCAGTCTCCGCGTCATCGACCGGCGAATCAAAATCAAATGTCGATTCCGATCCGGGTACTGCAGCGAGTGATCCGGTGACAGGTTCCGCCGGGCTTCCCTCGTACGTCGCTGTCGCTAAGCGAAATTCTTTAAGAACGAGAGACAGCGGCAACAGATTCGATTCAGGTGCGATGATCGCCCCGCCCATGACGGTCGCTCCGACATTCACGGTGCATCCGTCTTGAATGTGCGTACGCTTCACTTTCAGCGTCATGTCTTCGAACGTATGGAGCTGCAGAAAGCCGTCGATATAGCAGTCGCTGCCGAAGTTGATCGCGTTCCAATCAAAACATTGCATTGGCTGAAATATTATTGTCCGGGAACCGATCCGACAGCCGAACATCTTGAGAATGGAATTCGCGATGGTTGTCCCGGCGAAGAACCGAAGCGGCTCGCGACACCATACAAAGAAGCAGTCCTGGGCGAAAAAATATGCAAAATGTTTCAACGACCAGAACGGTGTTGCGTGCTCACTTCCCCATTTTCCGACAAGTACTTTTTTGACGGACACACTTAGAAGGACGAGGCCGACTTCGGTCATCAACAGCGCCGCGACGGCTGCGAGGACCGGTTGAAAATTCAGTTCTGAGAAAGAAAGATAGAGGATCGCGAAAATAATTCCTTCGGTGATCGGCTGGAGTCCGACGCCGATCACGTCATTCATCAAAACGCGCGTAAAGAACAGACGGAACGAAGGGCGAGTGTGAGCTTCATTCTGCGTTCCGACCGATGTGCTCGGAAACTCAACCGGCGGATTTCCCGCAACCGTGAGAGGCTCGGCGGGTCGCGACCACATCTGACGCCGATATTGAATCTCGCTGCACGGTGTTGAAACGCCAACCAGGAAGTTCTCGGGAAACTGTCCGTATTCGGCGATGCAGTTATTGCCTGTGAAAAAATTTCTCGGCATGTCGAGACGGCGAAGCGTGAAATGCTCTGCGCCGTAATCCAACATGTTCGTAAATGAACCGCTCGACCAGAAAACCTGCGCATCCGCACTCGCAGTCTCGGGAACGAGATTGAACATCACATCACACTCCGACGCGCCAACTCTCGGAAATCGAACGCCGGCGATCGCTCGCAGGTATTGCCCGGTGATGGTCCATGTCCACTGCCGTTGGATCGTGTTTAGCTTATTCATTCGATACATCAGCAACGCTCCGCGGATCCCGTGCGACGGGTATAGTCCGGGACTCGCCGGCGTGTAGCGAATGAAGATGCAGCCGAGAAGAGATGTAACTACGATCGTGAGCCACGTCGTCACAAAGCCGCAGATCACCAGCGGCCAGATTATCTCGAAGAACGTGGCCGATTCCGGATGATCGCCGTACATCGTGTCTCCGGCGAGAAACACACTACGGGTGAGCCAGAAAATTACAGCGATGGGAAGTGCGTTGAGCCAGAACGAAATGAAAACCTGCATCAGCACGTTGCCGGTTTCGAGTGCCCAGATCGGATATTTGTACTCGCACGCCTTGGCCGTCCGTTTCAATTGAGTGCAGCGTCCTGCAAACCGGGCCGGAGAGCTTTCCCACACTTCGTTCTCGCCAACGTTGTTAAGAATTGGAGTAAACGGTGTGATCCACGTTCCTTTCCCAATGGTCACATTGTTTGCTATCGCGGCCCGCATCGAGATCTTGCATCCATCTTCCAAGCGAACCGGACCGACACGAAAAGTTTGGCCTGACCAACTCGTAGTTTGAATATAAGAACCGCTTTGGAGCGCGACATTGTCGCCGATCGAGATCAGATCGAGTGGCCCGGTGAGAAGAGCATCACGGGCGCTTTGAAGATTTTCTCCGATCGTCGCTCCGAGTTGGCGCAGCATGAATGCTCTCAGCGGTGCACTTCGGTACAACGCGTCGAACGGCATCATCACCGTCGTTTCGAGTCTTCCGATACACCAGATCCGGAGATGCATCCTGCTCCACTTCGGATACACGCCGGGCGTCACATTGTTCTTGTAGATGTGCCCGCCCATGAAAAATTTGATGACCATCGCCCACAACAGGAAGACAAACGGCGTGACAAGTACGATCAGGAAAAAGAACAGGCTGACGACGATGACGCCGAAGAGTCCGGCGGTCATCAGCAATGAGCCGTCCTCCGCCTCGCCGAATACTGCGACGAAGGCAACTACACCCGGAAGATACACGAGAGCACCAAAGGCTATCTGTAAAAAGGTGAACCAACGAACCGGCAGAACTGCGGCTGCGGCTTCATCATGCTCGGTAGCACGTTCGACGTTTTCGACGGTCCGATCCGTCAGGTTATCGCCCTTTGCAGTAAGAACTCGCGGACGACTCGCCACTTTTCGAGCCGTGTTGCAGTCGCTCAGAAGCGCTCTTACCGGAACCGGCCTGCCTGCAGTTTGAAGTTTGTATGCAAGCCGCGCGATAACGATCGAGTGGCCGCCTGCTTCGGCAAATCCGTCATCCAGTCCGAGTGGAGTCTCGAACACCGAACGACAGATCTCGAGCACTTCGGCGCAATCGCGATCGGTGTTCTCGTCCGACTCGATCAACTCGACTTCGCTATCGCGACCATTCGGTTGGCTTTCATTCCATTCAAGCTCCGGGCCTTTCAATTCGCGCGACAAGTTTGGCAAAGCCTTGCGATCGATCTTCCCGGAAACATCCTTCATGTCGAATTTTTCCACGAGAAAGATCCGAGTCGGAACGGATGGCGCCGGGAGTTGCTTTGCGAGAGCAGCGGTCACTCGGCTCGCCCATTCCGCTGGCGCCGGAGCGACGACAGAAATTTGCTTTTTACTAATGGACGGCGCGGCGACAAACGCGACGAGAGCTTCATTCTGATAATCGAGGACGGCGGCCTCGATCTCGCCGAACTGCGTTTGAAGTATGTCTTCAACAGCCTGTGCTTCGACACGATGACCGCGGACTTTTAACTGCGCGTCTATTCGCCCCAGAAAATGCACGCGTTGTGTTTTTATATCGATCCTGCACCTGTCGCCCGTTCGATAGACCCGACCGAATTCCGGATGCTCGACAAATTTCGCTGCGGTCTGTTCGGGCAGATTTCGATACCCGCGTGCAACGTGAACGCCGCCAATGCAAAGCTCGCCGATCGCACCGTGCGGGAGCGGCCTGAGATCATCGACTTCGAGGATAACGTAGGTAACATTTGCGAAGGGAGAGCCGATCGTGATCGGTTCTCCCGCACGCAGACTTTGCCGGCTCGTGTCAGTGCTCGCTTCAGTCGGTCCGTACGTGTTAATGATCTGTCGTCGATTTCGTGTCCAGGGCTCGACCAGTGCGGTCGGAAACGCCTCGCCCGCCGGCACGATGTAGCGACACAGCGGATACGGAAGATCCAGCTCGGGACTCGTTGTGAGAGTTGTCAAAAGAACCGGCGGGCAAAATAGCACCGTCACTTCGGCGTCGCGAAGAATTCCTACAAGATCTGGTCCCGAGCGGATCTCATCTTTCGTTAGCATGACAACTGAGCAGCCCGAAACCCACGCGCTGTACATCTCGGAAATACTTCCGTCGTAACCGAGTGATGAGGTCAGCGACGTCGCATCCATCCCCGCGATCAGATCGAAGTAATCCGCGTAACTCAGAGCTAAATTTACGTATCCGGCGTGCGGGCACTCAACGCCTTTCGGCATCCCGGTCGTGCCGCTGGTGTAAAAGATCGTGGCAAGCCTTTGCTTCGGATCGTCGAGCCATGTAGGAGATTTCCTTCGCGGCAAATGCTCGGGCAGCTCCATCAGGTCGAGTGTCGGGAGATCACGAAACTTCTCCGAACCGCGCGTGAGTATGACGACCGGGCGCGCGTCGTCGAGCATGTGTGCGAGCAGGTCTTCGGGCAGCGTCGTGTCGAGAAACATCACCGCGCCGCCGGCCTTCAGAATGCCGAGATGGGCTGCGACGATCTGCCAATTGTCCTGCGACATCGCGACTGCGACTACCTGGTCCGGTCCTGTCACAAATGGCGCGACGGCATCCGCTATCATTTCAGCGCGCTTATCGAGCTCGGAGTACGTTAGTGATTCGCCAGTGTGCGGGATCTGAAGAGCAGTGTGATTCGGAAATTTTTTTGCGGAGCGACTGAAGATCTCAGTCAGCCATCGAACATCTTTTTGATGCGGGACGTTTACGAGATGATTGTCGCCGAATACATCGGTCAGGCTGTACGGAGACTTGTCGGCTTTCTGTTGTGAGACATCCTCAGCGGCCCAAAGATATTGCCTCCACGCTAGAAATGTCAGCACGAAGAAGATCGCGAAGGCAATGACGAAAATTACCACCATAGCCGTTCCTTAGATAAGCGAGTGTGAACAAACCTCGGTCATACTCGGTTCTCCTCTTTTCCGGATCCGATAACTTCCAGAGCGCGGACGATCAGCGGATCGACCCCGTTCTCGATATCGGCTTTTGTATTGAATAACCGGATATCCGCGGGTACGCCTTCGGCTTCGTAACACACCATGTCGGCCGAAAAGTATTTCTGATATGACAACGTGTATTTCCAGCCGTTCGGGAGTTTCCTCTCGAGCGTGTAGGAGAAGATCCCGTTGGTGTGATCGCCGATTAGCGTCACGTAAGGCAGCTCCCTGATCGCTAACGCAAAGGCCTCGCCGCCGCTAAAAACAGAATCGCAGATCAAGACTGTGACGGGGCCGGTAAACTGAGCGTCGCCTTCCGGCTCGATATACCACGTCTTGAGCGGACTGAGATCGTTCTCGTCCGGACCGATCTTCGTCCGTCTGTGAAACGCAACACGTCTTCGATCGCAAAAGCGGTTGATGATCGTGATCGCAGTACTGTCGTCTCCGCCCGGACAATTTCGAAGATCGATTATGAAGCCTTGAAGATCGTCGAAATCTTGCGCGATCTTGTCCATCGCTCCGGTCAATTTCTTCTTCTTTACATCTTCGAGTTCAAGGATCCGCAAGTAGCCGACGTCCCGCGATCTGGAATAACGTAGCATCCACGCCTCGGTCTCTTCGGGCTGACCGAAGCCGTTCGCAACCAGCGTCATTTCCGTAGTTTCGAAGAGCTTGTCGATCTCGCCGTCGTTGAACTCGAGCCAGAATCTCGGTTTCGTCTCCGCCCTAAAAACTCGCTTCTTCTCGTCGCCGAGTTCCTTCGCCTTTAACTTGACGTGACCGTCATTCAACGGCTCGATCATTCGGCTCAGGATCTCGAAAAGCTCCTCGTCCGTCGTCTCCCCGGTGACTTGCGGTCTGAAGGCGTCGTATTGATTCTTCCATTCGACGTTGCGCGCTTCGAAGAACGGATAGCGTTCGTGAAACGTCGTCCAAAATTCTTCGAAGTTCGCTTCCGGGTCGCGGTTGATCATCTTCGTCTCGCCGCCGGCGGGACGCGCCGCGGATCAAATGTGTCAGTGGAATGCCGTGGCCGTAACCCGCCCAACTCGAGCGAGCTCTCCTAATCAAAATATCGCTCTAGTTTCCCTTTACGCCGAACGTCGAGTGTGACGCGGTGAGGCCCGCCGCCGAGCAGTTTAGAGTGGCGAAGTTTTAGCGGAATGACGTCGAGCCCTTCTTTTTCGAGAGTCTTGATAAGCGTCGGCTGATTACGATCGACGACCACGAGATTCGGATTGATACTGAACGCATTCATGTCGATCCAGTCGCTGCCGATGCATTTGGAAAGATAATCGGGATCGTAGCGATCGGTATTCTCCATTGGGGGGCTGTAGATGACTTTCCATTGCTTCAGAATTTCGGGCAACGTGTCGTCGTTCAGGCGAGAAGGATTCGCGAGTAACAGCCCCGGACGCAGAGCGACCATCGTGGAGTCGATGTGACTGCCGTAGTAGACGTCTTTCAAATAATGGATCCGGTACTTGCTACCCAGAATTGACTGCAGCCATTGTCCGCCCATCTCATTTCCGGTCGTTTCGCGGCATCGGTTTGTCCAGATCGACGCCTTCGAAAAGCGAATCGAGAAGCATCGGCTTCGGTGCGCTGATCCATTTTGCACCGCCCTTCCAATATTCCATCAGAAGCGATCGGTAACTGAACGTCTCCTGCGAACGGCTGCGGATGACGTTCGGCGTCTCGATGATCTGATCACCGACGACGAGTAAAATATCGCGGGGGCAATAATTGTAATATCCGTGTGATTCCCAATTAACTGTCGAGAATGTGCTCTCGTGGGGCCATGTTTCGGGACGACGGACTTTGACGCCGCAGCCTTCGAGGATCGCGGCGAATTCGTTCAAGTCCTCTTCGGTCTCATCGATCACGTACTGCGGAAAAGGTCCGCGCGGAATTTCGTCCAATGAACGATCGGGAAATTCGGCCATCTGCGTGCTGAGATCGCGCGTCGGAAATCTTGCGTTAAGCGGATTGCCGACTATCACTTCTTCGAGTTGGTCCCACTCGTTACAGCTCCATACTGTCGACGTCTGCGACGAGTCGGTCGGCGGTTCGAACGCTAAAGTTTCGCCGGACCAGACATCGTCGGCCGGGTTTGAAATCGGAGTTTCTCTGATCGAAAGGTCGTTCATATTCTTACCACCTACTTGAGTTGCTGAAGAAGTGCGGGAGCTCCATTGCCGAGCCTGCCGACCTCGCAGCTTCATATACAAAATTGCCTACTCCGAGATCGAGAACGCCGAGTCCGAACGGCGAAAATATGCGCGGACGATCGTTCACGAACTCGACTTTTTTCTCGAGCACATCAACCAGCGTTCCCGCGACGAAGTCTCGATTTCCGACCTCCATCTCCGCGAGATGGAGCGATGTTTTCGCCTTCAAACTATGCTCCACATCATCGACTATGTTTTGCGACGCGAGGATCACGTTCGGGCAGATATCGCGTAGCGACAGGTGCAGGACAGTCGGCGAATGGCTGAATAGTTTTTCGTCGGAGAAATACGGCTCGAGCGTCGTCGTCGCGAAAAGTATAAGAGACGATTCCGTGACCGCATCGTCGAGGCGATCGTGGATCACCGCTTCCAGGTCGTGCACGTCTCTGAGCCAATTGCCGAACTGTTCCGCTTCCCCTCGATCCACGTCGTACAGGTTCACCTTGTTGAATTTCCATTTCCTGAACAGCAACCATTCGACGGTCGTCCGGGCGATGACTCCGGTACCGATCACTCCCAGCGTTCCTTTGAACGGATCGGGCGAAATATTCTCCGCCGCGAGTGCCGCAGAAGCGGCTGTACGAGTCGCGCTTATGAGGGAGGCCTCGATGCAGGCAATTGGATAACCCGTCGTCGGATCGTTCAGGATGAGGACCGCTGATGCTCGCGCCAGATTGCTGCTTCTATTTTCGGGAAAGCTCGAGATCCATTTAATACCGCTCTTCTGCACTTGTCCGCCGAGGTGCGCGGGCAATGCAATTATGCGAGAGCTTGGTTTATCCGGATATCGAAGAAAGTAGCTGTCGGGATTTACGCTCTGACCCGAGCCATGAAGTCTGTATGCAGTTTCGACGGCGTCGAAGACCTCACTCTTATGGTCGTCCATGACGCGCTTTACTGTGGCTCCGGGAACCACGAAAAATGAAGGAGCTGATCGCACGCCGTTATTCTCCTGCCGCACCGTATCCCGGATGCTTGTGCCCGTTTCCGTTTCCATTCCCGTTCCCGTTCCCGTTTCGCGTTCCGTTACCATTTCCATTCCCGGTGCCGTTTCCGTTGGAACCGATCAACGTGCTGGGTTGGATCTGCGACGGCAGGTGATTTGCATCGCGAAATTGCCGCAAAGAATTGCTTGGGCCTTCGGTGGCTAACGCCGGAATCGGTTGGCTGGTTCTGATGAAAGCTTCGACCCACGTCGGATCGTAGATCGTGTCAAGATATTTTTCCCCAAGATCGGGCGAGATCGCGACGATCGTATCGCCGGCCATGAACTCCGTCGCAAGTTCCTGCACCGCCGCAAGCACCGATCCGGTGCTTCCGCCGACAAGCAGGTGATGATCTCTCACAAATGAAAGACAAGCCTCGACGGTGCGCGCTTCGTCGATGGCGACGATCCTATCCGGTTTCGCGAGATCTGCAAGCCGCGGCCTCACGCTCGTGCCGATACCGGGGATGTTTCGTTTTCCGGGTTTGCCCCCGAATGTGACCGAGCCCTTAGGCTCGACGGCGACAACCTTTATTCCCGGAAATTCCTGTCGAAGGCGCTCCGAAACGCCGCCAAAAGTTCCGGTCGTACCAGTTCCGACAAACGCCCAGTCAACTCTCTCGAATTCTCTTGCGATCTCGTCCGCAGTCTGCTCCGCATGAGCGTTCTTGTTCGCCACGTTCGCATACTGGTTCAACCAGACTGCATTCGGATTTTCCTGGAGCAATCGATCGATCTTCTGCAATCGGGTTCCGAGGAATCCGCCGACCGAGTCTCGATCCTCGACGACGATGACACGGCCGCCATAGAGCTCGATACTTTTTATCGCAGCGCGATTCGCATTCGGGTCAGTGACACATATGAACTCGTAACCTTTGATCGCGCAGACCAAGCTCAGAGCATGACCCAGATTTCCGGATGACGATTCGATCATCACCGTTTCATTCGGCTTTGCAATTCCTCTTCGTTCCAGATCTTCGACAAGAGCGATCGCCGTCTTGACCTTGATCGAACCGGTCACGTTGAACCCTTCAAGCTTCAGAAAAACGTCGTTCCCGCCGGCAAAGCCGCGAAGGCGATAGAAGAGATCACGAAAAATTAGCTCTAGAGGTGATTCGATGATCATAAGGCCGCATCCTTGAGGAGAGTGGCATGCATACTCTTGTCCTGGCGTCGCAGATTTCTACGGCTCTTATTTTGAACAAAAAGGATAAAGTCGGTACCTGTCAAAACTTACAGCGGATTTGCCGGAAGCCTGACAGAATAAAAATCGGGGGAGGACGAACTTTCGAACCTCCCCCGAAAAGGGCGAACGCATAACCAGTAGTTAGTTACCTTCCGGCTCTTTAACGAGCGCCTTCAGCCTAAGGAGTGTGGCCTTGACCGTTCCCCAGTCGGTTGCAACGGTCGATCCAAGCGAGTGGTTCTTTAGCCATTTGTTGATCGCGATGGATTTTGCCTGGACAACCTTGGCATTGTCGTAGGTATCCCGCGCATTGTCGTGAGCTTGCTTCAATTTGTCGACGGAGTCTTCGAAACCTCTTACGGCCCGGATGAGTTCATCCTCTCTTGCCGTACCGTCGTACTCACTCTTGTCGAGCGCCTTAGTCGCGGAATTGCTAAAGCGGTCGGAATCCTCTTCCAACTGCTTAATGAGCCTGGTTACATCTTCAGACTGCGCCGAGGCGCTCTGGACGAAGAGACCCAGCGTGAGCAGAAATGCTCCTGCAAAAATTGGAATCAATCTTTTCATGTATTTTTCTCCTTTCGTTAGTCTTGATTGCTCTGGTTTCGCAACCTGTGTCTCTCCACATCGATTTGGTCGCCACGTTAACACTTCAGTTTTCTCATGGCGGCGAAGATGAACGGCATCTTTTTCGCCGGTCACTTTGTTCTCGTTTCGAGCTCTTCCCGTACGGGTGTCGTGTACTTCAGTAAATAGGATAGTGGCCGGCCCTGAAAGAATGACCTGTCAGTTTTTACAGTAGTGAAAATGGGCTCCGGATGGTCTAGTAAGTAAACCTGATAGAGAGAGACAAGTCTACGACTTGAGAGTCTCTGTTGCCGAAATTTGACAGTATCCTTGCCCCCAAGATCGTTTACCCGCGAGGCGAATCGACTAACCCGATGAAATTTTTATTTTTGGTTCCGGTCGCCGCCGTACTAGCGGTTTTTTTGCTGACTAACGTAGCCGGACAGACATCGTTCGCCGTAAACGCGAACGGCCATCCGTGTTCAGATCTTCAGAAGAACTCTTTCGAAGGAGGAAGCCTCTACTTTATAACTTCGAAGCGTCGCACGGAGACGAATGTTCGAGCGCAGTCGTGTAGACCCGACAACACTATCTCAGAGAGCGCCGACCAAGAAACGTCAAGCGAGTTGAGTACCGCGGTGGCAAGCAAAGATATTTGGCGCTCGGCCGCGAACGCTCAGGCTCAGGCGGATCAGGCCCAGGAGCTCGCCAAGAAACTCGCAAACCCGATCGCGTCGCTGATCAGTTTTCCGTTTCAAAACAATTTTGATTTCGGGATGGGGCCGGAGAGAAAAGGTTACCGGTACACCTTGAATATTCAGCCCGTCATCCCGTTCGCCCTGACGAAGAAAATAAACGTCATCTCGCGGACGATCCTGCCGGTCATCGCGCAGAAAGACGTGGTCGGATCGAGCGGCCAGTTCGGACTTGGAGACACGATACAAAGCTTCTTCTTTTCACCGAATAAAGTTAAGCCATTTATCTGGGGCGTTGGTCCGCAGTTCCTGATCCCGACCGCCACGAATCAGTACCTCGGCACTCAAAAGTTTGGAATGGGACCGACATTCGTGATCTTGAAACAGCAGAAAGGCTGGACGTACGGAGCCCTTGTAAATCACACGTGGTCCGTGTTCGGGAAAGATTCTCGCGCCGCGGTCAACTCGACATTTCTCCAACCGTTCCTCGCTTACACGACAAAGAACGCATGGACGTTCACGTTCAATACCGAGTCGGCGTACGACTGGACCGGAGATACGTGGAATGTACCGATCCATTTTCAGGTCTCGAAACTTGTAAAGATGGGTAAGCAGCCGGTGAGTGTTGGAATCGCGTCTCGATGCTGGGCCGCGAGTGGGCCCGGCGGTCCGCAGGGCTGTGGATTCCGATTGGTCTTCGTTCCGTTGTTCCCGGCTAAGTGAACTTCATTCCGCCACAGAAAATTTGCCACCGATAAACGCGAATGGCGCGGATAAGAAATCAAGTTCTTATCCGCGCCATTCTCGGTCAATTTTTATGCTTACTTCGGTAAGGTCTTAAAAACTTTCGCCATCGCCTTCGCGATGTTCCTACGTCGTTTGTCAGGATTTGTCGTGTCGTCCAAAGTCTTTGTCGCTCGTGTCTGCCAGATCTGGCGTTCCTGCCGTGTATCGAACAAGTCGAAAATGAAAACGCCCTTCTGGATCTCGTTCGTCCCGCCGACCGGTCCGCCAACGAGACCGACAGTTCCGGTTGCCGATCCGAGCCACGGGATCGTGCTGTGTCCCGCGCTCCACTCCATATCCTGGATGACCGCTAATTGGTATGTCGCGATCAGATCCGCATCCGGAGTTTCGACGCGCTTGAGGCCTTTCTTCGAGAGCTCGTTGTCGATCGACTGGACGAAGGCCTGATCGACCGCTTGCTCGGGATATGTCGCTCTGTCAGCTCGCACCCAGAAGTACGTTTTGTATTGCGAAAACGTCACGCCGGGCGGCGAGAACGAATCTACTTTTTGTGCCGACGCAAACGTTGAAAAAATGATTGCCGCGAAAAGTGCCGCCGTAAACGTGAATGTTTTCGATCTCATAAATGCACCTCTAAAGTCGTTGAGTAATGAATGTTGGCCGTCGGAGTTATTACAAGAATGCGATTCGCCTTCGGGCGAGTTAACTGGCAAAAATTACAGGCACGAGTCCCACGATCCTAATAGATCCACTGCACGCGAGTTATAAAACGCTGCGTACGGCCTGAAACATTAAAGCGATCGAGATCCGAGAGTCCGTATCCCATTCCGACCTTCCACTGCCTCGAAGCCCACCAATTCACGCCGGCGTACCATGTCGTCAGTTTGCCACCCTTTATCAAGTTATCGTCCAGATCGATGTACCCGACCCTGCCTACTAACTCGACAGCGCCCCAACGCGACTTTGGAACGATCGGGAGGATGTTGGCTGCATATTTGTCGTACGGCCGAGTGTCGCCGGTCAGAAAATAGCTAACGGTCATATAGGACCCGTTAAAGCTCGGATTACCGGTTGTTGGCGACTTCACGAACGCCTGTGTGTACTCGGCCAGGACCGAAAAAGAGTGTCTGTTATAAAACGCCTCGAGCGAATATTGCGTGGCGTGCTTTGCAGCAAGGTTGCCGGTATCCGCATAGTAATCCGTCACGTTGCTTTCGGGTCTTGCCCTGTAACGCATCGTATCCTGATCTGCACCGTTATAACGAAGCCCGAACCCGAGGTGCAGGAACGTCCGTTGATCCTTTGAGTAGATCGGTAAACCCGTCACGCGGCCGGAAACCTGTGTTCCGCTGTCGTGCAGTTTGAGACCGCTCCGGAACCAATCGTTATAGACGCCCGCGCTGAATGACACGCGGTTCTTGAAGTAGTTGTCCGTATACCTGATACCGATGTTTCGACTGTTAAAGAATGGATTTAGAATGCGCTCCTGGTGTGGCAAGAACGCTGCTACCGCGACCATCTCGAAAATAAACGGCTCCTTTTGTTTGCCAATGGTGATACGGGACTTTTTCCAAAGCGGGATCGTCAGGGCCAGGTCAAGAATGTCGAAAACATGGTCGCCGCGATTTCTTTTCTCGTCGTAGTCGGCGCTGAATACATAGAACCATGGCTTTTTGAATTTGATCCGTCCCATGACCAAAATTCGTCCGGCCCGGAGATCGAACACACTCGCCTGCGGTCCGACTTGCTGTCGACTTATCGGATCCTGTCCGATGAAGTGGTAATCGGCGAGGACTGCGAATCCGACCCGAAGGTTGAACGCCTTATTGTCGAATGCAGTCGCACTGGCTGCTAGGTCCGGGATGAAATAGTCGACCGGTGTCGGGGCTCCGATCGGTTCCGGCGTTGGCGTCGCCGAAGGCAAAGCCAAGGGTGAAGGTGAAGGTGACGGTGCGCTCGTAGGACTGGGCGACGGCGACTGACCTAGACCGGTCATACCGGTAAAGATCAAGATCACTCCCGCAAAGATCACGCTTAAGTTGTAACGATAATTTCTAAACAATTTTCACGCGTTCGGTGCCATCATTTTTCTTCGGACATGGACTACGGCGTTTCGAATAGCCCACGAAGATCAACCATGTTCTGATTTACGCCCTCAAGCGTGATAAGGCCGTGCGTCGGCCGATCCAGATCGATAATCAGAAAGATACATGCAGAGATCATCAAAGCGAAAACTGCATTGACTACCGTCATCGAAGATTTCGATTCTTTTCGATTGATCCCGATCATAAAACTACTCACTGCGCAGAGTATGAAAAGTACCCAGATGATCGAGTCCGGGACCGTTGCGTGTCGCAATGCATTTCGTGTGGTCAGCACATCGATCATGTCATTTAGCGCCGGGACCATTTGATTCGACTGAATCAGATTCTTCGGATCTTGTGCAAGGCGAGCCGCACGCGCCCAGATCCGCGTCGAGATCGCATCCGACTTATGTAAATTCTCGGCGACCTTATCTTCGTCGAATCCCGCGTCGTGAAACGCGATCCGCGTCTCGACGTACTCTTTGAAGTCCGCTCGAAATGCCGCTCGCTCGGTTGGCTCGTAAAGATCGGCTCTTAGCACGGCCGTCCCGATATTGTTCGCTTCTTGAATCAGAATCGCCCGTCGCCCGTCGTATCTCGCGGCCGCCATCGAGAACGTAAACGCGAGGAGAAGCGCCAGCAGGCCCAGCAGTGATCCTTCGACAGGACCGAAACCTTCGGCGAAATAATTCTTGAACCTATTCGAAACAAGGCAGCCGACGTAGTAGGTCGTGAGCATCACGAAGAACATCGCGATTGCCAAACCAATCGAGCTGAAAGAAGACAAGAACGAAAATTCCATAGACTCGAACATTGTTCGTCGTTGGTATGAATCTCGAATTCGGAGAGATCAAAATAACTTCACGCCGGCATAATACTTGTCAGAAAAACTATCGCTTAATAACTGTAAAAAATTACAGCCATCATTCGGCTTAGGCAATTACGATCATCCGCCGTCGAGCGGCGTGCGTTGCAGCCACAGGATCGCGGCGCACCATGCGGCCATGACATTGTGTGCGAAGACGACCGGCCACATCAATGGGCTCTGCAAGCCGAATCCGACCGCCGCGTAAGCAACGATCATCGCGGCGGCGAGGTTATACACAAACATGGCGGCGACAACACCCGCGGCGATCCCGTGACGCTCACCGTTGCGAGCCTGCCAGGAGGCAATGGCTAACGCGGCGAGTGCTGCTCCGGCGATACGGCCCACTACGAGACCGCCGGGCGTATCAAGCTCCGCTCCTAAAAGCGTCGATACGGCGATCGATGGCGCGACAAGTAAAGCGATACCTGTTGCTCCCTCAAACACCGCGGTTACCATCAGCAGCAGTTTCATATGAAAAAGTTGAGACGGCCGGACCCACCGAAAGTTCCGGCCGTCTCGTGCGGAGATATCTTATCTCCGCATGTCTAAGAGCCGGTCTTGATCGTCAACTTGTTCAGCAAGCCCGAGAAGTGCTTCGCTCCGCCGTAGTCGGCGACGGGAGTTCCGTCGTCGGTTCCGACATCTGCCAGGTCGTCGACTGAGAATATTCCCGGCTGTGTCTTCTCGATCCTGCCTTCGGCGACTTTGTTACCGTCGATCGTGATCGTTCCCATACCACCTTTACCGAGACCGCCGTCAGATTTGAATTCGTAAACGACGGTGTGTTTTCCGGGGCTCAACCCTTGAGATGAGACAACGTCCCATTTCTCAAGACCGAGGTAGTTGTAGGTGAATGTCGGCTTACCGCCTTTCACATAGAACGAGAATCCGCCGAAGCGGCCGCCTTGTGCGACGAGCACGCCGTTCACATTCGCCTCGACATCGACATCCGCCGTCATTGTGTATGACTTGCCGCGCGTGTCGATAAAGATATCGACACCCATTCCCTTCATCCCGGGACCGTAGGTAACCGTGTCGCGTCCTTCCATTACCGTCGGCCGACCGACAAGTTCGGCGTTCAATCTCTCGAGCAGACGATCGTCGATCGGAAGTACGTGATACTTTTCGGCCTCGGACATAAACAACGCCTGCAACTCCTTCAGCTTCGCTTCGTTAGCACCGGCGACGTTATTAGAAAGGCTGAAGTCCTCATTCGAGTTGTAAAGCTCCCACGGATCTTCCTGGAGGGACTGGTCCGCCTTTGGTCGCCACGCGGGTCGATGGATCGTTCGTGCGTACCAACCGTCGCTGTAGATCGATCGGTTGCCGAACATCTCGAAGTACTGTGTCGTGTGCGTTTCCTTTGCACCCGCGTCGTTGAAGGAATAGACGAGACTCTTACCCTCGATCGGATCCTGTTCGATGCCGTTCACCGTTTTCGGAGCCGGGACCTTCGCTGCTTCGTAGACTGTCGGGGCGATGTCGATTACATGTCCGAATTGTGACCGGATCTCGCCCTTTGCTTTGATCGCCTTCGGCCAACTGATGACCATTCCGTTGCGTGTTCCTCCGAAGTCGGATGCAACCTGTTTCGTATACTCGAACGGCGTATCCATCGCCACCGCCCAACCGGCCGCGTAATGCGGATACGTTTCGGGACCGCCCCATTTGTCGACCTTCTTCACCATGTCCTCGACGGTTTCAGGAGCACCGTTAAAGAATGACATCTCATTAAAACACCCGTTCATCTGACCCTCTGCGCTGGCTCCGTTGTCACCGACGATGTATATGAACAACGTGTTGTCGAGCTGGCCAGTGTCTGCGACCGCTTGGTAAAGCCGACCGATCTCGTTATCGGTATGCTCGGCAAAACCGGCATAGGTCTCCATCTGCGTCGTGAAGAGTTTTTTCTCGTCGGCAGAAAGTGAATCCCAATCTTTTATATCTTTATGCTTCGGTGCGAGCTTGGTGTCCGCCGGAACGACGCCGAGCTTGATCTGACGAGCGAGAGTTTCTTCACGCACTTTGTCCCAGCCCTGATCGAATTTCCCTTTGTACTTGTCACGCCATTCCGCCGGCACGTGATGCGGCGCATGAGCGGCTCCGGGTGCGTAATACATGTAGAACGGTTTGTCGGGACTTAGCGCTTTCTGCAATCGCATCCACGAGATCGCATGGTTCGTCATGTCGGTCGTGAAGTGATATTTCGGATCCTCGGGCAACTCGACCTGAGCCGTTCCGTCGTAAACGAGCGGAGCATATTGGTTCGTCTCGCCGCCGATAAAGCCGTAGAAATTCTCAAAACCCGAGTGTGTCGGCCATCGGTCATACGGACCGGCGGCTGATATTTCCCAAGGCGGAGTCTCGTGATACTTACCGTACGCCGCCGTGCTGTATCCGTTCTGCCTGAGCACCTCCGCCATGGGCGTGATCGACTGAGGCCTCACTCCATTATTTCCCGGGAAAGCGGTAGCGGTTTCCATGATCGAGCCTGCGTTATTGCTGTGATGGTTGTAACCGGTCAGCAACGCGACTCGCGTCGGCGAACAAAGTGCAGTCGTATGAAAACGATTGTATTTGAGCCCGGTCGCGGCGATCTTATCGAGGTTCGGCATATTGATCGGACCACCAAACGCAGCCGATGCACCAAATCCGATATCGTCGATCAAAACAACGACGACGTTAGGTGCTCCTTCCGGAGCTTTCACTTCCCAACGCGCCGGGGGCTTCACGTTACGAGCGTCCAGATCTTTGTAAGTTTGTCGTTTTGGTTCGACGATGGGCAGTACTGTGCGATCTAAACCGTCCGCGGATGCGGCGGCCTTGGGAGGAGTCGGTCCTGTATTGGCTTGATTACAGCCGCCAATAAACGCGACCGCAAGCATCGATGCAGTCGCCAGAAATAGAGATACGGGGGTTCTTCTCACGTTGTTTCTCCTCGTTCGATGAATTAGTTTGAGTTCGGATCGTTTAGAAAATGTATATACAGAAAGATGTGAACCATTTTCCTCCGGCCGAATGATTCACGAACCTGTCAAAACTTACAGCCAAGCATTTTTCTCTCCGAGCGAACTTAAGAGGGGGGAGCGTCGAACCCTTTCACGCGCCCCCGCGGCAATTGGGTTCGACGCCATTTGGCGTGCATTGGTGAGACTATAGGTCGTGAGGGGACAGTCGCATTTCAAGCGATTGATTTGGATCATTCTCCATACTGGAAAAGATTTGCAGTTTGATATTCGCGCCGAAATCGATTGCGCATCACTGTCAAAACTAACAGCGAACACACTGTCAAAAGTACCAGTCGGATACTGTAAGAATTAACAGTCGAGAACGCGTGCTTCGTCGGCGTCGCTGGCGAACCGCGGCGCAGAAAATTTCTTTTGATGCGAGTCGGAAGGCGACCGGGAAAGGTCGCCGACTAAGTGAGGACCTTCATGACCGTCTTGACGATATCCTTGAGCGGCATGACCGTCAGGAATAGCGGTAGGATCGGCAGAATAAATGACGCTGCGAGACCCGCTGTCGTCTTCCATCCGAACGGAACAAGTCTCATTCCCTCGACGACGAGATAACTGTTGCCGAGATCGGCGAGTGATTGGATATCGCCGCTGCCCATCAACTGCTCTTCGGGATCGTGTTTTCCGCGGATCCACTTCTTGTCGAATTCCGACGTGTAACTAAGTGCGAGTGCGCCGTATTCGAAGATCGCCCGACGCTTTACAATTCTTAACATCGGGAAAAAGAAAATCGCGGGCAGTTGAATATAGAGAACGAGAACTATCGCGATCGTCGCCGCGGGTGCGCTGATCCCCGCGATAGGAAAGTTCTCATAAAGAATTTCGTTACCGTAGATTCCGGAAAACACCGCGCCGAGTGCGAAGGTGATGAAAGCGAAGAAGCGCTGGTTCTCACCGATGAAGCCGATTCCGCCGGCGCGATCTGGATGCGTCGGCAGAAGTTTGAGATCGAGTCGAGATACTCGGTAAAGAAATCGCGACCAGTTGAACATCCGGAGGAGCCAGCGATAAAAGAGAAACTGAAATATCGGAACACTGATGAACGCATACCAATAGGCTGCAAGCGTTAAGTTCACGCCGGAGCCCGATTTGAGCCAGCGCCAGTTCGGAACTTCTTGAGCAAAGATGAACATGCCGAGAACGGTTGAGACGAGTGCGACGCCGAACACGATTCCCTCGGCCAACTTTGAATCGCGGAGACGGAGTCCTTCGGCGACGGCCGCTTTGTATCTCGCGAGATCACGCGCGCGAATACGTCCAGATGTCGCGATGTGAACCGCGACCTGCATGAGCATCGGTCCGATGATCGCTTCGGCAATTATGAAAAGAGGAACGGCGACAAGGAATCGAGTATGGACGGCGAGGTCGTAGAAAAACGGAATCGCGACGCGGTCGCCCCATGCAACGCCCTCGAAAATGCTTAGAAGCATTAGCGGCAACCAGCAGAAAATCGCGGCAACAAGAGCGATCTGATAGAAAAGATACTTGGTTCGCTTCCTGACGAATCGCCGAACCAATTCGTGAGTGGCTCCGCCTTCTACGAGGGAAAAAACTGGAACGTCGTTAACGGTCGTCGCGGTCATATGACCGTATCTTCCACCTCGCGGCGTTCAGTGTTAACTGTTACTTGTGACAGTGGTCAGCATCATCTGCCGTCGCGAACGAGTCTGAAGCCGAGGTGATTAGTTCCGGTGTCGGCAGCTTCCTTGCCACGGCCGCCGGGCATGTATCGCGAGCAATATTGATCGGTGCAAAGAAACGATCCGCCTTTTGTGACACGCTTCGCGACGCCCGGCTCGTTCGGGTCGGAACTATCGGCCGGACCGGTCGGATTCTTAGCGATCGCTTGCGACGAGAAAGTCTGATAGTAATCCGCCCTGTACCAATCGGAACACCATTCCCAAACATTTCCGGCGACGTCGAAAAGGCCGAAGTCGTTCGGCTCGAAACTCCCGACCGGTGCCGACGCGGCGAAGCCGTCTTCCGCCGTGTTCTTGTTTGGAAAGTTTCCTTGAAAACTGTTGGCCTTAAATTTTCCTTCGGGCTTGAAATCGTCGCCCCAAACATATTTCTTTCGATCGAGTCCGCCGCGTGCTGCCCATTCGAATTCCGCTTCGGTCGGCAGACGCTTCCCTATCCACTTCGCGTATGCCATCGCGTCATCGTACGCGATGTGGACAACGGGATGATTTTCGCGACCCTTAAGATCGCTCTCGGGACCTTCGGGACGACGCCAGTTCGCTCCGGCTTTGTACGCCCACCACTGCATGTAATCGTTGAGCGGCACCGCATCTTTCGGCGGAGTGAAAACGATGGATCCGGCAACTAGTTTCTCCGGCGGCACGCCGGGAAAATCTTCCGCTCTCGGTTTTCGCTCGGCGAGCGTGACGTATCCGGTCGCGTCGACGAATTTCGCAAACTGCGCATTCGTCACTTCCGTCTTGTCCATCCAGAATCCGTTCAGCGCAACGCGGTGGATCGGACGAGCATCGGTAAACATCTCTTCATCGCTGCCCATCGAAAACTCGCCCGCCGGAATCCAAACCATTCCGTCCGGCGCCGATCCCGTCGGTTGTGTTTTATCGATGACGGGCGGCTCACCGGCTCGTGGAGATCCGTTGCCATGCATCATTCCGGCTTTCTTCGCATTCGCCATTCCCAGGTCGCAGCTCGCCGGATCCGACTCGGCGGGATTCAAGAAATAACCCCGAACCATCCAGGTTGCGAGGCTAACGACCCCGACAATTGCGAAAATCAATATGAGTTTTCTAAGAGACATTCTTTCGATCCGAAATTATAAATTACCTTTTCCCGAAAAACAGGTTGAAGTTCACGCCCAAAGCATTCACGTCCGCGAAGCTGCACGTATCGCAATTCTTCCGCTGGTAGTTAAGATCGAGCATCGCACGTCGGCGAACGATCGTTAACTCGACACCGCCGGACAACACATTGCGATTCCACGATCCGGTTCCCTTTGTCCAGATGATCTCACCCGTCGCGTACGGCAATATTCGAACCTTTCCGATTCGTATTTTATGTTCAAGCCTCATTCGGTTACGGAACCAAAAGTCTTTCTCGCCTTCTGTCCAACGAAGTTCGAAACGCGTTCGATTGTGAATCAGAAATCGTCCGGGCAAATTATAACGCGGCGTAACGTCGAACATAACCTTATGTCCGATCGATGTCGTCGAATCGCCGAAACTTTTCGTGAGCTCATAATTCGCCGCGAAGCTCAGCATGTAATTTCTTTCGTTGCTGTGCTCGTCATCGTCGAAGAGCGCATTTCGAACGAACGGTTTTACTCGATAGATGAACGTCGCGGTAGTCTCAAGCGTCTTTTCCGGAGTGAGGTCGCTTGTTTCCTTACGAATGGCCCACACCAAACCGATCTTTCTGATCGGGTCATAATTCAGAGTGAACTCCGGCCAGACCTCGTTAGCTCCCTCCGAAGGCGTTTGCGAGAGCATGCTCGCCGGACCGACCAGCAGGAGGACAACAGATAACAGAAAAATACGTCTTGCCATTTACATCTCAAATGTGAGAGAAGTGTTCGTCACAACAAAGCTCACCTCTTCCCAAAAAAGAGATGTAAGTTCATCCCGATCGCGTTCACGTCGGCAAAGTCACATGTGTCGCAATTCTTGCGGAGATAGTAAAAGTCCAACCTCGCCCGCTTTCGCACCAATGCGATCTCCGTACCCGCCGAAAGCAAATTGCGGTTCCACGAATTTGCCTGCCATCCCCAGATCGGTTCGACATACGCGAACGGAGAGAAACGGAATTTCTTGATCTGAAATCTCTTTTCGAATCTCACGCGGTCGCGGAACCAGTAGTCGCGCGAACCGTCGCCACGAAAGCGAATTTCTAGTCGTAATCGATTTTCGATCAAGATGCCGCCGCGAATCTTGTAACGCGGAGTCGCATCCAGCATGATCCTGTTTTCATTCCGGAGCGTGTTGCCGAAACTACGGCTGTACTCCCAATTCGCCGCGAGACTTAAAGCGTATTTCTTCTCGTTGTCATTCTCGTCATCGTTGAAAAGCATGTTGCGGACGAGCGGACGAATGCGGTAGATGATGGTCGCGGTTGTCTCAACTGTTTTGTCCGGCGTGTCTTCGTTCCTTTCTTTCCTGACTGCGAGCATCAGCCGGATCTTTTCGATGGGATCGTAGTTGACCGTGAACTCCGGCCAAACTTCGGTCGGACTTCCGGAACTCTGGGACAAGACGTTTTCAGCGCACGCCAGAACCAGAACAAGCGGCAACAAGGCGATAATTCTTTGCATTGCGCTCATCTCGTGAAGACAGACTGTCCAGTTTTTTCTTCGGGTGCGCGAGGCGAGCGGGAAGATTCTCGTCGCCTCGCGGTGTCTGATCAGGGTTCCACGATAGGAATTCCGGCCGCGAGTTGGAGATCGATCAACAGTCCTATTCGCTTATCGATCTGGAAAAAGCGGGCCAGGTTCTTCCCTTTAAGTACCTTTACAAACTGAGGAATGTATCTCTGGCGCAGGCTCGTGAAGGAACTGTCGATGGCGAGCGACTTGTTATTCAGCGCGAGCGCCTGTCCATCGGTGAGTTTGTCGATGTTCGCGGCGTACTCTTTTAGCAGCGTCAATCGATCGTTGTTGATCCTCTCATTTTCGGCGGCGTATCGATCATAGATCGGCCAGAACGCGGTGGCCTCGGTATCGGTCAGGGTTATGTTCGCCGCGATGAACTGTTTCTTTCCGGAGCGAAGATCCTTTCGAAGAAGACCGATGTACTTGTCAACATCCGGCGTCGCTGCAGTTTCCTGCGCGAGCGTTTTATCGACAGACAAGAACACAACGATTAACAGACCGATCGTAAGTACGAGTATTTTCATTTTCACCTCTGATGATGTCGCGAATATTTAGTCGTGAGCTTTTATGTTGAGGAGCTTCCACGGATTTCGAAACGTCTCGATCGAGAGCTCTTTCTCTTTGTCGAGCCTGAATTTCGCGATCGGCATGATGGTTCCGCTATTGCTATCTCGATCGCCTCTGATAATGATCTCGCCCATCGACAACGAGTAATCGATCGACCGTGTCGACGACCACGCCTCACGGAACCTGATCGGTCGATCGGTGACGAATCGAATCTTCCGACTGCCGTCCGGCAATATGAACTCGCGGATGTAGTTGACGTCGTAACCGATCGTGCCCGTGATCGAGATCCGCCCCTTGGAGGACATCTTGTCGACTGCGTTGGAAAGCCCTCTCGATCCACCGACGCGGAACGCGTCGATCAATATCTTCTGATCGTCCGCGGTCGAGACCTCGTTGATGATAAAAGTCACGTTCACTATCTGGCCGAGCTGCTGAGCGGTTCCTTGAGCGACAGCCGTGATGTACTCGCGCCTGCGTTCCTGGCCGTGAGCCATCGCAACGGCTCCCATCAGAATTGCGGCGGCGCAAAGCGTTGTAATCAAGAATTGCTTGAAAGTCATAGTCGGTCTCCTACTGTCGTTTTATACAAGATACTGCTCCCAAAGTAGCAGGTCGCTAAATCCATTAGACCTGTAAATTATTACAGTCAGCGGACTCGAAAGACTGTGAGCTTCAAGTTGTAGCCGCCGGTCCGGGCAGGACCGAACGGAATTTCCGGTTTTATCCAAAATCCGAACTTTCCTCGAACGATCCGTCCAACCTGAAAACCTGAGATGCCTGCCATTCGGCTCGTCTTCCAATCCCATGTGAGTTCCGTATTCGCGCCGACCCACCATTTGCGTGTGACCGGAACTATGACGTTCGGATCGACGAGAAAGTAATTAACATCCGGACGGCTGCTTTTGCCTGCAATGGAAAAGTAATTCTGGATCCGGATAAATGTGAGACGCTTTCGATTTTTGAAGTACCAAACCGGAATGATCGACGGAGCGAGAATAAGCTTGCCTCTGCCCAACAGGTCGTCCGTCGCGGTCGGCAAAACGATTCCCGTCCCGATGGCGGTAGCAAATCGTTTGGTGGCTTTGGGAATGTAAAGGATCTGGGCGTAGGTGTCACCCAGACCGATCTTCGTCGTCGTACCAACGTGAACGGTGTTAAGAGGAACATCGAGGCGGAGTAATAGCCCTTTCGCCCCGCCGCGATTCTGAAAGTTGCGGAACGAAAGTCTGTCCGCGCGAAATATCACCGTGTTCGCCCACGCACCGTTTTTCAGGTCGCGGTACTCATTTCGGATGCTGAACACGATCGGTCGCGTAGGATCCTCCTCATTCTGCGCAGCCGCCGGCGGCGCCTGAGGAGTCGGCTCCGGAGTCGGCTCCGGACCGGTGCTTTGTTGTCCGTTGACATACAACCCGCTTGTGAGAAAAAAAAGAACGACAACGGCGGCCGATAGCAAGGTATTGGTGTAGTGCGGGAATAGTCCGGCCGCCCTTCTCAGTGGATTCATGGAGATTCCCGACATCGGATCAACTTCCAATTTTCACGATATGCGAAGTTGTCCTCGCCAAAGAATAGCGGGCAATTAAAAGGATTACGCCTGTATTTTTTAACAGTTTTGCGAATTGATTGGGCGATATAAATTTGGAGGGTACGTTTTTAAATCCCGCGACAGCTTAGGAGGCGAACGATGACCGAATCGATCATCAAGTTCTACAACCATTTCGAACGCACAGTTGTGCTTGCACTTCTATGCTTGCTAATGCTGGTCGTGATCTTTTCCACGCTCGGTTTTCTAGTAACGATCGTGTTGACGATGATCGACCGCGTCGGGTCATTCGAAGCGCATCTAACGCTTCCGATACTGCACGAAGTCTTCGCAGGATTTCTGATGATCCTCATCGGACTCGAGCTGATGAAAACGATCGTCATGTATCTCGACGAGCATGTCATCCATGTCGAAGTCGTGATGTCCGTCGCTATGATCGCGATCGCCCGTCACGCTATCGATGTCGATTACAAAACCGCACCGCCGATGGCAATGGTCGGAATCGGGATCGTCATAATCTCACTCGCGGTCGGTTACTACTGCTTCAAGAAAGCAGATCTTCTATCTCCACCCGGAAAGCACAAAGCCGTTGCCGAATCTGATTAAACTCACTGCGGCAAAGCACGTAAAATCAAACATCCCGACAGCAGCGTCCGACGCCGCAAAAATTAATCTCGCGCAGTCGCTGCGAGGATTCCAGTTTCGCAATAGGTACTCCATGCGGGACGACATAATCCGAACCTAGACCGTCACATGGACAAAAAAAGACGCCCGGATTGAACCGGGCGTCTAGCCTTAAATCCAAAGAAGTTGCCAGTCACGCTATTTCTTCTTCTGGAACTAAGGGTTCGAAAGGAGCTTATTCGTCTCCCGCAATACCTTTATTCTTCAAAAGATGGATCTCAACGCGTCGGTTCTGGGCGCGGCCTGCAGCGGTTTCGTTAGTCGCCACGGGTCTATCGACTCCGGCTCCGAACGGTTGGATCAAACGGGTAAGAGACATTCCGTGTGTTCCGACCAAGTATCCGATCACGGCATTCGAACGTCTTTCACTCAGAGTTTTGTTCGCCGCGTTGTTTCCGGTTGAATCTGCAAAACCGACTATCGAAACCATCCAGCCTTTTCTGTCCTGCGTCTTTGCCCAGGCAGCGGCCTCATCGATGATCTTCCTTCCCTGAGGTCCGAGTGCATATCTTCCCGTCGCAAACGGCACGACGATCACTTTGATCGTGTCGAATTCGTCAAGACCATTAATGCGGTTGTTCGCACGTTCAGCTTCGGTCATCGCCGCATCTGCTGTTCCCTGTGCTCTCGCAGCGGCAGCAGCATTCTCGTCGATCTGTCCGGCCATCTTTTTCGCGTTCTCTTCACCGGCAGCGATTCTTTCTTTATTCGCCGCGATGTTGTCTTTATTCGAACCGACCTGCGCTTCGACCGGCGCAAGTGCCGACTGAAGCGACTGAGCAGTTCTCAGGTCCGTTTCGTTAAAATTCACTTCGTCTGCGACCAAGTGGCCGTCGCCGTTGCCGTGGCCTTGGGCCTCGACACGAAGTCCGCGGAGCAAGTATGTCGATTCATAATTCTTGCCGCCTCGGAAGATTCCTTTCGTGTTCGACTTTACTTCCGTTGCCGAAGTAAGTTCGACGGTATATGCCGATGTGCCGTCGAGTGTTGTCATAACAAACGAATCACCCGAGCGAGTGTTGATGATGCCGAGAACCTTGAATTTCTCTCCGTCGCCTACCGACTTCATCGATGCCTGTCCAAAAATGTTCATGCCAGCAAATGCCATTACAAGCACTGCTGCCGTTAGTGTTAGTTTTCTTCGAATGATGATGTCCATCGCGTTGCTCCTTTTTTACCGGTCCAAACTCGAAAGCTCGGGACGCAGGTTTGTTCCTCCTGAGATTGATGCGATGAAAGTTTAGGCTTTTAGCCGGAGGCGAGAAACTGTCAGAATTAACAGTTATTCAGTTTCGTTGAGAGGGCGCGTTTTGCGACTAAAAGTGGTTTTTCGCCGTGATGTCGGATCATTGCTCTGGTGTCTAAAAACGAGAAAGGCGACCGTTTCCGATCGCCTTTTCTTTATCCGAGCTTATTTTCCGCTTGCGAAGATACCAGGTAAAAACTCATTCCGGGTTTCTTGGGTCTGTCATGACCGCCTTTCGGAGGATTATCCCGCGGCGGCTTTTCCTTTGGCTCCCTAACGGGCGGAACCTTCGGCGGTCGCTTCTGATCGTCGTTCTGCGCCGAGACATTTAGCGCCAGGCCGATGACCACTACGAACATTAAAATTATTTCTTTCAGGCTCTTCATTGATCTTAGTTTCCTTATTCCTCTTCTGTACGCAACGGGGAAGAAGGAAAGTGCGTCGCTTATCTTTAGGCAATCACGGTGCCACAGACCACTAAGACGCTTATCGCCCCATTACGGTTGGAAACTTGATTCATCGCAACCACAGATGCTTACACTTCTTTACGATTTCCGTTATTGTCATACGAAATCGTGAATTTCTCAATCAAAATCGCCCCGAATCAGAGACTAAGATAAGATAAAACCATGGAAAGGACCCCAACGGGAACCGATCGAATGCGGTCGTTTCTGGTGCTCGCGGCGACTATCGGAGTCATCGCATTTAACTGGCTTGCAGCTACCGGACGGCTCGGCAACGATACGGCCGCGATCTCGGATAAATATCCGACACTCATGACACCCGCCGGATATGCATTTTCGATCTGGGGGCTGATCTATGTCGGGATGATCGTCTTCAGCATCTATCAACTACTTGCGTCAAATCTCGCCCGATTTCGTGCAGTCCGCTCATTCTACATTTTCAGTTGTGCCCTCAACTGCGCCTGGCTTTACTTCTGGCATCGCGATCAGATCGCCGTCTGTTTCGTGATCATTCTGGCGCTCGCCGCGACTCTATTCCTGATCTCAAATCATCTCAAGGATCCCGAATCGCTAAGCGATACGTGGGCTGCGAAAGAGCCGTTCGGGCTGTACTTCGGCTGGGTAACTGCCGCCGCGATCGTGAACTTCGCAGTCATGCTCAAGTTTCTGCATATCGACTTTTCACCGGGAGCGGAAGATCTCTTCGCGGTCGCGCTCGTTGTCCTCGCGGCGACGATTGCAATTGTCGTGCGGTACAAGCTCACGACCTATCTCTTCCCGATGGCGGTCGCGTGGGCACTGACGGCGATAGCGGTGAAGCAGAGCGGCCACACGATGATCGTCACGGCCGCGGCATTCGGCGTAATTGCATGTCTGATAGCAGCGATCAGCTTCGTCATGAATCTTCGATCGTCGCTGAATCCTTAGACGAGTTATGAATCACGGCAAGATCTGTGTCTCGGTTTGTGCCCGAACAATTGGCGAGCTCTTGGATCGAGCGGGCGCTGCACCAGACTTCGGCCTGATCGAGCTTCGGTTCGATTGTCTGGAAAAATCCGAGCTCGCGGCAGAGGATGTTGAGAAGCTTCGAAATAACTTGGCCCGAATCTTTGGTCAAGTCGATCCCGAAAGATGCATAACCACATTCCGCCCGAAAAAACATGGCGGCCACCGCGAGCTGTCTCAGCTCGAAAGATCGAATTTTTGGAACATGGGATTCGAGACCGAGCTCGCCGATCTTGAAGAAGATGTTGTCGACGTGAGCTGGTCCTGGTTGTGGGGTGGGCGAATTTGCTCGTTCCACGACTTTCTTGGAGTGCCGGATGACCTCAATTCCGTTTTTCATAAGCTTGTCCATCTCGAGACCGGCCTGATAAAAATCGCTGTCGCGGTTGAGGACGCGACGGACGCAATTGCCGTCTGGAACCTTTTCCACCTTGCCGAGAAGGAAAATATACGCCTCATTCCGATCGCGATGGGCGAAGCAGGAAAATGGACGCGAATACTTGGCCTCGCTCATGGCGCGCCGCTGACCTATGCGTCACTCGACGAAGATGGTAAGACCGCGCCCGGACAGATCTCGTCTTCCGATCTGCGAAGCGTGTTCCGCGTGAAGGAGCTCGACAAAGATACAACGGTCTTCGGACTAATTGCGGGCGACTCGAGCTATTCACTATCGCCCTTCATGCACAACCGCGCATTCAAAACAGCCGGGTTGAATTCGGTTTTCGTTCCGCTGCAAACAAAAGATCTCGACTCGTTTATGCGTCGAATGGTGATCGCCAAAACACGTGAGGTCGAACTAAATTTCGGAGGATTTTCGGTAACGAATCCGCACAAGCAGTCGATCATGCGATATCTCGACGAGATCGATGAAACGGCGAGCAAGATCGGCGCCGTCAATACGGTGAAGATCGAGAACGGCAAACTTTTCGGTTACAACACGGACGCACCGGGATTCATTCGTCCTTTAAAATCTATGTACGGCGGCGATCTCAAAGGCGCGACGGCGATCGTCGTCGGTGCCGGCGGCGGAGCGCGGGCCTGCATCTACGCTTTGAAAAACGAAGGCGTCGATGTCACGGTCATGGCGCGCGACAAGTCGAAGGCCGAATCGCTTGCGAACGAGTTCGAAATATCGGCCGCAGCTCTGAACACCGACCACCGACCACTGACCGCTGACATCCTCGTGAACGCGACGCCGCTTGGCACAAGGGGCGAACGCGAAGACGATTCGATAGCAACCGCCGAGGAACTTGGCTCCGTCAAAATCGTATATGACCTTGTGTATAACCCGTCGGAAACTCGACTGATCAGCGAAGCAAAAAAGGCCGGAGTAAAAACTTTGGGCGGTATCGAGATGCTGATCGCACAAGGTGCAAAGCAGTTCGAGATATGGACCGGCGGCGAAGCTCCGGTCGAGGAAATGAAATCGGCGATCGAAGAACGTCTCAAATAAATATGCAGACTGAAGCCTTAAATTGTCCGAACTGTGGTGCGGCCGTCGAGAGCGATCGGACACAATGCCAATTCTGTAAATCGCGGTTGAAGACGGTCGGTTGTCCTTCATGTCTCGGTCTGATGTTTCTCGGAAACAAATTCTGCGGACACTGCGGTGCGGCCGCGGTCGATACGCAACTCGTCGACGAGAAAGATCCCGGTAGTTGTCCGCGCTGCGAAACAAAACTGCAATCGTTAAGGGTCGGAACCGCGAATATGCGGGAATGCGAACGCTGCGGCGGGTTTTGGATGAGCAGAAAAACCTTCGAACATTTGTGTGACGACAAGGAACAGCAGTCCGCAGTGATCAGTTATGTGGGCGATCAGAATCGCGAGCTCAACACCGCGGAGCCGATCAATTACGTCCCCTGCCCCGATTGCAAGGAGCTCATGAACCGCAGCAACTTCGCACGGATCTCGGGTGTCATCATCGATCTCTGCAAGAATCACGGCATCTGGTTCGACGCGAACGAGCTCCCGAAAATCATTTCGTTTATCGATGAAGGCGGACTAAAGCGATCGCGCGAAAAAGAAAAGATCGCGCTCGACGATGAACGTTCGCGCATACGCGATGAACAAGGCAGGCTCGAGAGAATGCAACGCCGCTCCGGCGGGGGACGTTTCGATCGCGATAACGACGAGTCAGGTTGGAGCGGTGTCGTCGCGAAATTATTTGATCTCTGATGAACGATCGGTACAGCAGGCAAATTCTCTTTCCCGGTATCGGAAAAGCAGGTCAGGAAAAACTCGTGGCGTCGCGTGTCGCTCTCGTCGGCTGCGGCGCTCTCGGAGCGTCGCACGCCGAGATGCTGTCGCGCGCCGGCGTCGGCCGCTTGAAGATCATCGACCGTGACTTTGTCGAATTCACAAATCTCCAACGCCAGACATTATTCAAAGAAGCGGACGCGGTCGAACGATTGCCGAAAGCTATCGCGGCGCAAATTCGAATCGGCGAGATAAATTCCGAGATCGAAGTCGAAGCGATCGTCGCCGACGTCAATCGATCGAACATCGAATCGATGATCGCGGATGCGGACGTTGTCATCGATGGGACGGACAATTTTCAGATTCGATATCTGTTGAATGACGCATGCGTGAAGCTCGGGAAAACATGGATCTACGGCGCCGCGGTTTCGAGTTACGGAACTACGATGACGATCATTCCCGCTGAAACTCCATGTCTGCGCTGCATCTTCGAAGAGATGCCCGACGCCGGCAGCTCACCAACATGTGATACGGCGGGTGTGATCATGCCAATCATCGCGACCGTTTCGGCAGTGCAGGTTTCTGAGTGTGTGAAGTTGATTGTCGGCGATCACGCTGCGCTTCATCGATCGCTGATGCAGTTCGATGTCTGGCAGAACGACTGGCGAAAAATAAAACTATCGAAACCGAATCCGGATTGCAGAACCTGCGGTCTGAATGAGTTCGATTTTCTAGATTCCGAAACGGCGGAGTTTTCGGCCGTATTATGCGGTCGCGACGCGGTGCAGATATCGCCGCCTTCGAACTCATTCGACCTTTCCGCATTCAGTACAAAGATCGCGGGCTTGCCGGATGTGAAAAAGAACGATTATCTCGTGCGGTTTAATATCGATGGAAATGAGATCACGGTGTTCCGCGACGGCCGCGCGATCGTCAAAGGAACAGATGATGTATCGATCGCGAGATCTTTGTATGCGAGGTATGTGGGAACGTGACTGGAGCTCAGGAGTCGTTGTGATTTTCGGCACGAACAAGATGTCGAGATTGAAGCGAATTGAAGGCCGAGCGTGCGGAGCACGCGGAAACAACTTTAGCCCCACGTGGAGCGAAGCGGAACGTGGGGTTACTCGCGAATGTGACGTCAGCGTGTAAAACACGCGTCGCGTCATCGAGCTGTCGCGTGTTTCACACGCTCGATCTCAGGTACACTCGTACTACAGGTTCCGCTTTGCTTCACCTGTAGCTAAAGTTGTGATCGTGTGCTCCGCACACTTGTGTGAACTTTTTTCGCGAACTGGTTGGAACGAGGAACGAATTCATGGAACGCAGACCAAAAATCGTGATCGTCGGAGGCGGGTTCGGCGGCCTGTGGGCCGCAAAGGCGCTCGCGAATAAACCCGTCGACGTAATGCTCATCGATCGCAAGAATCATCACGTCTTCCAGCCGCTGCTCTATCAGGTCGCGACCGCGGTGCTTTCGCCGGGCGAGATCGCGCAGCCGATCAGACGAATACTTCATTACGCGAAAAATATCGAGGTCATCCTCGGCGAGGTCACGGGCTTCGATACGGCAAGAAATATCGTTCGCCTCGATGACGGATCCGAAGTCACTTTCGATTACCTAATCGTTGCCGCCGGCGCCCGTCATGCATATTTCGGCCACGACGATTGGGAGGTTTCTGCACCGGGACTAAAGACGCTCGAGGATGCGGTCGAGATCCGCCGCCGCGTTCTTCTGGCATTCGAGCTTGCAGAGCGCGACGCGTATATGAAAGGAACGCACGATCCGTTAAATTTCGTCGTAGTGGGTGGCGGGCCGACGGGTGTCGAGCTCGCGGGTGCGATCGCCGACATCGCTCGTCAGGCGTTGGCGAAGGATTACAAAATGATCGACACGCGAAAGGCGAGGGTTATTCTTTTTGAAGGATCGGACCGTGTACTCGGGACTTTCGCGAGCGATCTTTCGGACAGCGCAAAGAAGCAACTCGAGGATCTCGGCGTCGAAGTTCGTTTGAACAGTTTCGTGACAGACATCGCACCGGGCAAAGTGAAGGTCGGCGAAGAGTGGATCGCGTGCGATGTCGTTGTATGGGCGACAGGCGTCGCAGCATCGCCCATCGGAAAGATGCTCGGCGTCGAGAACGACAAAGCAGGACGAGTACATGTCGAACCTGATCTCTCGATCCCGAATAAGAAAAATATTTTCGTCATCGGGGACATGGCCACGATAAAGCAGGAGAACGGCGAGCCGGTTCCCGGCGTGAGCCCTGCGGCGATGCAGATGGGAACCGCGACCGCGAAGAATATCCTTGCGGAGATAAAGGGCGGCGAACGAAAGAATTTTCGTTACGTCGACAAAGGCACGATGGCGACGATCGGTCGAAGCAAAGCGATCGCCCACCTTGCCGGACTCAAGTTCAAGGGCCTCATCGCCTGGCTCATGTGGCTCGGCCTCCACGTATTTTTCCTGATCGGATTCCGAAATCGTTTCGCCGTGATCTTCTCCTGGTTCTGGGCGTACCTAACCCGAGAACGCAGCGCGAGATTGATCACCGGCGACGCCGACGATCTCCGCGATGCCGTTATGTTTTTAAAGGGGAAGGAAGCGGAGCCGGTGCTGGATCGATTGGTGGCGAAGAAGGAGTTAGTACCGAAAGGAGATGACTACCGCTAATCAATCCGACAGTAAGTGCGGAGGGACCATACGATCTTCCCGCGGACAAATCGTTTTAGCGTAGCCACGCCCTTAAAGGGCGTGGTGGCGAATCTCATCAGAGACCCGAGGGCGTTTGACGCCCTTCCATCAGCTCGCCAATATTCCTTTTCGATTAGAGCCGATGGCGTTAACATCCGTTTCAATCATCTCGAAAACGCTCGAGCCGCTCGGAAATCCGTCCAGTACGATGTCGTTCTTTTTGATCGTGAATATAGGAAATTATCCATGGGAGGTCGCGAGTACCGAAAGATACGACGCCGTAGCCGCTCTGCCATTGCAGTCCCTTGCCGAATTCGTAGGAGCTTGCTCCCTTCATCTTTCCGATCCAGGTATCGATTTCGAAGGGCGGGAAAAACGATACAGCTAAGTGAATATGGTCTGCAATCCCGCCGATCGCATGAAAATATGTTTGTCGGTCCTTGATAATCCGATCCTTTATAAATCCGTAGAGGTCGGGCTCCAGCCGTTGGTCGATATAAGGAAGGTTATCTTTCGTATGCCACGTCATGTGGAAGTTTATTTCTGAGTAGGAGCGGTTTGACATGTCGTTTACAAGGGCGTAAGACGCCCTCCAAATTCTTTTTCGAATCTATCCCACGCCGTCAAACGGCGTGGCTACGCTAAAACGATTTAAGGGCGCAATGTTGAACAACGCATCCTGTGTGCAATTCAGTGAATAGGATATTGGAGCTGCTCGCTACTCGTCTTTAATCGTTCTGAATTATTCTGCTAATTTCTCGCACACGTCGGAATCGTTGACATCGCCACTAACTGATTTTGAAACCCTTCACGCTCGCACCTCGTTTCAAATTGTGCTTATATTTTCTCGTACTTTATGAAAACCTTTCTTCTCTTTCTCGCAACGATCATCTTCTTGCCATTCATCGTTACAGCTGCTGAACCATCGGTCTGGACTGTCGGCACGCGGGCTGACGTGATCAAGGGCGACGCACACGGCGTGTCGATCGATGCGAATGGATCGATCACGCTCGCGCCGAAACTGACCGAGATTTACAAAACCGAGCAGCCTTACATCTGGTCATCGGTGATCGATGGATCGGGAAACGTTTTTCTCGGCACCGGTAGCGACGGGCGCATATATAAGGTATCCGCGAGCGGAACCGGAGCGATGTTCGCCGACTTGAACGAGTTGAATGTCACGGCGTTGGCGATCGGAAAGGCGGGCGAGTTGTTCGCTGCGTCTTCGCCGGATGGAAAAGTTTATCGGATAGACGGAAGCGGTAAAGCCGAAATTTATTTCGAGCCGAAAGAGAAATACATTTGGTCGCTGGCGGTAATGAACGACGGCAGTCTCGCAGTCGGGACCGGCGAAGGCGGAAAGATCTATCGCGTCAGATCGGCAAATGCGACGCCGGAATCTTCACTGATGTTCGACACAAGCGAAACGCATATCATTTCGCTCGCCGTGGATAAGCAAGGAAATCTTTATGCCGGAACTGACTCGAACGGGCTGGTCATGCGATTCGGTTCCGATGGTAAGCCTTTCGGTCTGCTCGATTCCCCGCTACGCGAGATCCACGAACTGACGGTCGCTTCGGACGGTTCGGTTTACGTTCTCGCGTTGGGCGAATCCGCGTCGGTTGCCACGCCGACGACTGCATCGCCGTCACCAAGCGCGACTCCCGAAAATAAAACTGTATCCGCGGACCGACCGAGTCCGATGGCGCCCGCACCGGCGGACAAGAGTCGTTATGATCTTACGGGTGCGAAGTCTGCGGTCTATAGAATCCTTCCCGACGGCGGGAGCGATATCATCTGGGCGTCGGCGACCGTTACCGGATTTTCGATCTACGCCCATCAAACCGGCAATGGAGTTTTGCTCGGCACGTCCGACAAAGGACGCGTTTACAACATCACGAATGCCGGACGCGAAACGCTCGTTCTGCAATCCGATGCGAATCAGATCTCGACGATCCACAGCCAGGGCGCGAACCTGTACGCGACATCGAGCAATCAGGGACGACTGTTTCGCATCGGTTCGGATACGGTCGCCGAAGGAAGTTATGAGTCGGCGGTGTTCGACGCGAAAGCCGCGGCGACATGGGGACGCATCTGGTGGCAGTCGGGCGGCAACGTTCAGATCCAAACTCGAAGCGGCAACACTGAAAAAGCAGATGAGACGTGGAGTTCGTGGACGGCGGTCAACGGCGACACGCGAGGCGGTCAGATCGCGAGTCCGAAAGCGAGATATATGCAGTGGCGGGCGTTGTTAAAGTCCGGCCCCGGAACGGTTTTGAACGAGGTCAGCGTTTCATTCCTGCCGCGTAATATTGCTCCCGAAATTCTGTCGATCACGATACTGCCGACGAATGTCGGGCTAATCCCGAATCCGCCGATCCAGGTCGATCCGAATATCGAGTTGTCGGGTCTGGACCCGGCGGCGTTCGGAGTTCCGAGCTCATCGGTTCCTCCGCGACGCGCGTATCTTCGAGGTGCGAGATCGTTTCAATGGTCGGCCGAAGATCGCAACGGCGACAAACTTGTCTACGATCTTTTTTACAAAGAGATGAGTGAAGCGAACTACAAGCCGCTTCGCGAAAACATGTCCGAGAATTTCTTCTCGCTCGACGGTCAATCGCTTGCGGACGGACGTTACACGATCCGCGTCATCGCACACGACATCCCTGAGAATCCCGTGAACCAGTCGCTATCCGGCGAGCGGATCAGCGAACCGTTCGATATCGATAACACACAGCCGAGCGTAATTGCTTCCGGAGCTCCGCAGACGAATACGAACGGAGCGCGTGTAGTCTTCGTTGCATCGGATAAGTCGAGCTATCTCACGAGAGCGGAATACAGCATCAACGGCGGGGAATGGATGACCGTTTATGCCGACGACGGAATCTCCGACGGTCCCGACGAGCGTTACACGATCGACGTTCCGCTATCGGCTCCGGGAGAATATTCGGTAACGCTTCGTGTGTTCGATTCGCAAGGAAACTCGGGAAACGCGCGGGTGTTAGTTAGGAAATAGAGGTCGGGAGTCAGAACCGGGAGCGGTAGCGACCGGGTCTCCCGATGCTCATAATTCCATGTCAGAGACGGGTGACCCGGTCGCTACCGCTCCCGGTTCTGACATCTGTCTACCTCTTCCTCAAACTCATCTTATGCCCGGCGAGTCGTTCGATCACGCTGAGATAGCGTTTCGGGAATAGACGCGAGAACATACTGATCGCCCGAGCGTCTTTGCCGATGAGAATTCTCGGATCGCGATCTTTGATTCCTCTCACGATCACCTCTGCTGCTTCTTCCGCAGACGTCTTCGCGACCTTGTCGAAAAATCTCACGCCCTGCTGTTTCCATTCCTCGGGCGTGTCCAAGCCGACTCGAGAATTTCTGACGATGTTTGTTTTGATCCCGCCCGGGTGAACGCACGACACTGAGACGTTCGTCTCGCTCAGCTCATGCCGCAAACTTTCGGTGAAGCCGCGGACGGCAAACTTGGACGACGTGTAGGCAGTCTGTTCAGCCGGAGCGATCAGACCAAAGACACTCGAGACATTAACGATGTGAGCACTCTTCTCCTTGAGCAAGGTCGGCAGAAAAACTTTCGTGCAATACACGACGCCCCAGAAATTTATTCCCATTAGCCATTCGAAATCCTCGAGCGAGATGTGCTCGAAATTTCCGATCACACCGACTCCCGCATTGTTGATGAGATGAGTCACACGGCCGTGCTTTGCGAGAACATCGTCGGCGAACTGCTTCACCGCATCGAGATTCGATACATCGAACACGTGAGTCGAAACCGGAACGCCAAACTCCTCGACAGTCGTCGCAGTCTCTTTCAACCCGATCTCATTCACATCCGAGATCGCGATTCCGGCCACTCCATCCTTCGCCATTCGAATCGCGAGCGCCTGTCCGATTCCGGATGCGGCACCCGTGATCACCGCGACGCTGTCCTTAGATAACGTCATGAGATCTCCATCCCTTCGCTCATCCGAACGATCTCCATTCCCTCTTCGACATTCGCCCGGCACGCGATGACCGCCTTTTCCTTGTCCCCGCTTTTTATCCAAACCTGACAATTGAGGCACTCGCCGTTCCAGCAAAAATCGCCGTACGAAATATTTTCGATGTCGAGAAATTGCAGCCCGCGCAGTATGGAGTTGTTCTCCGGCACTTTGCGATCCGCTCCGCAGATCTTAATAGTTACAAGCCGGTCGAAAGGCTCGAGGAATTCGTAGTCGTCCATGAATTGGAAATTATGATAGCCGCCCGAGTCCCAAGTCCCAAGTCCCAGGTCCCAGGTCTCAGGTCTCAGGTCTCAGGCCTCAGGTCTCAAGTCCCAGGTCTCAGGTCTCAGGTTCCTGGTCTCAGGTTCCAAGTCTCAGAGTCCGAAGTCTTTGAAACTCGCGCGTCGAGATGGATGCGAAGGGAGCACTTTTCAAATTTGAAATTTGAAATTTGAAATTTGAAAGTTGAGAGTTCGCCTCTAGACGGTGAACTTGAGACTTGAGACTTGAGACTTGAGACTTGAGACTCGGGACCTGAGAGTCGGAACCTGAGACTTGGGACCTGAGACTCGGGACCTGAGACTTGGGACTCTGAGGACTTTAACGCTTGAGACTTCGGACGTTGAACCTGTAGACTAGTAACCATGTCGATAGTCATGTATGTAAAGCCGGGTTGCCCGTACTGTCAGCGAGCCCGCGACTATTACAACGAAAACAATATTCCGTTCATCGAATACGATGCGCAGACCGATCCATCCCGGCGGCGCGAGATGCTTGAGTATAGTGGCGGCGATATTACAGTTCCAACGATCATCGAAGACGGAGAATACATTCAGTCAGGTTGGGGCGATCCGCCCCGTGGCTGAACGCTTGAACCTGAGTAGCCGCCAGTTTGGCGGCTTTTGATTTTCGAGTTCGCACTTTGGATTTTTCAGATGCAGGACTAGACTGTATAAGCGCTTTGAATCTGGATACAACGATCGCGGATTTTGGCAATCCAAAATCCGCAATCCAAAATCCAAAATCCCTATGGTTGGTTCGCAAATTAACCAATATAAAATTCAGGAAAAGATCGGCTCAGGTGGCCAAGGTACCGTTTACAAAGCACTCGATACCAAGCTCAACCGCACTGTCGTCATAAAGATCCTTCCTCCCGAACTTACTCAGAAAACTGCAAATTTCAGACGCTTCGAACGCGAAGCCCAGCTCTGTTCTCAACTCGATCACCCGAACATTTGTACGATCTACGACTTCAACGAAGCGAACGGTGTCTTCTACATCGCGATGCAGTACGTCGAAGGAAAGAACGTCCGCCAACTCGTTTCGGGTCGGCCGCTCGAATTAAGAAGCGCTCTGTCGATCGCGATCCAAGTCACCGACGCACTCGCTTACGCTCATTCGAAAAACATAATTCATCGCGATATCAAAGCCGGTAACATTATGGTAACGCCCGGCGGTCAGGTGAAGATCCTCGACTTCGGTCTCGCGAAACTTCTGGAAGACGAACAGATCGAAGAGAATCGAGGCCTCGATCGGACCGAAATTACCGAGCTCGGAATTCCCTACGGAACGGCGACCTATGCCGCACCCGAACAAGCGAAAGGCGAACGAGCCGATGAGCGTTCCGATATTTTTTCGACAGGTGTTCTGATCTACGAAATGATCACGGGAATTTGGGCCTTTCAAGGGAAGACCGTGATCGATGTCCGGCACCAGGTTCTTTACGGAAATCCGAAACCCCTCGCCGACATGCGTCGCGATCCGCTGCCCCCCGCACTGCAGATGATCGTCGATAAGGCGCTGCAAAAAGAACCGAAGAATAGATATCAGAAGATATCACAGATGCGCGACGATCTTCGCGCAGTTCTGCAAGAGATAGCCGGTGCACCGTTGATGTCGGGCGATACTTTCATCCCGAGCCACATGGATGGAGGCGTTTTCAAACGTGCTCTAAACTGGTTCACGGGAAAGTCCACCCCTGAATCAACATCTACGCAGTTCACGCCTTCGATCTCGAACCCCCCGTCCTCCGCACCGGACATCATGACGGTGACGTCGACGGGTGCCGAGAAGAAGAGTGTCGCGATTCTGCCGTTCACAAATCTCAACAAAGATCCGGCGGCGAACTTTTACGAATTCGCACTGGCCGATGCCGTGATCACCGAGCTTGTACAGTTGCGTTCGCTGATCGTGCGGCCGAGCTCGGTCATCGCGAAGTATCAGGGCAACGAAGTCGACCCGCGTGAAGCGGGACGAGAGTTGCGAGTCCACGCAGTTTTGTCGGCGGGATTTTTACGAAGCGGCGATAAGCTGCGAGTGACCGCGCAACTGCTTGATGTCCTGACCGGCGAGATAATTTGGAGCGATCGAATCGACGCCGAAGGCAGCGACATTCTTACGCTTCAGGACGGCATCGCGCAACGCATTCTCGAAGGATTGCGACTCGAGCTTTCCGATAATGAACAGGAAAAACTCGGCCGACGCTTGACCGACAATGCCGAAGCTTGGGAAGAATATCTTCGCGGCCGCGACAATTTCGGACGATTTATTTTCCGGACGCTTTCGTCGGACGACGTCAACGCGGCGATCCAGAATTTTAAGAATGCGATCGATCTCGATCCGCACTTCGCACTTGCGTACAGTGGTCTTGGCGCGTGTTACGCGAATCGCTTCTTTAAGGGATTGGGAGAGCCCGAAGATTACACGCACGCAGAGACGGCATTCAGCAAAGCATTTTTCTACGATCCGAACGTCGTCGAAGCACGTGTGCTAATGACGATGATCTACATGGCCCGCGGCGAAAAGAAAAAAGCGCGTGCCGAGATCGAACTCTTGCAAAAACAATTTCCCAACGAGGCTCCGCTTTATTTCATGAAGGGAGTGATGAATCGCCTCGACGGAAATTACGAAGAGTCGTTGCGGGCGTTTGAGAAACTTTCACGGCTCGATCCCGCCGCTCGTGCGGTGTCGGCGTACAATCGGGCGCGAATCTTCATCTACAAACAGCAGTACGATAATGCGATCAAGGAGATCGAACGCGGCGAAAAGGCCGAGCCGAACCATCCGATGCTGAAGATCTTCCGTTCGGCTGTTTACTACTATCGCGGCGACAAGCAGGAGTCGATCGATTTGATGAGCGAAGTGCTCAAAGACCATCCGAACATGGACGGCATTCGACCGCTGTACGCGATCTACCTCGCGGGATCCGGACGCGCCGACGACGCTCGAAAGGAATTGTCTGACGATGCACTCGCGCTATCGCGCTCCGATCACGACATGGCGTACTGGGTTGGTTCGACCTACGCTATCCTCGACGAAAAAGATCTCGCCTTCAAATGGCTCAACCGCGCCGTCAAGCTCGGCAATCAAAACAAACCACACTTCGAACACGACCACAGCCTCGACACCATCCGCAGCGATCCTCGATTCGCGGAACTCATGGCGAAAGTTAATAACGGGGACTAAGATCCAGTTTCTAGTTTCTAGTTTGTGGCACTGCACCGAAGTGTCGCCAACGGACTGGAACGCAGGCGTCCCGCCTGCGAACGACGAAAAAAGCGCTCAGCGACATGAGAACCGAGAGGTTTGACGCCGCGGAAGCCGCGCCGTTGCAGGCGGGGACGCCTGCGTTCCAGTCGCATCCGCCGTCTGCGGCGAAACCGAACGACTACCCACACGAAAACCACTAATAGGAAGCAGGACAAGAACTTCTAAACACTGAAACAAAGTCGATCCACGCTTCCACGCGAAATGAAGCGGACCAAAGCTCTGCACGCGGAGTATAATCCTACTGCTTCATTCAACCTCATGAAACAATGCACCGAATGCAATCGAGTTTACGACGACGAGACATTGAAGTTTTGTCTCGACGACGGTGCGGCGCTCGTTTATGGGCCGGCGGAGCCGAAGACGGCGGTCCTTGAGTCGGAAGGTAATCCGAGCGAGCGTCGGACCAAATTATTCACTCCCGCGGGAGCGATGCACGGGCGTTCGCCCTCCAAATTCACACAGCCGGATGCCGAGCGCAAATGGAATCGATCGATCGTCGCGGCGCTTGGTCTGATCCTTGTCGCTGTCGTCGCCGGCGTTGGTGGTTACTTGCTGTATGGCCGCGCAGCAGCGAAACCGATCGAATCGTTAGCCGTAATGCCGTTTGTAAACGAGACAGGGAGCGCGGATGTTGAATATCTTTCTGACGGTATGACGGAGTCGCTCATCAACAGTCTCTCCAAAATTCCAAACCTCTCGGTCAAAGCCCGGTCCACGGTATTCCGGTATAAGAATCAGACGGTTGATCCGGTGATCGTCGGTAAGGAACTTGCAGTCCCCGCCGTGCTCAATGGCCACATCCTGCAAAGGGGCGATGACTTGACGGTATATCTGTCGCTTGTCGATACAAAGACGGGCGGTCAGATCTGGGGTGATAGTTACGAGCGAAAGCTCGCGGATCTCGTCGCACTGCAGAAGGAAATAACTCGAGAAGTTTCGCAGGAACTGCACGTGCGGTTGTCGGGCGCGGATGTTCAGCGGGTGACGAAGACCTCGACTGAAAATGCCGAGGCGTATCAGCTCTATTTGAGGGGCCGGCACCATTTGATGAAATCGACGCCACCTGAAATAGAGACGAGTATCAAATATTTTCAACAGGCGATCGAGATCGATCCCTCGTACACGCTGGCGTACGTCGGGATAGCCGACGGGTATCGCGCACCGGGCGCGGAGAGGGTTCCCGCCGAGGCGCTTGAAAAATCGAAGGCTGCCGCACTGAAGGCGATCGAGCTCGACGATAGTCTTGCCGATGCACACGCAGTGCTCGGGTTCATCATCTTCTGGTACGAATGGAATTGGGCCGAATCAGAAAAGGAATGTAAGCGGGCGATCGAGCTCGCTCCGAATAATTCCGACGCACACTTGTTCTATGCGCACTTGCTCTCGAACCTTGGGAGGAACGACGAATCACTCGCCGAAGCGAGGCGAGCACGCGAGCTGGATCCGCTGAACGTAAGAACCAACGCACTCGAGGGGCAATTCCTGCTGCACGCCGGCCGAGTCGATGAAGCTCTCGCCCGGCTGAACGCCACAAAGGAGCTCGATCCCGACAACTGGATGGCCCATCTCTTCTCGACCAGTGCGTATATCGAAAAGGGAATGTACCCGGAAGCTATTGCCGAGGGGCGACGCACTAACGAGATACAGCCTCATTCGCGATCGTTTTCCTTTCTGGGATATGCGCTGGCGAAATCAGGAAATCGTGCTGCAGCCCAAAGCGAGTTAGCGATGATGATGGAACAATCGAAGCAACGCTGGATTTCGCCGTACAGCGTGGCGATCGTCTATAACGGATTAGAAGATCGCGAGCAGACACTCGCCTGGCTTGAGCGCGGACTTGAGCAGCGGGATCCGCGAATGGTGTTTCTGAAGTCTGAACCGAAATGGAAAAATCTTCGGGGCGATCTACGGTTCGTGAAAATATTTCGAGCGGTTGGTTTGCCGGAGTAAGCGGGCGAAGTCAGGCACTTCGGCGCAATTAACCGTCGATCACGCAGATGACGCAGATTCTTTTTAGATATTTTGGAAACGATTTGATTCGAGACCTATCTAAAAACAATCTGCGTCATCTGCGCTATCTGCGGTTAATAGCGCTCCTCTCGACGATACTTTAACGACCGGCGGCTTTTGTCTTTGGGTTCTTGCCCGGCTTTGCTGACTTCACACTCTTGCCGGCTCGCGATGTCGCGGGGACCTCTTCCGTGAAATAGAGATTCTTTACGTTCTCGACATTGTCCGGCTCGACCGCGAAAAGCAGATCGGCGATGTCGTCGGCGTGTTCTTCTTCGACTGCGAGGATTTCTTCCATCAATCGTCGCGATGTCGGATCTTTGTGACCGAAGAACGTGATCATCTCGCGGTAAGTTTGGATCGCGATGCGCTCGGCGACGAGATCTTCGCGAAGCATATCTTCGAGCGACGTTCCTTCGACATACTCAGAATGACTCGTCTGCGCGATGACCGCCGGATTCATCTCCGGCTTTCCGCCGAGCTGCTTGATGCGTTCGGCGATCATGTCGGCGTGCCGCTGCTCTTCATTCGAATGCTCGAGAAACTCCGCCGCAGCTCCCTCTTTGTGAATGCCGCTCGCCATAAAATAATGAAAACGATATCGCAGTACGCAGACGATCTCGGTCGCGAGAGCCTCGTTGAGGATCTTGACGGCCTGATCTTTGTCGAGTGAATAATCCTGTGTGACGGCGCCTTCTTCGATCTCACGTCGGGCGCGTTCGCGAATGGTTTTGATGTCGGTCATGAAACTCATGTGTTGTCGCTCCAGTATGTCAGTCTCGTGGGACGGCGTTACGAATCTGTTTTTCCGATGGTGAGATTCTACTTAATCGCGGCGACGAGCGCCAGACAATATTGGCAGTTTGAGTGGTCGTTCAGCGCAATTAACCGCGGATGTCGCAGATGACGCGGATTTTCCTAGACTGGTACCGACATCCGCCGATCTTTCAAAAAGATCGCATCATCTCCGGCCAAAAAGCGCCACGGTACTCGGGACCGATCTAAAAAAATCCGCGTCATCTGCGTCATCCGCGGTTAATAGCGCCGCACTCAAAATCAACTCTCTCCAAAAGAAAAAGGGAAGGGCTGGCGCCCTTCCCGACCGGATCTCTCCGAAGCATGCAGTTGAATTAGAAGCTGAACTTCGCTCCGAGCCGGAATGCAGACGGATATTGAAAGATCTGTCCGCTGCCGAAGAACGGGTTCGGAACGTTCGGCGTACCTGCAACGCCAAGCGTGATCAACTGGGTCTGATCCAGAGCGACTGCACGCTGCGTGTTCGTCACATTAAACCAGTCCGCCGTCAGACGAAGCTGCATGTTCTCCGAAAACTTGATCGGGTAATAAAGTCCGAGATCAAGATTCCATGTCGTCGGCAAACGGTTCGTTCCGACGGCACTCGAGATTCCGCCGTTGCCGTTGATCGAACTCAGATCCGGAATAAGCGAAGTACCACGCGGATCCGCGAAGCCTTCGTTATTTCCATAGACCGGATGCGGCACCAATGCGCTGAACGGAGTGCCCGACTGGATATAGAAGTTACCCGAAACGATAAACCTCCACGGCGTCTGGTACGTGCCGTTGAACTTGAACTGGTGCGGCCGATCGTTCGGAAGACGACCATACGTATTCGCCAACAGGCTCGTCAGATCGAACAGCGAAGTGATGTTCGGGTCTGCCTGGCCGTTGTCATTTCGGAATAGACCTTCGTAGTTTCCGATCAAGCTCGAGTACACGTACGAAGCCTGGAACGCATAGTTGTTCGCGAAGCGTCGATTGAGTGAGAACTCGAGACCGCGATAAAAACGGCGAGCACGTCCGAAACATTGCGGAGCACGGTCATCCGTCGGATCTGCCGGATCGTTGACCGAGCCGAGACAGGCGTTGTACTCAGTGTTGCCGATCGCACCGCCCGGTCCCGGAGGAAGCGGCTCGCCGGGGTTGAATAGGAAGTAACTGTCGCCATCATCGAATGAACCGTCTTCGATGACGCTGCCCTGTGCACGATAGATACCGCGTGTACCGAACGTGAAATTATTCATGAACTGATGCTCGAATCCGAGTGTGAACTCGTTCACCGATTGCGGTTTCAAATTCGCATCGATCGGAGTCGGATCCGCTCCAAGATTTCGCGTGTTGAAGTTCGTCGCGACGATCGAATTCAACGGTGCGCTGTAGCGATTCACGTTGAAGTTCTTGTCGGTCTGACTTCCGCCACCGCCGGCACGAACATTGAGATCGAGCGGGATCGGTGTTTCGATAAAGCGCGCGTAGTTCGCGAAGATCTTTGTCTTGCCTTGACCTTTGGGATCCCATGAGAATCCGAGACGAGGCTGCAGATTGTCGAACCAGTTGTTGAGCTTCAGATAAGTATTGCCATTCGCATCGCCGGCCGATTGGTTATCCCAACGGACGCCGATGTTGAACTGCAAGTTTCGCATTACGCGCCAATCATCCTGGACGTAGTAACCCATGACATCGGTTTTCGTCTGTGCGTTCAGTCTGAAATCTCGAACGCGGGTCGTCAGCCGGACGAGCACGGGATTGTTGTTTAGCTCGTTCGCCGTCACGGCTCCGACCATGATCGAAGTCGCACCACCGGGTAGCACTCCACCAGCCGCCTGAAGCGCCGCCAGATTCTGCGCGGCAAACGACTGGAGAATTCCTTCTCCCGGAGCGATGTTTGCATTCAACGGACAAACAACCGATGTTCCGCGAATGGTGCAAACCTCGAAGTTGTTAGTCACGCGGAAGCCATTGACTGTCCGGTTGTCGAGGTCCGTTCCGTTATTCGCGGGCACGGGCGGAACGTTCGTATTTCCGAACGTGTTGCTCGGCCCGGTCGACGCCTGGAAGATGTCGTAGCTGTTTCGATAAAATTCGAAACCGTACTTCACCGTGTGATTATCGAAGATGTTCTGCAGTCGGGCTGCAGCTTCCCAGCGATTGCGCGATTGGTTCTGATAGAGACCGAAGCCTGCGCTCTGGACAAAGTTTCTCTGCAGTGTTCCACCGGGAACATATGCGTAATCAACAAAACCGGTTCTCGTAATTCCCTGCACGCCGGATTGCACGATCGGAGCGACCGTGTTGTCCGGACGAAGGATCGCGAAGGCATCGGTAACTAACGGGATGTCCAGCGACGTCGCCGGAATAATGTTGTTGCGTTGGAAGTGCATTCCGAACGAGAACTCGCCTATCCAATTCTGCGAGATGTTCGAGTTGAGTCGGCCGGCGTAATTGTGTCCGCCCGTTTCGCGAACGCCCTGGAACGCTCCTTCGTCGACTCCGAATCCGTTTACGATCTGAAGATTCTGCGCGTAGAGATGTCCCTCTTCTTTCGTGAAGTCGCCGAACGTCGTAAACGTCAAAGTGTTGTTGTTATTTATCAGCCACGACAATTTGCCTGAGTAGAACGGAGTCTTGATCTTGCCCTCGACTTCCTGACGGAATGTCTGGGTCAGATAACTGTTCGTACGAAACTGCGGATTGAAGGCTGCAAAAAATGTAAGACGATTCTTGATGATTGGACCACCGATGTCGCCGCCTGCATCGAGTTCGGAATATCCGTTCGGTGCGAGTCCGGTGAAAGGAATATTTCTCGTTTCGCGTACAAAGCTCTTCGGCAATCCGTAGGCAAAGACATCGCCGTGAAATTCGTTCGTACCGGATTTAGTGATGACGTTAAAAACGCCGCCGGTCGAAAGTCCCTGGTCGGCACCAAACGCACCGGTCTTGATCTCGACCTCTTGAACGAACTCGAACGGAAGATTCGCACCACCGCCGCCAAACGCGGGATCGGTCGTGTTGATTCCGTCGAGGATGTAGCTGTTTTCCGGACCGGACGAACCGGCGACCGAAGGATCGCGCTCACGACCGGATGCATCGCGAAGGCCGGAACGCGTGACGGTCGGTGCGATCGTATAGAGTCCCTGCACTGTTCTTGATGTGGGGATATTCGAGAAGAATTCTGTCGAGACATTGCTTCCCGTCGTATTTGTCGCCTGGTCGATCTCAGGATTCGCAACGACATCAACGCTCGCGGAAGTTCCCGTTAGCGCTAGAACGACGTTCGCGGTGGTTCCGCGAGATAGATTGACTTCGATATTCTCCTGCTTGTAGGCGTTGAACCCCGCTGCGGAAGCGATGTCGAGCGAATAGCGTCCTGGGGGAACGGACGAGAATCTGAAGGAACCGTCGGAATCAGAAGTCGTCGTCTGCGACCTAACGAGATTCGGACCGCTGAGGGTGACAGTCACATTCGGGACGGCGGCTCCGTTGGGATCACTGACAGTGCCTTCGACCGTTCCCGTAGTCGTGGTCTGTGCATACATGCTCAGCGGCGTCATAACGAACGCGAGCACAAAAGCGAATGCAGCCACGAGAATAAATTTAGCTTTCATAAAACAAACTCCTTATAGCTAAAGTCGGAAGAAAGTCTCTCGACCTTCTGACCGGAAGTACGCAACGGTCATTCCGATTTTTTTCGACGTACGTTGCGATGGATGGAGTACGAATTAGTGCGAGCAACCAAGGTGGTACGCGTGACGCTCGGGGACGAACGGCGTGTGATCCGGGACGGCATGTACGACGTAATGCACGCCGTCTATTTTTTTGTACGCGGAGAAAATCCGAAGGTTAAGATTTCGAAATTGAATCGTAGATAAATATCCAGATTTTCGGAGAGAAGAAGTAGAGGGATTTGGGATTTGGGATTTGGGATTTGGGATTTGGGATTTGGGATTTGGGATTTGGGATTTGGGATTTGGGATTTGGGATTTGGGATTTGGGATTTGAAATTGAGAGCGGGAGCAAACTCGCCTTCCGAACCTGCGAATGTGATCAGCGCGTTCAACGGACTCACATTCGCAGGTCGGGAAGGCGGGCTCGCCCCCGCTCTTAAAATCCAAACGAACTAATCGACGCTGGTCAGAGTCGTCTCGACCGTGATGCCGAGCCGCTTTAACTTGGCGTTCAGAGTTGTCGGTTTAATGCCCAGCAGTTTTGCTGCATCTCGTTGATTTCCTTTGGTTTTGAACAATGCGTCGCGGATCAGTGATGCTTCGAACGCGTCCATTTCGTTGTCGAGCTTTATCGCATCGCCTTTCTTTCTCGAGCGCGGCCCGACGATCTTCTTTAGCGAATCAACCTCGCGTAAAAATATCAGGATAAGTGAGCGAAGAGCCTCGATTCTGCTCGCCGCCTGTGAGAGATCCGTGATGTCCGTTTCGATAAGCGCGTACTCCGCGCGCTGTCTGATCTGCGTCTCGCCCGTTCTCACACGCGGACGTTCGCCGACATACCTCTGGTTTGGATCAGGGGATAAATTCATAATAACCACCCGGGTAGATCAGTATTAATTTGTCTATGAGAAAAAATGAAATGAGGGAAACAACGGGGTGAGCAATCAGCCCGAAAGCAGTTCTTGAATGAGAAATAAAACGAGTACATGTCCGGTAACGCTGGAATGACTACTTTCCCCCTACATCGGTCGATCTTGAATAGAGAACCCCGTCGTGCCGATGTTTGTGACAGCTTTGTCTATGGCGATGATATACAAGTCGGTTCTCTCCCAAATCAACAAAGTGCCGAATGGCGAACATTGTGTGGTGAACAGTTGAGCCACGTGTTTGTTCCGCAAATTTTTCCCTAGGCAACTGTGATGCCTGAAGCCGATACGGCGAGATCGAGTGTCGGTCAAGAAAAAGTTTCGCCACGATGAATTCAGCTCGCGCCGAGTAGAAAAGGAGTCGGCTTTATCCGCGTCATCCGCGCAAATCCGTGGCAGATCCTTTAGCTTTTCTCCATGCCGGATCTGCTGATGGGAACACAAAAAAATCCCGCCGGAGTAAATCTTCGGCGGGATTCGCTTTGTTGTCGTGAGGAGAGGTTGGTTTGCGAGGTTGGTGGCTACCCGTGCTCGTACCTTGTGAGGATGGGGAGAAACTTGACTCAGGCGAGAATTTTTTCCGCGCCGACGCCGATCATGTCGCGAACTCGCCGCTTGAGTGCTTTTTCGAATTGGCGTGCTTCGTTGACGCCGGTGAATGAGAGTAGGGCGAGATTTGATTCGATCCGCTTTCGATAATCGGAGACAAGCGAATCAGACACACCAAGCATCTCTGCGACCTCGAGCTGCGTACCGCTGTCGGAGATCAGATAGCAATGCCAGAGAACGTTGATCATGCGATCAAACTGCTTCTCTTTTCCGCGAACCGATTTACTGAGGCTCGTTAAAAATCCTTCGACAAATCCGGCGGCTTCCTGCTCCGCTTCGTTCCTCAGATAATCTTCTTCGGGAGTTTCGCGAATGTCCGGGACTTCGAAATGTGCTTTGTCCTCGTCGTCGCTGTCGCCGGAACCGCCAACCGGAACGAGATGGATATCCATGATCGGAAGACGCGACATGACGAAAGTTCGCAACGAGCGAACATCGACCGGAGAATCGATCGCCTTAAAGACGCGAACGATCAACTTCTCAAGCTCCGGATTGCTGATAACGATCTGCGCATCGCCGGTGCACCCGACCATACGAGTGTCGCGCTTTTGAAATGAAACAGCTTTGACGCGCTCGTCCATCTCCTGGACATCGCGGCGAGACTTTTCGATCTTCCAATCGGCAAGTCCGTACAATCGATCGGCGAGGCGACGATGGGCTTCGGGATTACCGATATTGTCGAACCGCTTGAAGGTTGCACTCGTCTGGATCAAAGTCGAAATTCGGCGAGCGAGTCGATACGATTCGGGGTATCGTTTCCGAAGCTCGGCCGTGAGCATGTTCGTCAGCTCGATCTGACTGATCTCAGCTTCGACCTCGGCGTCAGACATACCGGTGTCGATGTAATGCTGAAATCTTTCCTTGCTGAGAAGAGCGACAAACAGTTCCTGCGTAAGATCGGTGTACGCGTTGTAGCGGCCTTCTTCGACGAGGAACCCGGCGCGCTTCGAGGCACGGACGAGAGGGTGAGACGATACGATTCGGTGAAGCTCGATCCAAATCTGATTTACGTCAGACGCCTGCAGGCTGTCGTTCCACTTCCCGACCTTTACCTGTTTGTTTTGGATTGATCGCGGAAGACGATCCGCAGATTTGGCTGAGTTCATAAAGGCTCTTTGCGACTGGATCGTGAGAACTTTCGACAAAAGCTCACGCATCGATAGGGCTAGATTGCCGTTCGGTCATATGTCGCAAACTGGGGTTTTGGTAGAAGTTCTTTTGAAACTGACTGCCGAGCAGGCTAGGTCAATTTGGCTGGTGGGTTGCGGGACTCTGGAGGCTCCTCACTACCGACATTTAGATACTAGCAACAATTCCAATTTTGGGCAATAGTTTTTTGCCATGTTGAACTTTGTTTCTCAGGGCTTATTTTCACTTTGTTTTCAGTAGTTTTGGAAGGTGGGCAGTATTATAGATTTATTTCGCACGTAGCAATTAATTCGAAGTCTTTTTATATTCGCGGCGTGCGTCTTCGCGCAGAACTGCGGTTTGAGTCTCATGGAAGGTTTTTGCAAAACTAAAGCTTGCCCGTCGTCTGAGGAACTTTTGGCATTTCAGGCCGGCGTGATCGACATTGTTCGCAGCTCACGCGTCCGACGGCATCTGATCCTTTGTGAATTTTGTGAAGCCGAGCTGGCCTTCTATAAGCGGTATCCGCCGGGCGAGATAAAGATAGAGCAGACGACTATCCCGGAACCTATGTTGGAGCTGGCAGAGGAGCTTTTGCAAAAGGAGCGCAATCTCGAGCCGCTGTATCGATTGGTCCGACGCGGCTGATCAACTGCCGCAGATCTCGTCGATCGCTTCACCGTATTTTTCATCGATGACCCCGCGTTTGATCTTGAGCGTCGGGGTCATTTCACCTTTGTCGATCGAGAATTCCCTCGGAAGAAGATAGACACGTTTGACGCGTTCGTAATCGCTGAGCTCGCGGGTGAGTTCGACGGCGTCGCGCTGAATGCGTTTGATGACCTGCGGATTTTCGCAGAGCTCTTCACGAGTTCCGGTCGCGTCGATCTTTTCATCCTTCAGAACTTCTTTCAGCGCTTCCCAGTCCGGAACGATCAATGCACCCACTTGTTTGCGCCCGCTTCCGACGACGACCGTCTGCGAGACGAGCGGACTTTGTTTCAATAAACTTTCGACCTGAAGCGGCGCGACGTATTTCCCGTTCGACAATTTGAATAGATCTTTCAATCGATCGGTGACATAAAAATGTCCGTCCTTGTCGACATAACCGACATCACCGGTGTGATAGAAACCTTCTGCATCGATGACGCGCGCGGTGTCTTCCGGATTCTGGAAGTAGCCCTTCATCACGTTCGCGCCGCGGATAAGAATCTCGCCATCCGAATCGGCGATCTTCATTTCGATGCCTTCGAATGGAATTCCGATCGAGCCGACCTTATTGTCTTCGGAGCGATTCGCACTCGCGACACATGCTTCGGTCATCCCATAACCTTGGAGCACCGGAATCCCCGCCGCCCAAAACGCATAAGATAATTTTTTCGAAAGCGGAGCACCGCCCGAGACAAAAAATCGAAGACTTCCACCAACGCCGTCGCGCCATTTTGAGAACACGAGCCGGCTCGCGAATGCGTGCTTCGCAGCGAGCACGGGTGATATCGATCCGTGCGTATCTTTTGCAAGCCAGTAATCCTGACCGACCTCGAGCGCCCAATTGAACAGACGCGTCTTCCATCCGCCGGCCGATTTACCTTTCTTAACGATCTTGTGATAGACCTGCTCGAACAGCCGCGGGACAGCGGTCATGATCGTCGGTCTTACTTCGTGAAGATGCGTGCCGATCTGATCGAACGAAGCGCAGTAGTTTATGGATACGCCGTTAGCGCAAAGAACATAGAAAACCGTCCGCTCGAAGATGTGCGAAAGCGGAAGGACTGCGAGACTCCGGTCGCTGTTTTTGATCGGCAGCCCGTTTGAGATCGCGACAATGTTCGAAACAAAATTGTTGTGGGTCAACATGACGCCCTTCGGCTCACCCGTCGTTCCCGATGTATAGATGATCGTCGCAAGATCGTCTTTTGTGACGCTTGCGAGTTCATCTTCAAACGAAGTCAGCTCCGAATTTTCTCCGTGCTCCTCGACGTCATCGATGCTGATCGCACGTCGATCGTTTTCGGGAATCGCATCCTTCTCAAAAAAGATCAGACGCTCGAGTTGCTCGACGCTTCGAATCGCTTCTTCCGCATGCTTGAACAATTTCTTACCCGAAACGCAGAGCATCTTCGCACCGGAATTTTCGAGAATGAATCGGATCTGCTCCACGGCTTGCGTCGTGTAGATCGGAACATTCACCGCACGAAGCGAAAGGATAGCGAGATCGACGAGCGACCATTCGGGACGATTTTCGGAAATGATCGCGATGCGATCGCCGGCGCGAACTCCGAGTTTCGAAAGTCCGAGTGCGATGCGCTTCACGCGTTCGATCGCCTCCGTCCCCGAGATCTTGTGCCACGTGTCACCGAGTTTGTACGCGAGTGCGTCCGGCTTGCTGTTTCGCCGAAAGGACTCGATACAAAAATGCGGAATGGTCTGTGGAATATTTTCGAAACCGATAAGATTTTCAGCGTTCATTGAGTGCGTTTATTCTTACAAAAGCATGCTCTTAAGTCCAACAACTTGGCCTGAAACCCATTGCCTTTAAGAGTTGGCACACATATAGTTTTTGAGAGCAGAATAGGATCGAATGGAAAAAACGTTGGAGCAACGCATCTCGATGAGGCCGGTAAGCATTCCCGACGACGAGAGATTTCTACAACATCTATACTTCTCGTCGCGAGGCGATCTTCACGGCTTGTTCGCCGACGAGCATCAGATGCGACAGCTATTATTGATGCAGTACAAGGCACAGGCTACGAGTTATTCGCGCCAATTCCCTTCGGCCGAGCATGACATCATAATGCTCGACGAAGACCCCATCGGAAGATTGATAATTGATCGCGATGCTAAAGCAGCACGGCTGATCGATATCACTCTGCTGCCCGAATCGCGCAACCTCGGAATCGGCACGTTGATCTTGACACGTTTCTCGGAACTTTTTGCCTCGCTCGAACTCGAGTTCGAGTTGAGCGTTCAGCGAACGAACCCGGCGCGGCAACTATACGAACGACTGGGATTCAAACTTGTCGGAGAAGACGAGACGCGTCTTCGTATGCGATGGAGCAATTGAAGGATGGTCGATAGAGACAATTTTGCCGAAGTGCTCGGTTCGAAGTTCACGCTCAAGGCGAGCGGCGAACAGTCGGTCGACATCGAACTAACCGAAGTATCGGCGCTGAAAGAACGGCCGGGCAACAGTTCGTTCTCGCTCATCTTTACCGTTCCCGAATCCTACCGGGTCGAGCAAGGATTATTCGATCTCGAACATTCGACGCTCGGCGCGATGCAGTTATTTCTTGTTCCGGTCGGAATAAAAAAAGCCCGGCAAGAGCTCCAGGCCATATTCAACTTTGCATTGGAGGAGGAGAATCCTGCTAACGCTTCAGGTGATTAACTACCAATTCAAACTCTGTCCGTTTTCGGCCGGTCGGAACAAGCAGTGCTGAAAACTCATTAAGTCCCGCCGTCCGCATTTCATAAACTCCCTGAGAAAGAGATTCCTTTCCGCGGGTTTTGAAGATTGCTGAATAACACTCGCCCGAATAACCGCGCTTTGTGTTCGCCTTTCGAACGACATTTTTAACCTCGGTCAAAACCAGATCCAGTGTCTTTCCGTCATCTAATTTCGCAGCAAACGCCTTTCCGACAAAGCTCTCGACCTGCTTTGCGTTCATGGAAAACAAAGTATTGGAATTTGAAAACAATGCGCCGGCTGTTCCGGCGAGAGCGTTAACTCCGCCGCTCGAGATGGTGACCGCCGCGGCTGCACCAAGCGTTTGTACAAAATTCCTACGGGTAATTTTCATGGGAAATCTCCTTGTGAAATTGAAGCGTGACGATTGTATTCTCGTTCGAAAAATTTCTCAAGACAAATCTTCAGCGATTTGATTTTTGTTCAAAACCTTCTCGCGGAATTTCTTGCACGTCGTCGTTTTTGATCACGAACTTTCTCACGACAATTGTTTTGAATCTAAAGTTTCGGTCGAAAAGTTTTCGAATAATTTCCGCAGTGCAAAGTTTTTTCGCAAAAATTGTTTCTGGTTACAGTCTTATTAGGTGAATTCTCGTCTGAAAAAAAACACAAGAAATTTCTTGTAAAAAAATATTACTTCGAAGTATGATGGTCGCACCTTTTCAATCAGCCTGGCGGCAACTGCGCTGTCAGATTTCTTCTTCCGGGTTACCGGTTTGCATCTTAGGTACTAAAACTTCGATCGTCTGGAGGTAAAATGTCAGAACCATTTCTTGGCGAAATAGTTATGTTCGCGGGAAATTTTGCTCCTCGAGGCTGGGCTTTCTGCCAGGGGCAACTTCTCTCAATCGCTCAAAACACTGCACTTTTTTCCATCCTTGGAACAACATACGGCGGCAACGGCCAAACGACGTTTGCTCTGCCTGATTTCAGAGGCCGAGTACCTATGGGCACAGGACAGGGGCCGGGATTAAGTCCCCGAACCCTCGGCGAAGAGTCGGGGACGGAGACCGTAACTCTACTTTCGACCCAAATGCCGGCGCACACGCATACAGCCAGCGCACAATTGCACGCCAGCACGCTTGCGGCGGATGACACATTACCGGCCGGCAACTTTCCTGCGGACGGCGGATCCTATCGGACCACCACTGATACAACCATGAACGCGAATGCAGTAACGGTGACCAACGGGATTTCCGGCGGGAGTCAGCCGTTTTCGATCGTGCAGCCGTACTTGGTTATCAACTTTATCATTGCGATCGAAGGAATCTTTCCTTCCCGAAACTAGCGGATCGACGCTGATCTTCTCTGAGTTATCGGGCAATTTTTGCTTGTCGACTCGGGGAATGATCTCGTGCCGATACCGTCCAGTTTTCTAAACGACGCTTGGATTACCCCTGATCTTGCACCCGCGAGATCCCTTTGTCGGAGAGAAGCTATGAAAAAGAGTCTTGCCCACGCCTATCGGCTTTCAATAAGCTCGATGTTTATTGTCGCGCTCGTTTCGCTGCAGTTTCCGGCGAGTTCACTTGCTTTTCCAAGCGTCGTTAAAGGATCCACGAAAGAGTCTTTACGGACTCGAGGCGTCGCCCCTCCGGTGACTTTTTCAAACTCAGGCAGCATCACGATCACCGATCGCGCGGGAACCACAACGCCGAACGGAATCTCCACTCCGTACCCGTCGACAATCCCCGTATCCGGCTTGACCGGAGCGCTGTCGAACATAACGGTAACGATATACAGCTACAGCGGCAATCGCCCGCGGGATAATGAGTTTGCTCTCGTTGGCCCCGGCGGACAGGCCTTCATTCTGATGTCCGACGCGGGTGATCTGACGTCAACGGCTCCGGGTGTGACTCTGACTTTTTCCGACGCCGCTTCAGCTCCGGTTCCAACCGGATCTGGTAGTTCGATACCAAGCGGCACATACCGGCCGACTGACTTTCCGGTTGCATCCCCGGCTGGCAACGATAGCTTCCCGTCGCCCGGACCGGCTTCTGCAAGTTCACCGGCCCCGGCCGGTTCCGCCACTTTGGGATCAGTATTCAACGGAACCGATCCAAACGGCACATGGTCTCTATTCGCGATCGACGATTCGCTCGGCGGCGGCAACTCGACGGTCGGAGGTGGATGGTCGATCGACGTCACCGTCGATGAAAACATCGCGTTGACATCGACGAGCGTAGTCTCATCCTTGAATCCGGCGCTTGCGACTCAGAATGTAACCTTCACCGCCACTGTCACGAGCGGGGGGAATCCTGTGACCGCAGGTTCAATCGCGTTCACGAACAACGGCGGTGTTATTGCCGGTTGCACGGGAGTTGCAGTCGATGGCTCGGGGAATGCCGCTTGCACGACCACCCTGTCGGAAGGCTCTCATACGATCGCCGCAAATTATGGCGGCTCGGCTTCGTTTGGAATCAGCAGCGGCAGTGTCGTTCAAACCATCAACAGTCAGACGGTAGTTTCGGGAGCGCAGTTCTGCAATAACGGCGGAGTCAGCATTCCCGATTCGCCGGCGATGACGAGCCCGTATCCGTCGAACATCGCAGTCTCGGGACTCTTCGGCAGTATCTCAAGCGTGTCCGTGCAGTTGAACGGATTGAACGCGGCACGCACGAGTAATCTCGACTTTTTACTTGTCGGCCCTGGCGGTCGGACGCTCCAGATTATGTCGGACGTCGGTGATTCCACGACACCCGCGTCAGGAGTAAATCTGACACTCGACGACAGTGCCGGAAGTTTACTTCCAGTCGGATTCCCGCTCATGAGCGGAACATTTCGTCCGACAGATTCGAGCGTACCCGGTGCACCGGATACGTATCCCGGTCCGGCACCGTCGATCTTTAATCAACCGGCGACGGCGGGCTCCGCGACGTTCGGTTCCGTTTATGGCGGCAGCGATCCGAACGGAAACTGGGCATTGTATGCGGTCGACGACAGCATCGGCGGTGGAGCAAATTCCCTTACCGGTTGGTGCGTGAATTTCGCTGTCGCACCAGTTGCGACGAACACAACTGTCGCATCGTCGATCAATCCTTCGACCGTTGGACAGAGCGTCACATTTACCGCAACGGTCACTTCGTCCGCCGGCACTCCGACGGGCAATGTTGAATTCTTTAACGGAGCATCGAGTCTCGGAACATCCCCGCTGAACGGCTCGGGCCAGGCTTCGATATCAACATCGGCGTTGACCGCCGGCAATCACAATATCACCGCGCATTATCAGGGAGCGACGGTCGGTGCGGGAGGTGGCGGATACGCCGGCAGCACATCGCCTGTCCTTGTTCAAGTCGTGCAGGTCGCCCCGACGCCGCCGACTGCGAATCCCGATAGCTATTCGACGAATGAAGACACGCCGCTCAATGTCGCGGCTCCGGGTGTACTTGGTAACGACACCGATCCGGATCCGGGTACGACGCTGACGGCGGTTCTCGTAAACGGGCCTTCGAATGCTCTCTCGTTCACATTGAATCCGAACGGCTCCTTCGACTACACGCCGTCGCCAAACTTCAGCGGCTCGGATTCGTTCACGTACAAGGCTCGTGACAACACGAACCTGGATTCAAACGTGACCACAGTAACAATCTCCATCGCAGCGGTGGACGACGGTCCGGAAGTAGTCGTCAGTCCGGATGCATCGTGCGGAGTAAGCACGAATGGCACGATCAACTTAACTGTCAGCGATTCCGATACGCCGCCCGGCAGTTTGACGCTTAGTGCGACCTCGTCGAACACGGCGCTGGTACCGAATGCGAATGTCGTCTTCGGCGGCAGCGGTGCGAATCGGACGATGATGGTTACGGCGGTGCCTCAAGTTACGGCCCAGAGTTCGACGATCACGATCACGGTGAGCGACGGACAGGAGTCGAACCAGATCATCGTCACCCTCACGGTTGGAACAAACGATGCGGACACGATCAACGGTACAAACGGCACTGACATCATTTTCGGCCGAAATGGCGACGACATTATCAATGCCGGTGGAAGTATCGATCTCGTCTGCGGCGGAAACGGTATGGACGCGATCAGCGGCGGAGCGGGAGCCGACACTCTCGGCGGAGATAACGGCAACGATACGCTAAATGGCGACGACGGAAACGACGCTCTCCTCGGTGGAGGCGGAAATGACACGCTGAACGGCGGTAATGATGACGACACGTTGACCGGGGGCGCAGGTGCCGACTTCTTTAGCGGCGGACCCGGGACCGATACTGCCACGGACTTCAACCCGGGCGGCGGCGATACGACAGACGGAACTCTCGGTCTGCTTTTCAGGATCGAAATGATTCTGGAGAATCTGACCAGCGGCTAGGTCTAACAGTCAAAGAATGGAACACGGCGGCCTATGACGGCCGTGTTCTGGCTATTAAAAGGTTTACTCAAGGGTGTAAGTAATGAAAAACAATTTTCTCACGTTGTCTCGATTCTCATCGCGATTGGTTGCTACTCTTGTCATTCTTTTGATCCAACTCCCCATCGTCTCACCGGCGCTTGATCTTGGGAGATCGATCGAACCAACCGCATTCAATCCAGTTTCGCAATCGCATTTTTCATCGGCGGCAGGTCCGCTGACGGTGTTCTCGAACGCGACGGGGATGACGATCGCGGATGCGACCGCAGGCGGACCCGGTGTCTCGAGTTTGTACCCGTCACCGATTACCGTATCGGCTCTTGCCGGAACGATCTCGGATATCAATGTCACGATCAATGGTCTTACGGCGCCAAGGCCGCGTGATCTCGACCTCTTGCTTGTCGGTCCGACCGGAATTAAATTTGTCCTGTTCGGAGACGCCGGAGGAACCGGTGCTGCCTGCGCGGTCGCCGGTATCAACATTACGATCGACGATGGTGCGGCGACTCAGATTCCCGAGGGGCTTAGTTGCCCACCGGTCCTTACCACAGCGTCTTACAGACCTGCGAACTACACAGGAACTATCGAGCCCGACGCGTTTCCAGCACCGGCTCCGGGATCGCCGTACAATCAACCGACCCCGACGGGCTCGGCTACGCTTTCGGTCTTTAATGCTACAAATCCAAACGGTACGTGGAACCTTTATGTCGTTGATGACGCTCTCGGCGGCGGCACTTCGACCATCTCGGGCGGCTGGTCGATCGACATAACGACGGTCGGCGGAATCGATCCGACGACGACAACGATAACGTCGAATCTCAACCCCGCCCTGACGACGCAGCCGATAACATTCACGTCTACGACGATCAACAACACCACGGCCCTTCCGGTTGCGGCCGGCACGGTGACGTTTACAAATAATAGCGTCAACATCACGGGGTGCATCAATGTAGCTGTCAACGCATCCGGTCAGGCGGCATGCACGGCTACATTGGCAGAAGGCACAAGGATCATCGCCGCGAACTACAGCGGAACCGCCACACTGGGCGCAAGTAACGGTAGTCTGTCTGAAGTCGTGAACAGCCCAACGGTTCCCACCGGTGCACAGTTCTGCAACAACGGCGGGATGACGATCGTCGATGCGAGCACGTCTGCTCCGGTATATCCGTCAACCGTGTCCGTTTCCGGTCTTTTCGGAACGATTGCGAGCATGACGACTCAGATCAACGGCTTCACTTCTCCCCGGCCTGCGAACATTGATTTTCTTCTGGTTGGATCGAACAATGTCGGTTTCACGTTCATGTCCGACATCGGCGATTCGGTGACTGCCGCAAGCAACTTGAACTTTATATTCAGCGATGCGGGAGCGACTCAGCCGCCGCAGGCTGCCCTCTCAAGCGGAACATTCCGTCCGACGGATTATGATCCACCCGCTGATCCCGACACGTTCCCCGCACCTGCTCCCGGTGGATTTTCCGCACCCGCTCCGGCTGGCGCTGCGACGTTCGGTTCTCTTTACAACGCGAGCAACCCCAACGGGAACTGGCGACTGTATGCGGTCGACGACGGAGTGGGCGGAGGCAATAGCACGATCACCGGATGGTGCGTGAGTTTTGCTGTTACGCCCTTCACTACGACAACATCGGTGTCATCGTCCGCAAATCCTTCTGTCTTCGGTCAGCCGGTAACATTTACGGCGACCGTCAGCTCGGCGGGCGGAACGCCGAGCGGAAACGTACAGTTCTTTGACGGTGTAAACCCGATCGGCGGATCCATCGCGCTGGACGGCTCCGGACAGGCCGCGTTGACCATCTCCTCGCTCTCAGTTGGGAATCACACGATCACGGCGCAGTATGGCGGCGTGAGCCTCGGCCCCGGTGGCGGCGGATACGCCGCGAGCACTGGCAGTCTCGTTGGCAATCCGCAAGTGGTGAACAAGGCAGGCACGACGATCGTTCTTGGACCGAACATAAATCCGACACCCACCGGTCAACCCGTGATCTTCACGGCGACAGTCAGCCCGGTCGCACCCGGAGCGGGAACGCGAACCGGTACGGTGACATTTTTTAGAAATGGTAGTCCGGTGTGTACTAATCCGGTCAATGCGAGCGGCCAGTCAGCCTGCGTAATGATCTTTACGATCGCCGGCAACTACGACATAACCGCCACGTATAATGGCGACGGAAATTTCCTCGCAAGTACGACTGCAAGTCCTGTTGTCGAGATGGCAATTGGACCTACAGCAGCGAATGCAAACATCTCCGGACGCGTGCTCGATGAATCGGGACGCGGCATTTCGGGAGCCCGAGTTTCGGTACTCAACCAAGTGGGTGAAATTCGCTGGGCGATCACGAATCCGTTTGGATATTATCGATTCTTTGACGTGCCGTCGGGCGAGACCTATCTCATCTCGGTAACTCACAAGCGTTATGTGTTCGAGTCACGGTCGGTGAGCGTGCTGGACGATCTGACCGAGTTCAACTTTACTCCGATCCCGCAGTCGCGTCAGACCGGAACACAATCTAGCCGGCATTCGCCGTAACACTAGCCGCCTCGATTTCGATAAACTGGAGCGTGCTCGGATCGTACCGAGTACGCTCTTATTTTCGGCAGCAAGAATTGATATTGCATCGTGGATACAGCGATCCAAAAACTCGACACTCTGATCTCGCCCTGCGGGGACACTCTTGTCGACCTCGTTGCGGCTGCGGACGAAGTTGCGGATCTAAAGGTGTATGCCGAATCACTGCCTTCGCTCTCGCTTTCTGAGCGTTGCGTCTACGATCTGGAATTGCTCGCGACGGGCGCATTCTCACCGTTGGATCGCTTCATGGGACGCGCTGACTACGAAGGTGTCGTCGAAGAAATGCGATTGACCAGCGGACACATTTTCCCGATCCCCGTGACGCTTCCGATCGGCAACGAAATTACGATCAGGGAAAATTCCGACGTCGCATTGCGTGATGCAAAGAGAAATGTGCTCGCAGTCATGCACGTCGACGAGATCTACGAATGGGTTCGCGACGAATACACTCGAGAAGTCTTGCAAACCGAAAGCCTGCGGCATCCGCTCGTCACCGAGATCCGAGGTTGGGGCGACCGCTTTATCTCCGGGCCGATGCGTGTGTTTCAGATCCCGCCGCATTTCGATTTCCCTGAGCTTCGAAGAACGCCTCGCGAAACGCGCGAAGCTCTCGCACGATTCGGCAATAAGAATGTCGTCGCATTTCAAACTCGAAATCCTTTGCACCGCGCACACGAGGAAATGACAAAGCTTGCCATCGAGAGAACGGACGGCGTTCTTCTCATGCATCCCGTTGTCGGCATGACGAAGCCGGGCGATGTCAATCACTACAGCCGGATCAGAACATACAAAACACTGACCGAAAAACATTACGATCCCGATCGCGTTCTGCTTTCGTTACTGCCGCTGGCAATGCGTCTCGCCGGACCCCGCGAAGCTCTCTGGCACGCCCTTATCCGGCGCAACTACGGAGCGAATCACTTTATCGTCGGTCGTGACCACGCGAGTCCCGGCGTGGATGAAAACGGTCGTCCGTTCTACGGACCTTATGAGGCGATCGAACTTGTTCGGAGATTCAGCGACGAGTTGGGAGTTCGTGTGATGTCGTTCGAAGAATTGGTCTATCTTCCCGACGATAAGCGCTACGAAGAAATTTCGAAGGTCGAGGAAGGCAAGACGTTCTTTGCACTGTCGGGAGCGAAAATACGCAACGATTATTTGAGCAGAGCGCGACGACCGCCGGAATGGCTGATGCGTCGCGAGATCGCCGACGTTCTTCTTGAATCCTACCCACCCCGAGAGCGACGCGGGGTTTGTATCTGGTTTACCGGTTTGAGCGGTTCAGGAAAGTCGACGATCGCAGAAATCCTGTCGGTCCTATTATCGAGTCACGGACGTCGGGTCTCGCTTCTGGACGGCGACATCGTCCGCACACATCTCTCAGCGGGACTCGGATTCGACAAGGCAGACCGTGATACAAACATCAGACGGATCGGATTTGTCGCGTCCGAGATCGTAAAGCACGGCGGCGTCGCGATATGCGCTGCTATCAGCCCTTATCATCAAACGAGGGACGAAGTTCGTGAGATGATCGGCGACAGTTTCTTTGAACTTTTTGTCTCCACGCCGCTCGAGGTTTGCGAACAGCGTGATCCAAAGGGTCTATACGCAAAAGCGCGAAAGGGCGATATCGAGAATTTCACCGGTATCGACGATGTCTACGAACCGCCTTCATCGCCTGCAATAACGATCGATACAATAAACTTTTCTGCCGAGGAGAATGCACGATCGATACTCGCATTTCTGCATGAGCATGGGTTTGTCCGCATATGAAAACGTTTGAAGAATTCAGAGACCTCGTCTTGGACGATAAGTCGATGCAGAAGCAACTGCGACGGCTGTCCGACCGTAACGAATTCATCGCGCGAGTCGTCGAGCTCGGACGCGAGCACGGTTTCGAATTCACGGCGGCCGAGGTTGAAGAAGAGCTGCGCGTCGGACGGCGAGTTATCACCGAACCCCGAAAATGATCTCCGCTACCGAAACATTTCGCGACTGGATGCCTGTCCGTTTTTATCATCAAGGGACGCGGCCGTTTGTCGACTGGTGTCACATGGACGATGTTCGTTTTATGCATCCGTTCTTCGCGGATACAATTCGGCAGCGAATGCGGGAGCCGTTCAATCAGATCTTCCGACATCAGACGCCTATCGAATTTTTGGACGAGATCATCGACGGTTCCGACGTGATCGCGCCAACCGGATTCATCTTTCACATGTCGCGATGCGGCTCGACTCTCGTCGCGCAGATGCTCGCGTCTGTGTCGGCGAACATCGTTATTTCCGAAGCTCCGCCGATCGATTCGATAGTAAGAGAGCACCGCGCTGATTGGCTAAGATCAATGATCGCCGCGTTCGGACGGCGGCGTTTTCCCGAAGAGCGAAATTTCTTTATCAAGTTCGACTGTTGGAATACGATCGATCTGCAATTTATAAAGGACGTATTTCCAGACGTGCCCTGGATCTTTCTCTATCGCAACCCGGTCGAGGTCATCGTTTCTCATATGCGTCAGCGCGGCTCGCAAATGGTTCCGGGTGCGATGGAAAAACTTATCCCGGAGCTTAGTTTTTCCGAAGCGATGAAAATCCCGGCCGAGGAATATTGTGCGAAGATTTTGTCGAGAATCTGCGAAAGCGCGCTCGCATTTGCAGACGACGATCGAGGCCTCCTTATCAACTATGAAGGCCTGCCGGACGCCGTTACCGGATCGATCGCCCGACATTTTGGATCGGACTTTTCGTCGAAAGAAGTCAATCAGATGAATGATGCCGCCCGGTTTGATGCGAAGACACCTCGTTTGAATTTCGAACCGGACACACAGCGAAAACAAATCGAAGCCAGTGACGCGGCTCACGATGCGGCGGCAAATTGGGTTCTACCGGTCTACGAAAAACTCGAATCGACAAGGTCGAAGGTTCTCGTATGACACCGACTCTCAAATTGCCGTTGGTCTTCGATATTCGTCCGTTGCAGGCGGAAGTACAAACGTTTGCGAACGAGGAATGGACGCCGCATTTCAATACTCAATACTACGATGGGGATTGGAGCGGAATCGCTCTTCGCGCTGCCGAGAACGCGCACGTCGAGTTATATCCGGATCCGACCGCGTCGAAGTATGTCGATAGCGATTCGATGGCGCGCTGTCCGTCGGTCAATGAAATCCTGAAAACGTTTGAGTGCGAAACCGAGTCGGTTCGATTTCTGCGCTTAGGTGTCGGAGCGTCGATCCGCGAACATCGCGATTACCGGTTGAGTATCGAAGACGGTGTTGCTCGAATTCATATTCCGGTGAAGACGAGTTGCGAAGTTGAATTTTATCTCGATGGTAAAAGAGTTGAGATGAATGAGGGCGAAGCGTGGTATCTAAATTTCAATCTACCGCACAGCGTCGAAAACAAAAGCACAAACGAGCGTATCCATCTCGTCATCGACTGCGTCGCGAACGACTGGCTTCGCGCTTTTTTTGATTGAAGTTATTTTTCGAATTCCTTTCCGTGTATTCCTTCTTGTTCGGTGTGTTCCGTGGTCCGGCAATGCCTTGCGCGACCCACGGAAAGGACGGAAGGACACGGAACAAAACGGAAAGAAAAAAGGCTCGCGAATTTCGCGAGCCTATTGTTTCTAAAGTGCCACGATGGCCGGTTTGGCTTCTTCAGTTTTATACAACGCTCGACCGTAGAGCCAGTATCGAACTTCCTTGCCAAAATCATCAAAGAGTACTTTCTGATCCGCTGTTTCCAAAACGTTCTTCTCGACGAGGTAGCGAGCAAAGTCCGGTCCCGACGGAAGTACAAAGAACGGATACGGATTCTGCGCGATCTTCTCCGGCAGCGTTGGTCCGCCAAAGGCTTCGGTCAATTGCGCTTTGAACAGCAGTACGTTATCGAATCCGCATTTCTCGACGAAATGCACTTCGCCAAACTTACCAAGCGTCGCCCACGTCCACTCTTCTTTCGGGAGTGCGACAAATCGCGTCGCAAGCTCATGTCCATCCGGTACTTTCGATAACCAATCGAAGTTACGCTGCAGGATCGCAGTCTGATCGCAGTAACGTGCGTTCTCTTCCGGCGAAAGATAACTGATCTCGCATGCCGGCGTGGTCGGATTTCCGTTGATGCCGACGAGATCTCGCGGGAATACCTTAGCATTCCCTTCTCCGACCGGCGGAAGATCGACCTTCATTCCGAGCAGCGAACTTTCTTTTCCGCTCTTCAAGGCACGTGCAACGGGTTCGATCGAATGACGACCGCCCTTCACGTGCTGAAGCGTGCTTCGATCAAAAAAGCTTTCGTCCAGATCGTCATTCGTCCCGCGCCAGAATCCGAACTTGCTCGCGATCGTTCCCATATTGGTCCCGCCGTAAGGTTGAAGGATCGACGTCCACGCCATAGACGGTTTTAGTTTGACGTTGAACTTAAGTGTCTCGATGTCGGTCTGGATATCCGAGAACGGAACGGCGAGGATCTGCTCGGTTCGTAACGTGAGACCGCGATCCTGGATCTTTCGAATTCCCTCTTCGATCAAGTCGTCCGTCATACCGCGGAACAAAACAAACTCGCGGAGGAAATCGTTTCCCGATTCGATCGCCAGAGTGATCCCTGTGCATCCGCCATCTCTGAACAGATCGAGTCGACGCTCATCGCGGGTCATCTCCAATCTGATCTGACAGTGCCAGGGGATTCCGACTTGCTTCGGCCACTTCTCTGCGAACTCGGCGAGCCACGTGAGATTGAAGCCAAAGATGTCGTCCTGGAAATAGATCAAGTCGCACGGAAAGTTTTCACGGATCCAAAGTCCTTCTTCTATTACTTCATCGACCGGACGCAGCGTCAGCTCGAAGCCGCCGTACATGTTGTTGTAGTGCGGCGCATAGCAGTAGCTGCATTTGAACGGGCATCCGACCGAGCACATGATGCTCTTGATCGGACTACGTCCAAGCTCGGGATACAAGTTGTAGAGAAGCTCTCGATCGGGAACGGGAAAGCCTTCGGCCATGCGCTCGTCGTCGAAGTGAATCCCGTGACCGAGATCGCCTTCGAGAAGTTTCCTGAAGAGACGAAATCCTTCGCCCTTGATCACCCAGTCCGCGTGAGGCAGACAAGCGTCGGCGTTGAATGTCGCGTGCGGTCCGCCGATCGCGACGGGCACGCCCATCTCACGAACGTGATCGCACGCTTTGAAGGTCTGGACATGCCAGCCGGTCCAGATCGAGAATCCGACGATGTCCGGTTTGAATCTTTCGACCTCGTCGTAGAGCGGAGTAAAATCCGATTCCTTGATAAGTACGACCTGAGCGTCCCAGCCGAGCTTCTTCGCGATGCCCAGCAAGTAAAGGACCCCAAGTGGTTCGATCACGTGATGCCGCATCACGAGAATCACACGTTTAGCCAATCCGATTTCCCCCTCTGTGCGAGATTTTCATTTTGTAAATAATAACAAGTGGCGGTTTCAGTGAACAAGTTTACTATCATCCGACGGGCTTTGTCATTGATTTTAAGGCTGGATGCATTTCGGCTCGTTGTTTTATACAGCGATGATCTGCAGACGTAGGAACCTAAACCCAATAATTTCTATCAAGCGATCGATAACCGATAGCTTCGCTGATGTGAGTTCCGCGTATGCGTTCGCTGCCCTCGAGATCGGCGATCGTGCGCGAGACTTTTAGGATCCGATCATGTGCACGAGCAGAAAGGCCTTGCTTATCCATTGCACGTTCGAGAAGCGCTTCGCATTCCGAATCGAGTGGACAGAAGGTTCTGATCTGTTTAGGTGACATTGCGGAATTCGAAAAAACGCCATCGCCGTCGAATCGCTTCAATTGAATATCGCGGGCCCGGATCACGCGAGCCCTGATCACTTCCGACGTATCGCACGGCGGGACATTCTTTCCCCGGAGCTCTTGAAACTTTACCGCCGGAACATCGACGTGAATATCAATGCGGTCCATCAACGGGCCGGAAACTCTGCTGACATATCGTTGGATCTGAAATTCGTTGCATGTGCAGCGACGCGAGCTCGATCCGAAGTAGCCGCACGGGCACGGGTTCATCGATGCGACGAGCGTGAAGTTCGCCGGAAAAGTGAGCGATGTTGCCGCCCGCGAGATCGTGACCTGCTTGTCCTCCATCGGCTGGCGCAGGACTTCGAGCACGCTGCGATCGAATTCCGGAAGCTCATCTAGAAACAAAACTCCGAGATGTCCGAGCGAGACTTCGCCGGGCCGCGGGATGGATCCGCCGCCGATCAATCCGGCCTGCGAGACGGTGTGATGCGGCGACTTGAACGGACGCTCTGTGATCAAACCCGAGCGACCGGTGAGACCGGCGACGGAATGGATCTTTGTGATCTCGAGCGCCTCGTCGAATTCGAGCGGCGGAAGGATCGTCGGCAGACGTTTCGCGAGCATCGTCTTTCCCGATCCGGGCGGTCCAACAAAAAGAATGTTATGTCCGCCGGCGCTTGCGACTTCGAGAGCGCGTTTCGCGCTGCCTTGCCCACGCACTTCTGAAAAATCGAATCGCGACTCGAGCGCGTATTTTTTGAACTCGGCGAGATCGAGTTTCAAAGGCTCGACACGCGTTCCCTCTCCAGCCGCGATCTCTTGAACAAGCAAGGCAGCTTCGCGCAGATCACGAACCGGATAGACATTGATTCCCTGAACAACTGCGGCTTCGGTGGCGTTCTCCTCGGGTAGCAATAGATGTTTCAGACCGACGTTTCTCGCCGATAATGCGATCGACAGAGCACCGCGAACGGGACGCACGCGTCCATCAAGCGAAAGTTCGCCGACGCTCACGACGTTGCTCAGATTTTCGAGTTTGCCGAGATCGGCATGAGCTCCCAAAATTCCCAGAGCGATCGGCAGATCGAAGCTCGCACCTTCTTTGCGCACATCCGCCGGCGCAAGATTCACCGTCACTCTGTGTATCGGGAAAAAATACTGGCTGTTTACGATCGCGGCCCGGATACGCTCGCGTGATTCGCGGATCGCAGTATCGGGAAGCCCGACGATCGTAAAAGGAACGTCTCCTTTTTCTTTTGAAACTGGTTGGAGATTTACTTCGATATCGACGAGCAAGGCGTCGATACCATACACTGCTGCCGACTGGGAGAGGAAGAGCATATGCGTTTGAATTTTGTGAGATTTTATATCAAGTTTCCTAAAACTGGAAATGAAAACCCCACTTTGCGTCTTAGCGTCTCTGCGTGAAAACCGTCGTCGCAGATCTTTAGCGCCGGTGTTCACGCAAAGACGCTAAGACGCAAAGGAAGAACAAAGGAAGCCGAAACTAAGAATGACTTACCAACCAAGAGACCCTGACTTTGAGAAGCGGGTGCGTGCGAACTTCCTCGAGCAGCGGGTCATGAATTTGATCGGTGCGGAGTTGATGACGGTCGAGCCGGGCGTCGTCGAGATCGGGATCCGTATGCGCGATGACCTGACTCAACAGGACGGTTTCATGCATGCCGGAATCGTCACGACCGTGCTCGACAGCGCGTGCGGGTACGCGGCGTATACGCTCATGCCCGCGGGGTCGTCGGTGCTCAGCGTTGAGTTCAAAGTCAACCTGCTTTCACCTGCGACCGGCGATTGGATCGTCGCTCGGGGCGAGGTGAAACGTGCGGGCAAACTTCTCACAGTTTGCACAGCCGACGCCATCGCCGGTGGAAAAATTTGCGCGACGATGTTGGCGACCATGATCTGCCCAGAGTCGAGAGCCGACAAAAACTTACACCCGAAAACCTGACGCATAGCCCGAGCATTTAAGCGCTCGGAATGTGCTTAACCCTTTGTCTCTTACTATTTACTGGCTGTCGCCGATGCGCTAGGATGCTTCGACGGAGCACCTATGAAGACAAGCACGATAACCTTTGAGATACCGGAATCGCGGCTGCAGTCGCTTACGGCAGAATTGCAGGATTCGATCAAAGCTGATTGCGGCACGGAATATCCACTCTCTACGATCCGCAACTCGGTTGTGGATTGGCTCGGTTCACGCCTCGACGTACTTTTGGAAGACGCGTTCGACCGATTGACTTCTCCGTCATTCGAGGATGCTCGCGATTTTGCTCGGATGCTTGACGAGGGTGAGAAGAAGGCTGAGATCCCGAAAGTTGCAGACGCGGCGATAGGGGCGGTCAACATCTTCACGGGCCATCGGACGTTTTCGCTCGAGAAGATGGCAGCTATGGTCTCGTATTTCGCGGAGCGTACAAACGATCTCTACAAGACGAAACTTAACAAACTTCTCTTCTACGCCGACTTCACAAACTATTACACGCTCGGAAAATCGATCTCGGGATCCAGGTACGTGCATCTTCCTTACGGTCCTGTGCCGGATGCCTACGAAGAGACGCTCGAGACACTAAATCACTACGGGGTTGTCGACGTATCAAAGGAGAACTCTGCAGATCTGATTCGGTCCGGCGAGAACGCGGCGAAGGAATCTCTAAATCCCGAAGAAATCGCGACGCTGGACTGGATAGCGGAGAATTACGGGAGTATGTCGGCTAGTCAGCTAACCGAGATCTCTCACCGCGAAATGGCCTATGCGAACACCCGAACGGGCGAGGAGATCGCCTACGAATACGCAAAATTTTTGGCTAAATTGCCTGCCAAGAAGGGTTAAAAATCTCTGGCAAAAAGTTATTGACAATGCCAGATTGCTCGGCTAAGATTGACCCACTAAAAACGTTTTTTAGTAGCCAAAAAAGGGGACCGGGGTGCCGGTTTCCCGGCCTATTAGTCGCCTTTTAGCGAAATCCGGCTCGGAAAGTAGCTTCCAGGATAACGGTTAGTAGGGACGCTCGTGAAAGTCATGTCGGCGCAATGCTCTTGACTTGAAATAGGGTAGAAATAAGATGAAATAGGCCAGTTACCTTTACCGGTTACTGGCCTTTTTCTTTTACTTCGCATTGATCCGCTACCGGCCAAAATATTGCCCGCGAAAGACGCAAAAGGACGCGAGCAATAAATCGTCTTCGGTTTCGTGTCCTTCGGATGTTTCGCGGACGATTTCTTCTCGATCCGACCCAATATAGCGAATAGCGCGAAATCAAAAAAATAGTCTGCAAGATTTTCCGCGGCCTTCGTTCATTCGCGGTGATCGCAGACAGACTCTATCTTTCGCTTCGCTTTCTCGCGGCCGAGAGCCAGCGGTCTGTCTTGTCACGAACTATGGTTGCGGGGCCGGAATACAGGCTGCTTCGGCTGAAAGAACCGCGGGGCTGCAGCCGGTTAACCCGTCGTAAAAAGGACGGCTCTGACCGATACAAAATGAAAAACACAATAATGAGAAGAACCGGAATCGTAACGATCCTTTTGATAGCGACTGTCGCGTTTGCCGCCTGCGATCCTCAATCAAAGGTGACGCCGCCGACATCACCGACGACGGCTGCTAGTCCTGCGGCCTCCGCATCACCCGCCGCGTCGCCATCGGGCAGTCCGGTTTCTACGACCGGAGTTTCGAAAGCGGATTCACTCGCCGGTAAATGGACCGGTGTCGAAGGCACGCATCTCAGCGTCACAAAGAAGGGCGATAAGTACTCAATAGAGATTGCCAACCTCGATGGTCCGCAGACCTTCGAAGGAACCGCAAAGGGCGACGTGATCGAGTTCACTCGTAAGGGCAAGACGGAAACCATCAAGCCTGCGACCGGTGCCGAGACCGGCATGAAGGGTTTTGAAAAGGAGACGAATTGCGTGGTGGTCACGAAGGGCAGTGAAGGTTACTGCAGGAAGTAACTGTTCCAACGGCTTTTACCAGCAGGGCGGGCAGAAATGTCCGCCTTTTTCGATTTCACCGATACCGGAGGCGTTTCGGCTGTGACGTCACGCGGGCCGACCCACCAAATCCTAGATACATTTGTCTTTACCTTTTTTCGGAATAGTCATAAAATTCTCCCGTGGTCATGCAACTTGTTGTCGGAGGTGCCTCATCATAGACGCGGACGAAGTACTAAATCCCGGTAGTTTTCCAGGAGTCACTATGGATTCAGGCACCGCGGCGATCGAAAAGGAAGCCGCCTTTGCTTTTGAGGATGCTGTTGAGCTTCCTCTTCTTCACGCGCCGGTCTCACAAGTTGTCCCCTCGAATGCGACTCTCGCGGTCGATTCGAACGCATCTGATTTCGATCTCTGCCAATTGGCAGCCTCTGGAAACCTCGCCGCTTTCGAAATAATTTATCAACGCTATCATCGCCGCACATACAGTCTGACGATGCGGATGACTAACAACACGTCCGAGGCCGAAGATCTGACGCAGGAAGTTTTTATCCAGCTTTTCAGAAAGGCCGGAAGTTTTCGTGGCGATTCGGCGTTCTCGACATGGCTGCACCGCCTGACAGTCAATCAGGTGCTGATGCACTTTCGCCGTCGTAGCGTGAAGAACGAAAAGGTTTCTGACGACGGCGAGATGCCCGAACAGACCGTTCACGGCACTGGGAACCCGAACAAGATGCCGATTGTGGATCGCATCGCTTTGAAAAAGGCGATCGGCGAACTGCCTAACGGCTACCGGAACGTATTTGTCCTTCATGATGTCGAAGGATATGAGCATGAAGAAGTGGCGCGGATGATGGGAATCTCGGTCGGCACTTCAAAATCACAGCTCCACAAGGCGCGTCTAAAATTGCGCGGGCTGCTGATCAAAGAGAAAGACTAGACAGTACGACATGGAATCTGAAGTGGAGCGTCAGGGCTCTGACTCCGCGGAGTTGCGTTCGGTCGGTCGCACAACGGCATTGAATTAGTTGGAAAGGCAACCCTTTGCGGCACAGACTAATCTATCTACATTGAAAGCGAACAAGGTGGTACGATCCCGGCGGAAAATTCCGAACCGTCATTTAGAGAAATGAATTGCATTGAGTGTCAGGAAAATATCAGCCCGTATCTGGACGGCGAGCTGGATGAATTACAAGCAGCAGACATGCGGGTCCATCTCAGCATCTGCGCCGGATGTGCGAAGATCTGCGAAGATTTCTCCGTCATTCTTGATACCTGCCGTGAAAATGTTCCTTCCGAGATCATCCCCCCCAACTCACAAGCCCTTTGGTGCCGCATTAACAACCTGATCGAAAGCGAGATCAAACCGGATCTGATCGTCGAAGAACCGGTCAAGCGCGGTTTCTTCTCGCGCGGATGGAACCTGACATTCTCCCAGGCCGGAGCGGGTGTTCTCGCGATTGCACTTATCAGCTCGCTTCTGACCGTTGTCGGGATACGGAATTATTTTGAGCCTTCGAGAGAAGATTTCACTTCGCGTTCGGCTGCTTCCCAAACCACATTTGAGAAGTTCCTGAGTAAGATCGGACTGACTGATACTCCTCAACAGGCGCGCGAAAAGCGTGTCAAGGAACAGCAGGCGGCGATCGCGTACTGGACCAATCGCGTTCAGGAAAGGCGCGGACAGTGGGACGCGAAGATCCGCGACGCTTTTGACAGGAATTTGAATTTGCTCGACGAGTCGGTAAGCGAGTACACGATCATTTTGCAGGAAAACCCGGATGACGATCTGACCGGCGAAATGCTGGATACGGTTCTTACGGACAAAATGGATCTTCTTCGCGAGTTTTCCGATCTTTAGTTTTTTTGGCATGGCCCGTGTTTTGAAAAATCGTTTCTCCATCAATTTCGTCGGGAAAACTACGATTCTTCTTTTGTTGAGCGTAGTTTTTTTCTTTGCGCCTACCGACGCATCCGCACAGCGAAGATTTTCGAAAAGCTATCCTGCAACTCGTAACGTCCGACTGAATCTCTTAAATCGCTCGGGCACCGTCACCGTTGAAGGCTGGAATCGTGCCGAAGTCCAGATCCAGGCTTATATGGAGACGCCGGCCGCGGCGATCAATCCGCAGATCATCGACGGAACGATCATCATCAACATGGTGAAAGAGAATTTCGGTCGCGGCGAGGTCGGAAACGTTAACTTCACTATTCGGGTCCCATTCGAAGCAAAGGTCGATATCGAAACTAAGATCGGAAACTTGAATGTCAGCAGTGTCCGTGGAGCTTTGGTCCGCGCAAAGATCTCGAGCGATGGTGACATCACACTTACCAACATCAATGCCCAGATGGTGTCGGCCGAAAACGGCATCGGAAATATTTTCTTCGATGGAGACATTCAGTCTGGCGGTACTTATCGCTTCACCTCGATTAGCGGCGACATCAATCTCCGTGTTCCGTTCAACTCGTCATTCAAACTGATCGCGACGGCCCCCTCTACTCGCAGCATCAATCTCGGCTCCTTTTCTACAGCAAATATGCGGATCCTGGGTGACGGCAGACGCGTCGCCGGCCAGGTTGGTGATGGGAGTTCTTCGCTTTTAGTTACCAATCAGCGCGGCAGTATCGCGTTCATCCGCCGCTGACGGATCATAAAGTTGTTGACCGCCGATCTTTCCCGGCCTTACTATAAGAACGGTAGCTCCGCTCGTCCCGCTCAACCGAAAAGGAAAATACAATGAAAATACGTCACGCGTTTCTGATGGCTTTGCTGCTATCTGCTTTCTCTCTCGCCGCGCTCGCCCAGTCCCACCCGCTCAAACGGACAACAACTAAGACTGACCGGTTCGATTTCGGAGCAGGTGGCACGCTCTCCGTTACGGGAGCCCCGATGGGATCGATCCGCATCGAAGGTTGGAGCAATCGCGAGATCGAGATCTCAGCCGAGATCGAAGTGCAAGCCAACACGGAAGCTGACTTGAATACTCTGAGCGGAGTCACGACGTTCGTACTCGAAGAGGGTGTCGGCCGCACCGGGATCATCAGCGTCGGCACGCACGACAAAGGCTTGGTCAAACAGCTCGGAAAGAAGTTTCCGAAACAGCTCATCGGACTTCCCTTTCGCATCGACTACGTCATCAAGGTTCCGCAGTACTGCGACCTCGTCGTCAATGGCGGGCACGGAGACCTCACTGTCAGCGGAGTCGAAGGGACGTTCTTGCTGAATTATCTCGAGACGAACGCAAAGGTCGATCTCAAAGGCGGCAGCATAACTGGAACATTTGGAAAAGGGACCGTCGATCTTACCGTCCCGAGCGCGTCGTGGCGAGGACGTTTCGCGGACGTCCAGCTTGCAAACGGCGACATGAATGTTCACTTGCCGACCGGCATGAACGCCGAGCTCGATGCATCGATCTTGAGATCGGGAAAGATCGAGAACGCATATGCCGGATTAAAGCCTCGCGTCCGAAAAGCGGAATTCACCGACAAGTCGATCGTCGCGAAATCGGGAAATGGCGGCATTGCTCTGAAATTTACCGTCGGTGACGGAACGCTGAAATTAATAACACTCGGAAGTTTGGAGTCGCGTTTATAACGCCGTCTTTTTTGTTATCCGCAATTGCGCGGTAATATCGTAGTCTCGGCTTGAGCCGGAACTCCAAACATGACGATCAAATCCGATCTGTGGCTTCGGCGAATGGCCGAGGAAAGGCAAATGATAGATCCGTTTCTTCCCGAATTAGTTCGCGAAGTTAACGGTAACCGGATCATCTCGGCAGGTGCATCGAGCTACGGCTACGACATGCGTCTCGCAGACGATGGATTCAAGATCTTCTCGTCCGTCTTTGCCGACGAGATCGATCCGAAGCGATTCGACGAAGCCTCATCGCTTATCGAACCGCCTTTGCGAACCGCCGACGACGGCGCAAAATACTACCTTCTTCCCGGCCATCACTACGGACTCGGTGTTACAGTCGAAACGTTTCGAATGCCGCGCAACGTCACCGGCGTCGCACTCGGCAAATCGACCTACGCACGCGCCGGTCTTCTCGTGAATACAACTCCGCTCGAAGCCGGATGGACCGGGCGCCTCGTCGTCGAGATCGCAAATCTCGCAAATCTACCGCTCCGCGTTTATGTGAATGAGGGAATCGGTCAGATCCTCTTCTTCGAATCCGACGAAGACTGCGCGGTCTCATACGAGGACCGCGGAGGAAAATACCAGGGACAGACCGGCCTCACCTACGCAAAAGTTTAGTTAGAAACTTTTCCTGAAAAGATACGACGCCTTGATGAAGAACGTCCTGCCGTTGCTGCGGAAGCCTGACTCCTGCACGACCGGCCGGATGTACGGATTGTAGCTGTTGTAACCGATGTCGTCGTTGTATCCGACGTAGAACGCAGTTCCGGGATTCGGCGTCCAACCGAAAACGAGTTGCGGACGAACGCGTCGATTCAATGTCGAATAGTCGAGACGCAATCGTGCAAACGTATTCCTAGTGAACTGATAGATCGATCGCGAGCTAAAGAGATTATCGTCGAATGCAACGAGACCCGTGTCGTGTCGAACAAGGCGACGCTTGGTGTAATTCAGCTGGGTTTGAAATGCCGTAGTCGGTTGATATCGGATCGTCGATTCGATCGTCAACTGATCGCCCGGACCGGGATCCAATCCCGGCACCTGAATCGCCGGCGGCTTCGGCGGATGAGGTAAACACAATTCCGGGGTCGCTCCGCACTGCTCTTGATAATCTACGAACGCCTGGCTGACTCGTGGAAAGTCCGGACTCGCGCCAAAGTCGTACTCCATGATTCCCCACGTATAATCCATGAACACGTTCACATACCATTGCTTCGTCGGAGTCGACTCGATGAAGCTCTGCACCGCCGTGAACTTCGCACCGCGCTCGCCGCTCGTGCCGGCGAACGCTCCGCGCTGGAACGGAGATCTGATCGGACCGAATTCGTTTTCATAAACACGCTCGAATCCCCACTGAAGGTTTGCGCCGACAAACGTTTGTCGCTGAAGCGCGAGCTGCCCGCGCGTGTTCGTGATGAAGTACTGACTCCTTCCCTTCCAGTCGTAGCTGATGTTCGTCTCATTCCACATGCGTTTTGAGACGATCGACTTTTTCGCATCGCGATCCGTCTCGTATTGAATGTACGAGCCGAGGTAGTTCGTATCGTATCGATTCGTAAATCCAACTTCCGCGCGATAGTCCGGCGAGCGTCCCTGAGCGAGAAAGTTCATGTACAAATTCCGGCCGGAGCGTTCGAGATAAGCGCGATATCCGAGTCCGTTTCCCGCCCGATAATTAACGCTGTCGGTATTCGGATCGTAGAAAAAAGCACGTGTATGCGTTCCCAGCACCTGGAATTCCGTTACGATCTTCGGATTGAGCTTGAATCGCCCATCGAGTCCGGCGGTGTGGTTATGCTTGTCGACAAAGTTATATGTCGTCGCAAAAATCCCGAGATTATGATCACGACCGATGTCGCGCTTCAACCGGAGCACACCGATCTCGGCGTTCTGCCCGGCGATGCGTTCGTTGTCACAGAACTCGCCTGACGGATCATTTCGTTCCGCGATGCAATTGAGCAGAGCCTGTCGATCGTCCTTGCTAAGATTTCCCGGAGTCCCGTTGTCGGACGCATAGATCAGCCCGAATGTGTTCTTGCCACGCCGTCCCGTCAACTTTGCGGCAATGTCCGGATCGACGATCGCACGAGTGTTGACGACATTCATCCCGCTTTGAAAAATGTCGATACGCTCGAGAAAGAACGGGCGCTTCTCGGGAAAAAAAACCGGGAAACGTAAGTTGGCCGTGCTGATCGCGGCATCCGCTTCTACCTGGGCGAAGTCCGGATTGTATGCAAAGTCCAAGGTCGTCGTCGGGGTCAATCCGAATTTTGCGGTCAACCCGAATTCGCCCTTGACTCCGTCGTTGACGAATCGTCCGCTTGGATTGTTATCGAATGTGAAGCGCGATCGGCGGCCGGACTCACTGACCGTAATGCTGGGATTGATCTCTAACTGTCGCGTCGTTTCAATTCCTTCAAGACCTGTGATCAGCCCCGCCTGATTGAGAGTGCCGTTTATGCTCCGGTCGTCCGGCATCCAGGAGTTGTACTCGTTGTTCTTGTATTTCACCCGCCGGAAAATGTGAAGCCCCCACTTTTTGTCTTTGCCGGCTTCGTAACGCAATGACTTGAACGGTATCGCTGCCTCGATGGTGAACCCGTCGTCGGTCAGCACGCCTTTCGATTCCATTACGAGGTCGACACTGTAATCCTCGCCGCGTCCCTCGGTGTATGTCCCGTCCGCCTGGATGCCGAGCGGATTGAAAAATATTACATAGGCCTGTCGCTGATCGTTAAAAGTATCGATGTAGACGAGCACATAATCGTCGTTGAAAATATTATCCCGCCGCGCGACTGTCGCACGGATCGTATTTCGATCCTGCTTGATCTTGAAGGCCATGTACAGATTCTTCGAATCGTAGGCCATCATGAATTCGGTCGGGTGCGTCGGCGTGACGTTATCGCCCGGGCTTGTCTCGAGAAAATCCCCGAAAAGAGCAGCGTCGTTCCAGACCGCGTCATTCAGGAGACCGTCGATAATCGGCGGAGCGGTGAGTTTCGGGATACGTACCGGCTCCTTCTTCGAAACATATCGCGGATTCGTTTCAGCCGGCGACGTTGAAGGAGCGTCGGCCGGTTTCTTTTCAACGAGGGACTGCGAAAAATCGACTGCTGCGAGTAATGCAATTGTGAGAATGATGTTGGTGAGGCACTTCATAATCGACTGTAACTGAGCGCACAACGGCGCATGGGAAAAGCTCAGTTCATTTTTATAATTTGGAGTATTACGACTTCCTAGATCAGAAACACTTGCCGGGAAGAGTTTGTGACATGTTTTTCCGGATGGTCATCGAAGGTCGGATTTCGGGAACATTACTTTTGCCGGTTCTTGATTTAGGCGCGAAAGCATTTTCTTGATGAGGCGAGTCTTAACTTCACCGGAGCGTCTCGGCTCGACAAGATAACGGACGATCGCTTCGATCCACGTGTTATCGCCGACGCGAAATACAACGACCGGGCGTTCATTCACTTCGAGCTCGTCAACCGGCGTTTGCTGCAGCAGCTCGCGATACGTTCTGACGCGCTCCATCATCGCTTCGCCAACCTCTTCTTCCGCGACCTCCCGCAAAACTCGCGCGACAAATTCGAGATCGCTCTGATACGCGATCTGAAATTTGATGTCGTTCCAGATGTATGGAAACAGCGACCACGAATAATTGAATACGGCGGTGTTCAGAACCTTCGAGTTGGGAAACTTAATGATCCGGCCTCTCGGGTGATCGGTCGAGAGATGCTTGCCGCCAAACTCCCACAGTGTCGTATCGAGATAAGCGACATCGATGACATCACCTGCGGCCTCGCCTATCACGATCCGATCGCCGACACGGTACGGCATCTTGACGAGGATGTAGATCCAACCGATGAAGCTCGTGATCGGAGTCTGCAACGCGAAACCGAGAACGACCGAGATCAGACCGAGCGAAACAAACGCGGGATACCAGTTAGCGAATATTATCGAAAGAGCGATGAAGAAGATCCCGAGACCGACAAAAAGATTTGTGACACGATTCAGGTTGAAACGGACGACCGGATTCTCAAGAGGTTCGATGAGAAATACGCGAACGATCTTTGCGACTGCCAAAGACAAAACGATCGCGATCGATCCGAGCGTAACGCGTTGCAGAAGCGCGTTGTACTCACCCGTGAAATCGAAAAACCTCAACCGAAAGAGGTAGTAGATCCCGCCGCCCACGATTAGCAGAGCAAAGTACGTCACGATCCCTAATTTATGTTGCGGCCGAATCTCTGGAACGGGCTTCGACGTGGATGTACCGCCGGTCTGCTCCAACGCCCGGCGAACATCTTCGTCTTTTTTTAGTTCCTCAACTTTGGCGTGTTTCGAATCCATGAGAGCGTCCTCTATACTTTGAGTCGCCGATCTTCTTTCTTCTCGTTTTCGAACATCTTATCTGAATACACCGTGATGCGAAAATTTGCGTCGAATCGAATCTTAAAAGTGCTTGCGGCCGGACTCGCGATCGGATCGCTCATATCGAACGTTTCTGCGCAGCAACGCGAGGACGCAATCCGTCCGCGGGCACGGGACATCGGATTAAAGATCGGCGTCCTTCCGGCCGGATCACTCAACGCGATCACCGATGTCGCGGGTGTCACAGTCGGGCAGACGACGATTATCAGAGGCGATAGCGTTCGAACGGGAGTGACGGCTATCCTTCCTCACGGCGGAAATCTTTTCCAGGAAAAGGTCCCGGGTGCCGTATTCGTCGGTAACGGTTTTGGAAAATTAATGGGCTCGACGCAAGTAAACGAGCTCGGCGAGATCGAAACACCGATTCTGCTGACGTCGACATTGAGCGTTCCAAAGGTCGGAGATTTTCTGCTCGATTACATGCTTTCTCTTCCCGGCAATGAGAACGTACAGTCCATAAATCCGCTCGTAGCGGAAACGAATGATGGCTTCCTCAATGACATTCGCGGGCGGAACATCACACGCGATGATGTGCTCGCAGCTCTGAAGGATGCGAAGTCGGGAACCGTCGATGAGGGCTCGGTAGGCGCCGGGACGGGAACCGTTGCGTTCGGATGGAAAGGAGGAATCGGAACGTCATCGCGAAAGCTTCCCAAATCGCTTGGCGGATATACGATCGGTGTGCTGGTGCAGACAAACTTCGGCGGCGTGCTTTCGATCGACGGAGTTCCAGTCGGCGTCGAGCTCGGAAAATATTATTTGAAGGATGCGGTCGCCTCCGACAATCCAAAATCCAAAATCCAAAATCCAAAATTGGGAGATGGTTCGATCATCATCGTCATCGCGACAGATGCACCGCTCGACCACCGGCAGTTGAACCGACTAGCTGCACGTTCAATGTCAGGTCTCGCTCGAACGGGCTCATCAATGACGAACGGCAGCGGCGATTATTCCATCGCGTTTTCAACAGCGAACCGGATCAACGCACTTGAGAAAGTTCGAAGCGTTCAGACCGTCGGGAATGATGCGATGTCCCCTCTGTTTCAAGCCGTGATCGAAGCGACCGAAGAAGCGATACTCAATTCCCTCTTCAAGGCTACGACTGTCACGGGTAAAGATAAGCGGACGGTCGAAGCTCTGCCGATCGATCGGGTAAAAGAGTTGCTGCGGAAGTACGGACGGATCAAATAGATTTTGGATCCTGGATTCGCTGCGTCGAATCCAAGATCCAAAATGCTTTGGGCGGGGCGGCCGATCGCGTTTACGGATTCACCGGACCGGTGTAGAACCTCCAGCGAAACGGAATGCCGTCACGCGTCGGGTTATTAAAGACAACTCGGACGTTCACTATTTGCTTGTCCTTCCATTCCCTGCCGTTCGGAGCCATCTCAACGACATACGGACTTCCCTGCGGCGCCGAGCACTGCGTGTAGCCGGCGATCTGATCCGGATCTATAGTTACACTCTGCGGAAGATTGTCGAAGACGACTATCAATCGCGGCTCGAGCGAATGACCGGAGATGTTCCGGATCGACAGGATCAACTCGTCCTGACCTGTCTGATCATGACGTTTCCATTCGATCTTCTTGATCTCATATGGCGCCGAAAGCGGCGTCGCACACGGGCCGAGGACACTGACGCTTACGGCCGCGGAATTGTTCGCCACATCGGGATCGTTTTCAATCGCCGCACCGGTGAAGTTCAGACCTACGAATCCGACAGCGTTCGCAGTCGTATTCAAGGTGATGTTCGCCACGCCGTTTGCCGCGAGGCTGCCGAGCTGGCAACTTAACTGGCCGCCTGCGACCGAGCAGCTCCCCTGCGACGATTGCACGTTAAGAAGAGTCAACGAAGCGGGGAACGGACTGTTCAGCGTGACTCCGGTCGCCTGATCACCGCCGAGGTTCTTGACGCTGATCGTGTAACTGACTTGGCCGCCGACTGTCACGGTGGAGACCGACGATTGCGCATGCACTTCGATGTTCGCGCTGATCTCGGGCGTCGGCGTTGCGGTCGGCGTCGGCGTCGGCTCCGAAATAACAGCCGTCGGATTCCAATCCGCGTTGTCACCGACAACATCGAGATTCACCATGTTGGTTCCATCCGCGTTCATGATCCAAAGCTTATTGCTCATCGTAAAGACGATCTTCGTGCCGCTCGGCGCATAATCGGGATTAAAAGCATTCGTCAGAATTCCCGGAATCAGATTCGTGATCGTTCCGCTTCCGTCAAGATTGAAAGCCTGGATGGAGTGAATGTACTGTGCTGCGAGCTTCGATCCGTCGGGCGAAATCGCTGCAGGCGAAATGTCGAATAATGCGTTGACAGAAGTGAGTTGGGTCGTCGCTCCGCTGTTATTTGCATCGGCAGCGTAGTAGTCGTAACGCGAAAGACCGTTCACGACTTTGAATCCGAGGAAGATAACTTTCGAGCCGTCAGGCGACCATGCGGGTGCATATTCTCGAGTGATCCCGACGGCATTCTGGATAAGTTTCTGTTGATTCGATCCGTCGACGTCCATGATGTAAACATGATCGGTACCTTCGTGATAACTCGCGAAGGCGATCTTCGAACCGTCCGGCGACCATGCCGGTGCATAGCTCAAATAGTTTTGCGTCACCTGATGTTTGTCGCTTCCGTCAGCGTTCATGATCCAAATATCGTTGACTTCGACGCCGCCGGATCCGTATGCGATCTTTGTTCCGTCCGGCGACCAGACCGGATCAAATCCGCGACCAAGATCCATCACATTCGTGCCATCGGCGTTCATCGTGTAGATCTTTGTATATCCAACAGAAGCGTCGTTGCGTTCGAAAACGATCGTATTCGAGGCCGTCTGCATAGAAGCCGGATGAGAGTTTAGAAAAAGCGCGGCGAATACGAAGATCGCGGCGGCCGCGAGCGTGAAAGTTCCGCGAATAAAATTTTTATTAATCGATATCATTACAATTCTCCTGGGTAAAGAAATATGTTGTTGACGGCCGTAAGCCGCCCCACAGCAAGTAACGCGAAGTTGTCCGGCGAGTTGTATCAGCGAAAGAATGCTAAGATTTGATTCGAAAAATGCTGACAATTGAGAACTATATCGGCGGTGAAATGGTGCTTCCGGCGTCGGGTCTTTATCTCGACAACATCGAGCCGGCGACAGGCGAGGTTTATTCTCAGATCCCGGATTCGGACGATCGCGATGTGAATCTTGCGGCGGACGCGGCCCGCGCGGCGTTTCCGAAATGGTCGAAGACTTCGCCCGAAGCGCGATTCGAAATCCTGATTCGACTTGTCTCGTTCATCGAGCGCGATCTCGACGAGCTCGCACGCGCCGAGAGCATCGACAACGGCAAACCCTTGACGCTTGCTCGCGCGATGGACATTCCTCGTGCAGCTTCGAACTTTCGTTTCTACGCGACTGCCGCGATGCACACGTCGAACGAATCGCACGAGACGGTCGGACAGGCGATCAATTACACGCTGCGACAACCGCTCGGAGTCGTCGGCTGCATCTCGCCGTGGAACCTGCCTCTCTATCTATTCACATGGAAGATCGCGCCCGCGATCGCCGCCGGTTGTACGGTCGTTGCGAAGCCGAGCGAGATCACTCCGATGACGGCGTACATGCTTTCGAAACTTTGCATCGAGGCCGGACTGCCGGCCGGAGTTTTGAACATCGTTCACGGCCTCGGACCGAAAGTCGGTGCAGCGATCGTCGGACATCGAGACATAAAAGCGATCTCGTTCACGGGTGGAACAAAGACCGGCGAAGAGATCGCGCGGACGGCTGCTCCGATGTTTAAGAAAATGTCGCTCGAGCTTGGCGGCAAGAACCCGAACATCATTTTTGCCGACTGCAATTACGACGAGATGCTCGAGACAACGGTGCGTTCGTCATTCGCGAATCAGGGGCAGATTTGTTTGTGCGGTTCGCGGATATTCGTCGAACGTCCGATCTACGAGCGATTCAAGAACGATCTCGTTTCGCGTGCGATGGAGTTGAATATAGGAGATCCATTGGAAGATTCGACGAACATCGGAGCGGTCGTGTCGCGATCGCACATGGAGAAGATCCAGTCGTACATCGACCTCGCTCGCACCGAAGGCGGGAAGATCTTATGCGGCGGCCACCGAGTTAGTTTAGATGGCAGATGCTCCGGCGGATTTTTTATGGAGCCGACGGTTATCGAAGGTCTGCCACACGACTGTCGGACGAATCAGGAAGAGATCTTCGGACCCGTGGTTTCGATCATGCCGTTCGATACCGAAGAAGAAGTTTTGGGGTTCGCCAACTCAGTTCGGTACGGCTTGTCGGCGACAGTTTGGACTGAAAATCTCTCACGTGCTCATCGTGTTTCGGCCTTACTTGACTCCGGCATCGTCTGGGTAAACTGCTGGCTCCTCCGCGATCTCCGCACACCGTTCGGCGGCGTAAAAGACAGCGGCATCGGCCGCGAAGGCGGATTCGAGGCTCTCAAATTTTTCACGGAAGAGAAGAATGTGTGTGTGAAGATTTAAGAATAATTTAGGACTTTTTTGGATCTACCCGCCTAGAATTATCCCCAGCAGCAAAGGCGTACGCCGCCCGGTTTAGCAAAGCCACGGATTGCCGTAGGCAAGATGCGTCTTGTCGCCAAAGGCGACGCACATTAAAGCCTAGGGTTGAGTAAGCGAAGCGACGAAACCCTAGGTAGGTCGATGCGAAAATCCGTCGCTGAAAGCGACGCACAATCTCCCATGCCACAGTCACTCGTAAAAATACTCGTTCATATCGTTTTCTCAACCAAGAACAGGGCCGATTTGATTCTTTCAGAAACGGAAGATGCTCTTTACGGCTACATAAGCGGGATCGTCACGAAGAACAATGCAAGGCTAATAATCGCGAACGGAACAACCGATCATTCGCACTTCCTGGTTTCTGTCGGCCGAAATGATATTGCAGTTCTGATCGGCAATATGAAACGAGGCTCGTCCCTTTGGGCGAAGACCAATGGCATTCCCAATTTGTATTGGCAACGGGGTTACGGGGCATTTTCGATTGGCCAGTCACAGGTTCCTGAAGTAACAAAGTACATCGCGAACCAAAAGTTGCATCACAAAAATCAAAGCTATCAAGATGAGTTCCGCGAGTTATGTCGTCGATACGGTATCGAGATAGACGAACGATATTGTTGGGATTGATTGTTCGTCGGTTCAGCGACGGAATCGGGCCGCGTTGGCGTAGGGTTTAATGTTCGCCGCCTTAGCGGGACGATTGTTCGTCGCTTTCAGCGACGGAAACCTCTTGCGTCCTACCCAGGGTTTCGTTCGCTTCGCTCCTCAACCCTAGGCTTTAATGTGCGTCGCCTTTGGCGACAAGAAACGGCCGTGATGGGTTCAAAAAACTCGATGACTTCACCAAAACCGCACCACCGAAGCCAAATAAACCCCGAAAATAAAAACCCACGTCCCGAGATATTTCCGATCCTCGATCAGGAACACGGTTCTCGGTGAGAGATAGAAAAGAAGAAACACGATGAACACAAAAACGGCGCTGAATATCCTGTATTCCCACGAATCGGGCGTTCCTTCAGGCGGTGTCATAAGTAATCGAGCGGTGTCGTTGTAGAAAACTTGCCAGACCATCATGTATGCGAATAGCCCGAAGTCAGCGGCAAATTCGCCTCGGCTGTCGAACATCCAATTGCCTTCGGCACGCAGATCTTTTTCGCGATCGCTCAACGGACGAGAGAGACGGTAGATCAGAAAAATCTCGGAGCACATCAACACCAACATGAGAAATACGCCGATTCCCATCAACAGTGGTGAATCCTTCGGCTGGCCGCTGTAATTAGTTTCGACCAACCCGAGCCGGCCCGCAGCAGCGGTTACGAGAACGACGACGAACGCGGAATTTAGTACAAACACTCCGATGTTAAGAAGAAAGAAATACATCGGGAACGACGTCTGGCCGGATCGCTCGAGACGCGTCTGAAGTGGAAATCGCTTGAGGTAAAGGCCGACCAGTCGGGCACCAAGAATAAAAAGCATCAGACCGGCGAGAGTCAGAAACGCCGGACCATTCTCGGCAAACGACTGCTGAAACAGACTCCCGACCCGCGACAGCACAAACGGAAACAACACGAGATTCGCGACGATCGCGATCGTGTCGATGATAATTCCCTGGCGATTTGGGGGAAGGAATTCGCGTTTCATCGTTCGAAGGTTCGGGCATGTTAGCACGAAAACTCAGCCATACTGCGATACAATAACGACATCCAACTTCCGCCGACATTGGCGAGATACATTACTTTACCGGAGTCAGATTTTTAATGAGATCAATTTGTGCGCTTCTTGTTTTACTTTTTTCACTCTCCGCAACATTCGCTCAATCGAAACCACCGACCGAATCCGCGATGGATCGTTTTCTTCGTTATGTGAAGATCGACACGCAGTCGGCTGAGGAGGCTGGAAAATTTCCGAGCACTGAGAAACAACTCGTACTCGCCCGGCTTCTTGAAACCGAGCTCAAGTCTCTCGGCGTTCAGAACGTGCGGATCAGCGCGGAAGGTATCGTCTATGGAATGGTCCCGGGAAATCTTCCTGACAATTCGAAGATACCGACGATCGGATTCATCGCACACATGGACACGTCGCCGCAGGTTTCGGGCGAGAACGTCAACGCGATCATCCACAAAAACTATCAGGGCGGCGACATTGTTTTGCCGAATGATAAAACTCAGATCATCACCGTCGCGCAAAATCCGGATCTTAAGAATCTGATCGGCGACGACATAATCACCGCCGACGGAACGACGCTTCTCGGATCGGATGACAAGTCAGGCGTCGCCGAGTTGATGACGACGATCGATATTCTGAAACAGAATCCGAACCTCAAGCACGGCAATATCGCGATCGCATTCACGCCCGATGAAGAAGTCGGCGGACCGATGGATGAGTTCGATATCAAAGGTTGGGGAGCGAAGTTCGCATACACGGTCGATGGCGAGCAGCTCGGCGATATTTCGAACGAGACGTGGTCGGCTCGAACGGCTACCGTGACGTTTCACGGCAAATCGACGCATCCCGGAACCGCTAAAAATATTCTCATCAACTCATCGTACGCTGCGGGCGATTTCCTCGGCCGATTCCCCGAGATGGTTCCGAATCGCCCTGAGACGACTGAGAAACGAGAAGGTTTTATCCATCCGTATTCAGCGACGATGACGGAGGAGACTTCGACGATCAAGATCCTGCTTCGCAATTTCGACATCGGCGGACTCGCCTCGCAGGAAGACGCGGTTAAGAAGGTGATGGCGAAAACACAGAAGAAATTTCCGAAAGTGAAGATCGAATACAAAAGTGAGCTTGGCTACCTGAACATGAAAGAAGTGCTAAAGGATTATCCGCAGCTCACCGACTTTGCGATCGAGGCTTCGAAGCGAGCAGGCGTGACTGCAGAATTAACGCCCATCCGCGGTGGAACCGACGGCTCACGCCTGACCGCCCGTGGACTTCCGACGCCGAACCTTTTCACGGGCGGACATAATTTTCACGGCAAGCTCGAATTTAATTCGCGCAAGGGATTAGAGAAGTCTACAGACACGCTCGTCAATCTCGTCCAGATCTGGGCTGAGAAAGGTAAGCAGTAGCTAGCATGAAATACTCGTTCTTCGTCCCGAAACTCATATCGTTAGGACTAGTGGTACTTCTAACGAGTTTATGTGGAACAAAGACTCTTCCCACGCGGGTTTCGCCGGCAGAGTTTTGGGAGCCGATTTTTTTCCGGACGATCGACGAAACGACTCGAGTGGCGAACTTAAAGCCGTTGCGTGAAGTTGCGTTGGGAGCGAGTGACATAGAAGTCCGAATCTGGCGCGGGTTCGGTCTTACGAATCTGGAAGGCGTGGTTCTTGGACGGATCGACGGAGAATGGTCAGCGACGCATTTGCAAACGAATTCTTACTCGAAAAAGACCAAGGTAGTGCGAACCGAGATGCTTGTGCCAAAAGGTGGCTGGGACAAATTCTGGAATGAACTTGAAGGTTTAGGTCTGCTTAGTATTAAGGGGACTAATCTAGGGCAAGAATGCCGTGTTTTAGACGGGATCGCACACGTGGTAGAAACCAGTATCGATGGTGTCTATCGAACTTACACCTACCCGTCTGGGGTACAACGATGCGACGGCTCTCTCCAAATGGATGTCATCTCTGAAACTATCGGAATTGAATTTAATGATGGAGCGAAAGAGTGCACAGACGCGGAGTGGTTTCCCTGTGCGAGTCTTTTGCGGCGACATCGTTTGAACCCATCCGCTAAGACCCGTCCTTGATCGGCCGGGAGAACCAGATCGATTCGCCAGTAGACGAACAAATATAGAAAAGCCCGTTCGACAACGGGCTTTTCTTCTTGCGATATTATCTCGTCCAAATCTTGGCCGCATCGAATCGGCGATTACCTTTGTTCATCGTTTTGATGCAACTTCTTCTTAAGGCGCAGGATCGTTGCGATAGAGTTCGGGGAATTTCTTTTTGAGGGCCGTAAGTTTTGGAAGATCGTTGTAGACGATGTACGGCTCGTCGGGATTGTTCTTCAGGTAATCCTGATGATGTTCTTCGGCGGCAAAGAATGCGACGAGCGGAACCACCTGCGTCGCGACCGGCTTGTCCAACGCTTTGGAAGAATTGAGCGCGTCGATGAAGGCTGTCGCCGATTTCTCCTGATCGGCGTTCGTGTAGAAGATCGCGGAACGATATTGCGTACCCGTATCGGGACCTTGGCGGTTTACCTGCGTCGGATCATGGGCGACGGCGAAGAAGATGTTGAGGAGTTGAATGTAACTGACTTTCGCCGGATCGAAACGGATCTCCACGGATTCCGCATGTTTCGTTTCACCACCGCTCACGTCCTGGTAATTCGCCGTCCTCGCGTTTCCGCCCGAGTAACCTGAGCGAACGGCGTTGACTCCTTTCACATGCTCGAACACGGCCTCGAGTCCCCAAAAGCACCCTCCGGCGAACACCGCTTTTTGCTCGCCGGCGAAGGTGGCCGTCACTCCGAACATAAATAACGACACGAGAATTCCGATCCTCAGAATGTAATCTCTCATTTCTGTGCTCCAGTCTTGCGACCGATCATTTTATTTCCGGCCACTTGCGTCTTAGCGTCTTTGCGTGAAAATCATCGTCTGAGATGTGCGGCGCCGGTGTTCACGCAAAGACGCTAAGACGCAAAGATCAGAAAAGCCCCTGTTCCACTCTTCAGGGAAACCGGAATTCTTGAAGTCGCTTAACTTCTAAAATCCCTCGCCTTCCGATATTATTTCGATAATAACTCAGAATTGGTTTCAGAACTTCCCGCGGAATTTATGTCCGAAGAATTCGATTCGCCCCGAGCACCCGAACCCGTTGGCCTGTATCCACATGCGAGACGTGTCGGCGATCTACTGTTCTTATCCGGCGTCGGCCCGCGCGAGCGTGGGTCGAAGAAGATCCCGGGCGTCGAACTAAATGATGACGGCGAGATCGTTTCATATGACATCGAAGCGCAGTGCCGTTCCGTATTTCAAAACGTTCGTTTTATCGTCGAAGACGCCGGTTCGTCGTGGGATCAGATCGTCGATGTTACGGTTTATCTGACGAACATGAAAGCTGACTTCTCGATATACAATCGCATCTACGCCGAATATTTTTCCGATAATCGTCCGTGCCGGACGACGGTCGAGATAACTTCCCTTCCCACGCCGATCGCGATCGAACTGAAAGTCATCGCAACCATCAATCAGACTTAAAGGAGAAACATGATACCTGCAGAAACAAAAGCGGTCGCGACGAAGGGTTTCGCGATAGACGGACCGGAAGCTAAGTTTGAGCCGTTCGAGTTCACGCGACGCGAGGTGGGACCGAACGATGTTTTGATCGACATTGCATATTGCGGTATCTGCCATTCGGATATTCACCAGGCCCGTGCAGAATGGGCACCGTCGATACCGTCGGCATATCCGATGGTCCCGGGCCACGAGATCGTCGGACGAATCTCGCAAATCGGTGCAGACGTAACGAAATTCGCAGTCGGTGATTTTGCCGGGATCGGATGCTTCGTCGATTCGTGCCGCGAATGCGCCGCGTGCACCGGCGGCGTCGAGCAGTACTGCATGAAGCGTTGTGCGATGACATACAACGGCACGGAGATGGATCGCACGACGCCGACGTACGGAGGCTACTCGAATAAATACGTCATCGACGAAGACTATGCGTTGAAAGTAAATGCGGCGGGTGATCTGTCGGGTGTCGCTCCGCTTCTGTGCGCCGGCATCACGACATACTCGCCGTTGAAGCGTTGGGAAGCCGGTCCGGGAAAAAAGGTCGCGGTTGCGGGTCTTGGTGGATTGGGACATATGGGTGTGAAGATCGCGGCGGCCATGGGTGCGGAAGTCACCGTGCTAAGCACGTCGCCGTCCAAAGAAGCCGACGCCAAGAAACTCGGAGCCAAGGGATTTCTGAATACGAAAGACGCCGACGCGGTGACTGCAGCCGCCGGCAGTTTCGACATCATCCTCGATACGATCTCGGCGAATCATGATTACAACTCGTATCTGAACCTGCTCGGTCTCAACGGTGTGATGGTAGTTGTAGGCGTACCGACCGAGCCTGTCGCGCTGAATGCGCTTTCGCTGATCCTCGGAAATAAGGTTCTCGCCGGCTCGATGATCGGCGGAATATCCGAGACGCAAGAGATGCTCGACTTCTGTGCTGCACACAACATCGTGTCGGACGTCGAAGTGATCACGCCCGACCGCATCGAGGAAGCATACGATCGGACGGTGAAGTCCGACGTGCGATATCGATTCGTGATCGACATGCAGGGTAACTAAGAAATATGCCCGCGAAAAACGCGAAAGAACGCGAAATTTCTTCCTTTCGTGTTTTTCGCGTGTTTCGCGGGAAGAGTTCTTATGAGATATATCGCCCTCCTCCGCGGGATCAACGTCGGAGGAAATACGATGATCAAAATGGCGGATCTGAAATCGAGCTTTGAAGAGCTCGGTTTCAAAAATGTCGTTTCGTACATCAACAGCGGCAATCTCGCATTCGACGTGACGAAATCTTCCGAAGAAAAGATCTGCACCAAGATCGAGAAGGCAATCGCGAAAGGTTTCGGCAAAGCGATTCCTGTAATGATCCGGGAGCAGTCTTCTATCCAGAATGTTCTCGACAACAATCCATTCCACGGTGCATTCGAGACGCACAAGCACATGCATGTCCTTTTCATGAAAGAGAAAATGCCGAAGGACAAGCAGGAACAACTGAAAGCCGCGGAGACTGAATACGAGAAATTTGAGGTCATCGATCGCGAGATCTATGCGTTGCTCAAAGAAGGTGTCGCTGACAGTCTGCTCGGCAAAGGATTTATCGAAAAGAAACTCAAAGTCCCGGTCACCGGACGAAATTGGCGGACGGTCGAAAAACTCGCGGAGTTGTAGCGATGGAAATCGTGAATGCTACCCCGAATGATGTCGACGTCATATTCGATCTGTACGACAATGCGATCGACTATCAAAAAATTGTATTCGATAAAACGTGGCTAGGTTTCGATCGCGAGCTCGTTGACACAGAGATCGCCGAACACAGGCTTGGGAGGATCATCGAAGACGGTCGCGTCGCCTGCATCTTTTCTGTCGCATTTTCGGATCCGATCATCTGGGGAAAGCACTCGCACGAATCAGCGATGTACATACATCGCATTGTTACGAATCCCGGGTTTCGCGGACGCGGTTATGTTCGGACGATCACCGACTGGTCTCGTCAATATGCTCGTGAACATCGGTTACGATTCGTCCGCATGGACACGTGGGGCGATAATCAAAAGTTGATAGACTATTACCAGTCATGCGGCTTCAAGTTTCTTGGACTGATGACGCCCGCGGAGTCACCGACGCTGCCGGCTCATTATCGTGGAATTGATTTGAGTTTGTTTGAGATCGATCTGGAAAAATGATTCGACGTCCCTTTAATTTTAAACAGTGGATCGACGAGCACCGCCACTTGCTCAAGCCGCCCGTCGGAAATCAGTGTGTCTATGCAGACGACGATTTCATCGTGATGGTCGTCGGTGGGCCGAACTCGCGAAAAGATTATCACTGGGATGAAGGCGAGGAACTTTTCTATCAACTCGAAGGCGACATCAAAGTTCAAATCCAGGAGGACGGTAAAGCCGTCGAAGTCCCGATCCTAGAGGGCGAAATGTTTTTGTTGCCGCCGCGCGTTCCGCATAACCCGATCCGCGGCGAGAACACGATCGGTCTTGTCCTCGAACGCAAGCGTCACGAAGGCGAGCTCGACGGACTGATGTGGTTCTGCGAGAACTGCAACGAGAAACTCTTCGAAGAATATTTTCAGCTCACCGACATCACGACGCAGTTCCAGGGCGTCTTTGAGAAGTTCTACGATTCCGAAGATCTGAGGACGTGCAAGAATTGCCGCGCTGTTATGGAGCCGCCTCCAGTCGTTAGTTAGTTTCCAAACATGAAAATCAAATCTCCTTTCAAGATCACAAGCTGGGAACCACACACCGAAGAGAACGATGAGCTTGCGGACATAGCGCGGGCTCGGATTCGAAAAGAATTCACCGGTGCGATGACCGGAACAAGTGTCGCAAACGCGATCCTGTATCAGACGCCGGCCAAGTCAGGTGGATACGCGGCACTTGAACGGATCACCGCTAAGATCGGTGAACGCGAAGGTACTTTCGTTGTGCAGCATAGCGGTATTCGCGGCGCCGACGGCAGCGGCCCGGCGTATGGCGATGTCGTTCCGGGATCCGGCACCGACGGGTTCGAAGGCGTCACGGGTTCGATGAACATCGGTCAGGAGGACGATGGTGAATTTTTTCTGTTCGATCTGGAATTTAAATAATGGAAGATCATTCAATTCTCTGGCGACGCATCGACACCAGCGGTCACGAGACAGCGCGCGTATACGGTGATGAAGACGGTTGGTATCTCGACGGCTCGGCCATCTTTCTCTACGAAGGAAGTCCGTGCCGTCTCGAATATCTGATCGAGTGCGATCCTGATTGGACCACGCGTTCGGCGACCGTTGACGGATGGGTCGGCGAGCATGTCATCGAACATGAAATCACTGTCGGCGAAGGCGGAATCTGGTATCTCGACGATCAAGAAATAAAATCGGTCGAAGGTTGTCTCGACATCGATCTCAACTTCAGTCCGATCACAAATCTACTTCCTCTGCGTCGTCTGAATTTGAAGGATGGTGACCGTGAATCGGTCAGCGCGGCATGGCTGCGATTTCCTTCGTTCGAGCTTGAGCGTCTCGATCAATCGTATTCTCGGATCGACGGATCGACCGTGAAGTATGAAAGCCGCGGCGGAGAATTTGTACGCGAGCTCAAGATCAATGATTCCGGGCTAGTACTCGAATATCCGGATTTCTGGACCGCTGAGGCCGACGTCACGAACTAGAGAATGAGCGGAATCGCTTCTACATTTTCCCGATCCAACGAACTGTGGGCGAACGGCCATGTTCTGATAACCGCTGCTGCGTCAACGGATGAAATCGACGAGTATCGATCTGCTATCAACGACGCAGTGCTTCGACTCTCAAACGAAACACGTTCGCTCGGAGATCGAAGCACATACGACAAAGCATTTCTTCAAGTCACAAATCTCTGGCAGAAAGATGAAGCGGTGAAGAGCTTCGTTTTCGAGAAGCAGTTTGCACGGATTGCGGCAGATCTCCTCGGCGTTGAGAAGGTTCGTCTCTACCACGATCAGGCGTTGTTCAAGGAGCCGGGCGGCGGCCACACGCCGTGGCATCAGGATAAATATTATTGGCCGCTCGATACCGAAAAGATGATCACGATGTGGATGCCGCTCGTCGACATCGATGAAGAAATGGGCATCATTACTTTCGCATCTGGATCACACGCGCATGGCCCGATCAACAATGTCGAGATATCGGATGAGAGCGAGGAACTATTTCAACGCTACATTTCGGAGAACAAGTTTCCGATCGCGAAAGCTTCGTCCATGAAAGCGGGCGATGCGACGTTCCATCTCGGATGGACGATACATTCGGCAAGTGCGAATCGGTCTTCGAAAATGCGCGAGGTGATGACGATCATTTATTTCGAGGACGGTGCTCGTGTGACCGAGCTAACCAGTATTCATCAGCAAGCTGACTTGGACGCATGGCTAAGGGGAAAGCGACCGGGCGAGATCGCGGATTCGGAAATGAATCCGATCATGAATTGAAGTCTCCGATTGAGACAAGCGTTTTTCTTGTCGCTGAAGGCGATGTACATTTCTTGTCGCCGAAGGCGACGCACATTAAAGCCTAGGGTTGAGGAGCGAAGCGACCGAAACCCTAGGACCGACGAATCCAGCGAACGTCGCTGAAGGCGACGAACAATCGGTATCCACGAAATTGTGCGTCGCCTTCAGCGACGGAATCATTTCGTGTCCTACCTAGGGTTTCGCTCGCTTCGCTCCTCAACCCTAGGCTTTAATGTGCGTCGCCTTCGGCGACAAGAAATACCTCGCTGTCGCTCGCGTTTTCGGCTTACGATGTCGTCACTCTAAAATATTTCTAATGCTTCAGAAAACGATGTCGTCACTCTAAAATATTTCAAATGCTAAAGATCGACGTACACACACACATACTTCCAAAAGAACTTCCCGACTGGAAAACTCGATTCGGCTATGGCGGCTTCATCACGCTCGATCATTACAAACCGTGCTGCGCGCACATGATCCGGGACGATGGAAAATCGTTTCGCGACATCGAAGAGAATTGCTGGAGTCCCGAAAAACGAATAGAGGAGATCGACGAATTCGGTGTGCGTGTCCAAGTACTTTCGACTGTGCCCGTCATGTTCAGCTATTGGGCGAAGCCGCAGGACGGGCTCGAAGTCGCGCAATTTCTCAACGATCATATCGCCGATGTCGTCTCTGAATTTCCATTACGCTTTGTCGGACTCGGAACAGTTCCGATGCAGGATACGAAACTCGCGATCAACGAGCTCAGACGATGCAGATCGATCGGGCTCGCCGGCGTTCAGATCGGAACGAACGTCAATCAGCTAAATCTCGGCGAGCCTCAGTTCTTCGATTTCTTCGCCGCGAGTGAAGACCTCGGCATGGCGGTTTTCGTTCATCCTTGGGAAATGATGGGCGAGGCGGACATGCAAAAATATTGGCTTCCGTGGCTCGTCGGAATGCCGGCCGAAGTTTCGCGTGCGATCTGCTCGTTGATCTTCGGCGGTGTTCTCGAACGTTTGCCGCGACTTCGAATTTGTTTCGCACACGGCGGAGGCTCGTTCCCGTCGACGATCGGACGAATCGATCATGGATTCGATGTGCGTCCGGACATCTGTGCGATCGATAACTCACACGGCCCGCGAGAATATCTCGATCGCATGTATTTCGATTCGCTTGTTCACGAACCGAAGGTTCTCGATTATCTGATCAACCTCGTCGGTGCGGACCGGATCGCGCTCGGAAGCGACTATCCTTTTCCCCTTGGCGAACTGAAACCCGGCAGTTTGATCGAGGCGTCCGGTTATGACGACGCGACGAAGGCGACGCTCCTGCACGGCTCGGCGCTCAAGTGGTTGAATTTGAATAAGGAGAATTTTGAGTAGATGAAACGATCGAGGTTGTGCGTTGTGCAGATCGTTTCAAAATAAAAAAGCCGGCGAGATTCGCCGGCCGAGTACGGGTATGGTTGTAGGAAAGGTTAGATCAGAATGCGCTTGAGCCGCTCGCGTCCTGACCCGATTTCTTTTTATCCGGCTTGTTCATGATGATCGCAAATGTTCGAGACGGAGTCTTTACCTTCGTCAGATAGCGCTGCCCTTCGAGCGTGTCGAACACGAGCTTGATCTCACCGCGGGACATATCGCCGCCCGCATTCATCAGCACGGTCTGGCTTTTTTCGTTCTTTACATCCTGGATCGTGAGGGTCGCGCTGCCGGCTGAGAACCGCTCGAATTTCAAAATATAATCGCCGGCTTCGTACGACTGATCTCCTACGTTGAACGCGAACGGAATATTAACGTCTGTTCCGAAATTGCTTTGGCCGACGCTCGCAGCAACATTGAAAAGGACCAAAAGGCTAAGAAGGGCACTAATCTGGATAAACTTTTTCATGATTACTTTCTCCTATTCTGAATTAAGACGAAGACGATTGCCTTCGGTGTGTAACGCGGTAAGTCACCGCCGTTCGTATCAGCGCTCCGGGTATAAATATTTTCGCGAATTCGAAAAAGTATGCCCTCATTCATAGAGACGTCTTTCCAAACGCGCTGGTTATCAATAAAATTCAATTCAACAAATGACGACATCATCACAGATCGAATTCGAAGCGTCACCCACCTTTGCGGGTAGACTGGATACGACCGATGTTTTGAAAAGTTTCCGCGAAAAATTCTTCATGCCGCGCGCGGACGACGGAGCCGAAGCAATTTACTTCACGGGAAACTCGCTCGGCCTTCAACCGAAGTCGGTGCAAGAGTACGTCGTGCAGGAATTGAAGGACTGGGAAGTTTTGGCCGTCGAAGGACATCTTCATGCAAAGCATCCGTGGCTTCCCTATCACGAATTCCTGACCGAGCAGATGGCACGTGTTGTCGGTGCTCAGCCGATCGAAACAGTTGTCATGAATTCTCTGACGGTGAATTTACACTTGATGATGGTTTCGTTTTATCGACCATCGGGAAAACGGAAAAAGATCGTCATCGAGAAAGGCGCGTTTCCGTCGGATCAGTATGCGGTTGAATCGCAGATCCGGTTTCACAGGACGGAACCACCTGCGGTAGCGGGTGGTTTGCCGGTCACCGATGAGGGACTATCGATCGCGCAATTTCAACCGCCCGCTACCGCAGGCGGTTCCGACCTGCTTTTGGAGCTCACTCCGCGTGATGGCGAATCTACTCTTCGCACGGAAGACATACTCGAAACTATCGATCGACACGCGGATGAGATCGCGCTCGTTCTCCTCGGCGGTGTGAATTATTACACTGGCCAGGCGTTCGACATGAAAGCGATCACGGAAGCCGGGCACAAGGCCGGAGCGATCGTCGGTTTCGATCTTGCGCACGCGGCGGGAAATCTCGAACTTCATCTGCATGATTGGAATGTCGACTTCGCCGTCTGGTGTTCCTATAAATATTTGAATGCCGGACCGGGTGCAGTCGCGGGAGCTTTCATTCACGAACGACACGCGGAATCATTCGAGCTTCCGCGATTTGCCGGATGGTGGGGTCACGATAAAGCGACTCGCTTTTTAATGGGCCCGGAATTTCATCCGATGCGCGGAGCCGAGGGTTGGCAGATCTCGAATCCGCCGATCCTGCAAATGGCGGCGCTGCGTGCGTCGCTCGAGATCTTTGACGAAGCGGGAATGAGCTCACTACGTGAAAAGTCTGTGAAGCTGACGGGCTATCTGGAGTTTCTGTTGAATCAAATCGAGGATGAAAGGATCTCGATCATTACTCCAAAAGATACCGAGCAACGCGGATGTCAGCTCTCGATCCGTGTAAAGGACTCGGACAAAAATCTTTTCAATACACTGACGTCGCGCGGGGTTTTCGCCGACTGGCGAGAGCCCGATGTGATCCGCGTCGCTCCCGTGCCGCTTTATAATTCGTTCGAGGACGTATTTAGATTTGCTGAGATCTTGAAACGCTGTCTGGCCTAATAGACTCTGCGTGCTCGGTGACAAAAATCTTATGTCGAATGTCGCTGTCATAGGAGCCGGACTCGCCGGTTCTCTTCTTGCAATCTATCTCGCGAAACGCGGGATCACTGTCGACGTTTACGAGGCACGCGATGACATGCGTCGATCGGATGTCGCGGCTGGGCGTTCGATCAACCTCGCGCTTTCTGATCGCGGTATCGCGGCGCTTCGGGAAGTCGGGATGGACGAGTACATGTTGGCGGAAGCGATCCCGATGCACGGGCGGATGATCCATTCGATCTCCGGCGAGACGAAACTGCTTCCGTACAGCGGACGAAAAGGTGAGTACATCAATTCCGTTTCGCGTGCCGGCCTGAACATCGCTCTGATGAATGAAGCGGAGAAGTACGCGGGAGTGCAGTTCATCTTCAATCAACGGTGTGTGGATTTCGACTGCGGCTCGGGCGAGGTCATGTTTGAGAATGGCCGTTCAAGACGCGCCGATACTGTGATCGCAACCGATGGAGCCGGCTCAGGGGTTCGGCAATCGATGGAGCGGACGCTTTCGGGATTCGAATCGAGCTCCGTATTTCTCGAGCACGGTTACAAGGAGCTGCATATCCCGCCGGGACCGAATGGCGAATTTCTTCTCGAGAAGAATGCTCTGCACATCTGGCCACGGCATCAGTTCATGATGATCGCCCTGCCGAACTTCGACGGAAGTTTTACGTGTACGTTGTTCTTAGCGAAAACAGACTCCCCTCCTTCCGAAGGAGGGGTGGCAGCCGCTTCGGATGACGGGGTGGTTCTTCCCGCTGCGGATGTGCCGGCCTTTGATCAGCTCACCGACGCTGGTTCACTTCTTGAGTTTTTCACCCGCGAATTCCCCGACGCCGTTCCGCTAATGCCAACGCTCGTCGAAGACTTCTTCGCGAATCCGACCGGCGAACTCGGGACGGTGAAATGCTGGCCCTGGAATGTCGGTGGAAAATCTTTACTGCTTGGAGATTCTGCACACGCGGTTGTTCCCTTTTACGGACAGGGCATGAATTGCGCATTCGAAGATGTGCGCGTGCTCCATTCACTCTTGTCGGTACCACCTGCGGTGGCGGGTGGGTCTGCTCCGGATATCGACTGGAAAAGTGTCTACGAGGAATACGGCCAACTCCGAAAAATTAATACGGACGCGATCGCCGACATGGCCGAAGAAAATTTCTACGAGATGCGCGACCGCGTTGCCGATCCGGTTTTTCAGCGCAAGCGCGAGCTTGAGACGAGACTCGAGCAAAAGTACGAAGATTATTTTTCGAAGTATTCGATGGTGACGTTCAGGGAAGATCTGCCTTATTCGATCGCGAAAGAAAAAGGAAACGCACAGGACAGATTGTTGATGGAGATTTGTTCGCGAGCAGACAGCGTCGACGAGATCGATTTGGATGACGTGATGAAACGGATAGGATCTTTCGTATAGAGTAGTAAACCGAAACCCAGGCTTTAATGTTTGTCGCCTTTGCCGACAGGAATTCCAGAAAATAGCGATTCGCTTACCGGTCCGCCAATCCCAAATCCGCAATCCCAAATCCCAATTTAAAATGTGGTGCGGCCTGTGTTCGGGAAACACAGGCCGCGAATTTTACGGAAGGTTAACTGTTGGCTAAGCGGAGATGATAGGCAAAAGGCAGTTGTTTTTGGTTGGTGATTGTGCCAGCGAACAAATTTCTCCGCTTACTTGTCCGACGGCACTGGAACTTTTTTCTCCTTACGCTGAAAGCCGAACTTCCTGGCTTCGCGTTCGATGACGCTCGAGTCATTCTGCAGGTAATAGATCTCTTCCTGAAGATTGAGATTCTCGCTCGTTAATTTTTCAATTTCCTGATTGAGGCTTTCATTCTCTCCAGCCTCATGATTGAGCTCGGTAAAAGCTCTAAAATTTACGGTCAAGCAAAGAACAAGGACAAATAAGGCGGTCGCTCCGTACGAGATCCATCGCGGGACACTCAACTGTGAACGTTTCGAAGACTTCGCCGATTTTTTTCGCGGCCTTCGTGTTCTATTCGAGTAAGTAACTTCGCCCTGCCTCAAGTAATGCCTCCAACTCCTGCTTCGACTCGCTCTCCGCGTAGATCCTGACCATCGGCTCCGTTCCGGAGGGACGCATAAGCATCCAATCGCTGCCGGCGAACAAAAACTTCACGCCGTCGATCCGATTTATTTTTTCAATCTTTCGCCCGCCAATATCGTTGGGTTCCTGGGCGAGTTTTTCTTTCAATCTTGCAGCGACGTTCTCATCGAGCTTTACACCGATGCGGCCTGACTCGAGCTTTCCTACTCTTTTATAAAGTTCGGAAAGTTGGTCACTCAAACTTGATTGTCTGACAGTGACCGCTTCGATGGCCAAAAGACATGCAAGGATGCCATCTTTTTCGGGGTAGTGACCGCGTATCGAAAGGCCCGCGGATTCTTCGCCACCCAGGATGATCTCGTCTTTATTTATCAATTCGCCGATAAACTTAAATCCAACCGGCGTTTCATATAACTTCAACCCGCGTTCGGCGGCGACACGATCGACCAAGTGGGATGTCGCAACACTTCGTGCGACGCCGTTCGTCCATCCCCGGCTATCAGCTAAATAATCTGTCAATACAGCGATCAACTGGTTGGGAGTAATAAAGGTGCCGTCGCTGTCAATGATCCCGAATCTATCTGCATCGCCATCCGTCGCGATGCCCAATGTCAATTTTTTTGTAAGGACCCGTTCTCGAAGCTCGTCTACATGATCTTCGCCTGGTTCCGGTGACCGGCCGCCGAAAGTTACGTCGCGCCAGTCGTTTATAGTCTCAACCTCGCAGCCCGCGTCGCGAAGAATCTTGTCCAAATATCCGCGGCCCGTTCCCCAGAGTGCGTCGTATGCGAAGCGGCCTTTCGATTCCGATATGGCCGTTAAATTTATCTTCGCTGCAAGATCTTTCAAATAATCGGGTCGAGCGTCGTATTCCTGGATCGATCCGCCGGCAACATCGCTTGAAACGTCTTCGTCAATTATTGCGGCTTCGATCTTCTGCGTTACTTCCGGCAGTGCCGGAGCTCCGTCGTATGTAGAAAACTTTATCCCTTGATATTCGGGCGGATTATGCGAGGCCGTAAAGTTAAGCGCCCCGGAAGCTTTAAGGCTTCGAATCGCGAATGATATCGCCGGTGTCGGCGTTTGCCCTGTACAGAGAAGAACGCGAAAGCCTTTTGCTGCGGCGATCTCAGCGGCGATCGCCGAGAATTTCTCGCCCATGAACCTTGAGTCGCATCCGATGATCAAAATCTGCCCCGAGGCCGGTTTTTCGGTTGTCAAATATCCGCAAATCGCTTCGGTGACCCGCCTGACGTTATTAAAGGTAAACTCGTCGGCGATTATCGCTCTCCAGCCCGACGTGCCGAAGCGAATGGACATACTGAACCCTGGAACGAAAAACTACTTCTTATCAGTTTTCGACTACTTGATCTTTCTCAACTCGTTCGTTGAATTAAATCTTGTTCGGGCGAACAAGCGACCCAATTTCCCTTGAAGTGTTTGAAAATTTAACACATACAAATTAGTGTGTAAAGCATTAACTTTTTTTGCTAAGCGCTTTGTTATCAGTATCCTACGAGCAGATGCTTCAAGTACGAAGTGAATCGTGCGCTTAAAGTGAACGGGTGGTGAACTCTTTTGACTGAATCCAAAAAGGTGCGGGTTCCACTCTGAAAAATGCTCGCTCATTTTTCATATTGTTTTTCGACCCGTTTCTCCGGCAGGCAGAAAATTAAGCGATGGCTTAATGCACGGTTCGCTCCATCAACTCGATCCTTGCCGAAGCGGGTGATCGAGTCACTTTCCGGCGTCAGCGGGCGTATCAAAAAGACCCCGGATTGACGTTATCAGTCTATTTGTGTCATTTTGCTTCATAAGGCTGACTATTTTCGCTCAGATCGATTAGAGCTAAATGCAGCAACTGCACAGCTTACAAACCGCGTGGCAATACGGCCCTCGGGGCATAGGTATTGCTGACTAGTTTCGGTGCTGCTCGACACGATTTTCCTTATTCAATTCGAGATTTTGGGTATACGCAATTAATTGTGGGGATACATATATAAAATGAGACCAGTAAAACACTTCGAAAAGGGACTTACATACATCGCTAAAGGCGCTTTCAACGCGATCAAGTCCGTTAACCAGTTTAAGCCGAATCCTTCCTTCACACCGAAGTGGTCGGACAAGCCACTCCTCAAATCGTGGCAGAAATCGAAACCGACACTCGGTTTCCCCCGTCAAACGGATTCGCTTTGTCCGAACTGCGTGATCGAGGCCCGCGAGGAGATCCTCAGCGGAAAGCGTGAAGTTTCGGCTCTGATCAACGAGAACGTTGGTGAGATCAAGGCTCAGATCATCGAACGCGACGGCCAGGTCTGGATGATCAAAGATTGTCCGACGCACGGACATTTCGAAGACATGATGGCGATCGATTCGAAATTCCTGCAGCATATCGAATCCCTCTTCCCGGGTCGTGATATCGACGCTCACAATGACGAGAAGCTTCACAATCACGGCACGTCGTCCGTCAAGTACGGCCGCGGTGCTGTGTTGACGGTCGATCTCACGAATCGCTGCAACATGATGTGCGATCCGTGCTTCATGGACGCGAACCAGGTTGGATTCGTCCACGAGCTCTCGATGGAAGATGTTCAGGAGATCCTCGACAACGCCATCCAGATCAAGCCGCGTCGTCAGATGTCGGTGCAGTATTCGGGCGGTGAGCCGACGCTCAGCCCGTACTTCCTCGACGCTGTCCGCTATGCTCGCAAGGTTGGATACAACTCAGTGCAGGCTGCGACGAATGGTATCGAGTTCGCGAAGTCGAAAGAATTTTGCCGCGAAGCTGCTGAAGCCGGACTTCGATTCGTCTATCTTCAGTTTGACGGAATCGGTAACGATGCCAACTCGCATCGCCAGATCGGAAACTTGTTCGATGTAAAACTTCGTGCGATCAACAACCTTCACGAAGCCGGCGTCGATATCATTCTTGTCACAACGCTGGTCAACGGTATCAACAACGATCAGGTCGGAACGATCATCCGCTTCGCTCTCGAGAATCCGAAGAAAATTTCGTTCATCGCATTCCAGCCGGTCTCGTTCACCGGCCGCGATGAGCTGATCACCGAACAGCGTCGCTTACAGCAGCGTTACACGCTTGCTCACCTTGCGCACGACGTTCATGACCAGGTCGGAATCACTGAACCTACACGTGACTGGTTCCCGCTTTCATTGATGGGAGCGTTTGCAGATTTCGCGGACGTCGTACACGGTCCGGAATCGGATTGGGGACAGGTAAGCTGCGGCTGCCACCCGAACTGCGGTGTCGGCACGGCGGTGATGGTCAACAAGGAAACGAAAGAGATGGCTCCGGTGCCGCAGTTCCTGAACATTCAGGGCCTCGTGACGGACATGCAGCACATCACGGATACGAACCGCGGCAAGTGGTTTTCGAATCTCATGATGGGACTCGCTCTTCTCAAGAATTACAATCCGTACGGAGCTCCGCACTCGCTGACGCTTGGCGGCATCCTGAAGAAGTTCGACAAGTCGTTCGGACTCTCGGGTAAGGATTACGGAAAGGTCGGTCCGGATCGAACGATCGAAGACATCGAGAAGCGTCGTCAGGACCCGTGGAACTTCCTCTTCATCGCAGGCATGTGGTTCCAGGATCTTTTCAACTACGACTTCCGCCGCACCGAGATGTGCATCATCCCGTACGGCACGCAGGAAGGCGAGATCTCGTTCTGTGCATACAACACCGGCATCGGCTGGAGAAACATCATCGAGCACATGCATCAGAACGCGACCGTCGCACAGTGGTACAAAGATCACGGCCGTCATGAAGTCTTTGCACGCGGTAAAGAAGTTGAGCTCGGCGACGCATCGCACAGCCTGATCCTCAATGAGGTCGATCTTGCTCGTCCGAACAAGCCCGAGATGGAAGGACCGAAGACCGCTGCTGAGGAAATGCAGATGATGCGTAAGCTCTACAACCAGATGGTCCTCGAGAAGAACCAGATCAAGGGCGAGAATCTCGTCCAGATCGGCGGTATCAAGAAGTCGAAGGATAAAGAAATGGCGGTTGCTGAATAGTAAATAGCTAATCGTCGATCGTAGATAGAAAAGCCCGCGAGCAATCGCGGGCTTTTTCGTGTAGCTGAATGCCAATCGCTAATTGCTAATTGCTAGTCACTAATTGCTAAATTGAAGCCACGGTTCAATGCGAGTATTTATCACGCCGTTCTCTGCGTAGATGACCAGTGTCGTTGGAATGAACTTCGGCTGTTCAACCCGCAGTGACGGACGTGGCTGAACGCGACGTTTAATAGCGGCAAGGTGGACGACATGCCGGAGCGGCCTCCGTCTGGGGCTCGACCGAATGGTATCGATCTCACGGCCCGCCGGTGCAAGAGTCGATGGAGAATAAACCTCAAAGGTAAACGGTTCTTCGGGTTGGTCCAGCTCTTCATTCGGCGTTACGACCGTAGCGACATCGAGGCCCTCTGCCGGGTCGTTGATCCCAACGAGGATCGCGCTCACGAGGACCAGTGCGATCATCACTAGAGCGGCGCTGCCTAACGTAAGGAAACGACGAAACCACAACGGCTGAGGCGTACGAAACGCTCCGAAACTTCGGCTAGAACGCCTCGCGCGAATTTCCGCTAACGTCAAGGGTTTCAAGACCTCGACCTCACCCGTCCGCCGTAGCAATACTTCGCGCGGCGGATCCGATATGACATCTGCATCAGGCTTGACGACAAACTCGTCGAGGCTTTCGTCTGGTTTCCACATACAACTTTGGCGGGTGGTTCTAGAAATGAACGCAGATCGATTGTAATAACTCGACTTTTATATGTCGAGTAATTTTTATCACCATTTCGGACATCCTCTATTCATATCGTGAAAACTTACCCACGACATTTGTTCGCTTCTGTACATTTCTCCTCGGACGAAGTGGCAGAATCAGAACAGGAGACGTTTATGAAAATACATTCTTTTCTACTGGCAATTATTATGCTGACGATCGGCATGGCCGCATCTTCTGCGAGTGCGCAACGCGGAACGACAATTACCGGAACCGCGCTTATATACGGATACGGATTAAACACGCGCACAATCTCGCGGCCGTTTACGATGACGATCAATGGACGCACCTCTGAAGCCGACGCGACGAGATATTTGCAAACGCTTCAGCGTGACGGCCAGGACGATTTCGCAAAACAGATCGACCGGAATGATCTCGGACGATTTTCATTCAGCGGTCAGGTCGGGCTTCCGATCAATGCGATACTTGTCGATCGCGACGGCGACGACACGCGGATCCGCGCAGTCTTCAAGCGATGGGTAGGCTTTGGTGAATTACGGCGCGGCTACCGTTCGGTCGATTATCCGTTTACGTATGTCGAGATCCGCATCGACCAGAACGGCCGCGGCGAAGGTACGATCATACCGGCGGCTCGAGTCCGCGCTCGTGGGTCGAACACGTTGGAAGTCGAAGACTTTGGAACATTCCCAGGACGTCTGATGGGCGTCCGTCTGCGCGGAGGGCGATTGGAGTAAACGTGGGAAGTCAAATAGAAAGCCCGCGACCATCGCGGGCTTTCTATTTACGATTCACGATTTACTTTCACTCGTCCTTCAGCATGCCGCGGAGTTGCTCGCGAAATTCCGGAGTGTCTTCGTGGCCGTGCGTCGCCGCTGCATGAGCCGCCGCAACATCAAGCACTTCATCTTCGGTACCGGAGATCTTAACCGAGCAATTGTTGTCGCTTGGATACTCACTGCAGTCGATAAACTTTCGTCCCATATCGATTCCTCCTTTTTGTAATTTGCGGGCCGAATTATAGCAGAGCGATTTCAAAGTTACCGTTTCTTTTTTTGTTTCATGTAGGCGGCCAGCCCTCACTCCCCGCCCGGCAATAGAAGATCCAGGACCGCGAGTTGATCGGCATATATATAATGAACGAACTTCGTCGAATCGAGCCGCTGCGCTTTTTCAAAAAGTCGCTTATGTTCGTCGGCGTTTTTTTTCTCGCCGGTCGTTCGATGCAATGCGAGATGATCGAGCGCTTTTTGATACGAGATCCACGCGAGTTTGTCATCCTTGCTCGCAATGTTGATCTCGCCTTCACTCATCAACAATCGGTTGAGTAATGGATAAGGATTGTCACCGAGATCGCGGAGCACTGGATCGGTCAGGATCTTCTTCCCGTAATCGTGAAAGAAAAGCGCAAGCTCGGGATCGACGGATCTCGAGATCTCACCGAAATCCATGACGATGTTTACCTGATTGAAGTAGAGAACCTTCGCGGCTCCGCTCTGCTCGGAAGCTTCGCTGATCAGTAACTTCCGTGCCTCCGCATCCGGCTCGAGAAGAGCCTTCATGTAGAGGGCATATCCGAGACCGTGAAATCCGCGAAAGCCGTGCGGATCGACCTCCGTCAATTTTCGAAAGAGGCGTTCCATCTCGGACAGGTCGCCATGAACGCCCTGGTAATAATGCCAACCCAACGTGTAGAGAGCATCGGGATAATCCGGCTTGTGTTCGAGAGCCGAGCGATAATACTGAACCGCTTTCGGAACATCGGAGATGCGCATGTACAGATCGCCGAGATACTTGTCGATGATGTGGAGATGCTGCTCGCGTTTAAGACTTTCGTTCTCCGTGATGCGTCGATGGATCGCGAATCCGATGGCGGGATCCGCAGTCGGCGATGCGATGTTGATAAAAAGATTTGCCAGATATTTTCCGTTGACCGCCGTCTGATCTTCCGCCGAGAGCTTGAGCGACTCTTCGAACTCTGCACGCGCGTCCGTAAAATGCCCCGTCTCGATCAGCGAATAACCAACCGAATTATGAAAACGGATGCGATCGCGTCGAAGCTTGATCGCTCGTTGCTGGTCCCACGGATTGACGCGAAAGACGATCATGTACGAGAGCGTTAAAACCACCGACGCGACAAGCGTTATCAGAAACCAGTAGTCCTTTGTCGCTTTAAGAATGGTGTCGAGGAAAGATTGGTCCATCGCTTAGTCCGTAGTCCCTGGTCCCTGGTCTCAGGGTCCCAAATCTCAAATTGTCGTAGCCTTTTTCCGGTCTCTTGTCTCGCGTCTCCTGTCTCCTATCTCCCGTCTCTGTCTTCTTCCGTCACGCTTCTCCAGTCTCGATCTTCTTCTCGATCCTTCGATCTGGCACGAGCCACATCAGCGCGACCGTAGCATAGAGCACGTGAGAGATCGTCTGATGTATAAACGCGCTTCCGATCGCAACGATGTATATCACGATCGAGATCTTTCCCTTAAAGTCATTTCCGATCGCCTGGGCGAGCAGAGCGTTTTCGCCGTGATGATGACGGACGATGGTCGTCTGCAAGATCGTGTAAGCGATAGCGGAGCATAAGAGCACGACCCCGTAGATCGCCGTCGGCAGCGGAGCAAAATGATTTTCGCCCATCCAACCCGTTACGAACGGAACAAGCGAAAGCCAGAACAGGAGATGCATGTTCGCCCATAGCACTTTTCCATTCACGCTTTTCGTCGCCTGAAACATATGGTGATGATTGTTCCAGTAGATCCCGAGATATATGAAACTCAGAAGGTATGTCAGAAAGATCGGCAGCAGAGGCGTGATCGCCTCAAGATCGGTGCCGTGCGGGATCTTCAACTCAAGGACCATGATGGTCATCAGGATCGCGATGACGGCGTCTGAGAAAGCTTCGAGGCGAGTGGAATTCATTGCTCGGGATTATAAAGCAGTCTGTCGAGTCTATCGAGTCTGTGGAGTCTATCGAGTCTGTTGAGTCTATCGAGTCTGGCGAGTCTATCGAGTCGGCAGTCTTGCAAACGACAGACTCGATAGACTCGCGACAGACTCGCTAGACTCAGGATTCGAAATGTGTCATATTTCGCCGCATCCACAGCTTTTTTTGGTAGTAGAAGTCAGATAAAACTTTGAGGAGACCTATATGAAAACAATAATGAAATTATCGCTGTTTGCACTCGCAGCGTTCGCGTTGGTCGGTTGCACGCCGCCGGCGAACACAAATACAAATGCCGCAGCGAACACAAATGCAAACGTGGCTGCAAAGCCCGCGGGTCCGACCGCCGAGTCGCTTATGGCACTGGAGAACAAGGCCTGGGAAGCATACAAGAACAAAGACGGAAAATATTTCGAAGGCTTCCTCGGCGACAACATGATCAGCGGAGTTGGGAAAGAAGCAGAGACCAGAGCCCAGGTCGTGAAAATGATCACCGAGAACAAAGAAGAAGTAAAGAACTTCACGCTTTCAGATCCGCACGTTACGCCCGTCGGTGCTGACACCGCTGTGCTGACTTACAAAGCGACCGTCGAAGGAACCGATAACGGTAAACCGCTTACGAGCCCGCTGGTCGTTGCTACGATATTTACGCGCAGCGGATCGGATTGGAAAGCGATCTATCACAACGAGGTTGGCGTCAAAGAAGCTCCGAAATCAGAGTCCGATCTGAGCGCCAAAACTGACGCGAAGAAGGACGCTGGTGCGCCGGACAAGAAGGCAGCTCCGGAAGCGAAACCGGAAGCAAAAGAAGAGAAGGCGGCCCCGGCAGCGAACCCGGCTGCTTCGGCGAAACCTGCCGCTGCCAACACTGCGAATTCAAATTCGAACGCTGCGGCTTCATCGCCTGACGCCGCGTTGACCGATGCTTTGATGGCAGTTGAAAAGAAAGGCTGGGAAGGCTGGAAGGCAAAGGATCCGAAGGCTCTCGACGAAGTGACGGCGAAAGAGTTCGCGTTCGTGAATGCGGAAGGCTGGATCGCTCTGAGCAAGGCCGATGCGATGAAGATGTGGACGACCGATAATCCGTGCAACGCATCGAGCGTAAGTGTCTCCGACGGAAAGGCGACGTCCATCGGAAAAGACGTGGCCGTTCTCGTCGCGAAAGGAACTGCGGTTGGTACCTGCGGCGACATGAAGCTCGCACCGCTGTGGAGCACGACTGTCTTCGTCAAAGAAGGCGACATGTGGAAAGCGGCGTACATTTTCGAGACGCCGGTAGGCAAAATGTAGTTCGACTTCGTTGGTTTTTTCCGTGGCCGACTTTTATTTCAAGTGGGCCACGGAAAATCAGACCTCGGTTCCCTGCAGTCCTTTCGCAGAATTCCTTTCCGCTTTTCTTTCTCCGCACCTCATCACACCGCCGATAAAAGCTCTGAACCTCTTATGTAGGTTTCGGCATTCCCTTCCGCAGTTTCGACGAGAGGCGAGTGGAAATGTAATCGGGATTACTGTAATTCTTCCGGGAAACCGCGAGATTAAAGGTAAGAAAAAATGACGAATGCTGCTCTTGTACTTCTCGTTGCTCTCACGGCCACGATATATACAAGTGCGCAGACGAGGACGCTGACGGAGACGGAGACAGTCGCGGAGAGCTTCCTTCCCAAAGAGCTCGGGGCTGCGCTTGGCCGTTACGAATTGAACGCTCCGCACGGATCCGAGAACGTCGACTTCGAATTCTTTCGCCTGTTGAAACTTCCAAGCCAGGACGTTCATCATCCCAAACATAGCCGCGATGGAAGCGTGCCTATCAGCGGATCGCTAGTGACGACCGATGGAACTTTCTACCCGTTCCGTACGGCGTCGTTGAGAACGCGCGCAACGGGTGAGTATGAGGATATCGAATTCGTAACGACGATGATCCACGGAGTCACCTACCAATTCAAGGGGAAATTCCTGGAGAAGATCGTTCAGGAAAAACATGGCGGCCCTTATACCGATCTTCGCGGTGTTATTACCAAGAACGAAAAAGGAAAACTCACGTCCAGCAAATCTCTGCCTTTCTCTGCATTCCCCGAGCTATAGCGGCTCGAGCCACCTGCGTCATAAAAGATCCTACCGCGGTGTTCTTTTTTTTGGGACTATAACCGCTGCAGATTCTCATTGGACACATCTGAAGTACATAGCATGTTAAAGAACTTCGCCATCCTGGTCATGATCGTCCTCCTTCCACTGGCGATCGACGCACAGTACGCCGGCAGGTATACGGACGGCGAGGACTACGCTGTTTATTTCGAACAGACACCATACGGACTGACGATCCGTCCGGTGATGTGGACGGCGACTCAGCTACTTCGTGAAAAACAAACTTCTTCTTCAGGTAAACGCACAAAATTTTTCGAAGTTGTCGATCGGCCGGCGCGATCTGCAATGTTCAGTCTCGACGCTCAAGGAAAGGCTGTCGGTGTCACGATCACCGGGATGGATGGCGCGGGTCTGAAGCTCGTTCGTTCGGACGGTCCGCCACTGCCAGTGGAACTCTTGCTGGAGGGCCGTTCACGAGAAGCGGCCGCTGGCTATATTGGAAGGAATGACCTCAAGAAAGCGATGGAAGTCGCGGCCCAGGTGCTTCGACGGCTGCCGACCAAAACTAATTCTGTCGTAGCGTTTCTCAACAGCCTCGCTCACCATTTTCAGTCGCATGCAGCGTTTCATAACTTGATGGGATACGCACTCGTACAAGCCGGAGATCGCGCTGCCGCGTTAAAAAGTTTTAAGCGAGCGTACGACCTTGATCCGCACGTCAAACTCTCCGGATCCGATGACGATCCAACCTCAGGTCTGGCTCGGCTGAACTCTCTTCCGGATGATCAGAACGCAACCGGATGGAAGGTTCCATTTCCGCTCGCATCCGTATTCGCGAAACCGACGGCCGCCGAGATCGCCAAGGTTGAAAGGGATTGGTCGTCGCGAGATCTGAAACCGCGCGGCGTAAAGGAGGAATTGAGAAGCACGGTCCGCATCGCCGACCGGACCTTTAATGTGCGAATCGTCTCGCACGTCGTGCTCGGGTCCCGACATTACGGGGCGATCATTTTTCCCGCAAATGCCCGGCCTAAGTCTCTGCCCGTGATCATCGAAGCGAAGGGTGTGTCGCCGAAGTATTTCCCGCTTGATCTCGAGAGTCTTCATTCTCCACGGATGATGGCCGACGACGCGGACAAATTCGTCTATGTCGTTCCGACCTTTCGAGGCGAGGTTTTGAATTTCAATGGCAAGACCTTCATTTCCGAAGGCGATCGCACCGACGCGCTAGACGGCGCGACCGACGACGTCATCGCGCTTCTTAGCGTCGCTCTTGTGACGACACCCGAAGCGGACGGATCTCGCGTCTGCGCCTTCGGTCATAGCCGCGGAGGAAACGTCGCCTTGCTGGCCGGGATTCGTGATAAACGCATCGACTGTGTCGCGGACTGGGCCGGGCCGACCGACTGGTTCTATGCGATGGGAACCGACGGCTGGACCGAACAGGAACTGTGGAAAGAAGGACTTCGAATTCGTGCCAACACGCTGCAGACCGGCGGTCAGAATATCGAGAGGTTCCTGAAACGTGCGATCGACCGCACAGCAACACTGGCGGATGTGCGTCGTCGTATGATCGCAAGCTCGCCACTTTATTTCGCACGTCGCCTACCGCCAAGTCAGTTTCACTACGGTGTCGAAGATCCGTCAGTTCCCGTCCGGAACGGGCTCGAGTTGGTCTCTATTCTTCGACGTCTCAGGATTCCCGAAACGCGGTTTCAGGGCTTTTTTTATCCGGGGCAGGGTCACGACACGGATCGGATTTTGGCTCCGGTGACTACACGGGCGTTTCTGCTAAAGAGCTTAAAAACTCAGTGAAATGAGCTGCGACCTCAGCAATTCACAAAATAAAGTTGCATCAAAATCGAGAATAGAGCATCGTATTAATGAATTTCTCCACGCTTCGACCGACAAGATCTGACAAATCGCCTCCGTTTAGGCTTGAGGCGTTATTTCCAAAGCGCAGCGTGAGACGTTCTGATATCACAGATAATATGAAAGAAGAATTAATCGAATTAGCAGGTGTAGTTGTAGACAAACAGCCGAATGCTTTCTTTAAGGTAAAGATCCAGGACAGCGAGCATATCGTATTCGCAACGATCTCAGGCCGCATGCGCCGAAACCGTATCCGCATCCTGATGGGCGATCGGGTTGATGTCGAACTTTCGCCCTATGATCTCTCAAAGGGACGCATCACGTACCGGCATAAATAAATAACTCACGTTGGAAATAAAAAAGAGGCTGCCCGATAAGGACAGCCCTTTCTTCGTTTGTGGACTGGCTTTGCGGCTATCGTTCCGCGACTGCACTTCGCGTAGCCTTATCGAGCTCGGACGTTCGTTCGCGGACTCCGTCCCGAAGAAGTTTTATCTCCTCCGCATTGTAGTTCGCGGCACGAAAAGCGTCGTCGATTTGCTTATCCGAAAGTTGTGCGAGCCGTGTTGCGAGCCAACGTCCCTGAGCGACCGTGATGTCTTCCATCAGGCTGCGACCTTTGCCTTTGAAATCGAAGTCGATCATTCCGTCTTTCACTCCGCTCACGAAACCCGCTTCGTACCATGTCCCCGGATCATTCGTTTTTCGACCGAGTCGGAAGAAGAACGGCAAATTGTTATTGCCGACTTTTCCGAAAGTCGCGCCGAGATCGCTGATGATGAAGTGATGCTCGATCGATCCGTTGTTATTCACACGAAGCACTTTGTTCTGAAGATCGAGAAGGTCCCAGTTCGTTAGGAACACCATCATGATCTTTAATCCTTGAAGCTCGTTCGTTCCGACAAATGGATTGTCTTTCCATTTCCATTCGTCGAGACGCTCGACGTTCGAAGGCCGGGCTTCCAAGCGCACGTTAGTAAATGATCCCTGTCCCGGAATGTTCAAAGTTGGAACGAGATAATTGACCTCGGTCTTGTAGCCGAGCCCGTAGAGCAAACGCACCGCTGCCGTTTCCGGCTGAGCTTCGCGACCGGGCTTTGCGACCCATACCTGTCCCTTCGCGTCCTTGATCCTAAATTTTTTATTGTGCCCTTGTGTCTCTTCCTTTATGAACTCGATGCGGCTCACATCGGGTTGCATTGCGACGCCGCCCGGGCCGTTATAAAGATCCAGACCCGCCTGATCGACCTCTTCCCAAAGTACGGGATTGTTAAGCCGCCCTATTTTGTCTTTTTTACCTTTCTCCTGCGCTGCCGCTGAAAAGACGGCAAGCGACAAAAGCATCGTCGCCAGTATCGATTTTCTTAAACTACTGATCATCATATTTCCCTCACCGGTATTTTAAAATTCGTATCCTCGCGTTCGCTTGAGCAACCAACGTGCCGTGTCCGCCCGATCTGATGTTTGTGGAACGATGGTTGCGATTACAAATGCAGGAAGCAACGGCTGTACTGAAACGCTACGCAAGGGAGGGAATGATGGACGGACACCGAAGATTGAAACTCGCAGTCGAAAAACCGATCGAGAAACCTGACTTGCCGCTGCCGGGAGTTTTTAGCTCCGGAATCGGAGCCGATATGCCGACCCGGAAACGTCGTGCCCCCAAAGCTCATTTTTATCGTCGCCGCGTTTCGGAATCGGGAATGCCGATCTATGATTTCTATATATCTGACGAAGCGGAACACTAGTAGGCAATAGCGCAAAATCAAATGGAAAGAGGCGACCGAGATGGCCGCCTCTTTTTTCGTATGTCGGGAACCTAACCGCGGTTCGTTTCGGAACCGGACTCGGTCGAAGTTCCGAGGTCGTCTGATGAGCTATGGTCGTTTGCTGTGACGCTCTGACGTCCCTGTTCATCGTTCGAGCCGGGTGCGATCTGTTCGTTCACCGATGAGACTGCTCCGTGCAATGCTCCCGCAGCAGCTCCAACGGCGGCGCCTGAAAGTGCGCCTTGAACCACTTCGACGACTGCGTCGACGGCCTTGCTCACTACGGTCTTCGCCGTAGGCTTACGCTTGGCAGTGGTTTTGGATTTCGGTGCTGAAGATCTTGATTTCGAAGTCGTCTTGGCCTTCGGTGCAGACTTCGCTTTCGGGGTAGCTTTCGACTTGGACGAAGCTTTTGCCTTTGCCTTTGGAGCCGCCTTCGCCTTAGGTGCGGCGACTTTCCTGGCAGAAGTTTTCGCCTTTGCTACCGGTGCTTTAGCCTTCGGCTTTGCGGCAGTTTTCGCCTTGCTTGCCGTGGCCTTTTTCGCCGGCGTCGCCTTCTTAGCCGTCATAGTTTTCTTCGCGGCCGGCTTCTTCGCGGCTGTCGCTTTCTTTGCAGCCGGTTTCTTTGCGGCGGTCTTCTTCGCAGCCGGTTTCTTTGCTACTGCTTTTTTTGCAGTGGGCTTCTTCGGCGCCGCTTTCTTTACAACCGATTTCTTTACGGCGTTCTTGCTAGCCACCGTTTTTTTTGCTGCCGGCTTTTTTGCGGCCGGTGCTTTTTTCGCTGCTGGTTTCGACTTCGATTTCGATGCTGAGGATTTTTTTGCGGTCTTCGAGGTAGTCTTTTTTGTTGCCATTTCTTTCTCCCGTGTTGATAAAAATATTACGAATCGAGTTTATCAAAATCGAAATAGCGGCGCGCAAAATTTTCAGTTTTTATTTTCGAAGGAACATAGATCTGAGAAGCCCAGATTGCCGCCGCAGAAAATGAGCACGACATTCGCGCCAAAATTCGATTTCAGTTTCTCCGCCGCCGCGAGCGTGCACGATGCGGCCGGCTCCGTCAGAAGTTTCAATCTCTCGAGGATGAAGCGCAGAGCTACTATCGCTTCAGCATCGGTCACGACCGTCACGCTTTCGAGAAATTGCTGAGCAGCAGCGAGCGTAGCATCTGAAACAGCCGGAGCACCGAGTGTCTTGGCGATCGACGTGATCGCCGGCAGCGTAACCGGATGTCCCGCCGCGAGGGCCTGCGCCATCGCATCGGCTCCGACAGTTTCGACTCCCCAGATCCGGACGTCCGGCTTACGCGCCTTGAGCGCGGATGCGACGCCGGTCATCAATCCTCCGCCGCCGATGCTCACGACGACGTCGGTCACGTCAGGTATGTCATCGACGATCTCGAGTCCGAGAGTTCCCTGTCCGGCCATCACCAGATCGTCGTCAAACGGATGAACGAAGACGCGTCCGTCCGACTTGTGTCGATCGACTTCCTTGAAGGCATCCGCGATCGTCGGTGTGAGCTCTACACGAGCGCCGTAACCGCGCGTCGCGTCGACGTAATTCTGCGGAGTCGAGTTGGGCATCAGCACGATCGCATCGAGTCCCAAAACACTCGACGCATATGCGACGGCTTGGGCATGATTCCCTCCGCTAACTGCGACGACGCCTTTCGCCAGATCGTCCTTTGATGAGCTTAAAAGTTTGTTGAATGCTCCTCTGACTTTGAACGAACCCGTCTTCTGAAATAGCTCTTGCTTAACAAACACATTCGTACCGAGATGCCGGCTGAGCGTTTCGCTGTGTTCTAACGACGTACGTTTTATGTATGGAGCGATCCGCACTCTTGCGTTTTCGATGGTGGTTATATCGGTCATTTTATTAAGAAATATACTCCTTCGCGCCGCAAATTGTCTTATTGCCACACCATATCGGCCACTTACATTTCTTTACGGGCCGGGGAGTTAGAGTTTTCGATACGGGAATGATGTTTGCTAGTTCATATGGCAATACACAACGCCGCATTTCGCGGTTTCGACCAAGGGAGGATCGATATGAGATCAAATTTATTTTTTATACGACTATTTTCAGTTCTATCGCTTGCGATACTTTTTGTCGGTTCGTCATTCGCCCAAGGCAAGGGTAAAGGAGGCGGCGGCGGCCATGGTGGCGGCGGCGGTCAAGAGAAGCACGGTGGCGGAAATCCGGGCGGCGGAGGTGGCCAGAAGCACGGCGGTGGTAACCCATGGGGCGGAGGCGGCGGCCAGAATCGCGGCGGTGGAAATCCGTGGGGCGGCGGCGGTCAGCAGCGTCAGATCCGGCAGGCCCAACATCAGCAGGTTCAACAGCAGCGCCAGATGCAGCAGATGCAGCAACGTCAGGCACAGCGACAGCAGTTCGACGCGGCGCGGCAGCAGATGCAACAGCAGCGACAGTCGCAGCAGTGGCAGCAACGTCAGGCTCAGCAGGCACAGCGACAGCAGTTCGACGCCGCGCGACGACAGCAGATGCAGCAACAGCGTCAATGGCAGCGGGCTGATCAGCGTCAGCAGCGAGATACCGCGCGGCAACAGATGCAGCAACAGCATCAGTGGCAACAAGCGCAGCGTCAGCAGAATCGAGCCGCTCAGCAGAACTGGGGACAGATCCGAAGGCAGCAGGCGTTCGATGCGAAACAGCAGCGTGATTATTTAAAGGACCAAGTGCGTGCGAATCGCGATGCCTGGAAGTTCCAGCAGCGGCAGCAGCGATTAGACGACCGTTCTTATCGCGGTTCACAGAGACAGTATCAGCCGACATTCCGCCCGTACTATCGGCAGGATAATGAATGGCAGAACAATGGTTACGCGTACACGGCACCGAGCTATCCGAGCTACAACTCTCAGCCGTATTACCAGCCGTATTCGAATTACGGATACCAGACCTATCAGACGTATCCGAACTATGGTTACCAGAACTATGGATACCAGGCTTATAACAGCTATCCGACCGGTATCTTTGAATACGCGGATGACTACGCTCCGTACTATTCGGGTTACGGAAACGGCGGCGGCCTCGACTGGAAGAGCCTTCTCTTCCGAAGCGTGTTAGCGGCGTTCTTCTCGAATGGTGACAATAACGGTTACCTCGATCCGTACCCGCAGTATGCGAGCGCCTATGACGACGGCTACGGTTACTCGCCAAGGTATGCTCGTTACTATCAGCCCGTGACATACAACACGTTTGGTTACGAGCCGGCGTATAACTACTACGAACCCGCGGCCTACTATGGTTACGACCAGTACGCCAACTACGGATTGCCGCAGGATTCGTATTACGGTCCGGTGCCGTACGACGATCTGCAGGACATTTACTCCGGCGGAATCGCAGGTGAGTTAATTCAGCGTTCTCTCGGAACAGGATATTGTCAGGGATTGCTCGAAGGCCAGCAGGCGCGTCGTAGAGGTTGGGGCGACAATTATTACAATGACCCGTACCTTTACGAGCAAGCGATCTATGATCCTTATTCGACGAGCCTGGGTGACAATCGACGCTACTTTAGCGAAGGTTACGAACTGGGTTATCAGGATGCTCTCAGGGGTCGCGATGAGTTTGATCTCCGCGATGGCGGCAACGTCGACCTCGTAAGTTTGCTTATCGGTAGTGCTTTGACCTTGAGAAGTTAACTGCCTTAAATTTGTCCTCAGGATTTCAGCCTCGCCGATGTTTCGGCGAGGCTTTTTAGCGCTCTGATCCGGAAATGAATTCTTTTGCGTTTTAGAAAGAAATACGCTATTTGTTTATCCTTTCCTCGTTCTTCCAACATGAAAAGATTTCTTCTTGCTTTATCCCTCTGCACAACGCTTCTCGCGGGTCTGTCGTATTTCCTTTTCCCATCGACGCAGGCCGCCGAGAATCCGCTGCTGGTGTTACTCGATCTGCCTGCACCGCCGCCGCTCAACCCCCAGGTTCCGCTCGATGCCGAGAACCGACCTGCAAACTTTTACGACAAAAGCCATCCGCCGGGGGACGACAGTCCGATCGAGGACCTGCTCGATTATTGGACGACGCAGAGCTCCGCTTATACCGAGCTTGGTTTCAACCCCGCGCCGTCAGAGAAGGCACTCGATCGATTGATCGCCGAAGTCGATAAGGATAACGAGAAGGTTTACCGATTTCTGAACACGTTCCGAGGATCGAAGAAGGCCGCGGACCTGGTCAAAGAGATCTACGACAAGAGCCACGCGGGAAACGAGGAGGAGCGAAACAAACGTACCGTGCTAAAGCGGTGGCTGACGATGAACAGCCCTTACTTCAGTTCCGACCTCGCCCGCGACGCAGCGAAGGCCGGAGACGTGAACGAATACGTCGATCACCAGGAAGAACTTCTCGCACTCGGCCGCGTCGACTGGGAGCGAGCCCGTCCGATCGTCGATCGGCTCTACAACAGCGGCGGACAAGTTTCTCGAGTCCTCGCTCGGTGGGCTTTGTATCGAAACGCATTAGATACTAACTCGCTCGATGACATCGAACGATATCGGAGCGAGCTGAAGTCGGTCGTCGAGGATAAAACGGCGACGGCCGGAATGCGCGATCTCGCATTCGACGCTCTGGTCAAAGAAAAGGAATGGGACGGTCGCGACGAATGGTATTACACGCTGCTGTCGGATGAGACGCTTGACGATCTGCAAGTCGGCGGTAGGACGTACACGGGATTGACGACGATCATGTATTACTCGCCGGCCGAAAGCTATGTCGAGAAGATGATCGAGCTTACGAAGAGCGATAACAAGACCGTCAGAACCGCGGCGGCGAAGAACCTGTTTCAGCGCTTGAATCCGACCAATCCGAATGTCATCCGAGCCCTGCTGCCGTGGCTTGAAAATCCGAAGTGGATCAACGGTGATCCTAATGGTCGATCTCAACTCGTGTATGCGCTGCAAACGACAAAAATTCCCGAAAGCGTCCCGGCTTTGATCGCATCGCTCGATGAGAAGATGGTCGTACAGGCTTCTTCAAACACGATGGCGAATGCTAATTCAATGTCGCGAGCGATGAATTCCGCCGTAGCCAATATCACGCGAAGCCCAGCGAACGCCGCCGTGTATGCACATCAAAACCGGACCGAGACTGTTTATCCGATGAGATTTGCGGCGGTCCCGGCGATCGCATTTCAAGAAGATCCACGAGCCGTGCCCGCACTCCGAAGGATCCTGAACGAATCTGCGCAGACGTACGAAAAGAGCGCCATTGTCCTCGCTTTATTCAAGTGTGGAGGTTTTTCCATCCCCGAACAGGTCGAAGCGCTTGAGCAAGTCGCTCGCGAGAGCGAAAGCCTTGAAGTCCCATCGGGCATGTCGAATGGCGTCGCCTCGATCTCGAACATGAAAGGCAGTCTCCTGCCCTCGCTCATCATGGCGCGCGAAGCCGATACAAAAGTGCTTCTCGGTGCCTACATCGCGGCGATGTCCGACACACCGAGCAACGATCTCGCACGCGCCGTCGTTGACAGGATCGTCGAACTCGATCGCTCCGATCCGAAGACGTCCCGAACGCTTCGCCGGATCGTCACCTCATGGCGCGGAGCGGTGATCAACTCTCTTTTGCTTCGCGATCTCAAGAACAAACGAGTCGAGACCGATGCGATTCTAAAACTGCTAACGGTTCGTAAGGAGCTTCGCGAAACGCAGCAGGCGGATGTGTACGAACTGCGGACCGGAGATGCGATATCGCTTGGGATCTCCGCGTGTCTTCTCGAAGATGCGAACGATTACGAAGCGATCCTGAATGGCCCGAGCGATGCAACAAAGACCGCGATGCTCGCATGCGCGCGATTGATCCGAGCTCCGCTTCCGGTTGAGAAGGTCGCGACTCATGTCCATAGCAAAGATAAACTTCTCGCACTCGCCGCCGAGCGCTATCTCGAAAGCGAAGATTCGCCCGAAGCTCGGCGAGTCGTGCTCGCACTTCATCCGAACGAGGCGGTGATCCTCGGTGCAACCACCGCGTTTTATCCGGCGGGCCAACAGGTATCGATCAACCCTTTGCTGTCTTCACTGTTTGCGACCGTCAGCCCATATCATGCAAGGTCGTGGCGCCAGTGGTACATGGGCCCATACCAACAAGGAGTTGACGCCGACTTCGAAAAACGATTGCGCGAGGAAGTGATCAAATCTCCCGATCTTCTCGGTGTGTACAACTGGGACGAAAATTCGATTCGCATTTATAAGGATAAGGCGGTGCTCAGTTGGGAAGCCGATCCCGCACGCTATCGCGAACGGGTGCTGACGACGGATGAATTCGAACGATTCAAGGGACTTTTGTCGCACTTCAAAGCCGACGAACAGCCGCCGTATTTGTCCTGCATCACGGACGCATGCAAGACGAAACAGCTTCTGATGCTCGGACGAAACGGTGGGCGTCGCGTGTTCGTGAAGGCTGTCACGATGCCGCCGTTCTTTGCCGAGCTGGATCGGACATTCGAAGAGATGCGGGCTCAGCCGTCAACGATCAAGTACTGGGCGAGCAAAGATGTTCCGGGGCTCGAGCTTCTATTCGCAAACGATGATCTCGACGCTATTGCGGTTTGGAAGAACGGCGACGATCTGCGACTTCTCATCGGCGACAAAGCAAAGCGCGTTGAGCTCGATAGTGCGATGGAGGAGTTCGCCGAGAATCTACCCGAAGACAGCGATTCGCCCGACGCTGAAAGCGATTACGACACGGACCCGCGGATCGCAAAGGAAAGGGCCAAGCGTGCGTACGAGGTGTATGGATGGCGCAGCCTCGTCGCCGGTGAACTCGGTGCGGTCGTGGCGCAGCCGGCGGAGATCGGATACATTCCGCCGATGGATGAGTTTGCGGTCCTCCCGGATCGGGCGGCATGGAAAGCGCGGGCCGGAGCGATGGAGATCAGAGCCGACGAAAAAGGTCTTTATAAGATCGCGGCCGGAAAGTTCACAAAGATCAAGACCGGATATTTCGAAGGTCCGGTCGTCACGCCCAACGGCCGCTGGGTCGTCGTAACGAACTATGACGACGATCGCGGCGGAGAGCTCGTTCGCGTAAACCTTCAAACGAATAAACAATTCCCTATTCAGTCCGACGATCGTCCGGCGTATCAGGCGATCGCGTGGGTGCCCTCGGTCGGACGCGTTCTCGTCGGTCCGTTTCAAAATGAGTATGAATACTCCGAAGACAGTCGGGATCGTTCTGCGAACACCAGCGAACGATACTCTTTCCTCGATCCGGAAACCGGCCGTCTTACGCCGGCCACCGGTGACGTTCGGCCGCTCGTGCAGCAGACGTATCGAGCTCTCCAGCCCGCGTCTACGCCGCTCGATTTTTGGGTTGCGATTCCAGGCGAGGACGAAACAACGATCGGGATTTACAACACTCGGACCCTCACTATCCGGTCCTTACTAAAGTTATCGCGAATCGGATTCGACAGCATGAACATGTGGGTCGACGAGCCTGCCCAAAAGGCCTATTTCGTTTATGAAGGGCATGTTCTTTCCGTGCCGATAAAGATAAAGGGATAGTGGCCCAATTCGAGTGAGCATCGTGCGTTTGCGTTAGATTGACCTCGTCGGATTCCGACGAGGTCTTTTTTCGGATCGTCCGCAGTTTATTATTTTGGACGTCAAGCAACTTCTTTCTTGTCCGCCAATACTAATTGACTATAATTTGCGTTACCCCCCGACTCAGAAATCTTATGCGTTCGACTCTTCTCACACTTTGCCTGTCTCTGCTTTTTCTGAGCACTGTCACGGCGCAGTCCGCCAACAGAGAAAAGCTTCTCAGGAATTTGCTCGACCTGCCGGCACCGGCTCCGAGTCAACCTGATGCGAGCGACAAACCGGAGACGGCTGAAGGACCCGGCGGACTTTACCGGTCGAAAAATATACCGCCCGACGACGCTCCGCTCGAGGACCTACTGGAGTATTGGAAGGGGCAGCGTTATTCGCCGGCAACGATCTCATACAGACGGCGGATGTCTGCACGGACTGCGGAACGGATACTGGATCATCTAAAAGATAATCCTACTTTGATCCCCACTTATCTCGGTGGTTTTCCGACGGACGATCGGACCGCGGGTCAACTCCGGGACATTTACAGATCGTCGAAGGAAGGCGATTCGGCAGAGGTGTTCCTCAATTTGCAGCAGTGGCTGACGAACAACACGACAGACGGTGTTGCCGAGCTCTCGAGAGTCGTCCGAAAGATCCGCGATAATAATGATTACGTATCGAATCAATTTCAGGTCGCTCTCCAGTCGCTAGCCAGAGTCGATTGGGACGCGGCGAGGCCGCATGTCGAACGACTCGAGTTCGACGGATCCAATCCGCACTCGCAGATTCTTGCGTACTGGACCAGATACACCCATGCACTCGCCGAAAACAATTCGAGCGATATCGAAACTTACCGGCGCAAGTTGCAGCAGGTCGTGGAAGATCGATCCGCGCGATATTCCCAGCGCGATCTGGCAATGGACGCGCTCGTGGACGGCGGGAATTGGGATGGTCGTGACGCTTGGTACATGTCGCTCTTTTCCGACGAGACTTTGCTCGAGATCCAGGACAACGGCTACACCGGGATGACGACGCTCATGAACGCATCGGCATCGCCGGAGGAATGGATGGATCGTTTCTTGTCGCTTGTGAAAAGCGATAACAAGGCTGCCCGGTCGGCGGGAGCTCGCAATTTGATGAGCATCTACAACGGCCAACCGCAGATCCTTGAGGCTCTTCTACCGTGGGTCGCAGATGCAAACTGGGCGAAGGAATCTCAATTTTCTGAACGAAGAAGACTGATCGAGGCACTCGGAGATATCGATGTTCCCGGAAGCTTGCCGGCGTTGATGTCCGTCGTGTCGAACGAATCCGACAATGGATGGTCGACGGCAGTTGCGGCCATTGCCAAGAGGAAGGATCCGCGAACCGCACCAGCGCTTCGTTCACTGTTGACCAAAACGTCGGGCGATCTGCGCCGGATGGTCATCGGCGCTCTTGTCGCGTGCGGAGCGATGTCTGCCGACGAGCAAATGACGGATGTCGAAGTGTACGCGGCAATGTCGTTGACCGAGGAGGGCCGAGTTGCGCTCGAGCTCGACGCACATTCTGAATACTCCGTTGACTATGATGACGACGAAGCTTCGAAGGCCCCAAAGAAATTCTCTCTTCCCATCGAAGTCGTGATCGGTAAGGCGCTCGCTGATGTAGACGAACCTGACGAGTCTCTCGCTGCGCTGGCGATCGAACGCGCAAAAGCGGTTCAGATAAAGAATCCCGAACTCTCCGCGAAGTTGACCGAAATAATCAACGGCTGGAGCGGTCGGCCAATTTATCTCGAGCGAGTGCGACGGATCCGGACCGGCGAAACGGATCTCGATAACATCATCGGGTTGCTTGCCGAGCGCGCGACTGTCCGCGAAAAGATTCCGAACGAGTTAAATGCGTTGCGCTCGGCAAGCGGCGTGGCTCGTGGAGTAGGTGCATGTCTTACTGAAAGAGACGACGAGTTTCTCAGTATCATCTCGGACGATGATGTTGAATCACAGGTCGCAATGCTCGGGTGTGCGCGGCTTTTGAGAACGAATCTTCCGGTTAAAGATATTGCTCGGATGTTTGATAGTCCGAACGCAATGCTGAAAGAAGCTGCGGAAAGATATCTCGAATCCGAGGGTAGTCTTGACGCTCGTCGAATCGTGTTAGCCAGACATCCGGGCGAAGCCAGACTGCTTGGCTCTCATTCGGCATTCATGCCCGATCCGAAGAAGGTCGAGTCCAGCAGTTATCTGGACGAACTTTTTAAGACCGTTAATGCGAAGTCGTATATCGCATCTCTGCCTAACCTGCGTGCATTCGAGCGAAAGCTTCAGACCGAGATCAAAGAAGATAAGAACCTCATCGCGATATTCGCGCAGCTTCCGGAAGGCAAGAGTCAACAACAAGTCGTCCGCCTTTACAAAGATCGGTCGACTTACACTTATTATGACGATCCGGCTCGCTCTTGGAGTCGAAACCTAACTGATAAGGAGTACGCGAATTTCTACAGTTCGATCGTTAGCAACAAGATCGACTCCCTTTCGCCAACCCTACATGGATGTAACGACGTCGACGCTCGCTGTCCGGGTGCGGAGTTCGTTCTGCTTGGCCGCGACGGCGGTCGGCGAGTCTTTTTTTCCGGTTATCCTTACGGACATGAAATTCATGCGGTCGATGAACAGTTCGAAACTCTAAAGACAACGGGTGAACTTAAGTTAAGTTATCGTCTGGCCGACAAGATCAAGGGGCTGGAAGTCATCGTGGCGGATAGCAACTTCCCGGTATATGCCGTCTGGAAGCGCGGCACCGATCTGCGTTTTCTCGTTTCCGATCTTGCGCTCGCACAAAGCGTGCAAAAGGATCTTGCAGAAAAGCTCAAATCGGAGAGCATTCCGGAGACAGACGACGAAGATGAGGCGGTGACGAGAGCTCGCCAGACTAAAATCTTTGAACTCCAACAGCAACTTCGTGAAGAAGCGATGGGAAAAGAATTGTCATGGCGGACTCTCGAAAAAAGCACGGTTGGTCCGATTGTCCAACAACCGGACGGCATGAATCTGTTACGCCGGCTAGCCGAGATCCCGCCGAATTATAGATCAAGCTTTTTCAGATCCGCCGGCCCGATCGACGGCGCGGATGGCGTTTACGCAAGCCGATACGAAAACGGTCTGTTCCGCGATCAAGCCGGTGAGCCGGTGAAGATCAGAGAAGGTCGATACGAAAGGGCGGTGGCGTCGCCCGACAAGACCTGGGCCGCAGCGACAAAATTTACCGACGACGACAAAAAAGTTATCGCGCGTTTGAATCTGCGCACAGGTCGGGAGTTCTTGTTAAGCCTTCCAAATGCGAACGGACTTTACCCGATCGCCTACGTTCCGTCGCTCGCAAAAGTGCTGCTCTATCGCGGCCCCGATGCCCCGCGGGAAGAGTTTGGTTTCGGAATGAATGACGACGACGTTGCGGACGACGAAGATCCCGCCGAAACCAAAGATTCGAGCTCGACGGCATCTCCGGGAAAAGCCGAATACTATTTGCTTGACCTTCCAACGGGCGCCGTACGTCCGGTCAAGGGTGAATTTCGTCCGATCGAAGAGCGGCCGTACAGACCGCTTCAGGCATCATCCACGCCCGGCAGCGCATGGGCGGCGGTCTATGATCGGGAATCGAATTCTACGCAAGTCGGCTTGTATCAGGAAAGGACATTTACATTCGTTCCGATCACGACGTTGCCGGAAATTCGGCTGAGAAGCACCGATATCTGGGTAAGTGAGGACGACAAAAAGGTCTATTTCGTATATCAGAATCACCTGCTCGCGGCTCCGCTGGGTACGCTTTGAATCCACCGTTTTGTCCTGTGGATTTGTCTTTTTGGCTTTGAAAGTGGTTTAATGACAGTTCGCTTTCAGGGCGGAAATCTTAGCCGAGAGGAGGTGAGACAATAAAATGGCTTATATTACAGTAAATGCAAACGAATCGATCGAAAGCGCACTGCGCCGATTCAAACGCAAAGTGATCTCCGAAGAGATCATCAAGGACCTTAAGAAACACGCTCACTTCATTCCGCCGGGACAGAAGGCAAAGCTCAAATCGGTAAACGCGCGCAAGCGCAATCGCCGACGCTTCCGTCAGCAGCGTCCGATGAACGCGGGACCTAGACCGATGGGCGGTGGACCCGGAAGATAGCTATTTCGTGAATAGTAAATCGTGAATCGTGAATAGTAGGCCTCCTATCGAGCCAGCTACTATTCACGATTTTCTATTTGCTGTGCACCAGTTACTATCACGATTTACGATTCACAATTTACGATTCAGGAAACATGAAACCTCGCATCCTCATTACTAACGACGACGGTATCCACTCCGAAGGGATCGCTGCACTCGAGTCGGCGATGAATGAGATCGGCGAAGTATTCGTAGTCGCACCGGAATCCGAGATGAGCGGAGCATCGCACAGTCTCACGCTCGGCCGTCCGCTTCGCATTCGTCAGATCGACGAGCATCACTGGACGGTCGACGGCACACCGACGGACTGCGTGACCCTCGCCGTGAATCGAATTTTAGCGAACGGCAAACTACCGGACATCTGTGTTTCCGGGATCAATCACGGAGCGAATCTCGGCGACGACGCAACTTATTCCGGAACGGTCGCCGGCGCGATGGAGGCAACGATCCTCGGCGTGCCCGGTCTTGCGTTCAGCCTCGTTGCGACACGCAGTCACGATTTTACCGAGTCGGCGAGGATCGCCGCCGATGTAACTCGAAAGGCGTTGGCCGAAGGCATTCCTGAGTGGACGCTTCTGAACGTGAACGTCCCAAAAGGAACGCCGAAAGGGATCCGCGTCACGCGACAGGGATTTAAGGAAGCGAAGCCTGTGATCAGCGAACACATCGATCCGCGCGGCAAACCTTACTATTGGATCGGCGAAGTCCGCGAGGGATTTCGCGCCGCAGGCGGAACGGATTTCGAAGCGATCGACGAAGGTTACGTCTCAATTACTCCGATGCGGACGGATCTAACGAATCACGGTGCGTTGGAAGGGATGAAGAACTGGGAGAATTGAGAATTGCGATTTTCGAATTTCGATTTGTGATCTCGTGGTTCGGCAGAATCGAAATCAGCTCGCCAGTTCCTCGACAAGTTGAGAAGTACGCGATCGCAAATCGAAATTCGAAAATCGAAAATTCCAAATGAACGCTTTTGCTCCAAAAACAAACGGCTCGGATGGCTTCGAGATTCCTCGCGGGAGGATGGTCGAGCATCTGCGTAATCATTACAAGATCGCAGACGAACGCGTGCTCGACGCAATGAACCGCGTTCCGCGTCATGCATTCGTACCCGAAGCATTGAAAGCTCAGGCGTACAAGGACAACGCACTTCCGATCTCCGGCGGCCAGACGATCTCGCAGCCGTTTATCGTCGCACGCATGACCGAGTTGCTCGAATTGAAAGGACGCGAGCGCGTCCTCGAGATCGGATCCGGCTCAGGATATCAAACCGCGATTCTCGCGACCGTCGCGCGAAAAGTGTTCGCGGTCGAGCGGCTTCAGGTCCTTGCGGCGGAAGCGAAACAGAAGTTGATGCAGATCGGATTCAGAAACATCTCGTATCGTTGCGACGACGGAACAAACGGTTGGGAAGTTTATGCTCCGTTCGATGCGATGCTCGTCGCGGCCGGCGGACCGAGCATACCGGAGCCGTTAGTGAAACAACTCGAGATCGGGGGACGGATGGTGATCCCGATCGGCTCGGATCAAAAGTCCCAGATGCTCGTACGCGTTACACGAACCGACAAAGGATTCGAAACTGAGAATTTTGGTCCGTGCGCGTTCGTACCTCTCATTGGTACTCATGGTTGGGAAGGAAAGAAGTAGATTTACTCCGGAATAACCGCAAAGTAAAAACTGAAAACGATTCATTTCTTACTTTTCAGTTTTCACTTTTCACTTTTCAGTTATTTCGGAGAATGGTTTTGGATTATGGATTCAGCTCTAGACTTTATTTACCAGATCAAGGATTACTTAAATCCAAAATTTCTAATCGACTGGATGCTGGCATTCATGGGGTCCTGGGTTTATCTCGGACTGTGGTTCGTAATCTTTGCCGAAACCGGTCTCGCCGTCGGATTCTTTCTTCCCGGTGATTCGCTTCTTGTCGTCTCCGGACTTTTCGCGGCGGCGCAGAAGCTAAATGTTTTTCTCGTCATGCTCGCGTTCTTTCTCGGCTCCGTCATCGGCGATAGCACCGGCTACTGGACCGGACGCGTGATGGGCAAAACACTTTTCAATCGCGAAAGCTCGTTCATTTTCAAACCAAGCCGCGTCGAAAAGGCACGTCACTTTTTTGAGAAGTATGGTGTCAAGACGGTGATCCTCGCGCGCTTTGTTCCGATCGTCCGCACGTTTGCCCCGCTCGTCGTCGGTGCGACCGGAATGCCGTACGCGAAGTTCCTGACGTTCAGCATCATCGGCGGCGCAATGTGGATCTGCAGCATGGTGCTCGGCGGATATTTTCTCGGCGGGGTTATTGAAAGAACGCTTGGGATCAAGCTCGAGGATAATATCGAAAAAGTCGTGATCGTCGTCGTGTTCATTTCGCTTCTGCCGCCCCTTATCGAATTTCTAAAACACCGGTTCGGGAAAAAGCCTTCGGTGATCGAAGACGAGAATGCAGTTTCTTAATTTTCTTTTTGCCCGCGAAATACGCGAAAGGACGCGAAAGTAGGAAAAGAGTCTTTTCTTATTCGCGTCCTTTTCGCGTATTTCGCGGGTAAAATTCTTTGTTTGATAGGTTCGTTGACTTATCCGTCTTCGTAACCTAGACTCTAATACTTGTTATCGGGGCGTGGCTCAGCCTGGTAGAGCGCACGGTTCGGGACCGTGAGGTCGGAGGTTCGAATCCTCTCGCCCCGACCATTTAGCAAAACGAAAAGGTGGAAGAGTGTTTATCTCTTTCACCTTTTCGTTTTGTAACTCATCTTTTTCCTCAGTACTTCACGGTATTCCACCCGACATCCGGTACTCCGCCCGCTTGATACCCTTTCAGAATAGCTGTCTCCGATCTCACAAATACCGGCGGTAGCAAACTTATATTTCTTTTACGAACGAGGGAGGGTAGTAATGAATAGATTTAGGAAGCTTTTCTCGGCGGCCGTGTGCAGCCTTTTGATATTTTGCATTACGTTGAATGCTGCGGTGCTCGTCGACGATACGTTCCAGGATGCGAACAGTCAGAATCAGGCCTTGCCGTCGTCGATTCGGATATTCAACGGACGTACCGCGACAATTCGGACAGATACTGTCGGCGCGGTCGCGTTCTCACCGGCGAGCACTTCGTCGGAAGGGTTCTGGGGATTCTTTACCGATGGAGCTCCCGTCACGCTCGGCGTCGGGGACCGACTTGCGGTGTCGACGTCTTTCTCACTATCGGGTGTCGGAGCGTCGGGCGGCACCGATCTGCGATTCGGCGTTTTCGATTCCAAAGGTACCCGCAACACGACGAATCTGACGGGCGGCATCAACAGCCCGACATTTGCGGACGATACCGGCTACGCCGCCCGACTCGCGGGGACAAGTGGTTCCGGCAATCCGTTCACACTTTTTCACCGCGTCGCACCCGGTGCGAATGATCCGTTGATCAATGCGACGACTCCGCTTCCAAGCAGCGAGTATGTAGAAGTCCCGGCGACAAGCTCCACTCCGCGACAGGCACTTACGGATGGGGTTGAGTACACGCTTACTTATCAGATCGAACGTCTCACCGATACTTCGACCCGGCTAACGGTCTCACTCGTCGGCGGAACTGTGAACCTTAATACTACGGGTGTCGAAACAAGCAGCACTCCGCATACGACATTCGACTACAGTGGTATGCGAACTACACGCCAGCCGCTCCCGTTATTGTGAGTCAGCCGCAGCCTTCGAATCTGAATGTGCAGGTCGGATCCAATGTGACATTGTCGGTCGGCGCGACCGGCAATGAGCTGATGTACCAGTGGCGGAAGAACGGACAGCCGATCGTCGGAAATCCGACGGCGACGACAGCGACGCTGCAACTGACGAATGTACAGGTGAGCGACTCCGGAGTTTACGACGTCGTGGTGAGCAATTCGGGTGGCAGCGAAACCAGCGACCCGGTGAATTTGACCGTCACAAGCGGTCCGGTCGATCCGGCTCCCACGATAACCGACCAACCGGACGATACTATGGTTTCAGTCGGATCCTCGGCGACGCTGTCCGTTACCGCGACCGGTTCGAATCTCGTTTACCAATGGTACAAGGACGGCATGCCGATCCCGGGCGCGACCGGTCCGACGTTAACGTTCCCGATGGCACAGCTCAGCGATACGGGCGATTACTACGTCGTCGTCAGTAACTCGGGCGGAACCGTTACAAGCAATACCGCGCATCTCACCGTCGTTTCGACAATATCCTTGATCGATGTAGCTCCACCGACGGGCACGACGAATGTCTGCACTGACACGGCGATAAGAATCACATTCGATCAGCCGCCGGTTGCCGGGACATCGGGAACGATCCGGATCTTCCGGGCGGATGGAACGCTGGTGGACACGATCGACATGTCGAACGATACCGTGCCCGGAACTTTGGTTCCCGGAACCCAGTCGTCGAAGAGCATTGGTGGCGCGAGCAGCATGTTCAATTACTATCCGATCCTGATCGACGGCAACAGCGCGACTATCTATCTGCATCATGCTCTCGACTACAACCAAACGTACTATGTGATGATCGACGCCGGCGCGATCACGGATGCGAGCGGTGCTCCGTTCGCGGGGATCAATCAGCCGAACCAATACCAGTTCAGCACGCGCACCGCTGCTCCGGCGGCGGGCAAGAATCCGCTGGTCGTATCGGCGACCGGTGCCGGAGATTTCTGTACGGTTCAGGGAGCGATCGACTTCGTTCCGACGAACAACACGCAGCGCCGGACGATCTACGTTCGCAACGGTGTGTACAACGAGATCGTCTACGTTCGCTCGAACAAACGATTTATCACGGTCCGAGGCGAAACCCGCAACGGTGCCCGTATCGAATATGCGAACAACGAAAACCTGAACACAGGAACTTTGACCCGGACGCTGTTCGGCGTCGATGCTGCTGACTTCCAACTATGGAATATCACGATCCGTAATACGACAACGAAGTTGAATTCGGCAAACAACACGCGGCAAGCCGAAGCGTTCCGCGGTAACAACGATCGGATCGTCTTGAATCGTGTGAGCCTTTATAGTTTTCAGGACACGCTGCTGCTGCAAAGTCAGGGACCGCAGGGCGCGTATGTCAATGAAAGCTATATCGAAGGCGATGTCGATTTCACGTGGGGAGCGGGCACGGTCTTCTTCAAAAACTGCGAACTGAAAGACGTCGCACCGGCGTCGCGGCCACAGTCCTACTATTCGCAGATCCGAAATCCGCAGGGCAAGATCGGGAACGTCTACGTCGGCTGCCGACTCACTCGCGGCACGGATACGCCTGACAATTCCGCTTATCTTTCGAGGATCGATCCCGATGACTTCCCTTACAGTCAGGTCGTGTGGATCGATACGTTGATGGATCGGCATATTACTCCGCAGGGCTGGTTGATCAACAACCCGAGTCTCGAACCGGTACCGGCAAATTATCCGAATATAAAATTCTGGGAATATAACAGCCGCGATATCACAACCGGTCAGCCGATCGATGTCAGTCAACGGCATCCGTTGTCCCGGCAACTGACTCCCGAAGAAGCCGCATTCTGGCGCAATCCTGCGAACGTACTCGGTGGCTGGGTTCCGAATCTTCAAGGAACGAAATTCGATTTCGATGGCGATGGCGCGGCGGATCGTTCGGTCTTCAGACCTGGCGATCAGACGTGGTATCTCGATCAGACGTCATTGAGTTATCAGATCACGAAATTCGGATTGTCGAGTGATGTTATTGTTCCCGCCGACTACGACGGTGACGGACGAACGGATATCGCCGTTTATCGAAGCGGTACATGGTACATACTCGGCTCCGCATCCGGACTGATCGGAACACAGTTCGGCGTAGCCGGAGATGTACCGCAGCCTGCCGATTTCGACGGCGATGGACGGGCGGAGGTCGCGGTCTTCCGAGGCGGCACGTGGTACACATTCAATCTGTTGAACGGAGAGATCACACAGGTGCAGTTTGGTTTGTCCGGAGACGTACCGGTCGTTGGGGATTACGACGGCGACGGAAAAGCAGATCGGGCGATCTATCGTCCGTCGACAGGGACCTGGTGGTATCTCAGTAGTGTCGCCGGTACGCAGAACGCCGTGCAGTTCGGTATCTCGAGCGACGTTCCGGTTCCGGCTGATTACGATGGAGATTCGAAGACCGATTTCGCCGTCTACCGCGATGGTGTTTGGTGGGTGCTGAACAGCAGCAGCGGAACGGCCACGACGTACCAGTTTGGAATATCGACTGACCAGCCTGTACCGGCCGACTATGATGGCGATGGAAAAGCGGACTTTGCTGTTTATCGCAACGGCATATGGTACATCGCAAGCAGTTCAAGCGGATTCATGATCACGCAGTTCGGTACCGCCGGGGACCAACCCGCGCCTGGTGCGTATATACCCTAGAGGAAGACGAAGAGGCTGTCCAAAAAAGGCAGCCTCTTTAGATTGCCTCCAGCTTTTTAGCTGGAGGTAGCAGTCGAAACAAGTGGCTCAGCCGAAGAAAAATAAAATATCAATCATCCTTCAGAGCTTTAGCTAAATTCGGCTAAAGGCAAAAAGGAAATATTTTTCGTCGATTCGGCTAAAGCCTGCCCTATTCGCAACAGGCCCACTAGCTAAAGCCAGTGGCAATTGAAAAAGGCCGCCTTTTCAGACGGCCTCTTCAGATTAAGGCGACGGATTTATTTCGATGCTACCCGAGCTGGTAGGTTGCGACGCTGGTCGGTGTTTCGTAGCAGCGAACTTTATAAACCTGAACGCGTTCATCACCGACGCGTCCGTTCAAATATTCCAAAATATATCTCGCGAGATTTTCCGCGGACGGATTTAGTTCTTCATCGAACGGCGGCAGCTCGTTGATGTTTCTATGATCCAGATATTTTACGATCTCATCTGCCGCAGCTTTCAGATCCACAAAGTCGATCAGCAATCCGATGTTATTCAGCTCTTCGCCTTTCGCAAAGATCTCGATCTTATAATTATGGCCGTGAAGGTTCTCGCACTTCCCTTTGTAGCCGCGTAGTTGATGCGCGGATGAGAAGTTGCGTTCGATCATTACTTCGTAGAATGAAGACATACCAGTTCTTTAGCACCAAAGGTGCGAACGTAATTTAGCCAGGGCCAACGGCCCTGGTAGTCGCCGAAAACGCTCGAGCCGCAACGCGGCGGCGTAAATCAGTCCCATACGTATCTCTCGTCGTATTCTACATCATGCTTTTCTAACAATCCTCGAAACTCGCTTTTGAAATCCTGACGGTGATGATGTTCGCGCTGGTTTTGGATGTAGTGGTTTACCACATCGACATTCGAACGGCTGACCGAGAAGGCTCCGTAACCGCTCTGCCATGAAAAATTTCTGTAAATGTTTCCCTGCGTTTTCATCCACTTCGACGTGCTCGTCTTCACCGCCTCAACCACGTCGGCGATACACCACGTACGAGAGAGGTTGAATAACGCGTGAATATGATCCTCGACACCGCCGATCAATTTCGCCGTCGATTTGCACTCGTCATGGAAGACGGTCGCCATTTAAGCATAAAGATCAGGTGCGATCGATTCCGAAATAAATGGTTGTCTGTTTTTGGTTGAGAAAACGAGATGGATGTAGATATGGGAGAGAGATTGGGGCATATTTTCCTCCGCCTTTCGGCTGATTAATATTCCCCGATTTAAAACCGTAGACCAGGTCGGTTTACTCCGCACCGTTGGTGCTTCGACCGTTTCCGTTGTTCCAGGGCCGTTGGCCCTGGCTAAATAACTTCGCACCTTTGGTGCTTCTGAATATTCGCTCGTTCCAGGGCCGTTGGCGCTGGCTAAATTATTGTCGCACCTTTGGTGCTTCTGAAAACAATCGGCTCGCGTCTACGCCGCCTTTCCCGCACTGTTGGCGAATATCTTTTCAACTTCATTTAAATCGCTCGTGATCCGCATCCTCGGAAGGCTCGCTAGAAAATCCTTGCCGTACCCTTTAGTTCGCAGACGCGGATCGAGGATCGCGATCACGCCGCGGTCCGTTCTGCTCCGTATCAATCGTCCGATTCCCTGCTTCAATGAAATCACGGCCTGCGGGACGCTGTAGTCGAAAAATGATCTCCCGCTGTTCTCTTCGATGAACCGCGAACGTGCGGCAACGATCGGATCCGTCGGGACGGCGAATGGAAGTTTGTCGATGATGACGCACGAGAGCTGCTCACCCTGCACGTCGACTCCCTGCCAAAAACTCGCTGTCGCGAATAGAACTGCATTCGGAGTTTCGCGAAACTTGTCGAGCAGACCGCTCTTCGACATCGAGCCCTGGACGAAACACGGAAACCCGACCCGCGACGACACCAGCTCATACAAAGCGTTCATCGAAGCGTTGCTTGTAGCAAGTACGAACGCGCGTCCATCGGTGACGTTCAGGATCTTGACGATCTCGCCGGCCGCGAGCTGCGTGAACTCCGGAGTCCGCGGATCGGGCATCGACTTCGGTAAATAAACGATCGCCTGATTCTCGAAATCGAATGACGAAGCCGCGTGCAAAACTTTTGTCTTCGCCGTATCGAGCCCGAGCCGTTCGCGAACGAAGTTGAAAGAGCCACCGCTGGAAAGCGTTGCCGACGTCAGAACACATGTCTCGACTTTGTCGAACAACTTCCCGCGCAAAAGCTCCGACACATCGACCGGCGACGCGCGAAGAAACATTCCCTTTCCGCGCTTCTCGAGCCAGTAAACGTAATTGTGTTCGGACTGATGAACGATGAAATCGAGATCGGCACGTGTCTGCTTCGCACGGCGAATAAGACTGTCAACCTCGGGAATCGTATCCGCAAACTTGTCGATCGCAGAGACCAAACTTCCCAACGCCTCGTCGAGAAAATGATGCGCCTCGCCGAGCTGGGTCGCCGCGTTGCTTCCGTCCCGCGTTCGATATGTGAACACGTCTTGAAGAAGCGGATACCGCCCATCGAATCGGGCCTGAGTGAATCTGATCCAAAACTGCTCGGCAAGTCCGATTATCTTCGCCGCTACTTTTGTCAGATCTCTCGTGGCAGCGGCGTCGGTTATCGGAAGCGTGTCAGCGTCGCGAACAAGTTCGTCGATCTGAAAATTCGAAACTTGCACGCCAAAGTAATCGGCAGCAATGTCTTCGATCAAGTGAGCCTCGTCGAATATCACCGCCGAATAATCCGGGATCACACGTCCGTATTGATTTCCGCGAACGCTGAGATCCGCAAAGAACAAATGATGATTGACGATGATGATGTCGGCGTCTTCGGCTCGGGCGCGCATTCGCGTGATAAAGCACGGCTCGAAGTCCGGACATTTTTGACCGATACAGACTTCGGATCGAGCGTTGATCCGGTTCCAGAAGGAAATGTCCTCGGGCAGCGTTGTGAGCTCGCGTCGATCTCCGACTTTCGTTTCCATGGACCAGCGACGAACATCGTCAAAATAATCCATCTCATCGAGCCCTCCCAAGATCGGCTGATGCTCGGCCTTTGAGATCTTGTAAAGACAGGCGTAGTTTGATCGCCCTTTCATGTAAGCGGCGGAGAATTTTTTTGGAAGAATGCTCTGCAGGAACGGAATGTCTTTTTCCATTAATTGCTCCTGCAGGTTTTTTGTTCCGGTCGAGATGATGACGCGCTTTTTCGTCCCGATTGCGGCGGCGATCGCCGGCACCAGATACGCAAGCGTCTTGCCGGTTCCGGTCCCGGCCTCGACGAGAAGATGTTTCTTTTCCTCAAAGGCGCGGACAATCTCTTCGGCCATTTTTATTTGTCCGGGCCGGTGCTCGTAATTGTCGTGGAACTTGGCGATGAGGCCATCGGTCCCGAATACTTTATCGATGAAATTGTCTGACATGTGTGGGCGAAATTGACTCGAACCGTTTTTTTTGCTAAAAACGCTCCTTGCGACTGTAACGAATTTCTTTGCCAAGGACGTGGGTTCCCCTTCAAAATGCTACGCATTGCTAGAGACCACCGTCTTCCTATTTAAGTCAGATTGTAACGCAATCCACCCCGGTGCCGAAGCTTTCAGCCTCGCCAGCGGATCCGCTGCTCCGAAGTAAATACTCCGGAACCTTAACCCCAAAATCAGCTCCAGGAGGCTAATCCTTAAATGAAGTTTACCTTACCGGCCAAGGCGCGACGTCGACCTTTGCTCACGTTATTTGTTTTAGCATTTGTGACCACGCTCGTCGCTGTACCTTCGCTGTTTCGCTCGAAGGCGACGACGCGCACGTATGGCGAGGGTCTGTTGACGAGAACCGTCAGCGAGCGCGAAGACTTGCCGAATTACGATATTCGCAGCGACAAAAACGCCGCGGGTCGAATCGATTCGTTCCGTTCGACTTCGAATAAAAGTGCCGTGCAGGTAGCTGACATCCGCGACGAATTCGCTCGCGGCGAAGCTGCTCTCGCAACGCGTATCCCGACGCTGAAAGTCGAGTACAACCTGGATATCCGGATTCCCGAAGTGATCGCACCGGATGTATCGAAAGGACGAGCTTTCCTAACGGGAGCTTCATCGACGAAGCGCTCCGACGTACTTAAGAATTTCTTGAACGAGAATACCGAGTTGGTTGGCGTGAACGGCAACCAGATCCGTGATCTCAAAGTATTTGCAGATTACACGAATCCGGACGGAAATCTTTCGTTCGTCGAGCTCGATCAAGAGATCAACGGCGTGCCCGTTTTCCGCGGCGAAGTAAAGGCCGGTTTCTCGAAGAACGGTGAGATGATTCGCGTCATCAATAACCTCGCACCGGGACTAAGCTACGATTCTCTGTCGACGGATTTCGGCGACGCCTCGGCAGCGGTTCGATACGCAGCAGCGAATATCAAGCATGAGCTGACCGCTGCAGAAACAGTTCAGAACAATGCAGCCTCGACCGATCTGAAGGTTGTCTTCGGACAGGGCGATTGGGCGACGACGGCGGAGAAGATGTACTTCCCGACCGAACCCGGCGTTGCAGTTCCGGCGTACAGAGTGCTTATCTGGCAGCCGGTAAACGCGTTCTATGTGATCGTTGATGCGCATGACGGCACCGTTCTTTGGAGAAAGAATATTTCCGAGGATCAGACGCAGTCGGCGACCTATCAGGTCTATACGAACTCGAACGCGATGATCAACTCGGCGGATAATCCCGCCCCGCTGACGCCCGGTCCGATCAGTCCGCTGCTCGGCACACAGGGAGCCATCACGGCGCGCACGAATGTTACGCGAGTCGGAAACGAAGCTCCGTACGCATTCAACAATAATGGTTGGATAACTGACGGCGCCAATACCACCGACGGCAACGCGCTTGCGGCGGGTGTCGACCGAGACGGCGTCGACGGTGTCGACGCGCCGCAGACCGGTATTCCGAATCGAGTATTCGATTCGACATGGAATCCTCCTCCCGGCAACCCGGCTCCGGGAGACGAACCGCTGACGGCTCAGGCTCAGCGCGGTTCGGTTATTTCGATGTTCTACATCATGAACCTGTATCACGATGAACTTTATCGTCTCGGATTCACGGAACAGGCGAGAAACTTCCAGGCCAGCAACTTCGGTCGCGGCGGCGCGGAAAACGATCGCGTTTCGGGTGAAGGACAAGACTCGTCCGGAACCAACAACGCAAACTTTAATACTCCGGCTGACGGCGGACGTGGCCGTATGCAGATGTATCTCTGGACAGGTCCGACTCCGGATTACGACGGCACGACCGATACGGAAATCATCATTCACGAAGTAACGCACGGCACGTCGAATCGCCTGCACGGCAACTCGGCAGGACTTTCGACAAATATGGCGCGCGGCATGGGTGAAGGCTGGGGCGATTTTTACGGCCACGCAATGTTGTCGCAGGAATCGGATCCGATCAACGGCATCTATACGACGGGTGGTTATGCCACGTATCTCGGCTCCGGTGGTTACACTGCCAACTATTACGACGGCATTCGCCGGTTCCCGAAAGCGGTCATGGCTTTCACCGGCGGACCGAACAACCGACCGCATAATCCGTTAACCTTCGCCGACTTGAATGCTGGTTGCGTTCTGACCGACGGAGCGTTTCCGCGTGGACCGTTCGGTGTCGCTCAGTGCGATGCCGTGCATAATGCGGGTGAGATCTGGAGCAGTGCTCTGTGGGAAGTACGTGCAAAACTCGTTCAGCGACTTGGGTGGGCGACCGGTAATCGCAAGGCGCTGCAGGCCGTTACCGACGGTATGAAATTGGCTCCGCTCGGTCCTACCTTTTTGCAGGAACGAGATGCGATCCTTGCAGGCGTGCTCGCGACCGGAGACGCTGCGGATGTTGCCGATGTGTGGGCTGGTTTCGCAATTCGCGGAATGGGCTTCAGTTCATCCGTGACCGCCGTAGGAACTCCTGCGATCGTCGTCGAAGCATTCGATCTTCCGAATCTGCTGCAGACGCCGACTATGACGGTTACCGATTCGGGCGGCGATAACGATGGATTCCCCGAACCGGGCGAAACACTTTCGATCACCATACCGCTTACAAACACGACCGGTAGCAATGCAACCGGCACGACTCTGCAGATCGTCGGCGGCGGCTCGGCCAATTACGGCACGATCGCTAACGGCCAAACAGTGACGCAGAAGGCGAATTACACGGTCACTCGAGTGATCATCATCGGAGCTCCGGTTGCGACCTTTACCGAAAACTTCGATGGAGCGACCGCTCCGGCATTCCCTGCGGGATGGACAGCTACCGTCGTACAAGGCGGAACTAACTTCGTAAACTCAACCTTGAATCCCGACACGGCGGCGAATTCGGCGTTTGCGCTTGATCCGACGACAGTCGGTGGCGGAAGCGATCTAACCTCGCCTCCGATTCCGATCACGGTTTCTGCGGCGACGGTCTCGTTCCGCAACCGATTCGATACGGAATCCGGTTGGGACGGCGGCGTTCTGGAAGTCAGCATCAACGGAGGCGGATTCCAAGACATCATCACCGCTGGCGGCCGCTTCGTGCAGAACGGCTATAACGGTTCGTTGGGCGCAGGCACAAACAATCCGCTGGCAAACCGCGCTGCTTGGAACGGCAACTCGAGTGGCTATATCACGACGATCGCTCAGCTCCCGGCAGCAGCGGCCGGTCAGAACGTCCAACTCAAATGGCGTTTCGGTGCCGACGACAATACCGCCGGCGCTGGCCCGAATCCGGGCTGGTACGTTGACACGATCAGGGTTAACGGAATGGCTCAGTGTACGACGATCGTAGACCCCGGGAAGTCGCGTGCCGACTTCGACGGTGATGGCAAGACCGATCTTTCGGTGTTCCGTCCGAGCGAAGGCAATTGGTATCTAAACCGTTCGACCTCCGGATTTACGGCTGTTGGCTGGGGACTCTCCAGCGATCAGCTCGCTCCCGGAGACTTCGATGGCGATAACAAGACCGACCTGGCAGTATTCCGTCCGTCAACCGGTGTCTGGTGGATCCTTCGATCCTCGGACGGCGGAGCAGTTTCGACTGGCTTCGGCTTGTCGGGCGACGTGCCTGTCGTCGGAGACTACGATGGCGACGCGAAGGCGGACATCGCGGTATTCAGACCGTCGACAAATGTCTGGTTCGTGCTCAAGAGCACCGGCGGAACAATGATCGTTCCGTTCGGAGCTGCGGGTGACCTCGCTGTCCCGGCCGACTATGATGGCGATGCCAAAACGGACGTCGCGATCTATCGCGCAGGTCAGTGGTGGATCAATAAGAGCACCGGCGGAACGACAGTCACGACGTTTGGCGGAGTCGCCGGCGATCGTGCAGTCCCGGCTGATTACGACGGTGACGGCAAAGACGACGTCGCTATCTACCGTCCGTCGAACGGAACCTGGTACATTCTGCGATCGTCGAACGGAGCAGTGAACTTTATCCCGTTCGGACTCAGCGGAGACGTTCCGGTACCCGGAGATTACGATGGTGACGGCAAGGACGATCAGGCTGTTTACAGAAACGGTACCTGGTATCTGAACCGTTCGACCAGCGGATTCCTTTCGGGTGCTTTCGGACTCAGCACGGATATCGCGATCCCGTCCGAGTACATCCCGTAGTTATCACACTTTGACCGAAGGGCCGCGGTTTCGATCAAGCTTGCTTCTAAGCTGATCGAAACCGCGGCCCTTCGCCCTTTCCGGCCCTTCCTTTCGCTCGTTTTTCGGTCCGATCTCCGGCCACCGATTCCTTCGATGTCGTATTTTCATTGACGTACGAGGGCTTTTCTGCTAAATATTAGCTACATTTTTCTTACCCGGAAGGTTCTGATGTTTGCTCGGCCTTCGTTTTCTTGGGGTCTCGTTATCTTATTAATTGAATACAAGCTTTGAAGTCGCACTCTGCGTACTTTGCGCCTAATTCTTGTTCACACGTCAGAATTATATTGTTCCTGATCTCGCGTCCTTATTCTTTAAGGTGATTTAAGGTTGACGCTCCCGAGCGTTGTTTTCTTTCTTTTACTTAGGAGGGCTTGTAAATGCAGAACAGTTCTTTATCAGGTACCCGGCGCGGTCTCCTGTTAACTTTATTCGTGTTAGGAGTCGTGACCGCACTGATCCTCGTGCCGTCACAGTTCCGTTCTGAGGCGGGAGCGAAAAAGGGCCAAGGCCTTTTGCAGCGTACCGTTAGTCAGGAGGATGGAATTCCCAAGATGTGGGATATCCGAGAGGATGGTAAGTCGGATACCGATAGTTTCGCGCGATTTCGTCAGTCCGTAGGCAGAGACGCTTCGGCGGTTGCAGACGTACGAGACGGATTCGTTCGCGGTGAAGCCGAGCTCAAAGCCCGTCTTCCTCACGCAAAGGTCGAATACAATAACGATATTCGAATCCCCGAAGTCATTACCCCGAATGTTGCTAGTTCGAGGATCGAATTCTTGTCACCTCCATCTGGCGAGAAGCGTTCCGAAATACTTCGCAGCTTCGTCAAAGAGTACAGCAGCTTGATCGGCGTCAATTCGTCTCAGGCGGATTCGCTCAAAGTCGCTGCCGACTACACCAACCCGGATGGCAATATGTCGTACGCTCATCTCGAGCAGCGTATCAACGACGTCAAAGTATTCCGTGGAGAAGTCAAAGCCGGTTTCACGCAAGACGGACGGATCGTCCGCGTTATCAACAACCTCGCACCCGGTCTGAACTACGAAAGTCTTTCGAAAGATTTCGGTAATCCGGTCGACGCTGTCAGAGTGGCAGCCCAACATGTCAAACAGGACCTTCGACCCAGCGACGTTGCTCGTAATGACGCTGAATCGAAAGATGATTTTGTCGTTTTCGGAACAGGCGACTCGGCAACGACCGCTGAGAAAATGTACTTTCCGATGGAGCCCGGCGTAGCAGTTCCGTCGTGGCGTGTATTGATCTACAAACAGGTTGCGGCTTACTACGTGATCGTTGATGCGGCAAGCGGTGTTGTGCTCTGGCACAAGAACATCGTTGACGACCAGACGCAGTCGGCGACGTACGATGTTTACGCAAACCCGAGTGCAACATTCAACCTCGCGGACAACCCTGCTCCGTTGTCGCCTTATATTTCGGCGCCGGTTAATGACCCGACAGTCGGTGCTCAGGGAGCGCTTATCACGAGATCAAGCGTAACCCGTATCGGTAACGAAGCTCCGTACACATTCAACAACAATGGTTGGATCACCGATGGTGCAAACATCACCGACGGTAACGCCAACGAAGCCGGTCTCGACCTCACCGCTCCGGATGGTGTTGACGCTCCGGAAACGGGCGTTCCGAACCGTGTCTTTAATTCCGGTTGGAATCCTCCTCCCGGAAATCCGGCACCTGGCGATGCTCCGACTGTTCCTGCTGCCCGCAGGGGGGCCGTGATCCAGATGTTCTACGCAATGAACCTCTATCACGACGAACTTTACCGCTACGGCTTTACCGAACAGGCTCGAAACTTCCAGGCAAGCAACTTCGGTCGCGGCGGAGCTGAGAACGATCGAGTTCGCTCGGAAGGCCAGGATTCGTCCGGTACCGATAATGCGAACTTCCTGACTCCGGCTGACGGCGGCCGTGGTCGTATGCAGATGTATGTTTGGACCGGACCGACTCCTGACCGAGACGGAACCGGTGATGCCGAAGTCATTTTCCACGAAGTTACGCACGGTACCTCGAACCGCCTTCACGGTGACGGTAGTGGTCTTGGTAACCAAGGCTCAATGATGGGCGAAGGCTGGGGTGACTGGTACGCCGAGGCTCTGCTGTCACAGGCAAGCGATGGCGTGGCAGGTATTCACACGACCGGCGGTTACGCGACCCAACTGATCGCTGCCGGATTCCAGGCGAATTACTATTACGGTATTCGTCGCTTCCCGAGAGCTCCGCTGACCACCGTTGGCGGTCCCAATCGTCCGGCGTGTAACAACCTGCCGTGCCCGCACAATCCGCTTAGCTTCCGTCACATCAATACTGGATGCGATACGGAAATCGGAACGACGGCAACTGCAAACATCAGTGCCTTCCCGCGTGGCCCGATCGGTACGACCGGATCCTGCTCACAGGTCCATAACGCTGGTGAGGTTTGGTCCAGTGCATTGTGGGAAGTCCGATCGATCATGGTCACCCGCCTCGGCTGGGCAGCCGGTAATCCCCGCATCATGCAGCTCGTACTCGATGGTATGAAGCTGGCACCAATTAATCCGACGATGATCCAGGAGCGCGATGCCATTATCGCTGCTGCTGCTGCTCTTCCGGCAGTTCCTGAAGCTTCGGCTGACGTTGCTGATATTCGCGAAGGTTTCCGCCGACGCGGTATGGGCTTCTCGGCAAGCGTACAGGCTCCGGGCGCAGTTACCGAAGCGTTCGACTTCGCAAACGTAGCGATCGTCAATCCTTTCAGTGTCAGTGACTCGAGCGGCGATAACGACGGCTATCCGGAACCGGGCGAGAACGTTCTTCTAAGCGTCACGATCGGAAACAGCACGGGCGCATCGGTCGGCGGCGTAATGGTCAACGTTAACGGCGGTACGAATGTTAACTACGGAACGATCACTGACGGCCAAACCGTCAAAATGAACATTCCGTATACCGTTCCTGCTGGTGCTCTTTGCGGAAGCCTGCATACAGTGACGATCAATGTCACGAGTAATGCTGGTGCTCAGGCACCTGTCATGAAATCGTTCCGTCTTGGTGTACCGACCTTCGGTGCTTCATCGCAGAACTTTGACGGCGTAACTGCACCGGCACTTCCGGGTGGTTTTGAAAACGTTCTGCTAAGCGGAACCGGTATCAACTGGACTACGTCCGCAACCGGCCCGAGCTCAGCACCGAACTCTGCATTCGCCAACGATCCCGCAACGCTTAACGATGCGGCATTGACGACGGTTGCGAAGATCACTTCGGCAACGGCCTCAATCGCGTTCAAGAACAAGTTCACGACTGAGAGCACGTTCGACGGAGCGGTCTTGGAGTACTCGACTGACGGTGGCGGTTCTTGGACCGACGTTTGCCCGAGTTGTGCAAGTATCTGTCCGGGCGCAGGATGCCCGTTCGTCAGCGGCGGCTACACTCAGCTCATCAGCACCGGATTCTCGAGTCCGATCGGTGGTCGAAGAGCGTGGTCCGGAGCACAGGCGGCATACCTCGATACCGTAGTTAATTTGCCCGCAGCTCTGAACGGTCAGACGATCGGTCTGCGGTGGAGAATGGTGTCAGACGTTTCGGTTGCGTCTACTGGTATCAACATCGATGACATCGTGTTGACCGGCGGACAGTTCCTCGACTCGTTCACTTGTAACGTTGGACCGACGGCCGTTAGGTCGCGTGCAGACTTTGACGGCGATGGCAAGACCGATCTCTCGGTGTTCCGTCCGTCCGAAGGCAACTGGTACCTGAATCGATCAATGGCCGGATTCGGCGTTGTCAATTGGGGCCTTGCTACGGATGCTCTGGTACCCGGCGACTACGATGGTGACGGCAAAGCCGACACCGCAGTATTCCGTCCGGATGCCAACCCGGCAAATCCCGACTATTTGGTTTTGAATAGCAACGGATTTGTTTACAACGGCGTATCGTGGGGCGTCCCCGGAGACGTCGCGGTTAACGGAAACTACGATGGCGATACCAAGACGGATTTCGCGGTATTCAGACCGTCGAACAACACGTGGTATGTCCTTAATGCAGGTGGAGCGGCCGTTACGCCGTTTGGTGCAACTGGTGACATTCCGCTCGCGATCGACAACAACGGCGATGGCAAGACGAACTATGCCACCTACCGTCCGTCGAACACCACGTTCTACATTGCTAGAGCAACCGGAACGCCGGCAACGAACTTCGATGCCTTCCCGTTCGGAACTGCTGGTGATGTGATCGCTCCGGCCGATTACGATGGCGACAACAAGGAAGATGTGGCGGTGTTCCGTCCGTCGAACGGTACCTGGTATATCCAGCGTAGCTCGAATGGAACGACAGCTGCTATTCCGTTCGGCTCGATGGGTGATGTCCCGGTTCCCGGAGACTACGACGGCGACGGCACGGATGATGTTGCTGTTTATCGTGGCGGTACTTGGTATGTAAACCGATCGACGTCCGGTCTTCTGGTCGTGCCGTTCGGTTTGGCTGCCGATGTTCCGATCCCGGTGAAATATCTGCCGGGTGCGCCGAGCGGTGGCGGTGGTGGTGCAACCACTGTCAGCTATTCAGGTGCGGCAGTTCCTATTCCGGATAATCTGCCGGCTGGAGTTAATGTCAACCTTCTGGTTGCTGGTGCTGGAACGATCGCGGACTTGAATTTCAGTCTGGACGGAACAGCGGGCAGCCCGGACCCGGCACCGACAACTACAGGCGTCTCTCATTCGTGGGTCGGTGACTTGATCATCAAGCTCACGTCACCCATGGGAACGACTGTAACTGTCTTTGACCGGCCCGGCGGTACTGGTACCGCACTCGGTTGCAGCAACAACAACTTGTTTAATGTGGTCCTGAATGACGATGGCGGCCTGCCGTCCATCGAAAATACGGGTAACCCGACAAGTACCACCTGTAACACTGCTCTGGCCTTCCCGACTGGCAGTTTCTCGCCAAACAATGCGCTGAGCGCGTTTGACGGACAAAATGCCGACGGAACCTGGGTGATCAATTTCTCCGACAATGCCGCCGTTGACACAGGAAACGTTCGTGCATTCTCGCTGAGATTTAACTCGGGTAACTAGGAAAGACCCTCGCGGAACGAACAGACTTGTTCTGTTCGTTCCCATGAATTTGAAGGGGCCGCTCGAAAGAGCGGCCTTTTCTATTGGATTTTATTTCGACAGACAGGGTTTTTGTTGGACTTTCACTACCGACTTATCGTCAAATTGATAACACAAGAATCTCGTTCACGGAGTCTTTTCACTTATGACAAGAAGTACACGGCGGATCAGGATCGTCAAAGTCCTGGTAATATCGGTGCTGGCGACGGTTGCGATACTCGGTTTGATGAAAGCTACGCCTTACGGAGTTAAGGTATCGGCCTCGGCCAGCGGTCCGACGCCTTCGCACACCAATGCTCCCGGCGAATCAAATTGCACCGAATGTCATGCCGACTTCGCCGTAAACAGCGGGACCGGAAACGTGATGATTTCCGGAGTGCCGGCGAACTATCTTCCCAACCAGCAGATCTCGGTGACGGTCCGTACAAATCAGGCGGACGCCGTCGTATTCGGTTTTCAATTGACGGCGGTCGACTCGCGGGGCAACAAGGTCGGCACATACACGATACCAACGCAGAATCCCGTCAGGATGCAGCTCGTCGACGGTCTGGTTAACAACATCCAGCGCCAGTACATCGAGCATACGGTCGATGGCATCATCCCGAGTCAGTTTGGCTTCAACACCTGGACATTTACATGGACTGCACCGAGCACACGTGTTGGAAAGGTCGGGTTTTACGCTGCCGGCAATGCTGCCAACAGCGACGGCGGAACGAGCGGCGATTACATCTATACAAAATCTGCGGCGACGTTGTCAGGCAGTGCGATCTCCAGCTTTGATGCCGACGGAAGTAGTGACATCGCCGTTTACCGCCCATCGAGCGGAGTATGGTACTCGCTCAATTCGTCCGATGGCGGATTCCAGGCGGTCCAGTTCGGGATCGCAGAAGACAAAGTCGTCGCCGGCGATTATGACGGCGATGGAAAAACCGATCGCGCGGTCTGGCGCCCGTCGAGCGGAGTTTGGTTCATTCAAAAAAGCAGCGGCGGTGTTTCGATCGCCCAGTTCGGAGCGACCGGCGATGTTCCCGTTCCCGGCGACTACGACGGCGATCTGAAGACCGATCTCGCAGTCTGGCGTCCGTCAACCGGCGTCTGGTACGTCGCCCGAAGCTCGAACGGATCGTACGACATTCGCCAGTTCGGCGTCTCGACCGATAAAGCGATGCAGGCTGATTTCGATGGCGACGCCAAGACCGACCTCGCCGTGTACCGGCCGTCGACCGGCGTCTGGTATGTCTGGCGAAGTTCAGATGGCGGATTCACGATTCAGGGATTCGGACTCGACGGTGATCTCCCGGTCGCAGGCGATTACGACGGCGACGGAAAGGCTGATCTTGCCGTATTCCGTCCGTCCAGCAGCGTATGGTATGCGAACCGCTCTACGCTTGGATTCTCGGCTATTCAGTTCGGGATCTCGACCGACAAACCCACGCCGGCAGATTTCGACGGGGACGGTAAAATAGATATCGCAGTATTTCGCAATGGCGTCTGGTATATCCTCCGCAGCACGGACGGCGGTGCGACGATCGCATCGTTCGGTCTCGCCGGCGATGTCCCGATACCGACCGGCTACATCTCGCAGTAAGACAACAACCCGATCATATAAAAAACCCGTCAGAGAATTTTTTAGATTCTCTGACGGGTTACCTGTAAAGGAGAAACACTTGCCGTTTCCGCTCTGAAGCGGACTACGGTTGTTTTTGCGGGCCGTTAGTCACCGGTCCGGGAAGATTGACCGATTGCGGCTGCGGCTGAAGCGGAAGTGACGAACCCGGGCGGATCGAATTGTCGACACCTTCAGTGTCCCCCTCGGAGTTCGACGTCGGGTTGCCCATCGGAACAGGCTGGATGATCGTTGCCGACGGTCTGACACCTGACGAACCAGGAGCCTGTGCAAAATCCGGACGGCTGATGCGCGGGGTGATGAAGAAGAGGATCTCGTTCGTATTGCGTTCCACCTTCTTTCGCTTGAAGAGATTTCCGAGAAGCGGAACTTTCGAGAGACCCGGTGTACGGTTCTGGCCTTCACGTTCGTCGTCGAACAGCACGCCGCCGACGACTGTCGTTCCGCCATCCGGAACCGTGACCTGCGTCTCCATGAGCTGCGTATTGATCACCGGATTGGCTCCGGCGACAACCGAAGCTGCGGAAGCGTTCTCGGCGATAACGTCAAGGACAACCGTTCCGACATCGGTGATCTGCGGTGTGATCTCGAGCTTCAGCGGCACGTCAACATAAGTTGTCGTGATGACCGGATCGCCGCCCGCCGAACCCTGCTGGATCGTCGAGATCGGAATCTGAGTCTTGCTCTCGATCTTTGCTTTGCGATTGTTGAGCGTGGTCACACGCGGAGTCGCGATGACTTTGGCCTGTCCCTTCTCTTCACCGGCACTGATCAGCATGTTGATCGTAGCGGTTCCGAAAAGTCCCGTCGTGAGACCGATGACGGTGTTGGGAATGCTCGAGAAAAGACTGTTGTTCGGACCTTGGGTCGGAAAATTGTCCGGAACGTTCATTCCCGGAGGGGGCACGTTACCCGGCAGCGTTCCGCCGCCCGCGGCACTGCTTCGCGGTCCGACTACCAGACCGGAGAGCTGCACGCCGATGTCACGGCTGAACGTACGAGTCGCAACTACGATGCGCGATTCGATCTCGACCTGCGGCTCCGGCTGATCGAGGATAGCGACCAACTGACGGATCGCGTCAATATTCTGTCTTACGTCTGTGATGATGAGCGAATTGCTTCGTCCTTCGACCTCGATCGAACCGCGTCGCGATAGACGACGCTTGATGATCGGAAGAAGGCCGCCGCCGGACGAGCTCGATGAACCGCCGCTGCTGCTCCCACCACCACTGTCACCGGACGAGCTGCCGACCGTAGTGGTTCCGGAAGTTCCGGTCCCACGGCTGATCGTGCCGGCTGCGCGGGCGTAATTCAATCTAATAAATTCTGTATAGAGCGGCGAGCCGTCGAGCTGATTATCCATCTGCGCTCGATAAAGCTCACCTTCTGTCGCAAGAGCTTTCGCATCCGCGACGCGGAGGATCGTGCCGTTCACCTGGACGCCGAGCTCCTGCGAACGGAGGATCGAGTCGAGGGCGATGTTCCAAGGAACTTCGCTCACATTCACCGTTACGGGCGTCGGCCGGACCGATTTGTCGATCACGAAGTTGATCCCGTACTGCTCGGTGATGTAATTCAGAATGTCGCGGATGTCCGCATTAACGACATTCAAGTTGATGGGCTCTCCGCGGAAGCCGGGATCGCCGTACATTGAGCCCTGGCGCTGCGGCTCGACTTTCTGGGCGGCCGCTGAAATTACCAGCAGACCGGTGATTAGCGTAGCGATCAGTATTTTCTGGGCATGACCGCTAATGAGTTGAAGAGAATTCATGTTTCCTCCGTTACAGATTGGGGTTCATTCTTCGGATAAAGAGATGAACTTTCTAGGGTGTGTCGAAAGTAGAGAGTATTCGGGTAGGTCAGTGGCAGGATTACTTGTTTTTTGCGAGCCTGACCGATTTCTTGGAGTCTTTCTTGGACTTATCCTTTTCCGAATCGCCGGGTTTCTGACGATTCATTTCTTCGAGCGGCGAGACCACGACCGTCGGCTTGGCTCCAACTTGCGCTTCGCTCGACTGCGGAGCCGGTCGAGTGTTCGACTCGGTCGCGGCTCGGACGTCGTTCTCGACCGGAGCGGTACCCTGGATCTCCTCGCGATCCGAGTATTTTCTTAACGGCTTATTCTCGACCGACGAGATGAATTTGCCGTTGCTCATCTTAACGACGCGGCGGAACACCAGCCGGTTTTCTTCGACCGCGACCAACTGTCCGTCAAAGAACTTTTCGCCGGGATAGATGGTGTATGAGAGCTTGAGCGGAGTCGCCTCGACCATCGCGGCATAACCGCGCGGCGTTCGGAATATTCCCGTCACGGCCATCTCGTTGAGCGTAAGCACCGACGTTACTTTCGGGACCGGAGTTCCGCTAGCTGCGGCGGTCTCGCGGAGGCGCTTGTAGTAGTCGATACGCTGGTCGATCGCCGGTGCACCGAGATCTGCGGGCGGTCCTTTCTTAGTTCCGTTCGTATTCACGGCGCCGGCTTCGGGTTTCTTCGCCCAACCCGGCTTTGAAAACGGATCACGCTGTGCAGTGAGCTCGGTAAGGCTTCCGCTGATGAGGACGAATCCGACCAGGGCAAGGCTCAGGCCCAGGAAGCGTACAATCTTTTCTTTGTTAGTCATGGCTTTTTTCTCTCGTAACTTGTTCGGTTCTTATAAAGGCACGTGACCTATTTCGCGGCAGGAGGAGCGGCGGCAGGAGCTGCGCCGGGAGCGCCGGGCTTACCGGGTACCGGCTTATTCATCGCCTCCGGATCGGCATAATATGCCGTCAACAGGAACTGAGCGTGAAGCGTCTTGTCAGCGGACTGCTTTTCGAGCTGGTTGATCTTGAAGTCCGAGATCGAAACGATGCGCGGAAGCTTCGCCATCTTGTCATAGAAGGCCCTGAGATTTGTGAAGTTACTATCGACTTCGATCTCGACCGGCTTCGCCATGATAATGTCCTGCTGCGTGTCGTCGCGCGGGCTGAACCGCATCACGACCAACCGCGAATCGCGAGCATTATCCTGAAGACCCTGAAGGACGTTCGTGATCTCACGTTGCTCGGGGAGCAGAACTTTCAATTCTTCGTACTCGACAGACTTGCTCGCGTACAGAGCACGGAACTCGTTGATGCGCTGCGTGGCGACACGTGCGGCTTCGTTCTTTGCCTGGAGGGCGGCGACTTCTTCGTTCTTCACGCGAACCTCTTCACGAGTAACGCTGGTCACGAAATACCAAACGCTGCCGTAGACAAGGGATGCGATGCAGACCAGGAGAACAAGCTGGTAGTGCCATTGCAGATTTTTGATTTTCTCTAGCATTGTAGTGTCCTTCTTTTAGTAGCTCGATTTCTTTTTGACTAGTTCTTTGCGACTTGGACCGGTGCGGCAGGGGCTCCGGGTGCGGCGGCGGATGCGGTCGTCGGAGCTGGTTGGCCTCCGGAACTCGCCTTCGACGGGGTGTAGGCCATCTTGATCGTAAAGTTGACGACCGAGAGTTTCGGCGCTTCTTTACCGCTGGCGACCTTGACCGCTGTTTGATTTGCGACCTCTTCACGTTTGGTCTCGATGTTCAAATTCGAAAACAGTCCGTTCGAGAATTCGAGGCTGCGACCGAACTGCGTAACCTGAGATTCGTCGGGCGAGTTGCCTTTCATCTCGATCGTTTCGCCTTTCTGCTCGATGCTCTGAAGATAGATTCCCGGAACCATCGCTACGCGTTCGCGGAAAGCTTCGAGCACGGCACTCGGCCCTTTCTGCTCGTCACGAAGTTTCTTGATCGCGAGGATCCGTTTGTCGATCGAGGCGATCTTCTCTTCGAGTTCCTTCTGTTCCTTGATCACTGCCTCGAGTTCTTTCTCGATCTGCTTCTGTTCTTCGAAGCGACGTTCAGCATCGGCTTTCGCCATTTGGCTGCTGACTACGTCCCATCCGATCACAGCGGTGCAAAGGAAGCCGACAGCGAGTGCCAGGAGAAGCAGGCGCGACGCCGGGCTTGCGACCTTGCGGTCGACAGCCATGACGGTGCTGCCTTGTCGTTCGGTTACTGAATTAAGTAGGTTGATCTTAATCATGATTGTTAAACTCCCCTCACCGCCAAGCCGACAGCAACTGCCATCTCCGGCATAATTTCATTGATGTAGTCCGCATCAAATTTGCGAGAGTCGACTTTGATGTTGCGGAAAGGATTGAGAACTTCTACGGGCAATTCGAGACGACGTGACAGCTCCTGGGCCAGGCCGGTGAGCTTCGATCCGCCGCCCGAGATGAGGATCTTCTGGACGACAGTGTGATTGTCTTCGGTCGTCGCTCGATAAAAATCGAATGTCTTCTGGATCTCCATCGCGACGATCTCGGTGACGTTGTTCATTAAAGGCTCGATCGATTTTTCTTCGACGCCTTCGACGGCGTGGCTCACACCACGCTTGACGGCTTCGGCCTGCTGAAAACTCAACCCGAGACTTCTCTGAAGAACGTCGGTGAACTGACTGCCGCCGACCGTGATGTCTCGCGTAAAGAGCGATCGGGTTCCCTTGACGATGTTTACGTTCATCGTCGAGGCGCCGATATTCAAAAGCGTGACGACATCCGAATCGACCGGCTGGTAATTAACTTCGTAACAGTTCTGGAGAGCGAACGTGTCGACGTCAATTGCGACCGGTTGCTTTCCGGCGAGCTGGATCGCCTGACGGATGCTGTCGATGCGTTCGCGCTTGCAAGCGGCGATCAGCACCTGTGTGGAGTCTGCAGTATTCTCAGTGATCTGATAATCGAGGCTGACGTCGGAAAGGTCGTAAGGAATATGTTCTTCGGCATGCCAGTCGATCGACTCTTCAAGTTCCTCTTTGCTCATCGGCGGCAGAACGATGTTCTTGATGATGACCGAGTGACCGCTTACGCCGGTCACGACTTGATCGGCACTCACCTGATGGTTGGTGCACACGTTCTGAATACAGTCGGAGACAACGTTGAGCTCCATGATCTGGCCGTCGATGATCGAATCGTCCGGAAGGTTTTCGAATCCAAGGCTCACAAGGTTAAGGTTGTTCGCTTTGCCATCGAGCTCGACCATTTTTATCGAACTGGATCCGATGTCCAGACCGGCAACGCTTTGCTTTTTACCGAACAGCATTATTTTCTAGCTCCTTATTAACTTTCACTGGCGTCTTTTTTTACTTGGGGGTTTTTAGTTTTCTAGGCTGGGTAACGGTGCCGGGTCGAGGCGAGGTAAGAAGTTTTTGCCACCTTCTGTTTGCGCTTATCGACAGGATTTTTTGGATAGGACAACTGAGTGAATTGCCTAGACTCCGGCTTCGTTCCAGATTTTCGCGTGACTTTTACAAGCAGCGGATTGAGTTGTGTTTTAGAAAACTTTTCGCATCGGGTGGCGAAGGGGAACGGCTCTCGAACAACCGTCACTGAACTAAACTACAGGAACTGTTGGCGCACTGTCAACAGTTTTTTACATCGTTGAACGCCAGATTGGAAGTAATGCGGTCAGGCTGACCGGGCAGGTTTCTCATTGTGATCGAGTTAGGAGCTGAATTTTTCCAATTCTTGTTTCGCGATTGATTCGAAATGGACCTCGTCCGGACCATCGGCGAGACGCAACGAGCGAGCATATATCCAGAATTGAGCTAACGGAAAATCGTTGGAAACTCCGCCGCCGCCGTGAGTTTGTATCGCACGGTCGACGATCTTCAAAGCCATGTTCGGCACGATCGCCTTTATCATCGCGATCTCTTTTCGCGCTGCTTTGTTTCCGTCGCTATCCATCATCCATGCCGTTTTAAAAACAAGCAGGCGTGCCTGTTCGATCGCGAGCCGAGCATCGGCGACCCATTGACGGATGACTCCCTGCTCGGCGATCGGCTTTCTAAAAGCGATTCGAGATTTCGCACGATCACACATTAACTCGAGCGATCGCTCGGCGACACCGATCAGACGCATGCAGTGATGAACGCGTCCCGGTCCGAGCCTGCCTTGAGCGATCTCGAACCCGCGTCCTTCGCCAAGAATTAGATTCCCTTTCGGAACACGGACGTCGGTGAATGTAATCTCGGCATGTCCGTTCGGTGCGTCGTCGTATCCGAAAACATTTAGCATTCGCTCAAGCTTTACACCGTCCGCATCCATTGGAACGACGATCATCGACTGCTGAAGATGTCGCGGAGCATCCGTATTACTCTTGCCCATGAAGATCGCGAGTTTGCATCTCGCATCACCGGCTCCCGTCGACCACCACTTTCGCCCGTTAAGAATATAATCGTCGCCGTCCGCCTTTATCGATGATTGAATGTTAGTAGCGTCCGACGAAGCGACGTCGGGCTCCGTCATCGCAAAGCACGATCGGATCTCGCCGGCGAGCAGCGGCCTCAACCATTTGTCCTTCTGCTCTTCGTTTCCGTATAGATGGAGCACTTCCATATTCCCGGTGTCGGGCGCGGAGCAATTGAAAACTTCGGATGCCCACGTAACGCGTCCCATGATCTCGGCAAGCGGTGCGTAGTCAAGATTAGTCAATCCGGAAATGTCCGGCAGGAAGAGATTCCATAATCCGGCGCCCTTTGCTTCTAGCTTTAGGTCATTTATCAACTGCAGCGGCTGCCATCGATTACCGGTGTTGATCTCTTCCGCATAGGCCATTTCGTTCGGATAAATATTCTTCTGCATGAATACGTCGAGACGCTCGAGATATTCTTTGCACTTGTCTGAGTATTCAAAATTCATTTTGTTGAGAAAACTCCAAACCGCGAATACCAATTGTCTCCCGGTCGTCGTTCAAAGCGGGTTTTAACGCGTCAAGGTTAGCACATCTACATTTCACCCAACTTCCCTGTCAGCAAAACGATTGCGCCATTTCGTTCTAAGATGTGGTCAAATGTGACCATTGAATATTGATCCTCAACTTCCATTGTTGACCGCTCAAATCCGAATGGAGAATCAAATGAAATTTACGCCAACTTTTCGATACAAGTGTGTACGTTTTCTGTTCGCGACGGTGACCGCGATTTTTCTTTTCGCCGGCCTCGTGTCCGCACAGACGGACGTCACCAAGCAGATGACAGTCTCCGGAGAGACCGGTTTGAAATGGGTAAACACCGGCATCACGGTCGTCGCGGGTGACACCGTACGCCTTGATGCAAAAGGTGAAGTGGATGTCGGCGGATCCTACGGCGCTCACGGTCCGGAAGGAACGACAGATTTTTCGGAGCAGCCCGTCGGGTATTATCCGCTCGAAACCAAGATGCGTTATGGATTGGCCGGACGGATCACGCAGGGAAGCGGAAGAAAATTCCAAGTAACTCAAACATGGGTATATGGCGAGGCAAAAGAGATCAAGGTTAAGCGAAGCGGAATCTTGTGGCTCACTGTTAACGACGACGCTCCTGAGGGAAACGTCGGAGAGTTCACCGTAACGATCACAATCATCAAACCTGCTCCGAAGGCTAAGGCAAAGAGCTAGCTTGTTTTGCGAAGACGTCGATTCCAGTTTCGAGGAGAAACAAAATGAGACCGATAGATCTGTTAGCAAAAATTTCGATGACGGCTACGCTCGCGGTAGTGTTCATGTCACAGTCAGGCGAGGCGACGGCTCAAGTGGTTGTTAACCCTAACCCGACTCACATTAGTTCGTTTCCATTGACCGCCGAACTACCTTCAGGAACATATTATTATTCCGTGAACGCCAACTCCGGTCCGGCGACGATCACACTCGAGTTCACCCCGCCCGACGGCGGAGGCGGGATGTCGGTTTCTGTAAGCGGCCCCGATTGCTGCGGATCCGACGCGTATGTCGGCACTGACACGGGCCTATCAACTCTGGTTCGAAGAGAGGCGACTTTCAACGTGCCGTCGCGTCAGCGGTTGGTTCTTGCAGCTTATATTTCGGTCCGGCCACAGGCGACAGTGCGCTTTACGATAAACATTTCCCCAAGTGCGGGAGGTGGAGAGGGGACAGGAGATCGGGGAAGCGGCGTCATTGTTACTCCACCACCGTCGACTCCGGTGCATCCACCGTCCAGAGTCTGTACAGATCTTGGCCTCATTGATCCTCTTGGCGTGGAGCCGTCTCGCGATTTGTCATCAATAACGATCACCGGTGTCCTTCGAAATCTCTCTCCCACGCCGTACATCGCAAACCCGCACTACGCACCCCGGCGATCGGGATGGCTCGAGGTCGTCGCGATCCAAGGTCCCGGAGTACCGCGTAGGATAGTGAGACAAATAGCATTCACGGAAGTTGCTGCCAACGGCTCACGACCGTTCCGGGTGGTCGATACGACAGCTTCCAGAGCCGGGCGACTTTATGAGGTTCGCATACTCTATTCGGCGGCAAACTATACGGACAGGACAACGACCAATGATGACTGCAACGGAGCGAACAACGTGATTCGTACTCGTCCCATCCTTGCCTCGGACGACACAGTGATCGGCCTCGAGCCATTACCGAAACCCAAGTCCAAACCGTGATGAAGTGAGCCGTGAACGGTTCTTAAACGGGCCTGGAGTTTCAAAAGCTCCGGGCCCTACTCGTTTCGCGAGCTCGAGCTCCGCATCGATCCGCGCAAGTTCGCCGATGGTAAACTGATTTGCAATGACAGAGGAAGCCAAGCCCGTTCGAAGTGGTGAGCAACTGGACACTGAAAGACTCGCGGAGTTTTTGGGCAGAACTCTCCGTACACCGCACACGCACGTCGACGTCCTGCAATTCCCCGCTGGCAGCTCAAATCTCACATATTCCGTAAAGGTTGGTGACGAAGACTATGTTCTGCGCCGTCCGCCGTTTGGCAACACGGTAAAGACCGCGCATGATATGCGGCGCGAATTTGATGGGCTGTCGAAACTCTCTGCGATCTATCAACCCGCACCTAAGCCGATCGTATTTTGCGATGACGATTCTGTTATCGGTTCCGAGTTTTATCTGATGGAGCGGCGACGCGGACTTGTTATTCGTGGCCGTTCGCCAGAGGCGTTAAAATCGCCTGCGATGCAGAGAAATGTCTGCAAGAGTTTTATTCGAAATCTTGCGGATCTGCATGCGCTCGATTACAACGCCGCGGGTCTCGGAGACCTCGGCCGTCCCGAAGGCTACTGCCGACGCCAGGTCGAAGGATGGACGAAAAGATATTTCGCGGCGAAGACACACGAATGGCCGCAGATTGAAAATGCGATCGCGTGGCTGAACTCGAACATTCCAAGTGAGTCCGGAGCCTCGCTGATCCACAACGATTACAAATTCGACAACGTGATGCTCGATCCGAAAGATCTGACGAAAATCACGGCCGTCCTCGACTGGGAAATGGTCACGGTAGGCGATCCGCTAATGGATCTCGGAACGACTCTTGGATATTGGATGTCGCGCGAGGCCGGAGACGAATTGCTGAACATGCCTTTCAACCCGCGCGTGCTGATGGAAAATATTTCCCGAGCCGAGTTGGCCGAGCTTTATTCCGGTGCGTCGGGTCGAGATGTTTCGGATCTTCTTTTTTATTACATTTTCGGAACGTTCAAGATCGCAGTCATCGCTCAGCAGATTTACGCGAGGTTCGTAAAGGGATTTACGAAGGATCCTCGATTCGCTCACTTCGACAGATTCGTCTCGGCATTGGGGAGGATCGCATCTGGCTCGATCGAACGCGGAACCATTTGATCGCATCCTTTTCAAATTTGAAATTTGGAATTTGGAATTTGAAACCGTCTGACTGTCGAACTTCTAAGGTTTTGGATAATCGGCGCCGGAAGGAATTTTCCAGATCACGGTATATGCATCCTTCTTCGAACCTCCACGAACGAAAGTCATCCGGGTCTCTCGTTCGTGTGCGGCAAGCACGCTCGTAATAATCTCCTCTCGGCGGGTGATCTCTTTATCCGCACCATAGTTGATTATGCACAGCGGTGTCAGACGATCGTATTGATCCCAAAACTTTTCTATCGCGCGGGTGAGCGCCTTATCTGAAATATTTCCAAGTTCCAAAACTTTGATCGGCACCTTTTCTTCTTGCGCAGTTACCGGCGGTGCGAACGCTATCGCACCGAGTATCAGGAAAAAGACCGGAAGCAATGCTCGTGACATTTTGCGTTTGAGGTTTCCCGAATTCCTCACAATTTCTACCTTCGAATTGCACATCTGGAAATTTGAAATCACTTCCCGCTCGTCCGGTCTCTCCAACTCTCGGACGGGCCGCCGGCGTCGACTCGTTTCATCGTAATCGCACCGGGCGACGGGCAAACTAATGCACAGAGATTGCAGCCGACGCATTCTTCGTCGAGCACGTACGGGTATCGCTTCCCGTCGACCTCATGAAAGCGAAAGCTCTGATGAGCTCCGTCTTCGCATGCAATGTAACAAAGATTGCAGCGGATACAATGCTCGTTATTGACTTGTGCCTTGACGTCGTAATTGAGATCGAGATTTCCCCAGTCCGTGACACGTTCGACGGACTTTCCGATGATGTGGTTCACCGACGCGAAGCCTTTCTCGTCGAGATAATTATTCAACCCGTCGATCATGTCTTCGACGATGCGATAACCATAATGCATGACCGCAGTGCAGACCTGAACATTCCCGGCGCCTAGCAGCAAAAACTCGACCGCGTCGCGCCAATTATTTATGCCGCCGATACCGCTGATCGGAATATTGAACTCCGGATCGCGTGCGAGCTCGGAGACCATGTTGAGCGCGATCGGCTTCACAGCGGTGCCGCAGTAGCCACCGTGAGCCGCCATTCCATTGACGTTCGGATACGGGATCATCGTGTCGATATCTACGCCCATCACCGAGTTGATGGTGTTGATAAGCGAGACTGCATCGGCTCCGCCTTTCTGCGCGGCATGGCCCGGAGGAACGATGTGAGTCACGTTCGGTGTGAGCTTGACGATCACGGGAAGGTTCGAAACTTCTTTCACCCACTCCGTAACCATGCACGTGTATTCCGGCACCTGTCCCATCGCGGCGCCCATTCCGCGTTCGCTCATCCCGTGCGGACAGCCGAAGTTCAACTCGAATCCGTCGCAGCCGGTGTCTTGCGATTTCTTCACGATCTCCTGCCACGCTTCGCGTTTCGATTCGACCATCAATGAAACGATGACCGCGTGCTTCGGATATTTCTTCTTGCACTCGTAAACTTCTTTCAGATTCACTTCGAGCGGCCGGTCGGTGATGAGCTCGATATTGTTCAGCCCGATCATGCGCAGCGCGCCTTGATCAAGCGACGCGAGCCGTGACGACACATTCGTGATCGGCTCACCAAGCGTCTTCCAAACCGCACCGCCCCAACCCGCATCGAACGCACGCTCGATCATCGGCCCCATATTCGTCGGCGGTGCGCTCGCGAGCCAGAAAGGATTCGGAGATTTTATTCCTGCGAAATTAATGTTTAGATCTGCCATAAATTTGAGACTGTAACCAAGATCGACCAAAACGGCTGCACGACCGGAAGAAGATTTTGCCGCGGATTTACGCGGATGACGCGGATAAGAAGCGATCACTCGCGGAACAAGGCGTCGAGAAGTCCGCCCGTTACCGAGGGCTTCTTACGAGCGTTGTCGAACGCCAACCGTTGAAACTGTGGCTTTGGCCCAAATTAAGCAGCAATCCGACCTCGATCTCAGTCGCCCTTAAGTAGTTTAATAATTGTGCGACATGGGCGGGGTCGATTGCTTTCGCTGATTTAAGCTCCAGAATTACCGATCGATCTACCAGTACGTCCGCATCAAAATCGCCGACTTTCTGATTATGAAACCATACCGGAATCGCAACCTGCTGCAGCGCCTCATGACCTTTTTCTCGCAATGCAATTCCTAGCGAGTTTTCATAAACCGACTCGATGAACCCGTGTCCGAGTTCATTGTACACCTCGTAAAAGGTGCCAATAATCTTGTCGGTCAGCTCGCGATGTTTGAGTTGGGAGTTATCCATCGCTTTCAAGGGCTTTTCTGATCCGCGCTATCCGCGTAAATCCGGGGCTAAATTATTCCGGCAAACGCAACGTTTTCGCGTTTTCATAAACTGACTCGATGAACCCGTGTCCGAGTTCATTGTCACCTCGTAAAAGGTGCCAATAATCTTGTCGGTCAGCTCGCGATGTTTGAGTTGGGAGTTATCCATCCCTCTTCAAGGACTTTTCTGATCCGCGTTATCCGCGTAAATCCGCGGCTAAATTATTCCGGCAAACGCAACGTTTTCGCCGCTAAGCGAGAAATGAATACCTCGCGCGGCGAGCTTGCCCATCTGCGCGGCGTCGACGGCTTCGGCTCCGCCGTTTGCGCAGTCGCCGCCGGAGAAGATCTTCGGATAAATTATTCCGGCAAACGCAACGTTTTCGCCGCTAAGCGAGAAATGAATACCTCGCGCGGCGAGCTTGCCCATCTGCGCGGCGTCGACGGCTTCGGCTCCGCCGTTTGCGCAGTCGCCGCCGGAGAAGATCTTCGGATTTGATGTTTGCAGATTTTCATTCACGACAACGCGGCCTTTTTCATCGATCGATACACCGGCTACGCTTTCGAAGAATCCGCGCATCTTTTGCTGGCCGACGGCCTTGATGATCATGTCGCACGGAATGTCGAATAGCTCGAGCGATCCGTCGGTACGTTCGCAGCGAAGTGAGAGTCGCGATCCGTTCTCGCCCGCGAGAATTCCCACCGGAGCCGCTTGCCACGCGAACTCAACCCCGTCTTTTCGCGCGAGCTCCATCTCATACGCATAGGCCGACGCGTCTTTCTCCGTTCGTCGATAAACCATCACAACTTTTTCAGCTCCGAGTCGCTTCGCCTGCGTCACTGCGTCGATCGCCGTATTTCCCGCTCCGATGACCGCAACCGTTTTACCTAGCGGTACCGACTTCCATTCGCGTGTTTTTATTTTTTCGATGAAGGCGAGCGCGTCGTAAACTCCGTCGGAATCTTCGCCTGGAATACCGAGTCGATTCGTCTCGCCCAACCCCACGCCGAGGAAGATCGCGTCGTGCCAGGAGTCGAGGTCGGAGAAGGATACGGTCTGACCTGCCGCGGAAGAAAGAACCACCCCGTCCGCCGAAACGGCGTCCACCCCTCCTTCGGAAGGAGGGGAGCCAATTCCATTTTGGATTTTGGATTTTGGATTTTGGATTGCCGGAGCGACTTCTGCGGCGATCTCAGACGGCGTGTGGCTTTCAGAACCTACTCGCGTATTCAGCACAAACTTCACGCCCATCGCCGCGATGCGTTCGACTTCGGAAAGCGATACGGATTGCGGCATCTTGTACTCGGCCATGCCGTAGGTATCCAATCCGCCGGCTTTTTCTTTTTGTTCGTAGACCGTGACGTCGTACCCGAGTCGCGCGAGATACGATGCGCACGAAAGTCCCGCGGGTCCCGAGCCCACGATCCCAACTGACTTCCCGTTCGACTCGCCCTTAGTGAAGATCTGCTTGTCGCTCGTCAGCGCGTGATCCGTGGCGTAACGCTGAAGTCGTCCGATCTCGATCGGTTTCTGTAGCAAAGTTTTTTCGACGCATGCTCCTTCGCAAAGAACTTCGACCGGACATACTCGCGCGCATGTCGCACCTATCGGGTTCGCGTCGAAGATCACACGCGCGGATCCGATCAGATTTCCGCTCGCGATCTTCTTGATAAATCCCGGAACGTCGATGTGCGTCGGACACGCGTGCATGCACGGAGCGTCGTAACAATAGAGGCATCGATTTGCTTCGACGAGCGCTTCGGGAGAACTCATCGCCGGATTGATCTCAGCAAAATTTCTTTCGATCTGATCGAGATTGAGAGGTGTGCAAAACTGTTCCGCCATAAATTACCGTTAAGGTCACTTTCTGCGGCCCACGAAAAGGCCGATCAACGCCATCAGGAATCCGACAAAGCCTAACACGCCGCCGGCTCCGCCGATCACGTTGTTCCGAAACTTGTCGTCGTTACAATATTGCTGCGTGACGGTCGCTCCTTCCAGCTCTTCCTCAAGTTCGATCTGCAGCGGACCGATCCTTTCGTACTTGCCGTCCTTCGTCGCCTTGTCCAGATCGGATCTCAACTTGTCGATCTTGTGAGCGTCCGATTCAGCGAGATTACACGACACACTCGGAATAAATCGGCTGCCGATAGCGATGCTGACGCCGAGAAGCAGAAACAACAGCCCCGTACCGATCAGTCCGAACTTCAAACAGCCGCCCTTCTTCGGCGGCGTAGCTGTTGAAGCCGCGTGCGACTCGCTCGCGATCGGCTTCGCCTCGGCAACTCCAATACCGCGGAACATATCACCCAAACGCTGCCACCTGGTTCCGCCGTGCATTATGCCGAGATCGTTCGGCGAGAGCGATCCGTTCTTTAGCTGATCGATCACGATGTGATCTTCGTACGGCCCGGACTGCTGGCCATTCTTGTTTATGTAGATCGGCATTGTCGTTTCAGTTCGTTTTTACAAAATAGGAGCCATCGAAACGATACGTTATGTTCTTGTTCGTTATACGGCCTTGCGGAGTTTTTTCGTCCTCGATCACCACCGGAAAACTGAAGGATCGTTTTGCTTCGTCAAATGTGAAAAGCCGGCGGTCTTTACGATCCAGTTGTGAGAACAGGTCGTATTCGAAACTAATGGAATTTTGCAATCCGCTCGCTGTTTTTATCACCTTCGGATCCGCAACTAGCCGGTCGCCATTTATCGTGATCGCACTGATCGACTCGCCCCGCAAGGAAGTTGAGCCGACAAATGTCGCGACAGTTAGATATATCGGGCGGGACCGCGTATTGACCTGAAATATCTCGTGATAAAAAACTCCGGCGGCATCCTCTACATCATTCTCCGACCAGGAGAACACTTTGCCGCTCGCTCCGCGATATTGGAACACGCTGTCGTAATCGTGCATCGTCCCACCGGTCTGCCGGTCCCACGAGTATATCCGAAGCCGGCCGTCCTTCGATGTCACGATGCGAAGCGCTTTCTTTAGTCGCGGGAAAGCTGCCGCAATCGTCGCAGGCAGTCGCGTGAACCGCAGGAGATCCTTTTTGAAAAGATCATTTTCTCTTTCAAGCTTTTCGTAATCCGGAGCGTCTCCGTAGTTAGACGATTTGTCGAGAGTCGCAAGCCGAGCCAACAGAGTCGTCTCGATCGCGGCCACACTCTGTCCCGCCGACAGCGACGAGACGGAGAACAAAAGCGTCAATGCGAAAGCTAATTTTCGCATGCGAGGTTAGTCGGCGACGATCGGTCCGTATGCATCGGGACGGCGATCGCGAAAGAACTGCCACGTGTTTCGGACTTCGCGGATCTTGTCCATGTCGAGATCGGCGACGACTAGCTCGTCTTTGTCACGCGATGCTTCGGCGATGATCTGGCCGCGCGGATCGCAAAAATAACTCTGACCGTAAAACTCGCCGATGTTCCACGGAGCTTCCATCCCGACGCGATTGATCGCTCCAACAAAGTAACCGTTCGCGACCGCATGTGCAGGCTGCTCGAGCTTCCAAAGATATTCACTAAGACCCGCGACTGTCGCCGAAGGATTGAATATGATCTCCGCTCCGTTCAATCCGAGGCAGCGAGCTCCTTCGGGAAAGTGGCGGTCGTAACAGATGTAAACTCCGATCCGTCCGAACGCGGTATCGAAGCACGGATATCCTAGATTGCCCGGACGAAAATAAAACTTCTCCCAGAATCCGGGATTAACGTGCGGTATGTGAGTCTTGCGATACGTTCCGAGAAATTTTCCGTCGGCGTCGATCACGGCTGCTGAGTTGTAATAAATTCCCGTCTGCTCTTCTTCGTAGATCGGAACGACGAGAACCATACCGAACTGCTTCGCGACATCCTGCATCAATTTGACGGTCGGGCCGTCGGGAATTTTTTCGACTGCTTCGTACCAACGCGTCTGTTGCTCGGCGCAAAAGTAAGGCGTCGTGAAAATCTCCTGAAAGCAGAGCATCTGCACGCCTTGCTTCGCAGCGTCTTCGACGAACTTCATCTGATGATCGATGTTTGCTTTTTTGATCTTCTCGATCGGCGAGTCCGATGCTTCCTGATTGTGGGCCTGGATGAGGCCGGCTTTTATTATTCTTGGCATAAATTGATTTTTACCGCCGAGACGCAGAGACGCCGAGCAGACAAATTAAAGGTGCGAATCGAGTCGGTTAGATTTCCGCCTCGGCGTCTCTGCGTCTCGGCGGTGAAAATTCCATCAATCCCCAGTGCACGACGAACGCGACACCAAAACCGATAAACCATCCGTAGTCGTACAGTGGCCGAAGTGTAGGAATTATCAAGCCAATCCACGCAAAAAAGCAACCTAAAAGCGTGGCAGCGATCGCTCGCCAATTCCAACCGGAATACTCGCCGCTCTTTCGATAAAGGTCTCCGAGTTTCAAATTCGTTCGCCGCACGATCCAGTAGTCCGCAATCAGCACGCCGGCGATCGAACCGAGTCCGCCCGAGTATCCGACGAGCCACCCGAAAATGTATCCGCTCGGATCCGCGAGTAGTCGCCATGGTTGGATCAGAATTCCGACGATACCGGTTATAAGTCCGCCCGTGCTGAACGAGATAAATTTCGGAAACGCATTCGCGAAATCATTCGCTGGTGAAACTACATTCGCCGCGATATTGACCGCGAGTGTCGCGACGATGACGGTGAACATCGAGATCGCGACGACGAGCGGTTGCGAGAATTGTCCGACGAGTTTCACCGGATCCCAAAGATCGGCCGCGGGCATGTGCGGAAATACGATGGCGGCCGCGGAGGTAATGATCACTCCCATCGCCGCAAACAGTGTCGTCGTCGTCGGGAGCGCGACGACTTGTCCGAGTGCCTGCTCGCGCTGGCTCCGGCCGAATCGCGTGAAGTCGGGCATATTTAAACTCAGCGTAGCCCAGAATCCGATCATCGCCGTGAGTGACGGAACGAAGATCTTCCAAAATTCACCGAGCGACGTGAATTTGTCGGGCTCGTTCAAAAGAAATCCGAGTCCGCCGGCCTGATAAACGATCCAGCACAACAGCAACGCAGTCATCACGAGAACGAACGGAGCCGCCCAGTTCTCGACATGCCGCAGCAGATCCATCCCGCGATAGATGATGAAGATATTGATTCCCCAAAAGAGTAGAAACGATAGCCACTCGGTCGGAGTGTGTCCGCCGATAGCGGATCCGAGGAGAGTATTCCATCCCGGGATGAACGATCCGAAAAAAATATGTATCGCCTGTCCGCCGATCCACGCTTGAATACCGAACCACCCGCACGCGACGAGCGCACGCATCAGCGCCGGGACATTAGATCCGGTCGTGCCGTAAGCCGCACGCGCAAAAACCGGAAAAGGAATTCCGTATTTCGTACCGGGATGCGAATTCAACAAGATCGGGACGAGGACAATAATATTCCCGATCAGGATCGTGATGAGCGCCTGCCACCAATTCATTCCGGCGGAGATCAGTCCGGACGCCATCATGTACGTCGGAATGCAGTGCGCCATCGAGATCCAAAGCGCGGCGTAGTTGTATGTCGTCCAGTTTCGTTTTGCTACCGGAACCGGCGCCAAATCTTTGTTGTAGAGTGGCGAGCTTTCTATGTCGCGCAGAGCTGCGTCGTTCAACTCGACGCGTCCATCGTCGTGCAGAATAGTTTCGGAAGTTATCATAGAGTTTTGGATCTGAAATCCGTTGTCGATCGTTCGCCAGTAATATAACCCGGGTGGATGAGTGCGAAACAGAATTGCAGCGCCTCTTTTCGCAAACTGGCGGTACTATTCGAACTTCTCGATCATCCAGATGTCTCCGCCCTGCGGTCGAAAGCGATCGAATAATACCCCGAGTAGAGTCTCGTCGTAATAATCTCGTCGGCATGCGGGGCAGCGTTTCATCGGTTCTTCAAAAGTGTTAACGATAGTCAGTAATCATGATCGCGTTTCCGACACCCTGGGCACGCACGATCGCGATCCGCTTGCCGTCGCGCGAGTACTCTCGGCGGGCGACGCCGGGAACATCGAATTTCGTCATCGGTTTCGCATCACCTCCGTCAACCGGTTGCAACCAGAGATTTTGCAACTCGCCGGGTGAAACGATGAGCGTGATCCCTTTGTCATCCGGCGTCCATACGGGACCTCGGCTCGTATTCGTGTTCGGTGGAATGCCGAATGTCTTTAGAGGCGGACCGCCCTCCGCCGGGACGATTGCGAGTTTATCGAACCGGTTCGTTATTTCGTTTTGAAGAAAACACGCGAATTTATTTCCGTCACGTGAGTAACGCGGTTCGGTCGCGGAGTAGTCGGTCAGTAGCTGCGGCTCACCACCTTCGATCGGGACGCGGAGTATGCGATGCTGGCCCTCGATCCAATCGGAATAAATGAGCCATTTACTATCGGGTGAAATGTCAGGGTTATCGGGAAGCGTGGTTTTAAGGAAGACGTAAGGATTCCCACCGGAGAGATCGATTCGCACTA
>QHXR01000020.1:0-13138 GCA_003223025.1 Acidobacteriota bacterium
GATTTCACGGCGAGCAGAGCGGGTCCTATCGATGCCGCGTGAGAGTTAATAAAAACAAAACTAGAAATCAAATTATGAAAAAAGTCGGAATATTGGTGGGGCGCGAGGAGACGTTTCCCGAATCTATTATCAAATCCATAAACGAAAAAGGCGCCAGCAAGGTTACGGCGGAGATGATCACCGTCGGCGGTATCCGACTGGATGAGCCGAAGCGATGGGATGTCATCATCGACCGCATCTCGCACGAGGTGCCTTATTACAGGGCGATGCTCAAGCGGATGGCTCTCGAGGGTACGTACATCATCAACAATCCGTTCTGGTGGTCGGCGGACGATAAGTTCTTCAACTTTGCTCTCGCGGCGAAGATCGGCGTGGCGATCCCGAAGACCGTTCTGCTTCCGCAGCAGGAATATATAAAAGACATCACGAGCGAATCGCTTCGTAATCTGGAGTTCCCGATCGACTGGGAAGGCATCATCGACCATGTTGGCTTTCCTGCGTTCCTCAAACCGCATGACGGCGGCGGTTGGAAGAACGTCTCGAAGATTCATTCGCTCGAAGAGTTGTGGACGGAATATAACCAGTCGGGCAAACTTTGCATGACGCTTCAGGAAGGCATCGAATATGATCAGTTCGTTCGCTGCTACTGCGTCGGCAAAGAGAAAGTTTTGATCATGCCGTACGATCCGTCGAAGCCGTACCTTAGCGGAATGCAGTATGTGAACGTCGAGAATTACCTGACGCCTGAGCTACACAAGCGTGTCGAGCAGGATGTGATCACGATATGCAAGGCTCTCGGTTATGACCTCAACACGGTCGAGTTCGCCATCAAGGACGGGATTCCTTACGCGATCGACTTCATGAATCCGGCACCGGATGCCGAGCTCGCATCGGTCGGCGAAACTAATCATCGATGGATCGTCGACAACATGACGGATTTCATCTTGAGGAAGTTGGAAGAAGGATTCGACACACCCGAGTATCGTTGGTCCGCGATGTTGAATCCGCCGGAGAAGCAGGCGAAGGTGAAGGCTCCGGTAGCGAAGCCCGCCGCCAAGAAAGCGAGCACGAAGAAGGCTGGGAAGTGAAGTAGTAAATAGCGAATCGTAAATCGGGAATAGGGCGGAAGAGTCATATCGACACTCCGCCCTATTTCTGATTCACGATTCACTATTTACGATCTTACTCGTCCACTTCCATCAACTCGAACGGGATTCGCGGAGCGAGCATCTTCGACATCAGCAGCGTTACGATCCAGACAACGAGGCTGATGCCCGAGATCGCCCAACCGATGTTCGCGATCGAATCGTTGGGCAGTGCGATACCAAGAATTATCACTACAAAGCCCGAAACGCAGAACCGAAAAGAGGAGCGTCGCAGACGATCCAGAGTATCCAGAAGATTGATCCGACTAATCTCGAGCTCCATATACTCTTCGTCTTCGTTAAGGTGCGAAAAGTACTCAACCTCGGATCGTGTCCAGCGTCTTAACGACGTCGTACCCGCAACTTGTTCGGCGGCCGCAAAATTATGAATAACATGCGCCATTTTTCCCTCGCGCAATGCCAGCTCAGCCTGTCCGCGGAGCGTGCGGAAATTTTCGCCGATCGCACCGACTACGCGTTTGAATACTTTGCCAGCACGTTGCCAGTCACCGACCTGAAAGTAAGACTCGCCGATCCGCGAGAGAAGCTCGCTGTCATTTCCCGCATGCCGCTCGGCCAGACGCATCATAGCCCGAGCCTTCCGCTCGAGATTCTCATCCCGTTCGTAACCCGCGACCGACCTTATACATTCTGAAAACTCGAACAGAAGTTTCGCGTCTCGCGGACGGAGAATCGCGGCGCGTCGGAACGCCTCCAAAGCCTGGACGAGAAATCCGGAAAGTCTAAGTTCGTTGGCGAGGCGGCGGAGGCGCTTGGCCCGTTCGACGGAGTCGCTATCATCCGAGGGATAATTGTCCGCCGCTGGTTTCAAGTGGATGTCGCGGAACGAGCTGTCGAGCACGTCGCTCGATGGAATCTCGGAGCGGCGGACCCGTTCGCCGGCGACGTGCTTCTCGAAGAAATAATCCCGGATGTCGATCGACGTTATATCAAGGACGTCTTCATCGAGCCTCTGCAGCACCGATCGGACGACATCACCGAAGCCTTTGTATTTTGAAGACATCGTAAATCTCACGCCCTTGCCGACGATCGCGGTGCGATACGTGAAATAAACATTCCGTCCGCGTCTGATGCCCGGAAAGGCGATGGTCTCGACCTGTTCTATGTCTGAGAGTTTCAGCCGGTCCCGCATTCCGGTCGCCCGGGCGATAATCCGCGGCACGAGCCCGGTTCGCCTGATGCGACGTCCATCGAACGAGATCCGGTCGGTGATCCAAAGGATTGGAATAATGACCCATGCGATAAGGATCGAGAACGCGGCGGCGTACGGATATTCGAGATAGACCGATAGGGCAGCGAGAAATGTTATCGCGAACGCAGCCGAGAGATATCCGCCGATCAAAGCTCGGACGGACATCGGATGATCTTTAAGGCTGACGCCCGACTTTTCAAGCCTGCTTTTTGGCTTCCCAGTCATAAAAAACTTATAGCTAGTCTATATCCTAGAAAACGATCAATCGCAAAGTTTATTTAAATCTTTAAAATCGAAATGTTTCTTTCTTAAGAGTTTTAAAATTGAAAAGGCCCGAAAGGGATATTTCCCTCCCGAACCTTCGTCATAGCAAAACCCCTATTGACCGAACGGCATGCCGCCTGCAGGCGGTTCAGGAGCCGGCTCAGGGATCTCCTTCGCCTTTTCCGGATCAAGCTCTTTTAGCTTCTCCTTCGCGCTCTGAGCGGCGGGCGACAGCGTTACTGCCTTGCCGTCGAGATCCTTTGCCTCGCTTGCCGCCTTCACCAAATTGAAAAGAAGATCGACGGCTTCCTGTTTCTTACCCTGCTTTTCGTAAAGCTTCGCGATCTCAAAATTGATCGTATCCTTCGAGACGATCGGATCCGACATCGCCGCGAGCTCCTGATAAATCGCGAGGGCCTCGTCGTTCTTACCGTCTTCGGCCTTTGTCTGGGCAAGCGTGAATTTGGCGAGCTTTCCAACTTCACCGCTCGACTTTGAAAGTTCCTCGAGCGAGGCTACGCCCGCCGCCCGATCCACCGCGAGTCGATTTGTCGCAGAGAAGTATTTCGCTTTCTCGCCAACCGCTCCGCCGTATTTCTCAGCAACCTTGTCGAATTCCGCGATCGCTGCCTCGGCGCGCTCGCGTCCGGTCTTATATGTCTTCTCAGTTGAACCCGCCGGCGGCGGCTGATCGGATACTCGAGCCTCCGAGATCTCGATCGCCTTGCCAAGCGCGGTTTGCGCCTGAGCGTTTGATCGTCCACTCCAGGCATAGAAGATCCCGACGATTATCCCGAGCACAACCAGGGCGCCGATCCCATAGAGAATGTTGCGGCCTTGCCCTTCGAGCTTCCTGCCGGCTTCCTCTACTTTAGTTCCGACAGACTGCTGGAACTGGTCCTTGTATCTGGGTGTGTCCTTCGGGTCCTTCGTCGCAACCGCAACAGGTTCAATGCTTCTTCTTTTCCGTGCCATCTTAAAAATGCAAGTTTCGTGCTAGCTGACCGTTGTATAATTTGGTAAAACGGCCCGTTTCCAAAAGAGTTAATTTAGCGTAAATACTCACCGAGGGCAAATATGAACACTCCGGAACAAAAAAAGACACTTTCAGTCGATCGTTCAATTTTTCTTGACCGGTCGGGAACAAATTCAGATACCGGGTGTCTAAGTTATCGTTCGCGCAGTCCGCGAACCCGTGAAATGTTAGGCTCCTCCGACTGGGGGAAGTGGAAGCACGCGAGATGATCTTCGGCAAGTCGATCGCTTTTGACGAGGAAGATATTGGGGTCGCCGCGGCGGTCGGGGTGGCTTCCGCCTATTCGGTTGGCGATTCGGACTTTCTCGATCGGTTGCGAAATGGCGATTCCGAAGCCTTTGACACTTTGATAACGAGATATTCGGGCGACATCTATTCGCTGCTCTACCGGATGACGGAAGACAGCGAAGAAGCCCGGGACCTTACGCAGGAAACATTTCTGAGTGCTTTGAAGGCCATCAAGATGTTTCGCGGCGATGCTGAATTGAAAACCTGGCTGTTTCGTATCGCCATCAACCAGTTCCGGAATAGATTCCGCTGGTGGAAACGGCGAAAGCGTAACGAGACGATATCGCTTGATAGGCCGATCGGCGAAGGAACAGCGACGGTCGCTGACACGATCGCCGATGAGGGAGAATCACCGGAACAAGCGGTGCTCCGACACGAGAAACGTGATCGGTTAATGAAGGCCTTAGCGGCGTTGCCGGAGATCTTTCGAGAAACGATCGTTCTTTGCGATATCGAAGGACTCGGCTACGAAGAAACGGCCCGGACTTTGGAGATCAATATCGGGACGGTGAAGTCCCGGCTAGCTCGCGGCCGTGAGCAGTTGAGAAAACGGCTTAGCGACATTTGAAAATTTGAGCGGATGATTGACTCGCCCCGGTTTTATCTTTGAAGACAAAACTAATCGGTGCCAAACGAGGTCGAAGAGGACGAGTGAAATTCATCGATCGAGCGGAGATGTTATCGACGGCGTCTTTGAAAAAGGACCAGCAACAACGTCGTAAATATGGATGCGAGGTAGAGGAACGGTAACGAGTTGTTTTCCTCGAACGGAAAACAGCCGGGGTCAGTGAGTCATTCGCTCAGGAAGGAATTATGACAAATTGCGAGGAGCTACAATTCCATCTGCCGCTGTATTCGGACGGAAGTTTGAATTCGGCAGAGCGCTCGGTAATCGATGCGCATCTTCCGGAATGTCCTCTCTGTCGTCAGAAACTTTCAGAATTTGAAGATCTCTCTCTCGACCTTCGCTCGATTCCCCGTTATTCAGCTCCGCAAGATCTGGTTAGCGCGATTCGTTCAAAGGTTTCATCGCACCTCGCGGCCTCGAGTCCTTCTCCATCGTTCCAGCTGATCGACCGGCGACGAAGCTGGAAAGAGATCTGGCTCGTCCCTTCGACGACGGCGGCACTCGCTACAGTAACGATCGGACTGACTCTGCTTTCGTTTATGCTTTCTTCCTCACCCGTTCCGCTTTCGGCGTATGAGAACCGCGGCGGTGCTATGGACGTTCCGGTCTTTCTGGCAAGCAATCCAGACATGTCGCCCGATGATTATGCAAACAGCCGACTCGCCATCGCCGGTGAGTCGCCGAGCATAAATCCTCGCGGAGCGTTGGTCGCTCTGACAAAGTCGCTTGTCCGGGGTGAGATGCGGGATGATGAGGTCACGGTCGTCGCCGATGTATTTGGAAACGGCCTTGCGCAGATCGCCGAGGTTGTCGAGCCGTCGCATGATCAGCGAGCTGTCGGCGAGCTCCGGCGGGCGCTGGAGTCCGATCCGTCGTTTGCTCCGTTTGTCCCGGCGAACATGGATCGCCGCTCGGACACGATCCGCGTGATCCTCAAGATTCAAAGCGTCAACGTCAATACTTCGCTCAACAGTTCGTCGGAGCGATCAAGAAGATCGCGCCGCTGATTCGGGTTCAAACCTCTGGCAAAAAAAACACCCCGCGCCGGTAAAGCCGCGGGGTGTTTTTTAATTCAATTTTTATTTAAGACCTATCGATCTCCGCCTTGAGCTTTCCGGCAAGCTCGGGATCGAACTCACGCAGAAGATTGTATTGCTCCAGAGCCGCGGTCTTGTTTTTCTGCAGAAGCTGAATGATCGCGAGATTGTATCTCGCTCGCCCGAATTTCGGGCTAAGCTCAAGACATTTCGAATATGCAGCGATCGCTTTCTCGAACTGATTATCCGCACGATATGCATTTCCGAGAAGATAAAAACTGTCGGGCTGAGTCGGATTCGCCTTGGTCTCTTCCATGAGACCGGTCACCGCTTGTTTGTAGAACTTCGTTGCCTCGGACTGCTTCCCGGTCAGATCATAAGCGCGAGCGAGATAGAAAAACGTTTCACCATCGGTCGGCTTTCGTTTGAGAGCGTTGTTACATTCGCGGATGGCCATCTCCGGTTTCTTTGCATCGTTGTATGCCCGGCAAAGATTTGTGTACGCCATGTATTCGTCCGGGAGAAATCGAATGCCCGCTTGCGCTGCCTGAATCGCTTCGTCATTTCTACCGGCGAGCGAATAAAAAAGCCCCAGGTCCGTGTAGATACGCCCGTCATTCGGAAAAACTTTGAGGGCCTTCCTGGAAATATCGATGGCCTCGTTAAATTTATTCTGATCGCGATAGATCTCGGCGATGCTCTGATAGGCCGAATACGTATCGGGCTTTGCGAGGATTATCTTTTGATATGAGGCGATCGCATCATCGAATTTTTTCTGCTTTCGATACCCGTCGGCCATTATCCGGTGAGCTTCGGCAAGCGACTGCGTTCCGCGTTTGATCGCTTCAGCAGCAGCTGCGATCTGGCCGTCGACATCGCCCAGGCTTTCCTGAGCACGAGCGATGTTCATATAGAGCTCGGCATTGCCCGGATCCTTAAGAACAACCTTTTGATACGCGTCCACCGCTTCCCGGTAATTGTTTCGGGAATAACTTATGTCACCGAGCCCCTGAAGAAACTCAAGGTTATTGGGATCGAGGATAAGGCCTTGTTTGATGTCGGCCAGCGCGGGATCCAATTCCTTGTTTGCATAATGTACGCGCCATCGGATGCGGTAGATCTCGAGCGGTTTCTTATAACCCTTTTCGAGCGCGACATTCAGTTCCGGCAGCGCTAGCGCATTCTCGTTCAGGTAGTGGTGACCGACGCCCTTCCAAAAATGGTAGTCAGGATTATTTGAATCCAGAGTGATCGCTTGGCCATAACCGTCGACCGCAATGCGATAGTCACGCTTTACGAACGCCGCCGCGGCTTTGTCGGCTAAAGCTTTAGCCTTTTTCGCGTCCTTTTTTGATTGGGCGGAAGCGTCGCTCGCGAGGATAAAAAATGCCGCGAGTAGAAGCCCGCAAATATTCAAAGCAAGAATGGATCTTTTCGCAGTCATTTACGCTTCCTCTTTCTTTACTGAAGGATGTCGGTGCGGCGTCCGGGATTCGAATTTGGTTTCGGCGTAGCACGCGGCGCCGCCGGTGCCGCACGATTTGCCGCAGGTCTCGTTGTCGTGGAATCAGGTCGCGGCGGCGGAATCGAGCTGGATGAGCGCCCCGGAATTTCGGGTACCGCGCTGTTCGATGTGTTTGAACCCGGCGTGGGTGAACTACTCGGACTCGATTCCGAATACGTGTTCGCTTCAGTGCTAACTTCCTCGGTGGGCGACGGAACCGGCGTGGCCTCGACCGATGCTTCAGGTGACGGGCTCGGCTCGACGACGGCAGCACCGGGGTTCATGCGATTATAGAAATACCAGCCCGCTCCAGCCGCTCCCAATGCGAGAACCAGCAGAGCAACCAAACCACCAATGACCGCGAGCGCTTTCCCCGATCCATTTTTGGCTTTCGCCGTTTTGGAAACCTGCGACGGTTCTTCTTTAGGTTCCGGCTTCGCCTGATATTCTGAAAAAGCCGATCCCGCACCGGCGGCCACGGTAACAAACGAAGTGTGTTCGTCGTCGGCCGCGAGTTGATCAATCGAATCAGCGGGCGGTGCCGGCGGAATTTCTTCTCCCTGAGACGCGAGATTTCTCGCGTGTTCCGCGTTCTCCAGCGGGTCAAACGCGATCGTCGCATCGAGGTCGATCGCTCCGTTCTCCGGCTGCGACGCTAGCTGAACAGGCTGCGATTGCGGTTGACTCTCAAGAGGTATCGAAGGCATCAAGTGCGTCTTCTCGATCGATGACGCCATCGGCTGCTCGGGCGGCATAATGTCGTTGATGTTGAACGCCATCGTCTGAGCCGACATCGCCTCCTGCATCTGCGTAAACGCACGGCGAAGAGCCTTCTGCATATCACGCGCATTCGCGAAACGCTTTTCCTGACTGACCTCCATTCCCTGAAGAATGACCTCCGAAACCGCCGACGGAATTTCCGGATTCAACTTATGAGGCGGTTCGACCGGATCCGCCAATCCGTTCAGCATCGAGTCTGCACGCGAGAGAGCGTCGTCCGGGATAACGTTCGTCATCAACTGATACAACGTCGCCGAGAGAGAATAAATATCGCTTCGCGGATTCGTACCGATACCGCGGATCTGCTCCATCGGAGCGTAGTGCGGAGTGTATCCGACAACGCTTCCCGTGCTTCCGGATTGTGAGATCGCCGTCTGGCCGGTCGAAGTCTTCGACAGACCGAAGTCGAGAAGGATGATGTGATTCTCGTCCGTCAACTTAAGATTCTGCGGCTTGATATCACGATGGATGATCGGCGGCTCGTGCGAATGCAAATACGAGAGGGCATCAAGAAGTTGGTCCGCCCAGAACATTACCCAACTGACCGGGAACGGTTTCTGCGCAGCTTCGAGCCTCTTCGCGAGATCGTCACCCGCGATGTGCTCCATAATGAGATATTGCTCGTCGCCTTCTCCGAAATGATCGCTTACTTTTGGCAGCACGGGATGACGCATCCGGGCAAGAGTCCGGGCCTCGCGTTCGAACGCGGCCTTCAACATTTCGTCATCCGCAAAATACGTCCGCTTCAATGCGATCGCACTGCCCAGTCGCTGGTCGACAGCCAGATAAACCTCCCCCATACCGCCCTTCCCTATCAGATGGACGATGAGATAACGGTTTTGGATAAGCGAATTCTGAGCAAGAGCTTTCATCTATTTGAGTTAGGTGGAACGACGGAAAGACGTAGAACTGGCTATATTTTCCACCAAATGCGGCCAAACATCAATAGGGAAAAGGGAGTTAGTTCACGACGGTTTATTTACGCACATCGACTGCCGCCGACTGCCCTAAATGCTGCCAGCATCTCCCCGGAGACTTCACCCTTCGCGTGCAGGCCGTGCCCTTTTTTGTCAGAGCGCCGCAGTAATATACCGGTTCGGTAGATGAATTCGATTTCGAAGCAAGTTGCTCAGGATTTGACCGTGCATTCGAAAACGCAGGCGGTGTCGCGTTCGGAGCAGGTGGAGCGACGTTTCGATTTGTGCTCGCCGTATCAGCGCGTTGCTTCGGCGCCATCGACGCATTCGGTTGGCTCACCGGCTTGCTGCTTCCGACATAAGACGTGATCCCGGCTGCTCCAAAGATCAGGAGGATGACTGCCGCTGCCCTCGGCAGAAGATCGTGCTGCTTCTGTTCGACCGCGCAGAAATCACAAAAACGCCGACTCGTGAGCGGCGTCCATTTTGCGCGTACGATCTTTTCCCCGCAATGACAGCAGAATTGAGGTCGGTAGAGCATGGGAGCGTTCAGACCTGATCAATCAAGAGTTCGGCTCGAAATTGACGGCTAAGTATAATCGAATAAACTCAAATTGTTAAGGTCGAGGACGTTCCTGTGCGATGCAACCGAGTTACCCTACATCGCGTCTGACAAGTTAGAATTTCACTTATGCCCATCCGCAATGGACTAATTTTTATTCTCGCAGTGCTGATCTTTCCGTCGCTTTGTCACGCGCAAGATGATGATCCGGTGCGTGTCGACTCGTCGATCGTTCGTCTGAACGTCGGCGTCGTCGACGATCGCGGCCGCCCGATCACGTCTCTCGGTCAATCGAGCTTTACAATTTATGAAGATGGCGCGAAGCAGGACATCTCGCGATTCGTCGCGGCCCCGGCGCCGTTCAGCGTTGTGATGATGCTCGACATGAGCGGCTCGACGCGAAGCTTTCGACAGAATATCCAGATGGCTGCGACCCGCTTTCTCGATGCACTCGCACCGGACGATCGGGTCGCGATAATCGAGTTTTACAGCAAGGTAAATCTCTTGAACGATTTTACCGCCGATCGTCGGATCGCATTTCATTCGATCACGGTCGCGAACGGTTCAGGCCAAACGAATTTTTACAAAGGGCTTCTACTTGCGCTGGACAAGCTTTCTAATGAGAAAAATCGACGAAAGGCGATCGTCGTTCTCACCGATGGCGTTGATACCGATGCTCAGGACGGGGACCGGAAGTTTCTGTCGAACCTCAAAGATGAAGAGATTGCCACGGCGATCAAACCTGAAATGAACGAAGCGCTTCGGCGTGTCCTCGATCGCTCCGACGCGCAAGGCGTGACGATTTATCCGCTCGCGCTTCCGACCGGCGACCCGGCTCGGCTCGCCGATCCGACGCCGCGTCAGGTCGCGATGTTTAAGGCTGCCCGTACCAGGTTGCAACTCGTCGCCGATCGTTCAGGCGGAACGCTTCACTCGATCCGCCGTCTGGAAGACATGGGAGCTCTTTATTCCATCGTCGCCGCCGAACTCAGGACGCTTTACACGATCGAATACCAACCGACAAACGAAAAACGCGACGGCAAATGGCGCGCGATCAAGGTCGACGTCAATCGTCCCGAGCTCATCTCACGGACAAGGCAGGGATATTTTGCAAAATGAGCATTGCTTGACATGACTGCGTTCGGTTTGTAGTCTAGCTATTCGCGTTTTACGCACCCGTAGCTCAGCTGGATAGAGTGCTTGACTACGAATCAAGAGGTCGCATGTTCGAATCATGCCGGGTGTACCAATATCGAAAGCGTCATCGTAATGGTGACGCTTTTTTCTTACGAGACTTCTGGACCTTCAAATTCAAATTGCAAAATCTGAAATCCGCTTCGAATTTGTCCAACCTCTCGCGACAGGATAAAATCCAAGTTCTCCGAGGAGTTCTAGATAAAATGCTCAAATCCCAATTCGTTCGATTAGCGCTGCTGACGTGTGCGGGCGCCCTTGTTCTACTTATGACAAATTTGCAACCCGAGTCCGGCGTTTCGGCCGCGGCACCGGCAAACCCGCTTCTTAAAAAATGGACCGGTCCGTACGGCGGCGTTCCGCCATTCGACAAGATCAAGATCGAAGACTTCAAGCCGGCACTCGAAGAGGCGATGATCGAGAATCTTGCGGAGATCGACGCGATCGCAAAACAGAAAGATGCTCCGACGTTCGAGAATACGATCGTCGCGATGGAGCGATCCGGCGACACGCTAAACCGCGTGCAGACGATTTTCGGTGTCTGGACCAACAGCATGAACTCGAAAGCGTTCGAACCGGTCGAGGTGGAAATGTCGCCAAAGCTCGCCGGCCATGCGGATAAAATCTATCAGAACGAGGCTCTTTTCAAACGCATCGAAGCCGTCTACAACTCCGCTGACAAAAGCAAACTAAATTCGGAGCAGCAGAGGCTGGTCTGGGTTTACTACAACAATTTCGTACATGCCGGTGCGAAGCTCGACGCGACGAAAAAGAAGCGTTTGTCTGAGATCAATCAGCGACTCGCCGGCCTTTACACGAAATTCACGCAGAACCTTCTCGGCGATGAAGGCGAGCTTTATTTGCTGATCGAGAACGAAGCTGATCTTACCGGCCTGCCCGACTCGCTCAAGGATGCGGCGGCACAGGCAGCGACGTCTAAAGGAAAGAAAGGATGGATGATCAGGAATACGCGATCGTCGATCGATCCGTTTCTGACCTACGCCGATAAACGTGAGCTTCGTGAAAAGGCGTGGAAGCTTTTCGTCAACCGAGGCGACAACGGTGACGCCCGCGACAATAACGCGAACGTCACGCAAATCCTCCAGCTTCGAGCCGAACGTGCGAAACTTTTCGACCTGCCTACTCACGCACATTGGAAGCTTCAGCTGACGATGGCGAAGAATCCGGAAAACACATTGAAGCTCATGGAAGGCGTTTGGCCGGCGGCTATCGCACGCGTGCATGAGGAGGTCGCGGACATGCAGGCACTCGCCGACAAGGAAGGAGCGAAGATCAAGATCGAGCCATGGGACTATCACTACTACATGGAGAAGGTTCGCAAGGCGAGATACGATCTCGACGAGAATCAGATCAAGCCGTACCTGCAGTTCGACAAAATGCGCGAAGCGATGTTCTGGGTCGCGGGCGAGCTATTCGATTTCAGTTTCACTCCCGTTACCGGCGTTCCGGTTTTCAATCCGGACATGGTCGTGTATGAAGTGAAGAGTAAGAAAACGGGCAAGCACGTCGGACTTTGGTATTTCGATCCGTATGCACGCGATGGCAAACGATCGGGTGCATGGATGAACGCGTATCGCGGTCAGTATCGTTTCGAAAACGAAGTGACGACGATCGTCTCGAACAATGCGAACTTCGTAAAAGGAAAGGCCGGCGAACCGCTTCTGATTTCATGGGATGATGCGGTAACGATGTTCCACGAGTTCGGTCACGCGCTACACGGACTTTCGTCGAACGTGACGTATCCGACTCTGACCGGAACGAACGTCGCGACAGATTATGTCGAATTCCCCTCGCAGCTTCTCGAGCACTGGCTCGCGACGCCCGAAGTCTTGAATAAATTTGCCGTACATTATCAAACCGGTAAGCCGATCCCGCAGGAGCTTGTCGACAAGATCAAGAAAGCCGCGACCTTCAATCAAGGATTTGCGACGACCGAATATCTTTCGAGTGCACTTGTTGATATGAAGCTTCATCTCGCCGGCGATCAGAAGATCGATCCCGACAAGTTCGAAGCTGAAACGCTCGCCCAACTCGGCATGCCGCACGAGCTGGTGATGCGTCACCGCACTCCGCAGTTCAATCACCTCTTCGCAAGCGACGATTACTCGGCGGGTTACTACAGCTACCTCTGGTCGGATGTTCTGACCGCCGACGCATTCGAGGCATTCACCGAAGGCGAAGGTCCGTACGATAAAGCGGTCGGTGACAAACTTGTGAAGTACGTTTTCTCAGTCGGCAACACCGTCGATCCGGCCGAAGCATATCGAATGTTCCGAGGGCGTGATCCGAAGGTTGAAGCGTTGATGCGGAAGCGAGGATTTCCGGTTACTAAATAGGTCTTTGGTCTTTGGTCTTTGGTCTTTGGTCTTTGGTCTTTGGTCTTTCTTGTCGCCAAAGGCGACGCACATTAAAGCCTAGGGTTGAGGCCGCATAGGCCGAAACCCTAGGTTAGGACGACAACATGAATACGACCCTGAAGGGGTCGAACAATCGCGTAATTGTTCGACCCCTTCGGGGTCTGATCTTTTGTGTCTCGTACCTAGGGTTGC
>QHXR01000020.1:13196-64524 GCA_003223025.1 Acidobacteriota bacterium
GTCTCTTGTCTCCAGTCTCTTGTCTCTCGTCTCTCGTCTCTCGTCTTACTTACTCCCAGAATCGATCCCCAAATTCCTCATCCTTCGATAAAGGTGACTGCGATCGACTCCCATCTCCTCGGCGGCCTTGCTAACGTTGCCGTCGAACTCTGCGAGCTTGTGGAGGATGAACTCACGATGATACGCATCGGTCGCGGCCTTGAATGACGGGAAGCGAAAACTCGATGCGGGCTTCTCATCCGACGTTCCAAGATCGGGAAGATCGGAAGCCGCGATCTTCGTCTTCGATGACATGATCACGACTCGTTCGATCGTGTTCTTAAGCTCGCGGACATTACCGAACCACTGATGCTTTTGCAGAGTCTCGATGGCGTCGTCTGAAAATGTCTTCGGCTTCTTTCCGTAGTCTTTCGAGAATCTCTGGATGAAATGTTCGACCAAAACCGGTACGTCTTCGAGACGCTCGCGGAGCGGAGGAATCTGAAACGGGATCACATTCAGACGATAGAAAAGATCATGACGAAAGTTTCCGTTTTCTATCAGATCTTCGAGACGCTTGTTCGTAGCTGAGATCACACGGACGTCGACTGCGACGGGCGTGTTGCTACCGACAGGTTCGAATCTTTGCTCTTCGAGAACGCGGAGCATCTTCGCTTGAACACGTGGAGACATGTCTCCGATCTCATCTAAAAATAGCGTCGCTCCATCGGCGATCTCGAACTTTCCTTTCTTCGCCGACATCGCACCCGAGAACGCACCTTTTGCATGACCGAACAATTCTGACTCGACAAGATCTTCCGGGATGGCGGCGGAATTTATCTCGACAAACGGCGATGCCTTTCTTTTCGATTGCGCATGGATCGCGCGCGCGACCAATTCTTTTCCGGTTCCGCTTTCACCCGAAATGAGAACACGTCCGTCCGACGGAGCAACGATCGCGATCTGCTTTCTAAGCGCACGCATCGCGACCGATTCGCCGACCATTGCGTACTTCTCAGTCAGCTCATCGATCATCTGCCGGTTCGCGCGCTCGAGCTCGCGTTGCCGGACCGCGTTCTTGACCGTGACGACAGTCTTCTCGAGACTCAACGGCTTCTCGATAAAATCGAATGCTCCAAGCTTCGTCGATTTCACCGCCGTCTCGATGTTCCCGTGACCTGAGATCATGATGACCGCGGAATCGTTTCCGTTCTCGCGTAACCGCTTCAGAGTTTCGAGACCGTCAATTCCCTTCCCCAGCCAAATGTCGAGAAGAATGCAAGCGAAGCCTTCTCTCTCAACGGCCGAAAGACACGCCTCGCCCGACGCCACGGTCTTGACCGTGAAACCTTCATCCTCGAGCACTCCGCGAAGCGTGTCGCGGATGCCGGGTTCGTCATCAACTATAAGTACAGTTCTCACTTGTATCGGTATTTCATTGCGGCCCACGCCGAAGTAATTAGTGAACGGACGGGAGCAACAATCAGGTAGGACATAGTCGCAGGATTACTCCAGTACCATGCTGGAATTGAATAGATGGCGAAGCATATTTTGCCCTCGATCGGAACAGGAGGACAATCCGCCGGCGGGTCAGGCTGCGGCCAGTTTGCCCAAATGTGACCTATTGAGATTAGAAAAACCAGAAGCCCGCTAAACACCATCTGATAGTACGGTCTTCTTGAACTGGAAAGCAGAATATATGTTCTGACGAGAGAAACAACTCCAACGGCCAAGGGAAAGAAAATCGCTTTCCAGTTGGCCCGCACTAAGTCGCCTATAGAAGATTCCGCCACCGAAAGAGACCGGAAGGTTGAATATGTGTCGAGCACCGACGCGAGCATCATCAAGCAAGCGACGAGCACGCTCAGACTGACCGTGCGTCTCATCAGCTCTTCATATTGTGACAGGAACGTTTTCATCTAACAGGCTACCGGCAACTCCACAATAAACCTCGCACCTCTCGGATTATTCGCGACCGCTTTTATCTTTCCGTTATGCTCCGTAATGATCCGACTCACGATCGCAAGACCTAATCCCGTTCCACGCCCCTTAGTCGAAAAGTACGGCTGAAATAATTTCTGGAGATCCGCCGGAGCGATTCCTCGTCCGTTGTCCGAGATCTCCGACACGATCAGATCGCGAGCCATATCGTACCGGCTCGAGATCGTCACTCGTTTGTCGATCTGATCTTCGTCAAAAGCCTCGATCGCGTTGTCGATCAAATTAACGTAGACACGTTTCAATTGTTCCGTGTCGATCAATGCCGCAGGCAGCTCATCTGCAAGCGCTCGATCGATTTGAATTTCGTCGAGCCGGTCTTCATAAAGCGCCATGACCTGACGGATCACATCGTTCAGATCGCCGGCTTCCGGCTTCGCATTCGGCAGACGAGCGAATCGACTAAATTCATCGACCATCGATTTCAAACTCTGCACCTCACGAAGGATCGTCGCCGTACTTTCGTCGACGACGGATTTCAGTCGATCGTCCGGCGCGACTCCGCCCACCGGCACGACAGACATTCGACTGCTCTCGGCAAATCTCTTCGCGACGCGTTCGGCCGCAAGTTGGATCGGTGTCAGCGGATTTTTTATCTCATGCGCCATGCGTCGCGCAACTTCCTGCCACGCAGATGCGCGCTGTGCTGCGATCAGTTCGGAAAGATCTTCGATCACGAGCACCGCGCCGTTCTCGTTCGGCAACGCCGTAGCGGTCAACGCGACCGGCAACTCATCATTCGCCTCGCGAAGAACCGTCTGCTCCGATGCACTTCCGATGCGCTTTGCACGTGCGACGACACGCTCGAGGATCGTGCGATTCTCATCCGAAACGATGTCCGAAAGCGATCTTCCAATCGGGTCGCCTTCCGACAATCGCAGGATCGCGACCGCAGCCCAATTGATCGTTCCGATCACGTTTTGATTGTCGAACGAGATCACACCTGTCGGCAGAGATTCAAGTACGGTCTCGATATAGCGTCGCCTGTCGCGCAACTCGGATGAATTCGCTTCGAGCCGCGACGACATTTGATTGAATGCCGCGACGAGAAGCCCGAGCTCATCTTCCGCAAGCACATCGACTTGATGACCGAGATTTCCGCGTGCGATCTTGTCCGCGCCTTCGGCGAGCGCTTTTATCGGAACGGTCAGACCGCGAGCGATGTAGAACGCCGTCCAACTCGAAGCAAAGATCAGAAGGAATGTTAGAACCCCAAGTGTAAGAAGTCCGATCTGCCGGACCGTTATCTGCCGCTGCTTTAGACGATCGAATTCGAGCAGCGATTTATCGGCCATCTCGATCACACCCGAATCGACGCGTGCGCTTGGAATGACGACGAGCTTTCGCCCGCCCGGCATTTGAACGACCGCGGCGTCGAATCCTTTTCCGTCGGCGAACGCCGCATTGACCGATTCGCCCGCATGAATTTTTTCGAGAATCGCTTCGAGTTCCGCACGCCGATTGACCGGCGTCTCGGTTCCACCCGACGCAATGATTTGATTATCTCCGGAAAGAAGTTCGACGCGCGTCAGATTGCCGGATCTCGCAATCGAGTCAAGCTCCGCATGCGTTACCGACCGGCCATCGAGTGTCGACGAAATTATCGCCGCCGTCTCATTCAGACGTCGTTCCTCTTCTTCAATCGCGCGCTTCTGAACATCGCGTGCTTCGAGCACGACGTTCTCCGGAAACTGTGCGAACCAGCGCTCGAGTGCTCGGTTCATGAAGAGGTATGAAAATCCCGCCATCGCGATTATCGGCAGGAGACTGACGGCGGCGAAATAAAGAAGCAGTCGGGATTTGATCTTGGAACCGAGCTGCAGAGTTCGCCGCTCGCGCATCAACTTCGTGATGCTGCGAAGGAATATAAATCCGAAGATCACGAACGCGATGAAATTCAGCGACGAGAGCGCATAGAGCAGCAGCGTGTCGCTCGCGGTTTCGACCGTGAAATCTTTCCAGAGATTTGAGGTTTGGAGGAGAACGAGAACCGTCAGCGAAACGAGTACAAAAATGCCGAGAATGATCGGCTGGATCCGGCTCTGTTTTGGTGTCTTCGGGTCGCTCACTTGAAAGTTAGTTTAACCCAGAAGTTGTAATAGTGACCAAATTCGACGCCGGTTTAGCTCCGCGCTTCAGTTGTCCGCAGTCGACCAATTGGCTAGACTCATCGTCAACCAATGGACATCAAATCGCTATTCATCGACGATCGAAGCCGCCTCCGAAGCGGCTGGCGCTTCGCGATTTTCTGCGCAGTGTTTTTCGTTTTTGCGACATTGATCGGAGGAGCCGGCGTCGCGCTCTTTTCCGGTTTGGGAGTTCAGCTAGAGACTGAGTCACCTGCAGCACTTATCGTAAGCTCAGTTCTGGTCCTGATACCGACGCTGCTCACCGCATGGCTCTGCGGCAAGTTTCTCGAGAAACTTCCCTTCAGTGCGCTGGGTGCGTGGTTCACGCAAGGCTGGTTTAGAAATCTCGTACTCGGAATCATTGTCGGAGCCGCGACTCTTTCGTTGGCGGTCCTGATTGCGTTTGCCCTCGGCGGTCTGACATTCGCTGCGAACATTGTCGATCCATCCGCGTTACTGAAATCGCTCGCGGTCGCTCTCGCCGTTTTTGCCGCCGGAGCTGCGGCCGAAGAAGCGTTGGTTCGCGGATACATACTTCAGACGTTTGTTCGATCGAAGTTGGCCTGGTTTGGAATTGCACTGACGTCTGTTTTCTTCGGCGTGCTTCATCTTAAAAATCCAAACGCTGACGCGATCTCGACAACGAACACGATACTCGCCGGAGTTTGGTTCGGCATCGCATATCTGAAAACGCGTGATCTCTGGTTCGTATGGGGCCTTCATCTAATGTGGAACTGGATGCAAGGCGCGTTTTTCGGGATCGAAGTCAGCGGTCTTACGAGTCTTGTTTCGATCCCGTTGCTGAAAGAGATCGATTCCGGTCCGGCGTGGCTGACAGGTTCGACGTACGGAGTCGAAGGCGGGATCGTAACCACGATCGCGATTTCGATTTCGATCGTTGCGATTTATTTTTTGCCGATAAATCCGAGCGAGGATTTTCACCCGTCTCGATCTGTTTAGCTCGCGTATGCGAGCGACAGCATGTAGCCCCCAGCGTGAGCTGGGGGGCATGCGCGAAAGAATTGAGCCCGCGTATGCGGGCGACAGACTTATACGATCTGCCGCTCGCATACGCCAGCTCCTTTTGATGTACCGATTCCCACAGCTAAGGTCTGGGGCTTTATGCTGTCGCTCGCGTACGCGAGCTGAATTCCACTAAGCCATTTGAATCTTAAAAGAAATATCCACCGCTCTCGCCGAATGCGTGAGACGTCCGACCGATATCAGATCGACTCCGGCGTCCGCATATGAACGCACGCGATCGAGATCCATTCCGCCCGATGCTTCGATCATCACCGACGGATTCATATCGCGGGACATTCCGACAAGCTTCGCCGCTTCTTCCGGAGTTTGATTGTCGAGCATGATTATGTCGGCTCCGGCTTCGATGGCTTCGCGAAGTTGGGCCCAGTTCGATATCTCTACTTCGATCTTGTGGAGATGGCCGACCTTTTGCTTCGCCGCGACTACCGCCTCGGTAATTCCGCCGGCAAGCGTGATGTGATTGTCTTTGATCAGAACGCCGTCATCGAGACCCATCCGATGATTCTTTCCGCCGCCTATTGTCACTGCATATTTTTCCAGAAGCCGCAGTCCCGGCGTTGTCTTCCGAGTGTCGACGATCTGAGCCTTGGTTCCCTCGACCGCCTTCACATACTGTCGAGTCAACGTCGCGACGCCGCACATTCGTTGAAGAATATTCAACGCGACGCGCTCGCCCGTTAGCAGGACATCCGCGTAACCTTTTAGCGTCGCGAAAACCGTTCCCTCTTCGACCTCGTCGCCTTCGACATAGCTCGTCTCGATTTCGGGTATCTCGGCATCAAGATGGAGGAACACCGCTTCGGCGACCTCGAGACCACAGATCACGAGATACTCTTTCGCGAGAAACCTCCCCATGCCGCGAACGTCGGGTGCGACCGTCGCCTGAGTCGTAATATCGCCACGGCCGATGTCTTCGGTCAGAAATTCACCGATTGCTGCTAGAACGTCACCATTGTCGAGCCAGTTCATTGTTAGTTGAGTGCCTCCAGGTTTAGCCCGAGGGTTGCCGACTGATTTTCGATTTCCGCTTTTCTGTCCCGCAATTCTTTCACCTTCTCTTCCGGAGCTTTATCGACAAAATTCTTATTCGAGAGCTGGCCGTTGAGTCGCTGAAGTTCGACGTCGAGTTTCTCGATCTGTCCTTGTAAACGCTCCCGCTCCTTTTCGAAATCGATCAGACCTTCGAGCGGAACTGCGATCTCGGCGTTACCCGTCAGTACTGCACGGGCGGAAGCTTTCGGAACTTCGAGTTTTTCGGCGAGGACTATATTATCAGCACGTGCAAGTTTTTTGATCTGAGCCTCATTCGCCGCAAATATCGACTGGATCTCCTTTAGTCCCGCGACATGAATCGCGAGTCGGTCGCCGGATTTGATATTCATCTCGGCGCGGATGTTTCGTACCTTTGTGATGAGCTCGATCACGGAAGCCATCTCCGACTCTGCAGCTTCATCGATCAGCGAATCATCGCCGGTCGGAAAAGTCGTAAGCATGATGGTCTGTTCAGCTTTTCCGTACGCCTGATTGTGAAGCTGATTGGAGATACCCGGGAGCTTTTGCCACAGCTCTTCCGTGAGGAATGGCATGAACGGATGAAGAAGGCGAAGCGCTTGTTCGAGGATAGTGAGAATTCGACTGCTCGATTCGATATCGCCGGCGGTGATCTCATCCTTCTTTAGCTCGATGTACCAGTCGCAGAAGTCGTCCCAGAAGAAGTGGTAGAGCAACTGAACTGCTTCGTGAAACTGATATGTTTCGAGCGCTCGGTTCACGGCTTTCGCGGTTTTGTTGAGACGAGAACTTATCCAACGGTCGGGCAAGGAGAGAACCACCCCGTCAGCCGAAGCGGCTGCCACCTCTCCTTCGGAAGGAGGGGAGTTCTGAACTGTCGCGCCTTCCGAATTCATCAACGCAAACCGAGTTGCGTTCCAGATCTTGTTTGAGAAATTACGGAACGATTCCACGCGTTCGTCGCGCCACGCGAAGTCGACACCGGTTGCGGATCCGGCGAGAGCCATTCGTGTTGCATCGACTCCGTACTTCGCAAAGACGTCGAGCGGATCGATGCCGTTGTTTTTTGTCTTCGACATCCGCTGCCCGTTCTTGTCGAGCACCGTTCCGTGGATGATGACATCATCGAACGGTTTCTCGCCCATGAACTTCAGTCCCGTCATTACCATTCGAGAAACCCAAAGGAAAATGATGTCGCGACCGGTGACGAGAACGTTGGTTGGGTAAAACGTTTCGAGATCGCTTGCGTGAAATTCGCCGGTCGCTACGCCTCCCGGCTCTGACATCCATCCGAGAGTTGAGAACGGCCAAAGAGCGGAGGAGAACCAAGTATCGAGAACGTCCTGGTCCTGAGTTAGATCCTGAGTTCCGGCTTGCTCAAATGCTTCTTCCTTCGTTCGCGCGACGTAGACATTTCCATCAGCGTCGTACCATGCCGGGATCTGATGTCCCCACCAGAGCTGTCGGGAGATCGTCCAGTCTCTCAAATTCTCTAGCCACGTCGTGTAAACCTTCTTATGCGGAACCTCAGGGAAGAAATGCGGAAGGGCTTCTTCGCGCATGAGATTCAAAGCAAGATCGCGCATCTCATCCATCTTGACGAACCACTGTTCGGACAGAAGCGGTTCGATGACCGTCTTGCAGCGCTCGCAGTGCGGCAGCGTGACGTCGTAGTCTTCGATCTTTTCGAGCAGGCCGAGCTTCTCAAATTCCTCGATGACTTTTGTACGAGCTTCAAAACGATCGAGACCTTCGAAATCTTTTCCGGCCGCCGAATTCATCGTCGCGTCGTCGTTCATGATGACGAGCTTTTCGAGATCGTGTCGCTCGCCGATCTCCCAATCGTTCGCATCATGAGCGGGCGTGATCTTCACTGCACCTGTTCCGAATTCCGACTCGACATACTCATCGGCGATGATGGGGATCTCGCGGTTCGTCAGCGGAAGCGCGATCGTCTTCCCGATGAGATCCTTGTATCTTTCGTCTTCGGGATTCACCGCGACCGCCGTGTCACCCAGCATTGTCTCGGGGCGCGTCGTAGCAACCGTGATGAATTTGTTTTGAGTACCGCCTTCAGGCGGCGCAGCCGCGGATGCCGGCTGAAGCCGGGACTCAAAACTTTTCACCGGATATTTGAGGTAATAGAGCTTCCCGTCTTTAGCTTTTTCTTCTTTTACTTCGAGGTCGGATAGAACGGTTTTATCTTTGGGGCACCAGTTTACGATCCGAGTTCCGCGATAGATCCAACCTTCTTCATACAGGCGAACAAAAACTTCACGCACGGCTCGTGAAAGATTCTCTTCCATCGTAAAGCGTTCGCGCGTCCAGTCGACAGACAAACCTTCACGACGGATCTGTCGTGTGATCTCGCAGCCGTACTTATTTTTCCATTCCCAAACTTTCGCGGTGAACGCTTCACGGCCGATGTCCTTCGGATTATTGTGCTCTTCTTTTTTTAACTGACGCGTCACCATCAACTGCGTCGAGATCCCGGCATGATCGACGCCGACGAGGAACAGAGTTCGATATCCAAGCATGCGCTTCCAGCGCGTCAGCACATCCATCAACGTGTGCTGAAGCGCGTGGCCCATGTGCAACGTCCCGGTTACGTTAGGAGGCGGAATGACGATCGAGAACGGTTCGGCGTTTGGATCTTCATTGATCTCGGGTGCGAAAAAACCGCTCGACTCCCATCGAGCGTAATGATTTTCTTCGGCCTGACTTGGATCGTAAGCCTTTGGAATTTCCATATCTTGAGAAAAGCTAGATGATAAAACAAAAATGGCCAGCTTTCACCTGCCAGGCGAAAACTGGTCATGCTTGAGCGATTGCGAAGCTTCTACTTATCCTTAGAAAGTTTGTCGACAACGCGCTGGACAAGGATTTCCATCAGCTCAGGTGACAAAGTAACGACTTCCTTACCGCCGTCCGATCGTGGCGCCATCGTAAACTCTACGCTACTGCCGTTGTCGATAGGTGGAAGGTCCAAGATCTCCAGTTCGTCGAGACTAAAGTCCGGTGGCGGAGCTGCCTCACTAGCGGCGCTGGCAAGACTTTCGGAATCCGGGAACTCGTCCGTGTCAGCGAACTCGTCGAAGTCTTCTTCGGAATCTTGTTCCGCCGCGGCGTATTCCTGTCGTCCGGCCTCGTGCTCATTTGCGTAAGAATCAAATGCCCCCGACGCTGGCGGCTGCTCCTCGAACTCGTTCGAGTCGGTGACGATTTCGCTATAATTCTCCGGCGCAGATTCGGGACCACCGACATGACTTGTCTCGATCATCTCGTCGTCCATGCCTACGTCGACAAATGTCGGAGCGCCCATCGCGAGGTCCGCCTCGGCATCCGGATACGTTTCCCGCTCGAATGACGGCTCCGGCTCCGACTCGGCCGGCTGACCTTCCGCCGGGGATTCGTGGAACGAATCTTCCACCTCAGCCTCAGAACCGGGCTCGCCAAAACTCTGATGATAGAGTGCGTCGATGTCGGTCGTATCGGGAGTATCGTTCGTTGACTCTTCGTTCGTCCCGATCTCCGGCTCCGCTAAGTCAGCGGATTCTGTCGTCGTACTCTGGATCAGGTCGGTGACTTGACTGACAAGCTGCCTGATCGACTGAAACGGTTTCGTGAGATAAGCATTCGCGCCGACGCGGGCTGCTTCGCTCTCGTCGAACGGCTCGAACGATCCGACAAGAAGAACGACCGGAAGATTACGAGTCGCCGGATTTTGGCGAACCATCTCGCAGATCTGATAACCGCTCAGTCCCGGCATGTGAACATCGGCGAGGACGACGTCCGGCGCGGATTCGGAGATCTTCAACATCGCGCTGTCGCCGTCACCGACCGCGACGACGTCAATACCTTCGTCAGCAAACGTTAGATTTACGACTTTTTGGATCGTGACGGAATCGTCTGCCAGTAAAAGAGTTCTTTTAGCCACGGGTGCGCAACTCCTTGCAAATAAATGCCCTATGATTTCTGAAAACTAACATTTCGTCCGACGCGCGGTCAAGAAAAACTACTTTGCGTTCCCTACCGCAGGCGCGATTCGAGCAAACGTTCGAAGCATCGTGCGGAGCTGGGTATTCGTAAAAGGTTTCGGGAGGAATGCCACCGCTCCGGCTTCGAAACTCTGTGACGCTAACGTCGGACTCTGCTCCGCAGTCATCATGATCACCGGAACTTTCTTGAATCGTTCGTCGGTTCGCATGAACTTCACAAGATCGGTGCCTTTGATGTAAGGCATCATTATATCGACAATGGCGGTGATGATCGTACTTTCAGATTTTAATATCCGGTAAGCTTCCTTTCCGTCCATCGCAGTGACGGCGCGAAACCCCTCGCCCTCGACGATCGTCCTAACGAGCCACAGGATTGCCGGATCGTCATCCGCGATCAAAATAATTCCATGTTCCAGTCCACCAAGTTCAGCCATTTGCACTTTCACTTTTCCGGATCGACACCAGTTCGGCAGCGAGTCGTATTGCTGCGCTCATACTCGACGCGTCTGCGATTCCTTTCCCGGCGATATCGACCGCCGTACCGTGATCGACCGATGTGCGGATCAGCGGCAGTCCGAGTGTGACATTCACGGCGGACCCGAACGACAAAGATTTCACGGCGATGGTCGCCTGGTCGTGATAGGACGCGATGACTGCGTCAAACTCACCGCGGAATCCGCGAAGAAAAATCGTGTCGGGCGAATACGGACCGGACACTTCGATCCCGAGATCGTTGCGACAGTACTCGATCGCCGGGATCATTTCATCGGCTTCTTCGGAACCGAACATTCCGTTTTCCGAAGCGTGCGGATTTAAGCCTGCGACGGCAATCGTCACTTTCTTATTTAGCAATCGCTCGAGCTGGACGTTCGAAAACTCGATCAACCTGATCAGATTCTCCGTCGTGACCTGCTTTATTGCATCGGTCAGCGACAAGTGCGTTGAGAGCAGCACGACCCGCAGCTTTTCGGCGAAAAAACTCATCGCAAAATCGCTGGTTCCGGTAAGTTTCGCGAGGAACTCCGTGTGACCCGGAAAGTCGTATCCCCCTGCATTCAGGGCTTTTTTGCTGATCGGCGCAGTGGCGATCGCATCGATCTTGCCGTCTCTCCAAAGCTCGACCGCCCTTTCAATGTATTCGCCCGATGCTCTTCCGGTATCGGCAGATTCCTCGCCCGAGCGAACGTCGATCGCAACATTTTCGAGATCGACAAACTCGATCTCATTACTCAATCGATCAAACTCCGGATACGAGCGCAGAACTCGTTTGTCGCAGATGACGACGGGACGACAAAACTCGAGCGTGTTGGTTTCCGAAAGGGATTTAAGGACTATCTCCGGACCGATTCCCGCGACATCGCCGACGGTAATACCGATCCTGGGTAAGGGGTTTTGGAATTTTCGATCAGCCGACATCCGCCAGAAAGGCGGCCTCTACTCTGCCCGGTCTTCCGCCTTGAACATGTATTTTATACTATGCTTCGGCAAAAGAATATTCGGTGCATCTTTGCGATTGATCTTAAGTGAATCGAGGTCGTACCACTCGATCGTGCCGATGATCTGTTCGCCGTCTTGAAGCACGATGACCATCTCGGTTCGGGCGTCGATCTGCTTGCGATAGTAAAAAACCTCTGCCAGAGTTTCCACTGGCGGAGGCTTCTTTCTTGTGTCTGCGTTTCCGGGCTTTCGAGGAGCGTTGGGCATATTTTTATTCGGGATTTGGGATCCGGGATTTGGGATTTGCTGACGACCGGGTTTATATAGCCCGGATCCGAAATCCCAATTCCCAACTCCTCAGTCGGCCTGTCTTCTAATAAATGTCGGAACTTCGAGATCTTCTTCCGCGGTCCCTTGCTCGGCGTGAAATTGAATTGACGAACCGCCGTTCGCGGCGACTTGAGCTTCCATCACACGAGGCTGCGGCATCTTCGATTGGATCGCCGTGTCGAAACCGGTTGCAATGACGGTGACTTTGATCTCGTCATCCATTCCATGTTTGATGACGTTGCCCCAAATGATATCAGCATTGTCGTCGGCCTCGCCTTCGATCATTCCGATCGCGTCTTCGATCTCGCCAAGCGGCATATTTTCGCCGCCGGTTACATTAATAAGAGCGCCTTTCGCACCGGTGATCGAATTCTCCTCGAGAAGTTTGTAATCAAGTGCCGCACGCATCGCTTTCGATGCCGCATCCTCGCCGCTGGCGGTACCAATACCCATAAGCGCAACACCGCCGCCACGCATGACGGTTGTCACATCGGCGAAATCGAGATTGATGATCCCCGGCGTCGTGATGAGATCGGTGATGCCCTGTACCGCCTGAAGAAGAATATCGTCAGCTCGGCGAAAAGCATCCATCAACGTGATCTTCTCTTCGACTTCGCGAAGCTTAGAATTAGGGATCGTGATGATCGTGTCGACGCAACCGCGAAGCTCGGCGAGTCCGTTCTCGGCCTGAGCCATGCGCTTCTTACCTTCGACGCTAAAGGGTTTTGTGACAACAGCCACCGTCAGAGCTCCGAGCTCGATAGCCAGCGAAGCAACTACGGGCGCCGCGCCGGTTCCGGTCCCGCCGCCGAGTCCTGCGGTAACGAACACCATGTCGGATCCTTCGAGGACGTCAAGAAGTTTCTCGTGATCTTCCAACGCGGCTTCTCGTCCTACTTCCGGATTCGAACCGGCGCCGAGACCGCGCGTCGACTTACTGCCGAGCTGAATTTTGAGCGGGGCTTTTGAAGCATTGAGCGCTTGCAGGTCTGTGTTGGCGACGATAAATTCGACGCCCTTGATGTTGGCTTCGATCATCCGGTTGACGGCGTTGCCGCCGCCGCCGCCCACGCCGATGACTTTTATCCGCGCCCCGGTGATCGGTGGCTCGTCAATAAACATTTTGATTCCGCTATTTTTCATTTCATGACCTTACCTATCTCAAGCTCTCCCTCACGAGGGAAGGTTGTTCTTTTTGGATTGAGGTGAAGTTCGCAGCGTCAGATGAGCCCGCAACAATATCTTGTGCTGTTGGCGAAAGAGCATACATCATTTGCGACAGAAATCCAACCGTACATTTAAATTTATCTGAATTTTTCACGAAAATTTTCAAACCACTCCGCGACCTTTTTCGTCGGAGATTTCCCACCGACATTTCCCGCGCGAATCTGCATTCGCATCGACGACAAAGCCAGCCCGCACGCGACTGACCATTCCGGGCTTTGCACTTCGCCGGCGAGCCCGCCAAAGTACTCCCTTTCCAAAAACCCGAGACGCGTCGGGGCATCAAAGACTTGCTCGGCGATCTCGACCATTCCGCGCGCCATTGAGCCTCCGCCGGTGAGGATCACACCGCTCGAGATCTGTGCCTGCGTCCGCGCCGTTTCCTGCGCGATGTGTTGAAGAAGCTCGACCGCACGCGGCTGCATGATGTCGCACAAGATCTCTTTCGATAATCCGCGCGTTTCATTTCTGCCGACCGGAACGATCTCGATCACCTCCTCACGCTCGCCGTCGTTCATCAAGAACGATGCCACGCATCCGTAGTGATGTTTGATCTTGTTCGCTTCCTGGATCGAAACCCGCAATCCCATCGCGATGTCCTTAGTGAAGTGCATGCTACCGAACGGAAACACCGCCGTGTGCTGCACCGCACCGCGCCCGAAGATCATCAGGCTCGTGATCTCGGAACCGATGTTCACAAGTGCACAACCGTATTCCTTATCGTCATCCGTAAGCGAGCTTTCAGCGGCTGCGAGAGGTTCGAGCATCATCCGCTCGACATCCAAGCCCGCGCGTCGCACGGCTTTCTCAAGATTCTGTCGTCCGGCACTCGGCCCGGTGACGATGTGCACGAGACATTCGAGACGAGCTCCGCTCATACCGACAGGCTCTGTGATTCCATCCTGTCCGTCGACGATGAATTCCTGCGGCAGTCGGCTGAATATCTCCCAACCGGGTGGCAAAGGCATCGCACTCGCCGACTCGATCGCGCGTTCGACGTCTTCCTCGCTGATCTCGCGGCCTGCGCCTGCGACCGCGACGACGCCGTTCTTGTTCTCGCCTCTAAAATGCTCGCCGGATAAATTAACGGATGCCGACATGATGTCGAGGCCGCTTACTCGCTCGGCCTCACCGACGGCTCGTCGGACCGACTCCGACACGGCCTCCGCGCTCGTCACGATACCGCGCCGAAGTCCTTTGGATTCCGCTTGTCCGATCCCAACGATATTCATCTGGCCGTTCTCGGACGGCTCGCCGACGACGCAGCGAACTTTGCTGGTTCCGATATCGAGGCCGATTGCTTTTATGTCACGAATCATATCTAAACATTTTCTCGAGTCCCGCTTTCAGGTCGGTTCCTGCGAATCATCCAACCGCAGATCACGCAGAGAACGCGGATCAAGAAATAATTTTTCAGAAAATCTGCGTTATCCGCGTCGTCTGCGGTTAATCACCTCACAGATTCCGTTACCGCTCTTTGCTCTGAGTCCTCGGCGCGAGGATCATGTTCTGCCCGACGAGATTTACAGCCTCGAACATCTCGCCCTTTCCGACGATCGCATTGATGCCGCGTTTCAAATATTCGCCGAACTTATCACGTCCGAGTGCGATCGAAACAGTGGTTCCCGAATCTTCCACCAACGCACGCGGTTCCCGCAGGTCTCCGAGATCCACCGCTTTCACACGCGACGAAAGATTGAACTCCTTCCACTCGGCCAGCATCTTCTGATACATCTTCACCCGTTCCATGTTTTCTTTGACGGCGGACTCCGACTTCGCCTGATTCCATCCGGTCACGGCGAACGGAAAGTCCGGTTCGTTATCGCGTGCAGGTGCGATGACTGAGCCGTCGACATCGACAAGGATGTTGCTTTCGCCGGTCCGAACCATAGCCTGCGGATCGCGCTCGGAAACTTGAACGCGTATTCCGTTCGGCAACACTCGCGAAACCGCCGCGGTTTTTACCCACTGAAGTTTTTCGAGTTTTTCTTTGATACCGGGAAGGTCAGCGTTCCAGACTCCCGACTTTTCGGTCTGCATCTCGACGATGCGGCGAATGTCCTCCGACGAAGATCGCCCGGACCCGCGCACGTCGATCTTGGCGACATCAAAAAAGTTCGACGCGGTGACAGTTTGATAACCGAGGAAGCCGAGCGCTCCTAAGCATACGAGGAGACAAAAACTTAAAAACAGTGGCAACGCAAAACCGCGGAAGCGGCCGGCACCGGATTGCGTCGACTTTCGTGTCGACACCGAACGTCCCGGCTTCCGGAGCGGTCTCTTTACTTTGACCCGAGCACCTTTTCTCGCGGCAGTCGCCGCAATTTTAGATTTCGAATTCGCCATTATTTAGTTCCTCTCAAGTTTTCTAAGATCTCGTCGGACAGTCGCGTGACGCTGCCGGCACCGAGTGTTATTACCAGATCACCCGCCTGTAAATTTGGAACGACTCTGGCCGCAGCCGAATCGACATCACCGATATAGTTCGCGTTCTTGTGGCCGTACTTTCTGATGTTGTCGGTAAGGACTTCAGCCGTTATTCCCTCGATCGGAGTTTCGCTCGCCGCATAAATGTCGAGAACGTAGAGGACGTCGGCGTTATTGAACGACAATGCGAATTCGTCCATCAACTCCTGTGTGCGGCTGAATCGGTGCGGCTGGAAAACGACGACCGTCCGGCGTCCGCCCGAACTGTTCTTCGCAGCCGAAAGTGTCGCGAGAATCTCTGTCGGATGATGACCGTAGTCGTCGACGACCGTGATGCCATTCTCTTCGCCCTTGAATTGAAAGCGACGGTTCGCATTTTTGAATTTAGCGAATGCTTCGGCGATCTTCGCGAATGGGATCTCGAGCTCCAGCGCGACGGCGGTAGCGGCGAGCGCATTATAGACATTGTGCTTTCCCGGAACCGGAAGAGCGATGTCGCCAAGAATGTTGTCCCCGCGCCAAACCGTGAATGTAGAACCGAATGTGTCGTTGTATCGAATGTTGTGAGCCGAGATATCCGCCTGGGCAGTCATCCCGTACGTGACACGGCGGCGTTTGATATTTGGAATGATCAGCTGCACATTCGGATCGTCGAGACAGATGATCGCGGCGCCAAAGAACGGAACTTTATTTACGAAATCGGTGAAGCACTGGACGACGTCGTCCATTCCTTTGTAGGACTCCATGTGTTCCTTATCGATGTTCGTCACGACCGCGATCGTCGGATAGAGCATCAGGAAACTGCGATCACTTTCATCCGCTTCGGTAACGAACCACTCGGATGCTCCGAGTTTTGCGTTCGAGCCGAGAGTGTCGACGACGCCGCCGACAACTGTCGTCGGATCGACGCCGGCGTGCACCAGCACAGTCGCGACCATCGATGTTGTCGATGTCTTGCCGTGCGTTCCGGCTATAGCGACGGCGTATGGTTTGAGAGTCATCAACTCGGCGAGCATTTCGGCACGCGGGATGACGGGGACTCCTTTCTCTTTCGCGATGACGACTTCCGGATTGTCCGGTTTCACCGCCGAAGAATAGACGACGACCTGAGCATCGCCCACGTTTTCCGCGGCGTGGCCTTCGGTGATCGTCAGCCCCATCTCTTCGAGCCTGTCCGTGTTCTTGGATTTCTTAATATCGGAACCGGTCACGACGAAGCCGAGATTACACAGAACCTCAGCGATGCCGCTCATGCCGATACCGCCGATGCCTATGAAATGAATTCTCTTTACGTGTCTAAACATTCTTTCTAAGTTTCTGGTTCCTAGTTTCGAGTTTCTAGTTTCTAGTTTTTTGCGTTCTAGTTTCGGAACAAGAAACTAGAAACGAGAAACTTATCTCCGTGTCGCGAGACTTTCGATCAAATCAACCGTCGCCTCCGCCGCGTCGCTTCGCGCTATGTTCTTTGCGGCTTGCTCCATTCTGGTTATCGCATCGTCTGACGCGACCAGGTCTGAGATTTCCTTCGCAAGTGTATCGCCACTCAAATCCCGCTGCAGGATCATCCTCGATGCTCCGGCCTTCTGCATCGCTTCGGCGTTCCTTCGCTGATGATCGTCGGCAGCCGTCGGGAGCGGGATCATAATCGAAGCCTTCCCGGCCGCCGCGAGTTCCGCACACGTCGTCGCACCGGCCCGGCAAATTATCAAATCGCTCTTCGCAAATTCGGAAACCATGTCCGAGATATATCGTCTGACATCAGCCCGCTCCCAGCCGGCACGATCGTAAACTTCGCGTACCTTTTCAAAATCCGAATCGCCCGTCTGATGCGTTATCTCGAGACTGTCCGGTGCGATACTAAGTTTTGGGAGCGCCTCCGTCATCGCATTGTTGATCGCTCGGGCTCCCTGCGATCCGCCGAAAATGAGAAGCCGAACTTTATCACTCGACTCGGGTTCCCGTATCTCAAAGAATTCTTTTCGAACCGGGTTACCGGTCACGACTCCTTTTTTTCCAAAGAACGGAACTGCCTCTTCAAACGTCAACGCGGCTTTATCAACAAATATCGCAAGTCGGCGATTCGTAAATCCGGGCAGAGCATTCGAATCCATTACCAGTGTCGGGATCCGCATCATGCTCGCTGTCATCAGGACCGGTCCGGAAACATATCCGCCGGCACCAACGACGACATCCGGCTTAAATTCATTTATCAATCGCCGGGCTTCGAGAAAGCTTTTCGGCAGCACGGCCAATCCTTTTAACTTTCCAACGACTCCGACATTCTTGAGCCCGGCGCTATTTATCAAAGAAAGCTGAAAGCCATTTTCCGGAACGATCCGTGTTTCAAGTCCTCGGGCCGTCCCGACAAACAAAACTTCAGACTTGTCATCGCGCCGCATGATCTCTTTCGCGACCGCGATCCCGGGATAAATATGACCGCCTGTCCCGCCTGCGGCGATTAAAACCTTCATAATTAGTTTCGAGTCCCGCCTTCAGGCGGCAGGCCCGCTAAAGCCGGGACTCTAAACTGTTTTCTTAACCTCCCTCCTTCCGAAGGAGGGATGGCAGCCGTTTCGGCTGACCCTTGCTCTGACTCCCCTCCTTCCGAAAGAGGGGTGGCGGCCGTTTCGGCTGACCCTTGCTCTGACTCCCCTCCTTCCGAAGGAGGGGTGGCAGCCGCTTCGGCTGACGGGGTGGTTCTCTTCCGCTTGCCGTATAAAGCAACGCGGGACCCTAAACTTTTCTACCCTTCTTCCGATGCACCACTTCATCATTCGCCGGCTCGATCTTCGCACTCGACGCCTGCGATATGTTCAGAAGAATTCCAACCGCAACGAGCGTGATGATAACCGACGAGCCGCCATACGAAATAAACGGGAGCGGAATGCCCTTCGCCGGCAGGATCGAAGTAACGACGCTGATATTAAAAAGCGCTTGGACGATGATCCCGGTGATCAGTCCGATCCCGAGCAGAGTTCCGAATCTGTCGGGAGCCATTAACGCCGCGCGACTTCCGCGCCACAAGAGCAATCCGAACGCGATCACGACGGCAAGTGTTCCGATCAAACCAAACTCCTCGCCGACGACCGAGAAAATAAAATCCGAGTACGGATACGGCAGATAGAAAAGTTTCTGCTGTCCTTTTGCAAAGCCTTCGCCGAGCACGCCGCCCGAGCCGATCGCGTAGAGCGACTGGACGACCTGGTATCCAGCATCATCCGAATGCTTGAACGGATCGAGAAACGCCATCAGTCGTTCGACTCGCCACGGAGCGAAGACGATCGCTCCGACACCGCCGATCACCATCATCGCAGCGACCGATGCGATGTGAAGCAACTTTGCTCCAGCCGCAAAATAGACAGACGAGAAGATCGCACAAAGTACGATCGTCGTTCCGAGATCGGGTTCGAGAAATATCAGCCCGCCGAGCAGAACCAGCGCACCGATGCACGGCACGACGGTTGACTTCAGATCACCGATCGAAGATTCATTCTTCGTCAGAAAAAAAGCGAGGAAGATCGGCAGAACTATCTTGGCCATCTCCGACGGTTGAAACGAAAGTCCGGCGAAGCGGATCCAGCGACTCGCGCCGTTGATCTCGGGAAAGGCGAATACTGCAACGAGGCAGACGACCGTCAGCCCGAGCGATCCGTACACGACCCACGGTGCCATGTAGCGGCGATAGTCGACACGGCTCGCGACAAACATCGCGGCGAGGCCGATCGCCGTAAACGCGAACTGCTTATAGAAGTATGTAAACTGGCTCGCCCCACCCGTCTCTCGCTGGGAGATCATCGCCGACGCGCTGTACACCATCATCGTGCCGAACACAGCAAGTCCGGCGGCGATCGCGAACATGAACCAATCTATTCGTACTCTCGTGCTCGTCATAAGTTTTGAGTCCCGCACTTTAGGCGGCTGTTTCTTTCCTTTCAGACTTGCCGGCTGAAGCCGGGACTCTAAACACTGCCTTTTTAAAAATTTCTCCTCTTTCCTCGAAGCTCGTGAACATGTCGAAGCTCGCACACGCAGGTGCAAGAAGAACTGCATCGCCTGATTGCGCCGCATCGAAACTTTTCGCGACGGCATCTTCCATCGAACCGGCACGAATAATATCAGCACGTCCGCGGAGTTGCGATTCGATGTTGTCCGCATCTTCGCCGATCAGAACAAGAGCTCGCACCGATTTCTCGATAAGCTCGATCAGCGGTGCGTACGGAGCATTCTTCCCGCGGCCGCCGAGTATCAATATCGTTTTCCCGTCGCCTTCGCTCAACGCTTCCAGCGCTTTCGACGTTGCATCGACCGAAGTCGCCTTCGAGTCGTTGTAGAATTTCACGCCGTCGATCTCGGCAACGAATTCGATGCGATGCTCGACGCCCTTAAAATTAGCAACCGTCGTACGCATCGAATCGGGATCGGCTCCGCAAGCGAGTCCCGCAGCGAAACTCGCGAGAACGTTCTCGACATTATGAAGTCCGCGTAGAAAGATCTCGTCGCGAGTCGTCAAGACTTTTTCTTTTCCATTCGCTCTGCAAATCAGATCTCGTCCGCGAAGAAACAATCCTTCGTCGAGCTCTTTTCTGACGCTGAAGAAAACGACATTCGCCTTCAGCCCGCTTCCCCAGGTCGAAGTGATCTCGTCGTCCGCACTCAGGACTGCAACATCGTCGGCGGTTTGATTGAGAAAGATCCGATGCTTTGCCGCCGCGTAATCGGCGAACGAGTCGTAGCGGTCGAGATGATTCGGAGTAACGTTCAGGCAGATCGCGACATTCGCACGAAAGTCTTTGATCGTTTCCAATTGAAAGCTCGAGAGCTCGGCGACGGTCCAAGTATCGTCAGTCGATGTCGTCGCTAAACTGAGCAGCGGAGTACCGATGTTTCCGCCGACCTGCGTTTCAATACCTGCATTTTTCAAAAGCTCTCCGATCAGCGTAGTCGTGGTCGTTTTTCCGTTCGATCCGGTGATGCCGACGATCCGGCCTTTCATGAAGCGGTATGCGAGCTCAACTTCGCCGATGACTTCGCCGTCTTTGCGATCGACGTAACGCGCCGGAATCGTGTTCGTCGGAACACCGGGCGAGATGACGACCAGATCGATCTGATCGAGAAGCCACGACGGAAGGTCACCCGACATCACTCCGACGTTGTGAGATTCTTTCAAAGATCGCGCCGCCTCGCTCCATTCTTCGACGGGTTTCCTGTCATGCAGCGCGACAACGGCACCGCGGTCCGCAAGAAACTTCGCAGATTCGATCCCGGACTTCCCGGCTCCGAGAATTAATGATTTTTTCCCGACGAGTTCCATCTGAATTCAGGCTTTGGTCTTTGGTCTTTGGTCTTTGGTTTTCGGTTTTTGTTTTTTGGTTTTTGGTCCCGCTTTCAGATTTCAGATTTCAGATTTCAGATTTCAGATTTGAAATTTGAAATTTGAAATTTGAAACCAAAGATCAAAGACCAAAAACCGAAGACCCAAAACCAAAAACCTAAAACCGAAAACCTAAAACCCAAAACCTAAAACCCAAAACAAGATCCAAAACCTTCTTACCGCAACTTCAAAGTCGACAAACTCAACAACGCGAACAACACTGCTACGATCAAAAACCTGAAAACAATCTTCGGTTCCTTCCACCCTGTCATTTCAAAATGATGGTGCAGCGGCGTCATCTTAAATATGCGTCGTCCCGGCTGACCGCCGCGCTTCGTGAGTTTGAATACAGAAATCTGCATCATCACTGACATCGCTTCGAGGATGAACACACCGCCGATAAACGGCAGCAGGAACTCCTGCTTTGTCAGGATCGCAACCGTACCGAGAGCGCCGCCGATCGCAAGACTCCCGACATCGCCCATGAAAACTTCCGCGGGTGGTGAGTTGTACCAAAGGAATCCGAGACTCGCTCCGACCATCGCACCGCAAAAAACTGTCAGCTCGGCCGACGAAGGGTTGAACGTAATATCGAGATAGTCCGACCAACGCTTGTCACTGGCGACATAAGTCAAGGCCGTCAGCGCGGACATCGCGACGAAAGTGACGCTCGTCGCAAGACCGTCGAGTCCGTCCGTTAGGTTCACAGCATTCGACGAACCGAGCAAAACGAAGATGATGAAAAAGAGATACACGACCGACCCGACGTAGCTCACACTCGTGACGGGATTCGGATCCGCCGTGACCTTGAGAAACGGGATGCTCAGGTTCCACGAATAATTTGTCAAGAAATAAAGCACTGACCACACGCCGACGGCGGTGATCAGTTGTCCGATAAGCTTCTGCTTTCCGGTCAGACCGAGACTTCGCTTCTTGACGATCTTTGTATAATCGTCCGCGAATCCGACCGCGGCGAAAAGCGTCGTCGCTCCGAGAGCAAGCCAGAGAAATACATTATCGAGTCGTGCCCAGAGAACCGTTGATAGGAACACAGATCCGATGATCAGAATTCCACCCATCGTCGGCGTACCGCGCTTTTCTTGATGCGACGCCGGACCTTCTTCGCGGATCTCCTGTCCGAATTTCAACTCCGCCAATTTGCAGATGACGCCCTTTCCAAAGAACAGTGTGATCAGAAGCGCCGTGATCGTCGCCCACGCCGTGCGAAAGGTCACATACTGAAAAACGTTGAGGCCTTTAAAAAGATACGAGTCGCTCGAGCCGGCACCGTACTCACGAAACAACACTTGGTAAAGGAAGTAGTAAAGCATCGGTGTTCTGAGTCCCGCTTGCACGCGGCTCTCATTGCCAGGAACGCCGCCTTAAAGCGGAACTCAAAGCGCTTTGTCCTCCAGTTCGAACTCCTTCAGCAATCTTTCAATAACTTTTTCAGTTCGCACACCACGCGAACCTTTTACCAACACTACATCGCCTTCGCGGATCTCAGCCGCGAGCATGTCACCGGCCACGTCAGAATCCGTCGCGAATTTTGCATTCGAGAATTTCTGCGTCTCAGCTCCGTGAACGATATCTTCCGCAAGTCCGCGAACGCCGATCAACATATCGATTCCCATCGCGGCGATCGTCTCGCCGGTCTGACGGTGGATCGCGTGCGCGTTATCGCCAAGCTCGAGCATTTCACCCGCGACAACTATTTTACGTTTTGCAGAAGTCGCTCCGTCGACCAAAGTCTGCACCATCGAGATCAACGCTGCGGGATTTGAGTTATAGGAATCGTTGATCACGGTGAAGCCTTTCCCGAATCTCAGTATCTCTCCGCGCTGAGGCGGCGGCTCGACTGTCGCAAGGCTCGACGCGATCTCTTTCGTCGTCATCCCGAACGAGTGTCCCACGGCCGCAGCCGCAAGTGCATTCAACATATTATGTCGACCGTTTAATGGAAACGCGACTTCCGCCGAACCATTCGGCGTGTGCAATTGAAAGTGCGTATTGCCGAAGTTTTCAAAAACGATGTCGGTAGCTCGAACATCGGCCGGCGAATCGATCCCGTATGTGATCGTCTCACCTTTCGTCAGCTCGCTCATCGCCAGAACACGCGGGTCGTCGGCATTCAAGACCGCGACTCCGCCACTCTTCATTCCTTCGACGAGCTCGGCCTTCGCCTTCGCGACGTTTTCGATCGAGCCGAGATGTTCGACATGAACAGGAAGGACGTTCAGCTCGACGGCAACATCCGGCGGCGTGATACGACAGAGCCTTTGGATCTCATTCATCGGCGTCGACATTCCCATCTCCAAAACGGCCACGTCGTAGCTGCTATCGGCGGCGAGATTCAGAACCGTCAGCGGATGCCCAAGACCGTTGTTGTAATTTTTGATATTGCGGAGAACTTTTTTTCCGCTCGACTGTAGAACGTGCGCCGTCAACTCCTTCGCCGTGGTCTTGCCCGCACTTCCGGTGATCGCGACCACTGGTTTGTTCCATTCGAGATAGATACCGTGAGCCATATCCTGGAGCGCCTTGATCGTATCGTCCGTGAAGATCAATCGATCTTCGAAATCCCTGAGAATTTCGGAATGCTCCTCGAATCTATCTCGGCGGACGACGCACGCAGTCGCACCTTTTTCGAATGCCGACGGGACGAAAGGCGTCGCATCATCGAAATCTCCGTTGAAGCCGTTGTTCTTGTAATCGGGTTGCGACAGCGCAAAAAAGACATCGCCCGCCTTAACGTCTCGTGAGTCGATAGCAAAACTCGTGATCTCACGTTCCGGCAGGGCGGGGTTCAATTTCGTCGCCGCGGCGTTCATATATTCAATTACGGTCGAAAGCTTCAAGTTCGATATTCCATCCTTGCCGTTGATGATGACTTGTTCTTTATCTGTCTGTTGGACGGCTCGATCGCCTTCTCCTTTTCATTTGAATTCTTCGCCTTCGGGTCGCGAGGTTTTGTGGGATTCGGCAACGGTCCTTTTTCGGTAGCCTTCTTTGCCGCGTCAGGCTTTGGCAACGCCGCTTTCGGACGCTCCACGTCTCCGTCATTCAATTTCGGCCCGCCGGTTTGCGGAGTCTGCGCCAATGCATCTGCTCCGTCCGCTCCGGGAGTTTCCGGAATGTCTTCGGCCTCGGCGACAGTTGAGCTCGACTCGATGTCTCTCGCGACATTCAATTCTGGGAGTATCGTCTGCGCGATCTCGTGGAATGCCGGGGCAGCGGCACCTCCACCATCGCGTCCACCAAGTTTAGGTTCGTCCATGACGACCGCGATCGTGACTGCAGGATTTTCGGCCGGTGCGAAACCGATGAACGATGACACGTACTTCGATCGATTGATTCCTTTGATCGCCGGATCGAACTTCCATGCGGTTCCTGTTTTTCCGGCAGACGAATATCCATCAAGCTGCGCTCGTCTACCCGTTCCAGTAAGAACGACTTCGCGAAGCATCGAGCGAAGATCACGCGCCGTTTCCCTGCTGACGACCTGTCTGCTTTCGGGTACGGGAAGCGGAGGCGTGGTTTCATCCGATTGTCGTATTTCTTTGATTAGATGCGGCTGAATTCTGACACCGTCATTCGCTATCGTCGCAAAAGCCGTTGCCATTTGCAAAGCAGACACGCCAATTTCATAACCGATCGACATCGACGCGAGCGAGTCTCCATTCCAACGATCTATGTTGCGAACAATGCCGCCTGTTTCGGCGGGAAGTTCGATGCCGGTTGGCTTGCCGAATCCGAACTTTTGAACGTAGTCGTAGAACGATTCTTTGCCGACGCGCATGCTCGTCTTGATGGCGCAAACGTTGCTCGATTGTGCGAGCGCTTTTTTATAATTCACGCGGCCGATCGCATGCGAATCGGTGAACACATGTTTCGCGACCTCTATCTTTCCGCTGCCCGCGTCGATCTCACCGTCGGGTGTTATCAATTTCTTTTCGAGCGCCGAGCTGTACGTTACAAGCTTGAAGACGGAGCCGGGCGAATAGATGCTCTGAATAACTCCGTTCGGAAGATTCTCCGGTCGAATTTCTTTTAAGTTGTTCGGATTGTATGTCGGGTAATTCGACAGCGCGAGGATCTCGCCGGTCTTGTTGTCGATGACGACCGCCATTCCCGATTTCGAACCGCTTTCCTTTACACGGCGCTCGAGCGCCTGATCAGTCGCGAACTGGATCGGCACGCTGATCGTCAGAACGATCTCTTTCGGCGGCTTCTTCTCGGTCACCGTTTCGTCATAAACGTTTCCGATCCGATCTCGAATCTGAACTTTGTTGATAATTGCTCCGAAGAGCTCGTCATTCTGCGACTGCTCGATTCCCGCCTGGCCGGTTCCTTCGGCATTGCTGAAACCGATAACGTGCGCCGCTAATGTTTCATACGGATAAGTTCGCGTTTGATCTTCGCGCCAATGCAAGGCGACAAATTTTGGAGTATCCGATTTAGAGAGCTTCGGATCCTCGAGCGCCTTGTTCACAAGCTCCGCTGTCTGTGCGTCGAGCCCTTTCGCGATCGGTACAAATTTTCGCTCGGCTTCCTTTGCGTCGCTGAGTTGCTTTTCGAGCTTCGACTCGTTGATCTTTAAAACTTTTGCGACTGCTTTCGCGGTCGCTTTGACGTCCTCGAGCTCGGTCGCGTCAGCAAAGAGCGTCTTAACGTTTACGCTGATCGCCAACGCACGCTCGTTGCGATCATAGATCGTCCCGCGCAACTGACGCGAGCGTTTCCGATTCTCGCGAACGTCCTCGGCTTTTTCCTTTAGCCATTGAGCCTGCTGAACCTGGAGATTGACCAAGCGGGCGCTGATGCCGCCTATCCACAAAACAAAGACGGCGATGATCAGCATGAATCGCGTGAACGCCGTCTGTTTTAGATTTACTTTCTTCTTTCGCTTTGCGGGTTGGCGCATGTCGAATTGTTTTTATCGTTATCTAAGCTTTAAGAGTGCGGCGACCTCGGTCTTGTCTTTCTTTTCCTTCCCCGTGTCGGCGATGCGATTACGAACGTCACCGGCGGGCTTCGTCTGAACCGGAGCGGCCATGACAGTTTTCACAACCGTCTTCGTTTCGGGAGATTTTGTATCGGAGCGCTTTGTCAGCGTCGGTGTTCCGACTTCCGACTTCACGGTCGATTCCTTGCTCGCTACCTGGATCGCGGCAACTTCCGCATTCTGACGAAGTCCCAACGAGTTTGCTGCTTTTCGAATTGCTAGGGGCGACACCGCGACCTCTCTTGCGAGGATCAATCTTCTCTTTTCCGTTTCCAGATTCTGGATCTGCTCGCGGAGTTTCGAATTCTTAATGCTGTAATCCATCGAATTGAAATGCTGGCGGGCGGCAAAGAAGAACCCGGCGGCGACGACACACGCGCACGCGATCACGAGAAGCATGAAGCCCCAAGAAAGTTCACGTGCGGGGACGGAGGATTTTGATCTGGCGGTGATTGCGGTTGTGTTCTGCATTAGAAATTACTCCGGACCTGACTTACTTCGTATTCAATTTTCTTACTGCTCGTAGCTTTGCGCTTCGCGAACGTGGGTTCGCGTCGATCTCGTCAAGACCCGGTATGAGAGGCTTCCGGGTGAGGATCTCAACTTCCTTTCTCGATCCGCATACGCATTGCGGAATTCGAGGAGGACAAAAACATTTTCCGGACAGTCGCTGAAAGGTCTGTTTGATGATCCTGTCTTCCAATGAGTGGAACGTGATGATCACTAACCTACCGTCCGTTTTCAAAAGATCGATCGCGTCGACTACAAAATTTTCGAGGATCTCGGTCTCTCGATTGACCGCGATGCGTAGTGCCTGAAAGGTCCGGGTCGCGGGATGTATCTTGTCTTTCGGGCTCCGCGGAACGCTTCGTTCGACAAGCTTTACGAGCTGCCGCGTGGTTTCGACCGGTTCGCCGGCTTCCCGGCTCGCGACGATTCGTCTTGCTATGCGCCGCGACAATCTCTCTTCACCAAACTGATAAATGACGTCGGCGATCTCTTTCTCGCCGAGAGTCGCGAGGAGCTCTGCTGCGGTCGGATCGTCGGAGGAAGTGTCCATCCGCATATCGAGCGGTGCGTCGAACCTGAAACTGAAACCGCGAGATTCGCTATCGAGTTGAAGCGACGAAACGCCAAGGTCGGCGGTGATCCCATCAAGTTCGGTGACATCGAGGCTCGCCATGACGCTTTTGATCGCGGAGAAATTCGAGTGTGCGATCATCAGACGGTCGCCGAATTCCTTGAGTCGTTCTTTCGCGATCTCGATCGCCGCCGGATCCTGATCGAGAGCAACCACCGAATTCGCAGGCGATGCTTCGAGGATCAAACGCGTATGTCCTCCAAGTCCGAGCGTCGCGTCGACGAAAAGGCCTCCATTCCGTGCATCCAAAAGGTCGAGCGTTTCACCCGGAAGTACGGAGATATGGATGTTCTCGGCGTTCGTTTCAGGCATGTTCAAAGAACCGCAGACACAAATTCCCTTTGACGGCCAAAGACCGCTAATCGTAAAGCTAAGATTTATCAGGGATTAGATCGTGAGAAGTCCCAACCGTCTACAAAGTTTCAGTCCGAAAAATTTGTCAGATCAAGTCCTCTGTTTGAGTATAGGGTTGATGAGCGTGAGTGCTTAAAAACTTAAACACTTGGCTATAACAATTCGGCTTCAAATCGCATCCCGTCGTTGCGTTGCCGAAGACTGATTAGCATATTACGTCCTCTCAAGAATTGTTGTCAAGACATTATTTTATGTTTTGATTAATCACGTGTTTAAATTTGGACGCCGGGCGCAGTGCCTCCGAGAAGCCTCTCTTTCCACTTTCGAACGCCATACGCTAAAGTGTAGAATCCTTTGCGAAATATGGAATTTGCGACGATTCAACTGCTAATTTTCGGACTACTTGCGGGCTTGGGAAATATTCTCGGCGGTTTGATCCTGTTCCCGGGCAAGATCCACACCCGATATAAGCAGAGTCTGAAATATCTGCTCGCCCTCGGAGCCGGGTTTATGCTCGCGGTGACGTTCTTCGAGGTTCTCCCGAAAACGATCCTTATATGGCAAAAGAGCGGACGCGGCGACGATAATCTCTATCTTCCAATGCTTTTGCTGCTTGTCGGGTATTTGCTGACACAGTTTTTCGAGCACACCATCGCTCCGCATTTCCACCTCGGGGAAGAAGTTCACGCCGAAAGCTCGCTCTCGACCTCGTCGGCGTACACGGGCGTCGGCGGTCTTTTGATTCACACTTTTTTCGACGGCGTCTCCATCGCCGCAGCTTCGCAGATCGATGTCCGCATTGGATTCCTGGTCTTTATCGCTGTCTTTCTACACAAGTTCCCGGAAGGCTTTACGATCGCTTCGATGCTGCTGGCCGCGGGAAAGGGATTTCGCGAGGTCCTGATCGCGACATCTGTCATCGGAGCGGCAACGCTCGTCGGCGTGATCGTGTTTGCATTTATCGGTGCACGATTCGAATCGTCGATCGCCTACGCCCTCCCGCTTGCGAGCGGCGTAACACTCTATGTCGCCGCCAGCGATCTCATTCCCGAAGTAAATCACCACGGCGGCAAACGTCCGCTGGTTTCGATCTCGGTATTCGCCGGCGTCGCGCTTTTCTTTGTTATTCACCTGCTGGTCCACGAAATTTTGGGCGGTTAGGTCGCACGTAAAACTTTTTGCAACTAAACCCTAAAAGAGGTCGTTATTAACTGGCGGAGGTGATTTGAGCAATGCGTGAACCGTTAGTCGCAGGAATACTGAGTCTGTTGATTCCCGGCGTTGGACAAATTTACAACGGCAGAATTCTGATAGGTGTTATCTGGCTGGTAATAACAGGCGTTTCGTGGATCGGAACGGCGGGCCTGCTAGGTTGGGTAGTTCATCTGATCTCCGCATGGTGTGCTTATAGCTACGCCAAAGACAATCCGATAAGAAGCTAGAGTTTCTTCATACAATCCTCCTTACGCCCGATGTTTACCGGCATCGGGCTTTTTTTGTACTTAGGAAATTCGGGAGAATTCACGTAATATACCCAAGTCATCGGATGTTGGATGCTGGTTCTTTCTGACCTCCAGTATTCCACTCCGGTTTCGCATTTATGGTTAAAGAGGGATTTCCCTTCGTCATCGTTCCGGCAATACTCGCTCTTATTTTCGGATCTCTGCAGCTATGGATATTAGCGGCGGCGTTTGTCGTGCTCGCGTTATTCATGGCGTATTTTTTTCGCGACCCTGCCAGAAAAATCCCGTCCGATGAAAACATAATCGTCTCCGCCGCCGACGGGCGAGTTACGCGGGTCGATGATCTTGAGAACGGAAAGCTTGTAAGTGTTTTTCTGTCGCCTCTCGATGTTCACATCAATCGGGCTCCGATCGCGGGCAAGATCACGAAAGTCGATTATATAAAAGGTAAGAAGATCCCTGCGACGAGTGATCAGGCGAGTCTGGTGAATGAACGGAACTCGATCACGATCACCGGTGAGAAGCTGACCGTCGTGTGCACACAGATCGCCGGCATCGTTGCTCGGCGCATCGTCTGCTGGAACAAGGAAGGTGACGATCTAACGATCGGGCAAAAGTATGGCTTGATAAAATTCAGTTCGCGGACTGACCTGCTCATGCCAAAGGAAGTCGAGATTCGAGTATCCGTCGGCGATCGCGTCGTCGGAGGCGAAACGATAATCGCCAGGCTGCCGTAAGTCTATGGAAACCGAAGAAAAGAAAACGGTCCATCGCGGGATCAAGAAAGGTTTATATGTGATCCCTACGGCTTTCACCGCTGCGAACGTAGCGATGGGATTCCTGGCCGTGCTCTATTCGATCCGCGGTTTCCAGATCGTTATTACCGATCCTGCGGGTGCGGCCGGCTATTTCGATTACGCCGCGGTTGCGATCGGACTCGCAATTCTTTTCGACACACTCGACGGCCGCGTCGCGAGGATGACGAAGACAGCGACCGAGATCGGCGTTCAATTCGATTCCCTCGCGGACGTCCTGACGTTCGGCATCGCACCGATCGCATTGATCTACAGTTGGGCGATCGGAGCGTCGTTCAACGAGCACAGCTCCGAACATGCACTCGGCGTTTTTCTTCTCTTCATGTATCTCATGTGCGGAGCATTTCGTCTGGCTCGTTTCAACCTTCAAGCGACGCGACCGCGCGTTTTGCAGGAAGGCACACCGAAAGTAGATAAGAAGAATTTCGTCGGTCTCCCGATACCGCCCGCCGCCGGACTGATGGCGTCGCTCGTGCATTTCTCACCATATCCGCTGAGCTTTCACGGCGAAGGCTTCGCGCGATTTTACGCTTATCTCGTAATGATATTGATCGCGGTGCTCGGGATACTAATGGTGAGCACGCTGCGTTATTCCAGTATGAAGACGGTCGGAACGGGCCGACGCAATCTTTATATCGTGCTGATCATCGCCGCGGTCGGAATGCTGATGTGGCTTTATTCAAGGTATGTTCTGCTGATCCTGTCGGTGGGGTACGTTTCGCACGGGATCCTCTGGTACATTCTCAGTTCCCTCCAACCGCGCAGCTCCCAGCCAAAAGAAGATCGCGTTTCCGAGATCACCGAAAACTAGATCAGTTTATGATCGCCGAGTTCGCCTGCGTCCGGAGTCGATCGAGGCGACGCTCCCCGCGGATCTATGGACCGAGCGTTCGTGCGGTTCGTCTTCGATATCGTCAGCGTACGAGCTGCGACTCGCGACCAACAGCGAGATAAGGACCAGGAACATCACGGAAATCGCGGTCGTGTGCAGAACGAAATCGAAGATGCTGTGAACCAGGATCGCAAATATTCCCGCTAAAGCTCCGAATGCGATCCCGCGTCGATAATCATTTCTAATCCCGCTCGCAGCTTTCCCCGTCACGAAAAGGCGAAATAGAAAAAACAATCCGATGACCGCGCCGACAATACCCGCGTCGGCAAGCACCTGAAGATAATCGTTGTGAGACTGCTCGACTCGTTCGAGTCCGCTCATCGCATCGTGCGGAGTATACGCGACACCAAACGCGCCAAAGCCGGCTCCGAATGGAAGATTCGCTTTGATGACCTCGAGTGTCACATGCCAGATGTTGCTGCGTCCGGTCGTAAGATCGCTGGTCGCGGCAGTATCGGCGACTCGGGTGAGAGATGTCTCACCGCCGACGAAAACTGCACCGCCGATGACTGCGACGAACAACAGCACGGCGAGACCAAGTTTCAATGCCAGATTCGAACGGCTCTTCGTTCCGGTCGTCAGCAGAACTAGAAAAATAATCTCTGCCAGAAATGCGACGAGGCCGCCCCGCGATCCGCTCAGCAGGAGCGAGACGCCCATCAGCGCGATCGCCGTGACGTAGAGCAATCGCTTGTCCTTTAGGATCGCACCGGTGAAGATCAGTCCCATCGGAACTGCAACCGCCATCTCGATAAACGCGGCGAAGTTGTGACGGTTAACAAATGATCCGAAGGGAGCTGTCGCTTCGTAGATCCCGTAAATTTTCAGCGGACTGAGCACGGATTGAAGGATCGCGAAAAACGCGTAGCCGAATCCGAATACCGTGATGATCGCCGCCATGCGTCGGATCCTGGATGCGGAATCCAAAAGCACAAGCAGAACTGAGAGCAAAAGAAACAGTGCGATGTAATGGATCGCTGAGACGCGCGTTGCAAATACGTCGAGCGAAAGAGTCTCCGAAATTCCGCTCACGCCGGCGACGTCTGCGAATCGGCCAAATGGAATGACCTGTATGAATCCATAGATCCCGGCGGCGAGAAACGCGAACGGAATCGGATCGCGACTAAATCGCACCGCTCCGGTCAAAAGACCGTCCACCGCCCACAACGCTACAGTCAGGGCAACGAGCAGATAGAAAAGCGCGAGGACAGGCTGATGCACCGCGCCGTAAGCGACCGTCGTAAAGACGATGATCACCGCGATCAAAAAGAATGCGAGCTTATTTGCCCAGGTGGTCATAGCTTGGTCAAGCGAAAATCGTCGTACCAGATCGTTCCCGAGATCGGACAGTCTTCGCCGCACGCAACTCGCCCCGTCCGAATGAGCACGCCGTCAAAGTCCGAAGGCGCCGTGAAGTCAACTGTCATCTGTTTCCAATCCGCGGAACCCGCCTCGAACGGATCCGATGATGCGATCCCTTTGTTCTCGATGCCGCTGATGATCTGAAGCACCGGTGGTCCGCCGCTCCGAAGATTGTCCGTCCGAACCATGAACGTAAGTCGGTATCGAGCGCCGGGCTGCACCGCAACCGACTGCACGACATTATGAAGATCGACTTTTGTATATCCTTTAAAGGCGATTCTCAAACTGCGACTGCCTTCGGACTTCACATTCGAGTCGGGTAAAACATCGATCTTCGGATCGGTTCGAAATACGCGCCAGCCGAAGAGGGTGTCGTCCGGAGCTCCGACAAAAGTTTCGAAGCCGCCGTTCGTAACGCTTTCGAATTGCGCGTCGCGATCGATCCCTGTCTGTCGGGCAAACTCGAGCGACTCGCGATATCTCTGCTTCTCAAAAAGTCCGCGTGCGATCCGTTTTGCAGTATCGAGATAGTTCGGCTTCTGATCTTCAGTCAGCGTGTTCCAGATCCGCAGCGCATTATCGGCACTGCCGCGAGCCGCATAAAAAAGCGCGAGCGTCGATTTAACATCGGGCGTATCGACCGCGAGAGCCTCAACTTTTTGAGGATCTTTATCGAAGTAATCCCACGCCAGGGAAAAAACCTGTTCGCGATAGACGATGCTTCGCTCGGTCGTTTTTCTCAGCTCGGCGAATGCTTCGTCGCTTCGATTTTGCCGGAGATAGAAATTGCCGAATTGCCAGTGCGGAAATGTATAGTTCGGTGCAAGCTCGACTGCTCTCGCGAGCGCTCGTTCTGCCTTCTCCGGTTGTTCGGCCTGCTCGTACGCTCGTCCGAGCTCGATCCAATAACGAAAATCGTTTGGACCAAGACGAACGACGTCTTCAAACATCCCGACCGAGTTCTCGACACTTTCGGGAGAGAAATTTTCCTTCTCCTGCGTCGCAAGAAGCCACATCGGGAGAGCATCACTTGGAGCAAGATTTCGCGCGAGCCGTCCGAGCTCCGCAGCATTCGGCTGGTTCGGCGGCGTCAGTGCGGCGAGCATATTTCCGAGCTGCCAACGTACTGAAAACCATGCGAACACGATCGCGCAAAGAACGACGGCGAGGACGACGAGTCGTCCCTTAGCGTTCTTCGAATCCAATACTATTAGAGGTAATTTCACTTCTCTTCGAAAGACTCCCTTACCTTTTCGACCACGTACTCCTGCTGCTCCGACCGCAGCTCCGGATATATCGGAAGTGCCAAAGTCTCCTTCGCAGCTTTTTCGGATTCGGGAAACTCACCTTCGCGATATCCGAGGTATTCGAAACACTCTTGCAGGTGCAGCGGGACCGGATAATAAATGTCCGTCCCGACATCCGCAGCGGCGAGATGTTTTCTCAGTTCGTCACGCCTGCCCGAAACGCGAATAACAAATTGGTTGTAGATGTGACGGCAGTTCTCGCGTTCGAATGGGAGCTCGATCTGCTCGGTCAATCCCGCGTTCGTGAACAGGTCGCGATAACGATCCGCGTTCTGATTTCTTCTGTCGGTCCATTCGTCGAGGTGCGGCAGTTTGACGCGAAGCACCGCGCCTTGAAACCCGTCGAGTCGCGAATTCACACCGACCCATTTGTGATAGTAACGTTCTTCGGAACCGTGGTTTCTCAGAGCAACCAGCTCGCGCGCGATCTGTTCGTCATCGGTCGTCATGAAACCGCCGTCGCCCATACCGCCAAGATTCTTCGACGGATAGAAACTAAAGCAACCAACCTCGCTCATCGCCCCGGCGCGCCTGCCGTTCTCTTCCGCACCGATCGCCTGGGCCGCGTCTTCCACCACCGGAATTCCGTGCCGGCCGACGACGTCGTTCAACGCCTCCATATCGGCGCACTGACCGTAAAGATGAACTGGTTGGATCGCCTTTGTACGCTCCGTGATGGCGCCTTCGATCTGAGATACGTCGAGATTGAAAGTCTTCGGATCGATATCGACGAACACCGGTGTCGCACCGAGCCGCGTGATCGCACTGACTGTCGCGAAAAAACTATACGGAGTCGTGATGACCTCGTCACCTGCTTTCACGCCGACAGCCATAAGCGCGAGCAACAAAGCGTCGCTTCCCGACGCACAACCGATCGCGTATTTCGTTCGGCAATATTCAGCGAGCTCATCTTCGAGTGCTTTTACCTCGCCGCCGAGAATAAATGCATTGGTGTCGAGGACGCGGCCGAGAGCCGATTCGATCTCGGGACGAAGTGCGCTGTTCTGTTCGGTAAGGTCGAGTAAAGGAACTTTCATTAAGATTGCCACAGAGCACACAGAGAAATTCAGGAATGGCCCAACAAATCTCTGTGTGCTCTGTCGCTAATTCTATCCAAACCTTTGCTAATTTGCATTTTGACCCGCGGTTTTTTAGCCTGAGGGCCATGATCCGATCCAAATCCGAGAGAACGCTCGAGCTGATCAAGCGTCTGAAAAAGGCGTATCCGTCCGCTCACTGCGCGCTCAATCATACGAATGCATTTGAGCTGCTCATCGCGACAATTCTTTCGGCGCAATGCACTGATGTGCGTGTAAACATCGTGACCGCGGACCTGTTTCGCAAGTATCGCGGACCGCAGGATTTTGCCGAGGCAAGCCAGGCTGAACTGGAGCGGGACATCCATTCGACCGGATTCTTTCGCAACAAGGCAAAGAATATCCGGGCCGCAGCGCAAAAGATCCTTGACGAATTCGGAGGCGAAGTTCCGAAGACCATGCCGGAGATCCTCTCGCTCGCGGGCGTCGCCCGAAAGACGGCGAACGTCGTTCTCGGGAATGCATTCGGCATCGCATCGGGCGTCGTCGTCGACACGCACGTCTCGCGACTATCGCAACGGCTCGGACTGACCAAAGAAAAAACGCCCGAAAAAATCGAGCGTGATCTTCAAAAGTTAGTTCCCAAAAAAGATTGGGTCATGTTCTCGCATTGGCTGATCTTTCATGGTCGGCAGATCTGTCACGCCCGAAAACCCAAATGCCGGGAATGTGTCCTCTCGGACGAGTGCCCGTCATATCCCATTTTCATAAAGACGGGCACTGCGGCCGAGTAACGCTCTACGGACGCGGAGTCGCGACCGGTGCCGGGCTCGGCGTCGGCGTAGCAGCCGGCTTCGGCATATTCTCCGGTGCAAAACGCGGGAGCATTTCATCGCGCATCGCGAGTTGATAAAGCGCCGCGGCGATCGAGACCGCCGAAGCTTTCACATCACTCTCGATAATGCGTTCGTACGTGTCGAGGTTCGTATGCCAAGTCACGTTGAAATACTCGATCGGATCTTGCGAAACCCCGATACCCGGAAGTCCCGCCGCGTTGAATGATGTGCTGTCTGTTCCGCCAAGCCCGCGGCCGGTGGAATTGATCGCACCCGCGATCCCGAGATCGGAAAACGGTTGGACCGCTTCTCGTAAAATAGTCGCGGCTTCGGGCGGACCGAAAATACTCATGCCACGCGCGCGACCTGTTCCGCTGTCGATATTGAAATATCCGTTGAACTTCGCCCACTCAGGTTTCGGATTCTCGAACGTCCCGAAATGCTGTGCGACATAAGCCTGAGATCCCAGCAGTCCTTGCTCTTCACCGCTCCAACATGCGACACGGATCGTGCGACGCGGTTTCACGCCGATCGCTTTCAAAATTCGTGCGGCTTCCATCATCGTCGCGCAGCCGACCGCATTGTCCGTCGCACCCGTCGCCGAATGCCACGAATCGAGATGCCCGCCGAGCATTACGACTTCATCCTTCTTATCCGATCCGTAGATCTCGCCGACGAGGTTGTAACTCGTCTTCCCCTCGGGAACGATATGGCTTTTCAAATCGAACTCGAGCCGCACCGGCGTTCCGTCCGCAATGAGCCTCGAGATGCGCCCGAAATCTTCGTTACGCATGACGACTGTCGGAATGACTTTCTTGATGTCGAACGTTCGGTTGTTGAATGCACGGACAGCACCACGATCCAATTGTGATTCGTTGATCCGAACCAGCGCCCCATTATCGAGAAGAAACTTGTCGACTTGTTCGTTGACTTGAGCTCCGGTTAACGCACCCGGACGCGGAGCCGGCGGAGTTTGATTCGGTCGGCCGGGACCGCCCGGTGCACGTTTGGTCGGATCCGGATCGTATCGCTTCGCGTTATCTTCATCGGGAATCCGTTTCGGAGCAGGATCACGCGACTGATCGAGGAAGGACCATTTCCCGACTAAAACGATCTTCTTTCTAACCAGCGATTTAACGCTCTCAAAGTATGCCGTCAGTTCTTCCTGCGTCGGCTGCTGTTGGATCGATGGCGTTATCGATGATTGAACTGTCGGGATCACGATCTGAACCGCATCGGCGGTAACCTTTTTCTTCGTCGACGGAGTCCATGCGAGAACCTCGAACGTCAGCGTGTCAGCCACCGGCGACAACATCAAACCCGTATTGCGATCGTTGACCCAGCCCGGATGTCCGAAATCCCAAGGCTCGAGAGCCGTGTTGTCGAAGCCCCACCGCTTCATTTCTTCGGCCGCCCACTTCGCGGCATTAACATGATTCGGCGAACCGGTCAGACGCGGCCCGTAAAGATCGGTGAGGATATGCAGCGTGTGCATGATCCTGGAATTTTCCATTCCCTCTTTGCGGATCTGCGCGTTGACGTCGGGGATCTGTGCGACGGATCCGATCGGGAACAGGAGCACCTGCAAAAGAAATAGAGCGACAATTGTTCGTGATAAATTCATTCGTGTAAGGGACCGTCTCCCAAAGGAGAGACCTGTAAGTTGTATTTTTGTAAACGTGCCGAGTTGGAGGATATCTACGTTTATATCCTACAACGGTCAGAGCGACATGGAAAAATGTGATGAGTCGACCGAGATTCGTGACGACATTCCTACTATATGATCTCGCCGATCAAATCGTACTCGTGAGCCTCGGTAATACGAACGTCGTAGATCGCACCCATCTGCGGTTTGAGATCTTCCGGCATGTCGTTTATGAGAATGTATCCGTCGATATCCTGCGTCTGTCCGGCGAGGCGGCCTTGAAACAGCAAGTCCGACTCTTGCGAGATCCCCTCGAACATTACCTTATACGTATTCCCGACTTTCGCGTTGTTGAGCCGCTTGCTGATCTTCGCCTGTTCCTTCATCAAACGACTGCGGCGCTGTTTCGCGACCTTCGGATCGACCTTGTTCGGTAGATCGAACGCGGGAGTTCCCTCTTCGTCCGAGTAGGTAAAAACTCCGACGTTGTCGAAACGGCAATTGCGGACAAAAGTCATGAGCTCTTCGAAATCTTCTTCTGTCTCTCCCGGAAAGCCCGTAATGAAAGTTGTGCGGATCGTAATCCCCTGAACCTTTTCGCGAACGCGTACGATCAGCTTCTCGAGCGACTCGCGCGTGCCGCCACGCTTCATGAGCTTCAGCACATTTCGCGAACCGTGTTGAAGCGGCATGTCGAGATATTTTACGGCCTTTGGTGTGTCAGCGATTGCCGCGAGAAAAGCGTCGGAGATGTGAGTCGGATAAGCGTACATGACGCGGACCCATTCGAGTTCTTCGATCTCGCCCAGTGCTCGGATCAAAGCTGCAAGAGCATCGACCTCGCCGAGATCTTCGCCGTAACGCGACGAGTCTTGCGCGATAAGTACGACTTCCTTTACACCTTGCTTCGCGAGATTTCGCGCCTCTTCGATGATCGATCCGAAACGCCGTGAGCGAAAACTTCCACGCATCGAAGGGATGGAGCAAAACGCGCACGGACGATCGCAGCCTTCGGCGATCTTAATGAATGCAGTGTGCGATTCAGTCGCACGAAATCGCGGCGTGTCGAAGTCGTAGAGATATGTTGCGGTCTTGTTGCCGATCGGCATTAACGGAAGCGAGCGGAAGTTTTTCTGTTCGTCTGTGGCTTCGAGGATCCGAGTGACTTCGTTGGTGCCGATGAACGCGTCGACATCCGGAAGCTCCTTCATCAGATCGTCGCGATAACGCTCGACGAGACATCCGGCAACTACGACACGTTTTACCGTTCCGTCTTCTTTAAGGCGCGTCGCGTCGAGGATCGCCTCGATCGACTCCTGCTTCGCGGATTCGATAAACCCGCATGTATTGACGACGACGGTCTCAGCCTCTTCGGCGTTGTTCGTGATCTCGTATCCGGCCTGCTGGAGCGTACCCATCATGACCTCGCTATCGACGAGATTCTTCGGGCATCCAAGGCTGACAAATCCTACTTTTTTCATCTTAAAAACAAACGTTGATTATAGCCGATGAGCGGTAATCAGGGCATTGGCGAAAGGTATTTGTTTCTGCGGCCAGACAAATAGTTGCGTGCGATCTCCGAATTCGAGGCGGAAACCCGACCGGTCGGGAGGGTGTTCTTCCTTTGTTCACTGGAGATACGCGGGCTTTAAGGACACGCTCCCTACCGGTCGTGTTTCTGCCTCTTGGTCGCAGTTCTGAGATTTAGCTCAGTAGTTGGTTTGCGATCGAGATGGCCTCCCTGGGTGAGTCAGCGAAATAAACTCGGTCCTTTCCGATCTGTTTGAAGAATCGTCTCGCTTCTTCACTCGCTCCGACGAGGATCACCGGCTTTCCATTCTTTATTGCCAGCGAAACCTCCGAGGCCGTTCCAGCGCCATCGACTCCACATGCGATGACGATATCCGCCGAGAGGCCGATGATGTTATTCCTCGCCTGGCCGGTATCGGTAACGATTGCGACATCGACTGCAGGCGAAACATCCCCGTCACGATCCGGTAGAATTCCGACCGTCAAACTTCCCTCGATCTCCTTTGCACCTTCGTCCGCAGCCCTCATCACACCGGCGTCACGACCGCCGCTAATCAGTATCCAGCCGTTTTCGGCAATCAGTCTTCCGAGCTCGCGGGCATTTGATATGGCGGGCTCGATATCCGATCCGGAACCGACGACGGCAATGACTGGCTTACGCGGCATTGGTCGATTATAAATTAGTCACGCGGGAAGGCACGGATGAACTTTGCTATCATCACGAATATGCCGCTTGACGATAACCAAACTGATACCAAACCCGTTTCCTCCGTCGAAGAGATCCGTGCTCATTTCCCCGCACTGGAGCGAATTCACAACGGAAACCCCGTCGCCTATTTTGATGGACCGGGCGGGACGCAGGTTCCGACATCGGTCGTCGACGCGATGAATGATTATCTTTTCAATCACAACGCGAACACGCATTGGGAATATCCTTCGAGTAACGAGACTGACAAGATAATCGATGACTCGCGCGAGACGATGGCTGACTTTATAAATGCGTCGTCTGACGAGATCGTGTTCGGTCAGAACATGACGACGCTCACCTTTCATTTGGGTCGAGCTCTCGGCCGCCAGTTTCAATCGGGCGATGAGATCGTCGTTACTGAGCTTGATCATCACGCGAACTCTGATACGTGGAGAGCTCTGGCGCGAGATCGCGATCTTACCATCCGTGTTCTACCGATGAACGTCGAGACCGGCCAGCTCGAGATGGATCGACTGCCTTCGTTGCTCAACGATAAGACGAAGCTCGTCGCGATCGGAGCGGCGTCGAATATTCTCGGTACGATCAACGATGTCGAGAAAGTCTGCGCGATGGCTCGCGACGCAGGTGCTCTGAGTTTTGTCGATGCGGTTCACTATGCGGCGCATGAGTTGATCGATGTAAAAAAGATCGGGTGTGATTTCCTCGCGCTGTCGGCTTACAAATTTTACGGGCCGCATATCGGAATCCTATACGGCCGCAAAGAGCTGCTCGAATCAATCGATGCTCCAAAGCTTAAGCCGGCTCCGGATTATTCACCCGAGCGTTTGGAAACCGGAACGCAGAATCACGAAGGTATCGCAGGAGCGGCCGCCGCAGTTGAGTTTCTTGCGTCGCTTGCTAGTGGAAGCTCGCGTCGCGAGCGTCTCGTGTCGGCTTTCGATGCGCTTCATCGCCGTCAGCACGAAATGTTCGAAGTGATGTGGAAAGGCTTGGCCGAAATTCGCGGTGTAACTGTCTACGGTCCGCCACCCGAAGCTAAACGCACGTCGACGGTTTCATTTAGTGTCGACGGACGTAAATCAGAAGACGTCGCGCGAAAGCTAGCCGCGGATGGGCTGTTCCTGTCCGACGGAGATTTCTACGCATCGACCGTAGTTGAAAAGATCGGCGTGGGCGGATTAGTCAGAGCCGGACTCGCTTGTTACACCACGACGGATGAAGTCGAAAGATTTCTTGATGGCGTACGGATGATCGCTTCCGACCGGAAGAAAATTTTCTAATAATGGAGATCGAAAGACCCGTCCATTTCTGAACGGGTCTTTTTGACGCTATCGCCCGCTAGTTTATTTGAACCTAAACTTCGCGAAGTGATCGGTGCCGTCGATAAATCTCACTACAAGTATCCGACAGGTTCCCTTCCACGCCTTGTTTGTTTTCCAGACGTAGCTATATTGGTCCGAAGTTGTGCTGTAGGACAGCGCACTTCCGCCGGCATTTGACGTTTCTTCGATTTCGGATCCGGGTTCGTTAGCGTCACACGGCGCCGCGCCCGATGCCGGATAGCCGGTCGCAAAAATATTAAGTCCCTGATTCCCGGAGAGGCCGAACTTTACCGGTATCGAACTGCCGGCATTTGCAACGTTCAGAAGCGGCAGATTATCTACCGGCTGAAGGAACCCTCCGAAATTGAAAACGACTTTATACGACGCCTCGGTGCTGCTGGTGTTCCCTGCATTGTCTGAAGCACTTACTTCGAGTGTCTTGTCGCCAACCGAACTGGTATCGAGAAAACCGCCATTCACCGTGGTACCGACACACGATGCCAACCCGGAACCTCCGCTTTCGTCCGCACACGAAAAGTTTACGGTCGCTGACTGTCCGAGCACGTAGGTCGCGCCGTCGACCGGCGAACTTATCTCGATAGTCGGTGCAGTGACGTCAGAATCCGCGATGTAGACCTCAAGAGAATCGATCACTGGAGAACCCGGGGAAGCTCCTCCGGCAATGAACATCTTGTTACCGATCACAGCGGAACCACCGATCGAGCGTTGTGTTGGAGCGGCCGCGGCAGCGGCCCAAACATTCGTCGACGGATCATAAATAAAAGCCGGCAGTGGGAATGAAGAGGCATCATTCCCGGACGAAACAAAGATCTTTCCGTTTATGTTGCCCGCCTCGTGAAGTTGCCGCGGACCGGGAAAAGGCGCCGCGAACGACCACGAGTTCATTGCAGGATCATAAACCTGGACATCCGGCCTGAGCGTGTTCGGAATTTGATCGAGTCCGCTGATGACATAAAGCTTCCCGCCGACGGCCGCCGATGCCGCGTTGCGTACGGGCAGCGGGATCGGTGTTCCCGAACTCCATGTATCGCTGACCGGATCATAAATATCCGTCTGGCTTATCATGCCACCGCCGTACGAATTGCCGCCTGACGTGACGTAGATCTTTCCATTTAGAGCTTCAGCAACAGAATCGCCGCGAGGATTTATCATCGGAGCTCCGGACGTCCACGAGTTCGTCGCCGGATCGTAGATTGAAGTGTTGCCCGTTGGTGAATTGGAATCGCAGTTTGCCCATCCGCCGAGTACGTAGATTTTGGTTCCCAAAGTCACAGCCATCGCCGAGCACCTTCTGGCCGTCGAGTCCGGGGCGGCCGTTGTCCAAGAGTCCGTGGCCGGGTTGTAAACGAATGGCGTGGCGGTCGACGTCCCAAATAGATTCGCTCCGCCAAAGACGTAGACCGATCCGCCATAAGATGCGACTGCACTGTACATGCGAGCCTCGGGCATGGGCGCTTTTGTCTCCCATGAACCTTGCGCATACACCGCAATCGCACCCGCCAGAAAAAAAATAAGAGTCAAAAAGGGAGATCTAAGCGGGCGGGAGATTTTAAGAAGTCTTTGTAATTGTTTCATCGGTTCCTCCGTATTTATCGAGACGTGTAGGGGCGACATCAAAAAAACGGGAGCCTTGTTCGCTCACGGCAACCTCCCCGGAAACAGCCATTTTCGCTGCTTCTCCCCGCATTCTTCTTGCCTTACTGCTCTATAGCGAGAAAATTCGACGCGTGGTATCATCGGGCGACAAAACTTTCACCGACTGCCGTTCACGGGTGCTGAATCATGACTGCGATCCAGCAAGAAATTACCCAGCTGTTACTAAAATGGAGTAAGGGCGATGCAGACGCGCTCGAGCGCCTGATTCCGATCGTGTACCCCGAATTGCGTCGAATGGCTCGTCGCTACATGGGTAGGGAAAACTCGCAGCACACGCTGCAGACTTCCGCACTTATAAACGAGGCGTATCTGAAACTTATCGATCAGCAGGCTGTCGAATGGCAGGACCGCGCGCATTTTTTCGCTGCCGCCGCACAAGTCATGCGCCGTATATTGATCGATCACGCCCGGAGATATCGTTATGAAAAGCGCGGGGCCGGAGCTAGGCGCATCGCCATCGACGACGTCGCGATAATCGCCGACGAGAGAGCTTCCGAGTTTGTTGCTCTCGATGCCGCCCTAGTCGCGCTCACCAATCTCGATGCGCGAAAGGGCCGCATCGTCGAGCTGAGATTCTTCGGTGGATTGACCGTCGAGGAAACTGCTGAAGTATTGAAACTCTCTCCGATAACCATCAAACGGGAATGGCGGACTGCACGGGCTTGGCTATACCGCGAGATCAGTGGCGAAAATGTGACGGTGGACTCGAAACTTTGATACTTCGCGTTCACATTTCTCGCTACATTAACTAGGCTGCTCCCGTACTTTATTAAATGGATGAACGCTGAAGGCTGGAACCGTGTAGATGAATTATTTCAAAACGCGGTCGAGATCCAACCGTCCGACCGCCGAGCCTATCTCGACAAAGAATGTCGCGGAGATGAATTTTTGCGGAATGAGGTTGAGTCACTCCTCAGCAGTGATTCGTGCGACTGGGAATTCATCGACCGATCCGCACTCGAATCGGCTGCCGTATTGCTTGCCGATGAACAGCAGAAGGTCGGACACTACGAGATATTAAAACTTATCGGTCGAGGTGGTATGGGCGAGGTCTATCTTGCCCGTGATCAAATCCTGAACCGCGACATTGCCTTAAAGCTCCTGCCGCAGGAATACACCCAGGATCCCGACCGCCTGAGCCGCTTTCAACGGGAAGCCCGGACAATTTCCGCCTTAAACCATCCGAATATAATCACGATCTACGAGTTGGGAAACGTAGAAGATCAGGAATTTATCTCGACAGAGCTGATCGAAGGTGAGACTCTCCGCACGCGTCTAAAGATGGGGGCGATGCTGATCAGAGACGCGCTCGAGATCGCTCTGCAGATCGCCGGTGCACTCGCGGCAGCTCACCGCTCGGGGATAGTCCACCGTGATATCAAACCCGAAAACATCATGCTGCGGCCCGACGGATACATAAAAGTTCTCGACTTCGGACTCGCGAAACTTGCAGAACAATCCGAATCGTTTTTGCAGTCGACGAACGCTGAAGGCTTAGACATGTCATCCGGACTCCTGATGGGTACTGCCAGATATATGTCGCCCGAGCAAGCGAAAGGAATTTCCGTCGACAGTCGAAGTGACATTTTCAGTTTGGGAACGGTGCTCTACGAAATGCTTACGGGTCGTCCGCCATTTGATGAAGAACATACTGCGACTTTAACGGAATCCATTTTGCATGAAGACCCGCTCTCTATCGACAAGCTCGCTACAGCGGTCCCCGCGAATCTCGTCTTTCTCGTCGACAAAATGTTGAGCAAGGATCGGAAGTCGCGTTATCAAAATGCAGATGAGCTGATCAAGGATCTGAAGTTTCTGCAAAAGGAACTTGTTGCCGATGCTTCTCACTTAGAATCGCGACGTCCGGAGTCGATGCTTGGATCCATGCTCGAACGGATCGCGCGCTGGCCCGGTCTCGCGTTCTCGCTGATTATCATCGCCGTCGTTCTTGCCATTGGTTATTCCTCATTCAAATTCTTACGCGGCGAAGCGGCCGAAGCATCGACCGAGAGATTATTGGCAGAAGCCGGAACCTGGACGACAAAATCGCCGATCTCGTCGCCGCGATGGCAAGCGGAACCGGCGGTCTTGAACAACGTCCTCTACGTTGCGGGCGGATGGAATGTCTGTAGTCCTTTTGCGAATCTCGAATCGTACGACTCGGCGACCGACACGTGGACGCAAAAAGCATCTATGATCAGGGCTCGAGGCGGGCACGGCGTCGCGGTTTTGAACGGACAAATCTACGCTGTGGGTGGTTCTATAGATTGTGCCGTTCATATTTCGAGCGTCGAGGCCTACGATCCCGCCACGGACAGTTGGTCGGAAAAAGCTCCGCTTCCCAGTGCGCGCGCCGCCCACGTTGTTGCCGTTAGCAACGGACGATCCGAAGATCGACAAGTGGATCGAGCGTGCGCCGATGCCAACCCCGCGATCGGGAGCTGCCGTCGCGGTAGTAGACGGAATTATTTATGTGATGGGCGGCGGCGGAGTGTCCGGCGCGTTGTCCACGGTTGAAGCATACGATCCTGCGACCGATTCATGGGCTTCGAAGCGTCCGATGCTTTTCTCGCATGTGAGTTTTGGAGCAGCCGAGTTGAATGGAATTATTTACGCGCTTGGCGGAAACGGGAACCGCACCCAAGTTTAGGCGTACGATCCCGCCGCAGACACCTGGACGGCCGTAGCCAAAATGCCGAGCGGAGGATCTCATTTTCACGCCGCAACTCTCGACGGATCGATTTATTTTGCGGGAATTTCAGACGGTGCCAGCTACGGGTCATCCGTTATCGCATTTACACCAGAGCCGTACGTAGCGTCCGCATCGCGTTGTCCAGTCCTACGCTCTGCGTCAAAGGCCCGAATGCCCGTCGCGCGAAGCAACATGACTATCGGTGAGATCGATGGAATCATTTATGTCGCCGGCGGCTTCGAAAACGCATCGGGGTATCTCGCGATCAATGAAGCCTACGATCCTGCGGCAGACAAGTGGACGGAGAAGGCTCCCATGTCGAGGGCGCGCGAAACGAGAGGTACAAACACGGCGGTCGTCGATGGCAAACTTTACATCATTGGTGGAAATGCTCGAGGCACCTGCTCGAACTTGACCGAAGTATATGACCCCGGCACCGACCGTTGGGCCACCCGCTCTTCGATGCCGACGCCTCGATGCCATCTCGCAGTCGTCGCTCTCGAGGGACAGATATATGCGCTCGGAGGCACGAACACAGCCGGGTCGGTCGAATACGACACGGTTGAAGTCTACGATCCCGCCACGGATTCCTGGACCATTACTTCCCCGATGCCGACGGGCCGGCAGGATCTGGGAGCCGCTTCGCTCAATGGAGTGCTTTACGCTCTCGGCGGAGGAAATCCGAAGTTGTCTCCCGGTGACGAACTCAATGTAGTCGAGGCTTACGATCCAGTTTCTAAAACCTGGAGCTCAAGATCCCCGATGCGGAACGGCGGGGTCGCGATGGCGGTGGGCGTGCTGGAAGGCAAGCTTGTCGCCGCCGGCGGTTTACGAAATCAACTATCTTCCGCGGCGGTCGAGATGTATGATCCCGAAGCGGATGCGTGGTCGACATTACCAAACATTCCGACAAGCCGAGCGTTCTCGTCCGCAATTACGATGAAGAATACTCTTTATATCTTGGGCGGCAACGGTGAACCAATGGGGACCGCTCCGCTCGACACTGTGGACGGGTTTAAGCTGCTACCTTGTGTTCAAAACTAAAAGAAGCCGACTCATTGCTGGACGAATTCAAAAGGATTGATGAGTGCTCCCCTGACTAACGCGTAGTTCCGCCGGAAGGCAGGGATGACGAGGCTTTTTCCTGGTTCATAGATCGTACGAGCGTCGCGAATGGGGAATTCCGTTTTTAAGAATCGATCCGCGCTTCAACGACCTGGTCCGCCGTGTCCGGGTAAAGCCCGGAGAGCGTTCCGTGTTTGATTAGAAAGTTAAAAATCCCATTCGGCCGCGTATATGCAATAGGAGGATCATGACATACCTAAGCTTACATCAATATCGGGGTTGGTCTGCCTCACTAGCAGCCGTACTGCTAACCGCGGCCATGACTTTCGTGGCATTTGCGCAGCAACCCGGCGACCTCGACCCGACGTTTTCCGGCGACGGGGAACTCATTGGTGGGGTGACCTACGCGAACGATTACGCCTATGCCATTGCCATTCAGGCGGACGGGAAGATCGTCGCCGCGGGCAACAGCTACGGCGACAATAATTCGAACGCGAAGTTCGCTCTCTCGCGCTACAACCCGGACGGCTCGCTCGACACATCGTTTGACGATGACGGCAGGGTGACGACGCCAATAGGATCATCGGGTGCCTATGCCTATGCCTATGCCGTTGCTATTCAGGCGGATGGAAAAATCGTTGCCGCGGGTTGGAGTTACGGAGCTTCGAGTCTGGACTTCGCGCTCGTCCGTTATAACGCTGACGGTTCACTCGATACCAGCTTCGACTCGGATGGAAAGGTGACTACGCCGGGCGGGGCTGCCTACGCCGTTGCCATTCAGCCGGACGGCAAGATCGTCGCAGCCGGCGATAGTGCGAGTGACTTCGTTCTCGTGCGCTATAACCCGGATGGCTCGCTCGATACTACATTCGACGGCGACGGCAAGGTAACAACGCCGGTAGGAACGTCGGGCGATGCTGCCAATGCCGTTGCCATTCAGGCGGATGGGAAGATCGTCGCAGCGGGGTATAGCTACAACGGCTCGTTCCGGGACTTTGCCCTCGTCCGCTATAACCCGAATGGCTTACTTGATCCAACGTTCGACGGTGACGGCAAGGTGACAACACCGATAGGAATGTCCGAAGACATCGCGACTGCCGTTGCCATTCAGCCGGACGAGAGGATAGTTGCCGCGGGCTACAGCAGCGACGGTTCGAGCCCTGACTTCGCCCTCGTGCGCTACAACGAGAATGGCTCGCTTGATCCAACGTTCGACGGTGACGGCAAGGTCACGACCCCGGTCGGAATGTACAACGACATTGCCACTGCTGTTGCGCTCCAGCCCGACGGCAAGATCGTCGTCGCCGGCTACATCATTGACAGCGTAGTCTCCTTCGCCCTTGTCCGTTATCACCCGAATGGCTCGCTGGACAACACCTTCGACTCCGACGGCAAAGTTACTACATCAATAGGAACTTCTAACGATTCGGCCTATGCCGTCGCCCTACAACCGAACGGGAAAATAGTGGCGGCGGGTCGGAGCTCCGACGGCTCGTTTTTGGACTTCGCCATCGTCCGCTATAACCCGAATGGCTCGCTCGACCCGACGTTCGACTCTGACGGCAAGGTCACCACCGATTTTGGCTTTTGGGCAGGAAATTCTTTTTACGATGTGGCGATCCAAATAGATGGCAAGGTCGTCGCAGTGTCCTACAGCAATAACGGGACGAGCTATGAGTTCACCTCCGCCGTCGTCCGCTATAACCCGGATGGCTCGCTCGATACAGCATTTGACACCGACGGCACGGTAACGATATCGAACTTCCGTGCCGCAGGATGTGCCATTCAATCCGACGGAAAGATCCTTGTCTCGGGCTACAGCCTCGGCAGCTCGAGCACGGACTTCGCCCTCGTCCGGTATAACCCGGATGGATCGCCCGACACATCATTTGGCGGCAACGGCAGGGTGACGACACCGATAGGAACATCGGGCGACTACGCGTACGCCCTTGCCATTCAGTCCGATGGAAAGATCATCGCCGCGGGTACCCGGGAAAACGGCTCGCTCTCGGACATCGCCCTCGTCCGCTATAACCCGAACGGCTCGCTCGATACCACTTTTGACTTTGACGGCATCGTGACCACGCCGGGCGGTATAGCCTATGCGGTTGCAATTCAGGCGGACGGAAAGATATTGGCGGCCGGCCGCACCTACGACGGATTGAGCGCGGCCTGGGACGTCGCGCTTGTCCGCTATAACCCGAACGGCTCGCTCGATACAACGTTCGACGGCGACGGCAAGGTGAGAACACCGATAGGAATGTATAACGACATAGCCACTGCAGTTGTTATCCAGCCGGATGGTAAGATCGTCGCCGCGGGTAGTAGCGACGACGGCTCGTTCTGGGACTTCGCCCTCGTCCGATATAACCCGAATGGCTCTCTCGACACCACCTTCGACTCTGACGGTAAAGTTACGACGCCGATAGGAACATCGACCGAGTATGCCAACGCAGTCGCTCTCCAGCCGGACGGCAAGATCGTCGCCGCGGGCCACAGCTACAACAATTCAAATAGTGATTTTGCTATCGTCCGTTACAACCCCGATGGATCGCTCGATACCAATTTCGGCGGGGACGGTATCACGACTGTCGATTTTAATAGCTCCGATGACCAAGCCAACGGAATGGCTCTCGACGGTCAGGGCCGTGCGGTGCTCGTCGGGCGCTCTGACGGAGCGTTCGCCGTCGCGCGCGTCCTGATGAAAGCAAACAAGGCTCGTTTCGATTTTGACGGCGACGGCCGTTCTGATGTTTCGGTATTTCGACCGGGCGATTCTGTCTGGTATATCGATCGGTCATCTGCGGGCTTTACCTCTACAAGATTCGGAGTCGCAACGGACAAGATCACTCCCGCCGATTATGACGGGGACGGTAAGACAGAGATCTCCATCTTCCGCGACGGAACGTGGTGGTGGATCAATAGCAGCGACTCGACCGTCTCGGCCGTGCAGTTCGGACTTGCGGGTGATGTTCCCGTTCCTGCCGATTATACCGGTGACGGGCGCGACGATTTGACCGTTTATCGAAACGGCCAGTGGTGGATTCGAGATCTCTCCAGCGGAAATTCAACGTTAAGCAACTTCGGCATTTCGAGCGACAAACCGGTTCCTGCCGATTACGACGGCGATGGCAAGATTGATATAGCCATCTACCGCGACGGCACGTGGTGGAGGATAAATAGCAGCACGGGTTTAGTAGAAGTAACGCAGTTCGGCCTTGCATCGGATCGACCGGTGGTCGGCGATTACGACCGGGATTCAAAGACCGATCTCGCAGTTTATCGCGACGGCGTATGGTACGTGCTCCAAAGCCGCGACGGTTTCAGAGCCTTCCCTTTCGGCATCGCTTCCGACATTCCCGCTCCGGCAGACTACGATGGCGACGGAAAGACCGATGCCGCGGTTTATAGAAACGGCATATGGTATGTACTCAATAGCACGGGAGGAGTAACGATCCAACTATTCGGCCTGCCGGGTGACAAGCCAGCGCCTGCGGCATTCTTATCTCAGTAGCTGGAAAATGTTCAATCCCAGGCCGGACCCTAAACGCAAAGAAGCCCGTTCATTTCTGAACGGGCTTTCTTGAAATTATCCCGGCGACTTCCTACTTTCCCACAACTGAAAGCTGCAGTATCATCGGCTCCAATAGGCTTAACTTCCGTGTTCGGGATGGGAACGGGTGTGACCCTATCGACAATATCACCGGAAAACTGGTGATCTCGAGTCGACCGCATAAACGCGAGACTCAAGATAAATTTTCAATCTTGATATCTAAAAACTGAATATATGTAGTTTATATCCACGAGCTGCTTGAAAATAAATTTGCTAGTCAACAAATTTTATGGTCAAGCCTTGGGACAATTAGTACTGGTAAACTAAACACATTGCTGTGCTTACATCTCCAGCCTATCAACGTGGTGGTCTTCCACGAGTCTCACTGGCAAAACTAATCTTAGGTCTGGCTTCACGCTTAGATGCATTCAGCGTTTATCCATGCTCGACATAGCTACCGTGCGATACCACTGGCGTGATAACACGTACACTAGAGGTCAATCCAACCCGGTCCTCTCGTACTAAGGTCAGATTCCTTCAATTTTGCTCCGCCCACACCAGATAGGGACCGAACTGTCTCGCGACGTTCTGAACCCAGCTCACGTACCACTTTAATCGGCGAACAGCCGAACCCTTGGGACCTTCTTCAGCCCCAGGATGTGATGAGCCGACATCGAGGTGCCAAACCCTGCCGTCGATGTGAACTCTTGGGCAGGATCAGCCTGTTATCCCCGGCGTACCTTTTATCCGTTGAGCGACGGCACTTCCATAAGCGACCGCCGGATCACTAACTCCTACTTTCGTACCTGCTCGACGTGTATGTCTCGCAGTCAAGCTGGCTTATGCGTTTACACTCTGCGGCTGATTTCCAAACAGCCTGAGCCAACCTTCGAGCGCCTCCGTTACTCTTTAGGAGGCGACCGCCCCAGTCAAACTACCCGCCTGATAATGTCCCTGAGCCGGATTACGGCTCGAGGTTAGAGTCCAAACAAACGAAGGGTGGTATCTCACATTGCGGCTCCGCCAAGCCCAAAAGCCTGACATCAAAGCCTCCCACCTATACTGCGCATCGTTTGCCCGAAATCACTATCAAGTTGTAGTCAAGGTGCACGGGGTCTTTCCGTCTAGATGCGGGAAACCGGCATCTTCACCGGTACTACAAGTTCGCTGTGTCCCTCGTTAAGACAGCTTCCAGATCGTTACGCCATTCGTGCAGGTCGGAACTTACCCGACAAGGAATTTCGCTACCTTAGGACCGTTATAGTTACGGCCGCCATTCACTGGGGCTTCAATTCGCAGCTTCGGATTGCTCCTAACCACTCCTTTTAACCTTCCAGCATTGGGCAGGCGTCAGCCCCCATACGTTGTCTTTACAACTTTGCGGAGACCTGTGTTTTTGTTAAACAGTCGCCTGGAACATTTCTCTGCGACCGTGTTCTTGGTGAACACGGCTATCCTTCTCCCGAAGTTACGGATACATTTTGCCGAGTTCCTGAACGAGGGTTCTCACAAGCACCTTAGAATTCTCATCCCACCTACCTGTGTCGGTTTACGGTACTGCCAGTGGAGTATGTATAGATGAACGGGAATTTTCTTGGCAACTGGGGTCATCAACTTGTTCCGAACCCGAAGGTTCGTACTTTCGTCCGTATATTTAGCCTTGTGTCGCCCGGATTTGCCTAAGCGACGGCCTATTTACTTCAACACCATCCATCAGGTGTCTTGACTACCCTGTTGCGTCAACCCACATCACATACCCATGGTTCCGGAATATTAACCGGATTTCCATCGACTACGCCTCTCGGCCTCGCCTTAGGTACAGACTAACCCTGCGCAGATTAACTTGACGCAGGAAACCTTAGGTTTTCGGTGCGCGTGGTTCTCACACGCGTTATCGCTACTAATGCCGACAAAGTCTTTTCTGATTGCTCCAACGGATCTTACGAAACCGCTTCACAGCTACAGAATGCTCGCC
>QHXR01000006.1:0-4903 GCA_003223025.1 Acidobacteriota bacterium
CTCAGGGCGATTACGACGGAGATGGGAAGACGGATCCCGCTGTCTGGAGGCCAAGCGCAACTCCCGGCGCGAGTGCGTTCTGGGCTCTCGGGTCCACGAGCGGAGTCATCGGAGCTCCGTTCGGAGCTAATGGCGACTTCCCGGTTGCGCGTTACAACTCGTTCTAAGAAGCGTATTCGGATGATCAAAAAAGCCTGAGCTGCAATATCGCTCAGGCTTTTTTCTTTTCGCTCGAATTGCTTTCTTAAGCCGAACAGGTAAGCGACTCTTTCTCAGTCGGAAGATCGGCCTGGATCCAACCCGTCGTACCGCCGGCTATGTTATGCAAAGATCTGAATCCTGCATTCTCGAGCATGCTCGTAGCAAGACTCGAGCGGTACCCGGTCTGACAGATAACGTATGTCGGTTTCTCTGGATCGAGCTTGTCGATGTTTGCAGCGAACGAATTTAGCGGAATGTTCGTCGCGCCCTTTGCATGACCAGCCGCATACTCGCCCGGTTGACGCACATCGACCAATTGGACATCGTCGCCCGACTCGACATCGGTTACATCAGTCTGCGGAACTGCGGATAGTTCGCCGTCATACTCCGCCATTAACGCGAAGCCCACGACCGTCTCCAATCCGACGCGAGCGAGTCTCATGAAAGCTTCATCCACTTGTTCGTCTGTTTCCGCCGCGATCGCGATCGGCGTTCCGACCGGAATAAATGTACCGGCCCACGTCGCAAACTTTCCCGACAATCCGATGTTGATCGCGTTCGGAACGTGACCCGATCCGAATTCGCCCGCAGAACGAATGTCGAGGACGACGCCGTCGAACTGGGAGATCTCGGATGACGACATTTGTTTCGGCTTCGGAAGATCCTCGACACTCGCCGGCCCGGCAAGATTTCGTTCCGCGCTTTTTGGAAAGTAAGCCGGAACCTGAGGCTGATCGCTGGAAACGATCTTTACGAATTCGTCCTTGCTCATCGATTTGAGAGCGTAATTCGTCGCCTTCTGCGCACCGAGCGTCGACCAAGTTTCACTCGACAAAGATTTTCCGCACAGCGAGCCGGCTCCGTGAGCCGGATAGACTTCGGTGTCATCCGAGTACTTCAGGATCTTTTCACGAAGACTGTCATACAACATTCCGCCCATCTGCTCGGATGTGAATCCCTTTGAGCCGATCAGGTCGGGACGTCCGACGTCTCCACAAAATAAAGTGTCGCCGGTAAACATTTTCGCCGGTGAGTTCGCGTCCGTCATGTCGGTCGCAACGATGGTGATGCTTTCCGGCGTGTGGCCGGGAGTTTCAATAAATTGAAGCTCTACTTTTCCAACCGAAAGCTTATCCCCATCGCCGACTTTCAAAGTCGGGAAAGCGGTTTCGGCGCGCCTGCCATAAATAATTTGAGCTCCCGTTTTTGTCGACAGCTCTATATGGCCGCTTACGAAGTCCGCGTGCGAATGCGTCTCGATAATGTACTTGATCGTCTGACCATTCGCCTCAGCTTCGTCGAGATACTGCTGAACGTCGCGCTGCGGATCGATCACCACCGCTTCGTTTTCCGAACCGATGAAGTAAGAAGCGTGTGCAAGGCACCCGAGATAAAATTGCTTGAAGTTCATTTTGTCTCCTCTCGTTTCGACAGCAGTAACATACATCTAAGATCGCGTCCGTACAAGAAAAGGCCTCGCCGAACTATCAGTCCGGCAAGGCCCATTCTAAATCAGGATCGCTTAAACGTACTTGCCTACGACTTTTGCGATCGCGTCACGCGACACCGCTCCGACGATCCGTTCCTGTTCCTGACCGCCCTTAAAGAGGATCAGGGTCGGGATACCGCGAATGCCGTAGCGTTGCGGCACGTTCATGTTCTCGTCGACGTTCATCTTAAAGAAGCCCGCCTTCTCGCCGTACTCTTCAGCCACAGCTTCAACGGACGGTGCGATCATACGACACGGCCCGCACCACTCCGCCCAAAAATCCACGAGCACAGGTTTGTCAGAACCGAGCACGTCTTTCTCAAAATTGTTATCCGTTATTTCCTTTGCGAAGTTCGCCATTATATGAATCTCCTATGTATTACAAACAAATTATAGCGAAGCGTTATCGAAGCGCAAATCGCTCGATCTACATCGCGAGCTCGCTAGCTCGTCGCTTCTGATCGTCCAAGCGTCGCCGTCAAATGTATCGGCACCGCCGCCAACGCCTTGCTGATGGGGCAAGTCTTTTTCACATCCTCTGCGATCGTTTGAAATTCGGCGTCCTCGATCGAATCGACGTCGGCTTGAACGGTGAGGTCGATCCGACCGATCTTGAAACCGCTGTCGTCCTTGCCGAAATGCACCAGCGCTTCCGTCTTCACTGACTTTGCGGGCTTGCCTTCTTTCTCCAGCGTCGCGTTCAATGCCATCGCATAACATCCCGCAAGCGAAGCTCCGAGCAACTCTTCCGGATTCGTCCCCGGCTCATCGCCCATTCGGGTCGCAAATGAAAATGAGCCTTCGAACAATCCGCTTCCGAGCCTGACCTTACCCGATCCTTCTTTCAATGTTCCGTTCCATTCGGCGTTAGCTTTTCTCTCTGGCATGTTTGTCTCCTTATTAACTACGCGTATCACGCGGCCCTTTCATTTCCGAAAATCGTATATCAATCCATCGGTCACGAAACGAGGATTGTTCGTGATGTGCGGATAATGCTTGTCCAACTCATCCAAAAACATTTGATACGGCATGTCCTCGAAGGCACCGTAGTCGTGGATGTACTCCATGAAAACGTTTCCCTTTCGATCGTACTCCTGAAAGATAGCGTCGGTCGTTCCATCGAACTCGATCGGATCGACGCCGAGGAAATCGCAAACACGTTTGTTAAATGCAGGCGTCGCTTTCACCCATTTCCCTTCCAGAAACATCTCGGCAGCTCCATGAAAAACGAGATAGTCTTTCTCGAGCGCCTTCGCGAGTTTCTCAGTCGCGATGTGATTTCGCACGATATAGAAACTCAGTCGCGACGGAATGCCGACCGATCGCGCGGCCGCCGCCAACAGCACGGCCTTCTCCACACAGTAGCCGCGCGTCTTCGTTAAAAGCTTGCTTGCGCGGAGCGACTCGCGTCGAAGATCGAGCAGATAAGGATCGTACTGAAAATCGTCGCGGACCGCGTAGTAAAGTTTCACCGCGCGTTCGATGTCGTTCGACGCTCCGGCCGTGTTCTTTTCGGCATACGTTCGGACGCTGTCGTGATCGCTGTCGATGAATTCAGTTGGCTTTAAGAACTGCTGCATAAACTCAGATCTTTATAACCACCTTCCCAAAATGCGCTCCGCTCTCCATATACTTGATCGCGTCACGAGCGTTGGCGAAATCGAATACCGTGTCAATCACCGGTTCCAATTTCGAAACATCGATCGCCTTCAGCATGTCCTCGAACATCGTCCGCGGTCCCGTAAAAATTCCCTGCAGCCGGACGGATTTCATGAACACACTTACCGGATCAAAATTGCCGGCGCCGGTCAATGCTCCAATCATCGCAACATGACCGCCCATGCGAACCGCCGCAATAGATTTTGCGAGTGTACCCGAGCCGCCAACTTCGACGACATGATCGACTCCTTTTTTATCGGTGAGTTCATGTACCGCCATGTCCCAGTCTTCGCGCGATCGATAATTTATTACATCGTCGGCACCAAGTCCGTGCAGCTTTTCAATTTTTTCGTCGTTGCCGGTCGTCGAGATCACACGAGCTCCGAAGATCTTCGCGAACTGGAGGGCAAAGATCGAAACGCCGCCGGTCCCGAGCGTTAACACATCGTCGCCCGCTTTGATCTTTCCGGACACCGCGAGTGCGTGCCACGCAGTCAGTGCCGCGCATGGTAGCGTCGCTGCTTCTTCAAACGAAAGGTGGTCCGGAACCCGAACGAGTCCTTCCTGATCGAACGATCCGAATTCTCGAAGTACGCCGTCGGTCTGAGCTCCGCCGCCGAGGGACGATCGTCGCGTCTGTTCGGTACTGTCGCCGTAGATCCAGTGTTGTGCAAAGATCGGCATCACGCGATCGCCGACTTTCCATTTCGTAACCGCGTCGCCCACCGTGACGATCTCGCCCGCACCATCCGAGAGGGGAACCGCCGGCATTTTGAGGCGCGGATTGTACGTCCCGCGAACGATCATCAGATCGCGATAATTCAGAGAAGCAGCCCGGAACTTGACTAGCACCTCAGTCGGATTCACCTTAGGCTCATCACGCTCGACAAGAGTGAGATTGTCTATCCCGAATTGTTGTATCTCGTAAGCCTTCATAAAAATATCTCCCGCGAAAGGGAGCCGTACGGTGAAAATAGACAGGTAGAAAATTCACTCACGCCGGCTCCCGTTCACGGGAATGTCGAGGCTATTTTTTTCTCGGCGTGTTGAGATCAAGCTTGATCACAACATCATCACGGATCAGGTCGTCTGCCTTTCCTGCATAAGCGATCCCGAAATCCTTACGGTTGATCGCGAACTCCGACTTCACCGATACGCTCGCCGGTTCGACAACGATCGTCGCCGGGAAAGTTACTGATTTCTTGACACCGCGCAACTCGAGATCGCCGGTGACGGTGTAGTTATTCGCACCCTTCGCTGAATCGCTTACGATCTTAGTGGAGGCGAACGATGCCTTCGGATACTTTTCGACTTCGAAAAAGTCGCCCGTCTGCAAATGTTTGGTTAGCCCGTCGGTGTCGGTAAAAACCGACGATGCTTCGACATCGACGTTTACTGAACTCTCCTCCGCCTTTCCATTCACGAGATTGATCGACCCGTTGAATTTATTGAAGCCGCCTTCGTGCTTGCCGGTGACCTTCGAACCGGTAAAGAGGACCTTCGAGTTCTCAGGTGTGACCGGAAGACTTTCGCCACCCTTCGGCGCCGGCTGCG
>QHXR01000006.1:4931-97608 GCA_003223025.1 Acidobacteriota bacterium
TAAAATTGCCAAACCAAACTTGTTCATTGGAATTCTGATCTCCTCAAAAAATTTATTTATTGTAAAAACACTACTGCATTAATCGCTGAATCACTAAGCCGACCCGCAGAAACCACGGATACAATCGTGCAAGATCGGACGTCCAATTAAGAACAAAATCCGGCGGTGTAATTAACGATTGCCGCAGACAATTTATTAACTCGTTCGACATAAACCTTCCCTTCGCTCGATCCTTCCCTTGTTCGATACTTCCCTTGTTCGTTCGATCCTGTTTAGATTCGCTCGATCAACTCGTGCTTCGGCTTTCTAACTTTTGGAAGCTTCGCCAGCCAGTCGTTTTCATGATCGCGATAACCAATTGCCGCGATCACGACCGCCGAGTGATCCGTCAGACCGAGAACTTCATTCACCTTCTCCGGCTCAAAACCCTCCATCGGCGTGGCGTCGATCCCGAGCATCGCCGCGGTCTCTAAAAGAAAACCGAGTGCGATGTAAGGCTGCCGTGAACTCCACGTTTCGATGGTTCCGCTCTCGACCGATTTTCGCATCGATGCTCTGACTGCAGTCTCGAGGCCTTGTAGAGACTCACGGCTCTGGCCGCGAACGTCCGCGATCCGTTCGATAAAACTGTCGACGTCGGCATCGGTGATCGTCTTCTTGTACGCGAAAACCAAAACCTGCGACGCGTCCGTGATCGGCGGCTGATTGTATGCGGCCGGCTTCAATCTCTCCCGGACTTCCGGATCTTCGATGACAAAGACCTTGTACGGCTGAATTCCGAATCCGGAAGGAGCGAGGAGCATTGCCTCCTCAAGGGTTTCCAAATCCTCCGCCGAAACCTTCTTCGACTTGTCATATGCCTTTACGGCGTATCGCCATTTCAACCGGTCCAGGATCGCATTGCGTCGCGTCTCTATCTGTTCTACTGCTTTTGTTCCCATTGTTCGTTCACCCTTCTGTAACTTATTTTGATACAAATACAATCAAAAAAAGGAATTAAACCTTCCCCTGCTCGACCATCTCGAACACGTTTTGAAGCGTGTATCGGGATAACTTTTCTTCGATTCCCTTGTCGATCTCGCGCTGGAGACACCCGAGAACCGCTTCGATATTTTTTCCGATCGGACAATCTTTGCTCGGCGCTTTTGCGTGAAGCGCGAAGACCTCTCCGCAATTTACCGCCTTATAGATTTCGGCCAGATTTATATCATTCGGACACCTGGCCAACCTCGAGCCTCCGTTAGCGCCTGTCTGCGAGATGACCAGGCTAGCCTGATTCAACTGGCCCAGCAGACGGCGGATCACGACGGCGTTCGTATTAACGCTGCAGGCCAAATAGTCCGACTTTGTATTCTCATCGCGCGATCCGGCCAACATCGCCAGAACATGGACCGCCATCGAGAATTGACTGTTTGCCGCCATAAACTGTAACAAGCATAGTTACAATTGCCAAAGTTGTCAAGCGCAAATTTCAGGCAATGCGTTGTGGACTGTCGTCGACGTCGCCGACAGGAGGGCCGTCGCTTCCGGGTGCCTCTTCGACCGGCGCCGCAGGTGTCGAATCGGGCGGAACCGGGATTACGTCGTCTTTTCTTTCTTGTTCGGAGTCCGTTGAGCCTTGATTCGGATCAGTCGAACCTGGAGTCTCGGCCGGTTCGGCGTCCGGTTGGTAAGAATTTACATCCGGATTCTGCGTGCGTTGCGTAGCATTCATAACTTGTTTCCTCCGTTACTTTTGTCGCAACCGCCGTGCCCCGTGGAATCGTAGCGATTTAGAACATCATTAACTTCGAATCAGCACAGAAAGCTCCGCGAAGGAGGGGTCCGAAATGATGGAAAATGGTTTTACGTTCGGCAAGTCTCCGAGCATGCGTGCAGTGAGCGAATCGCAGATGACCAAAGATGCTCGGCTGATCGCTTTTCGCCATCCGTTTTCAACGGTCGAACGAACGATAAGATTTCCAGGATCGACGTTAGCTGCCAGAAGCATTATCCGCGCGAACGACAGGAAATTTTCCCAGTTGGAGACAACGGCGATCGTTTCGTCGGCAGCCGGTCGAACCTGATTTGTCATCGATGCGGAAACGGATCGGCCTTTTAGGTAAATACATTGCTGACCGTGCTTCAACACGGGATCGATCTTCGACTTTTCATCCGGCATTGCTGCAAGAATTGTTGAGGCTGGAAAACCGATCGCGATGAACTCATCGAACGATATACCTCGCGTCTCCGGGAATCGCTCACGCAGCTCGTAGACAAGTATGTCTCGTAAAGCATCATCAGATTCGACGACCAAAAGTTTCTGGGCGACTTCGGTATGAAGGCGCTTTCTAAGGTGACCGATGACGTCGTCGTCGTCGAAACCAAGAGCCTTCGCTTCGGCCAAAAGTTCTTCGATAAGCTTCTCGAGCTTTCGAGTTCCTTCGATCCTCTCATTCGCAAATTCGGCTACGTAAAATCCACTTCCCTTTCTGAACTCGAGAAGCTGTTGATCGACAAGTCTTCGATATGCGGCGCTGATCGTATTTGAATGAAGATCACAACGGCGCGCGAGCTCACGAGTACTCGGCAGTTTCTCGCCGGCTGCGAAGTCTCCGGCGGTTATCGCGAGTGTCACCTGTGCAATGAGTTGTTCGCGAACCGGCACTTCCGAGTTTTTCGAGATCCAGATCTTCACAAGTGGGAATGATAGAGAAGGCGTCTTTGCTTATCAACCTCGAACCCACGGGCGCAAAAAAGCGGAACCGAAATTGGCTCCGCTCTTTTTTGAAAACCTAACGATTAGATCATTTCATCCCGGCCTGCGGAAGCTTTATCTCGCGACCTGCTCCGAGAACCGAATTCGGAAGCAGTCCGTTATATTTCGCAACCTCGATGGGATCGACATTGTGACGTGACGCCAGTTTCGCAACGGTATCGCCAGCCTGAGCTCTTACGATCTGAGCAGGTTTGCCCGCCGCGCTCGACTGATTGGCCGGCCGCGTGTATGCGATCGTATTGAGCTTATTGCCGCTTACCGGAACAAATACTTTGCCTCGCGGATCTTTCATTCCGGGATTAGCCGCCATAAGATCGCCGACCGAAACACCCGTCCGGTTCGCAACCGTCTGCCACGTTTCGCCATTCACCGAATTCGCGAGATTCGTATTGTTGATCTTCGATGCCGGGATGCGTTTGAACACGGCTACGACGTCATTCGCCTTACCGGCCGGTACGTTTACAATATACGGCTCCGGCGGAGTCGTATTGCTGCGAAGATGCGGATTCAAATACCGGATGTACTGAACGCTCGTATCTGACGCCTGAGCAAGGATGCTGATGTTCGTCGATGCCGGAACGCGGATTCGATCGTATCGAAGCGGCGGAGCCGGACGAACATGTCCGAATCCATACTGGGTCGGATTATTCGCGATCAGGATCGTCGCCAGAATATTCGGAACGTAGTTGCGAGTTTCCTGCGGCAGATACGGATACGCCGCCCAGAAATTCGTCACGCCTGCACGGCGGATAGCTCGATCGACGTTTCCTTCGCCACAGTTGTATGCGGCCATGCCGAGCTCCCAGTTTCCGTAGCGATTGAACAAGAACTTTAGATATCGGGCCGACGCACGCGTCGCTTCGTCAAAACTGTTTCGTTCGTCGATATAAGCGGTCCGTCTAAGACCGAAGCGGGAACCTGTTCCCGGAATGAACTGCCACAGTCCAGACGCGGCCGCCCACGAAAGAGCAGTCGGCTTCCAGGTACTTTCAACCTGACCGAGCCATGCGACGTTTTCCGGAATTCCCTCTTCGCGGAAGATGCGTCGAGCCATCGACATGAACATTCCCGATCGATACAAACCAACTTCCATCGTTCCACGACCTCGTCCGCGGTAGTAGTTGATGTATTGCTGGATCATCGGGTGAACTTGGAATGAAAAACCGAGAGACTTGTTAGCGACGGCGTACTGAATGTACTGATACTGAGCCTGAGCGATCGGGCTGTCGATTTGCTGTTCGTCGGTCGTCAGCTCGAGCTTGGAGAGGTCGTCCAAAGGTGACGGCTCAAACTCCTGCGAGTTGAATCCAACTGCGTCAGCGACCGGGGCCGCGATCTTTCCACCGGCAGCGGCAGCAATTATCGCCGAATCCGTCTTTTTCAGCGACGGCTTGACCATCGCGACCACGTCGTCGGCCAATTTGAAATCCACGTCATTCCAGCGCCAACCACACGATGCGGACAAGGTCCGAAGCTGCGGCGGCTTGGATTCGGACGGAAATTCCATCAGATAGATCGTCTCGATCAACTGCGAATAGCAGGACTGGAGCTTCTGATCTTTCTGGATATTGAGCGTTGAATAAAGGAATACCTCGACGGATTTATCGAATTTTGCTCCGGATTCCGACCTTTGATTGGCTTTGAGGGCGGTCAGACCGTCACGAAAGTGGCGTCCCGAATCTTCGAGGACCTTATTTACCTGAGCCTGGGTCTTTTCGACCTCCGGCGTCTGGCCAAATGCGAATGATGCGAGGGCTAAAATTATGAGTGCAGAAGTACTAAAACCCTTGTAAATGGCAGTTTTCATTAAGCTTAGTCTCTATAGTCCGTTCGGCTTTCAGGGTACGGGCGAATTATTAAACGACCCAAAAAATTACGGCGTCACAATCTCAAACGCCAAATACCTAATAAAGTTCCTCTTGATCGCGGTTCTACGGAATTTGCAGACCGTTCCAAACGTAACACACAAGGCAATACCGGTCAACGTTTTGCGGCCCTTGCCGCGGGCTTCGCTTCGAGCAGCGCCACCTCAAAAACCTCTGTCACGTGCTCGACAAAAACAAACTTCAAATCGTCCCTTACTTCCTGTGGGAGATCGTCGAGATCGCGACGATTTGGCTCCGGGAGAATGACAGTTTTCAGCTTTGCACGTCGAGCGGCGAGCAACTTTTCTTTGACTCCGCCGACGGGTAAGACGTTGCCCCTTAAAGTGATCTCGCCCGTCATCGCAACATCCTTTCGGACCGGTCTCTGAGCGAGAACCGAAACGAGCGCCGTCGCCATCGTGATACCCGCCGACGGTCCGTCCTTCGGGATCGCTCCTTCTGGAAGATGGATGTGAATATCGAAGTTTTCCAGCACCTGCTCATCGATACCGAGCTCCTTCGATCGAGCCTTCGCAAACGAGAACGCCGCCTGTGCCGATTCGACCATTACGTCACCAAGCTGGCCCGTGAGCATGAGCTTCCCCTTTCCCTTCGTTTTGATCGCTTCGATGAAAAGTATGTCGCCGCCGACAGCGGTCCATGCGAGGCCTGTCACCGTTCCGATCACATCCTTCTTGAGCGCAGTTTCGTTGAATATCTTCGGCTGACGGAGGAAATCTTTCAGATTATCGACAGTCACTCGCACGGCCTTGAACTTATCTTCAAGCTCCGCCTTCTGTCGCGCGACCTTTCGACACACCTTTCCGATCTCTCTTTCAAGTTGTCGGAGACCGGCCTCACGCGTGTACTCGCTGACGATTTTGCCAAGGGCTCGCCGATCAAACCTCACATCTTCTTTCTCGAGGCCATTTTCTTCGATCTGTTTCGGCACGAGATGGCGTCTGGCGATCTCATGTTTCTCTTCTTCGGTATAACCCGAAAGCGAAATGATCTCCATGCGATCCCGCAATGCCGGCTGGATCGTGTCCAGTACGTTCGCGGTCGTCATGAACATCACGTTCGACAGGTCGAAGGTGACTCCGAGATAGTTGTCGCGGAATGTCGAGTTCTGCTCGGGATCCAATACTTCGAGCAAAGCACTCGATGGATCTCCGCGAAAGTCTGCACCGACCTTGTCGATCTCGTCGAGCATGATCAAAGGATTGTTCGTCGCCGCCTGCTGTATCGCCTGGATTATCCGTCCCGGCATCGCACCAACGTACGTTCGGCGATGACCGCGGATCTCGGCTTCGTCGTGCAGTCCGCCGAGCGAGAGTCTGACGAACTTTCGATTTAAGGCGCGAGCAACTGATCTGCCCAGCGACGTCTTACCGACGCCCGGAGGTCCAACGAGGCAAAGTATCGAGCCTTTCGGCTTCTCCATCAGTTTTCTTACTGCGAGTGCTTCGATGATCCTTTCCTTGACGCGATCCAATCCGTAGTGATCTTCGTTCAAGATCCGCTCAGCCTTTTTTAGAACGAGATTGTCCTTGGACTGCTTCGACCACGGCAGATCCGTCATGATGTCGAGCCAGTTTCGGAGCGTCGCCGTCTCGGCCGTATCCGGATGCATTCGTTCCAGTTTCTTTAGCTGACGCAGTGCCTCTTCTTCGGCATTCTCGGGCATCTTGATCTTGAGGATCTTGTTGCGATAGGCCTCGACCTCTTCGAAGAGTTCGTTACCTTCGCCGAGCTCGCCCTGGATGGCCTTCAACTGTTGACGCAGAAAATACTCACGCTGCGACCGATCGATGTCCGCCCGTGCCTGAGTGTTGATCTCCTGCTGAACCGTGAGCACATCGATCTCCTTACTAAGAAGATCGTTCACGCGACGAAGCCGCTGCACAGGCTCGAAAATGTTAAGGACGCTCTGCGCGTCTTCGACTTTTAATTCCAGATTCGAAGCCGAAAGATCGGCGAGTCGGCCTGCGTCATCGAGATTCGCGATGATTGCCAAAACTTCAGGTGAAATGTTTTTGCCAAGCGACGCGGCACGCTCCATTGAGCCGCGGACATTGCGCACGAGAGCTTCGACCTCGAGCGAGTTCTCCGGTGCGAGCGGTTCTGAGATCGGCGTGATATTTACTTTTACGTAATCGCCCTTCGCGTTGACCGAGTCGACGCGGGTCCGAGAAAGTCCCTGGATCAAAATGCGGATTCTGCCATCCGGCAGTTTGAGCATTCGCATGATGATCGCGACAGTTCCGACTTCGTAAAGATCGACCTGCTCGGGATCTTCCTTGTTTACATCCTTCTGCGACACAAGGACGATCATTCGATTTTCCTTGAGTGCTTCTTCGACCGCCTTTATCGATTTGTCGCGCGACACAAACAGCGGAACGATCATGAACGGATAGATCACGATGTCGCGCAACGGCAGAGCCGGCAACTCAGGCGGGATCTGCATCATCGACTCGATCGCATCGGTTTCAGCCAAGGCGACCGGGAAATCTTCAATATCGACCATAGTGCTATGTTAAGCCCCTGAGCCGACGTGAGCAAGAATGGTTATCCGGTTGACGATGTGAGAATACTTTGAAGGAACTGCTTTTGTTTGTCCGCAAGGCTTGTGAACTCGACTCCGAATCCATTGCCTTCAAGCACATACGCGACACGGCCATTGAGCTCGGCGTCGGAGCCGTCGGTCGCGGCAATGTGAAGAGTAATGCCGGCTCCGACGGACACTTGGGCGATGCTGTCGATGTAGCATCCGCCGGCACTGATATCGCTTATTCGAGCCGTGTGGCGTCCGGACGAAAATTCAAGAACAACTTCTTTCAGGTAGGTAACGCGGTCTTCTTTTCGCGGCATATGTTTATGGAAATGCAGGAATTACCGTTAGAGATTATAACGTCTCGGTCGGTCTGAGGTACAGAGTTTTTTGATGTGAAACGGCGAACGCCGCTCGCTAGCGGAGGATGCCTTTTTTTGTCTTTTTGTGCTTCTTGACCGGAGTGCGGGCACGGACGAGGTCTTTGAGTTCGGTCATAAAAGCGGATACGTCCTCGAACTCGAGATAGACCGAGGCGAACCGAACATATGCAACCTTATCGAGCGATTTCAGTCGCCGCATGATTATCTTCCCGATCTCGCTTGTCGACAGTTCCCTGTCGCTTGAATCCTGAAGCTCCTTCTCGATCTCGTCGACGATCGTCTCAAGTTGAAGCATCGAAATCGGTCGCTTCTCGCATGCACGCATCAAACCGGCCAGTACCTTATTGCGATCAAAACTTTCGCGCTTGCCATCTTTCTTCACGACCATGTACGGGATCTGATCGATCCGCTCGTACGACGTAAAGCGTCTTCCGCACTCGAGGCATTCGCGCCTGCGGCGAATCGAATCGCCGTCCTTCGCTTCACGCGAATCGACTACTTTATCCTCGATATGTCCACAGAAGGGGCAGCGCATTTCAATTTTGGATTTTGGATTTTGGATTGCGGACCCAACCACAATCACAACATGTAACCGAGCGACGATTTCACGATTCGCGATTCACGATTCACTATTTACCATCCCCGGAGAATCTGATTCGATTTCCTCTACCGCGTGCTCGCTTGAGAGCAGGCTGCGAAACCGCTCAATACTTATATCGCCGTGCAGAAAATAATACAAACCAAAAACGAGAGCCGGAGCGAAGTAAACGAGGTGCATCGCGATCGAGACTGCAGCCGCGTCTTCGGTTCGCATATCATTGCGTAGAAACACAAGGCTCGCAGCAGTGGCCGTGTGAAAAGCGCCCGCGGCGCCTCCAGGGGTCGGGATCACCGAACTGACTGCAGCGATTCCCATGATCACCAGTGAATCACTGAACGAGAACGGAAGATCGAATGCAAGCAACACGAGCCATGTCGGAAGCGAGATCGCAAGCCAGAGCATGAATGACCAGAACGAAACCAGAAGCATCTCGCGCCAATCCTTTAGTATCGAAAGCGCTCCCGACAACTTTTCTAAAATGCTGAGAATGATCAGTCGTATTCTTTGCGGGATAAAACTCTGGTCGGTAACTCGGGCGGTCCACGCAATGACACGGTCCGAGATACGCTGGTAGATCACAAGAGCGACGAACCCGGCTGCGACCGCACCGAGAAGCGCGTATCCGACTGTCGCGACGTACTCAAACTCTGTTTCCCGTCCGGCAGGAGGTACGAACCAGAGAAGGTTTACTGCGAAGAAGCACGCGAGTGCGGCAAGGTCGAAAATGCGCTCGAGACCGAGTGTCACAAGCGCCGTCGAAGGGCGAACCCGGGGATCTCGCATCGGAAGCCACATCGGACGAACGATCTCGCCTGCCCTTCCGATCAAGAAGATCGCCGCGTATCCGACTGTCGTCGTCGCGAACAGTTCTTTAAGGCTGGACGGAGTTATTGGAGCAAGAAGGACTTTCCAGCGTATCGCTCGCAAAAGATAGCCGAACGAAATGATGGCCGCCGCGAGCCAGAGATACCAGCCGTTCGCCTTTCGAAAACTCTGGCTAACTTCCTGCAGGTTCAGATTGCGCAGGAATAGCCATAAAAGGAGAACCGCAAACAAGAATAGAACGATGAACTTAAGGTACTTTCGCAAATCTATGCACTTCCGGGGCTGAGATAAAGAGAAAACGATACCGCATCAACGAGTGAAACGCGAGTACGTCAAAATGAGATGGCTTGCGGGAGATATTGCTAGGAGCCGTTATTGTCGGAACTTTCAGGAATTTGCTATCGTAAGCTAGCTTTGACAAGGTGGGCTGGTATAGCATTTCTCGCGGAGAAGCTGAACATTTGGAAGCTTTAAAGACTGCGGTAGAGATCAATGGTGGAGAACTCGTGCGTAGAGCGCGGGCGGGCGATGGCGTGGCTTGGGAAGAAATAGTCCAGGCCTTCTCGCGAAGGATATTCAATCTCGCTTACCGCTTCACCTCAAATGCCGATTCGGCAGAAGATCTCACTCAGGAAGTTTTCATTCGGATCTATCGAACGCTCGATCAGTACGATCCCAAACAGGGCGACCTGGCGAATTGGCTGATGCGTCTCGCGAGAAATTTGATAATCGACGACTATAGACATCGTCAACGGAATCCGCAGAACACGATGGCTGATACGGTTGACGATCATCAGTATCATCTACGGGCAGTCGGGACTTCCGCCCATAAGGAAATGGAACGGCGCGAGCTCGCGGCTCAGGTCCAGGAAGGAATCGATAAGCTTCCGACCGATCTGAAAACCTGCGTCATTCTTCGCGACATCGAAGAGATGACATATCAGGAGATCGTGGATGTTCTTCAGATCCCGGAAGGAACGGTCAAGTCGCGGATAAACCGTGGCCGGATCGAGCTGGCAAAAATATTGAAAAGGATGCGTGTCGTAACGATCTAAGATTTGAAGCAAATGATGCCGCTGCAAAGCGTCGTCGAACAAGGGGTTCGAGGTTATGACTTATGACAAGCAAAAATTAATAAACTGCACGCAGTTTGAAGAGTCTCTTACGGATTATCTTGATAAGACTCTCGACCGGGCAACGTTCAAGGCCGCTGCTGAGCACGCGATCTCGTGTCCGCTGTGCCACTCGCTCTTGAACGAAGTCAAAGGCGCTCTCGCCGCATGTCGCTCACTCGCCGAACCGAAACTACCGCTCACTCGTCTCGAGGCGAAGATCCTCGCCAGCACCGTTCCGAATGCTTCTTTGCATTGCGAAGAGTTCGAAGATTACCTGACGGATTATCTCGACGGATTTCTTCCCGCTCAGGTTTTTCATCGATGGGAGAGGCATGCCGTTCTTTGTGATGATTGCTCCGATCTTCCGGGTGCGGTTGTTCGATCACTTGCGGCGATCGTGACCTACAAGGCGGACGAGCTTCCGGTTCCAGCCGGACTGCATGAACGGATAATGCAGGAAACCGTCGGCACGACGCGAGCCAAAGAAGCCAGAGCTTCGATGGCGGATCAGTTCAAAGAATGGTTGCGTGGATTCAGTTTTCCGATATCGATTCCGCAGCTCGCTCCGGTTGCGATGATGCTGATGTTCGCATTCCTGGTTTTTAGTCAGACGGTGTCGGCCGACGGATCGCTTACCGATGTTTATGCAAAGAGCTTTCTATTGGCCGAACAAACTTACGAACAAGGAGCCGCTGCCTGGAACGGTAAGCAGCCCGATGCTTCTTTGCAGAATCAGGAGCCGATCACGGGAACAACTTATGTCGAGGACAAGAAGTAGATGAATTGTGCTTATCACAGTCAGAACGTCGCGAACGTCCAGTGCAACGGATGCGGAAAGCCTCTGTGCCCGACGTGCGATCACCGCATAAAGGGATTCCCTTATTGCCAGGACTGTATCGTGATGGGCGTCGATCTTCTCCGTCAGCAAAATCAATCGAATTACGTTCCGTACGTTAAGAAGCGCACTTCCCCGTTCGTCGCGACCGTGCTTTCGTTCATCTGTCCGGGACTCGGAGCAGCCTACAACGGACAGACCGTCAAAGCTCTAGTACACTTCGCGGTCTTCGTCGGACTTTTCCAGATGGCGATCCTTACGGGAGGCACGCTGCTTTTCGTTTTTGGATTCATGGGAATGTGGTGCTTTGCCGCACTTGACGCATGGCGGTCGGCACAGGCGATCCGATCGGGACTCACACCTGATGTCGCAGAAGATATTTTGGTAAAGCGCTTTTCCGGCAACCCAAAGCTATGGGGAATCGTTCTAACTGTACTCGGCGCGGCTTTCCTGCTTCAGAGCGTGTTCAATTTACGCAATCTGATGCGAGGCGTTTTGCCGCTAATGCTGATCGGACTCGGGATCTACATCCTTCGCGGTTACATATTTAAGCCGAAGACGGACGAGCAGCGATGGCAGGACTTTGACAATACGAAATCTACACCGACATTCGTCAGCGCCCTCAGCGAGCCGCGTTATAAAACCGGCGACTTCGAGAATCGCGGCGAATCTCGATTCGGTGGATGGCAGGGACGATAAGTCAGGATTTAGGAGTTAAGTCATGATGTTTTTGAAAGCAGCGGGTATTGGCGGCAGTATTATGGCGATCCTCGCGTTGGTCATTTACTTGCTGAAAACGATCATTTCGCTGATCGCGTTCCTCACCGGAGCACTGAAAATACTGGTCGTTCTGGTTTTCATCGCCGTTATCGTCGGCATCGGATTCATGGTGCTCAAAGGCTGGAACGAGGCTCGTCGAAACCGAGATTAGCCTCGGACCGGGCTGATGGGTTATAATTTGCCATCGGCGGGCGGCATGCCATCCGATGGCTTTCAGCTTACGATTGTAGGCATTCCTTAAAAACGTCGGTCGGGACGACTCGGCCATTTTTCCCAAGGGTTTTCTTTTTTAGAAGTACATTCAGGTTTCGCGTTAGTCGCTCGCGGCTATCTCTGCGTGATTCCATGTGATCGCAACGTTGAATTGTGATCAAGCAAAATCATTGAAAGGAGCTTAAAAGCATAATGCAGAGTTCAAGTAAGTTTTTTACTTTTCTATTCTCGCGTTCTTCAAAATCAAATATATATATTCGTCGTGTAGAGGTTTCCAAGAAACTTCTGCAGAACAGTTTATTAAGTCTGGCTTTTATTATCGGAGTTACGTCTTTTGGTGCAGGTATTTTTGGAGTCTTTAATTTAGATCTTTCGGAAGCAACCGCTCTCGCATCCACTCTCGAAAAACAGACCGTTAACCAGCTTTCATTAAATCCTAATCAAGTTAATACGATCGATTACTCGCGTCCCGATGTGGCAGACGTCTACGCTCGAAACAGCGGCGGCCCGGCGACTTTGGACGGAATGGATCCGGAAGATGCCGAGATCGAAAAACAGCTTCGTGCGATCCAGGCGACTAGCAATCAGGCTTACATCCCTTCGCTCTGGGCTCACATGGGAAAGATCAATAACGAGTTCGGATTTCGTCGCAATCCGTTCGGCGGACGAACCTACGAGTTCCACGCCGGTATGGATATAGACGGCGAACGCGGCGACCAGGTCTTTGCTCCGGCAAACGGTGTTGTCACTGAGGCAGGCTGGAAAGGCGGATACGGAAACATGGTCGAGGTTGATCATGGCAACGGACTGAAAACCCGCTACGGCCATCTTTCGAAGATCGACGTGAGCGTCGGCGATTCCATCGCCCGCGGACAGGTCATGGCATTCGTCGGATCGACCGGCCGCTCGACCGGACCGCATCTTCATTACGAACTTCGTCTTAACGATCGTCCGATCAACCCACGACGCTTTCTTCCGCCCGAAGCGACTGAGCTAAAGAAGGTCGGCTAAGTTTTTAACAACTCTTTATCAGAAAAGCGAGTCGAATGATCGGCTCGCTTTTCTCATTTGATGGCGTGGCTATTGCAAATTCGGTATACTTCGAGTTTGCCGGAAATCGATAAAACCTAAGGAATCAGACTGGTATATGAATCACAAGAAAAGCGCTCTGCTTTCAGTTTTGCTGACGATCGCCGTGACGCTGTCGTCGTTCTCGTTCGTGTTCGCGATGGACGAAGGGATGTACACGCCCGATCGTATTGCATCGCTCGGATCGATGCTCAAAAAACGAGGTCTCAAGATCAGCCCCGAACAGATCTATAACCCGAATGGTGGCGGATTGAGCGAGGCTGTGATCCAGCTCAGCGTCGGCTGTACGGCCGAGTTCGTTTCGCCGGACGGCCTCATTCTGACGAATCATCACTGCGGTTTCGACGCCGTGTCATCTGCTTCGACGCCTGAGAAGGACCTCATCGAGCTTGGCTTCAAGGCCGACAATCGTGCAGGTGAAATTCCGGCCAAAGATTACACGCTGAACATAACGCAGCGAGTCGAAGATGTGACAGCGAAGATCCGACAAGGCACCGAGAATCTTAGCGGCGACGCACTCGCTGCGGCACTTAAAAAGAACACGGACGATCTCACGGCTTCAGAACAGGCAAAGGCTCCCGCAGGTTCGACGATCCGAATCGCGATGCTGAACAGCGGATATTTTCATTACCTTTACCAGACTCAGCAGATCAAAGACATTCGCGTCGTCTATGCTCCGCCGCGCAACATCGGCGTCTTCGGTGGCGATCCGGACAACTTCGAATGGACACGACACACGGGCGATTTCACTTACCTTCGTGCTTACACCGCTCCGGACGGATCGTCGGCCGCATACTCGCCGAGCAACGTTCCGATGAAAGTGAAAAAGTTTCTCAACGTGAATATCGGCGGACTGAAGGATGACGACTTCGTATTTGTCCTCGGCTATCCTGGCAGCACGACGCGTTACCGCGAGGCGTCTTCGATCGAGTTCGCACGCGATGCGAATTATCCGTTCCTTTGGCAGTGGCTCCAGGCGCGGAGCGACGCACTGAAGCTCATCGGCCAGTCGGACGAGAAGAAGCGTCTCGAATTTCAATCGGACATCGCGAGCTTCGACAATGCACGCAAACTTTATTACGGACGTTCGATCCAGCTTCGGCGTGCAGAAGTTGTGCAAAAGCGTCAGGCTGAAGAAGCTCAGTTCACGAAATGGATCGCCGCGGATCCGGCTCGCCAGCAAAAGTATGGCAACGTGCTGCCGGAGATCGCGTCTATGACGGCCGAATCGAACAAGTATGCGAAACGTGACGTTATCGTTCGCCGCATGCCGGATCCGCAGATGGCGATCTTCAGTCAGGTTTACGCAGCCGTAAACGCGAGCAAGCCGCTAGCTGACAGCGATAGACCGGCAAAGCTTGCTGAGATCCAGAAAGCTCTCGAGGGCCGCGAACCGGCTTACGAACGCGAAATGTTCAAATTCTTCTTGAAAGCATTTAGTGAGCTGCCGGAAGGTCAGAAGTTCGATTGGTACGAACAATTTTTTAAAGGCAAAGGAAATCGTCGTTCTGCCGAAGCAGCATTTGCATCGCAGGTCGCGGAAGGTTCTTATTGGAATGCCGACACTCTGATCGGACTCTACGGGCCGCAGACGATGGATTATCGTCCCGAACGCGATGATGTGAAAGCTCTCGCGGTCGCTTTGAAAAAGGAAAGAGACGCGGCGAACGCCCGTGCTGCGGCATTCGCATCGAAGATCGACCATCTAAGACTTCTCTACCAGCAAGGCATGGCCGAGATGAAAGGTGTGATCCCGTATCCGGACGCGAATCTTACGCTGCGATTCTCATACGGCAACGTCAAGGGCTACAGTCCGCGCGAGGCCGAGTATCGCACGCCGTTCACGACGCTGAAAGGCATGATCGAGAAAGACACCGGGATCAATCCGTTCGATGTTCCGCAGAAGATCAAAGACCTGAATGCGGCGAAGGATTTCGGCCGATACGGAAGCGGTGACACGGTCGTCGTGAATTTCCTTTCGACTCTCGACATCATCGGCGGCAATTCCGGTTCGCCGATCTTGAACGGAAACGGCGAGCAGGTCGGGATCTGTTTTGACGGAAACTTTGAAGGCGTCGGAAACGACTTCTACTACAATCCGAATTCCGATCGTACGATCTCGGTCGACATCCGTTACGTCCTTTGGGTAACGGAAAAGTTCGCCGGTGCGAAATGGATCGTCGATGAAATGAAGCTTGTAGGCGGTGGGAAATCGAAAGCCGCGAGCAACTAGTCGACCTGCTCCTATACAAAAGCTCCGCTCAGAAATGGGCGGAGCTTTTTCATTTCCGAAAGATGAAACGTTGACGTGATATCGACACCGCCGTTACGATGTTCAAAATATATGACTCGATCTTCTTGGCGTCTTTGAAACTTCCAATGACCGGGTTGAAATTATGAAAACACACTTCTTACTCGTTCTGGTGATCAGTCTTGGAACCGCGTGCGGCTCCCCATCGAACAACGATCCTTCAAATACACTCTCAAATCAAAATGCGAATTCGGCGAGCACTTCTAGCGGCGATGCCGGAAAAGCTGCGACGCCTTCACCATCGCCGTCGAAGGACGAGGCGAGCAAAACCGTGACCGTAAAATTCCCGACCGGTGCAACGCAAGCAAGTTACACCGACAGTTTTTCGGGTTACGGATATATCGATTACATCTTCGACGCAAAAGCCGATCAGAACCTTACGGCCGAGATCACGAAGGCGGATGGAAACAAAGCAATGTTGTCCGTGATGAGAAACGGAGATTCCGTAGAGACCGATTCCTCCGAGGTTCAAGGTTGGACCGGAGTCTTGCCGGCGAATGGTCGATATATAATTCGCGTCGGTCAAATGCGCGATGATGCGAGGACGGACAATAAGCCGGTGAAGTTCTCGCTATTGATCAGTATCACGGATTAACCGTCGAAGTTTGCGGCGCAGGGTCGAATTGCTCGACGGTACTTTTTGCGATCTTCTCGGCGAAGGCAAGAGAAAGTAATATCACGGTATAAAGCACGACCAGAATCGATTGTTTGATCACAAGTTTCCATGGCGGCTCCCGGAAAAGTCTGTGCGCAAAAAAGAACGAGTAAGCGAGATAGACGAAGACATCGACAAAGGCAAAGATCGTATCGCTTTTCGCACTCCACGACATGAACGGAAGGCAAACTATTCTCAGAATAAGCGTGAACATGAAAGCCTGCGCCGTGAAGTAAAGTGCGGCAACGATGTTCTCAGTCGCGTTCAACTCCGATCGCCGGTAAAGAGCCCACCATCCGATTCCCCAAAATATGGTCGCTAGTAACTCGACGAATTGCGAAGCGGCGTCATTGCCGATCGTAAAGAAATTGTAATCGCGTCCTGTTATCAAGCGGATCGCAATTCCGGCCGCGAACTGAAGAACAAATACGTAGAAAAAATATTTGATCGGCCCTTGGTAATCGACGCGTTTGCCTTCGAGGTATTCGCGCACGAAACGTCCCGGCCTCTCAGTGAGCTCCCAAAATGTCAGAAGAGTTTCGGCCGCATCGAACCGTTTGAACTGCTTCAAAAACTCGGCGAAAAAACCTTTCGCGGTATATCTCGCAGTATCGGTCGGCTGACTACACATCGAGCAGAACGAACCGCTGACCGGATTTTCGCAGTTCAGACAGAGGATCTCGCGAGGCTGTGGCCGACGCGGACGAATGACGCCCCTCAATCTTTCGGCCTTCGAAATTCGCATAAAGAATCAGACTGTCGCGGCTAATACTTCAGCGGCATGCCGTTCATGTATTTCAGAATTACCCGTTGTCTCCGCACAACGCGTTTTCTGTTTTTCTGGGGATTGAAAACGTTGAGCGGCGACGGGATCATCGCCGAAAGAAACGCGGCCTCTTCTCGAGTAAGGTTCGACGCCGACTTGTTGAAGTAGGTTCGTGATGCGGCCTCGGCTCCGTAGACTCCATCACCCCATTCGATGACATTCAAGTACAGCTCAAGGATGCGCTTCTTCGGCAGATTTCGTTCGAGGAAATAGGTGTAAACGGCTTCACGTCCTTTGCGGAGAAAATTCCGATCCTCCGACAGATAAAGATTTTTCGCGAGCTGCTGCGTGACCGTCGACGCCCCGCGCTTGAAGCTCGGCATCGGCGGGATCCAATCATCCTCGCTCGGCGTGCAGTCTTTCTTTTCCTGTTTCGTTTTTGCGTCGGCCTCGCATTCTTCGCGCGATTCCTTCTCGCCCTCTTTCACTGCTTCGTCCCACGCACTTTGGATCGCTTCCCAATCGAATCCGTGATGTTCGAAGAAGCGCGAATCCTCACCCGCGAGAACCGCTCGCTGAAGATGCGGCGAGATCTGCTCGATCGGCGTCCAGATCATAAACTTGCGCGGCTCTCGTCCCTCGCTGCGCGCCTCGGACAAACGATATTCGATCATCGAGGTCGTCGTCGGATTCTCAGTTCGAAGATCGCCGATCGCGGGGAACGTGATCAGTTCATAAATGAGCCAGACGCCCACCGCGCCCAGAAGAATTAGAAATAGAATTTTCGTCCAATACCACATCAGGATTTAGTCGATTTTCGGCGGCCAGTTGTTAGCAGGATCAACATTTAGGAATCTACCATAACTCTACGATATCTTTTACCGCGAGGTTCATGCCACCCGCGATCCAAACCGGACTTCCGTTACGCGTTAGTGATGTTGGGAGATTATTCCAAATGAAACAAATTCAAACAGTTCTGTTCATCGCCTATCTTTGCTTGATGCTGATCATTCTCGGCGGGACGATATTTTCAGTCCTGGTCGAGTACCCGAACTGGTTTGCAAACATTCCGGTGTCTCTCGAAGCCACACGGAGCTTTTATAAAGTTTTGCATCCGGGTTATTTTTTCCAGATCTTCGGACCTCTCACCGTACTTTCGGGGATCGGTTTCGTGATCGTAGGATGGCGCATTTCTGCCGCTAGAAAACTTGTCGCCGTGAGTGTCGTGCTTTTCGTAGCGATCGAACTGCTTACGTTTTTCTACATCTATCCCCGTCTCAACATACTGTTCGTCAACGATCTTGGAACGCAGTCGATCGACGCGCTGAAACTTACGGCGAAACAGTTCACGATCGCCGACAACATTCGAACCGTGCTTTGCTTAGCCGCAAATGCGTTCGCGATCGCGGCTCTGTTCAAGTTTTTCAAACATCGGTACGCGACGGTTAGTTCGTAGTGTCGGCGAGATTGGATTTGTACTTTGTCGCCGTTTGCCGGTCGGTCAACTCGACATAGATCCAACTCGGCGGCACTTCACCTTCCGGCAACGCGAACCAGATCGAGTTCAAGTGATCGCCAGTTCCTAACGCGCAAAACCCGTTGAGGCGTTTGCCGCGCTGGTCGAAAAGATCAACCCACGTCCGCGACGCATTCGCATTGGCACCGCATGGAGGCAAGCTCGGCGCCGGCGCAAACATTGCATTCGGATACGCGGAAGAATTAAAGACTCCGTAGCGATAACGAATATAACTTGCGCTGTTTGCCGTATAGAGCTCCTGCCCGATGAAATACAAAACAGGGTTTGGGGGCGGCGGCGGATTGCTCTGAGCTTTGCTCTCATTCCCGGCGAATGCGAGAAAGAAAACGGCTAACATCCCGACTGCGAATTTGAGTTTCATTGCGGCCTCCTGCGGTGGTGGTCTCGAGACTTCGCGCCAATCATACAACGGATACAAAAAAACCGGACCTTCAATTCTTTCGATGTCGTTGGATTTTCTTCCTTGAGAAATAGATTACTTTGCGGCTATGCTGTTTAGCGTAACGGTAATCGAGATCGGACCTCTTCCTTATGCCTCAAAGCGAGAATGTCGTGGCGGTGATCCTGGGTGGCGGAGCAGGCTCGCGCCTGTTTCCGTTGACGCGCGAACGATCGAAACCTGCGGTTCCGCTCGGCGGCAAGTATCGGCTGATCGATGTTCCCGTTTCGAATTGCATCAACTCGAGCATCATGCGGATCTTCGTGCTGACGCAGTACAACTCTGCATCGCTGAATCGGCATATCTCGCAAACGTATCGCTTCTCAAGTTTTTCCGCAGGCTTTGTTGAGATACTCGCGGCCGAACAGCGGAAGGATAGTCCGGACTGGTTCCAGGGAACCGCGGACGCAGTGCGGCAAATACTTCCCCACCTTCGCGACTCGCGCGTAAAAACCCTGCTGATCTTATCGGGTGATCATCTGTACCGGATGGACTACCGAAAGTTTCTCGAGCGTCATTATTCGACGAATGCGGACGTGACGATCTCGGTCATTCCTTCGACACCTGAGGACGCGCAAGGCTTCGGACTATTGAAGACGGACAGCGTCGGCAAGATCACCGAGTTTCGCGAGAAGCCAAAAGGCGACGCTCTCGAAGCGATGCGCGTCGATACGACGAATTTCGGTCTTACGGAGGAAGAGTCCGAACGACGTCCATATCTCGCTTCGATGGGCATCTATGTTTTCGATTACGAAAAACTTCTTGAGCTGTTAGGTGCGGATGAGAATGCGGTAGATTTCGGCGGTGAGCTCATTCCATCGGCGATCGACAAGTACAATGTTCAGGCGCATCTGTTCGACGGCTATTGGGAAGACATCGGGACGATCCGTGCGTTTTATGAGGCGAATCTGGATCTCGCGTCTCCGCTTCCGAAGTTTAATTTTTTCGACACCGATTCGCCGATCTACACACGCAGCCGATATCTTCCTCCCTCTAAGATCCACGATTGTGACATCGACAATTCGATGGTCAGCGAAGGCTGCATCCTCAACGGAGTCCACGCGCGAACATCGATCATCGGTTTGCGAAGCCGGATTGATGGCGGAGTGCGGATCGAGAGTTCGATCATCATGGGTTCGGATTTCTACGAATCGATCGACGAGATAAAAGCCAACATCGAACGCGGCGTCCCGCATATCGGAATTGGAACGAATACCAGTGTTCGCCGGGCGATCATCGACAAGAACGTCAGGATCGGAAAGAACGTCAAGCTGCTTAACCACGCCGGCGTGGATAATTACGACGATCCGCGCGGGAGTTTTTTTATCCGCGAAGGAATAATAATCGTTCCGAAAGGAGCGGTCGTTTCGGACGGAACGGAGATCTAGATCCGTAAGTAAGATCTTCTGCGCACCGCCTAAATGCGCTAAATACATTTCGTCAAGAATATTTTTCTGAGACACCCACTCTCAAAATATTCGCCCCTGATCTTCCTCGCAGCATTTCCGCGACCCTCTGACACCATCACAAAGGAGATACCGTGAAACAAAAACGAATCGCACTACTACTGTGCGTCACGACGATCGTTGCGCTTTGCTCGTTCGTCATTCTCACCACCGGATCCGAAGCTGCGACGATTCTCAGCGAAGGATTTGAAGCCGGCGGCAAGACGGCGTACGCCGCGGCGAACATCACACTCGGCACGGGAAGCTGGTATTTAGATGATGCTCTTACGGGCAACACGACAAGCGATCGCAGGACCGGATCCTACTCCGCACGCACACGTGAGCTCGGGAAGATCCGGATGAATTTCAACGTCGCGACCGCGGGCACCTTCTCGGTTCAGCACGCGAAATACGGTTCGGACGGAACAAGCACGTTCGAGCTTTGGAAGTCGACAAACAGCGGATCAACATGGACAAAGGTGGGATCGACGATAACAACAAGCTCAACGACGCTGACTACCGTGAGCTTCACCGTCAACAGTTCGGTAGCGGTGCGATTCGAGATCCGAAAAGTAAGCGGCGGAGCGAACCGAATCAATTTCGACGGCATATCGATCACCGACTATGCGGGATCTCCGACGCCGACGCCGACACCTCCGCCGTCATCCAGTGTCCATCTGACGCTGGGAAATCCATCCGGTGCGATCACGAACATCTCTTCGCCGACAAATTATTTGATGGAGAAATCGACTTACTGCCTCTCGTACCATCGCGACGACCGTCGACCAAACTGGGTCTCGTGGCATCTTGATTCGACGTGGCTCGGATCGACGGCGCGACAGGACGACTTTCGTGCCGACACGACGCTTCCATCCGGTTGGTATCGTGTGCAAGGAACGGACTATTCCGGCTCCGGATATGATCGAGGCCATATGTGTCCGTCGGGCGATCGAACAAAAACCGTGGCGGATAATTCTTCGACATTCCTGATGACAAATATGATCCCGCAAGCTCCGAACAATAATCAGATAACGTGGGCAAATCTCGAGAGCTATTGTCGGACACTCGCAAGCTCTGGAAACGAGCTCTATATAATCTCCGGCGGTTACGGTACGAGCGGATATATCGGAAGCGGTATGGTCGCGTTGCCGACGACGACATGGAAGGTAATCATGGTGCTGCCGAGCGGAACGAACGACGTATCGCGTGTCACGACATCGACCAGACTTATCGCGGTCTCGATTCCGAACAACAACAGCGTCAGCTCGGATTGGCGCAGTTATCGAGTTCGCGTTGACGATGTCGAAGCGATGACCGGCTACAACTTTTTCTCTAACGTGCCGGCGTCCATCCAAAGCGTCATCGAGTCGACGATCGATACACAATTCGTGGGTGACTTTGAGATGACACTCGACAAGTATGCTCAGGAGGAAGTCGCGGCCGAAGCTACGGCGAATCCGCAGAAGAAAGATTAGTGCGGATACTGATCGCTAGATGTAAAAAAGAGGCTGCCCGGAAAGGCGGCCTCTTTAAATTGCCACTAGCTAAAGCTAATGGCAATTTAAGTATTTGATGTTTCTCAAGATGTGCGGAGCTTTTTCTTTTTCGGTACGACGTAGCTGTCGCGAGCTCGGACCGCGACGTTCGGCTGGTTTACTTTTACTTTGATCCTGTGGCTCTTTCCGGGAACGCCCTCTTTTGCGGGATAGTAACCGATACTGTAAAACTCACGCAGCTCGCTCGCGATCTTCGAAAACGCCTGGTTCAAATTTCCAACCGTCGATGCGAGATATATCGTTCCGCTCGTTCGCAACGCGAGCTGGTTCAAGTATTCCTCCGCCGCTCGATATTCCGCTTCGGTTGTACCTTTCTCATTCGCCGTCCGAACAGTTGGAACGGGCGGCAAAGACGTTGGGAAAGGCGATCCGCCGGTAGGTGTTTTCGGCTTTGAACTCGGTATCAATATTCCGCCACCACCGTTCTTCATCCGCTGCACGTCGGCGTATGTGTCGTAGCGGATCGGATAGACCAGCGCATCCAGTTCGAGCGCGTCACGCAAATTTTCGTAGTCGTTTGATCGACGGCTCGTCGTGTCGACACCGTCGGTGAAAAGTACGATCGCCTTTCGACCTTTGATCGAGCGCATCCGATCGTTCATCGTCATCGACACGGCGTCGTAGATACTCGTCCCCGTCCCGATCTTCGTACTCCGGATCGCACGATATATTCTCGCTCGATCGGTCGTCACCTCCGACAGCATGTGGACCTCTTCGTCGAATGAAATGACAAGGACCTTGTCATCCGGCCTGAGCTGATCGATGAACGCGATCGCTGCGGATTGGATCTCGGCGATCTTAAAGGTCGTCGAATAACTCATGTCGAGCACGAGTGCGACGGTGAACGGCTGTGCCTCGTTGGTAAAGTACGCGATCTCCTGCGGAAGGTTATCTTCGAGTACCTGAAAGTCCTCTTGCTTTAGCCCGGCGATGAATCGATTCTTCCGGTCCATAACTCGAACCGGTATTGTGACGAGCTGCGTCTCGAGCGACACGACATCATCATTCGCTTCGGAAATGTCCTGCGAGATTTCTTCGGGAGCCGGAGTAGGAGTTGGAGCGGGTGTGGAAACGGTGACGGGACGAGCGTTTGGCTTGTCGGTTCCCTTTCCCGGGGGAACACGGCGCGATTGTCCGCTTACCGAGATCGACAATGCGCATAGACTGCACAGGAAGATGCTTAGACAGGCGAATCGCTTTATCATTTTTGAGATCGTGGCCCGAAACGATTGTACGATGCCGGGAGCCCGCGGAAAAGATGTATTCGCGGAAGATGAGACTGGAAATGAAAAAGGCGGCCGTTCAAGCCGCCTCTCTACTTTATCTGATCACTTGCCCGCGACCTTTCTGTCGTTCTGGCCGAAGATGTAAGTGTTCTTCGCCTTAACGATCACATCGGGTCGCATGACTCGAACCTTGATCTGCCGACGCTCGCCCACCTGGCCGGCCTTATCGGGATAGTATCCCAACGAATATTGTCGGCGTAACTCTTCGGCGATTCCCGCGAATGCAGCGTCGAGATTTGCAATTGAGTCGGCCTCGAACTTTCGACTGCCGCTATTCTGGGCGAGCGTCTCGAGATACTTGAGTCCGGTCGCATATTCACCCGAGCTCTGACCCGGAGCACCGCCACCGCCGCCGCCCATCGGAATATTGCCTCCGCCTAAGATAATGCTGATCATGTCGTCGATCCCACCGCCGCCGCCGCGTCTTCGGCCTCCACCACCACGGCCACCGCCTCCGCCACCACCCCAGCCACCGTAATTTCTCTGAGTGTTGTAGCGGATCGGATAGAAGAGTGCGTCGACCTCTTCGACATCCGCGATGTTGCTTTGATAGGTACCTCGGCGCGATGTTGTATCGACTCCGTCCGTGAATATCACAACAGCCTTGCGGCCCTGGATACTCGCTAACTCGCGATTGATCGCAAAATCGACGGCGTCGTAAATACTCGTTCCATCTCCGAACTCGGCTTGGTAAATTGCGTTTTGAAGGATGCGTCGATCGTTCGTCGGACGACAAAGCACGTGCACGTCGTCATCGAACGAGATAACCATGACCCGATCGGCCGGTCTGAGTTGATTAACGAATGTGATCGCTCCGGCCTGTATCTCGTCGATCTGGAAAGCGGTCGAAGGACTGACGTCGATCATCAGGATGACGGTGAAGGGCTGCTCGACCGATTGGAAGAGCCCCACTTTCTGCTCGATGCCATTCTCGAAGATCTTAAAATCTTTTTGCTGCAAGCCCGAGATGAATCTTCCCTCTCGATCGATGACCGATACCGGCATCGTCACGAGGTTGGTCTCTACTTTTACGATCTCGTCTTCTTCGGAAACAGGAGGCGTCGCTCCGGGAACCGGCCTGGTCTGCGGATTGACCCGGGCATCATTGACGAGCACGGGCGGGCGCCGAGTCGACGAACCGGGTTCAGGCACGTCGTTCTTTAGGTCAGGCGCGGCCGACGGCGTGGGCGTCGCGGCGATCCGTGGTCGGGTACGAGTGGTCTGGGCAAGGGCACCGATCCCTAAAACACTCAGCAAAAATGCCAAAAACGTCAACCTTTTCATAGAGTAAACTCCGGGCGCGGACGGTCTTGGGGAAAGTAATAGTAAGACGGATGATAGCGCGTTTTAGTTGTAAATTTTTTAGTCGAGGAGATCGACTGAAAGGTCGTGAAATTGTCGTCGAACGGAGTTAATGTTGACGAATGGAAGCGGGTGATTGTGCGTGCGATTAGTTAGAAGGACAAAGACGCGCTCTTTCACGGGATCGATCCAGAGACTTGTTCCGGTAAAACCTGTATGGCCAAAACTTTCGGGAGACATTTTGAGGCCGGCGGTTGAGCCTTCCGTTGTCGCGAGCTGAAAGGCGAACGACCGATCCTCATTCATGCCTTTGGTGAAATTCGTGCGGAAAAGCTCGCAGGTTTCGGGCTTTAGTAACTTCGTATAGTTCGGCAGAAACTGTTGAGCGATCTTGAAGACTTCCTCCGCAGTCGAGAACAATCCCGCGTGCCCGGCAACGCCGCCCATGAAGTAGGCATTGCCGTCGTGAACTTCGCCCCAGATCAGATGATCGCGGAAGAACGATTCAGGACCATCAAGGGGTGACGGCGAATCTTTTGGAAGATAACCGAGACCAATGCACGTCTGCTTCTCGTATTCGTTTCCGTTTTCAGATGCAGCGATCTCGCGGCGAAGGGAGTCGAGATTTCCAAAAAACGTGCGAACGAGTCGTAGTCGGCTGATGACCTCCGTTACATATGCGTTATGAATCGCGGCTCCGAAAAGTCGTTCCGCGAGGAAACCAAGAAGAATGAAATTCGGGTCGCTATACTTCACTTGCGATTCGAAACCTTCCTCGAGGGCGGCGATCTTCGCGAGGACGAATTCATTTATTTTCGGATCGCTAAACGGAAGATGCTCCCGAGCGGCGCGTGCCCGAAGAAACCCGGGTGCGGACAAATAGAAAGGAACCCAGGCCGGAAGGCCGGACCGATGCGCCGCGAGATCCTGGATGCTGAATTCTTTGCGTGCCAACTCGCCAAGATGACGGCGGACCTGATCGTCTAAGTCCCCTTCGCCGGACTCGATCTTCCTGGCGAGAAGCAGGGCGGTCACCAGCACCTTCGTCAGACTCGCCAAATCGTAGATCGTATCCAACCGGGCTTCGATCTTTTCCGGCTCAACGACGGCGTAACCGAGTGCATCGTGAAATTTGATCTCGCCTTTTTCCGCGACGAGATAAACCGCCGATGGAAAATCGCCCGCGTCGATCCGGGTTTGAAGAAAATCTGAGATCTTTCTGTGCATCGGTTTGAGACTTGTTAATCCGGTCTGAACTCTTTGTTCAACAAATTGACAGCGCCCGCGGGTCGCAATAGACTCTGGCTATAAATCTAACCGGAGGCAAATAAATGAGCAAAGTTGAATCTGCTGATCTAATTCTAAAACTGTATGATCTCCGTCGCGAAGAAACGATGCGACGAGCACGAAACTGGATGTTCTCGTTCAATCCGACGTCGGTCGAGGATGTCGAGAAGACGATGATGGATCCTGAAGTCGGAGGCTATCTGCGAATGGTTCTTTCGTACTGGGACATGGCCGCGGCTTTCGTAAATCACGGAGCAATTGATGCGGACTTATTCAACGAAACGGCCGGCGAGCACGTCGGCGTTTTTGCGAAGATGGAGCCGTTCATCGAGGAACTGCGAACGAAATGGGGACAGCCCGATGCCTTCAAGCATCTGGAGAAAGTCATCTACGATAAACCGGGCGGAAAAGAGCAACTCGTGAGAACCCGCGAGTGGATGAACGCGATCCGGGAAAAGATGGCCCTCGCCCAAGCGAGCGAAGCAACGGCTTGAGTAACAAAGGCTGTCCGAAAGGACAGCCTTTCTAATTTCTGTCTTCGGGATGTCTTATGAACCGATCGACTTCCTCACTCCAATCAAATGAGCATCGATCTTCTCCAACACTCCGACTGCGAGTGCAAGGGCGCGGCGGCCATCCTCTCCGGTCACCGGCGTTTCGCTTCCCTTCTCTATCGAATCTAGAAATGCCGTGATCTCCGCCCGCAAAGGCTCGACGTCATCGATCTCGAGTCTGTTGATAGAAATCCCAAGCAGCGGATGCGACGCGTCCGGATTCAATGATGTCAGCGAGGCGAACTTCGTCGCGTAATCCAGCACAACATATGCGTTCGTCTGGTAAAACCGGGTCTTTCTAATTTTCTCCGTCCCGATCCGCGATGCCGTGATATTCGCGACTGCACCGTTCTCAAACTCGATACGAGCATTCGCCGCGTCGACCTTATCCGAGATGACGGGAATGCCGACGGCGTGAATCCCGGCGACCTTTACATCCTTCCCGACCAGCCACTGCACGGCATCGAGGTCATGGATCATGACGTCGAGGACGACATCAACATCGAGCGAGCGATTCGGGAACGGCGACACTCGATGGATCTCGAAATAGAGCGGCTTCGTCACGTGCGGCCGCAACGCGACCATTGCCGGGTTAAATCTTTCCAGTTGTCCGACCATCAATTTCGCACCGGACTTTGTCGCAGCAGCGATCATTCGATCAGCCTCTTCGAGCGTGAGTGCGATCGGTTTCTCGACAAGAACATTCGTCCCGCCCTCGAGAAATGCGCACGCGATCTCGCAATGCGTTTCGGTCGGTGTTGCGACGGAGACGACATCCAACTTCCCTACGAGCTCGTGCCAATCGGCGAATGATTTGCATCCGTTGTCCGCCGCTACTTTTTCCCGCGTGTCTGCTGTCACGTCGCAGACACCGACAAAATTTACGCGGCCCTCGCGTTCGAGCTCGGCATAATTGCGGGCGTGATGACGGCCAAGGCTACCAACACCGATTACAGCAGCATTAGGATTGGAGTTTTGAGTCATTTGAATACGTGAATCTTTTTCGTGATACTTTACATTCTCGGTCACGAATTCCTCAATGACAAAAGGCGAATCCGCAATCCGCAATCCTCGATCCGCGATTATCTGGCTGCTATTTGCAGCGGCCATCGTCGTCGTCTTTTTTGCGGGATTGACGATTCCGCTCGTCGGCCCGGACGAGCCGCGATACGCCCAGGTCGCACGCGAGATGTTCGAGCGTCACGATTGGATCACGCCAACTCTCGGCGGCTTCAACTGGTTTGAAAAACCGGCGCTTTTGTATTGGCTTCAGATCGTTTCGTATAACTTCTTCGGAGTATCGGAATTCGCGGCGCGTTTCGGTTCTGCTCTTTTCGGATTGGGAACTATTGCGGCTCTCTGGATCCTCGGCCGGAATATCGGAGCTACGAATGACGGACCACGAACGACAAGCAACTTCGCAAACTGGCTTGCACTGATGACCGGTTCAACTGTCGGAATAGTCGCCTTTTCGCATGGCGCAAGTTTCGACATCATTCTTACGTTTCCGATCACGGCCGCGATGGTGAGTTATTTTCTTTACGACCTTGGTGGCCGCACGTCGTGGCTCGTCTCGTTCTACTTTTTTATCGGCCTCGCGCTTCTCGCGAAAGGTCTTGTCGGGATTGTCTTTCCATTCGCGATCGTGGCGTTCTATCACGTCCTTCGATGGAAAGTGCCGGGTCGTGAACTGGTGCTGAGTGCAATCTGGGGAACGGTACTTGCCGCTGCCGTCGCCGCGACCTGGTACGTCCCGATGTATTTGCGACACGGTTACGAGTTTGTCGATCAGTTTCTGATTCAACATCACTTTCAGAGATTCACATCGAATAAATATCTTCACCCGCAGCCGTTCTATTTCTTTTTCTGGGTGCTGCCGCTGATGACGATCCCGTGGCTGCCTTTCTTCCTGATCGCACTCTGGCGGCTCGGAAAGCAATTCGCCGAGCGGCTGGCGTCAGACGAAGACAAAAGCTCGCGGATGGATCTGTCTCTCTTCGCGGTCGCGTGGCTCGCCGTACCGCTCGTATTTTTTTCGTTCTCGGGTTCGAAGCTTCCAGGTTACGTTTTGCCGTCATTACCTGCCGCGATCATTCTCGCCTCGCAGGTTCTCTACGAATTCGTCAGGCAGAGTCGTACCAAAGAAAATCTCGTGCGCCGCATCGCCGCCGCAACGATCATTGGTTATCTCACAGCGATCTTCGTATTTGCACCGCAGTTTGCAGAGAACGATTCGGTAAAAAGTCTCTTTGCCACGGCGAGAAGCCGCGGACTCGAAGGCATGCCGGTTCTAACTATGCATCGCGTCTCACATAATGCAGAGTTCTATACAACCGGTCCGTTCCTGCGCGACCCGGACGGAAAACAAACTCGTCTGCTCGGCCCGGCGGAGGTAGTGGCAGAGATGCGAAAACTTGGAACGAGAAGATCGCTCGTAATCGTCCCGCCGGAGTATAGCTACCAACTGACGCAGAGCGATCAGATCCAAACCGAAGTTTTAGGATCGAACGAAGAATGGTCGTTGGCGCTCGTCAGCATCAAGTGAATTTATTTTTCGGCCGCGCGCCGAATACGATCCATGAGTGCGCCACCGATTCCGGTTTCCGAAACTTTCTCGCAATAGATCCTCGCGATTCCATTGCGATCGCACTGTCGAAAAAATTCGAAGAGCGACGCGGCATAGTCTTCGACCGAATCACAAATTCTGATTTGATCGGAATCGCCGGCCGGACGTTGCAATCCGATGAACGCGTCCGACGTACTCAGTACGAGCGAAGTCACGTCATCCGCAATCACAACAACCGCCATCGGTGAGTAATGTCGGTGCTTCATCCCGGGACTTTTTGCCAGGTCAGGATCTTCGGAGGATGCTTCCGAAATATCCGAAACAATTTCTCTCAGACGTTCGAACGACACCGCGCCCCTTCGCAGCAGAACCGGTGATTCGCCCGTGCAATCGACGACTGTAGATTCCAAACCGATCGTCGTCGGGTCGCCCTGGAGTATGCAGTCGATACGTCCGTCGAGATCTTCGCTCACGGCCATCCACGTAGTCGGACTTGGACGTCCCGACAAATTTGCCGACGGTGCGACGATGGGCACTTTGCATTCGCGAAGGAACTGTTGCGCCAGATCATTCGAGGGCATGCGAACGCCGATCGTGTCGAGCCCCGCCGTTGCGAGCAGCGGAACCGTCGCGGATCGAGGCAGCACGACCGTCAGCGGTCCCGGGAAAAAAGCAGCGATCAGTCTCTCGGCGGACTTTGAAGCTCGATTGGTGAGTGATGGAATCTGATCGAGAGACCCGACGTGCGCGATCAACGGGTTATCCGCCGGCCGCTTTTTTGCATCGAATATTTTTCGGATCGCGCGTTCGTTGAAAACATCGGCGCCCAATCCGTAGACGGTCTCGGTCGGGAATGCGACGATTCCTCCGCGCATTACGAACGCGGCGGCTTCGATAGGTGATCTCGTCAGGACAGTCTTCACGTCAACAGTGTCACCCAGGTTGCCGGGAGTTCGCAAAAGCCGACAAGCTATACGAGTCTTTTGATTGTTCCCGTTTCGAAGTGCTAGATTTTCGGTATGGCCGATCTGCAGGAAAAACTTAAATCCTTACCCGTTGCGGCGGGAATCTATCTGCACAAGAATGCGGATGGAAAGATCCTGTATGTCGGCAAGGCGAAGAACTTGCGTAACCGCGTCCGGCAGTACTTTCAATCGAGTCGAAATCAGGACGCGAAAACGCGACGTTTAGTAAAGGCTATCGCCGACTTTGAATTCATCGTCGTCGATAACGAGGTCGAGGCGTTGGTTCTCGAATCGAACCTCATAAAAAAACACAAGCCTCGATTCAATGTTCTCCTGAAGGACGACAAAACATATCCGCATTTGAAACTCACGAACGAGCCGTTTCCGAAAGTAGTCGTCACGCGGCGGATCGAACGCGACGGCTCACATTACTACGGACCCTTTTTGCCGGCGGCACTCGCGCGAAAAACTTTAAATCTTGTCAACCGCGCATTTCAACTTCGAACGTGCGACATCGATATTGACGGCAAGCTTCCGCGTCCGTGTCTCGAATATCATCTCAAGCGCTGTCTCGGTCCGTGCGTCAAAGGACTTTGCACACAGGACGAATATCAGGAGGCGTCCCGCGACGTGAAGGTTCTGCTCGAAGGAAAGAACAAAGAGCTCGCACGCGATCTCGAGCAGCGGATGTGGAAGTTTTCAGAGGAAGGAAAGTATGAGATCGCGGCCCGGTATCGCGATCTGCATCGAACCGTGATCGCGTTGGGCGAGCAGCAAAAGATGGCGACGACAGCGGATCGCGATGTCGACATTTTTGGTTTTTATCGTGAAGGCGCACGGCTCGCGTTACAACTCTTCACGATGCGCGAGGGCCGGATCGTCGGACGACGCGAATTTTTTTGGGAAGATCTGTCGGAAGATGCATTCGATCCGTCGGAATTTTTTGGCGAGGTCCTCGCTCAGTATTATTCGACTGATTACGTTCCGCTCGAGATCCATGTGCCGAACGATTTCGAAGACCGCTCGGTCCTTGAAAAAGCCCTAACCGAAAGACGCGGCCGTCGTGTGCGGATCTGCGATCCAAAGCGAGGAATGAAGAAGGATCTTGTCCATCTCGTCGAGACGAACGCAAAGATCGCATTCGAGCAGCGCTTCCGCGTGCTCAAGCCTGATAGTGAAAAAGTTTTGGCAGAGCTGCAGGAGCTACTCGAGCTCTCATATTTTCCGGAACGAATCGAATCGTTCGACATCTCGAACATTTCCGGCGCCGAGAACGTCGCGGGTATTGTCGTCTTTGAAAACGGTAAACCGGCGCGGGCCGCGTATCGCCGGTTCATCATAAAATCGGTTGACGGCTCGAATGATTTCGCATCGATGAATGAAGCGGTCTTTCGTCGTTATAAACGTGCGCTGGCCGAGGAAAATCCTTTACCGCAGGTGATTTTTATTGATGGGGGCAAGGGCCAGCTATCGGCAGCCGCGGCGGCAATGCAGTCGCTCGATCTGGAGCAGATAATGCTCGTCGGGTTGGTGAAGCCGCCGAAGCGACACAACGAGATCTCGCATCTGCTGATCCATGGCCGCGAAGATACCCCGATTCCGTTTGATCGGAACTCGCTCGCGTTTCGACTGATCCTCAACATTCGCGAAGAGACGCACAAGACCGCGATCCAATACCACCGCAAGCGACGAGAGATGCGCGATTTTACATCCGAGCTTTCGGAAATTCCGGGTGTCGGGGATAAGCGAAAGATGAAACTGCTAAAACATTTCGGGTCGATCGAGCGAATTGCGAAAGCGAGTGTCGAAGACATGTCGCCGTTTGTTGGAAAGAAAACCGCGAGCGAGATCGCAACGCATTTCGAACGGCAGCGTTCTCTTGCCGCGATCGAAGTTTCGATTCCTTCCGGCTGATCCGGTAGTCTCTCGTGTGTCGGGTTCCGATCTTTTTAGAATCCCGACCGGAACCACCAAACAACACGAAACGATTCACTACTGCTTCTTTACGTACGCACGATGGACGACAGTCTTGCTTTTGTCATCTCTCGATTCGTACACAGCACTGTCTTTCTTGTCGCGGGTTACGACGCGAACTGCTCCGCTCGCGGCGCGTTCGTCTGCCGGAGCCGAATCCGCCTCGCTCATGAACGCCTGAACCTCGGCCGGTTTCGCCATCGGAGCGTTGCGAGATTGTCCGTCCAGTTCCGAAACTGCTTCGACGGCCGCGGCCTTCAACATTCGCGGCCAGAGCTTTTTGAACAATGCATTCGACGCATAAATATCGGCACTGTTGATACGGCCGTTCACCGCGAATGCGTAACCGATCACGTCGGACTTTCCGTCGATCAGACTACTCAATTTACGCACGTATTCATCCGCCGTCGCCGTCACTCGGCCGTTTTCGAGACTTAGTTGAAGACTTGAGCTCGAGCTCGCCGACGCAACCTGACCGCCGACATTTCGGCTCAACTTCTCCTGAGCCTCGGAAACTTTCGCCCACACGTCCTGCTGCGAACGAGCGCCGTTGGCGGCTAACTTCAGTTCCTTCGAAACGATCCGATCATTCGACGAAGTAAATTGTCCCGCGTCCTCGTTTCCACGTTTCTGCCATCGGCCCGATTCAACGCAGTACGATTCGATCTTGATGCGTCCCGAATGCGCCGGGATTATGATGCTGACGCCAAGGATCCGGTCCTGCTTTCCGCCTTTAACAATGTCACCCGACTGGATAAAAACATCGAACGTTTTCGAGATGTTCTCGACGGCGAGCTCGTTCACGTCGGATGTCTCGTAAACCCGGAGGATCTGACGACTCATCGCTTCCTGCAATGTCAGAATATTGGTCTTCGATGTTTCATCTTTCCCGTGGACCAGAAAGATCGTCAAATTTTTATGTGTGTAGGGAGCCGAGATTCTATAGGAGGGACTCTGCGCATCGGCGATGGCATTAAAAAAAAGAAACACGGCAATAGCGCCGAAAATACATTTCAACTTCATAACAAACTCCTTTTTTGCGAATTCTATTTCCCTGGGGAAAGCTTGTTCATGAAGTGAACGGAGGTAGTGAAAGATTCTTGCAGGGATTGTTCGGTGTGATTCGTGGTTCGTTGTTTGTTGCTTGTTGTTCGTTGTTCGTCGTTCGTCGTTCGAGGTTTGTGCGGTGCGGCGAATGCGACTGGAACGCAGGCGTCCCCGCCTGCATGAGTCCGAAGCACGAAAAAGCGGTGCGCGATCTGAGAGCCGAGAGGTTGGACGCCGCGGAAGCCACGGCGTTGCAGGCGGGGACGCCTGCGTTCCAGTCGCATTCGCCGTCCGCCAGCGACGAACAACAAACAACGAACGACGAACGACGAACGGTGAACCACGAACAACGAACAACGAACCACTACGATCCTCACGCATTAAATCCGCCGACCTCGGTCTCCGGTCTAATGATCGACATCGCACGATCGAGCTTTTTCGACGAGCCGAGCAGGACGACGGTGTCATTTTCTTTTAGCTCGTAGTTTGCGCCCGGACTTATCTTTGTATCTCCGTCGCGCACGACAGCGATCACGGTCGCGCCCGACTGGCCCCGCAGATCGAGCTCTCCTAAATTCTTGCCGATCACAGGCGAGCTCGCGTCGAGCACGACAGTCTCAGTGCTTGCGCCGTCAAGGTCGATCGTCGGAGCATTGATCGGGACAGCCGGTGATGCGGCCGACCGCAGCATCTCGTAACCTTGCTGCCTGACTCGTCCGATCTGCTGCTCGATAACTTTTCTCGGCGTTCCGTAACGATGAAGCACCCGCGAAAAGATCTCGATGCTCGTTTCAAATTCTTCCGGAATAACTTCATTCGCACCCAGCGAGAACAGCTCGGTGATCTCGGCTACGTAACGCGTCCGAACGATGATATGTAGTTTCGGATTTAGCTTGTGTGCGAGATCGACCGTGCGCCGTGCCGCGGCCGGATCCGACATCGCAAGCACAAGCGACCACGCTTGCTCGATTCCCGCGTGAAGTAGAACCTCGCGACGTGTTGCATCGCCAAAATTTATTTTTTCGCCTTTCCCCTTTGCACGTCGGACGACATCCGCATCCAGTTCGAGAATCACATACGGCACACCAACCGCGCGGAGCACGCGTGCAAGGTTTCGTCCGTTCAATCCGTAGCCGACGATGATGACGTGCTGCTGCAAGCCGCCGCTCGAAGTCAGGTGAATGTCATCCTCGGAGTTGTCGACATCGGCCGCACTGCCATCCTTAAAGATCGATTGCACCAAATGTCCGATGGTCGGCGCGACTGAAATCAGAAAGGGCGTGGCGATCATCGAAATTATCGACGCCGCGAGAAACCTCTGATAATCGGTCTCTGGAAGCAGATTCGCGCCTTGGCCCGCCTTTGCTAGTACGAATGAAAATTCCCCGATCTGCGCGAGTCCGAGTCCGGCCATCGTCGCGATGCGCTGCGGGTAGCCGAGGATCCGCACGATCGCCCATACGATCAAGGCCTTGCCGGCGATCAAACCGATGACAAGTAATCCCACGATGATCACATCGTTCGCAAGAGCGGCCACTGATAACAGCATCCCGATCGAGACGAAGAACAGGCTGTTGAAGACGTCGCGAAACGGCAGGACCTCGGTCGTGACCTGGTGGCTGTAATCCGAATCTGCGATCACCATACCGGCGATAAATGCTCCGAGAGCCAGCGAAAGACCGAACTGCGATGTGATCCATGACATCCCGAGACAGAGCAGGACGACCGTTAGAAGAAATGCTTCGGGACTTCGGAGATGCGCGATCTGCTTCAGTAGCCGCGGAAGTATCAGCCACGCAGCAAGCACGATCAATGCGAGCGCGAGAAGCGATCCTCCGAGTTGGAGGACGATCGAGGTGAATGAAACTATGTCCTCGCCACCAAGCAGCGGAACGGCCAGCAGCATGAAGACGATGCTTATATCTTGAAAGAGCAAAATTCCGACCGCCGCTCGCCCGTGCGGCGAGTCGACCTCATTTCGCTCGACGTAACTTTTCAAAACGATCGCTGTGCTCGAGAGCGCGAGAAGAAAGCCGAAGAATACAGCCTGCCCCAGCGACCTGCCGCGCAGCATCCCGGCTCCGGCGGCGACTCCGATCGTAATGAGAACTTGCAGACCGCCGCCGATCAACACGAGGCGCTTCATCTCGGCCAGACGTCGCAGCGAAAATTCGAGACCGATCGTGAAAAGTAGAAGCATCACGCCGATCTCAGCCAGCATCTCGACGGCCGTCACATCTTTTATCAATCCGAAGCCGTACGGTCCGATCGCAATACCTGTGAGCATTAGCCCGACAAGCAACGGAAGCTTGAGTCGCAAGCAAATGAACGCGACCGGGACGGATACCAAGAAGATGATCAGGAGATCACCGAAGAGCTGAGGTGTATGCATTAATTATTTCGATTATAGCAAACGAGTCGCGTCGGTGCGCTGCATTGCTTTTTATCAGGAATGCATCGAAAATGTTTCGGACTTTTCAATTCCGTTCGGAGGCAATCAAAAAAAATGAAATCTATCGTGTCCTTGAGTCTGATCATATTTGCGCTCACGTTCTGCGGAGTGGGCGAACGTCTCAAGCAACTTTCGAGTTCCGGCGGCTCAAGCAGTTCGAACTCTGCTTCGTCAGGTGCTTCGAAAGATCCGTCGGCCGGCGGCACGGTCGAAAAGCCGGCTCCGACGGCGGCTCAGCAGGCGATCATGGACAGCAGCACCGAGATCAACTGGGGCGAACAAGGGATCACGTGGAAGGTCCCATCAGGATTCAAGAAAATGAGCGTGATGAAAGAAAGTTTGAATTACGGCTCGCCGGGAACGGGATTCCTCATCGCATCGATCTCAGTTATGCCCGATGACTTTCCTTCGGAGATCAGCGTGGATGCAACGTACAAGCAGGCTCTTGAACAGTTGAAACAGGGCAAATACGAGACCGTAAGATGGCTCGAGATCGACGGCGTTAAGGGAGTTGAATGGATCGAAGCGATGCCCGAAAGCAAAGACGGCCCGCGCCGTCACCAATGGATCGCGTTCCGCAGATATCTGGGTCAGAATCAGCAGCTAAACGTTATGGTCTCGACGGACGGAGACAAATTCGACAAGCAACGCGATGCATTCGCCGCGATCATGTATTCGATGAAGATACCGAAGCAGTAGTTTTTGACGCGGAGACGGAGAGACACGGAGACGCGGTGACTTCGAAAGTTCCTATCTCCGGGTCACCGCGTCTCCCCTTCTCCGCGTCGCATTAGAGAGGCGTCGGCGCGTCCGAGTGCGGGACGAAACACATGCGGCAGCGGGCTTCGTACTTATCACTTGCACCGACTTCGACACGAGCTTCCGATTCCACCGTACGCTGCGAATAATTTGCCGTGCCGCCGCACTTCACACAGATCGCGTGCGTTTTGGTAATGAACTCCGCGATCGATAATAGTTGCGGCATCGGCTCGAACGGACGGCCAGTGTAATCCTGATCGAGGCCCGCAATGATGACACGCTTGCCGTTCGCAGCAAGCTCGTTTACGGCATCGATCAATTCCATATCAAAGAACTGGCCTTCGTCGATGCCGATGACCTGAGTGTCGGGTTCGATCTGTGCCATCATCTCGCTCGTCTTGGAAACCGGTTTCGAGATGTGCTTCACGCCCGAATGCGAAGCGATCTCTTCTACCGAATAACGAGCATCGATCTTCGGCTTAAAGACCTGCACCTTTTGACGCGCGATCCGCGCGCGGTTGAGACGCCGGATCAATTCTTCCGACTTTCCTGAAAACATCGAACCGGCGATCACCTCGATCCAGCCCGTGCCATTTTGTCTGTTCTTGCGGCGTTCTTCGGTATTATCGAACGCAAATTCTTCGACCATAAATAACTCTAGGTTCTGGTTTCTGGTTTCTAGTTTCTAGTTTGGACGACAAACCAAATGATTCGAGCTCCCGAGATCTAAACCAGAAACTAGAAACTAGAAGCCTGAATCTCTGCAGAGTGAACTTTGAATTATAGGCGCCCGAAATAAAAAGCGAAAGCGAGATCGAAGCTTTCCGGGCTCGTCTCGCTTTCGTACTTTTGGGTCCGCGGGATTATGCTTTTTTATGTGGCGATAAAGCTTTGTCCAAGATGTCGACGCCCGTTCCTGGTGGAAAAGGAACGTTGCCCTCATTGTCCGGAACCTTACACCTGGAATCAGGAGAGCTTGGCCAACGTCGGTTGTCTGGTCGCGATGATCCTGCCGCTCTTCGTATTGATCCTTTTCTGGCTATTTCTCTTTCTCGGAGCTTTCTTCCGTTAGATCACTCGAAGATCGATTCCCGTCATGTTGCCGGGCTTCTCAACGCCAAGCATCCCGAGGATCGTCGGAGCCACGTCGCACAAAGAACCGCCGTTCATCAGTCCGACATGCTTCGCTTGATCATCGACGATATGCAATGGAACCGGGTTGAGCGTCGTAAATCTATTCGGTTTGCCGTTGGCGTCGATCATCTGCTCGCAGCTCGCATGCGATGCCGTCACTACGCTGATGCCGCCGGCTTCCTGGATCTTTTCGACTACACCGCCGAGACAAGTATCGACGTACTGCACCGCTTCGATCGTCCGTTCGAGACTTCCCGTCTCCGCTGCGATCGCCGCAGCGGAAAAATTTACGACGAAGACGCCGGTTTCTCCAGATTTGACGTGCTGCAACACGCGATCCGCGATCTTGAAACTTTCCATCTCCGGTTCCGAGTCGCGATGATGCCCGGTCGGAAGTTCGACATGTGCACCGCATTCGTAGATCGTCGCGTCGGCACCGCCGTTAAAGAAACTCGTGACATGTGGAAACCTGTCGGTTCCGGCAACACGATAGTTTGCGATCTGATTCCCGGCGAGCACCTGGCCGAGTACGGAGCCCTCGGTCTCGGGCATGAAGGCGACCGGCAAATTAAAACTGTGATCGTACTCGGTAAGGCAGATCGCGTCGATGGTAGGCTTCGTCATTGCTTGGCCAATCTCGGGAACTGCCAGCGAGCGTGCGAGCTGCCGCATAGTGTCCGCACGATGATTGAAAAAGATAACGAGATCTCCGTCGGCGATGGTCGCGACCGGAACACCGGTGTCTTTTTCGAGCACGATCGGAGCGATGAACTCGTCGGCGATGCCGCGCAGGAATGAGTTTCGGATCGCGGTCCTCGCATCAAATGCGCGCTCGCCTTCGGCGTGGATAAGCATCGTGAACGCGCGTGCTGTCCGTTCCCAATTTTCACCGCTGTCCATCCCAAAGAACCGGCCGCAAAGAGTCGCGATCGTTCCGATTCCGATGTCTGCCATCTTGATCTCGAGCGCTTCGATATAAATGTCTGCGGTTCGTGGTGGCACATCACGGCCGTCGAGGATCCCGTGAATAAAAACTTCTCTGACGCCGGCTCGTTTCGCCATGCGAAGAAGCGTGTACAGATTTTCCGGCGACGAATGAATACCACCGTCGCTCAGCAGCCCGATCAGGTGAAGCGGCTTCCCTACAGCCGCGGCGTTGGCGATCGCCGGCTGCAGAACGGGGTTGTTTTCAAATTCGCCGTTACGAACTGCCCTCGCGATACGTGTGACCTCCGTCTGCACGACGCGTCCGGCACCGATATTCAAATGTCCCGCTTCGGCACTGCCCGCGGTTCCGTTTGCGAGTCCGACGTACTCCCCGGATGCAGCGAGTTCCGTACGCGGAAAGCGCGCACATATCTCGTCGTAATACGGAGTATGAGCGAGTGCTACGGCATTGCCGACGGTACTGTCGGATATTCCCCAGCCATCAAGAAGGATCAAAGCAACGGGGCGTCTTTTTTCGTTAAACATAAACTGGAAAGGCGGGATTCTTGAGGAAATATGAGAATTTCTCGGTCGGAAACTCTCGTCTGCCCGTACATTATAACCGAATCGGTCGGGTCGGGTGCAAGAGTTTTGAGAAGTGTCCGCCCGATTAATTCTGAGCTCGCGAACGCGAGCGACGGCATAAAGCCCCGCGTGGAGCGAAGCGGAACCCGGGTTAAGACGAAAAACTGAAGGTCGTGAATGCGAGCGACGGACATTGTGTTTATATCCGGCTCTCGCATACGCGAGCTCTTTCTTTCTCATCGCTCCCCGGTTCACACCGGGGGCTTTATGCCGTCGTTCGCATTCGCGAACTAAGAATCCATCGGAACCTAATACGCGTCCGGAGCGGTGCGCTCCATCCATCGTTCCGGGAACTTCAGCGAGGCGAATTCGAAGTGCTCATACAATCCATGTGCATCCTTTGTCGCGAGCAGCCAACGTCGCAGACCTTGCAGTTCAGGATGCGAGACGATCGTCTCCATAAGCCGCTTGCTCAGCCCACGGCCGCGATATTCGTCGAGAATAAAAACATCTCCGAGATAAGCGAATGTCGCGCGATCGCTGACGACGCGTGCGAATCCGATCTGGCGATCACCGAGATAGACTCCGAAACAAATTGAATTCTCGATCGCGGTCTTCGTCTGCTCGAACGTTCGCGTCTTCGCCCAGTAGGATTCCTCGACGAGAAACTTATGGATCATCTCGACGTCGAGTTTTGATTTGTCGGTACTGATCTCGAAGTTTTCCATTTCAACAATTCTTTCTCTCGGTTGGCGTGACCATCTGATGTTCACGCGAGGACGCTAGGACGCAAAGTTCTCAAGTAGGTCTCAACATCACGGTGAGTCGAGAGTGTAACTATGTTCACCTTATCAGCCACACGCGACAAACGCTCTAAGACATGCGGGCGAGATCTCGTCGGATAGTTCCATGTCCACTTGATAAAACTCCAATCGAACTTCTCAGGGCATCCGTCCGCAAGATCGGGCCGCGTTCGTCCGCGATAGGTTACGGTCCGCTTCATGACTCGCCAGGTGCAGACGTGACGCGGAAGATCGAGAAAGACGACTGTGTCGCAGTGGGCGAGCCGCATTTCCATCGTCGCACCGTAATTTCCGTCGATGATCCACGAATCGCGTTTCAGAAATTCCTCGACTTGCACTCGCCAAACTTCTCGATCAGGTTCGGTCCAGCCCGCGCTCCAAAAATAGCGATCGAGATGTACGACCGGCAACCCGGTAACTTCGCCGAGCTGTCTTGAGAAAACAGACTTCCCCGAGCCGCACGATCCGATGACCAAAACCTTTTTCACGCGAGGTACTACGTTGGATTTTAGTTCCGGGTTCTCCGTTTATCACCGAAGACGTCTCGAGCTCTCACACGAAGCGCGATCGTCGAATGCGGAATGCTTTTGTCTGCCATAACTTTGAGCTCATTTATCAACGACTCTTCGCCGTCCGCGATCTTCGCCGCGACCGTCAATGCAAACACCCGCACGCCGACCGGGCGACTCAGATCGTCGAGAAATCTTGTGCAGATATCGTAAAGACGTCCACGATGACGCGGCGGGATATCGACGAACTGGAACATGCGAAGAATATTTCGATGAGCTCCGGTGTGGACGTCATCGCGTTCGAGGAGTGCGATCAGTTTCGGGAAATACGGAAGCGCGAGTTTCGGATGATTCTCGACGCAGCAGTTGACCGACCACGAAGCACGTTGGACGGGACGATATTCGTCGGAGAGAAATACCTTCATCAACTCTTTGAACCTCTCCGGATCGCCGCCAACGTGTTCGACGATCTTCATCGTCTGTCGCTTCGAATGCTCAGCCGCCAGTGCTTCGCGGATATTCATCATGCGCTAGCTTTTTTTGAACGCGGATTGGGCGGGTCAGGCGGATTAAGTCGGATCTGAAATGCAAAGATTTTCTGGGTTCGTGTCTTTTTCGTGTAGTTAGTGTGGTTCGTGGTTCCGTTTTCTAAGAAGCTAACCACGAACCACACTAATCACACGAAAAGGAACACGAAATAGTCTGAAAAATTCAGATCCGTCTTAATCCGCCTGACCCGCCCAATCCGCGTTCAAAAAACTCTCAGCCGAGGTCAACGAGCGGTGCCGCGCGACTGCTGGTCTTTGATCTGATAGAACGCTTTCCGTCCGGGATATCGCGCGGAGTCGCCGAGATCTTCCTCGATCCGCAGTAGCTGATTGTATTTCGCGATGCGGTCCGAGCGACAGAGGCTTCCGGTTTTGATCTGGCCGGCATTTGTCGCGACGGCGAGATCGGCGATGAATGTGTCTTCCGTTTCGCCGGAGCGGTGGGAGATGACGGCCGTCATGTTGTTCGTTCGTGCAAGCTCGATCGCGTCGAGCGTCTCGGTCAGCGTTCCGATCTGATTTACCTTTATCAGGATCGAGTTCGCCGCACCCTCGTCGATCCCGCGCTGCAAAAAGCGCGTATTCGTGACGAACAGATCGTCACCGACGAGCTGTACGCGTTTGCCGACAGAATCCGTCAGGGTCTTCCAACCTTCCCAATCGTTCTCGGCCATACCGTCCTCGATCGAGATGATCGGATACTTGTTGCACCAATCGGTCCAGTACGCCGCCATTTCTTCGGACGACAGTTCGCGTTTGTCGCTCTTCTTGAAAATGTATTTGCCGTCCTTGAAAAACTCGCTCGCCGCCGGATCGAGCGCGAGCATGACATTGTCCCCCGCTTTGTAACCGGCCTTGCCGATCGCTTCGAGAATCGTCTCGACGGCTTCCTCGTTCGATTTCAGATTCGGTGCGAACCCGCCTTCGTCGCCGACGCCTGTCGAATATCCGCGCGATTTCAAGACCGACTTCAGATTGTGAAATATCTCGGCTCCCATCCGGAGTGCTTCCGAAAAATTCTCCGCCCCGACCGGCATCACCATGAACTCCTGAAAGTCGACGTTGTTGTCCGCGTGCGCACCGCCGTTGAGAATGTTCATCATCGGGACCGGCAGCGTCTTCGCATTCGAGCCTCCGATGTATCGATAGAGAGGGATCTCGAGTTCCGACGCCGCCGCACGCGCCGTCGCAAGCGAGACCGCGAGGATCGCGTTCGCACCAAGCTTCGACTTCGTCGCTGTCCCGTCGAGTCCGATCATCGTCTCATCGACAAGCGTCTGATCGAGCGCATCGACGCCTTCGAGCTCACGATTGATCTTCTCGTTGACGTTCTCGACCGCCTTCAGCACGCCCTTGCCGAGGTAACGAAGATCGTCGCCATCGCGCAACTCGACGGCTTCGTTCTCGCCCGTCGACGCACCGCTCGGAACCGCCGCTCGTCCAGTCGTTCCGTCTTCGAGAATTACCTCGGCCTCGATGGTCGGATTGCCGCGTGAATCAAGGATCTCGCGTGCCCACACTCGTTCAATAAAGCCCATTTATTTACTCCGTAAGATTAGTTTGAATTGATTAAATTTAGCGTGAATAGAAAGGAAAGACAAAGGCGTTTGTTGTTGGTCATATCAGTGTTCTTTTCGTGCGCTTTCGTGTGAGTTAGTGGTTCAGTAATTCGGAGTTGACTGGAACCACCAACGCACACGAAAACGCACGAAAAGAAAGAACGCTAAACCGTCTTCTCCATTCTTACCTGCAGGATTCGCCGCTTCGCGGCTTTCTCGATCTTGAAAACGTGACCGTTGAACGGAACCGTGTCGCCTTCGGTAAGAAGCTCGCCGGCTTCGGATAATAGAAATCCGGCGACGGTCGTGTAGCCTTCGGATACCGGCACGTTCAAACCGAGACGGCGATTCAGATCACGAACGGCGAGGCCGCCGTCGAGAACAAAACTCCCATCGGGCTGCTCATGGATCTGATCGTTGACTTCTTCGTCGTGCTCGTCGGAGATGTCGCCGACGATCTCTTCAAGCAGATCCTCAAGCGTGATGATCCCCTCGACTCCGCCGTGCTCATCGACGACGAATCCGAAGTGAAACTTCTCGCGCTGCATCTGACGCAGCACGTCTTCGAGGCGAGCGGTGTCGACGACATATGTCGGCTTCTGCATGACGCGCTCGAGCTTAAATGATTTCGGCCGCATCAAGCTCGTCATTAAATCTTTGCTGTGAACGACGCCGACCATGTCGTCGAGGGATCCGCGATAGACCGGGAGACGCGAGTATCCGTGCTGACGAAATTGTGCGGCGAGCTCATCGAGGGTGCAGTTCTCGGATACGGCGACGATCTCGGTTCGCGGGATCATCGCTTCCTTCACAGTCGTCTCCGAAAATTCAAAGACTTTATTTATCAGCTTCCGCTCTTCTTCGTTCAGATGACCACTCTGCTCGGAAGCTCTGATCAGCTGCCGGATCTCGTCTTCGGTGTAGATCGAAGCGTGCTCGCTATCGGCGTGCAATCCGAAAATGCGCACGGTTCTCGCACTTGCCCAATCGAGCGCATGGATGAACGGCTTGAAGGTCTTGTAGAAGATCTGCATCGGCAACGCTACGCCCATCGCCACCTTTTCCGCGAGCTGCAATCCGAAAAGTTTCGGAGCCTGTTCGCCGAGGACGATGTGAAGTGTCGTGATAATAACGAAGGCTATCGTGTAGGAAACGAAATGGCGCAACGACTCCGGCAGGTTGCTGATGACGCCGCCCAGTATCGCTTCGACGACCGGTTCACCCAGCGCGCCAAGTCCGAGCGAGGCTAGCGTGATCCCGAGTTGCGATGCGGAGAGATATGCATTCAGATTGTCCAAAACGGACATCAGACGAATTGCGGCTTTGTCTCCCTCGGCGGCGAGGGTTTCGATCCTCGATTTGCGCACTCCGACAATGGCGAATTCAGCCGCGACGAAAAATCCGTTCGCAAGCACAAGCAAAAGCACAAGAAGGATCTTGAGCGCGGCAGACAGGAAAGTCGGTGACTCGGGAATCGCGCCGGTCTCGGCGGCTTGAAAGAAAAAGGCCAAACTAGCAGGGTCGTCCATTTCGGAAACTAATCAACAAATCCTTGCCGTCCTCACGGCGAAATCGAATGTGGCGATTATAACACACGGGGATTTTCGGGAAAGTAGTCCGATGCAGCGAACTTTGCGTCTTAGCGGCTTTGCGTGAACATCTGCGCCGCGGGCCCGTGACGATGATTTTCACGCAAAGACGCTAAGACGCAAAGAGTACACTCGATAATTCGATTATTTAGATCTGCGAGCTCCGTTCGGCATCGATCAATTCCTGGATCAACATCCGGCACGATCCGCAACCGGAACCGGCTCGAACTCGACTCGCAACTTGCGCTACATCGGTTAATTTATTCTCAACGATCGTAGCCACGATAGTGTCTTCGGAAATGCCGAAGCATGTACAGATGAGCGCCTTTTCGCCTTCGTACTCCGCAACACGGAGCTCACGATAATTAGACATCGCCTTGTGCAGCGCATCGAAGACGACCGACGAGCATTGTTCGCGACCCGATGGAAACTCACCGAGACCATGACTAACGACATCGCGAAGCTCGTAATCGTTCAGCCCATGTAAATCAGCGAGCTGCTTTCCCAGGAGCCAGTCGCAAACAATATCGGCCGCCGCGATCATAAATCCGCAACCGTTCGTTCGAAAACTCGCCTTCTCGATTTCATCGCCATCGATCACAACAAACATCTCGACGAACGATCCGCAGACAAAACTCGCGGCAATTCCCCGGCTGCCGAGATCTTCGTTGACGGCGTTCTTTGCCGCGAGAAATCGCTCGTGAATTTTTGACGGATAGAAGGCCACGAAGAGATTCTGACACGAGCGCCCGCGTATTCGCATCGCCGCGGAGATGCCTGATCACTCGGATTGTGTAAAATCATGTGGATGGTTCGCTTTCTCATTTTGATCGCTTTGCTTTGCACGACATTCGGTTGCCGTCCGGCCGCAGCCCCGGTTTCAGTCGGCACAAAGCCTGTGTCCGTGAACGGAGTTCCGGCAAAAGACGCTCCGGCTCAACCGTCGAAACCGGTCGGAGAGATGAGCTGGACGAATTTCGATGGCAAGATCCAGAAAGTGAAAGATCTCGAGGGAAAAGTCTTGCTGCTCGATTTCTGGGCGACGTATTGCGTACCATGCGTCGAAGAGATCCCGCATCTGATCGAACTCCAGGCGAAGTACGGATCGGATTTTCAGGTCGTAGGACTGCACGTTGGCGGTGATGAAGATAAGCCGAAAGTTCCGGCGTTCGTCGAGCGTTTGAAGATCACTTATCCGCTCGCGTATCCCGAGGACGCTCTGACGGCTTACGTGTTTGGGCAACAATCTGCGATCCCGCAGACCGCAGTCTTTGACCGGTCCGGAAAACTCGTAAAGAAAATTACAGGCTTTGGACCTGAGATAAAAACGGAGCTCGATCAGGCAGTCGCCGAGGCGATATCGAATAAATGAACGACGCAGTTGTTCCAACTCTGAATCAGGTCTCCGCCGGCGGCGTCGTGTATCGCGGAGATTCTTCGAATATGGAAGTCGTCATCGTCCGGGTCGTTCCCGAGCGACGGTGGCAGTTACCGAAGGGCATCATCGACGACGGCGAAACTACGGAGCAAGCCGCGCTGCGAGAGGTACGTGAGGAGTCGGGCATGACCGCCGAGATCGTAGCCCCGCTCGAGACAATCGAATACTGGTTCACGGCCGATTGGGATGACAGCCGAAGACGCATTCATAAGTTCGTACATTTCTTTCTTATGCGTCACATCGACGGGGACGGTTCGGATCATGACCACGAAGTCGACGAGGTCCGATGGGTCACGATCGACGAAGCTCTGCAGACTCTCAAATTCCCGAGCGAACGCGATCTGGTTCGAAAAGCGGCGGCGATGATCGGCGAATAGCCCGTTCCTACGCCATGTGTTACCTTCGACTTCGGTCCTTTTTATTTAATGCGCGATATTCCTGTCGGTAACGGTTCATTCCTCGTCACATTCGACGACAAATACCAAATTCGTGATGTCTATTTCCCGCACGTCGGGCAGGAAAACCATTCAGAAGGTTTTCCGTTCAGGTTTGGCGTTTGGACGCCGACCAAATTCTCGTGGACGTTTTCCGACGACTGGTCGCGGAGCTTGAAGTATCTGCCTGAGACTCTCGTCACGGATGTCACGCTTGAGAATCGCGAGATTGAGGTTCGGATCGAATGCAACGACACGGTCGCGAGTCACGACAATATTTTTCTCCGGCGCGTCCGCGTCACGAATCTGAACACGGCTCCGCGCGAGATCAGAATTTTTCTACATCACGATTTTCGAATCTACGAGAACAAGGTCGGTGACACTGCGTACTACGATCCCGAAACCGGATCGCTCATCCACTACAAAAAGCATCGTTACTTTTTGATAAAGACCGAGCCGCAGTTCGATTCATTCGCGACCGGTCGAAAAGCATTTCGAGATAAGGAAGGTACGTGGCGCGATGCCGAAGACGGAACTCTCAGCGGAGGCGTTGTGACGGAGGGCTCCGTTGATTCGACGCTTGGCATGCATCTTCAGATCGACGCCGGCGAGTCGCGGGAATTCTTTTACTGGATCGCCGCCGGCACATCTTACGCCGATGTCGCAGCGTTGAACGAGCATATTCTCGATCAGCGGCCACAGGTTTATTTCGATTACACCGCAAATTACTGGCGTGCATGGGTCAACAAAAATGATGCTGATCTCGGCGACCTTCCGTCCGATGTTATCGAGCTTTACAAACGCTCGCTGCTCATCATTCGCACGCAGATCGATAACGATGGAGCGATCCTGGCGGCGAACGATTCGGACGTAACGGAGCGTGCGACCGATCATTACAGTTACCTCTGGACGCGCGACGGTGCGTTCGTCGCAAATGCACTCGATCTTGCCGGATACGCCGACGCTGCTAGGCGCTTCTTTGATTTCTGCGCGAAGGTGGTTCATCCGAACGGTTACTTTTTGCAGAAGTACAACGCCGACGGCACGGTCGCATCGGGCTGGCATCCGTCTTGGAATGCGTATGAACAGTCGCCGATGGTGCCGATCCAGGAAGATGAAACGGCGCTTGTGATCTGGGCGTTGTGGCAACACTACGACCGCTATCGCGATATTGAATTTGCCAATCGGCTCTATCGGGATCTCGTGGTCCCGTGCGCAGATTTTATGTGCGACTTTCGACACAAGCCGTCACGGCTTCCGGCTCCGAGTTGGAATCTTTGGGAAGATCGTCGCGGCATTCACACTTTCACTTGTGCATCGGTCGTCGGCGGGCTTCGAGCGGCCGCGGGATTCGCTTCGCTCTTTGCCGAGCTCGATCGTGCTGCGAAATATGCGGCGGCGGCGGATGAGATCGTCGACGCTATGCGCGAGCATCTATATTCCAAGGAGCACGGAAGATTTTTGCGATCGCTGCACTTCAATAGCGGAGAACACTACGAGCCTGACGCAACCGTCGACGCGTCCATGTTCGCGATGTTTTATTTCGGAGTGTTTACACCAGACGATCCGATGGTGACCGGCACGATGGCCGCGATCCGCGATAGGCTTTCGGTGCCTGGCGGCATCGCTCGATTTGAGAACGACGGGTACATGCGGGCGTCCTCGGATGTCGCCGGCAATGCCTGGTTCATCTGCACGCTTTGGCTCGCCGAATATTACATCGCGACGGCGAAGACGAAAGAAGATCTCGAACCGGCTCTCGATATCCTGAAGAAGGTCGCGAGTCAGTCGCGCGCATCCGGAGTGCTGTCAGAGCAGATCGATCCGGTTACCGGCGCACAGATATCGGTCGCTCCACTGACGTGGTCGCATTCAACGTATGTTGCTGCCGTGCACAATTACTTGTCGAAGGTTTCTAGTTTCTAGTTCTCGTTTCTTGGTTCGTGTGTTTAGTGTGTTTCGTGGTTCGGATTTTTGTTCACTATTCAAAAGGACCGTCGCGGGCCACCGGAAGATAACCACGAAACACACTAAACACACGAACCGGACACGAAACAAGAAATAAGAAATAAGAAACGAGAACTAAACTACAAACTAGAAACTAAAAACGATTTCAGATGAGAAAAGCGAAAATTTTAGCGACTCTTGGACCGGCTTCGGATTCACAGGCTGTGATCGAATCGATGATCACCGCCGGCGTGAACGCCGTCCGCATCAACATGTCGCACGGTACGGAAGAAGAACATACCGCGACGCTCGAACGCGCTCGGGCAGCAGCAGCGAATCTCAAAAAACCATTGGCGATCCTCGTCGATCTTTCCGGGCCGAAGATCCGCACACGTACCTTGAAGGACGGTCTGCCGGTCGAGTTGAAAGTCGGCGAAGAGTTTACGATCACGACACGAGAGGTCGAAGGTAACGGACAGATCGTCTCGACAAATTTCTCCGGCCTTCCCGAAGCAGTCGAGCCCGGAACTCGCATTCTCATCGACGACGGAGCGATCGAGTTGATAGTCGAATCCGAGACCGCGACCGACATTATGTGCCGCGTCGAAGTCGGCGGATGGCTGAGTGAACGCAAAGGAATAAACCTTCCGAACACGCCTCTGCCGATCGCTTCGATGACTGAAAAGGACGAGGTCGATCTTATCTGGGCCATGTCGAAAAATGTCGACTACATCGCGCTCTCGTTTGTCCGTCGTGCCGAAGATTGTCGTGTCGTCAAAAAGAAGATCAAGGAATTGAACAAGCGTCGAATGGGCAGAGCTCTTCTCGTCGCAAAGATCGAGAAAGCAGAGGCGATCGAAAATCTCGATGCGATAATCGCGGAGACCGACGGCGTGATGGTCGCACGCGGCGATCTCGGAGTCGAGACAAGCGTAGAACATGTTCCGGTCTATCAAAAACGAATAATCGAGAAGGCTGTCGCTAACGACAAGTTCGTCATCACCGCGACGCAGATGCTGCAGTCGATGATCGACAGCCCGCATCCGACGCGTGCCGAAGCGTCAGACGTTGCGAACGCGGTGTGGGATGGATCCGATGCGGTGATGCTGTCGGCTGAAACAGCGTCGGGAAGTTATCCGCTTGAGACGGTCCAGACGATGGCAAGGATCATCGATGCCGCCGAAACGGTAAAGCCCGGAGAGCTACGAAAACCGGTGAAATTCTCACAACCGCCATCGGGTCGCACGAGTCAGGCTCTGTGCAAAGCCGCAGCATACGCGGCAAAGGAAGTGATGACGGAGAAGGTCGCGGTATTCACCGAGTCAGGTTTGATGGCTCGTCGCCTTTCGAGTATCCGATCCGGACTGCAGACATTCGGACTGACCACGTCGATCGACGCATGCAATCAACTTGCACTCATTTGGGGAGTGCAGCCGATGTATCACCGTGCCGTTCAAGCGGTAGTGGATCCGCAGGAGTCGATCGGAAACGTGACGATGATGGATCTCTCGAGCAGCGTCGGCACCGATGCGACCGCGGAGCTTTTGATGGTCGGAGAAACTACGTTGCTTGAGGCGGGTGTCGTCGAGCGAGGCGAGACGCTGATCATGATGGCTGGAAGATTATCGGGTCACGGACTTTCGAGCTCGGTCATTGTATGGACGATCGGTGAAGAGATACCGAGACGTTAGGAACGAGATATGAAGATTGTTGGGCTCAGTGTTTTACTCTTACTGGTGTTTCTCGGTTCTACTTCTACAGCGCTCGCACAAAGCAAAACCAAGGCTCACCATTCTTCCGCTTCGTGCGAAGAGACGTCCGCTTCGCTGGACGTTGTCGGGGACAAATTTCATCGTCACGCGACGAATGAGAGCTTCCTTATTGTGCTCGGCAGTTTTCCGAACGGTGTTAGTGCGAGATCAAAAGACCTGATCATACGTCACGCAACTCGTTACCTCACCCAGTTCCAAAAAGTTGAAGAAGAAAGAATCAGAACTGGCGTGAATCGCTCGAACAGTGCGCGGGCGGATCTGCAGTTTTTCATAAACGGTGAACTCGCGGGGATATTGAACGTTTCCACCAAGTCGGGATTGTGCTTCGGAACGGGCGAAACCTTTCGTTGATCATCCAACCGTCGTCCCGAACAGATAGCCGATAAGCAGCGTCATAGTCATCGCGATCAACCCCCAAAATGTGACGCGACCCGTGCCGACAATGATCGACGCACCGCCGGCCCTTGCCGCCAATCCACCGAGAAACGCCAGCAGCAAAAGCGACACAACCATTACAACCGGGACAGTCAGATTGGCCGGCACAAGCGCCGCCGCGGCGAGTGGAATTCCCGCACCGATCGCAAAACTGACCGCGGAAAACGCGGCGGCTTGAAGCGGTTGAGCTGATGTCTCCGTTGTGATCCCGAGCTCATCTCGCGCGTGCGCTCCGAGTGCATCGTGCTCCATCAATTGCGTCGCGACCTCGCTTGCGAGATGCGGGTCAAGTCCACGCTTAACATAGATCCCGGCGAGCTCCATGTGCTCGCCTTCGTGATCCGCCGCCAATTCGCGACGTTCTCGATCGAGGTCTGCTTTCTCAGCGTCCGCTTGCGAATGGACCGAAACGTATTCACCTGCGGCCATCGACATCGCTCCTGCTACGAGACCAGCGAGTCCGGCGATCAAGACGGCGGACCTCCCGCTTTCGGACGCGGCGACACCGACGATCAAGCTCGCGGTTGAAACGATCCCGTCATTTGCGCCGAGCACCGCGGCTCGAAGCCATCCGACACGATCCGTTTTATGACGTTCGCGGTGGCGACCGATCCGTTTATTGAAATCTGACATTGGGTTAGGTTAGACGGAGTCTCGTGATCGCGCAATCGTGGGCGCTCGGCTTACGTGTGAAACTTTGAAGACACGTTTTCGCGTCCCCAGCGAAGTGTCCGGGCCATCCACGCGAGCTCGTCGAGAAATCCCTGTACACGATTTTCGTAAGCTTCGTCGAGCAGTTTTCCGTTCTCGTCGAACTTGCTTCCGACCTTCGGAAAATTGAGATCGCTGAATGTTACGGCGAGGCCAAGCTCCCGGACCATCGGGACGCACGCTTCGATAACACGCGTCCCGCCCCACGGCCCGGCGGACACACCGACAAACGCGACGGCCTTATGAACGTATTCTCTGAGTAGAAGGTCGAGGACGGATTTCAATGTGCCGGGATATCCGTGATTGTATTCCGGCGTCACGATGACAAGCCCATCGGCTTTGATGATCGCGTCACGCCATTCAGGAAATTGATCTTTTATGTCCTGCCCGTACTCGGCCTTCGGAAATTCAAAGTCGCATACGTCGAAGAACTGAGATTCGATGTCGTCACGCTGCGCCAATTTTGCGAATACCCAGCGTGCGACGTTCTCACTCTCGCGATTCTTACGCGGCGTGCCGAGGAGAATTGGAATGAAAAGTTTGGAGTCTGTCATGACGTAAAGCTCCGCTAAGGTTACTGGCTCGGTCGGTCGTACGAAAAATGCGGGAGACGGCGGATGCGACTGGAACGCAGGCGTCCCCGCCTGCAACATTGCCGCTTCGGCGATATCAGCTGCTCGGTTGTCGAATCATCGCAGCTTTTTCGTACGTCGCGTTGCGGGGACATCACGACGAGATCGTCGCAACTTTTCAAATTTGAAATCTGAAATTTGAAATTTGAAAACACTGCCGTTTGCGGCTGTTGTCGAATCATAATCGTTTGACATCGCCGAAGCGACGATGTTGCAGGCGGGGACGCCTGCGTTCCAGTCGCATCCGCCGTCTGTACCGCCTGCCGCGAACATCAAATCGACTATCGTCGCTTCAGCTACTCTGCGCCTACGATCTGCGCAACCGTCTCTTTCTTCAAGCCGCTTCCGTTGCGCTTGTTGTAGTCGTTGAGTGATATCTGCGGATCGCGCCATGCGTCGAGATGTCCGACCTGGTGCACGCATTGGATCGTGCACGTTGGGGCACACCATTTTTCTGTGATGTATTCGCGCTCCATGTCGCCGTGAGTGTATTCGAGGAGCGGGATTCCCGGCGTGCCGCGCTGCTGCGAGCACCAGCTCACGATGCCGGCTTCGTCGACGTAGAGATAACGAGCACCGGCACGACATCGCCATGCGTATTCGCCGCCATCAACGAGCTCATCCTGAAACCAATTCCACCGCGCGTACGAACGCGTGCCTTTCGATTTGATCTCTTTGTAAACTTCTTTTTCACGCGGCGTCAGGCCTTTGTTCAAACCCATCTCGTCGTGAATGACGCCGACTGTCGACGAGAAGCCGAGCTCTCGCGCGCGGTTTGCGATTATCAAAGCCTCATCCGGATTCGCGACACCGCCACCGACGACCGAATTGATATTCACTTTGAACTTCGCGAAGTCGCGCAGATTGACGAGCTTCGAATCGAGAACCTTGAGGCTCTTCTTCGAAACGTCATCGGGCGTGACGTTGTCGATCGAGATCTGGAGATAATCGAGCCCAGCCTCGTTGAGCTTCTTCACCTTTTCAGGTTGGAAGTAATATCCATTGGAGATCAAGCCCGCGATCATTCCGTGATGACGGATGCGTGCGATGATCTCGAAAATTTCGGGATGCATCATGGGCTCGCCGCCGGAGATCGTGATCACGGATGAACCGAACTCCGCGAGCTTGTCGATCCGCTCGAGCATCGTCTCGATCGGCACCGGATCACTCGTCTTGTCGTACTCGTTGCAATACGTGCACGACAAATTACAGCGACGCATCGGCACGATGTGCACGAGGACCGGGTGCTTTGTCGATGCGAACGCACGAACCGTATGTCGCACACCGCGCGTGAACCTGCTAAAACTACTTGCCTTTGGCATTGATCAAAATTGGACCGCGAATCAAACTGGTAATTATAGAAGCTGAACCGAACGTTTTCAAACTCAAGTAAAAAGCTCCGGACGTCAATCGTGCCGGAGCTTTTCGATTATTTGACCCAGTTCTCGTTATCCCTGCACGATGTTTGTGCCCTTCGGAGGACTGATCTTGAAAACGGCCGCGCTTATAGTCGCGTTGCGACGGACGTTAGATAAGAGAACGGTCGTCGTATCGTTGTTCTTCTCGACGATCTTCGCCTGAACCGGCATTCCATCCGTGTTTACCCAAAGATCGGCTGACTTGTAAGTCGTCCCGGCTTTCGGAGTAAGGACGAGGTGCCATGTCTTTCCGCCGCTCGCGACGGTTTCTTCGCCTGCATACTTAACATCGTAGTTCGCACTCAACTGTGCCTTACTCATCGTCATGAACGCGAGAGCTCCGCCGGATTTCGAGTTCCCTTTCGCGCTGTCCACGTTTCCGACGATCGCCTGCTTCGTCTTCGGTCGGTAGAGAACATACTTTCCGTTTGCGATCGCGAGACTCTCGGCAATGGGTTTCGTCCAATCGATCCGAACATAGATCTGCTTTTCCGATTTTCCGGGAAGGTAGCTGAGATCGCCTTCCGTCACGTCGTTCTCACCCAATTGAGCATTCACCTTATTCATCTTGATGTTGCTCTTAAGACTGACCAAACTTTTGTTATTGTCATCCATCCGCTTGAGGATTTCTTTGAGAACCCCCTGGGCCGAAACCTGGGAAGACATCGCGCCAAATAAGAAAATAATTGCGACAGTCGGGAGTAAAAATCTAAAAGAATTTTTCATAAATGCGTCACTCCTTAACAAAAAAGTTAGAGCCGTTGGTCGGTTCTAACCCTTATGAGCCTAATATAATATCCAAAATCTAACGAATATCAATCTCGTAGACCGTTTCGCCGCCGGGGATCTCTCGCTTTCGCCAGTCGACTACCTCTGCTTTCGGATTTCCGGAAATCGCCCTTATTCGTTGCTCAAGAACGGGTTTGTCCGGCGAGAAGTCAGACTGTTTGACGATCAGACGCGAGGTCTGCGTTGCAAACAAATCCGGTCGATTGAACCATTCTTTTGGGGTTAAAAAGATAAATGCGACGATCAGCAGGCAAAAGATGACGTAGACCGAGGTTTCGCGGCTATAGCTCCACAGAAATAGTTTCTTGAGAACGTCCATCTCAATCGGCGATCAAACCGTCACGCATCCGAATTATACGCGAACAAACAGCCGCGGCCTCCGGATTGTGCGTGATCATAATGATCGTCTGATTATACTTCTCGTTCAACTCCTTGAACATATCGAGAACGATCTGCGAATTTTCCGTGTCGAGATTCCCCGTTGGCTCATCGGCGAGTATGATCGCCGGGCTATTGATGACGGCACGTGCCAACGCGACTCGCTGCTGCTCTCCACCCGACATCTCGAGCGGTTTGTGATGCATTTTGTCTTCGAGCCTAAGCAGACGCAAAACTTCGCGCCGGTTCGTCGAATCTTTGCTGCCGTTTCCCGAGTGGATCTTCTCAGCAAGTTTCAAATTCCCTTCCGCAGTGAGCGTGGGGAAAAGATTGAATCGCTGAAAAACGAATCCGATCTTGCGTCGTCGAATGTCGGTTCGCTTTGAGTCGGATACTTTCGACAGATCTTCTCCGTCGATCAGGATCGTTCCGGTCGTCGGACTGAGCAATCCGCCGAGCAAATGCAGAAGCGTCGACTTCCCGCATCCGGACGGACCCATGATCGCGACGAACTCGCCTTCCGTGATATCGAGAGATACGCCGCGGAGCGCGGGCACTTCGAGTTTGCCGATCGAATACGACTTTGTAAGATTTTCCGTTCTTAAGACTGTCTTCACTGGAACCTGGTTGTGGCGGTGTTCGTGTTGTTGGTGGTCGTACTTACAGGCCGAGCCGCTAGAACTTCCTGGAGTTTCTTGTCGAGATCGACTTCTTCGAGGTCCCAGCTATTCTCGAGTACGAATGCGCTCGGCGGATACCTCTTTCCGATCGTCACTGTTTCCGGGGTCTGATACGTGAGCTTCATCGAATACTTCTCCTGCGGACGCGTCACGACGATCTCCAGAGGAAGACGCGTGTAGTCTGGGGTATCGGTCAGATTACCCTCGGCTCCATAGGTGATGTCCGATTCAATTTCGCCCTTCGCATCGAAGATCTGTTGACGTGCAAGGCGAATTCCGCCAACACGATCGAACCAAAATCTTCTCGAGATGATCAATTCCCCGTTCGTGCCTTTCGTAAATTCATCAAGCAGGTAATAACCACGAGTAACGCGCTGCAGCGGAGATTTCTTTGAAAGCGTCGGATCTTCTTCGATCTGAAATATTGTGCTCTGCGTATAGAGATGAACTTCGTCGGTCGGCCGGACAAGCATCGCATCCGTGAAGTGCTGCGGCCGGAGGTTCGCAAACGCGTTCACATTCTTCTGAACCTTCCCGTCGCCCGAATCATCGAGGACCTTTTGAAGCTTCGAATAGTCCGCGTTGTTCGTGCCCATGACAAACTTTTTGTACTTGCCGCTGCCCCCGTCCTGCAGGATCGCGACGCGAAATTTTTCGCCGTCGGAGGTCATTTGGGCGACATCGGTCTTGATAACGGGGACCGAGACCTTGAGCAGGATGTTTGCGGGACGCTGAACAATTACTTCGCCATCGGCTTGGCGGTAGACTTCCTTACTACCGAACTGCGCGAAGGAATTATCCTCGAACCTGAGGAACATCTTCGCGCGCATCGAGCCGACACGAGCGAACCGATTGACTTCAGCCATCAGTTGATCGTGACTCGCGTCCTCGGTCTTCAGCAAAGTCGGGGTCGATTTCGGCGCCTTCACGGAGAGACATCCCGACAGAAAAACTGTCGCGGCGAGAATTAACAAAAAGTATGATTGCAAACTGCTGTTTCTTGCGAACATGTTCAGTTTTCGATGCCCTTAAAAATAGACCTGTTGTCCTTTATTAATCGCGTATTGAGAGGGCGAAACGTATCAAGTCGATGATAATACCATGCCAAAAGACATAATCCTAACTCAAGAAAAGACGCGATAACGAAGGTCTTTTGCCTCGTTACCGCGCCTTTTGTATTCGAGAAACCTGGTTAGCCGCCGAAGACGCCTGAACCTCTTGTCAGATAATCCTGCATCGTGTAAGCAAACATGATCGCGAGCCAAAAGAGACTTGCGATGGCAGAGAGCCAGATAAGCTTCGGACTCCAGTACACGTGCATGAAGAAAAGCATGACGCACGTCATCTTGGTGAACGCGATCAGCAGCGCGACGAGGGTGTTCGCTCCGGGAAAGATAAAATCCAGATCAACTGTCGCGACGACGTATGTAAGGATCGTGCCGACGACGAGGACCGCAAATATTCCTAAATATCCGGGGATCCCGATGTGGCCTTCACCTGATTCAATATGTTTTTCAGACATTTTGTTTCTCCAATGTTTTGAGTACCGCGTTTAGGCGGCGAGAGGGCCGTCTAGAGCCGGGACTCAAAACTTATCCATGCATAAAGTGACGCCCGAGCAAATACAGCAGCGGGAACAGGAATATCCAGACGATATCGACGAAGTGCCAGTACAGACCGGACATCTCGACCGGTGCAAAGTAATCGTGACTAAAGGTCCCGCGGAATGCTTTCCACAGAAGCCATGTCATCAGCCCGAGCCCGACGATCATGTGCAATGCGTGGAGACCGGTCATGACGAAATAGATCCAGTAAAATATGCGAATCTTGTCTCGAAACTTGTCCCCGTCTATTTGGCCGTTCGAAAAATATCCAACTTTTTCCGCTGAGGTTAGATGAGTTTCGTCAGGATGCGCCTGCTGCTCATCGAAAGCTTGCTTAGCTAACGAACAGTCCGGGAATTGGAACTCACCTCGCGGATTCACGTAAGTGTGCTCAGCACCGTGACCCATTTCCCAACACGGCTTAGCATGTTCAACTTCCGCATGCGCGGGATCAGCTTTAACCTTCCTGTTCCATCCGGTCACCGGAACGAGCCCGTCGTGATATTTATCCGAGTACTCGACCGTCTTTACGCCAAGGAAAACGGCGCCGAAGAACATCGTCAGCAGGATCAAAATCACCTGCATGTTCCGATTGCCTTTCTGTGCGTAGTAAACCGTCAACGCCATCGTCAAACTACTGACGATAAGAACGAGCGTGTTGAGTCCGCCCCAGAATGCGTTGAGGTGATTACTGCCGGCCGCAAACGCCATCGGGTACTTGGACCGGAAGACAAGATACACGGTGAACAGCCCGCCGAAGAACATGATTTCCTGCACGAGGAACATCCACATCCCGATCGATACGGATTCTTCCTGCTGCTTCATGTCTTCGAACTGATGTTGAAGACCCGGCGGATGATAGTGACCGTGTTCTAGTGAATCTGCGTGTGTAGCCATCTTTTCTATTTTCGATTTTCGAATTTCGATTTTCGATCTCGCTGTCGCATCGATTCGTCGTAAAATTTTGCGGGCGATCATGTAAAAGCGATCGCAAATCGCAAATCGACAATCGCAAATCTAACTAACCGCTGCCGCCAAATCGCGCCGCCTCGCCTCTTCAAGATCAAGTCCGCTCTCTTCGCCAAACTCATACGCTTCCCATGTGACGATCGGAGTCTTCTCAAAATTCTCAGTCGGCGGCGGCGAGCTTGTTCTCCACTCAAGTCCGGGCAGCATCCACGGATTGTCGCCCGCAGCCTTGCCGTAGAACAGCGAATGGCCGAGATAGAGAACCGGCATGATCAACCCGACACCGAGTACCGAAGCACCGGCAGTCGAGAAAATATTCAGGACCTGGAATTCTTCCGGGTACGAAGCGTATCGTCGCGGCATTCCCTGATAACCGAGAATGAACTGCGGGAAGAACGTCAGGTTGAATCCGATGAAGACCAGCATCGCTGAGATCTTCCCCCAGAATTCCGAATACATCTTGCCCGTCATCTTCGGCCACCAGTAATGTATTCCGCCGAGATACGCGATGACCTGTCCGCCGACCATGACGTAATGGAAATGGGCGACGACGAAGTACGTATCCGTCAGGTGAACCGTAAGGCCGATCGAACCCAGGAACAATCCGGTCAGTCCGCCGATCAGGAACAATCCCATGAATCCGAGTGCGTAAAGCATCGGCGTGTCGAACGAAACTGAGCCCTTGTAAAGTGTCGCCGTCCAGTTGAACATCTTGATAGCCGACGGAACTGCGACGACCATCGTCAGGAACGAGAACACGAGTCCGGCATAGATCGACTGACCGCTGACGAACATGTGATGTCCCCAGACGAGGAATCCGAAAACGGCGATCGCGATACTCGAGAAAGCGATGAACTCGTAACCGAAGATCTTTTTGCGCGAGAAGTTAGAGATCAGTTCGCTTATCACGCCCATGCCCGGCAGGATCATGATGTAGACGGCCGGATGCGAATAAAACCAGAACAAATGCTGGAACAGGATCGGATCGCCGCCGATCGACGGATCGAATATTCCGACTCCGACAAGCCGCTCGAGTGCGAGCAGAAGGATCGTGATGGCAATCACCGGAGTTCCGAGGATCATCACAAGGCTGACCGCATACATCGCCCAGACAAACAGCGGCAGACGGAACCAAGTCATTCCGGGAGCACGCATCGTATGGACCGTGACGATAAAATTCAGACCGGTAAGGATCGATGAGAACCCGTTGATGAAGATGCCGAGACCGACCGCCATGACATACGTGTTCGAGAATGTCGTGCTGTACGGCGTGTAGAACGTCCAACCGGTATCGACGCCGCCCTGAAGCAGAGCGTAAATCGTCAGAAGGCCACCGACCCAATAAATGTAAAGGCTGAGAAGATTGATCCTCGGCAGTGCGAGATCCTTCGCTCCGATCATGATCGGAAGCAGAAAATTCCCCAGGACCGCCGGGATCGACGGAATGAGGAAGAAGAAGATCATGAGAACGCCGTGCTGCGTGAATACTTTGTTGTAGGTTCCGGTTTGTAAAAGATCGCTCGCCGGCGTGAGAAGCTCAAGACGAATTGCAGACGCGTACAAGCCACCGGCAAAGAAGAACATCGATACCGTGATCAAATACATGATCGCGATCCGCTTGTGATCTTTCGTCAAAAGCCACGATTTCAGCGTGAAGCCGTTCGTCAAGTAATTCGTTTTTGGCGAACCGGTAATCCCGGTGTTTATCGCATCTTGCGTTTGCATATTAGTATCACCCTATCTGTTGCTGTTCGCTGCCGGCGCGTTCGGATTGCTTGCTTGAGTGTTCGCATTCCCGTGAGACGCCGTAGTCGTATTCGCCGCCGAGTTGCTCGCGGTCGGCGTTGAACCAGCACTGCTCGCCGAGCCGGTTACGCCACTTAATGACTTGATATAGGCGACCAGCGATACGAGCTGTTCTTCTGTTACCTGACCTTTGAAGGTCGGCATTATCGGCTGAAATCCTTCGACGACCTGACCGCTCGGATTCAAGATCGAATTCCGTATGTACTCGTCATTCACAGTGGCGGTTCCGCCGCCGACAAACTTAACTTCTTTGCCGTAGATGCCTTCGAGCTTCGCTCCTCGCTGCTGAGGTCCGCCGGCGTGACATGACGCACAGCCGAGCTTGTTCTCAAAAAGATCGCGGCCCTGTTCGACCGGTGTCTGGCCGGAAACATTTCCACTCAGCCAGTTATCAAAATCACGCTGCTCCATGACATAAACCCATCCGCCCATGCCCGAGTGGTTGAGTCCGCAATATTCGGCGCAGTACAGATGATATTTGCCGGGCTTCGTCGCTTCGAACCAGAGATATGTATAACGACCCGGAATGACGTCGGCCTTGGTTCGAAATGCCGGCACCGAAAAATCGTGAAGCACGTCTTCGGTGGTCATTGTTAGTTTGACCTTTTTGCCTACCGGCACATGAAGCTCGTTTATCTCGCGCTGTCCCGTGCTGTGCTGAAGCTTCCACATCCACTGTTTGCCGACGACATAAACTTCCAGCGCCGGATCTTTCGGAGGCGTGTACTGGTTGTAATAGACGTAAGCTCCGCCAAGGAAAATGGTCATCGATATGACGAACGGGATGATCGACCAGACCGTTTCGAGGGTGATCGAGCCATGCATTTCTTCGGGCGTCGCGTATTTCTCCCGCTCGCGGTACTTGAGGCCGAAGAAAAAGATCGCGGCGACGATGGGTATCGTAAACGCAATACTCACGATGATCAGGTAGGCATAAAGCAGATCGACCTGCCACGCGAATGTCGACGCCTGGTCTGGAAATAATGGAACCCAATTCGTTTGCATAATCTCTTTAAAGTTTCTAGCTCCGGGTTTCTAGTTTCTTGTTGGATCTTTCCGTGAACTAGAAACTAGAAACTAGGAACTAGCAACTTTTTTATTCCGCCGCCAGAAGACAAAGCCCATCGCTCCCATCCCCAGCAGCGTCAATACGGCACCGAGCCGTATAACACTTAAGATCGCAAGACCGTACTTTCCCGTCGCCGGATCATAGTGGTAACAGTAAAGCAGCAGCTTATCCGCAGCACTTCCGACTTTATTCTCTGACGAATCGATCAATCCGAGTTTCAAATCCCGCGGGCCATAATCGATTCCATAAAAATAACGCGACATCTTACCTTGCGGCGTGACGACCATCACTCCACCGGCATGGGCGAACTGCTGGCTCTTCTCGTCCCAACGGTAACTAAAACCTGCGGCCTTGGTGATCGCGTCGATCGACGTCTGCGAAGCGGTAAGGAAATGCCATCCCTTATCGGCATTTGCACGTCCGTATCGTTCGAGATAAGCCGCTTTCTTATTCTTCGCCAATCCGGGCTTGTCGTTCTCACGAGCGTCGAAGCTCAGAGCGATGACATCGAAATCCTTCCCGGCGTCGAGCGAAATACCTTTCAGAGATCCGGTCAGTCCGTTGAGCACTTCGTTGCAAAGCATCGGGCACTCGTAGTAGACAAGTGCGAGGACTGCCGGGCGCCCGCTCGTGAAAAGACTGCCGAGCTGAACCGTCTTCCCGTCTTCATCGGTGACCGGCGTATCCAGCGGAAGTTGATCGCCGAGCTTCTGTTCAATGCCGACATTGTCGAGCACCGGTGGTAATCCGTTCCCCTCGCTCTGAGAAGGATCGTAGGTCTTCGGCGAATAAAGGGGCGAGTTGTAATGCTCGCTCTTCTGACCGAACATCGATCCGCAAACTACGAGGACGAGTATCAGGACTATCGAGCTGTTTATTACTTCACGCCACATACTTCTTACTGCCTACCTTCTCTTTTCCGCCGCACGCCTTCCCGAGCTGGCGTCGGTGAAATACATCTTCGAGCGAAGAGCTTTCTGCTCGGCCTCTTCTCCCGATCTCGCTTTTACAGCCTCTTCAAGGAATTTCTCTTTTGCCATATCGATCGGCATAGACGAGACCGCACCCGTCCTGGCATCTTTCGATCCGTGTTCCCAAACCAGGGCCCATTGTTTCTTGAGCTCGCGATATTCGGCCTGCGGAGCTTTCAATTCCATGTTCACGCGGCCGTCCGGGCTTTCGACCCCGAATCCCGGCGCGACCTGTAATCGCGGTTCAGGCGGCAATCGCTCGATCTCGGTCATGGCCATCGGACCCGACGTACCCTTATCAGCCGCCGCATCCTCCTTGAGGACGTTCAACAGCGCCCACATAAGAGCGAATGTGATGATGATGAGAAGTACGAGGCCAATGCCGAAATAGAAGACACCCTTAAGGCCGATGATGTTCTGCTCGTAAGGCTGCTCGAAATCAACAAATGATTTTTCGTGTTTCGTAGAACCCATAATTCAATTTGGGATTTGGGAATTCGGATCTGGGATTTGAGGATCGTTTTCAATCCGCAATCCCAAATCCCAGATCCCAAATCGTTAGTGTCCGTGTCCGTGCTCGATCGCGTTCTCGAGGAACGGGTCCATTACCGGCACAAGCGGCCGCTTCATCAGCTGATTAATAAAATACGCGATCCACAGACCGCCGACTGCGATCGGTGCCAGAATATCCATCCAACTGATAGTAAATGGAGTGTGCAGCCCGGCGACCTCACCGATCCTCGGGCTCGGCCCGATCAAAAAATACATATCCACGAGACGCATGAACAGGATGAACAGCGCAACGAGTGCGAGCTTCTTCGGCTTTCGTTTCAGGTCCTGCTGCAAAAGAATGAGGAACGGAACCGCGAAATGAAACAGGATCAGGCCCCACGCAACGTATCCCCAACCGCTGCTCGTCCGCTTGATGAACCAGACCGTCTCTTCGGGAATGTTTCCCGAATAGATGATCAGGTACTGAGAAAAATTAAAATACGCCCAGACCATAACGAGTGCGAGCATAAGCTTTCCGACATCATGGAAATGTCGTCTGCCGAGAATGTGATTCATCGGAACTTTATCCGAGAGGAAAGCCAGCACGATCACACAGAAGCACATACAGCTCAACGCCCATCCGGCGACAAACAGCAATCCCCAGATCGTCGAGAACCAGTGCGGCTCAAGGCTCATCATCCAATCGACAGCGGCAAACGTCACGGTCAACGCATAGATCACCATCGTCGGCCCTGAGAATGCAGTCGCGCGTCCGAGCCAGCCCGCCGCTTCTTCATGATCTTTCGAAGCGTCCTGCTTTGCCGACCACATGTTCAGGAGATAAACCATGACGCCAAAAATCGCAAAGTATATGACCGATCTGATGACCCACCAGGGAACGGTCTGGAACCACTCGCGCTGGATCACGGTCACGTCATTCGCCGGCAAGTGCGGCCATTCGTAAAGACGCGTCACGCCAAATGCGATCGGGAGGAACATCAGGAATAGAAGCGGAAGCGTTCTCGACGCGGCTTCAGCCGTTCGACGAAGCACAACTCCCCACGCACCACCTGTTAGATACTGGAGGATCAAAAGTCCGATCGCACCCAGCCCGATTCCGCCCCAAAAGATGAAGCCGAGCAGCCACGAGCGAAGAGCTTGCTCCGGATTCTGAATCAGTCCACCGATCCAGAAGACAAGTGTCGCGACTCCGCCAACTCCGAGTGCGAGGCTTAAGAGGCCATTTAGTTCGCCGGGTGCTCTGTATCTATCGCGATCCGTCATTTATCGTTCACCTCCGTGCGTGTTCGCGTTCGGAGAACCATGTGCTGCCGGAGCCGCGCTATTCGTATTTGCGCTCGAGTTCATTTTCAAAGTTTCTTCCGGATTCTGACTGACCTGCAGTGCCCGAATATATGCGACGACTGCCCATCGATCGGCCGCCGAGAGCTTGTCGGCGTAACTGTTCATCTTGCCCCAACCGTTCGTGATGACATCGAAGAAATGTCCGACCGGCGCATTTCGAAGTCGATCGTCGTGATAGGTCGGCGGTTGCGGGAATCCGCGTCGAACGATCATTCCGTCGCCGTTGCCGACGGGACCGTGACAGACGATGCAGTAAATGTTGAATCGATCCTGGCCACGATCGACGAGCTCTTTTGTGACCGGCACCGGAAATTCGTCGATGTCGTTCGGAAAGCTCGAGACGAGCGTGTTGCCGGAAGCATCGGTTGTCGTCTGAACCTGAGCGTTCAGATTCGGATTATCGATCTTGCCGGTGTGAAGAGCCTTGTCGTCCTTCAAAAATCCCCGGGCTACGACGCCGTCGGGCAGGTTCCGCGAACCTCGCTTGTCTGCGAAGAAATCGCTCTCCTTATAAGCCTTGTATCGCGGCTGGTCCTGCATATCGAACCGCACACCGCAGCCGGCGGCCAGAAGGCAGAAGGCAGCGAAAGTTACGACGCGGAGACCCGAGCTCACGCGACGCGGAGACACGGTGACACGGTGACGCGGAGATAGTTTGCTAAAGCTAAACATGGATTCTGGACGCTCGGGCTCGAGGTCCCCGCGTCTCCGCGTCTCTCCCTCACCGTGTCGCACATTATTCTTCGACATCGAAAACCTCCTGCGGCTTGAGACTTTCCATAAAGCTTCGGGTGTTCTCATCGAATTTAGGATCCGCCGTCTCGATCAATAAAAAGAATTTCTCGCGCGTTGCCAAAGCAAATCGCGGCACGTTGAAAACCGGGTGATATGGCCGCGGCAATCCGTTCAGGAAAAGCATTCCGAACACCGCCGTGAATCCTGCGAGCAGTATTGTCAGCTCGTACGAAGGCGGAATGAACGAAGGCCACGTCAGATACGGACGTCCGCCGACATTCAACGGATAGTCGATGTAATGCACGAATATCTGTAAACCAAGACCGAGGCACAAGCCGGCTATTCCGCCGAAGAAGACGAGAACCGGCAAAATGCTTTTCTTGATGCCGAGTGCTTCATCGATCTCATGCAGCGGAAACGGCGAGAAGGCGTCCGTCTTCGTGTAACCCGCCTCACGGACAGAGTTCGCCGCATCGACCAACTCGGTCGGCGTATCGAACTCAGCTAGTAATCCGTACAAGTTCTTTTCCATATCCAAATCTCGCACTGACTGATCTAATGCGAACTATCCAAAAATCTGTTCACGCTTTCGATCCGGGCCGTTCCAAATCTCGCCAGGATCGCGACGATCGCTATCGCCGCAAATATCGTCAGGAACGGGTCGATGTTCGGCAGCCTGAGCCGCATCGTACTGACGAGTGCCGTGTGAACGGCCGTAACAAAGAGCATCAGGATCGCGAATAAGATCACCGTCTCTCTGATTCGCGGTTGCTTTCGCGATAACCACATCCCTGCAAAGCCGAGAACAAAAAGTGGTACGAGCAGCGCCGCTGAGATCAACATCCCTTTGGTCGAGTAAATATCGGAGCTCAACCACGGTCGCCAGAAAGCCAGCAGTTTCCACCCGATCAATCTCGCGGTGATCCCTGGTTCCGCTTTCGCATTTTCAATCGCCTGCTGTCGCCACAGGCTCTCACGTTCTTTGAAGGAAAGGCCGCTATAACCTTTCGTCCGCTCCCATTCGGCCACCTGCTCCGCGGCGAGCGTCTTCGCCATGTAATCCTGATACTGCTGCGTCTCCTCGCGACTCGCGAACTTCCCTTCGTAGATCCGGATGTTCGCCGGATGATTCCCGATCCATGCAACAAAACCGCTCGAGTCGTTGATCAGAATGAACTCACCACGCGTCCTCAGGTTGTAAAAAGTCCAAGGCAAAATCGTGATAAACATCACGACGATCATCAGCACCGGTGCGGCGATGCTATTCTTTCGTCGATAGCAAAGTGCCGCCATCGCGACAGCGAGTACGATGCAGATGCCGAGAGGCGAATTCTTGCAAAGAGCTCCGAGTCCAAATGCGACTCCCGCTGCTGCCGCCGTCTTCAGATCGAACGGTCCGTCCGAGACGATCATTTTGACCAGAAGCAGCAAAGCGAGCGTCATGACGAATGTCTGCAATGCTTCCGTCTGGATCGCCGCAGCCTGATATACAAAGAACGGATTCAGAGCGAACAACATTCCCGCAATCGTCGCGACGAGCGTGCTCGTCGTCAAAAGCTTCGCCGCCCGGAAGATCATCAGCGTAGTCACGGCGTGAAGTAACGCCTGAACGATCTTCACGGCAAAAACGCTTTCGCCCGCGATGCTCCAGACTCCGGCGATGAACAGCGGATACAGCGGAGCACGGAAGAAATGCAAACCTCCGACCGCCGGATAACTTCCATTTGCAACCAGCATGCGAGCAGCGGTGATGTAATCGATGCTGTCCGCAAAGTCCGGATTATCGCGTCCCGTGACGTAGATCATGCCGACACAAAGTAAGAATGCGAGGACCGCTAAACCAACTTGAATGATCCTTCTCTTCGAACTCATCGTCGCCTCTGATCGCGCGTATCAGATTTCAAATATCAATACCGGCCTACTTGTTAGGCGGATCGGTTCGTTCCCACGTGTACTCAACTTCCAAAACACTCTCGTCGAAATCCTGCTGACGTCCGTGAACGTTCGCCGACGGCAACAAGGTACGAACCTCGAATATCGAGATGATCGGCAGGAACCGGACGAAAAGGTAGATCAGCGAGAAGAAGAATCCAAGTGTTCCGATGAACATCGAGATGTCGAATATAGTCGGTGAATACATCGCCCACGATGACGGCAGGAAGTCCCGGTTCAAGCTCGTAATGATGATTACGAAACGCTCGAGCCACATACCGACGCTGACGATGATCGAGATGATAAACAGCCAGAACGGGCTTTCACGAAAACGTTTGAACCAAAGGAACTGGATCGAGATCCCGTTACAAAAGATCAGCATCCAATAGAACAGCCAGTACGGACCGTTCCAGATGCGATTCTTGATCATGAACACTTCGTACTGCGACGCGCTATACCAGCCGAAGAAGGCCTCCATCGCGTACCCGTACACGACGATCAAACCGGTCGCGAGCATCACCTTCCCCATGTAAACCAGGTGGGTATCGGTGATGAAATCTTTCATGTTGTACCAGACGCGGAGCGGTATACAGAGGATCAACACCATCGCAAATCCGGCGAAGATCGCACCCGCAACGAAGTACGGCGGAAAGATAGTAGCGTGCCATCCCGGAACCTGTGACACCGAGAAGTCGAAGGACACGATCGAGTGGACCGAAAGCACGAGCGGAGTCGAGATGCCGGCGAGAAGCAGATACGCGATCTCGTATCGATGCCAGTGACGAGCACTTCCGCGCCACCCCCAGGACAAAAGTCCGTAAACCGCCTTGAAGTATTTATTCTTTGCCCGGTCGCGAAGCGTAGCGAGATCCGGGATCAGTCCGACATACCAGAACAAAAGCGAGATCGTAGCATATGTCGATACCGCGAAAACGTCCCAAACCAGCGGGCTGCGGAACTGCGGCCAGACCCCCATCGTGTTCGGATACGGGAACAGCCAATACGCGGCGAGCCACGGACGACCGGTGTGGAGCAGAGGAAACACGGCTGCGTTCGCCACCGCGAACAGCGTCATCGCTTCGGCGAATCGATTGATCGACGTTCGCCACTTTTGATTCAGGAGAAGAAGGATCGCAGAGATAAGAGTTCCGGCGTGGCCGATACCGATCCACCACACAAAATTGATGATCGGAAACGCCCAGCCGACCGGCTGGTTGTTTCCAAAAATTCCCATGCCCTTCGCGAGAAGGTAGCCGACCGTCATCAGCAGGCATTGAGCGACCATGAACGCAATGCCGAAGCCGATGAACCAATGGAACGGCGTCTTCTTCTTCAGCGTAACGTCGCCGATCTTGTCTGACACCGTGCCGAATGTGTGATCGCCTTCGACCATCGGCGGGTAAATTTTTTGTTGGATCCGTTTCAAATCCTGCATGATTTTCGCAACTCGTTCTCCGGCGTCATTCCGGCAAAACCAAATTCAAAATGATCAATGTCCGTCCGTCGCAGGTTTCGGTTCACCGTGCGATTCGCCACCGTTGCCGTGGGCCTTCGGTGCTTTGTAATCCGGCATCTCCGGATTCTGGTTCTTTAACTCGGAGAGATAAGTCGTTCGCGGCTGAGTATTAAGATCGTTGAGCAGTTTGTAATCTCTCGGATCCTTCTTCATTTGAGCGACCTGGCTTCCCTTGTCGTTCATGTCGCCAAACACGATCGCGTCGGTCGGACACACCGCCTGACATGCCGTCACGACTTCTCCGTCGGCGATCGCACGTCCGTCCTTTTCGGCCTCGATGCGGGCTGCCGAAATACGCTGCGTACAATACGTGCACTTCTCCATGACACCGCGGCTTCGGATCGAAACTTCCGGATTGCGCATCAGTTTGTACTGCGGCGTATCCCAATCCTGGTAAAGCATGAAATTGAACCGTCGAACTTTGTAAGGGCAGTTATTCGAACAATAACGCGTTCCGACACAGCGGTTATAGACCATGTCGTTAAGGCCTTCCGCACTGTGGACGGTCGCCGTAACGGGACAAACCACTTCGCACGGCGCCTGTTCGCACTGTTGGCAAAGAACCGGTTGGAAGTGCGTGCCTTCGGGATGATTGAGATCGTTGCCGGTGAAGTAAGTGTCGATGCGCATCCAGTGCATCTCACGACTTCGCTCGACCTGCTCTTTGCCGACTACCGGAATATTGTTTTCCGATTGGCAAGCGAGCACGCATGCGTTGCAGCCGACGCATGAGTTCAGATCGATAGACATTCCCCAGCGATGATATTTGTCGTAGGACTTCTGATAATCTTCAGCCGCCGTGGCGTACATCGAATGATCGTAGAGGTCCTCGTTCTTCTTCTCATACGACTCGATCTCGTGTTCGAGATTGTTGAAATCCAAAACACGAACGATGTCGCGGCCTTCCATGTTGAAATGGATCTGCGTCGATGCGATCGTCGTCTGAGTTCCGGTCCCTTTTATATCGCCCGTGCCGAAGTTCATCGCGTCTGAACGCATGACGTCGTAAGCGTTGTAACCGAGCCCCGTCCCGACGCGTCCGGCACGTGTTCGTCCGTATCCGGCGTAGATCGTGACCACATCATCCGGCTGTCCCGGTGATATCCAGACCGGTACGGATTTCGAAATCGTTCCGCCCTGGTAATTCAGCGTGACGAGATCGGAATACATATTCGATCCCTTTGAATTGATAAAACTCGTAGGACGTTCGCCGCCGGCACCCGAGAGCTGATCGCTGTCGCCGGCTTGATTGAGACCAAGCCTGTGAGCTGTCGCCGGACTGACGAGTGCGACGTTATCCCATGTGATCTTTGTCAGCGGATTCGGGAGCTCTTGAAGCCAGCCGTTATTCGCAAACCTTCCGTCGTATACGCACGGATCCGGGCAGATCGAAATCTCGAGCGGACCGTTATTCGCGACCGGGGCCGAGGGCTGCGCAAGAAATCCTGCTCCGGCAGTAACGGTCTTCGGCGTCGCGGCCGTATTCGGGACAAAGCCGTCGTGCACGATACGACGCCATTTGTCTTCGAACGTTTGTGTTCCGCCTGATGCGGCCGCGGCTGCTCGCTGCGGAGTTGAGTTCGCCGCGGTGTTACTTGTCGAAGTATTTGCTGCGGATGCCGCAGTTGTTGCTGCATTAGCCGGAGCCGGAGCCGAGTTGCTGGCAGCGGGTGCTGTTGCCGTATTGCTGTTAGTGTTTCCCGTCGCCGGTCCGTGACCGTTGCTCGCTGCCGTCGCCGCGGCCGCAGTTGCTGTCGCCGCAGGAGCCGTCGAGGCCGCGATATTCTGTGTCTGCCAGTAAGCTCGAACGATGTCGTAATCTTTCTGATCGAAATTCTCTTTGAAGAACAGCTGAACGACTTCGTGGATGTTGTGGCTGTCGTAAAGCGGCTGAATAAGCGGCTGAGTGATCGCCACCGTACCGTCGTACGCACGCGTGTCGCTCCAGCCTTCGAGATAGTGCTTGTCGGAAACATGCCAATGGCAAAGCTCGGCAGTTTCGTCGAAATGTGATCCGAGATGGACGCGAAGCGGGATCTTATTCATCCGCTCGGCGTTCAGTTTGAGATCGGCCGGAGTGTTGTATGTCGGATTTCCGCCGAGGACGACGAGCATCCTGACCTTGCCCGCATCGATATCGGCGACGAGCTCGCGAAGCTGCTCGATCTGTGTCTTCTCGGACGGCGTGAACGGATCCGCGTAAACTACTGTCTGACCAACATTCCCGAGCGCACCGTTCATTGCGTGTGCGAGAGCATGAACGACCGGCGACTGATTCGCACCCGGAACGATAACTGATTTTCCACGGTGAGCTTGCAGGTCCTTCGCCATCGCCGCGATCCACTGAGCGTTCTCGGTGTAGGTCGACGTTGCTCCGCCGACTCCCAGCGCAGCCGCGATCGCTTTTGCGATCTCGGGCATCTGGCTTGGCTTTACCGCGATGCGGTGATCGGCCTTCGCACCGGTCAGCGTCATCGTCGTCTCGATCGCATAAAGGCGATTGATCTCTTTATTCTCTCCGCGAAGATTCTTCTTCTTCGCGTAATCCTTCATATAACGAACGTTGAAGTCCGAGAAAATATCTTTATCAAGTGTCAGGATGCGATCGGCGAGATCGTATTTGTAGATTGTCTGGACCGGCGATCCGAACGCCATCCGCGCTCCGGCGATCGCGTTGTCGTTATTGATCGGCTCGTACTGATGCCAGCGGGCGTTCGGCAACTCGGTCGCGATTCCCTTGAACTGATTTATCAACGTCGGCGATGTGACCGTCTGAGTGAGAAATCGAATTCCGGCACCGCCGTCGGTACGATTTTCATCGATCGCGGCTCGCAGCGTTCCCATGAAATTCTGCCACGTCTTCGGAGCACCGCGGAACGAGACTTCCTGCGAGCGGTCCGGGTCGTACATGTCGAGAACCGAAGCCTGTGCGAGCGAATCCGTCGCACCAAGACTTCCCGGGTGATCCGGATTTCCTTCGACCTTGATCGGACGTCCATCGAATGATTTTGCGAGAAGCCCGGTCGCGATACCGCCGAGCGACACTGCAGTTGCAAAGAAGAGCGGTTTACCTGGAAGCAAATCCTGCTCGGCGCGAACGTAAGGAACGATCTTCTCGGCTGGTTGGATAACGCAGCCGGAAAGCCCCGCGAGCGCGAGCGTGCCGCCCATTAACTTGACGAAGGTGCGGCGACTGACCGCATTTTCCCAATCCTCGGAGTGCACGGGAAATTCCCGCTTCACGAACTCTTCAAATTCCGGGGCGTCGACGAATTCGTCCACGCTGCGCCAATATTCCTTACCGTTCTGAGACAAGATCTTGTCTCGCATCAATGCAAAATTGTTTTTGCTGTCCTGGTTGGGCATCTTCTTCCTTAAGCTTTTTGCCACCGAGCACGCAGAGACGAAAAACAATGCGTGATCAGAAGGCTCAACTTTCCAACAAAAATCTCAGTGGCCCCTTGGCCAAGTTCGTAATCTACCGATGACAAGTCGAGCAGCTCGTCATCATTTCCTTACCGCGTATCTTGTACTTTTCCTTCAGATCTATGCGTTCTTCCGGAGTCAGATCGCCGTCCTGCCATTGCATATTGAAGATCTCGGATTTCGGACGGATGAACTTTTCAGGCTCGCGATGGCATGCGAGGCACCATTCCATCTGCAGCGTGTTTTCCTGATAAACCGCCGGCATGTTGTCGATCTGGCCGTGGCAAGTCGAGCAGCCGACGCCTTTCGCTATGTGAATGCTGTGATTGAAATACGCGAACTCCGGCAGGTCGTGAACGCGTTCCCACTCAATGGGCTTGTTATCCCGGAAGCTCGCACGGACCGGTTCCAGGTACGGACTGTCGCTCCAGATCTGGCTGTGGCAGTTCATACACGTCTGCGTCGGCGGCATGCCGGCCGATGCAGTCGTTTCAACAGTCGAGTGGCAATAACGACAATCGATGCCGTCGTCCCCGACGTGATGCTTATGACTGAACTGGACAGGCTGCTGCTTCTCGAGGTACCGGCCCGTTATGTACGAAGACCTCGCGACCTGCGTATAAACATAAAATGCCGTCCCTGCAAGAACGACGCCGAGGATCATGCTGATCCGGGCGATGTTATTTGCACTCTTGTGAAAAAATTGCGCCATTTATCAAGTCTCCCGCGCGGTCCGTAAATAAACCTCAACGGTTACCTGGCTGGTGGGTTGCCTGGCCGGTATATGCCTAGCTGAACTAGATTGAGAAAGCTTCCGTAAAACTTTTGTACAATTCTACTAAATCTCGTAAATTCCGCAAATACTATCACCTAGAAAATATTTCGGTTTAGGATGATTAGCAACGGTTCACGAAATTAGCATTTCTCATTAGTAAGATTATTTTTATTGCGCGAGGGATCAGTTCTCGCCCGCGATGAGTGCCGCACCTATCGCAGCGGCGTTCTCGCCGAGCTCGCCGGCGACGATCTCTGCGTGCTCGAACGACGGACCAAACGAGAGTTCGCGTGCGCGCCGGATGACCGCATCAAGCACGAGGTGACCGGCGTGCATGATCTCTCCGCCGATGACGATCTTTTCAATGTTAAGAAGATTAATGACCGTCGCGATCGCGGTACCGACATAACTGCCGGTCCGTTCGAGCATGAGGCTGGCAAAATCGTCGCCGTTCTCGGCGGCGTCGACGATCCTCCGTATCGAGATCTGCTCCTCTTCGAGCCTGTTCAGTGAAGACGTGCTGTCGCGATTAAACCGATTCCGCGTTCGACGAACGATATTAGCCGCCGAGGCGACGTCTTCGAGCCGCATTCCGTCCGAGTTGATCGCCACGTAGCCAAATTCGCCTGCGAATCCGGAAATACCGCGCCAGATCTGATTGTCCAGGATCAGCGCACCGCCGACTCCGACTCCGAGCGTCGCATAGAAAAGATTCGAGCTTCCACGCCCGGCACCGAGCCGTAACTCACCATATGCCGCGGCGTTAGCGTCGTTCTCGACGATCGCCCTAACGCCGCTGGAATTCTCGATCTCCTTCGACAGATCGATCGCGGAATGTTCGGGAATATGAGCAGAATATGCTACCTGTCCCGAATCACGCCGGATCAACCCAGGAACGGCGATACCGATACGACTGAAGGGACCGAACTTGTCAGTGAGTCTGGAGATGAATGTTTGCAGTTGCGATACAGACTGCTCGCCGCCCTCGACCGGTGTCGTCTCCGTCCCGAGAATCTCACCGGCGCCATCCAGACAAACGGCGCGCGAGGACGTAACGGACGCTTCTATTCCGAGAATCCTTTTTGCGGGATCAACTGGGTCGCTCATATTTGGTTTGGAGGAAAACTAGAGCGATTCTAGACAGTGCGGTAGACGGTGTCAATTTTGTTCGTTGTTCGTGGATCGTAGACGACGGTGGATGCGACTGGAACGCAGGCGACTCGCCTGCCTGACATCGCCGCTTCGGCCGATGTCAGCCACTGTCGTGTCGAATCATAATCGTTACACACCTTCGGAAGCCTCGGCGTGGCAGGCGAGTCGCCTGCGTTCCAGTCGCATCCGCCATTCGCTATGAACAACGAATCACGAACAACGAACGACCAAGCACCGACAATCCATTTGTTTGACTCATCTACACTCGAAAGTTAATCTTTTGACAGCCCAGACAAGTCTTTCCCGTTCATCCTTATGGATCATCTGTCCCAAATAATCGAGCAGTACGGTATCTACGCGGTATTCGCGTTGTGTACCGTCGAAGGCGATATCACGCTGCTTATCTCGGGAACGATGGCCCACGGAGGATTCTTCGGTGAGAATTGGGGATTCCTAAAAGTACTCGTTGCGGGGACGCTCGGCGGAATGACGGGCGACTGTGTCGCCTACGGCGTCGGCCGAATCGCCCATGAGAATGCGAAGCACTACCGCTTCTATCAGATGGCCCAGCCGCGGGTCGAAAAGCTTATCGATAAGTTCGGCGGATTCGCGATCGTGATCTCAAAATACATATACGGTATCAGAGCCGCCATGTGTGTATTTTACGGCGTCGGCAAGATGCCGTTCCTCCGTTTTCTCGCCCTCGATGCCATAAGCTGCTTCACCTGGGTCTTGCTTTTGTCCGGAGCGGGCTACTTCTTCAGCGGCGCGATCACGTCAATGATCGGTGATTTCAAACAGATCGGTGTCGCGCTCTTCTTTATAGTCCTTACCGGGATCATCATCTTTTATGTGATCGAAAGGTTCTGGCTGTCCGAGAGGGTCGAAGAAGCGAGTCCCGAAACGATTCATCGGATCGAGGAAAGGTTCCACGCGGTCGAAGAGGTCGCATCTGAAAAGTTACATGATCTCGGAGAACGTCTGCATCTCACGCGCGAGCCGAACAAAGATGAAAAGGATATGACCCCGAAAGCGGAGGCCTCAAAAAAAGCGGAGAAGAAGTCCGCCTAGTTCGTTGTCCGTTGTTCGTTCTCTCTCTGCTCTTTGCTACAATCCACTTCACGGTTGATCGAATTCATCCCCGATCAACGAACAACGATCCACGAACAACCAACGAATGATCATAGAAGCTTCAGCCCCGACGCGCGTTGACCTCGCCGGCGGTACCATCGATATTCCACCTCTCTTTTTGTTTCACGAAGGCGCCGCGACCGTGAATTTTGCCGTAAGTCTTTTGGCCAAGTGCCGAATAGAAACGCGCGACGATTCGAAGATCGTTCTCGAGTCGATCGACCGGGGCGTGAAGTTCGAAACGAGTGTGGAGAGCATTGATGATCTGAAAGACGAGCCGCAGCTGGAGCTTCTGGCAAAGCTCGTCTATTTCTTTAGGCCGGAAATGGGTTTCAACATGATCACCGAATCCGAGGCGCCGGCCGGAGCCGGGCTGGCGGGATCTTCGACTCTCAACATCGCGTGCATCGGAGCTCTCAACAAACTTGTCGGCGATCGGTACTCGCCGGATCGTTTTATCCCGATCGCGGCGAACGTCGAATGCCAGGTCATCCGCGTGCCGACCGGATATCAGGATTATTACTCTGCGCAATACGGCAGTGCGGCGTGCATACATTTCGGACCTGCGGGAATGTATCGCGAGGGACTCGAGATCGATGTCGAAACGCTCGAGCGGCGAGTCGTCGTCCTATACACCGGCGAGCCCCGCAACTCCGGAACCAATAATTGGGAGATCACGAAGCGGCACATCGATGGCGATCGTGAGCTGTTTGAGATCTTCGAAGGTATCCGCGATTCGTCCCTGGCGGTGCGTGAAAATCTTTTGAAAGGCGATTGGGATTGCGTCGGAGAAATTTTGCGTGCGTCGCATCCGCATCGGAAACGACTGTCACCTCACATCACGACTCCGCAGATGGACATGCTGATCGATAAAGCAATGGCGAACGGAGCGATCGCGCCGAAAGTTTGCGGAGCCGGCGGCGGCGGATGCATCGCGTTCTTCTGCGAAGACGGCCGCAAAGCGGATGTCGAAAAAGCTCTCGCGTCGGAGAACGGTGCGGAAGTTTTGGATTGGAAGGTCGCGAAGAACGGACTTGTAGTTTCTGGTTCCTAGTTTCAGGTTTCTAGTTTCTCGTTTCTAGTTTCTCGTTTCTAGTTTCTAGTTTCACGTTTCTGATTTCCTTTTCTTCGTTACTCGTTAGTCGTCGTTATTCCTCACACGGACCAGAAACCAGAAACCGGAAACTAGGAACTAGAAACTCAGCAGTTTTCCTGTCACAAACCTCTCGAATGTGGTGTTTCCATCTCAGAAGACGAAAAACACACACCAATCGGAGGTTTCCAATGAAAACTACAACAGTAATAATGCTCTTGTTGAAAGCCGCAATTGCGGCAGCGCTATTATTCCTCTCTACTACGATTCTTTTCGGCCAGGCCGAATCTGCAGGAAAATACAACGGCGACAAGGCGAAGAACCGCGAATTCTGTTCGAGTGACTGGTCCAACGGCGACCGCGTCTCGGTCCGCGATCTTCGTGAGATGACGCTTCCCGCGAGCGGCTCGCTATCGGTCGATGGCGGACGAAACGGCGGGATCAGAGTGAAGGGTTCGGAACGTTCCGACATAGTCGTTCGTGCATGCGTTCAGGCATGGGGAACGACTGACGAAGCAGCCAAAGCAGCCGTGGCCGGAGTCAAGATCTCGACAAGCGGCGGAACGATCAGGGCGGAAGGCGTCGGCGAAGAGAACTACTCAGTATCGTACGAACTGCTCGTCCCACGCTCGATCGATCTGAACCTGCGTGCGCAGAACGGCGGGATTGGAATCTCGGGAGTTGAAGGGCGACTCGAATTCGAAACTCAAAACGGCGGTGTTCATCTCGACAATGTTGCGGGCGATGTTAAAGGCCGAACGACCAACGGCGGAGTTCATGTCGATCTGGCGGGAAACAGTTGGAAAGGATCGGGACTGGACGTCTCCACGACAAACGGCGGCGTGCATCTTTCGATGCCGAATTCCTATGCTGCGAATGTCGAAACCGGAACGACTAACGGTGGATTCCATAGCGACATTCCTGCATTGAGTGTGGACACGGAAAATGTGAAAGGGCCGACCAGACACCAAAGAGCGACTCGGCTGAATACCGTTCTCAACGGCGGTGGTGCACCGATTCGCCTGATCACGACGAACGGCGGTGTACATATCAGCTCGGCAAGTAGGGCGAATTTGTAATTAGACATGTCGCCTTCAGTGGAGGCGAATGTTTGCAGAATTCGGTTCTGGTCTATCGCTCCCCGCCTCCGTTAGGAGGCAAATATTGGTAGTCACACAGGCAAAAAACAAATCAAGCTCCGTAGGAGCGGCACCATATGTGTCGCTCCTTCGGAGCTTGATTTTTTTCGAACCGATTCTACCAATATGTCACGCCTACGGCGTTAAGACATGGCATATTCACTGGATGGGTGTCGATAATTAAACTCCGACTCCGTTCTCCGCGATCGCGTGTGTCAACGATCGGAAAATATCCCGGCCGTCGTTCGAACCTAACAATTCTTCACAAGCTCTCTCGGGGTGCGGCATCATGCCGAGAACGTTTCGATCCAGATTACAGATCCCCGCGATGTTAGAGCGTGCTCCGTTCGGGTTCGACTCCGGAGTGATCTCGCCGTTCTCGTCACAATATCGAAACACGATCTGATTGTTTTCTTCGAGCGAATGAAAGGTCGCATCGTCACATGTGTAATTCCCTTCGGCGTGTGCGATCGGGATCGATAAAACTCTTCCGTTCTCGAGTTGATTCGTATAAGGCGTGCTCTGATTCTCCGTGCGAATGTTCACGTGCTTGCAAGCGAAGTGAAGTCCGGCGTTTCTCATGAGAGCACCGGGAAGCAGACCGCTCTCGCAGAGGATCTGAAAACCGTTGCAGATCCCGAAGACAAATTTCCCTTTGGCAGCAAATTCCTTCACCGCTTTCATCACCGGCGAGAATCGCGCTAGTGCTCCGGCCCGAAGATAATCGCCATAGGAAAATCCGCCCGGGACGACGACAGCGTCGTAGCCGCTGAGATCCGTTTCCTTGTGCCAGATAAAATCGACCGGCTGACCGACATGCTTGGACAGGACATGATACGCATCATGATCGCAATTGGAACCGGGAAAAACTATTACGCCGAATTTCATAAACCTGTTAGTTGATTATCGTTCGTTGTTCGTTGTTCGTTCGTTTTGCAGATCTGGCCGACGGCGGATGCGACTGGACCGCAGGCAGCCTGCCTGCCACGCCGAGGCTTCCGAAGGCGTGCACGCTTACGATTCGACAAGACAGAGGCTGACATCGGCCGAAGCGGCGATGCCAGGCAGGCAGGCTGCCTGCGGTCCAGTCCATTGATGCATCTGCCACGAATCACGAAGCACAAACCAGAAACTAGGAACTAGAAACTTCTACTCTGTAATCCTCGATCACCGGATTTGCCAAAACATCTTTCGCGATCTTCTCCGCCGCGGTCTGTGCTTCGGCCTCGCTCATACCGCCGTCGAGAGCGATCTCAAAGTATTTGCCTTGACGGACATCCGTGATCTTTTCGAAACCCATCAGCTCGACCGAATGATGTATCGCCTTCCCCTGCGGGTCGAGGACGCTCGGTTTCAACGTTACGTACACTTTTGCTTTCATATTTCCACCCGAAAGAAATTGTAGATTGTGCCCGAGTTTGTTGTTTTAATCAACGTCTTGTGGTAACTTTCCGACAGTCTTTTTCCGCCAATTCTAGGAAAGAATCGAACCCCAAAAGGAGAATATAAAAATCGCTATGCAAAATATGTCTGGTGGTAAAACTGCACTTGGATTGGACACTAATGTCGGAGCGTTACTTTGTTATCTTCCGATATGTTCAATCAACTTGATATACAGCATCATCGTTCTTGTCGTCGAAAAAGATAACCGATTAGTTCGTTTTCACGCTTTCCAATCTCTGCTTATGATCGCTGCGTGTTTCGTCGCCGTTATCGCCGTCGTCATAGTCGGCGGGGTTCTAGGTGGAGTTACCGGTTCGTTCGCCATCAGCATGGTCTTTAGCCTTCTCACCTGGGTAGTTGGTCTGGCGTTCCTCGGAGCCACGATCTTTATGTGCGTAAAGGCCTATCAGGGTTCGCAGTTCAAACTGCCCGTCGTCGGGGACATGGCCGAGAAATGGGCTAACAGCTAGTCGAAGACTCTGTCGAACACCTTTCCTACGTTTCGCAGGTAGTGTTTCAAATCGAAGACGCGGGCGATCTCTTCCGCAGACAAGTGCGAAGAGATGTCCGCGTCGCTTTTTATCAACTCCTGATAATCTCCGCCCTCGTCCCAAACCTTCATTGCATTTCGCTGGGTGTAAACGTACGCGTCTTCGCGCGAGATTCCCTTTTGAGTTAAAGCGAGCATCAGCTGTCCGCTGAATACGAGTCCGTGCGTCAGGTTGAGATTCTTCAGCATGTTCTCAGGATAGACGACAAGCGTGTCCAGCAGCGACGTAGCCTTCGCGAGAATGTAGTCCAGCGTCGCCGACGAATCGGGAAGCACGATCCTCTCAGCCGACGAGTGCGAGATGTCGCGCTCATGCCAAAGCGCAACGTTCTCCAAACCTACTATTGAGTTCGCGCGAACCGTTCGCGCCATTCCGCAGATGCGTTCCGAAAGGATCGGGTTCCGCTTGTGCGGCATTGCCGAAGATCCTTTCTGACCTGTCTTGAATTTCTCCTGAGCTTCACGGACTTCGGTGCGCTGCCAATGACGAACTTGCAGCGCAACTTTCTCCAAGGTCGAGGCGATGATCGCAAGCGTGCAGAGATACTCCGCGTATCGGTCTCGCTGAATGACCTGCGTCGAGACATCGGCCGCCTTCAATCCGAGTTTTTTGCAAACTCGCTCTTCGACATCCGGTGCGAGATGCCGACGGCGATTCTTTCTCTTGCGGTTTCAAGTCGAGCTTTGTTGCGCTCCATTTCGGAATACCACAACGCCCAAACCAAACCAAAGGATGTCGGCTCCGCGTGAATTCCATGAGTGCGTCCGATCTGCGGTGTGTCTTTGAACTCGAATGCTCGGCGCTTCAAAACCTCCATCAACGCATCGACCTTTTTCGGAAGAAGATCGCACGCATCTTTTAGCAACAGAGCATTCGCCGTATCGACGACGTCGCTCGACGTCAGTCCGTAGTGAACGAATCGAGCAGCCGGTCCGATGTTCTCCGCGAGATTCGTCGTGAAGGCGATGACGTCGTGATCCGTCGTCTTCTCGATCTCATTGATCCGCTCGACCGTGAACGCCGCTTTCGATTTGATCTCCTCGAGCGCGTCTTTCGGGATCGTGCCGTCTTCAGCATGCACTTCGCACACCGCGATCTCGACATCGAGCCATTTCTGAAACTTATTCTGCTGCGACCAGACTGCACCCATCTCGGGCAATGTGTAACGTTCGATCATAAAAATATCAAAAGCGGTAGCCCAACAGGTCGGAACCGCCTGCGGTAGCGGGCGGTTGAACCCGCGCGTCCCGAATTAATTCATCAACAGGTCGGAACCGCCTGCGGTAGCGGCCGTTGAACGCAAGCGTCCCGAAATCTAATTCATGCTTCGTCACCGGGCAAAGGATCACCCTGCTCGTACAAAACATACGCACACGCTGCTGCGACATGCTCTTCAGTCCAAAGTCGTCGCTTGCTCCCCTTGTCCGCCCATGGCGAACCTTCATCCAACCAGAGCCTCCGCTCGCGCATGGTTCGCGTAGCATTAGCCTTAAATGCATTTAGCGCGATGTCGGGACTCTTTAACCCGATCCTTACGACGGTGTGGACATGGTTCGTTCGGATGTTCGACGCTTCGAGCAACCAGTTTCGTTTCTCACAAGTTTCTTTGATAGCGTCTAGCGTTGCTCGTCTCCGGTCCGCTTCCAATTTAACGGGCTTGACTTTCAATCTGGCTCGATTTGTTGCATGCCAACTAGGTTCGGGCGGAAGGTATGGCGAACCGTACGCATTGCGATGCCGACTGACTGAACCACGCTTATCACCGTGAAGCCAGGTACCTCGGGCTCGAAAAGTGATGAAGTAAGCTACCGGCACATCGTTGTCATTCCACTGTCTCATTTCGTTCAGGTTTCTCCTTTTCCCCGACGAAGTTCAGTTGACTCGTCTCGGGAGGTCTCAGCCTTCCGTCGCCGCAGGCGGTTCCGACCTGTTCTCCGCTACTCGCGACAAAGCGTCTTGCGTTTCCGGTGACTCGTCTCGCTCGGCTTGAACCGCCCGCTACCGCAGGCGGTTCCGACCCGTGTTTCCTAATAACGACTCACGCCGGCACCTCCTCCATCTCCTTCTCCTCAGCCTCGACTTCCTTGTCGCCCAAAATGTCCTGAACATAAACCATCTGAACGAGCACCATGATAACTGCTAAAAGCGGCGTCGCAAGGACGAGTCCGAGTCCGCCGACAAGCACTGCGAGACCAAGCTGAAACACGATCGTGAGCGCGGGCGGAAGCTCGACGGTTCTGCGTTCGATCATCGGCGTCACTATGTTCGATTCCACCAACTGCACCGCGATGTAGAGACCGAGAACATAAACCGCCATGATCGGCCTGTCGATGAATGCGAGTAAGAGCGCCGGCAACGCAGAAATGATCGGACCGAAGTTCGGGATGAACGAGAGCAGGCCCGCGAGCAGGCCGAGAGTCAGGGCCAACTTTACGCCGAGTATTGATAATCCGATCCAGGTCAGCAGACCGATGAACGCCATCGAGGCGACCTTTCCGATCAGCCATCGCTCGAGCGCCTCACCAACCGTCGCGAGTATCTCTCGTACTCTTTCCCGTCGCCGCATCGGAAATAATTTTGTAAATCCGTGAACGTAAAACTCAGGTTCGGTTGCAAGGTAAATAGCGAGCAGGACCACGACAAAGAAATTCCCGACAGCACCGATCGTGGACGAGAAAACTCCACCGACTCCGTTCAAAATCGCTGAGGTATCGACACGACCCCGAATATCATCGACACTCGGCATATGCTCGATCAACGCCCTTCCCCACCCGAACTGCGAGATGTAATTCGCCGCGGCTTGTGCCGACTTCGGAAGTTCTTCTCGCAAATTTCTAACCTGCTCCGCAACATCCGGAGCGAGAAACGCGATCGCTCCCGCGAGTATCGCGATCAGAAGAACGGACACAATAAGGACGAGCCACCCTTCGCCCAGCTTCACGTACTTGCCAAGGATACCAGCCAAGCCGCGCAAGAAAATCGCGAGCAGAGCCGCTGCAAAGATCAGAAGAATGACATCGAAGACGAAATAAAGAAGCGCAAGCAGGAGCAGAACGAGTACGACAAATCCGATTGTGATCAAAACTCGACCGGCAAATGTTTGATCTAAGGTCGGTTCAGATTTCATCTAGATGATGCCTTTGTCGATAAGAAGCTCTGCGTTAAGAATGGCGGATCCGGCGGCGCCGCGTACGGTGTTGTGACTCAGTGAGACAAATCGATAGTCGAACACGTTATCGGGGAAGACGCGCCCGACGGTGATCGTCATCCCATGCCCGTTATCGCGATCAAGTCTTGGCTGCGGCCTCGACGGCTCGTCGAGCACCTCGATAAATTTCTCAGGCGATGAATGAAGATCGAGAACAGGAAAACTCTGCATCGCATCTACAACATCTTCGAGCGTCGATGTGTTCTTTAAATTCACCCTAACCGAAGCGGTATGTCCGTCGATAACGGCAACACGAAAGCATTGTGCCGAGACACTGAAGTCGGCGTTTGTGATCGTGCCGTTCGAAAAATCGCCGAGAATCTTTTGAGCTTCGGTCTCGACCTTTGGCTCTTCGCCGGCGATGTACGGAAGCACGTTATCGGAAATGTCCATGGACGAGACACCCGGATATCCCGCACCCGAGATCGCCTGCATCGTCGTCACTATCGCGGACTCGACGCCGAACTTTCTATGCAATGCCGCGAGCGGCGGTGCAAAGGCCGTCACGGCGCAGTTTGGGTTTGTAATTATAAATCCCTTGCCGAATCCGCGGCGCTGGCGTTGCGTTTCGATAAGGCCGAGATGATCGTAATTTATCTCGGCGATCAAAAGCGGAACGTCGTCGTCCATTCGATAACTCGACGAATTACTGATAACCGGATACCCCGCGCGTGCGAAAGCTTCTTCCGTCTCGCGTGCAACGTTCGATGGCAGGCTCGAGAAAACGATATCGCAATCAAGCGGTGGCTCGATCGGTTGTACGACGATCTCCTTAACGGATGCTGGAATATCGCCCGACAATTTCCACGCGCAAGCTTCGGCGTATGGCTTCCCGGCCGAACGGTCGGATGCGGCGAGTGCCGTGATCTCAAACTGCGGATGCCCTTCGAGCAACTGCACGAACCGTTGTCCGACAGTACCCGTCGCACCAAGAATTCCAACGCGATATTTCTTCATAAATGTACGACAGGCTTTCCAGCCTGTCGCTCTTACAACACTTCTTTCATTCTTCGCACGCCTTCGGCCATGAGCTCTTCGGTGTTGCAAAACGAAATTCTCAAAAATCCTTTTGCTTCGTCACCGAACGCGATGCCGGGAACCGTGACCACGCGATTCTGTAAAAACTTCTCCGCGATCTCGATGTCGTCGCCGAGCGATCGAACATCGAGCATCGTATAAAAAGCGCCTTCGGGCGATGTCGAGTTTAGGCCAAGCTCTTTCTTGAAAAGCTCGACGAGAAACTCGCCGCGCTTCTTATAGACATCGCGGGCGATCTGCTTTGCTTCCTCGGCTTCGTCAGTCCACGCGAGCAGTGAAGCTTTCTGAGTTATCGTCGATGTGCAAACCGTCGTGAACCCGTGGAGCACTTGAATGGCGTTGATGAGTTCCGGATCTTTGCACGCCGCCCATCCGAGTCGCCATCCGGTCATCGACAAACTTTTCGACAGCCCGCTGACGATGATCGTCTTCTCGTAGTATTCACTCGCCGAATGCGGCCGTTCGCCGAAATAAAGATCGCTGTAAATCTCATCGGAGATCAGCCAGATTCCGGTCCCTTCCAAAGCCCCGGCGATCTGTTTCAGATTTTCTTCGGTCAGGATCTTTCCGGTCGGATTCGACGGAGAGATAACGACCGCGAGCTTTGTTCGATCGGTGATCTGAGATTTGAAATTTTCAATATCGAATGCAAAATCTCCATCCGCCGGCATTCGGTAATAGACCGGCGTCGCTTCGGCGATCCTGGTGCACGCATCGTAGGCGGGGAAACTTGGATTCGGCAGCAGCACTTCGTCGCCCGCTTCGACCGTGCACATGAACGCATCGGTCATCGCCTCCTGCGATCCGCAGGTCACGACGACTCCCGTCCGCGGCAGTTCGAGATGCGGATACTGCTCCGCGATCTTGTCTCGAAGCGCCGGGATTCCCGGATGCGATGTGTATCCGTTCTGCTCGTCGCGAGCGATGCGTGCGGCTTCGTCGCGCATGAACTGCGGCGTCGGAAGATCAGGTTCGCCGAGTCCGAAGTTAATGCTGTCGGGCAACGCTCGCTCAAAGAATTGACGGATCAGCGTCGGCTGCAGTCCGCGCATTCGCGCCGGCAATTCAAAAGACTTCGCGTTTAAGGATTCGACTCTGGCGCTCATTCCGTCTCCGCGTCTCCGCGTCGCCCAGACTCCGTGTCCAGTCCTTCGTCTTCGAGATCCTCACGCACATCACCGACCTCGGCGTTATACTCGCCTTCGGCAACCGTGATCGGGTCGCCTGTGAGAGCTCCGCCGATGAACTCGATCTCACCGATTATCTTTTGTCCGAGGCCCGAAACGCTGTCTGCCAATCCGTGATCTTCTTTTTCTTCTGGTTCTGTCATGGTGAAACTTCCAATTCCATTCTAGGCGATTTTTTTGAAGTTGTCAGAGGTTCAGAATTCGCTAGTCTTTCTTCTCTCGTGTGACTCGATGTTTGGGTCTTGATTCGAACTATCCACTTGTCACTTAAATTATCCACTGAAGAAAGTCATTCTTTTCAGTGGATAGTTTTAAGTGACAAGTGGATAGTTCCGGAATAACCACCCACGAAACACGCGAAACAACAACAATACCGTCGATTTTGCGGAACGGAGGGGCTATCTAAGATAGTCTTCGAGCTTTGTCGATGCGTCGGTCTTTTCGTCTCGATATTTGACAATGATAGGGCAGTAGATCGCGAGTCCGTTCGCCTTTCCAAAATCATTCGTCACCGCGCGGGAGCCTTGCACGACGACGGCTCCGGCCGGGATCTCGAGCGATCCGCCGTCTTCTGATTTGATGATGCGATTGTTCGGCAGATCGAAGACCGGAGTCGATCGAGTGAGGATCACGCCGCTCGCGAGAACCGCTCGTTCGCGCACAATCGTGCCTTCATAAACTCCGGTATTTCCGCCGACGAGCACGTCGTCTTCAATGATGACCGGCGTCGCATTCACCGGTTCGAGCACACCGCCGATCTGTGCGGCTGCAGAAAGATGCACGCGTTTTCCGATCTGCGCACATGATCCGACGAGCGCGTGCGAATCGACCATCGTTCCTTCGTCGACATACGCTCCGACATTTATATAAGCCTGGGGCACGACCACGACTCCGGGTGCGACGTATGAACCGTCGCGGATCGTCGATCCGCCGATAACGATGCGAACGCCGTCGTCGAGCGACATCGGCCGAAGCGGAAATGTGTCTTTGTCGAAGAATCTAAACGTCTCGGTCGACATCGACATCTCGATCATCTTTCCCATCCGGAAGCCGAGAAGAATTCCCTGCTTGACCCACGAGTTCGCGTGCCAGGTTTTGTCGTGGTGTCGAACCGCGGAACGGATCTCGCCCGTCCTGAGCGCGGTCTTGAAATGTTCGTAAACCTCGCGATCATCTGCGATGAATTCAGTCGCGGCGAACATCGCTTCTATTTTGTCTTGTAAGCTCACTTGTTATATTCCCTTCAAAACTCAAACGTTTCGCAATGCTGAACCGACGGCTCAAATTCCAGCAGATACTTTGAATCGTCGGGATAATACTTCGCCTTCTCAAAGTTTTCGCCGGCGAATTTTTTTATGCTCTCGTAGTCGTCCCACTTGGTCACAGTCCAGAAGTGACAGATGTCGCCTTCGATCCGTCGCCATATCTCGACACTCAGGTTTCCCTTGACGCTTTTGTAATCCGCAACTCCGGTGTCAACGAGGAATTGGAGATACTCATCGGCATGCTGCGCCCTTGTTCGTCCGTGCCAGATGCGTGTGATCATTGGAATCGTGGCAGACGTTCACTCTCTCAGTCAGTCCTCTGCCTTTGGCAAAGCCTTGTAGGCGATAAAATAATTACCCGAGCTCTTTTCCTGGAACTGCTTAAATAGCTGTGGAGCTCCCTCAAACGTCATCTTTCCGGTTTCACCTTTCATCTCAAGTCGCGTAATCGGAAAGTCCCTGTATCCATCGCGAAAAAACATATCGCCGCCTGCTGTAAGAATTCGCACGGCCTCGTGCGGTGCGATCCTGAACCGGACGGTTCCGGTTTTCGGATCGTATGTGTATTGTTCGGAGGGAACAGGAATCCAATCCTCCTGAGTGACATCTCGTTCCCAAACAAGAATAGGAACACGCGCAGGAGCAAGGCTGGGAGCGAGACTGTCAGTTTGAGACGGCGCAGTGAAAATGTTCTTCGCCAAAACCGCGTACTCGACTTCAATCGTTTTGTCCGATTCGTTCACCAGGGCAAATGTGACACTGTAGCTGCACGCGGACTGCATCAAAACCAGAAAAAGTAATGACGCCGATGCGATAATTCTGTTCATACTTCAAAGCTTGATTTCCTTCATCACCGCTTTTAGCTTCGCCTGAGTCTCCTTCGTGATCGGCACCAACGGCAGACGTAGATTTTCTTCGAGTAGTCCCATTTCTTTCATGACGAACTTGCACGGCGCCGGCGATGATTCGATAAAGTTCGCTTCCATCAGATCGAGATACTTGAAATGGATCCTGCGCGCAAATCGCATCGAACCGGCGAGTGCGTACGCGACCATCCTCGAAGTTTCCTTAGGGATCTCATTCGAGCAGACCGAAACCAATCCGTCGCCGCCCAGAGAAATGAATGGAAGCGCCGTCGCGTCGTCGCCCGAGAATACTTTGAAATTCTTCGACCGATTTTTCATGATCTCCATGACTTGCGAGAAATTTCCCGACGCTTCTTTTGTCGCGACGATGTTGTCGAATTTCTCGGCGAGCTTGAGCGTCGTCTCGGCCGAGATGTTTGAGGATGTTCGTCCCGGAACGTTGTATAACATGATCGGAAATTCGCGAACCGATCGCGCGATCTCTGAGAAATGCGCGAACATTCCGGCTTGAGTCGGCTTGTTGTAATACGGCGCGACGACGAGTGCCGCATCGGCTCCGACTTCGCGAGCTTTGCGTGTGAAATCGATCGTAGCTGCTGTGTTGTTGCTTCCGGTTCCCGCGATTACCTTCGCTTTCGCTCCCTTCGCGACCTCGACCGTCATGCGGATCACGTGAAGCCGCTCCGAGTCGGACATCGTCACACTTTCGCCAGTCGTACCGCAGGGCACGAGCAAATTCACTCCGCCTTTTATCTGACGAGCGATGAGCTTGCGGAAACAATCGTCATCGATCGATCCGTTCTTTTTAAACGGCGTCACAAGCGCCGTCGAGCAACCGCGCATCCAATCAATTCGTGTGGTCATAAATTGCGGATGACAAACTTTAGTTTGTCGTAAATCTTTTGTAGCACGACAAACTAAAGTTTGTCGTCCGTCCTGCACACTTCCTCGATCAAATCCGTGAACTCACAAAACATCTTTTTTTTCCGGACGATCCGCCACTCCGCGAAAAGAAATCTTCCCGAAGGCGGAACTGCCTTACGAATACAAGTGTTTTTTTGCGCAATCATCGCAAAATGAGTAAAGCGATTTCATGTGCGACATACTTTGAAGCCGAGTTCCGCAGTCGTTACAATGGATCCGATAGTAGAAGTTTGCAACTATTAAGAACGCGATCGCGGGAATCGACAGAAGCACGGCGACGATCTCGAAAAAAGCACCAACCGTCGCAAAAAACAATAGCATCGCTGATGCGAGTGATATGCCCCGTCCCCATTTGTTAACTTGTGGATTTTGGCTCCGCTTTAAGATGTAGGTCTGGAGCGCCGCGAGAAGAAACCATCCGACTAACCAGACAAAAATCAGAATCGAGCTACCTTTCATCAGACAATTCGCCTAAGACATCTGCGAACTCGTAGAATCCTTTCTTCCCGACAATCCACTCTGCCGCGAGGATCGCACCGGATGCAAATCCCTCGCGCGAGCGAGCTAAGTGCTCGAGCAATATCTGATCAGCGGTACCATCGAAGCCGACGCGATGAGTGCCCGGAATGTTTCCCGCACGCGTCGCAGACACGCTGAAATCATTCGTGATATGACGAGATACGACTTCTTTCAATTTCAGCGCCGTTCCACTCGGAGCGTCTTTCTTTCGTGAATGATGCTGCTCTTCGAGGAACGCTTCGTACTCCGGAAATTTCGCGAATAGTTCAGACGCAAAATCGACGACGCGATAGAACAAATTTACTCCGATCGAAAAATTCGCACCGAAAACAAGCGAACCGTCCGCGTCTCCCACGAGACGTTCCATCTCTTCCCGCTGAGCATTCCACCCGGTTGTCCCTTCTACGAGTGGGACTCCGGCGATCATACAAGCCTCGACGTTTCGCCGCACAGCTTCGGCAGTAGTAAAGTCGATCGCGACGTCACATCCTTTGACCCGCGCGGCGAGGTCATTCGTCGCGTAAGGATGATCGATCACTCCTTCGATCGCGTGCCCTTTTTCTGTCGCCAATCGCTCGATGAGCTTTCCCATCGCTCCGTAACCAATAAGTGTGATTTTCATTTGTTACCCAAGATTTTTTTTTCCGTAGATCGATAACGGGCGGCTCCGAGCGAAGGTTATCCCATTTCTGCACGACTTTCAAAAAACGCATTAACGATCCCACTTTGGCGAGTAGCATCTTCTGAACGGCAGTCAGGTTGGGGTTGTTTTTTTTCGTCGCGGAAACTAACGCTGCGACGGCTCAACGAAAATTGCTGATCAGAACGACATCCTGAATCGGATATCCCCGAGCTACGAGCAGACGCTCGCCGTCCGGCGAAAAAGCATAACGGTGGATAACGCCGCTTGAGAAGTTCGTCAACGGTCGCGGCTTGCTTCCGTCGCGCGCCTGCACCCACAAATTTGAAACTCCTTTTTCGGAACCGATGTAGATCAAACCCGAGCCGTCCCGCGTCCAGCCGATCCCAAAGTTTGACGTCGCGAACGTCGGAAGCGGATATCGCTCGAGCTCGGCCCCGTCCGAAGCAGTAGCGATTACTATCTCGGGTTTTGAGATTCGCACGCACGAGATCAGCGATCCGTCGGGCGAATACGTCGGAGTCTCACAACTCGCGGTCGCAAGTTTCACCGCCGCCCCCCCGGATGAGGGGATCTTCATCAGATAACTCTGCGCAACGTTGCTCCCCAATATTGCGGTTTCCGCGACGATGGTCGTCGAATCGGGCGAGATCGTCGAATCGATCTCATTGCCTTCTCCTTGCGTCACTTGTTTTACTTCGCCGGTCTCGATATCCATCCGGAACAGATGATGATTTTCGCCCTTCACCGTGGAGAAGATCAGAAATTTCCCGCCCGGGTCTGTACGCAGCTCTTCGAGAAATGGGAACCCTGTTGCAAGTTGTCTCGCCTCCGTGCCGGCTGCCGAGCCCGCGACGAAAATTCCGATCTCATCCGCCGTTCGGGCGACAAACGCGATCCGTCCGTCGGGTAAAAGGCCGAGCCCGGATCTCCCGTCCGCCAGCCCACGCGTTAGCTGGATCGCCGACGATGCGTCGCCATTCGCATTCATCGACCAGATCTGAGACGAGCGATTCGCGGGCACCGCCAGGATCGAGCCGTTCTTCGTGACACCGAGGCTCTCAGGCTCGTGCCGGTTTCCTTCGGTCGTGATGCGTTGCGAAATTCCACCGGGATACGAGATGTAATAGATCTGGTCTCGCCGCGTTGAATACGCGTCATTCTCGCGCGTAGCGACGGCGACGAAGCCTTTGCCGTCGGGCATCCAGATGGCCTCGAGGACATTGTCCCACTTCTCTTTCGAAAGCTGCGCGACCTGTCCGGTCGCGACCTTTACAGTGAAGAAAAGGTATCTCGGAATCTTACTTCCGTCATAGAAATCCTGCTCCGCAAAAATTATATCGTCGCCGGCGGGCGACCAGGCGGCCGCCGGCGCGAGGACCTTCGTTGCTTGACGTTGCAACAAAACGCGCTCGCTCCGTCCATCGTTATCGGCAATGATCAACATGCTGGTTGATCCGCTCATACGGCGAAAAACGAGCTCTTTTCCGTCGGGGGAAAACGAAACAATTCCGTTGACGTCATTCAAAACTTTCGTCAAAGCTCCACCGAGCGTCGGTATCCGATAGAGGTTGGTCGAGCGCGCAGATTTGTCGTACGCGACGCAATAGATGAACTGGCCATCCGGTGAAAACGTCTTCGCGTGATAGACCTTATCCGATGATGCGGCGAGCTCGAGCCTCGACGCTTGGCCCGTCTGTTGAAGAAAGAGGCGAAAAGTATCCCCGTCGGCTTCGTGGTAGACAAAATAATTTCCGTCAGGCGAGATCGTCGCCCCCATCGGAAAACCGCCGTTGGTCAGTCTGACGACATCCCGCTCACGCTTTGACTCGGCTCCCGTTGCCATCGGCATCAGTCGCGGCCAGAAGAAAATTATCGATCCGACGCCGATGATCACGATCGCGAAAACCGCTATCACAAGCCGCGGCCAAAATCGAGATTCAACCGGCGATCGCGTCAACTCAACGACGCCCGTTTCAAGATCGGACGTTTGCGGCTTCCAGTCGACGACGCGAAGGACATTCCCATCACGCTCGACGCCTCCAAAATTCACCACCGATTCGGATCCGAGCGGTTGCAAACCGGGAGCTTGGGCCTCAACCTCCCTGACCTCACCGTTGAAGCGGTAACCACGTCTTCGAAAAGTTTCGATATAAGGCCGGTCATCGGGCATCGATCCGAGGGTTTTGCGGAGAAGATAGAGGTATTGAGTCAGGTTCGATTCTTCGACGATCGCGTCGTCCCAGACAAGATCGATCAGCTCTTCTTTCGGAATGATCGTTCCGGAGCGTTCGACCAACACGGCAAGCGTCTTCGCGACCTTTGCCGCGATCAGGATCTCTTCCCCGTCGCGATAAAGCATCAGCTTATCGACGTCGAGTGCGAAGTTGTCGAACGCGTAGACCCCGCTTTTACCACTTCCGGCCATCGAGATTCTAAATTGATGAAAACTTGAGGATAAATCCAAAGACATATTCCGCTCCTAGAAATACATTCGTACCTAAGGAGCAGACTTGCCCGTGAGTTGGATAAACAGTTAATCGGCTGTCGATTCAATTTAACGCAATTCGTTTGGAATTGAAAGATTCTTTTCGGATGGCCCGGGCGGGCTGCTTTCGGGACATCGTGAGCTACAGGTGGTTCACGGTGTCTCATCTCCCACTCGAATATTTACGAACTTTGCCGGCTGCTCGTCAGCCGGCCATCATCAGGAGAAACTAATGTATCTGTCTCTTTTCACGACCCTCAAAAGGCGGTTCGCCGAGTCGGGATTATTCCTTCCGGCGATCGCCTTGCTGCTGTTTACTTCGAGCAGTGCTCTCGCGGCTACGATAACGGTAACGAACACTGGCGATTCCGGGCCCGGGACGTTTCGTCAGGCGCTGGCGGACGCCGCGAACGGCGACACCATCATTTTCAATCTCAGCGGTTGCCCGTGTGCGATTACGATAACATCGGCGAGCTTCGTTACGTCCAGCGACATTACGATCATCGGACCGGGACCGGATGTGCTCCGGCTCGACGGAAATAATGGAAACTTCGGAACTCCGTCCGACTCAAAGATGTTACTGACCACGTCAGGCACCGTGGTCATCGAAAATCTCACGTTCGCAAACGCACAAGGATCAAACGCGAGCGGAATTGTAAATGAGGGTGATCTAACACTGAGGAATGTCGTTCTTCGCGACAACTCCTCGGTACTTGGGTTCGGCGGCGGCATCAACAACCATGGGACGTTACTGCTGATGGACTCGACCGTCGCCGACAATTACGCGAGCGTCGCCGGCGGAGGGATCGCAAATGTTGGTGACGCAACGATCATCAATTCGACTATCTCTTCCAACCTGGCCGGCGGGATCGGTGGGTCCGCCGGTGCGATCTTTTCGGCAGGAACGACGAGCTCTCCCGCCGAGCTTCGTATCATTAATTCGACGGTTGTTAACAATCACGTTCAAGGTTCGTCGCCCATCGAAGGCGGCGGACTCTATCTCTGGGGGCCACAAACCGTGACGCTAAACAACACGATAGTCGCGGGCAATTACCTTCTAAGTTTAGGAAACATCATCACCAATGACGACATCGATGGAACTGTTTCGGACGCGGGCAATTCCTTGATCGGCGATGCGGCCTCGTCCGGCGGAGTCATGGACGGCGTCGATGGAAATATTGTCGGGATTAACGGCGTAGGCACTCGTCCTTTGGCCACGATTGTAAATCCAGCGCTTCAGAGCAATGGCGGCCCAACGCCGACTCATGCTCTGATCGGAGGAAGCCCCGCGATCAACGCCGGACGCAATTCGCTGGCGATCGGCCCCGATGGCAATCCGCTCACAACAGATCAACGCGGTCCGGGCTATCCGCGGATAGGTGCGGGGACCGTTGACATTGGTTCGTTCGAATTTTTACTCGACTCCGACGGCGACGGCGTTTTTGACGAACTCGACAATTGCGCTTCTACTCCGAATTCTAATCAGATCGATACCGACGGCGATGGTTTCGGCGATGCCTGCGATATGGACGACGACGGCGATGGAGTCGGTGACACCGTCGACAATTGTCCGCTAACGTCGAATCCGGATCAGGCGGATTTCGATCGCGACGGCATCGGCGACACATGCGATTCCCAAACAGGTCCGGCCTCGAACAGAGATCAATGCCGAAACGGTGGCTGGATGCGATTCAACTTCCCCTTCGTATTCAGGAATCAGGGTGAATGCATTAGCTTTGTAAACGTCGGTCTATGATCCGGCCACCTGTAGAACCCGGCGGTCGACGAGACCGCCGGCTTCTTGCAGAGACGTCGTTATCAAGGCACCCAGACCAAACAGCCGGAGTTCAACGTCGAACTAACTGAATACAAAATTCGGCGCGTGAGGCCGCTCTAAACCTCTCGATGTCCCTGAGAGTTGCAGCCGACATACTCCATCGACTCCTGAAATCGAGGATCGGAACGCAGGCGATCGTAAAACGGATCGTGGTTCATCAATAGGGGGAAAACGTTGCGCTCCTCGACCGCTCGTTTCAGCCATTCGAATGTCTGATCATTATCGCCGAGCATCATGTATGCCCGGACAAAATGGATCGCCAGAACAAACTCACCCGTGGCGAGCTTCATGTTCATCCTTTCGATCTGCTTCAGGGCGACTGCTCGTACGGCGCCTTCAAAATCGTCGATATTGTTCTCGATGATGCCGGCCATCTCACTATCGCCTTCAAACTTCGCCGCCTTGAAGCGAGCGTTGAGGGCATCCTCGAACAAACCTTTGTGTGAGTACGCCTCGGCGAGGATCTCGAGGACGTTCGGATTATTGGGCTCGAGTTCCAATGCCTGATGGAACTGTTCGATCGCCTCGTCAAAGCGCTTTGCAAACAAAAACGACACACCGAGAAAGCGGCTATAGTTCACCGATAGCGGATCCAGCTGCAGCGCTTGCGAGGACTCGTCGATCGCTTCGGCAAAGGATCCGGTGACCAGCGAATAAAAGGCGTGAGCATGATGGATCTCGGCGAAGTCCGGATTCGCACTTACCTCGCGCCGGATCGCTTCGCCGGCTGCGTTGAACTTGCGACGGTTGACGAGATCGAATGCGGCCAGCGTAAGTTGAATTTCGGGCAGTGTCGGGTCGGCTTCGATGGACCTATTAATCGCCGTCTCTGCCTTCGCCCAACCTTCGCTCGGCGGCATGTCGACGAGTCCCCACGCGGTGCCGTAGCCGTAATAGGATGCGACACCGAAATAGGCCATGCCGAATTTCGGATCCGCTTCAACCGCTAGTTGAAAGTATTTAAGGCATTTCCCGAACTCTTCCGGAACGAGCTTCCACCGGTAGTAGATCCCCTTCAAGTAATATTCGTAAGCTTCCGGATTGTCCGTCATCCTTTTCAGAACAGCAGCTTTTTCTTTGCTTAGAAAATTGACCTTCAATTTGTCGATCACGACAAGCGTGATCTCGTCCTGAAGCTCGAAGATGTCCTTCATCTCGCCGTCAAAGCGCTCGGACCAGAGTTGGTATCCGTCTTCCGCGTTGACGAGCTTCGCCGTGATCCGCAAACGATCGCCCGATCTTCTGACACTGCCCTCGAGCACGGTTCTTACGTTCAAGGCGTTTCCGATCTCACTTACCGTCGTGTTTTTACCTTTGAATGAAAATGCCGAA
>QHXR01000006.1:97638-142813 GCA_003223025.1 Acidobacteriota bacterium
AAGCCCGTCGCAGAAATACTCGTTCTCCACATCCGCACCGATATTTGTAAACGGCAGAACTGCGATCGAGTTGTGGTCGGGCCTCAATACTTCCGAAAGATCGCCTGAGCGGAAGATCTCCGTAACCGTATCGCGCCGCGCACCGCCGCCTGACGGAAGAACGCCGACTCTGTTGTATTCATTCTTAAACTCCAGATGCTTTCGCAGACCTTTTAGATCCGAAAGCAGATCCTTCATCGTTTGATAGCGCGCGCCGAGATCTTTCTTAATCGAGGTAGCGACTATCCGATCGAATTCACCAAGGATGTTTGGTGCGTAGCGGGTAAGAGGCTGAGGTTCGGCATTGATCAGATTCGCGAAAGTCTCCGATGTCGTATCGCCGCGAAACGGAGTCACTCCCGCGATCATTTCATACAGGACGACCCCGAGGCTGAACACATCCGTACGCTCGTCAACTTCGTTTCCTTTCGCCTGCTCGGGCGACATGTAATTGACCGTACCCAAGATGAGGCCCTTCGCCGTCTGGCCGTCGTCTCCGTCAAAAAATCCCTGTCGCGTCTCCAGCAGTTTCGCGAGACCGAAATCGAGGACCTTGACGTATCCGTCCGGGCGAAGCGCGATATTCTCCGGCTTGATATCGCGATGTACGATCGAGGCACCATGCGCCGCATTGAGGGCCTCAGCGACCTGAATCGTTATGTCGAGAACTTCGGAAAGATTTAGCCGCTTGCAGCCAAGTCGTTGGCGAAGAGTCTGTCCCTCGACGAATTCGCTGACGATATAATTTGTCTCATCCCCGATGTTTATCTCGTGAATGACTAGTATGTTCGGATGATTGAGTGACGATGCCGCTTTCGCCTCACGCAGGAAACGTCGGAGGTTGTCCTTGTGACGTGCGAACTCTTCATGCAGGACTTTTATCGCGACGTGACGGCCGAGCTTTCCATCTGTTGCCAGGTAGACGACTCCCATACCTCCGGAGCCAATCTGGCTGTCGATCCTGTAGTGGCCGATCTGATCGCCTTCTGAGATCGTCGGTGCCGGTCCATCGAATAAGCCGAGATTTTCGGCGACGGCGGTAGTTTCGATAAACCTGTCCGATCTGTCGAACGAATTCAAGAGATGATTCACCTCTTCACGCAGCGCAGCTTCACCGCCGCACGCGTCATCCACCACCGATTCGCGATCTTTCGGAGCGGCTTCCAGAGCCGCGTCGAAAATGTTTTTGACTCGTCGCCAACGCTGCGGTGTCATATCAGAAAATTATCGAGTCAGCTCGCTGTAGAGAAATGCTTTTGCGGAATTCCATTCGCGCTTTACGCTCGCACGGGAAAGCCGAAGCCTTTCGCCGATCTCTTCGCGTTGGCAGGGATACTCTCGTCGATGATCGCTGCGATCCTATGTCCTTTTTTTGTGGCAAGCAGCTCGATGAGCTGCCCCATCCTCCGTCGCCGATTAGTGTGATTTTCATTTGTTACCCAAGATTCATCTTTTGCATGAGTCCGACAAAGCGCGGCTCCGATCGAAGAGCATCCCAGCCCGGATCGACCTTCAAAAAAGCCATGATTGCGGCGCGGTTCGTGAACGAGATCTCTAACAGATCCAGCGCTTTTTCCTTTTCACCCAAGGCCAAGTATAGCTGCGCCAGAGTGCATGACGGCACGTATCGCACCTTTGCCCTTTCCTCGAGATCGCGAAGTATCACCCTTGCATCCGCCGTCTTTCCCGCCTTTGCCTGGGCGGATCCGATCGACGCGATCGCTTCCGAATTGCCGTGCGAAAGATCGCGGGCTTTTGTAGCAGCAGCGATCGCCTCATCCCATGACCCGCGCTTCATGTAGATGCGTGTCATGAAAAGCGAAGTGAGCCAAAAATTCGAATCCATCTCTGCAGTCGCCTGAAGAGATTTCAGCGCTTCGTCGTCCTCCCCCGCAAAAAACAGGATCTGCCCCTCGATAGCATTCGTCACGAGGCTAATCGGATCGAGTTCCCTCGCCCGCCGGATCTCGACGAGTGCCTCGTCGTGCCGGCCGGTGTTCGAAAGGAAATGGGCGTACGCAAATCTCGATTGCGAACTCCGCGGATCGAGCTCCAAGGCACGTCGATGTTGCTTCTCCGCCTCGCCCGGATCGAAGTCGTACCAAAAAGTTGTAACCGCAAGGGCCGTGTGAGCCTCCGCCAACGCGTCGTCGAGTTCGATAGCTTTTCTAGCCGCTGCTTTAGCCTTCGGCATGACATCGCTCGGCCGGGCATCGTTGGTAAGGACCATCGGCGTGTACGCATTCGCGAGTTCGACGTACGCCGGTGCATACCCGGGATCGACCGCGATCGCCTGCTCAAAATATGCGATGCCTTTCTGAACCTCCGGCAAAACCAGTCTCGAGGAATGGAGCTTTCCCTTGGCGTACAACTGATAGGCTTCGGGATTCTCGGTCATCCTTTTCAGAACAGCAGCTTTTTCTTTGCTTAGAAAATTGACCTTCAATTTGTCGATCACGACAAGCGTGATCTCGTCCTGAAGCTTGAAGATGTCCCTCATCTCGCCGTCAAAGCGCTCGGACCAGAGCTGGTATCCGTCTTCCGCGTTGATAAGCTTCGCCGTGATCCGCAAACGATCGCCCGATCTTCTGACACTGCCCTCGAGCACGGTTCTTACGTTCAAGGCGTTTCCGATCTCACTTACCGTCGTGTTTTTACCTTTGAATGAAAATGCCGAAGTGCGTGCGGCGACTTTCAGGTCCTTGATCTTGGCAAGCGCGTTCAGCAGTTCTTCGGCAAGCCCGTCGCAGAAATACTCGTTCTCCACATCCGCACCGATATTTGTAAACGGCAGAACTGCGATCGAGTTGCGATCGGGCCTGAGTAATTCGGGAAGCTCCCCGGAGGCGAAGATTCCCGTAACTGTATCGCGGCGTGCGTTACCGTTGTATCCGTTCTCAAACTCAAGTTGCTTTCGCAGACCCTTGAGATCGGTGAGCAGGTCCTTCATCGTTTGATAACGGGCGCCAGGTTCCTTACTAAGTGCGTTGGAGACTATCCGTTCCAATTCGCCCACGATGTTAGGTGCATGGCGAGAAAGAGGCTGAGGTTCGGCATTGATCAGGTTCGCGAAAGTCTCCGATTTCGTATCGCCGCGAAACGGAGTTACTCCCGCGATCATTTCATACAGGACGACCCCAAGGCTGAACACATCCGTCCGCTCGTCAACTTCGTTTCCTTTCGCCTGCTCCGGCGACATGTAGTTGACGGTTCCCATGATGATGCCTTTCGCCGTCTGGTTCCCATCACTCTGCAAAAAATCTTCTCGCTTCTCTACAAGTTTCGCGAGCCCGAAATCGAGGACCTTAACGTACCCGTCCGGGCGAAGCGCGATATTCTCCGGCTTGATATCGCGATGTACGATCGAGGCACCATGCGCCGTATTGAGGGCCTCAGCGACCTGAATCGTTATGTCGAGAACTTCGGCAAGATTGAGCGGCTTTCCGCCCAGTCGTTGGCGAAGCGTTTCGCCCTCGACAAATTCGCTGACGATGTAGTTCGTCTCATCGCCGATGCTTATCTCGTGAATGACGAGTATGTTCGGATGATTGAGTGACGATGCCGCTTTCGCCTCACGCAGGAAACGCCGGACGTTGTCTTCGTGACGTGCGAACTCTTCACGGAGAATCTTTATCGCGACCCGGCGGCCGAGCTTTTCATCCGTCGCTAGATAAACCTCGCCCATACCACCGGAGCCGATCTGCTTATCGATCCTGTAGTGGCCGATCTGATCGCCTTCTGAGATCGCCGGTGCCGGTCCATCGAATAAGCCGAGATTTTCGGCGACGGCGGTTGTTTCGATAAAACTGTCGGATCTGTCGAAAGATTCCAGCAGGTGAGTCACATCTTCACGCAAAGCAGGGTCGCCGGCACACGCTTCAGCCAGCAACGATTCGCGACCCTCCGGCGCGGCGTCGAGCGCCGCGTCGAAAATGTTTTTGACTCGTCGCCAACGCTGCGGTGTCATATCAGAAAATTATCGGGTCAGCTCGCTGTAGAGAAATGCTTTTGCGGAATTCCATTCGCGCTTTACGCTCGCGGGTGAGAGCCGAAGCGTTTCGCTGATCTCGTCGATCGTAAACCCGGCGAAGAACTTTAGATCGACGATCCGTGCCTGCCGCTCGTCCAATTTCTCGAGCCGGGATAGTCCTTGGTCGAGTGCTTCGAGATCGACTCCATCCGACTTTTCCGGAACGAATGTCGCCGCTTCCAGCGGGAGATCTTCGGCGACTCCGCCCCGCTTCGCACGGTGCCGGGTTTTTGCGTGATCGATCAGGATCCGCTTCATCGCCTGAGCCGCGACGCCGAAAAAGTGCGCCCGGTTCTGCCAGGCGACATTCCGCTGCCCAACCAGTTTCAAGTAAGTCTCATGAATCAATGCGGTGGTTTGAAGAGTGTGACCCTGGCGTTCGTTCCGAAGGTAGCTCGAGGCCTGCCAACGGAGCTCTTCGTATACGAGCGGAATGAGTTCTTCCGGCGCATCGCCGACTCCTCCCCATTCGAGGAGTATTTTGGATATTTCCTCGATTTTGTCAGGGTTGGACGCCATTGATCGAAGTTGATGATACCCGCCGTTCGGAGCCCCGTCAATTAAACACGGTGGTGAACAATCGGCGTTTCTCCCATGCGAATGATCCACATTTGAGCCTGTTCGACTCGAACTGTCGCGTTACTCATAGAAGCCAAACTTAAGCCGATTTATCAGGAGTGAAGAGATGCAAATGAAAAGAAGGCTACGACTAGCCCTCCTCGCGATTTTAATTTCGATCTGCGCCGGACACGGATTCGCACAAACAACCGCCTTTAGTTATCAGGGCCGTTTGTCGGAGGTCGGTGCACCGGTAACCGGAACACGATATTTTCGTTTCACGCTTTTTGACGAGAACGGGCTTGCCATAACATTTGTCGAGCAGGTGCTGCCCGTCACGACCGGCGTATTCAACACCGCCCTCGACTTCGGTCCCGCCGCATTCCCGGGCTTAAACCGAACCATTGAGATCGCGGTAAAGATAAATCCCGGCGATCCGTACACGGTTCTCAATCCACGCCAAGCGATCCTCTCTGCTCCGTATTCGATAAAGAGTAAGTTAGCCGACACCGCAGTGAACAGCGCTCTTCTAGGCGGGGTCGCGGCGACAAGCTTCGTGCAGCGAGACGGAGTCGGCAACGTCGCTATCGCGGGAAACCTGACAGTCATCGGAGCGGTCTCCTTCGCGACTGTCAACGCGGACACTCAGTACAACCTCGGCGGACAGCGGATCCTCAGTAACGGTGGAGCCTTCAACCTCTTCATCGGAAACGACAGCGGGTTGGTGAACACGGGTACGAACAATACGTTTGTCGGGAGTGCCGCGGGGTCTGCAAACACCACCGGCTCGGCAAACTCGTTTTTCGGGTATGCGGCCGGACGAGACAACACGATCGGACAATTCAATTCGTTCTTCGGGTTCGGATCCGGTGCTTTCAACACGACGGGGCAGGAAAACTCGTTTTTCGGATTGAGGGCGGGTCGAGCTAATACTTCCGGAAACCAGAACAGCTTTTTTGGATCGTCAGCCGGACTTACAAATACGGCAGGCAGCCTTAACGCTTTTTTTGGATACGCGAGCGGTTGGAAAAATACGACGGGACAAAACAACGCATTCTTCGGATCGGAATCGGGCAGCAACATCACAACCGGAAGTCGTAACACGATCGCGGGCTTTAATAGCGGAGGCGGTTGCGATGATGCGTCTGGATGTGGGTTCGATATGACGGGAAACGACAACACGTTTTTCGGATTCAAAGCCGGGCTTAAGAACACCGATGGAAACGGGATCACTGCAATAGGCTCGGAAGCCGGTCTTAATAACACGGCGACCGGTAACACATTCGTCGGATTCCGTGCCGGTACCGCGACGACTACGGGGCACTCCAATACTTTTGTCGGGAACTCCGCCGGAGCAAGCAACGTCACCGGCCTCTGGAATACTTTCGTGGGCAACGGAGCAGGCCAAAACAATACGGCCTGCTGCAACACCTTCGTTGGTAATGGTGCGGGATTCAGTAACACGATCGGTGGCGCGAATATCTTTACCGGAGGAAGCTCAGGATCGGCCAATACCTCCGGTGCCGGTAATACGTTCTACGGCGACACCTCCGGCCAAAACAATACGGTCGGCAGTCGTAATGCCTTCTTCGGCGGCGGTACGGGCCAGGCAAATTCAACCGGAAACGATAACACCCTGATCGGATCGAACTCGCAAATCGGTTCGAGCAATTTACAGTTCGCTACAGCCCTCGGCGCCGGCACCGTGGTCAGCACAAGCAACACGGTCGTCCTCGGCCGTGCGACGGACACAGTTCAGGTTCCCGGCAATATCAACGTCGCGGGTAACGGACTCGTAAAAACAGTCAACGGCCTCGGTGGAAACGTCCAGCTTGCTGCCGGATCGAATATCAGCGTTACAGCATTGGGAAATACGATCACTATCGCTACTGCGGGCGCAGGTCCGCCGATCAACGCGATCCTCAATCAGTCCACGCCCCAAAGCGGAGCGAACTTCAACATCGACGGAAACGGAACGGTTGGCGGAACTCTGACGGCCAACACTGCGAACGTTGCCGGCAATGCGTCGGTGCTCGGAAACTTCGGCATCGGCACCGCGTCTCCTCTTGCAAAGCTCCACGTCGAAGGCGGCAGCGTTCTGATCAATTCGGCCGGTACCGGAGTTATTCTCAAATCACCAGATGGAAACATGTGTCGTGTTCTGACGGTGAGCGATGCTGGTGCGATCACACTAACGGCGGTTACATGTCCATAGGAATCGTAATGAACTTCCGATCAAGAAAAAAACTTGCCTGCCTCGTGATGTTGGTGTCCGTCGCTTTTGCAATAAACGCGACGGCGCAGGTTGTCGTTGTCGAAAAACCTCTGCCGGGTTCCGCGTTCTCAGGACTGACGCCGGGACCGGATGGGCGACTCTACGGCGTGACCTATGACGACGAAAAGATGTTTCCACTCGACAACGGTACTTTGTACTCGGTCGACGCGGATCTTTCCGGCGTGATCATTCACTACCAATTCCCGGGCGGAGCCGGCGGAGGTGTTCCGTTTGACGAACTCACATTCGATCCGTTATCCGGGAAATTCTATGGAACCACCGGAGCCGGCGGCACGAACGACAAGGGACTCGTCTTCTCTTACACGCCCGGTGCTAATTCTATCGTCATCATTCGGTCCGACTGGGGATCGCTCTATCAACCTCAAGGTCCGCTAGTGATATCGGCCGGTTTCATTTTCGGTTCACTCGGACGCGGAGGCGCAGGTAGCGGCGGCGGGATCTATCGGATGGCGATAGATGGAAACGGCTTCACGGTCCTGCATGAATTCGAAGACTTCAGCGCTCTTCCGCAAGCCGTGACTCTCGGTGCGGACGGATGGTTATACGGCGCGACTTTATTCGGCGGCGTACCATGTCCGTCACAGCCCAGCCTCGGATGCGGAACGCTCTTTCGCCTGAAGCGAGTGCTTCCCGGTGATACCGCCATACAATTCCAAAGCATCTTCCAGTTCCACTACTACAACACTGAACCGTGTCCTCCCGGCGATCCGTTTTGCGTTCTCGCTCCGCATCGCAACAACAGTCCGCAGAGGGCATTGACCTACGGGTCGGACGGTTATGTTTACGGCCAGACGCACTACAGCATCTTTAAATTCGACCCGAACGATCCGACGGGTACTCTCCAGTTCATTTGGACCAGCGGAGGCGGAATATCTCTTTCGGTGATCGAGGGTGGGGACAATCGACTTTACGCCGCGGATTACGGCGGAGGTGCCGAAGGTGCGGGGCGGATCATCTCGATGAACCGCGACGGATCAGGTTTCGTTACGCTCCGGACATTCAGCTATTCAACCGGACTGACGGCGTACGGCCCGTACGGCCGGCTTTTCCGTAACGCATCCGGCGTGGTTTACGGAACCACGGAATATACCGACACCGGAACGTTCAAAGGAACGGTATTTTCGATCAGCCCGGTACCTGCGCCCAAGCTGAAGGTCGCAGGCGGAAACATTCTCATCGGCTCGCCGGGCGAAGGAATAATTCTCAAGTCACCCGGCGGGACGACATGCGTCAAGCTCGCGATAGACAACGCAGGGCTGATGACGAACGTAATAGTTCCCTGTCCATAAAAGAGGAAATCATGAAAGAGAAAATGAAGATAGTTCATACCGCGTGTCTAGTCGTGCTTCTGCTGTCCGGGCTAAACGCGCAGAGCGGAGGCGGATTTGAACTCACGGAAACTGTGATCGCACCCGCCGGAGGAGCCTCAGCAAACGGAATCTTTGAGGCTGATCTGGCTATCGGACAACCGATCTCCGAAACGAGCGCGTCCGGCAATTCATCCGTCACGTCCGGGTTCTGGAATTTCACGCCGCTCGCACCGACTGCGGCATCTATCTCGATCTCGGGACGAGTGCAGAACGGATCCGGCGCCGGCGTCACCAACGCGATCCTTTACCTTCAGACACAGGATGGACAGATTCTCGTCGCGAGATCATCTTCGTTCGGCTATTACCAGTTCGACAACATCATTGCCGGCCAGCTCGTGGTGATCTCAGTCCAGTCGAAACGATTCAGTTACGTCCCCAGGTCGATCATCGTGGCTGACAAGATCGGCGATTTTGATTTTATTCCCGAACAATAGGTAGATTTGGATTTCGCTCGCGGAGGCGAGCGACAGCATACCCACGAGCTACGTACGGCCGAGGCGTTCGGTTTCTACAACCATGCTGTTGAACGGCTCCGTCGCGCGACTATTATCGGTGCGCTTTTATTCGCGACTGAGCAGTTCCTTTGCCAATTCAACATACAGAACGACAGCTTCTTCAAGATCTTTCTTCAAAACAAATTCGTCCTTCGTATGTGCGACGAGAATCGACCCCGGTCCGAGGAGCAAAGGCTGTCCCCAATTGGTCAGATATGGAATGTCAGTTGTGAATCGAACGACCTTTTGTTTGAAGCCTTCGACCTCGAGCATCTTCACCGGCTCGCTGCATGAGAGCACTTCGATCTCGCCCCGATCGCGCAACAAACTTTCGAGAGCATGTTCAATCGGCTCTCGCGGGGTTGTCAGCCGAACGGCAAGTCCGGCTTCTGCGGAAGGTGGAATTACATTTAGCGCGACGCCGCCCTCGACGGTTCCGATGTTCACGGTCGTCTCGCCGAAGAATTCGTCATCCGGAAATTTCGTGTGGCGAACATCTTCAAGAATGTCGAGAAGCTTCTCGATCGCCGAATCGCCCATCTCGGGATAAGCCGAATGCGCCGCCTTGCCTTTCGTTTTTATCTTCAAACGAAAAGTTCCCTTTGAACCGATCGCGAGATCGTTGTCGGTCGGCTCGCCGTTGATAAGGTATTCGCACTTCGCCGCAAGCGGGTGATCGTTCGCTGCACGCGCTCCGGTCGATGACGTTTCTTCTTCGACGGTGTAGAGCAGTCCGATGTCGTCGATCCCCTGTTTGCGCAATTCCTCAGCAGCCGTTATCTGCGCTGCGATGATTCCCTTCGCGTCGCACGCACCGCGACCGTAAATTTTTTCATCGTCCTCGGTCGGCGGAATAAACGGCGGGACGGTGTCGATGTGCGTCGACAACCAAACGCGCGGCGTGTCATTCAACCACGCGATGACATTGTTCTGATTGTCCGAAACCTTCTGCAGCTCGACGGACCATCCGAGTGACTGCAGATGATCACGCAGCCAGAACCCGACCGCCTCTTCTTCGCCCGAGACGGACGGTATGTTCATGAGCGACGTTGTAAGTTCGAATAAATTCATATTGATTTCGCGGAGAACTTTTTACCGCAGATGACACAGATAAAGCAGATTTTTTTTCTTATCCGTGTTATCGGCGTCATCCGCGGTTGATTCATCGTGCCGACTTACGGACTTCGCAGCTTTTGTTCGGCCAGCCATTCTAATAATCCCGGTTCACTGATCGCCTTTCCAACAATCTGATGACCGTCATCGGGATACTCGGTGTATTTCACGTTCGGATTACCCGCGTCCTTCAGAGCTTGCACCATCGTCCGCGAGAAATCGACTGACAGCGAATCGTCCTTCGCTCCGTGAAACGCCCAGACGGGAGTCGGACCGATCGCCTTCGCGACTTCTTTGTACGGCTCGGGAGATCCGAGCATGTCGCCGATCAAAGGGACGACCGCGTCGCGATCTTTTGGATTGATGGGATACACGCCGACGACTCCACCCGCGATCGGGACGAGCGCCGCAAACTTTCCGGGGTTCGCCGCGGCGATCTGCCAGGTGCCAAAGCCTCCGAGCGAGAAGCCGGCGAGATACAATCTCTGCGGATCGCCGTTGAATTCCTTCACGGTTTGATCGAGCGCGTCGAGCGAATACTCCGCCATATTCTGCGCCGCCCAAAATGTGTCCGGTGCGCATTGCGGAAGGACGATGATGAAATCGATCTTGTCCTTGATCGGCTCGATCGCCCAACGAAGTCCATCGACCTGCTCGATGTTGTCATCGCCGCGCGCACCCGAGCCGTGAAGATAGAGCATCACCGGGATTTTTTTATTTGGATCGCGATTCGCGGGAACGTAAACTCGATATCCTCGCCCATTTATGTCGCGCGGCTGGAATGAGTCCGGCACGTTTGGGCGCCGAGAGCATGCCGAGAGAAGGGTGATAACAAAGATGAGTATTGCAACGGCTCTGAGCATCCAGTCGCGAAAGGTGGTTTAGCCGCAGATGACGCTGATGACGCAGATTTTTAAAACTCTCTTTTCTTATCCGCGCTTATCCGCGTTATCTGCGTCATCCGCGGTTAGCTGCGCCGCGGCTATCGAATTCCCAATTCAAAAAAACTCCCCATGTAATTTCTTGATCACATCCGCCACGACTTCTTCCTTCACGACGAACGTAAGATTCACCGCCGAAGCTCCGTGCGAGACGAGCGCGATGTTGACGTCATCGATCGTTGAAAATATTTTCGAAGCGAGTCCGGTCGACGCACGCAGACCTTCGCCAACCACGCAGACGACTCCGTATCCCGGCTCGACCTCGACATCGCCAAGCCGCTGCAGCTCGCCGACGATCTTGTCGATCTCCGTCGTGGTGTCCAGCGTCAGCGCTATCGACACTTCGGATGTCGAGATGACATCGATCACCGTGCGATAGCGGTCAAACACCTGGAACACCGCGCTCATGAAACCGTAGCTTCCGAGCATCCGCGCAGATGTGATCCGCAATATCGTGATGTTCTTTTTATGCGCGATCGACTTGATCTTATTAGGCGCTTCGCCCGACTCGTCGAGCACCATCGTTCCAACCTCATTCGGTTCGAATGTGTTGCAGACGCGGACAGGAATTGCGTTGTCGACCGCAGGCTTGATCGTTTTCGGATGGAGAACTTTTGCGCCGAAGTAAGCGAGCTCAGCCGCTTCCTCGTAACTCAACGTCGGGATCGTTCGCGCGTCGGTGCAGATCCGCGGATCGCACGTCATCACGCCTGTGACATCGGTCCAAATCTGGAGCACGCCTGCATGAAGCGCGGCGGCGACCAAGGCAGCCGAATAATCCGAACCGCCGCGTCCAAGCGTCGTCGTCTCACCGCCTCTGCTCGCCGCGATAAATCCGCCCATGATCGGAACCTCGCCTGCGGCAATTAGAGGCTCGAGCTCGAGTCTTACAAGTTCGTTCGTCTCGTCGATGATCGGCGTCGCGGCGCCGTATTCATCGTCTGTCACGATCAAGCGACGCGAATCAACTTGTCGCGCGTTGACGCCTTTCGATTTCAAAACTTCAGCCAGCAATCGCGACGACAGTTGCTCTCCATACGAAACGATCGCATCCTTCAACATCTGCAGCGGAAGCGAGCGGCGCGACGTGCGCATCAGGAGATCGGAAAGCTCATCGCGTGCGAAGTCGAGCTCGGCGTTGAACGCATTCGGAGCTCCGTCCGCGATGAAAGTTTTTGAGACGGCGACGTGACGCTCGAAATGCGGCTCGAGTGATGCGAACGCTTCGGCGAACTCGCCTTTCTTCGCAGTTTCAAACGCGGCGAGAAGTGCGTCGGTCACCTTCGTCATAGCCGAAACGACGACAACCGGATGTCGTTTGAGCTGGCTCGAAACGATGCCGTAAACGCGCTCGAATGCAGCGACGTCACCGACCGACGTCCCGCCGAATTTCATTACAATTGGACCGGTAAATTCCCTCAAATCTGGTAAGAGGTTCGGCTGTTGTTATTGCTTTGTCAAGTTGTTTGGAATTCGAAGAATAAAAAAGTCGACCTCAAAAAGATCGACTTTTTTAACTAGTATTTTAATGATGATGATCAGTTTATTTTTGTCCGCCCTTGCGGCCTATTTCGGACATGTGCTCTTTGCTGTGCGACTCGCCGCCCTTACGAGCAGCTTCAGTGCGACTCGAGCTTCCGCTCTTATTGCCGCCGCCTTGATTACCTCCCGAACTGGACCGGCCGCCGCTCGATCCCGAGCCGCCGCCTTGACCGCGTCCACCACCACCTTGTTGACCTTTGCTTGGCATAATAACTACTAGCCTCCTTGTATTATTTCTTGACGACCTTCGGCGTCGGTGAAGGATTCGGCAACCGACATGCCCGCACGCGGTCATTGGTCATCTACCAAACGAAAAAAAAGACGCGCTTTGTAGCACGTCTTACATAGTCGTTTAACTTCGCGATCATTGATCGCCCCGATCCCCCTGGCCTTTTTTAACTTTTGTCTTCGCGTGCTGCTTCACGTCGCGAGCCAATGATCGCCCGACGTCGTCGCTTTCCTTGAACTGTCCCTGATCATCACGTCGGACGAAACGCTTGTCGTTTCCCGTATCGATCAGTTCCCTTCCGCCGTCTGATTTTTTCTTTTCTGGCATTATCGTTCGCCTCCCATAAAATCGCTTCGCTGTTCGGAACTTGAAACTCGAGGACGCTTGTCATCATCGCGCCTGTCGAACGGCCCGATCTGCTTGTTGCCATCCTTGCCCATTCCATCTCCGGCGCTGTGACCAGCTTTTCTTATCTCACCGCCCTTTCCGCCCTTCTCTCCCTGACGATGAGGCCCACTGCTCTCGAGTCCTTTATTAAAATTTTGTTTAGGCATAATTACCGTAACCTCCTGCACTTATGAGAAACGCAACGACTATGCCGTGTTTTGTGTATGTGATCGAAACAGGCTATCTATTCTTGATACTGGATATTGGATTTTCTTAATACGTCGAGCGCGAAGCTTTGTTTGAACGCGGATTTGGCGGATCAAGCGGATCAAGACGGATCTGAAACCAGCGGAATTCTTTTCGTGTAATTCGTGTGTTTCGTGGTTTTCTTCTTTTCGTGTTCCTTCGTGTGAGTTCGTGGTTCCAATTCTTCAGCCTCAAAGACTGGAACCACTAATCCACACGAAATACCACGAAAAGAAAAAACAAAAATCCGTTTTCAGATCCGTCTTGATCCGCCTGATAGGCCAAATCCGCGTTCAAAAAACCGGTACGCCCGACTCCTATCCGCACAATACGGAGCCGCCGTTGATATTGAGGACCTCGCCGGTGGTGTGACGCGACCAATCGGAAAGTAGAAAGCAGATCGAGAGCGCGACATCGTCGGTCGCGGCGATCCGCTTCAGTGGAATGGCGTCGATGACGCTTTGGTAATACGCTTCGTCTTCGAACGCCGGACGCACCATCGCAGTCTCTATCCAGCCGGGTGCGACTGCGTTGACCCGGATCGTCGGACACAGTTCGCTTGCCAAAGCTTTCGTGAACGAGATCATTCCGCCTTTCGATGCGGAGTAGTTTGAATATCCGGCTTCGCCGCGTTGGCCCGACGTCGACGAGACCATCACGATCGAACCGCTCGGCTGCTTCTTGAGTGCCGGCACGCATGCTTTCGTCGTCGCCCATGCCGACTTCAAATTCGTGTTGATGACCTTGTTCCAGATATCTTCGGACATATCCTCGATGGGAGCTCCTTCCCAAACGCCCGCGTTGCAAACGACGAGATCTATCTGCCCAAATCGGTCAAGCGTCTGCTTCGCAAGCTTTTGCGCTTCGAGCATGTCCGAGACGTCGGCCTGCACCGCGATCGCCTCGACGCCTTTGTTCTGACATACGCGGACAGTCTCCAGTGCTTCGACGTCGTTGCTCAGGTAATTAACGACGACATTCGCGCCGCCCTCGGCGAGTCGTATCGCAGTCGAACGCCCAACACCACGTGACGCACCAGTAACGACTGCGGTCGTGCCGGTGAAAAGATTATTCGGAAGATCGATTGAGACGGCAGCTTCGTTCATGGCGACCTTTTGCCACGAACCTGTGTGCCTCCCAAAACTTGCGCGGTCGACGATAACCGCGTTGCTAGTCAGACAGATTCTTCACGGTCGATTCGGTTCTTAATTATTTGCGCGAACGAGACGGTGGTAACGCACATGGCGAGCATGCCCCAACCCAGGCCGCTGTATCCGATGAAGAAAGAAGCGAGTATGTGGAACAGGATAGTGCAAAGAATGCTGGAGGAGAGAATGGCTCCGACAACTTTGAGGTACCGCATGTCGGTCAGTCGCCCGATCCCAAACAAGACCATGAAAGTAAAAGCAACCATTGCACCCGGCCACTGAGCGAGGCTTCCGTCCTGCCATACTCCGGTGATCATCGAGAGCGATAGCGTCATCACCGAGAAGTTGATGGCGACCGCGCCGGGAACGAACAGGAAGATCCACTTTATTGCCGATAGCAAATCCTGCAGCCTGTCGGTCGCCGGTTTGTTTTCCAATGTTTCCGGCGCACGCTCGGAAACCTTTCGAACCGAAAGGGGACCGCCGGCGATCTCGTCGAAGGCGAAAAACTCTCTCTTAACGGTCGGGTCGTCTGTGAATGTCGGCTGCATAGACGGGCGTTTGGAAGGAAAGCGGGATGATTCCTGAACCGGAACCATTTCATTCTATTGGATTTTCCGCTCGTATTTCAATAAATTTGTTTCTATGCACGAGACCAGCCTCCTTGATGACCAGCCGATCGCCTGGACACCGACGCCCGATGTCATCGAACGCGCGCAGCTCACGAAGTTCATGAAACAAGTCGGCGTCTCGACCTGGAATGAGCTCTACGAATTTTCGATTCGCGATGTCGCGAAGTTTACGGAAGAGGTTTTGAAATTTCTCGATATCAAATTCGACCCGCCGTACGAGAGGTTGTTGGACACGTCCGCGGGAGTTGAGTTTCCGACATGGTTCACTGCGAGACAGGAGACAGGAGACGGGAGACAGGAGATAGGCGGTGGCGGACGGCAGTCAGAACCGCGAGCGGTAGCGACCGGGGATTTTCAACGCTCGGGTCTCAACATCACCACGATGTGTCTCGACCGTTGGCAGACGGATGAGACGAAGGATCAGCCGGCAGTTATTTGGGAGGGTGAGGAGGACTATGCCCAGGACTCCATTAGTTACGAGAAGTTGCGTTACCACGTCGATAGTGTGGCAAACGGACTAAGACGAGACGGCTTTCGCAAAGGTGATGCTATCGGAATACACCTACCGATGATGATTGACACGATCGTCGCTCTACTCGCAATCGGCCGCATCGGCGGGATAGCAGTTCCGGTATTTTCCGGTTATGGAGTTGATGCCATAGCGAGTCGCTTAAATGCAGTCGGGGCCAAGGCTCTAATCACGTGCAATGAATTTCCACGACGGGGAAAAAAATACGATGCTCTTAGCGTCGCTAACGCGGCCGTAAAGACCTGCGGGACGATAGAGAAGGCCTACATCGTTTCACGGAGAGCAATAGACGATCTGGACTTCACCGACCTCGACGAACGATTCGAAGATTATTATGCGTTGAGCGGCGAGGATCCAATTCCCCGGGTGATTGAGCCCACCTCCGCCGAAGATCCGCTCATCATCCTCTACACCTCGGGCACAACCGGAAAACCAAAAGGCATCGCGCACACGCATGCGAGTTTTCCGATCAAAGCGGCGCAGGACATGGCGTTCGGGACTGATGTCGGGCGCGGCACACGCATCAGTTGGTATACCGACATCGGTTGGATGATGGGACCGTGGCTGATCTACGGAGCTCTTATCAACGGTGCGACGATCTGCATCTACGACGGTGCACCCGATTACCCAACGCACGATCGCATGTGGGAATTCTGCGCGAAACATAAGGTCGAAGTGCTTGGAATTTCTCCGACGCTTGTGCGTGCATTGGCAGCACGCGAGGAGACTGGAGCGACGGCGGATGAGACTGGACCGCAGGCATCCCTGCCTGCCCGTCGCGTTAGCGACGAAAACGCTTATGGTTCGACAACACAATCGCTTGACGCCGCCGAAACGACGGCGTTGCAGGCAGGGATGCCTGCGGTCCAGTCCGTTGGCGACGCCGCCCAGGCGCCTCCATTCGAACGGCACGATCTGAGTAGCTTGAGAATGTTCGCATCCACTGGCGAACCGTGGAACCCTGCTCCGTGGTGGTGGCTGTTCGAGAAAGTCGGAAACTCGAAACTGCCGATCATCAACTACTCGGGCGGCACTGAGATCGCCGGCGGCATTCTCATGGGCAGTCCGCTCCTGCCGATCAAGCCGTGCTCTTTCCCTGCTCCGTGTCCGGGGATGGATGTCGACATCCTCGATGAAGAAGGAAATCCCGTCGGCCCGAATCAAGTCGGCGAGCTCGTGATCAAGCAACCGTGGATCGGGATGGCCCGCGGGTTCTGGCAGGAGAAGGAACGCTATCTCGATACGTACTGGCGACGATTTAAAAATATCTGGGTCCACGGCGACTGGGCGATGCGCGATAAGGACGGACATTGGTTCATCCTCGGACGCAGCGACGACACATTAAAGGTTGCAGGCAAGCGCGTCGGACCGGCGGAGGTTGAAAGTTTGCTCATCGCACACTCGCTCGTCACCGAAGCCGCAGTGATCGGCGTGCCGGACGAAGCAAAAGGTACGGCGATGGTCGCGTTCTGCGTGTTGAGTGACGAGGGACGAATGACGAGTGACGAGCAAGGAGCTAGAGCAACGTCCTCGTCACTCGCCACTCGTCACTCGTCACTAGAAACGGAACTCAAAGCTCTCGTCGCCCGCGACATGGGCAAGCCGCTGGCCCCGTCGAAGATCCATTTCGTCTCCGCGCTTCCAAAAACACGAAATGCAAAAGTGATGCGTCGCGTGCTTCGCTCGGCATACCTCGGTGAGGATCCCGGCGATCTTTCGGCACTAGAGAATCCGTCGTCGGTCGACGAGATCCGGGGAGTGAAGCTGTGATATCCATATACACAATCGGTCACGGCCGTCATCCGTTCGCGGATTTTCTGGATCTGCTCCAGAAGCACGAGATCCAGTTTTTGTGTGATGTGCGAAGCGTCGCTCGTTCGCGATGGCCGCAGTTCAATGGATTGGTGTTGGCTGAATTGCTTCGTGACAACGGAATCGGATACGAACATCTACCCGAGACCGGCGGCAAGACGAAACCGAAACCGGAAGATCTCGCACGGGGCGTCGATCGGATCGTCGAGATCGCGTCGGAACTGCGGACCGCGATCATGTGCTCCGAATCAAAACCCTTATCAGATCACAAAGTCCCGCGTGCGAATTGTCACCGCGTCGGAATGCTCGCACCGATGCTGCGTGCTCGCGGCGTCGACCGAATAATTCACATCCTTCCGAACGGCGAATCGATCGAGTTTGACGAATCGGTCGTACCGTCGATCTGGTAATTACAAAATTAATAATTACCGAATTAATAATTACTGATCGAAAATCTTTAGCAGGTAATTCTTAATTCGGTAATTATTAATTTTGTAATTTCGTCTTTTTCGTCATGAGATAATCGTTCTCGAATGATCAAATCGCTCACCTCACGAAGCCTGAAACTTCACGCTAAAACTCTCTCTGACCGATGTCCGCATCTCGCCATCGTTTACTCGAACTATGGGCCGCCGCCGTTATGGGATCGGCCGGAGGGGTTTTCGACGTTGCTGCAGATAATTCTCGAACAGCAGGTCTCGCTAGCGTCGGCGAAAGCGTGTTTCGATAAGCTCCGTACGCGCGTTGGTGATGTCACGCCTGAAACTTTGCTGAGATCGAGCGATGCGGAATTGAAGAAGGATGGATTCAGCCGGCAGAAGACGGCGTATGCACGTCACCTCGCCGAAGCGGTTATCGCGCAGCACATCGATTTCGAATCGTTGAATGCGATGGCCGATGCGGACGTCAAGGCTGAGTTGATCAAGCTCAAGGGCGTCGGCGAATGGACGAGCGATATTTATCTTTTGATGGCGATGCTGCGGCCGGATGTGATGCCGAAGGGCGATGTCGCGCTCCATACGGCGTGGCACAAGCTTTCGGGCGAGCCGCGTCCGACGTCAGATGAGTTTCTAGTCATAGCCGAACGATGGAAGCCGTATCGCTCTGTGGCGGCGCGACTTTTGTGGCACTTTTACCTGAGTGAAAAACGGAGGCCGACCTAGCGATTTGCGATTTTCGAATTGCGATTTGCGATTTCGTACATATGCGGAAGCACGTTCGACGACGAGAACGTAGTTAGCAGGCGATCGCAAATCGCAATTCGAAAATCGCAAATCACTCAATCGTTGTGCTACGTTTTGGACGATGAAGATCCTTGACGTCGGATGCGGCGCGAACAAAACTGCGGGTGCGATCGGGCTTGATAACAATCCGAAGACGGCGGCCGATGTCATTCACGATCTCGGGACGCTTCCCTATCCGTTCGCCGATAACGAATTCGACACGGTGGTTTCGAACCACGCTGTCGAACACGTCCCGGACATCATGGGATTTATCACCGAGCTCTATCGGATCACGAAACCCGGCGGCCGGATCAAACTGATTGCGCCTCATTACACGAATCCGGATTGGGCATCCGATCCGACTCATCGCAATCACATCAATTCATACACCTTCAATCCGTTCATGCCCGAGCGCGCGGTTTTCGATTTCTATACCGATGTGAAGCTGCGGCCGGTGAGCACGTATGTTTCGCTTCTCGGACTCTGGCGTGCGCTGGGGATCGAATTTCTGGTCAACCTCGATCAGAAATCCCACGGCCTGCGCTTCATGCGAAAATTTTGGGAGCACTATCTCAGTTACATCTTTCGCGGGAAGGAGATCTTTTTCGAGTTTGAAGTGATCAAGGAAGACGGGAGACAGGAGACAAGAGACGACAGATAAGTCTCTTGTCTCTTGTCTCTTGTCTCCGGTCTTCCAACCTGCAGCCAACTATTCCGCAACCAAATCTCATCTGTTATCGTTAGGAAGTCTGCTTTGTGAGGTTTGTAATGAAATACAGGATTTTTGCGTTTATCACTCTTTCGGTTCTGGTTCTGACTCTGGGCGGATCGACGCTCGCGAGCTTGAATGCTCGTCGTTCGGGAGCCGAGCTGGTTCCGCTGCTGCCGTCATCGGATGGAGTGATGATCCTCGATGTAAAGCGATTCTTCGGCGATGCGCTGCCAAAACTCTTGTCGGGCAATCCATCGACACTGTCACAGATCACGGGGCATATCGACAAATTTCATTCGACGACAGGAATCGATATTCGTCAGTTCGATTCGATGGCCATCGGCATAACTGCAAAACAGATCGCCGATAAAAAATACGATATAGATCCGGTCGTCATCGCTCGCGGACAGATGACCTCTGCTTCGCTGATCGGTGCCGCGAAGCTCGCGGCGAACGGCAAGTACAAGGAAGAACGCATCGGCGAGCGTACGATTTACATTTTCTCTCCGATCGATCTGGCGACGAGCAATCACGCTTCGGAAATCTTCAAGGATGGGATCGCAGTAACCGCAGTTGATTCGACGACTCTCGCATTCGGTACGCTGGCACGTGTCCGCCAGACGGTTGAAGGAAAAACGAAGGTCGGAACCGACATTACGAGTTTGCTTCAGCAGCAGAATCCTTCGGCAGTCACTTCCTTTGCGGCGAAGATGCCTCCCGGAATGAAATCGTTCCTGCCGCTCGAGAATGACGAACTCGGAAAGAACATCGACTCGATCCAGTATGTCTTCGGAAATGCGAACGTCGCCGCGGATGTCGCGAGTGTGCATGTAACCGCACGCACGTTGCAAAATGCGCAGGCCACAAGTTTGCACGAGACGCTTTCCGGATTACAGATTTTCGGCAAAGCTATCTTGAGTGGAGCAAAGGGCGCCGACAAACAGGTTTACGCCAGGCTGATCGACAATGCCAGGTTTTCTGTCAAGGGAAATGACGTGAACATGGATCTGCAGGTTCCGCAGGGCGACATCGATATTCTTATCGGAGCGATCCTGAAATAGACAGGAGACAGGAGACAAGAGAAGGGGAGACTCGATCAACGCGTCTCCCCTTCTCCTGTCTCTTGTCTCTTGTCTCTTATCTCCTGTCTCCTGTCTCCCGTCTCCCGTCTCCCGTCTCCCGTTTACCGTATGTAGGCTGCCGGGATCGGCACATCTCCCGCCGTTCCGAAATGTTGGATCGTAAATGACCCGGATCCGCTGAGAAGGACATACCAGTTTCCATCCGACTCGCGGAACACTGCGACGTCGGTCTTTCCATCGCGATCATAATCACCGGGCACCGGCTTATCGGATGCCAGTCCCCAAACTCGATAGCCGAAACTTCCATCCGAACTATAGAGGTAGTACCACGCGCCGGTCGAGGGTCGATACACGCTGATGTCGGCTCGTTTGTCGCCGTCGAAATCGCCGACGATCGGAGTGTCGCTCTCTAATCCGAACCTCGCGATGAAGACTTCCCCGTTGCTCGACTGCAGGACGTACCACGTGCCGGTCGACGGACGGTAGATCGAGTAATCGAATTTTCCATCGCCGTCGTAATCGCCCGTCATCGCATGATCGCCGGCCGAGCCGAACTGATATGCCGTGAATCCGCCGTCCGAACTTCTTAGCACGTACCAGACATTGTTCGATTCACGCCATACCGCGAGATCCGTCTTGCCGTCGCCGTCGTAATCGCCCTGAACCGGCTTATCGCCGGGCAGTCCAAACTGATCGATCCGCACCGCACCATTCGAACTATTCCGGATATACCAAACTCCGTTCCGGAACACGGCCTGGTCAGTACGCTTATCGCCATCGTAATTTCCCGGGACGACAATGTCGCCAAACTGTCCGCCGCCGAATTGACTCGACGTGTACGACTGGTCGTTCGATCGTGTCACATGCCAGACGCCGCTCGATGGACGCCAGACCGCAAGATCCGATTCGCCGTCGCCGTCGAAATCGGCCGGCTGCACTTGTATTGTTCCGGTGTAATCGGCATTCGACTGACTCGCCGAGAGGTTCAGGAATATTCGCCGCTGCGGCGAGAAAGCGTAGTTTAGTTTCGACGCTCGCAGAATATAACTCTGGAACGTAGTGACGTTCGGGATCGCGTAATTTCCGTTCGCATCCGTCAGCACGGTCGCGATCACGTTCTCTTCGCCAGGATAATTTCGAAGCTCGAGTTGCACGTCTTCGATAGCAACGCTGTTTCTGTCAACGACCCGTCCGCTTATCTGCGCCGGTCCCGGCGGATTCACCGTTATCGTGATCTGCTGCATCGCCGTGCGGCCGAACGTGTCGCGAACGTCGGCCGTGAGCTCATACGTTCCCGGCGTCGCAGGCTGCCAGGTCGTGTTTACGGTTGTGTTCGTCTTCTCGACCACCGTAAGAAGCTGATGTCCGTTATTCGCTAGAAGAGGAACACGATGAATGTTGTTGTCGGGATTCGAGGCGACGACGTTGATCGGTATCGGCGCCGGCATCGTGTAGACGCCGCCGTTGGTCGGCGAATTTAACTGGATCGTCGGCGGACTGTTCGGTGCGGACGCTACGAAGTCGGCACCCGTGATATTCGTCACGACGTTCGTGAAGCTTCGCGATGTCGGTGTAAAAGTGATGCCGTTCTGCGGATATGGAGTGATGTAGTAATCGCGCCCGCCCGGAAAGTTCGTGAAGATAAAATTGCCATTCGCGTCCGTGTCTTCTGACCACGCCTGGCCGCCGCCGATGTAAACCGTTATTCCAGGCATTCCATTTCCATCCGGTCCGGTAACGCGTCCCGACAAACTTACGGTTGCCAATACGACGGTCACGCCGACGTTATCGGATTCCGCGACTGCGTTAGTTGCGTCGGTCGCTCGAACGAAATAGTTGAATGATCCAACGCCGACGCCTGAGATCTGGAATTCATACGGCGCGGATGTATCTGTGCCAAGTAATGTCGCAGAGCCGTTGTTGTTTCGTTGGAAGAAATCGACCTTCGTGATCGCACCCGCCTGACTCGTCGCACTCGCCGCGAAATTGATCGTCGCGGGCGATATGAATTGCTGGCCGCTCGTCGGTGATGTCAACGCAACGGTGATCTGCGTCTGCTGCGTCGCGACGAAATTCTGTGAAGTCCATTCTTCGATATACCCGAGGAACCCGATCGAACGCGTTGGCGGATCGAGCGTGTATCCCGGAATCATCGGCGTAATGATAGCCGAGTCGTTCGGCGTCGTACCTAGTCCCGTGAAGAGGAAATAACCCGTGCTGTCGGTAACGGTTTGAGCGGTGATAGTGGGATTACTTGGCGACGTCAGACTAACGGTCACACTGGAAATTCCCGCATTCGTGACGCTGTCCATGATCCGTCCGGAGATCCGATGATTGATCGGATTGACAACGATATTGACCGGAGCCGACATCGCTTCTTGTCCCGTCTGCGTTACCGCTTTCGCCATTAGCGTATAGCTTCCGGGCTGCATCACTCGCCATTGCGTCGACCACGGAGCTCCCGTCAGCCATCCGACGAGCGTGTTGTTCTGATCCCGAACCTCGACGTGATTCACCGAGGAAGACACGCTGACGCTGATAGGAACATAGCCGCCCTCGACAAACGACTGGCCCTCGGTCGGACTCGTGATCGTCACGTTCGCTCCCGTCGGATCGACGACGAAGATATGAACGACCGGTGTCGATTCACCTCGAAGACCGAGTTGATCCGTCGGGTAAGCGTAGATCGCCCATGTTCCGAGCGGAAGATTGTTCCATGTAAATTCGTAAGGGGCCGTCGTGTCGGTGCCGAGCGGAACGGATCCGACGTCGCTGTTGTACGCGATAAAATCCATTTTCGCGATCGAGTGTCCGTCCTCATCCGATGCTGTCGCCTGGATCGTCACCGAGCCTCCGACATTGAATTGCGTTCCGTGTGCCGGACTGGTTATGACCGACACCGGTTCGTGATTTCTTAGAAGCGTGAAGTCGGCGAACTGATTCGCACCGAGCGTGTTGAAGACGACACTCTCGGGCTCCGCGGCGAATCCGGCTTTGCGAACTGTCAGAGTGTAGTTGCCGCCCGCCGGTAAACTGCCGAATTGAAAATTGCTCACGCCGTTGCTGCTGTATGGCAGACTGATCGACCGACTAACGGTTCCAGTGATCGTCGCGACGATCGGTGCATAGTTGTGGTTGTATCCAAAATTTTGATCGGTGACGGTTCCGCTGATGCTGAACGTCTGGGCGTTCTCATCCGACGGAGCGATCTTTACGACGAACGCATCTTTCGTCGAAGTCGTAACATCGGCTCCGCCGCGAACGGTTTGAAATGCATTCGGCGTGACCAAAACATTTAAAGTGTGCCCGGTAACATAAGCATTGCTTGCGGCGTCGGTCGCGAGATCGTACACGCCACCGATACCAAGGAATGTTGAGAAGTCGATCGCCGCACCATCCGCGCGAAGACGCGCGAGAAACATACTTCCTGATTGGAGGAGCGGATTGCGAAGCGGAAAGCTTGCGTTGCTGGTCGTCTCTCCGCCGACGAAGACATCGCGGTTCGCTGCTAGCCCGATCGCGAACGGCTCATCCTTCGCGGCACCTCCAAAGAATGTCGAGAAGATTAGGGCGGAACCGGCAGGATTGAACTTTGTGACGAACCCGTCTTCGTTGCCGTTAAATGTCGTATCGAACGCACCGGGCGTTACGGGAAACGCCGTGTTCTGAGTCTGACCGGCAACGTAGATATTCTGTTCGGGATCGAGAACGATCGCCTTCACGCGATCCGATTGCAAGCCTCCGCCGAGGAACGTTCCGAATACCACCGAGCTTCCGGACGGATTCAGTTTTGCAATGTAGCCTTCGATGCCGCCGCTTGAAACAGGTTGAAAAGATCCGGAGGTCGTCGGCGCTCCGGCAAACGCGGATCCGCCGACTGTCGCGTTGTCGTTCGTATCGAGCGTGACATCGACAAGCGTAGCGTCGAACAAAGTCGAGTAAACGATGTTCCCGGTCGCGGTAAGTTTTACAAGATAGCTGCCGGAATAAAAAATTCCGTTGCACGATCCCGGCGTGTTGTCGCACAGCCGCTGTTTGAACGCGCCGGGCGTTGTCGGAAAATTCGGCGAGCTGGCAGTTCCGACGAAAACTGCATCACCAGTCGTTTGATTCACCGCGATCGATCCGCCCGTGTCTGTATTGTTCCCGCCAAGATATGTCGAGAAGAGAATCGCCGATCCGGTCGGATTGAGCTTCGCCGCGAAACCGTCGTCGGTTCCACCGAACGTCGATTGATACGCATTAACAGTGGGCAGATCGCCCGACATCGTCGTCCCGGAGATCAGTACGTTTCCGCTCGAGTCGAGAGCGACGCCACCGCCGGATTCATTTCCGTTTCGTCCGCCGAAGTACGTCGAGAATACGAGCGCCGTTCCCGTCGGATTGATCTTCGTAACGAACGCATCGTACCAAAATGAATTCGGAGCATCGGTCCGCGGAAGCATGACCGGCTTGATCGTTCCCGGAGTCGTCGGAAAATCGCGCGATGCCGAGGTTCCGACGACGTAGGCGTTACCGGCAGCGTCGACCGTGATCGAACGGCCTTCGTCGAATGCGTTGCCGCCGAGATACGTGCCGTACGAAAGGATCGGATCGATGACGAGATCTTTTGTCCGATCATACGTCGCGAGATCGAACGAAACCGCAAACGCATCGCCGTCGCGTTTGACGGAATACGTGCTCGCGATCTCCGTCCTTGCTCCATTCGCATTCTGATACACAAAAGGCTTCAGCTGTCGGATCGCTCCGGCACCGGTTTCGAGGATCAAGTCACCGGATTTCTCATCGACCTTCGCGGACTCAACGCCGTCGAATTTCAGTTTGATGTTTTTCGGATCGTGGCCCGGTCGAACTACAAAGTCATATTCAAGTTGCTGTCCGGTTCCGTAATACACGAGATCGATACCGTCGTAGATCGAGCCGTACTTCACCCGACCATAGTTCGGAACATCGGTTCGCCATTGCGACGGATCGTTGCCGAGGAAATAATTCGAGCGGGATCCGTTATCAGCTTCGCCGGTCACTTCGGCGTGGTCGCTCGCTCCGTCGAGCTTCATGCGAATCGCCGAACGGGTTTCAACCTTGCCTGATTTGTCATATCGCTGAAGACTCACCGTGGCTTCCTTATCCGAGAGGAAAAGCGAATATCCATGCCCGCGCGCAAAAAAGCGAACGCGATCGTCGGTCTGACCGACATTCGGCTCAAAATTGATCGGCAACTTGCCGTACTCTTCCTGGATCGCATGTCGATCGGCGCTAGCTGGCTCGACCGTTGACGCCGCGTCGGGCACGGCGATATCGCCTGCCGACGAAGATTGCGGAAGTTTCTGGATAAGGCCGGAGCCAAACGCAATGGCAAAAACTAAAATCCCGTAGATCAGGAGCGAGAAGGTGGAGGATCGGCGTTTCATATAAATACTCTCAGTTTGTGTTCTGGACGCCTATACAGTGTCGAGCTGACAGGAAAAAAGACACATTCGAGCCAAACTGTTTCGAAGGCAGTCAGTTCGGCCCCGTAACTGCAGGAACTGCAAAGTTCATGCCCGCTACTAAGATCGATTTTTCGGGGATTCGGATTGTCTCAAAGGCGGGCGAGCGTGAAGATTTTCACGCTCCTGTGCGAGATGGTCAACGGCGACGCCAGGGCGGCGGACTCGGTCGTCGGGCGGCGAATTGCTCGATCTCGGCGTTGTATTTTCCGTCCTGATCGAGAAGCGGAAACAGTTGGAGATTACTTGAAAGATATGCGGCTCGAAGCTCGACCGGACGCGAGCCGGCGCGGTTGATGACACGGACCTTCGTGCCGCGCACCTCCTCGATCCAACGTGCGAACTCTTCAGCTCGCCCCACCGTCGCGGACAGTAAAAGCAAACGGATCCGCGGCGGCGTAAGAATGATCGCTTCTTCCCAAACGTGGCCGCGCTCCTCGTCAGCGAGGTAATGCGCTTCGTCGATGATGACGAAATCGGTCCGCACCTGCTCGCCGCTGCGCAGCGCATCGAAAAGTTGATTCCGGTAGATCTCGGTCGTCCCGACTATCAACGGAGCTTCAGTATTCTCTTTGCGGTCGCCGGTGAGGATCCCGACGTTTTCGGATCCGAACATGTTCGAGAACTCGATGTATTTCGAATTTGTCAGTGCCTTGAGCGGAGTCGTATACCAGGCTCGTTTCTTCTGATCGAGAAGGCGGCGGATCTCTTCGCTTGCGATCCATGTCTTTCCGCTTCCGGTCGGAGCGGTCACGAGAACGTCTTCGTGCTCGATCGCCTCGAGAGCCTCGAGCTGAAAGTCGTCGGGTTTGAATTCAGATCGCGGCGGAACTCCGATTCCTTGCAGCAGATCACGTGCGGCCTTCGCTTGAGCCGGACTCTGCGCGTGCTCGACGTATTTGAGCGAGCTTCCGGGATCGCCATCGCGTTTATAACGACGTGTCCGTTGACGACCTTAGTTTCTATTATCTGCGCGATTACGGGGCATGTGGATGATGTTAGCAGAAAGTCGGCGAGGATCAGACGGGGTCAGGCCTAGCTGAGGAGAAACGTTCCGACGACCGGTCGATTTCCGAAGCTCGAGTATGCGGGCGACAGCATAGAGCCCCCGCCTTGGCCGGGGGTGAATGCACAGATGGCCGGAGCCGTCGTAGACGGCGGCAGACGATTCATCTGTCGCTCGCATACGCGAGCTCGAGGCTTCTTGATTACCTACCCCCGGCTCGGGCCGGGGGCTTTATGCTGTCGCTCGCATACGCGAGCTAAGAATTTTCTCGTGGCTAACAAGGCTACCCCTAGTCGCGACGAAGTGTTAAAATCTCAATTTGCATCGCAACGTAGTGGCGGTGCAGAGCGTCTAAAGTCAGTATTGGCGGAATTATAGACGGTTTTTATATAAGCTTTATGTTCGAGCAGGAATCATACAATTATCAAATGCCTGAGGTGCGTCCGCAGCAACCCGGCGACCTGTTTTATAACTACGAGATCAGGAACTGGAATTTTAGCCCGCGGCTTTACAAGATCCTCGCAGGCTCGGCGATCTTCAATATTTTGGCGCTCGTAATCATCGGTTCGTCGGGAATGCTGACGACGCGCGGCTGCGACAGTCCGTTTGTCGGACGTGTTTGCCAGGTGCTCGATACGGTTTATGTCGGAAGTCTGCTCTTCGGGACGGATAGCGAATATTCGGATGTCGACTACGACAAGACAGAACTCGCGGACGCAGACGTTACATTCGTCGACGTCACCGGCGTGAGTCCGCCGCTGACTTATCCGGCCGGATATTTTCAACTCGCGAATCCTGAACAGCAATTTACAAACATGACGGATCCGATGGCCGGACTTGGTCCGGACATGATCGCTCCGGGAATCCCGAGGTCAGCTCCGTCGATCGGCGGGAGCGGATTGATCAACACTCCGCAGATCATGCCGAATGCGAATCCGAACGCGGTGCAAGGTTCGTTGCCGACGGATGGCCCGCTTGGCCCCGAAAGTCCTAATCCGACAACCGGTACGCTTCGAAAGGGTCGTCGCGGCGGAAGACCGTCTGCTGATCCGACTGCGAACGCTAATAAGAATCCGGCGAACAATAATGCGAACGTCAATCCAACCGTCGCCGGAACGCCGGACGAGGCCAAGGAAGATAAGAACGGCATCACGATCAACAAGCGTCCGTTAAAAGATAAAGCGACCGAGACTTTGGCTCAGGTTGATGCGGGCAAGGTAAAACTCGAAAATACTTTTCGGGTGGTGATCTCCGGAACGTTGGGGCTTGCGAAAGACGGCAAGACGATCATTCTTACAAACCCGAAAGCGGAACCCGTCGATAAAAACTTCCCGGCTGATCCCGCGATGACAAAGCTCGCTCAAGAATGGGTGGTCGCGGTTGGTGATGCGGGTTGGTATGGTTATCTCGGGATCATGGACGACAAGAAAGGCGTCGGCCGAAAAGTCGTCATCACCATCGAGCAAAACTCGGAAACGTTTCTCGCAAATCTAAGATCGGAGCAACCAACTCCGGAGCGCGCGAATGTGGCGGCCTCGGGACTAAAGAATCTCATGACGCTCGGTGCGATCGGTGCGAATGATGACGATCTTAACTTTCTCAAATCGACACAGACGGCGTCCGACGGCAATACTCTTGTCGTGAATTTCCAAATGCCAAAGCCGCAGGTTCAGGAGATGATCCAGCGTAAACTTGCCGAGATGAAGGAGAAGATCGCGACTCCCGAGGGAAATGCATTTGTGAAACCGGGTAGTAATACGGCGGAGAGATAACTGAAATCTTAGTGACGAATCGAAAGAACAACTCGATACTTTTCCTGACAACGCTTGGCGTGTATCTCGGATTGATGCTCGTCGGCGGAGCGGCGCCGCAAGTCTTTGCACACGGCGCGCTGACTCGACATTTCGAGTTGCAGGATGAGATCGAGATCTCGGACGATCTTGATAAAAAACCGGATACCGATACATTCGACTGTACCTATGATCCGGTTCTGACTGTCCCTGAAAACATTGCTCATGCGTACGCCGAAGCAATCCTAGGAGTTATACGCGATCCCTTTTTTGCAGATCTATCCGCTCAAGGACATCTCTACGATGAACGAGCTGAATATTTACTGCAAGACGGAAACGAGAGTTCGTTCGGTGCCGTGTGTCGTGATTTTCGGTCCCGACTTACCGTAATTGCTCTCGATAACGATGAATTTAGCGTAATCCAGCAAATCGGGTCCAAAACGCCGATCGATCCTCTCGCGCTGATGACGTTTCTCCAAGCCGGCTTTGAATCGAAGAGGCTTTGGAGCAGCGATGACGGGATTGTTATCAGGCATACTCATCAGTCTGTAATAAATGATCAACTGTATGTTGTCACCCGCCTTCCCCGCGCAGGTTTAGATCCGCTGCTCGCTTCACGCGCGAAGTAGCGGCGAGCGGATCGATATTTCAATCCAACTCATTCCGTTTGCCATAAACCGATATTCAGAATCGTTCCAGTACAATTCCGTGCTTTCGGTGTATTCCGTGGTTGGTAACAACTAAGAGAACCACGGAAGATACCGAAGACACAGAACAACCGGAACCCGGAGAACAAAATGGCAGTCAATAGTTTTGCAGATAAGTTAGTAAAGAAAATATTCGGATCGTCGAGCGATATCTTTTTGAAGAAGGCTCAACCGATCGTCGAACAGATCAACGCACTTGAGCCGTCGATCGAAAAACTTTCGGACGACGAGCTTAAAGCTCAAACGCCGAAGTTCAAAGAGCGGATCGCAAAAGCGCTCGAAGGCATTACCGAAAAGGACGCACGTCGCGTCGCGGAACAAGCGATACTTCACGAGATCCTTCCGGAAGCATTCGCGACCGTGCGTGAAGCGTCGCGTCGCGTCACCGGGATGCGTCACTTCGATGTGCAGATGATCGGCGGGCTCGCTCTCCATCAAGGACGTATCGCCGAGATGCGAACGGGTGAAGGTAAAACGCTCGTCGCGACTTTGCCGTCGTATCTAAACGGTCTGACCGGTCGCGGCGTCCACGTCGTCACGGTCAACGACTACCTCGCGTCACGCGACGCGGAATGGATGGGCAAGATCCATCAATTCCTAGGCCTGACCGTCGGCTGCATCCAGAACGATATGGATGATGTCGAACGCAAGGACGCGTACGCATGCTCCATCACATACGGAACGAATAACGAGTTCGGCTTCGACTATCTTCGCGACAACATGAAGTTCGATGTCGAGTCTCTCGTCCAGCCCGATCACTACTTTGCGATCATCGACGAAGTCGACTCGATCCTCATCGACGAAGCTCGTACTCCGTTGATCATCTCAGGTGCGACGGACGATGCGACGGACAAGTACTTCACGGCGAACGAGATCATCCCGAGACTCGAGCGCGGCCACAAAGATGAAGAAACGAAAGTCACGACCGGCGATTATCTACTCGATGAGAAGAATCATTCATCGGTATTGACCGAACAGGGCGTGACAAAAGCCGAGAAGCTGCTCGGCGTTTCGAACCTGTACGACCCGGGCAACATGGAATTGCTCCACTGCCTCGAGCAGGCGTTGAAAGCTCACACGCTTTACAAACTTGATCACCACTACGTCGTGCAGGACGGCGAGGTCATCATCGTCGATGACTTCACCGGACGCCTCATGCAGGGACGTCGCTGGTCGGACGGATTGCATCAGGCCGTCGAAGCGAAAGAAGGCGTGAAGATCGAACGCGAAAATCAAACTCTTGCGACGATCACTTTGCAAAATTATTTCCGCATGTACGAGAAGCTTTCCGGCATGACCGGTACGGCGGAAACGGAAGCGGAGGAGTTTGGTACGACATACAACATCGACGTCGTCGTTATCCCCACCAATCGTTCGATGGTTCGAAAGGACAACTCGGACATGATCTACCGAACGCTTGAAGAGAAGTGGGATGCGGTCGTCGAAGAGATTCAAGAGCTGCATGCGAAGGGCCAACCGGTTCTCGTCGGTACGGTGTCGGTCGAGAATTCCGAGTTGATCGCCGAACGTTTGAAGAAGGTCGGCATTCCGCACAACGTTCTCAATGCGAAGTATCACGAACGCGAAGCCGAGATCGTCGCACAGGCCGGCCGCAAAGGCGCTGTCACGATCGCGACGAACATGGCCGGTCGCGGTACCGACATCCTGCTCGGAGGTAATCCGGAATTTCTCGCTGCCGAATATCTGAAACGTCAGGAGATCAATCCGGAAGAAGCGACGCCGGAGCAATTTGAAGCCGAGCTTGGAAAAGCAAAACGCGTCGTTGAGGATGAGCATAAGGAAGTCGTCGCTGCCGGCGGACTTCATATTCTCGGAACCGAGCGTCATGAATCGCGACGTATCGATAATCAGCTTCGCGGACGTGCCGGTCGTCAGGGTGATCCGGGATCGTCGCGATTTGTGCTGTCACTCGAAGACGATCTGATGCGCATTTTCGCGGGTGATAAAGTTCGCTCGATGATGGAATGGCTCGGGATGGAAAAGGGTGTCGCGATCGAATCGAAGACAGTTTCGAAACAGATCGAGCGTGCGCAGAAGGCTGTCGAAGCTCGCAACTTCGAAACTCGTAAACACGTTCTGAAATACGACGACGTGATGAACCGGCAGCGCGAAACGATCTACGGACTTCGCCGTCAGCTCATGTTCGAACCCGAGCATCGCGAGTACTTGCTTGGCGAGAACGGCGTCGCGAAAGATCTGCTTCACGATCTGACATCGAGCTTTCTCAATACTCAGGTGACACCCGATAAGTGGGATGTCGACACGTATGCGGCTGAGATCGAGAGCATCTACGCAATCGATCCGGCAAAAGACGCTGACGTGAATTTTAGGAAGGACTCTGTCGACACGATCGAAGAGAAGATCTGGAAACTTGCGTCAGCTAATTACGCGGCGAAGGAAAAGATCGCCGGCGAGGAATCGCTGCGAGCGTATGAACGCTACATCATGCTGAACATCATCGACTCGCAGTGGAAAGATCACTTGCTCTCGATCGACCAAGTGAAGCAAGGTATCGGGCTCGTCGGTTACGGTCAGAAAGATCCGCTTGTCGAATATAAAAAGCAGTCGTTCGATATGTTCCAGGACATGCTCGATCGAATCGACACGAACACGGCGAAGGCCTTGTTCCATCTCGAGATCGTTTCGCATGACGAACAAGCCGAACGCGATCGGCTTGAGCGTCTCGAGATGCAGCGTGCTCGTCGTCAGTCGGCAGGCATGGCATTCACCGGTGCGATGGCGACCGCGACCGCGGCGGGTGATACGGAAGAGATTCGTCACACTCCGTTCAAACGCGATCAGCCGAAGGTCAAGCCTAACGAGCCGTGCTATTGCGGATCGGGAAAGAAGTTCAAAAAGTGTCACGGAGCGGGAGTCGTTTAGGATTTGGGATTTGGGATTTGGGATTTCGGATTTCGGATTTGGGATTTGGGATTTGGGATTTGGGATTTGGGATTTGGGATTTGGGATTTCGGATTTGGGATTTGGGATTTGGGATTTCATCCTCGATTTCGAATTTCGAATTTCGAATTTCAAATTTGAAATTTCGAATTCGAGATCTGAATCCCGAATCATTCGGCTCCAAAACCCGTGGAGAGCTTACTCAATTGATCAACAAAAAGAGGTCGCCCTTTCGGACGACCTCTTTTCCTTTTACTTGTACTTCAGTTCGTCGCCACTTGCGAGTCGGCCGGGATCGGCGTTCCCTGTGATGACCAGGCCTGCCAGCGGCCGTCGCGTCTGATCCAGACATCGGTGTACCGAATTTTTCGGTCGGTCGCCATGCCCTTCGCGTCTTTTCCCTTCACGCGAAAAGTCCCGGTGATGATGGCGTGGTTTCCGTCGATCCGGATGTTCATGCCGGTTGTCTCGACCAGTTCATTCGTTCCCTTGTCGTCGACGGTGTCGGCGATGACCTCCGCCCGGCTCATGACTTTCGCAGAGGTGCTACTGATGCTCGTGAAGTCCGCAGCGTAGTTCTTATCGAACCACGCTCTGTCCTTCCTTAACACGGCGTCGTTCCAATCCTGCTCGAGATACCAAAGCACGTCGTAATCGTCGAGGCCGTGACCGGCGTTGCTCACGACCTGCCACTTCCCGCCCCGCTTCTCGAGCACGTGAACGCTTCGACTATAGTATGTTCCCGGCTTTCCGCCTTCGCCATCTGGCGTCCAGATCGTATTCCGGTGTGTGATCGTGGCCGATCCCGCAGAGCACGTAATCAGATAGTGCTCGTGCGTTATCTTATCTGCTCCGCCCGGATTCGATTTGTTTCGATCGAAGGTTTGCATCGTCGTGTCGATCGTCGCGGCCTTGCTTTGCATCCCGGGAAATCCGACATAGTCTTCGGCATAGATAGACATTAGCGCTGTCTTGTCGCCGTCGATACCGGCCTTGCCCCAAGCCCGATCGAATGCTTCGAGACTTCGCTTGTCCGCGTCACTGCATTCGGCAACGGCTGAGATCGCCGTGGCGAGAATTATTACTACAAAAAAGATTTTCATTTTCATTTTGCTGGTCTCCTATCGCAGATCGCGCGAAACGCTGATCTGCCTAAATCCGCACGTCGGAAATCGTTATTTCGCTACGTTGGAATTGCTGTTGCCCGACGCGGCAGGAGCAGCGTTGGAATTCGATGGTTTCACGTTAGCAGCCGTCGACGATGCCGTGATCGGCGTTGTCTGACCGCTCGCCAGCCGCCAACCGTCCTTTGTCTTCGACCAAACGTGAGTGACGCGAAACTGTCCGTCGAGCGGCTTACCGAGGTTCATACCTTTCACGGTCGCGCGCGAGATCGAGACCGCTCCGGTTCCGTCGGCATTCGATCGAACAGTCACATCCTCATATTTGATCGCTTCATATTTCGTCTCGCCTGCTTTCATCGAAGCGATGCGCTGGGCTCCGGTCGCGAGCGATCCGTCAGGAGCGACGAACATGTAATTTTCGGTGTAAAGCTTTTCGAAATAAGCGCTGTCGCCTTTCTCTAATGCGGCCGCCATATCGGTAACGGCTTTCTTGATCTCCGCGTCGGTTGTCGCGGCGCTCGGTGCTGAATTCGCGTTTGCCGTACCGGCATTCGCAGCGTTGGCAAGCTTGGCCGTGTTGGCATTGTCCGCGGCGGATCCGCATCCGGTCAGAAACAACGCGGCAGCAAGCATCGCGATGCAAAATAGTTTGGGCATAGTTTTTTTCCTCTCAAAAAGAAAGGATGCTTAGGGTCGAGCAAAGCAGTCGGGTGCCGCATCCGTTTGGCATCCGGCGAGCTCGCAAGTCTGGGAAGGTTTTGTTATGGGGATGACGAGGTGAGTTATACGCTTATATCCGTAGGCAGTCAAACCGCAGCAAATTAATGAGGCTGCCTTTTCAGGCAGCCTCATATTCTTTCTGATCTATGGAATATATTTCGACGGGATCGGAATATCTCCGGCCACTCCGAATGACTGAGCCGTGATCCCGGCAGTCGATCGATTCAACCACCAAACGCCATTTCGATATATCGCCTGATCGTCTTTATCATCCCCGTCATAATCGCCGGGAACCGGGATATCGCCAAGGACGCCAAACGTGACTACCGTCGGACTGAATGTCGTGCTTGGTAAGGTCCACCACTGGCCGTTCGAAGGACGAAAGATCGCGATATCCGTTTTGTTGTCTCCGTCATAATCGGCCGGTACCGGCTTGTCCGTGGAGTTCCCGAAGACGTATAAACGCAAACTTCCGTTCGAGCTATAGTTGATCCACCAACTTCCGTTTGAAGGTCGGTACACGGCCATGTCGGCTTCACCGTCCCCGCTATAGTCGCTCGGAACCGGCATATCGCCGGCCTGCCCGAATTTAAGAAAGTGCGTACCGCCGGTGGATGAATCTTTGATGTACCAGAAATTATTCGACGGCCTGAAGACAGCGAGGTCCGTGATGCTGTCGCCATCGTAATCGCGGGCGATCGGGATGTCGCCGTTCGTTCCGAACTGGATCGCCGTTGTCCCGCCGGTCGAACGCAAGATCCACCAGGTTCCGGTCGACGGACGAAAGATCACCATGTCTTCGCGGTTGTCGCCGTCGAAATCGCCCGGTGCCGGAATGTCGGCCGGCAAACCCCAGTTGACGGAAGAAAAACCTTCGGTCGATTTGTTTACATACCAGTTACCGTCCGTCGGTCTGAATACTGATAGGTCTGATCTGCGGTCGCCGTCGAAGTCCGCACGCTTTCGATCGGGAATTACCTGAAGCGTCAGCGATGCGGCCGAGACAGCTCCCGTATCGCCGGCGCACCCGTCGATAAAACTAAGCGTCCAGGTACCGTTCGCATTCGCAACGTCAGTGAATGCACCGTTCATTGACCTCGCGGGTTGAGGATCCGTCTCGCCGGCTCCGCCTGAATCGGTAACCCGGTACTGCCCCGGAGTCATCGCGGCCGTCGCCACCACCACCGTTGCTGTTTGCCACCATCCGCCATTCGGTGTAGGGGCATCGAGTACATCCTTGAAAACATACGGACCGGCGAGATCTGAGCTGTCTCCGGTGCCTGTCGCCGTAGTTGCACCAGTGCGTCCAAAGATCGTGCGAGAGAACCCGTTCGGAGCCTTGAGCGTCGCCGTGATGTCGCCGACAAACGTGTGCACCGGCGCGCCGAATAACATGCTCAATTCGACATTGTTCACGGCGCCGTCGAGTCCGATGACGTTGAAAGTGACGTCTCTCGGAGTGGACGCACCGGTCTGACATGCTCCGACGTGATCGGGAATTGATCCAAGACTGGCGGGATTCGCGTTGAATGTCGTAGCCGCCGGCAGCCCCGCGTCGCCGTCGGCTTCCGCCTTGGATTCAGCGATGACCGTATTCCCGGTCGGTGTAACGGAGAGGAAAATGGCAGCGGTCAATACAAGTGCCGCCACGCAAAAGATCGGTCCATGTGCGGAAAGTTTCGTTGTTCTCCAGTTCATACTTCAATGCCTCCACAAGTAACAAAAATAAATCCTTGGAAAAGCCGGGAGCAGCGAATGACCTGTCTGATTTCAAATTAGCGTACGCCTGCAAAATCGACAGCGTCAAGAAAATCGTGAGAGAGCGTATGTGCTCTTAGTCTTAAGAAGTTTGACGAGCGGAATCTCCCGGTTTGCGTTGGTGACTCGGTTGTCCGCGATCAAACAACCTGCAAGTTTCCGCTCCGAGCTTCGTTCGTGCTTCTAGAAACATGTTTGTGAATCCATTCAAACGAGGCTAATGCTATGAAGAAACTGATCATCTTATCTGTCGTATTGTTGTCCGTTGCAGTCGCAGGCATCGCGTATTCGAGAAGGTTTGTTCCGGTTCCGGGAACGGCGACTCTGCCTGAATTTTTCACCGGAGTGAAGCCGAGCAAAAACCTGAAGCCCTTCACTTCCGAGACGGATCTGAAATCTTTCTTCACGCAACTCGCGGAAAAGCAAAAACGCGAATCGCAGCGCCGTGACGTAAAGAGCAAATCAGCCATGAGCAATGCCGCGGCCAGCCCAACTATGGAGGCCGGCTCGCTCGCGGATGGCGTCAGTGCATCGACCGCCAAAGAAGAAGACTCGATCACAAACACTCAGCACGCCGGAGTCGACGAAGGCGGGATCGTAAAAGTTCATGGCGATCATCTCGTCATTTTGAGACGCGGACGATTGTTTACGGTCCGGGTCGGCGACGATTCGCTGAAGCCAGTCGCATCAAAGGACGCGTTCGCTCCGGGCATCGATCCGAGCAACGACTGGTACGACGAGATGCTCGTCTCCGGCGATACGATCGTCGTCATCGGTTACAGTTACGGCCGCGGTGGGACAGAGATAAATCTTTTCGATATCGACTCTGCGGGCAAGATCGATTATCGATCGACATATCATCTCCGCTCGAACGACTACTACTCATCGCGTAATTATGCGAGCCGGTTGATCGGCACCAAACTCATTTTCTATACGCCGCAGTACATCGGCATATCGCCCGACTCGATGCGCCAGTTCCCGGCCATTCGTCGCTGGCACAAGGGAGCGAAGGACGATGAATTCAAATCAGTCGTCGAGCCGACGCGCGTCTATCGCGCGGATCGCGAAATTGGAACCACGTCCGGACTTGCGCTGCACACGGTGACATCATGCGATCTCGCCAACGGCGGATTCTCTTGTACGGCGAGCGCGGTACTCGGAGCTCCGGGTCGCGTGTTCTATGTTTCGCCGACATCGGTTTATGTTTGGACGATCGAATGGAATTACGACGGCAAAAAATCGAAAGCGAATTCGATGTTGTACAAAATGCCGCTCGACGCGTCAGCTCCGAGCGGACTCGGCGTGAACGGCAGTCCGGTCGATCAATTTTCTTTTCTTGAAAGCGATGATCATAATTTGAATGTTCTCGTCAGATCAGACGGACAAGGCGAGCAGATGTGGGGATCGGAATTTTCGGCGGGTGACGTCGCTCTGTTTCGGACTCCGGTCGATAGTTTCTCGGATGGAAGTCAGGAAGCTCCGAGCTATCGATATCGGGAATTGCCGAAGCCCGAAGGTTACACATTCCAGAATCGCTTCGTCGGCGATCATTTGTTGTACGGCACGGGCAGCGGCTGGGGCCGGCCGGAGAAGCTAGACGCGGCGAATCTCTTTGTCGTTAATTACGCGAATGGTGATCTTGAAGAGATCACGTTAAAGCACGGCGTCGATCGCATTGAACAGATGGGTTCGGATGCAGTCGTGATCGGAACCAACGGCAGCGATCTCTATTTTTCGCCGATCAAATTGAAACGCGAGGTCACTGCGGCTGAGAGCTTCGTCCGCAAGAACGCTTCGCAGGGAGAATTAAGAAGTCACGGATTTTTCTATAAGCCTTCCGGAAAAGATTCGGGATTGCTCGGACTTCCGATCGCACGCGAAGGACGCGCCGGATATCGACATCTCGTCGAAGGATCCGCGGCGATAATCTTTCTGAAGAACGACAGTCTCGACTTCAGCGAAATGGGCGAGCTCGGAGCAAGAGACGCGTCGCCAAACGACGGATGCCGCGCATCGTGCGTCGACTGGTACGGCAACGCACGTCCGATCTTCTTACGCGATCGAGTTTTCGCTTTGCTTGGATATGAGATCGTCGAAGGTTCGGTTTCGGGTGATCGTATTCGTGAAATGCGAAGGGTGAATTATTCGCCGCGTCGGGTGATGACGCAGAATAGTGAGGAATGAGAGATTGTCTCAAGAGGCGGGCTCTTTAAATTGCCACTAGCTTTAGCTAGTGGACAGAGATGAATCTTTAAGTTGCCACTAAGCTTTAGCTAGTGGACAGAGATGAATCTTTAAATTGCCACTAAGCTTTAGCTAGTGGACAGAGATGAACAAGAAAGGCTTTAGCCGAACAAAAACAAGAATATCAATCATCCTCAGGACTTTAGCCAAATTGGGCTAAAGCCAGAATGAATTATTTTGTTTTCTATTCGGCTAAAGCCTTTCTTGTTCATCTCTGTCCACTAGCTAAAGCTTAGTGGCAATTTAGAGAGGCGCCCCTTTTAAAAAGGCGCCTACGTTTTCAATATTGTAGCGTTGATCAATTGATCCGCTTCAAACTTCCCTGTCCGCTGATCTGCCGATTTCCGGCGACCTTCTCTGCCTGAGAAAAAGCACGGAGAAAATTCTCGCCGAGAACTTTTCTAATCTCCTGCTCCGTGTAACCGCGATGCAGCATTTCATACGTTACGAGCGGAAGATCTTCCATTCCGTTCATCCCGGCAGGCAGGAAAGGAACACCGTCAAAATCCGAACCGATCCCGACGTAATCGATGCCGGCGACCTGTTTGATGTGATCGATGTGATCGACGATCCGCTTGTAGTCGGCGATGAACATTGGCTTCGCGTGAAGCAGTTTGCGCTCGGCTACGTTGTATCCGTTTCGATCGTTTGCGTATTGCTTTCGCAGTGCGTCGCTCTGGGGTTTAAGACGTGCGGATCGTTCGTTCTCTTCTTTGTTCGTCCGCGCATCGAGAAACGACGGATAAAAATTGATCATGATCACGCCGCCGTTTTGCGCGACGCGCTTCAGCACTTCATCGGGAACGTTGCGAGTGTGATCGTTCACGGCCCGAGCTCCGGAGTGCGATGCGATGATCGGCGACTTCGTCACGTCGAGCACGTCGTTCATGACCTTCACCGAGACGTGCGAGATATCGACGAGCATGCCGAGCCGGTTCATCTCGCGGACGACCTCTTTCCCGAATTCCGACAGGCCGTTGTTCTTCACCTCGCCGCGATGAGCGTCCGCCCAATCGTGCGAGACGTTGTGCGTCAGCGTCATGTAGCGAATTCCAAGACGATAGAAGTTGCGAAGTGCGAACAAAGAGTTCTCGATCGCATAACCACCTTCGATTCCCATCAGAGCACAAACCTTGCCGGCCTTTTTCGCTCGTCGGATCTCGTCCGCTGTCGTACACAGATTAAGCTGGCCGGGATGCTTTTCGACTTCGCGATATGTCGAGTCGATCATATCCATCGCACGTCGCATCGAATCGTGCGTCTGCATTCGATCGCCGCCGACGTAGATCGAGAAAAATTCTCCGGTTATCCCGCTCGCCTTGAACCTCGCAAGATCGGTATGAAACGGATCGCCGTCGCCGTGAAACTTTCCGACCGAGCTCGTCGCAAGATCGAAATCGTCGTCGACCATCGGCGACGGAATGTCGTTGTGACCATCAATGATGATCGCCTTCTTGTGAATACGCATCGCGTCGGCCCACATCTTCGGATCGGCATCCTTAGGCATGGTCTGGCCAAAGCCCAACGCGCAGAAAAATACGATGAGACAAAACAATTTTATTCCTTTCATAAATAGTACGAGGGGGTGTGATTCGTGGATAAGTCTAACGCCTTTTTTCGAAATACGAAACCGCAAAAAAAATTGGGAGAGCTTTATCGAAAACTCTCCCAAAGGCGTTTTGAGGAGGAGGGGAACGCTGTCGAGTTCAAATATCGAATTTGAGCCTTCCAGCTTTCCGGACCTGCTCATGTGATGCCACTTTCCACCGTTTCTGTTGTCAACGATTTTCGTGGGGTACGACTCTTGCTGAAATGGATTCTGCCTGTATCGCAAAGTTGCCCCCCTAACTTCACGTAGGCCAACAAAAACCGAAGCTACCCCCGATTTCGCCCGCCAGATTTCCTTGCGAATTTTACAAATTTCGTCAGGTGCCGGGTGACATAATACGTCACTGCGCCGAGCTTGAAGACCTTCTATGACCCGGAAAACCCGAACCTCGTCCGTCGCTCACTCGCCCGACAATATGCCGCCGGGCGACGAGAACAGGTATCGGGATTTTGTCGAGAAACTCCCGGTTCTCTTGTACGCGGTCGAACCCGAACCGCCGTACACGCCGATCTACGTAAGCCCCGCCTTCGAGACTTTCGGATATGCTCTCGGTGATTGGTTGAACGATCGCGCGATCTGGACGCGTGTCATTCACAAAGACGATCAGGCGAGGGTCTTTGAAGAAACGGTCGAGTCGACCCGCACGGGAAAAAATGCTGAGTACGAATATCGCGTGATCGCCGCAGACGGTACCGTTCGCTGGGTCAGCGATCGTGGATGCCTGATCCGTGATGCGTCGGGGAAAGTAACTCATCGACAGGGATTCATCGTCGACATCACTCTCAACAAACTGGCCGACCAGGAGGTCGAAAAGCGCGAAAAACTTTATCGCACGCTTGCGAAAAATATTCCCGCGACGAGCGTTCTTCTTTTCGATCGCGACATGCGATACACGCTCGCCGACGGTGAACAACTAAAGAGGCACAACTTCTCGCAGGAGATGCTCGAAGGACGGACGATCTGGGAAGCATTTCCAAGAGAGATCGCCGACGAATGGTCTTCGTACTACGAGCGCGCGTTGGCCGGCGAACACATTAGCTTTGAGCGCAATGCCGACGACGGATGGTTTCAGATCGACGTGATGCCGGTTCGCGACGAAGACAACGAGATCTTCGCCGGAATGGTGATGTGGCAGGAAGTCACGCAACGCACACGTTCGCAGGAAGCACTGAAGGAAAGCGAATCGCGCTTTCGAGATCTTTTTGAGAATGCGAACGATCTGATCTACACGCACGACCTGCAGGGACAATTCACTTCTCTCAATCGCGCCGGCGAACGTATCACCGGATATTCACGGGACGAAGCGCTGAAGATGCACATCTCGAAAGTCGTCGCACCCGAGTACCTAGAATATGCCCAGCGGATGACGATGCGAAAGCTCGAAGGCGAATTGCCGACCTCATACGAGCTCGAGATCATCGCAAAGTCGGGCCATCGCGTGATGCTCGAGATAAGCACACGCCTCATCTACCAGAACGACATGCCGGTCGGAGTTCAGGGCATCGGTCGCGATATCACATCCCGTCGTCGCGCCGAAGAGCAACTGTTGCACAATGCGTTGCACGATTCGCTAACCGATCTTCCAAACAGAACCGAATTCATGCGCCATCTCCAGAGCGCGGTCGAGCGATTGGAGGAGAAGCCGGAATTTCAGATCGGAGTTCTTTTTCTCGATCTGGATCGTTTCAAAGTGATCAACGACAGTCTCGGCCATGTCATCGGAGATAAATTGCTCGTCGAAATCGCAAAGCGTCTCAAGGCTTGCGTCCGACCGCATGATTTCGTCGCTCGTTTCGGCGGAGATGAATTTACGATCCTTCTAAACGGAATTACAGACCCGGCCGAAGCAACGCTCGTCGCCGAGCGGGTTCAGCAAAAACTAAGTCAGCCGTTCAAGTTCGGCAGTTACGAAGTGTTCAGTTCGGCGAGCATCGGAATAATCGTTTCAGACGACATCGATCGCGAGCCCGAAGATTTTCTTCGCGACGCCGACACTGCGATGTACCGTGCGAAGGAAGCGGGCAAAGCGCGGTGCGAAGTTTTCGATCGCGAAATGCACGCCGCGAATATGAATCTTCTGCAGGTCGAGACCGATCTGAGACGGGCTCTCACGCGAAACGAATTCGAGGTATTTTATCAGCCGATCTTGAGCATGGATGACGGACGATGCACCGAGTTCGAGGCGCTGATTCGTTGGAATCACCCGCTTCATGGAAACGTCGCACCGACCGAATTCATCTCCGTCGCAGAGGAATCGGGATTGATCATTCCGATCGGACGCTGGATCCTCGAAGAGGCGTGCAAGCAGACGCGGATCTGGCAGAAGAGCCATCCGCGTTACGAAAAACTTTCGATCAGCGTCAATCTTTCGGCAAAGCAGCTCATGCATCCCGGACTCCGCGGCCAACTCGAGGAAGTGCTTCGAAACACCGGACTAAATCCAAGATTTCTAAAACTCGAAGTCACCGAAAGCACCGTCATCGAACGCAGCGAAACTGCTCTTGCGGTTTTGTCCGAGATCAAAGCTCTCGGCCTCTCGCTTTCGATGGACGATTTCGGCACGGGTTATTCGAGCTTGAGTTATCTTCACCAATTCCCTTTCGAGCGTCTGAAGATCGACCGCTCATTCGTCGACAAGATGGACCACGACCCGAAAAGCGAAGCGATCGTGCGAACGATCCTGCTTCTCGGAAAAAATCTGAATCTGGAAGTCGTCGCGGAAGGTATCGAAAGCGAGCGTCAATTCGATCTGCTTCGCCGGCTCGGATGCGGCCTCGGTCAGGGCTTCCTATTTGCGTCGCCCCTTAACGCATCGGAAGCCGAGAAATTTCTGACGAAAGGAACCAACCTCGACGAATTTACCCTGCCATCACCCTACGACCTGGAGTCAGATCTGCTCGAGGTTACGGAGGTTCAGTAGCGCTAGACGTTTAGGAAGCACTGGTCCGACAGCAGAACCAATGACGATCCGATCCCGACGCTCCGTTCATCGATCGGTCCGATCTCGTCTTCTGATCCGACTCGTCCGACGGACAACGACTGGAACGCCATTCTCACGCAAGCGGCCCGAACGGTTCTTCAAACCCAAAAGAAGAAATCCGATCGGTAAGCATGGCCATTTGAGTGTCAAACATCACCGCCCGGTCTCCACCAGAGGCAAAGCTAAAAGTACGCGCAATCTCAGGACAAGAAGCGGTTAACAACAGTTGACCTTTTCATGAATATTTGTAGTTCTGGACGAACGGATGTGCGAGCCCTTCGAAGTTAATGGTCTGCCGTGCAATGTTTCCGGCGTTCTTCGTCGCATCGACGTCACCGTTCGGATCGAATTCGGCAGCGACCAGGATCATTCTTCGTTCGAGCTATGGTGGTACTAATCTCCAATTTGAGCCATCCGCGAAGGTCACGGAGACAATTGCCACTTTTGCATTTTTCGGTTGTCCGAACCTTGCAGCTTCTGTGATCGTTTCCGCCCGATGAATGAGGACAATTCCATCTTCTAGTTTCTCTCTAACTGTCGTAACTTTCGATACCATCTGATACCCATTCTTCCGAGGGAGAACGAGAGCAAGGAGAACCTGCGAAACTGTCACGCCTGATGTGTTTGTTAGGATCACCGAGTTGTTTCCTGAGTTAATACCGAGACGCACAGGACAACTTTTAACATCCAGCATCCATTCCCGATCCGTTGCCAATTGAGCCTCGGATACGATCGACAAGACTAGAACAACAAGAATAATTGAGAGGCTTTTCATATTACTTTTTATTTTTCCTTTCTTCTTGCGACGGAAGGCCTAGAATCTCACGTACCTTTTTTTCTGCCTCCTCTTCGCTAACTGTTTTTTTCTGATCATTCACTTTTTTAGCAAAATCACCAGCGGTTTTTTCTGCATCCTCACGGGTTTTAAGTTGCTCTTGAACTAAATTTTCAGCCATAGCCTGAGCATGTCCAATTTCATGCGCAGATAATTCTTCCTCGGATGGTGGAGCCGGTCGCTGTCCGAGATCCGACGCACTCCGAGCATCGTCAATACCCCTCAAATCTAGGGTTATTCCAATAGTGATCTGATTAGCCGGTGTAATTAAGGCCGAATTATCTCTTGGACCTTTCGCGTCGATCTGGAGTGAAAGATTTTCTACCTTCGTCAGTCAAGTCGTCTCTCACCGTCCCTTGTGTAAGTTCATTTCAGACCCTAACTTCGCAGCTCCGATCTCAAATTTGAAAGTGCTCTTCGAAAGCCTTTCGATTGCGTCTCTACCGGCCTCTTTTCTGTACAATTTTACTAAGTTCTTAATTATTCTATCTGCATCGGCTTTTTTCTGTCCTGATTTGAGTTTCAAGTCCTTGCCGTCCGAGTCGACATACTTTTGCGGATTGTTTCGAGTGTAGATAAATCGATTGATCTGCTGTGGATCGACGATTCGAGCCAAAGTAATTCCTATTGGATCAATCGAGGCGAATCGTCCTAAGCTTGTATACAAATATCTTGCATTTGCATAGTCCAGGCCGGTCTCACCGTCACGTTCGTAGCCAGTGAATTGCTTCCGAATCGAATCATCCCCGTAGCCGAGACCTCCTGTTCGTTGTGACGAAACAATCTCTTCTCCGAAAGGATGATAGTCATGGCGTGCAGTCACCTCGCCGTTCGCATCGGTGTTGATTCGAGGTGAGCCGAGATGATCGCTCGTCAGGTATGCGACCTTGGCGTCGTTTGTTGATGCGACTTCGGTCGAGTATTCGGCGACAAGTTTTCCGGCGGCGTCGTAGACAAAGATCGTTGTCTCGCCGGTCGAGGGAACGACTTTCTTCACACGCTTGCCGTCGCCGTCGTAGGAGTATTCGCCGATCGTTCCGTTGCGGTCGGAGACCGAGACCTGTTTATTTTCTGCGTCGTAGACGAACGTCCGGGCCGATGGATCGTCGGTCGTGTTTCCGCTCGAATCGTATGACCAACCCGATGACGAAAGTCGATTGTTCGACGGATCGATCTCAGGATTCGTCACCTCAGGAGTCTCGAACGAATCAGGCATCGTCGTGTTCGCTTCGTCGAATCGCCGGTTGCCGTAGCGGTCGAAGGTGAACGTCTGCTTCCACGATTGCGACGCCGATCCGCCGTTGGGCGTCACGTTCTCGACGGCGTCGTGTAGACGGTTGAGTGAATCGTAGCTGTAACTTTGCACGGCCGTGAATCCGATGGTCGCTCCGACGCTCGGAACGCTGATCGTCTGGCTCAACACATTCCCGTTATTTGCTGTCGTTCCGTACGCGAAATCGAGATCGAGAAGATTCGTCGCGGCTTGCGTCGTCCCCAATGCGATCTGCGTCGGCTGAAGTCGAGAGTTGAATGTCGTCGATTCCCATCGCCCGTTTCCTAACTGCATACTGGTCACCGCACCGGCGGAGTTGTACGTGAAGCTGTTCG
>QHXR01000006.1:142861-378819 GCA_003223025.1 Acidobacteriota bacterium
GTCGAGAATGTTCTTCACAACCCGCCCCGATGGATACGTCTGCGCAATAAGGGCTCCCGAGAGATTGTAGACGTAACCATTCACATAATCCTGTCCGTCCGTTGTCTGCTTGCTCGCGGTCACACGTCCTAAGATGTCGAAGCTCGTATATTCCGTTGTCGAGACGCTCGATGTGACCTTTAAGAGTTTGCCTTTCGCATTCGTTAGATTGTCGTAGTAGTAGGTGACGTCCGGAGTTTCAGAACCGCTAGGCTCGTCCGTGTAGAAGCGAGTATTTACACGGTTGAGAGCGTCATAACTATAGGTCGTTGCGATCGAGCGAGCATCGGTCTTTGTCAGCAGGTTCGAGTTCGCGTCGTACGTGTAAGCGATCGTTCCGCTCTCCGGATTTGTTGCCTGTTTCAGACGCGAGAGTTCGTCGTATTGGAAAGTTCGCGCCTGCGTGCATGAACTTGCTCCTCCGCATTCCTCAGTGCTGTCGCCCGTCTGATCGACAGCAAGCAAATTGTTGAGAAGATCGTATGAATAAGCGGTCGGCTGATTCGGCGAGCTTATCGATCCGAGACCCGAGCTGGTCGGCTCGTCGACGCGAATGAGATGGCCGAGGGCATTCGTGATACTCCGTCTTACTTTTCCGGCCTGATCCGTGACCGTCACGACGGAGCCGATCGCACCCGATGTCGAGAGTGAATAGGTCGTCGCGACATACGCGGTATCGGGCGTGATCGTTTTCCACGGACGACCCGCTGCGTCGAATACGGTTTCGGTCCAATGTACGGTCTCGGCGGGATTATATGGTGACGCAGTCTCCCGGCGATAAGGGTTCGTAACTTTGAAGGCTCGGCCCATGTTGTCGTACTGGGTGTCGACCATGACATCGCCCGCGGGATCGATCGTCTGTGACTTCACGGCACGCCCGAGCCCGTCGTACCACGACTTTGCTTCCTTCCAATTAGTGGCGTCGATCTGCGTCCGCGTTTGTACCCAACGCGTCGTCGAACTTGTGCCCGTTCCGTACGAGATCTCGGTTGCCGCACCGACCTGCGTCGAGCCCGAGTACGCCGCGGTCCTCGTCGGCCTGAGCAGCGGATCGACATATTCGATCACAGTGGTCAAGCCGTTCGCGTCTGTGCTGGACACGGGAAGCCCGGTTTGGAAATCGTACTTGACGGTCGTTTCAAAGGAGGATGTCGAACCGTTGCCACCGGGCACAGGCGATATTGTCTTTGTCGGATTAGCAAAGGTATAACGATTGACCGAGTCCGAGAAACTGTCGGTAAACTGGACTTCGGTCAGATTCGCGTTTCCATCCCACGTCTTCCTCGCATTTCCGAACTGGTTGTACTGGATGTGCGTCTGGATCGACAGATTGTTCCCGATGTCATACCACGCTCTAGCCGTCGTTGGCAGACCCCGAACGCTGGACGACAGATTAGTCCAGCCGGGAACCGTTCCGCCGGGGGTGTCGCTGACGAGATAGGTACTTTCGTCATAAGTCGTTTGTGATTTCGCCTTCGTACTGCCTGAACCGTCAGTGATCTTTACTTCGATCGGAAGGCGCAGAAGGTTACGGACCTTATCCTCTAAATTGTCAAAAACGGCTCGAAATAACTTTTTTATAGAGTACAGTTCTAGGAAACTGAATAGGAATCGCTACCCGGGCCGCCTCAGACTTTCTTGCTACTCCAACCCGATCTAGATCCGATGGTAGGCCCGCCCGGCGACCACACCAGTCAGTCCATCAGCCCGAGTCTGGTCGACGTAGTCTCGGCTTCACTACCCCTTAACCGATAGGAATATCGAACGAAGAGTAAGGCAGCGGTCGCTAAAAGCTAATTGAATATATATGATCCCGTCCCAATATGATTGCTGTCTCCCCTAGAAAAGTCACGCCCAGTAAGTTGTCGCTTTGCATTGTCTTTAGCAACTCGCCGGAATCCGGGGCCATTTGCCCCAAATCGGCTGGCGCCCAATCAAGCCCAGCTGATCTCGACAGCAACAGGGCTCCTTCGTTGCCAATTACAACACCCTGTCCCGTTCTCGAAAAGGCGATAGCGTTAAAGTTTAGCTGCGTAGCGTCGACATTAATTGCTAGACGATGCCAACGATCTCCCGAGTGATTTGTGAAGAACAAACTTGCCTTTTCTCCAGCGGTCCAAACCTTTCCATTTCCATCGACGGTCAGATCAGACGCTCCCGTTCGATCCTGCTTTACCCAGTCGTCTGGCCGCAGAACGCGTTCTTCGGGAAGCAATTCCTCCTTTCGCCAAGATGCTCCGCCATCTCCCGTGCGTAGGACGTATTCGTTGTTCATCGCCAGCAGAACGGTCCGTTCGTCCAGAACGACCATATCAAAGGGATTACCGGCAACAGAGTCTCGATAAACGACACGCCAATCTTTTCCGCCGTTAGTCGTCTTAAGGATTTCGCAGCCGGACTGTTCAGCTTGAACGATGTAGCCTTGGTTGTCGTCCAGGAAAGAGAATAGAAGCGGTTCCGCTCCTGGAAACCGGTGAATGATCTTCCACGAGCCTTCTTCTAAGATCGCATTCTTCAACAATAGCCGACCAGCAAGGACCCAAAGGCCACTATTGGTGCCCTGAAATAACCTGACTCCGGGTTCCAACCCCTTGACCTTTGGTAAAGGGATTTGTTGCCACGTTCGTCCACCATCGGACGACTGAAATAAGTTCGCCATTGGCGACAGGGTTGAGCTTCCTGTTGCAAGCAATTTGTCTCCAAACGAATCTAGATAAGCGAGCTTCAGAGAATTGGCTCCGAGTATATTTATGGCGGTGACAGATCTGCTATTACTTGGTTCGCCGCCGCCGTCGATCGCATTTAGCGATCCAGCTTTCGTAGCACGATGCATTGCATTTTCTGCGCAGCAACATGCGACGACCATTATTCCAAGAACAAGAAGCTGTATTCGATGTTTCATAAGGTCACGTCTGATTCCTTACGGACGGCCGCGGAAATTGCCTGTAACAGTTGTCGAGCTAATCCCCTGTTGGATTTCTGTCCGATACCGTAACACGGCCGAAGCGTAAGTCGGTTGGATATTTCGCCCCCTGTAATAGTCCAGAACGACTGCTGGCTGTGTTGAGCGTGATACTGACTCTTTTACTCGGTAAAGATCCATTGCCGCCGCAATGTTGTCGCTCATGTTCGAGGTTGGCCTTCTTCCGTCCGGCAATCCCGACCGGTATTGCATTGGATTATATGTTGCGTCCGCAGCCGAACCTGAGCCCACCCCGAAAAAAGTCTCTTTCGCCGCAATTGCTAACGCCAAGCCCTTATCGAATCCCTTCAGAATCGCATTTTCGATGATAGCCGTAGCTGCAGGCGCGGCTGTGCCGTCCAATTTGGCCTGGTTAATCTTAAACTGCGCGCTAGGTCCATTTTCGGCCTTTACCGCGACATTCAAGACTGATTTCACAACGACATTATTTTCAATAATATCTACGTCCTCCTCGACGACATCAAGTTTGATTTGTGATACTACCCCCGTTTGCTGATTAGTCTGCGTCACTGTGAAAGTATACTCTCTCCGCTCTTTCACGTAATCATCCGTTGTCGTCCCTGTTGAAGCAATCCCCGCATTCGTGGTTTCAATTTCTTCTAGGGGAGCCTCTCCATAACGCTCTCCATAATTACCCATTGCCGCGGATCCGTCGGGCGCGGGACAGTCGCTTCCCCGGCAGCGAGTCGCATTCGATGCGATCAGTCCAAGTGGATCAACAAACTTATATGGTGAATTTAGGACGTAGCTGTAGCGGTTGAATGTCTGAGGATTCTTTGTCGTCGCCGAGGCCGTCATCGGATCGATCGATGTGTATCGTCCGTGCACCGAGCTGTAGTATCTCGCCTGCGCGAAATCGAGCCCCGACTCGTCATCCTTCTCATAGCCTGTGTAACCTTTCCTGATCTCATCCGCACCAGGATAGCCAAGAGAACTCGTTCGTTGAGAACTCGAAGATCTTTCACCGAATGCCGAGTAGTCCTCACGATTCACGACCGTACCGTTCTCATTGGTCACGACGCGAGGACTTCCGAGATGATCCGCCGTCATGTAGCTGACCTGCTGCGTCGTCGCAAGTACCGTCGAATATTCCGCGATCATCTGTCCGTCTCCGTCGTAGACAAAGATCGTTGTCTCTGTCGAAGAGACCTTCTTCACACGTCGGCCCTCTCCGTCGTAATCATATGTGGCGTCAGGCGTGTCGCCGCCATTCGCCGAAACAAAGAATTCTTTCTGATGATTTTCAGCGTCGTATCCGAATCGCTCACCGGTCGCATTCGCAGTAACCGATCCATTCGCGTCGTAAGTATATCCGCTGGACGTGATCCTGTTCGTGCTCGTCGAGATCGTCGGATTGCAGATCGCGGTGGTGCAGCTCCCGAGTGTTGTCGTATTGGTCCCGCTCGTGTTGAATCGACGATTCCCGTATCGATCGTAATCGAATGTCTGTTTCCACGTCGTCGTGCTCGAAACCTTTTCTTCTATAATTTCCTTAGTGAAAATGCGCTTGAAACTTCTTCAACTTCACACCACATATAAGTTACGAGGTCGGGTGAGCATGCATGATTATTTCCTATGGAGTACAATTATTTCAAATTCTTTTTCATCCAATCTTTCCACCAAAGCTGAATCTTCTTCCGATTTTCTGATTTTTCGACGAAACCAAAGTACGCATAGATACCTTCCGTTTTCCACCGCTTTGCGTACTCACGGGAAAGCATTGTCTCCGGGTCCCACTCTTCGTTGGTGACATAGAGCAACATGAAGACTGCGGCATCCCCGACACGATAGTCAGGGAAGACCGGCCCCGGCCCTGGGTCATGCATAGGTGTCGTATCAGTTATCCTCTCGACTAGGCAAGGAACAGCCAGCATGTTTTGTTCCATCAATCCCTCATAGACCGGATCACCGTTCTTTTCCTGAGGATCGTACGGCATTGCCTTCAACTTCGGTAACTCGTCGCAAAAGCGGCTGACCTGAAGCTTCTCAGTATTCGGAACAGGTGTGGAGGCAACGGTGACTTCAAGTGCGTTCCGGGAAATCTCATTACTAGACTCAACCGGAGAGCATGACAAAAGTGATGCGATTAAAACCATAAACAACGGGAAACGAAGAAATGACTTCATATTTTTCTACCCTTCGAAAACCGGTGGCTGCATTAGCTCGACCGAGCACAATATCGTAACCCTTATCGGAGTTGAGAAAAGAAAGGTTTCATGCGGCCATTTCCCTCCGGAACCATGTAAGTAGGCCCAGTGCTAGAATGCACTTTCTTGCCCGAAAGACGATCCGGTCTGTTAGAAAATTGCATCCCGCTTGTCGACGCATGAACGGTCACACCTAACTGATTTGCAAGTTTTTGGGCAATTCCATTGTCGCTAAAGCCTGCGTTACAGCCGTAAATAAAAATCGAAACTAACGAAGTAGCCCGGTTCACAAGAGTGCCAACGCTCCCCGTAGTCACGGTGTTGTGATCGTTGGGACGACCATCGCCCAAGAATATTCGATTTGGATCACCATGCGTATAAATTGCGATCGCCGTCGCTCCGTATTTGGCCGCCATATCCAACAGACCTTGAAATCCCTCCACGGATGCTACGGTTCCGAAATACAAAGCTTCAATCCCGCTCGCCTTTAGATCCGAAGCAGCTGTCATGGCGGAGCGATAGAAATTTTGTCCAACATTTCGAACTGTGCCGGGCTCGCCGTTGGCTACTATTATTGGCTCGTCACCGTTCGTCTCAGTTTCCTCAATAGCATGTCCCGAAGGTATGGGTTGTTGCTCCGCGTGTAGACCCTCGTGGGTCACTGGTTGTCCATCGGCGACTCCCGCATTTGTCTCTACCACTTCGAGAGGAGCCTCTCCATAACGCTCCCCGTAATTACCCATTGCCGCGGATCCGTCGGGAGGCGGACAGTCGCTGCCCCGGCATCGACTTGGGTTTGATGCGATCAGTCCCAACGGATCGACAAACTTGTAAGGTGAATTCAAGACGTAGCTGTAGCGATTGAATGTCTGTGGATCCTTTGTCGTTGCCGATGCGGTCATCGGATCGATCGATGTGTAACGTCCGTGCACGGAACTGTAGTATCTCGCTTGTGCGAAATCGAGACCCGACTCGTCATCCTTTTCGTACCCGGTGTAGCCTTTCCTGACCTCGTCCGCACCAGGATATCCAAGACTGCTTGTTCTTTGAGAACTCGAAGATCTTTCGCCAAAAGCCGAGTAGTCCTCACGATTCACGACCGCACCGTTCTCATTGGTCACGACCCGAGGACTTCCGAGATGATCCGCCGTCATGTAACTGACCTGCTGCGTCGTCGCAAGTGCCGTCGAGTATTCCGCGATCATCTGTCCGCCTCCGTCGTAGACGAAGATCGTTGTCTCGGTCGAAGAGACCTTCTTCACACGGCGGCCCTCGCCGTCGTAATCATACGTCGCGTCAGGTGTGTCGCCGCCATTCCAAGAAACAAAGAATTCTCTCTGATGATTCTCAGCGTCGTATCCGAATCTTTCGCCGGCCGCATTCGCAATAACCGATCCATTCGCGTCATAAGAATATCCGCTGGATGTGATCCTGTTCGTGCTCGTCGAGATCGTCGGATTGCAGATCGCGGTGGTACAGCTCCCGAGTGTTGTCGTATTGGTCCCGCTCGTGTTGAATCGACGATTGCCGTACCGATCGTAATCGAACGTCTGTTTCCAGGTCGTCGTGCTCGAAACCTTTTCCTCCGCCGAGTAGATCCGGTTCAGATCGTCGTAAGTGTAAGTTTGAGTCGCAGTAAATCCGCTGCTGCCTCCGACTGTAGGTACCGTGATCTTCTGTTCGGCAAGGCTACCGTTATTCTTCGTCTCGTCAAGCGTAGATCCGTTCCAAACGCCATAGCGATACTCAAGCTTCAACAAGTCCTGAGTCGAATCCGATGTTCCGAGCCCGATCTGGGTCAGTTGTCCGCGATCGTTGTAATTGAAATTCTCCCAACGACCGTTGCCGAGCTGCATCTTCTTGACGGCGCCACTTGTGTCGTAAGAGAAGGAGCTCGCATACGCCCAATAGCCGGATGTCGAGTTCTTTTTGCTTTGGACCTGACTTAGAGCGCCGTCTTCATCGAGTGTGTTCTTGACGACACGACCCGACGGATATGTCTCTTCTATCAGAGCCCCGGATAAATTGTATGCATAGCCGGTCGTGTAGGTCGTGCCGTCTGTCATCTGACTGTGAGATAACAACCGGCCGAATATGTCGAAGCCCGTATACTTCGTCTCGGAAACAGAGCTCGTGACTCTTGTTATTTTCCCTTTTGAATGATCAGGCACGGAGCCAAGCCCTGTACCGTCGTAATAGAACGTCACGTCAGGAGTCGCGGAGTCCGAGTAATTTCTGTAAGTGATCCGGTTCAAATTGTCGTAAGTACCCTCGACATACAAATTCTTCGCGTCCGTCGTCTTGACGATATTGCCGTTATTATCATACTCGTACTTAGCAGACCATGCTGAGTTTCCGGTTACCGGATCGGTAGCCGTGAAATTGGAATTGGTATCCTGCTCAACCTGTTTCGCGTAAAGCAAACGTCCGAGACTGCTGTTGTAAAAGTACCGATTCTGAGAGCCCTGAGTGGTTTTGCGAAGATTGCCGAGAGTATCGAAGACGTAGTCGGTGGAAAGATTCTGGCTAGTCGGATCTTCTATCACACGGATCATGTTACCGTCGGCATCCATTATTCCTTTTCGCTTTTTTCCAGCCTGATCGGTGATCTGCTTCGTCAGTCCGATCGTGCCCGAAGTCGAAACTCCGTACTGGGTTTGTATCTCCGACCCATCGGGAAATCCGACTTCGATAACGCGGCTAGAAGTGTCATAGGTGTTGGTCGTCCAGCAAACTATAGCCGAGCTAACGTAACAGGGATCGTCGATGAGTCGATACGGATTGCTGACGCGAAGAACGCGCCCGTCCGCGTCGAACTCTTTCGAGACGAATACGTTGCCCTTAGAGGTAACTTCCTCGGTTTTGTAGGCTCGACCCAGACCGTCAAAGTAGGTTTTCGATTCAGCCCAATGATCCGCGTCGATCTGCGATCTGGATTTGACCCAGTAGTTTCCTTCCTCGTCGTGATAGATAGTCTCACTCGTGCCGCCAACCTGCGTGCTTGTTCCGTTGATGTATTTCTTTGCACTCGTCGGCCGCGAAGTGTCTTCGTCATATTCGATGACCGTCTTCAAATCGTTGGCATCTGTCGTCGTTAACGGCAAGCCTGTAACGGGATCGAAAGTAGCGGTTGTAACAAAGGCGCTGTTCGATCCATACGTACCACTTCCTGGAACTGGTGAGGTTATCTGAATCGGGAATGCATGGTACGTGGAATCGAAGGTTGTTGTTGTAGTGTTTCCATTTGCGTCTGTCGATTCATAGGCGTTCCCGTAAGAGTCAAACTTGGCGCGGCCGAAAATGAAGTTCGAAGAACTTGTCACAGCACCCTTTGCGCTGTCCCATGTCTTCACCGTCGTCACATTCCCGCGATATCCGGGTGATCTCCCGGATTCGTCATACACGTTTTCATTCTGACTGACCACAGTGTTCGATGCATCCTTGACCTTAGTTACGGTAACCAGCCCAACCAAATTCTGATCCGTGTAGTTTGATTTAACGCTCGAGTAGTTCGTATCGCTGATGAGAAAAGTCGACTCCATTGTGCGGGCTGGCGATGCAGAAGGTACCGGCGTTGGAACGGGCGTAGGTGACGCGGAGGGCGTTGCCGAAGGCGTAATCGAACCTCCACCAGACGTTGTCTGATAACCCCACTGAGTCACCTTGTTTACCAGTACGGGCGTGTCTGGTAGATCCAAGTTGCCTTCGTATTCATACTTGATCGTTGAGTAGACGCCGTTGCCGGTTGAGTCGTATGTGTAATTTTCTTCGTGGTCGATCCTTGGATGCCAGTCCACGTGAAACTCTGCATAGCTGTCCGTAATTGTTTTCGTCCAGTGCGTGAGCTTTCTCGAAACGAGGGAACCAGAACTTGAGAAATGCCGTTCCTCATACACCATTCCGGCAAGAGCATTGTCGTAACCGAACGCTCCTTCCTCACAGCCGACACAAGCCTGGTCGGCGCGGTGAATGAATCTTTGGACCACCGTACCATCGGGATTGGTCATGCTCACCTTATAACCACCCCCTTCGTTTTCCGTGACAGCATAATTCCATTCGTAATTGGCACTCTGTCCGGCGGTTTCGTAGACCTTTCTTTGGGTTACGCCATAGTTCGTTTGATCGGTGACGTTATACTCGTCGGCGAACGAAAGTGGTGCGACCGGCGAATAAGTAAAACTCTCTTCCCCGCCAGTCGGGTAAAGTAGCTGAATGATGCGTCCATAAAGATCATATCTAAACTTGTATTTCTGCCCCGTCGGGAGCTCGATCTCTGTGAGAACTATCGGATTGAACACGTTGGCTCCTGACAGCACCATTCCGCCAAACAAGACATTGGTATGGGCAGCCCACCAAGGAGAAGTTGAGATGCCATACCTGGGTCCCGGATATTTGAGATCCTGATCGTAATCGAGCAGTCCACTCTCCTCTTCGGACACGCCCTTTAGATATTTCCAGTGGAATTTGTATGGGTTTCCCATACCTGGTAAGGCATATTCGATCGGAGCCGTCGAGGTTGTGGGCGACGTGGGTGCGGTCAAGCCAAGAGGTGCGGTAAACTCGCGGCCGAGCGTATCCGTGACGACGCCGGTTGCGTTGTTATAGGTAATGCTATTGCCGTTGCGATCTGTGTATTCGGTTGCCTTCCGCACGGTCGCTCCGTTCATCTGAATAGGACTGGCCTTTGCGAAATCGTAGTAAGATCCGTCAGTTATTTGAAGGCGAAAGCTTGACGAGGTTTCTGTGTATTTAAGATTTGAGCTGTCGATAGCATAGTACGTCTTGTACCAACCGAAATCGCCAACGTTCTGCAACTCGTGAGTCTCGCCTCCCGGCAAGTGGGCCAATATTCGATCCACGTACTGCAGGTGAGAACCGTCGCTGTGGCACCACGTCGTTTCGGGCGTATGCGGAAACCCCGATAGGGTGAACGGATTGTCCAGACCCACGTATTCGATGTACGGTACAGCAAGGCTCGAGGACCATCCTGAGGCAGAATTCTCGGAGTATTTTGCTCGGTAATACGAATTGCAGCCGCTGGGATTTGATGACGACACATCGCCTGCGAGGTCCAGGCGCCAGACCTTCGAGGTGTAACTCAGCGAGATCGGCATGTTGATACCGCGACCTGAATAGTTGCCCAGCGGAAGATCGAACTCCATTCCAAGTGTTGTCGGATTGACGCGCCCTGATCCCCTGAGCGTTTGGTCCGCTTTATTCTCCGTGCTCTGGCCAGATTGTCCTGCGACATCCATACGTGCGGAAAGTAGAAGGAACAACAGGACAACGAATCCAAAATATTGCTTAGCGATTTTCCACCCTCTCGAAATATTTGCAATTCCATCCGGCGTCTTCATATTCTTCCTCCGTCCGTCAACGTCAATAGCTAAAATTCTCGGTTGGTAGTGCTGGCTATACATTTTTACCTTCTGTAAAAAGCAGGCACCGGAATATCGCCGGACGTGCCCCACGTTTCGTTGCGGGTAGAGGAGCTCGTGCTCTGTAGGATCCACCAAACACCTGTCGACGGTCGCCACACGGCAATATCGACCTTCGCGTCGCCGTCGTAATCGTTCGGGACGATCTCGTCGGCCGACGCTCCATACTGAGTCGAAAAATCTATGCCGGTGCTGCTCGGCTTGATGTACCAGGTCGCGTTGCTTGATCTCCATGTCGCTAGATCCGCTTTGCCGTCGCCGTCGAAATCCGCTGGCGTCGGAGTGTCGCCCGTGGCACCGAATGAGTTGGTGAGGGCTGAGCCGTTTGAACTATTAGTCGAATAAAAAGTGTGGTTTGAATCTCTCCACAACGCGATGTCGGCCTTGCCGTCACCGTCGAAGTCGGCGGGTTTAGGAACATCGCTGCTCGCGCCGTAGCCAGTGGTAGTTGTAGTTCCGGTAGAACTCGGCGTGATGTACCAGACATACGTTGACGGTCGCCAGACAGCGAGATCAGTCCTCCCATCCCCATCGAAATCGGCTGGTGCCGGAATGTCAGTGCTAGTACCAAGACTGGTCGAGTAGTATGTTCCGTCGCTCGACTTGTTACCCACCACGTGCCCGAACGATAAACAGAGAAATCCGTTTTGCCATCGCCGTCGAAATCTCCCGGAACTGGAATATCACCGGGCGTTCCCCAGCCGTACGTCGTTTGTTGAGAACCGGTGCCGCCGAGTACATACCAATTACCGGACGTCGGGCGCCAGACCGCGAGATCGTACGGCGGACTTGCGGTCGCGTTCGAGTCTTGTACTGCGAGAAGCCTGCTGCCGGCGTGGATATATTCCTTGCTTAATTGCGGAGTCGGTGTCGGGAGCGGTGCGGCGAATGGATTCCAACTACTCGCAGCATTCTTTGGAAGTCGCTTTCCGAACCATCCAGTCTTCGTTCCAAAGGGATCTGTCGACGGCAGCCAATTATTCTTTGCAAAAACTCCGAGCGTTATAAGCACGATCAAAACAAACGCACCGAGGCGCACGAAAAGACTTCCATGCTTTTCAGCATGCAGGGACCATTGCAGAGACATAGGAGGTGCTCCTCAAGGACCCTATCGAGGTCCTTACTGTCGTGTTGCGATCTAAGGCGTGCTCACGGATTTGAGTGAGCAGACTCTATCACCATGTCCGCGCAATGTATACACCGTTCTCGTGTTGGAAAGTTTGAGGTTCGGATCTCCTTAGGATTATTCCGCAATGCAAGTTTCGATCTGTGTGGCGGCGTAGCCGCGACGAGAGTTTAAGTCTCGCGGAAAAGCATAGCTTTTCCGCACACCGAGCGGCGAAGCCGGTTACTAAGAAAGGGACGCCGCGGGGCGTCCCTTTTCGGTGGGTGAATTGATTGTGCCGGGTCACCCGGCAGCAGGTGTTGTCGCAGGGCTTTTCGCTGCTGCGGAGGCGGACTCGACGTGGCTGGCGGAGAGCCAGGCGGCTAGTTTGCCTACGTTGTCGGCGTAGACGTTTTTGACGATGCCGTCGAGTATGCGTTTTGCGGTGAGGCCTTCGCTGACGAGATCGGCGACGCTCCGGGTGGCGGCGACATGTTGGCTCGTGGCGGAAGCGGCCTCTGAAAAATGCCTCGAATGTATCGGCATAACCGGCGAGATCGGAAGCAAATCCCGACGGCATTGCAAAGAGTGGTTCCAGTTCTTAACTCTGAAGAACTGGAACCACTAACTCACACGAAATTGCACGAAAAAGACAGGAGGCAGTCTCCTGTCTCTGTCTGGTCTTATGTCTTCAAATTACTTACCCGCCGTCTGACTTCTCGGCTTTGCGTTCTTCACGTACTTATCAAACCACTGGACCATTTCGTAGAGCGTGTGCTCGACGGATTCTTTCGCTGAGTAGCCGTGTGCTTCGAGCGGGAGCATTACCAAACGAGCCGTGCCGCCGTTGCCGCTGATCGCGGCGAAGAGTCGCTCGGACTGGATCGGAAATGTTCCCTGGTTATTGTCCGCCTCGCCGTGGATCAAGAGGATCGGTTCATTGATCTTGTCCGCGTAGAAGAACGGCGAGATGTCGGTGTAGAGCTTCGTCGCTTCCCAGAAGTTGCGTCGCTCGCCTTGGAATCCGAACGGTGTAAGCGTTCGGTTGTAAGCACCGCTGCGTGCGATGCCGGCTCGGAACAGATCGGAATGCGCCAGCAGATTCGCGGTCATGAACGCACCGTAACTGTGACCGCCGACTCCGACTCGATCCGGATCGACGACACCCATCTCGACTCCTTTATCGATCGCGGCCTTAGCCGAATCGACGATCTGTTTGATGAACGTGTCGTTGACCGTCAACGGATCTCCGACCACCGGCATCGTCGTATCGTCGAGCACGGCGTAACCTTGCAGCAAGAAGAACAGATGCGAAATGCCGCCGATCTGCGTGAATCGATTTGTCGAACCCGAAACCTGACCCGCGGTTGCGGCGTCGGTGAATTCCAAAGGATATGCCCAGACGACAGTCGGGAGCGGAGTTCCCGGTTTGTATCCCGGCGGAGTGTAGAGCGTGAATGAAAGATCGACTCCATCAGCGCGTTTGTATTTCACCAACTGCTTGTTGATCCCTCGAAGCTGCGGAACGGGATCGGCAAAGTCAGTGACCTTTCGCGCCTGCACTGCGATGCACTGAGTACCGGGTTGGCAGACCTGACGATAGTAAACATTCGGCGGTTCGGTTACCGATTCTTTTCTCGTGAGAAATGTCGAACCGTTATCGTCGATCATCCCGACGAACGATTCGTAATCTTCCGTGCCCGATCGGAAGATCTCTTCGGTCTTCAGAGTCTTAAGATTCATTCGACGGAAGAACGGACGATCGCCTTCAGGCGACGCTCCGACTCCGCTTAGAAAAATATAGTCACCGTTCTGACGGATCACGGTACTGCCATCGGCAAGCGTTTTCGTGATCGGCGTTCCGATATCGTTGTAGCGATCGTTGACGTTGAGATCGGAGATCAATTTCACATCCGATGGATTTCGATAATCGGTCATGAAGATGCGACGACGCTGCTTGTCGCGATCGTAATCGTAAAACAGCATCAGTCCGTCTTTCTCACCAAACGCGCGGCCTTGATATCTCTGCTCGAGTTTGACCAATTCTTTTGGTGCTTCGGCGAACGGCGCGGCGAGCGTCATCAACTTGTCGCGCGGCGTGATCTTCTTACGCGGGTCGCCACCGTCGAGTGCTTCCGTCCACATCAACGTCGAGGGCTCGGTCGGAATCCATCCCGAGCTTCGCGGTCCGGTCGAAACGCCCTGGATCGGAATGTTGTCCTGAAGCGGAAGCTCAGCGATCGTCTTTACGGACTTTCCGTTCGCATCCCAAACTTCCAAAGTTTTCGGAAAGCGGTTGTAAGGATACTGGTAAGAAAACGGACGCTTGATCCGGGAGACCCGGATGTACTTTCCATCCGGCGAAAAATCCACGGTGTCGAATAGCGCCGGCTCACCGATCGTTCGCACTTTGCCGTCGAGGTCTACGACCGCGATTTGCGACGTCGCATAGTATTCGAAGAGATTCTCGTCGTTCGGACTTTTGAGCAGGTCTTGAAAAGTTTGAATTGCTCCGGTCTTGCCCGACGTCTCCTGAATATTTGGTTCGGTAGGAGTTAGATTCTGATATTTCGGAGCGGCGTTCCGTTTCGTCGGGACGGCAGTCGCGAGAATCGTTCGATCATCGATCCACGAAAAACCGCCGAACGCAGTGTTGACGAAAACGTTCCTGACCTTCGATGCCTTCGCGGTCGCAGCGTCGATGATCCAAAGCTCGACACCAGTCGGAGTGATATTCCCGGCCGCGATGTGTTTCCCGTCGGGCGACCATGTGGGTGAGAAGATCTGAGCACCGGCGGGGAACGCTACCGTCGTCTCTTTTCCATCCGAGATGTTCTTCAGCTTCATGCTGACAGCGTACGGCTGGCGATGTTGACCGTTCGTGTTCGGGTTGATTCGAAGTCCCGCGAGTCGGAGCATCGGCTGCGCGAGCTCCGAGATCGGCGGATAGCGCAAAGGCTCAAGTAACGCCATTCGATCACGCGTCGGTGAGATCGAAACAGCCGGAATCGCCGGAGCGTCGAGGACGTCCATTATGTTTTTCGGCGGTTCTTTGTATGAGCCCTGGGCGAACGCGAGGACGGGAAGGAGAACGAGTAATGCGATGAGTTGAAAAGATTTTGTTTTCATTTTAATTTATGCGGCGCTACCGCCCTCGTTAGTCTTGTCGCCGACGGCGACGGATCTTGTCGCCAAAGGCGACGCACATTAAAGCCTAGGTCTCAAGTGCCATGACATTCCTGACACGGAAAAGTTTCATGGCATCGCTGACAGTTATCCGAGCACCGAAGGTGCGGCTGTAAAATAGCCAGGGGCGAAGGCTTGGCGAAGCCCCTGGAAGACGGGCAAACGACAGTGCAAGCCGCAACGCGGCGTAGTAATATTCGTTTTATTTCGCCGCGTTGCGGCTGATCCAATTCCGACGGTCGACACCAGGGGCTTCGCCAAGCCTTCGCCCCTGGCTAAATTACGCTGCACCTTCGGTGCTCAGAATGGACTGTAAACGATGTCACCCAGGCTTTAATGTTTGTCGCCTTTGGCGACTATGAATCAGGTCTACGGTTTACCGCCGCGCATTCTCTCAAGAACTTTCCACGCGACCGACGGGATCGGCTCGCGGTCATTCGCATGATTTTCGGTGAAGATCACGAGGACGAATTTCAAACCGTCGGGCGTCTCGATGTACGCGGCGTCGTGTCTCGACTTGCTCGTCCAACCGGCTTTCGACCAAAGACCGACACCGGCGACCTTTTTATCGATCAGCATCTTCCCGGTAAAACCCGTCGCCTGATTGTCGTTGTCGGTCGAAGTCTTATACGGATCGCGTTTCAAAAGATCCATCATCTGCTTGCTGTGCTCGGCATTGACCGCACGGCCGAGCGCGATCTCGGCGAGGAGACGTGCGACGGCATTTGTCGTGAGAGCGTTACGATTTTCGCTTTTATAATTTCGCGACTGCTGCTCGATGCCGTACGCGTCTTCACAGAAAGTTTTCTGATTTACATTGATGCCTTTGAAACCCATCGATGCGTAATAACGATTCACGCGGTTCCGTTTGTACTGCCACTTTTCGAATTCGTCTTTCGGCAGCTCGGCGCCGCTCGACGTGTCGGTCAGAACATCCAGAATGTACTGCGTCGCCTCGTTAGAAGAGTCGACGATCATGTCCCGCGTTCCGCGCACGAGCTCCGGCGACGACGTGACCTTCCCGTCCTGAAGTTGCTGATGGAGCGCGGCGAGATAGAACATCTTCACGACGCTCGCCGGATAGATCGACTGTTCGCCGCGGACATCCGCCCATCGCAAATGCGCCGGATCTCGAAGATCGATCAGCGTCGCCGCCATCTCCACAGGTTTGAATGAACCGCTCGGATATGAAGCGATAACTTCGTTGACCGATTGCTCCAGCATCGAACGTAACTCGGCGGACGCTTCGACGTTCGGTTGCTCATAGCCGGCCCGCGGAACGATCTCAACATGCTTCTTCTGACCGAACGAAGCTCCGCATAAAAGCGCAATACAGATCGAAAGTCGCAACAACTTTAGCATTAAGTTTTTCTCCAGGATTTCTTTACGGAAAGAGATTGATTTAGAGTATAAACGAAAAGCCTTTCGCAAAAAAATACCGGCGATGACAGATGAAAAACTAGTTCGCGGCCTTGGCCGCTGGGATCTAACTGCACTTGTGATCAACGGGATCATCGGTGCCGGGATCTTCGGACTTCCCGCAAAAGTCTACGCACAGATCGGATCGTACAGCCTCTTCGCATTCGCCGCCTGTGCGGTGATCATCGGACTGATCGTGCTCTGCTACGCCGAGGTTTCGAGCCGATTCTCGGCAACGGGCGGATCGTACCTCTACGCGAAGGAAGCCTTCGGACCGGCGATCGGCTTTGAGGTCGGTTGGCTTTATTGGATCGTTCGGATCGCGACCTTCGCAGCGAATTGCAACCTTTTGATAACCTACCTCGGATTTTTCATCCCTGGTGCTAACGAAGGATGGAAGCGGGCGGCGTTCGCGACACTCGTTGTCCTTATCATTACGATCGTGAATCTGGTCGGCGTTCGTGAGTCCGCGAGGATGACGAACATCATGACATTCGGCAAACTTCTGCCGCTTGTCGCTTTCATACTTGTCGGAATATTTTTCATCCAACCGGGAAATTTCACGTTCGATGCCGCCCCGCAATACTCGTCATTCTCAAGTGCAGTACTACTGCTGATCTATGCGTTCGTCGGTTTCGAAGCGGCGGCTGTCGTGTCCGGAGAGACCCGCGATCCCGAACGGACGATCCCGTTCGGACTGCTCGTCGGTATTCTGATCGTGACGCTTTTTTATATTGCGATCCAGATCGTCTCGATCGGCACGCTTCCCGGACTCGCGACTTCCGAACGACCGATCGCCGATGCCGCCTCCGGATTTCTCGGTCGATACGGCGCGGCATTTATTTCGCTTGGCGTGATCGTCTCGATTCTGGGAAATCTCAACACGGGCGTTCTGAGCGCTACACGGACACTCTTCGCGATGTCCGAACAGCGAGAGCTGCCGCGCATTTTCGAATGGACGCATCCGAGATTTAAGACTCCGTACGTTTCGATAATCGCGACGACGCTCGTGATGCTCGGCCTCACGATCTACTCATCGTTTCTCACGGCTGTCGCCATCGCCACGATCACGCGTCTGCTCTTTTATGCGACGACATGTCTTGCCCTTCCGATCTTTCGACGCCGCACAGATTTACCGCCGGCACAGTTTTCGGCACCGTTCGGCGTCGTCGCCGCAGTTCTTTCGCTGATCTTGATCGTTTGGCTGCTGACGAATGTAGACTTCTCTAAGGAAGGTTTGCCGATCGTAATATTCGCGACGATCGGGTTCATCGTGTACGCAGCATATTCTTTGTGGGAAAGCGCGCGGCGACTAAGTAAAACATGACTGGTTCCGTCAAGAATATTCTGATCGTCGTTCTGATCATCGCCGCATGTGCGATCGTGTACTCGCAGGTCGTTGGTTTCGACTTCATCAACATCGACGATCGCGCATACGTCTGGGAAAACCCGGCGGTCCAAAGCGGTTTGAATTCGCGTTCGATCGCGTGGGCATTTTCTGCAATGTACGCGGGAAACTGGCATCCGCTGACCTGGCTTTCGCACATGCTCGACGCTCAAATGTTCGGGCCGTGGGCCGGCGGTCATCATCTGACGAACGCGATTCTGCACACCGTCAATTCACTTCTCGTTTATTTTGTTCTTAGATCGATGACCGGTTGCACGTGGAAATCCGCGACCGTCGCGCTGCTCTTTGCGGTACATCCGGCGCACGTCGAGTCAGTCGCGTGGATCGCCGAACGAAAAGACGTCCTGAGCACGACATTCTGGCTGCTGACGATGATTGCTTATGTTCGTTACGCGAGGTCCGCGGATAAAGGCTGGCACAAAATGATCCCGGTCGTGATTCTATTCGCGCTCGGGCTGATGGCGAAGTCGATGCTCGTGACGCTGCCGTTCGTATTGTTGCTTTGCGATTACTGGCCGCTCGATCGATTGAAAACCAGATCCGATCTTCGTCCGCTTATTATCGAAAAGCTTCCGCTGTTCGCACTCACGATCGCGTCGTCGGTTATCACATACATTGCACAGAGCTCGGTCGGTGCGACGGCGTCGATGAGCTACATTCCGCGTGAGACGCGTTTCGCAAACTCGATAATTTCTTACGGCCGTTACTTGAAGATGCTCGTCTACCCGTTCGATCTCGGAAACTACTATCCGCTCGACACCACTTCGATCGATCCAATCGCGTTAGCGTCTGCGGTGATAGCACTTGCGGTCATCAGTATTTTGGTCTGGCGATATCGGAACGGTCACGAATACCTTTTCACCGGATGGCTCTGGTTTCTCGGCACGCTCGTTCCGGTCATCGGGTTTATTCAAGTCGGTCTGCAAAGCCATGCGGATCGATACACGTACATTCCGTACATGGGACTTTTCGTCATGATCGTTTGGGGCGTCGCGGATTTGAGCAAGCGATTTAGTTTGAATCTGAAAGTCCCGGCCGCGATAACGGTCGTTGTCGTGTTGTCCCTGACGACGCTCGCTTACCGTCAGACCTCGCTCTGGAGAAGCAGCGACGCGCTGTACACGCACACGCTCTCCTTCACTCGCAACAATCAAATGCTATTGAGCAACCTCTGCCTCTTCTACGTCGCGAAGGCAGACGCGGCGACGGCGAATGAGAAATGCACCGAGCTTCTCGCGCAGATGCCGCCGTCGGCGGACGCGTCCGAGATCCTCGGATATCTAAAGATCCAGACCGGCAAATACGATGAGGCGGTGCGTCTTCTTCAGGATGCGGCGCGGATGGATCCGGCGTCGGCGCAGATCCTACTGCGACTTGCTCAAGCGCAAGCTCTTCGGGGTGATGCGGGAGTGGCGGAGCAGACTATAATGACAGCGATGACGATGAAGAATGCCGGAGAGAATCCTCAGATCGTCGCCGAGACGACGGTCGCCATCGCCGACAGTTTTGCAAAATCGGGACGGAGAGATAAAGCCACGGAGTATTATCAGCGGGCCTTGGCCGTGATACCGAACATGCCGCAGGCGCGGGCGGGACTGGAAAAATTAGGAGTCAAGTAAATGAAGATAATTTCGACAGCGATCTGCGTTCTAATTCTTTGCAGCTTCATCGCCGGACAATCGAACATCGTGCCGATCGTCGAACTCAGCCATCGCGGCCTGATGGGTGGCGTACAAAATGGAAAGTGGATCGCGCCGACGAAGTTCGCTTCCAAGATGCCGGCGGAATCGGAATTCGTACTTGTCGGCTGGAAGGGTGTCGAAGAAGGCGGCGTCAGTCTCGCGAAGAAAGGAGAGCAGGAAGATGTCTGCCAGGATTTTACGCGGATGCAATTCGAGCTCGAGCAGGATCACGGGGTCGCGATCGGCTCGGCGGCGAAGTGGAATCCGGTTCCGCGTCTGCCGAAGACGATCGATCCGAACAGCGCAGCGTATAAAAGCGTCGTCACAAACTTTCTCCGCAGCAAAGGAATCGCTCGTCCGGTCGTGAAAATAAAGGAAGCGTTTCGAGTCGATCTCGAGGGCGACGGCGTCGAAGAGGTGATCATCTCTGCGACGAATTACAAGAACGGAATTTCATCCGACGCGTGGACCGGCGATTACTCGTTCGTCATCGTCCGCAAGGCGGTTGGAAAAGTCGTGACTAACTATCTTCTGAAAGGCGAATTCGTCTTAAAGCGTGTGAACTTCGGCGCTCCGAGTGAATATCATGTTTCCGCGATCGCCGATTTGAATGGCGACGGGAAGATGGAGATCGTGCTCAACGGTTTTTACTACGAAGGCGATTTCGCGGGTGCGTTCGAGATGAGGAATGGCAAGCCGGTCGAGATCAAAGAATTCGAGATCGGCTGTGGTGTGTAACGCCGCCGTCCCGGCGGCTGTTTCGCAGGCGTCCCGCCGGCGACCGAAGGCGGGACGCCTTCGGGACAGCCAGCGGGACGCTGGCGCTACGATTAGAAAACGCCTTCGCCAAGAAACTCCCGCCGTAAATAAGTGATCGTGGCCTGCAGCGTTTCTTGAGGATCCCGAGGCGCGAAACCGATCTCCTCTTCGGCCTTCGACGAATCGAAATACCAAAAATATTCGGCCTGCTCCACTTCTTTCGATGCGACCGGCGAGGTCTTGCCCCAATTCTTGAACACGGATTCGATCATCGTCGAACCGGCCATCGCGAGCTTCTTTGGAACCTTGAACATTGGAGCAGAAATTCCGCTTAGCCGTTCGAGCCTTCCGAAGAATTGCGGGAACGTCATGTTCGCTGCACCGAGAAGATATTTTTCTTGATGCTGCCCTTTCTCCAGCGCAGAGATGAACGCCGACGCAGCATCGCGAGCATCGACGAAATTCAAACCGCCGCTCGGACTGTATGGAATTTTTCGGGCGAGAAAATCTAGGACAGGCTTCGTCGAGCTCAGCCGCTCGTCGTCCGGCCCGAGCAACAACGATGGATTTAAGATCACGAGTTTTCGACCTTCCCCATCGAAATTCTCGAGCGCCGCACGTTCCTGATAATACTTCGACGCGTAGTACGCCCAACGCGAAAACACGTCGACCGGCTGCGGAAATGTTTCGTCGAATATCTGCTCGTCTTCGCCGACCGCGATCGTTCCGCTCGACGAAGCGAGCAGCATCGTCTGTACGCCGGCTTCCTTCGCCGCTTCGCACAGGATGCGAGTTCCTTCGACATGAACTTTGTTCATCGCCGCCGCGTCTTCATTGTCGCGTGAAACTTTTCCGGCGAGATGGAAGATCGCGGATACGTTTGCAACCGCCGCTTTAACGTCATCCGTCTTTGTCACCGAACCGACTGCCGGCTCGACACCCGCGTCCGTCATCCATTCCGGAACGCTCGAGGCCATGACACGAAGATTCTTTTCACCCGCATCGAGAAGTTGCCTCACGATATGCGTCCCGAGGAATCCGGTCCCGCCTGTAACGAGGATCTTCTTTTCTACTTTTGCAATTGCTTTCTTCTTTGGCATAGGTGGTTTTTACCGCAGAGACGCTGAGACGCAGAGAAAATTAATCCAGCGCGTCGAGGGAGCGTAATACCTTCGTCATCGCGATCATTCTTATTTCTATCGATCTCGGCGTCTCTGCGTCTCTGCGGTAAATCATTTCCACGTCTTTCGGATCGGATGAGCCTCGGTATTGAACACAACACTCTTTACGTCCAGTTTATTCTCCGTTGAGAACAGAAGATAAAAATATTTGAATGTCTCGGCGAAAACGAAGCTCTGCATCGCGTCCGCTTTCTCTTTCGTGACGACGCTTTTCAAATGCGCGTAGCCGACATCGGTGCGGCAGTACTTCACGAAATCGCGCCATATGTGTTCGCCCATCGCGAGATATTTCGGATCTTTTGTGAATTGATAAAGATAGTAAGTCGACTCGATGATCTCGGGCCGGAGTGGATATCCCGCGTGCTCGACGACGCCGGTCTTGTAGTTATAAACCTCGGGCTCGATGCCATTGACCTGCCACATTTTGAACATCGAATCCTGAAGCGCACGCGCACGATTCAGATCGCCATCAAGTGCAAGTAACGCCGGAAAGAATGCATCGAGCGCACCGGTTGTCGTCTCGGTTCGCTTTCCGGTATTCATGTCCGCGTGGCCGTACCAAAGATCGCCGACAATGACCGGACCGTTGACGTTCTTCCTGCTCATGTTCTCGCCTTCATCGGCGAGATATGTGTTGATCTTCCCGATCGAATCTTCCCACATCGACTGGCAATCCTTATCGCCGAACAGACGCGAGCATTTCAAAAGATATTCGTAATATGAGTCGATCTCGGCGCTGACATGGCTATCGGGATTCGTCCACTTTCCTGTCTCGACGTTGATGTTCGTCCCGACGAGTCCGATCGGCGAACGACGTTTGTAAGTTTCGACCAGAGCGCGTTTTGCCTTCTCGTAATAGATCGGCTTGCCGGTGAGTTTCGACAGCGTCCCGAATTCTAAAATCAACGTTCCGGTCTCAGCCGGATTCGTCACTTCGCCGCGCGTTTTTCCCGTTCGAAGATTTACATATCGATAAGGCAATCCTGTCGGAGATTCGAATACCGGAAGCAGACGCGTCCCGAGATCGTCGGCCATCGCGAGCAACTTGTTATCGCCGGTGATCTGATAGTTCGTCAACAATCCGCCGAGAAGCCGGATCGTGATCTCGAAATTCTGGACGTCGAAGTCTTTGTTGAAATTCAGATTCTCGGTGATGTACTTCCGTGTGTCGTCGGCTTCTTTCTTGAAGCCCATGACATACATCGTGTCGAGCGCATCGACCGGCGTCATGAGCAGCGGCTCGGCATACCAGTTGTGAAAAGATTTCGAAAGCGGTTTTAGATCGTCGTTGCCCCACGCGTACTTTTTGTAACCGTTCCACGCGTGGAGGAATTCCGTTTTAACTTCGGAGGCCAGAGCCTTGCGATCCGTTTGGGCAAACGCGCTCGAGCAAAGCAACAGGCAAAATAAACCAGCAAATATTTTCCGCATGTGTCTATCAACCATTACAAAATTAATAATTACACCATTATGGATTTACATAGCAGAAAGGCAGATCTACCTCGGAAGTAATTATTAATTCCGTAATTGGTAATTTTGTAATTTCTATTCATCGATCACGGGTTCCTGTTTTCGCGATCTTCTTCGTTCGGCTTTCCATTGCTTTCGTACCGCCGGTACATCGAACTTGTCGCGTTTGCCGTCGCGCATATTCTCGATCTCGTGCTGAACTCGGGCGGCGATCAGACGATACGCTTCGGTGTTCGGAACGCCTTCGGTCATCTTCTTGAGCTCTTCGTATTCGAGAAAATGCCCGACCTTCGCACCGATCTTCGCGCCGAAGCTGCTGCCTTTCGGGATGATCGTACCTTTCGGGAACGCATCGTACGTTCCCCAGATGTAGATCGGCAGAATCCCGATCTTCTGATTTAAGGCGAGGTAACCGATGATCGGTTTGAACTCCGCGATCTGTCCGCTCTCCTGACGTCCGCCTTCGGGAAAGATGAGGGCGTTGTAACCTTCATCCAGTATTCGGGTCACGTGACGGAGCGATTGCCGCAAACTTCCGGTCCGTTCTATCGGAACGAGCGTCGTGAAATTGTTCATGTACGCACGCTTGTATTTTGTATCGAACCAGTAATCCGCTGCGGCGACTGCGACCGTCTGATCGGCCATGCCTGGTCCCAGCGCTTTTTTCACAAGTCCCGTATCGATGTGCGAAGTGTGATTCGGAGCGACGATAAAGTTTACGTGCTGCGGAACGTTCGATTCGCCTTCGATCCGCGTGTCGAGCACGCCTTCGTACAAAGTCTCCTGAGCAAAACTCACGACTGCATTTCCGGCTCGACGTATGATCGACGGAATGACAATGTCTTCGTCGTCCTTCTTCTCTTCGACTCGCGGCTCATCGGCAAGCTTCTTGGATTTATCGACGCGTTGGACCGCAGTGAGCAACTCCCGAACTGTCTGTACTTCATTCAAAGTATCCGGCGAAAGCACTCTGCCGCCCGCGTCCTCAACTGCCGCCTGCAACTCGACGAACATGAGCGAATCGAAACCGAGATCTGAAAGCTTGTCATCGGTCGCAATGTCCGAAAGCGGACGATTCGAAACCGTCGCGACGATCTTCCGGATCCAAACCGCGTTGTCATCGCCGCGTGATTCCACAACCGCGTTCGTCCGTTTCTTAGAGCGATCTTCCAAACCTTGAAGCATCTCGACGACTTCGGGACGCTTCACTTTTCGAGTCGCGGTCCTCGGCAATTCGAACGGAGTGATGTGGAGGATCTTCACGCGTTTGAAGAACGGTATCGACGCCGACACTTCGCGGAAATGCTCTTCGACTTTTTTATTAACTTCGGCCCGCGCTAATGCGATGTCGTGTTCGTAATCCGGTACGACAAGCGTCGCGATCTTCTCGCCGCCATCATCGTCGGGCAATCCAACGACACTCAATTCCTTTATGAAACCCGATTTTCCGTAGAGGTCCTCGATCTCGTCGGGATAAATATTTTTTCCGTTCGAATCGATGATGACGTCCTTCGATCGGCCGACGATGAAAAGATTTCCATCTTCATCGATCTTGCCGAGATCACCCGTTTTCAGCCATCGATCCTGAAGCACCGCCTCGGTCGCTTCTTCGTTGTTGTAGTAACCGAGCATGACATTCTGCCCGCGAGCGAAAACTTCACCGACGCCGCTGTCATCCGGATTGTCGATCTTTACTTCGACGCCCGGAAGCGGTTTGCCGACGCTTCCACGCAGCAATTTATTTCCCGGACGTGCGACGGTGAGAACGGGCGAAGATTCCGTTAGCCCATAACCTTCGAGCACGGTGAAACCGAGTCCGTGCAGATCTTTCTGAACCTTTTCGCTCAATGCCGAACCACCCGAGATCAAGTAACGCATTTTGCCGCCCATGCCTTGATGGATCGGGAAAAATACGATCGGTCCGAGATTGAACGGCGTGTTGTCGCGGATCCATGCGTTGAACTCGATCATGTTATCCGCGATATCGGCGATCCAATCGCCGCGTTCGCGCAATCGGGTCTTAATGCGTCGATGCAGCATCTCCCACAACGCCGGCACACCGACCATTCCGGTGACGTGACCGTTCTCGATCGAGTGCGAAAGTTCTTCGGCGGAGAGTTCGTTGAGATATGTGATCTGAGTTCCGTTTGAGAACGGTGTCAGAAATCCCGCCGAGAATTCGAATGTGTGATGCATCGGCAGCACGGACAAGACTCCGTCGGTGATGTCCATGTTGAGCACGCTCGACAGCATCGAGATCATGTTCGTGAAATTCTTATGCGACAGCATCACCGCTTTCGGTTTGCCGGTCGTTCCGGATGTGAAGATCAACGACGCGACTGAATTCGACAGGATCTTCGCCGGCAGAAGTGCGTTGCGTTTTGCTTCTTCGGTCTCGTCCGGCATTTCGAAAACTTCGTCGAAAGTCCAAACTTTGAAATTTTGGCTTTTGGATTTTGGATTTTGGATTCCCGGTTCCTTCGATGACGAATCGGAGGAAGCAAAACTCCCCTCCTTCCGAAGGAGGGGTGGCGGCGTTTCGCCGGCGGGGTGGTTCTCTCGACGCACTGCTACGACTTCTTCCAAACGCGAATGAAGCTCAGGATTCTCGTCCGCTAACTTGGGCGAAAGAACGATCGCAGACGCTTCACCCGCTTTCGCGAAGTTCACGATCTCTTCAACCGAGCTCGCCGGATCGATCGGGATCGCCGTCGCTCCGGCTTTCAAAATTCCAAAGTACGTCATGCCCCACTCGGGCATATTGTTGGAAAACAGGATCACGCGATCGCCGTGTTGGATGCCGTTCTTCGCAAAAAATCCGGCGGCACGCATCGTCAGTTCGCGCACATCTTCGAAGGTGTACTGTTCTTTTCGTCCGTTGCGTTCGATCCGCATCGCGACGCGTGTCGGGAATCGTTTGACCGATGTGTCGAACAGATCGAGCAGATCTTTGTACGTGTACGAACGCTTCTCCTGACTCTTTAGCTCTTCCTCGAGCGTCGGCAGAACCCACTTTCGCATTCCCGGGAAATGGACATTGAGCCAGTAGTCGTACCAGTCGAGCCTTTCCGGATACCAGGGTAGGAGATGTTTCTCCTTGTCCTTGATCATCGCGTGAAGTGCACGGACGTTATCCGATCGATAGAGATATTCGTTATCGATCATGAACGGTTTGAACATCGCAAATGCGTCCATCGTCTCCTGCGTCACGCGCTCGAAATCTTCGACCGACTTCTTGAGATCAGAAACGATATTGCCGATGCGACCGCCGCCCCAACTCGGTGCAGCCTTATCGAGAAGTTTGTCGGCGCGTTTCGCGATCTTGTTCAGCATCGGAGCCGAAGCTAGTTCGTAGGTGCGCTGTTTGACCGTTTGCGTCTCGACCATTCCAGCCAGTTTGTTCGCGAGTTTGTTCCCCGTCTCTTTGTCTTCGAAATGTTGTCGCTTGTAGAGGCCAACGAGTCCGACGATCCGCTTCATGTCGTTCGGATTCGAATCACCCGACGATGCCTGAAACACGAGCGGCGGATTGTCATCGACGAGCGCGTTCATCGCCGCACCGAGGATCACTCCCGAAACCATATCGACCGGGACAATGTCGAGGACGAGCTTTTCGTTGACAGGAATGATCGGCTGACCGCGAAGCGCGATCAGTATCAGCGGCGCGGTCGTCGTGAAGCCTTCGTTCCATCCCGGAAAGGGATATACGTTCGACGATTCGACGATCGACGGACGGACGAGAATTTTTACGATGTCGTCCTGCTGAGCGATGATCTGCTCGGCGAGCGATTTCGAGTAGGTGTAGATATTCGTCCAACCCCAGTACTCGGCGCGTTCAGCTCCGAGCTCGGTCGTGCGTTCACGGATCCACATCTTCCGTTCGCGAAAGATCGCGGATTTCAATTCGGATTCGTCATCCGGATCGCGGCCTTCTTCAATAAAGCGTGAGCGCGCAGACTCGCGAAACTTCGCTGCTTGCACAGCATCGTCCGCTTCCTGTCGCGCTTGTTCGCTCAATCGGGCGCAATCTTCGACTTCCCGATTTACATCGAATGTCGTTCCGACCAGTTCATTCTTCCGCGGGAAATAACCGACGACCGGTTCGTTCTCCCAGATCGCTCCGCTGCGTTTTCCGGCGACGAAGCACGTCGAGACATGTACAAGCCGCGGCTTCTTCATCATCCGCGCCATCTTGATGATGTTGTTTGATCCGACGACATTTGTGCGGAGAGCTGATTCGAGCGGCGGATTGAATGTCACGTTTCCGGCGCCATTGATGATGACGTCGGTGTCCTGCATGATCTTTCGCGCCGCTTTTTCGTCGAGTCCGAGATATTCATTACCGACATCGCCATTGACCGGAACGACTTTGGATTTTATAAAGTCATTGAATCCGTCGCCGTACTTTTCGCGCAGCGGATCGAACGTCGGTGATGTGACGATGGTGGTCCAGAACCGTGTGTTCGATTCGTTCTCGTCCCTTGCTCTGACTGTCGCATACACCTTCCCGATGTCGGGAAAGTTATTGAGCAGCATCGACAGAGTCACCTTCCCGACAAAACCCGTTCCGCCGATAAAGAAGATGTTCTTGCCTTTAAATATTTCCGTTGGTGAAAGTTTCATTACCAAACTCATTGCGGCTGTGCCGCCCGATGAGCGGAAAGGCTTTGCCTTTCCGCAAGGTTCTTTCATTTGATTCGGGGAAAGGCAAAGCCTTTCCGCTCATCGGGCGGCGACAGCCGCTAAAATCATTTGAAATTTCAAATTTGAAATTTGAAATTTGAAAACTCCTAAGTCTTCGTCGCCAGCACTTCCAAATACTCAGACTCTACGACTGTCTTCCCATCGGTCGACTGATTCGAGCTTTCCCACAAACCGACGAGATCCGATCGGAGTGCGGCCTGGCCATTCTCATCAAGCATCTCGAACTGTTTCTGCGTCGGGCCGAAATATTTTCGGAAATGTTCGACGACTTCGCTCGGTCCGAACGGATACGTGAACATGATCTTTGTCGGCGTCATCTTAAGGTCCTTAATGCCATCGCCTAGACGCTCGCGGACCGCATCCTCGGTTCCCCAAAGCACAGGCGAGGGCATTCCCGGCGGAGGCGGAACGTGCTTCGCTCCGGTCTTGAACATTTGTCCAGTGAACGCACCCGGGGTCCAGTTCGCCATCGCGATCACTCCCCCGGATTTCGTAACACGTTTCAACTCCGAAGCAGTGACGTCGGGACGCGGTGCGAACATGGCACCGAACATCGTCATCACTACATCGAATTCGCCATCGGCGTATGGCAGTGCTTCGGCGTCACCGACTTCGAATTTCGCATCGACGCCTTCGGCCCTCGCTCGTTCGATCGCCTGTTCGATCAGGTTCGGAGCGATGTCGATTCCGGTGACCGTCGCACCCGTCTTGGCTGCCGGGATCGCAAGGTTTCCGGTACCGCACGCGACGTCGAGAACTTTCATTCCGGGTTTCAAAGCGAGTCGCTCGACAAACTCGACCGCTCCATGCTCGATCGACTTCGCGATCTCACCAAAGTCACCCGCGATCCACATTCCGCGGAGCTTGCCTTTCAACGTTTCCATTTCGGGAGTCATCTGTGTGCTTTGCATCTACTTGCCTCCAGTGCTGCGTCGCATAGCGACGATTGAATTTAGCCGTGGCCCTTAAGGCCACGGAAGGTCGGGAACGAATTCCGTCGCGTAGCGACGATTGAATATTTTCAAGCGTCGCTGACGCGACGCAGCGTCTTATGATTCTTACCGTGGCCTGAAGGGCCACGGCTAAATTCTGTTGGTCGCTAACGCGACAAAATCCTAAATCTCGTTTGTCTACTCCGTCACATTACACAACCCGATCACCGGCTGATGCAGCATCGTTATCTCGGCATTCCTTCCCATAAAGGATCTCGCCATCGCGATCGCTTCGGTCAGATTATCCGCTCGATCCCAGCCGAGGATTTCCGGAACGTGCGCGTTCTCGGCACCGGCGGCGATGACTTTCCCGACGTGCTGACGTCCGTTCTCGCCCCAATACCACATAAAGAAAGGATGAGCTCCGTGATATGCATTGCCGCGGCGATACATCTCGACGTAGGCCGGATTCGAAGCAAACTCGCGCTCGTATTTTTCGCGAAGATAAAATGCGTCGCGTGATTCGGGTAGCAGGCGATGGAAAAATTCGATGTACGACGGATGGAAATTGTGATCGAACTCATCGAAGCACGGATGCGTGATGATCATCACTCCGCCTTTTCGCAGCAGCGGCATGTTGCGATACATGTTGAAGTGATAGCCAAGCGCCATCACCTGCACAAGGAGCGGGTTCAGCGCCGAGTAAACGTTGTACGGCGAAATGTCCGGGATACCGGTGATCATGATGTCGCACTGGCCTTTCACCGGGATCTCGTACTGACGATAGTTGAGCTCAAGAATTCGTTCGTGCACCGGCTCCGTCTTTCCGGCGAAACATCCGATCAACTCGTACTGCGCCGGGATCGCATGAAGAAGTTTTCGTCGAGCCGCACGCGGAAGATTCGAGAAAGTACGCTTCATTGCTTCCCATTTCATGCGGTCGCCGAACGAGAACTCGTCTTCATTCCGCGTCAGGATATAGTAGCCTTCGGGAAACATTTTGTTGTTTAGCGCGGTCTCGATGTGAAAGACCTTGCACTGTTCATCAACGAGATGACCGAGACGAATGACCTTGTGATTCAGCTCCGACGCGGGCGGATCCATGTACGAATGCGAATCGCGGATCGTCTGCGGCTCGTGATGCGCGCGAAGAGATTCGTAATCGCAGAGACCGACGGCAACCGACTTGTGTCCACCGTCCATCGGGACGAGATTGATGTTGAGATAGATAAGCAGATCGCTCTCGATCGCGCGCTTGTTCACGCGGAGCGGCTCGTTGTGCTTCGTGTGGCCGAGCGTGACCAGATTGTCGTCATCTTCGGCGTCGTGATTGTAGAAACGATCGGGATGATATTCGTTGAAGATCTCGTTACCGACCATCCGACGCATTTCCCAATCGGTCATTTTCCGATGGAGCGAGTTCGCCACGATCAGGTGAATGTCATCGACCCCGTTCGCACCGCACATGTCGAGCACGACCTCGAGCATCGTCTGCCGCATGTCGGGTGTCGCCATCGGCGGCAGCGGAAGCGAGATGTCATCCATCGCGATCGTCACGCGCATTCCGGGTTCGAGCAGCGCGTACAGCGGATCCATCTCGAGCGGATGATTTACCGCGTAACGGATCGCGGCTTCGCGATTCGGCAATCCCTTGATCGGCGGATTCGGATAGATCACACGGGTGCCGATAGGAATATCCTCGAGAATAAAGTCCTCGCCATTCGGCATGATCCGCGGTGCGGAATCTTTGTCGATATACACTATCGATTCGTGAGTTTTGCGTCTTAATTGGAGAGCCATTTTGATTTTGGTCTTAAGTTTTGTCTTTGCGGCTTGGCGTCTTTGCGTGACAATCAGATGTTTCACGCAAAGACGCCAAGCCGCAAAGAAGTCATTTCAAATCTAGTACTGCCCAGTCATGCTGCCGTGCCGTCTGTTTCAATCTGAAATCAGGATTCACTGCAACGGGATGTCCGACGATCGAGAGCATCGGAAGATCAGAGATCGAATCCGAGTATGCGTATGACTCGGACAGGTTGATGCTCTCGCGTTCGCTGTACTCGCGGATCCATTTTGCTTTTGTCGCCGATGCCATGACGGGTGGAAGCACGCGGCCCGTGGCGTAGCCGTTGACGAATTCGAGTCGGTTCGCGACGTAATCGTCGATGCCGAGATGCTCCATCATTCGTTCGATCGTGAAATCGAGAGCACCGGTCAGCACGACCTGGCGTTGTCCGATCTTTTTGCCTTGAGCGATCAGCTCAGGCGTTCCGTCGTAGATCGCAGGCTTCAGAACTTCTTCGAAAAGCTCATCCGAAAAGTAACGAAGCCGATCCTGCGAAAATCCTTCGTAGCTCCGGAAGAAGACCTCGTTGAAAACGTTTCTGGAATAGAGGTCGGTGATCCCGAAGAACGGAAGCTTCGCGAGCGTGCCGACGCTCTTCTTCGCCGTCTGCCACAGACCCTGCTGACGCCGAGCGTAAAAGCCGAGCGTATGAACAAGGTTCGTGCTTACAAGAGTGCCTTCGAGATCGTAAAAAGCCGCAGCCTTTCCGTTTTTTTTCATGCGAACGTGTGCTATGTTAATGACGCTTCCGCTAACGATTAACCGAGATTCTAACACGCATCTTCTAATTTGCGACATGAAGACGGGCAAACTTTACATTTCCATTACAATTGTAATTACATGGTGGGCACTCACGGGCTGCTCGTCCAAGACAAAGGTCGATATTCCCCGTAAGAATGTACCGCCGGAAGCGATTCAAACTGCTCTCTCAAGTTGCGACGGGTTATTCAAACAGCGCGAGGATCTTGATAAGCTTCGTACGGCGATAAAGACTCTTGCCGATGTCCGTGATGCGGATAATCGTAATTACCAGGTCGAATGGACCTACTCCAAGTACAATTTTTTCCTCGGCAAGCACACGACGAACGAAGACGAGGCCGAAGCTGCTCTCGGGCAAGGACGCGACGCCGGCAAGATCGCTTCGCGGATCGAGCCTCAAAAGCCTGACGGCCACTTCTGGTACGCGGCAAATCTCGGCGAGCTATCAAAGCGGAGCCCGATCACGGTCGGTCTCAAATCCGTCGACGACATCAAGGAAGCGATGAACAAGGTGCTCGAGATCCAGCCCGACTATCAGGGCGCGAGCGCTTACGACGCTCTCGGACAGGTTGAGTTGATGACCCGACTGAAAGGCGGCGATGCACAGAAGGCCGTCGATTATTTTGAGAAAGGTTTGCAGCTCGCACCCGACAATACGAACCTCAAGCTCCATCTCGGCGAAGCATACCTCGCTGTGAAGCGCGACGCGGATGCTCGAAAGCAGCTTGATCAACTTTTGGCAATGAAGCCGAATCCGGAGTACATGCCCGAGTATCGGGAGTGTGTCGACAAAGCCAGGAAGTTAATTGAGACAAATTTTTAGGGTGTGCGAGATTTTTTTTGAACGCGGATCGGGCGGATTGAGGCGGATCTGAAAGAGAAAGGATTTTGTTTCGTGTTCGTTTTGGTGTGCTTCGTGTGTTTCGTGGTTAGCTTCTTGGAAAGCCGGAACCACGAAACACACAAAACACACGAAAAGGAACACGAAAAAAGCGTGTAACAAATCTCGAAAAATTCTGATCCGGTTCTCATCCGCCCGATCCGCGTTTAAAAAAACCGTTAGACCAAAACTTTATGCGTCGTGCAATTTTCCCTGGTTCCTTCGATCCGCCGACAAACGGCCATCTCGACATCATCGAACGGAGCCTTCCTCTCTTCGATGAGATCATCATCGCCATCCTAAATAATCCGGACAAGCATCCGCTGTTTACCGTCGAAGAGAGGTGCGACATGATCCGCGAGATCCTGCCGCTCGTCAAAAACGGAAAATGCGAGATAAGAGTTGATAGCTTCTCCGGATTGACCGTCGACTTCGCGAAAAAAAGTAACGCGACGGCGATCGTCCGCGGCATCCGCGCCGTGAGCGATTATGAATATGAGCTCCGGATGGCGTTGATGAACCGGCGGCTGGATCCGGAGGTCGAAACGGGTTTTTTAATGGCTGATGAAGAGTATTCGTATGTCTCTTCGACATTGATGAAACAAGTCTTCATGCTCGGAGGGCGAGTCGCGGGACTTATTCCGGAGCTGGTTGAAAAGAGGATGAGAGAAAAGTTGAGTACGCCGGAATGATTCTCGCGATCCATCACGCACAGATCACGATCCCGAAAGGCGAAGAGGATAAAGCTCGTGAGTTCTACTGCGGCGTTCTCGGTCTGAACGAAATTCCAAAACCCGAAGAACTCGCCGGGCGAGGTGGATTTTGGCTCGAGATCGGAGACCGACAATTGCATATCGGCACGGAAGACAAAGTCGCTGATGCGAATTCGAAAGCGCATGTCGCATATCGCGTCGAGGATCTCGAACACTGGCGCTCAGTTCTGACGAAGCGAGAAGTCAAAGTGTCCGACGGAATTCAGGTCCCCGGGATGCGTCGTTTTGAGTTTCGCGACCCGTTCGGAAATCGGGTTGAATTCCTCGAGCTATTAAATTCGTGATCGATGTGCTTTCCGTTCAGGTCGCAAACGTTTTCTCTTGGTGGATGTCGCCTAGAACTTTTTTTTAATACTGATAGAATGCCGTCATGAGCAAATCCTTCCCCGTTTCCGATCGCGTCGCCAAAATGCACTCGTCTTCGACGCTCAAGGCTGCACAATTGGCGGCGAGCTTGCGCGACGAAGGACACGACGTGATCGATCTTACCGTCGGCGAACCTGACTTCGACACGCCCGAGTTCATCAAGAAATACGCGTGGGAAGGACTGGAGAAAGGCCTCACGAAATACACGTCCTCGGCCGGCATGAAGCCGCTCACTCATTCGATATCCACTTTCTACGAACAACAATTCGGTGCGACTTTTTCGCCTTCGGAAGTTGCGGCGGCGTGCGGCGGAAAACAGGCACTTTTTAATGCGGCGTGTACTTTGTTGAATCCAGGCGACGACGTATTGATCCCGAAACCGTACTGGGTGACGTTTCCGGAGATCGCGACTTTCTGCGGAGCGAACAGCGTTTTTATCGAAACCGAAGCGACCAATTTTGTGCTGACAGCGGACCAGGTTCGAGACGCGATCACTGACAAGACGAAGCTTCTCATCATCAATTCGCCGAATAATCCGACCGGTCGTGTGATCCCCGTCGCTGAAATGCGAAAGATCGTCGAGACATGCGCCGAGCGGGGCGTATACGTTCTAACCGACGAATGTTATCTGTTTTTCGCATATCCGCCGGGCGAAGTTTTCACTTCAGCCGTGTTGCCGAAAGAGCTCCGGGATTTCGTGTGCGTTGCCGGGAGCTTTTCGAAGACGTATGCAATGACCGGGTGGCGAATTGGATACACGATCGCGAATGAGTCTTGGACGAAAGCGATGGTAAAACTCCAAAGTCATTCGGCGACGCACCCAACATCTTTCGTCCAATACGCTTGCGCTCGCGCGCTCGAGAATCGCGAAGAAACGGTCGCGGCCGTCGATCACATGTTCAAGGAATACGAACGCCGCCGCGACTGGTTGATCCCTGCGTTGAACACGATCGACGGATTTAAAGTTGGAATGCCGGAAGGCGCGTTCTACGCGTTTGTCGATGTTCGCGAAATGCTCGGTTCGCGATTTAAGACATCGAAAGATATCGCTGACTCGATGCTCACAAAAGCTCACGTCGTTGTAACGGACGGAGCTGGATTCGGAGCGGACGGATTTCTCAGACTTTCTTACGCGACCTCGATGGAAAATCTGCACACCGCGGTTACTCGGATGGGTGAGCTGTTTGAAACCGCCGTGCACGCTGCATAAAAGATGATCGAAATTATCGGCTGGGCGAGTTCCCTCATTCTACTCGCGACACTTATCAAGCAGGTCTACAAGCAGTGGAAGGATGGTACGAGCGAGGGGATCTCGAAGTGGCTCTTCATCGGTCAGCTCGCGGCGTCGATCGGATTTACGACCTACAGCTATTTGGTCGGAAGTTGGGTGTTCATGGTGACGAATGCTCTGCTGACGATCAACAACATCATCGGCATCTTCCTGTACTTCTATTTCAAACGCTGATTAACGGCGAACACCAACTGAAATCAGGAGCTAGCCTTTTGAATTTCACCATATAAAAAAATAACCGCCGGCTTTCGCAGGCGGTTTGAGATTGTGAACTACTTTGATCGCACAGTGAATCATCTGATCTGAGTCTCGTAGGATGTCTTAACTCGAAGCTGCTGATTCGGATGCAGGTTGATGTGCTTTCCGCGTTCGATGATCACGGCTCCGACACCGAATGCGGCTCCGACTCCGGCTCCGACGGCTGCTCCGACCGGTCCGCCCGCGACCGCTCCGATCCCGGCTCCGGCTCCGGTTGTGACGGCGACTTTCGCTACATCGGGTTTAAGCGTGCTCTTGCCGACCGCCGTCCCTTCCGTATCGACTCGCTTGACGTTGTCGCCTTTGACCGGAAGTACTTCGGTCATGATCGCGTCGAAGTTACTCCAACGGACCTCCGAGATGATGATCTTGTCGAATGACAGCAGCATCGCCGATCGTTTTTTGATACGGCCCGGCTTTTGGATCTTGTCGATGCGGCCTTCGATCATCGCTCCGACGATCTCTTGGGGAGCCACAACCTTCGCGGTGAATTTATCGCCCTCGCGATTACGCTGGGTATCGAGCGGCTGCTGAAGCTCGAGGATGAGTTCGGTGTCGCGCGGAATGATGATCACCGGATCTTCTGCGTTTCGCTGATAACTCGCTTGCTGAACTACACCGTTCGGAACAGTCGCAATATCCGCCGGTTCGGTCTGAGTCGGCTGCGCAGTTGTCGGCTGTTGAGTCGACGGCGTTTGTACATTGATCGCTTCGACGGGTGTCACTGCGACGGTCTCGGCCGGAGTCGTGGAAGCCGGGATCGAAGTCTCGGTCGCCGGAGGCGTCGCCGCGATCTCGGTAGATCCCCGAACTTTTAGACCGGTCGGCACGGCCGAGTCGAATGAAAGTTTATCGAATCCGGTTCCGTATCCCGACTCAAATCCTTGCTTGTAGCCATCCTTGTAGTCTTCGATTGACCCGTAGTCTTTGTTATATGCGCGGTTCGCCTCGAGGTATTCTTCGTGATGAGAAAAATCTTTTGTCGAATTATCGATCACGTCGCGATAACCGGCCATGTATCCATCCGAGTAACCTGTTCGGTATCCACGCTGGAGCGCGGCGGTGATCTCCCGAGCCGTCGTTGTGTGTAGAGGAATTGCAAGGAACGCTACCAGAGAAAGAGAGAAACTCAGGGCGATTGCTAATAGACTTCGAGTCACCTTCATATTGTCTCCTAGTGAATTTTTCAGCGATTATGTGAGCAAGAAATGAGTCCGCTAGTTTTATACACCAGCGCTTAAGAAATTACAAGATATTTATACGCATGCTTAAGCGAATCTTCCGAAAGGCAGCAATAATCGGAACGACGTGAATCTCGGAGGGCTTTAGATTCGGCTTTGGAGAACAAAAAATGGGTCAACGGACAGGCACATGTCCATTGACCCGAGTTTGCTTTTAGGAGGAGCAAACGAACTTAATAACTCTTGCGAAATAGGTACGACGCCCGGATGAAAAACGTTCGGCCATTTCTTTCGAACCCGGGTTCATGCTGGTCCGTGAACGGGCTGTAGCCGTGATAATTAAAATCATCGTTGTATCCGACGTAGAACGCAGTTCCCGGATTCGGATTCCAGCCGAATAGAAACTGTCCGCGCATATTTCGGGTCAGCGTGTCGTAATCCGCACGGAGTCGGATATAGGTGAATCGCGTGAACTGATACGTCGAACGCAGTGAAAAAATATTCGTGTCGAACGCCTTTCCGTTGTTGTCGTTTCTGATGAGCTTGCTCTTTGTGTAGTCGAGCGAGACGCGCAGCGGCTCGATCGGTTTGTATTCTCCGCCGAGGTTCAGATCAAACTGCCAGCCGCGGCCCGGATCCAACGCCGGTGCAAACGGAAACGAAGCGGGGCCCGGAACATCCGGATTCGCCTGATGCGCGTAGAGCTGCTGGATGTACTGATTGTATTCCGGACTCTCGAGATAATTTCGAAACGCCTGACTCGTGCGCGGATATCGATTGCCGGCGCCGAAGTCGTAGTCGAACGCATTGATGATCGATCCGACAAACCCGTACGTCGAGAGCTTTTTATTCACCGTCTTATTGAAGTTCAAACTGAAATACGGCTGATACGCCGATCGAGTTGGAGCACCATAAAATCCTCCGGGCTGAGATAGCACCGGATCACGTCTCGCTCCGAATTCTTCTTCGTAGATCTTCTCGAAGACCATGCCGACTTCCGTGTAAACGAACAGATTTCCCTGCAGCGTGAAGTTGAAGTTATTTCCGATCAAGCCTTCCTGGATCCGTCCTTTCCAATCAACAGCGTAACGCCCGAACTGCGTCCAGCTCGCTCGGATCAGCTTCGCTTTTGCATCTGATTTGGTGCTAAACCGATTCGCAAAAAAGAAAGAATTTGTATTTGTACGCTTTGTAAAACCGGCGTCCGCACGATAATCCTTCGAGCGCCCGATCGCCTCGAACGTCCAACCATGCAAATCGGTCGTGTGATCCAGATTGACGTAATATCCGAGGCCGTTCCCGGTCCGATATTCCGAACGGTTGATATCCGGATTGTAGAACCACTTTCGCGAATGCGTTCCCAAAGCCTGGAATGTCAGAGTCGTCTGCGGATTGATCTTTACCTTGCCGTCGAAGCCGCCGACGAAATTTCGATTCTGCGGAAATATGCGTGCGGTGCCGAAGAAGCCGATACTATTTTCTTTACCGATATCGCGTTTCAGTCGGAGCACTGAAAAGAAAGCGTTCTCGTCGACAAACGGATCGATGCGACGCGCGATTATCGGATCGCCGCGCTCATCTTCGGAATAATTTCCCGGTGCGTTGTCGGATGCGACGAGAAATCCGTACGTGTTCTTTCCGGTCTTCCCCGTCAGCTTCGCGGCAAAGTCCGGATCGACGATCGTTCGCGAATAAAAGGGCTGAAGTGCCGAGTCGAAGATCTCTTTTCCTTCGAGAAAGAATGGCCGTTTCTCTTGAAAAAATATCGGGAACCGTTGATTCGCCGTAACGACCGCTGCGTCGGCTTCGATCTCCGCGTAGTCAGGATTGATCGCGGCATCGAGCGTGACGTTCGGATTCAACGTGTATTTCAAATTCACACCGAGGTCCTGCTTGATCGGGTCGTTGATAAATTTTCCGGGATCCTGAAGCCCTACCGGATTGAAGATCGGATCGTAACCAAGAGCGTTCGCAGTCGAGATCGGAATCGTCCGCTTTCGAAGTCCTGTTTCCGAAACCGTGATGCTCGGCACCACTTCCAAAGTGCGTTCGTACTTTATTCCGTCGAGGCCGCTGATCTTGCCGTGCTTGATCAAAAAACCCGAGACGTTTCGATCGTCCGGAAGCCATTGATCGAACTCGTCATTGAAGCGGTCGATGTTGCGAGCCGCGTTGAATCCCCAAAGCTTTCCTTTTCCGGCCGAGTATCGAAGCGACTTGAACGGGATTTTTACTTCGACTGACCAGCCCCATTCTTCGATGACTCCTTTCGATTCCATCACGATGTCGACCGAGAAATCCGCTCCGATGCCTTCGGTATAAATCCCGTCCTGCTGGATGCCGAATGGATTGAATCCGAGGACGTACGCACGTCGCTGATCGTTGTAAGTGTCGATCCACATGCGGACATTATCTTCGTTATAAACGTTGTCGCGCTTTGCGACGCTCGCGCGGATCTTGTCTTTTTCGTCCCAGCATTTGAAAGCGACGTAGAGATTTTTTTCGTCATACATCATCAAAACCTCCGTTGGTTTCGATGGTGAAATATTGTCTCCCGGAGACGTTTGATAGAAGTCCTTGAACAGAGCCGCCGTCTTCCACATTTCCTCGTCGGGTCTGCCGTCGATCGTGATACCGACCGGATTGATCTTTGGAATATTTACAGGGCGAGCTTTCTCGGCCGGGATCTCGACTCTCGAGTTCTTTGTGAGCGTCGCCTTGGCACCGGTTTCGATAGCCGCACCGCTCGTCGGCGATGGACTCGAAGTCGACGTTACCTCGGCCGGCGAACTCAACGTCGGACTTGGACCTGAGATCGAACCTGAGTTCGTTTGGGCATGAATGGATACCGCCAAAAAGTACAAAGCGATAACCGCAAAAAACTTTCGCATGATTTAAATCGGATATGAAAACAGCTTGGGACGGAATTAACTCACTGACCAAAACGCTCAAACAGTCAGAAAGGTTTCAAAATAAAACGTCCGGGAAGCCGGACGTGGACATTTTCAGTTAGAAGTCACTTCTGCTGCGCTGCGGACCACTAGCTTGCCTTCGTCGAAATTGAAATTGAATCGGGAACCGCCTCTTCCGAGCCGCCACGTGTGCTCGTCTTCCTGAATCACATCGACTCCTTCGCCTTCGACCTCGGTGTTCGAGACGAAGCTCGCGTTCGAATTCGCGGGGAGAGTCAAAGTAACTGTTCCATCTGTCGCTTTTGCCGAGAGAGTCTTGAAGTCGCCTTCGAGGAACACATCCCCGCAAGCGGTCTGCGAATCAAAATCTCCCTTGAAGCCGATCACTCGGACGCGGCCTTTGTCCGCCGTAAGATTGAGATGTCCATCGACGTCGCGCACATTGATCGACTCATCATCGCCAGTTAACTGGATATCTCCGGAAACGCCATCGAGTCTGATCTCGCCATCCGTTATGATCTTGAGATTCGATTTTCTCGGCACATAAACCTCGACGCGGACAGTCTCAGTCGGCAACTGAAACGTTGGAGCGGGTTCCGGAATGCTTCCCATGTTGTTGATGATTTTCAGCGTGACAGTCGAATCCTTTACGTCTTCAGTAACGGTCGCCGGCAGACCATGACGGCCCGCAAGCTCGGTTACGACATACTGGACCTCGGATCTGTCCCAACCTCGAACTCCGATCGAGCATCCCTTTGCTTCGATATTCACTTTCGGCGTGCCTTTTACCGGGATCGTGTTTCGTTTTTTTTCGACGGATGGGACGCCGGGAAACCAGACCGCATTGCGAGCCTTGTTCAAGGCCACCTGTCGATCCTTTAGATCAATCTTCAACTTTGTCTCGATGTTCATTCCCTCGATATTGACCTTCACATTTTCAAGGTTCGCCATCTGTTCGATCTTCAGATTTTCCAATTGCGGCCCGATCGCTTCGATCTGTTTCTGCGCATCTTTCATCGACTGTGCGGTCACCCGGTTCGACTCACGCATCGCACGTGCGACTTCTCTGTTCGCCTGCCTGTTGATCTTCTCGGATTCAATCGCGCTCATGCCGTTGTCGTTGTTGTCGTCATCATCCCAGTCCTCATCGGTCTTCTTATCCTGAAGAAGATTTGTCGCGGGACTCGGAGTTCTGCCGTCGTTCTTGCGTCCGATCGACAAACGCCCGTTCACACTATTGAGCTTGATCAGGGCTTCTCCGGTACCGATCCTTCCGCGCAGATCGCGACCGACGTACTGCCCCTTCCTGACCGGCAGTCCAAAGTCGTTCGTAATGTTTCCGTTAAGCGAATTAGCCTTGACCGTCGCGTTCACGTCAGAAGGGATCATCAGGCTCACTTGTCCGTTGACGGTATTTAGATCGATGCGACTCGCGCCTTCGACGCGATCGAAATCCGCAGTGACAGTACCGTTGACGGTCGAGAGATTCGCAGCCCCCCGCAAGTTCGTGGCCGTTACATTTCCGTTGACCGCCGAGATCTTTGTGATGTTCGTGAAGTTCGAAACTGTCGCCGATCCGTTCACGGTCTCGATCTCATTTAGAACCGCCGCTCGCGGCACCCAGAGCTTGAAATCGACTTCGAGCTTACGACTACGATTCTCATTCCGTTTGTCATTCCATTTCCAACTCTTGTACTCGGCCTCGACGTGGAATGAATCCGCCGTCGCATCAACTTTGATGTCGACGTCTGCGAGCGATTCCTTGCTATCCGCAGTCTTCGTCGCTTCAAGCTTGACCTCATCACGATCCCACGCTTCGATCGTGATCGAACCGTTCACGTTCGAGACACTTACATTGCCGTTCTTCGAAAGCGGGTACGACTTCTCGAACTTTTCGATCTCGTCCGTCAAAACCGCTTCGGCTTTGACCGGCGCAGTCGCGGCATTTTGCGCCTGATTTACAGCATGTTCACCGTTCGACGAAAACAGAAGTCCGGCAAAAAATATTGAATATAACCAACTCATAAGTGCTTCTCCTTAACAGCGATGTGCGTGGGGTGCGTCCTATCTACATCTAATACACCGCGTTAAAGCGCTTCATGACATTTTTTTTCGACTTTTCTTGTGACAGCCGACGAACTCTGATATCGATTCATGCGAGACGAGTTCAGCGATATAGCATCTAGAAAATAGCAACACGAAACGTGCTCGCTGGCATCCTTCTTAAGCCGGCTTTCACAGTTTGATGCAAATGAGCCGGGGGAGATTGCAAATTGTGACGAAACGAGTGTAAATGGGACCAGAACGCATGGATTTATCTGTTGAAATTTACCCAACCACCCGCAAGTTCAGCAGTTTTACATATATCAGGCCATTTGATAACCTCTAGAGTTTAATTGGCGAGGGCGCCTGCGGAGAAGTAATGAATCTTAAAAACACACGACTGCACATTTTGCGCGAAGCGGCTGATCTTACCGCAACTGCAAAGACCGGCGTGTCTCTTCATTGCCATACCGAGCACTCGAGGGAGATGCTCGACTTCGTCCCACACTACGCCGAGAAGCTTCCAATTATTTCAACGTTCTGGCGAAAAGAGCAGGTCAAGTATCTCGAAAAGGAAGGTAGGGCGATCGATTTCTCGACGTCGTACTGGTCGCCGCCTTTGACTGCGCAGAATGTCTATGACATCGAGAAGGCTCAGATAAATTCGACGGGACTCGCGGCGATCGTTTCTATTACAGATCACGACAGCATCGACGGAACGGTTCACGTAAACGCAAAAGCCGAAGCGTCGCGGGCGCCGATCTCGCTCGAGTGGACTGTGCCGTTCGACTACGGCTTCTTTCATGTCGGCGTTCACAATCTTCCGAAAGATAGGGCGGTCGAGATCACAAAAGCGCTGCTCGACGTGACGTTCGTTAAAGAAAATCACACCGACGCGAAACTCACAGAAGTGTTCGCGATGTTGAATGACTTGCCGGAAGTTTTGGTGATCCTCAATCATCCGCTGTGGGATATCGAGATCGTCGGCAAGGAACGCCACGAGGCTCTGTTGAAGGAGTTCGTGAAACGACACGGGCGCTGGATCCACGCATTCGAGATCAACGGATTCAGATCTTGGTCCGAAAACAAAGCCGTGATCGAGATGGCGGAGGCTCTGGGCATACCGATCGCGACCGGCGGAGATCGCCACGGCTGTAAGCCGAACACGGTGATCAATCTTACGAACGCCGACACGTTTGAAGAATTTGTAAACGAGATCCGCGTTGAGAAGCGGAGCGAGGTGGTTCTCATGCCCGAGTATGAGCAGCCGCTCCACTCGCGGCAGCTCCAGTCGTTCTCCGAGATCCTCAGCCACTATCCCGATTTTGTGGACGGCAGACAGCGTTGGTTCGATCGCGTATTTTTCGACACGGGTGATGGCAATGGTGTACGGAACCTGGCATCGCACGGCTGGAAGCTAGGCGGACCGAAATGGCTTCGTGCCGCGATATGGACCCTTGGTTTTCTTGGTAGCCCGAAGATGCGTCCCTTCTTCCGAATAGCACGAAAGAAACAGGATCGTGTCCCGCGCGATGTTGCGAAAACGAAGTTCGAGATCCCGGATCTGGAAGAAATCTCGCGCACTATCCCGCAGGAAAGCGCTTCGTAAACGATTTTTTATAACTTTTGGATCACAAGCGGCGGGAGCTTTCCCGCCATTTTTTAGTTGCAGGTTAATTTTGTGGAAGAGAATTTACGCGTCGCATATTTTCCGGACTCATTTTTAGAAGTTAACGGCGTCGCGATGACGAGTAACAGGCTGGTCTCCTTCGTCAAGAAGAACGGATTGCCGTTCGTCAACGTTCATGCCGGCCCCAGGACCGAAGTCAAACAAGAAGGAAATTTCACTTCCCTCGCCCTCAAGCGATCGCCGGCTTCGTTCACGATGGACGAAGGACTTCGATACGATCCCTTTTTCCAGCGACACGCCGGCTTCGTCCGAAAGCACCTCGAAAAATTTCGCCCGGATGTAGTTCACATCACGGGTCTGAACGACGTCAGCATTCTCGGAGCGTACCTCTCGTGGAAGATGGATATCGCACTCGTCGGATCCTGGCACACGAATCTGCACGAATATGCAGCAACGCGTTTGCGAGCCCGGCTACGTTTCCTTCCCGACAAAACGGCATACGGCCTGACAAGCTTTATCGAGCGGAAGATCCTCGACGGTGCAAAGCTTTATTACAAAATGCCGCAGCGGCTTCTCGCTCCGAATCAAGAGCTCATCGACATGTTGCGCACGGGCACCGGCCGTAAAGCGGACCTAATGATCCGCGGTGTCGACACCGAATTATACTCACCGGACAAACGGACCTCGACCGATGGAATTTTCCGATTCGGATTTGTCGGACGGCTGCGTGCCGAAAAGAATGTCCGATTGCTCGCCGAACTTGAAAAACGCCTTCTCGCTGCCGGCAAGAGCAACTTTCATTTCTTGATCGTCGGCGAAGGCAACGAGCGGAACTATCTCAAGGAAAATATGACGACGGCTGAGCTGCCGGGATTTCTCGACGGAGAAAAACTCTCCGAAGCTTACGCGAACATGGACGTCTTCATTTTCCCCTCAGACACCGATGCATACGGCAATGTCGTACAGGAAGCGAACGCATCGGCTGTTCCTTGTATCGTCACCGACCAGGGCGGCCCGAAGTTTATCGTGCAAGAAGGCGAGACCGGATTCGTCGCGAAAAACCTGGACGACTTTGTTAAATATTCGATCGAGCTCATCGACAATCCCGAAAAGCTTGAGAGAATGAAGAAGGCATCGCTCGCGTTCGCGCTTACGCGCTCGTGGGATTCCGTTTTCGAAAACGTGTACAAAACCTACGCCGAAGCACGTGACCATCTGGCGGAAGTTCGGCGTCAGCAGAAAGCGGACGGCGTCGAAGCAGGTTCGAGAGCATGACTGCTCCAGCTATGGCCGAAATTCAAAAACTAAAATGCGCAAGCTGTGACGCGGCGCTCGAGGTCGCTCCCGGGACGGTAGAAGTCGTCTGCGGATCGTGCGGTACGGTTCAGTCGATCGAGCAGCATGATGGCGTCAGCGAAGTTGTTGAAAATTCGCCCGCACCTCATCGAGTTGTCGATGTGTTTCGATATCTCGTTCGCCATCCGATCGAGATGCTCGTGTGGCGGTGGAACTGGAAAGCCGCGATGTTCAGCGGCGTCCTCCGTAGCATGATCTATCTCTTCACGCACCTTAAAGAAGGATGGCGTGCGGCACTTGGAGCAATGTCCGTCGAATTTATTTTTCGGGTGATCGTTTCGGGCGCGAGTGGATCTCTCGTCCAGGCGTTTCACAATGCGGCTCCGGTCTGGCTCGCGACTTTGTGCGTCATGATCATGCTTCCGGCCTTCAGCCATATGATCGAATTCACCTTGCACACTCTGAACGGCGATGTGAATAAAGGAAAAGCGATCACGATCTCGATCGCGTTCTCGATCATCTCCGCGATATTCAATCTATTCGCGATGCGCCGCGATGCTTTGCTCGTGAAAGACGATCGCGCTCAGTCGATCGGTCAAGATCTCATTCAGCTTCCGAAGATCGTCGGCGAATTCATGTTCTTCCCGTTCGTCTGGCTTTGGAATCGAAACAGAAAACCAACGGCTCCGGTCGAACCGCTTCCGCCTGCCACAGATCTTGCAAACCGGGAATCGTAAGTTCGTGTTCGCGTCATGAAATCCGTTCACATCACGAACTACTACCATAAGAATTCCGGCGGCATCAGCACTTCCTTCAATAATTTGTTAGCCGCGGCCGAACGTCATCGCCGCCATGTTCGCTTGATCGTCCCGGGTGAGACCGAGGCGGTCGAGGACGTAAACGAATTCGCAAAGATCTATTACGTCCCGGCAAAATATTCACCGCTATTCGATAAGCGATATCGGATCATCATGCCGTGGCAGTACATGATGAAGGATTCGATCGTTCGCAAGATCTTGCTTGAAGAGAACCCCGACCTCATCGAAGTGACGGACAAATACACTCTAAGCCTTCTCGGTGTAATGATCCGAACGAACAGTTTCAAAAAGCTCGGCCGACCCGTGCTCGTTCACTTTTCGTGCGAGCGGATGGATGATAACGTCGGTTCGTTTCTGACGTCGGGCCGGATCGGAAAATGGTTCGCGCGTCGCGTGATCGGAAACTACACGATCCCGAACTTCGACTACCACATCGCGAACTCTACTTACACGGCCGAAGAATTCTACGACTCAATCTCTCCGAAAAAAAACTTAGGGCGAAGCGAAGCTTTTTTGAACTGGTGCTGGCGATTCTTCAAAGCCCCGCGAGTAGCGACCGATGAACGGATCTTCGTATGTCCGCGCGGCGTTGACTCGGCGATGTTCACTCCGGATAGAAGATCCGACGAAGTGCGCCGCGAAATGCGCGAGCGTGCCGGGATCCCACACGAATCGATCGTCCTTTTGTATGCCGGTCGGATCTCGCCCGAAAAAAACATCGGGCTTCTCGTCGATACGATGACGATCCTGTCAAAAGATTCGCAGTACGACTATCGACTTCTCGTTGCCGGTGCCGGACCTCAAAGCGAATGGCTCGAAGCACAGGGCGAGAAATATGCTCCCGGAAAAATTAAACTGCTCGGCCATCTCGACAAGGAAACGCTCGCGAACTACTACGCGAATGCGGACGTTTTCATCCATCCGAATCCGAAGGAGCCGTTCGGAATCGCTCCACTCGAAGCGATGGCGTCCGGCGTCGCCACTGTCGCTCCGAATGCCGGCGGAATACTTTCGTACGCAACGAACGAGAATGCGTGGCTTGTCGAACCTTCCGGAGAAAAGTTTGCCGATGCTGTTCGAGAGATCATCGACGACGCCGAATCCCGCGATCAGAAGATCGCGAGGGCTCTGTCTACAGCCCGCCAAAATACACGCGAAGCTTCGACTGATCGACTGTTTGCGACGTACGACAAAATATACGAACATTTCGAAAGGAATCGCGAGTTGTTTGTTGATACGGAAGCCGCGAAGGAGTTCGATTATGTCGACGAGATTTTAACTGACGACCGGCAACTGACTACTGACTACTGACAACTGATCACCGACAACTGCTCAATGCTTGAACTTGTTTTCGCAAATCTTCGCGTCCGACCATTCCGCACTTTGATAAGCGTGATCGGTGTCGCGCTCGGCGTTGTCCTCGTCGTACTTTTCACCGGACTCGCACGCGGAATGACAAACGACATGGCACGTCGCGCGTCGAACTGGAAAGCTGAGATCGTGTTCACGCGGCCCGGAGCGATGGAACTCACGAGCTCGAATGCATCGGTCAGTACGACTTACGCCGAAAAACTTCGGGATATCGATGGCGTGCAATCGACAGTTCCGGTTATCCGCTATATCACGCCCGACACATCGGGCCGGTGGGGATTAAAACAGATCGACGGCGTCGATTGGGAGCCGTTCGCTGAAATGAACGGAATGAAACTTGTCGAGGGCCGCGCCGCATTGGCGAGTGATGAGGTCATTCTCGATGAGCGTCAGATGCGCGACGAAAAAGTTAAGCTCGGAGATACTCAAGCTCTGTTCGGTCGCGATTATAAAGTCGTTGGAGTTTTCTCTCCACCATCCGGATCGCGGATCAAGATGTCGCTCGGTGCGATGCAGGAAATTCTCGAGTCGCCGGGCAAATGCACCTACATTCTCGTAAAACTGAAGGACGGCGCGGATGTCGATGTTGTCGCGCCGCGGATCAATGAAGTCCTGCCGGGTAATAAGATCAATCTCACCCGCGATCTTGTCATCGATGCTCAAGAGCGAGTTCCGGCACTCAACACATTTCTCCGCGTCCTCGTTGGACTCGGCGCATTTGTCAGCACGATCTTTGTTCTGCTCTCGATGTACACGACGGTCACGGAGCGAAGAAAAGAAATAGGTATCTTGAAATCGCTCGGAGCGTCGAAAGGGTTCATCGTCAAAACGATCGAGGGCGAAGCTTTCATGATCGGAATCCTCGGCGTTCTGCTCGGGCTTGTCGTTTCTGCTATCGCTTCATTCGGCATCGGACGGCTGTTCGATCTTGCATTTGAGTTCAGCACCGGCTGGGTCGTGACGGCGATCCTGATCGCGGTCGGCGGCAGTCTGTTCGGAGCACTTTATCCTGCTCTTCGCGCTTCGTCTATCGATCCTGTTGAGGTGATGGCGAATGAGTAGCTGTTTGTTTCGAGTTGAGCGTTGCTACTAACCGCAGATGACGCGGATAACGCGGATTCTCTGAAATAGATTTTCTTGATCTGCGTGATCAGCGCCATCTGCGGTTAATTGCGCGTAGGACCTGGAGCTTTGATTCCCGATGAAAGCATTACAGACTGCTGTCCAGACTGAGAGCCTCAGCTCCAGCCAAGGTGTACTCCAGAAAATGTTCGCGGTTTGGTTCGACGCGTTTGTTTACAACCAGATCTGGGAAGATCCGCGTGTCGATATTCAGGCGTTGAAGCTCGACGAAAATTCGCGTGTGCTGACGATCTCTTCCGGCGGATGCAACGCGCTGAATTATCTTCTCGAGAATCCCGAGTCGGTCACTGCGGTCGACCTGAACCGTCATCACATTTATCTTCTCAATCTTAAGCTTGCGGCTCTAAAGCATCTCCCGGATCACGAAAGCTTCTTTTCATTTTTTGGGACGGGACGCGGCCCGAATACGAGTTCGGATTATCTTCGCTACATTGCTCCGCATCTCGATAGTGACACGCTCGGTTTTTGGGAAACGAATACGCTGTTGGGCGGCATGGCATATGGCCCGCGGATCGGTTTTTTTCGGGAGGCCGGGCTTTATGATCATTCGCGAAACGGATATTTCCTTCGATTTTTTCATTGGCTCTCCCATCGATTAGGCTGCAATCCCGAAGAGATATTAAAGGCAAAAACGATGGACGAGCAGGTTGTGATTTACTCGAAACAAATCGATCCGTTTTTCGATAGTGCACTTATAAAGTTTGTCGGTAAGCTTCCCGTAACAATGTTCGGACTTGGGATCCCGCCGCAGCAGTACAACGAATTGAAACAGGATCTCGAGCAAGGAAGAACTGTGATCGACATCTATCGAGATCGTGTTCGACGACTCGCGTGCGACTTTACGATCGACGATAACTACTTCGCCTGGCAAGCGTTCGCGCGAAAATACGACACGGAAAATCGTCGTGCGATACCGGATTATTTGAAGGAAGAGAATTTCGAAACGCTTCGTGATCGCGCGGACAGGCTTCAGACCAAGGTCGGATCAGCGACGGATGAGATCGTTAACAGTCCGGATGGAACTTACAATCGTTTCGTATTTCTCGACGCACAGGATTGGATGAATGCCCCGACGATGACCGAGCTTTGGTCTGCTGTTGCCGAGAAAGCAGAGTCGGGATCCCGAATCATTTTTCGTACGGCCGGAGCCGCATCGCCGCTAGAAACAAACCTCCCGGAAGAACTTCGAAAGCGATTTGTTTACGAAAAGGAATTGTCGGAGAATCTGTTCAAACAAGATCGAGCTTCGATCTACGGCGGATTTCATCTATATATTTTTCGGCAATAGACCGGTTCACATTGCGCGAAGGAACTTAACCGCAGATGACGCAGATGACGCGGATTAAGAAAGATTTTTTTAGATTGTTCTTGATCTGCGTTATCTGCGTCATCTGCGGTTGGTAACTGAGAGAATTCGACCTTATGTCCGACACTTTCGAAAAAATGGATCGCATGTATCACCTGCAGCGTCACTTCTATGACTTCACGCGGAAGTATTATTTGCTGGGACGCGATCAGTTGCTGCGTGACATGGACGTGCAGCCGGGCGAGACGGTTCTCGAAGTCGGATGCGGCACGGCGCGAAACCTTATCATTCTCGCGAAGCGGCATCCGGATTCTTTCTTCTTCGGTCTCGATGCTTCGGAGGACATGTTGGACATGGCGGAGGCGAAGATCGATTCGGCTCGACTGCGAAACATCACGCTCGCTCACGGACTGGCCGGCGATTTTTATTACGTAAACACTTTCGAGATGATGGATCGATTCGACAAGATCTTCTTCTCGTACTCGATCACGATGATCCCGGATTGGCGCGAAGCGATCGACAACGCGATCAACAACCTCAAGGTCGGCGGCGAACTTTGGATCGTCGATTTCTACGATCAGAAAGATCTCCCGCGAACATTTCGATTGATGCTCCAGAACTGGCTGAAAGCATTTCACGTCCGCTTCTGGAGTGACCTCCTTCCCTACCTCGGCACGCTCGAAACGAAAGGACTCGTGCGATTACAAATCACACCTATCTATAAACGCTACGCATTTATCGCGAGGTTGGAGAAAGTCTAGGAACTCAACGGTTTTGTCGCCAAAGGCGACGAACATTAAAGCCTAGGGTGGAGTGAGGCTTTGCGAACGGAACCCTAGGTGCTAACCACAAAAGAATCTGACCCTGAAGGGGTCGAACAATTTCACGATTGTTCGATTCTTTCAGGGTTTTTCTCATTAGCCCGCTAATTTAGAAATTTTTGACTCTGTTTCACGGATGAAATATAGTCTTATCATACGCACGGCAGGGACTGAAGATGGCACATTTGAGTTTAGTAAAAACACTGTCCCGCATAAAGGAAGAGCAGGGCTACACCGAAGAGGTATTGCTCGAATCCGCCGGGCTTGCGATCACACGAGGCACTCTCACTGAAATTTCCGGCGGCTCCGGAAAGACGAGCCTGTCGATCTCACTACTTTCGAAACTCACACGCGATGGCGAGATATGCGCGGTCGTCGATTCGGCTAACAGTTTCGATCCGTGCTCGGCAGCTGTAGGTGGAGTCGAGCTTGAAAATCTTCTGTGGGTGAAATGCGGCGGCGATATCGAGCACGCATTCATGGCCGCCGATTATCTCGTTCAGGCGAAAGGCTTCGGAGCCGTGTGGCTGAATCTTAACGGCATTCCAAAACATCAACTGAAGTTTGTCCCGCGAACGTTCTGGTATCGCTATCGCAACCGGATAAAACAAACGCCGACTCTGCTCTTGATCACCGCCGCCGAGCCCGTCTCGGGTTCGGCTTCGCAGGATGCATTCGTGTCTTCACGCGAGCGGTCGGTCTGGTCGGGTGTCGGAAAATTTAAATTGCTCCGCGAATTTCACCTCAGCCTTCATTCGCGAAAAAAGTTTTACGGGAAGCCTCTGTTTGTAAAAACAGAGCGCGTTTATGCGGAGATTTGATATGGAATTGAAATTTTTATTTGCCGCTTCAGCGGATGGTTTTCATCGTGTAGCGATTGATGGACACATTTTTTTGAACGCTGATTGGGCGGATCAGGCGGATGAAAACCCGGATCAGAATTTTAGATCCGTCCCCTCTTTTTCGTGTTCTTCTTCGTGTGGTTCGTGTGGTTCGTGGTTTCGGCTTTCTAAGAAGATTAACCACGAAACACACGAACCACACGAAGAAGAACACGAAATAAGAATCTCTTCTCTTTTTCAGATCCGTACTAATCCGCTTGATCCGCCCAATCCGCGTTCAAAAAAAACGCGTGTCGGTCAATCTCTACGCGATGAAAAAACACGGTGATCGCTAACGCGACCAAAAAGACGATGAGACTTTACGCCTGCATAATTTCGGCCGATTCAAAACGGGATAAAGCGACCCTGCTGTCCGTCGCGCAGCAATTTTCTTACAGCATCGAGATGTTGGAAGACGGCATCCTCTTCGAAGTAAGCGGTCTCCAAAACCTGATCGGCGATCCGACGAAGATCTCGCAACACATTCTTGCCGAGCTAAAAGCGAATTCGATCTCCGGAAACGTGGCCGTTGCGGAAGCTATCGACACGGCAATGTTACTGGCTCGTGAAGACGAGAACGCTTCTGCCAATCCAAAATCCAAAATCCAAAATCCAAAATCGGCCGAATCGTTTGCTCAGTTGCCTCTGCAAAATCTCCTCATCGACGCTGACACGCTGAATGTCTTCAGCGATCTCGGAATAAAAAGCATCCGCGATCTGCAGAACATTCCGAAAGACGAATTGATAAATCGTTACGGGCAGTCGTTCAAAAACATCATCGACATCATCGAGCAGAAAGGCGGCCGGCTTCTGACGCCGAACATAAAAGAAAACGAGGTCAGATGGGAATACCAGCTCGACTTCCCCGTCGATGATTTCGAGCAGCTGATCTTTATTCTCAATCACGGGCTCGAGAAACTTCTCGCACAGACGTCGCAGTTCGGTTTCAGCACCGAGCAGCTCGATATTTTTTTCCGGCTGCAAAATCGAACCGAACGAACTTACGAAATAAAAACTTCGTTCCCGACGCTCGAGAAAACATTCTGGCTAAAACTTATCAATCTCAGAATCTCGCTCGACCCGCCCGAGTCCGAGATCGTCTCTATCCGCGTCACTTCGCATTTCACACCGCCGCGCCCGTCGCAACAAGGACTGTACGCTGTCTCTCGGCCCGAACCGGAAAGGCTTTTATTGACAGTGAATAAGCTCAAGAAACTAGTCGGCGAAGAGAACGTCGGCGTCCCGGTCTTACTCGATCAGCGAATCGAGAAAGCGTTCACGCTTGATGCTGATGCGATGCCGAGCGGGAAGGAAGTTATTACAGCGGTCGAAGAAATAAATCAGGATATGAGGTCCAAGCAGCTCCCACAGTACATAGCGGAACAACCGCACGAAATCCAAGATCCAAAATCCAAAATCCAAAATGCTGTTATCGCGTTTAGTTATTTCAATCCGCCGATCCCCGCCGATGTCTTGATCCGCGAGAAGCGATTGATCTTTCTCCGCACGCAATATTTCAGCGGGCATGTAATCAAGTACAGCGGAGTCTGGAAGGCGAATTCGAAATGGTGGGACAAATCATGGAAGGCGCAGGAGTGGGATGTCGAGATCGAAAACCACGGCGTGTATCGCCTATGCAGAGTTAATAACGATTGGTTTCTGGCGGGGGAATATGACTGAGATTCAGCACCAAAGGTGCGGCCGTAATTTAGCCAGGGGCAACGCCCCTGGAAGCATTCACATGCATCAAGCACCAAAGGTGCGTCGTAAACCCTGCAACATTCACTCCGCCGCTTTGCGGCTCGGTTTCTTTCTCGACATTCCAGGGGCGTTGCCCCTGGCTAAATTACGGCCGCACCTTTGGTGCTAAAACCGATGTTCCACGAACTTCACACACGATCGGCTTTTAGCTTTCTGTCATCGGGATCGATGCCGCAGATGCTGATACAGCGCGCGGCGGATCTGGGGATCCCGAGTGTCGCGCTGCTCGATCGCGATACTGTCGCAGGTGCCGTGCGATTTCACTTCGAAGCAAAAGAGTACGGCATAAAACCCATCATCGGATCCGAGATCACGATGGAAGATGGCAGCCTGCTTCCGCTGGTGCCGCTGAATCTGAATGGCTATCAGAATCTCAGCAAGCTCATCACCACCGTCAAGCTTCGCAATAAAAAGGGCGAGCACTTCGCGACTCGAAAAGATATCGAAGAGCACTCCGCCAATCTGCTCTGCTTCACCGGCGGTGCCGACGGGTTCATGCACCAAAGCATAAAGAACGGCCGCGGCCAGGCCGATCTCGCGTGGCTGAATTATGTTTTCGAAAAGCGTCTATACGTCGAGCTGCAGCGTCATTACCTTCGCCACGAAGAGGACATGAATCTCCGGCTGCTCGGTCTCTCGCATAAGCTTCACGTTCCATCTTTTGCTTCGAACGGCGCATATTACGCCGATGAGCATGATCGCGAACTGTTCGATGTTTTCACATGCATAAAAAATCACTGCACTATCTACGAAGCCGGCAAGCTGCTCTCGCAAAACAGCGAACGATATCTGAAATCGGAAAAGCAGATGAACGAGCTGTTCGAAGATTATCCCGAAGCCATCGATCAAACTGCCGAGATCGCGTCGCGGATAAATTTTTCGATGGACGAACTCTCGTACAATTTCCCCGACTATAAAGTCGCGCCCGGCGAGACTATGGATTCGGTACTGCGTGCGAAAACGATCGAGCGTTCGACCGAACGTTATCGTCATTGTCCCTGGGCGTTGCGTGCTCAGGTAAAATCTCGACTCGAAAAAGAATTTCGCGTCATCGAGATGAAACAGCTCGCCGGATATTTTTTGATGGTTTCCGACATCTCGGATTTTTGCGGAAAGGAAAAAATACTTTCGCAGGGACGCGGATCGGCGGCGAATTCCGTCGTGTGTTACGCGCTCGGGATAACCGCCGTCGAGCCGATCGCGAACAAACTTTTGTTCGAACGCTTCTTGTCGGAAAAGTACGAGCAGTATCCCGACATCGACATCGATCTTCCGTCAGGAGACGATCGCGAAAAAGTGATCCAGCATGTCTATAACAAATACGGCATGCGGAGCTCGGGGATGACAGCGAACGTCATCTGCTATCGCGGCAAATCCGCCATTCGCGAGGTCGGCAAAGCATTCGGCTTCGATGACGAGATGCTCGGCCAGCTTTCGAAGATCAATTCTCATTACGAGATCTTCAAAGGCGAAGAGCTCAATCAACGTTTGAAGGAAGAAGGCTTCGATCCGGCCGACAGTCACCGGCTTCGCAAATTTTCGGAGATGTATTCGCAGATCCTCGATTACCCGCGGCATCTCGGACAGCACTCGGGCGGGATGGTCGTGTCGTGGGAAAGACTCGACGGCATCGTCCCGATCGAGCCCGCTTCGATGGTCTACCGCCGCATCATTCAGTGGGACAAAGACGATTGCGAAGCGTTGAAGATCGTGAAGATCGATCTGCTCGGGCTCGGGATGATGGCGGTGCTCCGCGACACGATCACGCTTATCCGCGAGCATCACGGCGAGGAGATGGACCTCTACAAGATCCCGTACGACGACGACAAAGTTTATGAAGCACTGCAGAACGCGGACACGGTCGGGATGTTCCAGGTCGAGAGCCGTGCACAGATCGCGTTCCTTCCGAAATCAAAACCTAAAACTTTTTACGACATCGTCGTCCAGGTCGCGATCATTCGTCCGGGCCCGATCGTCGGCAACATGCTGAAGTCGTATCTTGCACGGCGTCAGGGATTTGAAGCGGTGACGTATCCGCATCCTTCGCTCAAAGCAACGCTCGAGCGCACGCTGGGAGTGCCGCTTTTTCAAGAGCAGCTCCTGAAGATCGCGATGGACATCGCCGGGTTTACAGGCAGTCAGGCTGAGGAGCTGCGGCGTGCGATGGGATTCAAACGTCCGGACAGAAGAATGGAGCAGATCGAAGCGAACTTGCGTGCCGGCATGACGCGAAACGATATCGATCAGAATACTCAGGACACGATCGTGCAATGCGTCAAGGCGTTCGCCAATTACGGCTTCCCCGAATCGCACGCCTACAGCTTCGCGCTCCTCGCATACGCGTCAGCCTACTTCATGGTCCACTACCGCGCGTGTTTCATGACGGCGATGTTCAATAACTACCCGCTCGGATTTTATTCCGCCGCGACGCTTGTGAAAGATGCTCAGCGTCATGGACTGCATTTTCTCCCGATCGATATCAATCGATCGCAGTATCTGTTTACTGTTGAGGAAGTTGAGACAGGAGACGATCCAGAGACAGGAGACGAGAGACAGGAGACGGCAGTCAGTACCGCGAGCAGTAGCGACCGGGGTCTTACAATCCAAAATCCAAAATCCAAAATCCAAAATTGGGTTGTTCGTGTTGGGTTGAAATACGTGCGTAGCTTGAGGCAGGAAGTTGGAGAGAAGATCGTTACGGAGCGCCACAAAAGCTCCCCTCCTTCCGAAGGAGGGGTGGCAGCCGCTTCAGCTGACGGGGTGGTTCTTTCTCCGACAATCCAAAATCCAAAATCCAAAATCCAAAATGGCCAAGACTCCCCTCCTTCCGAAGGAGGGGTGGCAGCCGCTTCGGCTGACGGGGTGGTTCTTTCTCCGACAATCCAAAATCAAAAATCCAAAATCCAAAATGGCCAAGACTCCCCTCCTTCCGAAGGAGGGATGGCTGAGGCTTTGCGAAGCCGGGGTGGTTCTCTGGACTCTCATTCCTCAGATCCTGAGTTCCATACGGCGCAAAAGAGAGAACCACCCCGTCAGCCGAAGCGGCTGCCACCTCTCCTTAGGAAGGAGGGGAGTCTTGACTTGTCCGCCGCATTTCCTTACCGGAGCATCGAAGATCTCATCCGCCGAGTCCCCGAGATAAACAAACGCGAGATCCGAGCGTTGAGTCTCGCCGGTGCGCTGAACTTCGACGGCTCGGTCCACCGTCGTGAAGCGTTGTGGCAATCGGAACTGGCTATTCAACCGGCGGGCAGTTTGTTTGAAGAGGTCGGCGGAGCCGCTAATCATTTTTCAGACTCGACGGAAAGGCAAAGCCTTTCCGCTCATCGGGCGGCACAGCCGCAAGACCCCACGGAAAAGCAGAGCTTTTCCGCACACCGAATGGCGGAGCCGTCAGACCAATCCAAAATCCAAAATCCAAAATCCAAAATGGGTTTCTTAACCCGCATGGAAGGCCTCGAGCTCGTCGATGCAGATCTTCGCAAGACCGGTATCTCGATCGGAAAACATCCGATGGCGTTCATTCGCGAAGAGATGACGAAGCGCGGGATCCTGTCAGCCGATCAGGCGCGTTATCTGAAAAAGCGCGACATCGCCTCAGTCGCCGGTGCGGTGATCATCAGGCAGCGTCCGATGACGGCGAACAATGTCGTCTTTATCACGCTTGAGGACGAGACGGGATTCTCGAATTTTGTCGTCATGCCCGACATGTTCGAACGCTTTCGTGCCGTCATCAATCAAAGTAATTTTCTGATCGTCCGCGGGATCTGGGAAGAACGCGGAATGATGAAGGCCCTGCATTTCACACCGCTCACCGACATGCGGACCGAGGTCGTCTCACACGACTTCAGATGATATGGACACCGACTCCGCCATCGCCATCGTCGACTGCAACAACTTCTACGCGTCGTGCGAGCGGGTCGTAAATCCCGAGCTGCAAAATCGTCCCGTCGTCGTACTCTCGCACAACGACGGCATCATCGTTTCGCGAAGCAACGAAGTGAAGGCGCTCGGCGTCCCGAACGCGTCGCCGTTCTTCCAACATCGCGAGATCCTTGAGCGACACAACACCGCCGTCATCTCGTGCAATCACGCTCTTTATTACGAATTCTCCCATCGCGTGATGGACGTCCTGAACGACGATTGCGGTGCGAATAAGATCGAAATGTACTCGATCGACGAAGCGTTCATTGATGTCGGAGTTCCCGATAAGCTCCCGATGCTTGGTCGTCATATCAAGAACGCCGTGTTCGAAAAAACGCAGATCCCCGTTTCCGTCGGAATTGCACGGACGAAGACTTTAGCAAAGCTCGCGAATCACATAGCCAAAGTATCGACAAAGGCCGACGGCGTTCTCGATCTCTACGATTCTCCTTACACGGATCTCGCCCTGCAAAAGACACACGTCGGAAGCATCTGGGGAATTGGTCCGCGTTCCGCGTTGAAGCTCAGAGATGTCGGCATCAACACCGCATACGAGCTGAAGACCGCCGAACCGAAACAGATCAGAGAACACCTCAATCTCTTCCCGGCTCGAACGGTTCGTGAACTCAACGGCGTGAAGTGTCTAGGGATGGAGGTGACGGAGCGAAGCAACAAATCCATTTCGCACACGCGAACATTCGGTCACGCGGTCAGCGACTTCGACGAGATTCGAAATGCGATCTTCTATTTCACGACACGTGCGCTCGAGAAGATGCGTTGGAACAACCTGGCAGTAAAGAGCGTCACGGTTTTCATGCACACCGATCGGTTCCGCCCGGTGCCGCACAAATATTACGGGAAGCATACTTACAAGTCTGTTTACTACTCGGACGTGACAAGCGAGATCTATACATGGATCGCGGAAAGTTTGGAAAACGCGTTTCGACCCGGATTTCAATATCGTAAAGCAGGCGTGATACTCAGCGATCTCGTATCGCCTGACGAGATCTCGACAAGACTATTCGAACAGTTCGATTTCGAACGCCGACATTCGCTGAGCAAGATCATCGACGAAGTGAATTACAGATACGGCCGCGACATGGTTCGCTTCGCCGCACTCGAGGCACGCGGTGATTGGCAAGGAAAGAGTCAGCACCGCGGGAACGATTCTTATCACATGGTCGGTCGCGACACTTTGGGTCAGGGGAAGAAGTTTAGTAAGTCGATGAGGTTTTTATGAGACGGATTTATTCAGTGGATAGTTGGAAGTGACAAGTGACAAGTTCTGAACTATCCACTTGTCACTTGAAACTATCCACTGAATAAATCCGTGTTGAAACTCACCGCCTGCCTGCAATCGTCATCGCAATCCCACCCAGGATCAAAGCAGACGCGATCAACAATCGATTCGTCATTTCCTCCGACAGGAGCATCACTCCACCGAATGCAGCAATAACGGGAACGGCAAGCTGCAGCACCGCCGCGCGAGTCGAGGTGTGATGTCTGAGCGCGGAGTACCAAACCGTATATCCCACTCCGGACGCGATCGCGCCGGAGAGAATCGCAAGGACAATTCCGCGAGGTGACAATTTGATCTGTGAAAGAAAAGGGATGGCCGCGATCGCGATCATCGGAACTGCACGTATAAAATTTCCCGTCGTATCGCGAAGCGGATCGGCACTTCCCTTTCCGCGGAGCGTATAAAATCCCCATGCCATTCCTGCGGCAGCCATCAACGACGATGCAAACAACGGCGGCGAAGACAGTCCCGGGAATTGAAGATAGACAAGTCCACCAAGCGCGACGACCAATCCCATCCATTCCAACGCACCCAGCCGCTCGCCGCGAAAAAGAGAGACTACGATCATCGTGAACTGCACGGAGCTAAACAGGATCAAAGCCCCGGTCGCCGCGGTCAGCCCGACATATGCAAAAGAAAAACAAATCGCATATGCAAATAAAAAGAACGCGGAGATCCACGTCCCAGCGAGAGCATTCTTAGTCGAACCCTTGGTGAAAAAGTAGCTGATGACGATCAGAGCGATCGCACCCGACACAAGCCTCACCAACGTGAACCCGGCAGCATCCGCTTCGCCGGTGCGCAAAGCCATCCGACAGAGGATAGAATTGAATGCGAACGCGACAAGCGCAAACGACGTGTAGCTGATGATCTTAATCACAATCTACATTGGTCTTCCACTCTTCTCTATCTACCATCCCCGCCGATCGGTCAAGCGCACAATCCAGGTCAATGCAGTATTCGTCCCGGTAGGCTTGGCCGTCTTCGTCGATAAATCTCAAGAACACACCTTTGTCATCGGTGTACCTTATAATCTCCAGACGGTGGGGCCACGGTAAAACCTTGCGTTCTGCCGTATCAAGCCAATCCGCGGGCTTTCGCGACTGATCTGCTCTTGCGTGTAAGATAATTCGGCTTCGACGATTCCGGAACTCGTCGAAGAGAACAAAAAAATGATCAAAGGCAGCTTTGTCATCCCCGTTATCCGCAGTGAGCAACATCCTGCGCCAACCTGCAGTACTTTCGTGAAGCCCAAGCCTAAGGGCAACCCAATCGTGGAATTCTCCAAACGGTGGGCTCGTTCCATCGAACGCCTCGTCTGCAAGTGCATATCTCCATCCATCTATCCATCCGGATAACAGATTAATCGACTCTTCACCTATGTATAGCCCTGGTCGCGAGTGAATCAGGGCTAAAGCTTCGTAGAGGTTATTTTTCACTGGTTGTTTTCGGTGTCGGACGAACCGCGCTCCGGTCTCAAATGCGGGAACAGGATCACATCGCGGATAGAGTGCTTGTTCGTCAGCAGCATCACCAGACGATCGATACCGATACCGATCCCTGCTGCGGGAGGCATGCCGTAACTCAAAGCACGGATGTAATCTTCGTCGAGCACCATCGCCTCTTCATCACCACGCTCGCGTTCCGACATCTGATCGACGAAACGCTCGTACTGCTCCTTCGGGTCGTTCAATTCTGAAAATCCATTCGCGACTTCCATCCCGTTTATGAAAAGCTCGAATCGCTCGGCGATGTTCGGATTCTCAGGCGACGCTTTTGAAAGCGGCGAGATCGATTTCGGGAAGTCGATGATGAATGTCGGCTGGATGAGATTATGTTCGACGAACTCGTCGAACAAACCGATCATTGTAGAATCGTCGATCTGAGCATCGGGCTTGTACTTCAAGATCGCCTCGCGCATCGTAATCTTCTCGAAGGTGCTGAAGTCGATCTTGTTTCCCTCGTACATTACCTTCGAATGACCGGTCGCGTTCCGCACCGACTCACGCAGCAACTCCTCGCAGAAATCCATCATCCCGTTGACGTCCATGTACGCACAGTAGAATTCCAGCATTGTGAATTCAGGATTGTGCTTGTACGAGATGCCTTCATTGCGAAAGTTACGATTGAGCTCGTAAACTTTTTCGAATCCGCCGACGACGAGCCGTTTCAGATAAAGTTCCGGCGCGATGCGTGCGTAGAGCGTCATGTCGAGCGCGTTGTGATGTGTCTCAAACGGTTTCGCCGCGGCTCCCGTCGCTTTCGGAGTCAGCATCGGAGTCTCGACTTCGATATAGCCTTTGTCTTCGAGACATCGACGCAGCGACGAAATGACGCGAGCACGTGTCTCAAAAACCTCGCGTGTCGTCATGCCTTCATGCTCGATCTGAAGGCTTGACGCGATGAGATCGGCGTAACGTTGCCGCTGTCGAATTTCAGGATCCGCGATTCCGTGCATTTTGTCCGGCATGGGCAACATAGCTTTCGCCAGAAACTGAAGCTTCTCGACGTGCACCGATAACTCGCCGGTGTTCGTGATGAAGAGAAATCCTTCGACGCCGATGAAGTCGCCATGGTCAAGCAATCCGAAAAGTTCCCAACCGCTATCCTCCGACTCGATCGAATTTCCCGTATCGTTGCTGATCGCGACCGCGTCCTGCTTGCGAACGTAGATCTGCATTCGCGAAATGCCGTCGGATAAATGTACGAACGCCGCCTTACCCATTACGCGCGGCGGAACCGCGAGCCGGCCCGAGATCCTGACGGTGCCGAGCTCTTTCAGTCTCTCGTTGAGCGCATCTTTTATCTCCGCCGGCGGCCGCTCGCGTTCCGCAAGGGTCGCAACGACCTCCTTGATCTCAATGAGCACATCGCCTATCGGACCAAAATTCAGAAGGCTAGTGATCGTGTCTTCAGGACCGGAAACCGCGCTTCGAGCAAACTTGTTCGGGTAGCAATTGCCGACCAGTTCGCGAAGCTTCTCAAGATGCTCCCGGCGTGCGGTCGTCTGGTCATTTTGCTCGATAATGTCGTTGAACTCGGGAATTGTCATATCGTTAACTTGTTCGGCGTCAGCCGGTTTTCGACAACCGGCGAACACACAAAAAACGCCGAACCAAAAGAGAATCTTGATTATAGGTGCGCTTGATTGGCTCGGCAAACGGCTTTCGTTTATGGCACAATCGAAATGACCGTAAGAAAACTGACGCCACCCTCGGTTACGTTTTCTGCGGCTATGTGTGTTTATGGAAGGAAAGACCGAAACAATTCCCGAGCTCGATCGCGTCGCGGCGGAATTAAGAAAAGGAAGTCGAATCATTTCACTTTCGGCTCTGACTTCGGTCTCATCGAAGGCGTTTGTGCTTTCGCAACTTCAAGCGAAAGTCGGAAAACCGTTTGTCGTCGTGACGCAGACCAATGAGGAGCTCGAGGCCTGGTCTTGCGATCTCGATTTTTGGACAGAGTCTGTGAACAAACTTTCGGCCGGATCTAAATCCGGGATCGTCACGCTCCCTTCATTCGACACCGATGTATATTCGGGTATCTCTCCGCACGCCGAAACTCAGGAGCGACGAGCCCTGGCGTTATGGCAGATGACTCGACTCGAGCCGTCATTCGTTGTTCTCTCGTCGCGTTCGCTGGTCACGCGGACGATCGGTCCGGACGAAAGCCGCGAGCTCGGCGCGATCGTGAAACGTGACGAGGATTTTGCTCCCGATCTGCTGGTCGAGAAACTGATTTCTGCCGGATACGTTCGCGAGGAACCGATCGGAAACTTCGGTCAGTTTTCGATACGCGGCGGGATCATCGACGTATGGTCGCCGGACGCGGAGAATCCCGTCCGTATCGAGTTCTTCGGCGACACTGTCGACTCGATCCGCGAGTTCGACGCCGATACGCAGCTCTCGACCGGCCAACTTACCGAGATCGCCATCGCACCGATGCGCGAGTTTTTCGCGTCGCCGAAAGATTTAAAGGATTGGGCATTCTTCGCCGCCGATCGCTTTACAGACGATCGGTTCGCCCGGAATTTGAACGACCGTACCGACTTTGCATCTGAAGGCGAAACTTTCTCCGGCTGGGAATTCTTGATCGGCCTCACAAAGCCGGCGAAGAATTCAGTGTTCGACTATTTGCACGATTCCATTTTTGTGATCGATGAACCGCAGCTTGTCGAACAGACGCTGTCGACTTTCTACGAAAACACATCGCAGCGATATCAGGCGACGCTCGCCGAGGACGACATCGCTCTCGAGCCGCGTGAAATGTTTCTCGAGTCGAGCGAGCTTCGAGACAAGCTAGAGTCGTTGAAACGAATCGAGCTCCGTGCGTTGGGAAGAACCGCGGCTGAGACTGATGAAGGGTTCGCGATCGCGATCGACGAAAATCGGGGCACCGCCGAGATCACTTCCGATCCAAAATCCAAAGTCCACAATCCACAATCGGACCCGCTCTTTCTATTTCCAACGGCCCGCAAGGCGATGGACTTCGAGATCCTTTCGCGCTCGACGCGAAAATATCACGGAGATTTTCGCGCCTTTGCCGATGATCTGAAAGCAAAGCCGACGACGCCTCTGCTTACGATGGAGACCCTCGGTCTTGCCGAACGCATCGAAGAGATCTTACGCGAGTATGACGTCGCGATCCCGCGCGATTCGATCCGAGTGGGAAAACTATCGAGCGGCTTCGAGATCCCGTCCGCACGAGTCGACGTTCTGACAGAAACCGATATTTTCGGCGAAGTGCAGCACGCCGATTCGCCGTCGACCCCGCGTCAGCGGCGAAGGAAGAACAAACTCGGCGCGTTCATTTCCGACTTTCGCGATCTGAAATCCGGCGACTATGTAGTTCACGTCGATCACGGCATTGGACGTTTTGAAGCGCTTCAGACGATCGACGCAGGTGGAGCGAGCCGCGAGTTCATGCTGCTCATCTATGCCGAGGATTCCAAGCTTTTCGTGCCGGTGGAACGATTGGACCTGGTATCGCGATATTCATCCGGCGAAGCGACTTCTCCGAGTCTCGATCGCCTCGGCGGACTCGGCTGGCAGAAGACAAAAGCGAAAGCAAAGCGTGCAATGCGCGACATGGCCGACGAGCTTTTGCGTCTGTACGCTGAACGGAAGCTCGTCCAGGGCTATGCGTTTTCGGCCGACACGCCATGGCAACAGGAATTCGAGGATGCGTTTCCGTTCGATCTGACAGTCGATCAAGCCTCGGCGATCGAGGATGTGAAGGAGGACATGGAAACGGCGCGTCCGATGGATCGACTCATCATCGGCGACGTAGGATACGGCAAAACGGAAGTCGCCATGCGGGCCGCATTCAAGGCGCTGATGGATGGACGTCAGGTCGCGATCCTATCGCCGACAACGATCCTTGCGTATCAGCATTTCGAATCGTTTTGTAAACGCTTCGCTGCGTTCCCCGCGAAGATCGAATTGTTGTCCAGATTTCGAAGCACGAAAGAACAAAAGGCGGTTGTCGCGGAAGCGGAGAAATCGAACGTGGATGTGCTGATCGGAACGCATCGCGTGCTTTCGAATGACGTAAAGCTTCCAAAGCTCGGACTCGTTGTCGTAGATGAAGAGCAGCGATTCGGAGTCGCACATAAAGAGAAACTGAAACAGTTGAAAAAGAAGGTCGACGTTCTAACACTTTCGGCGACGCCGATCCCGCGAACGCTCAACATGTCGCTGCTCGGAATGCGTGACATGTCGATCATCGAGACTCCGCCGCGCGATCGTCTCGCGATCAACACGCAGGTCGTTCAATTTTCCGAAGGCGTGATCAGATCCGCGGTAGAGCTTGAGCTCGCGCGAAACGGTCAGATATTCTTCATTCACAACCGCGTCGAGACGATCGATGCGATCGCAGCTCTGATCCAAAAGATCGTCCCGGACGCGAGGATCGCGATCGGCCACGGTAAGATGAACGAGAAGGAAATGGAGCAGGTCATGCTCGATTTCATCGATTACAAATACGACATTCTGGTCGCGACCACGATCATCGAGAACGGTATCGACATCCCGCGTGCGAATACGATAATCATCAATCGTGCAGACAATTACGGGCTGTCGCAACTTTATCAATTGCGTGGACGCGTCGGTCGTTCCAATCGACGAGCCTACGCATATCTTTTGATTCCGAGCGAGATCGAGCTGACGCCGATCGCTCGTCGACGTCTGTCGGCGATCCGCGAATTCTCGGATCTCGGCGCAGGTTTTCGAATCGCGGCACTCGATCTTGAACTGCGAGGTGCAGGCAACATTCTCGGCGGGCAGCAGTCGGGGCATCTCGATGCGCTCGGATTCGATCTCTACACAAAGATGCTCGAGCGGACGATCGCCGAAATGCGCGGCGACGAGATCGCCGACGAGACGAGCGTCTCGATCAATCTCGGCGTCGATGTCGCGATCCCGCAAGAATACATTTCGGAAGCGAGTCAGCGCCTTCGAACTTACAAGCGAATTTCATCCGCTGATTCGGAAGAGGCACTCATGCATATCCATGCCGAGATCGAGGACCGGTACGGACGCATTCCGGGATCGGTTGAGAATCTGTTCGCGTATGGACGACTGCGAAAGCTTGCGGAGCAAGTGATGGTTGTATCGATCGACAGAGCCGGAAGCGGAGTCGCGATCAAGCTCAGTCAAAATGCGCGGGTTGATCCGGACAGGTTGATGGCTTTCCTGGCTGAAAATGAAACCGCGAGTTTTTCACCGAGCGGGATTCTGAGAATTGAAGTCGGGGACGACGGTCCGATCGCCGCTGCTCGCGACGCACTTGAAGGGATAAGGATCAATGCGTGAGCGATGTGACTTCGGTGCAATCGCTGTAGACGTAGCCGTCGCAGACGAACATCGCCGGCATATAGTCCTTCGTCATCTTGCGTGTTTCGAGCCAGATCACCGATTTGAAATGGGACGCTGACGTCCATCCAATGCGAGCCCGGTTTCTCCACACAAATTCGTAGGCTTCCTTTTCGTCCTTTCCCTGCAGATGCTGCGCTTCGTGAAGAAGGATCGCGGCTCGTTCGGTAGTGTCGGCCGGATAGATAAAGAAATCCGGATAGATCGTGACAACCTCGAACGGAAAATTCGTCGCCGCATACGCATTTTCCTTTTGGACCGATGCGTTGAGCCAGTTGTCGTTCGATCGATATACCGTGATTCGCCTGAGAAGAAATGCTTCTTTCGAGAAGCCTGAGCGCTCGAGATGTGCGATCGCGTCCTCGATGATCTTGTGTTGTGCTCGATCAAGCGGCGATGCGCTCAAAACGAGCGAGGCATAAAATCCGACGACGGCAACGGCCACCGCCATCACGCAAACCAAAGCTCTTCGAACGATCGTCGATTTGAGAAATCCCCGATTTGACGATATATTCTCACTTTCGCCGAGGGTCGAGCCGCAGCGTACGCAGTTTTGAGCGCTCAGGTAGTTAACGAGGCCGCATTGAAAACATTTTCGATTCATTTGTCGGGAAGGGGCGGCGTGAGAGGAGACCCGTATTAATAGAAATCAGTAATAATCGCCGTTTTCTAGGAATCGTCGTTTGGACGATTTGAGAAGAAACTCGATGCCGATTGCCTGCATCAAAGCTGGTTGAACGTTCTTTATTCAAGCTTTTAATAATTGTAGTGACTTATTTTAGGAGTGATCGATGAGATTTTTTGCTTCATTTCTCTTTTTGTTAGCGTTTTGCGTCTTTGCAGCTCCCTCGATTTCAGCTCAGGAAACGGAGGATCGAGTCGTCGATGAGGTTGTCGCCGTCGTAAACGACGGTGTGATCACGCTTTCGAAGATCTCGCGCGAGGCGAAATCGATCGTCGATACCGGTGTTCAGGCGGGTAAGAAGCGCGAGGATGCCGAACGCGAGGTCGAGGAAAAACGTGGCGAGCTGATCGCAAACCTGATCCATGAAGAGCTTCTGATTCAGAAGGCGAAGGAACTTGGGTTCGAGGCTGAGATCGACGCGAACGTGAATCGCCGGTTTCTCGACATCATGAAGCAGTACAACCTGAAGACTCTTGACCAGCTCTACGCTGAGATGGAAAAACAAGGTGTAGATCCGAACGACATCCGCGATATTTGGAAAAAGCAGGCGACGCGCGATCTCGTGCTCCAGAAAGAAGTGCAGGCGAAGTTGTATTGGGGCGCGAGTGCAAAAGAGCTGAAAGATTATTACGAAGCTCACAAAGCTAAATTTACGAAGCCCGAGACGGTAACGGTCAGCGAGATCTTTCTTGGTTTTGCGGGAAGGGATGAGGCGGCGGTTCGAGAGAAAGGCAAGCAGCTCGTCGCCCAACTTCGTGCCGGCGGCGACTTCGACAAACTCGCAAAAGAGAATTCGGATCCGGGAGTCGTTACACAGAATGGAAAGCCTGAGAAGTTGAAGGCCGACGACATGGCGCCGATGCTCTCGAGTGCCTTAAAAGACGTGAAGGTCGGCGGATATACCGAGCCGGTCGCGGCCGATCAGGTCGGGATCGTCATCCTTCGAGTCGATGCTCGGGAAAAAGCGACCAGTGAATCTTACTTTGATGAGAACGCGGTTCGCTTAGCGATCGTCGGCGAGAAGGCACCGGACGAGCAGAAGAAATTCTATGCGATGCTGCGATCGGAATCTTACATAAAGATCAACGACCGTTATCGCCCGATCGTCGCGCCGATCCTTTATGCCGATGATCGGAAAGACAAGCCTTCTGCTGCTGCCGAGGAGCCGAAAGAGAAAACTACGACGAAAGAAGTAGCGAAAAAGACCGGGACCAAAGAAGTAGCTAAAGAGAAAAGCAAAAAAGACAAAAGTAATTAAAGATCGCACAGTGATTCAAAATGGGAAGGCGAGTAAAAAACTTGCCTTCCCATTTTTCATGTGCGAAAACCAATATCAGCGAATGCGTCTGGATCTATTCTTAAAAGTGAGTCGACTTGTTTTGCGAAGAAGCGTTGCACAGGAGTTGTGCGACGCGGGGATGATTTTCGTAAATGAATTGCGTGCGAAGGCTTCGAAGGAAATAAAGCCCGGCGACAGGATCGAGATCAGACGACGGACCCGACACACATCTGTCGAGGTAACTATCATTCCATCTAGCAAACAAGTTTCGAAACATGCGGCGGCGGAGTTGTATCGCTTGCTCGAGGACACGCCGATCGACGACGATCCGACTAATTGAGAATGTCGCTGATCGTCGTCTCGTAGACCTCAACCCGCTTCTTAGCCCGCTTCACTTCGGGATGTCCGTCCTGATAGCTTTTCTGAAGCTTCCAAAGGTCATTCTCGAGCTCGATACGCGTAACCATCAACTTGCCGAGAGCGAGCGTCAGTTTTGTAGACTCGCTCGGCTTCACTTTCGAAATTCGCGCGATGTCTCTGTCGAGAAGCGTGATCGTATTTCGTATCTCTTTTATCTTTGGAAATTCCTCGGTGTATTCGAGAAGCAGCGATTCGAGATCCGACAACAACTCAGTCCGCTTGAGCTGCAACTCGGCATAGGCCGGCGACGACTTCACCGCAGTCAGGTCTTCAGTCGCAGTTTTCGCCACGACCTTATTTCCCTGTCCGATCGCGACGAGACACATTGAAAGCGTCATCGCCAGAACAATGACGCTTTGTTTGAATATGTTGCTAACCATCGATGCTGAATGAACCGGGCTCGAGGGCCTGGTTGAAATTGATGTTGGTAACGGTGAACTTCCACTCGGCGTCCCGGTTAAGATGTTGACGTATCGTTACCGGATCGGAACCGGACCTTATATAAGTGATCTTGTAGTTCTTCGGAAGCGTCAGGGCACCCATCTTTGTAAAATCCGAAAAGTCTTCGTAGACGCGATAGGTCGTGCTTGACTGACGCGCGGATGAGTCGACACCGCCCGTTCCGATCGAAGCGGGACGGACGACAGTGTACTCGGTCCTTACGTGTCGGAAAGTAGTCTCGTCGAAATAAAGTTTGATCGTTACGTCCGCCGCGCTTTTTGGCACGTAGGACAGGCCGATCAGATTCTTACCATCCATCGTCTTCTTTCCTTCGACCGAGATCTTTGCTTTCCGCTCGCTCGCAAGCAACGGCCACGATGCTGAAAGCGTACCGCCGAAGATGCCTTCTTTTAGAATCGATCGGTTGTTGTAAAGAAAATCACCGATGAGCGAGTGCGAAGATCCGGTTGTCGGACGTCCGACCTTGACGTCTTTGCCATCGAAACCAAACCTGTCGACCGGATAATCGTTCGAGTTGAAGTTCATTCCAAAAAGATTCTTCTGACCTTCGGAAAGGACCAGGGCTTTGCCGTTCAAGGTAACGACGGCTCCCTTAAACGTAAAAGTTGCGTCGCAGAAGATCAACTGGTTCTTCACCGCGTCGAGTTTGTCCTTCGGCCCGATCGATTCGACGTGCTTCGCTATTATCTGCTCGGCGGTCAGATCCTGCGCCGGTGTTGCGATGGCGATGAATAGAAATAGAATGAGGAGCGTAGTCGCTCCTGAGAATGAGATTTTCATAATTCGTTCTTTAAGAATGCTAAGTTTGGTGCGCTCCGGACGTTGCTCCGAGTGCTCCGGCGGTGGTGAAAGCGTCGCAGCTCATCACCGATTCTTCCGAGCCTTCCGCCTCGACAACTCCGTCGCCAAAAGTATCGCTCTGTTTTAGAGTTTCGAAATATATCGTGATGTTATCGAGTATCTCGTCAGCAGAGTGCGAATGGTACAAGGTCTGCCTGAATTGCGCTCCGCCGACCAAACCCTTTGTAAATTGTCCGGCAAGTTGTTTCATCTTACCGAGTGCGACCAGCTCGGGCATCTCGCCTCGACACATTTCAAAAAATTCGAGGAGCACGCTTTTCTTTTCTTCAAGATCCGGAGTGTACGGTTCGCGTCCGGCGAGTGCGTCCGCGAACTGGCGAAAGATCCACGGATTCTGCATCGCACCGCGCCCGATCAGAATTCCATCGGTCCCCGCTTCGCGCCATTTCTTCAATCCGTATTCGATCGTAGTGACATCGCCGTTGCCTGAGACCGGGATCGACACCGCTTCTTTCACTTGTCGGATAAGCTCCCAATTCGCAAGTCCCTTGTAACCCTGATCGCGCGTGCGGCCGTGAACCTGAATGTGCTCGACTCCGCACTGCTCTGCCATCTTCGCGATATCGACGACGTTGATCGTCGACTCAGAGAAACCGGTTCGCACTTTCAGCGTTAGCGGGATCGTGATCGCTTTCTTGATGTCTTTGAGGATCGTTTCGAGCCGCTCCGGATCTTTCAGCAATCCAGATCCGCCGCCGTTCTTCACAACCTTCGGAGCCGGACATCCGCAGTTCACATCGAGAATGTCGGCACCGACCTCTTCCGCCATCTCGGCGCCGATAACCATCCGCTCGGGCTGTCCCCCAAAGATCTGCACCGCATACGGCCGCTCCTCTTCATCGAATCGCATCTGGCGTTTCGATTTCGGATTACCGCGCGAAAGTCCTTCGACGGAGATAAATTCCGACACGACAAGTCCGACACCACCGCGACGTTTTATCAAACGACGGAAAGTGTAGTCAGTCACACCCGCCATCGGTGAAAGGATGAGCGGCGGATCGATATCGATATTTCTTATCTTGAACGGTTTCACGTAGCTAGTTTTTTCCGACGCTCTTTTGTGATCTCCACTTGTGCCGTGGATCCACCTTCTTCATTTCGATTCGCAGATCGGGTGTGTTTATCTCGAGGGCAAACTCCTCCGTCTCCGCTTCACCGATCGCATGTTCACTTCCGTCAGGCCATTTTTCCCATGCAATCACGTTTACCGTATATCTTCTGTCGGCGAACGCCTCGATAGTGAAATGGCCGTCGATGTCTGCGACCGGAGCTTGGCGAAATACCTCGCCGCCTGACTCCGAATCGATCAGTTGCACTTCAGCACCGACTGCGGGTCTTCCGCCTTCCCAAACAACCGACCCGCTCAAGCTCACTTTCTGGAGCTTTGGCGGCAATTTAAAAACCAGTGGGGGAATCGTCGTTCCTTCTTCGATTCGAAATAACTTCGCTTGGGCTCGGTCAAGAGTTCCGGGATAAAACCATGTCGGATACGGCATGTCGTCGTCGGGCCTTGAGCGATAGTTAAAACTCAGAAGATATACTCCCGGCGGAAGTTGTTCGAATCTAAACCCGTCGGAGGATACGCGTGGACTCGTAAACTCACGATCGCCGTCACTCTTTCGAGCGGTCATCAATTCGACGCGATACGCAGATATTTTGTTTCCATTTTCATCCAGAACAACGCCAGATATGAAACTGTTGTTTGTAACATGAAGCGCCCGAGAAACACATTTGGAATCTTCGACAGAGACCTCGACAGAATCATTCTCGCTGTTCCCGGCTATCTTCAGATACTCGTTCGTATCGGGTTGGATCCGATACATCCCAGCGGGAACCCGCAGACTAAAATAACCCCTCTCGTCGGTTATATCAGTAGCCCTCACTTTGCCTGAGAGAAGGTGGACGGCTTGAATTCGAAAACCGAAGTAAGGCTTTAGTTCAGAGTCGCTTCCTCTCAATTGGAAAACAGTACCCTCAATCGTCCCACCACCTCCAGGCGCAGAACTACAAGTCTTCGCGTTGACGAACGCCGCACACGCGATATTGATCGCGATAAATAAAGCTACTCTTAACCTGCTACTCATTAAAAAACCAACTCACGTTGTGCTCGCTCGCTTCCGGTTCATGATCACGAAGATCAGACCGAGAAGAAACACAAAAAATGAAAATACAAGGATCAAAGCTCCCGGGATTATACCGAATGCAGCTTCCTCCCAACTTGTCCTTCCCTCATTCACAAACGGGAGTGCGACCGAAACGGCAGTTATCACAAAGCCCAAAAGTACGCCCAAAGTCCCTAGAACAAGTACGATTTTCCAGAACATAGATTCGTCTCCAGCAAGATTGGTTGGAATAAAGCGAACTTTCAAAGGTTACCACAGGTGATTCGGACTCTGTGCAGCACACCGAATTCCGATACTGGTTCATTTTGAATTCACGCTACTAGGAGGTATATGCGACCCTGTGCGGTCACGGATCTCTGCTTTTCTTATTCAGTTTCTTCTCCGTGTTTTCGGTGTTTTCCGTGGTTAATCTTCTTGGCATTAACCACCGAACACGCGGAAAACACGGAAGAAAGCGGAACAAGAAGGAGCCGTTTTTCAAAGCGAAATAGCCCCAAAATCCCGCATCATTTCTTCGGGCCTCTTTGCGACGTTGCGTCTTTGCGTGAACATCTGATTTCACGCAACGACGCCAAGACGCAAAAAGGGCCGCGAGCAGAACCCGCGGCCGAGGAGGGGGAAACCCACTTTCGACTTCCTTAGAAGTCGTAGCGAACAGCAAATTGAAGCTCTCGCGGTGCGTTGGCCGACGTTGTGATCTGTCCGAATCCGGCCGAGTTGATGTTTGCGTTCGGCAATCCAAAAACATTCCGGTTGAATACATTGAATGCATCAACCCGCAACTGCAGTCGATGACCTTCCCACGGCATGCTGAAGCTCTTTGCCAAACCGAGATCCAGGTTCCAGAAGCTCGGACCGCGCAGATTGTTGCGCTGTCCGATCTCTCCACCGACCGTATTCCGGAACGAGTCGAGAACTGCATTAGTCGCATCGCCGTTTCCGAAGAAGCCAACTGCGGAGCCGGTCACATCAATGTTCCCGTGCAATTGCGAAGCACTACCCGTGAACACCGCCGGACTGTCGTAGACGAAACCGACCGGGAATGAACCTGTCGTCGTGCTGAACGGCAAGCCTGAACGGTAAGTAAAGATACCGCTCAATTGAAATCCGCCGATCAGCTGATTGACCCAACCCGAAGAATCTCCTCCGATCCACTTACCGCGACCGAAAGGCAGTTCCCAAATTCCATTGACGTTCGCGATATGGCGAATATCGAAATCCGACGGACCATAACATACATTCAGATCGCGCAGGTCGCAGATCAAGCCTCCGATCACCGTATTCGAAACACTTGAGTTGTTATCCGTGGCGAATGAATATGTATAGTTCGCGTCGAACTGGAATCCGTTCGAGAACCGCTTCTGAAGACTGATCAGCAGTCCGTCGTAGCGCGATCGTCCGAGATTCGCGACGTACGCATTAGTCGAGAATTGGCCGCTCAGCCCGACGTTGTTTCGAAGAGTTCCGAATGCATTCAGAGCCTGCACAGTGTCGGATGCATCGCCGATCGCAAAGAGCGAACCACCGACCACCGCGACGGCCGCGGATGTGCAGTTGGTCACACCCTGTCCCGGAAAGATCGTGTTCCAATTGATCGCACTGCATGGTGCTCCGATCGCTAACGCGCCCTGGTTCTCAAAGAACGATTGTGCCGTCACAGTCGCCGGACCCGCTCCCGCATTGACTTGCGCCTGAACGTTGTTGAAGGCAGCCAAAAGGGTCTGACTCGATGCGGGATCTTTGAAGTCCACGATCTGCGCCGCATCGACCTGCGTAAACAGTTTTCTTCCAAGACGTCCGACGTATGAGACGTCGAGCAGGTAATTGCCCGGCAGCTCACGCTGAAAGCCGATGCTGTACTGGTGATAATAAGGAACTTCGAATGTCTTCGAGATCGTAAGGTTCACCTGGCCCTCAGCATTGCCGAACGGCACACCTTCGTCAACGAAAGGCGTCAGTGGACGGGTGATGACCGGTGCGATATTCGCGACCGGTATCGAGTTGATCGAAGTGAATCTCGGATCCAGCGCCAGGTCGACGTTGCTCGCTCCGATTCCGCCGAAATTCGTGGTTGCGGAGTTGTCGAAGAGGAACGAATTCTGATCCTGAACGAACGTCAGCCCGCCCCCGACTCTCTCGTACTGCAGGTTGTAACCGCCGCGAATCGATGTCTTGCGATCACCGAACAGCCACTTACCAATTCCGCTCGTGAACGAAGGAGCATAAGCAAAACCGATGCGCGGTGAAAAATTATTCCAGTCGGCCGGGTAAAAACCCGGACGATCGTTTGCCTTACCCGAGACGTCATACGTCAGAAAAGGTTCCGCATCGTCTCCGCCGATGCCGGCCGCGCCGTTCGATTGGCGAATCGCAAACAACTCCTCGAAATCCACATCCTGACTTGCCTGGAAGCCGTTGACTTCGTACGGCGGCTGGTAATATTGCCAGCGCAAACCGAGGTTCAAAGTCAGAGACCTCGTTAACTTCCAGTTGTCCTGGACGTAAAGCTCGTACTCGTTATAACGGAAGTCTCGAGTCTTACCGGTCGCCAACGGAAGTGCCTGACCGTCTATTGTGTAGTTGAAGTTGGTCTGGACCGAGCCGATTCGGCCCAATGCGAACGGGAAGTATCTGTCCCACGCATTTATCGCCGTCGTCGTCGACAGTATGTCGGTCGGGCGTGTTGCAGTACCCAAAGCATTTCGGTTCCCGCCCAGTCCGACGTTAATAAAGTTGAAATCGTTCCTGATGCTGGTTACGGAACGGATCGGCTTAAATTGTCCGCCAAACATGAAAGTGTGATCACCGAGCGTCCATGTCGCATCGTCACGAAACGTCGGAGTGTCGATCATGCGTCTTTGCTCGCTGATGCTTGCCCACGGATCGCTCACACACGCGGTGCATGTCGACGGCGTGAACTCGAAGTTCCAAACGTTCGGCGAGAGTGCATCCACAAGATTCGGGAAATCAAGCCCCGAGTGCGCGTTTCCGATGGAGAGTTGATTGATCAGATTCTGATTCACAACCCAACTCCAGGCACCCCCAAGGAGATAGTCCTTGGTGACGATGAGCGCGGTCTTCGGATCACCCGGGAACTGCTGGGCAACCGAGTTGACCGTGTCGTCCTGATTTCCGCGAGCGATGCTTAAACGCACGAATAGCCGGTTCGAATCGTTGATGTTCGCGTCGAACCTGGTCGTATAGGTGTTGTCCGCGCGCTCCGAAGCGCCATTGAATCGGAACCCTCCGGTATTGATACCGTCACCGAGAGTCAAATCGTTTGCATGCGGATATCTACCGTTTGTGTAATTCAGAAGAGCAGCGCTCGCACCGATGTGAAGAGGATCGATAGCGGCAACGCCCGATTGCGACAGGATGGTGATACATTGCGGCGTCGTGTTCAAGCGGCTTGATGAACCACACCCGGCCGTGTTGTTGATGTACGCAACCTGGCCTGCTCGAACATGATCGAGAGGCACAATCCTCGACGACGGAATCCCGCGAGCGTCGCGGCGGCCTTCGTAGTCGAAAAAGAAGAAGAGACGATCCTTCCCGCTCTTCCAATATGGGGAATGCGGATCAAGCTCTCCGAATCGCAGAAACGGCAAGGGCCCGCCGAGACTGCCACCGAACTGATTGCGAACTAGATGCGGTCGCGGCTGCTTCTGAGTTCCGGCGACAAGCGTTCCGCCGCTCAGCGCTTCATCCTGTGCCGTATACCTGCCGGCCCTGTTTGAGAAGAAGCTGTTTGCTGCGAAGTCCTCGTTTCGATGGTACTCACGAAGTGATCCGTGAAATTCGTTCGAACCGCTGCGTGTGACGATCTGAACTTGTCCGCCGGCGCTTCGTCCATCGGAAGCATTTGGATTTGTCGAGATCGCGCGAAATTCTTGAACTGAATCGATCGGTGCGTTTCCAGTTGTGGCCGCAAACTGGCCGGTCGCCTGGTCGTTCGCGTCGAATCCGTCGATGGTGATGTTGCCTTGATCCGCTCGTGAGCCGGTGACAGCTCCGACGCGATTCGTCGTGGTCGTGCCGAGATTATTTCCGACAACTCCCGGTTGAAGACCAATCAGCGCCGCCGGTGATGCGCGGATCTGTATCGGAAGCTCGCGAAGCTGACGCGTATCAATGACGTTGCCGATACTTGCGTCGGTTGTATTAAGTGTATCGCCCGTGCTTTCCGCGACTACTTCGACTGTGGCCGATACATCGCCCGCCGTGAGCGTCGCGTCGTACGTTTCCACCTTGGCAACGCCAAGCGTGACGTTCGTTAATGAGTAGGTTTGAAACCCGGATGCTGCGACGGTCAGTTTGTACGCAGCTCCGGGTGGTACATTGCTGAAGGCGTACGAGCCTTCGCTATTTGTAGTCGTCGTTAAAGCGCGGTCGGTCTTCGTGTCGGTCAGGGTGACGGTCGCTCCCGGCACGATCTTTCCTGCCGAGTCGGAGACGACTCCCGTGACACCTGATGTTGCTTGTGAATAATTCGATTGCGTAAAGACAAACATAGCGAATGCCAGGACGAATATTTCAAAGAATCTCGACCGGCTCGCGCGTCCAAAATATTGCATGGACATCAACCTCCCGTATAAAGCATTGTTTTTGAAGACTTTCGAATTATCGAAATCGGGAAGGTAATCGCAAGACGTATTCCAAGACTAACGTCGGGACGGAATGAGTGAAATTTTCTGGCTCACGATTTTGAATTTCCGTGATCCGCAAACTTTCATCCCTCCGGCGATTCCAGTTTTTTGGATTTTCGTTCGCGTTCCTGCAATGTCTCGGAGGTGATGCATGATCCCAGGTTGAAGAGTCGCGTTCATTCTGATGGACGGCGTCCAAACGATTCGACAGTTCCTGAGGACGGGTCAAAAAATAATTGCCCGCGAAATACGCGAAAAAACGCGAAATGAAGAAGATCTATCTATTCTTCATTTCGCGTTTTTCGCGTATTTCGCGGGCAAGTTTTCCCGTCATTCGCGGGAAAACTCTTAGCTCTTCGTTAGTTCCACGCCGGTCGCGTCAAACGAAACTTCGGTCACCGTTCCATCGGCATTACGGTTGTCGAACTTCGCTTCGCCGTCCTTGATCAGATGTTCGACCTTTTCTTTCGACAGAACATTTGTCTTGAAAACGCCCTGAGCGCGGACCTTCATCCCCGCCGCGTTGAGCGGAATGAAGAAGGCGTGATCACCGAACGTGACGCGAACTGATTTCGCACCGGCCTTCGGAGCCATTTCCATCCAGCAGCCCTCCATCTTGCATGACCGGACGATCACGCCTTCGACGGCAATGGTTTGTCCGGCGAACTTCTCCGGAGTCGCGAGAGCTGTTTCCAACGAAACCTTCTTCGTAGTTTTCGAGATCGCATCGCCGCGCGTGATGGTTTCACCGGTCTTCAGCGTCACAGGGGCGTTCTGCTCATTAGTGTGCTGAGGTTCTGCAGATAGAGAGCTTGCGTCTTGTGCATTAGCGAAAAGTGAACAAACAAAGATCAGTCCGATCGTAAAAATTATTTTCTTCATAAGCTTTTTATTTCCTGAAAAACTATTTTACCGTCGACGACGGTGGTAAGTACCGAGACATTGCGGATGGCTTTCCTGTCTATCGTAAAAATATCATCCGACAAAATCACAAAATCCGCCAGTTTCCCGACCTCGATAGTTCCTTTCTCCTTCTCGCGAAATTCGGCGAAAGCGGAACCGATGGTGTATGCCCGAACCGCGTTGTAAACCGAAACCGATTCACTGCCGGCATTTACCGCTGATTCAATGCCGAGAAGCGGATTCATATCGACCATCGCCGCGTCTGACCCGAACGCGACCGGAGCGTTCTGTTTCATAAGCGTTCCGAACCTGCTATCCGGACTTCTGTCGAAAAGAAAGGGCTGCATCGAGGCGAGAATTTGCGATCGGCTGAATCGATGAAGATCTTCGTCCCGAACTTTATGAGCATGCTCAACGCGCAGGCGCCGGTCTCGCGGTCCGTTGATCTTCGCAACGTTCTCGAAAACATCGAGCACGATCCGGTTCGCGTCACGGCCGATCGCATGAATCATGATCTGTAGTTTCGCCGCGTCGGCAGCAGTCACATCTCGCAGAAGCGGCGCACGTCCGGCTTCGTCACCATCCGAAAAACTCTTCAAACATCCGTCGGTTACCATCGCATCGTGCCCGTCGGGAAGGCGCGAAGCTCGTAACTTTTTCCAATCGCGTAAAGGCAAACAATCAAACACACGAGTCTTGAGTTTCCCTTGCCGCTGAAGCTCGAGATAAACATTCCGACTGTCATCCGAATGCATGTCTTGGACGCTTGTCACGCCAAGCGACGCAGCATAATTCGTCGCGGTCTCGCCGACCTCGAGCCAGTTTCGGATGTGATCGGCAGGTACGGAGTCAGCGATCTTTCGCAGGGCGATCCCACGCACGATCCCTGTCGGCTCGTTTGCTAAGTCGCGTTCGACGCCCGACGAGTCGTCTTTTAAGTTCGCGAGCCTGAACGCGATCGAATTCGCAAACGCTTTTGTATTGTCGGCCGTGTACAAGAAAACCGGATTCTCGGATGTAACGGCGTCGAGAGATTTCCGATCGGGAAGCTGCGAGTCTTCGTTTTTGAAATGACCGCCGAGGATCCAACGGCCTTTTGGAAGAAAGCGAACGTAGCGCGAGATTCGCGACATCATCTCATTCGCAGTCGTCACATATCGCAGATCGATCGACGAGAACGAATTTCCGATCGGCATGAAATGAACATGAGCGTCGTTGAAGCCGGGGAGGACGAGCTTTCCCTTTGCATCGAGAACACGAGTCGACGGTCCGATCAGTGTTCGAACAAGTTTGTTGGTTCCGACGGCGGTAATGCGATTGCCGGAAACGGCGAACGCTTCGGCAATCGAATCGCTCGCCGTTATCGTTCGAACCTTTGCATTGATGACGACGAGGTCTGCGAAAGAAGTTTTCTGAGCTGATAGCTGGAAATGAAAGAGCGGAAGAAGCGAACAGAGGATCAGAATCTGTGTCGTGGGTTTTAGTGTAAGTTCGTGGTTCCAGTTCTTTGCGCAGGACTGAAACCACGATCTCAGACGAATTATCACGAGACTGATCACTTCGCCTCGTACACGACCTTACCGTTGACGACAGTGAAAAGCACTTTCGCATCGCGGATCTTCGCCGGATCGATCGTGAAAATATCATCGGATATGATGACGAAGTCGGCCAGCTTACCGGGTTCGAGTGTACCTTTCACATTTTCCTGAAATTCGGCATACGCTGATCCCCAAGTAAACGCGCGGATCGCCTCTTCGACCGAGATCTTCTGTTCCGGAATCCAGCCATTCGGATTCTTGTCGTCGAGCGTTCGCCGCGTCACGGCAGCATAGACTCCAAATAGTGGATTGATCGGTGCGACGGGTGAGTCGGATCCGAAGGCTAGAACCGCTCCGGAATCGAGCAGAGTTCGGAACGCGTAAGTTCCCTTCAGACGTTTTTCGTCGAGACGCTTCCAAGCCCAACGTCCGTCATCGATGGCGTGAAAAGGCTGCATCGACGCGACGACCTTGAGTGACCCAAAACGTTTTATATCTTCCTGACGCAGATGCTGTGCGTGTTCGATGCGAAAGCGTCGATCGCGAGGACCGTTTACATTCGTAGCGTTCTCGTAATAGTCGAGGACGGTCGCGTTCGCTCGATCACCGATCGCGTGAATATTTACCTGCAGCCCGGCCTTGTCCGCATCGATGATGTTTTGCTTCATCGTAGTCGCGACTTCGGCACGCGCCAATCCGCTCGTATTCGGAGCGTCGAGATATGGATCAAAAAACCATGCAGTCGTCGATCCGAGACTTCCATCCGCATAACCCTTCAAACAACCGACTCGCAGCATCGCTTCGCCGAACGCGCGATGCACGCCCGTGTTCGCCCATCGTTTGAAATCCTCCAGCGGTGAACAACCGTAGATCCGCGTCTTCAAATTTCCCTGGCGAAGCAGCTCCTGGTAAACGCCGACATCGGTACCGGCTGACACGTCCTGCACGCTCGTGATTCCGAGACTGGCGACATAATCCGTCGCAGCTTTTGCGAACTCGAGTTTCTGTTCGAACGACGGCTCAGGAATCGCTCGATCAAAATATCCCATCGCTGCGTCTTTGAAGACTCCGGTCGGATTCCCCGCAGCGTCGCGCACGATGAAACCGCCTTCGATCTCCTTAGAATCTTTACTGACGCCTGCCCGCTTCATCGCGAGGCTATTCGCCAACGCCATGTGGCCATCGAGCCGGTCGATGAAAACGGGATTGTCGGGCGTGACGGCGTCGATCATCGCGGCAGTCGGCAGATCGTTCGGCGTCCAATTCTCGTGGTCCCATTTTCCGCCGATGATCAAACGAACCAACTCTTCCGGCGATTTAGCATGGCGAAGATCGACGGACGATAGTTGCGAACCGGTCTCGAGAAAGTGCACATGTGCGTCGTTGAATCCGGGGATCAGCAACTTGCCGCCGGCATCGATGACGCGCGTTCTCGGGCCGATAAGAGATTTCGGGTAGGCTTCGAGATCGACCGCAACGATCTTATCGCCGACGACCGCGATCGATCGTACTTTCCGATGGAGCTTATCCATCGTTTGGACGTTCGCGTTTATAACGACGAGGTCCGCTGCAACCATGTGCATCTGCGCGTTCACGCCGACGACGCCGATCGCGAAAACGACGGCTGAGATTAAGATTGTCTTCATAAATTATTTGCCCGGTGTTTTTAGAAATGACGTTCGCTTACTTTTCGACTTTCGCTGGCGTGACCTTTTCAAAATAGACCTTCCCCGGCTTTTCGTTTTTCTCGATCGCGGGTGTGAACTTTCCCCAATACGTGAGAATGACGGGTTTGCCTTTCACGGTTTTTGACTCCAGCGTCAAAAGCAGATCGCCGGGCTGGTATTTCTCGAACATGTTGTTCTCGCCGTAGCTCTGGAAGTAGATCATTAGCTTCGTGCCCGCCGTCTTCGCCGTGCAGATGAGATCGGCGGATGTTTGAAAGCCGTTGCTCTCGAGCGTCGCGACGAGCTCGTTATCACCGTCGAAGATCTTAAGATCATGCGAGATAAATATCCCGGTTCCACCGGCCGTCTTGCCGCCGTCTTCACCGAAATAATACGAGCCTTTCCAGTCAGTTTGAGCGGAGACCTGCAGCGCAAGGAGCAAAAAGACGACGAGAATCGACGCGAGCTTTGTCATGGCAATACGGAAGTTGAAAAGTGTATGCTTTACGGGAACGCCCAGATTATAGCAATGAAAGAAAAGTATATCCACATTCTCAGTCTCGCGATGACGTTTGTGTATGGAGCGTTCGTCGTGTTCCTTTACGCGGCCGAGCCTCGTTCGATCGAAGAGATATCAAGCAAGGCGAAGTCGACGGTCGAGAATGCGGTGACGAAAGGTCAGGTTGTGACCGGAACGTATGAGATCGATCGTCAGAAATACAACGAAGGACTCCAGGCTTTTCGAATCGATAATTTTATTGCCGCACGTGATTCGTTCGATCGTGCCGATCCGGAGAAGCGCGATGTGAAAACGCAGTTCTACATCGCGTACAGTTACTACCGGCAAGGTTGGGGACGGGTTTCGAACGACGACGCATTATTCAAACAGGGGCTCACCTCTCTTGAACGCGTGACTATGCTCGATCCGAATTTCAGATCTGACGATACCAACCTGCAACTGCGAACGCCGGCGGAGCTTCGTAACGAGCTTGAAGAAGGGATGAAGGTAACAGCCGATGATTTCAACCCACTGCGGCTTGTTAGAGAACGAAAGTGAGAGACATTCCGTTGGATTTCTTTCGTGTAGTTTCGTGTGGTTAGTGTGTTTCGTGGTTTCGGGTTTTTAAGCAGAAAACCACGAACCACACGAAAAAGAAAAACGGGTGCAGCTTGACCTGTTGCGACTCAAAGACATTTATGGATAGCGAAGTCAAAGATTATCTCGATGTCACCGACGACCTGCTTCCGGCTGACGAGCGCGAAGATCTCGCCGTGAATAAGGTCGCCGATGTCGCACTGCGTAAACGCTCGGCGGCCCCGAATCAAATCGCGTTCGTTCGCTATCTCGCGCTGCCATTCATTTTCCTCACCGTCGCATTGCTCGGCGGACTCAGGCTTAGCGGTCTCGATTCGTCGTTCGTCTTTCTAAAGCCACCGCTTCTCTGTCTGATCTTTGCGGCGATTTTGCTCGTGATGTTCTTTCGAGCGCGGCTGATCGATCTCGAAGGCTGGTTCTCGGAATCATTTTCGCTTCTAAAGAATCTCGCGAACGGCGCCGTGCTGCTCACGCTCTTTGCCGCAACGACGCAGCTTTTCAATTCGCTGCTTCCGGAAAAAGGACTTCCCTTCTGGATCGTCGCATTCTGCTTTTTCTGGACGCTGTGGAACAACCTTTTCGCTGACTTCGACACTAAGAAATTGTTGCGAAGTCTCGGAGCTCTGTTCGGACTGGCGTTCGTCGTTAAATATCTCGTGCTCGCGAATCTCGCGGCTCCGGAAGGACGCACGTGGTTCGAGAGACTGACTGAAAACCCCGGACAGGAAGCGATGACGTGGCTTCTGGACCTGCCGCGATTTTCCGCCGGCACAGGCTACATCCAATTTTTCGCGGCGGCGTTGTTTCTTATCGGGCTGTATCTACTGCCCGCATCGACGAATGATTATGAGGCTTAGGTATTTCCTGTTTTTGCTCGCACTCCTCGCAATTTCGACACCGGCCCAAGCGCCGGCGAAGATCTTAAAGCAAGCGGAGAAGGCAATGGGCGGAGCGAAGAGCCTCGCGTCCGTCGCGTCGTTCGTGAAAACGGGTAAGATTTCACAGCCCGGCCGTTCCGGAGAAGGATCATTCATCGTCAAGACCGCTCGGCCAAACCTCTTTTATTTTTCAAATGATCTCTACGCAGAGAGCGAAGTCGGCTACAACGGGCGGTCAGGTTGGATTCGAGATTCTCTAAATGGCCTTCGAACTTTGACCGGCGTTTCGAGCGTAAACCTCCAGGCAAAGGCGGCCTTTAGAAACGCTCTCTGGCTGAACTACAAAAAAGACAAGAGCAAGATCACGTCTGACGGTGTCGTAAAGATCAATGGTGCTTCGGCTCACTCTCTGAGGCTTACGACAAGTAAAGGGGTTACGATCAAACTTTACTTCGACACGTCCACTGGACTGCTCATTCGCGATGAGATTCCAAATGCCGCTTTCGTTGAGACCACGGACTATTCCGACTACCGCGATGTGAGCGGCGTAAAGGTCGCGTTCGCGCAGCGGATTTTGATCGACAATGAAATCTTTGACGTTCGGTTCATTGACGTCAAAACAAACTCGAACCTCGATGACGCAGAATTCGATTTTCCGAAACGGTCCGGCGAACCGATGCCGGACATCCCGGCCTTGTTAAAGGACTTGCAGGCGAACGAGGACAAGGTTGAAGAACTGCTCGATACTTATTCTTACATGCAGCGTTCGACGAGCCGTGTGATCGACAAGAATGGAGTTCTTCAAGACAAGGAATCCCTGACGTATCAATTGTCATTCTACAAGGGCTATCGGATTCGTCGCCTGATCGAGAAGAACGGCAAGCCGCTATCTGACGACGAACAAAAAGACGAAGACAAAGAAGCAGGCAAGCGTGTAGAGGAGATCGAAAAGCAGATCGCGAAGCGGGAGTCGAGCGGAATACCTCGCGACGACGAAAGCCGCCGAGTCTCGATCGCGGAAGTGTTGCGTGCGTCGAAGCTTTCGAATCCGCGTCGCGAGAGATTTCGCGGACGCGATGTCATCGTCTTCGACTTCGAGCCGAACCCGCAGTTCGATTACAAGAATGCGAAGAGCATGCTGAAGTTTTTTGGAAAGACTGCCGGGGCGATGTGGATCGATGAGAAAGACAAGCAGGTCGCACGGCTCGAAGCGACGCTGTCGGATAGTTTTAATGTCGGCGGCGGTGTCGTTGCGAAGTTGAAGAAGGGTGCGTCATTCACGCTCGAGCAGGACAGGATCAACGACGAGATATGGCTGCCGTCGGCTGCGGATATCAATCTATCGGTTCGTGTTCTCTTAGTAAAAGGGATCGACCTGAATCAGTCGATCCGCTCATACGATTACCGAAAATTTTCTACGGAAGTAAAAGACGCGAAGGTCGATCCCGTAAATCAGCCCTAGTTACCCGCCGAAAGTGTAAGAGTCTTACCACCGCGTCGAATCGTGAAAGACTTTACTGATTTCAACTTCGTATCACTCTTTATCTGCTGACCGTCGATCGATTCGATCACATCACCCACCGCAAGCTTCGCACGGGATCCGATGCTGTTCGCTTTAACCGAGAGCACTTTCCAACCGCCGTCAGCGAACTCTCCTTCGACCCCAAAAATTTCGAGAACCTCGCGGACCGGCGTGTCGGTGGAGGAAGATGGGCTCGTGTTCGCAGTGCGATTTTGCGGATTAGCTGATTCGGTTCCCGGCGGCATGATGACTCTGGCGGGGTGCAGGATCAACTCTTTTGAATTACCTTCGGCTCGATTGTTGGAAGTCGGATTTGCCGAACGAGCCGGTTGCGCCACGCGTTCCTTCGACGCCCGCTCCTCTTTAACCGGCGTGGTGTCCTGCGGCGGTTGAGCGGCCGCAGTCGAAACCGGCAAAGGTTGAATTTGCGTCTGCGGCGAAACCGGCGCCGTCATCGACATGCTGCCAGTCGGATCGCCTTGCGTTTCGGCCGGCTTTTGATAATACAAAAAGCCGAGCGTGACAACGACGAGGATAAGGGCGAGCGGAGCAGCCGTCTTAAGAAGCGGTAAAAACACCGAGTCGGACGGCTTTCCTTTTGCTACTCCCGCCTTCACGCGAAATTCAAAATTCGCCGGTGCCTCAACCCGCGGAAGCGCACTGAGCATCGAAGCCACCTTCTGACTATCCGCGTCGATCATTTCCAATTCGTCCATGCCGTTCTGATCCATGTCTAAAAATAATTCTTCAACTTTTCTTTCAGCAGTCCGCGCGCTCTGCTGATCCTCGACTTCGTCGTGCCCAATCCAAGTTCCAAAATAGTCGCGATCTCCTCGTAGGTTTTCCCCTCGATATCGCGAAGTATGATCGGCACACGATACTTTGGCGGTAGCGTCGCGATCGCACGAGCGATCACCTTTGCCTGTTCGTCGTCTAGCAGGCTCTCGTCCGGGAGCGCTTTGTCGTCGGTCGGCTGAAACTCCGTCGTGTCATCCGCGTCAGTTTGAAAGAGCCCGGTGAGTGACAGTATCGTCCTTCGTTTCCGCTTTCTTATTTCACTGATCGCGAGGTTCGTCGCGATGCGGTAGATATAAGTCGAGAAAGCGTAGTCCGTGTGATATCGCTCGATCGCGAAATAAACGCGGATAAATGTCTCCTGAGCAAGATCGACCGCCTCTTCGTAGTCGTTCAAAAATCGGTAAAGGTAGTTGGTGATCGGGTTGCGATAACGGCTTACGATCAACGCGAACGCAGTTTCGTCGCCTTGTTTAGTCGCCTCGATGAGGGCATGGTCGGACAAGTTTTCGCTAGACACCCGAGAGATTGGTACCTCCATCGGTCTGGATTCGAGTTTGTCCAAAGCCATACATTCATACTTTTTTACAACAGTTCGCCAAGCGAACAAAACCGGCCTACCTGTTTGAAACACGCGGACCGGTCGGGAAAGTTGCGAAACATACCGACTAAATTATGCTTACATTTCGGGCGTTCGAACCGTCGCGACGAGAAAGATCGTGCCGGCAGTCTTCGGTAAGCTGATAGTTCCGATGAGCGTCGGAGTATTCGCCGGAAGACCGATCAGATTCATCGAGACGCCGACGGATTCGTAATTGATTACCGGAGTAGCGAGGCCCGCAGCGTCCTTTACTGAACCGGTGCGGACGGGCACCCTTGCTCCGAATCGAAATGCGCGGGCTTGAAATCCATTTTGAACGGCCCGGAAATTCCCCATCGACCATTCGAGAAAAGTCGGCGAATCCGCATCGGTTTCCTGTCCGAGAATGTTCGAGACGCTCTTGTATTCAACAGTTCCGGAATTCGAGATACGTCCGAGAAACGTGTTCGCCAATCGATAGTTCGAGAACGAGAAATTGCCTTTTAAGTGTTTGGAGATCGTCGACAGGTTCGCCGGAAGCTCGGTCCGTGAACCGTCGTTCGAACCGATGACGACGTGCAGTGCGACATCGTAACTCGGCTCAAGCATCTGGACCACGGGATCCGACTGAGCCGAAACAGAGAGAGCGAAAGTGATTATAAAAATCGGAAAGACAAAGAAACGGAAAGGGCTTTTGATCAGGTTCATGGTTTTCTCCTAGAGGAAAATTCGGGAAGCGAATCATTCCACAAACCTGTTAGATCAAAGTTGCAAAAAGAATTATTTATCCGGCGCGGAACATGTTCTCGTCGATCTTCTGACCAAAACTGACGGTGCCAACCTCGGTCTCTTCGACAAGTTTATCTCCGGCAAAAAGAGCACTGCGATATGGGACGAGCGTGCCCTGAGCGTAGTTGTAGTCGTAGAATTTGCGGCGGTACTTCGTTCCGTCCTGCTCGTAATCGAGCATCATCACACGGAACGTTTTCGCGGAGATGTAGAAGCGAGTTTTGCGCGATTGTTTGTCGATCACGTCGAGGATGTGGAATTCGACGCCGAGGACTTTTTCTTTGCTAACGTACTCGATCTTAGATTCGTTTTCTTTGTATCGAAGCAGGCTTTCGAGACCGTGCACGATCTGATTTTCAAATGCTTTCGACGCATCTTCGCGCGGGGTAAAGATCGAATCGTCGACAACTCCGAAAATCTTCTCCTCGTTAAAAACTAACGAATATCTTGCGTTAGGAAATTCCTGGTCAAGGCGGACCTTTTCTTTGTTTAGGGTTTCAGCTCGCTGGATCCAACGCGAGTAGCTCGCCTGATCGACGCGTCCCTCGGCGGAAGTCACACTGATCTTGCCGCGTTCGATAGTAGTTTTCCGGATCTGATTCAAGGTAGCGCGGCCGCCGCCAAGTCCGTAAATAAAGATGGTCGATTCCGCGACTTGCTCAGCGGTCACTGCAACGGTTTTCCCATCTTTTGACGGGACAAGAGGATTGACAGCCGGAGCAGGCTTTTTCTCTTTCGAATCCGTCGCGATCGACGCCGCTTTTTTCTCGTCCTTTGGATCCGTCGCAGTCGTGTTTTGTGCTGACAACGTCTGGGCAGCAACTAACAAGACGGCAAATAAAACTACCGGCGCCAAGGCTTTAGAACGCAAGATCACTGATTTTAACTTCTCCTGTTTGCGGCTTGTGAAGGAATTACGAATCACGAATTGTAGCATAAATGGTTTAACGCCGCCTAAGTCCGTGTTAATTGATGAGTATGCGGAAAATAAGGATGCTCGCGAACTCAAATTGGCGATGGGCGATGTGAAAACTATAATCGAGAAATGCTATCTGCCGGCAAAATAGAACAGCTCATTGAAGCGGCGAATGCGTCTCCGGATGGCGACACATCGTTCAATGTTGCAAAGCGAATATTCGACGACGTCGAAAAATGCGATGCGTTCTTCGACGAGACGTGTGCGAATCTTCTGAACATCGACGAGTGGAACCGCAACTCCAGTGCGACGAACTACAAGCTTTTTGACGATACCGGGGCGGCCGCCGGTACTTCGAAGATCGTCGCTGGAAGGTTTATACGGATCGGGCTTTATGGCTCGGGTAAATATGATTGGGTTAGAGTCGTCGAGATCGCAGACGAGAAGGACGAATTCGTTTTGAAGGTAAAGCCGAGCCACGACCCGACACAGGATCCAATCGATCCGCGTTCGATATCGCATTTTTTCGGGCCTGAAGCGGAGAATAATTTCTGTGTCCAGCGAAACGGCAAAACGGTTGCGTTTTACGTTATCGGCCTGAACGAAAAGCAGAACACGAAATTTACCGACGGTCTCATCGAGGCGGCACGCAACGCGGCGGTGGCAAACGTCGGCTATTACACGGGACTGCAGAAGGCTGTCTGGAAGGAGTTTGCTTCAAACTTTGTCGCTACCGAAGAAGAAAAGGACAACTGATGCTCCATGTGGCGNNNNGAACACGGGTAACATCGCGCGACTTTGCGCCGCGACGCATACCGCGCTTCACATCGTAGGGGTGACCGGATTTCGAATGGACGACCGGACTTTGAAACGGGCCGGCCTCGACTATTGGGACCACGTCGAGCTTCATCGACACGTGGATCTGGATGAGCTTTACACTTCGCTGCCGACATCGCGCTTCATATATTTCACGACCAAATCAAAACATCACTATACGGCATATAAATTCCGTGACAAGGACTGCCTCGTATTCGGTCCGGAGACGCGAGGCTTGCCGGAGCGAGTCCTTAACGAAAACGAGAACTCCTGTCTCACGATCCCGATGCCGAATCAGAATGTTCGGAGTCTGAATCTTTCGACGAGCGTCGGTATCGTTCTCTACGAAGCCCTTCGACAAACCTCTCTTTCGACCGATTAAACTTAGTTGTTCCAGTGAATTCCGAGGGCTCGGTTCGCATTTCGAGGGCATCTCCGGCATCTCAATTCCCGTCTAATCTCCGTCATGAAAAACATGGCGTGAGTTTAGTAGTTAGAGAGATGAGTGATGAAATTATTTACAAAATTTATAGCATTTAGTTTGTTAATGATGGCCTTCTCGGCGATGACCCTTAATGGTCAAAGCTTTTCCAGTTCCGGTTCCGCGCGTTCTATCGAAGACCAGGTTCGGAAGAAAATTTTGATGCTGCCGCGATACGAGATCTTTGACGCGATCGGGTATCAGGTGAATGGCGACACGGTCACACTCACGGGTAAAGTCCGGAACTCAGTGAATAAGAAAGACGCGGAGAAGGCGGTGAGCAGGATCGCCGGCGTGAGTCGGGTTGTCAACGAGATCGAGATTCTGCCGGTCGGCGGCTACGATGAGTCGATCCGAGTGCGTCTCTACGAGAAGATTGCCGGCAGCGGATCGTTGTCGCGTTACATGTGGGAGAACGATCCTTCGATCAGGCTCATCGTTGATCGAGGCCACGTTAGTATCGAAGGTTTTGTTTCGACCCGCGGTGACTACAACTCGATCAACATACTTGCTCAAGGAATACCGGGTGTGTTCAGCGTGACGAATAATCTTGCGATCGATAAAGAAAGGGTTCGTTAGATCTAATTTTGGGATTATGTATCGGGCCGGACATTTTTGTCCGGCCCTTTCGATTAAAATCGGTTCACCTCATTTCTCGTGTCCACTAACCGAAATCAAGGAGGTCATCGACAACCATGATTCTGGCGCTTTTTCAGTCCGTGACAATTCTCTTCCTCGTCGGTTTACTTGTTTTTTCATTCGCACCAACATCCGTTTCGGATGCGATTCCAACTTCTCTTGCATGTCCGAGCGCCCGCTCTGCAGCAAAGCTTACAGGGTGGGCTCTGAATAACAAAAATCCGTTTGGAGACGCAGTTTACGACGAGTCTGCGAAAAGCTTGGTGATCACCGTTTCGAATGTCGCATTGCCGAACGGAACACGACTTTCCATCTTGACCGGCGATGAAAAGATCGGTGAGATGGAGCCGCTAAAGGAAGGCTCGGCACGCGGGGTTGTTACACACATTTTGCCCGACAATGCACGCGTCCGGGTATTTAGCGATGATCGACCAATCGTTTCCGCCAATCTCCAATGTTCAACCAGCCCTGCACCGGTAGCCACGGTAGTGCCTTCGCCATCCGTCAGACCGAGCCCGTCAACGTCGCCGAGCGTCAGTCCAAGTACGTCACCGTCGCCGGGACCGACGAACGAGCCGACACCAGACCCGATGCCGAAGCAGTCGCCGATGCCTTCTCCGTCGCCGGGTTAACGCTGGCCGCGCGAGCACTCGATTCACTTACTGTCGGCCTTTCAAAGAGGTTGTCGGCGGGTGAAATTGCGTTTGAGCGTCCAATCCGTCATCATGTTTGATTCTTTATAGGGCAGGAATCACAACAATGATCAGTACAGATAAGATTAGAAACATAGCAATCATCGCCCACGTCGACCACGGCAAGACCACGCTTGTCGACGCGATGCTGCAGCAATCGGGCACATATCGTGAGAATGAAGCAGTCGTCGAACGCGTGATGGACTCGATGGATCTCGAGCGCGAGCGCGGGATCACGATCATGGCAAAGAACACTTCGGTGCGGTACGGCGATTACAAGATCAACATCGTCGACACGCCGGGCCACGCGGATTTCGGAGGCGAAGTTGAGCGAGTGCTGAAAATGGTCGACGGTATCGTGCTGCTCGTGGATTCGGCGGAAGGATGTTTGCCGCAGACAAGATTCGTTCTGCGAAAAGCGCTCGAACTGAAATTGCCGTCGATCGCCTTGGTCAACAAGATCGATCGTCAGGACGCTCGTCCCGAAGAAGTCGTGAACGAGATCTATGATCTGTTTATCGATCTCGGTGCTAACGATCACCAGATCGAGTTCCCTATCCTTTACGCCATCTCGCGCGATGGAATAGCGAAAAAAGAGCTGGCCGACGAATCGAAGAGTCTGGTGCCTTTGTTCGATCAGATCATTGAAACCATTCCGGCACCGCACGCGATCCGAACGGACTCGCTCCAGCTGCTTGTCGCGAATATCGACTACAACCCCTTCGTCGGACGTCTCGCGATCGGCCGCATTTTCTCGGGAGAGATCTCGAAGAATCAAGAAGTGATCGTCGCTAAGATCGATGGCTCGACTCAGAAGACACGGGTCAAGGAGCTTTTCGTTTTTGAAGGTTTGGATCGCACCTCAGTCGATACTGCAGGTGTTGGCGAGATCGTCGCACTTGCAGGATTTGACGACATCAACATCGGCGAGACGATCACGCTGGTTGAGAATCCGCGGCCGTTGCCGGTGATCGCCGTTGACGAGCCGACAATCTCGATGATCTTCAGCGTCAACAATTCGCCTTTCTCGGGTATCGACGGAAAATTTGTTACATCGCGCCAGATCAAAGATCGTCTCGATCGTGAGCTTCTCGGCAACGTCGCACTTCGGATCACGCAGGATGAGCTCGCACCCGAGCAATTCAAAGTTTCGGGTCGCGGCGAGCTTCAGCTCGCGATCCTCATCGAGATGATGAGACGTGAAGGCTATGAAGTTCAGGTTGCAAAACCCGAAGTCATCACAAAGAAAGATGAGAAGACCGGCGAAAAGCTCGAGCCGATCGAACAGGTTGTGATCGACGTACCCGAGGAGTTCATCGGAGTCGTCACCGAAGCTCTTGGTCGACGCAAGGGCCAGATGACGAAGATGATCAACAACGGTTCGGGCCGTGTGCGATTGGAATACGAAGTTCCGTCGCGTGGCTTGATCGGATTCCGCGGCGAGTTTCTCACGGAAACGAAGGGCACCGGATTATTGAATACGCTGTTCCTGCGTTTTGATAAATGGCAGGGCGAGATGAAGGGTCGTGCGACAGGGTCGCTTGTCTCCGATCGCATGGGCGAGACGAATACGTACGCTTTGTACAATCTTCAGGAACGCGGAACGCTATTCGTCAAACATCAGGTCAAGGTCTACGAAGGAATGATCGTCGGCGAGAACGCACGTGCGGTCGATCTAGACGTCAATCCTGTCAAGGAAAAGAAACTGTCGAACATGCGAACGACGTCGGCCGATGAAGCGATGCGACTCGTTCCGGTGCGTGAAATGTCGCTCGAACGAGCGCTCGAGTTCATCGCCGATGATGAGCTGATCGAAGTCACACCGAAAGCGATCCGTCTACGAAAGCGAGTTCTGAAAGCGAACGAGCGACCGAAGAAATAACGGAATACTTTCCCGCGAAACACGCAAAAGACGCGAAATGGGTTGTCGACCTGTTCGCGTCTTTTTCTTTTTTTCAAGCAATTAAATTTTTCTCTTGACAACCTTTCACTTGTATTTTACCATCTGGTTAAATACATGGGAGCGGCCGCGACAGATCATTTAAGCAGGGTTTTTGCGGCATTGGCGGATCCGACACGCCGAGCCATCCTTGAGCGTCTGTCGAAGGGCGAGGCGGGCGTACAGGAAATCGCTAAGCCGTTCAACATGAGTCTGCCGGCGATCTCAAAGCACCTGAAGGTTCTTGAGAGAGCAAACTTGATAAGCCGTGGAAAAGACGCTCAGTGGCGACCGTGCATGCTTGAAGCGGCTCCGCTAAAGCAGGCGTCGGAATGGATCGGAGATTATCGGCAGTTTTGGGAAGAAAGTTTCGAGCGGCTCGATGAGTACTTGAAAGAAATGCAATCGAAGGAAAAGAAAGGAGAAATGAAACATGGCAAACAAGACTGAAATTATTGCAGAGCCCGGAAAGCAGGAATTGTTTATCAAGCGCGAATTCGATGCTCCGCGCGATCTCGTTTTTCGAGCACATGTCGATCCCGATATCTATGTGAAATGGGTCGGGCCGCGCGATCTGACGATGACGATCGACAAATGGGAACCGCGCAACGGCGGATCGTACAAATTCACCCACGAACGCGGTGGACACAAATACGGATTCCTTGGCGTGTATCACGAGATCGTCGAGCCCGAGCGGATCATCGGTACGTTTGAATTCGACGGGCTTCCCGAACGCGGGCACGTGATTCTCGGCACAACTAAATTCGAAGAACTGCCCGACGGGCGGACGAGACTTGTACATCAATCTTTATTTCAATCCGTTCAAGACCGCGACGGAATGATCGCATCCGGTATGGAACGCGGAGTCAGCGAAGGCTACGAAAAGCTCGATTCCCTTTTAGCAGATCAGGCCGGCACCAAATCCTCGGCCGCATAACATTAACGACGAATACAGAAGGTAATCATTTAGGAGAAATTAATATGGCTCAGAAAATCACACCGTGTTTATGGTACGACGGCAATGCGAAAGAAGCAGCGGACTTTTACGCATCCGTATTCAAAGATTCTGAAATAGATAAAACGTCGAAATACAACGAAGCGTCCGCGGAAGCATCCGGGCAGCCTGAAGGATCAGTAATGGTTGTGGAATTCGAGATCGCCGGGCAAAAGTTCGTCGGGCTGAACGGCGGACCGATGTTCAAGTTCAGCGAAGCGATCTCGGTCATGATCGACTGCAAGGATCAGGAGGAGGTTGATTACTTCTGGTCACGTTTGACCGCGGACGGTGGTCAGGAATCGCAGTGCGGATGGCTGAAGGACAAGTTCGGTCTCTCGTGGCAGGTTGTCCCGTCGGTCCTGAGCAGCCTTGTTGCCGGCCCCGATCCGGAACGTTCGAAGCGTGCAATGGGCGCGATGATGAAGATGAAAAAGATCGATATTCAGACGCTCCAGGACGCGTACGACGGAAAGTGATCGAAAGCTTTGTCCCCGAAGTCGACACGACGAAATGAAAGGTACAGCAACCGTATTCATCAAACGCTTGAAAGTGCTTCAATCCGACGATGAGCTGCGCAAAATTCAGCGCTACTTCAAGCCCGAAGACAATGGTCAGTCGAAGGACGACTACTTCATCGGCGTGCGAATGGGGTCGCTGTTCGGACTGGCAAAAGAGTACTTAGACATGCCGGTTGCAGAGATCGAAAAATTAATGGAGAGTCCGATCCACGAAGTGCGTGCCGGTGCGATGAGCATCATGGGTCAGTGTGCCAAGAGCAAAAAGTGTTCGCCAGAAAGATTGAAGGAACTCTACGATCTCTATCTTCGTCGTCACGATCGGATAAACAATTGGGATCTCGTCGATCTTGCTGCGTATTACGTCGTCGGAAAATATCTCGAGGACAAGCCGCGCAAGATCCTGTACAAGCTCGCGCGATCAAAAGATATTTGGGAAAGACGAACCGCAATTCTGGCGACTGCTCATTTTATTCTGAAGATGAAGCAGGTCGATGACACGTTCGCGATCGCCGAACTACTCGTGAACGACGATGAAGATCTTGTGCACAAAGCAACTGGATGGATGCTTCGCACTGCCGGCGATAAAGACAGAACGCGTCTGCTCGAGTTTTTGGACAAGCATGCGGCGGCCATGCCGCGCGTTCTGCTCCGGTATTCGATCGAGAAACTCGACAAGGATCAGCGTGAGCACTATCTCAAACTGAAAGGAGCGAAGGAATGAACATCCTGAAAAGCATCGGTGCGGTTCTGGCCGGTTTGTTATTTATCGTCATATCGCACACGGCCGTCGACAAGATACTCGAAGGACTCGGGATCTTCCCTGATCCGAATCAAGGCCTCCACGTTACGTGGATGCTCGCACTCGCCCTTGCATATCGCATCGTTCTGTCGATCGTCGGATGCTACATCACCGCCCGACTCGCTCCATCAAGCCCGATGCTCCACGCGCTGATTCTCGGGTTTATCGGACTTGTCGCCGGTACGATCGCGGCGTTCGCTTTCATACCGATGAATCTAAGTCCGGCGTGGTATCCGATCGTCCTCGCTCTTGTGTCCGTTCCATGCGGATGGGCCGGCGGAACGCTCGCCGGGCGGCGAACTAAATAACTTTTATGACATGAGGTGAGGGAGCATCGTGCTCCCTGTGAGAGCTAACGCAATAAATACGAAAGGAGATAAAAATGACCGCCACAATACCCGCTCAAATTAATGACACCGATATCGTTATTACCCGCGAATTCGCCGCGCCGCGCCAGTTGGTCTGGGATGCCTGGACCAAACCGGAGCATATTGAAAAGTGGTTCGGTCCGAAGGGATTCAATACTCGAGTCGACGAAATGGACTTCAAGGTCGGCGGCCGGTCGAGCTATGTGATGATCGGCCCGGACGGAGGAGAATATCCGGCAGATGGCGTGTTCAAAGAGATCGTTCCGATCGAAAAGATCGTGTCGTCGGCCGACGGATTCAGCAAGGAGTTTCAGGAGGCTCATCCCGAGATGGATCTGCCAAAAGGAACGACGGTGATGACATATCTCTTCGACGATCTCGGCGATAGCACAAAACTTACTCTCATCACGACGCATTCGTCGGTAGAGGAAAGGAAGAAGCACGAGGCGATGGGCGTCGTCCAAGGTTGGGGCTCGAGCTTCGACAAGCTTGATGAATTGCTTTCCGAGCTGAATAACTAAGTCGCATCCTAGCCGCCTCCGGCGGGAGCCGGAGGCAATCAAAAAAAGGAGTCAGTGATCATGGCAATACAGATGAATCCGTATTTGAATTTCGACGGCACCGCCGAAGAAGCGTTTAATTTCTACAAGTCGGTTTTCGGCGGCGAGTTCGCGACCGTTATGCGCTTCGGCGACAATCCGGAGTGCGGTGAGATGGCCGAAGGCGACAAGAAAAAATTGATGCACATCGCACTTCCGATCGATGGCGGCGGAATGCTGATGGCGAGCGACGCGGTCGAATCGATGGGGCAGAAACTCAAGCAAGGCAACAACGTCTACATCTCGCTCGCACCGGAAACGCGAGACGACGCCGATCGCATTTTCGGGGGACTTTCGGATGGAGGAAAAGTCGAGATGAAGATGACCGACATGTTTTGGGGTTACTTCGGATGCTTCACCGACAAGTTCGGCGTGCAGTGGATGCTGAACGTCGGAAACGATCAGCCTAATTAAATTAGAATTTCGGTCCCGGTTGCATGTACCGGGACCGAATTTTAGACCGGCGATCTATTGGCGCGTGTAAACCGCCGGGATCGCCGTGTCCCCGTTTAGCCCCCACGACTCGATACGCATGATTTGTGTTCCGGCGTGCATGATGTACCAAACGCCCTGCCGGAAGATCGCATAATCGGCTCGCCCATTTCCGTCGTAATCGGCGGCGACCGGAACATCGCCCGCGGTTCCCCAACGAAACGCTCCGTAATTCGTCGCTGGATCGGTTGACGTGTACCACGTACCGTTCGAGGGACGGAAGACTGCCAAATTATCCCGGCCGTCTCCGTCGAAATCCGCGGGCACCGCAATATCGCCATTACTTCCAAACTGCTGCAACGAAGATTGTCCGGAGCTGCTGCTTTGGATCGCCCATTCACTCAGCGTCGGACCGACGCGGAAAAGCGCGAAGTCGAGTCGTCCGTCGCCGTCGAAATCTCCCGATACCGGCTTGTCTGTGGATAATCCAAACGGTACGGCCTGGAACCCGCTGTCGCTACTCCGCAGCACATACCAGATCCCGCCGCTCGGACGATAGACCGCGAGATCCGCCTTTCCATCGCCATCGTAGTCTCCCGGCAGAGGAGCGTCGTCGGCCAATCCCCATGAAGCGATCCGCACGGTTGCCGTCTGACTCTGAAAGACATACCACAGGCCATTCCGATAAACGCTGATGTCAGTCTTGCGGTCACCGTCGAAATCGGCAGGTGCTGGTTTGTCGGTCGACAAACCGAACTGGTAGCCGGTAAACGCTCCCGGCTGTCCGCTATGCGTGAAATACCATATCCCACCCGTCGGACGAAAAACGGATAGGTCCGATCTGCCGTCGCCGTCAAAGTCGAATCGACGTCCGCTAGCTCCGGCCTGATTCACCGTCAACACGCGCGAGCCGATCGTCACGGTCGCACTTCGCGACGTCGCTCCCGCATTCGGCTGAACGTTGATCGTCACCGTGCCATCGCCGTTTTGGGGCGGACTAACGATCTGAATCCAATTCGCGTTACTCACCGCTTGCCAAGTGCAAAGGCTTCCCGCCGTCACTCCGAAGTTTCCGCTCCCGCCCGCCGGGCCGAAGTTCAGCTCCGTTTGATTCACCGAGAACGGACAGCCGGACGGTTGCTGAACCTGGAAACTGCGCACGGCGACGCCATTCGAAATGTCGATCAATCCCGCTCGTCCGCCTTCGAAATTCGGCGCGACCGAGAAGTTGATCGTTCCGCTATTCGTCCCGCTCGACGCCGAGTCGATCGAAATAAATGCGGACTGAGTTGAAGCCGACCACGAACAACCCGCAGGCATATTGATCGCAAAAGTTCCGCTTCCGCCAGTGATCGGAAATGATTGAACAGATGGCGTCAGCGTGAACGCACACGCCGTCGTCGAAGTCGTCAGGTTGATCGTCCACGCTCCGGCGATACTTCCCGCATTCGCTCCGGTGTCGTCAACGGCAAACAATTTCCAGACGCCGTTCGGAGCGCTTCCGTAAAACGCGTTAAGAGCGGCGCCCGTCAATGCTCCTTGCGGCGCGGGTACGGGAAACGCGTCGCCGGGCTCGAAATCGGTTGGCTTGAAAGTTCCGGATACTAATTGCGCGCTGTCCGGTAAGGCTGTCGCAGCGTTGTCGTCGAAGGTAAGATTCAGATTTCCGACTTCCGTATTTCCGCCAACGTCGGACATCAACACGATACGCCGACCGTTGGGAGCAACGAGCATCACGTCTACATCGTCGGGAGCCGTGTGACTGAAATTCGTGAGCGTCACCGTCGCCTTCGTCACAGTTCCCGGCATTCCAACAACGAGTTTGTCCGACGAGTAAGGCGTTGCCGCTCCGACATCCGGAATCCCTATCGCATCCGCCGAGCTCGTAAGGAAAATCTTCCAGCCGCCGGAAACCGTTCCGGCGTTTGCACCAGTGTCGTCGACGAGGAGCAGTTGCCAAGTGCCATCGGCAGGGCCGCCGTTCAGCGCGGATAGTCGCGCTCCGGAAGGAGCTCCGCCGGGCGCGGGAAACGCATCTCCAGGCTCAAAGTTGGTCGGTCTGAACGTACCGCTGGTAATCGCTCCGCTATCCGGAAATGAGGCAATCGCCGAATCGCTTATGAAAAGGTTGAGATTCGTAACCGGAGTGCTTCCCCCAACATCCGACATCAAAACAACTTTCTTTCCATTCGGAGCGACGAGCATCAGATCAACGTCATCCGGCGACGTGTGACTAAAATTCACCAGATTGACTTGGACGTCCGTTACCAATCCCGGATGATTCGTGACCGTCACTTCGGATGGATATGGATTAGCGGCTCCGACTGCGGGAATCGTGATCGCGTTTGCGTTAACCGCCGAGACGCGGTTTGTCACCTGAACTTCGTCGATCCACCAGCCGGTTCCAGCCTCCATCGGATCCGTCCCGATCCGCCAGCGAAATCGAACCGTCTGGCCGTTCGTACTCGCCGGGAGATTTACTTCGGTCGTGATGTAGCCGGACTGCTGTCCCGTCCACGAGTTTCTACCGCTCAACTGTCCACCAACAAGAGGCGTATCATAACCGCCGGTCACAAATACTCCGCCAGCCGACACGATATCCGAAAACGCGCCGCCGTTGATGCTCATCTCGAGGACGCAGCCGTCGAACTCAAAATCGGTTTGATAAAAGTGTCGGAAAATAAGTTTGTGCGGAAGGTTCTCTAACGGGATCGACGGCGAAACTAATTCGGCCAGACCGGCAGTATTCGGATCGTTGGTAAAAATTGCGTTCGGAGGAGTATCGGGAACGTCGGAAACTGTTCTGAACAACTCGATGTCACCGGTGCGGGATGTTGTCCAACCGGCCGGAAGTGCGGGCGTCGAGACGCTGTCGAAAGTCTCGCGGAACACGACGACCTGCGGAGCCAATTCGTCGCTCGATTTTGCAGGCGCGGTGCGAAGCCATGCGAGCGGAAAAATCACCGCGAGCAAAGCGCTAAAACTCAAGAGAAATATTCTCCGATAACGATTTCGAACCGTCGACGCCCGTTCTCTAATTACTGTCATGACTGTTTAAGACTAGCTTCGCGTGCAGAAACTCGAACGCAATTTAGATCAAGCATTGATATCAAACAAACATCGCTCGCGCTTCAAACCTTGATAAATTTGAAAATGTATTGAAAATGTAGTCAACGAATTATTACCTTTTTTTTGAAATGGTCGCAAGAATATCCTCGGTCCAACTCCGAAATTGAATGGGTCCTCATGCGATTTGCGCGAACTTCTCCGATTCTTAGTACAATTCTGAAATGATCCCGGAAGATTAAAGTTACTAAACGTTCAGTAAGTTAATTCGAGATAGCAACGATCGCGGTAATGTCCTGCCAGAGTGTTTTTCGTTGGATCAAAAGCTTGGAGACAGTAATGATCAATGTGAACGATGTTTGTCGCCGACTCCGGTTCCTGATGCTTTGCGGCGTAACTTGCCTGCTCTGTCTGCTCGGTTCGCAGAGCGCAAGTGCATTGCCTGACGATGCTCCCGTCCTTATCAGCGAGTCGAACTCAACCCGGGCTTTGTTCACGGTCTCGACCGGGACGAAAACGAGATCAGCGACGGTGATCCAACCCGGCCGCGATACTGTCGTCACGTTTTTCATAACGAATGTCGAGTTGCTAAAAGGCGAACGTGCAAACGCCTTCCGCGCCGATTTCGAAGACTCCGCTCATAATCGTTATCCGCTTCAGATCGTCTCGCTCGATGCATCGACCAGTTCGGTCTACGCATTAAGTGTGCGCCTTCCGGTGGAGCTCGGCAGTGTCGGCGACGTCCTCGTACGCGTAACGTGGCGCGGGATGTCGAGTAATCGCGTGCGTGCGTCAATTGGTTTTGAAGGCGGAAAGATCGAGGATGATCCCGGCTCCGTGCCAACTCCGATGCCGACGGCAAACATTTCGCGGAAATCAAAAAGTGCCGAACGCGCCGATCTGCCGTGGACCGGAGATCGGGTGCGTTTCCTTGAGCAGGCTACGTTCGGTCCCAACGCCGCGCTTGAGATCCGTGTGCGTCGGATCGGTTACAGTACGTGGATCGAAGAGCAGATGGATGAGCAGATCTATGAAAGCTATGTCTATCCGAATTATCCGTTCTTTCCGATAACGCCTTCTCCGACATGTGACGGGAACACACTTCCGCCGGACAGTCCGGCCACATGCTTCCGCGACAATTACACGATGTACCCGCTTCAGAATTGGTTTTATAAAGAAGCTCTCTACAACGACCGGCAGCAGCTTCGTCGGCGAGTGTCGTGGGCTTTGGGCCAGATCTTCGTAACGTCGGGACGCGTGAACAGTCAGCCGAGCCAGATGATGCCGTATATCCAGACTCTCGACCGAAATGCGTTCGGCAATTTTCGCCGCCTGCTGAAAGAGATGACATTGAATCCGGCGATGGGAACGTATCTCGATATGGCGATCAGCACGGCGCAGAATCCTAACGAGAATTACGCCCGCGAGATCCTTCAGCTTTTCACTATCGGTCTCGATCTGCTGAATCAGGACGGAACTCCTGTCGTCGATGGACAAGGCAATCCGCTTCCGAGTTACAACCAAACGACGATCAATAATTTTACGAAGATCTTTACCGGCTGGACCTATTGCAATCAAGGCTGTACAAGCTCCCAGCCCGGTGTGATCAACTACCGCGATCCGATGATCCCGAATCCGGCAAATCACGACACGAGCTCGAAGACGCTGCTGAATTATTCCGGTGCAACTCCGGTGATTCCCGCCGGGCTAACGCCGGAGCAGGACCTGGAAGCAGCCTTAAATAACATTTTCTATCATCCGAATGTCGGGCCTTTCATCGGTAAGCTTCTGATCCAACAACTTGTGACGAGCAATCCGACGCCCGCTTACGTCGGCCGCGTCGCAGCCGTTTTCAACAACAACGGTCGCGGCGATCGCGGCGATTTGAAAGCGGTCGTCCGCGCGATCCTTCTCGATCCGGAGGCGCGTGGCAACATCAAAACCGATCCGGTGTACGGCAAACTTCGGGAGCCGGTTTTATTTGTCACGAACGTGCTGCGACCTTTCAATCCGACGGCGAACAACAACATCGGCGTGCCGGCGAGCTGCAGCGGTTTGAGCGACGGTGCGATCAATGCGATCACGCAGCCGCTCGATCAGGATGTATTTAGTCCGCCGAGCGTGTTCAATTACTACCCGATGGATTATGTAATTCCGAACACTCCGCTCGCCGGACCGGAGTTCGGAATATTTTCGACAGGCACGGCGCTGAAACGACCGAACTTTGTTAACCAGATGGGACCTCCGAATTCGTCCGGAGCTACCGGGATCCTCGCCGTAACGGGTGCGGCAAGCAACACGCCTTGCGGTACCCGGATCGATCTGACGCGTCTTGAAGCACTCGCCGCATCGGACTCGACCGGCGTCGCTCTCGTCGACACGCTCAATCGTGAAATGATGCACGGTGCTTTGAGTTCTCCGGTACGGAACGAAGTTCTGAACGCGGTGCAGTCCGTGCAGTCGACGAATTCCGTCAAGCGTGCGAGGACGGCGTTTTACCTGATCGCCACGTTGTCGCAATACCAGGTGCAGAGATAGTTCGTAGTTCGTGATTTGCCACGGATCGACGAACCACGAACTACGAACCACGAACAATTTTATGAAAGAAGATAGACGTGAGTTTTTGAAGAAATCGTGCCGCGTGCTCAGCATGACCGCGATGGCGACTCAGATGCGCCACTTCGGTCTGATCAACGCACTTGCTCAAGAAAAAGCGGACACCGAGGGTGACGATGATTATAAGGCTCTGGTTTGCGTGTTCCTCGACGGCGGCAACGACGGCAATAATTCCGTGATCCCGAATTACGACGAAGGCTACGCTCAATATGCGACGGCCCGCCAAGCTCAGGGATTGGCGATCGCGCGGAATTCCTTACTTCCGATCACACCGGCGTCGATGGGCGGACAAGTTTGGGGACTGAATCCGAACTTATCTGAGCTCCATTCGCTCTGGGGACTTGGGAAGATGGCGGTTGCATGCAACGTAGGATGTCTCGTCCAACCCCTGACGCGTGCGACGTATCAGGGCGGAGCTCCGCGACCGTATCAACTATTTTCTCATCCGGATCAGGCGGAACAATTTCGCACCGCCATTTCCAGTTATAAAGCGACGACCGGATGGGGAGGGCGGCTCGCGGATCACACCGGCTCGCTGAACATGAATCCCGCGATCCCGATGATCACGTCGATCGCGGGTGCGAATATTTTTAACAACGGCCTCAACACAAAACCGCTGATAGTCGGCGCGTCGCCAACGCCGCTTAATCAGGTCCTCGCCTTGACCGGCTTTGGAACCGCGGCGGATGAGCTCGCGCGCAGGGCCGCGATGAGTAACTCGCTCGCACAGGATCTGGATTACGCGATCGTCCAGAACGCGAGTGCTATCACTCAACAGGCTCTAAACGTAAGTGCTCAGTTAAGCGTCGACCCGACACTAACGGTTACGTTCCCGACGACGACTTTGGGAAACCAGCTCCGCCAGGTGGCGAAACTGATCAAGGTAAGAACCCTGCTGAACATGAAACGCCAGATCTTTTTCGTTCAGCTCGGCGCGTTCGATCATCACAGCAGCCAGTTGAACAATCACGCGAGCCTCCTGCGGCAGGTCAGTCAAGCGATAAAGGCGTTCTACGATGAGACCGTCGCGCAGGGTGTTGCATCGAGCGTCACGACATTCACGATGTCAGACTTCAACCGCACATTTAATCCCGCAGGAAGCGGCAGCACCGTCGGCTCGGATCATGGATGGGGCGGTCCTTATTTTGTCGTGGGCGATTCTGTTCTCGGCGGAAATTTCTACGGCAGGCCGACGTCGAATGGCACGTTCGTTCCGACGATGGTGGTCAACACCGGTGACGACGCGGATATTCGCGGACGCTTCATTCCATCCGTTTCGGTCGAGCAGTACGCCGCCACTTTGGCGCGTTGGTATGGTCTCGCTGACGCCGACCTCTCGCTTGTCTTTCCGAACATCGGCAATTTCAACGGATCGAATTTAGGATTTATGATGTAACTCATCTTGTACCAATTCGAAATAGTCTTGATTCAACTGCGCTCGAATTCATCTCCGTCAGTGAGCGTTGAAAACTCGGATCGTTAACCGGAAAAAAAGGAGTTCAATATGAGAATTGCGATGATCATCGTTCGGACATTGATGGGATTGCTGTTTCTGTTTGCGTCTGTGTCGTTTTTCTTGATGATGATGGGCGTCGGTACACCGCCTGAAATCACAGGTCCGATGAAGACGTTCAATGAGGGACTGGCCGCTTCGGGATATTTTTTCATCTTATTGAAGATCACCGAACTGGTCTGCGCACTACTGCTATTGACGGGACGATTTGTTCCACTCGCACTCGTCATCCTTTCGCCGATCATCATAAATATTTTTCTACTGCATCTGACGCTCGGTCCGATGTCCGGCTTGATAACTGCGATCTTTATCGTCGTAGCGGTTATCTTTCTCGCCTACTGCTATCGCGATGCATTTAAGCCGCTGCTGACTTCGAAATACACGCCGTCGACTTAAGAATTAATTTATGCGAGTCTGACATTACGAAGATTCACATCACAAACTCAGTATGGCCAGCGACACTGCAGTAATAGAAGCCATCGACGATCTTCCGCCGGTGCCGGAGAAAAAGGCTCCGCGATACGACCGCTCGATCATCGACGGTTCACTTAGTCGCGCTGTCTGGAAGATCGCCTGGCCGACGATGCTGACGAATGTCATCGGCGGTCTTCAGGGAATGGTCGATCACGTCCTGGTCGGTAATCTTATCGGTGCGAAGGCGAATGCGGCGATCGGCGTGAGCATTCAACTCTGGATCGTCGTCATCGTTTTTATCTCATCGATCTTTATCGGGATGAGCGTCATGGTCGCTCGATTCGCCGGCGCGGGCCAGGAAGAAAAAGTAAACCGGACTGTCTATCAAGCGTTCCTGACAGCGATCTTCATGTCATTCGGCATACTCGCTCCGGTCGGATACTTCGCCGCTCCTTATCTTCTCAATCTCGTAAACGCCGCGCCGGAAGTTCAGACGGAGGCACTTCCGTTTCTTCGAATCATGTATGCATTCAGCGGCGGGATGCTCGTCTTCTTCATGCTTGGCGGAGCATTGCGTTCCGCCGGCGATGCACGAACTCCGATGATCCTCGGAATCGCGATGACGGTTCTGAATCTTATATTGAACATCGTTCTGATCCGCGGACTCGGGCCGGTTCCGGCGTTCGGAACGATGGGATCTGCGATGGGAACGTGCATCGCATCGGGATCCGTTTCGCTCTATGCATTGTGGAAACTGTGGCACGGCGGCTGGGTCGTTTCATTTCCACGAGGAGGGAGTTACGCACCCGACTGGGGCGTCATAAAGAAACTATTTAAGTTCGGTTTGCCCGCCGGAATTCAAGGAATAGCGATGAATGTCGGCGGTGTGCTGATGCTTTTCTTCATCGGATCGCTTGCTCAGAGTGAGGCTGCCCAAGCGGTTTATGCCGTTTCGTACACTCAACTCTTCTCGCTCATCACATGGACGTCGATGGGATTGATGGGAGCCGCCGCGTCGGTCGCAGGACAGAACCTGGGCGCCGGAAATCCGGATCGTGCGAAGGCCGCGGTTCATGCCGCCGCGAGATTCGGAATGCTTGGCGCGGCGTTCATCGGATTCTTTTTCTTCTTTTTTCCGGCACAACTTCTTGGGATCTTTGGTCTGGTCGATCCGACCGTTGTAGAGCTCGGTACCGGGTTGCTGCGCGTGCTCGCGTTCTCGGGAATTTTTATCTCGGTCGCGTTGACGTACACGGGTGGGCTTCAGGGAACCGGCGATACAAAGAGTCCGCTTTTCATCTCGATCATTTCACAAGTCGTAATTCCGCTCGGGATCTGTTTTGTTTTTCAACGAACCGGAACGCTCGAGCCGATCGAAGTTTGGATCGCGATCCTCATCGGCCACATGACCCGCTGTGCACTGAGCGTAATCAGATTCAGTCAAGGAAAATGGCGCGGGATCAACGTCGATATCGAACGAACCGAAGCCTGACGGAACAGCTCTTGCGCGCCATATCAGCCTAGGGTCGCAAATTCAGGCATTTACTTAATTCGAAGTTTCATTGTGTCTCGATAAGCGACATCGATCGTCCAAAAGACGGACATAGGAGTATTCATATGGCGCAAGCAGCAAAGAAAACAAAGGAATCATTTTTTACAGGTACATTCAGCAGCTTTTCCGTCGATGATATCGAGGAGGCGAGAGAGTTCTACGGTAAGACTCTCGGCGTCGACGTTTCGGACAATGAAGAAGGCGGGCTCGAGCTGAGTTTTCCGAACAGTGGTTCCGTATTCGTTTATCCAAAAGATGACCACGAAGCAGCGACTTTCACCGTGCTGAATTTCTTGGTCGATGACATTGACACGGCAGTCGACGACCTCGCGGGTAGAGGCATCGAGTTCGAGTCATACGATGGCGAGATGGAGACCGACGAGAAAGGAATTTTCCGCGGCGCCGATGACGACAACGGGCCGAATATCGCGTGGTTCAAAGATCCGGCGGGAAACTTCCTATCGGTGATTGAAAACTAATTAATGGGCCCGCAGCTTAATCACACGATCGCCTGGTGCACGGACAAGGTAAAGTCGGCTAACTTTTTGGCACACCTGCTTGGCCTTCCGGAACCCAGGCGATTTTTTCATTTTCTGGTTGTTGATCTTTCGAACGACGTCTCGATCGACTACTTCGAGACAACCGAGCATGTCGCGTTGCAGCATTTTGCATTTCTGGTCAGCGACGAGGAATTCGATTCGGCGTTCGCCCGCATCCAAGCTTTAGGAATCGAGATCTGGGCCGATCCGGCTCGTTCGAAACCGGGCGAGATCAATCATCACGACGGTGGTCGAGGCGTTTATTTCAAAGATCCCGACGGTCATCTTCTCGAGATGATCACGAAACCATACGGTAGTGGCGAATAGATTTTATGTGTAGAAATATCAAGACGCTTCACAATTTTGAGCCGCCGGCGACACGGGAAGAAATTCTCGCGTCGTCACTCCAGTTCGTACGAAAGCTCAGTGGATTTTCGAAACCTTCGAAGGCGAATGAGGAGGTTTTCAATCGTGCCGTCGAGCAGGTGAATGAAGCCGCGACCGAGTTGATACGGTCGTTGGTGTCCAACGCGCCTCCGCGAGATCGTGAGATCGAAGCGGCGAAGGCGAAAGCGAGATCTGCAGAACGATACGCCTAGCTGCGTCGAGGGCACCAAAGGTGCGTTGTAATTTAGCCAGGGGGTGAAGCCCCTGGTAGCGACGCCATAAGACGGAGCCGCAACGCGGCGAAGTAATCGGACCATTTACTCCGCCGCGCTGCGGCTTTCTTATTTTTCCGGACTTCCAGGGCCGCTGGCCCTGGCTAAATTACATCGCACCTTTGGTGCTGTCGTCCGCGTCGTGAATCTCCGCGTCACCCCTTCCGTGTGCCGCCGCGTCCCTATCATCATCCTCTTCCTCCGGATCATATTCCTCATACCCGTGAGCGTCATCGTAATAGTATTCGTGATCCTTCTGATCTTCTTCGACGGAGCCTTCCTTTTCCTGCTTCGGATTTTTCGGCATGGATAATTTATAATCGATTCGCTGAAACCTCTCCAAATTGAATTTATGAAGCTGACAAAATATCCCGCCGGCCTCGCATTGGCCGTGACGTTGTTCTTCGTGTCCGCGGCTGCTGCACAGCAAGCCGCTCCTGCAGCCGATCTTGATTATCAAACCGGCGCTGTGCTCTATATGCAAAAGGCCGCGGAGTATCGCGCACTTTGCTACCAGGCGTTCAACATCGCACGCTTGCGGCTCGACACCGACCTCGATAAAAAGAACGTAAAGAAGCTTCCGAAAGCAGAGCGAAAAATGCCGCGTGCGATCATCGTCGATATTGACGAAACGGTCCTCGACAATTCTCCGGCTCAAGCTCGCGGGATCAGAACGAACACGCCGTACAACTCGAAGGACTGGTACGAATGGAGCAACAAGGGAAAAGCCAAAGCGATCCCGGGTGTCGTCGAGTTTCTGAATTACGCCGTGTCGAAGGGCGTGAAAATATTTTACATTTCGAATCGCGACGACAAGAACGAGAAGCAAATAACGATCGAGAATCTGAAGTGCGTCGAAAAGAGAGATTCGAAGTGTTACGGACTTAACGACGTTTCAGCCGAAAACGTAATGCTCAAAACTTCTGAATCGGGCAAGGAAGCTCGCCGCTCGATCGTGACGGCGAAGTACCGGGTCGTTATGCTCGTCGGCGACAACCTCGACGATTTCACATCCGCATTCGAAAAGAAATCCGTCGCCGATCGATTCGGCGAGACAGACAAGGCAAAAGATTTTTGGGGAAGCAAATTCATCGTCCTTCCGAATGCGATGTACGGAACGTGGGAGAACGCGATCTACGAATATCAGCGTCTGACCGAAGCCCAGAAAGCCGAAAAGCGTGCGGCTGCGTTGGAGTTGCCGTAGAATAAACCCGTGAAGCGTACGCCTGAACAAAAACTTCTCGATCCGAGGCCTGGAAGTAAAATCGCCGAGGCAAGGGATTTCGGGATCGATCTTACATTGGTCGCTGAGCGACTCCGTCAGACGCCGCAAGAGAGGATCGATAATCTCCAGGCTAGTATGAAGTTTCTTGCCGAATTAGAACGAGCTCGCGCGAAAGGACCGGTTAGAAAGAACGAGAATTAATGATTTATCTTGAGAAAGCGATACGGAGTTTGACCGACAATAAAGTCGACTTCGTTATTGTCGGCGGTGTCGCGATCAATCTTCACTCGTCCGGATATATAACAAGTGATCTGGACATCTGCTATTCCCGATCAAAGGAAAATATACGCCGCCTCACCGCTGCTTTAGCTCCGTTCGAGCCTTGGCCGCGAGGGTTAAGTCGCGAACTCCCGTTTTTCTTCGATGAAAGTGCTTTGCGAAACGGAACCAAATTTAACTTCGAAACGTCGATCGGAGACATCGATCTTCTTGGTGAAGTTAAAGGTCTCGGAGATTTTTCCAGCCTGGTAGACAGAACCGTAATTTACGAGATCTACGACTCCGAGGTGAAGCTCTGGATCTCACCGGTCTGATCATTGCAAAGACCGCGGCCGACCGCCCTAAGGACCGCCTCGTTTTACCGGAACTTCACGCGCTTCGGGAGGCACTCGATCCCGACGAAGAATAGTTAATGAGACTACGTACATTTTTTTTCCTTTCCGTAATCGCCTGCTTTTTATCGGGCGTCACTGCGCAGAATCTCACCGTTCGCGAGATCATGTCCGAACCGTCGATCGCCGGAATGCGGGTCGATGGCGAGAAACTCTCGCCCGATGGTACGAAGGTCGTTTACCTCTGGAACGCCGAAGGCAAAATGCCGCGCGATCTTTATCTCGTTTCGACGACCGGCGGTGACGCGACAAAGATCCTCAGTCCGTCCGACCTTCCGCCGCCGACTCGTCCGCCGGAGAAAGAAAATAAACTCGATTACGGACTCACGATGCGCGATGAGTTTGTGAAGGACCGCGAGAATCAACTCGGGAATTTCGAATGGTCTCCGGATTCGAAGCGGCTCGTCACTTCGTATGGTGGTGATCTTTACGTCATCACGCTGCCGTCGCCCGAAACGGGCAGTATGGAAAAATGGCCGGCCTATGAAGCGGCCATCACGCGGCGGGCGGATCTGGTGCCGAACCTGATCGAATCCGTGAAGATGAGCGGAATCCAGGAAGACGAAATTTTTGCTCAAATCGCCGAAGCTCGCAGCCGGCTATTAAACAGTCTGCATGCTGGGCCAGTCCGAGGGAATAGCACGAGATCCGTCACGGAGATCAGGGAAATCCTCGCGGCGGACGAAACTCTCCGTCTCGCTCTGAAGAGACTTGACCGGATCGAAGAAGCGTACCCTATGCTTCGGACGGCTGACGTCTATAAGAACGTGCGTACCGAGCTCGCCGGCGTCGAGAATCGAATCGCCGTTGCGAGAAATGATTTCTATTCTTCTGCAAACACACTTAGAAGATTGACGCGTACCCAAACTCCAGAAACCGGTGCACGATTTCTCGACAACGGCCGCATTCTCTTTTCTCAATCCGGAAATCTGTTTGTACTCGATCTGTCCAATTCCCTTCTCACTCAAGTCTCAAAAGAGGCGAACGCTGCGTCTTTCATCTCGGTCTTCAATGCGACGCCGAATAAACCCGGGAACCTGATCGCATACGTGATCTCGGACAGTTCGAAGAATAAGGCTTTGCTCGTTCCGAATTATCTCGATGAGTTCGTTGTCGCGAATCCAACACGTCGCGGATGGACGGATCAGAAAGTCGTCGTCACCTTTGCGGATGGAAGTCGCGATATTCCCTTCGAGATCAAGCTTCCGAAATCTGAAGGCGTCAGTAATATCCGCCGCATGGTTTGGGCGGCGGACAATTCGAGTTTGATCGTCGATCGTGTCGACAAAGATACGAAGCGGCGAATGCTTTTCTATGTCCACCACGTCGGCAGCAAAGGCGAGAAGATCATCCCGATCATCGAAGAGACGGACGACAAATGGCAGGCGTCGTTGTCGAATATCTTCGAAGCGAATCCGAACAATCCAAGCGAATTATTTTTCGGATCCGAGAAAGACGGATTCAATCATCTCTATCTCGCAAAGCTCGAGAAAGCGACGGTGGAACCGAACCCGACGGGAGAGATTCGCCAGGAGAATCCGAGCGATCCCGGATATTCGGGAAAGGTGACGATCACCCAAGTAACGAAAGGAAACTGGCAGGTCGAGTGGGCAAAATGGAGTTACGAGGTCAACGAAATCCTTTACAGTTCGACGGAAGAGGGTGCCGATCGTCGTGAGTTTTTCATCACTGACAAAGACGGCGTCTCCTTAAAGTTCCCGGCGCGGCGTCACGAGCCGGGCGGTGGAATGAAGACAAATCCCCAGTACCAGGACGCGAATCCGGGGGTAGGTGCACTGCTCTATTCTCTTTCGCGGTGGAATCAGCCCGACGAACTTGTCGTGCTTGGACTTTGCGATATTGGATGTAATCGGACGCCTACGAAGCTTACAAACACGACTCCGACCCGCCTCACAGCCACGAAATGGTCTGAGCCACAATTTCTCGAAATCCCGTCACGCGACAATAAAAAGATTCCCGCGAAGATCTATCGTCCCGCCGGTTTCAACGCAAAAGCGAAATCGAAATATCCGATGGTCGTCTTCGTTCACGGTGCGGGCTATCTGCAAAACGTCATCAACGGCTGGAACAATTACTATCGCGAGTTCATGTTCAATGAGCTGCTAACGCAGAAGGGTTACATCGTTCTCGACATCGACTACCGCGGCTCGGCCGGATACGGACGCGATTGGCGGACGGATGTTTATGATTTTCTCGGCGGAAAAGATTTCGACGATCACATCGACTCGATCGATTACATGGTCAAGAACTATAACGTCAATCAGGCGAAGGTCGGAGTCTACGGCGGAAGTTACGGCGGGTTCATGGCGGCGATGTTAGCCGAACGCGCGCCGGATAAGATCGCGGCAGCGGCAGCACTCCGACCGGTGTTCGACTGGAAAAATTATTACGCATCATCGCCCGGCTACACGGCTCAGCGGCTCGGCTTTCCCGACAAAAATCCAGAAGCATACAAACGCAGCTCGCCGATCACATACGCCGACAAACTCGAACGACCGATGCTGATCCTTCATGGCATGTCGGACGACAACGTCCACGTTCAGGATTCGATCCAGATGATGGAGAAGCTGATCCGTTTAGGTAAGACCCAATACTTCGAAACGATGCTGTATCCGTCAGAGAATCATGGCTTTGTCCGCCCCGAAAGCTGGACCGACGAATATGAGCGTATTTTGGCTTTCTTTGAAAAGCATCTAAAATGACCTTTCACCGCCGAGACGCGATGAAAAAACGGGAGTTATCTTCCTCGGCGTCCTTTAACCGCCGAGACGCTGAGACGCAGAGAAATCAGGTAATGCGATTCTGAGACCGGAAGTAATCTTCCTCGGCGTCTCTCCGTCTCGGCGGTTAAAGCGTCTGTCTCTCGCGGCGGTTAAACTTTTATGAGAATTCTCGTTACCGGCGGTGCCGGGTTTATCGGTTCGCATTTGTGCGAACGACTTTTGTCCGAAGGTAATGAAGTTATTTGCCTCGACAATTTTTTCACCGGACGAAAGCAGAACATCATCCATCTTCTCGACGATAAAAAGTTCGAGCTCGTCCGTCATGATGTGACCGAGCCGATCCTGCTCGAGGTCGATCAGATCTACAATCTCGCCTGTCCCGCATCTCCCGTTCATTACCAATATAATCCCGTGAAGACGGTGAAGACGAGCGTGATGGGAATGATCAACATGCTCGGAATGGCGAAGCGTGTTCACGCGCGCATTCTGCAAGCATCGACATCGGAAGTTTACGGCGATCCGCTGATCCACCCGCAGACAGAAGATTATTTCGGTAACGTGAATCCGATCGGTTTACGGAGTTGCTACGACGAAGGCAAGCGCGTCGCCGAGACTTTGATGATGGATTACAACCGCCAGAACGGAGTAGACACGCGCATCGTCCGCATCTTTAATACCTACGGCGAGCGAATGCTCGAGAACGACGGACGCGTGGTTTCGAATTTTGTCGTGCAGGCGCTCCGTGGTCAGGAGCTGACGGTTTACGGCGACGGAAGTCAGACACGTTCGTTCTGCTATGTCAGCGATCTCGTCGATGGAATCATCCGTCTGATGAATGCTGAGGCCGCCGATATCCACATGCCGGTCAACATCGGAAATCCCGGCGAGTTCACGATGAACGAGCTAGCAGAGGAAGTCGGCAAATGCGTCGGACGCGAGATCAAGATCAGATATCTGCCGTTGCCGCAGGACGATCCGAAACAGCGCAAACCGAATATTGAACGCGCGAAGTCGCTGCTGGACTGGAATCCAAAAGTTCCGCTGGCGGAGGGATTGGAAAAGACGGTGAATTACTTTCGGGCTCTGATCGATTCGCCAAAAGCGACAAACACAAAAGCCTAGGAGAATGAAGTGCGCGTCGACAAAGCTGTTAGAAATTCAAGAAATGGGTTTGTTTCCGATAAATTGCCACTGGCTTTAGCTAGTGGTCACGTTCACTACCGGGACAGGCTTTAGCCAAATTTCTGCAAAAGAATTATCCTTATGGCTTTAGCCAAATACGGCTGAAGCCAATTGTGTTTTTAGCTGACCACGACCTAAACGTCGTGGCAACTTAAAGGCTCGTGGCAATTTAAATATGAAAATTCTTATCACAGGCGGTGCAGGCTTCGTCGGAAGCCATCTCGCCGACAAACTCATCTCACAAGGACACGAGATCACGGTCATCGATGATCTCTCGACCGGACGTTACTCGAATATCGCTCATCTCGAAGACACCGAGCGCTTTCGTTTGATCATCGATACGGTCCTCAACGAAAAGTTGATGGAAGAGTTGATCCGCGAAACGGATCACGTCTATCACATGGCGAGCGCCGTCGGCGTAAAACTTATTATGGAGCGGCCGGTGCGAACAATCGAAACCATCTTTCGTGGTACCGATGTCGTTCTCGGATTCTGCTCGCGATATCGAAAGCGTGTGCTGATCCCAAGCACATCGGAAGTCTATGGCAAAGGAGCGTCGGTTCCCTTCAAAGAAGACGACGATCTTCTCACCGGTGCGACCGATAAACATCGATGGGCTTACGCGTGCGCGAAAACGCTCGACGAATTTCTCGCTCTTGCTCACTGGAAAGAAACTCGACTTCCGGTCGTCGTCGTGCGGCTCTTCAATACGGTCGGCCCGCGTCAGACCGGACAATATGGAATGGTCGTTCCGCGATTCGTACATGCCGCGATCCGCAATGAACCGATCCAGGTTCACGGCGACGGAACGCAATCGCGATGCTTCGGACATGTTCATGACGTAGTCGAAGGTTTGACTAAACTTCTCGATTCGCCCGAGTGTTTCGGACAGGTTATCAACATCGGAAACAGCGAAGAGACATCGATCAAAGGCCTCGCCGATCGTGCGATCGCATTGACCGGAAGCACCAGCGAGATACAGTTCATTCCGTACGAAGAAGCGTACGGAGACGGATTCGAGGACATGCGTCGGCGCGTTCCCAGTCTTGAGAAAGCGAAACGGCTCATCGGCTATCAGCCAACCCGCAGCCTGGACGACATCATCAATGATGTAGCCAATGAGTACCGCAATGAGGTAGCGGCGGCGGCCTGATAAATGAACATACGAAACATTCTTTTTCTTTTCCTGCTTTCCGCCTTTTGCTTTCTGCCTTCGGTTTTCGCTCAGGGCGGAATCAAGGGAAAGGTACGAAACAACAAAGGTAATGGGATCGGCGGAGCTACAGTGACTGCTCGTCTCGAAGGCAAAGACGTGAAAACCGTGACCGCCGATTCGAAAGGTAACTTTCAAATGGAAGGCCTCAAGGCGGGCACGTACAACGTTGCATTCGATGCCGACGGTTATGCGATCGGAGTTAAATTCGGAGTCGAGATCAAAAACGGCTCGGTCCGGGATCTCGGAGATCGCTTGATCCTTGGCGTCGACCAAGGCACGCAGGTCATCATCAAAGGCGCCGTATTCTTTAAGGAAGGCACGAGCCTTACTGCCGCAAAGGTCGAGTTCGAGCGCGTCAACGACGACGGCTCGACAAAAAGTCTCGGGAGCACATACTCGAACTACAGTGGCGAGTTTGCTTTTCGCCCACCCGTCGGCGTTACAAAAGTCAGAGTGACTGCCAGATACAAGGGCGTCGAAGCATCGAAAGAGATCACCGACATGGTCAACGCCGGGATCTATCGGACCGCGATCACGTTGGATATTTCGAGAACGGAAAAATAGAAAGAAATTTCGCCACGGATAAACGCAGATGACGCGGATCAGAGGAAATCTCTTATGATCCGCGTCATCCGCGTTTATCCATGGCGAAAATCTTTCTGACTTAGTTGATAGTTTCCGAGATCTCTTCCGCCGGCTGGCCTGCCCCGATCGCTCCCGCGTCGGTCACGATCAGCGGAAATTCTTCAAGTACCACCGTGTCCGCGATGGTCTGCACCCAGTAAGTCCCGGCGCTCGGGAAAACTACATTCACAAAAAAACTTACGTTGTCGGTGAATCCGCCGGGTGCGAGGTCGATCGCCGTGGGCTGGGACGTTACGACCAGGTTTGCTTTATCAGGCGACAGTATCCGTACCTCAGTTTGATGATTGCCTTCGCCGCGCCAATGATTGATGACGGCAAATTTGATCAGCGAGACCGGCAAACGCTCGACCATGATGTTCTGGAAAATTCCCATGAGCGAGATCTTGTTGCCCATCTCAATGCGAACGTCATCGCACAAAAGGGTATAGACCAGTTTTAAAGTTTCAGTTTGCATCAACGTTCCAAGACTGGCGGCTGACCAGCCTTTTATAAAATTCGCGTATATTTCCTTAAACGACCAATAGGTGTCGAATCGCAGTTCCGGTGGGATAAGGTTCTTCTGGATTTTATATGTCCGATTTTTACTTTTCCGCTACCGCAGGTCAAGAGTATACTCATTTTAGATTTTGAATTCTGGTTTTCAGATTCGGGAACGATGTTTCGACCCTGTGTCGACTCGTTTTCAATCCAAAATCCAAAATCCAAAATCCAAAATCGAGAGATGTTGCTTTACGTTCTTATCGGTCTCTGTTTATCCCTCGCCGGTGTCGCCGGCTTGCAATTGATGTACATGTTCTACATCGACCGGATCGACAAGGAACGCAAGAAACGGGTGCACCAGCTCGAAGTTGAATACAAGCGTTTGGCCTCCCGGCTCGCCGAAGCGGAGAGCGAACTTGAGTCGAAAAACGAAATGCTTGCCGCTGCATTTCCGGAGAATGAGGATGAGGAAGCTTGGGCGGACTTGATCGACGAGCGATGATCAATCGCTAAACGTTACGATCGTGGAACCGGAGCCTCCGCCAAATTCGTCACCTGATTTAAATCCCTTCACAAAATCCGTTTCTTTTAACACGCTTCGGACGATCTCACGCTGCACGCCGATTCCCTTTCCGTGAATGATCCTGACGATCGAGAAACCCTTCTTTCGAGCTTCGTCGAGATACGCGATCGTTACTGCTTTTACATCCTTCGGCGAGAATGCATGCAGATCGATCGAGTCTGTTATCTCTAACTCGACGGGTTCGGGGAATGGATTGTCGGGTTGGTCGGCGATGGTGTTTTCTAGTTTCTAGTCTCTAGTTTCTCTTCGGTGCTAACAGATATTCGTTGCGATACGCTAATGGATATTCGTTGCGATACTTCTTCTCACTTCTCACTTCTCACTTCTCACTTCTCACTTCTCACTTCTCACTTCTCACTTCTCACTTCTCATTTCTCATTTCTCACTTCTCACTTTCTACTTCTACTTCGGCTTCGCGAGTTGATACTGTGCGATGTCCTCAGGCGGAGTGACTTTTACACGACTCTTGTCGCGGAAGACGACGAATCTCTTCTCATCCATCTTTCCTTCAGGATTTCGCAGGTGAATGATAAATGTCTTGTTGTCGCCCTGACCCTCGACACGAAGCGGCAATTGTCCCCAGACATCCGTCGACGATCGCCACGCCGTGTAGTAACTCTGATCGTACTTGTCGAAAGCAAGCACCTGAATCCCGTCAAAATCAGGTTCGACACCATCGATCGGCTTCGATATGTTCGATCGGGAAAGGATCACCCAATTACCCGGAGCCGAAAGTTTATCGGTCGCCACAGCCTTGCTCGCGACATCGGTATCAAGTCGCTGCCAGGTCACGAACTTTCGATTGTTCGCCTGGAAAAAAACGATGTCGGATGGAACCTGAAGCTCGACCTGCCGACCGAACAACCAACCGGCGGGTGCCGGCGAGACCGACGGATCCAATCGGATCTGATACCAAACGTCATACTTCTCGTCGAGTTTTTCAGGTTCACCTGCTTCGCGGGCCGCCTCGATCTCTTCGTTCTTGCTACGCTTCGTCTGTTTCTCTTCGCCCTTCGCGGCGTCGTCGACATCGGCGACTTCCTGTTTCGGGACGAACTTCCAGTCCATGATCTCGAACGTCGAGCCTTGCGCGAGCTTCAATAGGATGTTCTCCGGACTCATGTCCGAAGCGAGCCTCAAGTTTGACGCGGCACGTAGCTGACCGGCCGCTTGCGGGGGAACGTCTTTGAACTCTTCGGCAAGTTTCTTCGACTTTTCAAGAATCTCGCTCGTGATGACATGCTGAGCCTCGATCCATCCTTCGGTTTTAGCCTCGTCGCGTGCGCGGACGCGATACCACAGGATCTTTTCGAAATCGACCGAGTCGATCACGTCGAGCCGATCACCGCGTTTTACTTCGAGCAGGTCCGCCGCGACTACCGCATAAGAGGTTCGGATCTGCGCAGTTTTTGAGATGACGGTCGCGGTATCGGAAAGCCCAACGATGCTGGACACGCCGCTCACCGCTTGATCGACAACGCCGCAGCCGGGTGAAAAGCAGAGCGAAACCAGAAGGATTACAAGTAAAAATGCTTTAGATCTCATTAGAATGTTGCGGATAATTTCCGCCAATTATTATAACCCAGCCGATCTAGCATGGCTTTCTGGCGGCCACTCAGTTTCTTCTTTACCTGAAGAGTCGTAACTGGCCCGGGATCCGAGTCTTCAATGCCCGCTGCGGCCAATTCATCGGTCCATTCGATTTTATCGACACCGGCAACGTACCTATCGACAATCGATGTCGCGTTCGCTCCGGTCTTCAACATTTCTATCACCGCCGTATTACCGTCCACCGGAGCCGCCGGCTTCCGATGCTTCATATACAGATCCTTTAAGAGATTCTCGACGGAGCGCTTCCCTTTCGATTGTTCGAGCATCGCCAGATCCGTCAGAAAAGCGACGAGCATGCCGCGAGCGTAGATCTGAGTACTCGATCCGCCGAATCGATTTTTCGAAGCCTGGATCAGCGAGATTCTCTGCGACGGAGCACTGTCGATCGTGTGAGCTCTCGACAGAGTATCCAGAAAATCATCGAAACGAATCCGGTTATCATCGATCCCAATTTTTAACGATTGATATAACGCAAAGCCTTCGTAAAACCAGTCGTAATTTCCCGTGAGATTCACTCCGTTCGGTATCCAGAGGTGGAAGATCTCGTGACGGAGTTGCTCGTCCAGACGTTGCGAGGATTGTGTTTGGAACGGCGTGTCGGATGAAATGATAGTGACATTATTGCCGCGAGTCTCCGCTTCCCAGGCTCCCGGATCGGTCGGTGTCGGAAACCGCGCGATCGCGACGAACGGAAGTTCAGCAGAAGAACGCTGCCCGTAGCGATGCTCGTATTTCACGTACAACTCTCTCGCACTGTCCGCCGCGCTCGACGCCGCAAACTTCCATTCACCCGAGATAAGAAAAGCGACCCGATCCGGCTGATTCGAAGAGGCCCCGCGTTTCCAAACGTAGCCCACATAAAAAACCGCGTCCTCGACGTCTTCGACCTCGAAGGTATTACCACTTCTTTTTTCGGATGAATGGACAAACAAATGACCGTCATCATGCGTTGCGGGAGTTTCGAATGTCAGTCTACCGGATCGCTTCGATTTATCCGCAACCTCCGGTAACAGATCAGCAAGCATCAAAATTCCGGTTCCATTTACAAACCACGACGCGTGTGCCGCTGCAGAACGATTTTTTAGTGGAGTGACGTCAATCGTATACGTCCACCGCACAAAGTTAGCATCGCTCAGGTATTCACCGTCGGAGAGTTTTTTGAACGCAACCTCTGCTCCCGCAGAATCGAAAAGTCGTAGATCCGATATTCGGTTCGCCAAGCCTTGCGTTCCGGCGACTGATCGAAGGAAGGAAAGATTTTTCCGATTCGAGCCCGTGGCAAACTTTCCATCAACGTTGATTAGCTCCGGATTTTTGGCATCGATCGTCATCGTCGCCACCGTTTCCTGCCCTCGAACCGACGCGGCTGCCATGAGAAACAGGACGACAGACGCCAGATAAAATAAAAGAAAGGACTTTGACATCGAAATTGGCTCGGAACTAAACTAGTTGCTTGCTCGTAGGCGTCTTTAGGCTCTAATAGGATATTAATTTCATGAGTCTTATCAAAATCTTTATTTACGCTCTGGTGTTCGTACTAAGCCTGCTCTTTCTGGGACGCGTCTTTTTCTAAGGAGCATGGCTTACGGATGCGATTCCCGGCTGCTCTTCGTGACCAGCCCAAAGTAGATTTGTTGTTAATGAGCGGTCGCTTTCGACCGCTTTTCGTTTTTATGACCGAACTTAGAAAGATAAAACGAGCCCTTATCAGTATCTCCGATAAAACCGGAGCAGTGGATCTTGCAAAAGCCTTGCGCGAATTTGGTGTCGATATTATCTCGACCGGTGGAACCGCGCGAACGTTAAGGGACTTCGGGATCGATGTCACGGATGTCTCGGACATCACCGGCTTCCCCGAGATGATGGACGGACGCGTAAAGACGCTTCACCCTAAGATGCATGGCGCATTTCTGGCGCTGCGCGACAACCCGGAGCACGTCGCTTCGATGACGGAACACGGTATCGAACCGATCGACATGGTCGTCGTGAATCTTTACCCGTTCGAAGAAACGGTTGCGAAAGAAGACGTCTCGCTCGAAGACGCGGTCGAGAATATCGACATCGGCGGACCCGCGATGATCCGTTCTGCTTCGAAGAATTGGCGGGATGTCGCAGTCGTCACTGATCCGCGACTCTATGAGGGATTGATCGAAGAGTTGCGACGCAACGAAGGTTCGCTCTCGCTCGAGACTCGACAGCGTCTCGCCGTTCTCGCGTACACGCGTACGGCGGGTTACGATCTCGCCATTTCATCGTATCTCGCGAAACAATTGAGCGACGATGAACTCGCACTGATCGAGCCGTTGAATCCGCTGCAGAATTTGATGTTCATCGAGTCCGACGATGTCCTCGAGGACGCGGCTTCCGCTGACGGAGTGGTTCTCTCTTCCGACACACTCGACATTCATCTCGCAAAGATCACCGACCTTCGTTACGGTGAAAATCCACACCAGCATGCGGCGTTATTCTCGAACGGCGATCCGGGTGGCATCGCGAATGCCGAGCAACTCCACGGCAAGGAGATGTCGTTCAACAATTACGTCGACGCAGAAGCAGCATGGAACCTGGTTCAGGATTTTCAAGACACGGCCGTCGCGATCGTCAAACACACGAACCCGTCGGGTGTCGGCATCGGATCCACAAACGAAGAAGCTTATCGCCGAGCTCTTTCGACGGATCCCGTTTCCGCGTTCGGAGGTATCGTCGCGTTCAATCTGAAAGTCGATGCAGCGGTCGCAGCTTTGGTGATCGAAGTTTTCTCGGAGGTTATCGTCGCTCCCGAATACGATCACGAAGCTCTCGAAATTTTTAGAAGCAAGAAGAACCTTCGCATTCTAAAATTGCCGGCCACGAACAACGAACAACGAACGACTCCGGAATACAAACAGATCTCGGGCGGCTTCCTCGTTCAGGACTCGGACACGCTGCGGATCGACGCGGACCAACTCAAAATCGTTTCGAAGCGCCCGCCGACCGAAGCAGAGCTGAAGTCTATGCTCCTCGCATGGAGAGTCTGTAAGCATGTGAAATCAAACGCGATCGTCCTTGCGAATGAGTATCAGACGATCGGCGTCGGCTCCGGACAAATGAATCGCGTGGACTCCGTCCGGATCGCGGCGATGCGAGCCGAGCGATTCAATCTCCCGATAAAAGGCTCGGCCCTCGCGTCAGACGCGTTCTTCCCGTTCCGCGATAACGTCGACGAGGCAGCAAAAATGGGAGTCTCAGCGATTATTCAGCCCGGCGGCTCGGTGAAGGACGCGGATTCTATCGCAGCGGCCGACGAACACGGTCTGGCGATGGCATTTACCGGTTTTCGCCATTTCAAACACTGACTTTAAACGCCGTTAGTTAATGTTATGCATTAAATTGCTTGACAGGCGCGCCGGCATTCCGTATATTCTCTCTAAACAAGACGACTGAAGGAACGCTCAAGAGGTTTGAAACTCGAACTTTTCGGGCGTTTCTCTATTTGAATTAAGGTAAAAACGTTCGAGTTTCCAAAGAATCTCCATCCGTCTCGATCGTGATCGTTCCCTTCTCTCCGGTTCGGAAAACTTTAGCTCCGGCGGACAGCCAACGCTCGACGACCTCCGCATGCGGATGTCCGAAACGCGATCTTCGCCCGACTGAAATGATCGAGATCAAGGGTTGAGTGCATTTTACGAACGCGTCGGTCGACGATGTGCGACTCCCGTGATGCGGAACTTTCACGACATCGACATCAAGTCCTTCACAACCGCCATCAACTAAATTTTGTTCAGAGCCCTTTTCGATGTCGCCCGTCATCAGAAAAGACTTCAAACCGTACTCAATCTTCAAGACAACCGACGAGTTATTTGCCGAGCCCGAATCTGCGTTCGTACGCGGATTCAAAATGTTCAAGGTCACGCCGGCGATCGAAAACTTATCACCGCGGTGAGTCGCCTTGACCGGAATTTGATGCTGAGCCGCCACCCGCATCAGGTCGTCGTATTCCGGATCTCCGCTCGGCGTGCTTCCGACCAGTACCTCATTGATGTGAAAGTTCTTCGCCACATCGCTCAGTCCTTGCATGTGGTCCGCATCTGCGTGCGTCGCGACGAGATAGTCGATTCGCGAATAACCTTGCTCCCAAAGAAATTCCGAAACGACCGCTTCGCCGATCCTCGGCGTATCCGGAAAGAAACCCGAGCCGTCGTCTGCGGCACGAAGATCGGGTTTACCTCCGCCGTCGATGAGCATCGTTTCTCCATCGGGAAAAACGACGAGTGCCGAATCGCCTTGTCCGACATCAAGGAAATGAATTCTCAATTTCCCATCCGGCCCCGGCGCGCTCAGCGGATGCAGAATGATGATCATACCGAGCATCATTACCGCTACCGGCGCGACGGTGATCGACAATCTCCATGTACCATTTCGAAGATCGAACGGACGCCAAGCAAGAACCCGTCGGGCCGCGAGCGCGACGGCGATGCCGTAGAGAATGTAGACGCATCGACCGACGCCGGAATACGCCGGCAGTCTAAATCCCGCGTAGCCGAGATCTGAAAGCCATGCCGGCACAGACATCATCGCAGCATTAAAAAACTCGGTTAACTCGACAAGAGGAGCCGCGAGCCAATAGCTAGCTTTAGAGACAAGAACGGCAAACACTCCGGCGAAGCTTTCCGCTGCCAGAAAAAATCCGACCCACAGATTCAATAGGATCGATGCCGCGGAAACTCGATGAAAATAAATGATGACGACCGGCAACATCCAGATCTGAACGATAAGCGAGACGATAGCTCCTTCAAATAAATACGCCGTTAAGGTTTGGACATTCGTCGCCATCCAAAATCTCAAGCCGGAACGTTTGAATAGATTTGCCGACCATATGCGACGCGAATTCTCCATCTTCCAAACCGTTTCGTTCCAGTAAAGAAGCTCGCAGAACCGGCGCAGTTTGTCTGGAACATTCGGCGGAAACGGCTCTTCGGATGTCGGCATCCATCGTCCGATCGCCCGAAGTTTCTCGACGATCGGGAACGCGCACGCGACGATCGAGCAAACGCTTACGACCGTCAGTTGAAATGACGGAGTGAACAGATCGGAAGGTCTCCAAACAAGAAGCATCAACACGCACGCGCCGAATGCATTCAGTTGCGAACCGTGTCGTTCGAAAATATGCGAAAACAAAAGCACCGTAAACATCAGGCTCGCGCGGACGACCGGAACGTCGGCTCCGACTGCGATCGTGTAGGCCCACAGGAAAATTGCGGCGATCGTGAATTGCAGACTTCGCCGCCTTGAGAATAAAGAGACGATCCAAACAGCCAAGCCTCCGATAAAAGTGATGTGGAGACCCGATATCACGAGCACGTGAAACGTCCCGCCATCGCGAAAAACGTCCGCCGTCCGCCCGTCGAGAAAATGTTTGTCTCCAAGCAGCGAAGCGATGAGCACTCCCGCTGTTTGAGGAGAAAACGATCGCTGAAAATCTCCGATCAACGCGTGCCGCCGTCGATAGATCCAATCTCCGGGCGTCCAGGTCGGAAGACCGCCTACGTTTTCGATAAGGAGCGGGCTCTTGAGCGTCGCTTTGGCGTCTATTCCCTGGCTATCTAACATGGAGACGCGCGAAGGGACGCCCGGATTCTGAAATTCTTCCTCACGATCCAGCCTGCAGAATGCTCTGATCTTCGATCCCGCGTGTACATCCAGTTCTTGAAACCCGTCAGCGGCCTGCGAATCCGACAACGGGACAAAGAGGCGAATTCGCCCCGTCACTGAACTTTCTTCAGACTTGAATCGAAGCTTCTCGGCGGCGACCAAAATAAATATTCCGTCGTTCGCGAGCTCCAGACTTCCTATCACCACGCCTTCGACTGCGACGGGCTCGTGTGATGCGATCCGTCCTTCGTCGTAGATCCTGCGAACGCGATTTTCGGAAATGCTCGAGATCTCCGATTGCAGAGCTATCATTCCGAGCAGGACAAAAGAGAGCGGTAAGAGAAACTTCGAAACTCTAGGCAACACGGCGGCGAGCGTCGCGAGGAAAATCGCGACAGCGAATGGAACGACAAGACCGGTTTCGATAAAGTGCCGGCACGTGACACCAAGCGTGAAGTACGCGGCGAGCCAAGCCAGGGGATGGCGGCTGAAGTTTTGTGGGAGAGATTCTTCAGACATTTTTCGGAGTTAGAAATTTATTCGATCGATATATAGCTCCTGAATTCGCGAAATCGTTTCTCGCTTATTCCATCGACAATAAGAATTTCCTCGGGCCGTCGAAAGGGTCCGTAAAGCTTGCGATGTTCGATGATCTTTTTTGCTGATGCCGGACCGACGCCCGGAATCTTTTGTAATTCCGTAACGTCGGCCGTGTTGATGTTGATAGCCTTTGCCGATGCCGCGATCGGTGTGTGCGGAAGTCCGGAAATGGATTGAGATTCGTTTCGCGTGCAGCTCAGTTGAGTCGCGAAAGCGAGTAGAAAGAAAATGGAAAAAGTTGTCAGCTTATCGTGGGAATAATTCGCTGGCATATTCGCGCTCGACTTGTGTGCAAAATGCTAGAAGTCTAAATGTTACAAAGCCTTGAACTAATTAATTCTCTCGAAACACGGCGTTTTTCCACAAATTCTGTGGAAAAGTAATTTCGAACCGTTCGTAAACGTGAATCAACCTCGATATCGGAATAGAAGAGGAGAAATGGAGAGCCGGAGTTCGTTCGCCTTAACTGCGACGTGGTAAACGGTTCCGCAAAATCCGACATCAGACATCGTGTTCTACCCTTTCCGTCGATATTAGCAGATACGGCCAGGCGACGAAATTCGGTCGACAATCTGGTAGAATTCAGTTCGATTTCTTATGCGACATTTTGGGACAGTTTTGCTTCTCCTAACAACGTTTAGCTGCGCGCTCACGATGGCCGCGCAACGACCCGACGATGTGCTGGCGACCTCGACGAAAATTAATTTCACGCCTGCGAATCTTTCTCCGGCTGCGCGCAGGTATTACCTCGAGCGACGCACGATCATCGCCAATACCCGCACCGAGTTGCTAGACGGAATGATCGCGGAGGCGATACTCGATCTGGAAGCAAAGGCTGCCTCATCGACTCCAGAAAAACTTCTCGCCGAGCAGAAAAGTAAAGTGCGGGACCCGTTGCCGGCCGAGGTTCAGAAATTTTACGACGCGAACGTCGGACCCGATGGCGGAAAGCCTCTGGAACAGATTCGTCCGCAGCTCGTCGCTTATTTAAAAGAGCGTGCAGCCGAGAACGCGGTCGATACATATCTTCAAACTCTGCGAACGAAATATAAGGTTGTCGGCAAGGACGCGAATTCTATCGGTCTCACTTCGGGCGATATGCTCGCGACGATCGGTACTCGCACGATCACAGTCAGCGAATTCGAACAAAAGAATAAGGTTCGTTTGAACGATACTGAATTGCAGATCTTCGAAGAGGTTCGGGCGGATCTCGAGTCGGTGATCTTATCGTCGCTTGCTGCGGAAGAGGCCAAATCAAGGAATCTCGACGAGCAGGCTTTTCTCGCCGAGGAGATTACCGACAAGCTCAAGCTTTTCACCGACGAGGAAAAGAACGCGGTTGAAACCGCTTTGAAGAAGCGTCTCTTTACAAAATATGCAGTCAAGATCTCGCTTATCGAGCCGACGCCGATCGTTCAGAACGTTCTGATCGAAAGCGACGATCCGCAGACCGGAAGTGCGACCGCTCCTGTGACGGTTGTCATGTTCACGGATTTCCAGTGCCCGGCTTGTTCGCGAACTCATCCCGTCCTGAAGAGCACGCTCGCTGAGTACGGAAACAAGATCCGTTTCGTCGTTCGCGACTATCCGCTCGAATCGCTCCACGAAAATGCATTTCAAGCCGCGCTCGCGGCAAACGCTGCTCGCGCTCAGGGAAAATTTTTTGAATATTCGGAATTGCTCTATCGAAATCAGGACGCTCTCGACAAAGCATCGCTCCTAAAATACGCAACTCAACTCGGTTTGAATGCAAAACAATTTGAGTTAGACTTTAACGACGCAAAAGCCATTGCCGAGGTTCGGAAAGATCAGGCGGACGGACGTGATAACGGGGTCGGCGGTACGCCGTCGATATTCGTAAACGGGATCAAAGTTCAGCGGCTTTCGGCCGACGCTTTTCGACGGGCAATCGACCGCGCACTTTCCAAATAACCTATGCGTTCCTGTTTCATTTTCGCTCTGTTTCTTCTTTCGCTCTCGTGCGGAAATCCACCGGCTGTGTCGAACAACGCGACGCCAAATACTAACGCGGCAAAGACGACCACTCCGGTCGTGATGTACGACTACGAGATCCTGAAAACTTACACTCACGATCCAAAGGCGTTCACTCAGGGACTCGAGTTTCATGACGGAGTTCTGTACGAAGGAACTGGCGGCAAGGACGATGATCCGTTTTTCTCGAGCCTGCGAAAGGTCGAGCTCGCCACCGGGAAAGTGCTGCAAAAGCACGATGTGCCGCGCGAGTATTTCGGTGAGGGCATCACCATTCTCAACGATAAGGTCTACCAGCTCACATGGCGTCAGATGACAGCCTTTGAATACGATCTAAAGGATTTCAAGCTTCTCCGCGAACTGCGATATACGGGGGAAGGCTGGGGCCTGACTAACGACGGCACAAACCTCATCATGAGCGACGGGACGCACGTGATCCGTTTCGTCAATCCCGAAGATTTCAAAACCGTCCGGACGATCGTCGTGAACGACGAGAAAGGAAAACCGGTCATGGAGCTGAACGAGCTTGAATACGTGAAGGGTGAGATCTGGGCAAACATCTGGCAGACGGGATGGATCGTTCGTATCGATCCTGCAACCGGAAAACTGCTCGGACGGATCGACATGAACAAACTCAGCGACGAAGAACAGCAGCAGAATCCGAACGCCGACGTGCTGAACGGAATCGCCTACGATGCGGCGAGCGATAAACTCTACGTCACCGGAAAACTGTGGCGTCGTTTGTTCGAGATCAAGGTGAATCCCCGATGACGCCTGAAGAGACTTACATGCGTTTGGCGATTCGCCTGGCGCAAAAGAGTGTCGATGAAAACCTCGGTGGGCCATTCGGCTGCGTGATCGTGAAGGACGGTCGGATCGTCGGCGAAGGATTCAATCAAGTGACGACTACAAATGATCCGACGGCACATGCTGAGGTCGTCGCGATCCGGAACGCGTGTCAGAATCTTGAATCATTTCAACTCGAGGGCTGCTCCGTTTATACCTCATGCGAACCGTGCCCGATGTGCCTTGGCGCGATCTACTGGGCTCGCCCGTCGGAGATCTATATGGCAGCGACTCGCGACGATGCCGCAGCCGCCGGATTCGACGACGAAATGTTTTACAGCGAATTCTTCCGGCCGAATGAGCAGCGGCATCTCAAACTAAAAAGCATCCTCAGATCTGAATCGCAAAAAGTATTTAAGAGCTGGGTCGCAAAGCCGGACAAGATCGAGTATTAAATTTGCTCGCGAAATGCGGGAAAGAATTATTGCCCGCGAAATACGCGAAAAAACGCGAAACAAAACCTTTCGATTCTAATTCTTCTTTCGCGTCCTTTCGCGTATTTCGCGGGCAATAATTCTTTCGCTACTCCGCGGGAGATAATCAATGTCGAACATCTATTTCTACATTCTTCTTGCTCTCGCTGCAGGTGCGATGATGCCGACGCAAGCGGCGACGAATAACAAGATGGCCGGCGTCGTCGACAGCCCGATCCTCGCCGCGTTCATTTCTTTTTTTGTCGGAACAGTCGCACTCTTTGTGTACATGCTTTTGTCGGGCTCACCGCTCGGGAACATTTCGTCTGCTAAAGACGCTCCGGCGATCGCGTGGATCGGAGGGCTCCTCGGCGCATTTTTTGTAACCGCGGCCGTGATGTTGGTTCCGCGTCTAGGAGTCGCGATGACATTCAGTCTCGTCATCGCCGGCCAGATGATCGTCACGCTGATCATCGACCACTTCGGTCTGCTCGGTGTGCCGGTAAAGGAAGTGAGTCTCGCACGGGTTTTCGGGATCCTACTGATTGCGGGCGGCGTGGTATTAATACGTAAATTTTAGGTTCGGGACTTTAAGGCGCCTAACCGCAGGTGACGCGGATAACGCAGATAAAACAAACAAAGGCTCCTAAAATAATCCGCGTCATCTGCGGTTAATTACTCTCGGCTCCCGTGCTTATTCCACTGATGAACCAGTTCATCCTCAACAACGAAGACATCGACACGAACCTCCCGGCCGGAACCACCGTGCTCGATTTCGTTCGCTATCACAAAAATCTTAAAGGCACGAAGATCGGTTGCCGCGAGGGCGACTGCGGTGCATGCACGATTCTTGTTGGCGAATTAAGGGATGACAAGGTTCGGTATCGAACGATGACGTCGTGTCTCATGCCACTCGCGAATGCGTCGGGAAAACACATCGTCACGATCGAAGGCGTGAATCCATCCAACAACTCGCTCACGCCGGTTCAGCAGGCGATGGTCGACGAAAGCGGGACGCAATGCGGATTCTGCACAGTCGGATTCGTGATGTCGCTCACTGGATTCAGCATCGACGATGTCGCGAAGACTCCAGCGATGGCGGTTTCCTCCATCGACGGAAACATCTGCCGATGCACCGGGTACAAGTCCATTGAGCGCGCAGCGGTGAAACTTTGCGACGCAGTGACGGCGAGACACGGAGACGCTCCGGCAATCGAAAATCCAAAATCCAAAATCCAAAATGTCCAAGACTCCCCTCCTTCCGAAGGAGGGGTGTCCGCCGCTTTGGGCGGACGGGGTGGTTCTCTATTCGCGCGTCCCGAAAATGTGGTGCCGGAGTATTTCTCCAGGATCGCGGAGCGTCTCACGCAAATTCAAGTAAGGCCGCCTAAAGGCGGGACTCAAAACATTGTTGGCGGCGGAACTGACATCTACGTGCAACGACCTGACGAGATCGTTGAAACAGACTCGACGCACGTCTTCTACGACGAGACTCTCCGCGACATCGCCGACAACGGCGTGACAATCGAGATCGGAGCATCCACGACCGTGACCGACCTGCTCGAGTCGCCGGTAATGCAATCGATCTTCCCTAATCTTTACAAACACCTGAAGCTCGTATCATCGACGCCGATACGCAACATGGCGACGCTCGGCGGTAACTTCGTCAACGCATCGCCGATCGGAGACATGACGGTTTGGTTCCTCGCACTTGACGCTGACATCATTTTCAACAATGGCCGCGAGATGCCGCTTAGAAAGCTTTATATCGATTACAAGAAGCTCGCAAAGACCGATCAGGAATTCATAAAGACGATCCGCTTCAAAAAACCTGGCGAAGATTTTCGATTCAATTTCGAGAAAGTCTGCAAGCGCACTTACCTCGACATCGCGAGCGTCAACACTGCTATCTCCTTGACGGTCGAGGCAACGCCCGGCCCCGGATGGGTCCCGCCCGCGTTGTCGGAGGCCAACAGCAAAAACTCCCCTCCTTCCGAAGGAGGGGTGGCAGCCGCTTCGGCTGACGGGGTGGTTCTTTCACCCGTGGATTACAAGATAATTACCGCTCACGTCTCATGCGGAGGAGTCGCGCCGATTCCCATGTATTTGAAAGAGACGTCAGATTTCTTGCGCGGCCAGATGGTGAATCCCGAAACGATTGCCGACGCGAACGAGGTCATGCAGGCCGAGATATCGCCGATCTCCGATGTCCGAGGTTCGGCCGGTTATAAGCGGCTATTGTTGCGGCAGTTGTTTCGGGCTCACTTCATTGAACTGTTTAGAATTGATTAGCACGGAGAGCCATTCTCCGTGTGCCCGGTGGCTGGATGTAATGAAAAACATCGACTCAAAATCTCACGTTCGTGGCGAGTCCGTGTATCTGGATGACATTCCGCTCGTCCAGGGAACTCTGTACGCGTGCGTGTTCGATTCGCCGGTCGCGCATGGAAAACTACGAAGTATAGACACGACTGAAGCTGAGATCAGCGAAGGCGTCGTTCGGGTAATTACGGCAAAAGACCTCGTCGGAGAAAACCAGATCGGCGGGATCATTCCCGACGAACCGCTGCTCGCCGATGATGAAGTTCACTTTCAGGGAATGCCGATCGCGATCGTTCTCGCGACATCCGAAGAACTCGCACGTAAAGCCGCAAAGAAGATCAGTGCCGATATCGAACCGCTCGAACCAGTTCTCGATCCGCGCATCGCTGCAGCGAACGGCGATCTCATCGTTCCGCCAAAAATATTCAAGCTTGGCGATACAGAAGCGGCATTCGAAAGATGCGATCACGTTTACAAAGGCCGGGCTGAAGTAAATGGACAAGAGCATCTCTACATCGAGACACAAGGTGCATACGCGCTTCCGACCGAGAACGGCGGTCTGCGAGTTTATTCTTCGACCCAGGGTCCGACCGCTGTACAGCGTGCGGTGTGTCGAGTCACCGGACTTGCGATGCATGAGGTCGAGGTCGATGTGCAAAGACTCGGTGGCGGGTTCGGTGGGAAGGAAGATCAGGCGAATGCGTGGGCGGCGATCTGTGCGGTTGGTTCGCAGCTAACGAAGCGTCCGGTAAAATACGCGCTGCATCGCATGGAAGACATGCGTATGACCGGCAAGCGTCATCCTTATTCGGCGGATTACAAGATCGGTTTGGATAAAGACCTTAAGATCGTCGCGTACGAAGCGACGTTCTATCAAAACGCCGGAGCCTCGGCCGATCTCTCACCACCGGTTCTCGAGCGAACGCTGTTTCACTGTACGAACTCGTACTACGTCCCTAACGTCAGTGCCACTGCATATTGCTGTCGAACCCACCTTCCACCTAATACTGCCTTCCGAGGATTCGGCGGACCGCAGGGTATGTTCGTCATCGAATCGGCGATCGTTCATGCGGCGGACGCACTGGGTGTGAAACCGTCTGACATTCAGCGTGCGAATCTGATCGAAAACGGCGACGAATTTCCGTACGGTCAGATCGCCGAGAGTGACGCGATCACGACCTGGACGCAAGGCGACAAGAAATACGACTTCGCCTCACTGCAGCGTGAAGCCGACGAGTTCAACGCATCGTCAAAGTATTTCAAAAAGGGCGTCGCGATGATGCCGGTATGTTTCGGGATATCGTTTACAAAGACGCCGATGAATCAGGCGCGATCACTCGTCCATGTTTACACCGACGGCAGCATTGCCGTTTCGACCGGGGCCGTTGAGATGGGCCAGGGCGTCAACACGAAAATGGCGCAGGTCGCAGCCGAGATGTTCGGACTGCCGATCGAGAAAGTTCGACTCCACACGACGAACACGCTTCGCATCGCGAACACATCGCCGACAGCAGCGTCCGCCGCCGCGGATTTAAACGGCAAAGCGACGCAGTTGGCGTGCGAAGCAATAAGAGATCGACTGTTGGAAATTGCACAGCCGCTTGTCGAAGCCGAAAGTGTCGACGACCTTTCGCTCTCGGACGGTTACGTCCATCGCAACGGCGAACGAACAAGTCTCGACTTCAAAACGCTTGTCATGGATGCGCATCTGCAGCGCGTGAATCTCAGCGAGCACGCTCACTACGCGACGCCGGGAATAAACTTCGACTGGGAAACCGCACGCGGGCACCCTTTCGCATATCACGTCTACGGAACCGCGATCGTCGGCGTCACCGTCGACTGTCTCCGCGGCCGTTACGAGATCGATTACGTGAAATGTTGTCACGACTTCGGCTCGTCGATGAACACGTCGGTGGACTACGGACAGATCGAAGGCGGGATCGTTCAAGGCATCGGCTGGATGACTATCGAGGAAGTCTTCTACGACGATTCGGGCAAGCTTCGTTCGAACGCATTATCGACCTACAAAGTCCCCGACATTTATTCGATCCCAAAAGAGATCGCGATCCTGCCGCTGGAAACCTCGCGTGAGAATCTCGCTGTCTTTAATTCCAAAGCCGTCGGCGAACCGCCACTCATGTACGGAATCGGCGCATACTTCGCGATACGACAAGCGATGGACTCCTACAAGAAAAGTTCCCCTCCGTTCGACGCTCCGTTCACGGCTGAAAAGGTCTTGATGAGCCTTTACGAGAAATAGCGGTTAGCCGTTAGCTTCTGACTAATAGCTAGTAGCTAACGGCTATCAGCTAGCTTTCTGTTCCGTTACGATTGCACAGTTAATCAATCACCAGTTGCCAGTATTCAGTAGCCAGTTCCCAGGTTTGCGCTGGAAGCTGGTTACTGATTACTGGCAACTGGTGTCTTACTCTAATTAACGCTCATTGAGATAAAATTTCCGCGTGCACAAAGAACTCGAGCTCTGGCAATTCATCGCTGAACGACTGCAAAGAAGTGAGTCGATGATGTTGCTCGTCGTTGCCGAAAGTTCGGGGAGCAGTCCCGGTCGTCAAGGTTATAAGATGGCGGTCGGAGTCGACGGTGAATTGATCGGCAGCATTGGCGGCGGCGTGATGGAGGTGAACCTCGTCGAGGAGAGTCGCTTGTTGTTACGCGACGCGGCGACCGGGGGACGCGGAGACACGGTGACGTCCCGAATGAGTGAGCAGGTTCATCGCAAAGATTCTCAGGACGCGAGCGGCATGATCTGCTCTGGAAAGCAGAGTGTGATCTTCAAACTGCTGACACCAGAAAACTCATCGATTATAGATACGATCATCGGAGCTCTTAAAGAGGGACGTCGAGATGTGCTAACGATCACGTCGACAGGGTTCAGCGTTAGGCCACCTGACGGCGAATCCGAAACCAATCCAAAATCCAAAATCCAAAATCCAAAATCGGAAGACTTCACATACACCGAACAACTCGGCTTTAGGGACGATCTCTACATCATCGGCGGCGGGCACTGTGCTCTCGCGTTGTCTGAGTTGATGTCGAAGATGGATTTTCATATCTCGCTCTTCGATGATCGCCCGGAACTCAACACCATCGAGAAGAATCGTTTCGCTCACGCGATCCAAATCGTTGACAGCTATGCGGACATCGGCGCTGAAGTGTCGGCTAGCGAACACTCCTATGTAGTCGTGATGACACTAGGTTACAAATCTGATGAGGCTGTCATCCGCGCGCTCATTGACAAGGATTTCAAGTATTTCGGAGTGCTTGGCAGTAATGCTAAGATGTCGGTAATGCTGCGAAAATTATCCAAGGAGGGTTTGCCTGCGGAGAAGCTTGAGCGCATTCGCACGCCTATCGGGATCCCGATCCACAGCCGCACGCCGGAAGAGATCGCGATCAGCATCGCGGCCGAGATCATCGCAGTAAAGAACGCGTAGTATGCCAAGGCAACTCATACTCAGTCTCGACGGACGCGAATTTTCCGTGACCTTGATCAAGATCGACCGCGACAAACTCTATGGCTCGGTCGAGGTCGAAGCTTTCGATGAGAAAGGTCGCGAAGCGAGTCTGCGCGTGCTCGCTGCCGACGGCAAAACGCTCATCGACAAAGGCGGCACTTCGCTCGCGACGGTTAACGAAAAAGGAACGTCGGTTGATCGCACTTCCCTGAGCGCGGTCAGCGAGGACGGTGATGCGATCGAGCCCGTTCCGTCATCATTCAATGAACCAAATGAACTGAAAAAGGCGGAGATCGAGGATTATCTCAGCCTGATGTTCAAGTCACTTTATCTCGTACAACCGGCGGAAGAGGGCGGCGATATCAAGTATCTCCTGGACCATCTCGATGGTGAGCAACTTTACACTTTTCCGTTCAGCTGGCGTGGCGGTCTCGAATACGATCAGGCGTTCGTCGTCGGAGCCGGCGGCGACGCGTTTATGGTCGTCGGCAAGCCGGCGGCGTTTGAGTTTGTAAAATTGAATCAAGCGACGGAGTTGGATAACACTGGAAGTGAGGAAGAAGAGATCTCGGCGGACGATATTGATTTTGATTTGTTATAGGGATTTTCACCGCCGAGACGCGGAGACGCGGAGGAAAACAATTTTTATGAAACTTCTGACTCAGCATCTCGGCGTCTCGGCGGTGAAAAGTGTTTTATGCCGATAAATATCAGCTACGTCGATGAAAAGGGCAAGCCTGTCTTCACGCGCAAACTCTTGAAGACCGACGTTACTCACGATCTGCCAGAGCTTCTCAAGAAGAGCAAGAAGATCGAAAAGGTCGCGGACGCTTTGATCAAAGGTGATCCTGAGATCGACATCGAACAGTTCGGAATGGCGTTGATCGACACATCGCGCGTTTACATTACTAAGACCGGCATCGTTCATCTGGTAGAAGAGTTCGAGGTGATCACAAATCCGGATGGAACGGTGCGCGAACGCCGGCCTCGAAAAAAACTCCCGCAAAATCTGAATGCAGAATTCCCGATCCGTTGGTCGGGCAAATTTATAAAAAAGGAAGAGGCTCTCAAGAAGTTCGTGTTTACGAATAAGAAGCAGCTTGTTCACGTGAACGGACTGACGTACGACTTTCTTTACGACATGGCGAAGGAGTTGGACAAGAAGAAATCGCTCATGTTCATACGCGCGGGCGAGAAGGCGAACGAGCCGATCGTCATGAACCGGGGCGGTAAGCCGTACAACGCGTTTCTGGAAGGACGCGTAAAAAAGGATGCATATCTCCTGATCATGCACATGTCCAACATGGAGTTGAAGAAACCTAAGTTGATCGAAACCGATGAATCTTGATTTCGATAAAAAGAAATTCTCCTGCAAGTTCGACTACTGCATAGGCAAGGCTTCGGACTTGTCTGACTCGTCTCTCCATGTAAAAGCGACGGACTACAAACGGCGCGTAAGCGGTGCGACACGCGCAGTATCGAGTGAAGATGCGTTCAAGATCCCGAAGGCCAAAGGTTACTTTGTCTCGAAGAAATACGACGGCGAATTTGCTCTCCTATTCTTCGACGGTAAAACTCTTATCTCGGTAAATCCCGGGGCGACTGTACGCACCGGACTTCCCTGTCTGGACGAAGCCGAAGCTCTCCTCAAAAAAGCAAAAGTTAAAAACTGCATCCTCGCAGGCGAATACTACGTTCGCGTCGGAGCGACAAAAGGACATCCGGTTCAGCAGGTCGTCGGAATTCTGCGAAAACCTGATTCGAAGAAAGAGCTCGAAAAGATCGGTCTCGCCTTCTTCGACGTGATCCAACTTAATGATGAAGCGGTGACGGGTGTCGCAAAAGTTTTTGGCGACCTCGAGAAATGGTTCGGGAAAGGAAAGTCAGTTCATCCGGTCGAACATCGCAAGGTCGATACCAACGACAAGATCCTCGAAGCATTTACGGAGTGGGTTGTCGGCGAGGGAGCTGAAGGCGTAGTCGTTCGTCACGACAGCGCCGGCATCTTCAAGGTCAAGACCCGACACAATATCGATGTCGCCGTGATCGGATTCTCCGAAGGCACCGAAGATCGTAAAGGAATGCTTCACGATCTCCTCGTCGCGGTACTTCGCGATGACGGGACGTTCCATGAGTTCACCCGCGTCGGCGGAGGATTCACTGATGAAGACCGTCGCGAATTCGTAAAGATGTTTCGCAAACAAGTCGTGCCGTCGGAGTATGTCGCCGTGAACAACGATTACGTAGCATACGAGATGATCAAGCCCGGGCCGGTGATCGAAATCTCGTGTCTCGACATGATCGCCGAGAGAGCTCGCGGCGGACCGGTCAATCGAATGGTCCTCGAGTGGGACGGGAAAAAATACAAAGCGTTATCCCGCCTTCCGCTCGTTAGCGTGATCTCGCCGCAGTTCATTAGCATTCGTGATGATAAAGAAGCGGTCGTCGATGACGTCAACATTCGACAGGTCAATGATCTTGTAAAAGTTCCGGAAGTCGACAAATCCGCGCATCAGGAAAAAGCGAAGCCGAGCGAAGTGCTTGAACGCGAGGTCTATACAAAGACCATGAAGGGCAACAAGATGGTCCGGAAACTTTTGCTCTGGAAGACGAACAAAGAAGATCAACCCGACTTCCCTGCTTTCGTGGTTTATCTCACGGACTTCAGTCCGAACCGTCAAAACCCACTCGAACGCGACATCAAGATCGCGAGCACCGAGAAAGACGCACGAAATTTGTACGAAGCCCTTGCGAAGAAAAATTTTATCGGAGGCTGGGAAAAGGCCTGACAATTTGGGATCTGGGCTTTCGGATTTCGGATTTGTCGTCCTAAGAACTAGCCTCGGGATTCGCGTACAATAAAATCCGAAATCCCAGATCCGAAATCCGAAATCGAAATGGCTGCTCCGTTTGCAGAATTTGCCGGTAACAAACGTCTTCTCTGGATCGCGTCGGAGTGGGTGCGCTATGCCGACAAACTTGCGGAGTGGGCGATGGAACGGCTCGTTAATCGACGCGATGTTTGGAGCCAGTACACGTTAAAGGATGGGAAGATTGGCGTCGTCATGCTGCCGATTGTCGAGCGTCGCAAGATGGGCACCGACATGGTGACGCTCAACAAACTTCATCGGCACTTCTCCGGAAGATCGCCGGCGCATCTCATCGGACTTCATTCGATTTCAGATCACAGTACTGCCAAATGGTTCGCGATCGATGTCGATCTGCACGACGAGAGTGTGCCCGGCAGCGATGAGATCGCGGCGGCGAATTTCAATGCTGCACTCGAATGGGCCGAGCGTCTCCGCGAGCAAGGCATCGACGCGATGCTGATGGACAGCAACGGCGTCGGCGGATATCACGTTTGGGTTTTGCTCGATAAGGAATATCCGCTCGCGGATGTTTACGATTTTTCGGACGCGATCCGGTCTGAATGGCAGGATCTCAACCTGCCGAGAAAACCTGAGCAGTTCCCGCCTAAGCGAATTGTCGGTCCGGATGATCTTCCTTACACGCTGCGGACGCCGGGACGACATCACACGCGTCATCACTACACACGACTGTGGAATTTTGACGCCGTCGCCGGTGAGCCTGAGTGGCTCGAAGGCGGTGACGCGATCGAGGCGATGATGGCGGCCAAGCCTTCGAAGCTTCCGAAGGTCCGTCGCACGAAGGAAAAGAAAACCGAGTACAAACCATCGACGCCGCGCAAAACGAAAACCGAACCGACGCGGAGACGAGTCTGCGTCGATCTCGACGGCGTGCTCGCAAAGTACGACAAGTGGAAAGGCGTCGACCATTTTGGAAAACCGATCGACGGTGCATTGGAGTTTATGCAGAAGCTCGCGAAGTTTTCAGAGATCACGATCTTCACGTCGCGATGTGCTCAGGACGTGCTCGAGGGTTCGCGGATCACGCCGGGCCAGCTACGCATCAAAGTCATCGAATGGCTCGAGAAGCACGACTTCCCATACACCGACGTCTACATCGGCCAGGGCAAGCCCCGCGCCGCTGCATTTATCGATGACCGCGCTGTCCACTGCAATCCTCAAAGGGATAAGAACGCATTCGACGAGGCGTTGGCTCAAGCGAAGGCTCTTGTGCGAAAGCCTCATGGAATCCCCGCCGTCGAATCAGTGCCTAAGAAATAGGTTCAGAGTGCGCGATTCATCGCGTAGTTTTCTTCGCATTTATCGCGTCGTTGAAACCGCGATAAATCGCGTACGAAAACTACGCGATGAATCGCGCACTCTGAACAGGGAACAAATTACTCCGACGGGTGTCTAACCTTGCGACGGTTGGCACCGGGCATTTGAAAATAGGAGGAGTAAAATGTTTGACAAACTTATCGAGTCGAATTCCGAACAAGCTGAATTCAAACCCCGGCGAAAATTCTTTATGGTGTCGTCTGTCGTCGTCGGGATATTATTTTTGAGTGCGGTGGTCTTCAGTCTCTACGCACAGGACATCGACCTTGGAACTGATAATTTTGAGATGGCGGAGCTACTCGCGCCGGTGGCAACCGACGCACCCGAGCCGACACCGCCCCGTCAGCAACCTAAGCAGCAAAAGACGGAAACTCAGAAAAGCGAACTGCCGGTGCGTCACGAACTGATCGCGCGGGTGGATCAGCCTCAGGCAGTCCCGACCACTATTGCAACGACACCCTTTACGGGCAGGACGATTCCGGAAGGACGCTTCGTTCTCGATCCCGGTCGTTCAGAAAGTGACGGAAGCGGTGCGGGACCGGGAGTCCCAAGTGGGGGCGGCACCGGAAGCGGGTCTGCGGATGATACTCCTGTCGCCGAAGTCGTGAAGGTTTCCGAGCCGCCGCCCGTGGTGACGAAAGTGGAGCCCAAGCGTGTGATATCCGAAGGCGTGATAAATGGCAGGGCCACTTATCTGCCACCGCCCGCTTATCCGATCCCGGCAAAGATGGTCGGTGCATTCGGTGTCGTGAACGTGCAGGTGACGATCGATGAGAACGGCAAGGTCATCTCATCAAAGGCGGTCAGCGGCCACGCTCTTCTACGAGATACCGCCGAGTCTGCGGCTTGGAAGGCGAAGTTCTCGCCGACTCTTCTTTCGCGAGTTCCGGTAAAAGTCACGGGCGTGATCGTGTACAACTTCAAGAAGAGCTAGAACCGGTCTCATCGCTCCAGAAAAGCGAAATGTTGGTAGAAGCGAGCCTGCAGTTATCTTCGCTCCAGAGGAGCGAAGATAACTGCAAGGGCGTCTTGACCGCGCGCTTGTCTTTACCGGGCTCGTCGAACCGTGTTCAGAAATTCGATCAAACCATCCGTATCAAGATCGTAAACCTCAACATCGAACATCGACTTTAATTCGTCGAACGACATTCCGTCGAGCAGGATCGGCTCGTCCGACTTGATCGTGTGTTTTGGGATGACGACGAAATCGCCCTCGACCTGGGCGACAATATTTCGATAATCCTGCCCGGTCAGCAATCCCGCAACAGAGACGTCGCCGCCAAAATATGTGTTCGGAACCGCGAGGACGTGAAGACGCGATCCATGAGCTGCGTTGAACTGCGAAGTTTGCTCACTCAGGATCGGCGCAAACATCTCGCCGGTCAGAATCGTTCCGTAGGCCGATTGCGGATTGCGGGTTGCGGATTGCGGATTTCGGGGTCTCATAGCAACCGGATTTGTGCGAACGTCGACTGTCACACCGTCGAAATCCACAATCCGCGATCCGCGATCCGACGTATTCAAAAGTTTTTCAAACTTCGTCAAAAAGCTCCGCACCATCCCGACCCCGTCTTCGATCTGAGGATAATTTCCGTAATGACGTCGCGAGGGAATATCGACGCCGCCTTTTATGTAGATCTCATCGCCGAGAAACGCGAACGTCGTCCCGAGCGTTTTGCGAAATTCTTTCTGCAGCATCTCGACTTCTTTGATCGTTCGGCGGCAGAACTCCGGCGTGACGCGAGTCAGACGGTCGTCGGTGTTGTATCGCGTCAGCGCGACCGGAACGACGGCAGTGCTTACAACCTTCGGAAAATGTGATGCTAGATCCCGAAGAGTTTTTTCGAGGATCTTTCCGTCGTTGATCTCCGGACAAAGCACGACTTGTGCGTGAAGCTCGATGTCATTGTCGAGCAATCGTTGAAGCTTGTCGGATATATCTGCACGCTTTTCATCGACACCGAGAAGATACGCGCGAGTCTTCAGATCCGTCGCATGGACCGAGACGTACTGCGGAGACAAGCGCTGCTCGACGATGCGATTCATCTCGTCTTCGGTTATCGAGCTGAGCGTCGTGTAGTTGCCGTATAGAAATGAAAGTCGGATGTCTTCGTCGCGAACAAACAGCGAAGGACGCGCGTCGTCAGGATTTCCTTTGCAGAAGCAGAACAAACACTCGTTCGCACATTGTCGCGGAACGATCTGTTCGAACATCAGACCGAAGTCTTCGCTTTCGTCGCGATCGAATTCGATATCGATCGTCTGGCCGTCGGTTTTTTTGACTTGAAATGTAAGCTCGGTCTCGCCTGCGGTCTGAAAGCGGAAATCGAGATAATCGCGCACGGAACGGCCATTCACGCGAACGATCCGATCGCTCGGCGCCAGCTCGAGCTCTTCAGCCAAACTTCCCGGAGAAACTTCGGTGATGATCACGCCCGGACGGCGGAGCTGTGTAACAGCAGGTGTAACGGCGAATTCGTACATCGATTTCGAAGCTACTTAGTGTATGTCGGGCTCCATTGGGTTGGCAAATAACTGTCGGACAAGCAAGTTTCGAAGGTTCAACGAAGATTTGAACGCGAATCGGGCGGATCAGGCGGATTAAAGCAGATCTGAAAAGAAATTGGGTCTTTCTTGTTTTGTGTGATTCCTGTGTTTCGTGGTTAAGTTTCAGGTCGTTGCAGAATCCGAAATCAAAAGACAAACCACGAAACACACGAATCACGCGAAAAAGAAGACGAAAAAGACAGAGGAAAGGAAAATTTTCGCCCGCGGAACACGCGAAAAGACGCGAAATTAAGAATCGGAGTTCTTATTTTCGCGTCCTTTCGCGTATTTCGCGGGCAATCAATTCCAACGAGCTAAGCCGCGGCGGCTTTCAGGTCGATCAGACTATCGAGCGCCGTGTATTCGAGATTCTGCGATGTCGCGACCGCTTCGTAAGTCAGCTTGCCGGCGTATGTGTTGACGCCTTCGCGGAGACCTTGATCATCTTTGATCGCACCTTCGAAGCCTTTGTTCGCGAGATCGAGCGCGTACGGCAGCGTCGCATTCGTCAAAGCAAACGTCGAAGTACGCGGAACTGCACCCGGCATGTTCGCCACGCAATAATGCAAAACGCCTTCTTCGTAGTACGTCGGATTCGAGTGCGTCGTCGCGTGCGTCGTTTCAAAGCATCCGCCCTGATCGACCGCGACGTCGACGAGAACGGCACCGTTCGGGACTAGCTTCAGCATGTCACGGGTGACAAGCTTCGGAGCCGCGGCACCGACGACGAGAACCGCGCCAATGACGAGATCCGCATGCGATATCGCTTCCTCGATCGCGTAACGCGACGATGCAAGCGTCTGAACCTTCGAAAGAAAAATATCGTCGAGCTGACGCAGACGATCGAGATTGCGATCGATGATCGTTACCTTTGCACCGAGACCCACTGCCATCTTCGCAGCTTCGGTTCCGACGATTCCGCCGCCGATGATCACAACATTCGCTGCCGGAACTCCCGGAACACCGCCGAGCAGAATTCCCCGCCCGCCGTTCATCTTCTCGAGATAGGTTGCGCCGACCTGAACCGACATTCGCCCCGCGACTTCCGACATCGGAGTCAGAAGCGGAAGACGGCCCTGCTTGTCGGTGATCGTTTCGTACGCGACGCCGGTCACTTTGCGATCCATCATCTGCTTCGTGAGCTCGAGCTCAGGTGCGAGATGCAAGTAAGTGAACAGCAACTGATTCTCACGCATCCGCGGATATTCGGGAGCGATCGGCTCTTTGACCTTTACGATCATGTCGCCCGTCTTCCAAATGTCGTCGGCAGTGTCGAGCAGCTTGCCGCCTGCCTTCACATACTGATCATCGGTGAAGCCTGAGCCTTCGCCGGCGGTCTTTTGTACATAGACTTCGTGCCCTGCGTGAGCAAGTGCCTGAACACCCGCAGGCGTCAGTCCGACACGGTATTCGTTATCTTTGATCTCTTTCGGCAGACCAACTTTCATAAATAAATTCTCCGGATAGCTAGATTCTTATAAGAACAAACGATGGATTTTACATTGTTTCCGACAATTTGTTAAACGGGCGGGAAAGGCGGGCATTCACGCAGCCGAGCCGGGCAAAATAAAAGTGTGGAGCCGGAGCTCCACACTTCAACAGTCAAAGGTTCGAATTTACTGGGCTGTTACGACCAGTCCACTGACCTCGTCTTGAATCGTCAACGCTTGAGATGCAAACGTGTATCTCTTTGATTGACCGTTAAGGACATAGGTCTGGCCTACCTCTACGTCGGTGAATGTGAAGTAACCGAAGGCATTACTTCGACTGAGTCGTCCGTTGCCCGTTGTATCGTCGAGCGTAAGCACGACGTTGCTAATGCCGCGCCCCGCAGCATCGACAACTTGACCCGAGACATCCACGCCGGCCGCGGTCGGTCCAAACGCGGTACACGTGAATTGCCGTGGCGTGATGATAAGTGACCAGCCGTTGAAAGTTCCCGCAGTTCCCGACACTTGATCGGAGGCGATTGCGCGCCATGCACCGAGCGAGCTCGTGTTGTCGAAATTGCTCAACTGCGGAGTAGCATCGGCAGCCGGGAAACCGACCCCTGCCCATGTCGGAGAATTGAATATAGGTTTCCATGAACCGGTAAACGGCATTTGTGCGTTAGTCGCAAGCAGCACGTCACCCGCGGCTTCATCATCAAAGCGCATGTTGGTGATATTGTCGCCTAATCCGCCACCTCCGACGGCTCCGCCGAGAAAAGCGAGAACATCGGTTCCGTATCCGTTCGGGCCTTTGACACTGAATGTCAGATCGCCCGTCTTCAAGTGCGAGATGCTGTCGATACGAACGTCAACATCGGCGATGTCGTAATCGTCGGGCACGTTGATCGTGTTGCCGACGCCGGCCGGACGAAGATCCTGAATTGTCAGAGCAAGTGCGCTGGCCGTGTAAGTTACGGGTGCCTGAGTTCCGCTCGGTGTTCCGATACGCAGCGAGAAATTTCTGGCGACGCTTCCGAACGAGCTCGTGATCGTCAGGGTGAAATTCATCGCCGAACCGCAGCCGGCCGCAAGCGGGGCTTTGGCTACGATATTGAACGCGTTGCGATTCGCGTTTGAATTCGGCGAGATCACCGGATACGTCGTAGAAGGGTTCAAAATCGTGACGCCCGGCGTCGAACTGGTCAACGTCGCCGTAACGCCGGACGCTATTCTTACAGCGCGGCGGAAAGGATTGCGGACATTGATCTCAAAGCGAAACGGCTCGTTCGGATCGATAAAGCCGGAATTGTTTCCGATCGTATCGGTAACGGCGATCGTGTTGACGTCGAGGCTCGGGGTCGTGAACGATTCCACAACTCCAAAGTGCGGAGCATACCGCGTAAAGCTGACCGCGTTCTTGACACGAGCTCCATAGCCTAATCCGCGATCGGCGAAACCGCCCCAGATAGAATCCTCGTTTGCACACGCATTGGTCGCACAGTCGGCATCTATCAAAGCATCTCGTGCCTGGATCAGCGAAGGATTGATCGGAGTCATTTTCATCGCATCCGTAACAAGCTGGAGCATGATCTGATTACCAGTCGGCACGACGCCACCGTTAGCAGCGATGATGCGACTGCGAACCTCCCAGAGAGTCAAAGTCCAGATCTCGCCGACGTTGTGAACCTCGCCCGCTCCGGCTATGTTATTTCCGAGCGGGTCAGCCGCAATGCCGCCCGAAAGATTGTTGGTCACCTGATCAGCGTCGGCCCATGTCATCGGATTGATCGTATTGTCCGTCGTATACGGGAAGCGACGGATGCCGTAAACGTAATTGTCCTGATACGTCGTGATACCGAAAGCCTTGTATGTCGCATAGGCTCCGGATGCATATTTTGAATCCGGATTATCGGAGGCAGTGTTATTAAGAAGTGAAAGCGCATAGAAATCGCTCCAGCCCTCGCCCATTCCGGCGCCGATATCCCATTCGAGTCCCGCACCGTTTCCGATGATTCGATTCGAAGTTCCGTGCGTCAATTCGTGAATCAGTATCTCTGAATCCAGTCCGCCATCACGGTCGACCGTCGGCCCCGTGAAGTTGAACATCTGGGCCCGGCCGGATGTACCATCGGGCGGAGTCGAGAAGTTCGCGTTATCGTTCGCCTGGCCATCCTGCACATCGACGAATATTCGATCGTTGCCTGAACCGCCTCCGAGAAAATTATTATTCTGGAAATTACCGGCCGCAGTGTTGAATCCGAGAGCGAACAGTTGATCGTGGTACCAGTTCGTGACGTAGAACTGTTGGACGATCGATCCACGCAAAAATCCGGTTCCGGCAGAGCCCGCGACTGAGGCGCTTGTACCCGCTTCAGGATTTCCACCTTGCGGCGCCGGCAAAAAGTCGGTTTGAAAATCCCGCGGCGCGGTGCCAAGAAAGTCTCGGTTACGGGATCCCGAATCAAGATTGCCTGTCGGCCGCCCGCTACCGTCAACGGCTGAAGCACCAGCGCTATCACATACGTCGGAAGCTCCAGCCGTGCGATCCGCACACGCGAGAGCGTTGTTACCTAATGTCTGCGTCTCTGTCGCCGTGCACACTCCACCCGGGCAATCATCGATCCATCCGTTCGGACTCGCCGTCGTATTCTGCGCAAAAAACATACTGACTGTTGAAGGAGCAATGCCGGCATATTGAGTATTGGCGCCGACGACCGCAGCCGATGGCGACTGAGGTGCCGGACTATCCGCAGGAGTCTTTCCATCCGCCTGAACGTAGACGCGGAATCTCGCGTCGTGAGTCGACGCATCCGAGCGCATGTTCTTACGCCACAACTGCGTCCCATCGCGAGCATCTACGATCACGTACCAGTCGTACTCGACGCCGAACACGATCTCCGACCATGCTGGAACAAGAATGCCGGGAGCTACAGGAAAATAGACGAGCTTGCTCGTCACACGACCGCCGATGTTCGGGTCGTCAACTCGCATTTCAGTTCGATAACCGTTCTCATCCGACGCGACGACGCTCATCTTTTGTGTTTCAAGCGGAACTTCCAATTTCGCCATCGTGCGCACGAGCGCTTCCTGGGGCGAAAGCAGATCTGTTATCAACTCCGCAGTCTCCGATGCTTTCGGCACCATCAATCCGAGCGATTTAACGACGCGTCCGTCGCGATCGAGGATGAACCGCGACTCACTCTGAAATACCGGCCGACCGTTTATGATCTGTTCGACGCGGACCATTCGAAGACCGCTGTCAGGAGAAACGCTCTCACCGATAAAGTTCAAATTCGCGATCTCACCTTCATCAAGTCCGTAGATGCCGCGGTTCTCCGAGATAAATCTGCGAACGATCTCTTCTCCGGATCGCGTCGATGGCTCCGTCATACCCTTCGCGCTTCTAACGATCTCGACAGCTCCGGTTAATATCGAACCGTCGACATCCACGTCAGCATGTTTTTGCTTGAGGTCTTCGACCGCTTCTTCGATCGACGTACGATTAGTTGCTGCCGTGTTGTTGATCGCAGAGTCGACATCGATCAGCGAACTTTTGTTGACTTGATCTTTCAGACTCGCGGGGCTGAGTCGAATATCGAAATTCGGTATCCGCCGCGAGAGCATTGTCGCCGCTTTCGCCGTGAACAGTTCCGTACTGAGTTCCTTTCCGGTTTCAAAAAGTTCCTGGGCTTTCGAACTAGAACCTACAAGGGCGAGTACGGTGATGAACACCAGGGTCATTGTTAAAAGTACGATTGTTTTCGTTTGGGGTTTTGTATTTTGCTTTTGCATGGTGATTTTTGGGGGTGTATGACGACGTGGGCGCGTCGTTGTGCAGTCGTTCTTCCGAACGTGGTTTCATTCTTCGGGAAGTAAAATAAATTGATTAGATCGTTAGGACGAGCCGAGCGTCGCTCTGAATAACTTCGGTCCGGTAACCGAACAAAGAGTTCACCGGAAATACTACAGTAAAAAGCGCGGTTGAGGTAACTTTTTTGTCTCGTGATAGTTGATGGCTTGTAAAATTTTTACACACCGCTCTCGATCTTCAAAAAAATCGTTGATATTCGCCGGCGTTCTTCGCTATCCTCGACCGCAATGCTTACCGTCTCATCAATCGATCGCCGCCGCTTTCTTCGCGATACGATCACCGTCGCGGGATTTTCATTCGCGGCCGCCGCGATCCCGACTCAACTGCTTGCACAGACAGCGGCTCGTCGCTTCGCTCCGGTGAAAGTTTCCCGCGATCGTGTTATCCGTGAGGTCGTCGGTCTGAGGCCGTTTAGACCTGAGGGATATCTCGTCGACGCGGAGCGTGCAGGCGCAAAACTTCTCGTTCACAATTACGGTCACGGCGGAGCGGGTATCACACTTTCGTGGGGAACGGCGGTTCAGGCCGTCGATCTCGTACGCGACTTTTCCGTTGCGTCGACTCCGCGCCGAACCTCACGTCCGACGCGCTTTGCGGTCATCGGCTGTGGCGTAAACGGGCTTTCGACCGCGATCATGATTCAGCGGCGCTACGCAGAGATCGGCGGAACCGTGACCATTTATGCAAAGGATCTGCCGCCCGACACGACCTCAAACATCGCGGGCGGATTTTGGTCGCCGACATCCGTTTACGACGGCGACGCGGCGTCGACGAGATTCCTCGAGCAGTTTCGAACCGCGGCTCGTATTTCGAACCGGGCGTTCCAGTTACTGGTCGGAGCCGATTATGGAGTGCGATGGTTCGATACTTTTGACCTTGGCAGAAGCGAAGCGAGCCTGCAGTACCAACTTCCGGGCGGGAACGATCTCTATCCGCAACTGACTGTGCATCGCGATCCCGAACACTACTTCGGATTTCCGTTCGTTCGACAGTACAGCACCATGATCATCGAACCGCAGGTCTATCTGCGTTCTTTGCTGCGTGATTTTCACAACGCAGGCGGTCGTATAGTTGTAAAAGAATTCCGTAACCGCGAAGAAGTTTTGATGCTTCCCGATCAGGTAATATTCAACTGCAGCGGGCTCGGCGCCCGAGCTCTGTTCGACGACAAGAAGCTCACTCCGGTGCGGGGACAGCTCGAGATACTCTTGCCGCAGCCCGAAGTCGATTACTGCTATCTCGGCGGCGGATACATGTTCCCTCGTTCGGACGGCATCGTCCTCGGCGGCACATTCGATCATGACAATTGGTCCCTCGATGTGAATCGCGAACAGGCGAATTACATTTTAAATTCGCACATGGAGATCATGAGAGCGATGCAGCCTCGGGCTTAATTCAAGTTCTCTACAAATTTCTGCAACGGATGAACGCGGATGACGCAGATAGGATTTACTTTTCTTATCCGCCTCGTCCCCGCCATCCGTGACGAGTTACGTACAAAACTCCCGGAGCCAATCCCGCCAACAATAATCGTTGATTGTTGTAATCTAAGTTGCTACAATCCCTCGTTATAGCCCATACCTCACACTCCAAGTAGCTCTCAATCTCTTTTGGAGGAATTAAAGAAATGAAACTGCGCACTCTAGTGTGCCTATTCGCCGCACTCTTCGCATCCGCGATGATGGGTTTTAGTGCTCTTGCACAGGTCTCGCCCGAGGAAGAGCAAGTACTCGAGGAAGAATTTATTCGATCGAAGGCCGAGAACGGAGAGTCTCACGCATCGGGAAACCGGGGTGATCTCGGCCCTGTCATTTTGGGAAATCCGACGCAGGCCGTCGTCGCGATCCGCGTGGGAATTTATTATTCCTACACTGCGACCGGAGCCTTTTCAGAATTCGCGTCACTCAATCACCCGTCCGTTCGTGTTTCGAACACCGAAGGTTTCGCATATGTCATCGATCAATCGACCGGGCTGCAGATCGACGTGATATCGCCCGGGCAGATCGTCGAAGTGAGTTACACGAACGCCGCCGGCTATTCGGTCTCGGGTCCGGCGGGTACTTTCACCGTTGCGGGTCCGGTTCGCTTTATGCCCGAGCTTCCGACGAATTATTTTCGCGTCGAAAGCATTCGCCGCAGCAATCCGCTTGTTTCGGGAAGTCCTCAAACTGTGCCGCAGTATCGCGGTGCAATGGAGGTTTCGCGCGGTTCAGTGACGGCTGCAGATCGCGTGAATCTTATGAACATTCTCGAAGTCGAACAGTACGTCCGCGGTGTTGTGGCAAATGAGTCGATCGCGTCGTTCCACATGGAAGCCCTAAAGGCACAGGCCACGGCGGCGAGAGGTTATGCGATCGCGAATGTCGGAAACTATATCGCTCGCGGATATCCGTTCGACATCGTCGATTCGTCTTCGTCCCAAGTCTATCGCGGCGTTATTTCCGAGCATGCCCGCGCTGTGCAAGCGACAGAAGAGACACGCGGACTTGTCGCCTCGTACAACGGACGGATCATCTCTGCTCTGTACTCTTCATCGTTCGGCGGCTACAGCGACAGCAATCACTGGATCTTCAATTCGCCAAGCTCACAGCTTCCGGGAACGAACGTTACACCCTATCTAACCGGAATCTACGACGGCGAAGGCGCCGCCCCGGATCTCACGACCGACGCCGGTCGGCAAGCGTTCTGGACATCCGCGAACCAAGCGTTGGCTTATGACATGTGCGGACGAGTCGGAAACCGGTTCGCACGCTGGCGGATCCCGATCCCTGCATCGGACATCAAAGCGAGACTCGCGGGTCGTGTCGTCGTCATCAGCGGAAACACGAACGGCAACATCACGGGTATCGAAGTGATCCAGCGAATGGACGGATCGAACCGGATCGCGAAAGTTCGAATCACTTTAACTACCGGCGTCGTCGAGGTTCGCGGGTGGGACAATCTCCGCAATGTGATCGGTCGCACACGGTCGGTCGGGACCACTCCGGTCGCGCCGTGCACCGGCACCGCGATCGCCGCGAATTTTACACTGACGAATCCGGCGATCATCGAGCCGGTGATGAACGCGGACGGAACGCTCAACAGTTTGATCTCGACCGGCGGAGGCTGGGGACATAACGTCGGTATGAGCCAGTACGGATCGCACGGACGCGGGCTTGCCGGACAGAATTTCCTTCAGATCCTAAAAACGTATTATCAGGGTGTTGATGTCGGCTCTTATCCGATTACGATCGGCCGCGATCCGGGAACCGGACCGCCGACGTTGTTCCAGGAATTCTACGCTCCAAATGCTCAAGGTACGCTCGTCGTTCGGGCGACTCCTGATCTGAAGAAACTGGTCGTCCACGTGAACGACTATGACTTCATGATCACCGGCGACCAATTGGCGAGCGGTTTGTTTACGATGGATATTTCGCCCTATCTCGTGCAGGGCGTGAACACGATCAAGTACAATCCGGTCGGCCGGTATGGCGGTGCGACGGTGAATGTGAATGTGAACTGAGACTCACCCGAGTGAAGAAATGAAGGCTGCTCGACTGAAGAAGTTGGGCAGTCTTTTTGTTACGCGATCCGCCGCCAATTTTCTTATGAATTGCCTCCGCGCTTTAGCCGGAGGTTGCGGAAGTGGCAATTCATAAACAAAAGCGCTCGATGTTCCCAATTTTTATTCTTGACGATTCACACGAATCCGCGCGTTTCGGTTGACTCTATGCCATCGAAGCGATCACGGCCTTGATCTCGCCGTAAGAATAATCGTCACCAAGCAATTCTTTTATCGGCGATAGCTGTCCGCCGTCGTTGAACTTCAACACTGCGCTTCGGATTGTCTCGATTTTGTCGACCGGGACGAGTTCGTGCAATTCCATTTCGCCGGTCGCGATGAATTTTGCCAAATGACTTTCGACGGTGCTCGGCTGAATGCCTCGCTCCTCCGCGATCTCGGCAACTGACCGGCCGTCGCGGAACATTTCGAAAGAGATTCGATAAGTGTCCTTTCCGCTCGCGTCGCGTTTGGTCCGCGTCTTGTTCGTACGCTTTCGTGATTTGAGGCCGATGTTTGAGACGAGGTTATTCTTCAGACTATAGTTCTTTATCACCCGAAGGAATGCGTCACCGTACTTTTCAAATTTCAGATCGCCGACGCCCGAGATCTTTCGCAGCTCCCAATCGAGCTGCGGAAAATAAGTTGCCATTTCGACTAGAGTCGCGTCGGAGAAAACGACGTACGGCGGAACATTCTCAGTCTTCGCGAACACTGTTCGGATCCCGCGCAGCTCTTCAAAAAGCGCCTTATCATATGGAAGCGAAACTTCGGCGACGAGCTTCGGCTTCTTCTCTTCTTTGACGGTGACCTTGATAAGCTCGACGCTGGTTTTTCCGGATAGAACATCGCCGCTTTTGTCCGTGAGCATGAGCGTCGGATACGTGCCTTCTTTCTGGGCGAGATAACCTTGAGCGATCAGGTCTTTGAAATGATCGAACCAGACTTGCTTCGGAATATCCGCTCCGACGCCGAATGTCTTTAGATTCTTATGCTCGTCGCGAACGGTCTGGGCCTGTGATCCGCGAAGAATGTCGATGACATAGCTCATCCCGAAACGCTGTCCGGTACGATAAACCGCACTAAGCGCTTTTTGGGCGATGATCGTCCCGTCGAAGCGCTCGACTTTCTTCGTGCAGTTGTCGCAGTTATCGCACGACCCACTGAACTCTTCGGAGAAATAGTTGAGCAGGAATTTTCTACGGCAGAATTTCAGATCGCCGTACGTCGCCATCGCGTCGAGCTTCTTAAGCATGATCGCCGACTGATCGGTGTTCCCTTCGATCTCGACGAAACCCTTCAGCTTGGTTACATCCGCATAGCTATAAAACAGCAACGCTTCGCTTTCCAATCCGTCGCGGCCGGCGCGGCCGGTTTCCTGATAATAGCTCTCGACGTTCTTCGGCAGATCCATGTGCACGACAAAGCGGACGTTCGATTTGTCGATACCCATTCCGAACGCGATCGTCGCGACGATGATTTTTGTTTCGTCGTTAAGGAACGAAGTCTGATGAAGATCGCGCGTTTGCTTGTCGAGTCCGGCGTGATACGGAAGAGCGCTAAATCCTTCATCGCGAAGATCTCCGGCAAGCGAATCGACGGAGTTTCTGCTGAGACAGTAAATTATTCCGCTCTGATCTTTTCGGTCATCGAGAAACTCAAGAAGCTGGCCGTAAGAGTTCCGCTTTGGTTCGACGGTGTAGTGGATGTTCTGCCGATTGAAACTCGAGACAAAGACATCGGCATCATTTATCGCGAGACGCTCGACGATATCTTTGCGAACGAGTTTGTCGGCCGTCGCTGTGAGCGCAATGACCGGGACATTTGGGAACTCGCGCTTAAGTGAAGCGAGTCTCAAATATTCAGGTCGAAAATCATGTCCCCAACTGGAGATGCAGTGAGCTTCATCGATCGCGAATAAAGATATGTTCAGCTCACGTAGAAAGTCGATGAACCGATCGCCGCTTTGCAGAAGCCGCTCCGGGGCGACGTACAAAAGCTTCAACTCTCCGCTGCGCACCTTTTGAAAAACCGGAACCTGCTCAGCGGCGGTCTGCGTGGAATTCAGGAACGCGGCCTCGACGCCATTCGCGCGCAGAGCATCGACCTGATCCTTCATCAACGCGATCAGCGGCGAGATGACGACCGTAAGGCCGTCCATTACAAGAGCCGGAATTTGATAACAGAGCGACTTACCGCCGCCTGTCGGCATTAAAACGACACAATCTTTTCCTTGCAGAACAGATTCAATCGCGACTTCCTGATGAAGCCGGAAGGCGTCGTAACCAAAACGATGTTTGAGGATCTCGCGAGCTTTTTCTATGGGCATGGTGGGATTTGTTTCAACCTCATTAGTCCCGCCTTTGGCTGCCCCGACAGTTATATCTGCCAACCAAAGGCGGGTTATTCAAAATTCTAGATCTCGACCTCATCGATCTGGGCCTTCTGAAGCTTGCCCGAGTAATCGACATACAAAGACTTCCACTCGGTAAAAATATCGAGCACCTGAGTTCCCGCTTCGCGATGCCCGTTACCGGTACCCTTCGTACCGCCGAACGGCAGGTGGACTTCAGCTCCGATCGTTGCCGAATTCACATAGCAGATGCCGGTGTACAGTTCCTGCATCGCGTAGAACGACTGGTTGACGTCCTGCGTGTAGATCGCGGACGACAGACCGTACTTCACACCGTTGACGATCTCGATAGCTTCGTCGAGTGTCGAGAACGGGATCACCGAGGTAACAGGTCCGAAGATCTCTTCCTGTGCGATGCGATGATTCGGAGCCACATCTGAAAATACCGTCGGCTCGATGAACCAGCCTTTCGAGTAATCGCCTTTCGTCAGACGATTTCCGCCGCACGCGAGCTTGGCCTTGTCTTCCTTCTGGCCGATCTCGATGTAGCGAAGAATGTTGTTCATCGCGTCTTCGTGGATCACCGGACCGACTTCCGTTCTCGCGTCGAGTCCGTTTCCGACTCTAAGCGTCTTCACTTTCTCGACCAGACGCTCGACAAACTTTTTGTAGATCTTTTTATGAACGACGAGCCGCGACGAGGCCGTGCATCGTTGACCGCTCGTGCCGAATGCTCCCCACAGCGATCCTTCGACCGCGTTGTCGATGTGTGCGTCATCCATCACGATGATCGCGTTCTTCCCGCCCATCTCAAGCGAGACGATCTTGTTGTCGCGTGCGCATTGCTCGGCGATGATGCGACCGGTGTTGGTCGAGCCGGTGAATGAGATCAGACGAACATCGGGATGTCCGACGAGCGTCGGTCCGATGTCGGATCCGTGACCGTTGATCAGATTGACGACGCCCTTCGGAATGCCGGCCTTCTCACATGCTTTGACGAGGTTCAATGCAGACAGCGGAACGTCCTCGCCGGACTTGATCACGACCGTGTTTCCGCAAACCAGAGCCGGGATCAATTTCCATGAAGGAATCGCCATCGGAAAATTGAAAGGAGTGATCAGACCGCAGATCCCAACCGGCTGACGGACACACATCGCGAACTTGTTCGGCATCTCGGCCGGAGTCGTGAATCCGTGAAGCCGTCGTCCCTCGCCCGCCGTGTAGTACGTGCAGTCGATCGCTTCCTGGACGTCGCCGCCGGCTTCCTTCAAGACTTTACCCATCTCGCGAGTCATCTCGCGTGTGAATTCCTCTTTGTTCTCGCGAAGAATCTCACCGAGCGTGAAGAGCAACTCGGCTCGTTTCGGCGCCGGCGTTCGACGCCATTTTGTCGCCGCATTTTTCGCCGCTTCGACCGCGGCATTCACGTCATCGGAATTCGATTTCGGAAATCGGCCGACGATGTCGCTCGTATCAGCCGGGTTCACATTATCGAACCACTCGCCGGATGAGCTCTTTACCCACTCGCCGCCGATATAGTTGTTGTAAGTTTTCGTGGCGGTCTTCTTCTTCGCTTTTGCTTGTTTTGCTGTTGGCATATTTCTAAGTCTAAAGTCGACGTCGCTTTAAGACAAATAGGACCTATAAGACTCATATGTCCCATAGGTCCCCGACAATCTCTCAAATCTGAGAGTTAATTCTACTGCACCGTGAACTGCACGACTTTAAGCTGCAGCCCGCGCGCTCGCACGTCGTATGTCAGGACGTGAAGGACGACCGCGTCGCCCTTTTTTAACTTGCCGACGGCTTCGCTGAACGATTTCACATCCGTCACCGCCGCGCGATTCATGCGCTGAATGAGATCTCCTTCACCAAGAGCATCGACGCCGTTCGAGAGCTTCACGTCAGCGATAAAGCTTTCGGGATTGATCTCTTTTACGAGGACTCCCTTTTGTCCCTCCAGCTTGTGAGTCGAAGCAAGCGACGGCGTCAGATCGACAAGCGTCAGTCCAAACGGTTTGATCTCTTCTTTGGTCTTCTCCAACGGGAGCTTTGTCCGGGAACTTTCCTCGCTGCGACCCGGCCTCAAAGGACGCTCACCGAGCTTGATACTTGTCGTCCGCCGATCGAGAACCGCTCCGTTCTCTCGCAGGTAAGCGATGTTCGTCGAAACATCCGGCGATGTCGCAGAAACTTTCGCGATCAGGTCCGGAGCTCCGATGATCTTCTGTCCGTTGAACTCGACTATGACGTCACCAACTTTCAAGCCTGCAACAGAAGCGGCGCTATCTTTATCTCGAAGTTCGATAACGATCGCGCCTTGAGCTTCCTTCAATCCGTACACGGAAGCGAATTCCGACTTCACGGTCTCGAGGCCGACGCCGAGATAACCGCGACGAACCTTGCCGCTCGTTGTGATCTGTTCGAAAACGTACGAAGCCTCATTCGACGGAAGCGCAAAACCGACACCGTTGTAATCACCGGTCGATGTCGCGATCTGAGAATTGATCCCGATAACTTCGCCGTTCATGTTAACCAACGGGCCGCCGGAGTTTCCGCGATTGATCGCGGCGTCGGTTTGGATAAATCTTTGAAATACGGATGTCGAGGGTGTCTCACGATTTGTCTGCGAGATTATCCCCGCAGTCACGCTTCGCGTTAGACCAAACGGAGAACCGATCGCAAGCACCCAATCGCCGACGCGAGCCTGTTCAGAGTCAGCGAGTTTGACGAAAGGAACTTCGCGATTCGAATCGATCTTCAGGACCGCGAGATCGGTCTCTTCATCGACACCGACGATATGAGCGGAAAGTTCTTCTCCCGAATCCATTTTGACGGTGATCTTCGCCGCATCTTCTACCACGTGATAGTTAGTCAGGATGTGACCGGTCTTGTCGACAAAGAATCCGCTGCCGACAGAATATGAAGGACGCCGCGGCATCTGCCGGCGGAAAAAGTCCATGATGTCATCTGAATCGCCCGGAGCTGCTTCGCCACGAGTTGTGACTTCGGGCGTCTTGCCCTTCGTGTCGATGCTTACGACCGCTGCTCCGACTTTTTTTGCGACTTCGGCGAATGAGGCGGAAAGCTTTTCAGGAGAGATATTAACCGCCGCGGGTGATGCCTGTGGTTCGACCGTTTGAGCAGAGATATGGGGCTGAACCGCGTAGAATAAAGCGGCGATCATCACATAAAAACCTAATCGAACCGCTTGCTTCCGAAAATCAAACATAATTGCTTCTCCTGAAGAACTTCAGCTCATTTGCGTGATTATAGCAGAGAATGTCGGGCAGACACCTGTTACTTTTGGCCGGTCGAAACCGGATCTTACGGCCTCAGAAATATTTTTAGGACGCCCATTCGACCCGCCTGTTCAAGTGCCGCGACTCCGTCGTCGAGGCGATATTCATCGCTCACCAGGTCATCGACATTCACCGACTTTGATGCAAGAAGATCGATCGCGGGTGCTAGGAGTCCGCATCGCGATCCGACTATGGTTATTTCATCGACGACGACGCGTGCGGCTTCCCACTTCGGAGTGCCGTGAAAGGTAGATTTGAGCACGATCTTTCCACGAGGTTTTATTAGATCCAGAGCGGTCGCAAATCCGCTTTCTGAACCACTTGCTTCAATTACGACATCGAAACTTTGAGCAAGCGCGGCCTCGGTTCCGAGCTTTACCGTTTCAATATCGCGTTTCCCGGCGATGGACATTTTTTCGGGATGTTTACCGATCAGCACTATCGCATTCGTCCTCAGCGCCGTGGTCATCGCACATAACAGACCAAGTTTGCCGTCGCCGACCACAGCAACTCGAGTTTCCGGACCGATCTCGACTTGCTCTCCAATACCGAAAGCAGCGGCAAGCGGCTCGGCGAAAACTGCTGCGTTATCCGAAACGGAATCTGGCACTTGGACCAGATTTCGTGACGGCAGTCTAAGAAATTCCGCGTGAGCTCCGTCGCGTCCGAGGATCCCGAGAACGGTCCTCGATGGGCAATGACGAGAGTCGCCCGCAACGCATCGCTCGCATTTTCCGCAACCGGCATTGATCTCGCCGACCACGCGCTTGCCAACAAGCTCGGGACGGTCGCCCGAAGATTCGACGACTCCGACAAACTCGTGACCGATCGTTCCGTTAAAGCCGGCATAACCTCGTGCGATCTCGAGATCCGTATTGCAGATCCCTGATTTGAGAACGCGGACGAGAGCTTCATCATTTATTTCAGGTTTCGCAACGTCTTCAACGGCAACGCCCGAACTGCTCATCCTAAGTGCCTTCATAAACGGTCGAAACGAAGCCAGCTAATTTACTTAACAACGAGAGTCTTTTATACTTTTTCAGAAATAACGCTATAAATTTTCAGATCAGGAATTTTAGAACGATTATGCGAAGTTTGATACTTACCTCGCTGCTGACAGCGCTACTTGGAATAATACTCGCGTGCCAGCCTGGCGCAACCGTTACTAGTAACAGTGAATGCCCGGCGACGACTGGTTCACCTACGGAAGGATACAAACAGCTATACGCTGCGGTGAAGTCGAAGGATACCGAAAAGATCAAAGCGGCCATGACCAAAAGCTCACAGGGGTTTGCTGAGATGGTTGCGGCCCGACAGAATACGCCGATCGAAAAGGTTTTCGAGAATGGTTTTACCGCAACGACATTTTCGGAGACTCTTCCGGATATCCGCGATGAGCGTGTCAATTGCCAGTATGGTGCGGTCGAAGTTCGGAATACTAAAGATCAACGCTGGGAAGATCTGGGTTTCATCTATGAAGACGGTTCGTGGAAATTGGCGATCGGTGAAATGTTCGGCGGATCCTTTAAGTCTCCCGGCGTCGGTCGCGCGGTCAAGGAGCAGGAAGCAGTGAATGCTCTGAATCCGAACGCTAATATGATCCAGGTACTTCCGTCGAATGCGAACAATTCGAATGTGAAGATGATCATCCCGAAAGAACGCCCGGAACCGAACAAGAAATGACCGACCCCGTAACCGTCGGCGAAATCATCAAACAATATGAAAGGCACGGCTGGACACTCCGCCGTGCTTTGCTTTCGGATGATGCCCGCGTTGCGCTATCGGCAACTTTGGGCGAGATAGAATTTGTGTCATCGGACCTCGACGCGCTTTGGTTCTCGCGAAAATCAAAACCGGAAAGTGAATCGTGGGAATTGCGTCGCTTGACCAGCTCACCGTTCGCGCTCGTCGCTGTCGTCGAAGCCGATGCAAGCGATGAAGAGCTCGAATCGGCGCTCGAGCAAGTCGCGGACGACATGCTGGCGCGGAGTTGAGTGGTATTTGCGCGGCGAGTAAGGCCCGGATTTTTTTATTTTGTAATTAGTTGCCAGCGAGTAACTGATCATCACTCGCGTTCTTTCGAACATTCGCTTGACAAGAAATGTTCACGACTGCAAACTTGAATCGGTTGAAACGATGATCAAAGACCTCGGAGCCGGAGTCGTTAGTGTTTGGGAAGGCTTGCGGCCGATAACTAAAAAGATGTTGGAAGGCGTGATGAGCGCCGGCATCAATACCCCACCCACTAACTCCGCACAAAAATTTTCATACGACGCTCATGCCGACTGGGAATTGAGCAGACTTCTAACTGCGCTCGACGAGCAGACAAAGAAAGGATCGAACGCCGACATCCTGCATGAGATCGCTCAGTTAGCGGAGACATGCGCGTCGGTGCTTGAAGCGCAGAGCGGTTCAGCCGAAGTCTTTATTCAGCTTGCCGAACGTGCGATAAAGCAGCATAACTACAACAAGCTCGATAAACTTGCTGACAGATTGTCTGAGCGATTTTCTTCGGGCGAGATCGCGGAAATCGTTCGTCAAACGGATGTTCCTCAGATACGCGCGATCGCTTACGAAACGCTTGCGCTTCTGCCGATCCCGTCGATTTTGCCGCTTTTGGACGATCCGCTTTATTCGGATATCGCCGCAAACGCTCTCGAACAGAAGGCATACGAGTACGATTCCGAAGAAGCCCGCGATTTACTTGATCAACTCGATCTCGGCAATGAGATACGAAGCGACTAAAGTAAAAAGTAGAAAGTAAAAAAGAGGCCGCCTGACAAGGCGGCCTCTTTAAATTGCAATTAGCTAGTGGTAGAAAGTGTCTTTGCTCCGATAGGAGCAGAATGTTTGTAGAATTTCGATTCTCACTTGAATCCGCTCCGTTAGGAGCGGTACCACATGTCACTCCTATCGGAGCGAAATGATTTTTGTTGTTTAAGTCTACAAACATTCTGCTCCTATCGGAGCAAAGAAAGTTCGGTCCACCGGATCGACACAATTCGCTCGTAACGGAGCAATTGCAAGAGGCCGCCTACCAGACAACCTCTTTTTACCTTCCAAATTTACCTACCAGCAGTTTCGTTCCGTTTTTCTTTCAACCTTGTCGGATACATCGGAAACTTCGCCGTGATCTCCGCGACTTCGCCGCGGACACGATTCTTTACTTCCTCCGATTCAGGCTCACGAATTATCGCCGCGAACATTTCGCCGATCTGCTTCATCTCGGCTTCCTTCATCCCGCGTGTCGTCAGAGCCGGCGTTCCCAACCGGATCCCGGACGCGACGAACGGCTTGTTCGTATCGAATGGGATCGTGTTCTTGTTCACCGTGATGTGCACCTCATCGAGCGCCTTTTCCGCGACTTTACCCGTGATTCCCTTTCCATCCATAAATACGTCGACGAGAAGCAGATGATTGTCCGTACCACCCGAGACGAGACGTAAACCGGCGCTTGAAATTGTCTCGGCCAAAACGCGTGCGTTATCGATGATCTGCTGTTGATAAGCTTTGAAATCCGACTGCAAAGCTTCGCCGAACGACACGGCCTTCGCCGCAATGATATGAACGAGCGGTCCGCCTTGCACTCCGGGAAACACGCTGCGATCGACGTCTTTCGCGAATTCCTCACGGCAAAGGATCAGGCCGCCGCGCGGACCGCGGAGAGTCTTATGCGTCGTCGTCGTTACGAACTCGCAATGCGGAACCGGCGACGGATGAAGTCCGACAGCGACGAGCCCGGCAATGTGTGCGATGTCTGCCATCACTTTCGCACCGACACTTCGCGCGATCTCGCCGATACGTGCGAAATCGATCGTACGCGGATACGCCGACGCTCCGCAGATCAAAAGTTTTGGTTTGTGCTCTTCAGCAAGTCGCTGCAGCTCGTCGTAATCGATCTGTTCCGTCTCACGATTCACGCCGTAGTCCGCGACTTTGTAATTGATTCCCGAAAAATTCAGCGGATGACCGTGCGTCAGATGTCCGCCGTGCGATAAGTTCATCCCGAGGATCTGATCACCGTGATCGAGCGCAGTCATCAGCACCGCCATGTTCGCCTGTGCACCGGAGTGCGGCTGAACGTTCGCATGCTCGGCGCCGAAGATCTGCTTCGCGCGATCGATCGCGGCATCCTCGACGACGTCAGCGAATTCGCATCCGCCGTAATATCGTTTGCGGGGATATCCTTCGGCATACTTGTTCGTGAAGACCGTGCCCATCGTTTGCAGCACCGCCTCAGAGACGAAGTTCTCCGACGCGATCAGCTCGAGTCCGTTTGTCTGCCGGCGAACCTCATCATCGATCGCTTCGCTGATGATCGGGTCTGCGTCCGAAATGTTTGCTGTGAAAAATTTATTCATGTGGATCGTTGTCACTCTTTTCAGGCATATCGAAGCCGTAGAGCTCCTTGAATACGAAACGCTTTCGTTCCTCTTCGCTCAAACTGTGCGGAGCACGAGCCTCGACAAATCGTTTCGTCATTTGAAACATGCGCCCGCATCGCCGATACCTCTCTTCTTCAGAAAGAGTCATCCAGTAGGCTTGCTGTACGGCTCTCACTTCTGCACTCGTATCGTCCCTTCAAGGTACGCCTCCCAAACTTCGCTTAGCCCCTGTGCCTCAATTTCCCGATTGATCGTCGCCGCATCAACGCCGGACTCGATCAGTCGCCTGACATCTTCAAACTGGCGCTCCGAATGCGAATCCTTCGCCCACCATAATTTAGACAGTATAAGGTCTTCTTTTGAGATTACCCAGAACTCTATCTCACCGACCTTTGATCGCCTTCGACGCTGGAACTTCCCCGTCTCGAAGGAACTCGGCTTTCTCATTATGAAATCAATCTTTATACCGGTTGCGAAGCTCATGACATTGAACATGGAGTTTCGTTCTCTCGCTTGCCGTATCGAGTTAAGACTGACGTAATAATCACCTGCGAATCGTTGCTCGAATCTCTCTAGATCCGACCGCTCAATTTCGATAATGACATCGATGTCCATGGTCGATCGCGCCGGGACGTAACTGCTCATAGCGACGGATTCGGTCACCATATATTCAACACGAAGGTCGTTGAGACGCACGACCATGTCGCTTAATGTGTCGAAGATTTCGTTGCTTTCCATTTCTACTCAGTCTCAAGCAGGGATCTAAACTCGGCCTCACCCAAAACAGCCACGCCCAAACTCTCAGCCTTCGTCAGTTTCGATCCGGCTTCGCTGCCCGCGACGACGTAATCGGTCTTCTTACTCACCGACGACGAAACTCTTCCGCCGCGCTGCTCGATAAGTTTCGAGGCCTCGTCACGCGTGAACCCTTCGAGTGTTCCAGTCAAAACGAACGTTTTACCTGTGAATCGCTCGTCCTCTATTATTTCGCCGACTTCAGTTGACGTCTTCACTCCAGCGGCCTTCAAACGATTCACGAGATTCATATGAAGCGGATTCTGAAACCATTCGTAAACGCTGGCGGCGACTGTCGGACCAATTTCATGGATCGCTTCTAATTCTTCGACGGTAGCCGCGGCAAGTTTGTCGATGTTGCGCGAATGCTTCGCGAGAATCTTCGCCGTGCGTTCGCCGACGTGACGGATGTCGATTCCGTAGAGCAGTCGTTCGAGGCCGCGATCCTTACTCGCCTCGATCTGATCGATAAGTTTCTTCGCGGACTTCTCCGCTTTGCGTTCGAGGTTCGAGATATCGGTGACGCTCAGCTTATAAATATCGGCGACATCCTTCACCATCCCGTTCCCGACGAGCGTTTCGATCAGGACCCAGCCGAGGCCTTCGATGTCCATCGCTTTTCGCGAAGCAAAGTAACCGATGCGAGCCATGATCTTCGCCGGGCAGTCGGGATTCGAGCAGCGTCGCACGGCCTCGCCCTCGGGACGGATCGCTGGAAATTCGCACACGGGACACGTCGTTGGAAACTCGTAGTCGCGCTCCGTACCGTCCCGTTTCGAAGCGACGACTTGAAGTACTTGCGGAATGATCTCACCGCTCTTCTCGATCAGCACAGTGTCGCCGAGTTTGATGTCGAGTCGCTTGATCTCATCCTCGTTGTGCAGCGACGCGCGTGCGACGGTCGTTCCCGCGAGCAGAACAGGATCGAGATATGCGACCGGTGTCAGAGCTCCCGTCCGGCCAACCTGGACTTGAATATCGAGGAGCTTCGTCGTCACCTGACGTGCCGGATATTTGTAAGCGATCGCCCATCGCGGAGCTTTCGAAGTCGCACCGAAATCTTGCTGCAGAGCCGTCGAGTTGACCTTCACGACTACTCCGTCGATCTCGTAGTCCAGATCGTCGCGCTTCGGCTCCATCTCGTTGATAAAGCTCACAAGCTCGTCATAGTCTTTGCAAAGCGCTCGATGAGGGTTTACATGAAATCCGTTCTTCTCGAGCCATTCGAAGTTTTGCCAGTGCGAGGCGAACATCTTCTGATTTCCCTTCAGCACGTCATACGGAAACATGTCGAGCTTTCGCGATGCGACTATCGCCGAATCGAGCATCCGTAGTGTTCCCGATGCGCAGTTTCGCGGATTGGCGAACGTCTTCTCGCCCTGCATCTCGAGCTCTTCGTTGATCCGCTTGAACTGCGTGCGCGATAAGAACACTTCGCCGCGAACTTCGCCGTGCTTCGGCTTATCGACTTTTAGTCGCAACGGAATTTTCTTGATGGTCTTCACATTCGGCGTGACGTCATCGCCGCGCGTTCCGTCGCCACGCGTCGCTCCCGTGACGAGAATGCCGTTCTCATAATGAAGCGCGACGCTCAACCCGTCGATCTTCAATTCCGCAACGTATTCCAGCTTTCGTCCATCGGCGAGCCGCTCGCATCTTTCGGTGAAAGCTTTCAGATCGTCGAGATCGTACGAATTATCGAGCGACATCAGCGGAACTGTATGCGTAAACGGCTTGAGGCTGTCGGCCTTGCCGCCGATCCGCTGCGTCGGACTATCGGGCGTGACGAGTTCGGGGTTTTCGGCTTCGAGTGATTTTAGTCGTTCGAGTAGCTGATCGAATTCGAAATCGGAGATCTCAGGCGCGGCCTGCTGATAATACAGATCGTTGTGGTGCTCGATCCCCGCGCGAAGAGTTTGAATTTCTTTTTCGACTTTCGATGGCATGTGGTTATCTTGGTCCTCTGAGTCTTATGGGACTTATGTTCGTGCTTCACTCCATAAACTCGGCGATCAATCGATGGAAATGATGAGTTCCCTGTTCGCGTGTCGGCGAGTAACGCCCGTGAGAATAAAAGCGGGATCGAATTCCCCGCTGCACGCTTTCCACGACAGCTTCATCTTCGAGCTCGACACGATCGAGATCAGTTCCTGCGCCGCTTCCGAGTTTCGACTCGTCCGACACATACGTCAGAAATTCGACAACCGAACGTGACGGCGTTACCGGCCGAACTACATTTACCGAGATTCCCCAAGGGTAAAAGTTGAACATCAGATTCGGGAATATGAACAAGTACCGGCCGGCAACCGCGCCGCCCGCGTCAAGCCCCGTTTGCAAGCTCGAATAACGAAACGTCTCAGTCGAATAACTTCCGTAATCGACGATCTCATTCAACGAATGATGTACAAACGGAATGTGAAATCCCTCGAGATAATTCTCACAGTAAAGAGCCCAATGAGCTTTAACTTCGTAGTCGCGTTTCGAGACAAGCTTCAATTGGCTCGGCTCGAGATCGTTAAAACGCGTCGCCACATCGTCAACAAAATCGGCGAACGGCGCGATCGGATCGACGGATGCGAATACGAAACCACCCCGAGTCGCGATCGGGATCTGCTTTAAGTTGTCGGCCTCGGATGGAAAGTTTTCGACATCGGCGAACTCGGGCATCGAGAGAAATTTTCCGTTGAGATCAAATCGTCGACCATGGTAGCCGCAGCGAATCAGGTTCGCATTACACGATTCATCGACCAGGATCTTGCCGCGATGCGTGCAGACGTTCGACATGCAGCGGATGCCATCGTCATTTTTCGACAACAATATCGGCTCGTCTAAAAAACCTGGCAACAGCGTGACAGGTTTTAGATTTTCAACCTCATCGGCACGACCGGCGAATTGCCACGTGCGTGAGAATATCCGTTCCTTCGACAGCTCAAAGTAGCGTCCTTCAGTGTAGAAGCTCGACGAAAGCGTTCTCGCGCGGTGAATGTCAGGATCGATCGTAAAGTCACTCATTTTTTGAGTCTATCGAGGCTATCGAGCACGGCGAAATTTACGAATCAGTCTATCTTGTCGCCAAAGGTGACGAACATTAAAGCCTAGGGTTGAATGAGCGAAGCGAACGAAACCCTAGGTACCGCGATTTTACAAATCCGTCGCTGAAGGCGACGAACAATGTTGCTCGCTTTCAGCGAGCTTTTTTTTGTTGCAACCTGACCTAGGGATTCGCTCATTTCAATCGCTCATCCCCAGCTTTAATGTGCGTCGCCTTTGGCGACAAGAACGTCCGCTTGAATCGGGTCGACCGAGCAGACCTCCGAAATCTTACTTCTCGTAAAGCAGGTAGCGCGGCGAATTCGGATCGCGGACGAATCCCCGACCGATAAGCTTGTTCGCGAACGCGGACTGAAATTCGCCGCGAATACGAAGTTGCTCGGCGAGCGCCGCGGACGGATCCGTATTCATCAGTTCGCTCCAGTTCGGTGCAACGTCTATCGTCTGCTCCGCTTCCGTCGAGTCGATAACCGAATCGCCATTCGCAAGCGCGACTACCTTCGCACTCTCAAGCTGCCACTCTGCAAACAATCGATCGCTTGCCAAACCGATCTTGAATTCCGGAGCAGTTGAATAATCGACGCCGTAAAAATTTTCTTCGTACTCTGTGACGATCGCACCGAGCTTCTCCAAATTGAAATACGCGTTGCGCGCCTTCACCGGTTCGAATGTCCACTTGATCGACTTGACGCCGAGTGCCAGAGCACGTTCGCGCTGCGCCCATTTGAGGCGAGCACCGACGCCCGATCCCTGAAACATCGCCCGGACCGCAGTCATGTGTGAATAGAAAGCCTTCTCGCCGCGAAGAAACGCCGGTACACTCAACACGAATCCGACGAGTTCCGAGCCGGCATACGCACCGAGAGTGAAACCGCCCGCGTTCCTCGTGACGACAAAGTGACGTACCGGAGAGATCTCGATCTCGGGTAGCGCGAAAACTTCACGCTGGAGGGCGACACACGCCGCTAACTCTTCGAGCGTCGTGCATTCGCGAATTTTAATCTCGGCCTTATCCATTTATAGAAATTTTTCGAGGTCGGCAGTTCGACGGTAGAATCCCCGCAACACCAGTATTTCAAAAACTTTCGCAGTTTGCTTTCGGGCTGTCAAACGCTTCCTGTTGCGAAATAAAGTCTTAACTTTAAGAACCCGAATTTGCTATCATCGATGTGGCTGCCAACCCATCCGCTCACAGCCGATCCTCAAATGACCAGTCAGAATAACCTTGATCTAAAAGGAGATTTCCAGAAGCATCCGTTTGCCGAGCTTTTGGTTGAGATCGTCCATGCCGGCTTAAGCGGGAGTCTCCGACTATCGTCGGCGAAGCAAAAGTGCGTCATCTACTTCCGCGAGGGAGCCGTCGTATATGGCGTTTCGAATGCTCGTGAGCACCGACTTTTCTCCGTCCTTCTCACTCGCCACCGGACCGATGAAAAAACGCTAGCGCAGTTTCCGAATCTCGCGAATGATCTCGAACTCGTCGCGGGTCTCGAAGAAAAAGGTGTCCTGACGAAGGCCCAGCTCGATGAGGTCGTCGCAATCCAGATCGAAGGTATCATCGTCGACGCCTTGACCTGGCCGAACGGCGAATGGGTATTCAGTCCGCTTGCTCGATCGCGCGAGGACTTTGTCTTCTCGATCGATATTTTCAAGATCCTCATCGACTACGCACGCTGCCTGCCGTCGCAGGAGGTCTACAAACGTGTTCGCAGTGTGGGCGAAGCTTTCTACCCCGAATCTCGTAGCTCATCAAATGTTCTTCTCCAGGATCACGAGAGGTACGCTCTCGATTGCTTTCGCGGTTCGCAGATGACGATCGAACAAGTTCTACCTACATGCAGTCTCGGGGAAAATGCGCTGCTCCAGGCGTTGTATGTCCTTTGGCTCGGCGGTGTGTTGGTGCGTCGCGACTGGAACCCGGCATTTTCGGTGACCAAGATCGGCGAGATCCTTACGGCAAAGATGTCTCTCGTCAAGAGCGCGGAGAGGACAGCGAAGAAGGTTGAGAAGATCGAGGAAAAGATCGAAGAAGAACCGGCCGAAGTTCAAAAACTGCCGGTGGTTCAGATATCAGTCGAAGACTATCTCGCACGCAGCGAAAGCGCCGAGACGTTATATGACGCTCTCGGTGTTGACGCAAAGGCGAATTTGGCCGATCTCAAGAACGCATACTTTTCGTTGGCGAAGATGTTTCACCCCGATCGCTTTCATCGCGAGGAAGTGACGAAACTGCGGCGGATCCAGGTCGCGTTCACTCAGATCGCGCATGCTTACGATACTCTAAAGAGCCCGGAGTCGCGCGAGAACTACGACTTCAAGGTTCAGAAGCAGCTCAGGTACCGTGAGAAGGTCCGGGCCACTCAACAGACTGAGTCGGTCTCACCGCAGGACCGGACCGCCGAACACGGACTCGAAAGTTTCGAGAACGCAATGGAATCGCTTAACGATGAGGACTTCACGTCGGCCGCCGCGTATCTCGCCCGATCGGTCCACTACAGCCCGCAAAACGCCCTTTACCACGCATATTTCGGCCACGCTCTTTCGTTTCTTGAAAAACAACATCACAAGGCCGAGGCTGCACTCCAAACTGCAGTCAAGCTTGATCCTAAGAATCCAAAGATCCGGATGATGCTCGTCGAATTCTTCATCGGCATGAAGCTCGCAAAACGAGCGGAAGGCGAGCTAAAGCGCTTCCTCGAAGCCGTACCGGGAAATAAGGAAGCCGAGAAAAAACTCGCTGAGCTTCAGGCGGTTTCCAGTTCTAGCGTCTAGGTTCTAGTTTCTGGTTCCTGGTTCCTAGTTTCTAGTTTCTAGTCTCCGGTTTCTGGTTTTTTAGTTTCTGATTCATGATCGCTTGAGATTCCAGCAAACTAGAAACTAGAAACTAGGAACCAGAAATAGAAGCTAGAACCAGAAACTCGGGCCCGCGCTTGAAAGTTCATCCCGGAAGACTGAAACTATCAGCTATGCAGAGCACGCCCGCGGCCGAGTCGCGTTTTGATGAAAAGCTGCTCGAGCTTTCGTCCGAGATGGATGAGTTCGAGGGCTACACTCACGCCCATGGATTGCGTATCGCGACGATAGCGGACGCGATCGGAAAGCATTTCAATCTCGCAGCCCACGATAGATTTTTCATGCAGCAAGCGGCGCTCGTGCACGACATCGGCGAAGTCGTGATGAACCGCGAATACATCAAGGAAAGCCGCGGCTTGACGCCGGACGAAGTCCTCGACGTCCAGCGTCACCCCGTCATCGGAGAGCAGGAAACGGCCCGACGCGGAATGTCTCGCGGCGTTCAGCTTCTGGTGCGATGGCATCACGAATGGTGGAACGGCGGCGGTTATCCGGACGCTCTCGAAGGCGAACAAATTCCGCTCGCGGCACGCATCCTGAGAGTTTCGGACAGTTACGCCGCGTTGACCGACAATCGCCCGCGTCGTCAGGCGATGAAAGATCAGGAAGCAAAGCAATACATGACCGAATGGACGGGGCTCGAATTCGACCCGCAGGTCGTGAAGGCCTTTCTCGCATTGGACGCCGACACGTACGTGACGCCGGCGGCTTCGGAATCCGATTCGGTGCCTAAATTCAGGTTTTCATAAGTATCGACACGAACGATGACACACGCACCAAAAGCAACACCCGCGAGCTGGCTGGCATTTGAGCTGAATATTCTGCGCCGGATCGACTTTAGATCGATCGCGATGCCGTTTACGAGCGAGCCGACTCTCGGCACATACCTCAAGCGTCGTGACGTCCGTGTTCTTGCAAACGACCTCTTGCAGTCGTCGTGGACGAAAGCGGTGGCGTCCATCCAAAACAACAGCGAGCGGCTGTCGGACGAGGACGTCAACAACGTGCTCGAGGACGTCTACATTCCGCGTCACAAACTCTATAATCCGGCGCTGCGAAATTGGTTCAATGAGACTGACTCGTGGTGGTTCGATAACATCCGCCAAAATCTTGATCGATTGCAGTCGCCGTTCGCGTTTGCTGTTGGAGCAAGTATAGCGATGGCCGTCGGCGATTATGTAAAGTCGTTCTCAGCCGACACGCTTGAGCTTCGTCAGCCCCTTTCTACGGTCTATCGCCGTTTATGGACGATCCTCCCCGAGCCGATAAATAACGGACAGAACAACTCGTGTCAAAACAAGAGCCCCAACGAATTCATCGCCGAGAGCTTCACTGATCTCATGTTCCTTCGCCTGCCGGCGTCGGGAGCGGGAACGATGCGCGGATTTTCGGACAAGGTGCTTTGGCGGGAAGAATGGCTGAGGGGCGGCGACGATTTTTGGACTGATGTCGAAACGACCCGTAACGGAAAACTCGGGATGCCGGTCGAAACGAAGTCGCAGTATCTGCGATTGCTAGAAGAGACTCTGCGCACCGCATCGCACATAAAACACTGGGCGATCTCTCATGTCGAGAGTGGGTTTATCTCGACTCAGGACCTGGTCGAAGTCATCGGAAAGATCCGCCGGGTCGATACGATATTTACAAAAGACTTCTCGGAACTGACTGGCACAAAAGCGGTCATCATCACGGCTTAGAAGTTGTAGCTCATCTGCGCGACAAAGTAGTGGTTCCCGCGCTTCGCGTTATTGTTCCCGATCGAATATGCCCAGAGCGTCGACACTTTCGAGCGAGGCTTGTAGACCAGGCCCGACGTCAGGAAACCGAACGCGTGACGTCCGTTGATCCAGTCCGCCGCAAAACCGATTTTTTTATTGATCGTGTATTCGAATCCGAACAGCCCGCCGCCGCGAGTCGCGTGTTGAGCAAAAACGTTTCTCGTCGAGAGGTATGCTCCGCCCGTGAAGCGTGCTTTGCCGATTGATTTGCTTACGCCTACGTAGCTCGTACTGCCCGCCTTATAAGCCCGGTGCTTTATCGGAATATAGAAATTCGTGCCGACATAAAATGCGAAATCTCGTTTCTCGTAGAATTTCCACTTGATTCCGGTACCCAGTGTCGGAGCATCGACTCCGGGTTGAATGTTACCGGTTAAGGCAAATCCGATCTCGACATTCTTACCGAGGCCGACGATAAGCCGCGGAACAAAACTCGAAAACTTTCGCAGCGTCGGTTCATCGTTTACCTTGAACGCCGCGGCAAACTCGACGGACACCTTACCTTGATCGAGAACGTCGGACGAAGGAATAGCAAAGATCGTCTGCTGCGCGGTCGATCTCGCCACCAGGAAAAAAATGGCAACGGGAAAAAAGATCAGTAGTTTCGTTTGCTTCGCTCTCACGCGCTTACTGTACTCCAATCCGCATTTACCGAGTTACAAATACCGGTCGCTCAGCTTCGCAGATGGTAAGGAACATTCGTCACAATGACTCCTTCCTTGAACAGCAGCGAGCCTTTGAGGAGCAACGAACTTTGATTGTGCAGCAAGTGTTGCCACCATTTTCGCGGAACGAATTCGGGAAGCACGACGGTCACGAGATCGTTCTCAGGAACCCTAATAGCGCGATCAATATAGCGTAGCAGCGGACGTGTCAGCTCGCGATACGGTGACGGAAGTATGACGAGCGGCACATCGAGATCGAGCTTCGACCAACGTTCCCGTATCTTCTGCGTGGCGTCTTCATCAAAATCGACGTACACCGCCGTGACGTTCTCGGATGAGATCGATCGGGCATAACGAAGAGCGTGCAACACGCCGCGATGAATTCCTGAGATCGGGACGATGACGGTGTGCTTGATAGTTCCCGGTCCAGTTTCGAGCGTGTCGGTTGAAAGCTCGCGTGCGACCGCGACATAGTGGCGGTGAATCGCGAGAAACATGAAAACCAGAAGTGGGATCGCAACCACGACCAACCAAGCTCCGTGAGTAAACTTACTCGCAATAAAAACTATCAGCACGACAAAAGTGACCACGGCTCCGATCAGATTTATCGGGAGAGACTTTCGCCAGTTACCGCGATCGGTGACTTTGTCCGTGACAAACCTCGACGTCTGGCTCTGCTCGATCGCGAGATACGCGTCCGGGACCGCAGTCTCCGACTCGACCTGGCTCTCGTGAATCGCGTCGTCACTTAGCTCATGCCGCCGCACGCGGATCCAATGCACGACCATTCCGGCTTGTGACAAAGTGAAAGACAGGAAAACACCGATCGCATAAAGCGGGATGAGCCGACTGGTGTCGCCCGCGAACGCGACGACGAGAACCGATGAAAGTATTCCGAGGATGATGATGCCGTTCGAGAAGACAAGCTTGTCGCCGCGGTTCGCAAACTGCCGCGGCAGAAATCGGTCCCGTGCGAGCAAGCTCGATAGACGAGGAAAATCTGCAAACGCAGTGTTCGCTGCGAGGATAAGTATCGCAGCAGTCGCGGCTTGTACGACGAAATAGAACCATGCCATCGGTCCGGTAAAAATATGCCGGGCGAATTGCGAGATCACCGTCTCGTCCGCGTGCGGATGAACTCCAAAAAGAAATGCGAGAGCGCTCGTTCCGAGAAACATCGTCCCCAACAATACGGCCATGATGACCAAGGTCCGAGAAGCATTCCGCGACTCCGGCTGCTCGAACGCCTGCACGCCATTCGAGATCGCTTCGACTCCGGTGAGCGCCGAGCACCCGTTCGAAAATGCTCCGAGCAAAAGAAAAACCGTGAGCGCCTGAGGGACGTATCCTTCGGCCAGCTTCACTTCTTCTGTCAATACCGGCGTCACGGCTCCGCCATAGATCAGGTAATAAACCAGACCGTAGCCGATCATGAACAGAAACGAGACAAGAAAAACGTATGTCGGAGCAGCGAAAAACGCGCCCGACTCTTTCACTCCGCGCAGATTCGCGATCGCGATCAATGCGATGAACGAAACGCCGATAAGAACTTTGTGATCGGTTATCCAAGCCAGTTGAGTTCCCTGTGCGGCCGAGGTGATCGCCGCGACGCCGGCCGCGATCGATACCGAAACTGTCAGCACGTAATCGATCAACAGCGAGGCTCCGGCGACGAGTCCGGCCGCGGTTCCGAGGTTCTCCTTCGCTACGATATACGCACCGCCACCCGTCGGATATGCGTGGATGGTCTGACGATAGCTGAGCGTGACGATCAACAAGAGGATCGCGATCCCGAGCGAGACCGGAATTAGGTACTCGAACGCTCCGGCGTTCCCGAACGCTACGGCGACGGCGAGCACGAGTAATATTTCCTCCGTCGCATAGGCCGTCGATGAAAGAGCGTCGGAAGAGAAGACCGCGAGCGCGACTTTCTTCGACAACCTCTCGTGAGCCGCCTGTTCGCTTCGAAGCGCCTTACCAATTAAAAATCGTTTGAGCCCGCCAAAAAAATTAATCGCCGGTTTCAAACCGGCAATCGATGATGAATGTTGCATGTATGGTTGTCACCGTTCCATCAAACGAGGCCTTTGCGCCGGCTATTTTCGATCCGCTCTTCTTTCTCTGCGGCGTCTCTTCGATCCATGCAATGCGCTCCGAGGAACATGAGAATGAAGGCGAAGAAGAGGAGTCCGACCGACGAATATGCAAGAAACCGCGAGGCCGACATCAACCCGAACCCGGTTAGAGCGGAAACGCCGAGGCCACTGACGAAGAAGAATGCGCTTCCGACGAAACAAGGAAAAATCGCCGCCGACCAAAAGGCACGGCGAGCGGATGTCACTTCTTGCTCTGCACGGAGATCTCTTACTAAAAGGATTTCGTTCATAACTTCTCAGCGGCAAACCTGCCCGCTAGAGAAGATTACGAACACCGACGTAAAGGCCGGGTAAAGGGGAAATAAAAGTTTTATAAAGATTTACGGAAGAGATGCGAGGCGATATCCGACCCATGGTTCGGTAAGAATGTATCGAGGTTTCGATGGATCGGGCTCGATCTTTTTTCGGAGGTTGCCGACAAAAACGCGGAGGTATTCGGTCTGTTCGGTATATTCGCCACCCCAGACTTTTCCGAGAAGCGCATGATGAGTCAGCACGCGATCGTGGTTCGTGATCATGTGGGCGAGCAGTTCGAACTCTTTCGGTGTCAGATGGATCGCGGATTCTTGAACGTAGATCTGATGAGCTTCAAGATCGATACGAAAATCGCCTGCCTCGAATGATTTTGAAGGTTTTGTTTCGGGGCTTCGTCTCAGCGCAACGCGGACTCTCGCGAGCAGCTCGTCCATCCCGAACGGTTTTGTGATGTAGTCGTCAGCACCTGCGTCGAGTGCTTCGACCTTTATTTTCTCTTCGCCGCGAACGGACAGCACAATGATCGGCACGGATGATGTCTTGCGGATCTCGCGACAGACCTCGATACCACCTACTTCCGGCATCGAGAGATCCGTGATAACAAGATCGGGATCAAAGTCGTGAAAGAGATCGATACCGGCGCCGCCGTCCGACGCGGTGCGAACATCATAACGATGCGCACCGAGACTGCGTTTCAGAACACGCGTGATCTGAAATTCATCGTCAATCACGATGATTCGTTTCGTCGTCATGCTGAATGAGCGGCACGCTCGATACGCGAAGACTCCATCGGAAGCTCGCACACAACGCGTGTGACAAAATCGCGACTTCCGTCTTCGATCCATATTCGCCCGCCCTGCGATTCGATGATCCCGCGAGCGATCGTTAATCCAAGACCGAGACCGCTTTCCGGCGACTGGATATCCTGATCGCCGAGCCGCGTGAATTTATCGAACACCTTATCACGATCCACGTTCGGGATTCCCTGCCCTTGATCCTCGACAATGATGCGGAGTTTCGCAGAAGAAGTCGGATAAACGGCGAGGCGGATGCGCGAGCCCGGCGGAGAATATTTCGCCGCATTATCGAGGAGCGTAAAGATCGTCTGAGAGATCGACGCCGGATCGACGGTCAGCGGTGGAAGCTCGTCCGGCGTTTCGATCTCAAGCCGATGCTCCGAAAGCTGCGCTCTCGCACGTTCCACCGCGTTGGCGATAATTTCGTCGACCGACGAGACTGACCTATGCAGATCGACGGCTCCGGCTTCGACTTTCGCGATGCCGACCATGCCCTCGATAAAATCATTCAACCGGTCCGTCTCTTCGTTGATAATCTCGAGAAATTCTCTTCGCGACGCTTTATCGAGCGACGTCTCGGGAGTTTCGCTCAGGAGAGTCGTGACGGATGCTTTGATCGAAGTCAGCGGCGTCCGGAGATCGTGGGTCACGGCGTCGAGCAGAGCGGATTTTAATTTCTCGCTGCGTCGCAATGCTTCGGCCTCGCTCGCTTGCTCGAACGCTCCTTTCAGTTCTTCATAAAGACTTTCGATCTTCGTCTGCCGTGTCTCCGATTCCTCGGCGCGTCGGCGCGCATAGCCCGATAATTGTCCCGCGATGACGGCAGTGATGATGAATGCACCGAATGTCACCCAGTTCCCGGGGTCCGATATTGTCAGCGTGTAATAGGGCGGAAGGAAAAAGAAATTGAAGCTCACAATTCCGGCGATCGCGGCGGTCAATCCCGCGCGGCTGCCAAAGAGCGTCGAAGAAAAGAGAACGACCAGCAGAAGTGTCAGAGCGACTTCCGTGGCATTTACGAATTCCCGGAACGGAAGCAGTACGAGATTTGTCGCCGCCACCGCCGCGAGTGCGATCAATGCAGCGCCCGGTTTTCCGATCTTTGAGAAGTATGACTTCATCTTTTTCAAGTCCGACTTAAACCTGCTCAGGTTGTGGTCGCGCCACGGTCGGAGACGAAGCAAGATCTTCGCTTCGATGGCGAAGAAACCATACTACACCAGAGCTCGCCGAAAGAACTCCGGAAATGATCGTCAAAGTCTGCGGCGTGATGTAGTACATCGCTTCGCTCGCGACGTAGCTCGATATTCCAAACATCGTCAACTCTGCTCCGCGGTCCAGAGTTGAGATCCGGCCGCGGATATAGTCCGGAAGACTACGTTGAAATAAAGTTTCCTGGATCGCGTACTCAACGCCGACGATCGCCCGCGAAACGAATGTGAACACGGCGAATAAAAGTAACGACGGCATGACACCGGCGATCGAAAATAGCAGACCGTGGACGATAAGCGTCGCACCGATAAACAGACTATGACGCCGATTCCGATCGAGCCAGACGGATGTTCGATGTGCGATCAGCATCCCGAACGTCAATCCCAAACCTCCGGCGGTCCAAAGCATCGCGACGCCGACATCAGGATTCCATTTCTCGACCGATGGAAAATAAACTCCGCCCATTCGCTCGAAGATGACGTTGATCGCACCGCCTCCGGTCGCCCAGATCACGTTCATGATGAGGATCGTAAGCGCGAAATGATTGAAAAGCGTGTAGCGGAATCCTTCTTTTAGTTCCGTCACGAACGAAGGCTTCGCAACTCTTCCCGCCATCCGCTCGCCGGTCTCGGCGTCACGCGTCGCCTCTTCCGGAATCAGCCAAACTGTAAAAGCCGAGATCAGAAACGAAGTCGCATTGATCACGAACGCGACCTTGTATCCGAAGATCGCAGCCGCCCATCCGCCCAACGCCGATCCGACCGCCATCAGCAAAAAGCGCGACGAGAACATGAGCGCTGTTCCGGCGAGCAGACCTTCCTTTCCGGTGAGGTTTGGTGTCGCGGCATTTTTCGCTCCGTCAAAAAACGCGCCGAAACTGTGAAGAAGGATCGTTGCCGCATATGCGATCCAAAGATCGTCCGCGTTCGTCACGAGCAGAAACGCCAAAGCGACGGCGAATCGCGCAAGATCGGTCGCGATCATGACCTGCCGTCGCGAGAAGCGATCGACAAATGTACCGGCGATCGGCGAGATGATCGCAAACGGGATCAGACGACACACGAAAAATATTCCGGCAGCGACCGGCGACGCACCGCTCACGAGGCGCACGAGTCCGAGACCGGCGATAAAATTGAACCAATTGCCGAGCTCGGATATTACCTGACCGGCGAGCAGATTCCGGAAGTTCCGATTGCCCTGGATCAGTTGCTTATAAGTAAGCGATTCCACTGGTAGGAATTATGAATTACGAATGGTGAATTATGAATTGCGGACCTTGGATGTCGATCTTTGATGCGCGGCGATCGGCAATTTAATTATTAATTACTAATTACGCAATTATTAATTAAACCGCATGAAACGCTCTGGCATTCCCGTCGATCACGCGGCAACCTTCGACGTTCGCCAATTCTTAAACCTCCGAAGTGCGAGCGAGAATCCCGTCCACACCAGAAATGCTCCACCGACGCAGGCGATGAAGCCGATGATCTGACCGATGATCCCGAAGCTTTCTCCGGTGTGCGTGAAGCGAAACCATGATCGAAGTTGGCGTCCCGAATTTTGATCGCCGTACGGCTCCCATTTTGTGACTCCGCCGTTCATGTCGGACGTAAGTGTCGATCGTCCAAAGATGTTCCAGTAGATCCCTTCGTCGATCGTAAATACGGCAGCGTCTTTTTCGATCGGAAGTCGGAGCGAGATCGATTGCCATCCCGGCGTTTGTTCGGCGGCGGTCCAGGCGGTATTGATGTCCACCGGATATTCGTACGGCTTCTCCGCCGCCGGAGCGTTTCTGCCTTCGCCCTGCTGCTGCGGAACTTCGTTGCCGGTGATCGTGTAAAGAAGATTCGACGCCCATTGGTATGACATCACGACAGCCGTGAGCGTGAAGACGATGAGAAACGTCGAGCACCAAAACCCGATCGTGTTATGCCAGTTGAAATTCCTCGCTTTCCCTTGCAAGCCCCGCCGGAACCAAATGACCTGCTTGACCGCGCTCCACTGAAAATTTCGCGGAAACCAAATATAGATCCCCGAGATCGCAAGAAACAGGAATAGAAGATTCGCAGCGCCGGTTATCGCTTTTCCGACGGGGCGGTTATCGCCGGATAGCGCGACGTAACGATGCCAGTTGCGAAACTCCGACATCACATTTCGAATCGATTTATTTCCTTCACCCAATATCGCTCCGCTTCCTGGATCAACGTAGACCTGGCCTTCGCGCCCGAGATTGACCGCCCACGCCGAGTTCGGCTCGTTTGTTTTCGAGATTCCGGACGGTTTTGCATCGGGCCGGGCTTCGCGAACTTTTTCGAGAACCGCCTGAGGCGTGATCGCAGCAGAACCACTGCCCGTCACAACGGTGCGAGAGTCGCGTTCCGAAAATTCGATTATCTGTCGCTCGAAGGAAAGCAGAGCACCGGTCACGCACATGATGAAGATCACGACGCCGGCCGTCGCGCCGGATATGAGGTGCATCCAGAAAATAACTTTACGAAAAGTTTTCATAAATAAACGGGCTAACGGCCCGCACAAAAACACGATCGATAAATCGACATTAAACTTCGGCCCAGCGCCTTAGCAAATTGTGATAGACGCCTGTCAATTGTATGAGCGAAGGATGCTCCGGAGATTCCGCCGCCAGCCGCTGAATAGACGAGTCGAGATCGAACAGCAGCGTTCGCTGTCCATCGTCACGGACCATGCTCTCGATCCAAAAGAACGACGCGATCCGAGTTCCGCGCTTGATCGGCGTGACGTGATGAAGACTGCTCGCGGGATACAAGATCATGCTGCCTGCCGTAAGTTTGATGCGCTGAACGCCGAAGTTGTCCTCGATCACGAGATCGCCGCCCTCGTATTCGTCGGGATCGGAAAGGAACAAAGTCGCTGAAAGATCGGTGCGAACGCGGTGCTCTGTCCCACTGACCTGTCGGATCGCGTTATCGACATGCGTACCGAAACTGTGCCCGCTCGAATAGCGATTGAATAGCGGCGGAAATATTTTTTTCGGCAATGCCGCTGAAACGAAAAGCGTGTTGCGCTCAAGCTCGGCCTGGATGATATCGCCGAGCATGATCGCACCCGGATCGCCCTCGGCGAGCTGCATGTTATTTTTTGCGCGTCGCGATTGATGGCCCGCGGTTACATCTCCATCGATCCATTCAGACGAGTCGAGCAGGCTACGGCATGCCGCAACCTGCTCGGGGGATAACAGATCAGGAACTTGAATCAACATTTTTAGAAGCTGAATCCGGTACTTACGAGAACCGCTCGACCGACGCCCGGAACTATGTGGCCGCCGCCGATCCGGTCGATGTAGTACTTGTCGCCGATGTTGTTCACATTGACGCGGAGGTCAAAATGCTTTGTCAGAGTAACCGACATCATCGCATCGGCCACCCAATAACTATCGACTACTCGCGTGTTGATGTTATTACCATAGCGTCCGCCGACATACCGCGGCCCGCCGCCAAAAAAGAACCGGCTTAAACGATACGTGGTCCAGAGATTGAAGGAGTGCGGCGGAGTATTTGTCAGCTCCTTTCCCTGCTCGTAGATCGGAACGCCGTTGACGAGCGTGAACGCATTCGACTTCACAATGACGCTGTCGAGAAATGTATAGCCTGAAAAGATCTGCCAATTGCGCGTGATGTTACCCGTCGCGCTGAACTCGATACCATCAAGTCGAACATCGCCATCGAGAGTCGGAGCATCCGTCGCGCTGAGTCCGGGCGTGCGGGCATTGAACTTGTTAACCCGGAACACCGCGGCGCTGAGAAGAAGCTTATTGCCGAACAAGTCCCACTTCGTTCCGGCCTCGAACGTCTGCGTTTCTTCGGGTGGAAGATTTGCGTCGGCAGGCGAGTAAAGAAGTCCTTCTAACGACGGATTCGCAGATGTTCCAAAGCTCGCGTAGATCGTTCCGAAATCGACAGGCTTGAACACGATAGCTGCACGCCCGGACAGTATCTTGTCAGTCCTGTCGATCGGAACGAAAGAGCGATCGGACGTCACCAACGTGTTTACATTTTGACCTTTGACATCGAACGAATCCCAACGCAGCCCGCCGACAAACTGCCAACGCTTTCCGATGTGAATCGTGTCGAAGAGATATCCTGCCAGCGACGTCGCATTCGCGTCAGGCTCCAGCGGGTTGACCGTAATCGCGCCCGTGTAAATATCATTCGGATCCGGATTGAGAAGTGTCGTCACCGCGTTCGGAGCGACGCGCAGGATCCGATGATTGTTCTCGAAAGCGAAGCTCGTTCCGAACACGGCCGAATGCTCGATCGAACCTGTCTTGAACTTCGCGGTGATATCCGTTTGGTTATCGTAGATGTCGTCGTTCGCGATCCACGAACGCATCTCACGATTTATAATCGTCGTGTTATTGCTTGCGAACCGCGGCGGCGTCGCGATCGAGTCTCGATTCGAATAGCCGTAGCGAAACTGATTTCGTAACGAGATCTTGTCGCTGAAATCGCGCTCGAACCGAGCGGTGAACAGATCGGAGCGGAGCTTCTCTTTATCGCGATCGAGATATCCGTAGAACGTATTGCGCGGAACCGGTGCGGGTCGGTCCCGATACGCGACAAGAACGTTGTTGGTGACGGGCACCCACGGAATCCCGTAGTCGGAAATATTGTCCTGACCGATATAAAAGTAACTGAGCGAGAGCCGCGTCGGAGTTCCCATTCCGACCATCACGGACGGAGCGAATCCCCATCTGCGGTTTTGCACGACTTCGCGTCCGGGAACATCGGAGTCGTGAGCCATCGCGTTGAGCCGAAATCCGATCGTATCGGTGATTGGCAAATTCAAATCCAGCGTGCCACGCTTCGTGTTTGCAGTTCCGCCTGAAAACGAACCGGCGACCGAACGTCTCAGATTCGGAAGCTTGCTAACGAGATTTATCGTCCCGCCTGTCGAGCCGCGTCCGGTGAATGTCGAACTCGGCCCTTTTACTACTTCGACCTGATCGAGGTTGAACGGATCGCGCGACTGCGCTCCGAGATCTCGAACGCCGTCGATGTAAATATCGTTTCGAGCGCTGAATCCGCGGATCGTCAGATTGTCACCCGCAGGAGCGCCGCCTTCGCCCGCCGTCAGAGTGATACCCGGCACGTTCGTCAGGACCTCGCGGAGCGTCGTCGCTCCCTGCTGCTTGATCACATCTGCTGAAATGACGCTTATCGTCTGCGGAGTGTCGCGGAGAGATTCTGTAAATTTTGGAGACGCGACAACCGCGGTGTTCGGACTCTCGATCGTGACCGTCGCCGACTCTGCCTCCAGTATCAACATCGCCGCACGCGGGCCGGTGAAAACAAAACTCACGCCGGTACCGTTCAGCATTCGACGCAAGGCTTGCTCGGGTGTAAAACTGCCGATAACGCCGGGGGAAGGAATGTCGAATATCAGATCATTGCCGATCTTTATCTCGATACCAGTCTTCTTCTGAAACGCCTCGATCACATCTCGCAGACTTGAAGGTTGAATGTTGAAATCGACCGGTGCGAATGCTCCGTCGATATTGGCAGTAACTTCTAACGCTCCGTTCTTTTCATGAGCATACGCCGTCATCATCCGGTGACTGTTTCCGATCGTGAATGCGACAATTGCACCCGCCGCACCGGCGGCAACGACCCAATATCTCGGTCCTCGCACCTTCGATCCCGATCTCTGTTTTCCTTTTCCCCGCCTGATTTCCATTGTTGATCAATAAGAACTGAAAGCGTGACCAAGTGCCTCCGATGTCCGCTATTGAAAACGACTTTCAATTTCAGTTCTTCTACATTCAAACGGATTTCCGATTTTGTGTCAACAGGAAATATTAATTTTTAGTGGAAATGGGAGAGCTATTCGCCGGTAAAGCGAGGCGATCGTTTTTCGAAGAACGCTGAGACGCCTTCCTGAAAGTCCGCCGACCGTCCGGATTCGATCTGGCAATCGGCTTCGAGTCCGAGTTGGGAAGTAAGGTCGTTCGAGAATGTCGCGTTCAGCATTCGTTTGATTCGTCCTATCGATCCGGTCGGACCGGCCGCGAGCGACGCTGCGAGTTTCTGAGCTTTGTTGATGAGGTCGGTCGCCGGGACGACCCGATTGATCATTCCGATCTCGACGGCTCTCTGCGCAGATACAGTCACTCCAGTCATCAACATTTCGGCGGCAAGTTTCTCGCCGATCGCACGCGGGAGAAAAAATGTACCACCGCAATCGGGCGATAATCCGATCCGCACGAATGCTTCGTTGAAGCTTGCGTCATCCGTAGCGAGAACAAGATCGCATGCAAGAGCGAAGTTCGTTCCGGCTCCGGCGCATACTCCGTTAACCGCTGCGATAAACGGAATTGGTGTTTCCCGGATCAATCTAATAACTTCATGCAGAGCCTTTAGCGGAGCGTCGAGAAAAGCTTCGATGTTCCCTTCCGCTTCGTCCATCGCCTTCATCTCTCGGAGATCTCCGCCCGAACAGAACGCCCTGCCTGAGCCGGTAAGGATCACCGCGCGAGCATCGTCCGCGATCGCCTGCCGAACTGCGGCCGCGAGATCTTTGCCAAGCTGGAGCGAAAGCGCATTCAACGCGTCGGGGCGATTCATCTGAATCGTCGCGACTCCGTTGTCGAGGCTGTAAAGAACGGTCTCGAAGTTCATAGATTTTTGGAATGTGAATGGAAACCGCGGGCGAAAAGTTTGATCGACAAGTCAGGCAAATCGGGCTCGCGAGCGGCTTGCCTCGTGGCACTCGCGACAGAGCACAGTTCGACCAACCTTTGGCTGAAACGGAACTTGATCGTGCTTTCCGCAGTTATCGCAAACGATCTCATATCGTTTTCGAGAATCGTCTCCGTCAGCAGATTTTTTCGAACGACACTTCGCACACCGTTGGGGCGACATCATGTTCCGCTGGTAAAAGATCTCCTGCTCCTTTTCGGTGAAAAGGAAGGTCTCTTTACACTGAACGCACGTAGTCTCGACGTCCGGCATAGTCTTCTCTCCTAAATTATCCGTTACTAAAGGGTGACGCGGAAATTCTAACACAAAGCGTTGGAAAATATTGCAAACTTAAACGCCTGTTAACGCCTGCACGTGCAGACGTACAGTTTCGCCTAATGTATCGAGGTTGTAACCGCCCTCGAGACAGGAAACTACGCGACCGTCGCATGCGTCGTCGGCCCACTGCATCACGGTCTTTGTCATCGATCCAAAATCAGGGTCTTCCAATTTCAACTGGCCGAGCGGATCGGTCAGATGAGCATCGAACCCCGCCGAAATGAAGATCAGGTCAGGCTTGATCTTGGATGCGATTTCCTCGATCGCCGATTCGAAAACTCTCTTTTGTTCATCGGCTGACGTAAGCGCTTTCAACGGAGTATTGAGAGTCGCACCAAGTCCTTTTCCCTGTCCGGTTTCGCCCCGCGATCCGGTTCCGGGGTACCACGGATATTGATGCATGGAAAAAAAGAAAACAGATGAGTCGGAATAGAAAATTCCCTGCGTGCCGTTTCCGTGATGCACGTCCCAGTCGATGATCGCGACGCGCTCGATCTCTTTGTACTTGTTCTGCGCGTAACGGGCCGCAACTGCGACGTTGTTGAAGATACAAAATCCCATCGCATGTTCGGCAGTCGCGTGATGTCCCGGAGGTCGGACTGCGACAAAAGCATTTCGCGCTTCGCCTTGCATGACGGCATCGACAGCGGTGACTGCACCTCCGGCGGCGAACATCGCGGCGTCGAATGATTTCATCGAGATCACTGTGTCCGCGTCGAGACGATGAACACCCTCCGCAAATGCATTCTCGACTCGCTTGAAATGTTCTTTCGTGTGCGCCGCCTGAACGATTCCCTGCTGCGCTTTCTCGGGCGTGATCTCGATCAAGCTCGTCCCAAGCTCCTCATCGCCCTTGATCGCATCGATGACGACACGATACCGCGCGGGAGTCTCGGGATGTCCGAAACCCGTGTCGTGCTTTTCGTAAATTGGGTGATGAATCAGCGCTGTCGTCATAGCCTGAGGCTATCACAAAGCGGTGGAATTTCGAGGTCTGCCCGGTTAGGGTTATACTTTCGTTTCTGTCATTCATCTCTATGTCCACTCAACAGCGGATCAAGGCGATCGACTCTCACACGGGCGGCGAACCTACTCGGGTCGTTATCGCAGGTTTTCCGGATCTCGGCAGCGGTCCGATCGACGAACGTCTCGGTCGATTCCGTCGCGATCATGACGACCTTCGCGCTGCGATCGTTCGCGAACCGCGCGGACATGACGCGATGGTCGGCGCACTTTTGTGCGAGCCTGTCGACGCCGCGAACGCGGCAGGCGTGATCTTCTTCAACAACGTCGGCTATCTCGGCATGTGCGGCCACGGCACGATCGGATTGGTTCGAACGTTGGAGCACATGGGCAGGATCGGACCGGGCAAACACGTGATCGAGACGCCGGTTGGTACGGTCGAAGCCGAGCTGGAATCCGACGGATTTGTCTCGATCACAAACGTGCCGAGCTATAGATTGGCGAAAGATGTTGCTGTCGATGTCGAAGGAGTCGGAACCGTGAAGGGCGATATCGCGTGGGGCGGAAACTGGTTCTTTTTGATCGGTGAACATTCGATAGATGTGAGCATGCAGAATCTTGCTCAACTAACCGATTTCTCCACACGCGTTCGAGCGGCACTGACGGCGAAGAATATCACCGGCAAAGACGGTGCGGAGATCGATCACATCGAAGTGTTCTCATCGACGCCAAATGCCGACAGCCGAAATTTCGTTCTGTGTCCCGGCATCGAGTACGACCGCTCGCCGTGCGGAACTGGCACTAGCGCAAAGCTCGCGTGTCTGTACGCCGACGGGAAAATTAAGGAAGGAGATGTATGGCGTCAGGAAAGTATCACAGGGACGATCTTTGAAGGACGGGTCAGCCTTGACGGGGAAAAACTAATCCCGGTCATCCGCGGTCCAGCGTACGTCACGGCGGAGACCGAGCTCATTCTGGACGCGGACGATCCGCTACGTTTCGGAATCGACAAATGAGTTACGACGTCGTGATCGTCGGTTCAGGAATCGTCGGCGCAGCGTGCGCGGCGAGTTTGTCCGCTTCACGACTTCGCGTTCTCGTGCTCGATTCAAGCGGCATCGCCACCGGCACAACCGCGGCCGGCATGGGACATATCGTTCTCATGGATGACAGCGAAGCGCAGTTGGCATTAACCGGTTACTCGCGGAAATTGTGGAATACGCTTGCCCAGGAGCTTCCGGCCGACGCCGAGTACGAACACTGCGGAACGATCTGGGTCGCGGCTGACGAGGATGAGATGAACGAGGTCCGGCGGAAGCAGATCGTATACGCGAGTCATGGATCTGACGCCGAGATACTCGACGGACGAGCGTTGCGAGAGCTCGAGCCAAACCTCCGCGGCGGTCTCGCCGGCGGTCTTCTCGTTCAGGACGACAGCGTCGTCTATCAACTCTGTGCGACAAAGTTTCTCATCGAGCGGGCAGCGCGATACGGAACCACGATCCGGACCGGAACGAACGTCATTGAGATATCCGACGATGGCGTCAGACTTGAGAACGGTGAAGTGATCGCGGCCGGCGTTATCATAAATGCTGCAGGAGTTTTTGCGTCCGAACTCAGTCCGGAATTGAAGATCGTCAAACGAAAGGGCCATCTCGCGATAACCGAGCGTTATCCGAATTTTGTACGTCATCAACTTATCGAGCTCGGCTATCTGAAATCGGCGCACGGCAGCGACGGGGATTCGGTCGCTTTTAATGTTCAGCCGCGAATCACCGGACAAATCCTACTTGGCTCGTCGCGACAGTTCGGCGTCGAGAGCAATCAGATCGACTTCGAAATCTTGAAGCGGATGACGAACCGAGCTTTCGAATACATGCCGGATCTGAAAACGCTTTCGACCGTCCGCGTATGGACTGGATTCCGTCCGGCGACATCCGACAATCTTCCGTACATCGGAAAGATTCCCGGACATGAAAACGTCTACGCCGCGGCCGGTCACGAAGGGCTCGGCATAACGACGTCGCTCGGAACCGCCGAGCTGCTGACATCTGCGATCCTCGGAAAGAAACCGGCGATCCCTATCGAACCTTATCTCCCGTCACGAACAATAACCGAGCATTGATCACACTCACCATCAACAAGATATCGATCACGGTCGACGAAGGCACTACCATCGCCGCGGCTATTTTGAATGCGGGCGTGACGGCATTTCGAAAGTCGGTGACCGGCGAACCGCGCGGAGCTGTGTGCGGAATGGGAATTTGTTTCGAATGTCGCGTGACGATCGACGGCATTGCACATCAGCGCAGTTGCAACGTCATCGCGGCTGACGGAATGGAGGTCGTGACGGATGAATAAAGTAACGACCGATGTTCTCATCGTCGGCGGCGGCCCGGCCGGGATGTCTGCCGCCGTCGCGGCGTCGGGAAATGACGACGTCAGGATCACGGTTGTCGATGACAACCCTCGGATTGGCGGACAGATCTGGCGGGCAGAGCTTGGAAAACTTAAATCAGTCGAAGCTCTCGAGCTTCTCGCCCTACTCGATCAACAATGGATCACGCTCGTGAACAACGCTTCAGTTTTTTCGAACGATGGCAGTTCCGTGCTCGCTGAAACTCCTTCCGGAAGGATTCAGATCGAATACAAAAGCCTCATTCTTGCGACCGGTGCTCGCGAGCGTCTTCTTCCTTTCCCCGGATGGACGCTTCCAAACGTTTTGGGTGCCGCCGGGCTACAGGCGTTGGTAAAGGGCGGATTAGATGTTCAGGATAAGCGAATCGTCGTCGCGGGAACCGGACCGCTCCTCCTTGTCGCTGCAGAATATCTCACATCCAAAGGCGCTCGAATTGTCGCGATCTGCGAACAGACAACGAATAAAAAACTCGATCGGTTTGCTCTCGGATTATGGAGATCACCATCAAAAATAGTTCAGGGAATTTCGTTACGCAGCAAGCTTCGGGGGATTCCTTACTATCGAAACGCGTGGGTCACTAAGGCTGATTTGCAAAGTGTGACGATCCAGCATTTCGGACAGACCACGGACATCGAGTGCGACATGTTCGCGTGCGGATTTCATCTTGTTCCGAACATCGAGCTCGCCCAACTTCTCGGGTGCGAAGTCGCTGATGGTTTTGTATCGGTCGATGATTATCAGCAGACTTCAATATCGGACGTGTATTGTGCCGGCGAGCCGACGAGCATCGGCGGGGTTGAAGCCGCGGTGGTCGAAGGAAAGATCGCGGGTTTCGCTGCGACCGGGCAAATCATAGAAGCCAATTCGCTGTTTCGAGCTCGAAAAAAAACAACGGCATTCGCGAAAGCATTGGATCAAGCGTTTGAGCTTCGCGATGAGTTGAAGACACTCGCGGCGAGCTCGACGATCGTCTGTCGCTGCGAAGATGTACAATATGGAAAACTGACTGACCACGACGATTTTCGAATGGCGAAACTGCAAACGCGATGCGGGATGGGAGCATGCCAGGGACGCATCTGCGGCGCAGCAGTTGAATTTCTTTTTGGTTGGAAAGACCGCTCAGTCAGACCGCCGATATTTCCGGTAAAGATGGAGAACCTATGACGATGAATTGGGCGGGCGTCATGCCTGCGATCACAACTTGCTTCGATGAGAATCTAGAGATCGATCACGAGTTCACCACGAAACACGTGAAGTGGCTCGTGGAAAACGGATGCACGGGTATCGTGACGAACGGCAGTCTCGGTGAAGGCGGTGCGCTCTCGCTCGATGAGAAGATCGCATTGTGGAAGACGTGCGTCTCGGCAGTTGAAGTCCCGATCGTCGCGGCGATCGCGTCGATGACGACCGAAGATGCTGTCCGTCAAGCTCAAGCGGCACGCGATGCCGGCTGCACCGGTTTGATGGTGTTACCGCCATACATCTATCGCGGCGACGCACGCGAGATGAAGCAGCATATCGCGACTGTGTGTGCAGCCACGGAACTCTCGTGCATGCTCTACAACAATCCCGTTGCGTACGGCACCGATTTCTTGCCGGAACAGGTCGCTGAGATGGCGCATGAGATTCCGAATCTTCACGCCGTAAAAGAATCGAGCACGGATGTTCGCCGCATCACTGCGATCCGGGCTCTGGCGGGCGATCGGCTGCGGATCTTCGTCGGAGTAGATGACGTGATCGTCGAAGGAATCGCCGCAGGCGCCGTCGGATGGATCGCCGGACTTGTGAGTGCGTTTCCGAAAGAGTCGGTCGATCTGTTCAACTACGCGATGAAGGGCGACGATCAGCGGGCTCGTGAAATTTACGAATGGTTCCTGCCACTGCTACGACTCGACACGGTTCCGAAATTTGTGCAGTTGATAAAGCTGGTTCAGGAAAAAGTCGGCTGGGGCTCGACGCGAGTGCGTCCCCCGCGCCTCGAGCTTGTCGGTGAAGAGCTCGCGGAGACTTTGAAGATAATCGACACCGCGATCGCTAATCGGCCCGACGCGTCGATGACAGTGCCCGCAAGTTGAATGATTTCTTAGCGTCTTGGCGTCTTTGGGTGAACATCTGATTTTCACTTAAAGACACCAAGAGGCAATGAGTTGATGAATTATGGAGATCACAGGTAAATCGATAGTTGGGTTCAGCCGCGGAGCAAGAACCGATGAGACATTCCGGGCCTTCAACCCAACTACGGGCGAAGCAGTCGAGCCGGACTTTCATTCAGCGACTGATGACGAACTTAATCGCGCTGCGTCGTTGGCAGACTCGGCGAGAATTTCTTACGGCAAGCTCCCGGGGAAAACGCGAGCGACGTTTCTGCGGACGATCGCGGATAACATCGAAGCGCTCGGTGACACTCTGATCCAACGAGCCTCGCTCGAAACGGCATTACCCGATAAAAGATTTATCGGCGAACGAGCTCGGACGTGCGGCCAGCTCAGGATGTTTGCGGATCTTCTCGATGAAGGATCGTGGGTCGACGCACGCGTCGATCATGCGATTCCGGATCGGCAGCCGATCCCTAAACCCGATGTCCGGTCGATGCTGAGACCGCTCGGCCCGGTCGCGGTTTTTTGTGCGAGCAATTTCCCGCTCGCATATTCGGTCGCCGGCGGCGACACTGCATCCGCGCTTGCAGCGGGTTGTCCAGTGATCGTAATCGCACACACGGCGCATCCAGGAACGGCGGAGCTTGTCGGTTCGGCTTTGATGGACGCAGCAAAATCTACGGGCATGCCCGAAGGTGTTTTCAGTTTACTCTTCTCTAGCGGATACGAGATCGGACAAGCGTTGGTGAAACACACGTCGATCAAGGCGGTTGGATTCACGGGATCCCGCCGTGGCGGTCGTGCGCTGATGGACATCGCGGCAGCTCGGCCCGAACCGATCCCGGTCTACACGGAGATGAGCTCAGTGAATCCGACATTCTTTCTCCCGGGAGCGATCGAGCAGCGCGGCGAAAGTTTAGTGACCGGCCTGCACGCGTCGGTCACGGGCGGAGCCGGACAGTTCTGCACAAAACCCGGCTTAGTCTTCTTGCCGGAATCGGAAGCTTCGCTCGCATTCATTTCAAATTTCAAATCTGAAATTTCAAATTCGCCGACGTCGCCGCTTCTTACCGATGGTATTCGGAAGAGCTATGACGATGCGAGTGGAAAACGTGCGACCGAAGTCACGGATCATTTTGAAAAAGAAAATTCTGATCTTCCCGGGTTCTCGGTCAATCCATCGGTTTTCGAAACAACGACCATCGACTTTCTGAATATGCCGGATCTCAACGAAGAGATATTCGGACCGACGACGCTGCTGATCAAATCGCAGTCGAAGGAAGACTTGATCGAGATCGCGCGATCGCTCGAAGGACAACTCACGGCTTCGGTGCACGGGACTGAAGCAGATCTGCGCGAATATGCGGATTTGATTGCAATCCTGGAAACGAAAGTTGGGCGACTTATCTTCAACGGCTTCTCGACCGGCGTCGAAGTCTGCCCGTCGATGGTCCACGGCGGTCCTTATCCAGCGACTTCGGATTCGCGCTCGACCGCCGTCGGGTCGCGTGCGATCACACGCTTCGCGCGGTTGGTTTGTTTTCAGAATTTTCCGGACTCAGCGCTGCCTGATGAATTAAAGGAGAGCAATCCGCTCAATGTATGGCGTGTCGTTGATGGTGAATTCAAGAAGGGTTAAGCCTCGATAACTGAGGAAACAAAGTCGATTCGCACGCTGCTCAACGGACTGGAACGCAGGCGTCCCCGCCTGCAACGCCGTGGCTTCCGCGGCGTCAGAGCTTCGGTTGTCGAATCACAATCGCTTTTTCGTGCTTCGCACTCATGCAGGCGGGGACGCCTGCGCTCCAGTCCGTTGGCGACATTTACTCCGACTCAAACCCCGATACCTTCAAAACAAACTCCGGAACTTTCGGCTCGTCTGGCAAGATAAACTCCCGTCCTTTCTCCCGTGCCCATCGATGAAGCCATGAGATGCCGGCCGGGCCGATGTATGTGTCGGGCAAGCGATACGCATCGTCCTTCAAGGCTTCGTCGAGTGTGACGAATCTGTATCCGCGTCGTTTGAACATCGCGATCAGATCATCGAGATAATCCGAGTTGATAAAGTTCGCGTGGATCAGCAGCGTCTGCGACATCTCGCGGCCGAACAGTTTCATCGATTGCCGTTCCCAGTAATCGAGCTTCGACTCCATGTACGGAATGTACGCATCCCCGATCTTCTTCATCAGAGCTTTGTCTTTTTTATCGAACGCGTTGTCATAGGCTCGGGAGAAAATGTAGTCCGCGTTATCGAATGTTATCGGAGCGATCGTGTAGCCGTGATCAGCCAGAAACTGCGCGAATTGCGCTTTGATTTCGAGACTTCGTCCGGTTTGCAGAAACGGATGGCGGAAGTATCTGATCTTCATCTCGCGTTTGCCGAGCAGCTCGCGTGTTATCGACTCGCCCTTCAAAACATCGGACTGATATTCGCCGATCGGAATCGTATTCAAGCTTCGATGCGAGTAAGTGTGATTGCCGAGCTCGAGTCCCGCATTCAACCACATCTTTAGAAGGTCGATCTGATTCTGATCGCGCTTGTCGCCGTCGTAGAGTTTGTTCTCATTCACGAATCCGATGACGGGAATCTTTGCTTTCCTGATGTGAGCGAGCAGGTTCTTTGTGATCTTTCGACGGTTCGCGATATTGCGTCGGGTGGAAACGACGGGCAGATCGTCGATCGTGACGGCGACAGATCGTGACGGTGTCTGGGCCGAAACGCAGGCCGCGAAAAATAAAACGATCAGAGCATATCTCGTGGACATTTCGGTAGATTGTCTTCGTCGCCGAGGGCGACCAACATTAAGCCTAGGGATTCTGGAGCACCGAAGGTGCGTCGCAATTTAGCCAGGGGCGAAGGCTTGGCGGAGCCCCTGGTATCAAGCGTCGAGATTCGACTAGCCGCAATGCGGCGAGGTACAACGAGTATTACTACGCCGCGTTGCGGCTCGCGCTCTTGTCCGGCTGTGTTCCAGGGGCTTCGCAAAGCCTTCGCCCCTGGCTAAATTGCTGTCGCACCTTCGGTGCTCGGATAGCTGTAAACGATGTCATGGCACTTGAGGCCCAGACTTTAATGTTGGTCGCCTTTGGCGACTCACGACGATTGCTCGTCGACGCGATTATTTCGCGAAAACCTGCGAGAAATCGTTGAAGCCTTTGAACTCGAGAGCGTTGCCGCTCGGGTCGAGGAAGAACATCGTCGCCTGTTCGCCCACCTCGCCTTCGAAACGGATCTTTGGCTCGATGACGAACTCGACGCCTTTGGTCGTCAGTTTTTCGGACAGTTCTTTCCATTCGTTCATCGGAAGCACGATCCCGAAATGCGGAACGGGAACATTGTCTTTGTCGACGTGATTCGTCGATTTTGCGCCGGCGATATTCGGTGCAAGATGCGTCACGATCTGATGACCGTACAAATTGAAGTCGATCCACTCATCCGAACTGCGTCCCTCTTCGCATTCGAGGACGCCGCCGTAGAATTCGCGTGCGGCGTCGAGGTCGTGAACGGGAAAAGCGAGATGGAAAAGATTTTGCATAGAGGCTATTCGAGACACCGCGATAAATCGCGAGGTGAACTACGCGATGAATCGCGCACTCTGAACTCTAAACTGACTTTGCGATCTGTCTAATTGCGCCGAGATGATATGCGGTATGGGCGACCATTCCAATCGCCATACCGGTTCGATCCTCCGTCCACTCGTCGACCGACGCAAGACATCGCAATAAATTCTCGTACGACTTCCGGACCGTCTGACGCAATGCGTCCCACTCCGCGTCATTGACGGTTTCGATCAGCCAACTGTCTTCCCAGTTAACGCGTTCGGTCCGGCCGTTTATGAATTCGCAAAGCCGGTCGAGATAGAACTTCGCATGCTCGGTCTGGGCGGCGATCGTCGTTCCGGTGAACTCGCGCGACGCGTTATCGGCGCTCAGGCCGTCGAGCGTATTGAAAATCCCGATACCACGATCGAGATATGCGCTCGGCTGGCCTTCGGGTGATCCTTCGAAAGTCTCTCGAAGAAGATATGCGATCGATGCCGTGAACTGCTGATTTGAGATCGCCCCTTTGTCGTGTGCTACTTTAGATGTTGTGTCGGATGCCATCGGAAACTTCCTTGACGAGCTGGGCAAGAGCCTCTCGTCCAATACCTTTGTAAAGCTTACGCTTAGCAATTATAAGGGTGCGGAACAGCATCTGCAAAAAGTCGCGGCCAGGATGATCGAGACCAAACGCGGATCCCGTGTCGCCTTCCAGCTGCATTACGAGACCCGACAGATCGTGAAGAATTACAACTTGCAGGACGCAATTCCTGCGGCTGGCAAACTGCTTGGCTCTGGGTTTCGCAACGCCCATCTGTTTACGACGGCGAACGATTTCCAATTGACGATCGGCAAAAAGAATTCGCGAATGATCTCGGTCAAGCCGACATTTGCAGAGAAGCCGTCGGCTGCGCATGATCGTGAGAAAAACTCGATCGTCTCGCCCAGCGCTGCATACTTGAAAGCACTCGGGATCGCGAACGATAGCGGAGAGATCAAGCAAACCCAGCGCGACAAATGGCGGCAGATAAACAGGTACGTCGAGATACTTCGCGACTTGTACGAGAATTCATCTGTAAAAGGCAAATCGGAGCTAAAGATCGTCGACATGGGGTCCGGCAAGGGTTATCTGACATTTGCTGCTTACGACTATTTCGCCAACGATCGAAAGCTTACGGTTGAGATGACCGGCGTCGAGATGCGGCAAGAGCTTGTCGATCTGTGCAATCAGATCGCTGCTTCGTGCGGCTTCGATGGATTGCGGTTTGTCAAAAATACTATCGCCGATCATGAAGTCGGTGATGTCGACATCCTCATCGCACTTCACGCGTGCGACACCGCTACAGACGATGCGTTATTTAAGGGAATCTCCTCAAACGCCTCGATAATCGTCGCCGCTCCGTGCTGTCATAAGGAGATCCGACAGCAGATAAAACCGCCCGAAGTCCTGAAAGACATCCTCAAACATGGCTCGATGCTCGAACGCGAGGCCGAGACGATCACGGACGGGCTCCGATCAATGCTCCTCGAGCGAAGCGGCTATTCGACGAAGATCTTTGAATTTGTCGCGACCGAACACACTCCGAAAAACAACATGATCGTAGCGATTCGAAAGCCGGATGCGGGTCTCGAGAACGATTTTCAGGCCCGGATAGACGCAATAAAGGACATGTATGGAATCGGCCGGCAACGACTGGAAAACCTTCTTGCTTGACCAATCATCCAAGTGGGGCTTATTATTTTGGTTTGTCTTTATAGGCGAAATTGGAAGTGTAGAGCTATGAAACAGGAAATTCATCCGAACTATAACGAAATCAACGTCACGTGTGCTTGCGGGCATTCGTTCAAGACTCGCTCGACGATGGGCGAGGAACTTCATATAGAAATCTGTTCCGAGTGCCACCCGTTCTTTACCGGCAAGCAAAAGCTGGTCGATACTGCGGGACGCGTTGATCGCTTCAACAAGCGTTATGCACGTGGCGCAGCACCGGCTGCGAAATAGTGGCCATTTCTTACAGACATTAGCTTAGAAAAATTTGACGCCGACGCTTTTAGCGCCGTTCGATGGAGGTGTACCAGATACGCCCGCGAAAGGTGAAAAAGAGTCGGCGTTAGTTCTTTGAGGAATAAGTGAACTGGGACTGGCTTATCAATATTTCGTGGGTGGAGATGTTCTGGCCCAAGGAATCTGTCGGCGAGATCATCATTCGAGGTACGATCATGTATCTCGGGATGTATGTCCTGCTTCGCGTTTTCCGGCGACAGTCGGGCTCAGTCGGGATCGCGGATCTTTTGGTGATCGTCGTTATCGCCGATGCTGCCCAGAATGGGATGGCCGGCGATTCGAAGTCGATCACGGAAGCGTTGATCCTTATCACGACTATCGTCCTTTGGGACTGGTTCTTCGATTGGCTCGGGTTTCGTTCGGCTTTTTTTGAACGCATCCTACAGCCGCAGCCTCTCCTGATGATCCACGACGGAAAGGTGATTAAGAAAAACCTTGATCAGGAGTTTATAAAGGAAGAAGATCTTCTCGCCCAGTTAAGGGAGCAAGGGATCGGCGGAATCGAACAGGTCAAGAAGTGTTATCTCGAAAGTAACGGACATTTCAGCGTGATAACTGAATTTTCGCGGACGAAGAAACCGGATGGCAACGACATCCCCGTTAAAAAACGTCAATAGGTCGGCATGAAAATCAATAAAGCTCAAAAACTTAAGTTCATTCACACTGTCTTCGCGGTGGAGCGCGATCTTATCGTCGGCGGTCAGGCGGTGATGGAAGGCGTAATGATGAGAACTCCGTCGGCCTACGCGATCGCGTGTCGCAAGTCGGACGGCTCGATCGTCACCACGGCTGAGTCGCTTCCGAAATGGAGCGATACTTACAAATGGCTTGCCTGGCCGGTTCTCCGCGGCGGAGCGACGCTGATTCAATCGATGGCGTTGGGCATTAAGGCTTTGAACTTCTCGGCTCAGGTCTACGAAGAAGATCTAAAAGCCAAAGAAGAATTGGTAAAGGAAAAAGCCCTCGAGTTGGAGCCGGCTCTGGTCGAAGGCACCACGGATGAGAACTTCACAAAGGCTCCGGTCAAGGTCATCATGCCGGAAAAACCGGAGGCGAAGAAAAAGGCAGGACAGTCGCTGAGCGCGGTTGGATCGATAATCTTCGCCCTCGGATTCAACGTCCTCTTATTCATCGTCGCACCGCTGCTGCTGACGAATCTCGCATTCATTTCATTAGGTTGGGCTGACGGCCCGACCCTTATCGCCGATGCGAGTTGGCTCCAGTCGATCAAAGCGTACGTTTGGGAGATCAAGCCGCACTCTTGGATCGCGTTCAACCTGATCGACGGTCTCGTAAGGATGTTCTTCTTTGTCGTGATGATCTTCACGATGTCTTATCTAAAAGACATTCGCCGGGTCTTTGAATACCACGGTGCGGAACACAAGACGGTATTCACGTGGGAAAAAGGACTGGATCTGAACGTCGCCAACGCGACCGGACAGAGACGTCAGCATCCGCGCTGCGGAACTTCGTTCCTGATGGTCGTGATGCTCGTCGCGATCGTTCTGTTCTCGGTGATCAAATTCGATGCGACGTGGCTAAACCTTCTGGTTAGGATCGCTCTCATGCCGCTGGTTGCGGGACTGTCGTACGAAGTGATCCGCTATGCGGCGAAAAAAGAGTCGAGCGCGATCTTTAAGATGATGACGCTACCGGGGCTTTGGCTGCAGAACATCACGACACAGGAACCTGACGGCGAGCAGTTGGAAGTCGCGATCAGAGCGTTGGATGAGTCTTTGAAGTTGGAACCGCTGGAAGTAGTCGGTCATCAGTTGCCGGTTGCCAGCTAGCGGTGCCGAACGCGCGCACTGAGTAAATCACTCTCACTGACCACTGACCACTGACTACTGACAACTGATATGTTTGAGAAACTTGCACAGATAGAAAAAAGCTACGAAGAGCTGACCGAACAGATCTCGCAACCCGAGTTCATGTCCGATATGTCGGTGTACGCGAAGCTCATGAAACAGCATCGCTCGCTTGGCGAGGTCGTTGAAAAATACCGCGAAGTGCGCAGGATGCAGGAAGAGCTTGCCGGCGCAAAAGAGATGGCCGATGCGGCGGACGATGAAGAGATGCGCGAGATGGCACTTGCCGAAGCATCCGAGCTTGAAGCAAAGCTTCCCGCCGCAGAAGAGGATCTGAAAGTCCTTCTGCTTCCCCGCGATCCGAACGACGAGAAAAACGTAATCCTCGAAATTCGCGCCGGAACGGGTGGCGATGAAGCGACGCTGTTCGCGGCCGAGATGCTGCGAATGTACGCACGCTACGCGGAACGTCAGGGCTGGAAGATGGAGATCCTGGACGTAGCCGACACCGGCGTCGGCGGAATAAAAGAGGCCTTCGCGATGATCGAAGGTGATCGCGTCTTTTCGAAGATGCGTTACGAGTCGGGAGTGCATCGCGTGCAGCGCGTTCCCCAAACCGAAACGGCGGGTCGAATTCATACGTCTGCGATCACCGTTGCCGTGCTGCCGGAAGCGGAAGAAGTCGACGTCCAGATCAACCAGAACGATCTTCGCATCGACACATTCTGCTCATCGGGCCCGGGCGGGCAGTCGGTGAATACGACTTACTCCGCTGTTCGAATTACACATCTTCCCTCCGGCGTCGTAGTTTCGATGCAGGACGAGAAATCGCAGATCAAGAATCGCGAAAAAGCGATGCGGGTTTTGCGAGCTCGATTGCAGGAGCTCGAAGAGCAGAAACAGCACGACGCTCAAGCAAGCGAGCGTAAGTCGATGGTCGGAAGCGGAGACAGATCGGAGAAGATCCGAACCTACAATTTCAAAGAAAACCGCGTCACTGATCACCGGATCGGGATGACGGTACATCAACTCGACCTGGTGATGGAAGGTCAGCTCGACGAGTTCATTGACGCTCTGCGGACACACTTTCAGACGGAAAAGCTGAAAGCGGAAGCTGTCGGGGTGTAAGTTTCTGGTTCCACGTTTCTAGTTTCGAGTTCGTATTTTTTCGTCTCGAGCCGTGGCGACGAAAAACTAGGACTTGAAACTAGAAACTTTTTGTATGGCGGTAACAAAACTCTATCTGGTAAGGCACGGTCAGTCTGCCGGAAACGCTGAAGGGCGTTTCGGCGGTCATGGTCCGACGCCGCTGTCCGAGTTAGGGTTGAAACAAGCCGATGCAACGGCGAAGCTGCTCAAGAAAGAAAACGTCAACGCAATATATTCCAGCGACCTTCACCGGGCATTACAGACTGCCGAACCTTTATCAGAGCTCACGGGAATTCCCATCATCCCGACTTCGGCATTTCGCGAGAGGAATGTCGGAGTCCTCGAGGGACTTACATTCGACGAGTCAAAGCAGACCTTTCCGAAAGACTACTACGCGCTCGTAAATCGAAACGTCCATCATGTCATCACTGAGGGCGAAAGTTATCGACACCTTCTTCGCCGAAGCACGAGTCAGCTTTGGGAAATACTTCGTGATCACATGGGCGGCCGCATAGCGATTTTTTCTCACACGGGAGCTATCTGTTTCATGACTCTCCACCTGCTCGGCGCGATCCGTCGCGACACGAAGCAGACGCCGTGGATCGTCACATCGAACTGCGGGATCAACCGTTTTGAGATCCGTGGCCGGAGCAATGTTCGTGTCCTTGCCCTCAACGACACCCGGCATCTCTCGAGCATTACCGGAAACGACTCGTTTGCGGCCCAGTGACGAAGCGATTCACTTTTTCCAAGCAAATTCATAAATTTGGAAAATCGCCCCCATTTCTCGTGGCCTGAGCGAGAACAAACCCTTTAGTTTCAATCACATTTTTTCCTCCGGACGGAGGCATGGCAGTTGCTACGCCTCACCTTGATGTGAGATAACTCGTCTCCTCGATCGAAGCAATCTGCCTAGCTAAAGGAATTGCGGTAGTTCTGATCACAGCACTCAGTAAATATTTCACAAAAGAAGCTCTTAGGAGGATCAAATGAAAAGAGATCTTAACTCTATTTTTGTTTTACTAGCCTTGATGCTTACCCTGAGCCTTGGTGCCTTCGGCCAGGAAACGACGGGAAGCATCTCGGGCACGGTAAAAGACCAAAATGGAGCAGTTATTCCCAACGCCAATATCACCGTTGTCGGCACGCAGCGGACGTTCAATGGCGTTACAAACGATGCAGGTGATTACACCTTCACAAGCCTGCCCCCGGGCATCTATAGCGTAGAAGTCACTGCAGCCGGTTTCGGATCGGTTCGCAGAGAGAAGGTTCCGGTGGAACTTGGACGTACGCTTCAAATCAACTTTGACATGAAGGCCGGTGCAGTCGGCGCCGTCGTTGAAGTGGTAGCCGACGAGCCTATCGTCGATGTCACCTCAACACAGACAGCGACGAACATCACTCAGGCCAAAATGGAACTTCTGCCGAAAGGCTTGCGTTTCTCGTCGGTTATCGAAGTCGCACCCGGTGTGCGAGCCGAGCCGAAGAGCAACGGTTTCCAGATTGACGGTGCAACCGGATCTGAGAACGTCTGGGTTATCGACGGACTCGAAGTTACTCGTACGTTCGGCGGATCGCTGGGCAGCACGAAGAACATTCCCCTCGAATTTGTAAAAGAAGTTCAGGTAAAGACTGCCGGTTATGAAGCGGAGTTCGGTGGCGCCCTTGGTGGTGTTATCGGTGTCGCCAGCCGAAGCGGCGGTAATGAGTATCACGGTGAAGTCCGAGCTGAATTTGAAGATTCAGCCTGGAACAGCTCTGATCGAATTGCACGCCGTTGGAATTTGCAGCAGTTGGCAGCGGGTCGTCGATTCTACGACTACTACAAAAACCCGCGCGGCAAGGACGATTACGGCCTGGTCTCGCCGCGTGCGACTCTTGGCGGTCCGATCTGGAAAAATCACGCGTGGTTTTATGCAGGTTATGCTCCTGAATTCGCGACGACCGTCAGAACGGTTCGCGTGATCGAGAGAATCACCCCGACCACTTTCAACCCGGCAGTACTCGCTTCGAAGACTGTCCGAAGTCGAACAAAGAACGACAACATGTTCGGCCGCGTTGACGTTTCGCCGTGGAGCAAACTGTCCGTTTACGTTAGTGCATTCAACACGCCGACGAAGACGCTCGGAGCATTCCCCGCGGGAACCTTGAATCAGGGTGGAAGCTATGATTTCCAGGCTTCGGCAGCTGGCGTTCCGCCGGTCGCTTACACCGATGATCGTCTCGCATACCGCGGCGGATTTACTCCTGCTAACTCGGTATCGGGTCAGGCGACCTACACGCCGACATCGAATCTCGCCATCACGTTCAAGATGGGCCGCAACTATCTTAACGATAAGGGCGGAAACTATGACGTTAACCTGAGCAGCCCGATTTGGACGATCTCCAATCCCTGCTCCGCACCGAATCCCTGCACGCCGCAGTCGCAACAGGCGGGTCAGATCGGCGGTCCGGCAAGCAACACGGGAACGACTCGTGACGTCACGATCCGTAATACCATGTCGGCTGATGCGACATGGGTGAAGAATTTGTTCGAACAGCAGCACACCATTAAGGGTGGCTGGCAGCGTAACGCAGTTTCGAACGATGTTTTTGCCGGATCCGGCGGTAACATCAACTTCTTCTTCAACTCAAATAACCCGCAGACCGGACAGACCGGACTCTACGGTTACTACACGATCAGCCAGACGGGTCAGATCGGATTGGCTTCCAGCCAGAACGATGCGATCTTCATCCAGGATTCGTGGCAGATACACAAACGAGTCACGTTGAACATCGGTCTTCGCACCGAGCGTGAAACGGTTCCGAGCTTCGGCTTTGGAGCACTTCCGCCGGCTATCGTCTTCGGTTGGGGCGACAAAACCGCTCCGCGTGTTGGCGTGGCTTGGGATGTTTTCGGAAACGGCAAGATGAAGGTCTACGGCAGCTACAGCGTCTTCTTCGACACGATGAAGTACGATCTGCCGCGTGGTTCATTCGGCGGCGAAACGCAGATCGTCGACTATCGAGCTCTCGATACGTTCGACCTGCTTTCGATCAACCAAATGAATCAGCCGGGTACTCTGTTTGCTCATGAAGATCAGCGTACAGTTTCGACGACTCCTTACACCCTGGGCACCAGAGTGTATCCGGGTATCGATCCCGATCTGAAACCGACGAAGGAGCATGCATGGACGGCGGGTGCCGATTATGCGTTTGCTCGTGATCTGGTCGTCTCCGGACGCTTTACGCGAAAGGTGCTCGACCGCACGATCGACGACGTTGGAATTCCGACCGAGAACTTCGAAAACTATTGCATCTGCAATCCCGGATTCGGAGCTTCGCTCGGTACTGCAGATTTCGGTTATCCGCCGACGCCGAAAGCGGTTCGCGAATACACCGGAATGGAATTCAGCGTTGACAAGCGATTCTCGAATCACTGGTATGTAAATGCCAGCTATCTCTGGAGCCGCCTGTTCGGTAACTACTCGGGTCTCGCGAGCTCTGATGAATCGGGCCGCGGTAATCCGAACGTGAACCGCTTCTTCGACGTGCCGTGGATCAACGATACGTCGCTGGGCAAACTCAACAACGGAGTTTTGGCAACGGATCGCCCGAACACATTCAAACTGTTCGGCGGTTATGAGTTCGAGTACAACCTCTTCGGCGCGAAGATGGATTCACGCTTCGGCTTCTCGCAGTACATCTATCAGGGAACTCCCCTTTCGAGTACTGTTCAGATCCAGCTCGTTGGTAACGATGAGTTGGGTAACAACTGCGGAAGCTGCAGCCACGGCGTCTCCATGTTGATCAATGGTCGAGGCGATCTCGGCAGGACTGACATGTATACGCAGATGGATATGACGTTCACCCACAGGTTCTTCCTGAATGAACGCATTACCTTCTTGTTCTCGGCGAACGTGTTCAACCTCTTCAACGAGGCCAATGAACTCGACCGCAGTGTTGCACTGATCGCGGCGACCACTCCGACGATCGCTAACGAGTACAATGCTCCGAGAAACACGCTGAAGTACGGCTCGGCCACTATGACACTTTCGCAGGCTTATAACCTGATGAAGTCGACTATTGGAAACTATAGAACTGAGTTCGCATCGATCCTCAACGGAGCTGATAAGAACGATTTCTATAACAAGCCGGTTCTCTTCCAGGGACCGCGCTCCGTCCGACTTTCCTTCGGAATGCAGTTCTAAGGAAAAAGTAATTGGCGAAAACGCCTTCGGGCCGTTCCTTCGGGAACGGCCCTTTTTTTGTTTCGCAGATTTTCGTCACACGGTATAATCAATGAACTCAAGAAAGGAACTTTCTTACCAAATCTATGACCAGCTTGAAACGGATCATATTCTTTCTTTCGTTGCTGCTTTCGTTCGCAGCGATCGCCGATGCACAGGGACGCAACTCGATAGAGGGCCGCGTCGTCGGACCGGACGGCCAGGGCGTTCTGGATGTCCGCGTGATCTTGAAAAACACAAACCTCACTGACGTGGGCCAGGACATAACCGATTCTCAGGGTAACTACCGATTTCAGAATCTGTCTGACGGTGTTTATTACATCGAAGTCCTGCCTTTGGGAACGGCCTTGGAAGGGAAAACGCTTCGAGTAGACCTCGCTTCATTCTCCCGACGTGCCGGTGGATCAAGCGAGATCTATCGCTTCGACTTCCAGCTTCATCCGATTCGCCCGGTCGAAAAGCCGCTGCCGAAAAAACTGGCCGAGGCGTTAGCCTTTGTACAGGATGTACCGCCGACCGCGAGGCAAAAGTACAAAGACGCTCAAAAGCTTTTAGAGAAGAATAAGAAAGAAGAGGCTTGGGCCGCGCTGCGCGACTCGATCGAGATCTTTCCCGATTACTACGACGCACTTGACTTGCTCGGCACGGAATATCTCGGAGCGGGTCATTCGAATGTGGCCGTACCGATTTTCCAACAGGCCGTTGAGGCGAACGCGAAAGGCTGGCATTCGTTCTACGGGCTGGGCAGCGCGTACAGTCTTTTGAACATGCGTAAAGACGCACTTCCGCCGCTGAAAAAGGCGATCGAACTCAACCCTTACTATGCCGAAGGATATCTCCGCCTCGGGGCCGAGCTCGCGAAAGAAGAAGGCTCGTACGATGAAGCGGTCGTCATCTATGAGAAGGCAATAAAGCTGGAACCCATCCAAGCCGCCGAGCCGTATGCCGCACTCGCGTCGATCTATTCAAAACAGAAGAAATATAAAGAGGCGGCGGATGCGTTGGAAACGTATCTCAAGAACGCGGTCGACCTAAAAAATCCCGAGCCGATCAAAGAAAAGATCAAGGAATTCCGGAAAAAGGCAGCGGGCACCTAGAACCAACTAAGTCTTTCTTATCGAATTCGAAATCGTTTTTACTGCGCTCACGGCCGTTCCCGCGGCCGTGATGAGCGTCGGCGAATGTCCGTTCGCGATGTCTCCGACGGCGTAAACATTTTCCGCACTGGTTCGGCCCGTGTGATCGACTTTGATATAACCTGTGTCGTCCAGATCCACTAAACCGCGCACGATTTCAGAATTCGGCTCAACGCCGATCCGTATCAAAACCGCATCCGCCAAAACAAACTTTGACTCCCCGGCAGAATTAGTCGTTGCAATTCTTTGAACTGAACTATCACCGGCGATCTCAGTTACGACAGTTTCGGGAAGCAGTTCGATGTTCTCTCGACGTCTTACTTCGTCTATAAATTCTTTCCGCGCCGACGGTAGAGTTTTTCGAAACGCGACCGCCACGGATGCGGCTACATCTGAAAGTGCGATCGCGTTCTCGAACGCAGCATCTCCGCCACCGACGATGACGACGCGCTTTCCTTTCACGACGTCCTTGTCGCGAACTCCGGATTCAAGAATCCCGCGACCCTCGAACTCCGTCTCGCCCGGCACGCCGAGACGACGACGTCTGACACCCATCGCGAGAATTATCGCGACTGCGGACCAGACCTCTTGATCAACTCTAACCGTGATCGATGTTGTGTCGAGCATGCTTGCCTTGGCCCCGAGACGCGTGACAAAGTTGCGGGACTCGATCGATCGATAAAACTTGGATAGCATCTCAAGCCCGTTTTCCGCTCGCACGCCGGGATAGTTTTCGATCGGGTTGTAGATCCGATGCATCTGCCCGCCCAGCCGATCAGTTTGCTCGATGAGGACCGACTTGATTCCAAGTTCCTCACACCATAGAGCTGCCGTCATGCCCGCCGGACCGCCGCCAATGATGATCACATCTGTCGAGTTTAGGACTTCCATATTCTGTTAGAACGATGTTTTTATTGCGATTTTTTGTCAATGTCGAGTGCCGTTTTTTGTCAGAAATCCCCAATTCGTCGTCTTTTTTCGAAGCCTCTCCGAAGATCAATTTAGTCTTCTACGCCTGATTTTATGGGCCTGCGGCCGATCGCTAGCATATCCCGACCGTTTTCTCGGGGTGGCACCTGTATTGCTAAATGCGGGTCAGCCGCACTTGCGCCAGCCTCGTCCAGAGCGCCGGTGCTCCGGCTCCAAACGAGATTCACAGCTCCATCACTCCTTCACCAAATATGAGATTAGAAATTGATACGACCATTTCTGCCCCTCCGATCACCGAGGTTACTGAAGCCATGGGCGGCGTCGATTCTGCGGAAGTTAAGTCCGTTCTTAACCAGGGTATCAAAGCAGCACAGGCCGGTAACCGAGCACAGGCGCGGACATCGCTCATGAGAGCAACCGAGCTCGATCCGCACAATGAGAGCGCGTGGCTATGGCTCGCATCGATAAGCGAATATCCCGAAGAGCTTCTCGGTTTCCTCAATCACGTACTCGACGTCAATCCCGAAAATCAGCGTGCCCTCGAATGGAAAGCTGCGACCCATGGTCTTCTCTCGAAGACGTTCGTCCAGCGTGGCATCGATGCGTCGATGGAAAGCAAAAAAGATTTTGCGACTGAGTGTTTTCAAACAGCACTCGAATACGATGAGCGCAACGCCGATGCGTGGATATGGCTCGCTTCGCTCTCAGATTCGAACACCGTAAAAGTTTCGCTTCTCGAAAACGCCATTGCGATCAATCCGGAGAACGAGTCGGCGACCGAAGCGCTCGCGACCGCGCGAGCGAGCATTCAGAAACAACGTCTTGCCGAAGCGAAGGCCGCGGCCGTCGCCGGAGATCATCCGGCGGCGAACCATTTGCTCGAAGCTTTGCTTGAAGTGAATCCGCATTCGATCGATGCGTGGATCATGAAATCCCATCTGTCGGACAGCTTCGACGAAAAGATCAGGTGCTTCGAAAGCATTCTCGCGATCGAGCCTGACAACATCGCGGCGAAGGCCGGACGTGATTCCCTGCTCGCAATATTCGGTTCCACCGAAGCAGCAAGCTCTGAAAGTATGGTCGACACGGCACTGGTGGATGGCGAGACCGTCGAACTCCACGAAGCGTCGATCGACGAACCCGCGATGCAGAATCTTGAAGTGTCCGAAGCGATCGCTTACGAATTCGTTTCGCCGACTCCTCAAGTCGAGACAGATAATTACCCCGAGGAAAATACCTACCATGAACACTTTGAAAGCCCCTCGGAGCCGTTTGCTTCGTTTGCGGAGGAAGCTCCGGAACTTGATGAAGCAACAGTCGCTGAGGATCAGCCGGCTGTCGTCGATTCAGTAAACGATCACGACCGAGACGCATTCGCCGCCGCCGAGCCGGAATACGAAACCGGACCTCACTACGCCGACCCACAGGCCGAGACCGTCGCTTTCAACTACAGTTTTGAACCGGCCGTAGAAGATTTGTACGAAACATCGCATCCGTCAGCGGACGAACCGGCACACTTCGAAACCGTTGAAGAATCGCACGAAACATCGCATCTGTCGCCGGACGAAACGCCGTACTTCGAAGGAGTCAATGAGCCGTACGACGACGCTGAAATAGCGATGCCGTCGGATCACGATTTCGACTCGCAACCTGCGGACGAGCCGACCGAGGTGCTAACAGTAAAAGCCGAATCGTACGAATGCCCGTTCTGCATGCAAGCAAACGATGCTCAGACGATCAGTTGCCTCGCTTGCAAAGCGGTGCTGACTCTCTCGGACTTGGAGCTGCTTTTGGCGAATCAGAATTCAGACAAAGCGCTTCTTCGCAAAGCCGTGGAGGAAATGGAGCGACAGCGGCTCGGACGTGAATTCTATTCCGACGAAATGGTGACCCTCGGAATCGGGCATATCAATCTTCGAAATTTTGCAATGGGCTATGCATGCTTGGTCGACGCATCGAAGATTAATCCGAACAATGTCGTGCTCAGCGGTCAGGTCAATGCACTGCTCATCCGTCTCGACGAGATCAAAAAGCAGGAAGAGGCTCACTTGAAGATGCCGAAGGGCAAATCGATCCTCGTGGTCGATGACAGTCCGACCGTCCGCAAGCTGATCTCCGGCAAACTCGAAAAGTGCGGTCATGAGGTCATCTGCGCGAACGACGGCGTCGAAGCGATGGAGCGACTCGAACATTTCGTTCCCGATCTCGTCCTCCTCGATATCACGATGCCGCGGATGGACGGATACCAGGTTTGCAAGCAGATCCGAAGTAACGACGCCACAAGAGACGTCACGGTCGTGATGATCTCCGGCAAAGACGGCTTTTTCGATAAGGTGCGAGGACGAATGGCGGGCACTACCGGATACATAACGAAGCCCTTCGGACCCGAAACGCTTATGAAAGCCGTGGAGATGTATCTGAGCGGCGAAGCCCCCGACCTTGACGAGGTATGACGGTCCGCAGTGGTAACCTCCCGATCACAAGTTTCCATCGATGATGCAGAAGCGCTGCTCGCGGCGATCCGCGGCAGTGTGCTCGTCCATGTACAGGACGGAGTCGATCCCGCACATCTAAAAGCTCCGCTGGATTCGGCGAAGCTTCTTTTTTCGATCGTTCAGGAAATGGATGACGAAAGCCTTCGTGCGTCCGCCGAGGCACTCGAGGCGTGGCTCTCGATGCTTGCCGCCGAGAGCGACGCGATTTCGCACACGCGGACGCGCAGTCTTCTAGATCAGATATCGGAACTCGAAGTCGGCCTGATCGCATTAAAAGCGGAACCAAATGCGCACCCGATCGATGTCGGTGATTTTGTCGACCAGTCTTTTGAGATCCTAAAGGCGAGCCGGGCAGCGAAATCGGATTCATCAATTCCGGATACCGAATCGGAAGAGCAGTTCGAGGTCGATGCCGAGATCCTCGAGGTGTTTGGTGAGGAAGCGGATTACCTTCTCGAGAGCATTCAACAAAATCTCGCTATCTTGTCTTTGAATCCGACCGACCGCGATGCTCTCTGGGAGATAAAAAAGAGCTCGCACACGTTCAAGGGTGCTGCCGGTATCGTCGGCCTACGAAAGCTATCGGAAGTTGCACATCGTATCGAAGATCTCCTCGCCCGCATCTCGGAAAAGAATTCTCATCCTAGCTCGGTTCACATCTCGCTGCTGCATGACGCCGCCGATTGTTTGCAGTTGCTTTCGAGCGCGGACAACTCGACCGGCATAGACGCTCGTCTCGCCGAGCTGCAACGGAGCTTCGATAATGCTCTTAACTTTGGGACGTCGAATATTCCTCCGGCGGATGATGCGCACGGCTCGGACGAATCGCGAGTTGCCGAGCCGAAAGCGAAAACATCGCAGCAGAAAAGCTCGATCGTCCGAATATCGCTTGAGAAGCTTGACGACCTCTCACGCCAGATACGTCAACTTGTCGCCGGGCAGTCTGCGTTCAAGCGGAGGTTCAGCGACCTCGAAACTCAGATCGACGAAACTCAAAAGAACACGCTGCGTTTGAAAGCTGCGACTCTCAAGATCGAAAAACTTTACGCTCAATCGTCGGCTGGCAAGGATGATGGTTCGGATGCCGACCTTCGCCGAGGCACTTATGAGTTAAGCGAGACCGCACGCGATGCTTGCGTCATCGGTCACGAACTGGAAAGTGCGAAAACCGATCTCGACAACCTTTATCAAATCGAATGCGGGCTGATCGACGAGATCGAGTCGGGCGTGATGCGGTTGAGGAATGTTGAGTTTGGCACCATCACCAATCGTCTCCAACGGACCGTCCGGGTTACGTGTGACGAGGAAGGAAAGAGTGCCGAAGTTATCATCGAGAACGGTTCGCTCGAGATTGACACGTTGGTCATCGATGCGTTGATCGAGCCGCTGCTGCACCTGCTCAAGAACGCAATCGTGCACGGCATCGAACCCGCCGAAACGCGTCGGATCCTCGGCAAGCCGGAAGTCGGAAAAATAACAGTCCGCGTCAATAACAGAGGGGCCTACGTCGCTCTGTCCGTGACGGACGACGGAGGCGGGATCGCATTCCGACCGCTGCTTGAAAAAGCGGTTGCGTCAAATACCATCAGCCGCGCCCAAGCCGAACAGATGACGCCGGCCAAGATCCACGAATTGATCTTTCTGCCCGGACTCACGACCGCAGAGAAACTGAGTTTGAACGCCGGCCGAGGCGTCGGCATGAGCATCGTACGCGAAAGCATAGCGGCCGCAGGAGGGCTCGTGACGATCGAAACCTGGCCGCAGAAGGGAACGACGTTTACCGTTCGAATTCCCCGGCGGTTCGCCGAACGAGCCTCCGTCCGCGACCAATCAATTTCGAAATATCCGCTCCAAATTCAGGAAAAGAAACTGACGGTACTTATTGTCGATGACAGTCCGAGCGTAAGGCTGATGACTTCGAAAGTAGTCGAGAATGCAGGTTGGTCCGTTGAGACAGCTCGGGACGGAGTCGAAGCTTTGGAGAAACTTCGTGTGATGCCTTTGCCGTCCGTGATCTTGTCCGATATCGAAATGCCCCGGATGGGCGGATACGAATTCGTTGCCGTGCTGACAAAAGACGAGAAGTTGAAAGAGATCCCGGTCATCTTCATCAGTTCTAGAACGAATGAACGCGAACGATCCGAAGCCGCCGGTGTCACGGAATATCTGACAAAGCCCTACGACGAAACTAAGCTTGTCGAATTGATCGCGACGCTGGCCGCGCGATCAGAGCTCGTTGCTGATTGAATTGGTTCACGATTTCGGCGGAGCGCTCGGACGGATCTCGATCTTGCTCGGCAGAGCTCGACGATCGAAACTTAAAAGATCGATAACCGCTTCGGCGATGTCGCCGGGCTGGAGTTGCCACGCCTTTTCGGGACCTGCGGTGTCGCCGCCGAAATCGGTATTGACGCTGCCGGGGCAGATGTAGCTCACCTTGATGCCGTCGTGTCTGACCTCTTGCATGAGAGCTTCCGAAAATCCGTTCAATCCAAATTTCGAAGCGTTATAAGCCGCCATCCGCGCATGAGCGTTCTGCCCGGCAAGCGAAGAGATGTTGATGATGTATCCGCCTCCGCGCGTCTTCATCAGCGGAATCGCGTGATGACATGCGTAGAAGACGCCGAACAGATTTGTCTCGAGAGTCTGTCGAAACTCGTCGCCGCTTAATTCCTCGACCGTCTTTCCAAAGTAGCCGATTCCGGCGTTATTGATGAGTATGTCGACACCACCGAATGCTTCAACGCAGCTCCGGAGCATCGCGGTCACGTCATCTTCGTTGCGAACGTCGCAGACGCTTCCAGCTGCGTTTCCCGATCCTGACAGATTCTCGATCGCGTTCTTCACGTCACGCTCATTTCGTCCGCATACAAAAACAGACGCTCCACTTTTCGCGAGCGACTCCGCTATCGCATAGCCGATACCTTTCGTCCCACCTGTGACGATGGCGATTTTCGAATTGAGATCCACCGGCATATTTTTTGTCGATACTATTTTGAATCGGGTCTGAAATCTTTCAGCGCAACATTCTTCCCAAACTTGATCTTTCCCGCGTCCGCTCGCGAAACCTGTTTCCAAACTAAAGTGATTCCGGAATTCTCGTCGCGTCTCAAGATACGAAACAGCACGACCAGATCGACTCGCTTGTCGAACTGCAGACTGTGAAACATCATCTCGGTCATCGTCGTTTCGTCCGACATCGGATCTAAATTATTCGCCAGGCGGTACGCGACCATTCGCATCGCGTATGTCGTATTTTCGCGAGGCTCGAAACTATCTTCGTATCGGAACCCGTCCGACTCGACGCCGGCTCGAAACAATTTCGCATGGTCTTTTGCCGATCCCGGTTCCGCATCGGGTTGAAAGGATGTTAGGTACTTCAGAGCAGGATGAGAAACGTCGATGGCCTCGATCGGTTCGTCGCCGACCGCGACAAAGATCCCTTGCGAAAAGAAACTGTCGCTAACGATGCGCTCGTTTTTGTAGAAGATGTCGTGATAGACCTCGTCGCTGTAGTTATTCGTGCGGAAAGTAAACGACGAGCTTAGCGGGACGAACTTTTCACACTCTGCGGAAACCTTCACGACGGTCTTCGACATGCAGCCGAGATTCGGAAAGAGTTTGAAAATACCCGTGTCCTTCTGTCTCAACAGCGACGCGTACTTTTCGACATCTGCCGGATCGACCCTTCTTAGAGTTAAGATCCGTTCGCGTTGTTCTTCGGATAATTTTGGCTCGGGAGCCGGCGTACGCGGTTGTTTGGTGGCGACTCTCAGTCGTTCCTCAAGATGGTGCATCTCCCACATCCGCCGCTGCAGATCCGCCTCTCCGCGTTCACGCATCCGATCGCCGGATGTCGATGGGCCGCGCGGAGCCGGAACCGTTTGTGCATGAGTCGGGTAGAAAAGCGGAAGGACGAAAATTAAAACGCCGAATGCCTTTGAGAACTTCATCGCTCCATCTCCGATGCAAATCGAAAAACCGCGAAGATGCTGATCCGAGACACCGACACTCAAGCCAGCTTAACTCTTCAATTTTTTATTCAGCACATCATTGACGATCTTCGGATTCGCCTTCCCTTGCGAAGCCTTCATCACCTGACCTACAAAAAAGCCGAAAAGCTTTTCGTTTCCACCGCGATATGCCGTTACCTGATTCTGATTCGTTTCGATGATCTCGTCAACGAGTTTTTCGATCGCGCTCGAGTCTGAGATCTGCTCGAATCCCTTTTCCTTTATCACTTGTGCCGCGCCATTTCCCGACGCGAACATTTCGACCAGCACCTCTTTCGCTTGATTGTTGTTGATCGACCCCGTCCCGAGAATTTTTATCAGCTCGGCGAGATTAGACGCAGGAACCGGAGATTCGGCGACCGATTTTCCGGAATTGTTCAATTCGCGTGTCAATTCCGAAAGAATGAAATTTGCCGAAACGCGCGGGTCGTCGGATTCTTTCGCAGTCGTCTCATAGAATTCCGCAAGATCTTTGTCAGATACAAGCTGCGAAGCATCGGCGAATGAAAGACTGTAGTCGCTGATCATCCGATCGCGCATCGCATCCGGGAGCTCGGGCATTTCGCTTTTGACCTGATCGATAAACGCCGTCGAAACCGTCAAAGGCTGAAGATCGGGTTCCGGAAAGTATCGATAATCGTGAGCATCTTCTTTCGATCGCATCACGCGAGTCCGATTTCCCTTCTCATCCCACAGCCGCGTTTCCTGCCTCACGCCCTCGCCCGCTTCGTGTGCGGTGATCTGACGGTCGATCTCGAACTCGATCGCTTTCTGCATGAAGCGGACCGAGTTCAGATTCTTCAACTCGACTTTGTTATTGAAAGCATTCTCGCCGATCTTGCGAACCGACACGTTCGCTTCACATCGAAGATTTCCCTTCTCCATGTCAGCGTCGCTCGCACCGACCCACTGCAGCACGCGCCGAACGTGATTTACATAATCGTAGGCCTGCCACGACGTCCGAAAGTCCGGAGCAGTGACGATCTCTCCGAGCGGTGTCCCGGCGCGATTCAGATCAACGTACGAGAATTTATCCACATCGGGAAGACCTTCGTGAACGTTCTTGCCGGCATCTTCTTCGAGATGCATACGCTCGATATGAATGGTCATCGGCTTCCATTCGGTAGATCGACCAGACGGATCACGCTCGGCTGTCATTATCGTGAGTTTGCCGTTCGCCGAAAATGGTTTGTCGTATTGCGAGATCTGATATCCCTTCGGCAGGTCCGGATAGAAATAGTTTTTCCGGGCGAAGACCGATGTCTCCTGGATCTGCAGCCCGAGCGCGAGCGCGGCCCGTGCACCTAGATCAACGGCTCGCTTGTTCAGTACGGGCAGAGCCCCGGGCAAGCCGAGACAGACCGGACATGTATTCGAATTCGGCTCGCCGCCCGTCTGGACCGCACAGCCGCAAAAAATTTTTGTAGAGGTCGCGAGCTGGGCGTGAATCTCCATCCCGATGACCGCTTCCCAACCTTCTTTGATCATAAAAAAAAATAAAAACGCGGAGTATGACCTAAATCATAGTCCGCGTTGTAGGGAAATTCAAAAAACGTCAGCTCAGCGTCGTCCGCCCCTTCCTCCGCTGTGGCCACCGCCGCCACTGTGACCGCCGCCCCAATTGTGGCTGCCGCCACCGTTGTGGTTGCCGCCGCCGCCATTGTGACCGCCGCGCGGATTTCTGATTATGAACGGCAGCGAGATCCCGTTATTGTTCGGATAAACTCCGACCGGTGTCGCTCTGTATCCGCCTATGCCGGGGAAGAATCCCGGGTAAATGCCGTTACCGCCAAATCGCCCGTTGAACCTGCCGTTCCGACGTCCGAGACGACCGTCGTAATAGCCGCCGCCGTAGCCGCCGCCATAGTAGCCACCGTAGTAACCGCCGTAGCCGTCGTAATATCCGCCGGACTGTGCCGCGGCCTGGCTCTCGGCCAAGGCAGCCGCCTGCAGATCAAGGTTTCGACGTTCGAGATCGAGTTTTTCCTTTTCTAGTCGGGCTTGTCGGAGCTGATCAGCGAGTTGGATCCGCGTTGCCATGTCCACATCCCGCTGCTTGTCGAGCTGTTCCGGAGAGGGAAAACCCATGCTCGCGTAGTTGTCGCGATAATTACGATCCGCTTCAACACGCTGCTTTGAATACTTTTCAAGTGTGAAATTATCGACCGTTCGCACCTGCGCAACTCCGATAGTCGCCAATGCGAAAAATAAGCCAAAACATAAAACGGCTTTTTTCATTTCTTTTACCTCCGAGTTCGTTCCCCGATACTACCACCGACTCCGTATGGATAAAAGTAAATTCTTAAAAGCCTGTATTTTCCTGTTTTTGAGCCGGGCTCTCACACTATTTTTGAACGCGGATTGGACGTATCAGGCGGATCAAAGCGGATCTGAAAAAGAAAGTGTTTTTGTTTAGCGTCTTTTTCATGTGTTTCGCGTGGTCGTGGTTCCAGCTTTTTTAAGAAGCTACCCACGAAACACACTTACCACACGGAAAGAACACGAAGCAGAAAAAACCCTTCTTTTCAGATCCGCCAAAATCCGTCTGATCCGCCCAATCCGCGTTCAAAAAAGCGATGAGCTCATCTAGAACGAAAAAGCCAGCCCCACCCTTCCATTGACGCCGATCGTGCGAAAACCGTTCTCGAAATACTTATTATCAAAGAGATTCTCGACCGTCCCGAACAACCGGAGGTTCATCCCGTCACTCCGTAGAGGAAACGTATATCCGGCGGTCAGATCCGCCCGTCCGTTCCCGTCGAACCGGTAGATGTACTGGCCAAATGTCGCGGTGCTGAAAACGGGTGCGAGATAAGAACTGGTCGCCAGCAAATCCATACTTACCCAAAATCGCTTGATGTGCTGCGTAACAACCAAGGTGAATTGATGATCCGGAATTCCATACGCCTTTCGATCGGGATTCGCGACCGGCAGCACGAAAGGTCGGCGAAAGTTCCGGACGTCGCTGTTCGTAAATGTGTACGAAGCGAAAATGCCCGTCGATCTTGTCGGCCTGACGTCGACGCTAAACTCCGCTCCGCGCGAATAATGACGATCGGCGTTGTAGTAAACCGGTGCACTGAAATCGTCAGTCGGAAGATATGTGATCTCGTCCTTGATTCGCGTATAGAAATACGTCGCCGTTGCTTTAACTTTTTGCTCGAGGAAATATTGTTCGACGCCGGCATCAAAACCTACCGACCGCTCAGGTTTGAGCGACGGATTTCCCTGAGCGTTAAATCCGAAAAAGAAAAACGTCCCGAATCGCTCGTACAAAGACGGCACCCGATAGCCGTTTCCGGCGTGCACGCGAAACTTCGTCTGCGACTGCGAAATGAAATAAGAGGCCGATCCGTCGAACGTGTACGCGGAAGGCGGATCCGACAACACGAAGTCTGCATAAGGACTATCCGGCTCGCTGAACTCCGGTGTCCCGAGACTGAACCACTGGGCCCGAACTCCACCGGCGAGCTGAAGATGTCTCTCCATCAAACTCAAAAGATGTTGCGCATAAAGCGTGTGACTGGTCTGGCCGGCGTTGGTTTTGAAATCGCTCGTGCCGGGTGTCGTTCCGCCTTCGTTGTTGAAATGTTCGGATTCGAATTCGTAACCACCGGTGAAAGTGTTCGAAGCGTTGGGTGTCCACACGGCGTGAATATTTGCGGTGTGGATCGCACCTCCGAACGTATTCGTGAACTCGCTCTGGAATCCCGGTCCGAGCAGACCGTCGTCGTTCCTTCTGTTGGTGATGAGGCCTTGATAATGACCGCCGATCAGAAGCTTGCCGTTGACGGCGTGCGTCGCCGAAAATTGCCCGCTAAAGAATCTCCCTTTCTGGATGCTGTCCGGATCGTCGACATCCGCAATAAAGTTCACGCCTTCTTCGGCGTTGATGATGGTCGACATTGATGGGAGCATGCCGAGTGTGTCGGGACTTGCGTTGAGTCGAACCTTCGCATCCGAAACGAAAAACCGTCCCGAAAGATTTGTCTTCGATGTCGGATTGAATTCGATCCTCGATTGAAAATTCGTGTTGCTCGCGTTGTCGTCTCCGTCGATTCCCTTCGTGTATGCCGTGCGAGAAAGTGCAGCGCTTATTCCGAATTTGTCGTCCGGTGCACCGTACGAAACATTTCCGCGAAACCGTCCAAGTCCGTAACCGCCGGCGGCTCCCGAAACTTGTCCGTGGACTCCGGGCTTCGGTGTCGGAGTTTGAAAGTCGAGCGTTCCGCCGATCGCGTTCGTGCCGTAGAGCGAACTACCCGACCCTCGCAGAACTTCGATCCGATCGACGCTTGTTAACGTGAAGTCGCTAAGAAACGGACTCGCATCTCCGGTAATCGCACCCGGATCGCGAAAGCGAATTCCATCGATGAGAACCGCCGTGTCCTGATTGCGAAGACCGCGCGATTTTATCGACGCCGTTCGTCCGAATCCGCCGAGTTGCTGAACGCGAAATCCCGGAATCGTGCGAACCGTGTCGACAAGCGTGAAGTCCGCCCGGTCGCGCATCTCGGGGGCGCCGATGATGTTGACGGTTTTTGAAACCTGATCGAGCGACTGCTCCGAGTCAGCGGAGATCGTCACGGTTTCGGCTATTGGATTGAAACCTCCGATCGATATATCGAGGATTGGCGACTTGAGGGCATTCGCGGTCATCGGCCGGGACGTTTTCAGTTCGCCGTTCGAGAGATAGGAAGCGGTTACGACAAGATCGCCTCCAAGCAAGGTGCCAAATTCGTACTTGCCATCGCTATCGGTTTTTGTCGTTTCACTATCTGTTTCGGACTTCGCCGTAACCTCGGCTCCGGCGATCGGTTTTCCGTTCGCATCGGTAACTGTCCCACGCAATATCAAATTCCCCGCTTGGGCCGCAGCACCCAACCAAAGCAAGCAGATCAAACCCAATACATTTATGATTTTCATTCTTCTCCTGTTCTGCCCATCGCAGAATGGTTCAAAACCTGACGAGCATGCAAAGTTCCCGACTTGGACATTTTGGATTTTGGATTTTGGATTGAGAAGAAGCCGCCTAAAGGCGGAACTCCGAACAATCCAAAATCCAAAATCCAAAATGCCCTCACGGTTGCGTGGGCAGTGCCGGCTTCGCACCGGCTTCCTTTTACACACGATCGTCGAACACGTTTAGAGTCCCGCGTTAGGCGGCCAGCTAAAGCTGGTACTCAAAACTAGTAAACCGTCGTTACTCTCACCTTCCCGCTTGCCGGATTCGAATCCAGCAGCACTTGTACGCCATAAACCTCGGCAATATTTTCTTTTGTCAGCACACCGTTCGTCGGTCCGCTCGCGTAAACCTTCCCGTCTTTCAATAACACGACGTGATCCGCGAACTCGCTCGCCAAATTCAGATCATGCGTGATGACGATCGCTGACGCTCCGGCGTTTCGAGATCGATCCCGAACGAGTCGAAACATCAACGCCTGGTGCGCGAGGTCGAGATTCGCGGTCGGCTCATCAAGCAAGAGAACTTTCGCTTCGGCGGCAAGAGCTCGAGCAAGGACCACACGCTGACGTTCGCCGCCGGAAAGCTCGTTCATGACCCGTCCGCCGTACTCATCGAGATCGCAAAGCTTCAAGGCATTTTCCGCCGCCCGAATGTCGTCCGCCGATTCCCATCCAAATGCCGCTCCGTGAGTAAACCGTCCGGCGAGCACAAACTCGATCACCGTGATCGGAAATTTCGTCTCGTTCTCCTGCGCGACGACCGCGATCTGACGTGCGATCTCACGGCGGGAAAGTTTTGAAAGCGGCTTGCCATCGAGCTCGATCGTTCCACCCTTGATCCCGACAGTTCCGTTTAGAGCGCGCAGCAGAGTAGTCTTTCCCGCACCGTTCGGTCCAAGCAACACCATGATCTGTCCAGGCTCGAGCTCAAGCGAAACGTTATCGATCACGCTTCGATTTCCAAACCAAACTGAAATATTTTTCGCTTCAAGCATTACAGAATTACTAATTACAAAATTAAAAATTACTCGTAAGAAACCCTAAGACCTCTTCAATAAATAGATAAACAACGGAGCGCCGATCAAAGCCGTGATCGCACCGACCGGTAATTCGCGCGGAGCGATCGCCGTCCGAGCGACCGTATCGGCGAGGACGACAAAGATCGCACCCGCGATCGCGGAGAATGGAATTACTAATCGGTTGTCGCTTCCGATCGCGAGTCTGACTAAATGCGGAACGATCAAGCCGACATAACCAACCGAACCGCTCGCAGCAACCGCGGTTCCGACAAGCAAACTCGCCATCCCGAAAACGATCATTCGCACGCGCCCGACCTCGACGCCGAAATCCATCGCATCGCGCTCGCCGATCATCATCAGGTTGAGCGGCCTTGCTTGCGACGTCAGAACGATGGTGCCGATCACAACACCGGCAAGCGTCATGTAAAATCCGTTCATCGTCGACTGCGACAGATCACCCAACAACCAGAACGTGAATCCGCGCAAACGCGCCGCATCGAGCAAGCTCGTCAGCAGGACGATGATCGACGAAAGGAACGTAGTCACGATCACGCCGGAAAGCACGAGTCGTTCGACATTCATTCCCGCACGACTCCGCGCCATTTGATAAACGGTGAACGTCGCGAGACCTGCTCCGGCAAATGCGAGCAGCGGCCGTGCAAAGACAAACTGTTCAAAGAACACAAAGGCGATCATCGTCCCCAATGCCGCGCCGTTCGAGACTCCGAGAAGATATGGTTCCGCAAGCGGATTTCGAAGAAGTGCCTGCAACGAAGCGCCTGCCGTCGCGAGACTCGCACCGACACACGCTCCGAGCAGGACCCGGGGGAAACGAATATCAAAAAAGATCGCTGCCTGAGAATCTGAAAGATCAAAGATCGGGAGCCGTTCGCTCCCCAGTGAAACCGCGAGCAGCAACGCCAACAACAGCGACACGATCAGCACGAACCAACTCAGGATGTGGCGGTTTTGCACGACTGTTATTTGCCCTTCTCCTTCAGCTTCGATGCGATCTCCTCGAGGGCGTCAACCAGCCGCGGTCCCGGTCGTGAAAGAATGTCGGCGTTGACTCGATAAACGCGCCCATTCTTAACAGCCTTCGAATCCTTGAAAGCCAAGTTCGGTTCGCGGTTGTCATCACTGTCCGAAAGTATGATCACATCCGGGTTGAGAGAAGCCGCTCTCTCCTTACTTAGCTTCGGATACGCTGTCGGAACATCCTTAGTCGCCGGGACGCCGCCCGCCTGCTCGACGAGTGCTGTAAGAAACGAATCACTGCCGATCGTGAACAGCGGCTCTTTCGAAACTTGAACGAAAACTTTCGGCTTTTCGACACTTTTGTCCGATCCTTCCGCGTGATAATTCGCCTGATGACGAACGAAGCTCGCCCGTCCTGACAACGAGATCACCAGATCTTCGGCCGCCGCAGAGCGACCAAACATATCGCCGAGCTGCCCTAGATCCTTAAATACTTCGTCGAGGTTCTTAGGATTCGAAACATAAACCGCGATGCCTTGCTCTTCGAGCGTCTTCGTAAACGCTTCGAGCTGCGACGCGGTCGAAACGAAGGCGACCTGCGGTTTGAGGGCGATGATCTTCTCAATGTTTGGAGTCTGAGTATCGCCGACCTTTTCGATCGAGGCAGTCTCAGCCGGGTAATTGCAATACGTCGTCACTCCGACGAGCTTGTCGCCGGCACCGATCGCAAAGATCATCTCGGTCAGACTGGGAGCAAGCGAGATCGCCCGATCGAGCTTTCTCGGGATCTTCACCGTGCGTCCAAGATCATCACGAACCTCGCGCATTTCGACGGTTGGGGTCGAAACGTTCCCTCGATCTTTGACGCATCCGAAACACGACAAAACGATCGCCAATGCAACCGCCGCAACTAATCGAACTGTTCTTGCGATAGAAAAGCCCCGTCTCTCATTAAAGAAAGACAGGGCGTGAAAAATGCCGTGTCCGCCTCGAATGTTTTTACGCGAAACATCTACTGGGCAAAAAAGAATTCGAAGCAGGTGACCCGACTTGGCATTTTGGATTTTGGATTTTGGATTTTGGATTGAAACCCAAGAACGAGATGTCCTTCCGGCAATCCAAAATCCAAAATCAAAAATCCAAAATGCGTTCACGGTGACGCGATCGTGCGGGATTCTCACCCGGCTTCCCTGTCACTTCGAAACGTTTGTGTTACAAAGACCTCGAACAAAACGCAGATTATCACGGCTGCCAACATCAAAGTCAACTGCTCCCAACAAACTGAAAGGTAAAAACTGAAAAGGGAAAACGCACGTCGGAGTTTTCAGTTTCTAGTTTTTAGTTTTCAGTTTGTTGGAAGGTGTCGCTATGATTGTCGCAGCATGAAGGCTGAATTGACCCTCGAAGGACATAACTGGCGATTTGATGCGTCCGAGCCCGTAGAAATCTCGATCCCGCTCATTTTTGACGGCCCTCAACCAAATGCATACGGCGTCGACCTCGCAAGATCTACGCCTTGCGCAGCCGGCGATCTGGTCGGCGACACGCGGCAGGGCGGGAGCTGTAATTTCGAACAGTACACGATTATTCCGCACTGCAACGGAACGCATACCGAATGCGTCGGGTACATCACGAACGAGAGGATCTCGATTCGCGCTTGCCTCAAAGATGTTTTCACGCCCGCGATCCTGATATCGGTCGAGCCTTTGCTCGCCGATGCGACGAACGAAACTTATTCGGTGTCGGCCGACAGCGGAGATTCTCTGATCACTCGGGCCGCGATCGAACAGTCGATCGCTCACGCTGCGGCGTTCGATGCATTGATCATCCGGACCATGCCGAACAGCGAGGAGAAATTGACTCGGCAGTATGGCGAACCGGTTCCTCCGTACTTCACGACCGAAGCGATGCAATTTCTGATCGAGCGCCGGATCAAACACCTGCTCGTCGACCTTCCGTCGATCGATCGTTTGTATGACGACGGCCGCCTTTCGAATCACCGAATCTTTTGGAACGTTGATGAGGGCAGCTTCGATACTAATGACGACACGAGGCTCGACAGCACGATCACAGAACTAGTTTTCGTTCCTGACGAAGTCGAGGACGGTTTGTATCTTTTGAATCTCCAGATCGCTCCGTTCGCATCCGACGCGAGTCCGAGTCGGCCGGTATTGTTTCGGGCTGAACAAAACTGATACAACCCCCGTAACCCTTTCGGCGACAAATTCACGATGACAAAACTTACAATCGCTGCATGCTTGAGTTTTATCTTTGCAGTCTCATCCTTTGGCCAGAGTTATATCGTCGATATAAAACGCGAGTCGGCTCGATCCGATAAGCTCACCGGCGGCACGATTCACAAAACAGTTCTCGAAGAGGGCAATCCAAATATCAGGATCACGCTGAATGTTCCGTCGTTTCAGATGACGCTGTGGCAGGACGGCAAAGAAGTGAGATCGTATCCGGTCGGTGTCGGAATGCTTGAATTTCCGATCGCCATCAGCATGCGGCAGGCGACGTCGATCGAATGGAATCCGGTCTGGATTCCGCCGTCGAGCGATTGGATCGACGCGTCGAGCACCGTGAAGGCCGGCGAGATAGTTCTCCCAACCGATCCGCGCAATCCGCTCGGGAAAGTAAAGATCCCGCTTGGTTACGGCTACTTACTTCATCAGGCGAAAGGCCCCGGTGATATGGGCAGCCTCGTGTCCCATGGCTGCATTCGCGTACTGCAAGGCGATCTTTATGATCTGTCGGAGAAAATTGTCGCGGCCCGCGGACTGGAAGTTTCGTCGGAACAGATCCTCGCGGCGAAACGAACTAAGAAAACGTTGATCGCCCAACTCGCACCCGCGGTTCCGGTCGAGATCACATACGACACGATCATCGTCGAAGGCGGGAAGTTGAACATCTATCCGGATGTTTACGAGCGCAAGCTGAATACTGTCGAGAACGTCAGAAAGGAATTACGTGAGAGCGGAGTCGATGACAGCCGGTTGAGCGAAACCGAAATAAAACACATGCTCGCACGTGCTAAAGGCCGACAGAAGTTTGTAGTCGACATCTCGGCGATCAAGGAAGACCTCGCGGTTACAAAAGGCAGGGCGGTGAACGTCGTGGCGACGCGAGCGAAGTAAATGGTGAATCGTAAATAGCGAATCGTAAATAGCGAATCGTAAATGGAAAAGAGCGAGGCCCACATCCTTTCGATTTACAATTTACGATTCGCTATTTACGATTTACTTCCCGGCGACATATTCCCAATGCCACGGCTCGTAGAAGTAGGGATAAAAACCAAACTTCTGAGCGTTCTTCACCAGCCATTTATAGACCGGAGTTTGAACCTGGATCAGACGGTTTGAATCGAGAGTCTTGACCGGCTCGCCACCAACATAAATATCGAGAGCATGTCCGGTCGAGTGCGGACTGTGCAACGCCAGAGCTGCACGGCCTGCGTTCGGCTCCTGCTTTCTGAGCGCCGCCTGATAGGCCGGCGAACGATACGCCGAAACTATCCGCAGGAACTTTTCAGTCGGAGCAAGATCGCCCGTCGAAGTTAGTTTTAATTCGTGTTTGAGGTCCTTCGCAGCCGCCGCGAGCATTTTCTTATATGCCGCGTAAGTCTCGCCTTCGAGCTGCAGCAGATCGGGTGAACGGGTCGGATCGTAGAACTCCGCGATCGGTGCAAACTGAAGACTGTCGCCCGTCTGGACTCCGAACTTACCAAGCCTTCTAGCCTGCCAATATTTTGTAAATGATTCGAGCGTCGCGTTATCCAAAACTCCCGTCGCCGAAAGATTCGAAGTCGTCTGCCACTTTGAAAGAGCGAGTGCGAAATCAGCGCTGTCCGGATCCGCCTCGGTGCCGATCGTATGCGCGATGAGCGGTGCGTAGATCGTCCAGCCCGTCTGCGTCTTACCGCCGAAAGTCCACGAGAGAGAGTTCCGAAGTCTGGAATTTTCCGACGCAGCCCTGCTGAATGCGAAGTTGCTCGTATCGACCTTTCTAACGGATGCGGTCTCCTTCACACCGGGTTCGATCGTGCGGACGCGCTCTTGCGCAGAAATATCGAAATGTCCTAGAAAAAAGTAGGCAACGAGGCAGCAAAGAAAAGAGACGCCTGCGGAGGGAAATATTACTCGGTTCTTCATAGGTAAAGCGAAGAATTAAGATGCCGGGAGCTCCGGCTCGGTTCGCCGTTTTTTATTTTACAGCATGCTCGAGCGCTTGCTTCAGATCTTTGAATTTAAATTCATAACCCGCGTCGCGGAGCCGCTTTGGATCGACACGAGTGCTGTTCAATAGCAACGCGTCGCCCATTTCGCCAAACACAAGATTTACGGCAAATTCCGGCAGCGGCAGAAATGTCGGACGATATAAAACATCGCCAAGAGTCTTTGTGAATTCTTCGTTCGTGACGGGATTCGGGCTCGCGACATTTACCGCTCCGCGAAGCTCGGGATTCTCGATCGCATAGTTGACGATCCCGACGACATCGTCGAGCGAGACCCAGCTCATCCATTGTTTTCCGCTGCCGATCACGCCTCCGACGCCGAATTTGAATGGCGTCATCATCGTCGCCAAAGCACCGCCGTCTTTGGACAACACAATGCTGGTTCGCAACAGAACGGTGCGAATTCCGGAGTCTTCTGCTCGGCGCGATTCCGTCTCCCATTCGCGGCAAACATCGGCGAGAAAATTATCTCCTGGCGGACTGCTTTCGCTCACTATCTCGTCGCCCCGGTCTCCGTAAAATCCCATAGCGGAACCGGCGATAAATACCTTCGGTTTTTGTGTGAGATTCGCGAGCGTGTTGACGACGTTGTGCGTTCCCTTCACCCGACTGTCGCGGATCGCCTTCTTTTTTTCATCGGTCCAACGCAGAGCAGGGATAGGCTCTCCGGCCAAATGGATCACGGCGTCGAGTCCTTCGAGACGCTCGAGATCTTCTTCCCGAAAACCATCCTCGGCGCTCCATTGGATCTGGTCCGGCTTCCCGGGTTCACGGCGCGTGGCGAGCAGCATCTCGTACCCACGATGAGCGAACGCTCCCTGCAACGCTTTTCCGATCAGCCCGCTCGCACCTGTGATAAGAATTTTCATGATTATCTACAGCACCTTCATTTCTCTTCGCGGATCTTGTGCTTTTTCTTTTTCGTGTTGTTTCGTGTGGATTAGTGGTTACAGTCTTAAAGGCTAAAAAACTGGACCGCGAACCTACACGAAAGAACATGAACGGAAAATCAGTTTGCCGACCTAAGCTCGTCCTGCACGAACCGCACCATCAAGTTTATCTCACGTTCCGTCAACTGCCCTCGAAAAGGCGTCATCCCATTCCCGCCTTCGGCAATGTGATGATAGATCTCAGCATCCGATTTGTATTTGAAATCGCCGTCGCGAAGATTCGGGATCTGCCTTCCATCGTCGAGCGTTTTCCCTTCGCCTTCCGGACCGTGACATATCGCACAATTCTGACGGAACAGGGACGCTTCGTACGCTTTGCTGTTGGTAATGGAATATCGGGGCTTGCCCGATTTAGAACACGCAAGTCCGAGAATGAGTAGAAAGAGCGCGAGGACGGACAATTTTAGAGTTTTCATTTCGAGTACAATCATCGTTCCGCAACTTCTTCGCGCCGCTAGCCGTAAACTTCTTCGCTCCGCTAGGAGCAAAATGTTTGTAGTATCGCGGCAAAAAAATTGCGCCCCGGAGGGGCGCGACCCTCAATGGAGCACCTACGGAGCTCGATCAATCTAACGGGTCTCTTCTACAAACATTCAGCTCCTAACTGAGCACGTTCGTCGAACATCTATTCCGAAACCGCATCAGCTTCTTCACGCAACGCTCGTTTGAATATTTTCCCGGTCCCGCCGATCGGGAGCTCGGATCTGAATTCGACATAACGCGGATATTTATTCGCGGCGAACTGCTGTTTGCACCAGCCGATGAAATCCGTATCACTCAGCTCGGCTCCCTGTTTCAGAACGACGAATGCTTTTACCTCTTCGCCTAATCTCTCATCCGGAACTCCGATCACGGCGCAAAGCGAAACGGCCGGATGCGTGATAATGATCTCTTCGAGCTCACGCGGATAGACGTTGTAACCACCGCGGAGGATCATGTCCTTCTTCCGATCGACGATCGCGAGGTATCCGTCTTCATCCATGATCCCAACATCGCCGGTATGAAACCATCCGTTGCGAAACGCTTCGGCCGTCGCTTCGGGACGCTTGTAATATCCTTTCATGACGTTCGTACCGCGAATGACCACCTCGCCGCGCTCGCCGCGTGCAACTTCATTATCGTCGTCATCGAAGCAACGAACATCGACACCGAAGATCGGCTGACCGACGGTCCCGGGTTTTGACGGTCTCTGAAAATGATTGAATGTCGCGAGCGGCGACGTCTCCGAAAGTCCGTAGCCTTCCATGACGCGCACATTGAATTTTTCCTGAAACGATCGCATCACCTCGACGGGCATCGGAGCTCCGCCCGAGGAGCACACTTTCATTGAGTCCGCGATACGGCTGATATCGTAGTCGTTCTCGTCGACGAACTTGAGCAGCGACCAATACATAGTCGGCACACCGATCCAAAAATTCACTCCTTCCTTGACCATCGCATCGAGCGTTGCCTGCGGCTCGAATCTTGGTAACAGCACGACTCGATTTCCGGCATACATGTTCGTATTCATCTGCACGGTCTGACCGGTCGTGTGAAAGAGCGGCAGCGTGACGAGCACGGTCTTTTGTTTGCCGTCGGTGAAATCGAGAACCGGGAGATGGATCAGATACGTCGTCGTGACGTTTGAATAAAGATTGAGATGCGTCAGCTCGGCGCCTTTCGGCTGGCCCGTCGTTCCCGATGTGTAGAGGATCGCGCACGTGTCGGACGGAGCGGTCGGATAATTTTCGAACTTGTCGGATTTTCCGTCGATGATCTGTGCGAGCGTTTTGTGCTCACTTCCGGGCTCCCCTCCTTCGGAAGGAGGGGTGGCAGCCGCTTCGGCTGACGGGGTGGTCTTTTCCAGCAAGCAAGTCTTCGTGATGACAACGAGATGCTCACAACTTTCGACTTGATCAAACGCTTCCTTCACGCATTTCCCTAACGGAAGCTCGTCGGTCCCCTCAAAAACAAACACCGCCTTCGCGTCCGAATCCTTCAGGTGATATGCGACCTCGCGAGGTTTGAACAAAACATTCAATGGCACCACTGCGGCACCGACCTTCATGATCCCGTAATAAATGACCGGAAAGAACGGAAGGTTCGGACAGCTCAGCGCGACTTTGTCTCCGTGACCAATACCCATCTCGACAAGAGCGTTCGCGACACGATTCGACATCGCGTCGAGTTGGCCGTAGGTCATCCGAACATCGCCCCAGATGATCGCTTCCGACTGCGGCGCGAGCCGGGCATGATGCGAGATCATCGACGCAAGGTTGAGCGTAGTAGCGCTGAATTCCATAAAGTTTCGAGCGAGTGGAGAAACGGGTTTTGATTAAGATAGCACGGTCAAGAGTTCGTCTCGGCCGACCTCTTCTCCGCTATGAAGTTTATCGTCTCTGCCCCCGATATTTCTCCCGATGCACGCGATTGGATCGAATGCACGCGGAACATTTCTTTCTGTTCGGGGAAGTCCGTTCGAAAATGTCCGCCGCGGGATTCTTCGCGCCAGAGAGCGGCGTTCGCGACAAGTGATGCAAGCGTAACGAAGTTTCGCGATGACACGCTGAGATTCGATCGCGCGATCTGTTCAAACTCATCGATCGCGCGCTTGAGTGAGATAGCGTCTCGCAGAATTCCGACGCGTTCCCACATGACACGCTTCACACGCTTTCGAACTGCGGTCGAAACCTGAGTCCCAAGTCCCATGTCCCTTGTCCCCGCGTCCGGCGGACGTGACTTGGGGCTTTGAACCTTCGACTCCGGACTATCGGTCAACGCGGCCTCTCCGGCTCTTGCGCCAAAAACCAAACCTTCGAGCAAAGAATTCGACGCAAGTCGATTCGCACCGTGAACTCCCGTGCACGAAACTTCGCCGGCGGCATAAAGTCCGGGAACGGTCGTACGTCCCCAGAGATCCGTTCGCACGCCGCCCATGCAGTAATGCGACGCGGGCGAAACGGGCAGCAGATCTTTTGCGATATCGAGTCCGAATGCTTTGCAAGTTTCGTCGATCTTGGGAAAACGATGGCGGAGAAATTCCGCATCGAGCGCCGTCATATCGAGAAAAACATTTCGCGAACCGGTCCGTCGCATCTCAGCGACGATCGAACGCGAGACGATGTCACGCGGCGCAAGCTCGAGTCGCTCGTCGTATCGATCCATGAAACGCTCGCCCGAAGAATTTCGCAGCACACCGCCTTCGCCACGCATCGCCTCGCTCAACAGAAATCTCGGGGCGCCTTCGACGCTCAATGCGGTCGGATGGAATTGAATGAATTCCATATCCGCCATTTCGGCTCCAGCAAAATATGCCATCGCCATTCCGTCGCCGGTCGCGACCGGCGGATTTGTCGTGTGCAGAAATAACTGACCGGCGCCGCCCGTGCAGAGGATCACAGCTTTTGCAAAAACTTCTCGAGGAGCGCGGAGGATCGGATCTAGATATCGAACTCCGACACATCGGCCTTCAGCTACGATCAAACTTTCGGTATTCGCGAATGGCAGAAGACTGATCTTCTTCTCGACACCAGCGCGAGAGATCAGCGAACGGACGATCTCTTTACCCGTCGAATCGCCGTGTGCATGGAGAATGCGCCGACGAGAATGCGCGGCTTCCTGCGTGAAGACAAGTTTTCCGCCTTCGCGATCGAACTCGGTTCCCCAGTCGATGAGTTGCTTTATGTATTTCGTGCCTTCGGTGACGAGAGTCTCGACGGCAGCGACATCGCAAAGTCCCGCGCCTGCGACGAGCGTGTCTTCCTCGTGGAGCTCGGCGTCATCATCATCCGATAGGACGACCGCGACTCCACCTTGCGCATATTCTGTGTTCGATTCGCTTGCTTTGTCTTTTGTGAGGACGGTGACGCGGGCACCGGATTCGGCGAGTGCGATCGACGAACGAAGTCCCGCGACTCCGCTGCCAATCACTATGAAATCGGTTTCCACAGCCATCGAGTCAAAATTTAGCAATTGGAAGAGCGAAAGTCGAAATCCCGATCGTACTGTAAAGGTTGCGTGACCTTCTTATCGCCAAAGGCGACGAACATTAAAGCCTGGGGTTGAAGGAGCGAAGCGAGACAAACCCCAGGTACGTGATCGCCGGGTTTCGCTCCCTGAAGAGGAGTAACAATTTGTTCGTCGCTTTCAGCGACGGATTTCTTGGGCGGCGTACCTAGGGTTCCGTTCGCAAAGCCTCACTCCACCCTAGGCTTTAATGTTCGTCGCCTTTGGCGACAAGAAAACTCGGACCGTTAGTACCCTCTATCGGAACGCGACCGATCTGAACGATCAAACTTCCTACGCACTCTTCGCCTTGTCTTCCGGTTTGTACATACCCGTGTAAGCTCCCTTACGAAGGTCGATGCCGTATTCCGTGTAAGCCTTTAGCGCCGAGAGCATCTGCGACCAACCCATACAATTTCCGTATGAGCGGGTGAGATCTTCCTGATTCGATTCCCAGCCGCTTTCGGAAATCTTCACGAGCGTTTCATTGTCGCCGGTTGATTCGAAATTTATCTCGACCGTATTCATCTTCTCTTTGGTTCCCTGCCATTTGAAGACGATCTTTTTGTTGGTCACGGACTCGAGCACCTCGACCGGGAAACTAAACTTCTCCTGACCGGGCGTGTCGTCGAACGCCCACTCGACGGTAGTGCCGCCTTCGAGCGGAGCACTCGCGCCGCCGTTCGTAAAATAGCCGCTGAGTTTTTTCGGATCGTATACGGCCTGGAATACTTCTTCGACCGGCTTCTGAATCTTTATCTGAACCTGAAACTTTAATTCCATATTTACCTCCAAGAAAAGACGGAAAGCACCAAAGGTGCGAGGTTATTTAGCCAGGGCCAACGGCCCTGGTAGCCATAATGGAATAAGAGTCGCAACGCGGCGAAGTAATCCAGACAATTTATTCCGTCGCGTTGGCGGCTCTGATCTGATCGTCCCCGCCACGGCGGCCCGCCCTGGCTAAATTATTTTGCACCTTTGGTGCTCTGAAAAGAAAAAGAAAAAAGGCCGCCCTTTCAGACGGCCTCTAACGTTTTATCTCACTCTACGCTCCCGGGATCTTCAGTTCCTGACCCGGATGGATCATGTCAGGATCGCTGATGATGTCCTTATTCGCTTCGAAGACCTGCTGCCAAGTCAGTCCATACTTTGCTCCGATCTTCGTCAGGTTATCGCCCGACACGACCGTGTAAGTATGTCCGCCTCCGCCTGCGGCGGCACCGCCGACGCTGACGTTCAGCATCAGATCACCGGCGCGATAATCCGGATCGATGCGATTGTATTCGTCCCAAAGCTGTTGCTTCGCTTCCTCGCTCGGGGCGGTTCCATTGATGTGAAGAACGCCGTCGCCCTCAGTCAACTCATAGCTTGTGCCGTTCTGATTCGCCAGCTCAAGTATCGTTTGATATTTTTCCTGTAAAGACATTTCTCGTTCCTCCCTTATTTGCTCTTTTGCAGCAGGTTGTTTAATTTTCCGGCGCCCGATTCGTTAACGACCTTTATGCACTCGGCAAATTTAGCCTCTGGAACGGTTCCGCTGAGTGTGACGACTCCATTCGCGATCTCAACTGTCGCACCCGTGCAGCCTGCCTTTTTAAGATTCTCTTCGACCTTGCCCTTCAGCATTGGATCGGGCGGTGCGGGTGCCGGTGTCGGAACCGGTTTCGGGGTCGTGTTATTGACGACCGACTTCACACCTTCAACCGATTTCGCCGACGCCTCGGCCTTGCTCTTAACCGTGATATCCGCAACTTCGCCCGTCAGCGTCGCGACGCCGTCTTTTACGGAGACCGTAACACCGGAGACATTATCAGCGGCGAGTTTGGCAGCGACCGCCTTCTGAACATCCGCGTCGTTTTTACCGCATGCTGTTATGAAGGCGACGACCGCCAAACAAATAACCGTTAAAATTTTAATTTTCATTTTCCCTCCCGAGACTTTTGAATCAAGATTCCGGACCAGCGACAAACGCCGGCACAAACATAAGCTTTCCCAAAATTAGGAGAAGTGACCCGATACTTAACAAGTAGGACTATAGTCGGCTATAGTCTTCTGAAATTCAACCAAAATCTTTGCAACGAGTGTTACGAAAAAATTTCTTCGGCGATCTGGCAAGCGACATCGAACGATGTGAACTCGGGTTTTATAACGAAATGCCAATCCGCGAGGGCATAGAGCTTCTGACGTTCGTCGAACAATTTTCGAGCTGCAACTTTGTTGCGCGCGAGCGGGCGTTCTTTTTTTGACATTCTGATATTCCGCCAGCAGTGTTGGAAAGACGATTCCAACCAGACACTTGTCACCCCGTTCTTTTTCAAAAGGCTCCGGTTTTTCTCTTCCGTCCATGCTCCGCCGCCTAGCGAAATGATCTGTGCGTTCGTTTCTTTTAAGACTCTCACCAGAGACGTTGTCTCCACTTCCCTGTATGCATCGAGGCCGTCGTTATCGATGATCTCGTTTATCTTTCGCCGCTCACCTTCCTCGATGAATGTGTCGAGATCGACTCTTTCGCAACGCAGCAGAAGCGCAAGATGTCGCGCGACGCTGGATTTGCCAACGCCCATAAAACCGGTCAGCACGACCCGCGTTCCGTTATTCGTAAACGACAACATTTTGCAGCGTCTCAAAAAACCCCGGAAACGAAACATCGACGCACTCCGCACCGATGATCTCCGTTTCACCCTCGACCGCAAGAAGTCCGGCGATGGCGAACGCCATTGCGATGCGGTGATCGCCAAACGAATCGACCTTCGCGCCTTTTAGATTCGACTTCGAGACATGAAATCCGTCTTTGAACTCCTCCACATCCGCTCCCACGCGTCGAAGATTTTCCACCACGGCGGCGATGCGATCAGATTCCTTTACACGCAATTCACCCGCGTCGCGGACCTCGAGTCCAAACTCAAGTTGGGTTCCGAGCACAGCCAGGGCGGGCAGCTCATCAATAAGATTCGCGACAACCTTTCCTCGGATCTCATTCGATCGCTGAGTTTTTAACCGGCCGCGCACCGAGATGTTTCCGGTCGGCTCGTTATTCTCTTCGCGCTGTTCGCCGATGCTAACGCTTGCTCCCAGTTTCTGCTTCAACACGTCGATGACCGCGGACCGCGTCGGATTAATACCGACATTCGGCATTCGAACGTTCGATTGATACAAGCACGTTGCAGCGACCATAAAGAACGTCGCCGCGGAAATGTCGGCGGGAATTAGGAGATCACCAGCAGTCATCTCAGCGTTACCGTTCACCGAAATTCGGCGCTTGTGTCGGTACTCGTCAGCCTCGACGACTTCAACTCCGAGCCACCGCAGCATTCTCTCGGTGTGATCACGGGTCGGAACGGATTCGATCACCGAAGTCTCACCATCCGCGTTCAAACCGGCGAGTAGCACGCATGACTTGATCTGAGCAGACGCGATCGGAAGCTCATAGCTGATCGCCTGCAACGGATGTCGTCCGTGGATCGTCAATGGTGCATGGCCCTCGACCGACTCGATAGCGGCTCCCATTTCGGTGAGCGGCTCGATAACTCGCTTCATCGGACGACGACTCAACGACTCGTCGCCGATCAGCACTGAGTCGAATTTCTGACCCGCAAGAACACCTGACATCAGACGCATCGTCGTCCCGCTGTTGCCACAGTCGAGATCTCCCGAAGGTTTCCGAAAGCCCGATTTCCCTACTCCGCATATCCAAACTGTATTGCCTTCGCACCGGATGTCGACGCCGAGATCCTGCAGACATTTCAATGTCGATGCACAATCGGCACTCGTGGCGAAATTCTCGATACGCGTCTCGCCATTCGCCAGCGCCGCCATGATCGCCGCTCGATGTGAGATGGATTTATCACCGGGCAGCGAGACCTCGCCGCGCAGGCATTTGGCTGGACGTACCAACATATCGAAATATTCTAGACTGCGCTCGGGTATTTGTCTTGACAGTAACGGCGTAAGCCTTTAACTTACAAGCACAACACTGTGGCAGGAATACAAGAACTTAAATTGCCGAGCCGTATCGAATCTGTTGATGAAGCGGCGATCCGGGCTGATGAGTTTGCCAAAGAGCAAGGCTTGGGAGACGACTTCGTCTCGGCCATCGACCTCGCCATTCGCGAATCGGTCGCGAATGCCGTGAAGCACGGGAACAAATTTGCCGAGGAGAAAACGGTCGATCTGACTCTCGCTCGGACTGACGAAGGATTCGAGATTACGGTCCGCGACTACGGCGCCGGCTTTGCGATCGATGAGATCCCCGATCCGACGAACCCGGAGAACCTACTTAAGGCTCACGGGCGCGGAATACTTTTTATGCGTTCTTTTATGGATGTTGTCGAGTGGTACAACCACGAAGGCGGCGGCATGGTCGTGAAAATGATCAAGCGCCCATAAATGCCGGTGGTTACTTGGACATTAATTTTTGGTTGTTCTAGAATCTGCTTTCAACCTATTTGATAAAAACGAGGAGAAACAAATGTCGGATATTACTATTTCTGAACGTCAGGCTGGGGATGTGACCATTCTTGATCTGGTCGGCAAGGTCACGATTGGCGAGGGCAGCGTTGCTCTTCGTGGCGCGATTCGCCGCCTTCTGGGAGAAGGCAAAACAAAGATCCTTCTGAACCTGGCTGGCGTCGGCTACGTCGATTCGAGCGGTATCGGCGAATTGGTCTCGAGCTACACCGCGGTCAACAAGGAAGGCGGCACGCTCAAGCTTCTCAAGCTCACACAGAAGATCCAGGACCTTCTGGCGATCACCAAGCTTCTCACGGTGTTTGATGTCTTTGACGAAGAAAGTGAAGCTCTGAGCAGCTTTGCATAGAGTGTTCTGTGTTTCTGGAGATTTGAAGAGGCCGTCCAAAAAGGGCAGCCTCTTTTTAAATTGCCACTAGCTTTTAGCTCGTGGACCGCTAAGAACAAGACAGGCTTTAGCCAAAATTGAAAAAAAAATATTCCTGTTGGCTTTAGTCCAATTTAGCTAAAGCTCTGAGGATGATTGATATTTTTACCTTTGTTCGGCTAAAGCCCTCCTTAGCTTGCTCGGTCCACTAGCTAAAGCCAGTGGCAATTTAAAAGGCCGGCTGAGGGACATTTTCTTTTGCTGCTACCGGGCACCGAAAACGGATTTGTCGTTGTGCAAGCATCCTGATTTAGCTAAAATTCATCTCTAATTCAGGCAAAGTTCGCGGTTGCGGTTAGAGATTTCCCTTCGAGAGTTTCCTTAATTTCTTTCGGCAACTGCCTGCTTTGCCCAACTTTTTTTCTTCGACCGAATTCTTCTGATGAAACGAGCAGTTTTTGTTTTTTTGTTCTTCGCTCTCGCGACATGCATCTCGGGCCAGGCCGTGCCTGCCGGCTTCGATCTCTCGAACTACGGTGTTCGGATCGAACCCGATACGCGGGTGATCATCGTCCTTGCGGCGGTAGACGCTGCGCGGATGACTAACGAAGCCGGTGAGACGGTTCCGGTTTTAAATCCGAGGCTTTCGCCCGAAGGTACGAAATTTCGCGAACAGTTGCGGAGCGATCTCGTGGCGTTGAACCCGGATCTTAGACAACGCATATCGTCATTCGTTATTTCCTATAAGAAACGTAATCCGAGTGCGACCGATGCCGAACTCGTCGCGCCGTTTATCTCGATGGCTTACGCGATCGGACCTGCTCCGGATCTCGCCGATCCCATCGTCATGACCGATCTTCCGGGAAGCCTGCTCGATGTTCTCGACTTCGCACCGCTCGTCCGCGACTTTTATCGCCGGTCGAGCATCAGCGGAAATCTCGCGGACTACATCAAGGGCTATCAGAAGGCCGCTGATGAAAAATTGCGAAGCTCGTCACGCGAGATGGTAAACGATCTTTTGAACTACCTGCACACCCGTCCGCAACTCTTCTTCGCTGAGAAAGTTCGTACCGAAACGCAAAAGACAGGCAGCAAGAGAACGACGCTGCAAAAGACGGAAACTCGCGAGCGTGAGCGTCATTTCACGATCGTGCCGGAGATGCTCGCACCGACCGGCAATGTCATCTACCTGAACGTTAAGGACGATTATTTCGTCGTAGTGCCGCCGGACAGCGACATCACTTTCTCGGAAGCCCGCCGCGGTTTTCTGCAGTACGTGATCGATCCGATCGTGTTGAACAACTCGAAGGACATTGCGACGATCCGTGACAGCGTGAAGGTGATCCTCGACGAGCGTCGAAAGATCGATCCCAAGATCTCGCCCGATGTTTATCTCACGATCTCACGATCGCTCGTTGCCGCGATCGATGCGAAGCAAAGCGAGAATGTGCGACACGGGATCGCACTTGAACAAAGCCGGCGCCGTATCGATCAGGCGAAGACCGTGGATGAGAAAAAAGCCATTTCGGCGGAGCTTCAGAAGTACGAAGCGACCATCGCGGACGAGACTGCATTGCAGCTTTCGGAGGATTACGAGAAAGGTGCCGTGCTCGTGTTTTATTTCGCGGAGCAACTGAAAGGCATCGAAGATTCAGGATTCGATATCGCATCATCGATGCGGGAGATGATCTTATCGTTCGACGCCTCGAAGGAAACTGGCCGGTACGCTTCATTCGCCGAAGCGCGGAGACGTGCTCTCGCCGCTCGCGAACAACGTAAAAAGAATCCTTCCCAGCAGCAGACGGTCATCGCGGTCAACCCGACGACAAATAAGCTGGTCGATATTCAGAAACTTATCGACGCGAAAAATTACAGGCAGGCCGAGGCCGAGTTGAAAACTTTGCTCGCGCAGAATCCGAACGAGCCTCGCATTTATTACAACATCGGCCGACTAGCGAGCATTGGCGCGCAAAGTCTTACGGAAAATGAGCAGCAGAAGGCAAAGCTCCTGGAAGCGAAAGTCGCCTTCGAAAACGTCGTCCGGCTATCGCAAAAACAGAGGGTCGATTCGGCTCTGTTGTCGCTTTCTTACGTCGCTCTCGCGAAGATATACGAATTCTACGACGATACAACTTACAACGGCCTTTACGACGCCGCGATAAAGATCGGCAACGTTCCCGGCGGGGCTTACAACGAAGCGATCGCCGCTAAGCAGAGATTACTAAAGGATCAGTAGAAAGTTTAGGGTCCCGCCTTGAGGCGGCCCAGTCATTAGAATATTTTGGAAACTCCATCTAACGCAGAGCCGCCTGACGGCGGGACTCCAAACAAATTCCGCTCCGGTTTTGTCGCTCTCGTCGGGCGCCCGAATGCCGGCAAGTCAACACTTCTAAATTACCTCGTCGGTGAAAAGATCGCGGCTGTTTCGAACAAGCCTCAAACGACTCGTCACAAAATTCAAGGGATCGTCACTCAGGAAAACGGTCAGATCGTTTTCGTCGACACGCCCGGAGTTCATAAGCCCGGATACTTGCTCAATCGAAGAATGATGGCCGCGGTTCATGACGCGATCCTATCGGTCGATGTCGTGATCCTACTTAGGGACGCCAGTGTCTCGACCGGCAACGGCGATCGGTTCGTGCTCGATCTCGTCAAAGAATCCGGCAAGCCTTCGATCCTGGTGCTGAACAAGATCGACAAGGTAAAAGACAAGGCTCTTCTCTTGCCGCTCATCGAAGATTATTCGAAAGAGCACGAATTCGCAGAGATCGTTCCGGTCTCGGCGTTGAAAGGTCAGGCCATCGACAATCTACTCGCACAGATCGTCAAGCATCTTCCCGAGGGCGAGCGGATCTTCGCTGACGACGAGCTAACCGATCAACCGATGCGCACGATCGTCGCCGAGATGGTCCGCGAAAAGATCCTCGCCTCTACCGGAGAGGAGATCCCGTACGTGACCGCGGTCGTGACCGAGCGATGGGACGATACTGATCCTGCTAAACCGAAGATATATTGCGCGATCTATGTCGAACGTGATTCGCAAAAAGGGATCATCATCGGAAAGGGCGGAGTGAAATTGAAGAAGATCGGTTCGGAAGCGCGGGCTGATATCGAGAAACTTCTCGGGATCCAAATTTATCTGCAGTTGTTCGTCAAAGTCGTTTCCGACTGGCGAAATCAAGCGCGCGAATTAGATGGGATGGGAGTGAAGGAATGAGTTCGACCGCACCTTCGCATTCATGGTATTCGATCTCGGTGACGGTCGCTCCGGATGCGGCCGAAGCGATCGAGTATGCGTTCAACTCGCTCGAAGCTCTCGGCACCGAGATAAATCATCTTCGAAAAAAGAACGCCGAAAGCGTGACGGTCGTCGGATACTTCAACGAGCTCCCTGACGAAGAGCGGGTGCAGGATGAACTGCATTACGCTCTGACGGCTTACGGATTTACGGAAGAAACCGCGATGCAAGTCGTCCGCGATAAGATCGAGGACACCGACTGGCTCGCCGAATGGAAAAAACATTGGAAGCCGTCGGATGTCGGAACGTTCGTCATCGCACCGCCATGGAGCGATGTCGATCGCCCGGACAAGATCGTCATCCGCATCGAGCCGAACATGGCATTCGGAACTGGCACGCATGAGACGACCCAGCTCTGTCTTCAAGCGATTGAAAAATATTATCAACCGGGCGATAGTTTTCTGGATGTCGGAACAGGAACAGGAGTTCTCGCGATCGCGGCAGCGAAATTGAATTGCAAATCTCAAATTTCAAATTCGAAATTTCTTGCGATCGACACGGATGTCGATTCTGTTTCGATCGCAAAAGAAAATGCCGTACTGAATCTCGTCGACCAATCTATCGATTTCGAGATCGGCACTCTCGATGCGACTACGCCGACTTTCGATTTCGTCTGCGCGAATCTAACGCTCGACGTGATCCTTCCGATCCTTCCGGCTCTTGTTGAGAGACGAAATAAGACGCTCGTGATGTCGGGAATTCTTGCGGATCAGAAAACAGAGATCATCGACGCCTTGGCCGAGCTGCAGATAACTCTTACTGAAATTACGCGAGCAGGTGAGTGGATCCGCGTGGTCTGCTAAAGGTTTCGACTCAGTGAGATTTTCCTGAACGCGGATTAAGACGATCCGAGATCGGATTTGTGTCTTTTCTTTTCGTGTTGTTTCGTGTGGATTAGTGGTTTCAGTCTTCAAGGTTGAGGAACTGAAACCACGAACTTACACCAAGGAACACGAAAAGAAGAAGAGAACTACGAAACACACGATCACGCGAAAAAGGAAATGAATTCAGATCCGTTTTCATCCGCCTCATCCGCGTTGAAAAAAAGGTCGCACACGAAGTCATTACTGATCCTTCTTCGGTGGAGTCGCGATCGGAATATCACCATCGTCTGTCACGGTGATAAGTGGAGTTCGAGCTTTCGGCCTGGTTCTTACAGCCGGGCGCAGAACCGGAGCGATCTTCGGACCGCTGATGTTATTCGGTGAAAGCGGTGCTGTTCTTTTTAATATCGTTCCGCCGCGACCGCCGACCCACATGTTCGTTCCGCCCTGGAACGCGATCGCTTGCAGAACTTTCCCCGTGATATTCGACTGCGATTGCCACGTCCGTCCGCCGTCGCCGGTCACCAGCACTGTTCCAAGCTCGCCAACCGTGACTGCGGCTTCGCGACCCAATGCGACGACTGCAAACAGATTCATTCGAAGCGGCGACTCCTGATCGAACCACGACAATCCGCCGTCGTTTGTTTTTAGAATGATGCCGTTCGCGCCGACCGCGAAGCCGATCTTCTCGTCGTAAAAACTCAGAGCCGTCAGATTTTCTTTCGCGTTCGTTTTCACACGCGACCACGTCTGACCGCCGTCGAGCGTGACGAGGATCGTGCCCTTGTCGCCGGCAATAACGCCTTGTTTATCCGTCACGAACTTTATGTCTTCGAGCCAATCGTGCGTGCTCGATTCGACCGACTCCCAATACGCTCCGCCCGAAACTGTTCGGATAATAAGTCCGTTCGCGCCGACAGCAAATCCCGTTTTCTCATTTGTAAAAAAAACGCCCAGCAAGTCTTCGGTAAAATTTGTGATCCCTTTTCCCCAGCTCGCACCGCCGTTGATCGTACGAAGCACGGTCCCGCCGTCGCCGACGATCCAGCCTTTCTGATCCGAGTAAAAATGCATCGCGTTGAGATTCGATGTCGTATCGGAAAACACCGGCAGCCAATTGCGTCCTGCGTCGTTGGTGATCCAGATCTTGCCGTTCGATCCGGCGGCGACCCCGAGCTCGTCGTCGAAGAAACTCAGGTCCGCGATGTCCTCGCGGCCGCCGTCGCTCAGACGCTGCCAACTGTAACCGCCGTCATCGGAGCGAACGATCAACCCGTTCTCGCCGACGGCCCAGCCCGTGAAATTGTCGCCCATGTAGATCGAGGCGAGCCGCGGATTCGTTCGAACATTGAACGGCAGCCAAGTGATCCCTCCGTCGCCGGTGAGCCAAACCATCCCGTTCGCGTCGGCCATCGATCCGTTCTTCGAATCCGAAAACGAAACGCACAGAAAATCGGAACGACTGAATGTGTTGATCCTGATCCAGGTTTCGCCGGCGTCATCGGATCGAGCGACGCAGCCCGCATAGCCGACCGCAAAAACCGACTTCGGCGCGAGGAACGCGATGCCTGAGATTCGAGTTCCACTACATGGATTCGAATGTTTCCACGTCGCACCGCCGTCGTACGTCATCAGGATCGCACCGTTCACGCCGGCTACGGCTGCGGTTTGTTCGTCGAGAACCGCGACTTTTGCGAGATGCTCGTCGGTGCCGGCGGGCTGCGAGATCCACGTTTCGCCGCCGTCCGTTGTCTTCAGGATCCGGCCGTAGGTCCCGGTCGCCCATCCGGTGCTTCGCGCAAAGCCCACCGAATAGAGATGATCTTTGACGTCTGTCTTCGCCGGGCGCCAATTTTTCCCGCCGTCGTCGGTGATATAGATCGCACCACGCGCTCCGACTACGATCGCAGTTTCTTTGTTCCAAACGTACACGGACGAGATCGTCAGATCGAGCGGCAACGACTGTCGCTGCCACGTGAATCCGCCGTCCTGAGTTCGAAGGATCGTATTGTCGTTGCCGACCGCGAACCCCGAGAGCTTATCTTTTGCAAAGTGAATTGCGTTGAGCGGATTTCCCTGCGGCAGTGGATTCTGCCACGCCCAGCCTTGGCCGGAGCGGAGTTGGGCGAAGCTCGTTGAGACAGCAATAAGGCAGATCACCGCCGAGACACCGAGACGCAGAGAAGAGTTTTTGAGAAATTTCGAGCTGGCAGCCATTTAGAATCTTAAAAAGTATTTCCTCTGCGTCTCTGCGTCTCGGCGGTTAAAGTTCGATAACTCCAAGTTCAGCCACGAGCTCGTCGAGCATCGCGACATCGACCTCGCCGGCCGCGGCGATCGTCCGCGCGGCCTTATCGGCGACTTCCTGAACCTCGTGTCCGGCGTGACCTTTGATCCATTGCCAAACTATCTCGTGCTTTGATGCGGCCCGGTCGAGTTTCGCCCACCATTCATGATTGGTTTTCTTACGAAAATTACCGGTCATAGTCTCAACTACATAGCGCGAATCGCTGTACAGTTTCACCCGACAAGGTTCTTTCAGATTCGAAAGTCCGATCGTCGCCGCCGCGATCTCGGCCTGCTGATTCGTTGCGTTGCCGAGATATTCGCCGACCGCACGCCAGACTCCCTTGAATCCGAGTACAGCAACGGCCGCGGCGCGAGTGTTACCTCGCCCGTTCCCGAGACTCGAGCCGTCGCAGACGATCGTGACTTGTTTCATTAATTCACAAGGGTTCCAAAAAAGCCGTCGTAGACGGCGACGGCATAAAGCCCCGGGTGCGAACCCGGGGATCGCCGATCAACTCAGTCGAGCTCGCGTATGCGACCGACGGATGAACGTCCGTCGCCATCTTTCGATGGCTACCTTTCTTCGCAACATTTACCCCGGGTTTGCACCCGGGGCTTTATGCCGTCGCTCGCTTCGCGAGCTTTTGTTGACGTTTCTCTACGTGCTGAAACTATAGAACCCGTCGACGTCGCTTCCCTTACGCACTTCCGATCAATGACGCTTGGGCTTCTTGAGGAGCTTGATCTTCACCACGCTCGACCGTCACAACATTATCCACGTAACCTTCGAATGTGTCGTCGTGCGAGATGACGAAAAGTTGATCGAAGTGTTTGATGTTGCTCAACTGCACCGCAAGATTCTCGCGACGCTCAGCGTCCATGTTCGTCGTCGGCTCGTCGAAGAACGCGATCCGAATATCCGATAACTGTTTGAGCAACGCCAATCGCACCGACATCGCCGCGGCCATCTGCTCGCCGCCGGACATGCTGATGAACGGGCGCTCGTAGCCGTCTTCTTCGAGCTGGATCCCATAATCTTCACTCCACTTCAAAGTATGCTCCGCGTTGCCGGTGATCTCGCGAAACAGCAAATTCGCTTCAAGCGAAACGTGATAGACATAATTTCGCGCGACGAGTGGAGCGGCTTCTTTCAAAGTGTCGCGGATGAATGTCGTCAACTCACTCGCTTTCTCGAGACGATACTTTTCCGCCAGATCGCCCTTGATGGTTTTCTTGATCTCGCTCAAACGCGCGACTTCGCTTTCCAATTCCGTAACACGCCGACGTGCCGTTTCGAGACGAGCAGACGACTCCGCCTGGCGTCGTTGCAACTCCATCAGTTCCGATCGCGCCGACGCATGACGATCGCGATCGTATTTGCCGGCGGCAAGCTCGAGCTTCGCAGTCGCATCGGCGATCGATTTATCTATTCCCTCTGCCTGCTTCGTTGCCTCTTCCAAAAGAGCGACGCGTTCGGCGACTGAATTCGCGAGCACCTCGTTCGTCAGATATGTGCGATGAGCTTCCGCCGTCGAATCGCGTATCTCGGTGGCTTCTTTCCAAAACGAATCGAAGTCCTTGTACGACTCGAGTTGCTCGACGTGGATCTTGCGATCGCTCTCGAGCCGTTCAAGATTACTCTCGATATTCGAAAGCTTCTGTCGCAACTCCCCTTCGCGTCTCGCTTCGACATCGAGAAGGCGCATTTTCGCTTTTGGACTGTCGAGAGCCTTCAGCTCTGCTTCAACTTTCGCAAGATCGTCATCGATCTTCGGATGAGCTTCGAGCTGCGCCGTCAGCGAAGCCTTCTCCTCATTCAGACGTTTACCTTCGTCGGCGATCTCCGTCTCACGAGTCTGAAGCGTCGCGAGCTGTTTGAGAAATTTCTCAGCCTCGCGCGAGGTCTGCAACGCAACGGCGACCCTTCCGTGCTCGGTCTCAAGAACGGCGATCCGCGTTCGAAGATCTGCGAACTGACTCGTCACAAAATCGTCGAGCGTTTCACCTTCTTTAAGATTGAGACATTTCTGCGAAAGGATCGGACATAATCCGTTTTTGATCTCAGCCTGAAATCGCTCGTCGCGTTCGAGCGCGGCCTGCAGAGACGCCAACTCACGAATGATCTCCTCATCTTTTTTCGCGAGCGTCGTACTATCATCGGAGCGGTTCGCGTGCTCGACCGCCTGAGCTAACTGCGATTTGTTCGCTCGATAACTTTCGCGGAGCCGCTCGATCTTCTCGTCAAGCGCGGTGATCTGATTAAGGATGGCCTTCGCCTGAGCCGCCAGATCGCGCAACCGTCCAAGTTCCTTTTCCAAACGCTCTTCGTCCGCGGCTGCGATCTTTAATCCGTTGACCGCGGCGTGGGCTTTTAGCGCGCTTTCCAACGCGTCGTTCGAATACTTTTGGTCGGCGCGAACCGAGGCAAGTGCCGACTCCACTTTCGACAGATTGTCTCGAAGCTTTTCGCGTTCGGTTCGTTCGCGCTCAAGTTCTTTCAATCGAAGCTCGGCAGTCCGATGTTTCTCACAATCGGCCTTCGTTTCGTCAGCCTTTTTCGCCGCTTCGCGTGCAAGCTCAAGATCGCGTGTCTTTTGCTCGACTGAAAAAGTAAGTTTGATCTGCTCGGTTCGCTGCGACTCGAGCGAGGTCCGTGCCGCGACCAACTCGGCTTCGGCTTTGTCGAGAGTTTCTAAGGTCGACTTCTTTTCGGCGGCATCTAGCTCGATCTTTTCCAATTCCGAAGCAAGATCTTTCGCCTGTGCGGCAAACGTCTTGTACTCCTCTTCGACCGAGTCGATCCTCGCAACTTCGCCCTCCGAACGGGCGATGCGTTCTCTAACAGCGGTCGTCTGCTGCTCGATGAATCGCGACGTTTTCAGAAGCTCTTCAGCTCCGCGGCGATACTCTTCGACCTTCAGTAATTTATCGAATGCCTTCTTTCGTTCGGCCGGAGTCTCAAGGAATATCGCCGTAAACGTTCCCTGCGGGACGCCGATCGCTCTGTGAAAGAGCGCCTCGAGATCCGTGCCCGGTTCGACGCCGAGGTGCTGCCAAAGAAATCGCGTGACCTCTTCTTTTTTGTCCGCGATCCGCATTTTAAGCCCGGGATCATAGACGTTGTAACCGGTCGCCGTGTCGCGATACACCGTGTACAAACGCTCGTCGAGACCGCTCTCGAACGTCACCCGGGCCGACCCGCGTTTCGCTCCGCGGCGGAGGAAATCTTCTTTCCTGTAATCGAGGACATCGAACAAGGTCCACGCGATCGCCTCGATCAGCGTAGTCTTCCCCGCTCCGTTCTCACCGGTGATCGCCGTCGTACCGCGCTCGAAATCGAACGCAGCATTGACGTGAGATTTGATGTTCTCTAGTTCGATCCGGGTGATATGCATGGCGAGTAAATCGTAAATCGTGAATGGTTAATAGTACCATTCGAGGTTCATCGGGACCCACTCTCAAACGCAGGGTTAACGAAACTGAGTTTCCTATTTACGATTCACGATTTACTATTCACTACATGAAAATCGAACCCGGCGAAGCAGTCATCATCGTTCTCCACACACCGCGCGAAAAGTTGTTCGGGATACTCGAAGAGGTCAATCCGTCGGGGATCTATTTCCGCGGGATCGATCTCGGCTATTTTGATGACTGGTGCAGATCGATCGCGGACGGCGAGCAATACTTGCCGATGAGCGATTATTTTCTACCGATGTGGCGATTGGAAAGAATGATGCGGGATGAAGGCGGCGGCGGTTCGTCCATGGCCGAGCAATTCGAGCAGCGGACGGGACTAAAGCTTAACGAGCTCTAATAAACTTTTTGCTTCGCGATGGAAATACTACCGTTCGTCGTCGTCAGGTTGACCGTCGCGTCCCCAGCACCGACCTTTGCGACAACGATGTTTGCCTGAGGCGTGATGTTCTCAGTAAGGATCTTGTGCGGCAGCTCAGTGTTCAATTCCCCGTCTCCGTACGTCGCCGTGAAAGTGAACGACGAAGCGGTCGGGACGACGACACGGATCGATCCCGATGACGTCCTGAACTTGTAAATTCCGCCCGAGAGAAACTTCCCGTCAAAAAGGATCGAACCCGAAATGGAATTTGCATCTATCTGTCGGTGCTCGACGTTCTGCATGGTAACCGCTCCGGTGTTCGTCCTCGCTTTTAACTGATCGCCGATCTGCCCGGACTTAACATCCGTTATTACTACGTTACCCGTGTAGCCGGTGACAGAGATCGCGCCGGCCGAGCTCTCGACCATTACGTCTCCCCGGCCCGTCTCGGCATTTATTCCGCCGGTGATGTTTCGAAGGACGATCGCTCCCGAGCCGATGGTTACCTTTACCTTCTTTAGCGAGTCCACTGATGTGCGAACCTCGCGACCGGAAAGATCAAGGCTGGCTCCAAGCGGCGCGTCAATCTCGATGCTTTCGCCTGCCAGACACTCAGCTGACGGGCCCGGCCGACCCTCAACGACGTTTCCGATCCAAAGCCAATTCACTTTTCCCTGCTCCGACTTTTCAAGCGGCTTCATTCTGAAATTACGCCCGTCTTTTACGAACACGCGAACCTCGTTGCGTTGCCAGCCGTTGATCCTGAGTTCGCCGTGCGCGACGCAGAGTTTGACCAGGACATTGCTGTCGACGATCATCGATTTCTCAGACGTCACACCGCCCTCGTCAAAAAATCCCGGCGGTTCGGTCGTCGGGGTTGCAGGCGGAAACTCTTTGATCTTCGGTGTTTTGGGTAGCTTCTCCTTCTGGCCGAAGGCACTGCCGGCCATAGCGCCGGTCAGACACAAAACAACTAAAAGGCAGAGAAGGTTTACAAAGTTTCGGGGCATCTAAATTCTTGTCTTCCTACCGCAAGCTCGCCATCAGTTCTTCGCGTTGGGAGACCGAATTGAGCAGGTCGATCTTATTCTGATACGACGAATAAAGCACCTGTCGAGCAGCCTGGTTCCGCGGATTCTTTTTCACGGCATCGCGCATGCGCTTGATCGAATCGTTAACGACGGCCATGTCGCGTTCATACGAAACGCGGCTCGACGGTGTCATTACAGAGTCCTTCTGCGCATCCACATTCTGCTTCAGATCCGAAATTGTCCTGACGTAGCTTTCTTCTCCGGGAAGATATCCGTCGGTCGTCACCGAAACTCGATAGTCGGCAGTCTCGGGTTTGATCTCGCGTTGACTCGCTTTCGCGGATGCTTGTTGAGCGTTGCTGATGAGCCACTCTGAGCAAGGGCGGTTGTTCCGTTGTCGGAAGCATTGATCTGGCTATTCGATTCCAGAATCGGACTCGTAGGTCCGGTCGCGACATCCGGAGCGGTTCTAAAATTCCAAACCGCAAATATTCCAAGTATCAAAAGAATTCCGGCGGCCGCAGCCAGCGACGGACTTAACAAACTCGCTCGAACAAATGCCAGCGCTTTCTGCCAAGCCGGCGTGCTCGCTTTCTCAACCTCTATCGTTTCGTTGATCCGCGACCAGAGACGCTGCGTCGGCACGAGAGAGTTCAGTTCGCGTTCAAGCGTGGAAAATACGATCGCGTTCTCTTCATCGGCATCCGCCATCAGGCGAGCACACTCGTCGCATCCGGCGATGTGATCCGTCAGCCGGAGTGAAACCTCCGGTGTCGTCTCTCCATCCAAAAAAGCCTGAATGGTGCCTATCTCAAAATGTGTTCCGTTCACGTTCATAGCGAATCTTTCCCTACCTTGCCATAGAACCGCATAAATTCCGCCCGGGCCCGGGCGACGTATGTCCCGATGCTCGATTCGTTGAGCGAAAGGCTTTCCGCGATCTCGCGATATGAAAGTCCTTGTTGTTTCAAAACCAGGCAGCTCCTTAGCGGTTCCTTTACTTTGTTCAATGCCCGGTTGATCTCACTCACTTCGCTCTTCTGTTCATATTCCGATTCGACCGAAAATATGCTGTTGCTAACTGATTCTTTGACGTAATTTTCGTCACGCGTGTTCGCCCTTATATTCCCGCGCAAAGTATTCTTCGCAACATTTAGGGCAACCCTTATGAGCCATGGCCGAAGCATCTCCAAGTTGGGCAGCGTGTCGATATGCTTGTACAACTTGATGAAGACCTCTTGCGTCACATCTTCGGCCAGTCCGGGGTCTTGCACGACGGATCGTGCCGCCCGAAAAACGGTACGA
>QHXR01000007.1:0-2055 GCA_003223025.1 Acidobacteriota bacterium
CGTCTTGCGGGTCGTCGATTAGCCAAAAGGCGGCGCCATTGAAATTTTTGAAAACCATTAGCTACGGGTAAACAAGTGGGCATTCTTCCGGGCCATATCAACGAAAACGGCGCGGCCTTCGGTCGATTCTAGCCAACGTTTCATAGCGGTTTCCCGAGAGTCGAAAGCGTAGACGCTAACATTGTTTTCAATCGGTGCGGCGGGCGCGGTCGCCGCGTTAGCCTGGGCTCCGGCGTCGGCTCGGAAAGCTTCTATTGCAGGCAATCCGATTTGTCGAACGTCGCCGGCGGGTATGACATATTCGCCGCGGTGTACCATTCCGGCGAGGTCGTTAGGGTTGCCGGCTCCGGTGTATCCACCCTGGGCGAAACCTCCGACAAGCGCCATTGCGGCGGTAAAAGCGGCTACTCCAGCCAGAACAGCAAGTCCGCCGGTCGAGATTGAATCGAGCAAGGCAACGGGCGCTTTCGCGGCGGTGTCGGCCGCGGCGGTGCTTTTGGTCACGGCCGATTTGAAGAGCAAGCCAACAACCCATTCCGCAAACATTCGAGAGATTGCGACAATGATCGTGTTGAAAATGCTTCCGCCGATTTGCTTTAAGGCTTGGCTCCAGGTGAGGGTTCCTTTGAGCAAGCCGGCCATACCCTGAGCAACGGCGTCGATACCTCCGCGGATAACGGTCGAGAAAGTCCGGGCAATCTGTTGAGCAACCGTTCCGATTTGGGTTTTAAGCTCGCCGATTTGCGCAACAAGGTTGTCGGTTATCGAGGTCGCTACCGGGCCTTCGTGGGCAATTGCAACCTCGGTGTGCCCTAGCTGTTGGCGGGCTTGCTCCGCCTCGCCAAGAATCTTTTCCCGCTCGGCTAGGTTATCGGTTTCGGCGGCTTTGGCGTAAAGCAGGTCGAGGTTGTCTTGCTGTAGTTTCCTCTCTTGCTCAAGCAAGACCAGGTGCTGCGCTTGTTTCTCCGCGGTGCTGGTCGCAAAATTGGCATCAACAAAGGCGCGCTGTTGCTCGAGGTCGAATAGCTTTTGCTTCAGGTCGAGGTTGTTTTTATTGAGGTCGAATTCGGGCAAGGGCCGCGTTCCGACAATATTCGATTCTCCTAGCTTCCGGGCGGCTTCGCCTTGTTCTTTGCTCTTCTTTATTATCTCGTCGAGCAAGGCGCTTAACTTCTGCAGGGCTGTTACCCGTTTTCCGTCGAGCTCGTAAGCTGCAAAGGTGAGGCCGAGGGTTTTCTTGAGTTGCTCCGCCAGGTCGGTAATTCCGCGGGTAAAGTTTGCGACGTTATCGGCGCTTTCGCGGCTCGCCTCGGCGTACGCTTCGGTCGCGGTCAAAAGCGGCGCAATGGCCGTTGTCGTCTGCTGAATTTTCTCAATGTTAAACAGCGGCAATTGAATGCCACTAAAGGCGGTAAAAAGTTCCTGTAGCTTCCGGCCGGCCGAGTTGAGTCCATCAATTAGGAAATTCGCGGCGACAACGAAACCGCCTTTGAGGATTTGAATTAAAACCTCGAATTTAAAACGCATCCTATCCGCCCATTGAATCAGCAGGGAGTTGAGCGGCAAAAAGGCCGAGGCAAGAATTCTCTCGAGGGCTATTGCGAAATTCTTTATTCCGTCAATCAACCCGGTGGCAAGCGCCTTGCCAACGTTTACCCAGGGCACGTTCGTTGTAAGGAAGTTTATAAACTCGGTGGCATACCCTTGGGCTAGTTCAAAACCCGCATCAATGCTTAGGCTCAAAAACTCTTGGATTTTGCCGGCTTTAATCGAGTCGATAGCAAACTTAACGAAAGCGCCAACACGTTCGCCGGCTTGGCTAAGGTCGATAAATTCAAGCTTCTTAATGGCGGCGAGCAGGTCCGGTGCAAAGGGCTCGGCGAAACCCGCAAAGAAACCGCGAATTTTCTGCGGAAAGGTTCCGAGAATGTCGCCTATCTCGTCGAGGGCCGGAGTTATACGGGCCATTATATTCGGCAATTCGCCGAGGCGCGCGCGGGCCGTAGCAATTCCGCCGGAGTCGCCGAACAGCGGCAAGAGTTGCCGGCCGCTCTT
>QHXR01000007.1:2075-2716 GCA_003223025.1 Acidobacteriota bacterium
CCAGGGCTTTGCCTATGGTCTCGAATTGGGCGGCCGGGTCTTGCGCGAAAAGGTCGTCGAAATTGATTCCGAGTCTTTGAAACTTTTCTTGCGCCTTGAGTCCGCCTTCGGCCGCGTCGCCGATGCTTTGCTGCATCTTGCTTATTGAATCGGCGGCTTGCTCGGCGCCGAGTCCAACGTCTTTAAATGCCCGGCGGTAAGCGAGGATCGAGGCAACTCCGAGGCCGGTCCGGGCGGCTTCGTCGCTCAATTGGCCGGCGAGATCGATTATATCCTTGAGGCCGGCAATTGCTCCGGCAAAAGCGGCCGGGCCGGCGAGGGCAACCGCGGCAACGGCCATTTCAGCGGCGAAAGCTGCTACTCCAACAGCGGCGGTTGCGGCTCCGGCTCCAACCTTGGTCAACGATTTGGAAAAACTAGTGAAAGCGTTTGTGGCCGCGTTAAGGCCGGCAACCGTTAGCTTGATTTGGACCGAATTAGTTACCGGAGTCGCCATCTGTTTTACAAAGTTCTTTGAGTTCCTCTGCAACCCGTTTTGCTATCGAGTCGCCTTTCTTGCTCCATACAACCGCGTTCGCGGCCGTCGCGGTGTTCATGTTGCGCAATCCCTCGGCGCCAAAGCGGCGGGCAACGGCTTGGTT
>QHXR01000007.1:2766-5702 GCA_003223025.1 Acidobacteriota bacterium
TTCGGCGCAGAATTCTGCGAGGCTGATTGATTTGACGGCATTCCGACGTTGGCCGCGAGCGCCTTTTCCATGAATCCCGGCGCCAGGCGTTGCACTCTTTCTATCTGCCGGCGACACCAGACGAAAAAATCGGCGTTTATCCTTTCTGCCTCGGCGAAAATTCTATTGTAGTCGCCGGGCCGCATTGCCTCGGCCCATGCTTCCGGCTTTTCGCAAACTATCTCCAGCCATTTAAACTCGTCGGTTTGCGCGTCCATCAAGGCGCGGTATTCCTTCAAGGGTACTTGCCGAACGTGAACGGTTTCCTTGTGGCCGTCCTCAAAACATACAGTAAGGGTAAGGCCGCCGAGCAAGGTTTCGATGCTCGCCGGGCCGGGTTCGTTATTCTCGAGAGAGGTCATTCGTTGTGTTGTATCTCATAGGCGCGGGTACTTTCCAGAAAACGTTAGGCGCGGTGCTGTTGGTTGCTCCCTGATGAACAACCCAGGTCAGGTGCATCAAGCCAATTGCAAAACCGCGGGCGTGCCAGGTGTCGAATTGGCCGAGGCCGAAAATCTCGAGGTGTTCCGCGGCTATTGTTCGCGGGTGAAAAACGCAACCGTTAAGGATCGCACAAAGGGCGGCTGCAAGTGCGGGTAATATTCGGCGGCCCATTTCATGCCTCGGCGATTAATCCGGTAAGCGTTAGCGTTAACATTCTGCCTCGAATCTCGGTTTTGAGTTCGCAATAACTTAGCTCGATTGTTCCGTTTCGAGGATCGGGCGGCGGCGGTGGCGAGGCCGGCAAGCAAGGGTTCGGTAACGAGTCGCCGGCTTCATTTAAAACTACTTCCCAGGTATTCCCGCTTGCCTTGCTGGTTCGGTAGTACCAACGGGCCGGGCCGTTTATCTCGCCTTGGTAGTACCCTTCGCCGTTCGGTATTGCCTCGGCTGCTTTCCGGTCGGCTTCAACAATCGCGATTGCCTCGGCTTTTGCGTCGCCGGAAAGGGTTTCATCCCATTTAGGCGGCGTGTGGGCCGGGTCGTCGTGGTAGGCAACCATCTTGCAAGACGGCGCCTCCAGTCCGCCTGGGCCGTAAACCCTCCATGAATAATGGGTTGTTTTGGCCATTGCCTTAAAGCGGGTTTATTACCGCGGCTTGCGTGTCTTCGTATTTGGCGTTTAGGTCGCGGACCAGGGCGCCTTGAAAGCCGGCGGCTTGAAAACTCTCGAGGTACTGGTTGAAAGTGTCCGTGCTATTAACCTGATAAACTTTGGCAACCGCGGCACCTTCGGGTTGCGGGCCGAGGTTAACCATTGCATAGGCGCGTTGGTTGGCGGTTTGGCCGGCCAGGTAAACGTCGTTAATAAGCCAGGTCGCGGCGTCAATTTGGATTCCGTCGGAGTTCGGGTTCCGGCTGTTGTAAACCCAGGCGCCCATTAACTTCGCGGCGCCCATATTCGGCCGGTACTCTTCGCCGGCTAGGTGGTTTAAACAATTCGGATAGATCCACCAGGCCGGCGGCAATTTCTTGAAATAGGTCTGCCGGTCGTCGGTTGAGTAAATGATCTGCCGGCCGCCGTTCCAGGGTACAAGCAAGGCGGGAAATTTAGGCGAGGTCCAACCGAATTCGATTTCTTGAAAGGGTACGGGCGGCTCAGGCCAATCAACGGTAATACCTCGAATGCGGCAAGGGTGGCGGTCTTTCGATTCCTTGGTTGCTGCCATTTGGTTTCTTTCTATCTCGCCTTTGCTTATTTAAGCGGTGGTTCCGGTGGTTTGCGGCGCCACAGGTAAAAGCTTGCTACAAACAACAAGACGGCGGCGCCAATAATTAAAACTAGGGTCGTCTGATTCATTTTAGGGCGGCAATTTCCGCGGCTTCGAGTACGGCGAGCGAAACTCTAATCCAGCGTTGCTTTGCCTGGGTCGTTAAGGTGTCCCAATTCCCGATAAGCTTCTTTGCCTCTTGCTCGGAAAAGTACGCTTCAAAAGCGGCTTTAGCTATCGGCTCGGGTGCGAGGTAAGCGGCTCGGCCGTTTCTCGCGTTGCTTGCCTTCGCCTTTACGGGCGGTTCTTTTGGCAAGGCCGAGGGCATAGGGTGAGGGCTTACGGGTCGAGCGGGTTAACGGAAGGGCGCTTAATCGGCGGTACAATCTCCGGTAACGGCGAGGAAAGCTGCGGTATAATCGCGGCTCCCTGTTTTGTGACTAGGTGCGTTACGTCGTTCACCATCAGAGCCTGGTCGCCTCCGCCGGTCGCCGGCGCCTTGTGCAATATAAATCCGTCTACGCTGTCGAGTTGGCCGGCGCGGTTGAATTTGGTCCTCATTATCAAATCCGTGTAGAGGTTGCCAAATTCTGAAACCCAATTGGTCGGGTAAGGATCGTAGTTAGCAAGGTTTCCGCTTTGTGAGGTTCCCGGTAAATAAATGTTGTTAAGGAAGCGCCAGTTGTACCAGGTCGGAATTCCGGGTTGCTGCGTCGCCGTCCATTTGAAAATCGTGGTTGGCAGGTTCGTGCCGTAGCGGTTGTCAATTACGTGCCAACCAAGAGTGCAATTAACGAAAGCATTCTGGGCGCATTGGGCGGTGTTGTTTCCTTGCGTCATTACAACCGGCCAGGTTCCCGAGGGTGAGGCGACAACGTTTGTGCAAAGGTTTACGGCGCAATTCGCGTCTTGGAAAATGCACTCCGAAAAAATCATGCTGTAAACATTCCCAACGCCTATATCCATCGTTACGCAGGTTCGCTTATGGCCAGTTACCGTTACCGCGTGAAGTCTTCCGTTATTTTGATTCTCGAGGAAAATACCGTTTAAACCTCCGTCCGTAATTTGGACGTTGGAAACTAAAACGTCGTCAGAGCTCCGTATTGTCAGGCAATTGTCGCCGCAATTCACAATTCGGCCGTTTATAAATCGGCAATAGTTCCCTCCGCTGATTCGTACGCCTCT
>QHXR01000007.1:5719-15947 GCA_003223025.1 Acidobacteriota bacterium
TGTTCCGGCTTGCGGCAATTACAACGGCGTGGCCGGCGGTGTTTCCCATTGTGACATTCCGAAGGGTGCAAGGTCCGCCGTTTAGATTAAAGAAAAGGTAGTTGGCTGAATTAACCGAATCGGCGGCGGCGTTGCCGTCCAGTACAACGTTGAAAAGATTAAAAACGCTACTCGCGGAAGGGTAACAATTAATTAGGCTCGCGGTTGTGCCTGGCAACCGTTTCAAAACTGCGCAGTTGTCGTAATAGAAAGAACCTCCCGGCGTTATACCGGCAACCTCGCCGAGCGGCGTAATACCTCGAATTGTGGTCTTGTCGCCTGGGTTATTGGTAATAGAGGAAATTCCGTAAATTCCGACGTTTAGAATTCCTACCTTGCCGTTTATGTCCGTAAGCCAATCTTTAAAACTAGGTGTGTCGTCTGTCGCTCCGTAGTCGCCTTTGGCTCCGTACTGTTTGATGTAAACTCCGTCGCGCGGTTGCAATAGGCTCCAGATATAATTCGTATTGTAAAGCGATTGAAAATTCCCGCGGTTAGTGGTGCTGCCGGCTATCGGGTGCGCGTAATAGGTTCCGCCTCCACCGTCGTTTATTGTGTAATAGCCCAGGGTGGTCGCGTTTTGGTACCCGGTCGCCGGGCCGGTCGGCGTCAAAACGAGTTGAGCAACGTTCGTCACAATAACGGCTCCAACCTCTGAATCGCTCCATTCTCCCTGGCCGTTGGTATTTGAAAGAGCCCAAACTTGCCTTACTCGAGCCTGGCCGGCTAATACCTTCGGCGATTGGATCGCAAGGTTTGTCCTAATAACAACGTTAGTCGCGTCGAGGGCTAAAGAACCTCGGCCGCCAATAAAAACGTTTCGCGTTAAGCTAATCGAGGCGTCTAAACCCGAAACCGTAAACTGTCCGGCTCCATCCAGGTTGAGGTCGTTAGTTCCGATTATATCAACGTGATTTCCGGCAACGAAAGCATGATTGGTTGAAGCTACTACAACGTCGCCGGGCAGGATCATAGAAAAGCCGCCGTTCGTCGCCGCGAAAAGTCGGTTTGTGGCAATTAGCTCCGGGCCGACGGTATAGTAAGTTTTATCCGAGGCGTCGTAAACGATGGCGCCTTCCTGCGTCCAGTTCGGATTTAAGGCGAGGCGGTCGGCCGCATTCGCTCTTGAGTGAAGTCCGCCGGCTACGTCGATGGACCAGAGCAACGGGTTTTCGTTGGCGTGCGCGCTGGGCGCCATTGTTTGAGAGTACCGAATAAGGCCGCTCGGTGTGTTTCCGCTTGTCGGCCGCGGTTGCGGGTACGGATAGCTCGGCGGTACAACCTGCGCCAAAAGCAACCCGATACAAACGAAAAGGGAAACAACAAAAGCGGCGGCGGCTCGGTTCATGTGACGTTAATTGCGGTCTGTCCGGCAATAGTGAAGTCGCCGGCCGAGCGCGAAACGGTCCGGTAAACTTTGTAGTTTATGCCGTCAACAATCGTGTCGGCCAATTGGGTCATTGGCAAATTCGCTCCGGCGCTTGTGAAAGTAAGAGCTCCAGGTACAAAGGAAGCTGGAAAAGCTAGTACCCGGTATTCGTTATTCGTAGGCGGCGAGGGCGCCGAGATTTCGTAAGTTCCTTGGGCGGCGCTGCGGTTAACCGGGTTAACCTGCGGGAAGACTTGTACCAGGGCTTTAAGCTCGGCCGCGGTATAGGTGCTTCCGGCTTGAGGTTCTGGTTCTCCTTCTCTTCCGGGTGCCGTTGTTCCGCCGTTGCCGAGGTAAACCGGCAAGGTCTGCGCGGTTATGATGGTTAAGTGCGCTTTGTTGCTCGTCGCCGTTCCGTAAGGGTTCGTGACGATAACATTGTAGTCTGCGGCGTCGGCCGGCTGAATATTATTGATCGTTAAGAAATTCGAGGTCTGGCCAACCATTGCCACATCGTTTCTGAACCATTGGTAAGTAAACGGTGAGCTGCCATTGGCTAAGCAAGTAAAGCTTGCGGAAGCTCCGACGGGCGCGTTTTTCGATTGCGGCTGCGAGAAAATTGTAGGCGGCAACCCGGCCGAGGTGTTCACGGTCAAGAAAGCGTTGTCGCTTATTGCCTCGCCGTAAGCGTTCGTGACTACGCAATGATAAGTGCCTGCCTGGCCGGTTTGCGCATTAATGAACGTCAACGAGTTGGTATGCGTTCCGGCGGTAACGGCGTCGTCGGTTAGTGGGTTTGTGTCCTTGTACCATTGGTAGGAGAGCGGCGGCGTTCCGGCCGCAATCAATGCCATCGTCGCCGGCAACCCTTGGGTCACGGTCCGGCTTGGCGGTTGGCTTGAAATCGAGGGCGCAACCGCCTCGAGTCCGCCGATAGGTTGAGCAAGTCCGGTAGTCGGCGGCGTTCCGCCTCCACCCATAGAAATCGGGTCGGCAGGTACTAAGGTTGGCGGCTGCGGTGCTCCGCCTCCGCCTATCGGTGTCGCCGGTGTTTGTGTGCTTGTGCTCATTGCCAGGGAAAGGCGGGCCGGCTCGAGGCGAAAAGTTAAAGGGCTGAAATCGTCGAAAGCGGCGAGATTAAAACGTCGAATTGGAATTGGGATTCTATATGGCCTTCCTGCTCGAACGGCAACCCATTCGGCAAGGCGAGCTGACCCCATAAATCTGCCACAATTCGCAAGGCCGAATTGTTTTGGTTGTAGAGCTGCAATTTCAACCAGCCATTAGAAAACGGCGCTTTAACGAGTGGGTTAAATTGGACGGTGCCAACCGTTATTGTTTGAGAACCAAACGCGAGCTGGAAACCTATCGGGTCAACCTCTTGTGAGGTGAATTCAACCGTTAGCTTCTGTTTGATTCGGTAAGTATGCGCGCGGACCAGGGCGGCGCCATTGGCGCAATAAACGTCTGTCTGGTCGGATTCGCTTTTGATACTGCCGGCGCTGACGCAACCCATTCTAAAGCGAGAATTCCAAAGCGGGTCGGTAGCTCCGGGCTTGGCGGTCTTCGCGCAAGTTCCGCTTCCGGTTCCGCCGTTAGACGAGTCGCCAACGGTAAAAGTTTGGCCTTCCGGCCAGAACCAACATTCCGCCGTCGGTACCCAGAATTCGTTTAGTATAAGTCCGGCCATAGAATCGAAAGGGCTTTAGAGTTTAACGCGATAACGAACAGTGAAAACGAGGCGGCAACCAACGGCGCAAAATCCCGCTTGGCCGACGGCCATTTGATTACTTGAAAGCCGGGTTTCGTCGGCGAGGCCGTCGAGGTTTGGGTTTCCGAGCAAGGCAATTTGAGCGGCTTGCAATAATTCCCTGACAACGTCCGGCTTTCTCGGCAACAAGTAAATCGGTAGAAAACTCGAGGCTTTTGATTGAGCAATTCCCGCATTTACCCTCATCGGTTTCGCGTAGGTCGCGGACATTCGCCGCGGGTAAGTTCCGCTCGTCGAAAGCAGTCGGGCAAAAAACGTAAACCCTGCTCGCAATAGTTGGAACGGTGCCGAGGGTCCGCGCAACGGCATCAACAATCCTTTGGCGTATTGGCGGGCCGTTTGTCGTGGTCTCATTGCATCCCATTTTTACGGTTTAGGTCTCGGCGCTGGGTCACGGCTTAAAATCAAAACAGTTGCTCCCGTTCCGCATGGGTGCGCCTCGAGGATTTCGTGTGCAATTCCTTCAACGTCGAAACCGTCGCCTTGCCGGCAATTGGCGAGGTCGGCCGAATGAACGATTGCTCTAGGGTTGTCGCTTTGGATCGGGTCGCCAACCTCGAGCGGGACGTAAGGTTGGCCGAAAATGCAATTAACCTCGGTTGCATTTCCGCTCGAGTCGGTCCAGGTCGCTTTTGTTCCGAATTCTTCGGCATTTAAAAAGACGTTTGTAACGTCGGCGTCTATGTCCGTAAGAAACTGATTCACTTTTTAGGCTTCGCCGCGGTCGCGTGCGAGCTGGTCGCGTGCGAGGCGTGCGAGGCGTGCGAGGCGTGTGCGTGCGATTTGCCTTCGGGCGGCGGCGGCGGTTCGGGCGTCGGGCTCGGTGAAACGGGAAAACCGCGGCCGAGCAATTGGTAACGGCTCAACCTCTCGCCGTACGTCGGCCAATTGAAGTCAATAGCCGGCTGTAAGCCGTCGGCGTCGTTGGATAAAATCATAGCGCCTTTTAGTTGGCCGCGGCCGGCGCGGTTAAGCTGTAACAACCCGGTGTCCGGCGTAGTCGGTAATGCTTCCGGCTGCTCCACCCTGGGCGCCTGCTTTACTTCCCCAGAGAATGGTAATTGTTACGTAAACGTCGAAAGTTCCCGGTTCCATCCATCTAATTCCGAGTAGCGAAAGGCCGGAGTCTGGGTCTTGTACGGTTTCAAAAGCGGCAATCTTTGGAATGCCTGCAGAGCTGGCAATATTTTGAATATCCGCCGGCAACCTGGTAGCAACGACAATTGCACGCTTGTCGTAGAAAAATGCCGAAAGGTTGGCGGGCGCGGGCATTGCCGGGTATTCCCAAATATCTTGGAAACCGGCGACGTTAGTAAGGTGGCCGTAAGGGCCGCTCGAGCGTTGCTGGCCGTGGTAGTCGCCTGAAGTTATCCGGGCGTCTTCGTCTAGCTTGTTGTAAAAGGCCGAGCTCGTGATGCCATACCGCAATAGAGCGGCGCCTTTTATGTTCATCGCGAGCGTCACCTTTGAAAGCGTGTCGCGGCTCGTCGCGGCGGTTGTCTCTACCGTTTGGTTGGTAAAGTTGGCGGCTACTACTTTCGCGCGGCAGGAATCAACCATCGCTTTGCCAAGCGCAAAACCGATATTTTTGATTGCCTCGGAGTAAAGGTCTCGCTTCGTGGAAATTGATTGCAGGTAGCCGATTTTTACGGGTACGTGTTGGTGAGAATCAATCGTCACGGGCACGTCTTCTACAATCGTGTTAACGTCCGTCGCGCCGTTTTTGTAGCCGGTCACAGGATCGTAAGCGGCAACCGCGGGCACCTTTGAAATTCGCGCAATAACAGTCTGGTTGAGTACGGCGCCTGCGCTTGAGAAGTCCGTCGAAAAGGATTTGAGCTGCGGGTAAAGAACCTTAAAGGCGTCGAGTACGTCCGTTAAGATTTCCGAGGTTGAGAGAGTTGCTGGCATAAGTTGAGCGGTTTGAGTTTTGCGCGCTACGGATTTTTAAAAACTAGGTGTACCTCTTTTTTAAAAACTAGTGATACCTCGGGCTTTCCGGGCTCGGCGCGCGAGGCAGGCGCGCTTCTCCGGGTTCTCTTCCTTCTCAATCAACCCGCGGATTGTGTCGAGGTCGTCGTCATTGCCGGCGCTGCCTTCCGCGGTGCGGTCCGGTGGCGCTGGGTCTCGGCCGGCTGCGGCTGCCTGGCGGGCGGTCGCCTTTGCAACCGATTCCTCGAGCAAGGCTTTCAGGTCTTTCTTACCTTCGGCAATATCGGCCGCGGTAATGGCAAGGCCGGCGGCCGTAAAGGCTGCGTCAACCTTGGAAACCTTGCCGTCGAGGCCGGCGATTTTCTCTTTTATAAAGTTCGAGGCAAAATCGGGCTTGTTGTCGGCGAGGGCCGCGGCAATTACGGGCGGCTCGATTCCGAAAGATTCGAGGGCGGCGCCATAGAATTTTTCCTTGTCCGTCGGCGCCTGGGCCGCGGGCGGCGGCGCTGCGGGCGGCGGCGTTGAGGTGGCGAGGCCGAACAGGGCGGCAAATTTACTCATAATTGTATGCGGTTGTGAGTTGCGAGCTGTCATTGCCGTTTGTAGCGGCTGCGGTACTGCGTTAAATCTTGCGAGGTTGAAGTTCCCTTGTACTGGTGCCGTCGGCATTACCTCATCTGTAAGGTTTGCTTCCTTGGCTTGCGCTGCGTCGAACCAGGTTTCGTTATCGAGCCATTTGCTAACAACCTCGGCGGTTTTGCCGGTCCGGGCTGCAATCGTCTTTGAAAGCGTGTTGCCGAGGCGGTCGAGCCAATCTGCCTGGTCTCTGAAATCGTCGGCGTTTCCACCGAAGTAAGGCGAAATCGGATTGTGCGTCATTAGGTAGGCGTTCTCAGCCATCCGGCGTACTCTGCCTGCCTGGGCGATAACGTTGGCCATACTTGCGGCCATGCCTAAAACGTGCGTCGTAACGTTCGGTTGGCCGGCTAGCCAATTAGCAATTGCGAGCCCGCCGAAAATGTCGCCTCCGGGTGAGTCGATATAAACCGTGAGGCTTTTTGCTCCGAGGGCTTTTACCTCGCCGATAAATTGAGCGGCGCTAATTCCGAAACCGCCGATTTCATCAAGAATATAAACCTCGGCCGAGGCGTCGCCGGCTTGGCCTTTGATGTTATACCAGGATTTCAATCTTAACCATTAGCCGGCGGTTGTCGGGTTCGGCGGCGTTCCGGTCGGCGGTTCGGCCGAGGTTGGCGGCGGTATTACTGGATTAGGGCTGCGTTGCTGTATCAACCCGAGAATTAACTCGAACGGCTTGCCGGTCGCCTTCGCGATACGGTCCGCGCGCTGAATTAAGTCGAGGGTCTCGAGCTCGGTCTGGCGGCGTTCGTCTTCCCAAAATTCGCCGCGTTCGCCGGCGTCTTCCGAGTGGGTCCGCACTCCATACTTTAAATCGTCGAGGTTCGCTTTGGCGTCGCGGCCGGCGTCAACGCTGATTCGGCGAGGCATCTGCCATTTAACGCGAAACCAATCTTTGTCGGCGGGTACGTCGCCGCGGTCGATTGCGGCGCCGATAACGAATTGCCAATCTCGGTTAGCGTGCGGCTTGAATTGGGCTTGGCGTTCCTCAAATTTCCATTGTGCCTGGCCAATCGCGAGGCGGTTTCCGCTGCCTCCGAGTTTTGTCGAGTCCCAAACGAATTCCCAGGGCAACCCGAGGCCGATTGCTACATCTCGCAACAGGTAGTCAAGAAAGCCGGTAAACGTCGGGCTCGGCCGGTCGCTCTTATGGCTCCAAATATCCTCTCCTTCGTTCAACCTCGGAATTGCTCCGGCTAAAATCCGGTCCAGGCTAAGGTCGCCGGATTCGGTTTGGATGAGTCCTTGCGGACCGAAAACGGGTTGATCGGGCTGCGCTGCCTGCAGAATTTTTATAACTAGTGCTAGGCTCGAGTTGATTTTAACGCCTTGTTTCTCGGCGGTTAGAATCTCTTTCGCATCTCGCAAGCCGTTAATGCCGTGGTGTAATGAGGTCTTCCCGCGGTACTCGTCGGGCGCGTCCGGGTCGCGGACCAGAGCAAAGCTTTCAACCGGGTAAACCTTCCAATCGTCCGGGCCGCTCGTTACCGAATAGGCTACCGGGCTGCCTCGAGTTGAAAGCCGTACTCCATCAACCCATTTATCGCTCTTTGAGTCGGGCGGGTTCTTTATCCGGTGGGCTCGGATTAACTGAATTTTCGGAAACCCTCCGGCGGTCATTACGTAAAGCCGGCCAACGTCGCCATCAACATCGAGGCCGATACTTTGCAACCGTAGTAAGTCGGCCCAGGTCCATTGGCCGTTAGGGTCCGCAATGTTGCTCCAATCGGCCCAAAAGCTTTCATAAGCTTCGCGGGCGGGCTTGGTCGTCGCGAGGCTTTGAGGTACCCAACCGCAACCGAAAGAATAACGGGCGATACCTCGAACGGCGCCTTTTACGTAACCGACGTTTGCATAAAGGGTGCGGGCCGCGGTCAAAAGCTCGGTCCGGGTCCAAGGGTCGAGGCTGTCTTTGCTGTCGGTGTCTTGCGGCCAGAGCGGCGCGCGGTGCCTCGAGGGTATGGTTGCCTCGTACAGTGTCAGGTAATTTACGGGCTTACCGTTCGGCGCAAGAATGATGCTTTCTCTTTTCACGAAAAACTAAGGTCGGGTCTTTCTCACAAATCGAAATAGGTAAAGTCGGCGTAAGCGGTCCGGCCGAGGTTGGTCCGCTCAAGGCGCGCAATCTCGCCGTTTATCTCGCAGAGCGTTTCCTTTACGTCGGGCAAGTCGGCGCGCGTAAGCCGGCGGCTCAAAACTCCGTCCGTCATTTCGTAGCTGCTACTTGTCGCAAGCGCCTTGAGGGCGGCGAGGTAGGCGGCTTGCAATTCCTTGAGGGTTTCAATCGGCAAGCCGTAAAAAGCGGACATTCTACCTAAAGCCGGCGTTTGTCGGGTTTTGAAACAAAAAGGCCGTCAGTTTTTGGCTGACGGCCGAGGGCGGGCGGCGGTGGGTTTAGGCGGGCTGCATCGCCTTTTGGAGTTGGCGGTACTGGGTCAACGCCTCGTCGTACTCGTTCTCGGCGTCTTTCATCGCCTGCTTAATCGCCAGGGCGTTCGGCGCGAAAGTCGAGGTATTGAACCATACCCGGTGCGCTGCCTCGAATTTAAGCCAACCATCGGTCCAGGCGTTGCGCGCTGCTCGCAGAGCGGCGTTCTTTTCGCCGCGGGTTAAGGTTGAGGTTTCGGTTCCGGTGTTGGAGAGAGAGGTTTCGCTCATGGATATAGAATAACCTAAGCGGCTTAGCTTGCAAGTATTTTTGCAAAAGATTTTCGATTATTTTTCGATGGAAAAAAGCAAAAGGGCCGGCTCCGCGAGAAATTCGGGCCGGCCCAGGTTGCTGTCTCGGTTCCTCGGCTAAATCATTCCGGCGGGCGGCATCGGCCAGAAGTTTGGTGATGAGTCCATGATGCAAAAACCGAAGTCCCGAACCTTGTCAAAAATCCGCTTCGGTTCCCGAATCCTTCTGGAAGTTCCTTTGTCATGTGTCCGCCGGAATAAAATTCGATTCTTCGGCTTGTTCCTCGGCTACAATTCCATGAGGTATTAATCCGTCCGCAATGGCACAGGTCAAAATCATTCCTTCACAGTCGCGACAATGGCAACCTTGCCGGCCAACCTCCACCCATTCAAAAACCGTTGCTCCGTTCGGCAACCGTTTTTCGCGCAACCGCTCGCCGTTCATCTGGTCCAAGTAAAACTCGGGCGCGTCGCCTGGTATTCCGAAGTACAACCCTTTCCCTTGTTGCATCCTTCCGAGTTGGTCCTTTATCGGTTTATTGCTCCAGAAAAACCAGCGAGGCCGGCGGATACTTTGCTTTCCTTCTATTACGTAAACCCGCGGCTTGCCTTGGGTCACGGTCGAGTAAGGTAAAACCGTTTTCTTACGCGTCCGGGCATTGTAATGGGCGTACCCGGTTTTTGGGCTGCCGAGCATTCCTTGCCAACCGTACAGGGCGCAATGGTCGTCTACCTCGTCGGTTCGGTAACGGCGGTCAACCAGGGTCCGCTGCGGCTGTACGGCGAGCGCCTTTTGATGGTCTCGAACGTCGGCCCAGGTATCGAGGCGCGAGGCGCGCACAAGCCGGCTTTCGCCGCTCGGCGTAAAGGCGCGGCATACAATCCAAAAATGGTCGAGCTGTACGTCAACCGACATAAACCGCGTGTGTTCCTTTTCCCAAAACTTGCCGGGTGCAACCTCGGCGCCGTGCAAGACAAAATCGGTTTGGCTTATGCTTAATTCTTCCGGCGCAAAGAATAAGGCTTCGCTCCAGGGCTCGCCGAGGGTCTCGGTCACAAACTCAATCAACGGAATGAGGTTGCCTTTCTTTGCCTGGGCGTTGGCTTGCAAAAACTCGGCGGCTACTTCGCCGAAAGCGCAATCTGACCAGGGCATCTGCAGGGCGTTCCAATGAAACGTACGCAACCCGCGCGGGCCGGCCGGGTTGTACTCAACCGGCGCGAGGGTTCCAAGCAGGGCAAGCTTGTCCGAGGTCGCGTACAGTTCGCCGCATTGTTCGCACTCGAGGCGCGTTGCGCGTCGGACCGCCTCGAGGTTCCATTTCCCGCCGGGCTGGGTCTCGGAATTCTTCGGCCATACAAGCCCGCCTCGGTCGCGCGGCTTGTCGAAAAGGATCGAGCGCCGACGGCCAAAGCGAAACGGTTGCGAGGCTCCGCACTTCCGGCAGGCAAAATGGAAATGCACTTGATTACCCTCCATGAAATCCCGGTGTAGTTCGTCGCCGTCATTGCCGGCCGTTCCTATCGAAATCTCGATTGCGTTGTGAAAGGTCCGCGTTCGTTTCCGCACGAGTTCAATTGCTCCGGCTTTCCATTCCCTTCGCTCGTCGCAAAATAGGTATCTGACAGGATCGCTTTGGAGTGCTGCGCGCGAGTTGCTTCCGCGCAACATAAGGTTCATTGAATCGAATTGAATGAGGCGCTTGCTTCGTTTGGTCCGGGCTTCCGGTAATAACGGCGCGGTTCGCGGGCAGGTCTCAACCGCGGGAAATAACCTCTTTTTTGCAAATTCCTCTACG
>QHXR01000021.1 GCA_003223025.1 Acidobacteriota bacterium
GACACATGGCGACGCATTATCTTCCGAATCCTTCGCTACCTCCGACGGACTCGAACGGTGGAAATTTTCCGCAGCCGCACCCTGGCGGAGAATCGCTTTTCCGATCCGTATACATTCCGCCCGAAGACGAAACGAATCCTCCGCCATATCCGATTGAGGTTCTCGTCGTCGGAAACGGCGAAAGTGCCGGACAAATGTTCGATCCGGTCGTCCTCGCGGAGATCGTGATCCCGGGCGGCTCGAGCTACAAGTTTGCATACAACGTCTATGGAGAGGTGAGCAAAGTGACGTATCCGACGGCGGCCTTCGAATCATATGAGAATGACCCGATGATCTCCGATCTTGACGAGCAACATCAGCCTTACGTTCAGGCGAATCGAAAGGTCAGCATTCGCAAATTGAGCGTTAACGGAAGCGGCAACGATCTGGCCACGTGGCGGTTCAGTCAAACTCATTCGCTGTTTGCATATCGGATGACATCCGTCATCGCGCCCGACAACACCCGCAAAGAAATTCTCAAGTTCGATTTCCCCGAGCCGGTCGATCGGACCGGCAAAAGATATTGGCCATTCGGCCAATTGCCGTCGCAGAACGGAATGGTATTCGAGACGCGAGCGTATTCGGCTTCGCCAAACGGAACCGGCGGAAATCTTTTGAAAAGAGATCTGACGCAGTACGACGAAAGCATATTCGGCTATAACTATACGGCCGCGGGCATCAACCCGCCGTTTACAAATACGGTTTACGCATACCGGAATGCGAGACCGTCGAAAACCGTCAGCATTCTTTTCGACGGATCCGGCTCGGCGCTGGGAAGTGCGACAGAGATCGCATACGACACAACGAACGAGTTCACGACCGGCGTCGATCCGACCAGGAGCAACTCGTACCACTACACCGTGGTTCCCAACACACCGGCCGACGAATGGGGGAATACGCTTGCGAAGGACGGTCCGATCCACCTCATTCCGATCGGCGCCTTAGCGAGAAAAAGCGAGACGACTTTCCGGAACGATGCTGTCTATCGCGATCAAAATATTCTCGGCCTCGCATCGGCCACTCTGCTGAGAAATGACCGGGAAGACGTTGTCTCTCAGACCGAGATCCGTTATGACGAATGTCCGATATACTGCGCAATCGGAAATCGCGGGCTGGCGACTTCGGTCCGAACATGGGACAGCAATAAGGGTGAAGCAAGCGATCCGGATGCGTACCTTGTTTCGCATTCGAAGTTTGACCAGTACGGCAATCGCATAGAAGCGACCGATGCGAAAGGCCGCACCACGATCACGATATACGATTCCGCGTATCAGGCATTTCCGGTCCAGTTCATCACGCCCGTTCCCGACCCAACGGGACAACACGGTTCGAATACTGCGTTCACTTCACGCACCACTTACGATTACACGACCGGGCTCATGCTCACGAGCGTGGACGCAAATGATCAGGTCACTCGGTTCGAATATAACGATCCGCTGCTACGCCCGACTCGGGTCATTGCACCAAACGGCCAGCAGACGATATCGGAATACGGCAGCGGAACGAGCGAGACTACACGATGGATAAAAGTTCGCTCGCAGGTCGACGGCAATAAGTGGGGCGAAGCGATCAGCCGTTACGATGGTGTCGGCCGGACTCGTTCAACCGAACGGATCGATTCGACCGGAAATGTTTTTAGCGAGACCGAATACGATGTCATGGGACGCGTCTCGCGTTCTACGAATCCGTTCAAGACCGGCGGGACAAAGCAGTGGACGGTCTCCGAGTACGACGATCTTGGAAGGACAAAGAGAGTAACACTTCCTGATGACGCAGATACGAATGTCAGTTACGGCCTATCGACGGCCGGCGTTCTAGGTACCACGAAGACCGTCATCGATCCCGCCGGCAGAGAACGAACAGGCATCGCCGACGCATTCGGCAATATGGTCCGGGTATACGAAGGCACGGTTGCGCAGGATCTCTTTACCGATTATTTATTCGACGCCGCCGGCAACCTCCGGCGGACGACTCAGGGCGAGCAGCGACGTTACTTCATGTACGACTCGCTTGGCCGCGTCATCTACTCGAAACAGCCCGAGCAGGATGCGAACGGTTCGTTGATCAGCACCGACCCGGTGTCGGGTAATTCATCGTGGTCCGAAAAGCATACCTACGATGACACGGGCAATCTTTTGATGTCGGTCGACCCACGCAATATCGCGACTAACGGAACCTACGACAATCTCGATCGGCTCATCAGACGCGACTATTCCGATGCAACGGCGGATGTCGAAATGTTTTATGACGGCCGAGGTCTCGGAGCGGTCCCCGCCTACTCGAAAGGTAAGGCTACAAAAGTAACAAGCAGCGTTTCCGAAACGCGGAACACGAGCTTCGATCCGATGGGCCGCCTGCTGGCGAGCGAGCAGAGAACCACACCGGAACAGCGGTCGGGAAATCAGGCGCCGTTTTCCTTTAGTTATGTGTATAATCTCTCCGGCGGTTTGGTCGAGGAGACGTATCCCTCGGGCCGCGTTGTCCGGAACACCTTAAACGTTGACGGAGAACTCTCCCAAGTGCAGAGCAGGAAGAACACGAGTTCGGGATTCTTCGCTTATGCCGACGCTTTCGAATACAACGCGTCGGGTGCGATAGTGAAGTTGCAGCTCGGAAACGGGCACTGGGAAACTTCTGCGTACGATCCTCAACGATTGCAAGTCAGAGCTATCGGCCTCGGCGTCACACCGTTTGATCGAAACATCCTCAATCTCGAATTCGCATACCACAGCGACAGTCAGACCAATAACAACGGAGCGATGCGCTTGCAGCGGATCTCCGTGCCCGCCGCGGGCAGCAGCCCGGCATTCACCGCCACCGAAACATACACCTACGATCCTTTGAACCGCCTCGCGTCGAGCGTAGAAACGGTTCTCGGCAACCAGGTGTGGAAACAAAATTTTAGTTACGATCGGTACGGCAATCGACGATTTGCCCCGGGCACGACCACGCTCGGATACTGTCCCTCATCTCAGTGCAATCCGAATATCAGCACTGCGACAAATCGACTTTCGAGCACCGACGGATACGGATATGACTCGAGCGGGTCGCTCACACACGACGCGGTCGGGAGTCGATTCACCTACGACGCCGAAGGACGTCAGACCGAATTCTTTTCATCCTCAAATCTGACAAGCTCGCCGAACGCGACTTACGCCTACGACGCCGACGGCCGCCGCGTCAAGAAAACGGTCGGCACTGAGACCACGATCTTCGTCTATGATGCGGCCGGTAAGCTCGCCGCCGAGTACTCCACGACCGTTGTCCCAACCTCGCAGGCGACCGTCAGTTACGCTACCGGCGATCATCTCGGGAGTCCGCGAATAATCACCGACCAGTACGGTCGCGTTTCCTCGAGAAAAGATTTCGCTGCGTTCGGTGACGAGATCACATCGCCCCAGCGAACGGGCGGCCCAACCGGCAATGGCTACGATCCGCAAAACGTCCGACAGGATTACACCGGCTACGAAAAAGACGCCGAGTCCGGTCTCGAATACGCCCAAGCTCGTTACTACAACACGAGCCACGGCCGATTCACGAGCGTCGATCCGTTGACCGCGAGTGCAACGATACGAAATCCGCAGACGTTTAATCGATACAGTTATGTGATGAATTCTCCGTATAAATTTACGGATCCGTTGGGACTTGCTGCGGACCAACTTTGTGGTGCGGACAAGTCACGGTGCAATGGTGGGGATGACAACGAAATAGGAAGTACTCACATCAGCGAAGCGATGGCGAGGTACGATGCGGGCGTTGAAGATCTAAGTATCGCTCGAAGAGTAAATTCTCAGGCATTGGAATCGAAAGAAGCAGTAAGCGCTGCAATCCAGGCCGAAGGAGGCGATTCGGACAACTTTGAGATTCAAGGAGCCTGGGAAGGATCAACGGGTGCTCCTGGTGGTGAAGATCTGGTTTCCGCTGCATCCCTTCCAACTGATATTGGAAATCTAGAGCAAAATGGGATTATCTTCGAAGAAAACGTCGAGATAAAACTCCCAAGCTCCATTACAAGCGCCTTGGCGGATGATGCAAATCACTTGGCCAATTTGGGCAGCATCCTCCGGGAGCAGTATTACGGCATAGCGGCCGCCGCTCATGAGCTTGCAAAGAATGGAGTCGGATTCACCCTGGCTTCTTACGGCGGCAGAGTGTTCCTCATCCTAAGGGACACCTCAACCACGTTGAAAGGAGACCTTGGACCTTTCTCACTTTCTCAAATGCGTACCGTGGCTAGTAACGTAATGGCCTTAGTAGAGAATCACAATGCGACCGTGGATGTGATTCAAACTAAATTCGCGGAAGGAAAGACATCTTTCCAAAAGCAGTTCAACAACATCCGGACCGGGCGAGTTGGCGGGAGACAACGATATATCCACCTACCCAGTGGATATCTCGGCGATCTATACGATCGCCGATTAGGGAAGCTGGGGCTTTTTTTTGGAAGGTAAGATGAGATTTTCTTAGTTGAAGGAGCTCGAGATGAATACAAATAGGATTATGTCACTAGTCATTTTCTGTGTATTACTTTTCCAGGCCGGTTGTGCGTCGTTCAGCCGCGCTTCCACGAACAATTTGAAAGGTCCGATTGGTACGGGGGATATGGCCAACCAATCCGTCGAGCCGGTTGAAGTAGTAAAGAAGTTATTATCCGCCGCCGCCGAAAAGAACACCGAAATTCGTGATGAGCTAATGGCTCCTCCTCCTGAAAGTTTTTATAACTCAGACTGTGTACAGGACGGACAAGAGAAGAAGGTCGCCTCCGGAGCCGTCCATGCAAGCGCAGCCGTTCCTACTCGGAACGATCCTCTGTACAGCTCAACTAAGGAGTCTCTTGAGGCTTTAGGGCAAAAGAAGCTGAGAATAGACGAAGTGGCGCTGGAACGGATTATGAGAGACGAAGCGATCGTTCGTATCGTTTACTATGACCCCACCGACACAATAAGTGTCGAGACCTTCAGTCTCCTTTATCGCCGGGATGGTGAGTGGAAGGTGTTTTTAATTGCGGCAAACCCCGGACTCATTAACGAGCACTACGCTGCGGACCGATGTCAACCGGCTCCGAAACTTACCAATATTTTTGAGGGTAAGCCTTAACTTCGAAGACTGGGAGGAGGTCGCGAGGTTCTGGGACCAGCGTACTTCCGCCGCCATGTGGTCGACAAATAAGCGAGCTCCTGGCCGCCAAAATCCAGCGGGTTTAGCGCAAGGTTTCGACGAGAGTCAGGTCGTAAAATCTCACCGCACCGGCCGCGGATAAACCACCGGACTCTTGTTCCCGTTCTTATCCACGGCGCGGACGCCGAAGAAGTAGTTGTCCTTCGACCGGCCTTTCATTAGAAACGTCGTGACGTTTCCGACATTGACCGCATCGGTCCATTCCGGTGCGGTCGTGTCGCGCCAGACGACTTCGTATCCGGCGAGATCGGCGTCGACGTTCGGGTCCCACTTCAATTCCGTGTCGTTTGTCAGACGTGTCGTGAGGATCGCGACGTTCTTCGGTCTTGCCGGAGCGCTCGCGAGCGAGGCTAACGCGATCAAATTCACACGTGCGACATTCGCCGTGTATTCGAAATCGACGAACTCCGGAGTGTCGCCGTAGAAGACGCCATTTTCCGTTCGCACGTTCTGATGCTGATGTGTGTAGTCCTCATCGACCTCCGTAATCCGGGCTGCAGTAAAACCACGCTCTAGAAAAGGAATGTGATCGCCGCCGCGGAGATAACGATCGCGGCGATAGATCATCCATACATGAAAATTTTTCAGATAACGATCGGATTGCTCCTTCACATAACGCGCAAGCTGACGTGACGAAGAATCGTTCTCGCCCCCGACACTACGGCGCGTTCCGGCTTGCTGTTCGGTCTCGTTCGATGGAACTCCCTCGCTAAAAATTCGCACTCGATCTCGATTCGGCGAATTCTTTTGCGACGTCACACCGCCAACTATGTCGTTTGTGAACATCGCTTCGATATCCATCTTCTTCTCAACTGCCTGCTGCGCGAAATAAGTAGCACCGAGCAAACCTTGTTCTTCGCCAGGAACCGTCATGAAGACGATCGTCGCGTCGAATGTTCTCTTCGACATCACTCGGGCAAGCTCGATAACCGTCGCCGTTCCCGACGCGTCGTCGTTCGCCCCCGGCGCATCGCATTTCGCATCCGTGGGCGACGTGCACATCGAGTCGTAATGTCCCGACACGACGTACACGCGCTCCGGATTCGTCGTGCCTTTTAATGTAGCGACGACGTTCGTCAATGTTGTCGGCTCGGGAACGCGATTCGCTTTCGGCTGCAGAAACGATTGCTTCTCGACCACCAAACAATTCGAGCAATCGGAATTTATTTTTTGGAACTCAGAAAAGATCCAATCGCGAGCCGCTCCCACGCCGCGGGTCGGATTATCCTGCTCGCTCAGCGTGTTACGCGTACCGAACGATACTAGCTTTCGGATCGTCGCTTCGATGTTCTTCGCCGAAACTTCCTTTACCATTTTCGCGATCTCCGGATCGGGTTTCAGGCGAGTAGACTGTGCGAAGGATGCGATCGAACTCGCGGTAATAAGCGCGGCGAAAATAATTGCGTGACGTTTCATTTGTTTGTTTGTCTTCGAAGGAATTTCACTATATATTTACGGCGAAAAAGGCGGCATAAGCAAACTCCGGTATTTCTACCGTCATCGTCGCTATGATTTTTTCTTCAGTGGATAGATATAAGTGACAAGTGAGTAATTAAGAACTATCCACTTGTCACTTATAACTATCCACTGAAGAAAGAGATTCTATTTTTGCCATCTACGAGAGCACAGAAAGGACAGTCGTATTCAGAACTTCTTCAGAGAGATTTCAGAACTTTCTAAAGAGTTCTGCGACGCCAACGATTAACTTAGCCATATAAACTCGGGCGTCTTTTGCCCGGGAGATGGAGGAAAGTGAAATGAAAATATTTATTTTGATATTGCTGTTGGCGTCTCTCACCTATGCCCAGCACGGACACGGTTCGCAGCCGCCGGAGAAACGCGTCATCATGCTCGAGGAAGGATTGGGCAAGATCGATCATCCGGTTTCGACAAAGAGCGCCGACGCTCAAAAGTTTTTCAATCAAGGCCTCGCATATCTCTTCGCGTTCAACCATGACGAAGGCGTCGCGTCTTTCAAACGGGCGATCGAGCTCGATCCGAATCTCGCGATGGCTTACTGGGGAATGTCGCTCGGACAGGGCGCGAATTACAACGATCCGGGAAACACGGAACGATTTGGTCTCGCGTATGTGAATCTTCAGAAGGCACTCGAGCTGGCGCCGAAAGCGAACGAGGCGGAACGAGCCTACATCAACGCGCTCTCAAAACGTTATTCCAAAGATCCGAATGCGGACAAGGCGAAGCTCGCCGCCGATTACAGGATGGCGATGGCCGATCTCGTCAAACAGTATCCTGATGATCTCGACGCCGCGACGCTTTATGCCGAAAGCATGATGAACCTACGGCCGTGGCAGTTGTGGTCGCTCGATGGAAAGCCGGCCGGTGCGAATCACTACTACATCCATGCGATCGAGGCGAGCCCGACTCCAGAGCGCGGAACAGCAGCGGCGATGCGGCTGATGGGTTTGGCTCCGAGCGCGGGACATCTGGTTCACATGCCGTCGCACATTTATCTGCGAACAGGTGATTGGGATGAAGCCGTGAAGAGCAACGACCTTGCGATCGTCGCAGATCGAAATTACATAGCGAAGAGCGGAGCGAACGGCATCTATCCGCTGATGTATTACAACCACAATGTCCACATGCTCGCGTCATCGCACGCGAGTCATGGCAACTATGCCGGTTCGATAAAGGCCGCGAATGAGCTCGCGACGAATGTCGGCCCGAACGTCGCCGCGATGCCGATGCTCGAGATGTTCATGCCGTACCCGCTTGTTTCTCTCACGCGCTTTCACAAGTGGGATGAAGTGATGAAGTATCCGCAGCCGGATTCGAAGATGCTGATCACGACAGCCTTCTGGCATTTCTCGCGCGGCATGGCTCTCGCCGAAAGTGGCAAACCGGGCGATGCTGAAAAAGAGCTCTCCGCTCTTCGCGAAACGATGAAGCAGATTCCCGCAACTGCAGATCTGTTTACGACGCCGGTGAGTGTTGCCTGGAAGGTTGGTGACGATCTTCTTCAGGGCGAGATCGCCGAGTCGCGTGGCGATCGAAAGGCTGCGATCGATCTTCTTCGTGCGGCCGTTGTGTCTGAGTCGAAAGTTAATTACGCCGAGCCTCCGGATTGGGATCTGCCGGTTCGCGAATGGCTCGGCCGCGCTTTGCTTCGTGACGGACAATACGCCGAAGCGGAAAAAACTTATCGTGAAGCGATCCAGCGAAACCCGCGAAACGGACGGGCCCTGTTCGGTCTCGCCGAAGCGCTCGACAAGCAGGGTAAATCAACCTCCGCTGAATTGGTCCGCCGCGAATTTACCGCCGCGTGGGCGAATGCGGACACCACCTTGACGGTCGCGGAGCTCTATGGGAAAGCCAAGGCGATGACGGCTTCGGCTCGTTGATCTAAAAAAATGCCCGCGAAATACGCGAAAGGACGCGAAATGAAGAAAAGAGTATTTCTTTCTTTTTTCGCGTCCTTTCGCGTATTTCGCGGGCATTTTTCTTCCAACTACTTCGCGGCCGATTTTCTCCACCTACCGATTCATCACATCGAACGCCTGCAATTTGTTTCCGTCCGCGGAATAGAGCAGAGCCAAAGTTTCATCCGTAACAAACTGCGCATCTGGATCCGAGATAAGAACCACTCGTGCGTCTCGCCCCGTATGAACATTTACACCGACGAGTCCTTTTCGATCGAATGGCTTCTCAAGATCGGTATAGAAATACATGTGACTGCCGCGAAGCTCCGCCAGCCGCTTACGTCGAAGCAAGTAACTCGAAAGCTTCTCCATCTGTCTAACCGGATCGATGCGATCGAAAATGCTCTCGCGAACTTCCGAACCGGACGGTGTCGCGCGATCGATCACTGCATTCGTGATCCGGCCGCGAATTCCCGCAGGCGTGATCACTTGAAAATCTCCGACGCGACCCGCGATGTTCGGGAGTCGAGTAAATGAGCCATACGAATAGATCCGCCGTGTCACGTAATTTCGCGCTGAGTTGGTCGCAAGCGTAGTTAGATCGAAGGAACCGAATCGCGTTCGCAGTCCCGTCCATCGAAACGAGTTCGCCGCACTCATCAAACTAAGTCCACTGCGTGCGATTCCGATCGCCGACGTAGCGAGTCCGCCGTATCGAAAGTAGAGCGCCGTCGCCCGAAGCGCGACGCCGGCGATGATCCGAAACGCTCCCCGGTCCGGAGCTTTGTGACGAACCCTCCATATTTCGGATCCGGGATTTCGGATTTCGGATTTGGCAGATGCTAAAAACGACGACCCGACGCGAGAGCCACGGAAATCCGAAATCCCAAACGCAGCGATCTCATCCCGCCCGCCGACGACAGCGTCGCCGCGTTCGTTGATCAAAACGAATTGAGCCTTCTCGATCTTGTGTTCGATCCCGTCTCGCTTCTTACCGCTTTTCGCGTCGATCGAGATCAGGTCGTCCTTGTCGGCGATCAGGATCGTATTCGCATCCGAGAAAACAAAATTCGTCAGGCCCTTGTCAGCGCCTTTGTAGCGCCATATCGTCTTGCCGTCTCGCGTGTCGATCGCCGACACACCGTACGGACCTTTCGACTCTGTCTCGCCATCCTTTAGTCGCGTGAACTGTCCGCCCGTCCGGACGAAAAGCGTAGTGCCGATCAGCGCCATCTCGGCGCAATTTCCCAGGTCGTCCGCTTTCCATTCGACGTTGCCAGTGCGTCGATTAACGGCGCGGATGCGCCCGCGTCCTGAGATGTAAATTCGCGAGTCGTCGAAAACCGGATCCGCTTCGGTAAGTGCGAGGCCGTCTTCGTTGATCTTGAATTTTTCGCGTTCCTTTTCGCTTCCGCTCCGCGCATCGAAACTTGTCGCACCTTCGTAAAATAAAAACAGACGTCCATCGAGCATCAGCGGAGCGCGATAGTTGTCGAGCGTGTAAGAAATCTCACCCAGATTCTGGCCGAATCGCGCGGGCATCATCTCGATCTCACCGTCGAGTTCTTTCTTCCACAATTCTTCGCCGGTCGAAAGCTTGAGGACATGGACGATCGGCTTACGTTTCAAAACCGAACCCGCATCGCCGCGCGGATCTTTTACAAGCACGACAGCAAGTAGATCGTTCGTCGGATCGGAAGAGAGCTGCAGCACATCGCCCTTAACTTTTTCGCTTTGCCATAAAGTCGTACCGGTTGCGAGATCGACCGCTTCGAGCCGCGACTTACTCCCGAGATCGCGCGAGAAAAGAACAACGTCGGTTTCCGGAACCGGAGTGACCGCGGTTTCTTCGATGCGTCCCGTTTCGCGCCGCCAGATCCGCTCGCCGGTTTGTCCGTCGAGCGCGTAGAGACTGCGATCGGTTCCCGCAAGCAGGATCCCGAAATCTGTTGTCTGGTAGAAGCGGACTTTCGAATCGAGCGGAGCCTGCCACGCGGGCTGGGCGATCACCGTGAGAACCGTAAAGTAAAGAATTGCAAAGCCTGTGAGTAGTGCTTTCATGTTGCGATTTTATCGGAGTTTGGACGCGTGCGACAACGAGTTCGTTGCACTCGTAACGGTAAACACGACATTGCGAAAAATCATCCAATACATGCAATCAAACTGACGGAATACCCGTATCGGTTTAGACAAGGAGGCAAAAAATGAAAAACGGAAAGAAGATCCTCACAATTGTTTTCGCGATGTTCATGCTTGCCGTCGGCTTCACTTATGAAGCATCGGCACAACGCCGGGTCGTGATTCGACGTCCGGTCGTCGTGAGAAGTTATGTTTACAGAGATCCGTTCTGGAGGTCACGATATTACGGATCGCCTTATTACGATTCGTTCTATCAAAGTCCTTACCAGCGATATCAGGAGGAGAGATACTACCTCCGGAGCCGCGTCGCAGGTAACGAACGTGAGCTCCTCGAGCATCAACGGAAGTATCGAGCCGATGGTGTGATAACAGCGAAGGAGGCGCGTGAGCTTCAAGACGACATCAAGGATGTTCAGAATTCACGGGCCCGTTTGCGAAGTTACGGAAGGTATTATTAATTTTGACCGGCTGCCTAAAGGCAGCCTTTTTTGCGGTATCGCAGAGGGTGAACTTGGCTGTTGGTGTGGTTCGCGTCCGCCGTGAACCACGAACTACTGTATCCGATAAGCCTTCGCACCCCAGACGATCACGGCCGTTCCGCTGAGCGAATTTGCGATCGATTTCAATCCGGCATCCAGCTTGCTGAACTCCGCGGAGCCGCGGCGGATATTTATCGTCGGTTGGCCATGGAAAGAGACGTCATACCAGACGCCCTGTTTGCGTTCGAAAGTTTTCCCGCTGACCGAACGTTTTCCGGATGAGCTTTCTTCTTCAGCACGCGGCGTCGCCTTCTTAGCCGCGGCCGAACGCCGGGCGTCCATTTTCTCAAGCTGCCGATTGTACTGATTTTCGTTTGCGCGCATCGGGCCACTCTGAGCAACCGAGCCGGCACCCGGATACTGCTTCTGCTTGTCGAGCGAAGAATCGTTCTTCGCATTTTCCGACATCGTATCGACTAAAACTTTGCTCTCGGTTTTCTCTTTTGCGACACGATCGTCATCACGCTGACGCTGATCCTTCGGTTCGGCCAGTGCGGGTTGATTGGCGGCCACCGGCGGCGGAGGCGGTGCGGCTGCCGCAAGCTGACCACCGGACGCTGCTCCGTCCATCGAGAAATTATTTTCTGCCGCCTTGGTATCTTCGGCAGGTCCGCGTTCATTTCCGGTCCTGCCAAAAGCCGACGCGTTCATATTTGCCGAAGGAGCATTCGGCGCAATATTCGCTGCCGAGTTCGATGCCGTTTGGTCCGAAGGGAACGCGGGCTCGTTCTGGAAGCTCGGACCTCCTTTTGTCTCGGCGGGAGCCGTCGCCTGCGAGATCGTCGCGGTACCGTCGCTCGACTTCTTTATTATCGTGTAACCCAAAAATGCGGAGAAGATCAGCACGAGACTGCCCATTACATACGCAAGATTCGGGAATAGAAATAGTCGCTTGTACCACGGAGCGCGCTCGGCGATCGTGATGACGCTTGGTGAAGTTTGTACCGGCGCCGTCTCGGCATTCATGACGAGAACATTCGAAAGAACTTTCCGACACCGGTCGCAATCCGCGAGATGAGCCATTTGCAGCGCACGAGACTTCTCGGGTACCGCATTTTCGGCAAACGCAGAGATCTCGTCCGCGTCGAGATGACGCGACGATGCGAAATCCCCTACAAGTACAGGGGCATCACGCTGCGCCTTTCGCAGCATCGCATCCATCTCTTTGTCGAAATCTAGTTCCATCTTTTTGTAGGACAGGCTTTCCAGCCCGTCCTTTCCTTGCAACAAACCGGAACAGGCTAGAAAGCCTGTCCTACTACTGAACGCCTCAAAACCAAATATCTTGCACCGTTGCGGCTATGACCAACACCACAAACAACTTCTCAACGCTTATCCCCAGTTTCGATGCGGTTTCCGAGAGATAGCGTTTTACCTCACTTTCGTTCCAACCGTGCTGCGTACGCAATTTCTTTTCTACCGACTTACGAATGTCGCTCTGGATGCGGACAAGTTTCCGACTCGCGGTCGCCTCATGATAACCGAACATCGCGGCGATCTCTTTCAAACGCAGATCGTCGAAATAATAAAGCTTCATCACAAGCCTGTCTTCGTCGTCGAGCGCCGCGACCGCATCTTTCAATGCGAGTGAAACATCGCGCGAAGTTTGTTCCGAGGTGAACTGCTCTTCGGGATTATCGGCATGATGAATGACGTTGTGATTGTCCGAGTTATTCGACGATTCTTCAGCGAGATTTTCAAATTCACGATTCTCTTCAACCTGGACAAATCGAGACTGCTTTCGATATTCATCCACGGCGAGCTGCGACACGACCGCACGCAGCCATCCGGCAAGCGAGCCGCGTCCCGAATAATATGCGAGCTTGCTCTTCTTATTTCCTTCCGCATCCTGACGCAGACCGTACAGCTCCGCCCATATCGAGCTCGCCAGATCCTCCGCATCGTCGTTATTCTGCGAGATCTTTCTCGCGGCGGACTTCACGGTCGAATCGAAATTCGCGACGAGATATTCCCACGCTTTCTCATCGCCTTTTTCGCAGGCGATGATAAGGCACAGGTCGTCGGCGCGGATCTCATCGACAAATTGTTTTATGTCGTTATAACTGCAGTCCGGGTTGTCGTTGAGGAGATACTTGCCGAGCGCTTTTTCCACCCGCGGCTGCAGGTCTGACGGCGCCAATCCGCGCGGATCGGCCGCGCGGGAGATCAGAAACGAGATCGCCTCATCGACGGACTTTTGATGTTTAGCGGGCACAACCGTCATCGGAATGAATCGGAGAGAAGTTTAGCACTGGTTTGATGTGAGCAGTAACTGTACGGGTTGTAGGTAGGGCAGGCATTTGCGAATTTCGAATTTCGATTTGCGATCTCCTTGCGAGGCGGCGGCATTCTAATCGCGGTTCGACGTTTGGCTTTCATTATCACGCCACCCATTCGCCCGGTCTTCCTAAGCCTGCGAAGCAGCCGGCCTAACTTTAGCCCCACGTGGAGCGAAGCGAAACGTGGGGTTAGTCGTCCGCATGATCCGAGCCTGTGTAACACGCGACGCGGGCGGACGCGTGTTACACACGCTCGCTTCGTTGTTATCGAGTTTTCTACACACTCCGAAGCGTCGTGTGTAGCTAAAGTTGTGACCGCGTGCTCCGCACGCTGCGACTTTCGCATCGCGGTTCGATGTCTGGCTTTTATTTCATGCCACCGTTCACACCCCGCTTCGCTTCACGTGTAGCTAAAGAGCCTTTCGCATCGCGGTTCGGCGTTTGGCTTTCATTACCACCCCGCCGTTCGACGATAACGCGGTCGCAAATCGCAATTCGAAAATCGCAAATCCTCACTTAAGGTTCTTATGCAAATACCGAATGATCTTGTACCCATCCAAATACACCCACGGCTTTTCGCCGAGTGTGTAGTGTCCGCATGGGATCGTCGCTTTGCTGTGTTTGATCTTGTGACGCTTCAGTGCACGCATCGCGTCGCGTGATAGCTCGACCGGGAAACTGAGATCGTAGAGCGTGTAGATATATCGCTGCGGTCGTGGAGGTTGAGCCGCGAGTTTTTCCATGTACGCCATCGGCGAGACCGGCAGCCAGTATTCGCGCAGCTCGTCGAGATCGATGTTGTCGCCGAATCCGTCGCGAACGTGATATGTCGACAGCCCGTGCCACGTGACATAGGCCATGTAACCCGAGACGTGATTAAAAACCGCGGCATCGATACTGAAGTCGTGAACGAACGCGAGAAACGCGACGCACGATCCGATGCTCGTTCCGACGACACCGACCTTCTCGTAACCTTGCTGCTTCAACCAAAGTACAGCAGCACGCGTATCGGCGACGGCCTGTTGAATCGATTGAAGACTGCGCCCGACATTCGGTGCGACGAGATAGTCCGCACGCGTCAGCTCGGGCGGCATCCGTTCTTCGTGATACGGAAGTGTGAGTCGGAGCGCGGACATCCCGACCTTGTTAAAAAATTTGCAGAGATCGAAATAAGTTCCGGCCTTCGCGTTCCAATGTGGAAGCACGATGACGGCGGCTTTGCGATTTGTCTCGTGGGGAAAGTACGTGGCGTATGCAGTGTTGTTCTCGACTGAAGGAGTCTTGACGGCGCTCGGCCACGTCAAAGTTTTGAGTTCCGGCTTTAGCCGGCCAGCCGCCTGAAGGCGGTACTCAAAACTATCCGGGATCGAAAAGTATTCATCACTATTCGCGATCGTGTCAGCCGAAAACTTCGAAAGCACCGCATGCGGATCTTCAGCATCGGGATCTTCGCCGATGAACTCGAGTCCCCACTCGAACGGACGCACCACGCGATCGTCGTTTAGCATCGCGAAGTACCGCTCGCGTTTGTGCATGTACCGTTTCAGCATCTTGAAAATGTTTTGCCGCGGATCTGCGCGGATGACGCGGATCAGAACAGAAACTTTAACAGGGATTAAGGGGATACAAGGGATGACTTATATCTGCAAAATCCCTTTCATCCCCTTAATCCCTGTAAAAAATCCATCTTCTGATCCGCGTTATCCGCGAAAATCCGCGGCAAATAATCCTAAGCGGCCGCCGCTTGCGCCTTATGAATTACCTGTTCGTAAAATTTGATGTACTGCGGAATGATCTTGTCCGATCCGTATCGCTGCACCGCCATCTCGCGCCCTTTCTCTCCAAACGCGCGCCGCAGATCTTCACCATTGAGCAGACGAAGCGTGTCCTCACTCATCTTCTGCACATCGCCGACGTCGCTGAGATATCCAGTCTCACCCTCGGAAACGACTT
>QHXR01000022.1 GCA_003223025.1 Acidobacteriota bacterium
CCGGCTTTCAAGTGCAGTCGAGACGAACAACTCGACGCAGACGTGGAAGCAGACGTTCACCTACGATCGCTACGGCAACCGGCGATTCGACGAAGTTAACACAACGGTGCCCGCCTCGTTCGAGACTCCTGAAGTGACAAATCCGAACATCGATTCGTCGAACCATCGGCTTTCATCAAGCGGATGGTCCTACGATCCGAGCGGAAACACGACCGACGATCCGTCGGCCCGGACGTTCGTCTACGACGCAGAAAATAAGCAGGTTCTGGTCTCCGACCGCAACGGAACGATCGGCGAATACTTCTACGACGGCGACGGCAAGCGTGTGAAGAAGGTCGTTCCCTCGACCGACGAGACAACGATCTTCGTTTACGACGCGGGCGGAAAACTTGTCGCCGAATACTCGACCGTCGTCGCATCAACGAATGACGCGAAGGTCGCGTATCTGACGAACGATCATCTCGGCTCACCTCGCATCAACACCGACCCGAACGGCGTTGTCACGGCGAGGCACGACTATCATCCGTTTGGAGAAGAGATCGCTACATCGCAGCGAACGGCGAATCTCGGCTATGTGGACGACACAGTAAGAAAGCAATTCACCGGCTATGAACGTGACATTGAGTCTTCTTTAGACTTCGCCGAGGCCCGAATGTATAACTTCCAGCACGGCAGGTTTACGAGTCCCGACGATTTTCGAAATGATTCCGAGCCTGATGATCCACAAAGCTGGAATCTGTACCAGTACGTGCGGAATAAGCCTTTGACCGCAATCGATCCCACTGGGAAGGTAATGACGGACTACCTGGATAAGAACACGGGTGACATAACGACCGTTAAGGATGGAAAGGATCAGGTGATAGCCACGGACACAGCCAAGATCAATCAGATGGTCCAGTTGAGTACAACCGCCGGCGGACAGTATTGGCGAGAGCTAAACGTCTTGGAAGCTTATGGGGAAAGCAACTTGGGATTGACCAGAGGCGAATTCGATAAGTTGGCCGGTGCCGTTTATGCGGAATCCTCGGGCGGGGTTGGCGAGTCTGCGGGTATTGTTGACGTTCTTCAAAACCGGGCGGACGCGGATGGCTCTACTTTAATGACGCAGGTAAGCAATGGTCCTGGATATGGTGTAAGAGGGGTAAAAAGCAATGCATATAGCACCGAATCGGGTCCGGCCGCTGACCAAAAGCGACGCAATGTGCGTATGGGTATCGCGCAGGGTATCCCAGGAAAGGACACGACAAATGGAGCGTATTACTGGGATGGCAGAGATTTTAACAAAAACGCGAGGGGAAATAATAGTGGATATCAAGAACGCATCGCAAAAGGAGGTTATCTGTTCAATCAGCCTTCCCATGATCGGTGGAACCAAGGGAGTTTGCAGGTCAAAGGAACTTATACCTATCAATCGACAGCGGTGATTGGCGATACGACATTTTCTAAACTGTATGCACCGAAAAAGAGTTGGAGGTATTAATGTTCAAAAAGTCTACAAATGGATGTCTTAACCAATCAATATTGGGGAAAACGAGAATCCTCTGGCTGTTTTTGGTAATTTCCGCATCGCTCGTGGGTTGTGGCTCCTCAAACAATCTCGATACGCAAAGTGCTACGCCCGAGACTATTATTCGAGATAATGAAATTCCTACTAAGTCGCGGAACGACGATGTTTACTTTAAGGGCGATGTCCTGGCTTTGGTCAAAAAGAGCCAAGCTGTGCGCGAGCCTACAGCGTTCAGGCCCAAGAACACAAAATCATGCTTCGACGAAATCTATAAGGAAGCGGTGAAAAAGTTTAAGGAATACGAGCTGGTCAGTGATACCGAGTATTTTGAATTTACCGGAAAAGGCGACGATACCGCTAAAGAGAAAACCTTCGATGTCGGCATCACTCTAGAGCAATTTAAGAATATCGACTCCGAGTCTCTAAAAAAGTTTGACGAGTATGCCAGTTATCTTGATTCAAGCGCCCTATATTTACTCAAGAAAGGAAGCGGCGAAACATATCTATTGATGGTCGGGCATGACCGGACTACTTCTGGCTACGGTCACCTTCAAAGTTCACATTTACTTCTGCCACTTCAGGAGAAAAAACCGTTGTTCGAATTCAGTTCTGTAACCCGAGATCCCAGAAAACTTTGGTTTAACAATAAAGGTCAAATGTTTTATCTGACGCTCGATACGAAAGAACAAGGGGCAGTTCGAGATGCAGAGAAACGTGAGATTCCGCTGGTAGTAGCATTACGTTCAGAAGGCTCAAATGAAAAAGAATTAGCGGAGTTTAATTTTACCTGTCAGAATTTGATGGAAACCTATGACCAGTAGAAAATCGTCACGTCTGCTACGCTCTAAGCTGGCTTGATCGCTTGACAGCCTTTTTGAGAGGCTGTCTTTTTTTATCTGACGGCGAGTTCGACGGAGTGTTTGATGAGGAGGGCGGAGACGATCTTTTTGACGGCCATCTTGTCGTCGTCGGGCAGTTCCTCGATCTTTTCCCAATTCTTGAGCAGTTCCTTATCGAGCATTTGCGGCTGGCGTTCCGTTTTGTCAAAGACGAGTTCGTCGGCCATAACATCCAGGGCGAGGGTCAGCTTGCGGATCACTTCGAGCGTCGGCTGTGAGCGCTCGCTTTCGTAGCTGCTCAGCATCGTCACATGAACGCCCACGAGGTCGCACAACTGCTGTTGCGTGAGGCTTCTTTTCTTTCGCAGCCCCGCCCTGTGAACATTTCTATTCCTGGTACGGATGTAAGTGTGCACTTTATGGTCACCGATGTCGCTACCTGGAAGAAGGAGCTTGATGAGCATAGAGGCCAGGAATCCGGCGAGCCGACAGAGGAGCAAAGAGCACAAACTGCACTTTACTCGCGAGCGTTCTTCCTTGTCGCGTTTGGCGAAAAAGAGTTCAAGCGGCTAGATCTCACGGATGAAGAAAGGAAAGCAGCACGAGCGCTAGCTGACAGATACCGAAACCGCTAAGTGACGAAAATGAAAAACTTCAAATGGATAATTATTTCTGCAGTCTTCGTACTTTTAGTATTTGCTCCAGTGTTCGCGGTGAATGTTGTCCCGGAATGGTCGGTGCGGTTGATTGATGAGAAAGGCCAGGCGATTGCTAATGCAAGAATTGACCAGTGGTGGAAAGACTATTCATATGAGTTCTGGACGGTTGAACAACACAACGACGAAACTCTGTCTTCTGATGAAGAGGGGATCGTGACATTCCCTGCCCGAGATATTCGCGTTTCGGCATTCCAGTTCGTCGCGGCAAAAATACGCGATGTCGTAGTGAGTATCAATCCACACTCCTCATACGGGCCTTATTCGCACGTTCTTTGTCGTGGCAAATTAATTTGCGATTCAAGCTATAGACCTGGCGAAGAATTGCCTACGGTTTTGGTTGTGAAAAAATGAAGACCGGAACGTGCGGCATCACACGTCCCCGACCCAACAACCCGTCCTTGACACAGTCGTCCGTGAGGGCAAGGCCAGTACAATCGCTCACTCGCACCTGAAACGGGCATTGGGCTAGATCTTCTGCCATTTCGCTAACTGGTTCACGGTCCGGTTGAAGATCCAAGCCGTGATCGGTTTTATCAGTCCCCCCTTGCCGGCGATCACGTCATAGAGAAGGAGTAGTAGGGGGTGCGTATTCATGACCGAGAACTTTGATCCTGGTGTCTGCCATCCGACAATACTGCCAGAGATTCTGACTTTGCGTTCGGAAAGATCGTCACGGAGTACAAGGCAAGTCGAATTTCATGAAAAGGTCGACTGGGCGGAAGCACATACTACCTGCACCAGCGACTCGACAAAAAGCCTGTAGCATCGACACCCCGAATCAAAACGCTTGCGAGAATCGGAAGTGAACATGATCGCGGCGTAACTGGTAGATGGTGTTCGGATCGGTGCCGTGCGGGATCACGAATCTCGGCGGGTTTATCAGAAATCCGTAGTCGATGGCGAACTCGCCGCCGACCGGTGTCTTGATCCTGAATCCGAGTCCGACCGTGTGCGTCCAGACCGCACGAAGATTGGTCGCGTTGACGTTGTTCGGGGCGGAGTTGGCCGGGTTGAAAATTTCCCTAGGATTCTTGAATACATTTCCACCGTCGTAGAACGGAACGGCTCGCAGCGACTTCGTCAGCGGGACGCGTGCCTCGAGATTTACGACTGCGACAGCGTTGCCGCCGAACGGGATCGTGAACGGATCGAGGTACACCGGATTGCCGTTGCTGTCCCTGAAGATTCCCGTCGGTACAACGACGACCCGAGGTCCCGCCTCTTCGAAATCGAAACCGCGAATACTATTTCCACCGCCGGCGAAAAATCTTTCGCTGATCGGAAGACTGCCGTTCAGTTCGGGATATGCGGAGTTCGTAAAACGATCGCCATTCGAGAAGACATTCGCCACGCCGAGGATCGCCCGACCGGCGAACGTCGTGTTCTTTAAGAACCGCACCGTTCGATAAATGTTGTACGACGCCTGGAATTTATTGAAGCCGATGTTCGCACCGAGCGCCTTCATCGAGACGTTGTATTCCGCCGTGATGTAACTGCCGTCGGTCGGATCTGTCGCGTTGTATCTGCACGGCTCGCCGACCTCACCCTTCGCGATGATATCGAGGATCGTGTATTCGATCAGACAGTTCTTGCGAGTGTCGCGAACGTACGTCACGCCGAATCCGGAGATGCGGATCCGCGCATCCGGAAGCAGCAATTCTTTGATCAGCAAACTTTCGATGTTGTACAAGCGAACGTCTTCGAAACGATATCTGAAAAAGACAATGCTCCGATCGCGGCGGCTGATCGTCCGGCTCGTTTCGGCTGAAAGCGTCAGGCGGTGAAAAGTGGGATCTTGGGTCTCGTTGCCGAACTCGTCGATCGGATTGCCATCCTCATCAACGCGCTGGACGATTCCGAAAGTTCCTTTATCAAATGCCGAGCGGAAGAATCGAGTTACCGTCGAGTCACGCAGGTACTGCGCCGAGAGCGTAAGCGGTGCGAACTTTTTCTCGCCGTCAGCCATAAATCTCGGATGCAGAAAATCGAGTTGGATCAATTGCTGACGCAAACTCATCTTCGCACGAGCTCCGCCTTGCCAAAGATTCCCGAGCAGATTGAAATGCCGGATATCGACGAATCCGCTAGCTCCAAGATCCGTCGACACGCCGCCGCCGTATGACAGGATCCTCGGCGCCTGTTCTTCGACGCTGACGATGATGTCGGTCAGACGCTCGTTCGAGTTTGGTACTTCACCCGCCGGCCTCGGTTTGATCTCGACCCGCGCGAACACGTCGGTCGCGTAGAGATTTTGCTCACTCGCGTAAATGTCGGCCGCTCGAAGATATTCACCGCGCCGCAACGTGATCGCACGCAGGATCGCTTCCGGTTTCGTTTTGTCGTTACCCGTTACGAGGATGCGATCAATGCGGACCTTTTTGCCTTCGTTGTTGACGTTGTAAACGACCTTGAATAATCGTTCGCCGGTCGTCGGAGAGACAAGTCGTTCGTCGATCGCAAATTCCACTTTCGCGTCGTAGTACCCCGCGTTGGAGTAAAACTCGGCGAGCTTACGTTGGCCGTTTCGGATCTTCGCACGAGAGAAATATGTGCCTTCGAGTTTTGGAAGTTGCAACTTCAACTCGTCATCGGAGAATGCAGTATTCCCGTTGATGTCGATCCCAGAGATGATCGTCCGCGCACCCTCTTCGACGACGAATGTGATGATGAGATGCTCGCCGTCAGGCGAAACGCCCTGGTTCACACGAACCGTCGCTTCGCGATATCCGAGCTCACGCAGCAGCGATCGCAGCGTCGCGGCATCCGTCTCGAGGAGTCGCTCGCTTGTGTATCCGCGGCCGTAGCCGAAGAGCGGAATGATCCCGAAGATGTTCGCCTCTTTCGATTCGAGAACCGATTTTATCTCGGTGATCGTAAATTGGCTCGTGCCCTCGAGTCGGATGTCGCTGAGCTTTAATTGACGATCGAGATCGACCTTGTATTTCAGCGTGACTTTTTTACTTTGAAGATCGGTCGTGTTTAGCGCCGAGCACAAAAATTCCGTGTCGTTCTTGATGTTCGTCGCGTCGGTCGCATCGAGCGGCGGCTCGATCGAACAGACCGGCGTGACGTTTACGAAGAAGTAACCTTGCTCCTGATAATGATTCTCGAGACGTCGTTCTCCCTCGACGATCGCTCCGTAATCTAAAGTTCCTTCGCGCTTCACGGGAAGAAGCTTCTTCTGAGTTCGATTACCGACGCGATCGCGTTCGGCATCGACCTCGACCTCGACGGTCGGACCAACCTTTCCAGATAGTGAAATGGCGACAGTGTTTTTCTCTCCGTCATAAACGACTCGCGGTTCTTCAAGCGTCGGAGCCAGGAAATCCTCGTCCCGGAGTAAGCCTCGAATGATCTCGATATCGTCGGTCAGACGTTGTCGGGAGAACGGTTCGCCGGATTGCAGCTTCACTTTGTCGAGAAGCTTCGCCGTATCGAATCCATCGATATTGATGTCGAACTTTGACACGGTCGCCTGAGCGTTCGGCGTCACGCGGAATGTCACGGCGACTTCGGTCTCACTGTCGAGCGGACGTTGCGAGTAAGTCACTTCGGCTTTGAAGAAACCGAGGTCGCGGAGATATTCGAGGATCAGGTCGGCGTTGTTCTGAAGCGTCTGTTCCGTGATCGCAGTACCCGGATCGAGAATGTTCAGACGGAACAGAAGCTCCTGCTCGGTTATTTTCGATTTGTCATCTTCTGGGAGTTCGACGGTGACTTTCTGCGCCTGAGTTTTTCGTCTTACGATAAATCGAACGTTGACTCTGTCGGCCGGCGTCGCGCTCGCCTCGACGATGACGGATGCGATCTGCTTCGTGTCGTAAAGTTTCTCGATCGCTTCGCGGATCTTTATTGACGAGTAGTCCGGACCGAGCGCGTCGCGGGCGATGATCCGAAAAGTTTCGTTCGCGGAAGCATTCTTGTCGACGCCCTCGAACGTTACCGTCACATCGCCGATCGGTTTGTCTTCGTGTTGAGATTGAGCGCGAACGGCGCCCGCGGCAAGGAAGAATATCAGCAGCAACGGGTACGCGCGGCTCATGGCGAACTTACACCACAATCCGACTCGTCTGTCCCAAATTGCCAACCCTGCTGGTACCATTCCTCTCCCGGAAAAATATCGCGCCTCGGCGCCAGTTCTTTCGATCAAAATCTTCGTCTAAACCTGACTTCGAAACTAAAGTTGTCGCCGTGCTTCGTGACGTTACTCAAGCTTCGCTGCTCGTACTGCGCGACAAACGACAGTTTGTTCGAAACCCGGTACTCGAGCGCGAGGACCTGGTTCTGGTCCTGCGAAAGATTTGTCGAGTACGTGATCCGCAGATTGTTATTTATTTGTCGCCCGACCGTCAGACGTGCCGATGCATTCAACCGCTGCCCGGAAATTATCGGATCGATCTCGAAAACGTTTAGTCCGAACAAACGATCCGTCGCCTTTCGCGCCGGGTTGTTGATTATCGTATCGGTCAGGATCTCGGCCGCCGTGTTGATGCCGGTCTGTGCAAGCGTCGGGATTCCCGATTCGGTATTCGACAAATTGCCCGTCGTGATCAGCGAAACGACATCCGCCTGCGGCAGAGCCGGACTCGATCGCACGGTCGCGTTCAGTTGCTCGGTATCCGTCAGCGGACCGGACAGATTCACATAAACCTGATAGCCGGCGATCTCGGATTCGGCCTGCAGATTTATGACCGGCTCGATCGCGGTATCCGGCGGGAACTCAAGCACGCCGCGCTGGACGATGTAGCGATCCTTACGGAAAAAGATCGTTCCGCTGTTAGCCGTTATGCGTCCGGAGATCTGCGGATTTTCGGTCGTGCCGGTAAGGCGAAGCGATACCGAAGCCGTGAGATCGGCGATGTTGTTTCGCACGATAAGTGCATCGCGGCCCTCGATCGTCAGATCGAATCGCGGAGCTCGAATCGTTGACGGGCCCGACGAGAGCGAAGTGTCGTGACGCGCTCCGACAATATTCGCAAGCTCTATGTCCGTCGTGTAAAGGCTGCGTCGAGCGAGTATGCGTCCGGCGATCTGGACGCTGAGAACATCGCTTCGCTGCCCGCGTCGGCCGGTGATCTCAAGCTTGGCGTCGCCCGTGGTTATGAAATCTTCAGGCAGCGGCACCGTGACGTTCGTTCCATCTAGAGCAACGCGGAACGAATCGATTCTCAAGCCTTCGCCGAACAATGCTCCGCCGGTCGCGGCGAAAGCTCCGCCGCCGAGATAGCCGTGAACGTCGGCGATCTGCGCCTGATCCGACGAGAAAAGAATACGACCGGTAAGACGATCGAAACTCAACCGGCTTCCGCCGATGAAGGTAGCGATCGCCGCATTCTCAAGCGTGGCGGTTCCCGACACACGGGCCGTTCGATTTACGCCGGCGAGACGGATCGCGACATTCGCGAATCCACCGAAGAAAGTATCGGTCGCAGCGATCTGCGGAAACGCATTCAAGAGGCTGAGATTCACACGTCCGTCGACGGTTAAATTATTCACGCCGTCTTCTGTGAGCGCCTTCGTTCCCGCGATCACGACATTCGAACCACCGCCGGCGAAACGGGCCGACTCGAACGTGATCTCACGCGGGTTGAACCGGACGACGACCGGCTCGGTCGCGACGAGAGGCGTGTCCTGGATCTGCAATGCGAGTTGGCTGAATTGCGCCGAACCGGTCAGCGCCTCGCCCGTGAAAACGATCTTTCCAGTATCGTCACGCTTCGCCAGGTTCCCGCCGAATTCCACGCGTCCTGTGCCCGTGCCGCCGATCGTAATTCCCTTGAGTTGCGGAACGAATGCAAAGAACGGAGCGAGCGGACTCTGATTGAATTCCGTCGCCACGCGGAACGGCATATTCTCGTCGCCAAAATTTACCGTCGCGTTGATGATCTGCGGTCGTCCATCCAACGTCGCGGTCACGTCGGCATTCAAAACTTGATTAACCGTCGTGCCCTTGAACGCTACATCGCCAAATGCATTCTCGTTTACGACAACCTGATGCGCAGTGCCGCTGAAGTTTACATTGAACGACGACGGCGTATCGGATCTACCGGTCGCCTTCGCGACAAAGTCCGCGTTGCCGGTGATAGCCGGAATCGCGTCGTTATTCGGGAAGGAATTTCGAATCGCCGTGAGCTGGAAGTTGCGCCCTTCGACGTTGAAATCGAACGCCGTCGACGCCCGATCGTAGGTGCCGTTCGCTTTTACATAACCGTCTGTCGAACGCATCTCGAGATTCTGTAGATCGATAACGGTTCCGCGGAATTGAGCCTTCGCCGTAAACGCATCGAAAGCGGTGCCGGACACCGAACCCGCGGCGGATGTCAGATCGATCGAGCCGTTCGCTTCGTTCGGAAGACCGCTGATATTCACCGTTCCCGAAGTCTGCGCGTTGAAATCGCGGATGCCGGCCGGGAGATATTTTTCAAGCGGAAGCGCGGCGATCAGATTTGCTGCGTCGATGTTTGTAAGCGTCGCTTGAACGGTGACGTTGTTGAGGCCGCCGTCCGGAACGTTCACGCTGAACGCGATCGTACCGCCATCGGGTTCGCGAAGATTTCCGTTTCGAAGTTCGGTGCCGAGCGGAGAGATAAACAAGTCGGATGTCACCGAACCCAGCGTGCGTCCGCGGAGCGCGATCTGATCGATCGACGCGCGTCCGTTGACCGTCGGATCGGTAAGATTCCCAGTCACCGACGCGTTAAAAGTAAGGTTGCCGGCGACCGTCACTTCGAGCGAATTCATCTGCTCTTCGAGCTCGGGCGAAAGTCCGACGACGCGGATCAGACGATCGATCTCGCTCGCGTCGCGCGAGTTCACCGCGACGTTCAAATTCGAGTCGTCGGCCCGCAGATCGAAACGTCCGGTCGCGGTCAATTCGCTCTGCGGTGTGTTCAATCGAGCGGCGTCGACAACGAAAAGTCCGTTCGTCGCGGAGAGCTCGATACGGCCCGTCACCGGAACAAGTCCGCTGTCTGCATTTCCGGCGCTCGCCGTGATGTCCGCCTTAACGTCACCGCTCGCGGTTCGGAGATTCGTTCCCTCGAATGTCAGATTCACGCTGCCGCTCGTCTGTCCGACGAGCGGAATCACGCGGCCGCCTTGAAGCGATGCGAGCTTCGAAAGATCGAGATCCGCGAAGTTCGCGTTGAGGCTCGACATCGTCCGATTGTTGAATGCGATCGTCGCCGCGCCGTTGAGTTGCCCGTTCATCACGGCGGCTGTCAGGTTACTCAACTCGGCCCGATTGTTATCGACGTTGACGCTCGCCTGCGCGGCTCCGATCGGAATGCTGCCGACGATACCGCTTCCGATGCTCATGTCGGCGGTCACACGATATCTTCCCGACGGCTCCACAATAAAGACGGGTTTCGCCACCTTCACGTCCTCTAATTTTCCGCCGTCCTTGAGTGCACTGGTCGCTTTTAGAGCGACGGTCCCGGCGTTGACATCGTTCGAACGCCCGGTGATCGTGCCTTGGCGGATCGTCAGTCGAACGCCGCCGATGTTCAAACTGCCAAGCGTCGCGGCATCGGTATCGACACGTGCGATGCGAACGTTGTCGGAATAAATTATCGTCTCGGGTTTTGTGTCATGGATGTTGATAAGCGGAGCTTCGACACCCGCGATCCGTGCACCACCGCCTTCCACTTGTTCGGCGCGTACGCCGGCGAGTTTGAGGTCGGTCGAGTTCGGAAGATCCGTCAGAGCAAAACTGTTCGCTTTCAAATTCCGGACGCGGTTCCCTTTGATACTCGCCGAGCTCGCCGTCACGCTGTCGAGGTTGACGTCGGTCTTCGGACCGGCATCGCGGACCTTTAAGTTGCGCCCCGCCAATCCCTGAAGTTGGTAGTCTTTCGTTTTTAGCGACGCGGCGCGGGCTGACGGAGCACTGACGTTTGTCACGCCGTTGCTTCGTGAGAATCTCAGATCGTTTGTGTAGAGCTGCTCGAATTCCGCTTCGGCAACCGAGAATTTCTGAGCTCGTCCGTTACCCGCCGACGCGATTAACTGTTTGTCTTTGTACTCCGCAACCGCATCGGACAAAAACAATCCGCCGAGCGTCAGCGATTTCGATTTCGCCGCTGCCGCCTGAAGCTCGCCGACCCAACGGAAGTCCGTTCCCGAGCCGCGGACATTTCCCGACAGACGCAGAAAGTCGACCCTAAAATCTTCGAACGTGAGAAGCTCGGCGACCGCTTTTCCATTCGCTTCGTAATTCGAGTTCGTACCTTCTACAGTCGCCGCAACGTTGACCGCTTTTAAATAAATTCCTTCAGCCGTAAGCGCCTGTGAGTCGATCGTTCCGTCGACTTTGTAATGCTCACCTTCACCGCTCACTTTGCCCTTGAAATTACCGACGCCGCGGAGGCTCGCACCGAGCGGGAAAATGTTTGACGTCTGAGTAAGATCGACGGTCGATTCGATGTCGAGGTTATATTTCGGCGCCGCCCAATCGGCGAGCGTACCGCTCATAGTCGACACGCCGATCGGAGTTTCGATCTTGAGCTCGGTGATCTCGGCACCGATCCGATCGGCGATCCCGAGAGCGTGTACGTCGACGTTCTCGAGCAAATGTTCGTCGTAGGTAAAGGTGGAGTCGGTGGAAGTGAAATCGATCTTGTAACGTTTCTGATCATCTGCGACCTCGTAGTTTTCTGGCTCGAGGAAAAATTGAATGTTGTTCGCGTCGGCCGAGATCTTGCGCGTAACGTCACCAAAATGGACGATGCTATCGCGGAGCACGAACTTGATCGAGTCGTATTTGAAATTCACTCGCTGTCCGGACTCATCTTCGACGAACCTCAGATTCGCAAAATTTGAGCGGCCGTTCTCATCGAACTTGACCCAAACTTCCGCACCATTGATATCGGTTGTGTTGACCGTAAGATCCCGGCTGAGCTGCCACGCGTAGAGATTATCGACCGTCAGTCCGATGTGAGCGTCGCGGATAAAGAAAAGTTTTTCGCCGGTTACGCGGTCAGTGAAGGTTGCGTTCTTTAGCTCAAGCTCGAGCGGATTCACCGTCACGCGGAACACGTCCGCGTCGAACACGATGCCGATGTCCGACATCTTTGCCCTGAACTGGGTTTTGACGTAGTTGTCGAAAACTCCGTAGCGGTAGAAGACAACGGTGAGAACAACGCCGAGGATCAGAAGAAGGGCTATAACCGTGCTGCTAAGCAGCGCGTTTCGGCGCGTAAAATAACGCCGCGGCCGTCTGCCGGACGGAACGTCGTTGTTCTCGTCAGGCGGCCGTTTCTCTTGTTCTTCCCTTAGTTCGCTTTGCTCTTCAGGCATTGCCTTGTGTTCTTGTACTTCCGTGCTTGGCCGGTTGTCATGCCGCCAAAAAATTGCCGTGCGTGACGACTAGATCCACTGAAAAACTAACGCTTCGGGGACAGTTTGATTACAGGCTAACGGTATCCGTGATCTCCAGATCAAACGCCTCGATCGCGCTGATACGCGGCGGATGATTCGTCAGCAGGCGTATCTTCTTTACGCCTAAGTCTTTCAGGATCTGAGCTCCGATGCCGTAATCGTGAAGTTTTCCGTATCCAGTTTCACGTTTCGCCGTCTGAAAATCAATATCTTTTTCCTGCATCAGAGCATAAGTTCTGAGCTGATTTACAAGATCGAGATTGTTTTCGCGCTGTCTGAGGTAGAGAACGACACCGCGACCGGCTTCGGAGATTTTTTGGAGAGAGGCCTGCATTGCCCGCGACGCTTCGCCAAGCGTCGAACCGAACATTGCAAAGGTCACGTTCTCGGTTTGGACGCGAACGAGCACAGGTTCAGTTGTCCCGACATCGCCCATCACCATCGCGACATGCGTTTCGCCGTTCATTTCATTCTCGAACACGATCGCCTTGAAGACTCCGTAATCGGTCGGCAGATCGGATTCCAGAACGCGTTTGACGAGCGTTTCTTTTTCGATCCGATAACGAACCAGGTCGGCAACGGAAATTATTTTCAGGCCGTGTTTCTCGGCAAAGATCTCGAGCTCGGGCATCCGGGCCATGGTGCCGTCGTCGTTCATGATCTCGCAGATCACGGCGGCGGGAGCGAGTCCGGCGATTCTTGCGATATCGACGCTCGCTTCGGTTTGACCGACGCGAACGAGCACGCCGCCACGTTTCGCCCGAAGCGGAAACACATGGCCGGGACGAGCAAGATCCGAAGCTTTCGACGTCGGATCGACGGCGGTGAGAATCGTTTTGGCGCGATCCGCTGCCGAGATGCCGGTCGTGACTCCGGACTTTGCTTCGATCGAGATCGTGAACGCCGTGCCCATGCTCGATGTGTTATCGACCGTCTGCGGATGAAGCTGCAGCTCGTCACAGCGATCCTCAGTCAAAGGAAGACAAATCAATCCTCTGCCGTGAATCGCCATAAAACTGATGATCTCCGGCGTGACGAGCTCGGCGGCGCATACGAGGTCGCCCTCGTTCTCACGGTCCTCGTCGTCGACGATTATGATCATCCGGCCGTTTCGGATCTCTTCGACGGCCTCATCGATAGTTGCTAATGGCATTTCTCAGAATTTCTTTTCATGTGTTCAGAGTGCGCGATTTATCGCGTAGTTTTCTTCGCGGTTCACGCGGCCTTTGAAGACTCTCAAGTGACGACGCGGTTAAGCGCGAAGAAAACTACGCGATAAATCGCGCACTCTGAACGCTACAACTTTAGTCCCCGCAAATATTCTCGAAACTCTTTACCCAGGTCATCGCGCTTCAGCGCAAACTCGACGGTCGCGATTAAAAATCCAAGTTTGTCACCGGCGTCATGTCGGGTCCCGTCCAACTTCACCGCATAGAACGGACGAGTCTTTAACAAACTTCGCATCGCATCGGTTATCTGGATCTCACCGCCGGCACCCGGCTCGGTTTTCTCGATCGCTTCGAAGATGTCGGGCGTAAAAATATATCGACCGATGATCGCGAGATCCGACGGAGCATCCGCGAACGCAGGCTTCTCGACCATATCCCGGATCTTGAAAACGTTCGGCTCGATCTCCTCTGCATCGATCACACCGAATCGCGAGATCGCTTCGCCCTTGACCTGCATCGTCGCGATGACCGGTGCGTCGTACTTTTCAAACACATCCATCATCTGCTTCAGCGCCGGAACTTCAGCATCGACGACGTCGTCGGCGAGCAGCGCCGCGAACGGATCGTCACCGGCGAAATCTTTCGCCTGGTAGATCGCGTGGCCGAGTCCGAGAGCTTCACGCTGTCGCGTGTACATGATGTTCGCGATCTCGGCGATGGCGCGGATCTCGTTGAATTGCTCCGTCTTGCCCTTGCTCTGCAGCATCTGTTCGAGCTCGAATGCTATGTCGAAATGATTTTCGATCGCAGACTTGTCGCGGCCCGTGATGATGAGGATCGACTCGATTCCGCTTGCTACGGCTTCTTCGACAGCGTACTGGATGAGGGGCTTGTCGACGAGCGGCAGCATTTCCTTTGGCGAAGCCTTCGTTGCCGGCAGGAATCGAGTTCCCAATCCGGCAGCAGGGAAAACGGCTTTGCGAATTTTATTTGCCATAGACTTTTGCTAAATTCAATAAATCTTTAGCTGTGATGAATTATAAATTTTAGTTTAATGGCCGCCGCGAAACAAACGATCAAGGTAAAGCTCGAGAAGCACGAAAAACTCGACGCGACGGGAATTACGATCCCGTTCGATGTAGATGAGGTTTTCGGCGCCAAGCGTGTCGCGGTGAAAGCGACGGTAAACGGCGCGGTCTATCGAGGCAGCATCGTCCGGATGGGCGGAAAGTACATGCTCGGGATCCCAAAAGCTTTTCGTGTTGAAGCCGGTGTGAAGGCTGGTGACAACATTGTGGTCACCATTGAGAAAGACAGTGAAGAAAGAACAGTTGACGTGCCTGCAGATCTCGCGAAAGAGCTGAAGAAAGACAAATCGCTCGGTGATGCGTGGAAAAAGATGAGTTTTACGATCAGAAAAGAACAAGCTCGCACCATCGAAGACGCAAAAAAGCCCGAAACACGGGTGCGAAGATTAGAGAAGACGCTGGAATTGCTCCGAAGTAAAGCCAAATAGGACGACATGCTCGATATTAATTTTGTTCGCGAGAATCTCGACGCCGTGCGTACTGCGCTCGCGAATCGCAATTTTCCTGCCGAATCGCTCGACAAATTCGCCGAGCTCGACGCCGAGCGGCGTCGTGTAATTACAGAGGCTGATTCGATCAACCAGGCTCGCAACGCATCAAGCAAAGAGATCGGAGCACTGATGCAGGCTGGTAAGCGTGACGAGGCTGAAGCCAGGAAAAAGGAAGTCGCGGGCTTAAAGGATAAGCAATCCGAGCTCGAAAAGCTCCGCGATGACGCTGACGCGGGTATGCGCGAACTGCTCTCCGGATTACCGAATATTCCCGCTGACGGCGTGCCGGTTGGTGCCGATGAATCGGCGAACGAAGAAATCCGTCGCTGGGGCGAGCCTCGGGAATTTGATTTCGAGGTCAAAGATCACGTCGATCTCGGCGAGACGCTCGGTATTCTCGATCTCGAACGCGCGACCAAGATCGCCGGTTCGAGGTTTGCGATCCTGAACGGCGCGGGAGCACGGCTCGAACGGGCTTTGGTGAACTTTATGCTCGATATTCACACGATCGAGCATGGTTACACCGAGACGCTGCCGCCGTTTCTGGTCAATCGAACGGCCTTGTTCGGTACAAATCAGCTTCCGAAATTCGAGGACGATCTGTTCCACATTCGCGACGAGCGCGGGTTTGCTCTGATACCGACTGCCGAAGTTCCCGTGACGAATTATCACTCCGAAGAAATTCTCGACGCCACGGACCTTCCGAAATATTACACGGCTTATACGCCGTGTTTCCGTTCTGAAGCGGGAAGTTACGGCCGCGATACTCGAGGTTTGATCCGTCAGCATCAATTCGAAAAGGTCGAACTCGTCAAGCTCAGCTTGCCCGAGAATTCGGAAGAAGAACACGACAAGCTGACCGCAAACGCCGAGCGAATTCTCGAGCTACTTGGCTTGCCGTATCGGACCGTTGTGCTTTCGACCGGCGACATGGGTTTTGGTGCGAAGAAAACTTACGATATCGAGGTATGGCTTCCGTCCCAAAAGACTTTTCGTGAGATCTCGAGTTGTTCGAATTGCGGTGACTTTCAGGCTCGCCGGATGAACCTGCGATTTCGCAGAGCCGGCGGATCGAAACCGGAGTTCGCACACACATTGAACGGATCGGGGCTGGCGGTAGGTAGAACATGGATCGCTATACTCGAAAACTACCAGCAGGAAGACGGATCGATCATGATTCCTGAGATTCTGCAGCCGTACATGAATGGGCTCGAGAAAATCAGTTGACCTCGACCAGATTTGTAATTACGATGTAAGCCATGAAAGCTCAGATCATACGAATCGGAAATTCGCAGGGCATCCGAATCCCTAAAACAATGATCGAGGACGGAAAGCTCAGCGGCGAAGTCGAGCTCGAGCTTCACGAAGATGGGATTTTGATCAGGAGCCTGCAAAAACCTCGAGCCAATTGGGATTCTGCATTCAAAGCCTCCGCCGAAACCGATGACGATCAGGTCGTCGATGAGACATCTACCGAGTTTGATAAAAAGGAATGGCAGTGGTAAATCGCTTCGACGTATATCTCGTCAATTTGGATCCGGCGCCGTCGGACTCGGCAAAGAATACGCGACCCGGCGTCGTCGTGTCGCCCGATGAGGTCAATCGAAACATCGGTCACGTGCTTATCGCTCCGCTGGGAACGACGAAGGCGAAGTATCCAACCCGAGTGCCCGTCGAGTTCCTGAACAGCGAACGGAGCGTGATCCTCGATCAAGTGAGGGCGGTGGATAAGACGAGGCTGGTTAAAAAGATCGGCGAGATAGGTGAAAGCTCCCGTGACCTGATACTCGATCGGCTCGGTGAGTTGTTTGCCAAATGAGGTAGACCCGGTTGCAAAAAAGAAGAGGCTGCCCAAACGAGCAGCCTCTTTCAGTTTTTGCAATCGACGCAAGACCTAATGTCCGACCGCCTGCGTCTCTTCCTTGATCGTCTGTCCGGCCTCCGCCGCGACGTGCTTTGCTTTTTCGACAAGTGATCCGGCTGCATCCTGCGCACGCTGAACCAAATTCTCACGAGCATCACCCATCAGCTCGCCTTCATATCTCGTCGAGGGGATCGAAAATCCGATCGCTGCACCGATAGCAACCGCGATCGCTCCAACCGCTAACGGATTTTCTTCGAGATACTCGTCGTACTTTTCGTATGCGACCGTCCCGTACTCGCCTGCACGCTCGTAGGCTTGCTGAGCTAGATCACCTGCACCGCTGTAAGCCTTGTTGACTGCACCCGTAACGCTATCGTAAGCGGCTCCGGCGGAACTGCTCACGGTATCGAGAGCCGAACTCGCCTTATCGGAAATTCCATCGACAGCACGACTCGCAGACTTTGAAAGGCCGTACGAGGTAGAACCCGCAGTTGCGAGATTCTGACCACGACTTCCGTCGCCGTAGGCGCCCTTCGAGTAAGTACGTCCATTTCCACGGTACGAGCTTTTTCCGTTAAAACTCTGATAGGCCAGGAGGCCCGCTCCTAAACCGATCAATGCGATCGGCAACGGATTCTTCTTCACCATCTTAAATGCACCCGTGTGGGAAACTTCATCGCCAACGTTTTTCATAAAATTCACCGCCTTTCCAATTGTTGCGTCGTACGCCGTGTCCTTCGCCGTTTCTATTGCATTGTTCACAGTCTCCGAAACCTGATCCGAGATATTCGAGAAGCTCAACCGCTCCTGTATCCGGTCGATGGTTTCGCCCATCTGACTGCGCGTCTGCTCTATCTGAGCTTTTATATGTTCCGTCTCCTCCGGCGCATCGCTTTCGGAATACTCCGGAGCCTCATAACGCTCCAGCTTTTTGCCGCTCGAGCTTAGCTCACTTGTTTTTTCAGCCATTGTGCATCCTCCTTGATCGATTCAACCGATTCTTCCGGTGTCAGGGTCGTGCTCTTCAACCGCTCGATCGCGGACGAAATCACGAAGTACGACGCCGCTCCGACCACGACTCCAACGAGGACCGCGGCCAACCACGGCGGCATGAAGTATGAAAGGCCGAGAATAATTCCGGCCATCATCGCGAGCATCGCCGCATAACCAACCGCACCGCCGATCGCCAGATAGCCGACCTGCTTTCCGGCTCGCGTAGCCTTGCCCGTAATTTCAACTTGAGCGAGAGCTACTTCGTGACGCACAAGCGTGCCGGTCTCCGCCGCGAGCTCCGAAAAGAGATCGCCAAGACTGCGTTCCTCTTTTTCAACCTGCATCTGTGTTTTTGCTGCCATAAAAACCTCCTTCAACTCTTAGGACCTGGCTTCAAAAAGCAGGCGAGCCTGTCGAATCCGACTCGCGATTCGCTGCTGCAGTTGAGAATTCACGGCCCGCACCCATGGTGTCGTATCCCGGCTTCGTGCTTTTGAAAAAACGCGCCGCGATAAACCCGAGTCCGAAAGCGGCTCCGAGAAACACCGCCGGATTCCGACGAGCGAAGCCCTCAAGATCACGCGCCATTTCGCGCACATTTTTTGTTTCGAAATATCCGGCTACGTCTTCGAGCTTCTGCGCCGCCGTGTTTGTATACTTCGCCGCGGCTTCGGCAAGACCGCTGTCAGTGCTCGACGACCCGAGATTCTCGCCTACCTGGCGAACGCTCTCGGCGACAGTCGAGATCCCGCCCGACAATGTCGACTTCTGCTCGTCGAGTTTTGTCGCCGCTTTATCGGTCACCGCTTCGTAAGCTTTACCGGCGGTTTCCTTTGCCTGATCGACGAGGCTTCGAGCGGTCGCAGTTGCGGCGCCCGTGCCGCCGGTCGTGTTGCGACTCATCGAGCCGGTCGTGTTCGATCTCGTATCGGTCGATGACCCAGATGTCGACGTCGCAGATGCCTTAGGCTGCTGCGAGCTAAATTCCGTAACGTTGTTCTGTTTTTTCTCCGGAGAACCTGACTGATCTCCCAATATGCTTTCCGTTTGTGCCATCTTTAAATTACTCCTTTTTCCTTGAACAGTTTTCTTCCGATCAATATCGCAATGCGTACGAATCGGCTTGGTTCGTTGAGTAATTGCAATAACCATACCGCCCGCGACTGTACCGATTTCGACGGCGGGTGAGCGGGGGTAAAAAGAAAAGGATGAGGCAGAAACCTCATCCTGATCTTTTCTACAGCGCCGATCTCGAACTAGTTCGACGGCGGTGTGTATGTGAAGACCGAATAGACATGACTGGTCGGAACCATCACGTCTGCGTCTTCAGCTGTTACAAACAGACCGAAGTCTGTGAGTGCCGTTTCGCTCTTGATCGCGGCCTCATCGCGCTTTCCGGAATTGATCACACTACCGAGCTTTGCATACTGTCCGTCGCCGGCATATGTCCAGAGAGTAAAGCGTTTGTTCTTCGGGACCTTATTCATGTCGTCGAAGTGCATTCTTACTTTCGTCGCGCCTTTTGAGCGTTTGATGTATGCCTTGGCTTCGAGTCCGGTCAGCTCACCGCCGAACTTCATCTTGACTTCACGTTCCGTGTCGCCGAACGTTCCGACATTAAGTAGTGGAACATCATAAGCGCCACCGACTGTCTCGCGACTAATAACCGACGGAGAAACTGCTACGACTCTATTCTCCGAAACGCGTCGCGGTACAACCGCATAGCCCTGCGGCAAGGTGCTTCGATAAAATACGGGGGTCGACGTGTCAATCGTCGTCAGACCTTCGGTCGGAGACAAGACCAACATGAATTGATTTAGCGGTGTCGAGAATTCAGCTTTTGCAACTCCATTCTCGATCTTCACCGGGCCAAGCAAAGTGGGCATTCCCGCCGGATCAACCGCGTATGCATACATGCTCGTTGTCGAAGCCGGGACACCGTTGAGGTCGACCCAAACCTTAGTTCCATCGGCCGCTCTCATGACGCGTGCTACACCGGTGGAACCGGTAACCGTTGTGAAAGGCGTCAGATTAACAGTCACCTCTTTCCCCACCGGATACTCGACGACGGTGTACGTGCCGTCGGCGTTTTGAACAACTTCCGTCTTCTTCGTAACCGTAACGTTTTGCCCGAACGTCACCGACACCAATCCGAGGGTGAGGACACATGCGACACCTAACTTAAAACATTTTAAAAACATTAATTTACTACCTCCTTGTAATCGTTGTGAGAACGTAAATCTCCCCAGACTTCGGCGCAATGATTGTGCCAGCGGAACAAATTGATTTAACGCAAGTTTTTAAGTACGGTGCGGCCCCAGGCGGATGAGCGACAGTGTATTGCCTTGAAACAGGTTGTGTGCGCGGTATGAAAACAAAAAAATCCTCGACCGAGGTCGAGGATTAGTGGCGACTGAGGAGTCGTGCGAAATCTATCTTACAGGACTGACGACATCGTCGTCATCGTTCAAAGTCACGATCAGGATAATTGCGGTGGCAGCGCCTGCGATCACGCCGACCCACGCCCAAACTTTCCAGTTGTCATCATCATCGTCGTCATCATCATCGTCCTTCTTAATGACTCCGCTGTTATTACTAACCGCGCCTTTCTGAACAGCGAGAGCCGTCTTATCACCTTGCACTGCAACCGTGAAACGACTCGGGGAATTTCCTTCTGTCTTCAAAGAATCGGTCGGGGTGTTGATCATGACCGAAACGCCGTCTGAGCTAGAAACGTTCACCTGGCCCTTCGAGAGCACGCCAGAGATGCGGCCTTCAGAAAAGCTGAGATTCAGCGAGGATTCAGGAGCGAGCTCGATGCGTCCCAGTTTTCCGAGACTGATCGTTGCCGAACTCTTACCGGTAGTAGCAACAGTTCCCTCTGAAAAGAACGTCCGCCCGGTGAAGGCCGGTTCTCCGTTGACGACGACATAAGGCTTTTCGCCTGCGTCGGCTTGACCTGTGACAGTGATCTCTGCAGCGGCGACGCTACGTGTAGGCAATGAGAAAGCTGAGGCTGTCTTGAATCCCATGAGGGAGACAAACAGGTAAAGGACCATAAAACGCGAGAACAAAACACGGACGTTTGACTTCTGCATGCAATAAACCTCCAAGGGTTGGTCAGGGGTATACGAGCGTTGCGATCGAGAGACGGGAGATTAATTCGATTCGAGTTTCGCGGCGTTCCAAAGGGTGTCCATCTCATTTAACCCGGATTCGTCCGGCGTTTTGCCCGATAGCTTCAGCTCGTTTTCAATAAATCGGAAACGCTTTCGGAATTTTCGATTGCACCTTTTTAATTCGGTTTCGGGTTCAATGTCAAGTTTTCGTGCGAGATTTACGATTACGAAGAGCAAATCCCCGATCTCTTCAGCGACGTTTTCAGTATCTTGATTTGCGATCGCGGCGCGCAATTCGGCGACCTCCTCGGAAAGTTTGTCGAAGACCGGTTCGATATCCGGCCAGTCAAATCCGACCTTCGCGGCGCGCTTTGTCAGCTTCAGAGCTTCGAGCAAAGCAGGGAAGTGGATCGGCACTTCGTCGAGAATCGAATCGTGCTGCTTCACAATCTTGCCGGACGCGGCACGCTCGTCGGCTTTGAGCTTGTCCCAGTTATCGAGAACATCCTCCGCGCGTTCGAGCTTTGCATCTCCGAACACATGCGGATGCCGCAGTACCAGCTTCTGCGTCACGCCGCCGGCGACATCATCGATCGTAAAATCTCCCCGCTCAGCGCCGATCGTCGCATGGAATACGACCTGGAGAAGGAGATCTCCGAGCTCCTCCTTTAGGTTGGTCGTATCGCCGGTCGAATCGGCTTCCTGGATCGCATCAAAGGTCTCGTACGCCTCTTCGAGGAGGTATTGAGAAAGTGACGAGTAGGTCTGCTCGTGGTCCCAAGGACAGCCGCCCGGAGCACGCAACCGAGCCATGACGGCCACGAGTTCATCGAAAGATTTGGACATGAAGCTAGTCTAGCGGTAGGAAGTCCGTCGAGTCTATCGAGTCTGTCGAGTCTTGTGAGTCTGTCGAGTCTATCGAGTCTGGCGGGACTTGTGAGTCTGTCGAGTCTGTCGAGTCTTGTGAGTCTGTGAGGGTTTTAGCTCGCGTATGCGAGCGACGGCATAAAGCCCCGGGTGCGAACCTGGGATTGGCGCCGAAGGATTTTAGCTCGCATAGCGAGCGGCGGACGCGACAGCCGTTTGGTCCGTCGCTCGCATACGCGAGCTTGATCGGCTCTCACCTCATTACCCCGGGTTCCGCTTCGCTCCACCCGGGGCTTTATGCCGTCGCTCGCATACGTGAGCTAAGAATTATCGGCCTCAACAGACCCAACAGACTCGATAGACTCACCAGACTCGATAGACTCACAAGACTCGATAACTCACCAGACTCGCAAGACTCAAATCCAAAATGCTACTATCGTCTCATCAATCAATTTTTATGATCGGACGAGACGACCAGACTGAAGAAGTCACATTTAAGGTAGCGGACAGACGGAAGTTTAACGCCGACGGTTCGGTTAGGGAAGGTGTTGTTCTCGACGAACCGAAACCGAAGGCTGCACCGGAAGTACCGCAGGCTGACGTTGCGACATCGGAGATCGTCGATCCGGAGCGTACTCTTCGATTCAAGGATAAGTCTCCTGAAACGGAGGCGGTGGAAACGGAAGATGCGGCAGCTGAGGATATTCCTGGAGCCGATGATCCGGCGAGCTTTGTAAATTTTCTTTCGACTCTTGCGACGAACGCGGCTGCCGCTCTTGGAGCAGTTCCGCATCCGGCGACCGGACAGCGTTCGCTTGATCTCGATACCGGTAAGTACTGGCTGGACGTGCTCGGAATGATCCGCGAGAAAACGAAAGGCAATCTTCACTCGGAGGAAGCCCGACTCCTCGACGGTCTGCTCGCGCAGCTTAGAATGCAGTACGTCACGGTCGTCCAGGCGACGGAAGAGAAATTAAAATCGCAGGCGGCGAAAAAGTTTTCCGGCGCGGACATTCTCGGCAAAAAATAAATCAGCCACAGAGCACACCGAGCGATAAATAGTTTCTCTTGAAACCTCTGTGTGCTCTGTGGCGAAATCTTCATGAAGCTTACATTTCTCGGCACAGGTACTTCGACGGGCGTTCCGTCGATCGCCTGCGACTGCGAAACTTGTCTCTCCGAAGACCCGCGCGATAAACGCCTCAGAGTCTCGATCCTCATCGAACATAACGAAACCAAGATCCTAGTCGACACTTCCATCGACTTTCGCCAGCAAGCGCTGCGTGCAAAGATCGAGCGGCTGGACGCGATACTTGTCACGCATTGTCATGTCGATCATGTGTTCGGTCTTGACGATATCCGGCCGCTAAATTTTCGTTACGGTGCGATGGGTATCTACGCGAATGAGATCGCGTGGATCGATCTCAGGAGAATCTTTCAATACATTTTCAAACCCACACATTTCGGCGGCGGGCTTCCTCAACTTATTCCGCACACGGTCTATCCGAACTCACCTTTTTGCATCGGCGACGGACTCGAGATCACACCGCTAGAAGTGATCCACGGAAAGTTGCCGGTGATCGCGTACCGCTTCAACGATTTTGCATACGCGACCGATCTGAATTTTATTTCGGATGAAACTATCGAAGGCCTGCAAGGACTCGATGTCCTCGTGTTGGATTGCGTCCGGATCAAATCACATTCGACACATCTCGGACTGAACGAAGCATTGGAATACGTCGAGAGAATAAAACCGCGGCGGGCGTTTCTTACGCATCTGAATCACGACGTCATGCACTCACGTGACTCCAAACTTCTGCCTTCCAATGTCGAATTTGCCTACGACGGATTGGTGGTCGAGAATTAAATTTCAACGTGCAAAATTTTTTGTCCGGAATGTCGCCGTTTTCGCGATCATCCGAACTAACCTAAGCCGGTCAACGGCCGTTCAAACGTTGAAATACAGCACTTTACGAGATACTTTTTAAACCACTACATTTTGTGTTGACAAAGGCTTACTACCCCTATATAGTCAATATCCACTAAGGAACGCTCGGAAAAAAATTGCTCTTTTAGAAGTTGGTTTTAGGCAGAACTGCCACACCTGCCCCGCTGCATTAATGGGGAACGAAAGCTGTCATTTCACCGGAGCCCGACACTTTTCGGGCGGTCGGCAGCCGGTAGGAATCGCCTTCGCTGAAGGCCCTTTTCAACACCACACACTAACAAGGGGTTAAAGACCGAAGCTTGAGAGAAGGCTTTACGGGGACGTCGATCTGTCTGCATCTGCCCCGACTTTCTCCGAGATGTTTTCCCGACGAAATTCGAATCTCTGACGAGGACTCTTTACAGATGGATATACAGATTGGACAAACCTCGACCGCTGCAGCCCGCCAAACAGACGACACAACACAGACAACAATGCGAGTCCGGAAACGTAACGGAGCGCACGAGCCTGTCGATATTAATAAGATCGTTCGAGCGATCTCGCGATGCACGCCCAATCTCCCGAACGTCGATGTCATGCGAATCGCGACTAAGACGATCAGCGGACTTTATGACGGCGCGACGACAAGGGAGCTCGACAAGCTCTCGATCCAGACAGCCGCGAGCTTGATCTTCGAAGAACCGGAGTACTCGCGTCTCGGTGCTCGCCTTCTGAACCAGTACATTGAGAAGGAAGTTCGCAATCAGGAAATACATTCATTTTCACAATCGATCGCTTTTGGCGTACGCGAAGGCCTCATCGGCGAACGTGTCGCTAAATTCGTCTCGGAAAACAGCCGCAAGCTAAATGACGCTATCGACCAGACCCGCAACGATCTATTCGAATTTTTTGGAATCCGCACAGTTTACGATCGTTATCTTCTAAAAAATCCGGTGACGCGAGATGTCATCGAGACCCCGCAGTTCTTCTGGATGCGTGTAGCTTGCGGCCTTTCCGAGACGCCGAGTGAAGCAGTCGAGCTTTACAATCTTTTCTCGTCGCTCGAGTATGTCCCGTCGACTCCGACTCTTTTCAATTCGGGTACGCAACACGAACAGCTATCGAGTTGCTTCCTGCTCGACTCGCCGCAGGACAGTCTCGACAGCATTTACAAAAAGTATTCCGACGTCGCGATGCTCTCGAAGTTTTCGGGTGGCATCGGCATCGCGTATCACCGCGTTCGAGCAGCGGGATCTTTGATCCGTGGAACGAACGGACATTCGAACGGCATCGTGCCTTGGCTGAAGACGCTCGACTCGAGCGTTGCCGCGGTGAATCAGGGTGGCAAACGAAAAGGCGCATGCTGCGTCTATCTCGAGAGCTGGCACGCCGACATCGAAGATTTTCTCGAGCTCCGCGACAACACCGGCGACGAAGCGCGTCGCACGCACAATCTGAATATCGCGAACTGGATCCCCGACCTGTTCATGCGTCGCGTCGAAGCCGACGGCCCATGGTCGTTGTTCGATCCGAAGATCGTTCCGCACTTTCCGGATCTCTACGGCGATGAATTTGAGCAGGCTTACATCGAAGCTGAAGAAGCCGGCAAGTACGCCAAGCAGATCAAAGCTCGCGACTTGTACGCGAAGATGATGCGGACGATGGCTCAGACCGGGAACGGCTGGATGACGTTCAAGGACGCGTCGAATAAGAAGTCGAATCAGACTGCGAAGCCCGAGAATGTGATTCATCTTTCGAATCTCTGCACCGAGATCATCGAGGTTACATCCGACGGCGAGACTGCAGTCTGTAATCTCGGCTCGATCAATGTCTCGCGATACGTGAAAGGTGGCGAGTTCGATTACGACAAACTTCGTTCGAATGTGCGGCTCGCGGTGAAACAACTCGATCGTGTGATCGACTTGAACTACTACGCGATCCAAAGCACCGCCGATTCGAACAATCGATGGCGGAATATCGGTCTCGGTGTGATGGGTCTGCAGGATGTCTTCTTCCAGATGCGAATCGCGTTCGATTCGGACGCCGCCCGCAAGGTTTCGGCGAAGATCCAGGAAGAGATCTACTTTGGAGCACTCAACGCGTCGGCGGATCTCGCGGCGACGAAGGGAGCTCATCCGGCATTCCCGGAGACGCGTGCAGCGAATGGCGATCTGCAGTTCGATCTGTGGGGAGTCGTTCCTGAAGATCGCACGCGGTGGAACGAGCTTCGTGAAAAGATCAAATCGACGGGTCTGCGAAATTCTTTGATGATCGCGATCGCTCCGACTGCGACGATCGCATCGATCGCCGGCTGCTACGAATGCATCGAGCCGCAAGTCTCGAACCTTTTCAAGCGCGAAACTCTGTCCGGCGATTTTGTTCAGATCAACAAATATCTCGTGAAAGAGTTGCAGGCAGCCGAACTCTGGAACGACGAGATCCGTAACAAGATCAAGCTTAGTGAAGGATCCGTTCAGGACATCGAAGAATTTGATGACGAGTTGAAGGCGATCTATCGAACCGCATGGGAGATCCCGATGCGTTCGCTCATCGACATGGCCGCGGATCGCGGTGCGTTCATCGATCAGAGCGCTTCGCTGAATCTGTTCATGGAAAGTCCGAACATCGGCAAGCTCTCGTCGATGTACATGTACGCCTGGCAAAAAGGTTTGAAGACGACTTACTACCTTCGCTCGCGACCGGCGACGAAGATCTCGCAGGTGACCGCGGAGTACAAGGCGTCGGAGATCATACCCGCAGAAGTTAAGGCTTATTCGGATGAAGAAGCGTTGGCGTGTTCGTTGGAGAATCCGGAAGCTTGCGAGGCGTGTCAGTAGGCGAACGACAAACTTCAGTTTGTCGCTCCCGGTCGCGTAGCGATCAGATGCCTTTAGCCGTGGCCCTTCAGGCCACGGTCGGTTGCCAAGAGGTTCGCGTCGCGTAGCGACGCATGAGAATTCAATCGTCGCTACGCGACGAAATCAATTTCGACACCACCGTGGCCTGAAGGGCCACGGCTAAATGCAACCGTCGCTCTGCGACGAAGACAAAAAATATATGTTATTAGATCCCGGATTCGACCTTACACTTCGCCCGATGAAGTACCCGGATTTTTATGAGATGTATAAAAATTCGATCAAAAACACGTGGACCGTCGAAGAGGTCGATTTCTCGACCGATGTCATGGATCTGCGTAACAAGATGTCCGGGCCGGAGCGGCACATGATCAATCGCCTCGTCGCGTTCTTCGCGACCGGCGACTCGATCGTCTCGAACAATCTCGTGCTGAATCTCTATAAGCACATCAACTCGCCCGAAGCGCGGATGTATTTGTCGCGGCAGCTGTTCGAGGAGGCCGTCCATGTGCAGTTCTATCTGACGTTGCTCGACACTTACATACCCGAGCACAAGGAGCGCGAAGCCGCGTTCTCCGCGGTCGAGAATATTCCGTCGATCCGAAAGAAGGCAGAGTTCTGCATGAAGTGGATGGACTCGATCAACGAGCTCGACTCGCTGCAGACGCCGGATGATCGCAAGCGATTTCTGCTGAATCTGATCTGCTTCGCGTCGTGCATCGAGGGTATGTTCTTCTTCGCCGCATTCGCGTACGTTTACTTCCTTCGTTCAAAAGGGTTGCTTCACGGACTCGCCGCCGGAACGAACTGGGTCTTCCGCGACGAATCCGCTCACATGAACTTCGCTTACGAAGTAGTGAAGAAAGTTCGCACAGAAGAACCGGAGCTTTTCGATGAGCAGCTAACGCGCGATATCGTGACGATGCTCGACGAAGCAGTCGACTGCGAAATGCAGTTTGCCGAAGACATCCTCAGCGGCGGCGTCGCCGGACTTTCAGTCGTCGACATGCGTCAGTACCTCGAGTTCATCGCCGACCAGCGTCTGACGATGCTCGGTCTGCAGAAAGTTTACGGTGCGAAGAATCCATTCGGATTCATGGACCTTCAGGACGTGCAGGAGCTGGCAAACTTCTTCGAACGCCGCGTATCTGCCTATCAGGTCGCAGTCGCCGGTGAAGTTAGTTTCAGCGAAGCGTTCTAGATTCTCCGAAGAGAGATTGCCCGCGAAATACACGAAAGGACGCGAAAGAAGAATGATTTCTTTCGCGTCCTTTTCGCGTATTTCGCGGGCATTTCATTCCGCTTTCCGTCGTCGCCGTGGAAATTTCTTGATGCGATTCTTATCTTGGTGTAGATTCGACTCACATTCTGAATTCGAGAAAAGTCCGCAGTTAATCTGGACCCCAAGAGGAGACACGAGATGAAACACTTGATTCGAAACCGAATATTTTTCGGCGTCGGCGCTGCGGTGCTGATGAGCATTGTCATTATTCCGGCGACGGCGCAGAAGTCGCTGCAGCATGCGCGTGACGAAGCACGCGAGGCAACTCAACTTCTGAACAGAGTCATGTCGAACCCGGCGAAATCGATCCCGCGTTCGCTGCTTCGTCGAGCCGAGGCGATCGCCGTATTTACAAACGTAAAGAAGGGTGGCTTCATTGTCGGCGGCACGGGTGGAGATGGTGTCATCGCGCGGAGAACCGGAAAAACCTGGGGCCCGCCGGTCTATTTCGATCTCGGCGGAGCGAACGTCGGATTACAGATCGGAGTCAAGAAGGGTAACGTGATTGCGGTCTTCATGACCGAGTCGGCGCTGCGCGATCTTCTCGACGATGAGTTTGAAATGACGGCGGGCGTAGGAGTCGCCGCCGGGCCGGTGGGCGACGAAGCCGGTGTCTCGACCGGAAAAAATTCAGACGTATACGTCTATACCAGCTCCTCGAGCGGAGCGTTCGTCGGCGCGACCGTCGGCGGCGGCACGATCAAGGCAAACAACAGCATCAATGACGACCTCTACAGCATGCACGCCGGTGCGGTCCTGAGGGATTCGTCGAAGATAAAGACTGCGGATTTGCCCGCCGAGCTTCGAGCTTTTTCGACTGCACTTGCGAAGTGGTCCAAGTAGCCGCAGCTTTTGTTTGCCCGCGAACACGCATGCGCTGACAGAAATAAGTGCCCGCGAAACACGCGAAAAGACGCGAAAGAAAAACATTCTTCTTTCGCGTCTTTTCGCGTACTTCGCGGGCAAAAACTTTCACGCAAACTAGTTATTGAAAGCTTCGACCGTTGTGTCTGATCCAACCAGCTTGATGCTTGCCGGCCGGATCGTGATGCGTCCAATGGATCAATCCGCCCTGCTCATTCCAAACATACTCGCCCGAAAAACTGACCACATCGCCAACCTTCAAACCGTCGACGCGTGGAGCAAGATCGATGTTGTGCTCGATCAAAACCGTCTGTCCCGAAGCGAGGCGGACGATGAATTTTTGATGCGGTGAGCCGACATTGTCGTCAGCCAGGATCCGCGAGACAGTGCCCTCGCCTTCGACTTGAACATCGCGCTGACGCTGCTCGAATGCACGGGCGATCGAATCCTTTGATAGCGAATTTACGCTGCACGAAACGCAGAGGAGAAACAGGACCGCCGCGGCGCAATACGCCTTCGTCGTCGAATGCGATATCATTTTGAAAACACTTAACGATTTCATATGAACGGTCAGATCACTGAGTTTATCAAACATCACTATCGTCACTTCAACGCCGCCGCGCTTATCGACGGGGCCGAAGGTTACAAGAAACATCTCGACGGCGGGGGCAAGATGATGATCACGCTCGCCGGTGCGATGTCGACCGCGGAGCTCGGACTGAGTCTCGCGGAGATGATCCGTCAGGATAAAGTCCAGATCATCTCGTGCACAGGTGCGAATCTCGAGGAAGATCTTTTCAATCTCGTCGCACACGATTTTTACGAACGCGTTCCGCACTATCGCGACCTCACGCCTGAGGACGAGCAGGCGCTTCTCGATCGTCACATGAATCGCGTCACCGACACGTGCATCCCGGAGCACGAAGCGATGCGACGTTTGGAAAAAGCGATGGTCGAAGTCTGGACGCGTGCCGAGGCGGAAGGGCAGCGCTACTTTCCGCACGAGTTCATGTATCAGGTGTTGAAGAACGGCTCGCTCGAAGAGTATTACCAGATCGATCTGAAAGATTCGTGGATGTACGCCGCGATGGAAAAGAATCTGCCGATGGTCGTTCCGGGCTGGGAAGATTCGACGATGGGAAACATGTTCGCCGGACATGTCATCACCGGCGACGTCGAGAACGTCCACACGGTGAAGACCGGAATCGAGTACATGACGATGCTTGCGGACTGGTACACGCGAGAATCCGCAGATTCGAAGATCGGGTTCTTCCAGATCGGCGGCGGCATCGCAGGCGATTTTCCGATCTGCGTCGTCCCGATGCTGCATCAGGATCTTCAACGCACGGGCGTTCCGGTTTGGGGATATTTCTGCCAGATCTCCGATTCGACGACGTCATACGGCTCATACTCCGGAGCTGTCCCGAACGAAAAGATCACGTGGGGCAAACTCGAAGCCACGACACCGAAGTTCATCGTTGAGTCTGACGCATCGATCGTCGCACCTTTGATGTTTGCTTATATTTTGGGGTGGTAAGCGAAGAGGTCAGAACCGGGAGCGGTAGCAACCGGGTCACCCGATTGCGGATTTGGGATTTCGGATCTGGGATTGGTCTGATCGCGATTTCAATCCGATAAATGACGTCCGAGTTCGAAAATCGGGAGACCCGGTCGCTACCGCTCGCGGTTCTGACTTGTGTTGCCAACTGTCCTTATCTACGGAAATAATTCTTAAATGAAAAGAACAATCGTAACCGGCGGCGCCGGGTTTATCGGAAGTGCAATCGTATGGCGGCTGAATCAGCTCGGGCATGACGACATCCTCATCGTCGATCGCGGCGATGAAACCGAGAAGTGGAAAAATCTTCCGCCGCTGAAGTTCGCAGACTTTATCGACGCCGATGATTTCATCGACGACCTCGGCGACTTCAAAGACGTCGATGCGATCATCCACGAAGGTGCATGCTCGTCGACAACCGTGACCGACGCGGATTACATGCTCCGCAATAATTATCAGTACACGAAAGATCTCGCCGAGTTCGCGATCGCGAATGATATTCGCTTTATCTACGCGTCGTCCGCGGCGACTTACGGCGACGGATCGGCGGGGATGAACGATGGGACTGACGAGCTCAGCAATCTTAGACCGCTGAATGTCTACGGTTACTCGAAACATCTTTTCGATCAGTATGCCGCGCGTAATAAGATGTTTGACTCGATCGTCGGACTGAAATACTTCAACGTCTTCGGACCCAACGAAGCACACAAGGCCGATATGCGATCGCTCGTTCATAAAGCGTTCGGGCAGATTAACGAGACGGGCAAGCTAAAGCTTTTCAAAAGCGCCCGGCCTGATTATGCGGATGGTGAATTCGGACGTGACTTCATCTATGTGAAGGATGCAATCGATATGACACTGCATTTCCTGGAGAACAAAACCGGCGGACTGTTCAATGCGGGCTCCGGCGTCATGAACTCATGGAACGCACTTGCGGACGCGATCTTCAACGCCCTCGATATGCCGAAGAACATCGAGTTCGTCGACATGCCGGAGCATCTTCGCGAGAAGTATCAATACCACACGCAGGCTGATCTGACTCGAATTCGTGACGCCGGCTACGCTGCCGAGACTACGCCGTTGAATGATGCGGTGATGGACTACGTCCGGAATTATTTGATCCCGAGGAAGCAGTTGGGGGATTGAGAAGTTAGTAGAAAAGTGCCCGCGAAATACGCGAAAGGACGCGAAAAATAAAGAAGACTGCCCGCGAATAGCGCGAATATTCGCGAATGAAAGAACTTGAATTCATTCGTGTCGATTAGCGTTATTCGCGGGCAAAGATTTTTTTCGTATCTTTTCGCGTATTTCGCGGGCAAAAGGGTTTCCGCTTTTTGCCGCCAAACCGCATATACTAAATACACGAGATGAAAATTTTCCACGGCACTGAGAACGCGAATATCCTCCGCCCGACGGTTTTGACGTTGGGCGTTTTCGATGGGCTGCATCTCGGGCATCAGAAAATAATGCAGACGGTCGCTGATCGTGCGAAGGCTGTGAACGCGATCTCTACAGCCATAACGTTCGACCCGCATCCGCGAGCCGTGCTTCATCCGGAATCCGCTCCGCCGCTTCTCCAAACTCTCGATCAGCGTCTCGCAAACTTCGAAGTGCTCGGCATCGAACAAGCAATCGTCATGAAATTCGATCGTGAGTTCGCATCGAACCCGGCGGAAGATTTTCTCCGCAACATCATCCACGATCGACTCCATGCAAAGGAAGTTTATCTCGGCAAGGGCTTCGCATTCGGACGTGATCGCGACGGCAATATCGACCTGCTTCGAAAGATGAGCGCCGAGCTCGGATTCGCCGCGGATGAAGTCGATGAAGTTCGACTTCGCGGAAGCCGGATCAGCTCGTCGAAGATCCGTGGGTTGCTGGCGGAAGGAAAAGTAAATCTGGCGCGAAGAATGCTCGGGCGTCCGTACGGTGTCGAAGGAGTCATCATCCGCGGAAACCGACGCGGTCACACCATCGGATTTCCGACCGCCAATCTGAAACCGCACAATCGAGTCGTTCCGAAGTTCGGTGTCTATGCAACGGCGACGTTAGTGGATGGAATCTGGCGTCGCAGCATCACGAATATCGGCGTACGTCCGACTTTTGAAAATGATGCCGAGCCTTCGATCGAAACTTATCTTTTCGACTTCAACGGCGATCTTTACGGCGATGTGCTTCGAGTTCGGTTTTTGCACCGCATCCGCGACGAGCGAAAATTCAACGGCATTGACGAGCTCAAAGCCCAGATCGAGAGGGATTCGCGGCACGCATTGAACTATTTCAAAACTCAGGGCGTACGGAATATGCTTGAGATACTGTGAGATCGGAGCAATTGAAGGACAAAGCCGAGTTATGTTACCGCATCGAAGACCTTCGAGATGAAGTTGGGCTAAAGCCCGGCGTCGTGTGGGAAACCGCGCACCCCGGGCTAAAGCGCCGGGGCAATTCATCTGGGGCTAAAGCCGAAGACTTTCGCTCTTTGCAGACAACGCGGAATAAACCGGAAATAAAGAATTGCAAAGCCAAATACATTTTGTGAACGATATTTCAAACAATCAGGGTCTCGCGGTTTTGGAAAAGCCGGTTGAGAATACAAACGGACATGCGATGGTCGCGACGGAAAATCTTCCGATCGCGAAGTTCGTGACGAATGAACAGATCATCGCCGAAGAAAAATTTCTCGCTTCGAAAGAAGCCGATGTAGAAAAACGCTACAACGGACTGCGTGGATATTTTCGGATCGCACATGTCTCGGCGGTGATCGGCAAACTCGCGCTCTATCTTTATCTGGATCAGTTCGAGGTTCATCAGAAGGCGCAGCTCAAATATGCGAAAGAGCGATTGAAGAAAGCCGAGCGCATGACTCGTCTCGCCGTTTGGGGCGAGAAGTTGTACAGCGTTCGTCTTTGGTTTCTGCATGCGTTCCTGCGTCTGCTCCGGCTCTTCGTTATCGGCGGCGAAACAAACAAAGAAGCGAACCAGAAGAAGCAGGCCGTTTGGCTGAAAGATAAATTGATCGAGCTCGGGCCGACTTTCATCAAGATAGGTCAGTCGATGGGAACACGTGCCGATCTTCTGCCGTTGCCGTTCGTCGTCGCGTTGGGCGAGCTACAGGATCAGGTCCCGCCGTTTCCCAACGAGATCGCGTTTGCTCGCATTGAAAAAGAGCTCGGGCGAAAGATCAACGATGTGTACAAAGAGTTCGAGCTCGAACCGGTCGCGGCTGCGTCGCTTGGACAAGTTTATCGGGCGCGTCTTTTCACAGGTGAAGAGGTCGCGGTGAAAGTTCAGCGTCCGAATCTCGAAGCGACGATCAAGGGCGATCTCGAGATCCTCAACAAGGTCGCGAATTTCGCCGAGAGGTTTCCGCAGTTGAATGAGAACGCGGATTGGTCCGGCATGCTTCGCGAGTTCAATCAGACGATCCACGAAGAGATGGATTACGCGGCCGAAGGTCACAACGCCGAACGGTTCCGCGAGAATTTTAAGAACTGGTCGAATATCCACGTCCCGAAGATCTTCTGGCACGCGACGACGCGGAAAGTCCTGACGATGGACTTCATCCACGGAACCAAGGTTACCGATCTCGAAGCGCAGGAGAGTCAGGGAATCTCGCCCGCGAAAGTAAATCGACTACTGATCAAAACGTATTTGAAGCAACTGCTCGAGGACGGATTCTTCCACGCCGATCCGCATCCCGGAAATTTGCTCGTGATGCCGGACGGACGTCTCGCATTTTTTGATTTCGGAATGGTCGGTCGCATCACGCCCGAGCTTCAGGCGAAGATGATCGACGCGTTCTTCCACGTCGTCGGAAAAGATCCGGCTGGAATCGCGCAGGATCTGATCGATCTCGATTTCCTAAAGCCGGGAACAAATCCGAGCATCGTCAAACCGGTCGTGGAGAAGATGTTCGAGTTTCATCTGAATCTCAAACTCAAGGACGTGAACTTCAAAGAGCTGACTTACGATCTTGCCGACGTGATGTACGACTACCCGTTCCGCCTTCCGTCGAACTTTACCTACATCATGCGTGCACTGATGACGCTTGAGGGAATCGGAATCATCACCGATCCGGAGTTCAACTTCTTCGAAACTGCGAAGCCGTACGCGAAGGAATTCATGCTCCGTCGAGAAGGAAAAGATTTTCGTCGCATGTTCGTCAACAAACTGATGGGCCGGGATGACGAAGGTAAGATCGATTGGAATCGAACATGGAAGTTGGCGAAGATGGCGTTTAAGACTGTGTTGAATACTGGGCAATGATCCCGCGTCGCGTAGCGATTGCCTGCCTTTAGCCGTGGCCTTAAGGCCACGGTAACGTCATCATTTTCTCGGTCGCGTAGCGACGATTGATTCATGCGTCGCGTCGCGACGCAGTCGCCATCTCTTTTCCGTGGCCTTAAGGCCACGGCTAAAGGCGGGCAATCGCTACGCGATGCATACGACTACCAGTGAAACTTCAAGATCGCGACAATTTCGAACGCGCCCGCGAACTGGTGATGAAGTACGGTTGGAACACGACATGTTTTCAGATCGTGAATCCCGGGATTGAATACTGGTTCGGCAACGAAGGCGAATCGGTCGTTGGCTATGTTACCGCAAACAACGTGCGAGTCGTCGCCGGAGCTCCGGTCTGCTCCGAAGAAGCCGTCGCGAAGGTCACCGCTGAATTCGAAACCGACTCGGCCGAAAATCGTTCGACGGTCTGCTACTTTGGCGCGGAAGCCAGGCTTGATTCGCTGTACCGCGGCGCGACCGATCATTCGAACGTCTTGCTCGGGGCACAGCCCGTGTGGCATCCCGCTCGATGGCCTGACATCGTAGCCCGTCATTCGTCTATCCGTTCTCAACTCAATCGTGCGCGAAATAAAGGAGTCGTTGTTACCGAGTGGCCGGTCAAGAAGGCCCACGACAACGCAGAGCTTCGCAGTTGTCTTCACGCGTGGCTCGAGTCGAAGGGGATGCCGCCTCTTCATTTCGTGATCGAGCCCGAGACTTTGACGCGTCTTGAAAACCGGCGCATCTTTGTTGCTGAGGCGAATGGAATTGTCGCCGCCTTTCTTGTCCTCTCACCGATACCCGAACGAGCCGGCTGGCTTACCGAACAATTTCCACACCGGCCGGGTGCACCGAACGGCACCGTCGAGCTGATGATGGACTTCGCATTCCAGACCATCGCTTCCGAGAATTGCGAATACATCACGCTTGGACTTTCGCCGCTCTCGCGCCGAGCGACGATCGAGCGATTCGATAATCCGCTGTGGCTTCGCATGCTGCTCGCGTGGATGCGAAAGCACGGACAACGGTTCTATAATTTCGACGGGCTCGATCGATTCAAATCGAAATTGATGCCGGAATATTGGGAGCCTGTGTTCGCGATCTCGAACGAAGCGCAATTTTCGGGACACACCCTTTATGCGATCGCGTCAGCGTTCACCGAGAATCATCCCTTTCGAGCTCTTGGCATCGGATTCCGGAAAGCGGTTCAGGCTGAACTGAAAAATTTTCAGCGATGGTTCAGGAAATGAACAGGCGAATACTTCTTCTACTCGCGATCTCGCTTTGCCTGCCCATCGCCACTGTCGGACAACGAATGACAAAACCAACAACGAAGATCCATCACATCGCCAATGACTTTTCCGTCACTGATCTCGACAATTCGAGTTGGAAGCACGCGTCGGATTTAAATGTCGGGACGTATTGGAACGGAGTCGAGGCGCCTGCGGGTCGTCGATTTGCGGTTCGAATTCTTTGGTCCGACTCGGCGCTTTATGTTCGATACGAAGCTAAGCAGACTGAGCCTCTCGTCGTCAGCGCCAAGCCCGAGCTTACGAAGAAAACGATGAAGCTTTGGGAACGCGATGTCTGCGAGCTTTTCCTCGCACCGGATAAGACCGAGCCGCGCCGGTATCCCGAGTTTGAGATCGCTCCGACGGGCGAGTGGCTTGATCTGGTTGTCGATTGGAGAAACGACGAGCCGCGCGATTGGGAATATCTTTCCGGAATGGAACCGGCGGCGAAGATCGAGAAAGATAAAGTAACGATGGCTTTCAAGATCCCATGGAAAGCATTCGGGCGAAAGCCCGCCGCAAATGATGTGTGGATCGGTAATCTATATCGCGCCGTTGGTTCGGGCGACACGCGCGGTTATCTCGCATGGTCACCGACGATGACGAAAGAGCCGCAGTTTCACGTGCCGGAGAAGTTCGGTGAGTTTGTCTTTGTGAAGTAGGAGATTGGGACTGAGCAGTCAACTTCGAGCGTCTCTCACATTCGCAAGTTGGGAAGGGCGGCTTGCCCCCGCTCTTCTGACAGGAAGCACTTTCGGATGGGATTAATAGTTCAATCTGCAGGAGCGAAGAGCGGGGGCAAGCCGCCCTTCCTCACCTGCGAATGGTTACTCCGAGTTTCGACTCACCCAACGATCAGCTTTCGGTAGACGATCAGTGCTCCCCAAAACAAGCTGAATACGCCGGCAAATAATCTGAGTCCCTTGTTCAGAACATCAAATCTGTTTGCAGTGAAGTGTATAGGTAAACCAATGAGAAAACTCATCGCCATCATCCCGCCGATCGAACCGATCCCGAAGATCAAGATGTAAACTAGAGCTACCGTCGGAGATTTGATCGACGGTAGTATGAAAAACATCAACGCCGCGCTGCCGGCGAGGCCATGGACCATTCCGATCAGGATCGAGCGCGGGCTGAATCGATGATGTGAAGTTTCCGCCTTGGCGGCGGAGTGTGCGTGGATGTGCACGTGCTCGCGCTCTCCGTGTTCGTGAGCATGAACGTGGATCTTTTCAGCAGAGAACAATTTTCTCAGCGCGTTTAGACCGAGAAGGATCAGCATTCCACCGACGATCGCTTCGAGTTTCGTTTCCACTGATTCGGAGATCTGCAATTTCAAAAAGATAACAACCGCGCCGACCACGAAAAGCGAAATCGTATGACCGACTCCCCACATTCCTCCAACCAGCGACGCCGTCCACAGATTCTTTTTTTCGCTGACGATAGTCGAGACGGCCGCCAGATGATCGCCCTCGATCGCATGTTGCAGACCAAGCACGAAGCCGATCAGCAGCACGGAGAAAGTCGATAGTTGCGGAGTTAGTTCCATCTAAAAGTCCCGAGTCCCGAGTCCCAAGTCCCAAGTCCCAAATCTCAAATCTACGGTTCGAGTTACAATCCAAAATCCAAAATCCAAAATCCAAAATGCTCAGACCGTCATTCCGCCGTCTACCGCGATCGTCTGTCCGGTTATGTAACTCGACGCGTCCGATGCGAGGAAAACGACTACGCCTTTGAGCTCGCCTTCGTTACCGATCCGCGGAATCACGTTATTTTCCTGGACGGATCGCTCGTACAAGTCTATCACCCGGTCGGCGAGCCGCGAATGGAAGAAGCCGGGTGCGATGGCGTTGACGCGGATTCCTTTTCGTCCCCAGCTCGCGGCGAGCTCGCGTGTCAGACCGATCAATCCCGCTTTGCTCGCGACATATCCAGCGTAGAACGGGCCGTTCGCAGACGATGTGAGACCGGCGATCGACGCGATGTTTATGATCGAGCCGCGTTGTTGCTTTAGCATCTCGCGTCCGACGGCCTGCGCAAACAAAAAGCAGCCGGTCAGATTCACATCGATAACCTCCCGCCACTTTTCGAGCTCCATGTCTTCCGGCATCGCTCCCCACGAGATCCCGGCGTTGTTGATAAGAATGTCGACGGATCCAAATTTGTCGACGGTTGCTTTGACGACTCCTTCTACTTCGCTCGGCTTGGCGACATCGCACAACATTCCCTCGACAGCGAATCCGCGGCCGCGAAATTCTTCGACGGTTTCGTCGAGCCACTCCGCACGTCGCGCGCAGAGCATCAGACTCGCCCCCGCTTCGCCGAGACCTTCCGCCATTTCTTTCCCAATACCCCGCGAGCCGCCGGTGACGATCGCCGCCTTGCCCGTTAGATCGAAAAGCTCTCGAATGTGTTTAGTCATCTCGTGGTTTGTCCGAAATTAATTATGTAATTATTAATTACGTAATTACTAATTACTCTCGAAAAAATCTGTGAACCGAGCCTTTCCCGTGATTCGCGATTCGTCTTTGTTTACGATTAAATATAAGCATGGCAAAAACTGAAAGGGAGCTCGCGTTCATCCGCGATCTCGCCATTAATGAGAGTTGGACGAAAAGATTTACCGACTTGATCGACAAACACGTCGATCTCAAAGACGTCGAGAATGTCCTGTACATTAACGCCGGAACCGGCGACCACTGCATCGCGGTCAGCGAAAAGGCCGATGATCGCATCGCGATCTTTGCGACGTGCGAAAACGACGAATTGCTAAAGATCGCGAAAGACAAAGGAGCGGCCGTAAAGTCGGACATCGATTTTTCGAAGCTCGAGTTCGAGGATAATTCGTTCGAGGCCGTAATCGCGGATGCGAGCTTTACGCCCTCGGCTGAGGTCGACAAATTGATTCGTAATGTAAGCCGGCTCGCGCGCTCGGGAGGACGCGTCGCGGTGATCCTGCCATCCGCGGGAAGCTTCGGAGAGATCTTTTCTCTGTTGTGGGAGGTGCTTTTCAACGAAGACCTCGCCGAGCACGGCGCGGCCGTGGAAGCATTGATATCTCAGAGCCCGACTTTGTCCCGGATCGAAGAGATCGCCGGTGACGCAGGTCTGGCGAACATCAAAACCGAATCGGCGAAAGAATTGTTTGAATATGAGAACGGAGCGGAGTTTGTCGCTTCACCGCTGGTCGCAGATTTTCTATTGCCAGCCTGGTTGGAGACACTCAGTGACGAAGAAAAAGAGCGAGTCGCGGAGAAGCTCGCTCAGCTGATCGATGCCGAAGACGGAAGTTTGTCGTTCCGCTTTACGGTGAAAGTTACGTTGCTGGTCGGCAAGAAGAAGTAGGGACGAAGGATTGAAAGCTCGCATACGCGAGCTTTCTATTCCCATTTGCATCGCGAGTATTTAATAACACCAGCCTCGCGAGTTATTAACTTTTACCTTTCTACTTCGCGAGCTCAGCTCTGCTTCGCTTCGGCCCGGCGTCGCATTTCTTCCATCAGCGCTTCGTCGCTCATCGACGTGATCTGGGGAGCACTTGAGGTTGAGTTCAGCTGCGCCGCTTTTTCTTCTTCCTCAGCCTCTCTCATTCCTTCCTTAAATGCCTTTCGCGTTTGTCCAAGCGACTTCGCGAGTTGCGGCAGACGCGATGCGCCGAAAAGTAAGAAGAGCACCGCTACGACCAAGATAATTTCTGTTGTTCCAAAACTTCCCATAATTTTATCGTCCGGTTCCGGACCCTCGCCGACCAAAGGCGGCGACTACATAATACACCAAAGTTTACGCTGCAGCCGACCTCGTTTTGAACCTGTCCATAGCATCGACCAACGCCGATGTGATGCCTTTCTCCGAGACCGAATGCCCGGCGTCCGGGATGACGATCAACTCCGCCTCCGGAAACGCTCGATGCAGGTCCCACGCCGATGTGATCGGACACACAACATCGTAGCGGCCCTGGACGATAACCGTTGGAATGTCGCGGATCTTATCGATATTCTCGATCAGATAGTTCTCCGACGGGAAGAACGAGTTGTTCATGAAGTAATGACACTCGATCCGAGCCAGACTCAACGCCTCGTGCTCGCCTTCCCAGTGTTCCATCAGATCTTTGTCCGGATAAAGTTTTGAGGTCGAGCCTTCCCACACACTCCATGCTCGAGCTGCCGACAGTCGAACGCTTTCGTCATCGCTCGTGAGACGTTTGTGATACGCAGCGATGAAATCGCCGCGCTCGGCTTCGGGAATCTCATCGCGGTATCGCTCCCAGAAATCCGGATAGATCTCCGACGCACCGTACTGATAGAACCACTGAAGCTCTTTTTTGCGTGTGAGAAATATTCCGCGGAGTATCAAACCGAGCGTTCTGTCCGGATGTGTCACGCCATAAGCGAGACTTAGAGTCGAGCCCCAGGATCCGCCGAAGACATACCATTTATCGATCCCGAACTTTTCGCGCAGAGCTTCGATATCATTGATCAGATCCCAGGTCGTGTTCTCTTTCAATTCCGCATGCGGAGTCGATTTCCCGGATCCGCGTTGATCGAAGAGCACGACATGATACGCAGCCGGATCGAAGAACTGCCGATACATCGGGATCAATCCGCCGCCCGGACCGCCGTGCAGAAACACTACCGGAATGCCGTCGGGATTGCCGACGCGTTCGTAGTAGATCTCGTGAATGTCGGAGACCTTCAACATCCCCGAATCGAACGGCTCGATCTCCGGATAAAGATTTTTCATATGAGCAAATGATAACGGAATAGGCGGCGTTTGAAAATGGAATGTTGTGAGGCGGCGTGTAAGCGAGGTAATTAACCGCGGATGACGCGGATAACGCGGATCAAGAGGACCTGAAAAATCTATTACGGTTTTATCTGCGTCATTCGCGTTATCTGCGGTTAATAACTTTACGCATTCGGCGATGCGAGAAAGTTGTCGAACCACAATTGAAAGACGAGGAGCGTCCAAAGTTCCTTGTGATGCGAAGCGGCGCCCGTCTCGTGCTCGCGGATCAATTTCGTGACATAGTCCGCGTCGAATAATCCCTGTGATCTCAATCGTTCCGGCGAAAGCACGTCGTGCATCAGCGAATTCAACCGGCCTTTCAGCCACTCAGCGATCGGGATTCCGAATCCTTTCTTTGGGCGATGCAAAATATCCTGCGGAAGCAGGTCTTTCATCGCTTCCTTTAGGATCACCTTTCCACTTTTTCCGCGAAGTTTGTAATCGACCGGGATCGAAGCGGCGAATTGCGCGACGCGCGGATCGAGGAACGGAGCACGCGTTTCGAGACTGACCGCCATCGCCGCGCGATCGACCTTCGTCAGAATATCTTCGGCGAGATAAAAATTGATGTCGGCGTACTGCATACGCTCGATGACGTTGTTCGCATCCGATGCTCCGACGAGGTCGCGGACGCTTTTATAAATGTCGCCGTCGGTTTTGTCGAGAACACCCCGCGTGAAAAGTTTGTCGTGTTGATCGGTTGAGAACGACCCGAACCACGAATGATGGCGTGCGATATCGTCGAGCTTGGCTCCTCGGATGAACCGTTTCGCTTTGTAGTCGAACGACAAATTATTCGTCGAAACAGGAAGCGCGTTTACGATCGGTTCGATCAAACCCGAGCGAATAAATGACGGGATCGCATGGTACTTTGCCGCGACGCCGTGAGCGTAATACATCGGATATCCGGCGAACAGCTCGTCTCCGCCATCGCCGCCGAGCGCGACCGTCACATGTTTCCTCACAAAACGTGCGAGCAGAAACGTCGGGATTAGCGATCCATCGGACATCGGTTCGTCGAGCCACGTTCCGATCTCGCTGATCAGATCGCCGGCGGTGGTCGCGCTTAGTTTGTCTTCGTAGTGTTCGGTGTCGAGATGCTTGGCCACTCGACGTGCGTATTTGGATTCGTCGAAGGAATCTTCTTCAAAGCCGATCGAGAATGTCTTGACGCGTTCTGTCGCATGCTGCGTTGCGAATGCTGCGACGGTCGATGAATCGATTCCGCCGGAGAGGAGAATTCCAAGCGGGACATCGGACACAAGTCGCATTCTCACCGCATCCGAAAGCAGATCTTTCAGCTCGTCGGCTTTTTCGCTCAGCGTGTTTGCGTGAGATCTTCCGTCTGCCGCGAGAGAACCACCCCGTCCGCCCAAAGCGGCGGCCACCCCTCCTTCGGATGGAGGGGAGTTTTTGTTGTCCCACTGCAAATCCCAGTATCTGCGGGTTCTTACTTCACCGTTCTCGACAACGAGCATGTGAGCAGCCGGAAGTTTGCTGACGCCCTTGTATATCGACATTGGCGCCGGGACGTAGTCGAACGAGACGTAATGACGAAGTGCGTTGAGATCGAGTTCGGGTTTAACAGAAGGATGTGCGAGTAACGCTTGCGGTTCGGACGCCCAGATGAGTTTGCCGTCGAACACGCCGTAGTAGAGCGGCTTCTCGCCGAATCGATCGCGGGCGATGATCAGTTTTTTCTTTCGCGTATCCCAGAGCGAGAACGCGAACATGCCATTCACATGATCGACGAGCGCGTCGCCGTACTCTTCGTACAGGTGCGGAAGAATTTCGGTGTCGGAATTTGTCGTGAACTTGTGACCACGTTTCTCGAGATCGGCGCGAACCTCTCGATAGTCGTAGAGCTCGCCGTTCATCATCACGATGACCGAGCGGTCGCAATTAAAAACCGGCTGATCGCCGGTCTTCAGATCGATGATCGACAACCGGCGCATTCCCAGCGCCGCCTGATCGTCGGTCCACAATCCTTCCGAATCCGGACCGCGGTGCACGATCGTCTCGCACATCGAGTGGAGCACCGCCTCGGCGTTATCGTTTGATTTGTTATCGAGGTTGAGCCAACCAGTGATGCCGCACATAGAAAATATTGAGTGATGAGTGACGAGTGACGGGGAATCGTCGAGGCCACATCAAGTGTGTCCCACCATTTCACACGAGCCACGCGTTATGTCATCAAGTCTCGGGACCTCTTAAGCCTGCGGAGCAGCCGGCCTAACTTTAGCCCCACGTGAAGCGAAGCGGAACGTGGGGTTGTTCGTAACAAATGATCCGAGCGTGTGAAACACGCGACGCGCCTGGACGCGTGTTACACACGCTCGACTCGATTTCTGGTCGCCGTTCTACACACTCCGAAGCGTCGTGTGTAGCTAAAGTTGTTCCCGCGTGCTCCGCACGCTGCGCTCTTCTTGACCGCGGTTCGACGTTCGGCCACCATCGTCACCGCGTCACCGCGTCACCGCGTCACCGCGTCACCGCGTCACCGCGTCACCGCATCACCGCGTCACCGCGTCACCGCGTGACCGCGTCACCGCGTCACCGCATCACCGCGTCACCGCGTCACCGCGTCACCATCAAATCCCACTCGCTCCCTCACCGCATATATCGCCTTGTCCTGAGACTCGTGATACGTCCGCACGAGCAACTCCGCCAGCAATCCCATGAGGAAGAACTGGATCGAGATCGCGAACATTACGATGCATAGGATCGGCAGAGGCGTCTCTACAAAATCTGCATGGAACTGCGGGAGGCCGAGGCGGTTCGCGAATTTCAAAAACACTGCATAGATTCCTGACAACACAGACGCCGCGAACGCGAGCATGCCGGCCCTGCCGAAAACATAGATCGGCTTCGTGTGATACTCGGCCATGAACTTGATCGTCATCAGATCGAAGATAACTTTGATCGTCCGCGAGATCCCGTACTTCGATTTGCCCATCGTGCGGGCGTGATGATCGACGGGAATTTCAGTGACGCGTGCTCCCGCCCACGAAGCATAGATCGGGATGAAGCGATGCATTTCGCCGTAGAGCTTTACGTCCTGGATCACCTCGCGTCGATAGGCTTTCAACGAACAGCCGTAGTCGTGCAACGGAACTCCGCCGATCCAAGAGATGACGCGGTTCGCGATCTGCGACGGGATCTTGCGCGAGATCATCTTGTCTTGACGATTCTTCCGCCAACCAGAAACGACATCGTACCCTTCGTCTAATTTTTCGAGTAATCGTTTTATGTCAGCCGGATCGTTTTGCAGATCGGCATCCATCGGGATAAGGATGTCGCCTTTTGCCGCATCGATGCCGGCGCTCATCGCGGCAGTCTGTCCGTAATTTCTTCGAAGCGAGATCACGCGAACTCGATCATCAGTCGCCGCGATCTCTTTCAAGACCTCGAGCGATCGATCGGTCGACCCGTCATCGACGTAGATCACCTCAGCGGATTTTCCCAGCGCGTCCAGCGCGGCTCGGATCTTTTCGTGCATCGGACGGAGGTTATCTTCTTCGTCCAGCACAGGTAGAAAAAGTGAAAGCTCGGGGTTGGTTTGGTTGTGTGTGATCTCTCTCGAATCCATCTCAAATGACAAAGTACATAATTTAGACCTTTCAACCGCGAAAATACAGCGGCCCAAAGTCATTGTGCTAAATTCCTTGTAGTGAACATTTGGCAGATCATCGCCAGGCTCGGGCCGTTTGTACGACCGTATAAATGGCTTGTCATCTCATCGCTGCTGCTGACGATGCTCGGTGCGCTCGCGGCTCAGGTGAATCCGCTTGTGCTCAGATACACGGTCGATTCCGTTGAGCAGATGATGAAAGCCGGAAGGACGGCGCACGAGAGCACGTCATTGCTTTTATTCATTTCGGCCATTCTTTTTGGCAAAGAACTGATCAACATCGCTGTGAAATACGGCCAGAGCATGATCGGCGAAAATCTGCGCGTAAAACTTTCGAGCGCCCTTGCGCAGTACGCGATCGAAAGAATTCTCACCTACAAATATGCTTTCTACGCGTCGGATGAAAACGCGACCGGAAAGCTGCAAACCCGCATCGATCGCGGAGTCGAAAGTCTCACAGGATTCGTCCAGAACATTTTTATCGATCTGCTCCCGCTCTTTGCGAACGCCGCGCTCGCGCTCGTTCTGATGTATTCGCAGAATATTTATGTCGGTATCGTCGCGTCGGTCGTGATGCCGGTCTATTTTATTTTGAGTTGGAGACAAGCGTCGCTGCTAAAAGGAGTGCGACGAGGATTGCGTGCACTGCGCGAGCAGAAGACCAACGGACTTTTCAACATCATCGAATCGATCATCGTAATCAAATCGTTCGTCCGCGAGGAGTACGAACGCGACAAACAGTATCAACTTCAGCAGGACCTCATCCGCGCGCAGCTCAAGCAGCGAAAGACGAATTACGCATTCGATGCGATGAAAACTTTCGCAGAGCAGGTCGGCGTTACGTTGATCATCATCCTTACGGCTTACCTCGTGCTCGATCAGCAGATGACGATCGGTGCGATCATGTTTCACATTCTTCTTTTCAACAATGTCTCGGCACCGATCCGTCAGCTTCATCGGATCTACGATCAGATGAATGAAGCTCTGACATATGCCGAAGGATTTTTCGAGATACTCGACGCCGATGACGCGATCGAAGAGAGCGGAAATATCACGGCAGACGCACTGAAAGGCGAGTTCGTTTTGAAGCATGTCGACTTCGTTTATCCGAACGGCACGCAGGCGCTGTGGGATGTGAATATGACGATCCCGGCGGGGAAGACGGTCGCGTTCGTGGGACTTTCCGGGGCAGGGAAATCGACGTTGCTGAATTTGCTCTGCAAATTCTACGCACCGACGCGCGGTGAGATATGTCTCGACGGACACGATCTGCAGGAATACGACACGCATCTTCTCCGTCGAAGCATCGGGCTCGTGCTTCAAAAAAATCACATCTTCCGCGGATCGATCGAAGAGAACATTCGATACGGTTTCATGCGAGCGACGTTCGATGAAGTCGTCGCGGCGGCGAAAAAAGCGTACCTGCATGATCAGATCGAGAAGCTGCCGAACGGCTACGCGAGCGAAGCGCAATCGCTTTCCGGCGGACAGCAGCAGCGGATCGCGATCGCGAGATTATTTCTCAAAGATCCATCGGTGATATTTCTCGATGAACCGACGGCGAGTCTCGACGCGATCGCGACGGAGCAGATCAAGAACAGCCTCGACGCGATCAAGGAGCGGCGGACCGTAGTCGTCATTTCACACAGCATTTCGCAGATCATCGATTCGGACGTAATCTATGTTTTGAAAGAAGGCCGCGTCGTCGAGATCGGAACACATGACGAGCTTTATGATCGTCACGGAACTTATTTCGAAATCTTCAACGCATCCGCGCGCAGTCTTAACCTCGATAAGATCGCGCAAACACTGGACGGATAATTCTTATGATCGACCGACGAAAATTCTTACAACTTCCGCTGGCTGGTATTCCGCTCATGCTGCTAAGCAAAGTCTCCGCGCAGCAAGGTTTTCCTATCGTTTCGACATCGAAAGTCAAAACGCCCGTCATTGTCTCCACCTGGGATGCGGGTGTGACTGCGAACAATGGCGGATGGCCCGTTCTGCAGAAAGGCGGACGGGCTCTGGATGCGGTTGAAGCAGCGGGACGAGCCTCGGAAGACGAGCCGAGCTGCTGCGTCGGTCTGTCGGCCTGGCCTGATCGTGACGGCAAAGTCACACTCGACTCTTGCATCATGGACGGCAACGGAGATTGCGGCGGCGTCTCATTCCTCGAGCGGATCAAACATCCGGTCTCAGTTGCGCGAAAGGTGATGGAGAAAACTCCGCACGTGCTCCTTTCGGGGGAAGGTGCGCAGAAGTTTGCACTCGCGAACGGATTTCCGCTCGAAGATGGAAAGCTCTCGCCCGATGCGGAGAAAGAATGGAAAGAGTGGTTAAAGAAATCCGAATATAAGCCGTGGTCCGATCCGGCATTCAAACCGCCCGCGGGAACTGTGTCGCAATTTTCTCCGATGCAATTTACAAACGGCCTGCCGACTCACGACACGATGGGAACGGTGGCGATGGATTCGACCGGCAAGTTTGCCGGCATGGTGACGACGAGCGGGTTGGCTTTTAAGATGCGCGGTCGTGTCGGCGATTCGCCGATCATCGGTGCAGGTCTGTTCGTTGATAATGAGGTCGGGGCCGCGACAAGTTCGGGCGTCGGCGAAGAAGTGATCCGCATCTGCGGAACGCACACTGTCATCGAGCAGATGCGCATGGGGCGAACGCCGGAAATGGCGTGCAAAGAGGCCGTCCGCCGGATCGTGAGGCGTGATCCGGAGAAGTCGAAGGAAATTCAAGTCGGATTTCTCGCACTCTCGAGAACAGGGGAGGTTGGTGCGTTCTCGATCACGAAGGGATTCACTTACGCCGTGCGGAGTGAGGATTTTCCGAAGGGAAGAATCTTCGAGGCAGACAGCTGGTTTTGATCTCGCCAAATGTTTGAAAAGAAAGTGCCCGCGAAATACGCGAAAGGACGCGAAAAAAAGAAGGTAAAATCTTTTCTTTATTTCGCGTCTTTTCGCGTATTTCGCGGGCAGAACTTCTTTTAGATCTTGGTGTCAGGTTTGATCTGTTTGCCGGAATTCACATGAAAGTGTAGATGTTTCGAATCCTGGTACTCGCCCAGATTCGTCAGCACACGCGCCGCACCTTTCTCGCCGATCACTTTTGCTGCGACAGTTTTTACGACCTCGAGAAGTTCGTCGAGCATCTTCGTGTCGACCGTTAACAGAGAATCGATATGGTGTTTTGGAATGACGACGATGTGCGTTTCCCAGAACGGGCGGGTGTGATGAAAGGCGAGAACATTCTCGGTCTCGAAAACCTTCTCGACCGATGTCTTGCCTGAGAGCACTTCTTCGCAGTAGAAATCTTGCATCAGTTTTTCTTTTCGCGGTCTGGCTTTGTTCGTGTGATTTCGTGTTACTTAGTGGTTCCAGTTCTGAAACGGGCACGACTGAAACCACCAAATCACACGAAATCACACAAAACAAGAAACACTCTGCGCGCAGTCAGGCTCTTCTAGCCACCACAACGATAGAAACGCCAAACGGAAAATTGAAATTCTTTAGCCAAAACCTTTCGGCTGAAAAAAGCTTGCCGAAGATTCCGTTAAGAGCCGAGACGTTCACGTTGTTCTCAGACTCCGGTTTGATTCCCGTCAGACGCATCAGCGTTCGACCGCCGAGTATCGGTGCGAAGAATGTCCAGTTCGCGTAGGTCGCTCGTTCAACTGTGAACCCAGCTTTCTCCAATCGTTCGACTATCTCTCGTTTCGTGTACCTGATCCGGTGATTTGAAATGTCGTCCTGAACGCCCCACAACCACATGAACGCCGGAACAAAGATCAGCGAATGGCCGCCGCGCTTCGTGACGCGGAACATTTCCTTTAGTCCCTCGATGTCGTCATCGAGATGTTCGACGACATCGAGGGCGGTCGTGACATCGAACGTTTCATCGGCGTAGGGAAGCGTCTCGGCCAATCCTTTCTGAACCTTTAAGCCCTTTCGACGACAGAACTCGAGAGCGTCATCTGATACGTCGACTCCTTCAGCCTCGCCGAATTGCGAGAGCATCTCGAGATTCGCACCCGTCCCGCAACCGACATCGAGGATTCGTATCGTAGCGCCGGCGTCCCGCCGGCTGTCGCGATCGCGTCCCGCGGTCGCGTTGAGGCCGGGACGGCCTCGAGACAGCCGCCGGGACGGCGGCGTTACGATGTCTCGCAAGAATGTTTCGAGAATCGCGCGGCGTCCGACGAACCACCAATGCGAATCCTCGACGCGATCCATGATCGCGTACGTATGCTGCTGCATTTCCTGAGGTAGTGTCGAACTCATAAGACTAGTTTGTCATAAGTCCCATGGGTCCTATATGACCTATGAGACCTATGGCGATCAGCGTTGTCGTAATCCCAACAACTCGCTCGCCCTCGGACCCGGATTCGTGTCGAGTATCAGACTGTAATTATCGCGAAGGCGTGAACGGATCCCTTCTTCGTTCAGGAAGCATCCGCGCTCCGCTTCGCGTCCGAGGATCAGCAATTCGATCCCTTCTTCGATGTACTCATCGCGAGCGATGCAGAGCATGTATTCGCCCGCGGTCCGGTGAGCTTCCCACTCGAGCTCGTAAAGCGTGGGATCGAAAAGACTGAGCGGGTTCACGTCCGCATCGGAAAAGCTCGCGATCGTTTGCGCAAAATCGAATGCGTGACGGCCCTCGTGAACGAACGTGCCTTCGCATCCGCGCTGTCCGCCGGTGTCGATCGTCTCCTCGGCGATCGCGATGTAGATCTCATCGAATGCTTCTTCGATACTAAGTCGCTCGTCTTCGATCCGGTCATTCGTGTCGCCGTTATCGACCAGACCCGTGACACCGGACGCGTTGACCTCAGCGACCGGCTTCACCCGAATGTGCATCTTCGAGTCGAGGATGAGCTTAGCGATGTCGCGGTGCGAATCGTTGCCCTTATCGAGGATGACGTCGAATGCATCTTCGATCGATTGACGGTATTTCTTCGCGATTCCTTTTTCGAACTTCATTGGTTTTTTACCGCCGAGACGCGGAGACGCAGAGATGAATAAACACTTTCCAAAACTCGACTCGAAATTGTCTGTCGACGCCCAAATGAATATCTCAGCGTCTCGGTGTCTCGGCGGTTCAAAGCAGTCTCCCAAATCCGCACCAACTGTTCCGATTATGCCGGATGATATCGACGTCACCAGCTTTGATCTCTTCCCACCAACTCTCAAAATCTTCTGTGCTGCTCGCGCCATCCGAACGTTCCGATGTGATTCAGGTAGTCGTTATAAAAAAGCTTGCTCGCGATCGGTTTCGCGGCGATGTTCGCCGGTCGATAGACGAGCTTCGTCGTCAGGAAGAGCGAAAGCGTCGGCAGTTTGGAAAGTTGATACAACACCGGTTGACTGATCTTAGATGTGAATCCCTCGCGAAGCGGATCGATGTACTTCGTGATCCACTCGTTATTTTCCGCACCGTAAACCCAAGCTGAAATATAGCCGCCTTTTTTTACTTTCGAAGCGAGCGAGAGAAATGCTTTCTTCGGATCGGGCGTGTGATGCAGCACGCCGACACTGAAGGCGTAGTCGAATTCTCGCTTGAACGGAAGTTTGAAAATGTCGCACTGAACGATGTGGACGGTCGGCGTATGACGCGTCAACGCGAATGCAGATTCGACTCCGTCACCGAGATCGATTCCGATCACTTCCTTCGCACCCCACTCGGCGGCGAGTTTTGTATGCCGACCTTTTCCGCACCCGCCTTCGAGCACGACCTTGCCTTCGAAAAACTCCGGCTTCACCGGTTGCAGCCAACCTAGAAATTGTTCGTTGTACTTCGGATCCTCTTGTGTGAAATGTGTCCACTGCCAACCGAAATTTTCAGCAGTCTCAGCTTTGTCCTCTTCGATCTTTCCGAGATCGGCAAACCGCGGAACACCGCGCACGACCTTGTATTCGCGTGTGCACTTCTTGCACGTCAGCACGCCCTCGATGATTTCTTTATCGTCGTACTTGCTGGCGTAAGCGAGCAGGATGTCACCGCCGCAGGTCGGGCAAGCGAGCAAATCTAGTAGTCTTTCTTTCATCTAGAAACTAATTTCAGAACAGCTTTTTTTTGTAGGAGGCTCTGTAGGAGCGACATGTTGGTAGAACGGAGCCTCCTAACCCAGTCGAGCTCCGTATGAGCGGCACAGGGTGTCGCTCATACGGAGCTCATGTAAATTATTCGTCGTCGGTCTACCAACATTTCGCTCCTAACGGAGCTAACTACTCCGAGGACCCTCCGACATATGCCTTGAACTCCTCAAACTCGCGATATGGAAACGGCTGGCGCCAGTTGAATTCAAACTCGTCCGTCTCGCGATCTTCATACAATTGATCGAATGTCGCGGCGAAGGATCCAATAACATCGCCGAGCGGACCCGCATACGAGAACACCAACTCGCGTTCAGCAACGTCGCGTTCATCGGTCGGATACTGATAGATCTCAATCAGCAGATCCGAACCGTTTCGGACAAATCGAAAATCGAACTCCTCCGGATCGCGGTTCCATTTCAAAACATATTCGTTTGCGGCCGATTTTACGTCAGCAAGCGACGTCAGAATCTTCATCAACTCGGGCAGCGCCAATTCGTGAGGAGCATGGGCCGTCGTCGTGTGAAACTCACTCGCGCCGTCATCGAATCCGATCGACATCCATCCGCATTGCGGGCTGTTAAAGCTGACCTCAAGTTTCCCGGCCATAAGTCAGTTATGGTAACTTGTGAGCGAATGTTCGACAAACGGAGGATTGGTGGCATGTCTCTCGTTTTTACCAAATGGGCGTCGATTTCCCTCTGCCTAATCGTCCTATGCGGATCCGCAAGGTTCGCGGGAGCACAAGTTCTGACCGGTGAGACGAAGATCTCCGAGCTCGTCATAGTCAACGTCCGTGCGGACAAACCTTCGCAGGAAATCAAATCGCTTGTCGAAATGCTTAAGGTAGAGCGAGCCAAGGGTCCGGCCGAATTGAACGTCGACGTGGTGCACGGGCCGACTCTCAATATCCCACCCGAACCCCGCGAATCCAACAACCTGGACGTGAAACCGGACCCGCTTTTGTTGACGGTAACGGTTGGTCCGAAGGGGAATGTGGAATTGAACTCTGAAAAGTTGGGGAGTCTCTTGAACGTCGAACCACTCACAAAGCTCCTGGTAAAAGTTTTTAAGGACCGCGAAGTCAACGGTGTGTTTCGCGAAGACACGAACGACGTCGAAAAGACTGTGAGGCTGAGACTGGATCCCGCTCTGAAAGTTAGCGATCTGGAAAAGATCGCGATCGGAGTGGACGAAGCCGGATCCGATCGTATCGTCTTACTGATCGATCCGCCGGATACCTTGCCAAGTATTGATACGATTTTCCTGCCGCAGGTACCCTCTCGAAAGCGTAAACGCCACTGACCCGTTTTTTATGAAGCAGTATCACGACCTTCTCAGACATATTCTCGAAAACGGTACCCGTCACGAAGACCGGACCGGTGTCGGGACGATCTCGACATTTGGATATCAAACTCGGTTCGATCTTCGCGAAGGATTTCCCATCGTCACGACCAAACGAGTTCCGTTTCGATGGGTTGCTGAAGAATTGTTCTGGTTTCTGAGTGGCTCGACAAGCGAGGCTGACCTTCAGGCACGCGGTGTGGATATCTGGCAGGAATGGGCGACCGAGGAGCAGACCTCAAGATTCGATCGGAGCGCCGGCGATCTCGGGCCCGTGTATGGATATCTTTGGCGGTCGTTCGGCGGTGATTACCCGGAGATGAACGGCGTAGATCAGATCGCTCGACTGATCCGCGAGATCGAACAGAATCCAAACTCGCGTCGCCTGATCGTCACCGGTTGGAATCCGGAGACATGTGATGAAGTCGCGCTGCCTCCGTGTCATACGCTTTTCCAATTCAAGATCGACGGCGGAAAGACGCTCCACTGCCAACTCTATCAACGATCAGCCGACGCGTTCCTCGGCGTGCCGTTTAATATCTCGAGTTACGCGCTACTGACCCATCTCATCGCTCACGTGTGCGGTCTCGAGGTCGGAGATTTCATTCACACGTTTGGTGATCTGCACATCTATTCGAATCATTTCGATCAGGTGCACGAACTCCTATCCCGAGAACCGTTCGAACTGCCGAAGTTAGAATTTCTGAACGCTTCGAACCTGAAAGGACTCGACGGGCTTTTGAATTTCAAATTTGAGAATTTGAAATTGGAAGGTTATCAACCCCACGGCAAGATCGCGGCGCCCGTGGCTGTCTAAAAATTATTGCCCGCGAAATACGCGAAAAGGACGCGAAATACAGAAAGGAAAACTCTTTCTTATTTTCGCGTCCTTTCGCGTATTTCGCGGGCAAACTAGTTCTTATTTAACATTCGGCGGCTGCGCAGTCTTCGTGCGGACCGTTATTCCTTCGGGTGCAGTAAGAAAAACGCGACGGATGTCATAACTTGAAGTGTTCGTCGGGATGTACGAGAGCAGATATCGGCTGCGTCGCAATTCGTCGCAGATCGTCTTCGCCGCGTCTTGCGCTTCTTCGAGCGGAAAGATCGTTCCGCCGGTCCCCTCAGTAAGCTGTGTCAGAACCGCAGGAGCTTTGGGCTGATCGCGGCGATAGACTCCGCCGGTGCGATCGGGAAGCTGCAATGCATAAACCGTGACGTTCTCGGTCTGAAGACGACCGAGAATCGTCTGGAAATTCATCTTGCTTCCACGATCGACTCCGTCACTGATCAGAACGACCGCCACCTTTCGGGTTCCCGGCATCAACGGTTGGAGGACTTCGGTCACGGTCGAATCGAGTGCGTCGAAAAGATTCGGGCTTCCTTTTTTTCGGAATGTCGCGAGCGACGTTTCCATCTTTTTAGCGTCATCGGTCCATTCCTGAACGATCTCCGCTTTTTCGTCGTAGGCGAGGACGAACAACTGATCGCCGTCGAAGATCTCATACGCAAATTCCATCGTCGCCTTTTTCAACTTCTCAACATCGGCTCCGATAGTCTGCGAGTTGTCGACCAGAAGGACGATCTTGGACGGCGACGGGTCAAGACTGAAATTCCGTATCTTCTGTTCGAACCCGTTTTCGTACAGCGACAGATTCTCGACCCTAATCGGATCCGTCTTCCCGTCGGTCCGTGAAGCCGTCACGGTCAGGAGCGTGCCCTCGAGATTGCCGCCGCGATTTACATTTCCCGACTGCGCGAATCCTGAGATCACGGACGTAGCAATCAAAATTGAAATTATTACCAGTCGGGTCATTTAATCTTTCGTCGTCGATCCGCCGTCTTTTTTGGGCGTCGGTGCAGCGTCGCTTTTCGGCTTTGATGCATCAGCGGACTTTTCGGTTGATTCACCACTCGAACCTTTTTCAGTTTTCGCGGATCCTTCGGTCTTGGCCCCGCTCTTACCTGCATAATCGGTGACATACCAGCCGGCTCCTTTAAATTGGAACCCGGAGAGCGACCACTGTTTCTCCAGCTCGCCGCCGCAGGTTTCACATTTCTTCAGGGGTTCTTCGTTAACAGACTGACGTTTCTCGATTTGCGTCCCGCAGTCCTTACATCTGTACTCGTAAATAGGCATAAACTAAATAAATAAAAAAGCTGGGAGTATTATACTCGTTGCTGGTAAAATTTACCGGCGCTATACTGGCGCCGGGTTCACGTCTGATGAAACGGGTCAAAAAATATTGCAGAAAAACGCTGGCGGGATTCATGTCGTTGTGGATCAGCGGAATCGCGCTTCTGTTCTTCTGCCAGATGCCGGCACGTGCAGCTGGCGCCGAGTTTTGCCCGCTCGCAAAGGTCTCGAAAGGCCATTGCGATCATTCGAGTAAGAAGAGCAAGTCAGACCTGTTCTCGCAGAGCACGCCTCAGGCATTTGATTGCTGCGGATTTATCCCCGCTGTTTTTGATAAGACTCGAAAGATCGAGCGACACAAGCAACCGGCGAGCGTTGGCGAAAAGCAGTTGCCGTTCCGTTTGAAAGTTCGTCCGGCACGAAGCGGCTGGCCAAAAGCCACTCAAGCCTCCTATCCACCCAATCCGGGTCGGATCTTCATCAGACATCACGCCCTTCGTATTTAGAGAGCACTGAACATGCCGTGCGAACGATTCGTCGGCAACATTCATTGGCTTTCTGAATATACGAGGTAAATAAAATGAAAAGATTGATACTCGCGATCTCGGTGTTACTCGTCCTCGGACTTGCCGCCGCAGCGATCGCATATAACCGAACTGCCGTCGCTGAGACGGCGATGTCTTGCTGCTGCTGTGCGGGCGATTCTTGTCCTATGAAGGATTCGGCTTCCGGCGAAACGGCGTCATGCTGCAATGAAGACTGCTGCAAAGACGGCTCGTGCGCGATGAAGAAGGACGCAGCCGCCGCCGCCGAAAACATGCCGGCTGATTGTCCGATGATGAAGAACAAAACCGGTGAAGCGACGGCTGGAGAGCATCAGCCTATGCACACTGATAGTAAGTCCTGCAGTTGTGCTTGCTGCAAAGCGAAGCAGAACGTTTAGGCTTCGCTTCAAACTAAAAAAGAGAGGCTGTCCGAAAGGACAGCCTCTCTTTTTAATATATTCTCAGCATCGCGTAGCGATGGCATGAATTTAGCCGTGGCCCTTCAGGCCACGGTAAGGCCGGCATGATTTCGTCGCGTAGCGACGGCTGAGATTCAGGCGTCGCTGACGCGACGCGGTCGCGATCCCGGTTTCCGTGGCCTTAATGGCCACGGCTAAATTCATGCGATCGCTACGCGACCCGGAAACTACCAATTAGTAGGCGTATTCTTCGCCGCATTCGGAACATGATGCTCCGCCAAGAACCTCTCCGCATCGATGGCTGCCATACATCCCGTTCCCGCCGCGGTCACGGCCTGACGATAGTACGAATCCTGTGCATCGCCGCATGCGAAAACGCCTTCGATATTCGTCTTCATTGTCTTGCCTTCGGTTATCAAATATCCGACGTCGTCCATGTCGAGGACGCCCTTGAACAGTTCGGTATTCGGCTTGTGCCCGATCGCAATGAACACGCCCTGCGTCGGAAAATTAGAAGTCTCGTTCGTCTCGTTATTGAAAAGTGTCACGCTCTCGACGCCCGCTTCCTTCGAACCCTGGATATCCTTCAGCTCGGTATTCCAAAGCACGTCGATCTTTTCGTGAGCAAGCACGCGTTCCTGCATGATCTTCGAAGCGCGAAATTCGTGTCGCCGGTGAACAAGCGAAACTTTCGATGCGAATCGCGTGAGGAAAAGCGCCTCTTCCATCGCCGTGTCGCCGCCACCGACTACGACGATCGGTTTTCCTCGAAAGAAAAACCCGTCGCACGTCGCGCATGCCGAAACACCGTTTCCACCTAAGCCTTCGGGAACCGGAGCTTCGCCTGGAATTCCCAACCATTTCGCTGACGCTCCGGTCGAGATGATCAGCGTATCCGCTTTTACGATCGTCGTGATCTCGTCAGCGTCTTCGCTGTCCTTTCCGTAAAGTGTGAACGGTCGTTGCGAAAGATCGACCTTGTCGATCCATACGTTAATAATCTCGGTCCCGAATCGAACCGCTTGTTCACGAAACTGCTCCATCAAGGCCGGTCCCATGATCCCGTCAGCAAAGCCCGGATAATTCTCAACGTCGGTCGTGATCGTCAACTGACCGCCGGGCTGAGGACCGTCGATGACGAGCGGCGAAAGCTCAGCTCGCGAAGCGTAGATCGCCGCCGTGAGTCCGGCCGGACCCGAACCTAGAATCACGACCTTGCGCTCGATGTTTGTTGTGGACATGTGTCGTTCGATGCTCTCCAAAAGCTTGAAAAATTTGAAATAATCGCTATGTCTGTAGTATAACTATCGCGTCGTAACTTAGTCGAATAAAGACAGGGACGCCAGCTTTACAGAATTCCGCCCCCGAAATTAAATATCGATAGCGAACCGGTCAAATGGGAGTTTTCCGGTTTCAGGTGTTAAGCTAGGTTTGCTCGGAACGCGCCCCTTCGACAAAACATGCCGACCAGTATGCAGCCTCAGTTTGAGGAAAAACGCTTTGCACTTCGGATGGCCCTTCGCCTTCCGATCGTAGTATCCGGGCGCACTGAGGATGGTGCGGCGTGGAGCGAGCCGACTGAGACCGACGACATCTCAACGCTGGGAGCACTGTTCCAACTCAATCAAAGTATTTCCGAAGGCGAGACGCTTTATATCCGCTCGCACCGCCCCGACGGAGTTCCGGTCGAGGTGAAGGCGAAGGTCGCCCGCGTCGGTGCGTCAAGCTATGGAACATCGCGTGTCGGTGTTTCGATCATCGAGTCAAAAGATAACTGGCTTCGATTATTCGTCGCGTGGATCGCGGACGACAACGTAGTTGAAGGAATTGAAGAGTAGACGACGTAGGACAGGCTGTTAGCCTGTACTGTTCGCGGATGAGGTGAGTTTTCAAAACCGAGACGACAATACGAGGACAGGCTAACAGCCTGTCCTACCCTTTTATGACATACGAAACAATCACCGTCGAAAGACGCGACACTGGTGTCGCTGTTCTCACGATCAACCGGCCGGAAAAGCTCAATGCTCTGAACAAACAGGTTCACACCGAAGGCGTCGCCGCACTCGAAGATCTGAAGCGCGATGATTCCGTGCGCGTTCTCGTGATAACCGGTGCAGGTGAAAAATCTTTTATCGCAGGCGCTGACATCAGCGAATTCGCGGGACAGACACCCGTGACACAGCGAAATCTTTTTCACGAGAAAACGTTCTTCAATTCAATCGACTCATTTCCGAAACCCACGATCGCGATGGTCAACGGATTTTGTCTCGGCGGCGGAAACGAGCTTGCGCTCGCATGCGATCTTCGCGTCTGCAGCGGGAACGCAAAATTTTCTCAGCCTGAGATCAATCTCGGCATCATGTCCGGCGGGGGTGGAACTCAGCGACTGACGCGTTTGATCGGCGAGGGGCGTTCGATGGAGATCATGCTGACCGGTGACATGATCGACGCCGAAACGGCACTGAAATTCGGACTCGTGAATCACGTTTACCCGGCGGCCGAGCTCGAAGCTAAAACAATGGAGCTCGCTGAAAAGATCGCGACCAAAGCGCCGATCGCTCTGCAGCTCTGTAAAGAAGCGGTGAAGTTCGCGTCACGTTCGAATCTCGACGAAGGCCTCCGTCGCGAAGTCGATCTCTTCGCGATCTGTTTTTCGACGGAAGACAAACAGGAAGGCGTGTCGGCGTTTTTGGAGAAGCGAAAGCCGAACTTTAAGGGGAAGTAGTCTAGCGAGCCTATCGAGTCTGTCGGGTGTCTTTTCGTGTTCTTTCGTGTGAGTTAGTGGTTCCAGTCTTTAAGGCCGAAAGAACTGGAACCACGAACTTACACGAAACAACACAAACGAAGAAAACACGAAGTCAATAGACTCAATAGACTTGAAAGACTCGACTAGACTCACTTGACGCTCTGAAACGATTTCGGTAGATTCAAACTTCGTCGTTCCGGCAACTAGAAACTAGAAACCAGGAACTCGAAACTTAAATTGGGGACGTAGCTCAGCTGGGAGAGCGCTGCAATGGCATTGCAGAGGTCAGGGGTTCGATCCCCCTCGTCTCCACCAATCAAATTAAGAAAGGCTGCCTGGAAGGGCAGCCTTTTTTATGAATTGCCTCCGTGCTTTAGCCGGAGGAGACAGAATCGAGTGGCAAGGCTTTAGCCAAAAATCAGAAAATGATTCCGAAAGGCTTTAGCCTAAAATCATTTTTCGGCTGAAGCCTTTGTGTGAGCCCTGAACCTCCGCTTGAAAGCGGAGGCAACTCATAAGAATTTCATTTCTGGCGTTCTGTCCCCAACTATTTCCCCACACTAAAACCGCCGTCGATCTCTAACGCGGTGCCGGTGACGAACGCGGCTTCGTCGCTCGCAAGATAGAGCGCACACGCAGCGATCTCTTCGGGCGTGCCCATCCGGCCGATGGCCTGCGTCGCGGCCATCTCTTCATAAGCTTTTTTGGGATCGGGATATTCGGCGATTCGTTTCTTCACGAACTCCGTCTCGACGCGTCCCGGGCAGATGCTGTTCGCACGAATTCCTTGCGTTGCATGATCGAGTGCGATGCATTTTGTAAAACCGACGACCGCGAATTTCGTGGTGCAGTATGCGAGCCGATCGCGGATAGCGATGATTCCGCCGATCGATGCGACGTTGACGATGACGCCGTGATTTCGTTCGATCATTCCTCCGATGAACGCTTTGGTCAGATCGAACATGCCGCGAACATTCACTGCGAAGAGTCGATCGAGATCTTCCGATGTCGTCTCCAGGATCGTGCCCACATGTCCAATACCTGCATTGTTTACCAGGATGTCGAGCCATCCGCTCGTTCGGCGGATGTAAGCTTCGGCTGCGGCGCATGACGATTTGTCCGACACGTCGAGCTCCATGAACTCCGCCGCCAATCCCTGCTGTGCGATGTCGTCCGCAACGGCGACACCTCGATCGAAATCAAGATCGGCGACAAAAACTTTCGCACCCGCCGCCGCCAGCGTGCGTGCTGTCGCTTCACCGATGCCCGATGCGGCTCCAGTTACTAAAGCATTCTTACCCGACAGATCAAACATTCTTCACCACCCCATTGATCAAAATTCCAAGACCCGCGATCTCGACTTCGCAGACGTCACCGTCCTTCAAAAATATCGGCGGCTTTCGCGCAAAGCCGACGCCGGGCGGAGTTCCCGTCGCGATGACGTCGCCGGGCTCGAGCGTTATCGAGCGCGAGAGATACTCGATGAGCTCCGGGATCTTGAAGATAAGTTGATTCGTACTCGAATCCTGCATCGTGTCGCCGTTCAGTCGAAACTGAATCTTCAGCGAGTGCGGATCCGCGATCTCATCCTTTGTCGCTACGAACTCGCCGAATGGCGCGAACGTGTCGCACGATTTCCCGCGTTGCCACTGCCCGTCGGCGAACTGCATGTCGCGTGCTGAGACGTCGTTGAAGTTGGTGTATCCGAACACATGATCCATCGCGTTTTTCAGTTCGATGTTTTTCGCACGGCGACCGATTATCACTGCGAGCTCCGCTTCGAAATCAACTTGCACGCCGCCGACCGGCAGAACGATCGAATCTTCCGACGCGGCGACGCATGTGTTGAATTTCGAAAATATCAATGGAGCTTTCGGGATCTCCGCACCGCTCTCGGTCACGTGATCGAGATAATTCAGACCGATGCAGATGATCTTCGAAGGACGAGGCACAGGCGCTTCGATCTTCACATCGTCGCGCTTAACGACCGGCAATTTTCCGCCCGCGACGGCTTCGCTCGCGAACTTCAGAAAATCCGTTTCGAGATCGTAGCACCGAAGAACTTCGTCAGATGTAAGGCCGAGCGGCAGAACAGACGGCGTAAGATCGAAGATCGTTTCCTCATCGGCCATCGCGCCGATCCGATAGTTTGCGTATGGACGATTCTGCGTCGATGGATTTCTAAAAACTACAAATTTCATTTGGTGACTATTTTAGACCCGCGATCGGGACATAGATAAATCGCGGACGATATCCGTCGATATAGATCGTGTCCGCGTTGTGTGTTCGATTCAAATTGTACGAGATAAGAAGCCGTCCGTGATCGGATAACTGCTTGTGTATGTGTGGATTATAGACGACGAGATGTTCTTTCAATTTCACATCCGGAGCGAGTCCCGGAACGGTAAACGAGTTCGATTCGGGCATCGCATACACGACATGTTTTCCGGTGAACGGGCCTTGAGGTGAGCACGACGAATACAAAGTGATGTCACGCCATGAGCCCCACGCCGCGGTCGTGTCGATCCCGGCGAAGACAAAAGTCGGACGTCCGTTGATGTTTGCGCGGACGACATTGAACTCGTCGCTTATCGAATCGTTTGATGGAATGATCGGTTCCGCGTTTTGCAATCCGCTTGTCCACGATTTTCCATTCCAAGCCGACCAGCTCGCCGAAGCAGACAACTCATCGAACGATGCATTCGCTTTCATGCGCGCGACGAACACCTGCTTCTTTCCGTTGCGTGCGCCTTTTCCGTAGATGTACAGCCACGCTCCATCGACGATCATCGCAGTGCCCCAATGGATATCCATCGAAGGGAAGCCGGTGACGTCAATCTGCTTTTCGATCGCGAGTGATTTTGGATTGAGTTGAGCGATCGTCGATCCGTGAAACGCGAGCTTCGAGTCGAACTTGTGTAGAAAAACAAAGATGCGCTTTTTTGCGAGCATGATCGCGTCGCCCATCCAGAAGTTCAGTCCGTCGGCCGGATCTTTGAAATAGGACGACGACAATCCGTTCGCGCTTTTCGGGCCGGCGAGAAGACGCATCCGCGTTCGGCTTTTGTCGAGAACGACGATGCTGTTCCGCGCGATAAAAGTCGAAGCCGGCGGATCGCAGATCGGCGACGGACAGTTTATCTCGGTTGTTCGGAGTCCGGTTGCGGATCGGGACACAGTTCCGTCGCCCTTGGTTCTCGGCGATTCAGCGATGTAAGAATCGGAAAAGAAAAATGCCGTGTCACCGTTCGGAAGCAACACGGAATAAGTGCTGTCGCCGCCCGTCCACGCAGAAGCTCCCGCCGCTTGAAGACCCTTGCCCGGCCCATCCTGCGTAAAGATCGCGTCCCACTCTTCCGCCTTCGTTCCCATCGATGGCGAGATCGGGCATTGCCCAAACGATGTCGCTGATAAGAGCGAGACAATTGTGAGAAAGACAAAGCAGCAGAGCCTCATCCGATAGAAGCATTCATGTATCGGCATTTTAGTTGAACGCTGGGTGGGCATTGCTTGAAATTTTCTTGTCGCCAAAGGCGACGCACATTAAAGCCTAGGGTTGAGTAAGCGAAGCGACGAAACCCTAGGAACAACAACGATAGACTCCGCTCGCTGAAAGTGAGCAACAATGCGGCATTGTTCGACCCCTTCAGGGTCGGTTCAATTTGCGTTCTTACCTAGGGTTTCATTCGCTTCGCTCATTCAACCCTAGGCTTTAATGTACGTCGCCTTTGGCGACAAGAATTTGTCGGATGAATCGTGAACGGTTTCATTCGCTTCGCTCATTCAACCCTGGGCTTAATTGTTCATCGCCTTTGGCGACAAGAAGCTCAAAACGGAATATCAGGCTTCCGCGCATCTTTCGGATCGGCCCAACGATTATTCGGAACCGTCGGCGTCCAACCCGGACGCAGCGGATCCTGATCGTACGAATATCCACCGAGGCGTTTGTAGAGCTCGGCGTATTCGGAAACTTTGTCGCGATCGAGCTTCACACCTAGACCCGGTCCGTCCGGCACGCGGATCTTTCCGTTTTCATATTTCATCAAACCGCCTTCGATGATGTCGTCGGTCAGATGATGATAATGCGCGTCCGCGGCGTACGCGAGGTTCGGGATGACCGCTCCGAGATGGAGCATCGTCGCGAGCTGAATTCCGAGTTCACCCGACGAATGCACCGCGACGCCGAGCTGAAAAGTCTCGCAGACTCCGGCCGCTTTCACGCATTGTCGGATTCCACCCCAGAACGTCGTGTCGAGCAGGATTACGTCGCACGCAGTATTCAAAACATTTGCCGCGAGCTGTTCGAAATTTACGACAACGGTATTCGTCGCGAGCGGCATGCGAACTTTCTCACGAGTTCGACGCATTCCGTGAAGTCCGAAGACTGGATCTTCGAGATAGTCGTTGTTGATGTCCTCGATCTGCTGTCCGAACCAGATCGCCTGCTCGGTCGACCATGCGGCGTTCGGATCGAAGCGGAACGAATCTCCACTTCGTGTGTCGGTGCCGAGCTCGGCCGCGACTGCGCGATAACATTCGAGCTCATACACCGGATCGAACACACCGCCCTTCAACTTGTGCGATGTAAATCCGTATTTCGTTTTCAGATCTTTCGCATGTGCGACGAGCTGATCGACGGTGCGAACCTCGCCGCTTCCGTCTTTCGGATTCGGATACCGGAAAAAAAGATACGACGCGAAGGGAACTTCGTCCTGAAGCTTTCCGCCGAGGATATCGTAGACCGGAACATTCCACTTTTGTCCGATGATATCGAGACATGCAAACTCGAGAGCCGCGAGGATCTGTGTGCGATTGTTATAGAGCGATGCAGTCGGATTCGCGATCTTGAATCGCATCTCCTCGAGACGTGCCGGATCGTGTCCGACAAGATAACTCTTCATCGCGCGAAAGATCGCTTCCGCAGATTCGCCGCCGCCGCCCATCTCGCCAAGTCCAACGATGCCTTCATCGGTCTCGACCTCGACTATCGTTCGAACAAATCGTCCCCAGTGACAACCCGCCGCATGTCGCAGCGGAGCCTCGAGGGGGACGGTGACAGTCGTTGCTTTTATGTCGGTAATTTTCATCAATCAATGTGTCCCCAGGACAGTTTCGCTACCAACCGCAGATGACGCAGATTAAAATGGATTAGATTTTCTTGATCTGCGTTATCTGCGTTAATCTGCGGTTAAATAACATCCACGCCCCGAACCTAATCGACGACCTTATTCGCCTTCAAAAATTTCCAGATCTCATCGAATGCCATTACGTAATCCGCCTGGCCGAACATTCCGTGTCCGCCGCCTTTGATGGTGATGAGTTTATTCACATTCGATGTCTTATCCAATTCCGCATGCAGACGCGTCGCTTGCGCATACGGAACGACGTCGTCTTTGTCGCCGTGGATCGTGATTATCGGCGGCAGTCCGGCACGAACATAAGTCAGCGGCGAGACGCTCTTCGCGACCTCGGCGGCATTCGGCATCGAGCCCATCCACATCACCGCGTAATTTTTTAAATTCGGGCCCGCGATCAGATCGTTTACATCGCTGATGCCGTACCAGTTCACGATCGCGGCAACCTTCATCGGGACGTCGCCGTACTTCGCGTCGCCGTAGCAGCGATTATCGAGCGGCGTTCCATCGGGAAGCATGCCGGTGATAAGCGACAGGTGTCCGCCTGCGGAATGCCCCGTCAGCACGATCTTAGACGTGTCGAAATTCCACTGCTTTGCATTTCGATAGATCCAACGAAGCGCGCATCGCGTGTCTTCGACCGATCCCGGTGCGAGCGAGTTTCCGGCCATACGGTATTCGACATTGACGACCCGCCATCCACGTTCGAGATAAGGAAGCAGTTGATACACGGAACCTTCCTTCGATCCAAAGATCCAACCGCCGCCGTGGATGTAAACAAGTGTCGGAGTCGGCTTCGGATTATCGCGTGGGTACCAGATGTCGAGCTTCAGCGGAGTGTTGTTCGCGCTCCCGTAAACGACATCCTGCTGCATCCAGTACTTGTCGCCGATCGTAAGCAGCGACGGCGATGTCGCTTGTTGTGCGAGCGCTGCGATTGAAAGCAAAAGCACGGTCGCGATCGTGAATAGAAATTGAATCGATCCTTTTAATCGCATAAGTTTATTTGCTCCGTTCCGTCCGATTCTTTCTCCTCTTTCCTCTTCTTCCATGTGTTCAGTGTGTTCCGTGGTTCCGGCTTTCGTTCGTGTTGTTTCGTGTGGTTCGTGTGGTTAGTGGTTACGGATTTTGCGATTCAGGATTTAGACCTTGATTCGAAGACCGCTACGTAAAGAGAAACCACGAATCACACTAACCACACGAAACAACACGAAAAAGAACGAGCTCAGATCAGGCGGCTCGAACACCGTTCTTGTCGGCGACGTAACGAGCGCCTTGATAATTGATGTTTCTCAACTCAGCACGCGGATCTAGTTTTCCAAACTGCGGTTTCGCCGTGATCGTTCCAAACAAACCGGCGTTGATACCGAAGATCGAATCGACTACCGGCTCGAGATAATTACATCCGGATACACACGCCCAATCGTTTATGTACGGCTGATCGGATGGCGACTTCGACGCGGCTCCGTTCGATTCCGGCGTGTAAAAAGTTTCCGTAAAATGCGCCTGGGCGTACGGCCCTTGCATGCTCGTCTTCGCGAGTCCCTTGATCCATTCGAATGCGACATCGACTTCGCCTGCCGCATACAAACCGCTCAGTGCGAGCGCAGGCCATGAGCAATATGCACCGGTCCATTGATGATCCGGACGGATGCTGAATGTGACATCGAGATCGCGTGTCGATAACGCACGCCATCAGCGTCGTGCCGAAATCGTAGCAGTGATGCACCTCGTAGTAGCTTCCATCCGGCAGACGACACTTCCAGATTCCTTTACCCGGAACATAAAGCTCGAGAACACGGCGACCCAACTCGTCCGCTTCTTTGCGATACGCCGCGGCTTTTGATTTGTCACCTTTGAACTCGACAAGCTCCGCGGCGAATCTAAGATTATGAACATTCGCCGCATTCAGTCCGGCGACTTCGTGAACATAACTCGACACGGCCTCGAGCAAGTTTGTCACGCCGCCGTAATCAGCGAGTCCATGCTTATTTACATTGAGCTCGCGCCAGTGCTCGGCGTATCGAAGCAAATGCGTGAGAACTTTTTTTCCGTCGACTTCCTTGTCGAGCCACGCGCGATCACCGGTCCAACGCAGATATTCTTTCGCCATTCGCGACATCGCGTAGTCGTTTACCGAATACCACGGACCGACGCCTTCGCCCGTTAGAAACTCGGTGCCGAAATGCTTGTGCATGTCGAGCTTCATCCACATTTCCATCATGCCTCGCAGCACTTTTGGATCGAGCATCGAGAGCAGCATCGCACTCAAACTGATGTCCCAGAGAAATGTCGTCGTCTCCCAATATCGCGGCATCAGCGTGACGTACGTCGTTCCGTAAACCGAGTGCGGAGTCGTGCGGCGGAAATAAAGCGCGCTCATCACGGCGGAGTGATAGATGCGCTTCAGATTGTCATCCGTCGTGACGAGAGTCGGGACATGTCCCGAGAAAATATTGTTGCCGGGAGTGAACGCGGCCTGCATCTGGCCGTTCCATTCGTCGGTCGTCGCTGTCGCGACGGCGTCGAAGTTATTGACGATCGAGTCGTATTCTTTTTGGACCGAGGCGGCGCTTTCGCCGAGCGAATTTACAAACACTATCGACGCGGATTCGCGCGGTGCGAGATCGAATTCGTAAGTTATCCATGACGGAAGAAGGCTCGTAGGTTTTGGTGAAGTACCTTGAATGACATACGCATCCGAATGGATCGCTTTGCAAAGCACGGCGTTTCGTCCGGCGTCGACGGTCCGGTCGTTATCATATTCTCCGGGCGAATACGCCGCGTTCCACGGCTTCACGCTCTTCGATGCTCCACCGTTGATCGCGAGCTTGATCTCGGTCTTGCGACGAGCTTTTGTCATGTTAGTCACGGTCAGTTTTACCGCGACCGACATCGTTCTAAATGGAACGATCGTCACGCTCTTTAGCTCGAGTCCTCTGTAGAGCGACCGGCGTTCGATTCGGTCCGGCTGCCAAACGAAATCGATCGGCGTCTTTGTCGCGGTGAAATATTCACCGTCGACATACAGGACTCCGGTGAGAAGCTCGCCGCCCGAACCGAGCGGAGCGACATTCATTTCGCCCTGCGCGAACGGCGGGAATGCGACGCTTCGCACGGCGGTGACATCCATCGCCGCCTGCGCACAACCCCATTGATTCGTCAGTCCGGGCCATGCGTAGAGATCGAGAAACTTGTGAGTCATCGTCACCGAACGCATCGACGCGCAGGTCGGGATATCGGGAAGCGATGGTGCAGCGACAACCGTCGGTTCGGAACTTGAGGCGAAGCCCTTGCCGGCGATGGCAGGTACAATTGCCGCGACCGAAAATGCTTTGAGAAATTCTCTTCTTTTTACCTTGTCCATTTTTCTCTAGTTCGAAGTCCTACCCTGGCTTTCTTGGATCATTAGTTGCCCACGGCCTTTCTTGGATTTATAAAACGGCCAGTAACATTTCTTGGATCATAAATTCCGCAGGCCTTAATTCTTAGATTTATAAATTGCCACGGAGCTTTAGCCCGTGGTCCGAACTTCAGTATTTCTTGGGTTTAGCCCAAAAGAGTTTGGCTAAAGCCAGGTCTGTGAAGCACTCGTCCCCCGGCCTAAAGGACCGGGGCAATTCATAAGAATGCGCTTTTGAGCACTACTCTTACTCAATAACTGTCGAGCACTCGTACGGATCGCCCTTCTTGGATTTATAAATTGCCACGGCGCTTTAGCCCGTGGTCCGATCTTCAAAACTTCCTGGCTTTAGCCGAAAAGAGTTTGGCTAAAGCCGGATCATAAAGGGCTCGCGCCCCGGCCTAAAGGACCGGGGCAATTTATAAGAAAAGAATCGATAAAAAAGGAATTCATAAAGACCACTATCTTTAATCCTACTTTCATCGGTCCTATTCAATCTCCACCCGCACCGTCGCGCATTCATACGGACGCAACGACACCGTCAATGGAGCAATCTCCGAGATCTTTTTCAGCTCTACACTCTCCGTGATATTCATCAGCGACGCACCGATGACCTTCGCCGGCAATGTAACTTTTACATTCGCTGCCCGGCCCGCGAATTCCTGCAGCCTCACGATAAAAACTTTCGTAACTTTCGGACTCAACGGAGCCGATGTCACTTCGCCACGAAACGCACTTTCGTTCAGGGCCTTCACTGTGACGATGTCGACATTCGGCTGGTCGACCGAGAAGAATGCACGCGTGCGAGCAACAGGTGCGACGCCGACATACTGAGCACGCAGGGGTAGATTGAATTCCGATCCCATACGCCACGCACGAACTGGATCGAAAATTCCGGCGCCCGCGATCGCGTATTCGAACACCATCGAATCAGTTCGTCCAGGTTCGACGGATGGAACGTTGATGATGCTCAGGTCATGAGTGTCGGCCTGATTTCCTTGTCGCACCGCACGCGAATAAAGTGTCGCCTCCGGAAGCGGAAACTTTCCGGTGTACATTGCCGGGAATTCCGCGGGAGCATCTTTGGGGCGAACTTTCGTCGAAATAAATCCGGAGTAGACCCAATGAAATGACTGGCGGTGCGCGAGCAGAGCGCTAGAACGTCCGTCCGTCAATCCGATCAGATGTTGAGTCGAAACCGAATCCTTACGTGCACCCGGAAGATAGTCGTCGGGCAGACGATCGAAATATCTCTGGCCGCCGCGCATCACCTTCAATCCGTCTTTGGAAACGTTGAAAGGGAACGCGAAGTAGTAGGAGTCGTGCCAATTATTATTCCCACCGGGAAACGGCATCTTCGTCGGATCGAGCTCGTTGCGGAGCTCGACATGATCGACGCCGTCATAGATCGCGATGCGGGTGAGCGGAAACGATGAGCGATCGCGCTGCACCGTGATCTCCGTCATCTGAATGCCTTTGCGGATCTGAATTCTCGGCTTCACCGGGTATGAAACTTTCGAAGCATCGGGACCTTCGACCCGGAGCAGATCATTGAACTGCCGTTCGCCGTTTGGATTTACGAGTTCGCGATTCACGGTCTTGTCGCGGATGCTGCGAATGGTTCCGTCGGTATTCATCGAGACAGCGAATTGTCTGTTCTCCGCCGTCGCCGCACCGAACATCGTTTGCAGCGTGTTCGCGCCTTTACCCGCGGCTGTAGTCACGTCGTACGTCGCATATCCCATCGCCGGAATATTCTTCGCAACAAAGATCGCGTCACCGGATTCATCGACATCGAACGGAACATTTACTCCAGCCGCATCTCGCACGGCAACAATCTTTCTATCGGACGCGGGGGCTGAGATTTTGACGACGTCGGTCCGCTGCCATGACACGCCGTTATAGATCAGAACCGGTGACGTCGATGCATTCACATCCGGTCGACGATCTTCGAATCGCGACGGATCAGCAAGAATGCCGATGCCGGTCTTCAGCAATTCATCGGTCTCGTTTTTCGCACGACTCGTAATATCGACATACTCGCGATTCTGCTGCCGCAGCGGCTCGCTGCTGTTGAGCTGCGGCCATCCGGTATTACCGGCTCCGCTGTGCTCGTCGAACGTGAACATCGAATCGTAAACTTCGTTGAAGTTGCCGACGGGAACCGGAAGCCGTCGAATCATTCCGATCGCACTCCACAGCGTCTCGGCAGCCGCGATGTGATCGTGGGTGTAACGACCCGTCGCGCTGATTCTCGGAGACGAGGTCTTCGCTTCGGACCAAAGTCCGGACCACTCGCCGCGATACGTCGGGATCTGCGAGGCGTACTTGCCTTCGATGTGCTTAAAGAACTCGGGTGAGTTGGCGATCTTTAGCTTTACCTCGTCGTGCTTCGAGTTCCACATCTTCACGGCACGCTCGAGATTGAGCACGTTCTCAGGCTCGAAAAAGTCGTGTGCGTACATCGCCATCACGGCGTCGTACTTGTATCCCGCTTTGTTGTAATTATTGAGAAGATCCGTGACGCCGATCTCCATCATTTCGATGTCCGACTTTTTCCCGGCCATTTCCGGATTGAACATGTCGAACGGTTTACGGTCCGTGTACGGATCGACCGAGTACGGATCGAGATAATATTGCGTGAACGCTTCGACGTAGGCTCCGCGATTTCCCTGGCTGATGCAGAGCAGAACTTTGTTTCCATCCGGAGCTTCCCAGTAGAAGGGAACTTTGCCCGGTGCGAGATCGGTCGCGTTATTGATGAATGTGTTCGCACCGGTGACGAGATATTTTGTCCCGCCCGATGCGAGCATCGACGCGATCGGCATCGGATGTCCGGGTACGTCGTTCATGTACGCGACCTCGGATGTGATGCCGTACTGTCGCTGAAGATTTACAAAATCATAGTTGAGCCGGTTCAGCTCTTCGGCACCGAGATAATCGGTGTGCATGCTGCCCCATGCGGTGGAGAGAACGATCTGACCGGATTTGATGAGATTTATCAGTCGGGCGATCTTTTCTTTATCCGACGGCAGAACGGACTGTGGTTTCTTCTGTCGCTTTAGCCATTCATTGACCTGCCAAACGCTTTCGATCGTCCAACGAAAATCTTTGTCCGACTCGGCGACTCGAATTACTTCATCGATGTGACGTGCCGCACGTTCGCGGATCGCACTCGGCGGTTCGACGAATCCGAAATCGTAATGCGATGACGGTATGACGTAGATCGTTTTGATCGGACTTTGCGGCAGCTTCGCCTGACCAAATAGGTCGAGGGAAAGCAGCGTTCCCAAAACATAAAAGACTAAAAAGAGATTTATAGTTTTGCGCATGCTTTCCCTCGATTACTTCCCTTGTTCGCTAAGTCTACAGCCTAGAAATTAAATCGTGCAGACAGTTGGATCTGACGCGGTCCGCCAAATCCCAAAAGTCCGCCGAGCTGATTTCCGACCGTCGAAACACTCCTTCCAAAAAACGCCGTCGGCCGAAGAGTGTTCGGTGTATCTCCGGGAACGAGTCCGCCGGACGGATCGGCAAAATTAGCTGTATTGAACAGATTGAATATATCCATTCGCAACTGCAAATTCATGTTTTCCGAGAAACGCGTGTTCTTCATGACCGAGAAATCGATTTGATTAAAGCTCGGCCCGCGCAAGTAATTTCGCGGAGTGTTGCCGGCCGCAAACGGATCTGTCGGCGATGAAAATGCGGCGGGGTTGAACTGACAGTCGGGGAAGCTTCGACCCGAACACGTCGCGTTGGACGGTGCATACGGATCGACTCCCGGAACGATATTCGGCCGATATGAGAATCCGCCGAACGCTCCACCCTTTCGTGTCACGTTAACGGGCAAGCCCGTTCGAAACTGCGAGATCGTCGACACCTGCCAGCCATCGCCGAGCCATTTCGGGAATCCGTCTCCGAACCACCGGCGTGCAGACGGAATGTCGTAGCTCGCATCGAAAACGAAGTTGTGACGGACATCCTGATCGCTGCTCGCGCGCTCGCCTTTCGTGTTGAACTCGTCCTGGTAGTCTTTGAAGAATCCGACAACGTCGTCGATCGCATGCGACCATGTGTAGTTGAAGTTGAATCTCAAACCGGTTGACAGGTTGCGTTTGAAATTAACTTGCATCGCGTTATAGCTAGACTGCGGATACGATCCGACGAGGAAAATATCTCCAAACTGCGGCAGCCGTCGTAGCCCGAATCCGAAGAAATCGATATCCGCACGGTTGAGATTTCTCGGTGACACAACTCCGTCAGTCAGAAGATGAGTGACGTGATTGCCGACGTAACCGACTTGAAGAATACCTATTCCGAAATCATGCTGAATGTTCAATGACCACTGCTGAGCTTCCGCCGTCTTGAGATCTTTTTCGATGGAGAACTTCGCCGCGGTTCCGCAGGTGTCGAACGCCGTCGGGGCGATCGGATATTTGAAGGAAGCAGGAGCAGTAGGACAGTATCCGAGTCCTAAAACGTCGAGGATGCTGATCCCGCGCGTCGGGAACGAATTCTGCTGCGGCGATCCAAAGCTGGCCGGAAGCTCCCGGTTGTAAAAGATCCCGTAACCGCCACGCAAGACAGTTTTCTGATTTCCAAATACGTCGAAAGCAAATCCAAGTCGCGGACCCCAGTTATTGGTGTCCATGTCGTGGATCTTTTGACCACGCGGCGTGACGGTCAAAGTGTTGAGATCGAAGTTCTGCAGATAGCCGTCGCGTTCGCGGCTAACGGTGCTCACCTGATAACGAAGTCCGAGGTTCAGCGAAAGTCTCGGATGGATCTTCCAATCATCCTGGAAGAAGAATGAAAAATTCTCGTTCGCGTAATGTAGCTCCGGATTTCCGGCGATCTGGACGCTAAACGGATCGTTCGTTTTGAAATCGGCGATCGAGCCATATTGATAGGTCGCCTGCGGAAGGGATTCGGCGGCACGGCGGTTCAGTCGAATATCGAAACCGGCCTTCATCGAATGGTTTCCATGAACCATGCTCAGCGTATCGAGGAATTGATAAACGACACCGGTTCTTCTCTGATCAAACTGCGCCGGTCCGATGTTTGCGATCGCGGAGTCGGCGAAGAGAAAACTGAACATCGGAAATGGCGAAGGCCCGCCGCTCGGATGCGTTTTATTATGATTGATCCCGAACGCCGCCTCGTTGATGATGTTCGGCGAAATTATGTAGTTGTGTGAAAACTTGAAGAGCTGAACAAGAAGTGTTCCGTCTGCCGTTTGGTCGGTGCCGACCCCGTAAGGCGTTTCCGTTTTGGAATCGTTGATGTTATAACGAGCCGAGAATTGACTATTCTCGGTGTGTGCCCAGTCGATCTTAAAGGAACCAGTATCTTCCCTCAGGTCGCCGTCTTTTTGAACCGAATAGAAACCGAGATCCGCACTCGGTGCGGGTTGACCCGGGAACGTAAACGGTGACGTCGGCAGCGGCAATGTTGCGACGACCGGAACAAGCGCCGGGTGGATCGCGGCTCGAAAGGCCGCTGTCGGAGTCAAGGAGGTGAAGAGTTGTCCGCGAGTCTGTCGTACGCCCTCGTAGTTTGCGAAGAAGAAAAGTTTGTCCTCTTTGATCGGTCCGCTGACGCTTCCGCCAAACTGATTTAAGTCAAAATTCGATCGCGGAAATCCTTGTGCGTTATTGAAGAAATCGTTCGCGTCAAGGCCCTCGTTTCGGAAGTAGTCAAAAACGCTGCCGTGGAAATTATTCGTACCCGACTTCGTGATCGGATTGATAACCGCACTCAGAGCTTCACCGTACTGTGCCGAGTAGCTGTGCTCGAGCACCTGGACTTCCTGAATGCTGTCCATGCTCACGCGGTTGACGCGAGACTCGATGCGACCGAGCACGTTCGATGTACCGTTGAGATCGACGCGGCCGGCATCGACGCCGTCGACGAGTACGCTCGTCGCGCCGAAAGTCGATGGGATTCCGTTGATGCTCGTTTGAAATTGATTTGTCGACTGCACTGAGCCCGGCACCGTCGCCAGCAACTGAGTGAAGTCGCGCCCGTTTACCGGATTATCCTGGATTCGTGCCGACGTAATGTTGTCACCGATCGTCGAAGTTTCAGTATCGGTCCGTGTTTGATCGACGACCTCAACGACTGCGGAAACTCCGCCGGCCGACATCGCGATATCCGCACGAGCTTTCTCACCGACCGCGAGCCGAAGGTCTTTCACGCTCGTTGCCGTGAAACCGGTGCCGGAAGCTTCGATCGTGTAGACGCCATTCGACAATGACGGAACTTCGTAGCGTCCGTCCGCGTCGGTCTGGACTGTACGTGCTTCGTTTGTGCCCTGATTGGTGACGGTCACGGTTGCGTTCGGCACCACCGCGCCGTTCGGGTCAGTGACCACACCGGTGATCGAGCCGGTGTTCGACTGCGCCGCCAACGAGATGGCCAACATGAACACGATGCTGGTGAGAGAAACCGCTCGGATTAGTTTATTTACTGTTTTAATTATCATTAGATCCTCCAGGAAATTTTCGAACCGTTTCCCTAAACTTTTGTACATTCCTTTTTTGTCTTGAGCTCGGAGATCGCAGCGAGGTCGGGGGTCCAAACGCCGTCTTTCTTCGGATAGAATTTTTCGAGATTATCGGCCGTCATCGAAACTGTCGGCGTCACGTCACGTGTCGAGACCGGCTGTCCGTCAAAGAGTCTGACGGCACCATCGACGCATCGAAGAGCGACATATTCCGGAAACATTGCCTGACTGACTTTCAGAGCCTCGCGACGCATCATCCAATCTTTTTCGTGATCGCCCGACAGGCCGAATCCGGCGACGGTAACTTTGTCACCATCGAAACCGGCTTCCAGAAATCCCTGATAAGCACCCTGCGCGGTTTCATCGTCCATCGCGAAGATGACATCGACCGCGCCTTTCTCTTTCAAAGTTTCAGCGGCGATCTTTTTCGCGATCGCCGGAGTTGCTTCACCGTTGATCGATGCGGTCACGATCGCGTCGGGTTGAATACTTCGCACACCATCGACAAAGCCTTCGCTTCTCAACAGACAAGGCCGCAGCCAGGGAAGTCCAACATCGAGAATTCGCAGCGGTGAACCATCGGCATTGCGAACGTTATTTCCGACCCACTCGCCAAGCTCAAAGCCCGCGTCGTAATCGCAGATCGCGACCATCGTCGACATTCCTTCGACCGGATTCGCTTCGACGACCACCGGTGTTCCGGCTTCGGCGGCGATCGCGAGCACCGGTTCGAGGCCATCCGTATTCGCTGGCGTCAGAACGATGACATCGACTTTGCTCGCCATCTCGCGAGCCTGTTTGATCTGTCGTTCGACCGAAAGCTCGGCGTCGACAACTTCGATCTCGATCCCGTATTGAGCCGCCCGACGCTTCATCACTTCGATCACGATCTGATACCAGATATGAAAACTGTAGTTCGTCAGGTATCCGATCGTCAGAGGCTTCTTCGAAGACGCCACCAGCGGAACGGCGTCGAGCGCTGCGTCCAAACCCGGCGGCGGATTGTATTGCGCCGCCGGCGGATGACTTTCTGCTGCTGTGTTACTCATAAATTTCTCCGTTGAATCTTTACCGCCGAGACGCCTCGGAATTCTTACCGCCGAGACGCAGAGACGCCGAGGTAAAACTTTTAGAACCTATCTTTGCCGATCGCTGCTTTCTCCGCGTCTCTGTGTCTCGGCGGTGAAAAAATCCGCATCTACGAAGTCTGCGGCACGCCGCCGATCTGCGTCAGCAATCCGCCATCGACCGTCCAGATCGCACCCGTGACGAACGACGAGCTTTCATGCGCGAGAAATGCGACGACCTCGGCGATCTCTCGCGGTTGAGCGATCCGGCCGAGCGGATGCATCGCGTTGCAAGCGTCGTAAACGGATTGCGGATTCGGATCGAGTGACGCCGCCCACTTCAGCATCGGCGTATCGACCGTTCCCGGACACACGGCGTTAGCTCGAATATTTTCTTTTGCGAAATCCATCGCGATCGATCGCGTCAGGCCGAGTAGTCCGTGCTTGCTGACCGTGTACGCGAGAACGTTCTGCTGGCTCGCGAGCGCCTGGACCGATGAAACGTTTACGATCGTCCCACCGCCGGCTGATTTGATGAACGGGATCGTCGCCTTCGCCGCATTCCAGGCGCCTTTCAGATTTACGTTCAAGACTTCGTTCCACTGATTGTCGTCAGTCGAAACTGCGGTTCCATATCGCTGGATGCCCGCGCTGACGACGAGCGAGTCGATCGATCCAAACTTCGTGTGCGTTCTTTCGGCCGCGGCCTGCATGTCTTCGAAGTTCGAGACATCGACTCGCGTGAACGCCGCTTTTCCGCCGGCTTGTTCGATCGACGAGCAAAGCTCTTCACCCGCCGATTGATCGACGTCTACGATGGAAACCGCTCCGCCGCGCTCGGCGACGATCTCGCAAACCGCACGTCCGATGCCGAGAGCTCCGCCCGTTACTAAAACTGTCTTGCCGTCGAATCTCATGCTGCTGCTCCCGCGTTTCCGAGCTCGTCGAGTTGTTCTTCTTTGTTTTGTGAATCTTCGGACGGCGGTTCCGACGCTGGCGGTAAAGTCTTATACCACGTGAAATAGAGAACGATCACAGTCGCCGCAGTAATCGCCAACAGGCTAAATCCGACCGTCAGGCGATGCAGTATGAGATACAGCATCGACACATACAACGCCGTGATACCGACCATCGCGACCAAAGTATTTAAGAGCTCGACTCTAAAGTGCAGTTGCTTCTTGAATCCCGGATCTTCGGCTCGAACGGCTTGTCGCGCCGGCGTCCAGAATCCTGCAGGCTGAACTTTTTTATAGAAATTTTTCAGCGTTTCGATATCCGTCGGTTGAGTGAGAAGCGACACGACGATCGTGATAATTGTCGATGCGATCGCGATCACCGGAAATCCGATATAGAGCGGAAGCGGATTTTCGAGATACATCGTGTCGATGAAAACCTGACCGAGCGACAACGCCATTCCACCAAAAACTCCGGCCGCGTAACCTTGTCCATTAAGCCGCCACCAGTACCAACGCAAAACGTTCGGCGGAAGAATTCCCGCGGCGAGTGTTCCGAAGATCCAGAGGAACGCCGTGTTGATCGACGATCCGAAGATCGAGATGATCAGACCCGTAACGATAAGAAGCGTCGATGAAATGTAACTCGCCCAGACGAGCTGCTTGTTGCTAGCTTCGGGATTGATGTAACGCTGATAGATGTCTTTGACGAGATACGCCGCACCGCCGTTCACCGTCGAGCTGAACGTCGCGAGGAAACCGGATAACAACGCTGCAAGCATGAATCCGACGACGCCGATCGGCAGCATCGATCCGATGATGAGCGGAAGAGCCGTCTCCGGATCGGCCCGAAGTTTTGCGTCAAGCGCCGCATTTCCGATTCCCATGATCGCCATCACCGCGATCGCCATCGCGAAGCACCATCGAACCGTGTGTATCGCTCCCCAGAGAGCACCGAGCTTCGAAGCGTCGCGCTCATCCTTTGCCGCGAGAAATCTTTGAAAATCGTAAAGCTGCTCGGGACCGCTCAAACAAAGAAGCATGCCCTTCGCGACCCAGACCGCAACCAATGCTCCGAAGAGCGAGTAATCGGTGCCGCCGGTGACGAGACCCTGAAACGCTTCGGGTCGCCACGACGGAAGAATGTCGCCCCACGTCGCCGGAACCTTTGCGGCAAATGCCGCGGCGTCGAAATGAAGATAGCCGATGACCGCGAATGCGATCGCACCGGCGCTTAGAACGATCGTCTGGACGATCTCGACTCGGACGATCCCGTGAAATCCGCCGATGATGACATACAAACCTGTAACTCCGAGGATCAGAAACGCACATGTCGTCGGCGAGAACGGCAGAAAGATCGCACCGAACTTACCCATTCCGATCGCTCCGTATCCGAGCAGAGCGCTGATCGTCAGTATCGCGAAAAGTGTGTAAGAGAAGCGTGCGAGATCTCCGGCTTTGCCCGATCCGAATCGCGTCTTCATCCACTCGGCACCCGTCATCGCATCGGAACGCCGGATCCATTTACCCATGTACGCGAGATAAAACGCCGTGATCGGAAATCCCCAGAGCATGTGAACCCACATTCCCTTCAGCCCGAGCGCGATGAATGTCGACACGATCCACATCGTTCCGGTGATGTCGAAATAGCTCGACGATCCCGACATCGCCAGAGCCCACCAGGGAAGTTGACGTCCGCCGAGAAAGTAAGACGACATACCCTTCGCCGCTTTTCGCTTCATCGCGAAGCCGATGCTCATGATGCCGGCAAGGTACAAAACGACGATGATCTGGTCGAGAGTGGAAAGGTTCATGTTAATTAAGCCTACTTTCTAACCAATGCGGATTAAGTCTTAGATTTCCGGTCGCTGCTTAGACGATTTGCCGTATCACATGCGCGAAGCGGGCTTTGATCCCAAAAGCTGTCTTAGTTGTAATACAGTGCAAAAAGGCTGCAGAATTGCACGCCCTGCTCGTTTTCAGATCCTGTTGGATGCGGGAAGAGAATCTTTATCTTAACCGAAGACAAAGTACTTGTAACACAGGTGTAATTTTGGTGTCAATCGCTTTTTATCGCTTTGTGGCGGCAAGCGTGTGAGGAGACGTAGCCGATTTGAAATAGTTCTGAAGCGCGATAGGAATGGCTCCGAAGAGGCTTGGACGCTGAACGCTGGCCGGCCGGATCAGGATCTGCTCGGGAGCGACGACGTACTTGCTTCGTATCCGCGAGTGAAGGATCGGTTCGATGATCGACCACGCCGCAGTGATGTTGCCGCCGATCACGACCGCTTCGGGATAAAGGCCGTGAACGAGATTGCTTATTCCCTCGCCGAGATATTCGGCCGTGATCTTGATCGATTCGAGCGCCATCGGATCGCCGTTCTTCGCTCGGGCGATCAGCTCCTGGATACCGACAAACGGCAGCCCTTGTTTCGCGGTGACGCGGTGAAAACGCTCGACAGTCGCACGCTCCGATGCAAACGTCTCCCAACATCCGCGACGTCCGCACGAGCAGAGCTCGCCATTCGGATCGATGCTCATGTGTCCGAATCCGCCGAGTCCGAACCGCGGCCCGACGCGAAGCTCACGATTGATGATCAATCCCGTGCCGAGTCCTTCGACAACGAGAACGAACAGCAACGTCTGGATCGACGCTTCGTCGAGCGGGCCGTACCAGAGCTCCGAAAACGCCGCGGCGTTCGCGTCGTTCTCGACGAAGACGGGAAGATTCAAACGTCCCTGCAATATCTCGCGAACCGCGACTCCGTTCCACTCGAGATTCGGCGAACTCACGATCGAACCGGTCTCGCGGTCGATCAGTCCGGGCAGACTGACACCGACGGCAGCAAACCGCGCTCGGGGGAATTGCTTGCTGACGAGATCTTCGATCGAGTCCGCAAGAGAGTTGAGAAATTTTGTCGGCTCACCTTCCGTGAGCAAGGATCGTTGCTGGAGAATGCGTCCGTTGAAATCACTCACCGCATAAACCGAGTCGGTCACACCGATGTCGATCGCGAGAACGTAAAAGGTTTCCGAATTTATATATAGATTTTTCGGAGGACGCCCGCCGCTCGACGGTCCTTCGGTTCCTTCGTAGACGAAACCGTTCTTGATCAGGCGATTGACGATCGTCGAAACCGTTCCCGCGCGCAGGCCGGTGATCTTTGCGATATCGGCTCGCGAGATCGGCTGCTTTTCGCGGATCAGGTGAAGAAAAACCGTCTGGTTTATGTCGCGGATATCGTTGACACCGACCATCCTCACTTCTTTCGACCTCGGTTCGCTCATTGTTGATGACGATAAGCGCGTCTTGCGAGTTTGGCAACTATCGCCTCGCGCAGGAACGTCAACGGACTGGACCGCAGGCAGCCTGCCTGCCACGCCGAGGCTTCCGAAGGCGTGGACGATTATGATTCGACAGGAGGGAGGCTCCGACATCGGCCGAAGCGGCGATGTCGGGCAGGCAGAGATGCCTGCGGTCCAGTCGCATCCGCCATTCTGTTGGAGATACGAAGAATCAACGCCTCGAAATTCGACGAACAAGAATGCCGTTGAGGATCGGTTCACCGATCTTCGAACCGAACTTGATCGAGAGTCCGCCCTTCGATTCGGCCCTGATCATTTTTCGAAAAGGACGGTCCCGCCCGACCATCGCAACCGGATCGAAGCTCCCCAAATATATTCGTTCGCCGATAAGCACGTCGAAGACGCGCATTCCCGCACGCTCGTTTTTCGTTTCCGCGAATAGAAGCTCGATCTCGTACTCGCCGTCGGGAACATCGAATCGATATTCGGTTAGTCCTTCCACCATCGTTTGGAAGAGCGGATCGGAATCTGTTCGAAGAATATTTCGGTCGGGCGGTTGCGAGTATATTCGCGTCGCCTTTTCTCCGATGTAGCCCCAACTTCCTTTTGAGTAGGGCTGATCCGCGATCCATACGCGGCCGTCCGAATCGATAAAGCTCGCGTTCGATCCGACGTTTATCGCGATCTCATTCGAAGCAGCGGTGACAGGTGCGAATGTGACGAGTGCGGTGTCAGTAATCGGCGTTCTCCTGTTTGAAGCCCGAGCCGCTAAGACGTTCGCTCCGGATCTCCACGTCACATCCCAACTCGCTTTTCGACCTCCGTCAACGGTTTTCTTTCCGAGCGACTTCCCGTTTTGAAAAAGCTCCACCGACGACATGTTTGAATAAACGTCGACCGTTTCTTTCGCTGACGGCACACCGACTCGCTTCAACTGATCACCAACGGCAATGTGGAGCACACCCTGCTTCGATAATTTCGCCTTATAAAAAAAATGGATGTCCTTTGGTTTTCTATCGAACGTGTACATTCCTTTTTGATTCAAATGCGGGATCGTTTCGCCGCGCAGCTCTGCTCCGAAATCGAATTCGTTCCAGAGGGCGCTTCCCGAAAGATAGGGCCGCGCCTCCATCTGAGCCATGTACGATTCGTGATAGTACCTTTGATATTCAGTCGTCGAATCAAATCGTCTCGGCTGCGTCGAATGAAGTCGCCGGTCGCCGTTCGCTCCGTATTCGCTCACGATCAACGGACGTTTCGGAAATCGTTTGTGTTGATCGTCTAGAAACTTTCCGAAGTCTTCGACAGTCGCGCTGTACCAGCCTTGATAAAGATTCCATCCGATCACATCCGGAATGTCACCAAGCCCGGTTTTGTTATAGATGTCATTTCCATGAAACGCGATCGTCGTTAGTCGCGACGGATCTTCTTCTTTCGCGATCGAGTTTAATCGCCGCGCGAGCTCGACTGTCGCCGGATAAAGATCGTCGCGACCTTTCGGCACACGCAAATAGATCTCGTTCATGTATCCCCACAGGATCACCGACGGATGATTGCGATGTTGACGGATCATATCGCGGACCATATTCGCGGAGTTGTCAGCGAATGCGTCAGATTTCGTGATGTAATTTACGATCGGCGTTTCTTCCCAAACGAGAAGGCCGAGACGATCGCATGCTTCAAGCACGGACGGATCTTGCGGGTAATGCGCGAGCCGCACGAAGTTGAATCCGGCATCCTTGATGATCTCCATGTCGCGGACATGCAGACGATCGGGTACCGTGTTGCCGAGTCCGGCATGATCCTGATGTCGGTTTACTCCGTGGAGCTTGAGAGGTTTTCCGTTGAGCGAAAATCCTTTCTCCCCATCGAAGTTGTACCAGCGAAATCCCAACGGCTGTTCGATCTCATCGATTATCTTGCTGCCTGAGCGGACTGATATCTTCACGCTGTATAGGTATGGAGAATCAGGCGACCAAAGTCTGGGCTTACGAACTCCCATGTTCAGTACGAATCTACCGTCGTCGCCGATCCTGGATGTTGAGGTGTCGACCCAGCGTTTCGACGCGTCGAAGATCGACGTCAAAACCGTGATGTCAGGAGTCGAGGGATCTGCGTTGACGATTCCATCAATCGCAACGATTCCCTCTCCCCGTTGAATATAAGGAGTCGATATTGTCACACCCGATGACGCGCGGTCGGTAATGCTCAAGTGTGTTTTATCAGTAGCGATGAGCCACACGTCCCGATAGATCCCGCCATAGAAATTGAAATCAGCGGTCAGCGGCGGAATGTCTTCGTTGAATGAATTGTCGACGCGAACAGCGATGAGATTGCGGCCAGGTTTAGTTAGCGACGTGATATCGAAACTGAAAGCCGAATATCCGCCGATGTGCGATCCGGCTTTTTGACCATTCACATAAACATCAGCGACCTGACTCGCTCCTTCGAAGTATAGAAAAAGATGCTTGCCGACGAGCGTGCGATCGACGATCAGTTCACGGCGATACCATCCGGGTCCGCGATAGTAACCGGGCTCGTCATCGAACGGATCATTGACGTTCCATGTGTGCGGAATATTTACGGTCGTCCACGAAGTGTCGCTAAAATTATTTTCCGAGGCGGTTGCCGGATCGCCTTTGTGAAATTTCCAGCCGGTGTTGAGCGACGTTTTTGTGCGAGCGGATGCTGCCGCAGCACAAAGGACTGTGAGAGCAAGTACCGCAGTCAGCAATCTAAAAGCACGCATAGTTTTTATTCGTGTGTTTTGTGTTCAGAGTGCGCGATTTATCGCGTAGTTCAACTTCGCGATTCATCGCGTTGAGATTGAGATGAAGACACCGCGATAAATCGCGAAGTTGAACTACGCGATGAATCGCGCACTCTGAACACACGAAAATTACAGCTTGAGTTTTACTACTTCTGATCCTGCAAGCAAGTAAGCACCGGCACCGTAGACTTCCCAGCTTTCGGCGTTGAAATTTCGCCGTGGATCGGCGCCGATGGGCTGGGTCCATCCGACTTTTCCGTCTTCGTGCACGAGTGTGTTTAGTCCGGTCCAGGCTTTCTTTACGATCGGTAGAAATTTCTTCCGGTCCAGAATCTTGTTGTTGATTCCCCACGCCATCGCGTATGTGTAAAATCCTGTCCCGCTACTTTCGCCGCCGGGATACGAATCCGGATCGAGCAGACTCGAACGCCATAGCCCGTCGGCTTGCTGCAAGCCTGCGACGCGTTCGACGATCTCACGATATTGCTGCACGTAAAACGAGCGCTTCGGATGATCCTTCGGTAGCTCCGATATCAGTCGTAGCAATCCACCAACGACCCAGCCATTACCGCGACTCCAAAAAACTTTCTTGCCGTTCGCTTCGCGCTTTCCGCCGCCCTTTGCATCGATCAGATACGAAGCGTCGCGTGCATAGAGATGTTCTTGCTTGTCGTAGAGAAGATCGTATGTCTGCGCGAAGAATTTATCGTTCAGCTCGAGATATGACTTGTCGCCGGTAATCGCGGCGAGTTTTGCGAGCGTCGGCGGCCCCATAAAAAGCGCGTCGCACCACCACCATGTTATGCCGTGCTGAGCTGCCTCGCGACCGGTCTCAGTCTTGAGTCGATTGATTACATCGATCGTCGGCTGCAGCATCTTTTTGTCCTTCGTAATGCGATACATGTCGAGGTACGTCTGATTGATGACGATGTCGTCGGCGTGATCGAATCGCCTACCCGGACCCCATTTATTTTTCTCGCCCATGTCGACGAGCGCGCTCCAAAGATCCTTGGAGTTTGTAGTTTTATATGCGGCGAAAACTCCCGCGTAAAATGCACCGTTCGTCCAGTCGAAAAGCTCGTGATTCGGATTCGCGAGCTGCCATTTCGCGACACGCAGCATTCGATCTTCAATTACCTTTCGTTTGAAGATATCGGGTGGTTGTGCGAAAGCCTGGGCCGAGAGGATCACGAGGCTCAGGCAAAGGATTTTCACGCAAAGACGCGAAGACGCAAAGAAGAATGTGAACTTTTGTTTCATCGTTTTATCGAACCGCAAATTTCGCCGACTGTCCGCCGACCAAAACTGTAAAGTCACCGGCCTCGAAACGGAATTTATTATCAAGTCCAAAGTACCCAAGATCGTCGCGATTGATCGTGAATCCGAGCTGACGCGTTTCGCCGGGAGCAAGACTTACTTTAGCGAATCTTCGAACACGCTTCGCCGCCGGTGTCAGTGTCGCGAACTCATCGCGGACATACACGATGACTGTCTCCTTACCGGCTCTCGAACCCGTATTTTTTACATTCAATGAAACGCCAACGCTGCCTTCCGGCGCCATCGCGTTCAGCGCTCGCAGATCGGAATACTCGAATGTCGTGTAGCTCAGCCCGGATCCGAATTCAAACTGCGGCTGGAATGAGGGAAGCTTTCGGCTATCCAGGACCCGCTCGAACGCGTTTGCATCGTATGTCGTGAGATACCCCGGCGAACGCGGATATGTGAAGGGAAGTTTCCCGTTCGGATTGTAATCGCCGAACAGAACATCGGCGACGGCGGTTCCGCCTTCGTTTCCGGGATTCGGTGCAAGCACGATCGCGTTTACCTGATCGGCGATCCGACTGATCACACGCGGCCGGCCTTCGGCGAGAACGAGTACGACGGGTTTTCCGGTCGCAATTATTTTCTCCGCGAAATCGAGCTGGATCTCGGGTAATGTCAGATCCGGAATACTGCCGGGATGCTCCGTGTACGATCCTTCGCCGAGACACAGTACAACGACATCACTTTTCTTTGCAGCGCTTACGGCGTCGCTGATGTCGACGACCTCATCGATGTCCGTCGGATTCGAATTCGAAGCGCTGTTCGCTCGACGCACGATCCGCGTACCCGGCACATACTTGAATTTAGCGTCACCGATCTTCGATTCGATCGCTCTTTGGATCGATGGTTTGTCCTTCGGATAAAGTCCGGGCTCAGATCCCTGCCAGACATACGTCCATCCGTTGTTGAGTGAGATCAGTGAATCCGCCGTCGGTCCGGTGACCAAAACTTTAGCGGTCTTCGAAAGCGGTAAGACATTGCTTTGATTCTTCAACAGCACGATCGATTCGCGAGCCGCATCGAGCGCGACGTTCGCATATTCTGCACGACCGTGATTCGATCGCAGCGAATTGTCAGGCATCGCATTTTCGAAAAGCCCGAGCTCGAATTTCACACGCAGGATCCGCCGCACAGCATCGTCGATGCGCGACATCGGAACACGTTTCTCTTTTACAAGTGCGATGAGGTTGTCGCTGAAACTGTAGCTCAGCGGAACCATGCTCATGTCGATTCCGGCCATGACGGCTAGCCGCGTCGCTTCTTTTTCGTCCGCCGCGACGCGCCATTGCGTAACGAGTTTCTTGATGTCTTCCCAATCGGAAACGATGAAGCCGGTGAAGCCCATCTCGCCTTTCAGAACATCGGTCATCAAATGTTTGTTGATGTGACCGGGCACGCCGTTGATGTCGGCGGAGTTGATCATCACCGTGCGTGCTCCGGCTTTCACCGCGCTCGCGAACGGCGGTAAAAAATATTCGCGCAGAGCATGTTCGGGAATGTAAGCAGGCGTGCGATCGCGACCGGTGAGCGGAAGACTGTAGCCGACGTAATGCTTCAAGCTCGACGCGACGTGATTTCCACTCGCGACGTTATCACCCTCGAGACCGCGGACGAACGCCGTTCCCATTACCGTCGCAAGATACGGATCCTCGCCAAACGTCTCCCAAAATCTGGGCCATGACTGATTGCGTCCGACATCAAGCACCGGAGAAAAACTCCACGTAACGCCGGCTGCGCGAGTTTCCATCGCGGCGATCTCGGCTGCACGACGCATCAGTGCCGGATTCCACGTCGCAGCCATTCCGATCTCCTGCGGAAATAGAGTTGAGCCTTGAACGTAATTCGCACCGTGGATCGAATCGACTCCGTAGATGATCGGGATCTTCAGACGCGTCTTCTGCGCCGCCTGTTGGATCGGGCCGATGATTCGATGCCAGTGATCGAGCGTGATCGCCTGATTGTTGACGTTCAGGATCGAGCCGACCTTGTAATCGACGATCGCTTTTTTTAATTTCGCATCATCGATCTTTACTTCCTGATCGTCGCCGTTCGTGACCATGTCGATCGTCAATTGCGTCATCTGACCGACCTTTTCTTCGATCGTCATCCGCCGGATCATTGCTTCGATCTTTGCCTCGTTGTTCGGACGAGCCGGACGGCGCGAGACCTCGCGAAAGATCGCATCGCTATCGACGACCGGTGCTTGTGCGAATGCCGGAGTCACGATCGTCATGCAGATCGTGATCAGGATGAGAAGTGTCGTTGCTTTCATTTGTTATCTGAGTTGGCAAATGTCGAGGACGTTCATGTCGGTGTAGTCGAGATTCTCGCCGCCCATCGCCCAGATAAACGTATAGTTCGTCGTGCCAACACCCATGTGGATCGACCACGGCGGCGACGCGACGGCCATTTCGTTATCGATCGCGATGTGGCGGATGTTTTCGGGCTCGCCCATGAAGTGCATGATCCGCTGCTTTTCTTTGAGGTCGAAATAAAAATAGATCTCGGATCGACGATCGTGAAGATGCGGCGGACAAGTATTCCAAACGCTGCCGTGCTTCATCGCCGTCAGGCCGAGCAAGAGCTGCGACGACTTGCAGACGGCGGGAACGACATACTGATAGACAGTTCGCTCGTTTGCATTCTCTGTCGAGCCGAGCTCCATAGCGACTGCTTGATCGATCGCGATGTGCTTCACCTCGAATCGAGCGTGTGCCGGTGTCGAAGCAAGATAGAAATGAGTTCCTTCGAGCGACTCGAACGTCACGTCCTCGGTTCCCATCGGGATGTATAGACAATCCTTAGGTCCTAACTCGAACGGTTCGTCGTCCACAGTTACGATTCCGTTTGCCGAACCGACATTCACTACACCGAGCTCGCGTCGTTCGAGGAACGGTTTACCTTCCGCAGATTTCGGTTCCGTTTGAAGCGGCAGCGCGATAGGTTTGTTGGTGGCCGCGACACCGCCGATCACGAAGCGTTCGTAGTGAAGATAATTGAGACGGATCTCACCGTCGGAAAATAATTTCTCGATGAGATATTGCTCGCGAAGATCTTCGTTCGTTACGTTGTGAAGAGCCCGGGGGCTGGTTGCGTAGTAAGTTTTTGAGTACATAAATTTTTTACGTGCGTCTTAGCGTCTTTGCGTGAACATTTTCTTTTCGTGGCGTTTCGTGTAGTTAGCACGGTTCGTGGTTGATTCTCGTGTGTTTGAATCCAATTCCTTAAATCCAAACCACGAACCACACGAAACACCACGAAAAGCAGGGAGTTCACGCAAAGACGCTAAGACGCAAAGAAGAAAATCTTCGTGCTATCATTTCGACTCAACCTAATGCGAAACGGTAATCACGAATCAAATCTTATCCTCGGCGACGGCTCACCCGAAGCCGATCTTACCGACGATGAGCTTCGCTCGATAGTCCGCGAAACTCTTTCAAATATTCCATCCGGAAGCCGAGTGCTTGCGCTGATCCCGGATAAAACTCGAGACGACAATACTCACGTTTTATTTCCGGCCGCCGCTGAAATCCTCGTCGAACGCGGCGTCGCGAAGTTCGATGCTTTAGTCGCACAGGGAACTCACGGTCCGATGAGTGCCGTGGACAAACTTACAAAGATCGGTCATCCAAAAAAATTCGTCGGAACAGTTTTCGATCACAAGTGGGATGATCCGAATGAGCTCGTGACGATCGGCGAGCTGTCGCGTGATGAAGTTCGCGAGATCACAGGCGGTTTGCTCGACGAATCGATTCCGCTATCTATAAATCGTCAACTTGCTCCCGGCGTTTACGACGTCGTTCTCATCTTTGGAGCGACCGTGCCGCACGAAGTCGCAGGCTTCGCGGGCAGTGCAAAATATTTCTTTCCCGGCGTCGCCGGACCCGAGCTGACGCACAAAACTCATTGGCTTGCAGCACTTGCGACGATCGAGAAAATAATCGGACGGATCGAAACGCCCACGCGTCACATGATCGAAGCCGCCGCCGATCACATCGCCGCCGAGATAATTTCGTTCACATCCGTCATCTCGCGCGATGACTCCGATCGTTTGCGAACCTACGCGCTGTTCGCCGGCGACCATCGACTAGCACTTCGAAAAGCTGCCGAAGTCAGCCGCAAAGTTCACGTTCGCTACACCGGTCGAAGATATCGACGCGTAGTCGCGATTCTCGACGAGCACTACGAAGATCTTTGGGTTGGCGGCAAGGCGAGCTATCGTCTAGGCGGCGTGATCGAGCCGGATGGCGAGTTGATCATCTACGCTCCGCGGCTGACATGCATTTCCGAAACGCACGGTGCCGCGATCGAAAGTTTTGGCGGTTACACGCCGCTCGAGAATGTCAAAGAACTCGTCGCCGCGTCGGGCGAGCTGCAAGCGAATCTATGCGTTGCGGCTCACCTGGCTCATGTCTCATTCGCCGGTCGGCAGGACCTCGACGGGAAGTTCGTGCCGCGCTATCGCATCACGCTTGCGTCGCAGGTCGATGAAGAAACATGTCGACGCGTGAATCTCGGTTATCTCGATCCCGCGAGTTTTAGTCGCGATGACTACTCTTCAGATACGGGTACGTTGATCGTCGAACGAGCCGGCCGAGATTTATATCTCGTTGAGTAAGGTCTATCGGGTCGGCGATTGTCCTTAGCACCAAAGGTGCGGTTGTAAATTAGCCAGGGGCAACGCAACGCCCCTGGAAAGATCGGTTGAAATCAAGCACCGACGGTGCGGCGTAATGGACGCGGGTTACTTCGCCGCTTTGCGGCTTCGACGAATTCCACGTTTCCAGGGGCGTTGCCCCTGGCTAAATTATTGCCGCACCTTTGGTGCTAAAACCCCAGCGACTCGATAGACCCGATAGACTCGCCAAACTCAATAGACTCGCCAGACTCTTCACCCCTTCCCGTTCGTCGAAACTTCCGGCTCAACCGGCATACTCAAAAAATCTTCCCGGATCGGCGAAAAAATATCGATCAGTACAACTTCTTCATCGAGCATCGTCGCACCGTGACTGTTGTTCGAAGGGAAGTGCAGCACATCGCCCGGTGCGGCTATAACTGCGAGGCCATCCACGGTGAACTTAACCTTTCCGGCGACGACCATGGTGATCTGCTCGTGCGGATGACTATGGACGTCCGTGACGACAAACGGGTCGAACGTAAATCGACACACCATCACTTTTTCACCGACGACCATCTGCCGTTTGATCCCGTCCGAGACATGCTCGACCGGAATCTTTGTCCAATCCGTTATAAGTGCGTTCTCTCTTATTTCCCGAGTGACCATAAAAATATTATTCGACGATCTCCAGACTTATTTCCCAAACGAGTTTCTCACCTTTTCGAAGCTGGCGCTCGCCCGATGTAAGGACCAAATGAATCGGGATCGCACCGAGCACTCCCTTACTTAGCACGCCGTCCCCGGCCGCCTGAATTTCGGATTGCGCGAACGGAGCATTGACCGAAACGATGAGTTTTCCTTCCCGACCGGCAAGCACAAATTTCTTTTCGTCCGGCCGGACAGAGGAGGCAGTTGACGGAATGGCAACGCGCCATTTTTTTATCGAAACATCTTCCTGCGCTTCGACGACCTCTCGCCGTATCAGCCGATTTCCTTCAACGCTCCACGAAACGCTGCTGGTCAATGCGATTGGAAATCTTTCGCCGGACTTGCTTCCGATCCTCGCCCATTTTCCATTGACGGTCTGCAGCGACGATCCGCCGCCACCCGGAATGATCTCGTCGGCGCCGTCCGACGCAGCGTAAACCTTTCCATCGGCAAGCGTGATGAACGGCACCAGAGCCGGATAAACTTCCTCGACCGGCGGCGCGAATCCGGATAGGCCGTATGGAACGGGAAGATAATCCGAGATCGCGGGTTTTGTCCCAACCGTGATCGGCAAAGCGAAACGCATGTTGCCGCGACGAAACAGCCACACTCCTTCCTGCTTTTCTCCTTTCGCAAAGAACTCGAACCGCGCGACGTTCGGCAAAGTGGGAACAACCGGAAACGATGTGATCTTTTCAGCGGCGAGCGATTTAGCGAACGTGTCATTCGCAAGAATTATTTTCCCGAGTCCCGTTCCGGTCTGCTGCCATTCGCGACTCGGGTTGATGTACGAATAATTTCCGCGGCCGTAATCGAAGACGCGAAACATGTGGGACTGCGAATTGTAATCTGCCTTTAACCAGATCCACGCTTGATTGTAGAGCGCCGCCAGCTCCGTGATCGGAGCCGGACGAAACTCGGGATTCGCTCCGAGGAACGCGACGATCTCGAGCGTGTCGAGATAACTTACGAGTCCCTGACTTCGTCCCCAGTTGTAACCGTAACCGGCCGGCGAGACGAGATCCCACCAAAGCTTCATCTGCTGTTTCAGCGAAGGCTTTAGTTTTTCCTTGATGTCGTTTCGCCCTGCGATATCGGCGGCGTCCCAACAGAATCGCGCGTACTCATTCGAGTATCGATCGTAACGACCGGTCGGCGGACTGTCATCGGCGTAGATCGCTCCGTTTGTGAATTGCTCGGCTGCTTTCTCGACTACCGAATCGAGAAACGCTCGATCTTTCAAAACTCCCATCTGAAAACTCATCGCCGAAACGCGTGCAGCGACGCCGAGATAATTTTCGGGAAGGTTAATGACGGCACGCTTCTTTGCATCATAAAAACGAGTCGGGTCGAGAAGCGAATGCCACTCCTTGCGCTCGCTCTCGTTCATGCTCAGCCAGACCGCATTCTTACTCAGATCGGTTCCGTAATGACGGAGCGCGAGTGTCGAATACAATTGCGCGAACGACTTTCCGCCTTGTCGCGATTCGTGCAATCCCATCTCGGCGATCGCACGAGCCGTGTCCTTGCCCGCGATCGTGCGCTGGCCGCCGATGTCTGCCTGAGCTGCGAGTGCACGTGCAAAACTTCCCCACGAAAAATCACCAACGGTCTGCGCATTGAAGACGCGATCCGGCGGCGGATCCATCGTTTTAATATTTCCAAAATGCGCGGCGATCTCTCGTGCGGCGAAGTCGCGAATCTCGGCGTCGATCTGCAAGGTGGAAACCATCGAAGCCGGCGCTTTCTGAGCGTTCCTTGCCACCGTTGCGGTCTGGGCCGCCGTGCAAGTCACAAGGACGAGTAATGTAAGTAGTGCTCTGACCATAGAATCCTTCTTTGCGTCCTAGCGACTGCGTGTACATCTTTCGGATTTTCACGCAAAGACGCTAAGACGCAAAGACCATTTCAAATTTGAAATTCAAAATTTGAAATTCAAAACCAAAAACAAAAAACCAAAAACCAAAGACCAAAGACCAAAGACCAAAGATCAAGGCCGAAGACCTAAATTCTAGAACACGAATCTTGCACCGAGTTGGATGCTTCGACCCGGGCCTGATGCATTAAGTACACCGAATCCACCGCCGACCACTCCGACGCCGTTCGCATCGAAACTGGAAACGTTAGTGCCCATCGTACTGAAGTTCGCCTTGTTGAAAGCATTGAAGAGATCGAGCTGTAACGTCAGGTTCATCGACTCGTTGAACCGGAGTCGTTTTCGAGCGGAGAAATCCCAGACGGTGAAAGAAGGACCCCATACACTTCCCACACTTGATGTGCCGCGACGTGCGTCATTCGGTCGTGCGAACGCAGCCGGATTCACCCACTGGCGGTCGTCCCTCAGATAGAGATCAACACCCTCGATAATATCCGCGCGTCTCGTACCAGTCGTCAAAGCATTTGCCGTGATCGTAAACGGGCGACCGGATTGATATCGCGTGATACCGCTCAACTCAAAACCGTCGAGGAGGTAACGCTTCCAACCTTCGTCGCTCGAGCGGAACATGCTCGGAGCGTATGTGTAAGTCGCGACGAACACGTGACGCCGATCAAACGACGCGGGTCCGTAATTGAATTGCCGGTTGAACGGATCTTCCGGATTGTCGTTGAAGTTGCTCGCGTCTGTAAGAACCTTGGACCACGTGTAACTCGCCGTTCCTAACAGGTCGCCCTTGCGTTTCGCGATGTAGAACTGGCCCGCGTAATAGTAGGAGTTGGCATCGCTCTTTCGCTGATTGATCGTTCCGTATCCTTTATATGGACGCAGCCTGTCGTCGGTTCCACCGCCAAAAGGTATCGCGTTGATGTCCGGATTTCGCGTCAGATTGCGGCCGAGATTTCCGACGAAATTCGCTTCGGCAAAAAGTCCCCACCACAGCTCGCGCTGGACGCCTAAGCTGAAGTTCATCGAGTATGGAGTTTTGAGTTTCGGATCGATCGCCGAGATCGTCGCAAATTTCGTGATGGCCGATGCGGCACCGCCTCTAATGTTCGCGAGATTTCCGTTCTCAAAGCTTGCGCTGTTTATGAACGGCGGATTGCTAATGACGGGAAAGATAATGTTTCCTTCGATGCGATCGTAGTACATCCCGAAACCGCCGCGGATCGATGTCTTCCCGTCGCTGAACGGCGAGTAAGCGAATCCGACGCGGGGCATGAAATACGGATGTGCGTCGTACAAACCACGCGGAGCACCGGTCGGAACGGATAACACGTCGGGGCTATTCCAGCCAGGGACGTTGATTCGCTCGCTCTCGGGAACGCCGTCGCCGGCACGGATCAGTCCGTTGAATCGGTTCGAGCCCGGGGTGATCGTGACGACACCGGTCGCACTCACGGTCACCGCTTTCGACGGATCGTAAAGCGACGGATCGAAATTCGTGATGTTGTTTTCGCGAGTGTAGAACGGAGTTCCGTACTGGAATCTCACGCCGACCTCGATGCTTAGATTCTTCGTCAATCTCCAACTATCCGTCGCAAACGCATCGTACTGTTGGAATCGGAAATGCGCCGCGGGGTCGGCGGAAAATTCACTGTATGTTCGGAAGTTTCCAAGCAGAGCGTCGGCGAACGACTGTCCCGTGCTGTTCGGCCGGTTCGTGTTAAAGGCGACCAAACCGGCATACGTCGAGCGTCCGTTCTGATAGACCTTGCTGAAGTTATACACTCCGCCGAACTTGAACGTGTGGTTGTTCTTCACCCATGTTACGGTGTCGCTTACCGTCGAGTCGTGTGCGAGAGCAGTCAGCGAGCGAGCGGCTCCGTTGAAGTTGGCAGGCGAAGTTCCGCCGGCAAACGTCGTATCCGGAATCGAATTTTCATACGCCCCGCCGTTTCCGAAAAGTTGCGCGTATGCGTAACCATACGTCTCGCGTGCCCAGTAATCGTTCGCCGGTGGAACTCGCTGATCCGTCCACGCGAAGTTGATCTTTGCTTCGTTGATCAGGCTCGAGGTGACGTTCCACAAATGCCCGACCTGAAGACCGTTGCCCGGTCGGCTACGTGCGCTTTGGATCGTCGGCAGCGGCGACGTAATAAATGTTCCAAACGGATCGAGCACGAGATTCTTGTCATGAGCGTATCGCGCAAAAAGCGTGTGCTTATCGTTCGCGATGAAATCCAAACGGAGAAGCTCCTGACGAAAATCACTGTTGTTCGGAGGCTGGAATGTGGAGTTGTTCGCGACCGGCGAATTGGTAAAGCTGGCCGAGATGCCCGACATCTGGCGGAAGACATCTGCGATCGCCAGGCCGTCCGCGGTAATTCGTCCGATCGGTATGCGATTCCAAAGCGCCGGATTCGTCCCGCCAAAGCACGCGGTTCGAACTGCCGCGGTCGTTACTGTGCCGCTCGAGTTTACTACCGGCGCGGTGCAAGCTCCGGTGATCGCCGGATCCCGGAGCACGCCATCGTCGGGTGTTCCGACGATGCCGTCAAATCCGCGTAGTCTGACCGTGAAATCACCCATCAGCTCGGCGGTCGTCGGAAGCGTGCGGACTCCCGTAGCCGCGAGTCGATGGATCGTCTTCCATTCCTGTCCCCAGAAAAAGAAGAACTTGTCCTTTCCCGATTTCAAAGTCGGTCCGTCATTTTCGCCGAAGTTAAAGTAGGGAAGCGGGCCGCTCACACTGTAGCCGTAATTGTTGTAGCGGAGCGTCGGTTTGACCGCCGCGAAAAAGTTTCTCGCATCGAGCGCATCGTTTCGGAAAAACTCGAACATGCTGCCGTGATATTTATTTCCACCGCGTTTTGTGATGACGTTTATCTGAGCACCCGAGTTGCGGCCGTACTCCGCGGAGAAGTTCGATGTCTGCAGCTTCACTTCCTGAATAAAATCGACGCCGACATTATTGATCTGACTCGCGTTGCTTCCGGAGTTTAGATTGTTACCGCCATCGACCGTCAGGTTGTTCGCAACGCCGCGACTGCCGTTGATGTTGATCGTATTCGTCGCGAGATTCGTGTCGATCTGATCGTCGGTCGTGATGACGGCGCCGGGGATCACGCTCAAAAGTTGATAATAGTTGCGGCCGTTTAGTGCGAGGTTCGCCACCTGCTGGCTGTCGATAACCTTCGCGACTTCGCCCGATGTCGTGTTCACCGTCTCACCGCTCGTCTGTGCGACAACGACCACTTCCGAGAATTCGCCGACCTCGAGTGTTATGTCGACGGTCAGTCGCGAGTCGGCGCTGACGACGTTGTTCGTCCGAAATGCTTTCTTAAAATTCTGCATTTCGACTTGCACCGAATATGTCCCGACCGGAAGATTCGTCACGGTGTAATAGCCGGAGTCATCGGTCGTCGCCGTTCTCGAAAAGTTTGTCGACGGATCGGTCACGGTGACGGTGGCGTTGGGTACTGCTGCACCGCCCGCGTCGGTGACGTTTCCGGAAATGCGGCCAAAGCTCGTCTGGCCGTGAGCGAGTGCCGAAAAAGCAAGTATCAGTATAAAACCGGTAATATTCTTGCTCAGCATTCTTGTAGATCCCCAAATGTTATTCATTGCAGTATCCTCCGAAGTTTCTTTTTGCCGTCTCGAACGACGGTTCATGCGTGCATCCGGTAGGTCCCGGAAAAATTGTCTGAAGTCGTATTTCCGCTACGCGACTTTGGGAGCCGCGAAAGTTCTGGCAGTTACAAGTGCGACGGCGCCGCGAAGACGCGGATGCTCGATCGCCGGGACGATCCGGATCGGTACTTCGCCGAGATCCTTCGTCAATGCTCGTTCTTTTATCGCCGCGCGTACTTCGGCTTCTATCAGATCCCATCCTTCGGTGAGCTCGCCGCCGATGTAGATCTGCGACGGATCGACAGAGTTGATGATCGATGCGAGCCCAAGTCCGAGGTATCGAGCCGTCGAGTGGAGTGCGGTCAACGCCTTGCTATCGTTGCTCCGCGCCCGTGCGATCAGATCCTCGATTGTGAATTCAGCGACATCGACCGACTGCGGTTGCCGGGCGGCGATATCGCGTCCGAAATAGCGCGACAGAGTCGCGGGATTTGAAATGTAAGCTTCCCAGCATCCGTTCGCACCGCACGAACATTGCGGTCCGTCGATGCTCAGCGGGACGTGGCCGAACTCACCGGCGGTGTTGTGCTTCCCGCGAACGAGCTCGCCGTTCATCACCACGCCGACACCGACGCCATCCGAGACGGAGACGTAGACGATGTCCGTGAGCACGAGGCCGTCGCCGCGAGTCGACCAGATCTGGGACAGAGCGCAAGCCTTACCTGAATTTTCGAGATGGATGTCGGTTCCCTTGAACTCTTTCGAGAGCGGTTCGAGCAGATTTACGTTTCTCCAACGCAGCGTCGGAGCATGGAGAACGAAACCGGTCTTACGGTCGAGCATACCGGGAATCACGAGTCCGATATCGTCGCATTCGGCCGAGCCGACTTTGTCGAGCAACGCTTTGCGAACCTGTATTCCGAGCTCCGTGACAAACTCCTGAGGATCAAACTTCGTCGGAAAGCTCACGATATCGCCGACCTGCTTGCCCATCGCATCGGTGATCATGAGAAATGTCCTCGATGCCCGGACATCGATGGCGACGGCAACACTCTTTTGAGAATTGATGTAGAGAAACGTCGGCTTTCGGCCGCGAACTTTCTGGCTTGCCTGGGCGCCTTCTCGGACGAGTCCTTCCTGAAGAAGCTCGTTTATAAGAAGTGTGACGTTTGCCCGGTTGGTTTCCATGAGACGGGCAAGATCCGCCCGCGAAACCGGCTGATGAGTTCGGATCAAAGTCAGTGCGATCTGCCGATTTATCTCGCGCGAAGTCCCGCGAGTTGCAAGGGTAAAATCGACAGGATTGATTTTTCGCATAATTTGTTAAAACCCCTAACAAAATAGCCGAGCTTTGCAACCGAAAAATCCGCGAAAACAGCTAAATCTCTCGCAAAGCGAAAGATTCAAGGAATATTGGTTTTACCAATTAAGTCGAGTTTGAAGGTAATTGTTAGAACTTTTGACATAATACACCTGAATATTAAATCGTCAAGATGTTTTTTCGAAAACTGTAAAAAAATTGCGGCTACGCCTAATTGGCGAGCCGCAATGCTAAGCAAAACACTGATTCAAATCAATTATTCGCCGGGAGCGATCTCCATCTCCTGAGTGTTCTGCGGCATCAGATTCAGCGCGTTCTGTCCGGGAATCACCGAGACCGGTTGACTCCAAATCGCGAATCCTTTACCCGATCTGGTCACGCCAAACAAATAATAGCTGTCCGGCTCGATCCCTCCGAGCTCCGCCTTACCCGCTCCGTCAGTAGTTCCGGCGTACTTTATGTGCTCTTTGATCGCCCGAAGAGCATTGCGATTAAAATCGACAAACCTGTCGGGATATAGAACCGACAATCCAAGACTGTTCGTCAAACTTTGCCCCTCAATGGGCTCGAGCCGCGCTTCGGAAAGGATCGTCTCCAGATCTTTATCGAGCAGATAAAACTTCTCGTTCTTTACCGGCTGCGGCTGACCCTTTCGATCGGAGATCTTCGCGTCGATGACGACGCTGCCCTTCGACGGCGGCGCCGATACATCGGTTTGAGAGCCGGGTACCGCAACGCTCGTCGACGGGGGCGGAGCAGTCGTGACGGTAGAGTTTGGCGGAATTTCGGTCGTGCTTACCCGCTCCGGATTTGTTGAAGCCGGACGGCGAGTATTTACGTTGACCGAAAGATTCGAATTTGCGTCGTCGCTGTTACGGCTCATGAAAATAAAGAACGCAACGACCAGAATCACGCCGATGATTCCGAGCGGAATGAAGATCCAGGTCGGCACGCCATCTCTATGGATCGGCTCCGCCACAACAGGTACCCGCGCAACGGCCGGAGCCGGTGCCGGAGCCGACAAAGGACGGCCACAATTCGGGCAAGCCACCGCGGCGGTTGAGATCTCGTGTCCGCATTCAGGACAGTAAATCATCGACATTGGTTTTAGTTCCTCCTAAGTTCTGTAAACTACAATCGCAGAAGCATTTGCCGTGCCAGCATTTATCCGCGTAATTTCCCGACCGAAGTGCCAGTTTTTGGTGGAAAATAAGCTTTGCTCTCTCTATAATTAAGAAGCCCACTTAGTCTTTAGTTGTAGATACTTGAACTGCGTAAAAAAACCGACGCCCCAACGACGGCTTTGAACCCAGTTCACCTAACGGAGATACAAAAATGGCTGCTCTGACAGTGGGCAAGGCCGCGCGCTCCCGGAAGCGCGGCGGAGCCTCCGACCCGAAAAACGGTACCCGCAGAACGAAATCTAACGGACACAGCTCCGATTTTCTCGACCCCGATTTTTTGCTGAAAGTCCTGAACGCCGTGAAAGACGGCGATTTCACCGGACGTTTTCCGACCCGCAACAGCGGAGTCTCGGGTGAGATCTACGATGCCCTCAACGCGATCATCGAAAAGAATGAACTGCTCACATCCGAGCTCGGGCGTATCAGCGAAGTTGTAGGTAAGGAAGGAAAGATCGCCCAACGCGCGACGCTCGGAAACGCATCGGGTGGCTGGGCGTCATGTATCGACTCGGTTAACACGCTCATCACTGATCTTGCGCAACCGACAACCGAAGTCGCACGCGTGATCGGCGCCGTCGCACAGGGCGATCTTTCGCAAAGCTTCAATCTCGAGATCGACGATCGTCCGCTCAAGGGTGAATTCCTTCGAACCGGTAAGACCGTGAACACGATGGTGAATCAGCTCGGCGCATTCGCGTCCGAGGTGACCCGCGTGGCGCGTGAAGTCGGTACCGAAGGAAAGCTCGGCGGACAGGCGCAGGTCAAAGGCGTGTCGGGTACATGGAAAGATCTCACCGACAACGTGAATCTCATGGCGAACAACCTCACGGGTCAGGTTCGCAACATCGCCGAAGTTACAACCGCCGTGGCAAACGGTGACTTGTCGAAGAAGATCACCGTCGACGTGAAGGGTGAAATCCTCGAGCTGAAGAACACGATCAACACGATGGTGGATCAGCTCTCGTCATTCGCATCGGAAGTTACCCGCGTGGCTCGCGAAGTGGGAACCGAAGGAAAGCTCGGCGGACAGGCCGAGGTGAAGGGCGTGTCGGGAACCTGGAAAGATCTCACCGACAACGTGAATCTCATGGCGAACAACCTCACCGGTCAGGTTCGCAACATTGCAGAAGTTACGACCGCCGTGGCGAACGGCGACCTTTCGAAAAAAATTACTGTTAACGTTCGCGGAGAAATTCTCGAGCTCAAAGACACCATCAACACGATGGTGGATCAGCTGTCATCATTCGCATCGGAAGTTACACGTGTTGCACGCGAGGTCGGAACCGAAGGAAAGCTCGGCGGGCAGGCCGACGTGAAGGGCGTCGCCGGTGTGTGGAAAGATCTCACGGATAACGTGAATCTCATGACCAGCAATCTCACCGGCCAGGTGCGTAACATCGCGGATGTTGCGACATCGGTTGCGAATGGAGATTTGTCGAAGAAGATCACGGTCGATGTGCGTGGTGAAATTCTCGAGCTGAAGAACACGCTCAACACGATGGTGGACCAGCTCAACTCGTTCGCATCGGAAGTTACGCGCGTCGCGCGCGAAGTCGGTACTGAAGGTAAGCTCGGCGGCGAAGCCGAAGTGGAAGGCGTCGCCGGCGTTTGGAAGGATCTCACCGATAACGTGAACCTCATGACGTCGAACCTGACGGCGCAGGTGCGCAACATCGCCGAGGTTGCGACATCGGTTGCGAACGGCGACTTATCGAAGAAGATTACCGTGCAGGTGCGCGGAGAAATTCTCGAATTGAAAGACACGCTGAACACGATGGTGGACCAGCTCAACTCATTCGCATCGGAAGTTACGCGTGTGGCCCGCGAGGTGGGAACTGAAGGAAAGCTCGGCGGTCAAGCCGAGGTGAAGGGAGTCGGCGGTGTCTGGAAGGATCTGACCGATAACGTGAACTTCATGGCGTCGAATCTTACCGGCCAGGTGCGAAACATCGCGGCCGTGACAACCGCCGTGGCGAATGGTGATCTATCGAAGAAGATCACCGTCGATGTGCAAGGAGAAATTCTCGAATTGAAAGACACGATCAACACGATGGTGGATCAGTTGTCGTCATTCGCATCAGAGGTGACCCGCGTGGCCCGCGAGGTCGGTACCGAAGGAAAGCTGGGAGGTCAGGCCGAGGTGCTCGGTGTGTCGGGAACGTGGAAGGATCTTACCGACAATGTGAACTTCATGGCGTCGAACCTGACATCTCAGGTGCGAAACATCGCGGACGTTACGACCGCCGTCGCGAACGGAGATCTGTCGAAGAAGATCACGGTGGATGTGAAGGGAGAGATCCTCGAGCTCAAGAACACGATCAATACGATGGTGGATCAGCTCTCGTCATTCGCGTCGGAAGTGACTCGCGTGGCCCGAGAGGTCGGTACGGAAGGAAAGCTCGGCGGACAAGCCGTCGTGCGAGGCGTGTCGGGAACGTGGAAGGATCTTACCGACAACGTGAACTTCATGGCGTCGAACCTGACGTCGCAAGTGCGCAATATCGCGACGGTCACAACCGCCGTCGCGAACGGTGACTTGTCGAAGAAGATCACGGTGGATGTGCAGGGAGAAATTCTGGAGCTGAAGATCACCATCAACACGATGGTGGATCAGCTCAACTCATTCGCATCCGAAGTGACGCGTGTGGCCCGCGAGGTGGGTACGGAAGGAAAGCTCGGCGGCCAGGCGCAGGTGAAGGGCGTTTCCGGAACTTGGAAGGATCTTACCGACAACGTGAACTTCATGGCGTCGAACCTCACGACTCAGGTGCGTGGTATCGCACGGGTTGTGACGGCCGTCGCAAACGGAAACTTGAATCGCAAACTCGAAGTGGAAGCACTCGGTGAGATCGCTGAGCTTGCCGACACGATCAACGCGATGATCGATACGCTTGCGACATTCGCCGATCAGGTGACAACCGTGGCCCGCGAGGTGGGTATCGAAGGAGAGCTCGGCGGGCAGGCGAATGTGCCGGGTGCGTCGGGAACGTGGCGCGATTTGACCGATAACGTGAACCAGCTCGCCGCGAATTTGACTAACCAGGTGCGTGCGATGGCCGACGTTGCGACGGCCGTGACCAAGGGCGATCTTACGCGTTCGATCACGGTGGATGCATCGGGCGAAGTCGCGTTCCTTAAAGACAACGTGAACGAGATGATCGGAAACCTCCGCGAAACGACGCGGAAGAACACCGAGCAGGACTGGTTGAAAACCAATCTCGCGAAATTCACTCGTCTGCTTCAAGGTCAACGCGATCTGCTCACCGTGGCTCGACTGATTCTTTCGGAAATGGCGCCGCTCGTCGAGATGCAGCACGGCGTCTTCTACATCGCCGATGCATCGCAAGAGGAACCGGTCCTCAAACTGCTAGCGAGTTACGCGTATCGAAAACGTAAATCTCTCTCGAATGAATTCAGGCTCGGCGAAAGTATCGTCGGGCAATGCGCATTCGAGAAACAGCGCATCATCATTAAGGATGTTCCGGCCGAATACGTGAAGATCAATTCGGGTCTTGGCGAAGCGGCTCCGAAAAACATTGTCGTCCTCCCCGTGTTGTTCGAAGGACAGGTGAAAGCCGTGATCGAGCTTGCGTCGTTCACGCCATTCAACGAAATTCACTTCGCGTTCCTCGATCAGCTTACAGAGTCGATCGGTATCGTTATCAACACGATCGAAGCGAACATGCGAACTGAGGAGCTGCTCAAGCAATCGCAGTCACTCGCTCAGGAATTGCAGCTCGGACAAGCCGAACTGCAGGAGACGAACCGTCGTCTCGAGCTGCAGGCGCAATCGCTGCAGACATCCGAAGAGCTTCTCAAGCAGCAGCAGGAAGAGCTGCAGCAGACGAACCAGGAGCTCGAGGAAAAAGCGAAGCTGCTCTCCGAACAGAAGAGCGAGGTGGAGCAGAAGAATCGCCAGATCGAGCTCGCGAGAACGGCGCTGGAAGACAAAGCAAAACAGCTCGCACTCAACTCGAAATACAAATCAGAGTTTCTCGCGAATATGTCGCATGAGCTTCGAACGCCGCTTAACTCGATGCTGATCCTCTCCAAGATGCTCGCTGATAACGCACAGTCGAATCTCGACGAAAAGCAGGTTGAGTTCGCCGAAACTATCCATTCATCGGGAGCTGACCTTCTAGCGCTCATCAATGAGATCCTCGATCTATCGAAGATCGAATCCGGAACGATGGGCGTCGAGATCGGCGAAGTATCGTTTGCCGATCTGCAAGCGGATACGGAACGCACGTTCAGTCAGATAGCCAACGACAAGGGCTTGCAGCTCATCATCGAGCTCCACGAGCATTTGCCGCAGAGTCTGCAGACGGATGCGAAACGCCTTCGACAGGTTCTCAAAAATCTTTTGTCGAATGCGTTCAAGTTCACGCAGCAAGGCCATGTCAAAGTCGACGTCGACGCGGCGGAAAGTGGTTGGAGCTTCGACAACGTGAGTCTCAATCGTGCGTCATCGGTCATTGCATTCCGCGTGAGCGACACCGGTATCGGGATCTCGGAAGACAAACAGCAGTTGATCTTCGAAGCGTTCCAGCAAGAGGACGGAACGACCAGTCGTAAGTATGGCGGTACGGGTCTCGGACTTTCGATCAGTCGTGAGATCGCTCGCTTACTCGGCGGCGAGATCACGCTTGAAAGTAAACCCGGTCTGGGGAGCACGTTCACGTTCTATTTGCCGGAAAGCTACGAGACTGTTTCGTTGAATCCGCAGGATGAGAAGGACGACGACGAGTTAGCTGAGGTAAACGGGCAACCGAAGCCGAGTCTCATCTCGCTTGCGCGACCGGCGGAAGAAGAAGCACCGACGCGTGTCCAGATCATCGTCAGCGATGATCGTTCGCAGATCCAGCCGGGTGACAGCGTGTTGCTTATCATTGAAGACGACGCGACGTTCGCACGTATTCTTATGGATGTCGGTCATGACGTCGGATTTAAATGTCTCGTCTCGCAGCATGGCGAAGACGCTTTGCTGACCGCACGAAAATATAGACCGAACGCAATCACGCTCGACTTGACGCTTCCCGGTATGCACGGGTACGCAGTTCTCGATCGTTTGAAACACGACGCATCCACACGACACATTCCGGTGCAGATCGTTTCGCTGATCGATGACATGCGTCGCGTGCTTCGCCTCGGAGCATTCGGTTATCAAACGAAACCTACGAATCGCGCGAAGCTTGTCGATGGTATCCGCGGCTTAAAGGAATTTGCCGAGCGTCCCAAGAAGAATCTCCTGCTTATTGAAGACGACGACATCCTTCGCGGAAGCATGACGGAGATACTTTCGGGCAAGGATGTTTCAATCACGTCGGTCGGAACCGGAGCGGAGGCTCTCGCGGCGATCAGTTCCGAGCGATTTGATTGTGCGATCGTCGATCTGATGCTTCCCGATTTTGAATGGAGCGATCTGATCGGAAAATTAAAAGCGGAATCCGGTAGTCCGGAGATCCCGGTGATAGTTCACACCGGAAAGGACCTTTCGAAACGCGAAACCAATCGCATCAAGAAGCTCGCCGAGACGATCATCATCAAAGACGCGGATTCGATCGAGCGTCTGATCGACGAGACCGCGCTGTTTCTTCATCGCGATGTCGCTGATATGACTGACTCACAGAAGAACATGATGAAGCATGTCAATGTTACGGACCCGCGGCTCGAAGGAAAGAAAGTTCTGATCGTCGACGACGACATCCGAAATATCTTTGCACTGACGAGTGCTCTCGAGCGTCAGCAGATGCAGGTCGTGTATGCCGAGAATGGTCGCGACGGAATCGACATGCTGCAAAAAACTCCGGGAGTCGATGGCGTACTGATGGACATCATGATGCCGGGAATGGACGGTTTCGAAGCGATGCGTGCGATCCGGCAGATCGGAAAATTCAAATCCGTACCGATCATCGCCGTGACGGCGAAAGCGATGAAGGGCGACCGGCAGAAGTGCATCGAGGCCGGTGCATCGGATTACATTACT
>QHXR01000023.1:0-59884 GCA_003223025.1 Acidobacteriota bacterium
CCCGGGAACGACGAAGATCCAACGGTTGAAGGAAAATGTCGGCTCCGTTGATGTGGCGCTGACGGAAGACGATCTTCGCGAGCTCGATCGATTGACGGCGCAGGTAAAGGTCGTCGGCGCTCGTTATGGCGAAGGCTCGCAGCGTTTGGTCAATCGATAAGCGCCGATTATTCTTTGCCGAACAAACCGCGGGGGGAGCTAACACCGAACCCGCGGTTCTGCAATAATCTTTTCCTATGCGAAAGACCCGATACCTTCGAGCACTCTTATTCTTTGCGATCGCAATCACCTTCACCACTCCCCTGTATGTTCACGCTCAAACCAAAAAGCCGCGAGCGCGAGATCTGGGAATTCCGCTCGGTGGTGAACCAGGTCCGTTCAATGCGATCACCGACGTTAAAGGAGTCGAGGTCGGTTACACGACTCTGATCTCGGGCGAGGGAAAGGACGCGATCCGAACCGGCGTAACGGCTATTTTGCCGCAAGGGAAAAATTTTCGCGGGCGCGTTTTCGCCGCTTGGCATACGTTGAACGGGAACGGAGAGATGACGGGCACGACCTGGATCGAGGAATCGGGTGGGCTTGGAACTCCGATCATGATCACGAACACGCACAGTGTCGGAGTTGTGCGCGACGCAGTGATCGAGTGGACCACGAAGCATAGTACCGGCGGTAACTATTCGGGCGACATCAGTCTGCCGGTAGTCGCAGAAACTTACGACGGATTCTTGAACGACATCAACGGTTTCCATGTCACGAAGCAACATGCCTTCCACGCTTTAGATAGCGCAGCCGGCGGAGTGATCGCGGAAGGAAATGTCGGAGGCGGCACCGGGATGATCGCACACGGGTTCAAAGGTGGAACAGGCACTTCATCGAATAAACTCGGCGCAGCGATCGGCGGCTATACCGTCGGCGTTTTGGTACAAGCAAATTATGGATCGCGTCAGCTCTTTCGCGTCCTCGGCGTTCCCGTCGGCCGCGAGATCACGGACCTCACACCGACTCCGGGAAGGAAAGACGAAGGCCAGGGTTCGATTATCGTTGTCGTAGCGACGGATGCTCCGCTCCTGCCGCATCAACTCAAACGTCTGGTAAAACGAGTCGCGCTCGGAGTCGGCAACATGGGAGGCCGCGGCGAGAATTCGTCGGGTGACATCTTCATCGCATTCTCGACGGCGAACGCTGTCGAAGCGAGCAAGGATGACGAAATCGCGAACCTAACGATGCTGCCGAATGACAAGATGAATTACCTGTTCATGGCAACCGTAGCAGCGACCGAGGAAGCGATCGTCAACGCGCTTCTGGCGGCGGACACGATGAAGGGCTACAACGGCAACACGGCGTACGCATTGCCGCCGGATCGACTGATCGAAGTATTGCGAAAATACAATCGGATGACGAAGTGAAGGCGCGGGATCGAGCGACGGCGCAAGTGAATATATGACTGAATTCGCTGAGTGGGAGAGTTTCTATCTGATCGTGGGCGGTGCGGCCGGAGCTCTCATCGGACTGCAGTTCGTCGTAATGACGCTGATCCATACCCGGGTTCACGTCGCGGATCCCGTCGTCGGACGCGCGTTCGCTACGCCGACGATCGTTCACTTCTGCATCGCCTTATTTCTTTCCGCACTCGTGCGGGCTCCGTTTCAAAGCATGAAATCGGTCGCGGTATTGTGGGGGATCGTCGGAATTGTCGGGTTTGCGTACTGCACCTTTATCGGCCGAAGTATCCGTGAGCAGAATTCGTACAAGCCGGAGTTCGAGGACTGGCTGTTCCATATGCTGCTCCCGCTCTCGTCATATCTGATCCTCGTGGTCTCAGCGATCGCGGTACTGCTCGAATATCACAACGCGCTTTTTGCGGTTGGCACTTCTGCTCTCGTTCTTCTCTTTGTCGGAATTCACAATGCGTGGGACGCAGTGACGTATCACGTGTTTGTTTTACCAACCGACAAAGCGTCGGAATCTGATGTCGGAGAAGGGGACGCGGATTAGATCAGGGATCAGCGATCAGAACGGATCTTCTCTGCGATCTCAACGAATCTCGGCTCGTCACGCAGCGAATCAAAATTCGGATCGACGGCCAGCCAAAGAAGCTGCACTGCTTTTACTTCCCAAGCCCTTTCAAGATGGTCGAGGGCCGTTTCGTTCTCGCCGAGTGCCGCGTAAATTACGGCCGGCCACTGCGGCGAGACATAGCGGACTTTTGATTCTTCATCCAACTCGGCGAGCACCTGACGGACTTCATCGTTTCGTCCTGCCCTGGCGAGCGCCACGCCAAGATCGCCTTTGAGGGCGGATATTCCGCTTTGCGAAACTGCTTCCTGCAAATGCACAAGAGCTTTGTCCAACTCGCTTTTCTCGCGATAACAAACGCCCATCACCCAGTGCGTGAAAAAGAAATGCGGCGCGAGCTCGAGAGTCTTTTCCGAAAGTTTGATGGCCTCGTCATATCTTCGCGCTATGTACAAAGCCCGTGCGACGTTTCCGTTCAACGGTAAGTTCAGAGGATCAAGCTCCAGAGCGATTCGACCGCGCCGGAACGATTCGTCGAATCGTTGTAGCGTAGCGAGGTGCGTTCCGTAGAGATATTGCGCCGTCACCAATTTCGGATTTAGCTCGAGAGCTTTTAAGAAATGTTCTTCAGCCCCATTAAGATCGAATTCAAAAATGAGTTTGAACATCGCCATCGATGTATGCGATTCGGCGCTCGTATCATCCAACTCGATCGCCTTCGCGGCGCTTCGCCCGGCTTGTTCGCGCAGTTCGTTTGGCGCGACTTGTTCGAAGTATGCGAGCAATGTGTACGAGTCGGCGATTCCCGCATACGCCAACGAATAATCAGGATCGATCTCGATCGCTTTCTCGAAGTATTCCGTGGCTCGCTTGAGATCGACAGGAGTCCTCCGGTTCCAAAGTGCTCTTCCTCGCAAATACAATTGATACGCTTCCGGATCGTCGGTCGCCTTTTTTAACATCGCCGAGCGCTCGCTTTGAAGAAGTTTTACTTTGAGAGCTTCGACGACCGCGAGCGTGATCTCATCCTGAACCGCGAAGATGTCATTCATCTCGCGATCGTAACGTTCGGACCAGATGTGATAGCCGTCCGCCGCGTTCACGACCTGGATCATTATGCGAACACGGTCGCCGGACCGTCGAACACTTCCTTCGAGGATTTTGTTTACGCCTAAGGCGTGACCGATCTCGCTTACTTTTGCATTCGTTCCCTTAAAGGAAAAAGCCGAAGTGCGTGCCGCGACCTTCAGGCTTTCGATCTTCGTCAGCGCGTTCAGAAGTTCCTCAGCAAGACCGTCGCAAAAGAATTCGTTCTCGGGATCGGTGCTCATGTTCGCGAACGGGAGCACGGCGATGGAATTGGCGTTTATAGTTTCGCCTTCAGGCGGCCCTGTCGCAGATACTCGGGTCTTGTCGTAGTCACCGGAAGGGCCGCCTAAAGGCGGAACTCCAAACTCAGACAGGATCGCGGTCGCCGGCTCGTCGGCCGATGCCGGGCCGTAGAGCAATTCAGTTACGTCATCGAGACAGAACATCATGCTGCTGTCATATTCACGACCGCACTGCGGACATCGCTTCATAAAATTCTATTCCGGCAAGTTCATACCTCTCCGCAGCTCCTTGTATCGCGGATCGGCGCGAAGGTTTTCAAACGGCGGATCGACATTGATGATCGCGCCTGAATGCTCGTCGCGGACGGATTTCGTTAGCCATTCAAAAGCCCGGTCTTTGTCATTCAGTCCCGCGTAGATGCAGCTCAGACTTCCCGCCGATACATATGAGTTCGGTGCGGGTCGTCCGAGCTCCGCCAATATATTGTGCGCCGCGTCCGTGTTGCCGCTCGCTGCATAAACATATCCGAGATAGCCCATGATATCGGGATTGCTGTCGAGCGAACGGGCCTTTTCCAAGTTTGTGATCGCCTCAGCATACTGATGCTTGCCGGCGTACGCCAATCCAAGAATTTCGTAGCCGCCCCAGTGAGCAGGATCCAACTCGATCGTCCGGCGAGCTTGTTCTATGGCTTCGTCATATCTACGGGCGCAGACGTAGCCAAACGCAGCGTTCGTGTTGGCATTAAGGTTGAGCGGGTTAAGAGTAGTGTTCAAATTAAGTTCCGACACTGCCTGATCGATCCTTCCGGTAGCCAACAAATAAAAACCGTAGCCGCCGTGTGCCGTCGTTGATCCGAGCTCGATGGCCCGCTTGAAATTTTTTTCCGCGGCCGCCCAATCGAATCCGTACCAGACCTCATTAATTCCCAAAAGGTCGTACGCCTCTGCTAACGAGTCGTCCAGCTCGATCGCCTTCAGGCCCGCGGCTTTTGCTTTCGGCATCGCTTCGCTGCTCGGCAAATACCAGTTGCCGGCGGTGTTATATGCCCAGCCCATTCCGACATAAGGCAGTGCATAATTCGGATCTTTTTGGATCGCCTTCTCATAAAATTCGATCGCCTTTTTATAACTGTCCTGATTGTATTTTTCTTTGTAGTAATTTCCCTTCAGGTAAAGCTGGTAAGCCTCGGGGTCATTCGTATACGACTTTGTGACTTTCGCCTCATCGGTGCCGGACAATTTTGTTTTCAGATGATTCGAAACATCCCGCGCGATGTCGCTCTGAAGTGTAACGAGCTCGGATTGTTTTCGATTGTAAGTCTCACTCCAGATCACTTTGTCGAGTGAAATATCGATGAGCTCGACAAAGAGTGCGACGTCCGGTCCGCGCTGCACGACCCGTCCGTTCAGGATCGCCTGCACATTCAATTCTTTTCCGATAGTTTGCGCGTCGGTGTCTTTGCCTTTGTATCGAAACACCGACGAGCGGGGTTTGACGTTCAGATTCGGCAAGTTCGAGAGACTACTGATCAGCGTCTCTGTCATCCCGTCCGAAAGATATTCAACATCCGCATTTCCGCTTTGATTGACGAACGGCATCACGGCGATCGACTCGATCTGTTTTGTGCTCGAAGCAAAGTATCGATAACCGAAGAATCCGCCGAGCGCGATGACCGCCAGAACAATGGTTCCTAGAAAGATCTTATTGATGACCAACTTCGGTTTCATCTCCGCCGCTCGGTGTGCGGAAAAGCTATGCTTTTCCGTCCGGGTCTCGAATCCTTCTTGCGGCTCCGCCGCCCGATGAGCGGAAAGGGTTTGCCTTTCCGTCTCGCCACCCAAAGTTGAAGGAGGCTCCGCCTCCGCCTCTGTAATATGGATCTGAGCTCGAGTCGGTGCATCGCCCGCAGTTAGAACGGCCGTCGCCGGATCATCTTCCGAAACTCCGTACACAAGGGGACTTCCGTCCTCAAGACAAAAGCTCAGAGTGTCGTCGAAATAATCCCGCCTACATTCAGGGCATCGTTTCATATTTTATTTCGGAAGGTTCAGGCGCTTCACGACGTCCGCGTATCGCGGATCGCTGCGAAGATCGACGAAATATTGATCTGCGTTCATTCGATAAAGCTCCCAATCCCGCGCTTCGAATGCCTTGTTAAGCTCCTCGAACGCTTTATCTTTTTCCCCAAGCGCGGCGTAGATCGATGCGAGCCGGCATGTCGGAACGTACTGTGTTTTCGCGATGTCGCGATATCTCGAAATCATCTCCTCCGCCTTGTCTCGCCTTCCGGATTTCGCATACGCGATGGCGGCTTCACGCAGAGCGAATTGATTCGTCGGATCTGTTTGCAGCCACTGCTCGTTTAGCGCGATCGCCTCCGCGTACATTCCATTCAGGATGTATGCCTGAGCCAGGATCCAACGAGCGATAGGATGAGTCGGCTCGAGATCGTAAGTCTTCTTGGCCTGTTCGAGACCGGCGCCATTTTGCTTCGCATAGAAATAAGCGGACGCGAGAGTTCCTCCCATGTTTACGTCGAGCGGTTCAAGTTCGAGTCCACGTTTTATTTCAGCGATGCCTTCGTCGAAATGTCCTGTGGCAAGCAGGTAGATTTGGCCGTAACGAAAACGCGCGGTGGAATTATTTGGATCGAGCTCGATCGCGCGTTTGAACGAGCGTTCGGCTTCGGGCCAGTTCCAATCGTAGATCACAAGCGAATATGCGAGGAACGTATGAGCTTCCGAAAGTGTCGGATCGATCTCGAGAGCTTTCTGCGCCGCTGCCTTCGCTTGCGGAAATGCTTCGTTCGGAGTTAGGTAAGGATAGGCTGGCATACTTCCATACGTTTCGGAGATCCGCGCGTATGCGAGTGCGAATTTTGGATCGAGTTTTATCGCTTGTTGGAAATAGTCGATCGCCGCGAGCATGTCGGGTTTCGTCCGCTTCGCGAAACTGTATCGGCCGCGGAGATAAAGTTGGTAGGCCTCGTTATTGTCCGTATATTTCTTTGTGATGCCTTTCGCTTCGTCGCCCGCGAATTTCAACTGCAGTTTCTGAGTGATCGTCGTCGCGATCTCGCGCTGCGTCGCGAGCAGGTCGGACATCTTGCGATCGTACTGCTCGGCCCAGATAAGTTTCTTTGTCCGAGCATCGATCAACTCGACGCTAATGGTCAGATCTTCGCCACGCTGCGCGAGCCGGCCGGACATGACGGCGTCGACATCAAGCTCTTTCGCGATCTGCGCGACATCGGCCTGACTGCCTTTGTATCTAAACACCGAGCTCGTCGGACTAACTTTCAAATTCGGCAATTGCGTCAGACGATAGATCAGCGATTCGGCAAGTCCATCGGAAAGATAATCGGTGTCGCTACTTCCACTCCGGTTCTCGAACGGAAGCACTGCGATCGAGCTGATCTTCTCTGTGACGGTCGGGTTTAGATATCGATACCCGAAGAATCCAACTAGAGCAACAACCGCTAGAACAATGGTTCCCAGGAGGATCTTATTGATAATCGGCTTCTCTTTCGCCTCCGACGCTAGGTGTCCGGAAAAGCTCTCCTTTTGCGACGAGATCCCGAGATTCTCTTGTGGCTCCGCCGCCCGATGAGCGGAAAGGCTTTGCCTTTCCGACGAGCTACCAAAACTATCTCGAGGCTCCGCCTCGGACGCCGTTGTCTGAGTGAACGACTGGGTGGCGGATTCGGCTCCGCTACTCAATATCGCAGTCGCCGGATCAACATCAGCGACACCATAGACGAGCGGACTTCCGTCTTCCAGACAAAAGCTCAGCGTGTCATCGTAGTAATCTCTTCTACATTCAGAGCATCGTTTCATAGGACTCTACTGAAGGAACAAACCATGCTCATGCGGTATCGGAGACGGAGGGCCGTCAGGCCGCATAAGAAGCGTTTCGGATGATTCTCCGTTTCGGTATCGCTCGAGCAGGTCGTCCGGATCGATCTCGACTCCGGCCGGATTTTTCGCGAACGTCTCGGTTTGCATAAAAGCATTCGCGCCCGCTGCATCGGGGTAACAATCCACTTGAAACTCCATCCGATTTCCATCCGGATCCTGGTAGTAGACGGAGAGTGTGACGCCGTGATGAATTCGCCAGTACGGCATGATGCCGCTCTGCTTCAAGCGGTCGTATGTCTCGAGCAGCTCGCCGACGTTTTCAAATGTGTAGCCGACGTGATTCACGCCGACTCCCGCGGGCATTACACCGGGTTTGCCATTCGGATCGAATGCATCCATGTTGATGAACGCGAATCGATGATGCTCTTCGTCGTAAGTCAGAAACGCCAGCGCGGGATTCTCGTACTGCGCGGTCGCTTCGAACACGTCCTTGTACCACGCGAGCATTTTGTCGAAGCGACGCGTCATGTAGACAACGTGCGCCAATTTTGAAGGTCGGGCCATATTGTTAGCTCCTCTTGCTGAAAGTTCTCGAGACAAACTTCAGTCTCACGTGCAGGAGATTCGTAAATAATCATTCGGGCAGATTCAAACGTCGGATCATATCTCCCATCCTCGGATCGTCGCGAAGCGGATCGAGAAATGGTTCGAACTTCAGTCGCGGAAGCAGGTAATCGCGCGCCGCGATCGCATTCTCGAGTTCGGCAAACGCCTTGTCTTTATCGCCCAGCGACGAATAGATCAGTGCGAGATGATACGACATCACATACTGCGTCTTTGAGATCTCCTTGAACCGATCGACTATCTTCTCCGCGTCCGCGCGTCGACCGGCCTTAGCGTAAGCTATGCCGGCGAATCGAAGGTAAACCTGATTCGTCGGCTCCGATTCGAGCGCGTGCTCGTTCAACTCGATCACTTCGGTGTAGTGACCGGCCTGGAGGTAAGCCTGACTCAGAGCCCAGCGTCCGACTATGAAGTTTGGATCGAGGCCGTAGACTTCTTTCGCCTGCGAGATCGCCCTTTCGTACTGCCGCGCATAAAAGTAAATGCCCGAGAGATTGGCTCCGTGATTCAGATCCAGCGGCTCGAGTTCCAACGACCGTTTCCCTTCGGCAATCGCCTCATCGAAGCGTCCGACCAGCATCAGATCGAACATCGCATAACGCCAGTGTGTTCCGGCGTCGTTCGGATTGATCTCGATCGCCCGTTTGAATTCGCGTTCCGCTCCATCCCAATTCCAGTCGAAGCATCCCATCGTATTCGCGAGTGCGGTGTGCGCTTCGGCGAGCATCGGGTCGATCTCGAGCGCGCGGTTCGCAGCAGCCTTTGCAAGAGGCACTGCCTCTCTCGGTGCCATGTACGGATATGCGGTCATCGCGTTGTACGAATCCGCGAGAGCCGAGTACGCGAGCGCAAAGTTCGGGTCGAATTCGATCGCCTGCTTGAAGTACTCGACACTCCGGTCGACATCCGCCCTGGTTCTTTTTGCAAAATGGAATCGCCCTTTTAGATAAAGTTGATATGCGTCGTTGTTATCGGTGTAGCGTTTCTCGAGCGCGCGCTCTCCATCGCCCGACAGCCGCAACCGGAGTTTTGACGCGATCTCGGATGCGATCTCCCGCTGTGTGACGAGCAGATCGGAAATCTTGCGATCGTATTGCTCGCCCCAAAGCGATTTGTTGTTCCGCACATCGACAAGGTCCACGCTTATAGAAAGATTCTCGCCGCGCTGGATTATCCTCCCGGACATGACAGCATCGACACCAAGCTCGGCACCGATCTTCTCTGCGTCAATCTCTTTGCCCTTGTATCGAAACACCGAGCTCCGCGGACTGACCTTTAGATTTGGGAGTTGGGACAGCTTGTAGATCAGCGACTCTGCGACACCGTCGGAAAGATAATCCGAGTCTGCGGTTCCGCGATTCTCCAACGGCAGAATGGCGATGGAATTTATCGCACCGGCGGATTTGAAATATCCGTAGCCGATGAAGCCGGCAAGACCGAGCACAGCCATCGCGATCGGAATGAGAAGCAGGGGTTTAGAAAGCACTCTGTTTCTTTTCGGCTCCGCCGTCTCCTGCGGCTTCGCCGCCCGATGAGCGGAAAGGCTTTGCCTTTCCGGAGAGCTCACTAAACATTCCAGAGGCTTCGCCTCCGCCCCGGTCGTGTGGATCTGCGCGCGAGTTGGAGAGTCCGAGGATGGGCCGCCTAAAGGCGGAACTCCAAACTCGTACAAGATCGCCGTCGCGGGTTCCTCCACGGCTACGGATCCCTGCACCAATGCAACTCCGTCCTCGAGACAAAAACTCAGACTGTCATCGATATAATCTCGTCTGCATTCGGGACAGCGTTTCATCTTTTCACATCGGCTGCCCAGTTCAGGACAAGTATCAGCGGCCGGAGATTTGCCGTGTCGGCCAGCGTGTTCACCAGGAACCGTTGTCCGTCTTTCGAAGGGACATAATTGTTCCGGTCGTCCGTGATGCTGGTCAGCGGCATTAGAGTTTGGAAGAGCGTCGTTGGTCTGCCGATCGAAAGAGTTGAGCTGCCGTCGATCGAAACGACCATAAGGTTGCGATCAGGTGCGATGTAATAAAGCTCTTTCCCGTCATTCCGCCATTCCGGCTGATCGCCGCCGGTGGTTGAGATCTGCCACTTCCCCGCGCCGATCGGAAAACTCTGCAGATAAACTTCTGATCGACCGGATTCGCTCGATGTATACACGACCCATTTTCCATCCGGCGAGAATTGCGCATGAGCTTCTTCGTAAGGGCCTTCGAGATAAGGGAACGGAACTTTGTCTCCCGTCATCGGCAGGATCCAGAGATCGATCTTGTTCTGGGCACCCCCGTTCTTCTCAAATAAAAGATATTTCCCGTCGTCGGACCAGGCATCCGGATAGGAGCCGGCCTCTCCGGCATAAACCAGTTCTTCCCCGCCCGCACCGCTCGCCGACTTTCGATAGAAATTACTCTTACCGTCGCGTACCGCGTAAAAAATGACTTGAGATTCGTCCGGTGAAAAAACCGAGGTAGCGTCTGAACCGGGATCGAACGTTAGGCGCGTAGTATTCCCGCGCGATAGATCCTGCAGAAAAATGTCCTGCGGACCTTGCTCGTCGCTCCGACCGAAAAGTACCTTTGTGTCGTCCTTGGAAAGCGAAGGCTCATGATATCCGGCTGGCTCGCCGATCGCCTGAAGCGCTTTGCCCGAACGGTCATACCATGTGAGCAGCGTTGTCTGTTGATCACCCGTCCGGTAGATGAGATGACCGGCCGCCGCCGAGAACGCGGTATAAGCAGTCGGACCAACCTCTCCCGGAAAAGAAAGAATATTTTCGACGAGTGGAGTTGCCTCGCCGGACAGCGCAAGTTTTGCCGCGTCGAAACGCTGTACCATCAACGTCCCTTCGCGAACGAACAACAAGTAACCAATACCATTCGATTCCGCGTAGCCGCCGACGACCTGCGTCGGGACGATCAACGTCGATTCCGGCGAGTCGATCGACGCGGCATAGATCCCTTGTTTCTCAGGGATACTTCCGCGCTGAAAATAAATGAAGTGCTTTCCATCGGGAAGCGGCGACGGCCAGCGATGCGAGTTCTGTCCTTCGGCTTCATTCAGCTTCGTCAACTCCGTTACCGTCCCGCCGGTAGAAGAGACACGCATCAACGGGGCGGTAGTTCGCGGAGAAAAGACGATCGTCCCGTCGCTCATCCATGCACCGCCGCGCGGATCAGTCGAAGCGTCCGCGAGTGTTTGAGTCGGCCCGCCCACTGCATCGACCTTACGAAGCTTGCCGGCGGCGAAAAAGCCGATCGATCTGCTGTCCGGCGACCAGAATGGAAAACTCGCCCCCTCGGTTCCGGGAAGTTGTCTTGCATCGACGGCCGTGAGCGGACGGACCCACAAGGACGTATCGCCGGAGGTTCCGCGCGCGACGAATGCCAAAGTCTCGCCGTTCGGTGAAAGTGCGAAGGCTTCGGTGAAAGAATTCTTTTCAGGTGGCGCGATCGCGAATCGCATCGTCTCGCTTCGGGGAACTTCGCGACGCGAGTACAGGTATGCGAGAGCAAGAGTCGAGATCAGAAACGCTGCCGCTAACAGCCACGCCCCGCGGCCGAGCCACTGAGAACTGCGCGTCTCGGGAGCGTCGCGCAAAGTATTTGCCGCAATGGTCAATCCCGAGCCGGATGAGCTGGTCGGAGACGTTACTGCATCGAGCGCGAATCCCAGATCATGCGCCGAGTGAAAACGATGTTCGGGCTTCTTTTCCAAACATCGACGCATCAGTTTTTCGACTGCCGGCGGAACGCGCACGCCGCTGTCGTCGAAGTCCGGAACATCGTCCTTCAGAATCGAGTGCATCGTCTCGATGACCGATTCGCCACCGAATGCTCGACGTCCGATGAGCATCTCGTAAAGGATCACGCCAAACGAAAAAATGTCCGACCGCTGATCGGCGGCGTGACCGCGGACCTGCTCCGGCGACATGTAACCGACGGTCCCCATCACCACTCCCGGATCGGTCAAGGCTCTCTTCGTTGCGTCCTCGGATCCGTGCGCGTCGGTCGGAGCTTCTCGAAGCTTTGCGAGTCCAAAGTCGAGGATCTTGACGCGATCATCCTTCGTGATAAAAATATTTTCCGGTTTGAGATCGCGATGAACGATACCGCGCTCATGAGCAGCAGCAAGTCCGCTGACGATCTGCTGTGCGTAGTCGATCGTCTTCCGGAGCGGGATGGGGCCGTGACCTAACCGATCGCGAAGCTCTTCGCCGACAAGCAGCTCCGATACGACGAAATAAGTTTCGCCCTCCGAATCGATGTCATAGATACCGAGAATGTTCGGATGATTAAGACTGCCCGCCGCCTGTGCTTCGCGCTCGAGCCGCTCGACACGTTCGCCATTTACAGCGAAGTCCGCGGGCAAAACTTTGATCGCGACATCGCGATTGATCTTCGGATCGCGGGCGCGATACACCTCGCCCATACCACCCGCCCCGAGCAGCGAGACAATTTCATATCTTCCTAATTTTGTGCCGGCATCAAGAGTCATTTTTCTTTAGGGTTCGAACTTTTTCGCGATCGCTTGAAAGCGCGGATCGTCGCGCATCTGATCAAACGCCGGATCGTACTTGATCGAAAATAGCCACCAGTCACTTTGCCCAAGGGCATCGTTGAGGCTCTTAAACGACTCTTCTTTTTCACCGAGCTCTGCAAGGATGCTCGCCCTTCGAGTCCGGCTCCGAAACGAATCCGTTGTCTGCCCAAGTAGCTCATGCAAATATCCGTTCCACCCCTTCTGCCGAAACGCGTCGCGCAACGCGGCGGCTAGATCGGGCCGATCCAGTAACTCGGTGGAATGAGCTCTCATTTCGACTGAGTTTGCGTGATCGCCTTTCATCCGAAGCAGGAATGAAAGATGCGAAAACGACCATGCATATCCGGGATCTATCTCCGTCGCTTTTCTCACCTGCTCGATCCCTTCATCAACGCGTCCGGCGGCAACGAGACATGACCCGCGATTGTTGTAAAGATCGGGTAGCGTCGGATCGATCGCGATCGCCCGATCGAATTCCTGACGACACTGATCGTATCGTCCGGTCATCAGCGCAAGAGTGCCGCTCCATTGATGAGTCCGCACATTGTTCGGGTCGAGCTCGAGCGCACGATTCATCTCTCGCTCCGCGGCAGCCCAGTCGCGATCCAGGGTTAATTGAAAAGCGAGGGCTCCGTGTGCTTCGGGAAGCTGCGGGTCGAGGGCGATAGCGCGAAGGATATTTTCTTTTGCTTTGGGACGATCGTCCTGTCCGACAAACTCTGATAGGCCGACGTAGGCGAGTGCGAAATTCGGGTCGCGCTCGATCGCCTGGCGCAAATAGCCCTCGGCCTTTTCGAACTCTTTTCCGACTCTCTTATTCAAATAGAACCGTGCTTGAAGGTAGAGCCGGTAAGCTTCGGGATCGTCGGTGTACTTTTTGTTGAGCGCCTGTTCTTCGGAACCCGACAATTTTAATCTCAGCTTGCTCGACACATCCCGCGCGATCTCAGTTTGAAGCGAGACGATGTCCGAGGCCTTGCGATCGTACTGGTCCGTCCAGATAACGTTTTCAGTATTCGGATCGATCAGTTCCAGGCTAAGAGACAAGCGATCGCCGCGCTGATCGACGTGTCCGTTCAGGATCGCCTGCACGCCAAGCTCTTTTGCGATCGTCTTCAGGTCGATGTCTTTACCTTTGTACCGGAACACGATCGATCTGGCTTTTACATTTAACGCGGGAAGCTTCGACAAACTTCCGATCAACGTCTCGGTCATTCCGTCGGACAGATATTCGATGTCTGCATTGCCGCTCGTGTTTACGAAAGGCATGACGGCGATCGACTCGATCTGCTTCGAATTACCCGAGCCGACGAAGCGATAGCCGGCGAAACCGGCGATCAGAAGCACGGCGATAACCGGCGCGGCTAAAAGTCGCTTATCGATTTTTTTTGAAGTTAGATCGGGCGAGGATAGAACGGCCGTCGGATTTATAATATCGATCTGAGCGCGAGTTTCCGCTTCCGCAGAAGATGGGGTCAGATGAAGAAGAGCGGTCGCCGGCCCATCCACAGACGGAGGTCCGTCGAGCAGCCGAGTTCCGTCATCAAGACAGAAGATCAGACTGTCGTCGTAGAAGTCGCGGCGGCATTCCGGGCAACGTTTCATAGTGGGCTACAAAGAGCGAGGGAAAGGGTTACGGCATAGTAACGCTATTTCGTTGGGCGGCAAAAGGCTTAGGCTCAGTTTCTTCGGGCTTGCCCGCCGATGAGCGGTAAGGCTTCGCCTTTCCGGCAGCGTTTTAAAATGATTAGAGGCTTCGCCTCCGAGGGGAGGCGTAGCCTCAGTGATTTTTGAATGCTCGACGGAAAGGCGAAGCCTTTCCGCTCATCGGCGGGAAGAGCGCGAAGAATCGGTGGGCAAACCGTACGATCCACGGCAAATCGAAATCTCAAATCTCAAATCTCAAATCTCAAATCCCAAATCCCAAATCCGAAATCCGAAATCCCAAATCCCAAATCCGCTAGGTTCCTTCAACTCCGCTGGCGGGCCAATGCGACGTGAGATTCAACTGGCGGGTCGTCATCGCGGCGACTCGGCCGAGGACACCGGCGTAGGTTGGAAAAGAGAGAGGTACTTGAGACAGTTCATCGACGCCCATGTTCGCCGCCATCGCGACGGCAGCGACTTGCGTGATCTCGACCGCGCGCTCGCCGACCACATGACATCCTAAGATCTTGCGCGTTTCCTTATCGGCTATCAATTTACAAAATCCGTTCGTCCGTCCATCGATGATCGTTCGCGCCGTCGAATCGAACGTGATGATCGCCGTGACGATGTCATGAGCCTCGCGCGCCTTTGTCTCGGTCAATCCAACCTGAGCATATTCGGGATCGGTAAAACTTCCGACGGGCGAGACCTGTTTCGACGTTGTCAGCTGCGTGTCTTTGAACGCGTTGGTCGCGGCAACAAAACCGTCTTGTATCGCTTGCGGAACGAGCATCATCCGACCCGTGACATCACCGGCGGCGAAGACATGCGGTGCGGATGTCGCGAGAAAATTATCGACTTGAATATATCCCCGTGCATTCGTCTCGACTCCGGCGTTGCCGAGATGCAATCCATCAATATCCGCGATCCATCCGATCGCCGTCACGACAAGCGTCGCTTCAGCATTCTCCCAATTGCCGTCTTTCGAGAAATACATCCGCGTTCCGGTCTCTGTTTTTTCAAACGATTCGATCGTTCCGAAATTTTCCCGAACCGTGATTCCCGATGCGCGAAAAGCGTCCGCTACCGCTGCTGAGACCTCTTCATCTTCCGTCGGCAGAATTCGCGGACCGGTTTGGAAAAGTTGGATCTTCGTACCGAATGCGTTGAATATCGATGCGACCTGCGCTCCGGTCGCTCCGCCGCCGACGACGATGATCGATTCCGGAACCGACGTGAGCGCCCACGCGTCGCTGTGTGTCGCGGTGAGCTCGGAACCGGGAACCGTCAGTCGCCGGTTCATACCGCCGGTGCAGATGATGATCTTGTCCGCGCTCAGGCTCAGTCCGCTCTCCGTCTCTATCGTATGCGAATCGGCGAAGCCCGCGACACCGCAGTTCTCGTGAACCGCAACACCAACCGAATCGATCTGCTTCCGAAAAGTCGAGTGCGTTCGAACATCCTTTACGACTTCCTGCACACGCTCGAGCAGTCTCGAATAATTAAACTTCGGCTCGCCCGTCGCGATTCCGTATCGATCGAGCTGACCGGCATCGCGCAGCAAACGCGCAGCATGTGCAAGCGTTCGCACGGGGACCGGTCCGTCGTTCGCCGCCATCCCGCCGAACTCGTCTCGAGTAACGAGTGCGGTCTTCGCGCCAAGATCTCCCGCCCGAAGCGCCGCCAGCATTCCGGCCGGCCCACCGCCGATGACAAGCACGTCAAACTTTGTATCTGATGTTGAGCTCATCTTAAAATCTGATCCCGGCCACGGCCTGTACCGAATAACCCTGAAACGTATTTCTATTTCCGAACTCCTGAAAATACTTAAAACCAACATTCACCTTTTCAGGCAGGTTCAGGTTAGTCGCGAACCCGATCGCGTTCGCCGCGTAGTGAGCCTTCGACTGCTCGAGGGTGATCGTCGGACCCGTCTTGTCCGTCGTCTGCCGCGTGTTGTACCCGACGAGACCGATCTGCAGACGGATGTTCTCGCGGATCGGGATCGCCTGCATCACCGAGTAATCAAGGTTGATCGTCTGTCCGGGATGAATTTTCGTTCCCTTCTGCTCCGTGTGCCACTCGTACATCTGAAAAGTAGAAACGGTCGTCGCTTTGTTCTTAGTCAGAAAAAATGTCTGGCCCGACGAGACGATGTGAGTCCAATAACCCGAGCCCACATTATTGTTCGCACCAAGTTTGTAACTTCCCGTCGGCGCGAGAAATCCGTATGTTGTTCGAACGGCGAAACGTTTTTTGTTCCAGCCTAAGATGAAGGGTTGGTAGAACGAATCGGCTAATCCGGATCCGCCGCTGACCGGTCCGGTCAGATCATTCGTCAAAGAATTATTTGCGACCGGGATCGACGCCATCGCCGAGAATTTCGCACCGCCCAGAAACTCTTTCTTGCTGACCCACGCCAGAGTGTTGAGGTCCATCACTACCGACTGCTTTCCCGTCGCCGTCACTTCGCCGTTCGGACCTTTTAATTTGCTACGTGTGTAAATCGCGAGATAGGTTGAGAAGGAAAAGCCGGGTTCGGGTGTGACGCCTGAGTTCGTCGCGCTGATCCCGAGCGGATACAAGCCTCGCACCTGGGCATCGACGTGCGCTAGCCCGATGAACATGAATCCGACAAGCCAAAATCCGGCAGACCAGATCTTGTTGATGTTCCCGTTTCGCGTCATTTTATGAGTCGAGTTCGGCGAGCCATTTGAGTGCGCTGATGCTCGGCATGAAGGCGTATTCGCCGCCGCGCGTGACGACGAAATTTGGGATCCCCTGGAGCCTTTTGCGAACCGGTTTACGCGGCAAAGTAAAGTTTCCCCCGTCGTGATTAGACCCGATCACGGGATCCTTATCCTGGTCTCCGCCAAAAAATATTCCGTCGTTGATCCATTCGGATTGAACGAACTCGAATTGTCTCCCGATATGTGCACCGACGAATGCGAACATCAAACCGCGGTCCTGACCGTCGTCTTCGAGCTCGCCATCGGGAAGGACCGGACCGTATGCAGTCCCGCGACGGATCATTCGATGGATCCGTGCGACTCCGGCGATCTGTGCATCGCGCGGATTCGATCGGCGAATGTGCGATCCGGCGGGCGTTTTGTATCCTGCCTGATCGTCGTCCTTGAACATGAAATCGTTGTTGAGTTTCGGATCGGCTCCGAGTTCCTTGTTGTCGTGGAAGGGACACAATGCGAGCGGAGCTCCGCTGCGCCATCGTCCCATCATCTTCGCCGCCATCAGCTCTTCATCTTCGGGAGTTGCAGAATTAGTCTTCAAATATTTTCGAAACTCGGCGACATTTTGATAGAGCTTCCGAAATACGACATATGTTCCATTGCGTCCGAGGATCTCCGGGTCTGTCTTTTGAGTTCCACCCATCTCGTCCTGGTAACCAATTACGAACTCACCGGCCTTGAGCGGTTCTTCTCTCGGATTCGTTCCGGGAATCCCGCTGCCTTCGATCGCCGGATGACTGATGCCGTCCTTGAAGCCGAACGGTTCGGTGTCGCAAGGCAGAGCGTGACAATTTTGTCTCCAGATCGCTTCGATCCCGGTCATTTGACGATACGTCTCGCGTGCAGGATCGAGTGCTTTCTCGAGTTGCTCTTCGGTCGGTGAAACTGCGACAAGGATCACATGGACATCTTTCGACCCGAGCGGCTGTTCCCAATTCTCAGGACTGCTCGCACCGACGTCTCCCAGATCTTCCGCGCGAGACTTCATTCCCTGGCGAAACTCCCATGAGAAAGTGTCGAGCGCTTTCTGAGGCACGCCGAGCGCTTTGTAACCTTCGTAGGTCAGCGCGACGCTGACCCAAGTGTCGGCGAGCGGACTCGTCGGATTTGAAGCCGGCGTCACGACGCGGCTGATTCGCTGCATCAATTCGCGCCCGGCTTTCGGATCGTCGATTCGAAACGCGATGTAAGTCGCGACGTATGGAGACGGTCGTGGTCGGAGAACTCCGCTTTGGATGTCGTCAAGCTCAAGCACCTTCGCTTCCCCCGCTCATGGTCTGTTTTCGACAGCCGCTACGATGTCCGGCCCCATGCCTGAGCACCAATTTTCCAAACGCCATCGTGGTTTGCAAAGGTGTATGCAAGAGTGCCTGTGCGAACGACGGACTGGCCCTTTATCCCGACCGTGAGCGTCCCTGACACGACGGCATATGCAGACGAGTCTTCGACATTCCAAAAGCCCATTTCGTACGACAGATTTTCGGAGGTCACGCCAAGATTCTCACGCCATATTTCTACGTCGGCAAGCCAATTGGCCGGCCCATTTGGACCCAACCAACGATAGGGCGCAATGCCGTCAATGATGATCGCCGTGTCATCGAAAACGCTTAGAAACAATTCGTTGTCATGGCTGTTGAAGCCGTTGATGTGGTTGTCGATCAGAGTTTGTAACTCATCCGGTAGCTTACTGGTGCCAGTCGTCGCCATTATTTCTCCCTTTTTGAAATTTCCTTACGTTTGTTCTTCATTACGCCATAGCGAGGTTTCGCCAGAAATTTTCCAGGCTTTCGGTACCACCGAAGAGCGTCGTGAAGTGCGTCGAGTCGACGAGCAGAATGTCTCCCGCGCGATCACCCGCCGGGGGCATCCACAAAAGACTGTTCATTTCGGTATTGCCTGCCGCCGTGAACGGATGCGGACGATCCGGATCCACCGGTTGTTTCGCGAGCACATGAATCTCGCTGCCGTTCGGCACGACTTCGTAGTGCGGTAAATGCGGATGGAAATTCAGCGTCGGAACATCCTTTAGAAGTCCGCGCTTATCGAGATCGCCAAACGTGTTAAGCGGCGCAATGTCTCGGGTCCCCGGGACGACCGCCGGACGCAATCCCCATTTGTTGACGACCGGAACATTCAGCTCTTTCATCAGCGAACGCGTGAACGTGCTAAATCTTTGCTGACGCGGAACGAGATTGTCGCCGTGATGGAGATACTCCATTTGACGCTGCTCGAGATCATCCGTGAAACCGACATCATGATGCGGAGCGATGAGCAGACATGTGCCCTCACGCTGCAGCCACTTATTAATCGCTTCGATCTCCCCCGACTCCGATTCGAGCTCCGCGAGCAAATGATCCAATCCGAAAACCAGCAGTGTGTCCGTATCATCGAGGATCCGTTCATCGATCGGCTGATAATATCCCGCCTGATCGACTCGTTGGAAAACTGCAACCGGATGCCCCGTCGCTTCGCCGGCGAGTTTCTGAAAGCTCAAGGCGGAACGATGAAAAAGTTCCAGCGTTCCGGCGATGCCCTGGAGAAACATGTCAGATTGCCACTCCGGTTTTTCGTATCCCGGCCAAAGTACATTTCGTACCTCGGTCATCGTCGAAAAACGATTTTCCATCGCCGCCGGATCGCGCTGAGATTCCCATGGATAGCTCCATGTCCAGTAAATGCTCAACCGTCGTTTGCCCGGCGTGTACTGCCGGGCAATGTGGTCTTGATTATATGTCCGTGCTGCTGGTTTCATCTTCGGGTCTCCGTTTACTGCAGTTGGTCGAGCATCGCCGTGAATGCATTTTTCATATTGAGTGCCTTCTTGATCTCGGAGGCGCTGACGAATGGGTATTCACCATATTCAAGAAAGCTCGGTCGATGATGATCCCGAACGAACCGTACAAATGCTTCCGGATTCGTTTTCCAATCCTCCGGAAAGCCTTCGAGGTTTTCAAAGACCGTATCCAGACCGGCAGAAGAAAAGATCGCTACTGCGTCGTCAGTGTATTTGTCGAAATCCGTGTCGAAGATTCCCATGTACTGGAAATACGTCACACCGTCTATGTCAAAAAGGTTCCAGCGCAGGTAATGCAGCTTGAGCACGTCCAGAAGATCGGGGGTTGCCGCGACACCTGTTTCTATACCGCGTGCGTACGCGTAAAAGTTGTCCTCGGTCCCCGGCTTGATCTTCGCTATGATCGAGAAGCCGTAACACGCCGGGGTCTTCGGAAAAATCGGTCCATACTTACCCTGTTTCAGTGTTGATGTGTCCCTCGGCATCGCCATCGCGGACGGTTTAATATCCATTTCCATTCTCCTTTTCTATTTCTATTTCTGGATTACTTTCGTGATCATCTTTTGTGACAGGTAATTCATGAGTCGATCGCGAAAGCAGGCGACGAAGTTTGCCAACGAGTGAGCGCGTCGAACTCTTTTGCTCTGTTGCAGCTTCTGGAGCCTGGGAGGGATCGATCCACATTACGGTAAAGCACAATAAAACAGCTGGCTAACCTGGTCACAGTATCGGCAGCGTACATGGATTCTACGGGTGTGTCTGTGACGGGGGAACTGTTCGAATTGACAGGTAGTTTGGATTTGGGATTTGGGATTTGGGATTTGGGATTTGGGATTTGGTTTGGGCTTTCCAATTTCAAATTTGAAATTTCAAATTTGAAATTTGGCTTTTCTCTTTGGGCTTCGCCCCTCGGTGTGCGGAAAAGCTATGCTTTTCCGGCCAGCCCAAAAAGATTCCCGCGGCTCCGCCGCCGAGCTGGGAGGCGGAACCTCCCAGGAAAACCCGATGCAAAAGCACAGCTTTTCCGCACACCAGGCGGCTCAGCGGAAATCGTTCAGTCCAACACGCCCAACTCATCGAGTGCGGTCAAAAGTTCCGAAGGATCGCGATAGACGCGATATGCACCGGCGCTCGTCAGTTCATCTTCGCCGTAACCGCCGCTGAGTAGGCCGACGCTCAGCATTCCGGCGCGACGCGCGGCGAGGATGTCCCAGACCGCGTCGCCGACGACGTAGCATTCGAGTGGCGAAACACCGAGTCGCTGCTGACATGCGAGAAAAAGATCGGGTGCAGGTTTCGCCCGGACGACGATGCCGCGATCGACGACGACGACATCATCACCGACACCCAATGCCTCGAGCGATTTGTCGATCTCGGGGCGACGACCGGAGGTTGCGATGCCGTACATCACATTGTTCTCTTTCAAAAATTTTAGCAGTTCGACCGCGCCGGTCAGCGGCCTTCTCTGCGGAGATATTTCCATAAAGATCTCGCCGTGACGATGCTGCAGCGACTGCGATTCCTCGTCCGTCAGTTTGCGTCCGATCTCGCGTGCGACGGCACGTGCGAACAACCCCCCGCTCATCCCGATCCGCCGATGGATCCGCCATCCGTCGATGGCCATCCCCGCCTCTTCAAACGCCCGCTGCCAAGAGAACACGTGTGCGTAAACGGTGTCGATCAACGTTCCATCCAAGTCGAAGATTAGTGCGTGCATATGTGTTTAGTTCAGAGTGCTCGTTTTATCGCGTAGTTCGACAAACCGATTTGCGATAGCCTTCCCAATGCCGGTGCCGCCACCGTGATCAGAATTTGGTTACCGGTCAGCTTAAAAGAAATAGTTTTCAGTTCAAAAGGGGTCAGGAGATAACGGATCGGCAGTCGATTATTTCAACCGATATCGATAATGGTCTCTAAATTCAACTCAGCCACCTATGGATGCATTAATAGTGAAAAGTACATTTCGGAAGTGTATTTCGGAGTCGCCGCATTTTCTTTAGAAAGACTTCGATCTGCTCCGCATCGCGAAAAAAATCGTCGGTCATAGCTCCAGCTTCAATTTTCCGCCGCCAAAATCCGGTGGTTATTCCAAATCTCTTCATGAATTTGGGGATGACCTCGGCTTCTTCAACCCCCGAAATTTTTGCCGCTCCTCGTTTCCGCACTGCGTTAAGGCGCGCCGCTAGCTCATGCAAATCTCGTCGTTCAAATTGCTTCAAAAGTTGCCTCTGCGAGTTCTTCCTCTCTCGTAAATCATCCCGCGATTTGGACGAAACCTCTGAAAACGCCATATCCAAAAAATAAAGTGCGTTGAGTTTTTCCACATCGTAAATTGTGATTCTCTCAGCATTAGTAAAGACACCTAACTTTTCGATGTCAAAATTTTCGAGTCGGTGAATCGTGATTTCTACGACCCCTCTGAGATCTGGCACTTCGAGTGCGTGAAAAGGAAATCGTACCCAGTCAAGATCAACAAGGTGGCCGCCGAGGTTCCGCAAAGGTTCAAGTTTTTCGCTTATGAAGGCTTCGGTGGCACTCATGCCATCGAATTCGAAAGTTCGCAACAGTCGGTGGTTTTCCATTAGCTCGCACGCCAGAAAGTACTCCATTATTGACTTATGGGAGAACTTATAACGGCCTTCTGCGTCTCGGTTTAAGAGAGACTTGCTTCGAATTTCGGCTTCGGCCATCCCCGGCCCCTCCATATCTGCGATGTTCTTCAGCTCAGTCGGATTCTGAATGAGCTCATCTCGCCGAACAAAATATCCACCCCTCTCTTCTCGCTTGAGGTAAAGATTAACAGCCAGGGACTGGGAGAAACGGCGAAGCATTCCCTTATACTTCTCATCGCCGTACTTGTCGCGGACGGCCTTTTTCCGCGATTCCCGATCTATCCACCTATCCACCAGTACTTCGTAAATTTCGTATGAGAACTCAAATGTACGATTGCTCTGCACAAGATCATTGATATAGCTCAAAAGCATTGGCCTCATGACCAAGTTAGGGCTCTTTCTAACCACTTCAAGTGCTCGGGCTCGCTTCCGTATTTGAAAAAATGCAAACCGTTTCCGCAGGTACTTCTTGATATCGCTTTCATCAAAAACCGACAGATAAACGCGTTGGAATTTGTAGGAGATTTGGTCGCCACCGAATGAGACATACCCCGTATCATCGGGAATTTCTTTGTCCGATGGAAAGAACTGTGTTCTACAGGTAACGACAATCTTCTTGAATTTTTGAGTACGTTCAAGAATTTCAGCCATCCTCCCTTCGTGGTCTTCAACCGCGTTAACGTCTTCATCAAAAGCGTCTAGAAGTAAGATTGTTTCCTGCTTGTTCTCGATCTGGTCGATCGCCTCCCAGATGTCGGGAGCTCCAAGAGGAAAGAGCCGCACACCAGGACTGGGAAAGTCATGGAGCAAATTCCAAAGGCGTCTAACCGTGTGTCGCATGAAAAGGTTGATCAGAAAGGTCGTCTTTCCCATCCCTGAGTCAGCCAAGATCAAATAGTATTTACTTGTGTCGGCCTTATCCTTGAAAACTTCGTTCAAAAAAAGAGGTAGTAACTTCGCTTTCGCCGATGCTATATGACTCTTTCCCGGTTCATCATCTGCCGACGGCGATACGTTTTGATACTTGGTTGGAATGTAGAACCTCGTGGCCTTGTCGACGTCCGACTTCGAAATGTACGGACTTAAGTTCGCATTTAGTACTGATTGCCTCCTCTTAATCACAAACCACTTATAGGCTTTGATGAGGAATGCAATCGTCCCGACGAATAGAATCGCCACGAAAAGCAGAACGACGATGGATTGCGGAACGCCGAAGTAGGTAAGGATGTCCTTCAGTAGATCAATCATAGAGAACATGGCGCCTTGTCCTACTGTGACCACACATTCATGTATGTACGCGAAAGTTTGCAGATGTGGGAGCGGCGCAGTAATTTTTTTTGACGATATTAGTACGAAAATCCTATTGGCACAACTATTAAACCTGGCTCAGTCCTTGTGATTGAGCCGCTAAAGAACAATTCTCAATTACGGACCTTTGGGTTCAAAGTGATCTAGAACACAACGAAAAAGGTCGCGACACTCCGCAGCCTCAAATCACCACATAACTTAGGAGCTTACGAACCCAAGGCCACTGACTTCGCACCCTTCGCTGCTTCCTGAATCAACGCAGACACGACCGTCGGTTGGGAGACGTATACCGAATGACTGCCGGCAACTTCTACAACAGTCGAACCCGCGCGCTCGGAAATAAAATACTGAGGTGGGCGGTGGGATCATTTTGTCAACGACTGCGTATCATGACGCTTCCGACTTCATCACCATTTGATAGACCAAACCGATCGGGAGCCCGACGACGTTCCAGTAATCGCCTTCGATTCCCTCGATGAAGAGTGCGGCCTGAGCTTGAACGGCGTAAGCTCCGGCCTTATCGAGCGGATCGCCCTTCCCGACAAGAAACTCGATCTCCGCATCATTCATCGCAACGAATTTCACACGCGTTCGCTGCAACCCGACATCCACTTTAGTATCTTTCATTACCGCGATACCTGTAAGCACCTCGTGCCAGTTTCCCGAGAGCATTCGGATCATTCGCCGCGCGTCGTCGAGATCGATCGGCTTGCCGATTATCTGATCGTTTATCACAACGGTCGTATCCGCGGCGAGGATGATCTCGCCGGGATGCGATGCGGCAACGGCCTCCGCTTTCTCTTTCGCCAAGCGCTGCACGTAAGTCGCCGGATCTTCGTCTTCGAGCTCGCTTTCATCGATGTCAGGAACGTCCTTCGTGAACTTCCATCCGACCGAATTCATTATTTCCGACCGGCGCGGACTGCCCGATGCGAGGATCAATTTTGGTAGTGTGATCATTGAAAAGATGCGATTTAGTAAATACTCGTTTTCTCGTTTAAGATAATACCCATGCTCGATATCTTTCGCACCCTGCCCGGCATTTTGGGCGACATGGAAGGCGTCGAAGTTGTGCGAGAAGCCGTAGTTTTTGCAGCCTGGCGACGGATCGCCGGCGAATCTCTGACGGCTCACGCGGTACCGCTCGGACTTGAAAACAAAACTCTCCGGATCGCGGTTTCGAACTTGAACTGGCAGCGAAATTTGAAGGATCAATGCGGGCAGATGCTTTTCAAGTTGAATGCCGCGCTCGGCTCGCCGCTGGTAACGTTTATCGAATTGCAGATCGATGAGCAAACAGTTTTGAAAAGTCGGACCGGTTCGCTTCTGCCGGACGACGCGTTCAGAGCGGCAGCACAGAATGAGATCTCCGACGACCTAACGCAGGCAGCGGCGGCGATCGAGGATGAAGAATTGAGACGCCAGTTTTTGCTCGCTGCAGGAAGTTGTTTAGTGAGAAGGAAGCAAAGATCGGCCGGATGAATGGGAGCTAATCACCGGTCAGGCGAAGCGGCGGATGCGACTGGACCGCAGGCATCCTTGCCTGCATGAGTGCGAAGCACGAAAGTCTACTCCCATGGTTCGAGAGTCGAGAGGTTTGACGCCGCGGAAGCCACGGCGTTGCAGGCAGGGATGCCTGCGGTCCCGTCCGTCGACCTCGTGAATAACGGAGCCTTAGGAAATTATGGACGTTCGAAAAGTCGCCACACTGGCGCATCTTGAGATCAGCGATGAGGAAGTCGCGTTGTACACGCCGCAGATGGCGGAGATCGTGAAGTATGTCGAGCAGCTCAACGAGCTAGACATCGGAGACATTGAGCCGATGCTCGGCGGGCTCACTGACGAGGGCGAAGCGACCGTAACCACGCGCGAAGATGTCGTGCGGCCTTCGCTTACTCAGGACGAAGCACTCTCGCAGGCGCCGTCACCCGTTGCCGGACATTTTCAGGTTCCGAAAGTTTTATGAAGGAAGTTGTCGGTGACCGATGGTCGGTGGTCAGTGCGTGCGGACGGCTCTTTTGCTTACTGCTTATTGCCACCTGCTTATTGCTTTCATGCAGCGTTCCGAATCTCGAAGAGCCTGACTGCCGCGAAGCACGAGATGTCGTCCGCGAATTTTATTCGTTCCATTTCGGAAATGACATGCATCCGTCGGCGGACAATATTCGACTGAGAGAAAAATATCTGACCGGTCGGTTAAAAGATTACCTGCTAGCCGTACCGACGAAGGAGCTCGATTATTTCACCGCAACGAGTGACCTTCCGAAAGCGTTTCGTGTCGGCGAATGCAAAATAATTACGCCCGGGCAGAGCGTGAACTTCGACGTGCTTCTGTTCTGGAAAGACGACACGCGATCTGAGCAAAGGCACATTTCGATCGCAATGAAAAAGGAAAACGATAAGTGGCTGATCGACGCGGTTGATTGATTCTTCAGGGATCGCTTCGGAGCGAGCTTTAACTATCCACTTCTCACTTTCCGCTATCCACTGAAGAAAACCGTTTTACTTGTTACTCAAATGAGCTTGCAAAAATCAATTTCTAAAACGCTCGACAACGCCGAGCGCCTGAACCCCGAACTTAATTCTTTTCTATCTATCGAGCGCGGTCACGCCGAAGCTCGTGTCGGAGAAATAAAGGATGACTCGCGTCTCGGCGGTCTCGCGATCGCCGTCAAAGACAACATCTGCACGAAGGGTTTGCAGACGACATGCGGATCGCGGATCTTGCACAACTACAAAGCTCAGTACGACGCGACCGCGATCAGGCGCTTGAACGAAGCCGGTGCGATCGTTGTCGGAAAGACAAACATGGACGAGTTCGCAATGGGCTCATCGAATGAAACTTCCGCGTTCGGTCCGGCGAAAAATCCTTGGGACACGACTCGCGTTCCCGGTGGAAGCTCCGGCGGATCCGCGGTTGCTGTCGCATCAGGAGTTGTTCGAGCAGCTCTCGGATCGGAGACCGGCGGCTCGGTTCGTCAACCGGCGTCGCTGTGTGGGATCGTCGGCTTCAAACCGACGTACGGAAGGATCTCGCGCTACGGCCTCGTCGCATTTGCTTCGTCCCTCGACAATATCGGGATCTTCGGTCAGACGGTAAAGGATGTCGCAGATGTGCTTGGCGTGATCGCCGGCCGCGATGAAATGGATTCGACATCCGCCGATGTCCCGGTGCCTGATTATTCGGCCGAACTAGACAGCGACATCGCCGGAAAAACTATCGGGGTTCCGCGTGCGCTTTTTGGCGAAGGACTCGATGATGAGGTCCGCGATTCGGTCGAGAACGCGATCGAGAATTTCCGCTCGCTCGGTGCGAACATCATCGATATCGAACTCCCGTATGCAAACTACGGGATCGCTGTTTATTACATCATCGCGACCGCTGAAGCGTCATCGAATCTCGCCCGCTATGACGGAGTTCGCTACGGCTTTCGCACTGAGGAATCTACCGCTCTACGTGAGATGTACGCCCGAACCAGAGAATTGGGATTCGGCCAAGAAGTGAAGCGTCGCATCATGCTCGGAACTTACGTTCTTTCGAGCGGCTACTACGACGCATATTATTCAAAAGCACAAAAGGTGCGGGCACTCGTAAAACGGGATTATCAGAAAGTGTTTACGTCGTGCGAGGCGATACTCACACCGACTTCGCCGTCTGTCGCGTTCAAGCTCGGTGCAAAGTCCGACGATCCGCTCGCAATGTATTTAAACGACGTCTACACCGTCTCAGCGAATCTCGCGGGGATACCGGGGATCAGCGTTCCCTCCGGACTTTCGAGCGAAGGTCTGCCGATCGGTGTGCAACTGCTTGGAAATTTCTGGTCGGAAGGAAAACTTTTCAATCTCGCTCACCGGTACTCGGCCGAGTTTCCGCTCAACTCTAAACCTGCAGTCTTTGCCGGATAAGAATTAGTGGACTTGATATTCCTGCTGGTCGTAATCGGGATTGACGATGACGAAATCGCCGCCGGCCAAAAGCCTCTGCCAGCGGCCGGAGTCTGCCAACAGCACTTCGGCCTCGATCGCCGGCACGCCTGCCGAAAAAAGAAATCCCTGACCGTAATGACATGACAAGATGCGAAGCTGGTGGAATTGATGGATGCTCTCGATCCCTTCAGCGACGACCTCGAGATTCAGCGAATCTGCGAGAGCCAAAACTGCACGGACGATCTCGCCGTTTTGGCGTCCGTCCTCCATCGACCTGACAAAGACTCTGTCGATCTTCACAGTATCGATCGGGAACTGCTGGAGGTATCCGAGACTTGAGTAACCCGTGCCGAAGTCATCGATGCTCAATTGCACGCCGAGGTCCTTGATCTCCCGCAGCATAGCAACGGCATTTTCGCCGTTCTCCATGATCGCGGTTTCCGTGATCTCCAGCTTCAGACTCCGCGCGCTGATCTTCGTCTTTTCGATAACGTCTTTTATCTGATCGACGAGAGCCGGATGTGCGAAATGCACACCCGAGATATTCACACTGACAAAGCTCGGCGAAGACTCTCCATATTTCGTCTGCCACTCGACTGTCTGTCGGCACGCGGTCTCGAGGAGTTGAACCGTCATCGGAATTATCAATCCCGTCGATTCACAGATCGGAATAAAACGGTCCGGACCGATTCGTCCCAGCGTCGGATGATTCCAGCGCACGAGCGCTTCAAACCCGCGAAGCTGCAGTTTCTCGAGATCGACGATCGGTTGATAGTGCAGCTCGAATTCGTTTCGTTCGACTGCGTATCTGAGATCCGTTTCGATCTGAAGCAGTGAAACGGCTCGGGTGTGCATCTTCTCGTCGAAGACGACGAAGTCCTTCCCGTGATCCTTGGCGTGGTACATCGCGATGTCGGCGTCCCGCAGGATCTCTTCCGGCACATCGTAATTTAGATTTCCAAACGCGATCCCGATGCTCACGCTCGTGAACACTTGCTTCGAAGCCAAAACATACGGCTGAGCGATGGCTTTCGAAACCGATTCGGCAAATTCGATTGCACCTGCCTCGTCGGCATTGCCCATCAGGATGATGGCGAATTCGTCGCCGCTGAACCTGCCGACGACACTGTCCTTGAGTGCGATGTTCGACAACCGGCCCGCAACCTGTTTCACAAGTTGATCCCCGACCGAATGCCCGAGACTGTCGTTGATCTTTCTGAAGCCGTTGAGATCGAGGAACAACACCGCGTACGTAACGAGCGGCTGTCTCATTTTTTGCTCGATCAGCTGCCGGAGCGTATCGATAAAAAAATTCCGGTTTGGAAGTCCCGTCAGAGCGTCGTGATAGGCGGCGTGGCGGAAACGGGCACGGCTCTGCTTGAGATCGAAACTGCTCTTCTCAAGTTGCTCGACGTAATGCTTCAGTTCCTTGACGTGACGTTCTGCCTGCTCAGCCCGGTCGCGTTCGGATTGTTCCGCCATGGCGGAAGTGTCCTTAATGTCGTTGATGTAACGCCGATAGGTTATGTAGACCGTGGCGAAGAAAACGCAGACTGCAAAGAAAAGAAAAATGTTGATGTCCTGGATCGCCTTTGCCGTAAATCCCGCGAGGCCCGCGCTGCTTAGATACATGACCAGCGCGTTCAAACAATATTCAGTCCATACGCTCCAAACCGTTTTGTCGCTCTTCGCTGCGAAGAACATCGAGACCAATGCAGAGTTTAGGAGAAATAATGAGAACCCCATTATCGCGAGCAGCGCAATGAATTCCGTCACGTCACCGTTCTCGATGACTTGAGGAGCCGACCCGTAAGTCAGTTGTACTATCAGGGTCGTCACAAATACTGCGACGACTGCGACGACGACATTCACAAAAATTGTCTTATAGCGAATTGTGCCGCCGGCACGCCGGAAACTGATCGTCGTGGCAAAGGTCTCGAGGAACGACAGAATGATCGCGGTCTCGCCGCCGTACCATAAGAGCGAAAGGATGATCGCCGCATCCGAGGCCGTGACGTGGATCTTTGTACGTGGTAATTGAATTCGAAGGAACGAGCTAAAAAAGACTGTGATGATCGTCAGCCCCGCGAGACGCCAGTCAATTCGCTCCTTTGGAAAGTGCCAGACCGCCCATCCGAGCGCACCGGCCGCAACGGGCACGAGAAGCGCAAGATAGGTATTCTCAAGGTACTTTTGGGATCGCATTGTGATAGGAGGAAAGGATCTTTCTGGATTACGCGGGGGCGTGCGTAGCGGAAAAGGAATTCCGCCCTTCTAATATATACCTAACGGACCTGGTTTTTCCAGAAAATAATTCGGCCGCCTCGGCGAGAAAAGATCGATAGGCCGGGAGAACCTATCGATCTTCCGAAAGCTCGAAATTTAGATTCGATCAGTGCATCCTTACCGTCGCGTCGCCGCGAGCAAAGATGCGGTTCGTCATGGAGGTGGTACCGTCACTGATCAAAAGCCCGTCACTGATCAACAGACCGTCGCTGATGAGCAGCCCATCGGCGATCGCAGAATTGTCCGCCATTGAGAAATTGTCCGATATCAGCAGTCCGGACGCTCCGATCGGATCGCCCCACGTCATCGTCTGATATCCGTTTGGCGACGCGTTGCTGTTGAGGATCGTTCCATCGCTGATCAGCAATCCGTCACTGATGAGCAATCCGTCACTGATCAATAAGCCGTTCGCCGCGATCGTGCCGGTCTGTGTCACGGTCAGCGCATCCGGGAAGAACTGGCCGTTATCGTAGACCTTCTGGTATTTCGTGATAAGCGAGGTTCCCGTCACCGCGCCGTAACTCGGCAGAATGCCGCCAGCCCATTGGAATTTCGTACCGCTGATCGTCGATGAGTGCACCGGCAGGGTCGAGCTCGTCAGCATCGACGTTCCCTGCGGTGTCGGTGTGGGAAGATTTTGACGGATCATGAACGCCAGTCGGGCTGCACCTTCGATATTAAGTTCACCGGCGCCCTGCTCGAGCGTGTTGAATCCCGCAAGAGGCTGGGCCGTGTACTGAAGGATCATCTTGACCATGTTCGAAGTCAGCTTCGGATTTGCTTGAAGAAGAAGTGCGGCCGCACCACTGACGATCGGAGTCGCCATTGACGTACCGCTCATGTACATCATCTTTCGAGTGTTGTCGGCATTATTGTCTACTTCCAGCTCCTGGTTCTCAGTGGCGATCTGGTTACTCGGGGATTCTGCACCAATGATCCAGTTACCCGGAGCCACGAGGTCGGGTTTGATCAAGTGATCGAAATGCTTGGCTCCGTTCGCGTCGGTCCAATACGAGCGGGTCGGGCCGCGTGAGCTGAACGTCGTAACGCCGTCATCGTTTCTTGCATCGGTTCCGAATGTGTTTGCAGCTCCGACGGTGATCACGGTCGGATCATTTCCCGGAGAGTGAATAGCTCCGTAGATCTTTTGTCCCGATGCTGTCTTTCCGTTATTGCCGGCAGCGGCAACCACGACGATGCCGACCGCAGTCAATTGTCGGACGGCCCGGCAGAGCGGATCGTTGCGCCACGTTTCGACGGCCGGGGCACCAAGGCTCAGATTGACTACGCGAATGTTGTTCGTCGCGCGATTAGCAAGAATCCAATTCAATGCGCTGATCAGCCTCGCGGAACTTCCGATCCCGTTATCATCGAGCACTCGGACATTGATGATCTTCGCTCCTGACGCCACGCCTTCGTACTGGCTGATATAACTTCCGTCACCGAGATTCAAATTGGCTCCGCTGCTTCCGGCGGCGAGCGAAGCGACGTGTGTTCCGTGGCCAAACTCATCGACATCGATATGATCGTCCGACGTAAAGTTTGCTCGCTGCACAACTCTTCGTGCTCCCGACGAATTTACGAACGATCGGTGGTTCTCGCGAATGCTCGAGTCGACGATCGCAATGCCGATGCCGGCGCCATCCAGCTCAACACTCGTGTTCAGTATTCCCATTCCAAGCAGGCTGACATTTAGTCCCTGCGCCACGGTTCTCGCGAGCGCGGCTCCGGTCGTCTTCTCGATGTGTCCGAGATTATTGAGCTCGCGGTCCAACGAAAGATGCTTCACTCCTGCGACCGACGCGATCTCTTCCGCAACTCGCGGCAGGACGCTAACAACGAGCATGTCGAGATTTTCGGCCCGGCTTTCGATCTGAACACTATTCGCCTCGAGCACGCGACGGAGCGCGGCGTTATTAATATCTTCTGACTGCAATATGACTCTGACTTTTTTGTGGGCGTCGGCTGCACCGACAAGAGCTCGAAGATCCGGAGAAAGTTTGTCGCCGACGAATGGATCTTCGTCGTCGATGTCTATGCGCGTGAGACGGGACTTTAGTTTCGGATCCGTGGAAAGTCGATCCGCGAAGTACTCCGAGTTGGTTCCGGCGAGGATCCGGACTCGGCCGTCTACGATCGCTTCATAGAACTGCTGTGCGATTCGCTTTCCGAGTAACGGGCGATCGATCGAAAATATTGCGACGTCGTCGATGTATAAGATGTCACTGCCCTTCGACGCTTCGGCCTGCAGCAAAATTTCAGAAACTGCGGCATCGACTTCCTTCTCACTTCGCGCCTGTTCGAACAAGCCGGTCCAGTCGATCGACAGAACTCGCTTTTCGGGAGCGATCGAACTGATCTTTGCGGCGACGGCGGCCATCATTATTTCACGATCATTTCCGGTCTGATCGATAACGATCGGGCTCTTCATGGCAGCCTTCGTTACGACGGTCGCGACCTTCTTGGCTTCAGTCGAATAGAGATCGGAATTCTCGGTAACGCTTGATCCGGACAGGTCGCGTAAGAACACGGAAGTCCTGACCGGTCCGGCGCCTCTAAGCGAAACCGGACGACTCATCTGTGCGATCGGAACGATCGGCAACGAGAAGACCACGATACTGACGACGAGCGAGCTGATGAATGCTTTTCTCATAACAAGTGTTACAACCTCTAGGTCCCGAAACGAAGAGAAAATACAGTGGGAGACCGCAGCCTTTTGGCAAGGACTGTGCCGTTTTGAGGTAGGAAAAAGAAGCCTGTAAAAATCGATGGAATGTGACGACGGTCACAATTACCCGCCACAGTCATGCGGTCATCTGCCTGTCAGATTGACCGGTCTGGCTGGCAAAATGACTGAATATTTTCTCTCGAATTACCTCCGGCTTCCTATGAATCGCCTCTGCCTTGAGGCGGAGGTTCGCGGTCAAAACAAAAAGGCTTTGCCGAAAAGGGACTTTGGCTAAAGCGATTCGGAATTTCTTTTTTTAGAATTCGGCTAAAGCCCGCTAGAGGGCACCAACCTCCGGCTGAAGCCGGCGGCAATTCATAAGAAGGCGGGTTGATAAAAAAGAGACCGCCCTTTCAGACGGTCTCGCCAAGACAGAAAAATTTATCGCACTCTACTTCGCAATCCCAACCTGACTCAACGCGTACGCATAATCGAACGCGATTTCCTTCAATCGATCGTATCTTCCGGACGAACCGCCGTGACCGGCTCCCATGTTGGTTTTTAGAAGGATGATGTTGTCGTCGCTTTTCATCTCGCGGATCTTCGCTGCTAATTTCGCACCTTCCCAATACGGGACCTGACTATCGTTCAACGAGATCTCGATGAGCATGTTCGGATAATTCTGCGCCTTCACGTTGTCGTACGGCGAGTATTGCACCATGTAGTCCCACGCGGCTTTCTCGTTCGGATTTCCCCACTCGATCCATTCGTCGGTCGTAAGCGGGAGCGTTTCGTCGAGCATCGTATTCATGACATCCACGAACGGGACCTGCGCGATCACCGCATGAAACGTGTCCGGCGACATGTTCGCAACCGCGCCCATCAACAATCCGCCAGCCGAGCCGCCTTGAACAACGAGCCGATCGCTGGACGTGTACTTATTCGTGACAAGCCATTTCGCCGAATCGATAAAATCGTGAAACGTGTTCAGCTTCTTGAACATCCGTCCTTCCATACGCCACTTCTCGCCAAGCTCGCCGCCGCCGCGGATGTGCGCGATCGCATAGATCATTCCTCGATCGACAAGACTCAACCGCGCAGTCGAAAAGCTCGGCGTCATCGATGCTCCGTACGAGCCGTACGCGTAGAGAAGCATCGGCGATTTGCCGTCGAGCTTGGTTCCTTTCTTCATAACGATCGAGACCGGTACCTTCACGCCGTCACGCGCCGTCGCCCAAACCCGCGTCGTTTCGTACTGCGATTTATCGTATCCGCTCGGGATCTCCTGCTGCTTGATCAAGTCGCTCTTGCGCGTTTTGAAATCGAACTCGTATGTCGAATTCGGCGTGATCATGGATGCGTAGTTGTAGCGGATGACCGGTGCGTCATATTCCGGATTTTGCGCGAGGCTCATCGTATAAACGCTTTCCGGAGTCTCGATCCGAGAATGTGCACGCCGCGTCTTGCGGTCCATCACGCGGATATATTCTAGTCCGTTCTCAAGCTCGGAAACGACGGCGTAGTCTTTAAAGAAGTTTATGTCCTCGATCTTTATCGCCGGGTTGTGCGGAATGAACTCGCTCCAATTCTTTTCGCTCGGATCGTTCGCCGCCGCCCGCATGACACGGAAGTTCTCGGCATCCTTATTGGTCGTGATGTAAAACTCACCGTTGTCGAAGTCAGCCGAATATTCATGACCCTCGCGTCGCGGCGAAATGAGTTTGAATTCACCAAGCGGATTGTCGGCCGCAAGGTACGACGACTCGCGCATCGTCTTCGCATACGACGACATGAACAACATCTTCCTGTCGCGCGATCGTCCGATCCCGAGTCCGAACAGCACATCCTTTTCATGAAAGATCAGTTGATCCGGCTCGGTGCTGCCGACAGTGTGTCGAAACAATTTGTCCGATCGCTTTGAGACCGCGTCCTCCTGAACATAGAAAATGTACTTGCCGTCATTCGACCATTCCTGCGATGTAACACGCTCGATCTTTTCGGGCAGCAGCTTCCCTGTTCGCAGGTCCTTGATCTGCATCGTGTACTGCCGGTATCCGGTCGAATCGGTTGAGAAAATTAACAAGTTTCCGTCATCACTCGGTTCGAACGAGCCGATCGAAAGAAATTTCAGGCCCTTCGCCATCTCGTTTTGATCGAGCAGAATTTCCGCATTCGCCCCGTCCTTCGATTTGCTCCGAAGATACGTCGGATATTGTTTCCCTTCTTCCGTCTTCGTGAGATACCAATGATCGCCGAGCTTGTACGGGACGCTCAGATCGGTCTGCTTTATTCGGCCAAGCATCTCTTTGTAGAGCGTGTCGACAAACTCTTTCTGCTTGCCCATGTGAGCCTCGGTGTAAGCATTTTCTTCTTCGAGGTACTTTACGATCTCCGGTTTTTTCGGCGTCTCACGATCGCGGAGCCAGGCATAGTTGTCGGTTATCGTGTAACCGTGGATCTTCAAAACTTTTGGTTCTTTTTTCGCTACGGGTGGCTTCATGGATTCTTGTGCGACAGCGATCAAGCTGGCAGAAATGATGACGGAAATGGCAAGCAATATTCTTATCACAACACGGGCTCCTTCGAATGGGGTATTAGACGATGGGACTTTTTAGATTACGCACTAATAGTAGTTCGAGGTTTCAGTTCCGGCAACTGAAACGATCCGTAGGTCACGTATTTCGGCTGACGATAAACTCGGCGATCCGGCGGAGCATGAGCGAGCGCTCACCGAACGGCTCGATCGCATCGAGCGCGTCGCGATGCGTTTGAGATGCAAAAACACGTGTCTGTTCGATCCCACAAAGCGCCGGATACGTAGACTTATCGGCGGCGACATCCTTGCCGGCGGTCTTGCCGAGCTGCTCGGTCGTTCGCGTGATATCCAGCAGATCGTCCGTGATCTGGAATAGCAATCCTAGTCGTTCTCCAAATTTTGCTATCGCTTCGATGTCGTTTTCACTAGCTCCGCCGATGATCGCTCCGGCCTCAGCAGCAAATCCGATCAGCGCTCCGGTCTTGTTGCGATGGATCTGCTCGATGTCTTCGAGCGAGGTTTCACGCCCTTCGGCTTCGAGATCGAGTTGCTGGCCGTCCACCATTTTCGCGGCAGCCTGAGCTAGCTTGGAGATGAGCTCGATCCTGATCTCGAGCGAAAGACTCGTATCGCCGGCGATGACTTGAAAGGACATCGCCTGAAGCGCGTCGCCCGCGAGGATCGCAGTCGACTCACCGAATTTCTTGTGACACGTTTCTCGTCCGCGTCGCAGATCGTCGTCGTCCATAGACGGCAAGTCGTCGTGGATTAGCGAGTATGTGTGAATCATCTCTACGGCGGCAGCGGTTCTTTTTAACTTCCGATCACCGGCGCCGAACGCGCGACCGACTGCGATCAGGAGAGCCGGACGGAAATGCTTACCTCCGCCGAACAGACTCCAGCGGATCGCATCGCGGAGGCTAGTCGGACGACCGCCGTCGGCGGGGATCAGCAAGTCGAGTTCGCGATCGATCAGCCCCGTCACTTCCGCAAAAAAATCATTTAGCTCGGCCATTGTTGGAAGAATTATCGAGTATCGGCTGGCGATTTCAAAGCAGCGTTGTTCGTCGTCGTGGCGAATGGCGGATGCGACTGGAACGCAGGCGTCCCCGCCTGCATGAGTGCGAAGCACGAAAAAGCGCGTAGCGATTCGAGAGCCGAAAGGTTTGACGCCGCGGAAGCCACGGCGTTGCAGGCGGGGACGCCTGCGTTCCAGTCGCATCCGCCATTCGCCAAGAACAACGAACCACGAACAATAAACGACTAACCAAACGAGAGTTGCGCAATAGCAGCCTAAACGCTAGATTCTTTATTCATATGCCGGTCACACCCGACGACTTCCGAGCCGCACTGTCGAGATTTCCAAGCGGGATCACGGTCGTCACTTCACGAGGCCGTGCCGGCGAATTTCACGGGATCACCGTCTCGGCGTTCTGTTCCGTTTCGCTCGATCCGCCACTCGTTCTCGTCTGCATCGAAAAAACTACCGGAAGTCATGACGCGGTAAATGAAACGAAAACTTTCGCGGTGAACATACTCGGAACCGGGCAGGACGATCTCTCGGAACGATTCTCGCTTCCGTCGATGGATAAGTTTGACGGCGTCGATCTGAGAACCGGGTTTGGTGGAATCCCGCTACTCGCTGCCGCACTCGTAACTCTGCAGTGTCGTCTTCGTAATGCCTACGACGGCGGCGATCACACCATATTCGTCGGAGAGGACGAGGACGTTTCTATCCGGGACGGCAATCCGCTTGTTTACTTTCACGGTCTCTACCGCGATCTGCACGAAGCGTAAATTATCCTTCGGTCGTTAGAATTTTCTTCAGATCGTCTTCGTCTAGTTGATAGACCTCGCTGCAAAAGCCGCATGACATCACGGCTCCGTTATCTTCCTCGAGCATCGATCCAACTTCCGCCGGACCGAGTGCGGCGATCAGCGTCCGGGCACGCTCCATCGAACAATTACATTTAAAAGCAACGTCGCTTTCCTCGAGCACTTCGAAATCCATCTCGCCCAATGCCAGTTTCGCCAGATCTTTCGGCGTCGCTCCTTCGGTAATCACCGTCGTCAGATGCGGGGCATGAGCGATCGTGTCCTCGATCATCGTGATGATGTGCTCATTCGCGCCTGGCATCATCTGCACAAGTACGCCGCCTGCCGCTTTGACATACGGTTCCGAATTTCGAAGGAGAACGCCGAGCAAAACGGCCGACGGAATCTGCTCGGACTTCGCGAGATAGTATGCGAGATCTTCGGCAACCTCGCCGGAAACGATCGGAACCGAACCGACATACGGATCCCGATGAAGGCCGATGTCGAAACCCGATTCGCGAATCACGTAAAAGGTTCCTTCGCCATCGGCATCCGGATTTTTTACATAACCTCGAACGGTGCCGTCGCGTGTGGCCTCGGCGATGATGCCTCCGATCGGACCGTTGGAATCGATCTTTATCGAAAGTCTGTCGAAGTCTTTCAGCGTCGACGCCATGAGGAGCGTCCCCGTCAATACGCGACCCAACGCGGCCGACGCGGTCGGCGACATTTGATGACGACAGACCGCTTCGGCGACGACATCGGTCGTGATCGCAGCGAGCACCCGAACCGTTCCCCCGTCAGCGGTTGCGTGAATAAGTTTGTCCATTAAAGAGAGTTTCGAAAAGCGTGTGCGGCAAGTCAAATCGGATGACGAAGCGATAAATCGAGGTATCCGTTATGTTGTCCCTGCGAGGCTGATCGACCACTATATCGTGTGGAAAATTTTTATTGACAAAGATTCGATTCCCCGACTAATATTGCCTCACTTGCAGACTACTTTTTCCACGGTCTCCAAGCTCGACCATCACAACAAATTCAAACCGACAGACCTTCGGGTATCGCTTTCCGGATGTTAAAATAGTCCTACATCAAACGAGTGTCTAAGGCACGAAGGAGAGACGGATGAGCACAGTTTTCGAACCTTCAAAGACAGGCGGATTTGTCGCTAAAAACGCAGGCAGCGGTACCGGAGCTGCGGTAGGGCGCGACATCAAACCTCTCGGATTAAATGCGCAAAAAGTTGTCGCGAAACGATATTCGCTAAAAGACGAACACGGTGAAGCTCTCGAGACGTGGGCCGATATCGTCCGCCGTGTGGTCGGCCACGTATCGAAGGCCGAGCGCGAACCTCAAAAGCAAGCGGAGTTCTACAATGACATGACGACGGTCATGCTCGCCCGGGAATTTATTCCGAACACGCCTTGCCTCGTGAACGCCGGCAAGCCGAAAGGGCAGCTCGCGGCGTGCTTCGTGCTCAACGTGCCGGACTCTATCGAGGGCATCATGGAGCACGCTCAGAATGTCGCGATCATCCATCAAACCGGCGGCGGGACCGGCATGACATACGAGTTCCCGCGACCGGCGGGATCGATGGTCAACTCGACGCGCGGCGTCGCGTCCGGCCCGGTGAGCTTCATGAACATCGTCAATCAGACGACAGAGGTCGTGAAGCAGGGTGGCGTGCGACGCGGTGCAAACATGGGGATCCTCGCGATCACGCATCCCGACATCCTTCGATTTATTCACGCGAAGAACGATCAGACGAGTCTCACGAACTTTAATATTTCGGTGACCGTCACCGATCTCTTCATGGATGCTGTCGACAGCGGCACGTGGTTTCAGACCGAGTTCAACGGCGAGCCTTGGATGCAGCCGGTTTTCGACGCGGCGACCGGAAACGATTATGTAGTTTATCGGCGGCCCGATGGCTCGACGGCGACGTTCGCTGATAAGCTTGCGTTCGAAACCGCGGATCTTTCCGATTGCTCGATCGAAGAGCCGCCGATTGCCGGAATGGTTTACGCGCCGGATATCTGGAATCGCATCATCGCATCCGCTCACAAGTACGCGGAGCCGGGGATCATCTTTATCGACGAAGTGAATCGTCACAATCACATGATGTCGTCGATGGGTCCGATCTACGCATGCAACCCGTGCGGCGAACAGCAGCTTCATTTCAACAACTCGTGTAACCTCGGCTCGATCGACGTCGCGAAATTCTATCGCGAGGTTGGTGACGGCGATGATCCGGATGCGTGCATCGAATGGGATCGACTCGCCTCCGTGACGCATGTCTGCACACAGTTTCTCGATAACGTCATCGACGCCGGGCACTTCCCTCTTCCGCAGATCGACGACGTCGTAAAACGAACACGTCCGGTCGGGCTCGGGATCATGGGCTTTGCGGATCTTTGTTTGAAACTCGGAATAATTTATGGCGAAGATGACTCGCTTGAATTGATGGAGCGTGTCATGGGATTTATCCGCCGCGAGTCGTGGATGGCATCTCTGCGACTGGGTGCGGAGAAAGGGCCGTTCCCCGAGCTCGAAAAGAATCGCGACTCATATGCGAAGTTTCTTTATGACGAAGTCGGCATCCCTCGCGATGTTCCGCTGACGCCGCGAAATTATGAAGTGACGACGATCGCTCCGACGGGGACGATCTCGCTCGTTGCCGAAACATCATCCGGCATCGAGCCGAATTTCTCGTGGGCGTATGTTCGACAGGACACGCTCGGCACAAGGACTTATGTGCATTCGACGGCAGCGGAAGCACTCGGAATCGACGTCGATCAGACGGATGAAGAGTCGATAAAGTCTGCGGCGGCGTATGTTGTGGAGCATGAAAATGAGTTGCCCGAACGTTTCATCTCGGCGATGAACATCAAATCGATCGAGCATGTCCACGTGCTTGCCGCCGCTCAGAAACACACCGACAATTCGATCTCGAAGACGTGCAACGGTGCGAAGAACGATACGGTCGAGTCCGTTGACGAGCTCTATCATCTTGCTCGCAAGCTCGGGTGCAAGGCTGTCAGCTACTATCGCGACGGAAGCCGCGAGGGACAGGTTCTTTCGACGATGAAGTCTTCCAGCGACACGGAGACGGGGAAAGCAGATCACCCGGAGACGCCGGGACGCGGAGACGCGGGGTCTCTATTTGACGGAGATAACTTCACCGCGTCACCGCGTCTCTCCGTCTCCGAGTCGCTAAGAGTAAACCGGCCGCGTGAGCTTCAAGGTTCGACGTGGAGAATTCCATTCGAGAATCAGAATCTTTACGTCACGGTAAATCACGACGGCCATCGGATCCTGGAAATATTTGTCGCGGGGCCGATCAGTGCGGGCGTCGGCTTGCTCGCGTCGAAGATGCTGCGTGGCGGCTTCGAAGTCTCGGAAGTTGCGCGGAGTCTGAACAAAGTCACCGCGACGCACGCAGTTTGGTTCAACGAAAGGTTGCTGACCTCGCCGGAACAGGCGGTCGCGGAATGTTTGCTGTTGATCGATCGTCGCTTAAAGAATCTGCCGCCGAGCGAAAGGCAGATCGCAAAGGGTTCGGCAACGGAAGTTCAAAACTTTCCATCCATGTCGAACTTGATCGGTGAATGCCCTGAATGCCGCGGGCAACTTGAACACGCCTCAGGATGCGACTTTTGTCGTGACTGCGGCTATTCGAAATGTAAGTGATTTCGTAACGTGAATTCGAAAATGGATGAGCCGCCTCGTTTGAGGCGGCTTTTTTTGAACGCGGATTTGGCGGATCACAGGTCAGAACCGGAGCGGTAGCGACTCGGGTGAATCCACAATATCGAAATAACGAGGGGTAGCCCGAGTCGCTACCGCTCCCGTCTGACCTGTGTGCGTCTACGGTACGTACGCATTCGGCAGCGGACGATCACCGTTCGAACCGAACTGCACGATCTGTGTTCCGGCTGTTGTTCTCGAGATGAACCATGTCGCACTCGATGGACGGAACACCGTTACGTCGAACTTGCCGTCGCCGTCATAATCACCGGGAGCGACGACATCGCCGTTCGTTCCGAACGGGAATCCGTAGAACGAGAAGTCTTCGCTTCGAACGATGAGCCATTCACCTGTCGATGGTCTCCAGATCGCAATGTCCGCTTTTCCGTCGCCGGTATAATCGCCTTGAACCGGCTTATCGGAATTAGCACCGAACTGCATCGCGAGAAGTCCCGCCGTCGAACGCTGCACCCACCACTCGGCTCCGCCCGCGGCCTGTCGGAAGATCCCGACATCTGCTTTCCCGTCTGCGTCGTAGTCGGAGACGACCGGAGAATCGCCGGTGATTCCAAACTGGAATATCCGAGTCGGAGCGCCGGATGACTGAGAGATAAACCAATTCGAGTTCGATGGCCGATATACCGCGAAGTCTGCTTTCCCATCCGCATCGTAATCCGCGGGAACGGGAACGTCACCGTTCGTTCCGAACGGAAGCGCGAAGAACGAGAAGTCCTCGGATCGCAGCACGTACCATTCACCCGAGCTCGGTCTAAAGAACGCGATGTCAGATTTTCCATCTCCGGTGAAATCGGCCGGTGCGATGACATCAGTCGACGCACCGAACTGCAGTGCGAAAGTCTGACCGTTTCCGCTTCGATTGATCCACCATTCTCCGCCGCTCGGACGAAAAATTCCGATATCGGTTTTGCCGTCGCCATCGAAATCGAACGGAGCCGATTCGACCGCGGCTTCGCTGCCGAAGATCGTGAACTGAAACAATCGTGATACGGAAAATCCATTCGCCGCAGCGGGATCGGTCACGTACCAACGACCATAGAAAGTCTGTCCAATCAGAGCCGGATTATTCGGTATCGATAAATTCGCCGACCCGTAACCGTTCCCGCCACCGCTTCCCGCGAGATTCAGTTCGACTCGTGCGAACGATCCGTTCGCAGGAATGCTCGCACCAGCTCCGGGATCCGACGATCCGATCACGACAACCGCGTGGGCGGCGCCGAGTGCTCCGTTGACCGCGACCGTGAAGCTCGGATTTCCGACCAGCGGCGGTTCGAGGGCGATCGCACCGGGAGTATAGCCACCCGATCCGGCTCGACCGGTTCCGCTTATGACAGGAATGCGATTCGATTCGGTGTAGAGATGCGGGCGGTCGAATGGCGGCAACTCGAGCCGGACGCGTTCGTCGGTCAAAGGGCGTTTGAGGAATGCCGCAAGACTCGCTTTTCGCTGCTCCGTGAGGTTTAGCGGACGCATGATGCTGTCGACATTCGGCTGATCCGGAAAATCGCCGCCGCGATTATAAAATTCGACGACGTCTTCCATCGTCGCGAACCGGCCGTTGTGCATGAACGGTCCATGCAGTTCGCCATTCCTCAGGTTCGGCGTTTTGAACTCGCCGTCGTTATTTACGTTGTTCGTTATCGCGCCTCGTCCGCGGTCCTCGACCGCCAACCGAACACCGATGTTATGAAACCGCGCATCGCTTAGGAGCGAACCGCTGTGACAGATGTTGCAGGAGTTTTCAAAAAAGAGATTTAACCCTTCGTCTTCAGCGGGCGTCAGCGGAGTTCCGATTCCCTCGGCCCATTTGTCGAGCGGAGTGCGATCGGAAAAAAGCGTTCTTTCATGCGTCGCGATCGCCATCGAGATCCGGGCCGGAGTTATGTCCGGCGATCCAAATGCTTCGTCGAAAAGTTCGGCGTACGAACGTCCATCAATCCACATGCTCAGACCGGAAGGAATATTTTGCGCCAAGGCGAGCGGTCGCGATGCGGCGACACGAGCGGCAACTTGCGGCCAGTCGCGTCCGGTGTGCCCCATCTCTGCGGGTGAAACCGGGGGGCCCGAGGACTGACTTTCTAATCCTGCCCTTCCGTTGAGAAGCAACACACCGGAAACCGGATCATTAAAGACATCGCCTGCGCGGCCGTCCCAGAAGAGTCCGTTTCGAGCGTATCCCGCGTTCAAATAAGACGGACTCTTGCGACCTGTCACCTGCAGTCCCATTCCGAAAAGCGGGGACCAGCCATAGTTTCCGTCCGCATAATTGACCGGGACACCAGGCGATCCGAAGATGTCGTCTGCGGTTCCGAACGTATTGTCATAGCCGGCATTCCTTGTTTGATCGGAAGTCCGCGGGTCCGACCCGCCTTCCGCCGGGCGGTGACAAGTGCCGCATGCGGCGGTTTTCGTCGACGACAACTGCTCATCCCAAAATAGAGTTTTTCCAAGATACGCTTTCGCGGCCGTCACCGGATTTCCGATCGGTGCAACCGGCGGCTGAAGCGCCGTGATCGGCGGACCCGCGTCGTTGCCTACCGCACGCACGCCTTGGTCACCGTTGCTGAAAGCGCTCACGGTCTGTGTATTTTCGCCCCGGACCCAATAGAAATATTGTTGGCCTATCGCCGCGGAGGTGTCGAAGAAATAATTCGCTTGCGTTGTGCCGACATCCGTCGCGGTCGCCGTGTCGTTGATCGTATTTCGAAATATCCGGTAGGTCGTCGCGCCGCGTATCGGCTGCCAGTGAACTCCGACCTTCGACGCATAATCGCCATCGGATGCCGTGAGCCCGGTCGGATTCGCAAGCGCTGATCCGGTCGCCCTACCCCTTACGGTCGAGCCCGGTTGATATGCCCAGACGCAAAAAGCCAAAAGCGAAAACAAAACGACTACGATGAATTTTAAACGCTGCATCGATAAAGGAGTCCTAACTTAATTACAAGAAACGTTTATTTGAAACGCAGATTCACAGATCGTGAGAACAAAACCCGAAGAGTTTATCATCCCGGGCCTGGCCTCTCAAGAACCAGCGGGTATAAACCTGCCATCGGCATCGGCTTTCAGGTCATCTCAGTTTCCGGTAGAATCGTCGCGATGAAGAACTTTTTCCTGACTGCGATCTTATTCACGACCGTGCTTGCGGGCTCGGCCATCGCCCAGACTCCGACCCCGACTCCCGTCGCAACTCCTGCGATCTCCACGGTTCGCTCCGGCGCACAGACCCTCCAAGACCTGCAGTCGAGGATTGCGAGCAGGCTTGCTTCGGCGGAGCTTCGTCGCGGTCAGGTCGGCGTCAAGATCGTGTCGCTGACAAGCGGGAAAGTCATTTTCGAGCAAAATTCTGAAAAGTATTTCATGCCCGCGTCGAACATGAAAAACTTTACGGTCGCGACGGCGATCGAAAAGCTCACACCCGATTTTCGTTTTGTGACGAGCGTGTTCGCCCCTGCGGCTCCGGATCCGACCGGGACTGTTAAGGGATCAGTTCGCATCTTTGGGCGCGGCGATGTGTCGATCTCGACGCGATTCTCCGAAGGCAACTATTACAAAGGACTCGATGATCTCGCCGACAAGATCGTTGCGGCCGGAGTAAAGCGGATCGAGGGAGATCTCATCGCGGACGAAACTTTCTTCTCCGGAAATCCGATTCCTGGCGAATGGGAGTTCGACGATCTTCAGTGGGATTACGGTGCGGAGATATCCGCGTTGCCGATAAACGACAACGCAATCGATATCAGCGTAAAGCCGGGGCCGTCGGGATATTCGTGCGTCGTAAAAATGACGCCGTTCAATCCCGTCATCCGCATCATGAATCAGTGCGTCACGTCGGGTGCGGGAACTCTCCGCACACTCAAGATCGAAAAGAAAGTAGATCGCAACATTATCGAGATCACAGGATCGCTCCCGTCGGGGAATGCGGGATTCACCGGATCGGTTACAGTTTCACGACCGGCAGATTTGTTTGTCGCGCTGCTGAAGGAACGGTTAGCGGCGAAGGGCGTTGTCGTTACGGGACAGACACGAGCCGTGAACGAGAAGCCGATCGGACAGCCCGAACCGTCAGTCGAAATCGCGAAGCTCGAATCACCGCCGCTCAGTCTGGTCGCGCAAAAGACGATGAAGCCGAGCCAGAACATGTACACCGAAACGCTGCTCTGGACGCTCGGTGAAAATGCGCGGGCAGCGATGGCCGCTCCGGGAGGCGGGACGGTTACAAGCACGGCGACGAGCGCGGATCTTGGACTATCGGCAGTGAAAAGGTTTCTCGTAGAGATCGGCGTCGCGCCGGACGGCATCATTCAACACGACGGAAGCGGTTTGTCGCGACATAATCTGATCACTCCGGCCGCGGTCGTCCAGCTTTACACATACATGGGAAAGCAGAGCAGATTCTCGCAAGCATGGCGCGAGAGTTTGACGATCGGCGGTGTCGATGGAACTCTTCGAAATCGATTCAAAGGAACTCGCGCTGCGGGAAATGATCGAGGTAAGACGGGTACGATCGAACAGGTTTCGGCTCTGTCGGGTTATGTGAGAACGGCGGCGGGGGAAGAGCTTGTTTTTTCGATGGTCGTAAATGGAGTGAACGAAACTTCGATGCGTACGTCAGCGATGGATGAGGTCGTCGTGAGCCTCGCAAACTTTGATGGGAAGGTTGATTAAACTTTGCGACGCGGAGAGAGGCAGCGACGCGGGGACGCGGAGAGGCGGTCTGTCGATGCGACGCGTTGACGCGGCGATAAGAAAAATGCGGTGACTCGGAGCATTCTCCGCGTCACCGCGTCTCTTTTTTTCGCCGCGTCGCGACAGAAATCCCCGCGTCACCGCGTCTCTTTTTCACCGTGTCGCAAAGGACTACCAGCGGTCGCGTCCACCGCCTCCGCCACCACCGTTGTATCCTCCGCCTCCGCCGCGTCCACCACGACCGCCGCCACCACCACCGCCGAAACCACCACGATCTTCTCTCGGACGAGCTTCGTTCACGACGATGTTTCGACCATCGTATTCCTGTCCGTTGAACTGCGCGATCGCATTATTGGCGCTGTCTTCATCCGCCATTTCGACGAAACCAAAACCGCGTGAGCGGCCCGTCTCTTTATCAAAAACCACGTTCGCCGACTCGACCGACCCCGCGGATGCAAAGTAATCCTGTAGATCTTCACTCGTCACGCGAAATGACAAGTTTCCAACGTAAAGTTTGTTACTCATTTTCCTTTATTTTCCGTTATCCAAGAGAAGCATGAAGGCAGGAAAGTATGGATCGAATTCGACGAGAACATGGTCCATGAATGCAGCGACGCACCCCACACAAAAAATTAAATGCTTCCGAAACTTTAACAGAACTCTCTACCGAACCGTGATCGTCGCTACGCTTACCGGACGGACGCATCTTTCGAGACACTAAGCGAGAGCAAAAACAGGGCAAGTATGCCTGTTTTCGTCATTTTAGGCAAGAGTCAATCGAGCGCGAAATCGTCGAGTTATGGCGTGTTTTTCAGCACGTCAAGAACCTTGTCGTGGATGGCGCCGAAGCCGCCGTTGGACATGATCGCCACGACATCGCCCGCTTTTAATTCCGGCGTGAGATGCTCGACGATCGCGTCGGCATCCGGAAAACTCATCGCGGGTTTGCCCTGCATCTCGATGTCCTTTACCAGCTCGTCCGTGTCGAGAACCTTTCCGAGCTCACTCGCCTTCGACGTGTTGTAAACGCCTGCGATGATGACGTAGTCGGCGTATGAGAATGCTTTGCCGTACGGCTCTTGAAAGATCGCGAGTCGCGAGGACCACGAACGCGGTTCGAAGACCGCGATCAGACGTCGTCCGTCGTATTTCATTCGCAAAGCTTTTAGCGTTTCTTCGACGGCGGTAGGATGATGCGCAAAGTCGTCGATCACCGTCACGCCGCGGATCTCTCCGCGAACTTCAACGCGTCGCTTCACAGACTTGAATGTATGAAGCGCTTCCTGGATCTTCTCTTTAGAAATTCCCCACGCATCGGCGGCGATGATGACGGCCAGACAGTTACGAACGTTGAACTCGCCGATCAAGTGACTTTCGAATTCACCCCAGCTCGAGCCGTCTTTGAAAACCGTGAAGCGTGTCGTGTCACCCGAGAAGTCGATGTAACGCGCCTGCCACTTTGCATCGTCGCTAAGCCCGAACGTCTCGACCGTCGTGAAAAGCTTGCCGCTCATCTCGTCGAGCACTTCCTTTGCGACCGGCGAATCGATCCCGACGATGAGCCGTCCGTTTCCGGGTACGAGATTCATCAGGCGCGAGAACTGAAATTTTATTTCCTGAAGGTCGCGGTAGATATCGGCGTGATCGAATTCGACATTGTTGACGATCGCGATCTCCGGCAAGTAGTGCATGAACTTCGGTTTTTTATCGAAGTACGCCGTGTCATACTCATCGCCCTCGATGACGAAGTGCTCGCCGTCCGTGACACGAAAGCTCGCATCGAAATTCTGCACGACGCCGCCGACGAGAAAGCTCGGATTCAAACCACCGACCTCACACATCCACGTCGCGATGCTCGTCGTCGTTGTCTTACCGTGCGTTCCGGCGACAACAAGTGAGCGTCGTCCGCGGATGAATTCTTCCTTCACGATCTCGGCCTGCGAGCGGTAGCGGATCTTGCGGTTGAGAATTTCTTCGAGCTCGGGATTGCCCCGCGAGATTGCGTTGCCGACGACAACGCAGTCCGCGCCGATGTCGGCATTTTCTTTTTTGTAGCCGTTAAGAATTTCGATACCGAGCGCTTCGAGCTGCGTCGACATCGGCGGATATACATTCTGATCCGAGCCCGTAACTTTGTGACCGCGCGCCTGAAGCATTCCCGCGAGCGACGCCATAGCGGTCCCGCAAATTCCGATGAGGTGATAGTGCATGTTATTTAGCGGAGCTGCGACCTTCTCTGATCGCGTAGCGAGCAGATGCTTTTAGCAGTGGCCCTTCAGGCCACGGTAAGCCAAACCAGAAATCTCGTCGCGTCAGCGACGATTGATCTCATGCGTCGCCAACGCGACGCTTTGTGATTTTGCATCCTTCCGTGGCCTGAAGAGCCACGCTAAATTCAAGGGACCGCTCACGCGGCCAAGACTTATTTCCCGAGAAGTTCAACCACCAGTTCATTCGCGTCATAAACCTTCCGCAATGCTTCGAGGATGCCTGCCGAATGGACGCCGACGGCACGCGATCCTTCGGATTCGTCGATGTACCAATAGCGATTCGAAAGTTTTTGAAGATTGCTGTCGAAGTTCAATCCGACGAGCTCGAGATTTCGATTGACGACGGGCGATCCGGAATTTCCCCCGATCGTGTCGGCGGAATAGACAAAATTCAGAGGCGTCGAAAGATCGACGCGATCTTTTCGCTCCCGCAAGCGCGGAGCAAGATTGAACGGAGGCTTCTCTTCGAATCCGAATGCCCGGTCGTAAAGCCCGAAGAAAGTCGTGCGGTACGGAACAAGCGTCGTATCTTCGTCATAGCCGAGGACGACACCCGAGCTCAATCGAAGCTGCGAATTTGCATCGGGCGGCATAGTTTTGCCGTAGACCGCGAATCGAGCTTCGGCGATCTTCGTTCCGTTTGCAGTTTCGACATTGCGGATGTTCTTCTCGTTCCAATCGCGCAACTCGCGAACGATCGGTTCGATACGCCGTGCAAATGTGATCAGCGGATCAGTCGATTTAATGATCGCGTCAGCCGGACCTTGGAAGAGTGACTTTCGAACTTCCGGATCGGTAAGCTTAGTTTCCTGAACCGCGCGGTGAATGACTTCAGCGGTAGTAGCGTCGCCAAAGGCCGCTCTTATAAACGGATCGTTGTTTCCGAGTTCCTTCCGTGCCTCGTCGAACCATGCGGTAAGAACCGCTTCTTCCATGTCAGCATAGATCGGCCCGGGAGAAACGATCGCCCTTTTCAGAGCGTCGAAACGCGCATCCGAATATTCCGGATATCGTTCCGAGTCCGGCTTTGATTTCTCGATTGAATAAGTGACGAGCTGTGACGTGAGAGTTCCCAGTCTTGAAACCGCGAGGGTCGAAAACGAAAGACGTTTCGCCATCGACGGCAAAGCATCGTACGCAGTCGCAATATTCGTCCACGCCGGTGCGTACTGCTTGTTCATCTCCGGACGCTGCGCAAGTTTGTCGCGAATGTCCTTTTCTTCGGCGACCTTTTTCGCAAACTGTCGAGGATTTAAGAGCCCGTCCTGCTGACCTGCAAGTCGCTTTAAAGAATTCGCGTAACCTCTTAGACCGGCGGACGCCTGACGAAATTGCTCATCACCGAGTCTCGAATATCGTTCGAGACCGCCTCTTAGAGTCTCCCAGGTCTTTCGCTGTGACGGATTCCCGATATCCCGCTGGTACTTGAGCTGAGCGACCGTTAGCAGGCGAGCCGTTGCTCCGGGATAACCGGACACGACGACGAACTCGCCGTCCTTCGCTCCCGTCTCGGACCATTTGAAATAGTTCGGTGTGCTGGCCGGCTTGCCGTTTTCGTAAACCCGCAAAAATGCAAAGTCGAGATCGAACCGCGGAAAAGTAAAGTTGTCGTAATCGCCGCCGAAAAACGCCGCCTGCTCCTCGGGTGCCATGACGAGACGGACGTCCGTGTAGACCTTTGATTTGTAGAGCCAGTATTCTCCGCCGCTGTATAACGAAACCACCTCGCACTTCAACGCGGGCGTCGGACCGCACGACTTCTCGATCGAGGCGATCTCGGCTTTACGTTTTGCCGCCATGTCCGCATCGTTCATTCCCGACTTGGCTGCGTCGTGCACACGGGCGCTGACATCATCATACGAAAGCAGAACCGTGATTTCGGCGTCAGGTGCTTTCAGTTCCTCGGCCTGCGTATGGGCGTAGAAACCGGTCTTCATCAAGTCGCGATCTTTTGTCGAAAGTTTTGTGATGAAGCTCGAGGCGACGTGATGATTTGTCGCGATCAATCCGTTCGGCGAGACAAACGCACCCGACGCACCGGGAAGCTTCGGCGATGCGAGTCGAAGCTTGTCGAGCCATTCCTTCGACGGTGCGAAACCGTAACGCTCTTTCCACAATTTCAAAGGCGGATTGTCGAACGTCCACATCCCGTCGTCGGCAAGGATCGACAGATGCGCAAAAGAAATTGTCACGAGAATAATTACGGAAAGAAATCGTTTCATTTCAAAAAAGATTGATCGCGTAGCGAGCAGATGACTTTAGCCGTGGCCCTTAAGGCCACGGTGGGGACGATATTTGAACTCGTCGCGTAGCGACGATTGAATTCAGCCGACGCTAACGCGACGCGTGGTGACTCGAACGGCTCCCGTGGCAAGAAGGGCCACGGCGAAAATCTGTGGGCCGCTAAACGCAGCGAAATCCGATGCAAATAATTTAACTCAAAACCGATCTCAATTTCTCCAACGCACCTTCGAGGATATTGTCTTCGCGGGCGATGCAGATTCGGACGTATCGGTCCCACATGTCGTTGTCCGCGAATGCACTACCGGGCGTCATTCCGACACCGGCTTTCTCCATCAACATTTCGTTGAATGTGAGCGCGTCGTTGAACTGCTCGGGGATACGAGACCAAAGATAGAACGCCGATCCGGAATCGTAGATCTTGAATCCGAGGTCGGTGATGCCTTCACCAAAACTGCGGCGTTTCGCATCGAATTTATCTCGCAACGCCGGATAGTATGCGTCGTCCGCCATCAAAACTTTCGAGAGAGCAGCCTGAAGAGGCGTCGCCGGGCAAACGTAAATTACATTCGCGGCGTTGTTGATCGGCGCGATCAGCTCGCCTTTTCCGAACGCGTACCCGAGACGCCAGCCCGAGATGTTCCATGACTTCGAAAACGAATTGACCGTGATCGTCCGCTCCCACATTCCGGGCAAAGTCGCGATCGGAATATGCGGATTCTCGCCCGTGACGTAGTGCTCGTAAACTTCGTCCGAGATGACGAGCAGGTCGAGTTCCTGCGCGACTTCGGCGATCGCTTCGAGCTCGGTCTGCATCATCACTTTTCCGCTCGGATTCGCCGGTGAGCAAACGATGATCGCCTTGAGCGGATACTCGCTGCGGTTCATCAGCTCTTTACATCGAGCAAGCAAAGCATCTTTTTCGAATCCAAGGTTCTCGTCGAGCTCGAACGATTCAGTCTTCCCGCCAAACTCTTCGAGGATCCGGCGATGATACGGATAGTACGGTTCAAAGACGAGCGCAGATTTTCCTTGTAGATAACTAATAGTCAATCCGATCAACGCACCGGTGCCGCCGTTCGTGATCATCACTTCGAGCGGTTTTGCATCGACATCGAGGTCGATGCCGTTGTACTTTTTGATCTTTGCCGCGACCGCGATCCGGAGATTCGCATCGCCTTCGCTCCCGCCGTAATGATTGCGACTCGCGGCGATTATTTCAGCGGCCTCTTTTGCTAATTGCGGATCGATCGGGAGTTCCGACTGTCCCTGGACAAGGTTTCCGCTCGGAGGCACGAGCCGGGTTATAGCCCTGATATCGGGCTTGATCTTTTTAACTTTTGGTTCGGACATACGGGTTTAAAAATAGCAGATAGATCGGGCGGTCGCATCTCGTTAGGACGGTTGGCTTGAGGATGTCGATATCACATCCGTGATCAATAGGACCCTTACGCTCTATCAGTCTCTTTAGTGTCACATCCCTTGTCGAGCGCCCAACTCCGTTCTGTCATAATCTTTCCAATGCTTCCTCCATCTCAAAAACCAAATCTCATCGGCGGACACTTTCGAAAATTTCGAAAAGACGCGACGGGATTCCTAACGGAGCAGGCGAAGCTCGGTGACGTCACATTCTTCCGCATGGGAGCACAGCCTGGATATTTTTTGAATCATCCTGACTTCGTCCGCGATCTCTTCGTCGTCAACGCGCACAAGTTCATGAAAGGCCGGGCTCTGCAGCGAGCGAAAAATCTTCTCGGCGAGGGATTGCTCACGAGCGAAGGCGCGGTTCATTTACGGCAGCGAAGAATGATTCAGCCTGCGTTTCATAGGTCGCGTATCGCTGAGTACGCGACGTCGATGGTGGAATTCGCGGACAAGATGTCGAACGAATGGAACGACGGCGACGTTCTCGACATCGACAAGGAGATGATGCATCTCACTCTGCAGATCGTCGGGAAGACTTTGTTCAGCGCGAATGTCGAGGACGACGCCGACGATGTCGGCAATGCGATGACGACGGTCAGCAAGCTCTTCGATTTTCTCCTGCTTCCCTATTCCGAGTGGCTGCAGAAATTGCCGCTTCCTCAGACGCGGCGTTTTAATCATGCCAGAGAGACGCTCAACTCGGTGATCTACGGGATCATCGAGCGGAGACGAAATTCGGGCGAGGACACCGGCGATCTTTTATCAATGCTGCTCGCCGCACGCGATGAAGAAGACGGCGGAACGATGACCGACGAACAGATCCGCGACGAGGCTCTGACGCTATTCCTCGCGGGTCACGAAACGACGTCGAACGCTCTGACTTTCACGTGGTATCTGCTGTCTCAAAATCCCGATAAGGCCGCGAAGCTGCACGACGAACTCGACCGCGTGCTGGCAGAAGGCGGAAACCCGACCGGTAGGGAGGGTGTCTCTTCAAATCTTCCGACAATGGATGACCTACCGAACCTGAAATACACGGAGGCCGTGCTCGCCGAGTCGATGCGTTTGTTTCCACCGGCGTGGGCGATCGGGAGACTTGCCCTAGAAGATCACGCATTCGGTGGATACGAAGTTCCAAAAGGGTCGCTTGTTTTAGTGAGTCCGTACGTCACACAACGTGACCCGCGCTTTTGGGATGACGCTGAGAAGTTCATTCCCGAACGCTGGGAATCGCAGAGCGCAAAAGAGGCGAGCCAGAAAAATATCTACTTTCCATTCGGAGGCGGAATTCGTCGATGCATCGGCGAAGGCTTCGCGTGGACCGAAGGAATTCTTCTGCTCGCAACACTCGCACGGAAATGGAATATCGGCTTGATGCCGGAACAGAAGATCGGATTGATGCCGTTGATCACGTTGCGGCCGAAGTACGGAATGCGGATGCGATTAGCGTCCCGTTTTGAGTCCCGCCTTTAGGCGGCCCAACCCACTATCGTGTGGGGCCGCCTAAAGGCGGGACTCAAAACAGGGCTCTAAGCGCGCACCTTACTTACAAACTCATTTCCCTCCAGCCAAAATCTCCATGGCAGAGCGGCGAACTCTTCGGCGTAATCGATTCCTACACGCGGTCCGGTGCGAATAGAGGACTTCTTGATCTGCTGATATTCCTCTACCCAGATCCGTTCACTCTCAGTCAGATCTTCTCCATTCAATTCGCGGTCGATCCCTAACGCGATGCAAAGCTTGCCCGGCCCCGACGTCAGATTCTTATCCTTCATCTCACCGCGGCGTTCTCGCATGATCTCAACGCCTTCGACCGGTTCGACGGCGCGGATGAGAACGACGTGCGGCTCGTCGACGACCCCCGTAACCAGATTCAGTTGGTAGTACATGCCGTAAACGAAGAAGACATAAACGTGACCACCGTCCGCGTAAGTGATCTCATTTCGCTGCGTACGGCGTCCGCCGAAACTATGCGCCGCTTTGTCGATCACACCGAGATAGGCCTCGGTCTCGACGATCATTCCCGAAATACGCGTGCCGTCCGGACCCGGCACGACAAGCAGTTTCCCCAGTAGATCGCGAGCGATACGGAGCGTATCCTCGCGGCTGAAAAAATCACGATTGAGTCGCTTCGCTGACATACTTTCTGGAACGCATGTTGCACACTCCTGATTGCTCTAAGGATACGATCAAATAAGTGCGCGGAAAACGTACGAGATTAGTCTTCGAGTGTATCAAATAGATTTTGGAGGTCGGGGAAATGCGTATACGAGACATCATGAGCAGTTGCGTTGCGGTCTGCACCGAAGACACCGCGTTAGAAGAAGTTTACGAACTTATCCAGAAATGCGATCACAAGTCGATCGTAGTCGTTGACAGCAATGCGCATCGTGTGCCGATCGGAATTGCGAGCGAGCACAGCATCCTCGAGCAGATTGTCGCTCGAGGCCGGAATCCGCGCACGCTTTCCGCCGGTTCGGTGATGGACGCACGGATCAAGAAGGTGCCCGAAGATCAGTTGTTAGAAAATATATCGATCGTAGATCTGCAAACCTTAAGTGCGATGGTTGTCGTGAACGCGGATCGTCAGATCATTGGGCTGGTATCGAGGGAAACGATGCGTCGGTTCGAATCTATCGCCCCGAAACCTCGCCCCGTCACCGTTACCGTGAACTCGGCACCGACGACTCCGAGACCGGTAAGCGAAATCCCGGCGTTCGGTTGGATCCAATAGAGAGCAAAGGAGATTTGAATTATGAATGTTGGCGAAATTATGACAAAAGATCCGGCGTGTTGTACTCCGGACTCGGGACTTCAGGAAGTTGCGAAGATGATGGTCGACTCCGATTGCGGGTGCATACCCGTTGTCGATGCAACGGATTCAAAGATGCCGGTCGGTATGATCACTGACCGCGACATTACATGTCGTGTTGTTGCGAACGGACAGAATCCGCTCGATCTGACAGCAAAGGACGCGATGACGACAACCGTCGTTTCGGTTACGCCCGACACGTCGATCGAGGACTGTTGCGATCTGATGGAAGAGAGTCAGATCCGCCGCGTCGCAGTCGTCGACGAAAACGGAGCATGCTGCGGGATCATCGCTCAGGCCGATATCGCCGCGAATTTGAGTGATACGAAAACGGCTGAGGTCGTGCAGGAAGTTTCGAAGGGAGCTGCGAGCTAGGAACAAGGCCCGCGCGGCCCGCCGACTGCAGGATCAACACCGGTGCAAAAGCCTGCGCGTTAGCAAGGGCGATATGCTCAACGTAATTTACCCGGCGGTCAATCGCAGTCGTCTTCCGCCGGTGTCCATGTAGCCATCCAGTCTTCAAACGGCACCCAGCCTTGGCTGTACAAGACGTAGTCGATAGCTCCGATGACATGGCGTGGTTTCCAGAGATATCTGCGACTTCGGCCTCTAGACCATACTTTTAAGTTTCGAGGGAATAGGTTTTCGTCTCGAAGCTTTCTAGTCGAGTAAGCCTTAAAGGCATTAACGATTCCTTCCGGCTTGACCTGAGCCGTGACCACAGAATGGACATGGTTCGTTCGAGCGTTAACAGCTCGAAGAGAATATCCCCGGTGCTCGCAGACTTCGTTTATTGCAAGTTCGACAGCTTCACGTTGACGTCTGTTCAGAACCACCGGCGGTTGATTCATCTCCTCAGACATCGACTCATTGAGAGGAACATTAGGCTGAATCAGTCTGCTTTCTCGCTTGGATCGAGGGCTTTTTCCGACCGACCAACGAATATCACCGTGAAGCCATGTACCGAATGTTCGGAAAGTTAACAGGTAGGCCTGAGGAAATTCGTTTTCCTCATAGGTTTCAAAACCGTAGTCATCGAGCATGGGAGTTTGCTCCTGTCGAGTTGTTGATATCGCCCTTGCTTACGCGCGGGCTTTTGCACCGTGTGAAACGTCGTTTATACCACTTGCGATCTACTCTTTCGTTTAAGAGCGGCTCGAGATCGCCTTGCTAAGGCACGAGGTATTTCTTTTTTTGCACCAGGGTTTTTAGTTCCCTTCCATCTCCGCGAGATCCTGGAGATCTTCGTAAGCTTTCGAGAGAACCGGACGTGCTCTGGTGGATCCGTCCATGTCGCCGATGTAACCTTCCTTCACCATTGCATCGAGGATCGCGGCGGCGCGGCCGTAGCCGATCCGAAGATGCCGTTGCAGAAGTGACGTCGATCCACGCTTCGCATTCACGACGCATTTCAACGCATCCCAGAACAGAGGATCGCGACGTCCCGGAAGATCGCCACCGTCATCCATCTCTTCATCCGACTGCGTGATCGTTGTGTCGTATTCCGGCCTGCCTTGAGCTTTGATGTGATCGACGATCTTGCCGATCTCTTTTTCATCAACGTAAGCACCGTGCACGCGGATGACCTGCGAGCTCGCCGGCGGAAGGAAAAGCATGTCGCCCTTTCCGAGCAATCCTTCGGCACCGTTCGAATCGATGATCGTTCGTGAATCGACTTTCGAGGAAACTCGGAACGAGATGCGGGCCGGGAAATTCGCTTTGATCAAACCTGTGATGACATCGACCGACGGACGCTGCGTCGCAAGCACGAGGTGAATTCCGACAGCACGTGCCATCTGAGCCAGACGCGTGATGGATTCTTCGACTTCCTTGCCCGAAACCATCATCAGATCCGCGAGCTCGTCGATGATGATAATGATGTACGGAAGAGTGCGATGCGGATCGCCGTTGTCGTCCCACTGCTCGAGCGCATTACGACGCTTGGCTTCGATGTTGTAGCCATCGATATTTCGAACTCCGTAGCCGGCGAGATCTTTGTACCGACGCTCCATCTCGGTGACCGCCCACTTGAGCGAGATCGCCGCTCGTTTCGGATCGGTGATGATCGGAGTCGCGAGATGCGGGATGTCGCCATAGACGCCGAGCTCGAGGCGTTTCGGATCGACCATGATGAACTTCACTTCATCGGGCTTCGCCTTGTAAAGAATCGAAACAATAAGTGAGTTGACGCCCACTGACTTACCCGCACCGGTCGCTCCGGCGATGAGAAGATGCGGCATCTTCGCGAGATCGGTAACGTAATTCAAACCATCGATCGTCTTGCCGAGCGCGATCGTCATCAGCGATTCCGATTCGCGAAACTTTTTCGATTCGATGACATCGCGAAGCTGGATCGTCTCGCGCTTGCTGTTCGGAACTTCGATTCCGACAAATGCTTTTCCCGGAATTCGATCGATGCGGACCGACTCCGCTTTCAATGCCAGACATAGATCGTCGACGAGACCTGTGACACGCGAATATTTCACACCCGGATCGGGTTTGAATTCGTATGTCGTAACGACCGGGCCGGGACAAATGTTGACGACCTTTCCGGCGACATTGAACTCACGAGTTTTTTCGACGAGCGAATCCGCCAGGGCGAGAAGTTCTTTCTCTTTCTGCTCGATGTGCGGAGCCGCCGGATTCAAAAGCTGCGAGCTCGGAAGAACGTAATCGTCGTAAGTCTTCACCGGCTTCGGCAGCTCGAGCTGCGGCCCGTCTTCGGCAATCACCGGCGGAACATTACCGTTCAATTCGTCCGTGTGTTTTGTCGGCGTGATCGGGATCGAACCTGACTGACCATCAAGCGGCTCGTCCGATATGATCGTGTCCGGTACCCGTTCCTGCGGCGTGATCGACGGCGGCACGAACAATTCCTCGGCAGCCGGTGTCGTTTCAAATCCTTTCTGACTTCCCGCCGCGGCGGCCGCAGCCATCTCGACGGCCTTCGTCGCTTTCGTTTTTCTGGATGCGGGGATCGAGATCGTCGGCGAATCGTTCGGAGCTTCAAGTGCTTCGCGACGTTTCTCCTGCCGCTCCTTCGCCAGGTTGATCTGATCAGCCCGCGCCTCGCGCCGTTTTGCTTTCCATTCGGCGAAGTGGATCTTGAGGTTTTCCCATCCGACTTCGAAATGTCCGAACGCCCAAGTGAGCGTGAAGTTTGTGATGAGCAGTATCGATGTCGTCGCAAGTGCAAGGAGCAACACTGTCGCTCCGACCGTGCCGAGCAAACCGACCGACGCTTCCGTCGTCGCGGCACCGACTATTCCGCCGAGTCCCGAATCGCGTCCGCCGATCAGAGCGGTCAATGCACATGTCGAGACAATAAGAAAACTGAAACCGATGACCTGACTTATTCGCGGCCGCAAGCTTTCCGACTGGAAAACTCGCCATGCGATCAATGCAAGCAGAGCAGGAAACACATAGGCTACGACGTGGCCAAGAGCCTGGAAGAGAAGATCCGACATCACCGCACCGACGACGCCGATCCAGTTCTGCGTTTTGTGTCCCGCACCGAACCCGGTTCCGTTCAGCGACCAGTCGCTGCCATTCCATGAAATAAGCGATAGGAAAATTAGAACTGAGATCGCCAGCAAGACGACGGCGATGATCTCGTTAAGGCGCGAGTGCCGGGTCGTGACGCCGGTCTTCTTTTTTATAAGCGTGGCTCCGTCGGCGAGGCAAAAGTTGAGGTCCTCGTCCTTATACGTTTCCTTGCATGTCGGGCAAATCTTCATTAGTAAAACGTGAATGGCGAATCGTGGAAGGTGAGCGAACTGCGAAGCATACCCGCGGGAAAACGCAACTTTTCTATTTCGGATTTACGATTCGCTATTCACTCCCTTCTTATATAACAGAAATTCCTTGATGAAGTCATCAATTTCTCCATCGAGCACAGCGTCGACATCGGTGACCTCGAACTTCGTCCGCGTATCCTTCACGAGGCGATACGGATGAAGAACGTAATTGCGGATCTGCGATCCAAACGAGATGTCCATTTTTGTCGCTTCGAGGTCGGCCGCATCCGCCCGGCGCTTTTCGAGCTCGACCTCGTACAGTTTTGATCTAAGCACCTGCATCGCGACGGCGCGGTTCTGGAGCTGCGATCGCTGGTTCTGACATGTCACGACGATATTCGTCGGAAGATGCGTAATGCGAACCGCGCTGTCCGTCACGTTAACATGCTGGCCTCCGGCACCCGATGATCGATACGTATCGATTCGAAGATCCTTGTCCTGGATATCGACTTCGATATTCTCATCGATCTCCGGCGATACGAACATCGAAGCAAAACTCGTCTCGCGACTTCCGCCTGAGTTGAAAGGCGAGATGCGGACAAGTCGATGCACGCCGGCCTCGGTCGCAAGCAGCCCGTACGCGTATTCGCCTTCGATGCGGAAGGTAGCGGATTTTATTCCGGCCTCACTTCCCGCTTGCTCGTCGAGGATCTCGACCTTGAAGCCTTTTCGCTCAGCCCAACGGAGATACATTCTCAGCAGCATCTGCGCGAAATCCTGCGCATCGGTTCCGCCTGCTCCGGACTGAATCGAGCAGATCGCGTTGTTCGCGTCGGTTTCTCCGGACAAAAGACTTTGCGTCTGGGCTTCGGAAACCTGCTCCTCGAGTTTGGCGATCAGGGTGTGCAGATCCTTGGCCGAATCAGGATCCTCCGCCGCAAATTCGAAAAGAACTTCGGCATCCGAGACTCCTGTTTCGAAATTCTTTTGCTGCTCGAGAGCCTTTTCGATGCGGCTACGCTGCTGAACAACCTTCTGAGCTTTCTCTTGATCGTTCCAAAACTCGGGATCCGAAATTTGTTTTTCTAATTTTTCGAGCTCGGCTTGTTTGCGAGGAGCGTCAAAGAAACCTCCCAAGTTGGGTAACTTTCTCTTTTATCTCTTCGTGTTTTGATTGCAGTTCGGACAATTCCATAGATCTATTTGGCGGGATTACGTGCGATATGATTTCTGATCCCCTGGAAGCTATTCTGCCATCCCGCGACGCAAGCATCAAAGAAGTCGTCGAGTAATGGATCAGCCGGAGCCAGTTCAATGACGATCTGGAGGTAGCACCCGGAAGGCTGCGGCTCGATCAGGAACTCGGTGGTTATGTCGGTTCGAATCGGCCAATTGGCGCCGGCGTAATACTTGCCGCCGCCCAAAATCAATCGGGATGGCGGTTCGTACTCAAGTATCTCGAACGAATTGATAAACTCGGCTTTTGACTCACCATCGCTCGTAGCGGCAACGAACGAGCCGCCTTTGCGTGCATCGATCACGACAGACGTTGCTCCCCACCAGCTACGAACGGCGCTCGGAGTTGTTAATACTTCAAACATGCGCTCGGGCGTAACGCCAAAGGGTTCTTCAAGTGTCTGACGTCGCGTTTCGATTGTCATTGGGGGGTATTCAGGGTTCGCTTTGATTTTAAGGAGAGGGCCAGCGAAACGATGGTTACTATACTACAAAGCCACGCGAACCAGTCACCGTATTTTACATAGAAGGTTTGCCCGCCGTCAGACTTAGATACAGACCAGACCCTTGAATCTTCGGTGTAGCTTTCGGCTTGATCGAGGACTTCGCCGCGCTCGTTGATATATGCGGTGATGCCGACGTTGGTCACACGCACCACCGGACGATTCGTTTCGACAGCGCGAAAGACTGCGTTCGCGAGATGCTGTTTTAGCACGGGTGTCGGTCCGAGATATCCGTCGTTCGTCATCTCGATCAGAAGATCCGCGCCGTTGCGAACGTACTCCCGACTCAATTCACCGAAGTGCGATTCGAAGCAGATCATCACGCCCGCTTTCGTATCGCCGATCGGCAGAAGATCATATTCCTTACCGTAAGAAAAACTTCCGACGAATGCCGGCACAATCGCTTGCAGCGGACCCGGAACCGATTCCCCGAATGGCAGGAGATAGATCTTGTCGTACTGAGCGATCTCTTTTCCATCCGTATCGACAAGCACA
>QHXR01000023.1:59956-80796 GCA_003223025.1 Acidobacteriota bacterium
ATGCGAAGTTCATGGGCGATTCGGGGAAAATCACCGTGACGGGCGTCGTTCGTTGATCGTTGATCGTTGCAAGAGCCGACTCGGCGAGTTGCACGTGTTTCGCTCGAAGCGCTTTCCACTTCTCGAATGTTAGCCCGGACATCGGGACATTAGGTTGAATGGCGATCACTCGAGGAGATTGTGATGGCCTAGTAACTTTGTCGACCGGAGCTTCCTGCAGGAAGTAAAGAAGGCCGAAGCCGCCGCACGAAAGTCCCGCACAGGCGAGATATAGCCACAATCGATCTTTCGGCGGCAGCAGATACAGAAACCATGCGATAGCAACGTTGAACGCGACGACGACAGCTCCGAGCAAATAAACACCGCCGATACTGACCAGGGGAAACAGAAGCGAAGCGCCAAACGCTTGTGAGTAAGCGATAGCATTCCAGTTATTTCCGGTCAGCCAATACCGGAGAAATTCCATTGCGATCCACGTCTCTATTGCTGCTCCGAATCCGGAGATGAGTCCGCGCCGTCGAATAGATATCGCCACCACTACCGCGAAGACGCCCGGAAAAATACCGACGATCGCTGTCACGACAAACAATAAAAGATAAGCAACAACGGAGGGAAATCCGGCGTAGGTGATCGGAGCGAACGTCAGCCACCAGCACGTGCCGGTGAAGAAAACTAATCCCCAGAGCCACCCGAGAATGAAGCAACGCGCAGCGGATTCCTTCTCGCTCTCTACCGCTATCAGCAAAGGCACGAGCGCTAGCCAGGCGAGAAACCAAAATCCGAAATCGGGAAATGCGAGGACGAGAAGTATTGCAGAGAGCAGAGCGAGTGCGGCATTTTTCCAAGACGGCAAAAACCGCTCTAGCTTGGGCATCTTCATGCCGACAGTCTAGCAAAACAGTTCGCGGTAGCCGTAGGCCGGACGATCCGTCTTGGCGTTTGACGAGTCTTTGCTCCGTGACCGATCTGCGACAAATCTAAAGCTCGCGCGCGAGCTGCCGGGCAGTTCCGACTTGAACGGGAGCGATTCTTTTTCTTCGTCAAATCATTTTGCTTGAACCGTCATTCAACTTCGGTCACCTTGCGTCGCACGCTTCGCAAAATGATCGAACCTTTAAGCGCCCTGCACAAATTTTGTCAGGGACGAAATGACGGAATTTGTCAGCGAAGCGATTTCTCGAGACCGGCTTCTGTCAAATTGAACAGGTCGGCGTTCGGCTTATGACGGATCTCTTCATATTGATCGTTTCGCTGGAAACGGCAAATTCCCCGTCTTTTATTTATCGGCTTTAAAAGTAGGTGAGCCCGGTCGGTTTCGACCAGGCTCATAATAGGAAGGACAACTGAAGGAACGCTCGGAAGGTGATCAAGCACAGTGGCAAACCGCGCTCGGAGAAGTGTTGGCGGCGGGGTCTCGATAATGTTATCAAGCTAGCCGCTGTCCTATTAGCACCTACCGTGCCACAAGCCGAGTCCCTCGTCTCAAGCCTGTCGTCCGCTGTCATCGTGGCCTTCAAAGCCCGTACTTACTGGGGTTTATGCGTGGTGGAAAGTTTTTAGGGGCGCTTAAGCAACGCCCTGAAAAGTCAAAATTCTCGTTTCGGACTTACACTATTTGGAACATCGTTCAGCTTGACGCTGCAAAGCGATGGCGTCGGGGTTGTTGGAGTCGATCTCCATCGCCGATGCGGAATAATTTTTTACCTGCAGGCAGTCGCCGCGTTCAAGATAGATCTTGCCCAACGAAACATGTGCGTCGATCTGACGATTGTCCCAAAATATCGCGGTCTTAAACGAACTCATCGCCTGATCGAGATCGCCGCGTCGCAGATGGATCTTGCCGAGGATGAGATAACTCTCGGCGCTCATCGGCTCGCCGGCGAGAACGCGTCGGAGTATCGCCATCGCTTCATCATCGTTTCCGTTCTTGTAATAAGTGCGAGCCTGAACAAGCAAGCCTTCGGTCTCGCTCACCGCCGCCTGGACCGGAGCGGATGTCCGCCGACTCAAAACTACGCTGACAAAATCTTTTCGCTGAGGCTGCTCGACGCGAAGCGGGACGTCGTTCACCGACTTCGATTTCGTCCACTCTTTCTCGAGATTCGCGTAACGATTTCCGACCGTCAAATAAGTTCTCGCCTGGTTGTCGACAGCGGCCGCGGCCGTCGTATCGTTCTGCTGCTGTAACGCTTTCGAGAGAACGTAATACGCCTCGCCGTCGGTCGGTCTCGCGGCGATGACCGGACGAAGTTGAGCCGCCGACTCGAGAAAATCTTCCTGAAGAAAAAGAGCGACGCCGTAATTGAATCTCACGTTCAGATCCTCAGGCGAAGATTCGGCCGCCTTCTTTAGGAGATCAAGGCCTTCCTTCAAAAGAGCCGCAGACTTTCCGTCGTTCTTTTTCTCGGCACGAGCCGCCTGAACGGCGATAGCACCAAGGGTGTTGTAAACGCTCGTCAGTTTCAGATCCTCGGCGAGAGGACGAAGCACGGCCAAAGCCTGTTCGTAATTCGACTGCTGCCATTTGATCAGACCGATATAAAAAGACGCCTCGGCGTAGCTTTCATCGTTGCACTGCCCGATCCGGCCTTCGCTCTTCGATCGTTCTTTGCACTGCGTATTCGCATTGATCACGCGTTCGAATGAATCGACCGCTTCGGGAAACTTTCGCTGACCGAGATACAAATGCCCGAGCTCCAATGCCGCGTCGGCGAACGTCCCTTCCGGACTAACTTCCTGATAAAGACGGAGCGCGTTCCTAAAATAATTTTCGCGAGCTTCGGCCGCCGGCGTGAGCAATCCTTTTATATATGCTTCGAACGCACGGGCCGGAACTTTTGTCGCGGCTTCGATAAGCTGATTCTGCGAGAACGGCAGAGCCTTGTCCCGCTGATAAAGGATCTGATATGCGACCTGGCCCTGCATCGTCTGCAGATTGCCGAGAGCATCATTCAAAATGATGTCGCGCTGGATCTGCCGACCATCGACGACCTCGCTTAAGAATCGACCTTCGTTCACGCGAACGATCTTCGCAGTCAGATTGAGAGTCGCCGCCGTGTCGCCCTGCGCCGGGACAATGTTGTATTTCCCTGAGACAAGCAGCGTTGCGCCGGTTTCGCGGGCGAGCTTCAGCGATGTCGCAAGACTCGGCAGATTCGTAAGAGGAATTCGTAAACGCAGCTGGATCGCTTTTCTTTCGCTGTTGGAAATCACATTCAAAGCCGGTACCCTCAAGAGATCCGACAGAGCAAGAGCGAAGCTCTCGCCGACCCAATTGAACTCAGGCTTACCCGACGTATTTTCGAACGGCAACACCATCACGGTGTCGGTCGCACGCTGAGCTCGAACCGAAGAAATAGATCCGGCAAGCACCGCGATAACCAGCAAATAAACTATCCTTTTCAGCATTTTTGATCCGTAAAATAAAAAATTCGCTTGATGTGCAAGCGAATCGACTTCGGTGTTCTGATGCGAAAATCGTTTGAAAAGATGGTAACCGGTACGGGATTTGAACCCGTGTTGCCGCCGTGAAAGGGCGGTGTCCTAACCCCTAGACGAACCGGTCGGGTCGAACGCAAACGAATTGTAAGGATATCGACTGAGAAAATACTTGTCAAACTTGAGTCAAAACTGCAATTCCCATAGATTCAGTCCATAAATGTTTCTCTTCACACGCCCGACAGATGCACAGATCAGGGAATTTTTAACGACCCGCGAGGATGATTCGTTCTCCTATTCGGAAGTTGGAGCCTCTCTTCAAACGCCGCCATCGGGCTACAACGTCGATCACAACCGGACGATCATCGGAAATGGATCCGACGATTTCGAGCATGCGAGGAATGCGATTCGACAGTGGAAGATGTTCGATGTTCCCGGTTTGCAGCTGTGCTATCGCGACACTCCGATCGAAGCCGGCCGCAATGTCGCACCCCTCGCACATCATCTCGGATTCTATTCATTGAATTCCTGTCGGATCGTGTATGTCATCGATGAGCCGACGCGTTTCGGATTCGCATACGGCACTTTGACCGAGCACGCCGAGATCGGCGAGGAAAGATTTACGGTCGAGTTTCATCCCTCATCGGGCGAAGTCTGGTACGACATCTTCGCGTTCTCGCGCCCGGGCCATCTTCTCGTAAAGCTCGGCTATCCGTACGGACGATATAAGCAGAAGCAATTCGCGATTGGGTCGAAAGAGGCGATGCGTCGAGCGGTCGCAGGATAGAGTTCGCAATGCTGATAGTGTTTTAACCGCAGATAACGCGGATAACGCAGATAACGAAAAAATCTATCAGTTTTATCTGCGCGATCTGCGCTATCTGCGGTTAATAACCATGCGTGCACCGATACTTCACCACCTTGTCTCTCGTTCCACGTTTATCTATCATCATCTCTAAACCATGAAACGAGTATTTCTGATCGACTCGATGTCGCACATCTACCGGGCGTTCTTTGCGCCGATGGGTGCGCGGCAGGAGCCACTTCGCAATAGCAAGGGACAAGTCACGCAGGCGGTGTTCGTATTTACAAACATGCTGCGCAAATTGCTCAAGGACGAGAAGCCGGATTACATCGCGGCGATCTTCGAATCCGAAAAAGAGACATTCCGGCACGAATCGTTCGCTGCATACAAAGCGAACCGCCAGGACATGCCGAGCGATCTTGCGGACCAAATTCCTTATATCCTCAAAGTTTGCGAAGCCTTTAATATTCCGATCCTGCAAGCCGACAAATACGAGGCCGACGATGTGATCGGCACGCTCGCGAAAAAGGTCGCCGACAAAAAAATGCAGGCCGTGATCGTCTCGAACGATAAGGACCTCTGCCAACTCGTCAAAGATCCGGAGATCATCGCGATGCGGCAAAACTCTCAGAGTGTGAAACGAAAAGTCGCGGTTCCGCCGATCGAGTGGTGCGACGAAGCGTGGGTCACAAATAAGTTTGGTGTGCCGCCGGATAAGATCATCGATCTCCTCGGCTTGATGGGCGATTCGATCGACAACATTCCGGGTGCACCCGGAATCGGCGAGAAAGGCGCGTTGAAGCTCGTGTTGGAATTCGGATCAGCCATCGGCGCTATGGAGAACGCCGACAAGGTCACGCACAAAACGTATCGCGAGAGCCTGCAGAACAATCAAGACATTATTCGTCAGTCGCTCGAACTTGCGACGATCCATTGCGAAGTTCCGATCGAGCTGGATCTTGACCTGATCAAAGCGCGCGAGCCTGATCGCGCGGCAGCGTACACGCTGTTCAAAGAACTCGAGTTCAATTCACTCATTCGCGAATTCGCCGATTCCGCGACGTTGTTCGAAGCACACGACGCGCCTAAGGCCGATGCGGTCGAACAAAAGTATTCCGTCATCAACAATCGAGAAGATCTGGACAAGCTGATTCGCAAACTTTGGGAAACGGAGCAGTGGAGTTTCGAGGTGGACGATTCGAATGGCGAGGAGCGGCTGAGCTGCTTTCATAAAGTTTCGCCCGCGGGAATCGCGATCGCGACCGAACCCGGCGTGTCGCATTACATCGATCTTGAGAACTTCAAGGACGGGCAAGAGTCGGCGACCGCGGTCCTGCGCGATATTTTGTCCAACGGATTTCTCGAAAAATCCGCGTACGATCAAAAACGAAATTTCGCCGTTCTCGCGACTATGGGGATCGAGCCAACGGCGGTCACAGAAGATCCGCTGATCGCTGCATATCTGCTCGATTCGACTCGAACGAATTACTCGCCGGAATTTCTTGCACACGCCTACCTCGACGCGGAACCTTCGTCCGACATTCCCGAAGGTTTTGAGGAAGTCGCGTTCCGTACCGCCGAGCGTGCGGATTGGATCTTGCAGCTTTCTCCGATCCTTCGTTCGAAGATCGTCGAAGCGGAACTCACAAAGGTCTACGACGAGATCGAAATTCCGATCGAGCGTGTGATCGCGGATATCGAAATGGCCGGGATGAAAGTCGATGGCGAGAAGCTCAAAGAGTTTTCCGACTTCATGTCGACCGAGCTCGAACGTCTCAAGGCGAAGATCTACGAGCTAGCGGGACGCGAATTTAATATCGGCTCACCAAAGCAAGTCGGCGAGATCTTTGAAGAGCTAAACATTTCGACCGGCCGAAAAACGGCGACGGGACAAGTGTCGACAAGTCGCGACGTACTCGACGAGCTCGCGCATACTTACGAGATCGCGCAGCTCATCATCGACTATCGCGAGATCGACAAACTGAAGGCGACGTACGCCGACGCATTACCGAAGATGATCTCGCCCGACGGTCGCATCCATGGATGTTTGAAGCAAACCGTCGCGGCGACCGGACGTTTGAGCTCGACCGATCCGAATCTGCAAAACATTCCGGTTCGCACCGAACTCGGTCAGCGAATACGACAAGCGTTCGTTCCCGAAAAAGGAAACAAGATCTTGTCGGCGGATTATTCGCAGCTCGAACTGCGCATCCTCGCGCACATCACGCGCGATCCGGTGATGCTTGAGGCGTATCAAACCGGCGAAGACATTCACGCGAAGACTGCACGACTCGTGTTCGGCGCGAAGACTGACAAAGAGCTTAAAGAAAAACGTCGGGTCGCCAAGATCGTAAACTTCGCGATCGCATATGCCGTAGAAGCCTACGGTCTGAGCACACGAGTCGGGCTCAGTCGTGCTGAAGCAAAGCAGGTCATCGCCGACTATTTCGAAACTTACAAGGGGATTCGCACATACATGGACGAGATTCCTGAGGTCGCTCGAAAGCAAGGTTACGTCACCTCGATGTTTGGGCGTCGTCGCTACTTCCCTTCGATCAACGATCGGAATTACACCGTTCGCTCGCGGGCAGAGCGTGAGGCGATCAACATGCCGATCCAGGGAACGGCGAGTGACATCGTAAAGATCGCGATGCTTCGCGTGCACGATGCGCTTGAGAAGGAAAATCTGAAGACGCGGATGATCATGCAGGTGCATGACGAGCTTTTGTTCGAGTCGCCGATCGAAGAAGTCGGACGTGCGAGCGAGATCATCAAACGCGAAATGGAAGCCGCCGCCGATCTCGATGCACCGCTCGTCGTCGAAGTCGGTGCGGGCGATAATTGGATGGATGCGAAGTGATTGGAGAATCTTTTAAATTGCCCGTAGCTTTAGCTAGGGGTATGCGACAAAACAATTCCGGGCTTTAGCCAAATATTTTTTGGCTAAAGCCGAGATTGTTTTGAATCTATCCACGGTCTAAAGACCATGGCAATTTAAAAAACCTGAAATCGAACCGAGGAACTCATGACAATCGCCTTTGCAACAAGTGATAAAGAGATAAACGAATGCTACGACGTCATGTCGCAGCTTCGGACTCATATTTCGCACGAGGATTTTCTCCCGAGAGTTCGACGGCAGATGAATGACTTCGACTTCCGTCTCATTTACCTAAAGGACGCAGGTGAAGTGAAAGCCGTCGCCGGGATCCGAGTCAGCGAATGGCTGCACGGTGGAAAGTATGTTGAGATCGACGATCTTGTATCGAAGGACGGGGAGCGCTCAAAAGGTTACGGCGGAATTTTATTCGACTGGATCGTCGACTTTGCGCGAAAAGAAGGTTGTGATCATGTTCGTCTTCTTTCGGGCGTGCAGAGATTCGACGCACATCGTTTCTATCTGAAAAAGAGAATGAACATCGAGGCACATTATTTCAATCTCCATCTTTGAGCACATGTCGCTCGAGCGATGTGGACATGAATTTAGCTCCGCTAGGAGCGAAATATTGGTAGGCCGCGGTATCAAATTTTCGATCTAGCTCCGCAGGAGCGACACGATTTGTTCCGCTGCTACGGAGCTCGAATAATCATGTGACGCGGTGCTACCAATATTCCGCTCCTAACGGAGCTCGGAATCAAAAACAACACCCATGAGCCCATCAACACAAACCGATCGCACAACCGTAAAGCGTCTGCCGAAGCGCGGGCAATATGATCGCGCGACGATCGACTCGATCCTCGATGAAGGATTCATCTGTCACGTCGGATTCGTTGTCGAAGGCCAGCCTTATGTGATCCCGACCGGCTACGCTCGAGTCGATGATCATCTGTACATTCACGGATCGTCCGCGAGTCGTATGCTGCGAAATCTTTCAAAGGGAGTAGAGGTATGTGTAACTGTGACGTTGATCGATGGGCTCGTACTCGCCAGATCGGCGTTTCATCATTCGATGAACTATCGGTCGGTCGTGATCCTCGGCCGCGCTCGATTGGTTGATCAAGACGAAGAAAAAAATCGTGCGCTCGAAGCGCTTACCGAGCATATCGTGCCCGGCCGATGGGCCGATGTTCGTTGGCCGACCGATCTCGAGCTGAAAGCGACCACGGTCTTGAAGCTCGCGATCGACGAAGCCTCCGCGAAGATCCGTACCGGCGGCCCGATCGATGATGAAGAAGATTACGCGATGGATGTCTGGGCAGGCGTTCTTCCGCTATCTATCGAACCTCACGAGGCGATCCCCGACGAGAGACTTGCGCGTCCTACGCAGACTCCCCATTACATCGAGACGTACAAGAGAAGTTAATTCTTGTTTCGTGTGTTTTCGTGTGTGTTCGTGGTTCCAGTGTTTGACGATTAGGAACTGGAACCACTAACGCACACGAAACGACACGAACAACGTCAAAACAGGAAACGCACGAAATCACGCGAACAAACGCGTAGATATCGACATAATGTCTTCATCGAAAACTCAAATCTATTACGGTTGGTTGATCGTCGCCGTCGCGACGCTCGCGCTTGTTGTTAGCAACGGGCTCTCGATCGGAGGAATTCCCGTTTTCTACAAATCGATCCGCGAAGACTTCGTCGCGTCCGGCGCTGTCGCGGCGAATCAAGCAGAGAGTTTCATCGCGTTCGGAGCATCACTCACATTTTTCTTTTCCGGGGTGATCTCACCCGTCGCCGGGTGGCTACTCCAAAAGTTTTCGCTAAAGAAACTGATGCTCGCCGGCTGCGTCATGCTCGGCAGCGGACTCATCATTCATGCATTAGCGAATTCGGCGCCGGCAGTCTACGCCGCGCGAATCATGATGGGTATCTCGCTCGGATTCGTCGGAGTACTGCCAAGCGTCGTGCTCGTCTCAAACTGGTTCCCTGATCGACGCGGAACGGCTCTTGGAATTTTGCTTACCGGCACCAGCGTCGGTGGAGTCGTAATTCCGCCGCTCGCGACGCCGCTTATCGGACTTTACGGATGGCGAACGGCGATGATACTCGTCAGCCTGATCGTTTGGCTCGTGCTCGCACCGGCTCTACTGCTTCTTGTAAAGGACCGACCCGATGAGCTTATCGGATCTGCCGAAAGTTCGGACGAGAAATCGTCGGCCGGCATTCCGTTCAGCCGGGCCGTTCGCACACCGCTGTTCTGGATCTTGGCTCTTGCCGCAGCGCTCATCTTCTATCCGATCTTTGTGACGAGCCAGCAGTTGATCCTTCAAACCGCAAAGATCGGGTTTACGCCGTGGCAAGGAAGCTTGGTACTTTCCGCACTATTTGCCGTCAGCGTGCTCGGAAAGTTCCTGTTCGGTTATCTAAGCGATCGCTTCCAACCCACGCACGTTGTCCTCGTCTGCACCGCGATGATGTTTGGGTCGACGCTCTTGCTAATAAATCTGAATGCGACGACCGCCTTATTGTTTCTCGTTCCCTTCGGACTCGGATACGGAGGCGCGTTCGTCCTGATCCAGCGCCTGGTCGCCGATCTGTTCGGCGACCGTGATTATCCGAAGATCCTCGGTACAATCACTATCTGCGAAACGCTTGGTGCCGTCTTCGGCGGTACCGCAACCGGTTGGCTTGCCGACCGCCACGGCGGCGATTACACCGTCGGCTTTTACGGAGTGATCGTCGCAACCGGATCCGCGTTGGCGTTGATGATCGCACTGAATTTCGTCGGCACGCTCAGGCGTGATCGCGTTGATAGTCCGTGACCGAAGATTTCATAGATCCGCCCCTCCGCCGGCACTCCAAAACTTTAGTTCCGGATCTTCGCGATACTTCTCCTCAAACTCGCGATTGAATTTCTCCCGCTCGCGTTGCGCCGCTTCCCACTCTTCCAAAGTCTTGTACGTCGAAAATTCGAAGCGGTCGTCCATATTGCATCCATCGAGGAACCAGAACATCGGTGTGTCGAAGTCCTGCGACATCGCAACGCAGCACGGACAATTCTCATCGATGAGCGCTTCTTTTGCCGAGACAGTCATGTTCATTCTTTGACGCTCGAGCTCGATGATCTCGGCCGGTGTCCGGCCCGATATCTCCGGATCAGGTGTGCGGAGCCATTCGTCGCGTAGCGTCGAGAGCCGATCGATCTCGGCTTCGATATTCACGGGTTCGCGGAATGCTTTTCGCTCGGCCGCATCCGCGAGCAGGAATCGAAACAGATCGTAATAGAGTACCCATTCGTGCATTCCAAAGCCGGCGTTCAAATATGCAAAGGAACTTTTCGGAAGCGGGAGCGGGCAAACCTTTGTAAGCGACCACTGGAATGAGCGCGACTGCAGATCCGAATCGATAAAATCCAATTTCTCGAGGAACACCTCGCGCGGCGAGCGGTCACGTAGGTCTTTCCTTGCAGACCTCAGCCACTCAGCATGTATTGCGGCGAAATCTTCTTCTCCGCATGGACTCGACACATCGGACATCGCGAGCGCGATGTATGTGATCATCGGTCGTCCGAAGAGGATCGGACGGGCATCGAATGGAGCGCGTCTCAAACGTTCTTCGCGTTGCGTTATCCGCGTTCCACGATAGAGCGGCATCGACTCGACAAACATCCAGTCATCCGGCACACGGTACGGAATCCAGACCTCGTCGTCGTCCGAGAATTCCGACGGTATCCGCACCCGGCCGGCCGCGCACGGAATTGAATACGTCGTATCGAATCCGACGGTACGGCCGGGCAGATCGATCGCCACGATCCCGGCGTCGTACGGTTCGAGGTCTTCGTTTTTTAGGAAAAATTGCAACGGCGTCGAACCCAGTTCCGTTCCTACGTATCGCCTCAGGGCTGATTCGTATTCAATGATCGTTTCGGGTTCGGCGGTCAGGGCGGCGACAAACGCGTCGGTCAACGAACCGTGAACGTCGCCGGAAACACACTGGTACCTATCGGAGATATTGAATCGCACAAGACTCATAGTGGGAGCCTCCTTAAGAATTTAGTTTTCGAACGGACGGTTGATGAACGAACGTGGAAACCTGAGTCCAGGCCGCTCTTTCACATCTTGTCCATGGAGCGGAGATTGTAGACCACCGAGGGGATGAAAGACTTTAATTTTTCTAAAATCTTCTAGACAGATTAAAACCGAGAATCGATCGCTGCGGTTTCAGCAGGATTGGCTGAGTTGCCGAACGTATGCGACGGGATCGCGTCGTCGAAAACGAGCCATAATTTACCAGATCGGTCGCTGCGATGTTGTGTCTCGAGCGACCGATCGTATTCGTTTTGTTCGCATCAACGAACAACCGAGTTTGGTATCGGCAGATCTCCCGCGGATCCGAACTGAACTATTTGAACTCCCGCAGTCGTCCGATCGATAAACCAATTTGTGTCGGTCGGTCGAAATACTGCGCGATCGAATTTTCCGTCGCCGTCATAATCGCCCGGAACCGGTACGTCGCCTGTCGTTCCGAACGGGACCGCGAAGAACGAAAAGTCCTCGCTTCGAAGTACGAACCAGAATCCGGTCGACGGACGCCAGAACGCGATGTCGGCCTTTCCGTCACCGGTATAATCGCCCGGGACGCCGAGGTCGGTGTCGGCTCCGAACACCAAAGCCAGCGAGCCCGCGGTGCTTCGATTGACCCACCATTCGCTGTTGCCACCGGTCGGTCGCCGAACCGCGACATCAGCCTTTCCGTCGCCGTCGTAATCGGCCGGAACGGGTTTGTCGATCGGCAATCCGAACTGCACGATCTGGGTTCCGCCGGTCGTCGATTGAGAGATGAACCAGAGTGTCGTTGATGGTCGAAAGACCGCCGGATCCGACTTATTGTCGCCGTCGAAATCAGCGGGAACCGGTATGTCACCCTGGGCTCCGAACGGAAAGGCGAAGAATGAAAAATCTTCGCTTCGAAGGATGTACCAGAAGCCGTTGGCCGGATGCCAATTCGCGACGTCGGCTTTTCCGTCGCCGGTGTAATCACCTGAAACGACGACATCGCCATTGACTCCGAACTGCAGCGCCAGAGTTTGAGAAGGATTTCCGCTCCGATTTATCCACCACTCGCTCGGACCCGGCCGATAGATTCCGATGTCGGTTTTATGATCACCGTCGAAATCGAACGGCGATTCAACGGTCGACGGGGGCTGCGATGCGGCCGTCGCCGTGATGATTCGATCGCCACCTGCCATGCCGTCACCATTCGCCTGATTGCCGGCCGCATAAAACGTCACCGGGCCGACATTCGTCGCCGGAGCCGTCCAATTGAATGTCCACTGCGCCGAGCCCGTCTGGTTGTTGAACGTGCCGGCCGATGTGTGCTCAATATAATCCCGTCCACCCTGACCGCCCACGATCTGCGTCAACCCGCCGCCGAGATTGGCGAACGATCCGGCCATACTTGTGCCGGCCAGAGCCGTAAGTTGGAATCCCCATCGATGCAGAGACACATCGGCATTTTCATGACGGACGACGATCTGATACGACTGTCCGGGAACGTAGTTCGCGGGGGCTTGCATGACCGTGAAAGTTCCACCGGTCGTCGGCCCGAAGTGACAGTTGGCGCAAGTCTCTTCTCCGGGTGCTCCGGTGAAGCCGGCGGGCGGCCCGTCACTGAAAGCGATCGCGTGTTCCGCGATCTTGTCGTTACCTGCAAACATAGCCAGCCCCGCGATCGCAAACGCGAGGACAAGAGTTAGCTTCAATCTCCCTTTTGTACGTCTCATATTTCTCCCCCTTCCTTGTTTTTGAACCCACGAATATAAGCCACGACCGCGTCTATCTCAGCCGGCTTTAGTTTTGCTTTGAATGAGGCTTCAGATACGAGACCAACGCTGGGTCCGAGATAGATTCATTTCGTTCTATCGACTTGCCGCACTCAAGGTTTCAGACCCATACGCCTCAGAAGATCGGCGTAGCGTGGGTCGCTACGAATCTCGTCGAACTCGAGCATTGATCTGATCGCTGCCAACTCGCTGCTGCGGGACGCGAAGTCTTTTTCGAGACATTCGAATGCTTTGTCGTAGTCTCGCATGCCTATGTACACGACGGCTATGTCACGCGCGATTATCTCGTGGCGCTCATATTTCGCCATCAGCTCTTTTAGAAGCTTGCCTGCTTCGTGCGCTTTTCCCGCAAGTGCGCATGCGTATGCGACGCGGGCGAGGGCGCCAGGAGACGGATTAAGGTCGTAGGCTTTTTTCATCTCCGCGAGCCCTTCGGTTTTGCGTCCTTGTTTAATATAGCCCAAGCCCAGCGTTATGTGATTCGGGCCATAGTCGGGATAGAGCTCGATCAGTTTTGTAGTCAGCTCCATGCCTGTCGCGCTGTCTCCTATCAAAAAGTGCGCACGCGCGTAGCTCACGCTGATCACCAGTGATAGGGGATCCAGATCTTTGGCGATCTTTATTTGTTCTAATGCTTCGTTAAGCCGACCCGTGTCGCGAAGAAATACGTAATACCAGTGATGGGCAGTCGAATAGTTTGGCTTTAGCTCGAGGGCACGTCGGAACTCGCTGTCCGAAGCGTCCCATTCCCACATCGCATAATAGATGAACGCAAGCGACGTGTGAGCTTCGGCAAGCGAGTCGTCAATTTCCAGTGCACGCGTGGCATAACCTTTTGCCTTCGGTAACGTCTGGCTCGACGGAGTTCCCAGATATTGTTCGATCAGCGCATATGAATCCGCCAGGCCGACATAAGCGAGGGCAAAGTTCGGATCGCGATTCACGGCCTGCTCAAACTCCGCGACGGCCTTGTTGAGCCCGTCGCCCGTACGCTTGTTCCAGAAAAACCTGCCCTTGAGGTAATTCTGAAACGCCTCGTCACTCGCGGTGTACTTCTTCTCAACCTTCTGGCCGTCTTCCGACGATATCGAGCGTTGCAGCTTCCTCGAGACATCGCGGGCTATCTCACTTTGCAACGCCACGAGATCAGAAGCTCTTCGTTGATAACTTTCGCTCCATAGAACATTCTCAGTGTCGCTGTCGACTAACTCCACATGCAGTATCAGATCATCGCCCCGGATCGTTAGACGTCCATTCAGTATCGCCTCTACTCCGAGCTCGGATCCGATCGTCTTCGCATCGGTTTCCTTGCCCTTGTAACGAAAGACGGAGCTCCGAGCCTTAACCTTTAAACGCGGGAGTTGAGACAGGCCGCTAATAAGCGTCTCGGTAATCCCGTCGGAAAGATATTCCTGCTCGGGGTCGCCGCTCGCGTTTACGAACGGCATCACGGCAACCGAGCCGATATCGTCAGCCTTTGCCCCATTGTTCGCATTAAGCCAGTAAGCTAACCCCGTCGAGCCAAGCACGAATAGCACAAGGACAACCGCTGCATTTCCCTTGCGCGTCATCAGTCCGGCGAGCAAGTACTCGGCACTCGAGGCGCGATTCACAGCTACGGCGGCCTGATCTGCATTATCCGCCGTTGTCGCAACTTCGAAATCATCCGTACCGGCGTCCACCCTCGCTGTGACATTTGGGCGATTAGGATGATCGCTGAGATCAATTTCCACCGATGTCAGGTCGTGCAGTAATTCATCCGCATTCTGATACCGATGGTCGCGACTCTTCTCGAGCATCTTGTCGACGACCGCTTCGAGGCCCGGCGGAATATCGGGCAGACATTCGCTGAGAGGGACCGGGGCTTTATGGAGTATCAGGCTGATCGTGTCGACTGCATTCTCGTCATCGAACGGCGGACGCGCAGTGAGCATCTCGTAAAGAACCGAACCGAAACTGAAGATGTCCGATCGCGGATCAAGGTCCTGTCCGCGTGCCTGTTCCGGGGACATATAGTTGACGGTTCCGAGTATTACACCGGGATGCGTCTTGGTCCGGGCGGCCTGATCGGCCCGACCGAATTGGACACCACCCGCGTCATCCACTAATTTGGCGATACCGAAATCCAGGACCTTCACTAATCCGTCCGGCCGAATCATTACATTCTCTGGTTTTATATCGCGATGGATGATGCCCGAGCGATGTGCCGCGGAGAGAGCCGACGCGATCTGAATCGCGATGCGAACGGACTCGCGAGCGCTCAATGAGCCAGCCCCGATCTTCTCACGCAGCGTGACCCCCTCGACATATTCCGAAACAATAAATGTTTCCGCGTCGATCGTACCGAAGTCGTGGATCGTGAGAATGTTCGGATGATTGAGGCCGGAGACAACATGGGCCTCCTGCTCAAACCTCTTCAGTTTCTTCTTCGAATCGTCGAGCTCGGAGGGGAGGATCTTGAGGGCTACCTTGCGGTTCAGTCGCGTGTCCCTCGCCAGATATATCTCGCCCATTCCGCCGGAGCCGATAAGACCGGCGACCTCGTACGGGCCAAAGCGGCGGCCATTTTCGATCTTTCCAGTTGCGAAGGAATGGGCTACGGCACTAACAGCGCTGCCAGCCATGAAACTTCCCGCCACGTCATCAGACGACAGAAGTGACCTGATCTCCTTCAGTAGTTCAGCATCGCCTTCACAAGCCGCTTCGACATATGCGTTTCGCTCGGCAGCATCGAGTTCCGAGGCCGCGGTAAAGATCCCTTTGACTTTGTTCCAGTTCGGTTTCATCGAGTGAGCTCGCGATGCAGCCACGCCCGGGCCATTCGCCAGTCGTTAACGACGGTTGTTCGCGAAATGTTTAGCGCGGCGGCCGTGTCCTCGAGGCTCAACCCGCTAAAGTACCGAAGCTCGACGACGCGTACCTGCTGGTCATCTACCTCCGAAAGACGCTCAAGGGCCTGGTCCAGGGCGATGAGGTCGATGTTCTCCTGCTCGTCGAGAACTACGACCGATTCATCTAGAGTGATCCTGATGGCATCGCTGCCACCGCGCTTGTCGCGGTGTTTGCTACGGGCGTGGTCTATGAGGATTCGACGCATCAGACGAGCCGAAATTGCGAAGAAATGAGTACGGCTCGCCCAGTTCGACTCACGCTGGTCAACGAGCTTGAGATAGGTCTCATGTATAAGGGCCGTCGTTTGGAGAGTGTGACCCGGCCTTTCCTTCCTCAGGAACCGGCCCGCCTGTTTGCGCAGCTCGTCGTAGACCAGAGGCATGAGCGCCTCAAGAGCGTCAGGGTTGCCGTCGCCCCATTCACGCAGCATACGGGTAACGTCCTGAGATCCTTCCATTTTCACCTTAAATAAGAGCGGGGGCAGTAAATTACAGCGAGGTTACAACCCCTAAAATCCTAAGTCAAACTTTCCCGCACCGTTCAAAAAAGAATTAATTGTCCGGTTTTTCAAATAATGTCGCGTCTGTGAGTGAAGACAAATTTATGTCGGATCGCGACCCAGGCTCGCTCCGATACCTGACCAAGCCGGACCGCGATCTTCGCGTCCAACTTTTTGAAAGCTGTCCACAGCAAGAGGAAACATGAAATACATACGAAGTTCATTTTTTGGCCTAATCGGTACTTTGATCATCTTGCAAGCGGTCGCAGTTCTACCCGTCGCCGCGAAAAATCCGGATCCTAAATCCGAGCAAAAGCGGCTCGCGAGGGTGATGAGCCCAAACGCGGACGTCGAGGAGTTTCGTGCTGAAATGATCGCCTACTTAACGGAGCTCGAGAATGCCCTTACGAAATTCGGGCGAATCGGCGTCGTTAAGGAGCAGTTTGGTCAGAACGGTGCAGATCCGATCGCGGCTCTACGACATGCCAGGACGACGATGGCCGAGCTCTCGGCGGACGATCTTGCGGCAATGCGTGCAGTATTTGCAAAGGTCCCAAATTGGAGAGAAGGTTCTCGCGCGATAGACGGAATCGCTCAACGGGTTTCGGATGGAAGAGACCGTGCGACCAAGGGCGGCACAAACACATCTAATGTGATCACACCCGACGCATGTCCCGATATTTCAGGAACGCCTAGCTTCGCGGATATCGCCATCACCGGCGGGTTTGAGATCGCCGGCGATCTCGCCATGGAATTGCTTCCGACGGATGTCTTAACCATCCTTGCTCGTGAGGCCGTTACTGTTATACGAGCCGGCCTGAAAGCCGCGACGCTGGCTGAGGTAACCCTAAAGTCCCAATACGATCAATGTCACGGGCTCGAGGCGAGCACCATCCAGGACATCGTCGACGGAGCAGTCACCACGATCACGAACAACGACAATTCCAACCACGCTCTTACGATCTCCGCGATCGACGCAGCGAAGACGGACATAGTCAACAACAACGACACGCAGACGACTACCTTGACTACAGCGATCTCAAACGGCGTCACTACGATCAACAACAACAGCAACGCCAACACACTTGCGATCACGTCGGCGATAACGAGTGCTCAGACTTCGATCATAAATAACGATAATGCGAACACGACGAACATCGTCAACAACGACAATGCGAATCGCGTTCTCATCATCAACAACGACAATGCAAACGCGGAGATGATCTTGCGAACTCAAATCGAGGCGGATCTAGCCGAAGCCGATAACGCGACCTTCGTGGGGCTTTATATCACGCCAACCGCAAACGGCGGACACGCGGATTTTGTTCGCTTCATTGTTGTCGACACAATCGCGAAGCTTGCGGGCTCGAACGCCGGAAGAGCTAACGGATTCCTTGCTCAGGCCGATGCATTAACGAGTGCAGGAAATCTTAAAGCCGCCTATCAATATTTTCGAAAGGCATACAAGGCGGCTGTCAATTAATTTTCGCGACGATCTGCGTTCAAACGAAAGCGAGGGCAGCCTAAGTAAGGCTCCCTCGCTTTTTGAATTGATTGGTGGAGATGAGGAGGATCGAACTCCTGGCCTCGGCATTGCGAACGCCGCGCTCTCCCAGCTGAGCTACATCCCCAGAGTGGAATTCTGATGATAAGAACTCCCGCAGAATCGTGTCAAGCCGTCGTCACCGCGTCCGAGGACTTCAGTCTTTCGAACGATTGCTTGGTCTGTTCGTGATCGTCACCCAGCTTTGCGCGAATCGCTTCGAAGCTTTCACGCAGCAGGCGTCGGCCGGTCGCGACGTCACCGCTCTTAACGAGGCACTCCCCCATAAAACTCCGAGTGCTCGCCAGGAGCCAGTGATCGACCGGCAAGGTCATTTGACGAAGCTCCAGCGAAACTTCGTATGCTTTGAGAGCATGCGACACGGAACCCTTTGCGCATAAGACTCTTCCCAGGACCAGGTAGGCGCTGGCGACGGCCGGGTGTTCGTCGGGAAGATTCGGGCCGCGCATTCCTAAGATCGTTCGCGCGACGTCCTCTGCTTCGGCGAGCTTACCCCGAGTCAACAAAACGAACGAGAGGTTATAGAGCGACCAGGCGGTTTCGGGATGTTCCGGGCCGAGCAGCCGCAGACGCGTTTCGTTGACCTCGCGTGACAACCGTTCCGCTTCGTCCGGCTCGCTCTTCAAAATGCACCGAACTAGATTTATTTTTGTCCACGCGACGTCGGGATGCTCCGGGCCATATGCCGCGAGCAGGATCCGAAGTGAATCGCGGAGAAGCGGTTCCGCGAACGCATCGCTTCCCATAACCGCGTAGACCGTCGCGATCTTCCCCATCGTACGAGCGACGTCCGGATGATCTTGTCCGCGAGTCCGCCGGCGAATGTCGAGCTCCTTAACGTGGAGGTTGATGGCCGAATCGCCGTCCCCGCAAAATGCGCGAAGATAGCCGAGATCGTCAAGGACGTTTGCGAGGTCCGTCTCGTCGCCGCCCTCAGCATTTTCCAGGATGTCGAGTGCCTCGCAGAATAGCGGTTCCGCACGCTTCAGATCACCTCTCGTCGAGAGGAGCTTTCCATAATTCTGCAAACTTGTCGCTACCTTTACAGACCGGCGCGGAAACAGCTCGAGTCGTGTATCAAGCGCCGCCTTCAGATATTTCTCGGCGGCGCACAATTCGCCGAGTCCGAGATACGTGAGGCCGATCGTCGTATTCAGATCCGCAGCGATCTCGGGCTGTCTGGCAAATTCTGTTTCCACGGAATCAGCGGCCATCCGCAAAATATCGATGACTCGTGAGTCGCGTCCGACGACTCGCGGGTCCGCGGACGAGAGCATTTTCTGGAGATACCGGCTGACCTTCTCTGCCTTACTCGCTTCGCTCCGGGCAAGATCGCGCTGACGTGCAGCGATCCTTGCCTGCCTTGACGCGGCGATCAACCCACCGATCAGCGAAGCAGCTATCCCGACACCGGCCACGACCCCGCCCTTGTTGCGCATAACGAATTTCGAAGCGCGGTATCCCACCGTGTCGTGACGGGCGATGACCGGCATCCCATCTAGATGGCGGCGGATGTCGGCGGCAAACTGCTCGACCGACGAATATCGTCGCGCCGGCTCCATCCGAATGGCCATCAATACAATGTTGTCGAGATCGCCCTCCAACGCACGGATGCAGCTTCTTCCATCGCCACTTTCGCGCGTACAACTCCGCATGCGGCAAGACGTGCTCGGTTTTGTGATCGGCGATTCGGCGAGCACGCGGCCGACCTCGACCGCGGTTCTCGACTTAAAAGAATACGGCCTGCTTCCGGTCAGCAATTCGTAAAGGATTACGCCAAGAGAATAGATGTCACTTGCAGTCGTAACAGGCTGCCCGGCAAGTTGCTCAGGCGAAGCGTATTCCGGAGTCAAAGCGTGAAACGCCGCGACAGTTCGGTCGATCGTCTGATCTCCGTCCGCTCCGGGCGCGGTTATCTTTGCGATGCCGAAATCCAGAAGCTTCGGCACGCCATCGCCCGTGACGAGAATATTCGACGGCTTCAGATCGCGGTGAATGACGAGACTCTGGTGGGCATAAGAAACAGCGGAGCAGATCTGCAAAAACAGGTCGAGCCGCTGTCGCACCGTCAACTTTTGTTCATCGGCAAACCCTGTCAGCGGAACTCCGGCGACATAGTCCATCACTAGATAGGGCAGGCCGTCTTCGGTCGAGCCACCGTCGATAAGTCGGGTGATGTTCGGATGCTCGAGACCGGCGAGGATCTGTCGCTCGTAACGGAACCGGCGGACGATCTCGTCCGTGTCCAGCCCTCGCTTGATCAGTTTGATGGCGACTTTTTTGTCATACGCGTCGTCGGCCCGAGACGCGAGATAGACCGCGCCCATGCCGCCGCGACCGATCTCCGATTCAAGCTTGTACGAGCCGATTATCTGACCGGCGCTCGAAGGCAGGCGATCCTCGATCAGATCCGCGACAGCGGCGAGCGCAGGAGCCTCGAAAAGAGATTTGGATTCGGAATATGAGTCGAGAAGCGACTTCACTTCGGCGAGCATGATCGAATCCTGACTACACTCCCGTGACACGAATTGCGCCCGTTCGCCATCCGGCATCTCGAACGCTTCGTGAAAGATCTCCTTAACTCGATTCCATTTTTCGGGAGGCAGTTCCATTTTGGATTTTGGATTTTGGATTTTGGATTTTCGATTCAAAACCCGGGATCTCGAATTTAAATTTCAGATTTCAAATTTCGAATTTCAAATTTCGAATTTCAAATTTCAAATTTCAAATTTCGAATTTCAAATTTCGAATCACTAGCGTTGCGTTAAGCAATTATTTTGTTCTTTGAAAATACTGTAAATAGAAGAGATAGCATCCGTTTTTGAGTTAAACGATTTGAAAGTCGTTTGGGTAATTATATGGTGTTCAGCCATTTGGTTACCTTTTATGAATGACGGCAAATACGTTTTTTCTCAG
>QHXR01000008.1:0-29611 GCA_003223025.1 Acidobacteriota bacterium
ATCGCGTAATGCACATGAAGCAGATCGAGCTTCTCAGCCCGTGCGACCGTGGCCATCTTTGTCGCGAGAGCGAGGTCGTATGGCTGATGCTCGAACAGCGGATACGACATCATCTCGACTTCATGAAAATGAACGCGATCGTTGAGCTCCGTGACACGCGTCGGCAACACCGAGGAGATGAAGTGCACGTTATGCCCACGCTCAGCGAGATCCCGCCCAAGCTCCGAGCCGACAATTCCGCTTCCGCCGTATGTTGGATAAACCGTAATGCCGATATTCACGATTATTAGTCTAGCGAGTCTGTCCGGGAAGTCTAGCGAGTCTATCGAGTCTTTCGAGTCGCCGAGGGGAAGTAACCGCAGATGACGCGGATAATACGGATAAAATCTGATCTGATCTTTTATATCGGCGTAATCTACTGAGCTTTTTCCTTTCTGATCCGGAGGCAGCCATCTAAAAATCAGATCCGATTTGTTCTTCCAATCTGCGTCATCTGCGGTTAAAGCCCCATTAATTTACCTAACCTTTCTTCCGCACGAGATAGACGACGCCCTTGTTGTCATCGGTGAACAGAAAAGAATTCGCGTCAAGCTTCATGATGTCGCACGGGCGGCCGTTGATCGTATTGCCTTTCAAGAATCCCGTGATGAAATCCTTAAGTCGCGCTCCTTTTCTCATGATGACGATCTTGTAGCCGTGCCCGATCTCTTTATTCGTCGAGCCGTGGAGTGAAACTAGAAATGCATCTTTTAAAATTGCGGGTGTTTCCGCATCATTAAAGTAATCGAACCCGAGCGCCGAGCTTCGTGCCGGAAACCAGGCATACGGCGACGCCACGCGGCGGCATCCGAAACCTCGCTTGATTTTTGGATCGGCAAATATTTTCCCGTTGCTCGAATGGCAATACGGCCAGCCGTAATCCGAACCGGATGTCACCGAATAAAAAGTTTCGTCCGGGCGGTTCAGACCGAGATGATCACTGCCTTGATTCGACGCAAATAAAATATTTCCAAACCATTTCAGGCCTACGGCGTTTCGCAAGCCTCGCGCGAATTCGCGTTGACCGGTGCCATCCGGATTCATCTCGACGATGCTCGCACGAACGCGTTCTTTCTCTTCGCACGAGTTGCAGCTCGAGCCGACCGAGACATACAACTTCCCGTTGGAGCCGAACGCGACGGTTCGCGTCAGATGCCATCCGCCGTATTTATAACTGAGTCCGTAGTCGGGAAATGTCGCGATCGTTTGCGGATTCGTGTCGCCCGGCCGAGTTTCGCCGGAGGTAAATCTTCGACGCGTCACCCTGTTGGTTTCGGCGATGTAGATCCAATCCTGCCCCTCAGCATCGCGAAAAAATTGAGCACTGTTCGGATTGTGTAATCCGGTCATGTACGGGATCACGCTCGAAAATTTTCCTTGCTGTGCATCCCATCCGTCCAGTATGTAGATCGCACCGCGCTTGTTGTCGGCGAGGTTGTACAGGTCGGTCACGAAGATGCGCCCATCCGGAGCTTTCGCAAAAAAGCGAACGCGCTTCAGGCCCTCGGCGGCGGGAATGATCTCGAAATCGGCGGGAAGATTAAGCGAGAATTTGCGGCCGTCTTTTGTCGCGATCGAATGAGGAACAAGACGCGATTGAGCGACTGCCGCGACCGCGACGAGCACAAGTACGAGAAGCGAAATAGAGACTTTTTTCATACAGTGATAAACCGCAGATCACGCGGATGACGGAGATCAAGAAAAGATCAAAATTTAATCTGCGTCATCTGCGGTTAATGACGACGCTCATATCGATTGGTGTTATCCTTTCCTATCCATGAACACCGACAAATTCCTCATCGGCGAAGGCGCGAAACTCGATCTAAAAGATCATCCGACCGATTTCACCGGCGATTATACAGACAAGAAAGAGGCTGAGGAAGACCTCCAGCAAAACATAGCAAAGCTGCGCGAGCTGCAGGACGTTTTGTATGCCGAAGACAAGCAATCGCTGCTGGTAATTTTTCAGGCGATGGACGCGGCCGGGAAAGACGGAGCGATCGAACATGTCATGAGCGGCGTCAATCCTCAGGGCTGTCATGTCGTCTCATTCAAACAGCCGTCCGACGAAGAGCTGTCGCACGACTTTCTCTGGCGGTGTGCGAAGAACGCACCCGAGCGCGGGAAGATCGGGATCTTCAACCGGTCGCATTACGAAGAAGTGCTGGTCGTTCGTGTTCATCCGCAGATCCTCGCGGCCCAGCATCTCGCCGACGATATAAAGAAGGACAAGGACATCTGGAAAAAGCGGTTCAAGCAGATACGGAATTTCGAATCGAATCTCGTTGCAAGCGGCACGCACATCCTGAAATTTTTCCTGAACGTTTCCAAGGACGAACAGAAAGCGCGCTTTTTATCGCGTATCGCGGAAGAAGAGAAGAACTGGAAATTCTCGACGGGTGACGTAAAGGAGCGCGGCTTCTGGGATGACTACATGAACGCTTACACGGAAGCGATCGCAAACACTTCAACGGACGATGCTCCGTGGTACATAATTCCGGCGGACAAGAAATGGTTCACGCGATTAGCCGTTTCAGAAGTGATCGTGCAGAAATTGAAATCGATGAAACTGAATTATCCGGTCGTCACCGAAGAGCATAAAGTCGAACTGCTCGAAGCGAAGAAGATGTTGGAAGCAGAGGCGTAAACTCGACGATAGGTTCGGCCGTTATTGATTGAGATGTGTCGTGTGATTCGTGGTTTTTCTTTTCGTGTAGCTTCGTATGAGTTAGTCGTTCCAGTCTGTGCGCATAAGATCTGGAACCACCAAATCACACGAAAAGACACGAACTAAAACCAACCACTAAGCGCACGACGAACACACGAGCGACCTTGTTCTGCCCCGAACCGTCGAATAGCTTCTCATCCGTGACCGAGAACACGACGCGTCATTTGATAAAGAAAGAACCGGTGCCGAGAGACTAGTTCTGGGTTGTGTCGATGGTCTCTGACGGGAACGACACTAGTATTCGATTGGGGCACTCAACGCGTTTCAAATCCTTTCTCTCCTCGGCCCAAAAAGTGGTGAACAGAAACGAAATCGTTAGCGCCCGGATTTCCTGATCCGACGCTTCGAAAAGAAAGCCCCGGGCCGCCTGGACCGAAGCAGCCCTCAGCAAAGGATGTCCGCTTATTGCTTTTGCGGACGAGACCGTCCCGTCCGAACGAATTTCCATCGCGACCGTGACAGTTCCGGACGCTCGCACAGCTTTTGCTGCAGGCGGGTAGACAGGTGTGACAATTTTTGTCGGCGAAGGATTCGGACGCTCTTCGACCGGGCAAAAAACATTTTCTTCCATCGGAACAAACAATCGATCCGGCTTCGGACCGTTCTCTTCAATAGACAGAAATAATCTGAATCGACTTTCGGGGATCCCGTACGCGGTGATCTTGTAATTCCCGGCGGGAAGCGACAGGGTAAAAATTCCATTGAGATCGGCGACTGCCCCGATAGAAGATCCGTTCTTTTCGAATGGCTTTCCGTCTTTTTCGATTGAAAAGGAAACCGCCGGCAAACGGGCGCCGGTCGAAGTCTCGATGACGCCATCCATCCGATACTCAGGTGGAGTTGATTGCGACAAGACAGGGATTGCAGAGAGGAAAAGGAGAAGAGCAGGAATAAGTCTCATGCGGTTCTAGATGGTCGAAAACGTATTTCCGTTGTAATTCGGGAAATTCTGATGATGCCCCCCTCTTTCGGCTGTGCCGCCCGATGAGCGGAAAGGCTTTGCCTTTCCGGCGAGTATCAAAAAATTGAGGAGGCTCCGCCTCCACCGTTCAATCGGAGGCGCAGCCTCCTTCAGTTTTTTAACGTCTTACGGAAAGGCAAAGCCGTTTCCGCTCATCGGGGGGCGAAGCCCGCTTCAAGTCCGAGTCCAAGTTCAAAAATTCAAATTTCAAATTTCAAATTTCGAATTTCGCATTTCAAACCAAATCCCAGATCCCAAATCCCAAATCCCAAATCCCAATTACTTCACTGGCACGATCCTCATGATCCTATCATCGTCCTTCGCGGCGGAGCCGCGGCCGTCGCGGTTGGATGTCGAGAAATAGATGTATCCGTCAGGGCCGGTTGCGACTTCGCGGATGCGGCCGTAGGTTCCGTTCAAAAGATTTTCTTGGCTCACGACCTTCCGTCCATCGAGCACGACGCGGATCATTCGTTTTCCGCCTAAACATCCGAAAAAGAAATTTCCCGTGAATGCCGGAAACACATCGCCGGTGTAGAACATTCCGCTCGCCGGTGCGCAGGCCGGGGAATATTCGAGAAGCGGAGATTCGAGACCGGCTTGCGTCTTGTTTCCATAGATCGTCGGCCAGCCATAATTCTTTCCGCGCTCGACGATGTTCACTTCATCCGCGCCACCGCCCTTGCCCTCGAATCCGCTCGGGCCGTGCTCGGTCTCGAAGAACAATCCTTCTTTGCCGACAAACGGATTGTCACTCGGAACGCTGCCGTCGTCGTTGAGACGAAGAGTCTTTCCCGAGAGCGACATGTTGTTCTGCGCTTCGTTCCAGTCCGTCGCATCACCGGTCGTGACATAAAGTTTTCCGTCGGGTCCAAACCGAGCACGCGTGCCGGCATGATTCGGCGAGCCCGGAATATTGTCGAGGATCGTCTTCGGCTCGACAAAAGTTTTTCCATCGAATTTGTACCGCACGATCTTCACGTGCTTGCCGTCGTTGTTGTATGCGTAGGCGAGATAGACGAAATTGTTGGTTGAAAAATTAGGATGGATTGAGACGTCCATCAATCCGCTTTCGCTCGACGGCTCGACGTCCGGGACGACAAAGACCGGCTCTGTAACCAGCGATCCATTTCGCATTATTCGCACACGACCCGGGCGTTCGGTGAAGAGGAGATTTCCGTTCGGAAGAAATGCAAAGCCCCACGGTACTTCGAGTCCGGCCGCGACGGTCTCGACACGGAATCGAACCTGCCCGCCGTCGGCTTCGAACGTCTGCTCAGACGACGCGTCGGCGGGATGTCGATCGCAGCTCGTGAGCGCTGTCGCAATGAAAAGTATACAAATAAAAATAACGTTCATAGTTACCATCATTTTACATCCCACGATCAACGGAGAAGAGGATGTGGAAGCGACAATGCAAAACCGCGGCAAATCCCCATAGTCTCCGACTTACGGAACATTTGCAGGCTTAGCTCCGCTAGGAGCGATATGTTGGTAGCAGAAGATAAGAAAAAAAAGCTAGCTCCGGAGGAGCGACATAGATGCCGCTCCTCCGGAGCTTTACGAAAATGGACTGGACGAAATACCTACCAACATTTCGCTCCTAACGGAGCTAAAACCACGTCATCGTCTTAACTTGGCGTACGGGAGCAAGCCCGCCTTCCGAACCTGCAAATGCCCGAACGTTGCCTCGCGCCATCTCAGGTCTTGAGATGCTTCAGCTGTAAATCACATTCGCAGGTCAGATCCCGCCGCCATCGAATCCGGTTGACGCCGTCGCCCGCGGACGATTCGGTTCAACCGGCATCTGACCACGTTCATAATCGCGGCCGTCGAATTCAGTTCGACTCTTTATCTTCGATCCAAGGTACGCGGCAAGTGCGACACCGCCTCCGGCAAGCAGGCCGGCCGTGAGCAGCGGATGAATTTTCGCCCGCTGATACAAACTCTCTTCGAGCACAAATCTTTCGGCGGACCCGCGTTCGCGCAAACTCGAATTCGTCTCGTGCAATCCGTCGTGCCGATTGATAACCGAAGGCTCGCCTGAGTTTTGCGCCGAGTCGATGATCTTTTCCTGCATCGTGTCGTAGAGCCGCGGTGCGTTCAGAGCGAGCGACGAATGCAGCTTCGCCATCTCGCCGATAAAGAAATCGCGCACCGGATTCTGCGCGCAATGAATGATCGCTTCGCCGACGAGCTCCGGAGAATAAAGCGGGCCGGGAAGCTGCGGCTCATACGGTAAATAATTTTTTGCGTTCTCGGGAAACGGCGTGTGAATCGCGGTCGGCTTTATCAGCGTGACCGAGATCGGCAGACCGTCGGCCTCGACTTCGATCCGAAGCGCATCGGTGAATCCCTTCACCGCATGCTTCGAGGAGGAATAAATTCCTTGAAGCGGGACCGGAGCATCCGAAACCTCGCTTCCTATATTTATGAGCGCTCCGCCGCTTTGACGCAGATGTTCGACGGCGATACGCGAACCGTAAACCACTCCCCAAACATTTGTCTCGAAAACCCGGCGGAGATCGTCTACCGAGACATCCATGATCCGGCCGTAGATCGATCCGCCCGCATTATTTACCCACGTATCGATGCGTCCGAATTCGCGCACGGTTTTTTCGGCCGCCTGGCGGAGCGATCCTTCGTCGGCGACATCCGCGGCGTGATACGTCGCGAGTCCGCCGCCGTTATTTATCTCATCCGTCAATCGGCGGAGAGCGTCTTCGTTGCGTGCGATAAGCATCAACTGTGCACCCTGCTCGGCGGCCATCCGCGCCGTCGTCAGGCCGATGCCGCTCGTCGCACCGGTAATCACCATCACTTGTTCGTAAATTTTTCTTAGTTTCATTTCTAGCTCTTCCCCTTTTCGTTCGTTAATAAATCAAGACGCGTTATCGAACGCGGCGAGACCGGCTTCGGCGACCTCGATGTCCTGCGGCACGGTTCCGCCTGAGACACCGATCGCTCCGAAGACCGTTCCGTTTCTGACCAACGGAATTCCGCCGCCGAAAATGATTACCTTAAGATCGTTGCTCGCGTGAATGCCGTAGCACATCTCGCCGGGTTGCGATATCGCGCCGAGAGCTTCCGTCGTCATATCGAATGCACGTGCCGTGTATGCTTTGTTTTTCGCGATGTCGATACTGCCGATCCAGGCTCCGTCCATGTGAGCGAACGCAGCGAGATTACCGCCGGCATCGACGACCGCGATGTTCTGCATCACTCCGATCTCCTCCGCCTTCTTTCGCGCAGCCGAGATGACCCGCATCGCTTCATCGAGCGAGATCCCGTTCGTCTGCGGCACCGGTTTCTGTTCAGTTCCGAAAATTGCCATGATCGATCTCCTCCTTTACTTCATCTTGCCGTGGATCGCCTTGATAGCGTCGAGATGTTTCTTCAACGTCGGCAGCGTCTTCGCGGCAAACGCTTTCACATCCGCATCAGGATTGCTCTGCGATTGTTTTTCGAATTCGGCGACGTCTTTCTCATGATCCTCGAGCATGTCGTCTACATATGCTTTGTCGAAGTCAGCACCCGACATCGCCTGGAGCTTCTGGATCACGGACTCATGTTTGGCCATCGGAGCGGCAGGAAGGGTGATGCTTTTCTTCGCCGCGAGCGTCTTCAGCTCGTCGTTCGCCTTCGAGTGATCGGTGACCATCATCTCGGCAAACTTTTTCACCTCCGCGTTTTGCGCTTTCGACGACGCAATTTTTCCGAGCTCGACCTCCGCCAATCCACCCGACGCGGCTTCGGTCAGAAAAGGATCTCCTGCGGCATTCGTGTTCGCGACAACGGCGTTCGTGTTCGCATTCGTGACAACGTTCACATTGGCTCTGTTCGTCGGAGTGTTCGTCGCGGTGTTCGTTGCCGTGTTGCATGCAACTGAAGCGATCGCTGCGATTACCGTGATTAACCCGAGATTCGTAAATAGTTTTTTCATTTTTACCTCGCTTTATTTAGCTAAAACCTGAATATAACTGGCTGGAAATTCTCTGTTGGTAGTCTAAGAGACAGTTTCATTTTGGATTTTGGATTTTGGATTGGAGGAAAGGAGGCGACCGCGATGCGGCGGATACGACTAGACGGCCGGATCCGACTGGGATGCGGCGAACGTGACTGGAACGCAGGCGTCTCGCCTGCCTGACATCGCCGCTTCGGCCGATGTCAGCGCCTCGCGCTTGTCGAATCAGCAGCGCACACGCCATCGGAAGCCTGGGCGTTGCAGGCAGGGATGCCTGCGGTCCAGTCCGTTGCCGACCCTGGATTAACAACTGACGTGGAGGAGTATAAGATTGAGTAGCAACAAAGTTTTCGGAGGAGCCCACGGGCTGAGAGGTGCGGACCGAATCGCACGACTCCTGGAACCTGATGCGGATAATACCGACGAAGGGAGAAAAACAATGAAAGAAGAACAGTTGTCAGTTGTCAGCGATCAGTTGTCAGAGGAGAACGAGTCAGTACCACCTGCGGTAGCGGGTGGGTCTGCGCTGGAGAAGTCGAGCGACGAAACAACTCTGCCTGCGTCTCGCAAAGTTTACGTCGAAAGCAACAACCTCAGAGTTCCGTTCCGCGAGATCTCACTCAGTCCAAGCAAAGCATTTGACGGAACGATCGAGGAAAACGCTCCGGTTCGTGTCTACGATGCGAGTGGGCCTTGGACCGATCCGGATCACATGCACGATGTTCGCGATGGACTTCCGGCCCATCGATCGACGTGGATCGTTGCTCGCGGCGACATCGAAGAATATGAAGGGCGTGAGATCGTTCCCCAGGATAACGGCTATCTAACCAAAGGCGCGGAAGACATCGCACGCGTAAAAGACCGTGGAGCGTTGGAAGAATTTCCCGGACTCAAACGCGCACCGCTTCGCGCAAAACCCGGTGCATGCGTCACGCAGATGCACTACGCCCGAAAGGGAATCATCACTCCGGAGATGGAGTACGTCGCGATCCGAGAAAATCTTGGAAGACAGATCGCATTTGGAAGGCTTAGCTCAGTCGCCGCGGACGGCAGTTCCCTAAGTTCGAATGATTCGACAATCCAAAATCCAAAATCCAAAATCCAAAATGGAGCGGATCGCAGTTCCATCCATCACCAACATCCCGGACAATCGTTCGGAGCATCTATTCCTGAATTCGTAACGCCAGAGTTCGTACGCGATGAGGTCGCACGCGGCCGCGCGATCATCCCTTCGAATATCAATCATCCCGAATCCGAGCCGATGATCATCGGTCGGAACTTCCTCGTCAAGATAAACGCGAACATCGGAAACTCCGCGATCGCGTCGTCGATCGAAGAAGAGGTCGAGAAGATGCGCTGGTCGACTCTGTGGGGAGCCGACACCGTGATGGATCTTTCGACCGGAAAAAATATTCACGAGACGCGCGAGTGGATCATCCGAAATTCCCCCGTGCCGATCGGGACCGTTCCGATCTATCAAGCTCTCGAAAAAGTAAACGGAAAGGCCGAAGAGCTGACGTGGGAAATTTATCGCGACACTCTGATCGAGCAAGCAGAGCAGGGCGTCGACTATTTCACGATCCACGCCGGAGTTCGTCTGCCGTACATTCCGCTCACTGCAAAACGCACGACGGGGATCGTCAGTCGCGGCGGATCGATCATGGCGAAGTGGTGTCTCGCACATCACGAAGAGAGTTTTCTCTACACACGATTCCGCGAGATCTGCGAGATCATGCGAACGTACGATGTGAGCTTTTCGCTCGGTGACGGACTGCGTCCCGGATCGATCGCCGATGCAAACGACGAAGCGCAATTTGCCGAGCTCGACACACTTGGCGAGCTGACAAAGATCGCTTGGGAGATGGATTGCCAGACGATGATCGAAGGCCCCGGCCACGTTCCGATGCACCTCATCAAAGAGAACATGGACAAGCAACTCGAGGTTTGCGGCGAGGCGCCGTTCTACACGCTCGGGCCGCTGACGACCGACATCGCACCCGGCTACGATCACATCACGAGCGGGATCGGTGCGGCGATGATCGGATGGATCGGAACGGCGATGTTGTGTTATGTGACGCCGAAAGAACATCTCGGTCTGCCGAACAAGCAGGACGTAAAAGAAGGCGTCATCACATACAAGCTCGCCGCCCACGCAGCGGATCTCGCGAAGGGACATCCCGGTGCGCAGTACCGCGACAACGCACTATCGAAAGCGCGGTTCGAGTTCCGCTGGGAAGACCAATTCAACCTCGGTCTCGACCCCGAAAAAGCGAAGGAGTTTCACGACGAAACCCTCCCCGCCGAAGGCGCCAAGCTCGCCCACTTCTGCTCAATGTGCGGCCCGCATTTCTGCTCAATGAAGATCACCCAGGACGTCCGCGACTATGCCAACGCCCAGAACATCGAGGCCGAGAAGGCCCTCGCCGTCGGCATGAGCGAAAAAGCAAAAGAGTTCGTCGAGAAGGGATCGGAGATTTATAAATAAAAGGAGCGGGGCAATCCCCGCCTTTCTGACTTGCGAATGTGATTTTCTGCCGAAATAAATCAAGTCTTGAAGTGAGGAACGCGACCTCCTTACATTCGCAGGTCGGGAAGGCGGGCTCGCCCCCGCTCTTACTCCCTCATCTCAAAGATTCCGCGAGCAAAGTTTCTATCCGACTACGAAGCTTGTCGTAAATAAACAATCAGTCCCATACCCGTTTTTGTCATCGTCATTAGCGGTGACAACATTGAGGCAATACGGGTTCCGATCGGCGGAGTTCCCGGATATCGGTCGACTCGAGCGACCTCGTACCCTAAACGTTCGCCATTCAATTCGAATGATCTCTCGGTGAATTCATACAGGTGGAAAGGCACATGCATGGGGCTGATATTTACTACCATGTCGGTACGGGCGAGCCAGAAATATAAGTTCATCAAACGGCTAATAAGATACGCGGAGCTCGGCACTTCGATGTGAATGATGCCGCCCGGATTGAGCCACGTGAGCGCTTTCTCGATCGCCGCTGAGGGATCGTACAAGTGCTCGAGGACGACGCCGAAGGAAATAATATCGAACATCTGCGGGTAGTCCGCGTCCTCGAACGAGGACAACTTCAGACGATCGGGACTGATTCCCATTCGCGAGATCGCTCGTTCATAAAAAGGCTCGCTTGCTTCGATCCCGTACGCATCGAGATCGACCGCTCGCATCGTCTTACCAATACCTGCCCCGATATCGAGAAAAGTTTTTGCTCCCGGCACAAGCTCTTTCAGTCTCGCAAGCTGATCGCGAAAAAGATCATCCGAGATCTGGAAGTAGTCCTCGTGCCAGTAGTCCTCGGGTGGAAGGGAATAGTGATCCGAGATGCTTTCAGGTATCGGCAGCGGGTTGGAATAAATGAGAGCGCAGGTGCGGCACCGCATTACTGTCGTCGATATGCCGATCCTTTTCCTCGGCCGCAAACCCTGCGACGTGCTCAGGCGTCGCCCCCAAATGCGGCCCTCGCCACCGCACATATTACAAGCATCAACATTGTGGAATGTGTATTTCATATCGATAAAGTGAGTATCTGATTATTATCAATATGGTATTACATCACGGCACCTGACATTAATAGCAGGTACTTCAAAGAAACCGGCAAATTTTGAGGCGAGTGAAGAAGAGCGGGGGCAAGCCCGCCTTCCGAACCTGCGAATGGATGGCGGTTTCTTCGGTCATCTCGAGTCTTGAAGTTATTTCGACCGGCGAGCACATTCGGAAAGCGGGCTTGCCCCCGCTCTTCTTCCGACGGAACAGTTGTTGACGCCCGATAACCCAAAGTTTAAACTCTGTTCTTACTTTTGGTTCCCTTATTCCCAATGTCTTCAATGAGCTCTGTTACGGAAAAGCAGCCGGCAAAAATAAATGCCCCTGCAGCTGAGACGGTCGATTCCGGACAGGCACCGCTTCCGGATAAGCCGCTCGTCGTCATCGAGCCGAGCCGCGGACGCATCCCCGTCAATCTCAAAGATCTGTGGAATTATCGCGACCTGCTCTACATCCTCGCGATGCGGGACATCAAGGTCCGTTACAAACAGACCTTGCTCGGGGCGGCGTGGGCGATCATCCAACCGCTGTTCACGATGCTCATCTTCTGGCTGATCTTCGGCCGGCTCGCGGGTATGCCGTCGGACGGGGTTCCATATCCGATCTTCGCGTTTGCCGGATTGATCCCGTGGACCTTCTTCTCAAACGCCGTGAATGCTAGCGGAAATAGTCTGGTCGGAAGCTCGAACCTCATCACAAAAGTTTATTTCCCGCGGATGATCATCCCGCTCGCGTCCGTCGCGTCGGGTCTTCTCGACTTTGCGATCTCGTTCGTCGTTCTCCTCGGGCTGATGATGTACTATCGCGTCGGCGTCAGCGTAAATCTATTGATGGTTCCGGTCCTCATTGTTCTCACAAGTCTGCTCGCCGTCGGTATCGGGATGTGGATGTCGGCACTGAACGTAAAATACCGCGACATCCGGTACGCACTTCCGTTTCTGATCCAGCTCGGATTGTTCGCGACACCAATCATTTATCCGGCGAGCATCATTCCGGAAAAATGGAGACCGCTCTATGCGCTGAATCCGCTCACCGGACAGATCGAGGCGTATCGCTCCGCGTTCTTCGGCCGCGAGTTCGACTGGTTCTCGCTCGGCGTCTCCGTCTTGGTCACATTCGGGATCCTCGTCTACGCGGCGGTCGCCTTTAAGAAAATGGAGAGGTCGTTTGCCGATCTTGTCTAGTTAATGAAACCGATCATCCATGTCGAAAATCTGAGCAAGCGGTACACGATCGGTGCGAAGGCCGAGCCCTACTCAACGCTCCGCGAATCGTTGGTCAGCGCCGTGCGAAAACCGATCGACAGGATGCGGCGAAACGGGCCGAAGGCCGCGGATTCGCAGTTCTGGGCCCTCAGTGATGTCAGCTTTGATGTCACGCCCGGCGAAGTGGTTGGGATTATCGGACGAAACGGTGCAGGGAAGTCGACGCTGCTCAAGATCCTCTCTCGCATCACCGAACCGACGAACGGAAAAGTCGAGCTCTACGGCCGTGTCGGATCATTGCTTGAGGTCGGAACGGGATTCCATCCTGAGCTGACCGGACGCGAAAATATCTTTCTCAACGGCGCGATACTCGGAATGCATCGTGAAGAGATCGCAAAGAAGTTTGACGAGATTGTCGACTTCGCAGAAATCGAAGAGTTCCTCGACACACCCGTCAAGCGTTACTCGAGCGGTATGTATATGCGCCTCGCATTCGCAGTCGCCGCGAACCTGGAACCTGAGGTCCTTATCGTCGATGAAGTTCTCGCAGTGGGTGATGCGGAGTTTCAAAAAAAATGCCTGGGCAAGATGCGAGATGTTTCGCAACATGGCCGGACCGTTCTGTTCGTTAGTCACAATATAAAAGCGATCCAGCAGCTTTGTGATGTTTGTATTCTTCTCGAGAGTGGAAAACTCATTGCCCAGGGTGCTACGCCAGGTGTCGTTCAACAGTATGTCCGGCAGCAGCCCACGGACCAAGAACAGCGGTCTCCGTCGAAGGTTAGGATCTTGGATATTCGAATAATGGACGACAACGGAGCTGAAACCAATCTAATTTCTTTTGATCGAGCGTTGGTTGTGGAAGTAAATTGTGTGGTCTCGGAGACATTACTGAAGCCTGCTGTCGATATCGCTTTCTACCGAGGCGAGACACGTCTATTTGCGCTCCAGAGCGATAAATTATTGATGCCCTCAAACGTGACTCCGGGAAACTGGACAGTCACATTCGAGATTCAACCAACGCAACTAGTGGCCGAAGAGCTATGCATGGATGTCGGTATTAGAGAAGAAGGCGAAGGATATTCGGTGCTCATAGAAGACGCAAAGAAGATCATGCCTGACTACTCTACGGTTCCTGCGGAGGCTCTCGTGGATTGCCTGATCTATCCAAGGGCCTCATGCAGTGCGAAGATGGAAGCTACCGTAAATGTTTAAGCGAGGAATGATCGACCGGGCAAGACGCTTGCTCCGGAAAATGGCCGGACGAGATTTTTTAATTCTTAATCCCGATCTTATCGTCAGCGAGAAAAGCGACGACTCGATATTTATTACAAGAAAGATAAATTCGACTCAGTATCTTCCGATCAAGTACAACTACCATACGGATCGGAAGTGGCGAATTACGTATGAGATCAGAGGCACAGCAAAGGGCACGTTGAGTTGGGAGCTTTCAACCCCGAAGGATGGAGTGTTCTGCAAAACAGATGTTCCCGTCACCTTGCCGTTGATCCTCAACATCGAATTAAGAGACGATCGACTTTATTTTAACGGAAAGACACTCCCGACAGTCGGGGGAATAAATCTGCCTTTGACGGCTCCGTTATTATCCGCTCAGTTTTCTATGACAACGGACGAGGGATTGACCCTCCGGCGTCGTACCGCTCATAGGATTCAACTTGGCGACGCCCAGACCTCAGATTCGGACTACTATCAAGGATTTGTTTACGAAGATTATGATAGCGAAGCCGCAACAGTACCCGGCGAGATCTTCGACAGTCTTTTAAATTATCTCCCACCGTCCGGACGGTTTCTCGAGATCGGGTGCGCGACGGGTTTGACTGTCGAGTATGCGGCCACACGAGGATTTATTGCGGAAGGAATCGACGTGTCGGAATGGGCAGTAGAACAAGCGAATAAACGAAAGGGAGTGAGATGTCGCGTTCTGAACTTTGATGAAGCGACGCCGAAGGATTTTGAAGAGTGCTATGACGTAATTGTCATGCACAGTGTCATCGAACACTTAAAGCATCCGGAAAGGGCGATGAAATTATTGTTCGATCTGTGCTGCCCGGGCGGCATTGTGTACATTCAAACACTGAATGCAAATTCGCTTATGCATGCAGTAATGAAAAAAGATTGGGGCGGTTATTCGGATCACACACATGAAAGCCCATGGATAAACTCTGATTGGCTTGATGACGCTGCTCGAGAGGCGGGATTTGAAGCGGTCAGCATGAGACACTATCACCTTTGGAACGACAATGTTCATGACGATGTTTGGAACGCTTTGAACAAAGCTTTCCGAGTGTTCCCTTTAAATGTCCTGCTCGAAGACGGATATGGTGATGCAGTCGAATTGATACTCCGTCGCCCTGTGTCTTAATTCGTCTCGTGTCGCCCGATTCTTTCGTTTTCGAACCCATGCGAATTCTTTTTGTTTGCTTCGCCGACAGCAGCCATTCTCAATCTTGGATAAACCTGTTCAGCGGAGTCGATGCGGATATAAGGGTTTTCGCCGGGCCATTTTTTGTTGGGGGAATGTATCCTCCGATTCCATGGTCTCGCCCGACGTATGTGTTGTCGGAGCCGCAAGTCGATCGTGGTGCCAAAACGATTTCGCTCTTTTCTAAAAGCCGCCTCGCAGATGTCGTGTCTCGCCGAATAGTACACCGGTTGTCTCTCGATCAACGATTCTTTGTAAGGTCCGTTAGTAAGTGGAAGCCAGATATTGTGCATGCATTGTCGCTAAACCCTGCTGCCGTTTTTGCGTGGGAAGGTCTTCAAAAGATACCCGCTTCCTTGCGCCCAAAGTTCGTTGCGTCGTCGTGGGGAAGCGATATTTATCTTGGAAAAGATGATCCTGATGAAAGACCAAAGTTAGAGAAGATGTTGGAGAACTGCGACGGATTTTTTGGCGACTGCCATCGCGACATTGCCAATGCGCTTTCGCTGGGCCTGAAGTCGACGGCTGCATTTGAGAAACCTGTACCTGTGAATGGAGGTATAGATTTCAGATCTCTCGAGAATGGGAATCACCGCCAAAGAAATGTCATTCTGATTCCTAAGGCGTACGAGAGTGTAGCAAATAAGACGCTTCCGATCTTGGAGGCACTCGAGATGTTGAGAGATAAGCTTGACGGTTGGGAGGTTCATCTTCTTATGGCCTCGGCAGAGGTTCGACGTTATTTGGCGACACTATCGGACCGCCTCAAGGCTCGGTGCACCTGCTATTCTTACTTGCCGAACGATCAGGTTTCCTCCCTAATGCGCCGATCAAAGGTCATGATCGCGCCGTCGATCTCGGATGGAACACCGATCTCCCTTCTCGAAGCGATGGCGAACGGAGTATTGCCGATCGTTTCGCCTGTCGAATCGATTCAGGAATGGATCACGGACGGGGAAAATGGATTGCTAGTCAACGCTTTATTTCCAGATCAGATCGCCCGAGCCGTCGAGCGTGGCCTCTCAGACGATGTGTTCGCTGAACGCGCTTCAGCGATCAACTTCGCGATCGTGAATACGCGAGCCAACCGCGACCAGATACGACAAGAGGTGATGGTTTATTACGCGAATTTATTGGAGATAAATTCGCGGTAGTTGGCCGAAAATATTCATGCGTGACAAGATCAAACTGAAGATATTGGTTAACGAGGCGGCGTATTTTTTAGAATGGGAGCTTCCCTTCTTTCGAGATAAATTTGCTCTGGTGAACGAACCCGCCGAGGATGTGGTGCTCTTGGCTTTTGGTCCGGATGTGTTCAAACTTAGCTCCGCACTTCCTGCGCTAAAACGGGCCGCAGTATTGTTTCCCGGATTCTTCTTTAATCCGTATCACGATGTCGAAGCTCGTGTGACAGCTAGAAAGATTGCCGACGAGTTCTACGATGTGATCTTTACTAATCCAGGACCTATTGAGGAAGCCTTCAAGGATTATCCGAACCTTTGCATTCATCCGTTCAGCATAGACGTCGACAAGATTCTTAAATATCGGAAAGTTCGCACTTCGATCGACAGTCTCTTACACGTGTCGGCACCCTCGCCGCAAAAGGATTGGGAGCGGAGCGCCGAAATTATGGAATTAACGGGATTGAAAAATGAGGTGTTTCCTCTTCGTTCGGAACCGCAGGGATACTCCCTAAAAGACAGGCTACGATGGAGGTACAACAAATACATAACCCGTCGGCTTAATCCTGTGAAAGCGTTCAGAACAAAAATTGGATATGTAGATCACGGGGACGTCGTAAAGAAATATTCGGAGTACGACGGCTTTGTTCATATCGCCGGAGAGATACCGCTCAAGGAGCACGTCGACGGAAAGTACACAGCTGCGCTGCTCGAGGCAGGGACAACGGGGTCCATTCTTTTCTGGCACGACACATTGGCATTAGGGAATGACTTCGAAACGATCTTCTCGCTGCCAAAGGACGTGAACGACGCGGCGAGAGAAATATTATCGCTCCGGAGTAGCATCGATGTAGAAAGACACAGTAAAGCGACGTCGCAGGAGATTGCCGATCGATGCCACCCGCGGGCGATCATAGAAACTCGCTACAGGAGTATAGAAAAACTGGTCTAAGATATAGAGCATGATCAATGTTACGGAGACTTTTTTGCCTCCCCTTGAGGATTACGTAGACAAGCTTCGTGGTATCTGGACGTCTAAATGGCTTACCAACCGCGGAGTTCTGGTTCAAGAACTCGAGACCGAGTTGAAGAACACTCTTGGGATAAATGACATTCTGGTTGTAAATAACGGTACGATCGCACTTCAAATAGCGATAAAAGCGCTTGGATTAGCCGGAGAGATAATAACTACTCCATTTTCTTATGTCGCTACGACGAGCAGCATCGTATGGGAGAACTGCACTCCCGTCTTCGTCGATATTGACCCTGTTCATTTGACGATCGATCCTCACCTGATCGAAGAAAAAATATCACCCCGCACCACCGGAATTCTCGCGACGCACGTATTCGGGAACCCGTGTGATGTAGAAGTGATATCGCGGATCGCGGAAAAAAATGGGCTGAAGGTTATTTATGATGCCGCACACTGCTACGGTGTAACTTACAAGGAACGATCGTTATTAAGTTGGGGCCATATTTCGACTTTAAGTTTTCACGCCACAAAACTTTTTCATACCGGCGAGGGCGGAGCAATTGTTTGTAATGATCCTGAGTTGGCGAAGCGCGCATACTATATGCACAATTTCGGACACAATGGGCCGGAAGATTTCTTCGGGATTGGGATCAACGGAAAGATCTCGGAGCTCCAAGCTGCACTCGGTCTTTGCCTGCTCCCTTACATGGACGAAGTATTTGCAAAACGTAAAGCAGCATTCGAAGCATACGATGAGTTGTTGGGTCGAGCCGATCTTAGTCGTCCCGAGATCCGGCCGGGAACCGTGCCGAATTATTCATACTATCCGGTTCTGTTTTCGTCGGAGGCTGCATTGTTGAGGGTAAAAGAAAAGCTGGCTTCCAAAAACATCTTCCCAAGGCGGTACTTTTACCCTTCGCTAAACCAGCTTCCGTATGTGGGAACCTCAAACTGCCCTATATCGGATGATATAAGTAAACGGATATTATGCTTACCTCTTTCTGCGAATATTGGCTTGGACGTGGTCGCCCAGATTTCGGCGATTCTTGAGAACGCTTTATAAACAATGCTGGTGATTGGAGCAGGCGGATTTGCAAAAGAACTCCTCGAGGTGTTGTATCAAAACTCGCTCGAAAGCGCGTTAGCGTTCTTCGATGACGTTACCGAATTAGAGACAGAGCTATTCGCGGGAACATTTGAGATCGTGAGGAGTACCGGTAACGCAATCGAGCATTTCGCGCATGTCGACAAACGATTCATTTTGGGCTTGGGGAACCCCGAGGTGAGATACCGCATGTTCGAAAAGTTTACGGACCTGGGCGGAGAAATGACGGGAGTCATTTCTCCACATGCGCATATCGGCCGAAACGGAAATCGTATTTCGAACGGTGTGACAATCATGACCAATGGTGTTATTGAGGCGGACAACTCTATTTCTGAGGGGACGCTGGTCCATGTTGGAGCATTCATCAGTCATGACGTGAATATCGGAAAATTCTGCGAGATATCACCGCACTCCCGACTCCTCGGCGCAGTAAAAATTGGGGACTTCTGCAGCTTAGGTACCGGATGCACAATCCTTCCGCGAGTTCAGATTGGTAACGACGTCCGGGTTGGGGCGGGCGCAGTTGTCACGAAGGATGTGCCAAGCGGTTGTACGGTCACTGGAATTCCGGCCGTGCAAAAGTAGATTCCTGATTTTCAAAAGCTATTTGCCGAAATCTTTGTCGGGCGGAGGTTGTCGAAACTAGAACGGCATTTCCTATCCCTCTAGAATAAGCGTCCCGTGGCCAGTATTTTGTTCAAGTAATAAGAATGAATCAAACAATCAGAAATCTTTTTCGCTGGATGCCGGTGTCGTGGAAGGCGGCACTTGAATATCGTTTCGATAAGTCGCTCGGGACTGAGTTTGGCGGGCCGTTCAACGGTCAGAAGTTTCGGCAGCAGATCTTCAATGATCTGAATCGCGAAGCGGCGTTCAAGGCGATCGTCGAGACCGGAACATTTCGCGGAGTCACGACGGCGTTCATGGCGGAGAACACGTCGATACCGATCTACACCGTCGAGTCCGAGCCGCGCTTCTATCACTACGCGACGAGGAATCTGAATCGATATAAAAACGTTCGCGTCTTCAACGAGGACTCGCGAGACTATGTCGAAGGTCTTATCAAAGACGGTTCGGTTCCGAAGAGCGACGTTTTCTTTTATCTCGACGCTCACTGGAACGAAGACCTTCCGTTGTTCGAAGAGGTGAAGCTGATCGGCGACAACTGGAAGGACGTCGTGATCATGATCGACGATTTCGAAGTTGCGGATGATAGCGATTACAAGTTTGACGACTACGGCAGCGGCAAAAAACTATCACTCGATTACCTTGGTGAGGAGCTGCTCTCGAACTGGGCAATTTACTTTCCCGCGGGACGCGGAGTGGATGACACGGGCATCAAGCGCGGCTGTGTCGTGCTTGCATCAAAATCTTTGCAATCGAAAGTTGACGGTATAACCTCGCTTCGCTCCTACGGCCGATCCGCCGAGACTCGCGTCTGATGAAGATCCTTTGCGTGGATACAACAATGGACGGGCACATTGTCGGTGGTGCTCACACGTTTCTCGTTCAGCTAATGGCCGGGTTAACGGATGCCGGCCGCGAAGTTCATTTCCTTTCGAAAGGAGATCCGGTGGCGAAGTCTGCGGCTGGGATCGAGAATTCGGGCTCCGTGATCCATCGCGATGTTTGGACCGGGGACGTTCTGGTTGATGACGCGACTCCGGACGTCGCGAAATGGGTGAATGATCTGCGGCCTGATGTTTACGTCGTCTCCGTTTCGTCCGACATCGGATGGACAATCATGCCTTATCTCGATCCGCGGATCGCGACGCTGACCATCGGCCACAACGATCAGGAAACATTCTATGCGCCCGTTCGGCATTACAGAAAATTTCTGACGCGGGCGATCGGTGTTAGTGATGAGATCTGCAGAAAGTATGTCGACGAGTGCGGCATGCCGGCGGATGGGGTCGAGTGGATCCCGTATGGCGTCGAGACGAGCGATGCGGCGCCGTGGACTTCATTGACCGGGCCGCTGCGGCTTGTGTATGTGGGGCGATTCGAGAACGAGCAGAAGCGCATTTCGGATGTCGTTGCGGTGATCAAGAAGTTGTCGGAGTCGGGCATCGATTTCGAATTTGATCTTGTGGGCGACGGTGTTGAGATGCCGAATGTCCGGTCGGCACTTTCTGGCTTTGATAATGTTCGGATCCACGGATGGCTTGAGGCGGAGCGGGTCATTGACACGATGCGGGCGAGCGAGGTCGTCTTACTCGCGTCGGCGTATGAAGGGTTTTGCATTTCCTTGACCGAGGCGATGGCCAACGGCTGCACTCCGGTCGTGAGCGATATTCGAAGTGGTAACAAGCAGCTCGTTCGCGATGGCGAGAACGGCTATGTCGTTACGATTGGCGACGTTGACGCCTTTGTTGCTAGAATCAGGGCTTTGGCGAAAGACCGCGATAGGCTTAGCGTGATGCGGAGAGCGGCCTGGGAAACGGGACGCGAATACGGCATCGATCGGATGGTTGAAAATTATGTTTCGTGCTTCGAGCGGGCGATCGAGGATGCTCGTTCGAATCCTCGAAAGCAAGATGCGAATTTTCCTTTGATGGAGAGTTGTCGATCACGGTATCCGTTATGGTTGAGACGGATCAAAGCTAGAGTTTCTAGTTTCTAGTTTCTTGTTTCTTGTTTCGTGGTATTTCGTGTGATTTAGTGGTTCCAGTTCTTAAAGTCAGAAGAACTGGAACCACTAAATCACACGAAATACCACGAAACGGGAAGAGACCAAAAACGGAGAACGTGGAAAAAGAATTGAAAGAATGAAAATATTAGTAACAGGTTCAAGCGGGTTGATCGGTTCGGAAGCGGTGACGTTTTTTGATGGGCAGGGACATGATGTTGTCGGCGTGGATAACAACATGCGTGCGGTCTTTTTTGGGGAGCAGGGCGACACGACTTGGAATCGCGACCGGCTTTTGGAATCGACCCGTGCGTTCAAACATTTCGATCTCGACATCAGAAATCGCGAAGACGTCTTCAAGTTTTTTGGCGAGAACAAATTCGACGCGATCATTCACTGTGCGGCACAGCCTTCGCACGACAAGGCGGCCGACATCGCGCTAATGGATTTCGACGTGAACGCAGTCGGCACCGTCAATCTGCTCGAAGCGACGCGTCAGAACTTTCCCGAGTCGCCGTTCATCCAGGTCAGCACAAATAAAGTTTACGGCGATAGCCCGAACGAGCTCCCGATGAACGAGCTCGAGACGCGTTGGGACTACGCCGATCCGAAGGACTACAACGGCATCACGGAAGAGTGCCGCATCGATCGCACTCTGCATTCGTTGTTTGGAGCGTCGAAGACGGCGGGCGATGTGATGGCACAGGAATACGGAAAATATTTCGACATGCCGGTCGGCGTTTTTCGCGGCGGTTGCCTGACCGGGCCATCGCATTCGGGCGTCGAGCTGCACGGATTTTTGTCCTATCTCGTGAAGCAGATCGTGAGCGGCGGCCACTACACGATCTTTGGTTACAAAGGAAAGCAGGTTCGCGATCAGATCCACAGTTACGACGTCGTCCGCGCGTTCGAGGAATTTATCAAGGCTCCGCGTGCGGGTGAAGTTTACAATCTCGGCGGCGGCCGCGATAACAGTGCCTCGATGATGGAGTGCATCACGATGGTCGAGGACATGACCGGGAAGAAGCTCGACTCAACGTACAGCGACCAGAACCGCATCGGAGATCACATCTGTTATATCTCGGATCTCTCGAAGCTGCGTAGCCATTATCCGAACTGGGACATCACGAAGAGCCTGCCGCAGATCTGCGAAGAGATAGTTGCTGCGGCGGATGGCAAAGCGGCGAATGCGTAGCAATAAAGCGATATTGCCCGCGAAACACGCGAAAAAGCGCGAAATAGGAACAGGCGGAAACTTTCTTTTTTTTCGCGTCCTTTCGCGTATTTCGCGGGCTTACATTCCTCGCGGTTTCTTGTTTCGTGGTGTTTCGTGTGAGTTCGTGGTTCCAGTCTTTCTGTGTTTTCTGTGTTTTCTGTGTATTCCGTGGTTAGGTTTCTTTTTAAGAACTCGAACCACGAAATAACACGAATAACACGAAGAAGATCGAACCACAGAACACACGGAAGACACGGAAAAGAAATACGGAAAGAAGCTGAATAATCTTGAGCTCAGTCATCATCGTCGATTACGGAACGGGAAATCTTAATTCGATCAAGAGAACACTTGATCGTGTTTCGGTCGATAGCAAAATCTCTTCGTTGGCTGAAGAAATTCGCGCGGCGGACAAGATCATCCTTCCCGGCGTCGGACATTTCGGAAATGCGATGTCTGCTCTTAATGAGCTGGGACTGATCGACGCACTGAACGACGCGGTCCTTGAAAAACGAACTCCGATCCTCGGCATCTGTCTCGGGATGGAGCTGATGGCGAAACGCGGCGATGAGGGAAACGTCGCCGGCCTAAGCTGGCTCGATGCCGAAGCGGTGCGGTTCGACATAGAAGAAAAGGTTCCGCATATGGGCTGGAATCAGATCGCGGTGAAGAAAGATAGCCCGCTGATGAACGGCATAGCCGAAGATTCCGAGTTCTATTTTGCACATTCGTATCATCTCAGCCTGAACGATCCGGCCGACGCACTCACTGAAACGCTTTATGGGATCGCGTTTCCGTCCGCGATCGCAAAGGACAATATTTTCGGAGTACAATTTCATCCCGAAAAGAGCCATGACGCAGGCGCGCGGCTCTTGAAAAATTTCGCTGACATGTAATGTTTCGACCAAGAGTCATTCCCGTCCTTCTCCTCAAAGACCAGGCTCTGGTAAAATCGGTCCGATTCAAGAATTGCAAGTATATCGGTGACCCGATCAATGCCGTTCGCATCTTTAATGAACTGAAGGCTGACGAATTGGTGTTCCTCGACATCGATGCATCGAGGAAGGATCGGGCTATCTCACTCGACTTTGTACGCGAGGTCGGCGAAGAGGCATTCATGCCGTTCAGCGTCGGCGGAGGTGTCAGAACGATCGAGGATATAAAAGCGATACTCGCGGCCGGAGCCGAGAAAGTGATCGTCGGGACACGGGCTGGGCTGGAGCCCGCTTTTATCCGGGAAGCATCTGAGCGATTCGGATCATCGACCATCGTCGTTTGCATGGATGTGAAGAAGAAACTTTTCTACGGCGACCGAACGTGGGTGATTAACGGATCGAGATCGACGCCATACACGCCCTTAGAATTTGCTAGGTTAATGGAAGAGAATGGCGCCGGCGAGCTGATAGTTCAGTCGATCGACCGCGACGGCACGATGAACGGCTACGATGTCGATCTCATCAAAACCGTTTCAACCGCGGTCGGGATTCCGGTGATCGCGCTCGGCGGAGCCGGACGAAAGGAGCATCTTACGGACGCATTTCGCGACGGTCGCGCGAATGCTCTTGCGGCGGGCAGTATGTTCGTGTTTCAGGACAAGCGTAGAGGCGTGCTCATCAACTATCCGGAGAAAGGGGAATTGGTGTTTTAATCGACGTTTTCTCTGAATTTGAAATTTGAAGGTTGGAGAGACTGAATCGACCTTGTCTTTCGACTCTGCGATCGGTTTTATTCCGTGTATTCCGTGTATTCCGTGGTTCCTTTCTTTTCGTGGTGTTTCGTGTGGTTAGTGTGTTTCGTGGTTAGCTTTCGTCGTTGCTTGAACGCCGATCGGAGTGACGCATAAAACTAACCACGAACCACACGAAACACCACGAAACAAGAAACAGAAAACTAGAAACTAGAAACTAAGAATGCGAACCCCCCGAACCTATCAACAATGCACGCGATGCGTCATGGACACGTCGGACATCGAGATAACGTTCGATGATCGTGGGCAGTGTTGTCATTGCACCGAGTTTCTCAACAGGCGGGCAAAACACAAATATCACGGCAAGGAAAGTGATGATTCCTTCGACCGCATCCTGAATGATGTAAAAAGTTCCGGGAAAGGGAAGTCGTACGACTGCGTTATCGGTGTCAGCGGGGGTGCGGACAGCAGCTATCTCGCATCTGTCGTAAAGGATCGTGGCCTGCGACCGTTGGCCGTCCACATGGACAACGGCTGGAATTCCGACAAGGCAGTCTTGAACATCAAGAACATAACCCGAAAACTAAATATCGATTATGAAAGCTTTGTGCTCGACTGGGAAGAATTCAGGGATCTTCAACTGGCGTTCCTGAAGGCGTCGATACCCGAAGCAGAGACACCGACGGATATGGCGATACCCGCTGCGCTCCACCGCGTTGCGGCACGGCACGGAATCAAATACATCCTGAGCGCTGGGAACCTCGTGACCGAAGGGATCCTCCCAAAGAGCTGGCATTACGACGTCAAGGACCTGAAGTATTTCAATTATATTCAGGACACATTCGGCAGCCGTCGGTTAAAGAAATTTCCGACTTTCGGATACAAGACGGAGATGTTCTACAAATTGATCAAGGGCATCCGAATGGTCTACCCGCTAAATCTGGTTCCGTACAGCAAAGAGTGTGCGATCGACCTGCTTAGAGAGCGATTCGATTGGAAGCCATATGGCGGGAAGCATCACGAATCGAGATACACGAAATTCATCCAGTCTTATTACCTGTACGAGAAGTTTGGGATCGATTATCGAAGGGCGACTTTCTCTACTCAGATCTGTGCCGGCGAGATGACGCGCTGCGATGCGAACCGTGAGCTCGAGAGCGAGCCGTACGATCCGGAGCACGCCGAGGAGAGCAAACAGTACATCGCGAAAAAACTCGGTGTATCGCCCGAGGAATTTGACCGGATATTGAAGCTTCCGGCAAAGTGGTATTGGGACTATCCCAACGATAAGAAGAAGCTTGCGTTTATTTACGATACGTACCGGGCGCTTTTCAATAAGGAAAAGTTGGACCGGTTTTAGCGAACTAGGGGAATTTCAGGACGAAATGGCTGATACAAATCTTCCGACAGTGGCCGTGGTCACGCCGGCATACAACCAGGCCGATTTTTTGCGCGACACGATCGAAAGCGTCCTCTCGCAAGACTACCCAAATATCGAATACATCGTCCTCGACGATGGCTCAACTGACGAAACTTCCGATATTCTTGCGACCTACGGAGATAAGTTCCGATGGGAGTCGCACAAGAATATGGGTCAGACCGCGACGATCAATAAGGGCTGGTCGATGACCACGGGCGAGATCGTTACGTGGCTCAATTCGGATGACACTTTTTATAACAGCTCATCTGTGCGTGAAGGTGTCGAGTATTTGATGGAGCATCCGAAAGTCGGCGTCGTCTTCGCCGATTCGATGTACACCGAGGCCGACGGCACGGAGATCGGGCCAACGCCACCGGTAAAAGATTTCAGTTACGAGAGGATGGTCCGGACGTGCGAGAACTCGATCCCGCAGCCCTCGGCATTCATCCGCCGTGCGGCAGTGGAAAAAGTCGGCGAGCTTGATCCGAAGTACTACTACTTTATGGACTGGGATTTCTGGATCCGTGCGGGGATCTATTTTGGGATAGAGCATGTCGACGCGATTTGGTCGACTTACCGTCTGCATGCGGAGTCTAAGACGGTAGCCCAGTCGAAAAAGGCTGCACCTGAGCTCGAGTACTTGTACAAGAAATTCTTTGCACGCTATGACGTACCGGCTGAGATCCGTGCGATCGAAAGCGAAGCGATGATGAACATGTGCTTCACGAGCGGCGGGTATTATCTTCGAGGAGGCGACACTGAGAACGCTAGTAAGATGGCGTCGAAGGCGTTTGCGTACAATCCTCGAGGTAAATTTTCGTTATCGAATCTGCGTAAATATTTGTACTGCCGGTTGGGCAATTCGACTATCTATCGCACGGGCCGGTCGCTTGTCCGGCAGGGGTCATGAGCATTGATTAGTTTCGAGGTCAGATGAACGAGAGAACACTTGCGAGCCGGATATTTAGAAAGATACAAAGCCGTATTCATCCGGTCATCGATGTGTCGGATGAATATACCGATCTGCTGGCGGGCGCAAACGCAGGGTGGCTGGAGCGCGGGAATCTCCATGCCATAAGTTATGCGATAAAGAATTTGCCGAGTGAAGCGCCGATCATCGAGATCGGATCGTTCTGCGGCTTGTCGACAAACCTGATTACTTATTACAAGGGGAAACACGGCCGCACAAATCGCCTTGTAAATTGTGATAAGTGGATCTGGGACCATGAAGACCGCTATATCGGCGATTCGGCAATGACGATTAAGGAATATCTTGCATTTGCATTGGACACGTACAAACGCAACGTGAACTTGTTCAGCCGATCCGATCTTCCAGAAACGATCAAGGAATTTTCCGATGATTTCTTCGGTCTTTGGCGCGAAGGAAAACAAGTCGAAGATATATTCGGCAAAATCGTCATGCTTGGAGGTCCGATCAGTTTTTGTTTTATAGATGGAAATCACGCTTATGAATTCGCGAAGCGCGACTTTGAAAATACCGACGAATTTCTCGAAGCCGGGGGTTTCATTTTGTTCGACGATTCAGCCGACGGTACGCAGTGGGATGTAGCGCGTGTTCGAGATGAAGTCATTCGAACGCACCGTTATGAGATTGTAATGAAAAATCCCAACTACCTTTTTAGAAAGAAATAGTTTTTGAGTTAGAGATTATTCGCCCTATCGAAATGCCCCATTCGCTCTCGGTCATCATTCCGACATATAACTACGGACGGTTTTTGCGCGACGCAATCCGCAGTGTGTTCGATCAGACGGTAGTTCCGGCCGAGATAATTGTTGTCGACGACGGTTCAACCGACGAGACGCCGGATGTCGTCGCATCGTTCGGCGACACAGTTCGTTACATTCGTCAGGAAAATTCCGGTGTCTGTGCGACGCGTAACCGCGGTGTCGCGGAGTCGAGCGGGAAACTCGTTGCATTTTTAGACGCGGACGACATTTGGGAGCCGCAAAAGTTAGAGAAACAACTCGCCCAGTTTGATGCGGATGACCGGATCGGGCTCGTGCACTGCGGCATGCGGGAATTCGATAGTGCGACTAACGAGACGATAAAGTTTCACGTCGAAGGAGCTGAGACCGGAGTGGCGGATAATCTCCTTTTGTGGGAACGGCCATCGATGAACGTCTCCGGTTCTGTCGTTATGGCGAGCCGTGAAGCGTTCGACGCAGTCGGCGGCTTTGATCCGCTGATGAAGGTCGGTGAAGACTGGGATTTCTGTTATCGCGTCGCGCGGAAGTTCAAGGTCGGTTTTGTCAGTGAGCCGCTCGTCAATTACCGAAGTCATCGAGCAGGTGCACATCTCAATCTTGACAACATGGAGCGCGGAATGCAGATATTTTATGAGAAGGCATTTGCGACTGACGATCCCGAGATATTGAAGCTGAAAAGGCGTGCTTACGCGAATTTTCACCGGGTAATGGCGGGCTCGTATTTTCACGAAGGCCGTATCGACAGATTTCTTTCTCATAGTCTGAAGAGCATTTGGATGCGTCCGATGGGAATACGATACTTTCTTGAATACCCGTTGCGACGGGCAAATCAGAGCCGGGGCGACGGAACGGGCGAATGAGAAAGGCTCTTTATATTTGTTACTTCGGCGTCCGTGAGCCCCTTGTCCAAACCCAAGTTCTGCCGTATCTCCGCGAGATCAAGAAAGGTGGAACGGACGTCTCGATCCTTACTTTTGAGTCCGAGTATGGGCGCCGCGATGAGGCTTCCCTTCGTGATCAACTTGCGGAAGAAGGCATCGACTGGCACCCTCTTCCTTACCACAAGCGGCTTTCCGTCGTTGCCACTGCTTGGGACATATTTCGAGGCGTCCTTTTCATCCGGCGCTTTATCTCGAAACAGAAACCCGACATCCTGCACGGCCGTGTCCACGTTCCTACGCTGATGGGTGCGCTTGCGAGAAAGTTTTCCAGCCACAAGCCAAAATTACTGTTCGACATTCGCGGATTTTTCCCCGAGGAATATACCGACGCCGGAGTGTGGCCCGAGAACGGTTGGCTCTACCGTTCGGCGAAGCGTGTAGAGCGTTGGCTGTTGAAAGAAGCGGATGGCTTTGTCGTACTGACCGAAAAGGCGCGGGCGATGCTTTTTCCTGAATCCGCAACAAGCGGCGTCGATGTGCTGGGGCGTCCGGTGGAAGTGATTCCGTGTTGTGTCGATATGCGAAGATTCGCCGCCGCGAACGAATCCGCGCGAAAAGAAATTCGTGATGAGTTAAATCTGAATGGAAGGTTTGTATTCGCGTACGTTGGTGCTTTCGGCGGCTGGTATTTGACGGAGCAAACGGCAGATTTCTTCGGCGTACTAAAGAATAAAGATCCAAATGCTTTCGCTCTGGTGCTTACACAGAGCCCGCCGGATATGATCGAACGGCCGCTGCGGGATCGCGGTTACGAATCCGATGATTTCCTCGTCACCAAGGTGCCACCAGCGGCGATAGCTCGTTACCTGAGCGCCGCTGACGCGGCAGTTTCTTTCATAAAACCGTGTTACTCGAAACAGGCGTCCTCGCCGACGAAGAACGCCGAGTATCTGGCGTGCGGACTTCCGATAGTCGCGAACGCGGGAGTAGGGGATGTCGACAGTTTGATAATCGAAAATCGCGTTGGGGCGCTTGTGAACGAGATGTCGGAGAAAGGCTACGCTGACGCTATCGACGAGATCGCATTTCTAGAAGGCACTTCCCAAAATTGCCGGCGTGTTGCGTCAGAGCAGTTTGATCTGGAAAAGGTTGGCGGCGTGCGATACAGAAGGATTTATACGAACCTCCTTAGGTCTTGATCATTTGATGCGAGTTTTGGGTTTATGTGCATATCCCGTTGAAGCCGCCGCAACTCGTTTCCGGCTGGCGCAGTTTGTCGATCCGCTCGCGGCCGCCGGGATCGAGCTGGATGTCTCGCCGTTTCTAACTCGCGCGCAGTTTGCAAATTTGTATGTAGCCGGGAAAACGGTTCAAAAATTATTAGATTTGTTACCGTCATTTTTCAAACGGGCCGCTCTGATCGGGAAAGTCCGAAAGTACGACTTATTGTTTGTGCAGCGCGAAGCGATGTTCGTAGGACCAGCTTTGTTCGAATGGCTCTATCGACGAGTGGGCACGCCGATGATTCTCGATCTCGACGATGCGACATATGTACCCTATGTCAGTCCTAGTTACGGCCGACTGGGCAGCTATCTAAAATTTTTCGGCAAGACTGATAGGCTGATCAGAAGCTCACGCGTCGTGACGTGCGGGAATCGATATATCGCGGAATATGTCGAGTCTCTCGGGTCGAAAGCGACGGTTGTGCCGACCGTTGTGAACACCGACGAGTTCACGCCCGCACCAACAGGAAACGCGATTCCGGTCATCGGCTGGATCGGAACTCACTCTACACTTCCATTTCTCGAATGGCTCTTTCCCGTTCTAGAGAAGCTTGCGTCAAAGCACCGTTTCACTTTAAAAATTGTCGGTGGCGGTAAGGCTCA
>QHXR01000008.1:29633-221124 GCA_003223025.1 Acidobacteriota bacterium
ATTGAAGTTCTTAATTTACCCTGGGATCTCAACCGCGAGGTCTCGGACTTTCAATCGCTCGACATCGGTCTCTACCCGCTGACGTTGAGCGACTCGGCCAACGAGCAATGGCTGCTCGGAAAGTCGGGATTCAAGGCGATCCAGTACATGGCGGTCGGTGTGCCTTTCGTGATGTCGCCTGTCGGGGTCGCCCGCGAACTCGGGGAGCCGGGCGTTACACACTTCAATGCGTCGAGCCAAGATGATTGGTATACTCATCTCGACAAGTTGTTGTCAGATAGTGAGTTGCGGCAGCGTGTCGGCGAAGCGGGACGGCGTCACTCGTTGGAGAATTTTACCGTCGAGAAGCAAGCTAACGTCCTTGCCAGAACATTTAGTGAGGCGATTTCAAAAGATTGAATGTCTAGTTTGAAGATATTAGTAACTGGTGGTACCGGGTTTATTGGATCGCATCTTGTCGATGCGCTGGTGGGCGACGGACATCGCGTTCGCATTCTGGATTCCCTTGCCGATGAAGTGCATGGCGGTGTGGTGCCTCCGTATCTGAATCCGGAAGCCGAGTTCATTCACGGAAGTGTCTGTGATCCCGATACGGTCGCTAGTGCAATGGATGGTATCGACGCTGTCTTTCATCTCGCCGCAGAGCTGGGCCTCGGGCGCTCGATGTATCAGGTTCGTCGATTCGTGACCGGCAACGATCTCGGCACGGCGGTGCTTCTCGAAGAGCTGATCAAACGAAAAACTCAGATTAAGAAACTCATCGTCGCATCGTCGATGTCCCTCTACGGAGAGGGTCCGAACCATTGTGCGAAATGCGACGTGATCACATTTCCCGCGCTGCGTGAAGAAACTCAACTCTCGCAGAAGAAATGGGAGTTCGAATGTCAGACCTGTGGCTCAATACTCGATGCGCTTCCGACACCGGAGGACAAACCGCTCAATCCGACATCCGTATACGCCGTGGGAAAGCAGGTGCAGGAGCAATACAGTCTGATCATCGGAAGAGCGTATGGGATTCCAACCGTCGCGTTTCGATATTTTAATGTGTATGGTCCGCGGCAGGCGCTGTCGAATCCGTATACCGGTGCATGCGCGATCTTTTCGTCGAGGCTGCTCAACGACGAATCGCCGCTGATATACGAAGACGGAGATCAGACGCGCGATTTCGTCAGCGTCCACGATATCGTTCGGGCGAATTTATTGGCACTGAACTCGAGCGCGGCCGATTATCAAGTACTGAACGTCGGCACCGGTAGGGCGACCAGTATCAAGTTCATCGCCGAGGTGATTGCCCGGGGTTTAGGCAAAGAAATTGAGCCGGATGTGACCGAACAATTTCGCGAGGGCGATATCCGTCACTGCATCGCAGACATTTCGAAAGCTCGAAACTTGCTTGGCTATGAACCGACGGTCACGCTCGAAGATGGGCTTACCGAGTTGCTGGAGTGGGTCGGTTCCCAACAGGCTGACGACCGTCTGCACGCTGCGACGGCAGAGCTTGCTGCACATAGTTTGGTAAAGTAGTAGTGATCGCGGCTTCACCCGAATGTCTGGAAAACTGAGATTAGCTTTGCTCGCCTTTGTCGCGCTGCTTCCTTCACCGGTTGCGCGGGTCTGCTATCGATGGTTCTTTGGTTACAAGATCGGAAAGCGGGTGCGACTCGGCTTTAGCGTCATCGACGCGGGCGAATGCACGATCGCGGACGATGTCTCGATCGGGCATCTGAATATCTTCACTGGCGTTCATAAGCTCGAGATCGGCGATCACACGCGGATCGGCGTACTAAATATTTTTCGTGGCGGGGCCGAGATCAGCATTGGGCGGTATTGCGAAATACTCCGGCTCAACGAGATCAATTCGATTCCTGAGCCCGATCCGGTGAATCCTGTCGATCCGCGATTCCTGATGGGGAACGGAAGTATGATTGCTGCATCTCATAAAATAGATTTTACGGATCGAGTTGAGTTTGGAAAAAGCGTCATTATGGGCGGACGCAATTCGTCGATCTGGACGCACAATCGACAGATGACTCGGCAGGTGATGATCGGCGACAACACATATTTGGGCTCCGAGATCAGGATCGCACCCGGCGGTTCGATCCCGGCTCGATGCATTGTTGGCATCGGATCGGTGATTACGAAGGCATTCGAAAATGAATACCATCTCATCGCCGGTGTCCCGGCGACTGAGATAAAGCCGTTGGGTGAGGACGGAAGATTTCTGACGGAGCGGAAGACACGCAAGGATTTACCCGATGATATCTGACCAACAACTCTCGCCCGCTTTCAAATACAGCGCTTGGTTATGGCTGGCGCTCGCCGGCATATGGATGTTGATCGTCAGCTTTCCGGACGACACGTCGGCACTACTGGTCGTCCTAGTCGCAAGTGGGATCCCTATCGCGCTTTTCCGCCATTACACTGACGAGAAAGATTTCATTACGACCCTCTTTATAGGTGCCCTGGCCGCTCGTGTGACCTTAGGCCTTGTTGTTTACAGCTTTGACCTCCAGGTTTTCTTTGGCGGCGACGCTCTGACGTACAACGCCCAGGGAGCGATGATCGCAGACTATTGGCACGGTCTGGTCGATCCGAGCAACTCGTTCTATCAGTGGTCGATATCGACCACGCGACCGGGATGGGGCATGAACTATGTAGTCGGGGCTCTCTACTACGTCACAGGGAAAAATATCCTTGCCGCCCAATCCCTATGTGCTGTGATCGGCGCATCGACGGCTCCGATGGTATACATTTGCGCAAAAAAACTTTTTGCTAATCGTAATGTGGCTCGCTTTTCGGCGCTTGCGATCGCATTCTTTCCGTCATTTATTATTTGGTCCGGCCAGCTCTTGAAGGATGGAGTCGTCATATTTCTCCTCGTCGTGGCAATGACGATGGTTCTCCAGTTGCAGGAGAAGTTCAATTACGCCGCTATCGCAGCATTGCTCGGAGCTCTCGGTGGAATTGTCACCATCCGGTTCTACATTTTCTACATGGTGGCGATCGCAGTTGCCGGGAGCTTTGTCATCGGTGCTTCGGAGGGTTCGTCGTCGATACTCAGAAGATCGGCTGTCCTGGTGATGCTTGGACTCGGATTGACTTACTTCGGTGTTATACGGACAGCCAGTACCGATTTTGAAAAGTTTGGTGATCTCGATCGCCTTCAGCTTAGCCGAATGGATCTGGCCCGCTCCGCGGAGTCTGGATTTAACGAAGAAGCCGACGTCTCAACGACATCGGGTGCCCTTGCTACTCTTCCTCTCGGTTTCGCTTATCTGATGCTTGCACCTTTTCCATGGCAAATGACCAGCGTTCGTCAGGCGATCACCTTTCCCGAGGTAATAATCTGGTGGACATGCATTCCGTTTCTGATATCGGGCATCATTTTCTCGGTAAAACATCGGCTTCGCACCGCGTTTCCAATTCTGTTCTTTTCTTTGACGCTGACACTGGCTTACTCGATCTTTCAAGGGAACGTCGGTACAGCGTACCGGCAGCGCACGCAGATCCAGGTCTTTCTATTTATGTTCATAGGGGTGGGATGGGAACTGTGGAAGGAAAAGAAAGAAGATAAGAAATTGGAACAGAGGCTGAAAAAAAGACCGCCCCATGATCGGCTGCAATTCGGTGCAGAGTTAGTGAACTAGAAAATATTGTGTGTGGAATAGTAGGAGTTGCGAATAAGAAAGATTCGGTGGGGCGTGAGCTCCTCGAGAGGATGAACTGCGCGATCATCCATCGCGGCCCGGACGAGGACGGCTTTTACCTTAAAGGCAATGTCGGGCTCGCGATGCGCCGGCTCTCGATCATCGATCTGGCGGGCGGACAGCAGCCTATCCATAATGCCGACCGGACGAAGTGGATCGTCTATAACGGCGAAGTTTACAACTATCAGGAATTGCGCGAAGGACTGGAAGCTCGCGGCCATCGCCTTTATACCAGCTCCGACACTGAAGTGGTTCTACGTCTTTTTGAAGAAGAGGGTCCCGACTGCCTTCGTCATCTTCGCGGGATGTTTGCATTCGCAATTTGGGATGAAGTCGACAAGTCTCTGTTCATCGCCCGCGATCGCGTCGGGAAGAAGCCGCTGCTTTATTCTCATCAGTCGAATGGTGATCTGATATTCGGATCCGAATTCCAGGCGCTGCTCAAGCATCCGTCGGTCTCACGCGAGGTCGACTACGACGCGATCAATGACTACCTTTCATACCTTTGTGTTCCGGCGCCGAGGACGGCTTTCAAGAGTATTCGCAAACTTGAGCCCGGACACTGGCTGCGATGGAAGGACGGTGAGATCGAAACGCGGCGTTACTGGCAGCCGGACTTTTCGAAGAAGATCAAGATCTCCGAACAGGATGCGATCGAGGAAACGACGCGCATCATCCGCGAATCGACGCGGCTTCGCATGATCGCGGAAGTTCCGCTCGGCGCATTTCTCTCGGGCGGTGTCGATTCGTCGACTGTCGTCGCATTGATGGCTCAGGAAAGCTCCAGACCCGTGAAGACCTTTTCGATCGGGTTCGAAGAACAGGATTATAGCGAGCTTAAATACGCGAGGCGCGTTGCCGAACACGTCGGAGCGGAATATAACGAATTCATCGTTAAGCCGAATGCGATGGAAATTCTTCCGACGCTTGTCGAGCATTACGGCGAACCTTATGCGGACTCCTCCGCCGTGCCGACCTACTATGTGTCGCGAGAAACTCGGAAGCATGTCACGGTCGCGCTGAATGGCGACGGCGGCGACGAGAGCTTCGCCGGCTACGAGCGTTATTCGGCGATGCTGATAGCGGAAAAATATCGTCGCATTCCAGGCTTTCTCAGGAGATCCCTGATCGAGGCTCCGATCGGCCTTTTACCGACATCGGAACTGAAACGCAGCCGTGTCCGTGATGTAAAAAGATTCTTGCGCGCGGCGAACCTGCCGCGAACCAAGCGGTATCATCGTTGGATGTCTGCGTTCGATGACGACGAAAAGTCGAACATGCTGACGGACGAGTTTCGATCTCGGATCGGCGCCGGCGAAACGTCTGACGTTCTCGAGAAGTGGTTTGCGGCGGCAAATGGTTCGGGTGTTTTGGATGCCGCGTTACTGACGGACCAGATGACGTATTTGCCAAACGACCTTCTTGTGAAAGTTGATATTGCGTCGATGGCAAATTCGCTCGAAGCTCGTTCGCCGCTACTCGACCATAAGGTCATCGAGTTTGCCGCGAGCTTGCCTGAGAATCTAAAGATGCAAAGGTTCGAGACCAAGTCGCTCTTGAAAAAAGTCGCGTCCCGACTGGTTCCCCGCGAGGTCATATATAGACGCAAGATGGGATTCGGCGTTCCTGTCGGGAAATGGTTTCGCTCCGAGATGAAAGACTTTGTACGAGAAATTTTGCTTTCACCTGCGGCCCTAAGTCGCGGAATCGTCAAGCCGGCTGCTATCGAAAGATACGTCGACGAGCACACGACCGGCAGTCGCGATCACGCATTCCAGATCTGGACGCTGCTGATGCTTGAGCTTTGGTTTCAAAGGTTTATCGATTAAATGACCGAGAATTTAGACAAGAATGTCGTTGCCGGATTCGGAGACGAATGGTCGCGGTTTGACCAGTCGGCACTCGATGAATCGGAGCTGCGCGAGATGTTTGAAAATTACTTCAACATCTTTCCGTGGCATGAGCTCCCAAAAAATTCTGTCGGGTTCGATCTTGGCTGCGGCAGTGGTCGGTGGGCTCGCCTTGTCGCTCCGCGTGTTGGTACACTTCACCTCATCGACCCGAGCGACGCTCTTGATGTAGCGAAAAAGAATTTGAAGGAAGAAACGAATTGTATTTTTCATCGCGCCAGTGTCGAGATCATTCCGCTTGATAATGGAAGCTGCGATTTTGGATATAGCCTCGGCGTTTTGCATCATGTTCCGGATACCGAAGCGGGGCTTCGCGCGTGCGTTGAAAAATTGAAAAAGGGAGCACCGTTCCTTCTTTATCTTTACTATCGATTCGATAACAAGCCGCCTTGGTTTCGTGCGATGTGGAAGGCGAGCGACGCAGTTCGCGGTGTCATCAGCCGGCTGCCTCACTCAAGTCGGTACGTGGTCAGCCAGGTGATCGCCGCAACCGTTTATCTACCACTCGCGAGAACAGCGAAGGTCCTTGAGAGATCGGGTGCTAATATCGAGAACTTTCCGCTTTCGCAATACCGGAACAACAGTTTCTACACGATGCGGACCGATGCTCTTGACCGGTTCGGTACGAGACTCGAGCGACGTTTTACAAAGGCTGAGATGAAAGAGATGATGGAGCGGTCGGGCCTCGAAAATATAACATTCAATCAGACCTCGTTTTGGACCGCGGTCGGATACAAAGCATAAAACATGAAGGGAGTCATATTAGCCGGCGGGCTGGGATCACGTCTTCACCCGCTTACGAAAATTACTAACAAGCATCTTCTGCCGGTGCATAACCAGCCGATGATCTACTATCCGATCCGGACGCTGATCAATGCGGGCATTCAGGACATCATGATCGTTACCGGTGGAAATGCGGCCGGCGACTTTCTGCGTCTGCTCGGAAACGGAAAAGATTTTGGCCTCAAGCATCTGAACTACACGTACCAGGAAGGCGAAGGCGGGATCGCGGATGCGCTTTCGCTTGTAGAACATTTTGCGGACGAGCAGCCGATCTGCGTCGTGCTCGGCGACAATCTTATCGAGAAAAATATTCGGACTGCGGCAGATGAATATCGTGCCCAGGGCGGCGGAGCAAAGATCCTTCTGAAGCGGGTTCATGATCCCGAGCGGTTCGGTGTTCCGGAGCTCGAGGGTGATAAGGTCGTGCGGATCGAAGAGAAGCCGTCGGATCCGAAATCAGATTTCGCCGTGACGGGAATTTATTTTTACGACGCGACTGTTTTCGATATCATCAAGACTTTGAAACCGTCAGGCCGCGGCGAGCTGGAGATCACCGATGTAAATAATCACTACATCGACCGCGGCGAGATGACCTGGAACGAGCTCGAAGGCTGGTGGACGGATGCCGGAACTTTTGAAAGTCTGCTGCGCGCGTCGAATCTTGTTTCGGAAAGTGGCGCGAATAATGTTTGAGTATCAGGTCTGGGAACCTGGCTTTTGTCGCGTTAGCGACTAACAGAATTTAGCCGTGGGCCTTAGCCCACGGAAGATTTGAATACGATTGTCGTCGCGTAGCGACGCTCGAATAAGGAATGGAGGCGGAGCCTCCAAGCATTCTTAGGTTCGCCGGAAAGGCAAAGCCTTTCCGCTCATCGGGCGGCGCAGCCGAAAAGAAATGTCGACAGTCGGAGCTTTCCGCACACCGAGCGGCGAAGCCGAAAAGTGGGAGCTCCGCTATTTCACACGCAAATAATTATGAACGCACCAGCAGACTCAAGAGACTCAATAGACTTGAAAGACTCGACAGACTTCACCCAAGGCGAGATCAAGGACGTCGTCGTCTATGATCTCAAAAAATATTTCGACGACCGCGGTTGGCTTGCTGAGCTTTTCCGGCATGACGATCTTGACGAAGAGTTTTATCCGACGATGTCGTACATCTCGTTCACGAAACCCGGCGTCCAGCGCGGTCCTCATGAGCATGTCGATCAGGCCGACTTGTTTTGCTTCATCGGGCCGTCGACATTCAACATCCGGCTTTGGGACAACCGTGCGGACTCGCCGACTTACAACAACATGATGTCGTTATTTGTCGGAGCCGATAACCCGAAAGCGGTCGTCGTTCCGAAGGGCGTCGTCCATGGTTATAAGAATATTGGCGAGATCGATGGAATGGTGATCAATTGCCCGAACCGTCTGTACATGGGCGAGGGGAAGAAAGAGCCGATCGACGAGATCCGCCACGAAGACGACCCGAACACGATCTACCGGATGTAAGGTTTCGAGTTTCTGGTTTCTAGTTTCTTGTTCCGTGTTTTCTGTGCATTCCGTCGTTATAGTTTTCAAAACCGTTAACCATGGAACACACAGAAGAAAACGGAACAAGAAGACAAGGAACTAGAAACCAGAAACGAGAAACTAGAAACCCGAACCTAAGAACCCCGTATCAATGAAAATCCTCCGAATCATCGCGCGTCTCAACGTCGGTGGTCCGGCGCGCCATGTTGTGTGGCTGACCGAACGGCTGAACGACGATGAGTTCGAGTCGGTTCTCATCGCGGGCACGGTTCCGAAAGGCGAGGAAAGCATGAACCACATCGCCGCGGAGCACGGTGTTGAGCCGATCTTTATCGAAGAGATGAGCCGCGAATTGTCGATCAAAGACGCGATCTCGCTTCTCAAGATCTTCCGCGAGATCCGGCGTCAGAAACCCGACATCATTCACACACATACCGCCAAGGCAGGGACCGTCGGCCGGATCGCGGCGCTCCTCTACAAACTCGTTACTCCCGGCGCAGGAAAACTTCGCGTCGTTCATACGTTTCACGGCCACGTCTTTCACAGTTACTACGGCCGCTTCAAGACCGGTGTGTTTATAGCGATCGAGAAATTTCTCGCGCGATTCGCGACCGACAGGATCATCACGATCTCACCTCAGCAGTTTCACGAGATTCACGAAGAAGTCGGGATCGGGCGCGCTGAACAGTTTGCAATCGTTCCCCTCGGGATCGATATCACTGTGTTCGATAAAACGGTTGCGAACCGGCAGTTGATTAGAACCGAACTTGGCGTGACCGACGCTGACTTACTGGTCGGTTTTGTTGGACGACTTACGGAAATCAAGGACGTTTCGCACTTTTTGCAGGTTGCGGCTCAAGTGCATTTAGGCGAACAGTCGAAGCCAGTGCGTTTTGTCATAGTCGGTGATGGACATCTGCGGGCAAAGCTTGAGGCGGAAGCCTCAGAGCTGGGAATTTCGGATCAGGTGATTTTTCTCGGAAATCGTTCGGATATCGAGAACGTCTACTCCGCTTTGGATGTGGTCGCGCTGACGTCTCTGAACGAAGGCACGCCGTTGTCACTGATCGAAGCGATGGCTGCACGTCGTCCCGTTATTTCTACGATCGTCGGCGGCGTGCGGGACCTGCTCGGCGAGATCGTGGAGGAAAAAGACGGTTTTCGGATATGCGAGCGAGGTATCGGAATTGAGGGACGTTCGGTCGCCGATTACACAAAAGGCTTGCTTTATTTGTCGGAAAATGAAAAATTACGGAAAAGTCTGGCTGAAAAGGGGCGGGATTTCGTTGCGTCAACGTATTCAAAGGACAGACTTGTCGATGACATAGCTCAAGTTTACCGAGACTTAACGAAAAAACTTTAGTATTCGAGTTCTATGGACCAGGTTCTTCAAAATCCATTAGCCGTAGGTGTGATAAGTCTCGCGCTCGCTGCAGGACTTACGTTCGCCGTGCGCGAACTCGCCAGCCGAATGGGTTTTGTAGCAAAACCCAAGTCAGACCGCTGGCATAAACGACCGACCGCGATGATGGGCGGCGTCGCCATTTTTTTAGCAACGATCATTGCGTACGCGGCCTTTGTGCCGAAGACCACCGAAAACCTTATCGTGATCGGTGCGAGCTCGTTTCTTTTCTTAGTCGGCCTGATCGATGACGTCATCAATATCAAGCCATATCAAAAACTGTTCGGTCAGTTGATCGGCGCGACGATCATCGTCGGTCTCGGGCCAAGACTTCCGCTCACCGGTTACGAGCTGATCGACATGTGGATCACCGTCTTCTGGCTCATCGGCATTACGAACGCGATAAACCTTCTCGACAACATGGACGGGCTCTCGGCAGGCATCGCCGCGATCGCCTCGGCCTCGCTCGCGGTGGGATTTGCGATCAATGGTCAAACCGTTGAGCTCATGCTCATCTCGATCTTTATCGGTGCCCTTGTAGGATTTCTGATATTCAATTTCAACCCGGCATCGATCTTCATGGGCGACTGCGGATCGATGTTCGTCGGATTCCTGCTGGCAAGCTCGGTGCTCGTCGGTCAAACAGGTGGACGCTCCCGCGGAATTTTTTCGATACTCGCTGTCCCGGTTTTGATACTCTTCGTTCCGATCTTTGACACGACGCTCGTCACGGTCATCAGAAAGTTGTGGGGACGAAAAGCATCGCAGGGCGGTCGCGATCACACGTCGCACCGGCTGGTTGCGCTCGGGCTCTCCGAACGCGCGGCAGTGATGATGATCTACGTCTTCGCGATCGCCGCCGGCTTGTTATCTCTCGCGGTTTCGGAACTGAAAACATTTCAAAGCCTCGCCCTGACCGGGATCTTCACCGTGATCCTGACGCTTATCGGCGTCTACCTGTCGAAGGTTAAGGTATACGAAGAACGCGAAGAGGAACTTGCGACTCAGAACAACGCAGTCTTTGCGTTTCTGATCAATTTTTCTCACAAGCGTCGGGTTTTCGAAGTCTTTCTCGACGCATTCCTTATAACTTTCTCTTACTACGTCGCATACTCTCTGCTCTATCCGTCGTTCGAGAGCGGCAGCAACTGGGATCTATTTATCAAAACAGTGCCCCTGCTGGTCGTTCTGAAACTCTTCGCGTTTCTCGCGGTCGGCGTTTATCGCGGAATTTGGCGCTACACGAGCGTGGGCGACCTGATCACCTTCACCAAGGGCGTCGTCATCGGATCTATTTTATCCGTCGTCGCCGTGCTGCTTCTTTACCGCTTTCAAAATTTCTCTCGAGCGGTTTTCATACTCGACGGAATAATTCTTCTACTCGTCATGCTCGGAAGCCGACTGGCGTTCCGGCTCATTCGAGAATTTCTACCGCCCGGGGCGACAAGCGATGGACGCCGTGTTTTGATCTACGGTGCGGGCGACGGAGGCGAGATGGTTCTGCGCGAGTTACGAAACAACGCCGACTGGAAGTATCAGCCGATCGGTTTTATAGATGACGACCCGCATAAGAAAGGCAAGGTCATAAACGGCCTGCAAGTTTTCGATGCGAACGGCTCGTTGGTGGACATCTGTCGTCAAAAGTCGATAGAAGAGATCCTTATCTCTTCGGAAAAAATTCCGGCTGCTTCGCTAAAGCGGCTACGCGAGATCTGCCGGGATGAGGAGATCGGCCTAAAGCGCGCACAGATGAGAATCGAGCCGGTAGACTTCGAATAACTTGCGTGTCAACTAGATCCATAAAGATCACCTCGGTCTGGAGGAAAAGCGCCCTCGCTGTCATCGCGGTTATCTGCGCCATAGCCGCCGGGTTTTTTACCGAATGGGGACTTGCCGCGACGGCCGCCGATCGCGCCGCGGATGCCGAAGTCGCGGTCTATCTCACAGGACTCGCTCCCGACGATCCTCAAATTCATTACAAGGCAGCCGTTCTTCTCGACCGCCGCTTCGAGCCGGGCGATGACGAGCAGTCGTTGCACGAGTACGAAATTGCGACCGGCCTTGCTCCGGATAATTATCTGTTCTGGCTCGAGGTCGGCAGAGCCCGTGAGAGAAACGGTGATCCGACACGTGCTGAGAACGCGTTGCGCCGGGCACTCGAACTTGCGCCGAACTATGCCCGCGTACAGTGGGCCGTGGGAAATAATCTTCTCAGACAAGGTCGAACCGACGAGGCATTTGTCGAGATTAAAAAAGCGGTGACTGCCGATCCTACGACGTTCGCCGGCCCTGCGGTGATAGCCGCCCGGCAATTCTTTGGTGAAGACTTGAATGCGATCAAGCGGATGCTCGGCGGACCGATCGAGCTTGACGCCGCTCTGACGTCGATGCTCATTCGCGAAAAACGGTACGACGAAGCGATGGAGATCTGGAATAGTTTTCCGCCCGACGAGAAACGTGCTTCGCTGAGAGATGTTGGTATCCTGCTAGCCACCCACTTGCTTGAAACAAAGAATTTTCGCGGTGCGGCGACCGTGCTTGCCGAGCTCGGTGAGATTGATGACGCTCCGGCTGTCGGAAAGATCGGCAACGGAGGATTCGAGCTCGCCGTGAAACCCACCGGTGCGGGGCCGTTTGAATGGAACATCGCACCTGGTATGCAGCCTCAGATCGTTCTTAGTAACGGTCAGAAGCATTCCGGAAACAACAGTCTGCTCATCGTTTTCAATTCGAAAGACGGAAAAGAATTCCGCACCATTACTCAACTCGTGCCAGTCGAGCCGAATCGTTATTACGAGCTTGAGATGTTCGTCCGAGCGGATGTGAAGTCGCCTGCGGTCTTCAAGTGGGAAGTTGTGGACGCCGGTGACGGACATCCGATCGCGGTCTCCGACCCGATCATAAACGGCTCGAACTGGATGCCGCTTCGAATAAAATTCCAAAGCTCGACAACCGATGGCGTTGTCATCCGCTTCCTGCGCGACAACTGCGGAGGCGTTTGCTCCGTCGTCGGGAACATTGGAATTGACGATGTCGCGCTTCGGCAGACAGACCACGAATGACAAAAGGCAAACAGGAAATTACGCATTCCCGCGCAGGAAAGGCGATCGTCGCGCTCTGCTGCGCCGTGCCGATCGCGGCAACGATCGCGTACGGCGGTGTCGATGCGTGGACGATCGGACTGCTTGCGATCCTGGTCGCCGTCATCGTTATTCTTTGGATGATCGACTCGGCCGCCGCCGGGGAGTTTCGCTATAGCACGGTCATGCTCCAACTCCCGCTGCTTGGTTTGATCGCTCTCGGCTGTTTCCAACTGCTGCCTCTTGGATCGTCAGTCGATGCGGCGTCGGTTGACGCACCACTTGTTCGAGCCCTCTCGATGGATCCGTATGCGACACGATATTTCTTGATGCGCTTGTCCATCTGCTTTGTCTACTTCGCGGCAGCACTCGTCTATGTGCCGGGAGGCGATCGGCCGAGGAAGATCGCCGTCCTGATCGTGGTGTTCGGAACATTGATCGCCCTTCTCGGAATATTGCAGAAACTCGCGACACCGGATGCGATTTACGGTCTTCGAAAATCCGCGCAGGCGATATCGTTCGGCCCATTTGTAAACCAACATCACTTTGCTTCGCTGATGGAAATGACATCGGGCGTTACGCTCGGCTTGCTCTTCGGTGCGGGGATAGCGCGCGACCGCAAGATCTTTCTCGCGCTCGGTGCATGCGTGATGGGAATGGCGATCGTGTTCACGGGTTCGCGAGGCGGTCTTATCAGCTATCTCGCCGTGATCGCGTTCGTCGTTGCCGCGAGCTTTACGCGGAATGATGACGGGGGTTCGTACCGTGACGGGAATGACGCGAGAGGCCGAGCCAAACGAAATCTGGTGCTTCTCATCGCGGCCGGAGCATTGATCTTCTTAGTTCTTGGAAGCGTTCTTTATCTCGGCGGTGAAGCGTCGCTGCTTCGCAGCGTCGGACTGCAGTCGTCAGGACCGGGCGATATAACCAGCGGTCGTTCTCACTTCTGGGGCGTCGCGTGGCAGATATTTCTCGCCAATCCGATCATCGGCGCCGGGCTGGATGCATTCGGCAACGCCTTTCCGAAATACGACACGTGGCCCGGACAATTTCGAATCGAGCAGGCGCACAACGACTATCTTCAAATTCTCGCGGATGGAGGCATTCTCGGTTTTGCGTGCGTCGCGTCGTTCGTCCTGATCCTTATCAAAAGAGGAGTTACTGCTGCCAGTCGAAGCAGCAATCTTAACCGGAGCATTTCAGCCGGAGCCCTCGCCGGATGTTTCGGGATCTTGATACACAGCTTTTTTGACTTTCCGCTGCGCACACCGGCGAACGCGTTCTTCTTTTTGCTGCTTGTTGTTTTAGCGGCGGGCGGAAAGGTTTCGATGAGATCGAGAAAGACTAGCGCACGGTGACGACTACGTCCTTCTTGCCGCATGGGACGGCGAATGTGATGGTGTAGATTCCGAGTAAAGAGCTTCTCGACTTGATCACGAAGAACCGCCTGTCTGCAACACCGCTGATCTCCGGTTCGACCGCAACGTCTACGTCTTTTGGACTACTCGATGTCGCAACCAGATCCTTTATATCACCTGGGGTCTCGACAGTAACGAGCAGGCCCACTGTTCCGCCTCCGTTGATTAGCGAAATACTTTCCTGACTAACGCTGACACCGCACGTTTCGGGCGCTTCGGCCTTAACTTCCTGATTATCGATCAGACGCGGTCTCGCCGATCCGGAAAGTTCAGTTGCGGATTTCGTCGCGGGTTTGGGAGCCGGGATCTTGATGATTATCGGTTCGAATAACGGTTTCTTTTCGGAAGATTTTGCAACGGTTTCGGATCGAGATTTCTCGCCGACTTTTCCGGTAGTTGGAGTTTCGGATAGAGTCGGCTTCGTTTCGGCAGCGGGCTCAGTTTTAACCTCGTCGGTTTTTGGTGATTCAACTACCGGTTCCGTCTTCGTCTCGACTTCTTTCGATTTTTCTTCGACGATCGGATCAGGCGTAGCGTCCGCCTTCAGCTCTACCGCTTTTGGAAGCTCATCGACTGGCGAGGGTTTTACTTCCGGCTCGGGCTTCGATTCTACCGGCTTTGCTTTCTCCTCGCTTACGGGTGATGGTTTCGCTTCCGGCTCCGCCTTCGTCTCGACAGGTTTTGGTTTGTCCTCGACTGGGGTTTCAACCTTCGTCTCTGCCGGCTTTGGTGTCTCGACAACCGGCGACGGTTTCACTTCCGGGTCCGACTTTTTTTCCACCAGTTTTGGTTTCTCCACGACAGGCGTTTCTATATTCGGCTCCACCGCTTTTGGGATCTCATTAACGACCGTCGGTTTTACTTCCGGATCAGACTTTGATTCGATCGGTTTCAGTATCTCAGTCGCCAATGATCCAAGCGGCGGAGCTGTCGTCGCCGGAGCATCGGCTGCCGGAGTCGATAGAGTTTGGATTGGTGCGGGTGTTGGTTCGACCACCGCGGACGCCGCGCTCACGTGTTCGCGGCCAAGCTTTTCTTCCAGGCCGTCGATGTTTCCATTGACCTTTCTATAGAGAGCTTCGACGATCGTATATTTTCCGAGATCCGGCTTGTCCGCTTTGTAACTCTCGATGTACAGGTTTAGCGCTTCGACGTCCTTTCCCTCGGCGGCGAGAGCGGCTCCTAGTCGCCATACACTCGATCTCCACCACGCGCTTTTTTCCGGCAGGACGCTTTTTGCACGTCGAAGCCGGACGACAGCGTCGGAAAAATTGTTCTGCTGATAGAGAGCCCATCCGGCGATCTCTTCGATGCGCCCTCGCAAGATCGCCAACAGAGTCTGATTGGGGACTTCCGGCACGAGCAGAAATTCGCCCTTCCGAAATGCCGCGGCGCGCGGCTCGTACAGCTCGCTCGCCATGACCGCGGATCGCGGATTCGCAACCTCGAGTGCCGTGTCGCTCGACGCCGTCGCGGCCTTCGCAAGCTCGACCACCTTCGGGATCGCGATCCGCTTTTGCAGAAGCAGCGACGCTGCGTAGATCTGTCGATGCAGACGCATCTTGTCACTGCCCTTCGCAAAAGCTTCGGCAGCGGCGACAATTTCCGCCTCGTTCTGTGCAGGTGATTGAAGTTTCTGATCGAACGCGAGCAATGACTTTAGCGTTTCGGCTTGCTCTTGATCGTCCGCCGCCGGAGAAAAAATACTCGCCTTTCGTTCGAACGAGGCGAGGTCGGCGAGACTCTTTTCCTCGCGGACTACGCGGCCGCCAAGATTCGTTTTTACATTTCCGGTGCTCGTGACCTGAAATTGTTTCTGCAGGTCTTCGACCGCCTCTCTAAAAAATCCTGCCGTCATTCGCGCCGAAGCGAGCTCGTATTCGAGCGTCGGAAAATTTCCATATGCGCGGGCTTTTATGAGCGTCTGCTCGGCTTCGACGGGCCTTCCTTGAGCGATGAGTCCGCGGGCTAGCGCGATGTGCGACCAAACGTAACGCGGCTCCTTTGCGACCGCCTTTTCGGCCAGCTCGACGGCTTTATCGCCAAAGCCTTTGGACGCGTACCAGTACGCTGCTCCGGCGAGGAGGATCATGTTGCCGGGAGTTTTCTCGAGCGAGCGAGCCAATTCCGCTTCGGCTTCAGTTCGACTACCTGCGTCGAAGAGCGCGAGTATCAACCCGGTTCGCGACGGGAGGTCGTTCTCGTTTTTCGCCACTAACTCGCGATACAGCGCGACGGCTTCGTCCGATTTTCCTAGAGCTCGTTTCATCTCGGCGAGACCTCGTTTCGAAACTACCGAACCGGGCTCGAGCTCGAGAGATTTCGCGTACTCGTCAGCCGAAAGATCGAGATCGAAATTGATCCGATGTGCAAGAGCGAGAGTTCGATGGACCGCGGGCGACGACGGATCCTTCACCGCCGCCTTTACCGCGACGCGCATCGCCTCGGACCCGTTCTCTGTAGCGAGATGAAAGTTTGCGATCTCGAGGAGTTGCGCCGCATTCCCCTCGACTTTTGATTCGATCGTGTTTGCTAAGTCGATAGCCGCCGGGCGTTGGCCGCGAAAAAAAAGTGACGACGGAATTCGCGATATCGATTCAAAGAGTTCTGTCGTCATCGGCTGCGGAGCATCGGCAATGACGCGTTTGATCAGACTCACCGCGCCGTCTGCATCGCCCGAGAGAATTTTTTCTTCCGCGATCAGAACGCGCGAACTCATGAGCAGGTCCGTCGCTTCAGCACGGTGTTCCGAACGAGGGAAGTTGGTCAGAAACTTTTCGAGAGCCTTAACACGGTCGGCCGCGAGCTCGTGAGCCGACGCCTTATCGAATTGTTCCTTTTCGCTCAGTGGCGGACCCGGTTTAGGTTTAGGCTTTGTCGTTCCAGCGGTTTGATTTGTTTTTGCGGCTGATTTTTTTACTGCCGCCGGTGCGACTTTCGACTTTGGCGGCTGGGCCTGAGCTAACGGCGAGAACGTGAGCAACAATAGTAAAAACGCGTACTTCATAAGACGAACCCGGGAGGCAAATATTGTCCGATAATACCACGAAATTGCATTTGCTCATTTCGCTCGTTATTCTCGCTTCATGAACGAGCTCGACGAGGCCTGGTCGCAAATGCTGGCCGGTGCGATCGAAAATGCGCGGGAGGCGGGACGCGGAGACGTTGCCGATTTTCTTGCGCTAAAGCGATCGAACGACGAGCTCCGGCAGTCCGCCGTCGACTGGCTTTTCAATTCTTTCATCGAGATAGCCAGCGAGGCGAACCGGCGAAACTCGCTGGTCGTCATCGAACGTGAAGAGCCTCATGAATTTCAATTCAACAACGCTAAGATGGCGGGAAGCCTTGTTCGGGTTCGTTTTGGAGTTCGAGCAATACTGATCGAGGCAGGATGGACGAGGCTGCCATCGCACGGGTTTATGCGAGGCGGAGCCCTTGCCGCAGCCAGGATCAGCCATTTCGGAATACCTCGCGCGACCGACGAGCTTATACTCGTTCGTGACGATGAAACTCCTGCGTGGAACTCGGTAAATGGGAGCAGATTCGATTCGCAGAGTCTGTTCGAGCACTTTCGTTTGCTGCTTCAAAACTAGTCAACTTTTTTTTCCCACGGTTGTAAGTTAGAATTAAAACGATTTAGCCGGATTTAGTGGGAGATATTTTAAGAAAGTGAAAGCAGATCTTGAGAAACTAATAGATTTACAAAAGACAGATACCAATATTCGACGATTAAAAAAATCCATCGAAACTGCGGAAGACAGGCGTGCGAGCATCGAACAAGAGTTTGAACAGCACGCCTTTTCCATTCGCGAGATCCAGGGAAATCGTGACCGCCTCCATGCCGAGCGGGCCGAACTGGAGAAGCAGATCGCCGAGAACAAAACTTATCTGGAGAGAGCCGACCGCAACCTAAAGCACGCGCAGAATCAGAAGGAATATGAGACTGCGATGCGCGAGACGGACGCGATTCAAAAGCAGATCGCCGCATTCGAGACGCAGATCATCGAGAAGATGACCGGCATCGAAGAAGTCGAGAAGGAGCTCGAAAGTCGTGCCGACGAAATAAACACGCTCGATGGAAAACGAGATGAAGCGTTGGCGGCCTTCGATAAAGAGATCGACGCGGCCCGGATCGAATTGGCCGGAGAAGATAAAAAACGAAACGAGGTTTTTGTTACTCTGCCGGCGCAGCTCGCTTCGGTTTATAACCGAATGGCGCAGCGGAGCCGTGATGGGATCGCCGTTGCCGAGGTCGTGAACGGATCATGCAGTGCGTGCTTCATGTCGCTACGTCCGCAGATGCAGGTTGAAGTGAAACGCGGTGATCAGATCATCACGTGCGAAAGCTGCACGCGGATCTTGTACATCGCCTCAATGGAATCTAAGGCCGCAGTTACCGACGCTTAAGGTGCCAGCGGACGGCGGATGCGACTGGAACGCAGGCGTCCTCGCCTGCATGTGTGCGAAGTACAAAAAAAGCGATTATGATTCGACGATTGATAGGCTGACGCCGCTGAAGCCACGGCGTTGAAGGCAGGGATGCCCGCGGTCCAGTCCGTTGACGAATTCGCAGAAGCCTCGGTCATTTTGACCGAGGCTTTTTCATTTTAAATTTTTCTCGCCCCGTCGCTCATCGCTGTGGGATAATGTCGTACGCGGTTTCCCGAACCGCGGGTCATAAACACTCCTCGATCCAGATTCTCCTGCTTCAACAAAAAATAATATGAAACGCTTGATCGCTCTTTGCGCCGCTACGCTTTTTCTCACGCTTGCCGCCTCTGCCCAGCCGCTGAACAACGACACGATCCGCGAGCGGATCAAAAAACAACGCGCCGAAAAAAGCATCTCACTTAACTTCGATGCGGCAAGTCAGACGAGCAAGATCATGGCAATCTCGGAAAACTTCTCGGGCGATGAATCCGGACGAAGCGGGATCCTCGCGATGAATTTCGCCGCCGGAATTATTTATCCGAGCGATTCATTTGTTAAGTCACCGGAGTCTTTCCTTCTGACGTTCTGGGTCATGTCGAAGAAGCCGCGATTCGGCGCAAGCCATGCGATGAGCGTCACGTTAGGCGACGAGGTCCTGGTAATCGGGAGCGCGAGATATGCGGCAAAGCCGCGCGAGCAGATGGAATATCTGAATTTCGAGATCTCGCGCGAGAACCTTGCGAAGATCGCGAAGCAGACAAATGTAAGATTTCAGTTAGGCGATGAGGAATTCACTTTTACGCAGAGTCAGATGAAGTTGCTGGCAGACTTACTGATCATCACTAACATCGAACTGCAATAAGGCTTAAGAGCGGGGGCAAGCCCGCCTTCCCGACCTGCGAATGTGATCAGCGATCGCCGTAACCTCGAATCCTGAGACAAACAAAATCAAGCTCATCCATTCGCAGGTCCGGAAGGCGGGCTTGCCCCCGCTCTTCGCTCCGCTACTTTGTCCATTCATCGGCGATGTGGACATCGACGTTGACCGGCACTTTCGATAGATATTCCTTACCCGCCGCACACATCGATCGATCGAGAATCTCCGAGACCGACTGAGCCTCAGCTGCATCGCATTCGACGATCACTTCGTCATGAACAATATTCACTAGCCGACCGCTCGTACCGCGGAGCGAGTCGTGAAGAATTCGCAGCGCACGTTTCAAAATGTCAGCCGACGTTCCCTGGATGGGCATGTTGACTCCGTAACGTCGCGCCGACGATACCTGCTGTCGATCGGTTTCATCGAAACGAAGTCGAAGCATTCGATTCGATGCGGTCCGCGCGATCCGTTTCATGATCACGTCCGAGCCTGAGCGACGCAGATAGCTGTCGAGTCCGCGGTACGTGCCGAAATATTTTCGCATCGTGTTCTCGGCATCGTTCTGCGAAAGTCCGGTCATCAATCCAAAGCGGGAAGCTCCGATCCCGTATACGACTCCGAAATTAAGACGCTTAGCAAACGAGCGCTGATCTGTAGTGACGTCGGCGGGCTGCACGCCGAATACCTGAGACGCCGTCGTGGTATGAAAATCCTGACCCGACGCAAAAGCCTTGATGAACGTCGTGTCGTCGGAAAACTCGGCGAGAATTCGCAGCTCGATCTGTGAATAATCCGCGATCACGAGTGTTCGGCCTTCGGGTGCACGAAAGCAGCGGCGATATTGCTGCTCGTGCGGGATCTGCTGGAGATTCGGATTCGAACAGGAGAAACGTCCGGTCGGTGCGCCTATCTGTCGAAAGTCAGCGTGGATTCGTCCGGTCTTCGGCTCGATGAACTCGAGGATATTCTCGCCAAAGCTCGACAGCGATTTCGCGACGGCACGATATTCGAGAAGCTTCGCGACTACCGGATATTTTTCCGCCAACGGCTGAAGCTGCCACGCACGCGTTGTTTCCGGAACCGGAACGCCGAGATTTAAAAGCGCATCCGTGACCTGCTGCTGCGAGTCGAGATTGATTTCCGCACGGCCGAACAAAGTTGCTTGAGCGACACCGGCCGACAGCATATCCTGGAGCTCATCGGCGGCCCGCTCCTGTTCGATCTTTACGCGATCGAGCTGTTCCCGCCAGCGCGATTCGTCGAGATAAAATCCGTTCAGCTCCATCTCGGCGATCGGCATGACGCAATCGAATTCGAGTTGTGCGGCACGCATTAGGTCGTCGTTGCGCAAACGCTCTTCGACCTGCTCGCGGAGCGGCACCATGATCGCGGCGTCCTTTGCGGCGTATTCGATCTGCGACTGCGAGAGCTCTCCACCCCAGTCACTGACCTGCTCCGATTTGTCTAATTCCGTGCCGGTGAAAAATTGCGCGACATCCGCAAGCGAGTGGCGACGTTCCGAATCTCCGGCGGCGATGAGCTGGCTGGCGAGGAACGTATCGAAGATCCCGTTCAACTCCGCACCGAGATGATGACGGACCCACTTCGCATCAAACTTCGCATTGTGAGCGATCTTTATCTTTGATGGATCAGACAGAAAATCGCGCAGCTGATCGAGGTCAGAATTCGCGCGCGGTTCGGGGAACGCTTTCACATCGATGACATATGTCGACTTGCCTGTGCTGAGCTGGACGAGACGAAGATCGCCGCGATACGGATCGAGCTCGGTGGTCTCCGTATCAAATCCGATGTAACGTTCGCCGGCGAGCTCGCGGCACGTCTTTCGAACACCGTCGGCGTCCGTTATGAGCTGAAAATATATCTCCATAAAAGAGTGAAAACAGATTGTATCGGAAAACGGACCGAAAGCAGACTAGAGACCAGCAGATGGCGGACGCGACTGGACCGCAGGCATCTCTGCCTGCCTGACATCGCCGCTTCGGCCGATGTCAGGCTCTCTGTCTTGTCGAATCATAAGCGTACACGCCATCGGAAGCCTCGGCGTGGCAGGCAGAGATGCCTGCGGTCCAGTCGCGTCCGCCATCACCACGGTCCGGTCGCATCCGCCGTACGCTGCTGCGATTCTGTCCGCATTTCGTGACAATCCAAACAATTTCTCCCCAGCATTTACCAAATCAAACAATTTGTTTATACTTACCCGGAGTTTGCTAAGGACGGCCCTTGTAAGATCGTCGGTTAAGAGCAAGCGTTAGAGGATTTTGAACGTCGCAAAGACGACACAGATTTTTGAAGGTCGAGCACGATCGGGTATTTTGTCGCGATAGAGTGCTCCCTTACAACAACAAAGCGGAAACGCTTTTTTGAAAGAGATTCCTGCGTGAAAAATTTCACAGCCGTACCGCCCCGGACAAAGTTTCGGGATCGGAACATCAAGCTAAAATCTAACGCAAAATCTGCCCTGTCTTTTTAGACAGCGGTTCAGGTCTGTTCAAATCCCGCTAATGTAACCTCTCCGTTTAAGGATCGATGCCGACCCGAGTGCATACGTACATTAGAAATCAAGAGATAGCCTCAGAAATATGTCGAAAGAAATGATCATCAGCGTCAACGGGCGCGAGAAGAAGATCGCAATTTTGGATAACGGGCGCGTGACGGAGTTTTACATCGAACGCGGCGAAGAGAATACCGGCATCGCCGGAAATATTTACAAGGGACGAGTGCAGCGTGTTCTTCCGGGCATGCAGTCGGCATTCGTTTCGATCGGATTGGAGCGTGACGCGTTCCTCTATGTCTCGGACTTCTTCGATGAAGAAGAAGAGATCGAACGCATCGTGATGGAGAAGTCGAAGAAGACTTCGCCTGAGGAAGCGAAACGCGAAGCTAATGAAAAGATCGATCGTCAGCGTGTCGAGCGCGAGAAACAGATGGAAGCGGTCCAGGAGATCGCCGAGCCGCTTGCTGAAGGCGTGACGGTTCTCGAAACAGAAACCGGAGAGGAGCCCGAAAAAGGAAAGCGTGGCCGCGGCCGTCGTGGCAGAGGCTCGCGTGACGACCGGCCGCAGGCCCAGACTGCCGCTGAGGAGCTCGGCGCTCAGACGTATGTTCCGACTTTCGAATTCGAAGATTCCGGATTTGAACGCATCATCGATGACGAAGACACCGGCGAAATGTTCAAAGACGCGTACATGCAGGAAGCGATCGTCGACAAGGTGCGAGCAGTAGAGTTCGATATGGAGAGCACTGCGGAGGCTGAAGTCGGATCGGTGCTCGCGTCGGTTGAGGATACTGCGACGGGATTCGAGCGGATCGCTGACGAAGATGACGACTCAGGTTCTGACACGGAAGCGTCGAAGAGGAAGCGAAAGGCTCCGGCGAAACCGTCGCATGGAAAGTTTTCGAAGACATCGAAGCGAAAGAAAGACAACGGCGACGACGAGGCGGCGGAAGAAGTTGTAGAAGCGGCACCGGCAAAGAAACCTGCGAAGGCGAAAGCCACCAAGGCCAAAACGACGCGCGGAAAAGCCAAGAAGGAAGCCGATTCTCTCGAGGATGGTGAAGCAAGCGTGAAGGAAGCCAGCGAGATCGCGGAGATGGCTGTGCGACGCGGCGGGCGAGGACGTCGACGCGGCGGACGCGGTCGTCGAGGCGCGGGCGAAGGTGAGGGCGAAGGCACGACCGAAACCGAGGGCGGTGAAGAAAACGAGTTTGACGGCGAAGGCGACAACATTGAGATGGACGCGGCACCTGCAGCGGCAGCTGAAGCGGAGTCGGAAGTAGAAGTCGTCGAAGCGGTTGCTGAGACGTCGGAGAAAAAAGAGCCGAGAGCGACACGCGGTGGACGTAACGACAAGCGCCGCGATGGTCGAAGCGAAACCCGGCCCGATAACAGACCTGATAATCGAACCGAAGGCCGAACGGATAACCGAAGCGAAGGTCGAACGGACAGCCGAAGCGAAGGTCGAAGCGAAGGTCGGAGCGATAACCGGAGCGATAATCGCGGACGGAATGGACACGGACGTCGCGACGGACGTGATCGAGGCCCGCAGCCCACGATCTCTGAGCTTCTCCGCGAAGGTCAGGAAATTCTCGTTCAGATCGCGAAAGAACCGATCGCGCGAAAAGGTGCGCGAATCACATCCCATATCGCGCTTCCCGGACGCTTTCTCGTTTACATGCCGACGATCGAACATCTCGGCGTATCGCGAAAGATAGAATCAGCGAACGAGCGCGGACGTCTTCGAACTTTGATCCAGCGCATCAAGCAGGACGAGGATGTGCCGTCAGGCGGATTCATCGTGCGCACGGCCGGTGTCGGGATCTCGGAAGAAGATCTGCGACAGGATGCGAAGTATCTCGTTCGTACATGGCAGGACATCAAGAAAACAAGCGAGAAGGCGAAGTCGCCGGCGATGGTCCATCAGGATCTCGATCTCGTGCAGCGTCTGCTTCGCGATCAGCTCTCGGATGATTTCACTGCGATCCGAGTTGATAGCGAAGAGGAATATTCGCGAACGGTCGAGTTCATCAATCGCATGCAGCCGAGGATGGTCAAACGCGTGAAACTCTACACGCGTGAAGAGCCGATCCTGGACGCGTACATGTGGCTGAAATCGGGCGGCTATCTCGTCATCAATCAGACCGAAGCCCTCGTCGCGATCGACGTCAACACCGGCAAATTTGTCGGGAAGGGAAATGCGCGTCTTGAAGACACGATCACGAAGACGAACATGGAAGCGGTCGATGAGATCGCGCGTCAGATCCGACTTCGCGATCTCGGCGGCATCATCGTGCTCGACTTGATCGACATGGAAGATCGTCGCAATCGTCACAAAGTTTCGCAGGCGTTGCAGGAGGCTTTGCAGCACGACAAGTCGCCGACGAAGGTTCTTTCGTTCAACGACTTCGGCCTGATCATCATGACGCGCAAACGCGTCAAGCAATCGCTCGAACGCACGATGTGTGCACCGTGCGAATACTGTGAAGGCGCGGGCTGGGTGAAATCACCGACGACGATCTGCTACGAAATTCTGTCGGAAGCTCGACGCTTGTCGAAGCATCTCGACGATGTTCGTCAGACGACGCTCCGCGTGCATCCCGATGTCGCGAAGGCATTGCGGAGTTCGGAGCGATCGGTGCTCGAAGAGATCGAAGCATACGTCGGCAATGTCGACTTAGCATCGGATCCTACGATCCATCAGGCCCAGTTTGATTTTGCGTTTATTTAGCGAAGGGGCCGGTATGACATTGCAGCCTGGGATTACGCGTTGTGCGTAATCCCTTTTTTTATGGGATCGCGCAATGGGTCACTACGTTAGGGAGTAAATTTGTTCGTGTGAGTTCGTGGTTCCAGATCTTAAAGGTAGAAGAACTGGAACCACGAACTCACACGAAACAACACGAAAGAAACAAAAAGAACCTTTGTCCCGTGTCAGATAATCAAATCGACTTCGTTTAGTTATCCCGAATCTGAAGGACCGCTTTCAATCACAATCCGCTCGAGCGTCCGTTTTTCGATTACGATCTCACTATACTGCCCGTCTAATTTCTCCACCTGAGACCGGCCCTTCAAAACCGCACTGACTACTTCATCGAGGTCAGTCGTCTGCCCTTGTGCGCAGAGTGCGGAGAAGGTCGCTTCGCCGATCGCGGCTTTCACTTTTGAAATGTATTGGGTGCGGAAAATTTCTTCCGCGGGCTCGTACTGCCAACCGATCTCTTCGCGCAGTGCGTCGGCGGCGCCGGCGAGTTTAGCGGTTCGTTCATAATCGCCCGCTTGTGCGGCGAGCGCGGCGAAGCCGTCGAGCGAATACGCGACGAATACTTTGTTGCTCATCTCCCGGGCAATGCGCAGTGATTCGGCAAAGCTGTCAGACGCGGCCTGATATTGATTTTCGTTGTAATCGATCTTCCCGAGATTGAGATAGAGGATCATCAGCATGCGCGCGTTATCCGCTTTTCTTGCATGCACCAATCCTTCCTGGATCAGCGGCCGGCCGGCCGACCAATTTCCCTGACACATCTCAAGATCGACAAGGGCATTCAGCATATAGCTGATTGCCTTTTCGTTTTTGGCTTCACGAGCGAGATCGAGAGCCTCTTGATAAAAGATTCGCGCAGGCTCGTAGTCCTTCTGCAAAACTGCGATCGCTCCCAATCCGTGCAGACTCGCGCAAATTTGGAACGCATTGTTCAGTTTGCGACTTTCTGCGAGGCCAGCCTCATTGTTCCGTCGCGCGGCTTCAAGATCACCCCGGACTCGCAGTATGTATCCGGTCGCAGACAAAAGTTTCAGCCGCGTCTCGGACAAGGAGTTGTCAGTCGCATTCAACGAGGATTCCAGCCAACGAAGGCCTTCGCTGAGATGACTGTGATTTATCCAGAACGAACACAGCGACGCAGCGATGCGTGCGGCAATGTAAGGATTCTTGTCCAGGTTCCACGCAAGTGCGGAGCGCAAATTGTCGTGATCTTTTTCCAGCCTTTCAAGCCACACTTTTCCGTCGACTCCGAGCAGAAACGGTTCAGCCTCTTCAGCAAGAGCAAGAAAATATTCGGTATGAATGTTTCGCAGTAGATCAAACTCGCCGGTTTCCTGCAGCATCTGCAAAGCGAATTCCCGAACGACCTCGAGAAAGCGCAGACGAGAGTTCCCGTCCGGTTGTTCGATTACATTCAACAGATTTTTTTCGACGAGCGAAGTCAGGAGATCGAGGACGGATCGATTAGAACCGGCAGCCGGCCCGGACTTATTCGCGACGTATTCCGCCGCCTCGACTGTGAAGCCGCCGGTGAAGATCGCGAGATGCCGAAACAAAATCTGCTCATCCTCTTCAAGGAGTTCGTAACTCCATCGAATGGTGTCGAGCATTGTCTGCTGATGTTTCGGCAGATCTGCCGAGCCGCCCGTCAAGATATTCAACGCATTCTGCAAGCGGTCGAGGATGGACTGCGGTGCGAGAAGTTTGACGCGGGCGGCCGCAAGCTCGATGGCCAGCGGCAAGCCATCAAGACGACGACAAATTTCGGCGACCGGGCCTTTGTTCTCATCTGTCAGACCGAACGTCGGCTTCGCCGCCCGGGCTCGCGCACTGAACAGTTGAACGGACGGATTAGCGCTCAGGTCGGCCAAGGATGCACCGCCGGCGGGCAAGTCGAGCGGTGCCACTTTAAGTTCATGAGCGATCTTGATGTTTAGCGGGAGGCGACTGGTAACCAGAATTTGCAGTGTCGAACTTTCATTTAGTAACTGCGATACCTGCGGTGCGGCGGAAATAATCTGCTCAAAATTGTCGAGAATGAGCAGTAGTGTTCGGTCGCGAACGAAATCCGCGACTGTTTCAAAATGTGACTTGCCTCCCGACTCTTTGATGTCGAGCGTTTTGGCGACCGCGGACGCGAGAAGGTCCGGCGAATTAACGGCGGCGAGCTCGACAAAGAAAACGCCGTCCGGAAAATCGTCCTGCACTTTTGCTCCGACCGCGCGAGCGAGCGTTGTTTTCCCGCTGCCTCCGGTTCCTGTGAGCACAAGTGCTTTTGTACGCTGTCGCAAAAGTCCGCTGATCTCAGAGAGTTCTTGCGTACGGCCGAAGATGACGTCGCTGTCGAAAACTGCATCCGCTGTCGAAGGTATTAATGCCGTCGTTGCGCGAGCGTCATCGATCCGCTCGACTTTTTCGACAAACGAATAGCCGCGTCCGCCGACAGTTGCGATGAACTTCTGCTCGCCCTTTCTTTCGCCGAAGACTTTTCGGATCGCCGAGATCTGAACCGTTAGATTGTTTTCCTCGACGAACTGACCGGGCCAGATCCGTTCGAGTAATTCGTCTTTGGAGATCACAGATCCGCGATTCTCGATCAGATGCTCGAGCAGATCGAAGGCCTTCGGGAAAAGCGAAACCGGTTTACCTAAGCGCAACAGGAGACGTCGCGAAGAGTCCAACTCATACTCGCCAAATTTTAGTCGTCCCATCGTTACTGTTCCCGCCGGTCCACCAGATTTTAGGAAACTTTAGCCTTCGTTTTAAGGACTTTTAGTCGCCGCGCGCTTCAGACTCGCTCATGACAGGAATTTGAGAACGTCCGGCACCTGTCTTCAGGATTTCAAATGGTACCAAATGCCGGAATCGAGAAACAAGATTTGGATTTCCAATATGGACGAAGACGAACGAATCAGGACGGAGATAACGATCGAAACTCAAAGTGTGACGCGCATTCGAACCATTTCAGGGACCGGATCATTTTGCTCCGACTGTCGGGAAATTGTGATCGCGATCCTCGACTCGCAGGCTGCTCGTGCGATCGGCACGAATGAAGAACATATCGCATCACTCCGTCTCTCAGGTGAGATACACGAAATAGAAAAAGCGGCTATCTGCAGCGCGTCGCTCGCGAGATATGTAAGGAAAGAGAAACTATGAAATACACGGCATCAACCACCCTAAATTTCCGCACACGCATTTTTTCACTTTTCGTCCCGGCGACGATGATGATCCTTTGTTCCGTTGCCGGGACAAACGCGGCGTGGGGCGATTTTGACACGAGCTTCGGATTTCAGGGCGTGACCGTCGATCCGATCACGGGCTACGTTCCCCTAAGCACGGCAATTCAGCCGGACGGAAAAATTCTCGTGACAGGTTATCGAACGACGAGTTTCGGACGGAAAGGTTTTTTTCTGCGGCGCTATCTGTCGGACGGTCAGCTCGACACTTCGTTCGGCACTAACGGAGCAGCACTTGGTCCTGAAACAAATTCCTTCACCACCGATTATCGCGGTGTCACGATCGTCGTCCAACCGCACGGAAAGATCGCCGTTGCCGGATGGTCGAACGGTTGTTACGCGGTCTGGCAGTTTAGCTCAACCGGCATCAAAGATAAGACTTTCGGACAGAACGGCTTACTTAGTCTGACGAGTTATCCGGCGACCGGCTATCCCGAACTAAATATTCAAAGCGGAAAGCTCTTACTCAGTCTTGGAAAGCAAGACGTGAACACTCATCTGGTCGCACTGGTCAGGCTGACTTCGATCGGGGCGCTTGATGGTACATTCGGCAACTCGGGCGAGTCTCTAACCGGGGTTTCCGGCGCGAAAGGTAGCGGAACAGTAATAGAGCCGGATGGAAAGATCACAATCGGCGGCGGAAAGTTTGACGATCCAAATGCCAAAGGACTCGAGAGAAAATTAGCGAACGGACAAAACGATCCAACCTTTTCCGCTCCGCCGAACTTTTCATTCGGGATCATATTCCCGGGCCTGGTCAAAATGGCCAATGCCAAATACGCGATTCGTACCGGAAATCTTGCCGGCAACGGCAGCATCACCTTCTATCTGGAGAGAGCCAGTTCGGGTTTCAGGAATCACGCTGCCCCGAAATTTTCACCAATCAAAGCGACGGCAAACTTCTAGCTCAGTCTGGTGGATTCCTGTTTCGCATGAACGCCGATTTCGGAGTTCCGCTCGAAAGTAACAATTGTTCGAATCTGAACGGCATATCCGGATTCGCGCGTGCATCTCTGCAGACCGACGACAAGATGCTCGTCGCTGGAATTTACAACAACTATCTATTGCTGACCCGACTGATGCCCAACTGAGCGCCTCGCCCGGAGTTTACGTAACAAAGCGAATACGAACGCAGGAGAAAGATGATGAAAAGGATTGTAATAGTGCTATTGGCCGTGCTCGTTACTGCGAGTGTTTACTTGGTTTCGTTGAGTCGTAACGCCGCCGCCGAAAATGGTTTTGCAGCAAAAGCGGAAACAGCCCGCGAGCCGGGAAATTCTACGAACGCTTGCCGAGCCCGGCAAGCGTCGGATAAAGCTCTCCCGGTCGAAGATACGCCATGCGAAAAAATCGTCGTCTTGAAAGTTGGCAACGGAACTCTGTTTTCGATCTGGCTTCTTGACTACGACGGCTCGGAAATTCAGGTCCCGCTTCCGGATGGTATTAGCGGAGAAGGTGGAGAGGTCAATCGAGCCGGCACAAAGATTCTTTTCTCCGATAGAATTTCGCAATACAACTACAACCATTACGTGATGAATCTCGATGGCTCGGGAGTTGTGCAGCTTACCACCGGAGGCAACAGCTTCTTTTATCCGACGTTTAGCCCTGACGGATCGAAGATTTTGTTTATCGAAAATGTCGGCTCCAACGGAGGCAAAGACATTTTTTCGATAAACCCTGACGGTACCGGCCTGACCCGCCTGACCTTTGATGAAGCTTACAAAGAGAGCATTACGTATAGTCCCGATGGCTCAAAGATCGTCTTTTCAAAAGAGTTTGAATTCGCTCCGGGCTTTAAAAGTTTCGAGCTCTACGTGATGAACTCGAACGGATCGAATATCGTCCGGCTTACCGACTCTTTTACCCGCGACGATTTCGCCGCCGTGTTTAGCCCCGACGGAACTAAAATCGCTTTCGCATCCAACGGCTCCGCCGATGACGATCGCGCGATCGACGTGATGAATTTGGATGGCTCGAATCGCATGCGGCTGGTTAATAACGCCAGCACGCCGTCATTCAGTCTCGACAGTGGAAAAATTATTTTTACAAAATACTCTGCAGGCGGCTCTGAGCCATACGACGTTTATCAGATCAATAGTGATGGAACGAACGCAGTCAATCTCACGAACACTGCCGACGTATCGGAGTTCACCTCATCATATAGTCTCGATGGAACAAAAATTCTCTTCTCGCGCAGGCCGCCGGGTCCGGGTGAAAAGAGTCAAGTGTTCGCGATGAACTCTGATGGAAGTAATATCCAACGAATTACAACCGATGCTGAAACTTTCTATTACATCGGTTCGTCTGTGAGGGTCGACCCTGATCTGGATACTATCAGCGAGCCATGCGACAACTGTCCGGCGACTGCAAACACCGATCAGGAAGATACCGACGGTGACGGGCTTGGCGATGCATGTGACGGCGATGATGATAACGACGGTCTACCGGACGGGAGTGACAATTGTCCGCTGAATCCGAATCCCGGCCAGTTGGATACGGACGGTGACGGAGCTGGCAATACCTGCGATCCGGATGACGACAACGACGGTGTGCCGGATGTTTCGGACTCGTGTCCGCTGACCGTAAATCAATACCGCATCGCTTTCTCATCGAGCCGTAGCGGCAACCCCGAGATCTACACGATGAACGGATGGCACCGCCGTCACGCGACTTACGACGACTTCCACATCTGTGTCCGATGACGAGGCGAGCTTCGATGCTACCGGCAACAAGATCCTCTTCACCTCCGACCGCAACAATGCTCGAGATGAGATCTACGTAATGAACGCGAACGGATCGGGTGTGACACGACTAACGAATATCACGGGCCGCAATAACAGCGCGGTTTTCAATCCTGCAGGAACAAAGATCGCGTTCACGTCACGACGTTTCGATAACAACGAAAATCTTTTCGTGATGGATGCCGATGGGGCGAATCAGGTTCGATTGACATCATTCACCGATACCGCAACGTTCGCCAATCATCCGAGTTTTAATAACGACGGAACGCGGATAGTTTTCGAGAGTCAACGCGGGGTCGTCGGAAACTCCCAGTGGGATATCTTTGCGATAAACCCCGACGGAACCGGCGAGACGCGTCTGACCACCACGACACAACCGGACCACGATCCGTCGTACAGCCATGACGGCACCAAGATCGTTTTCGTCTCCGAGCGCGATGGAAATCATGAGATCTACATAATGAATTCCGACGGGACGAATCAGACCCGCCTCACGAATACGACGGACCTCGAAGTCGATCCTGTGTTTAGTCAGGATGGAACCCGTATCGCTTTTAACAAATCCGGACTCGGTGGAATTTTTGTTATGAACGTTGACGGTACCGGTGTCACGCAGTTGGGCGGTGCGGCCTTTGACAGCCAACCTGCGTTCGGTCCACAGCTCGACGGTGACGGCGACGGCGTGGGCAATGTCTGCGACAATTGTTTGCTGAGCTCAAACCCCAATCAGCTCGATACCGACGGAGATGGACTCGGCGATGCATGCGATAACTGTTCGACCGTCATAAATCCGAATCAAGCGAATAATGACGGCGACGCTCTCGGCGACGCGTGCGATCCGGATGACGATAACGACGGTGTACTCGACACAGCCGACAATTGCCCGCTGTTCGCGAATACGAACCAAGCCGACAACGATGGCGACGGGCAGGGCGACGTCTGCGATCCGGATGACGATAATGACGGAGTTGACGACAAGGGCGACAATTGCCAGCTCACGCCCAATCCGAGCCAGGCCGATAATGACGGCGATGGTCTCGGAGATGCGTGTGATACCGACGACGACGACGACACTGTGCTCGACGGTTCTGACAATTGCCCGCTGTTCGCAAATCCGGATCAGGCCGATAACGATCACGACTTGATCGGCGACGCTTGCGATCCGGATGACGATAACGACGGAGTCGACGACAGCGACGGCGACAATTGTCAGTTCATCGCGAATCCGTTTCAATCCGATGCCGACGAGGACGCGCTCGGAGACTACTGTGACGACGAGACGATCGTCGGAGGCCCTAATGAGGAGGAAACAGGAGTCATGCTCGGCGATATCACTCTGCAGTTTGCCGGCGTATCGACTGAAGGCGAGACGACATTCTCCGCAACTTCTATCGAGGAGGGCGATCTGCCTTCCGGCTTTGCAGCGTGTCCGACGTGTCCAGCGTTCGATATCACGACCACCGCGAGCTACACGCCGCCTATCACCGTGTGCTTACCGGTGCCGCCGGATATCAGCGATATTTTCTTCCAGAATATGAAGCTTCTGCATGGCGAGAGTGGCATTCTCGTCGATCGAACGACGAGTCGCACTACGAATGAAAACGGCGTCCGACTGGTGTGCGGCCAAGTCACATCACTGTCGCCGTTCGGATTAGCGTTCAACTTCGCTCCGACCGCCGCACCGGTCTCGATCGGAGGTAGAGTTGCAACCGAAAACGGTCAGGGTATCGCGAACGCCGTGCTCAGCTTGTATGGCCCGGACGGCACGACACGAATTGCACGAACGAATCCGTTCGGCTATTACAGCTTCGACGACGTTCCATTGGGTGTACCGTATCATTTGACGGCGAGCAGCAAACGCTACACGTTCACGCCGCCGTCCCGCGACATCATACCGGCCGATTCAGTCTCGGACGCGGATTTTATCGGCTCGCCGTGAATTGCCCAGCGAGCGATCGGCAATTAAAGAGGCTGCCTTTTCGGGCAGCCTATTTCTTTGGGATCACTTCGGTTCTTTTTTCGCTTCCTTGCCGCTGCCGGGTTTTGTGAAGATCGAATCGGAGACCGGTTTATTGAAATCGATCGTTTCGTAATTGATGCGTGAGGTTTGGGTTCCGCCGCTAAAACGGTCGATGATGAACGGAGCTTTTATTCCGCCGACGTCGATGAACTGCGCGTAGCGATCTTCTTCTTTGATCTCTTCGCCTTCCGAACTGGTGCCCTTGTAGCTCGCCTTCACCGGCGTGCCGTCGTCGGCGAATTCAAACTCGACCTCGAGCTCGTCTTTGTACGTCAGTTTGATCGTATCGTTACGCTTTCCGAGCGTGCCCGGACGTTTGCCGATATAACTCAGCTCGGCATCTCCTCGCCAATGACCCCGAAGAAGATAGTCGAGGCTCGTGCGAATCCCACGCTTGTAGTTTGCGATCTGTTTCTCGTCCTGGATTTTTACAAGCTCCTGATCACCATCAAAAACCCATCCGGTGCTTCCGACATTTGTTTGAATCGATTTTGTACCGCCGCCTTTGAAATCGGTTCGTTCTTTGTCCGGATAAACGATAACGTCGGAGAAGTTTTGAAATGAAACGACGGCTCCGTCGCGCACGATACTAAACTTTCCTTTCCCGATCTGAGTTTTTACGCCGATATATTTTTCGCCGCCGAGGAATTGAACTGCCTTTTGAATGACGGCTTCGGCTTGAGGCGTATTCGCCGGTTTTTTAACGGGCGGGTCGGGAACCTGTGCAAAGGCGGCCGACGCAAGGACGAACGTGGCGAGAATAAAACTCAGCGTGCGAAGGTAATTTGATTTCATAGCGAAAACGGTTCCGGCGATTTTATCACCGATGCCTTTGATGCCTAAACGATTCTTTCGGGATGGTTAGTCGAGCTTCTTGTTTCTTATTTCCTGTTCCTTGTTCCTTGTTCCTCTTATTCCGTGGTTCGGTTTCTTTTCGTGATGTTTCGTGTGGTTAGCGTGCTTCGTGGTTACGCTTCTGATCTGCTTCAGAAGCCTTGTTTGATGACTAACAAAGCCGAACCACAAAGCACACTAACCACGCGAAACATCACGAAAAGAAAACCGGACCACGGAGTACACGGAATAAGAGGAACACGAAACAAGGAACAAGGAACAAGAAACAAGTAGATCGAACTCAGCCTCTTAAACGAAAAAGCCCTGGCGTGTGAACACCAGGGCAGTCAAAAGATCTATTAACCTGTGGGGCTTAGTTCAAACTAAACGCGTCATTGGGCGTAACGGTTATCTCACCGTCTTTCGCGTCGACCATGAACCGCACACCCGTCTTCCAGAAGTTCGTGATCGGAAGCTTTACCTTCTGATCGATGTGACGCTTCAGGAATCGAGCTCCGTAAGCCGGAGAAAAACCCTTTTCCGTCAACAAATTGAGTGCGGCATCGGTGATCTCGATCACCTTCCCCTGACGCTCCATGTTGCGTTTCAATCTTGCGAGATAAAGCCGGGCAATATCGCGGACCTCATCCATCGTCAGCGGCGAGAACACGATGATCTCGTCGATTCGATTTCGAAACTCCGGCGTAAACCGTGTCTCCGCTGCCTTCATCACATCGCCGCGAATTTGCTTGATGTCGCCCAATGTCTTCTGGCCGAATCCAAGCGGCTTCTCGAAGCGTTTGAAATTATCCGATCCAAGATTGGACGTCATGATAACGATGGCGTCCGAAAGATAAACTTTCTTTCCGCGGCCATCCGTCATCCAGCCTTCGTCAAAAGCCTGGAGGAAAAGATTCATCAGATACGGTGAAGCTTTTTCGACTTCATCGAGCAGAAGAACCGTATACGGATTGTCGCGAAGCTGCTCGGTAAGAATGCCGCCGCGTTCGCTTCCGACAATGCCACGCGGCATTCCGATAAGCTTTTCGATGCCGACGGTTCCGTCACCGTATTCCGACATGTCGATACGGATCATCTTGCCTTCATCGCCGAACATGAATTCCGCTACGGCCTTCGCAAGCTCAGTTTTTCCGACGCCCGTCGGTCCGAGGAAAAGCAGCACTCCGTCCGGAGCGTAATGGTTATCTTTCAGCGGACCTTTGTTTAGTCGCAGCCTTTCCGCGACCGCACGAACCGCTTCTTTCTGTCCGATCACGCGACCACCGAGATCGATCTCCATTTGCGAGAACCTGTCGGACGTGTCGCGATAGATCATGTCCTTCGGGATCCGCGATTCCTGCGAAATTACATCGATGATGTGCTCGGGTTTCACGACGAGCTCCGCCGGTTCATTGATCTCAACCTTTACCGAAGCCGTGTCGAGCCAACCGATCGCCTTATCGGGCAAATGGAGGTTTCGAATGTACTTAGGCGACATCTCAAGAGCCGTGTTGATGGCTTCGTCCGAGATCGTGACCGAGTAATTCTTCTCGAGTCTCGGCTTGAGACCCATCAGGATCTCGCGTGTCTCGTCGAGCGTCGGTTCTTCGACTTTCACCATTCGGAACCGCCGAGCGAGAGCTTCATCTTCGGCGATGTACTCTTTGTATTCCGTCGATGTCGTCGCACCGATGATCCTCAGCTCGCCGCGTGCAAGAGCCGACTTGAACATGTTCGCCGCGTCGGACGAAGTGCCAAGCGCCGCACCGGCGCCGATGATCGTGTGTGCTTCGTCGATAAAGAGAATGATGTGATCCTTCTCTTTCACTTCGTCGATGATTCCTTTGATTCGCTCCTCGAACATTCCGCGGAGCATCGTACCTGCGACAAGCCCGCCCATTTGAAGCTGGACGATATGCGAGTCACGCAAACGCGCCGGAACTTTTTCCGGTTCGAGCTCGATCAGTCTTGCGAGTCCTTCGACCACCGCAGTCTTTCCGACTCCCGGCTCGCCGATAAGCATCGGCGAATTCGATCTTTCGCGATGCGACAGGATCTCGATCATCTGAAGGATCTCTTTCTCGCGTCCGATCGTCGGCGGGATCTTGTCCTGCCGTGCAAGTTTATTCATTGAAACGCCGAAATGTCGCAGAAAACTCGGGAGCTCGTATTTCTGTCTCGTGCGTTCCTCTTCTTTCTCTCGCTTTCGAATTCGTGTACGTGCCGTCTGAGCGACCTCTTCCGAAGGTACGCCGAGATTCTGGAGCACGTCATTCAAAATGCTGTGATCATCATTCGAGAGAACGTAAAAAATGTCACTGCCGTCGATAACGCGTCGTCCTTGCGAACGAGCGCGGTCCATTGCCTTCTTAAAAAGTTCAGTCGTTTCGGGAGCGATCTTGTAACCTTTGCCCGTATGTTGCCTGCCCATTTCCATGCGCTTCTCGATCAGCAGCTTCACCGATCGCGGATCGACTGCCAGGTCGCGCATTGTCGAGCTGAAAAGGTCGTCCTCTTCAGCAGCGACGGCGTGCAAGATGTGTTCAATGGCAACGTAGTTCTGCTCGCGCTTCTTCGACTCGCCCAGAGCCGCTTCTAAAACGCGTCGGCCACTCTCGCTGAATTTGTCTTTGTATGCGTCTATGTCTGCCATATATGAGTTTACTGCTGGGAAGTTGGATGCGGGTAAGGCGGGAATCGCCGTCCAGCATTCATAATACCATTTAGAAAAGAGCAATCGAAAAGGAATTTAATTCCTATCATCCAAAAAGCCGTTTGTCACCTGTCAGTATTACTCGCTGCCCTTTCGCCACAAGTTGTTTCCGATCATCAACCGCATCAAATAGCCAGGCCGCGACAAGATTGATATCGATGATCACTTCGCCGAAAAGAACCGCTGCCTTCTGCATCAACTTCGGCCAGATCGAGCGCAATCACGTATCCCGGGATCAAACTTCGTGCCAGTAAGACGGAGGCTTTCATCGTCGACGCAGTCGCCATTTCTAGCTCCCGAAAAGCGAAATCGGATGCAAATATGTTGCGGTTATTATACCGTGACACTATAATGACCGCACCCGATCAACGGATCCCAGATAACTTAAAAATTTATAGATCAGTCTGATGATGTTCGAACGTCGAACGCATCCTTTCGCCTGCTTCCTCATGGGGACAGGGTGAAACTTTGGCCGGAATCGCGAACGGCCGCCGTAACCTTTTGTAGGCTAAACGACACTATCGACAGCGTTGTTGCTCGGAAACCAATCATCGAGCAGCGAGGTGAGCTTCGGGTCCGAATGCTTAGGAGGCCTTAATGATTTTCGCAAAACTCAAAGTGATCGGCTTAGCGCTCATTCTCTCCTATTCCACGATCACGGAACCCAAAGACGTGACGGATGTGATCGAGCCGCCGGTCGATGCTCCGAAATATGCATTGCTCGTCGGGATCAATGAGTACAAAGTACAGCCGGGCGGGATCTCGCACCTTGGCGGCACGCACAACGACGTCGCTTTGATGAAATCGCTTTTGTCGGAGAAAGGCTTTAAAGAAACGTTGAAGGATGCAGCGAGTCCGTCTGCACCGTGCGGGGTGCAGACCGCCCAGTCGGCGGTAAAGACCTTGTGCTCTTCTCAAGCAACGAAGGAAGCGATACTCAATGGTTTTGATAGTCATCTCACCGCGAACGCGCAAAAATACTGGGCGGGCAAACCGGCGATCGACCCGGCGAAGGGACCCCAGATCGTCTTTTATTACAGCGGCCACGGCTCGAAGTTAAGTGATTCAGTACCGGTTCCCGGTGAGCGTAAAGATGATCTCAAAATCGATGAAGCCGACGGAGTTGATGAAACCCTCGTTCCGTACGACACGGACCTGCAAGGCACAAAGGACATTCGCGATGACGAGTTCGACCAGCGGCTCGCGGAGCTTCGAAAATATACGACCAACATAGTTTTCATTGCGGACAGCTGCCATTCCGGGACCATCACCCGCGGCGCGGGCAAAAAAGGTTTCGAGCGCGGGATCGCGACCGAAACCGGTGGAACGCGGAGCACCGCTTCGGCGGCATCGGATGACAACATCGGTGCGGGCGAAGGCTACGTGACGATCTCCGGCAGTCTGCCGACGCAGTATTCGTATGAAGATTTCCTGGATGATCCGATCACAAAAAAAGCGCAGCGGAACGGACTGTTAACGTACTACTTCGTAAACTTCGTCCGGCAGAATCCGAACGCATCCTATCGCGAGATCATAAATCTCGTACGCAACGCAACTAGCGCCGCCGCCCGCGATCAGACACCGCAGGCGGAGGGCGATATCGATCGTGGAGTTTTCGGAGCCACCGGCCCGAAAGTAAAAACGCCGATCTTTGTCCGTTGCGACACGTCAGGAGCCGCGAGAGCTTGTTCCGAGCCGGTAAAGCGAAAGAATTCGTCGGGTCAGGAATATGCCGTCCACATCGTTAAGTTGAATGTCGGAACAGTTGTTGGTGCACGCGTGGGCGGGTATGTAATTGTCTACGCCCCGAACGCAAAAGATGTCGATGACAAATTGGGATCCGGCATCATCGTCAACGCGACGAAGTTCACTGCTGACGTCGAAGTAACTTTGGCCAATGGCAAAACAACGGTGCCTGAAAATTCGAAAGCAGTTCTGCTGTCGCCGGGTTTTACCGATGAGAAACGCAGCATCGCCATCGATCTGGCGGGTGCCGACAGCGGAGCGGCCGGCATGCGCGGTCTCGCGCTATCGTTGAAAGACAATGCGTATGTAAAACCGCTCGAGGCAAACGCGATCCTAAATTCGCTAAACGCAATCCGTCGCGCAGATCCCGCTACTGCGACGCCGCCGTCATGGGACGCTGCCGTCGTTCGGGGAACGTATGGCGACTTCACACTTGGCCGCCAAATGGCACCTCCAAAGAAAAATGCGACGCTCCCCGCAGACAGCGAGCCCGGATATTTCATCACGAACAGGGACGGAACGCCTTTATATAACTTCTGGGTCTCGGCATCTGATGAGCAAGCTGCAGCCAAGCTGACAAAAGCATTGGAACAACACGTTCGATACGAGAACACCAAGATCCTCGGGAACGAGGCGAACGACCTTTCAAGCGGACTCGAGGTGAAGGTCGTGAAGATCAAGCAGTTCGAGGCGGGAACGCCTTGTCAAAATGTTCTCGCGAGCGAAGAAGAGCAAGCGACGATGGCGAAAACCCCGAAGCTGAAATCTGGCGACCGGTTTTTCTTCACGGTGAAAAATAACACCGGCAAAGATTTGATGATCTACATGCTGAATCTCGGAACGACCGGGAAGATCAGCCTGCTATATCCGCCAAGGGGCGCGAGAGAGATGCTTGGATCGAGCAAGTCGATAAGCACGCTTGGCACGAATCAGTGCCGGCATTTCTTTATCTCGCCGGATGAGCAGTACGGTAGCGAATCGATAAAGATCATCGCGACCGACACCGAGATCCCGGCAGATCTTCTGACTATGGACAGTATCGGCCTCAAGCGCGACACCCGCGGACCCGAATCGCCACTCGCAAGACTTTTGCGCCAGACAGCGGCGCAAACTCGAGCGGACGCTTTCGACGTCGAAGCCGGCGGCTGGGCGACGGTAAATTATGAATATCAGATCGTGCCGTGACCCGCGTGTGTCGGCGCGCAGCGATCGAGGAAAACTATGGAAGAACTAACACTTGAAGAAAAACTGCGGATCAACGCCGACCTGATCAAAGAACATCTGAGCCCCGCCGCCGGATTCGAGCTCGCATTCAACGAAGCATCCGTCGCGTGGATCGACGGATTTATCGAGCGCCAGCGTAGCCGCGATGATTTCGACCTCGCGGCTTCAGATGGATTGGCGCAGAAATTAGGCTCGTTCGTCGGCGAATGCATGTGCAATGAATTCGGCGGTAAATGGAAACAACTGGATGAAGGTCTTGGGATCGTGTTCAGTGACGGCAACGCGGCATTTCCTCTCACCAAAGTCCGGAAACAATTCGCCAACGGCAGTGACGATTCGATCCTGAGTTTTTACCGGTCGGCGGCGGCGCTTTTTTCACGACAAGGCTGAGGTTTAGCGAGTGTGACGTTAGATGTTTCCTTATGAGAACTCACTGGTATTTGCCTGTCCTTTTGGTGATCGCACTTCTCGACCCATCTCGTTCGTCAGCGCAGCCGAATGCGTCGAAGGTCGAGCTTCATGTCGAGACGGGACACACGAGAGCGATCACCGCACTCGCATACAGTCCCGACGGACGAACGATCGCAAGTGCTAGCGACGATCAGACGATAAGGCTTTGGGATGTGACCACCGGAACCGAGCTCAAGAGTATGGAAGGGCATTCGGATAACGTGAAATCCGTAATGTTCAGTCCGGACGGAAAAACGATCGCGAGCGCCAGTGACGACCAGACGATCCGACTTTGGGATATCGACACCGGAGCCGAGCTAAAGCAAATTCGCGGGCACTCGGGCAGTGTAAATGCCATCGCGTTTAGCCCTGACGGGACGATGCTTGGAAGCGGAAGCGATGACGGTACGGTCCGGCTTTGGGACATGAAAACCGGAAAGGAACTGAGGCGGTTCGAGGGCCACACCAAACCGGTCATTTCCCTGGACTTCAGTTTTGACGGCAAGACGATAGCGAGCGGAAGTCTCGACCGCACAATTAGGATCTGGAACGCCGACTCCGGTGCTGAGAGAAGACGGATCGACGCGCTGTCGTATTTCATCGATATCAGTCCCGACGGAAATACGATCGGGAGCGGAAGCGACGATAAGATCGTCCGACTCTGGGATATAAGGACCGGAGTGGAGCTGAAACGTTTTACCGGCCACTCGAGCTCGATTCGCGATATTGCTTTCAGTCCCGACGGCAATACTGTCGCGAGTGCGAGCGACGACAAAACTGTGCGCTTGTGGGATCCGCAAACGGGGTCCGAGCTCAAAAGATTCGATGGGCCGGGCGAACAGTTTGCGCTTGCTTTCGCACCCGATGGACGCACTTTGGCAAGCGGAGATTTTCAACAAACGATCTTTATCTGGGACGTGAAAAGCGGCAGCGAGATCAAACGTCTTGGTGGGCGATCAGCATGGGTCAGATCTATAGATTTCAGCCCCGATTCCACCGCGATCGTAACAGGGCACGATGACAACTCTGTGCGTCTTTGGAAGATCAGCGGGCCGATGGAAATGACACGTCTCGAAGGCCACTCGAGCATGGTTGCTTCGGTTTTGTTTAGCTCCGACGGGACAATGATCGCAAGCGGAAGTTATGACAAGACCGTCCGCTTGTGGGACGTCGAAAGCAGATCCGCGATCAAGGTTTTTCAGGGGCATTCGCGAAGTGTTTACGCGCTCGCGTTCACTCATGACGGCCAATATCTTGCGAGCGGGAGCGAAGACCAAACGATCAGACTCTGGAACGTGAGCACCGGAACCGAGATCAAACAATTTGGAGGGCAATCCGGCTGGGTTCGTTCTGTTGCTTTCGACTTCGACGATAAGACCTTATTCGGCGGCGGGGGCGATGTACAAGCATGGGACGTCACGACGGGTGCCGCACTGAAACGGTTCGGCGGTTGGGTTAGTCAGATGGCGTTGAGTCCCGACTCAAAGATATTGGCCACGGGCAGCAGCGATCACTCAATTCTGTTGCGCGATGCGGGCAGCGGTGCGGAGCTCAAGCGTCTTCAAGGACACACGAATGATGTTCTCTCGCTCGCATTTTCTCCGGATGGAAGGGTCCTGGCGAGCGGCAGCATGGACGGAACATTGAGATTGTGGGATGTCTCGACCGGAGCAGAGCTGAAACGAATAAAAGCGCATCCGTTCTGGGTCAACTCTGTACGGTTCAGCCGGGACGGTCGGATCCTGACGAGCGGCGGTGCGGACGGGACGATCAAATTCTGGACGCCCGAGACAGCTCGCGAACTTGCCACAGTAATCCCGCTGGAGGCCGAGTGGGTAGTGACGACACCCGGCGGGCGGTTTGATACGAATAAGTCTCTGGACAAAATTGAGGGACTTCACTGGATCGTAAATGACGAGATATTGAAGCCGGTCCCGCTCGAAGCGTTCATGCGGCATTACTACGAACCGAATCTGCTTGCTCGCGTACTGAAATGCACGCAAGAGGGTACCTGTGATCGGGAGTTCAAACCGCTCCCGCCGATCGGAGCGATCAATCGCGCGCGGCCGAGTGTTGCTGTCGTCAGATGACGAAGACAAGATACAAGAAACAACGAGAGGTAAAAGTATGACGGGAGCTTCGGCGAGACTTTTGGGACGATGCGCAGTTGCGGTCTTCATGGCAGCTTGCGTCATTCTCGGCGGAACGGAGGGACGTGTTGCCGACGCTGCATCGTTTCTGCGTCCGGCGATAAGTGCTCCGGTAGTGTCGGTCAATACGGACGGAACGGTGAATGTCGTAGTCGAGGTTACGACGGTGACCGAAGATGTTCGGTACGACGCCGACGATACGACCAGGACAAGAAAAATGACATCGGGCGTATACGACCTTCGCCTGTTTCGCGATGGACAGCTGATTGGGACCTCGACGCCGCGGGAAAAAACGGAGCAGTATATTCGCGACGCGCCTGCGGCGGTTGCGAAGGATAGGATCGCATATGCGAAAGACCCAAAGAGCGCGGTTTTCAATACTAATGAAGACAAACTCTGGCGGGCGAACAACGATGTCTTCTCGACCGTTGCACCGAACATCAAGATCCTGCCGTCCGCAAAGCCAGGCGAACCATCGACGAGGGCCGAGGTTACATTCAGGAATGTAAAACTGCCGCGGGACGGGCGGGCGGAAGTGGAGTTTTCCGCTTACGCTTTCAATGTCGATCGCGTCAAAAGCGAAACAGTACGCACGACATACAAGATCGCAAATCCGGAGAAACGTCAGGGGCGCGCGTTTCTCATTTCGATCGGCGTGAATGCTTCAGAGAACAAGGCGTTCAATCTGAAGTACGCCGCGAATGACGCACGAAAAATGCAGGAAGTGATTGGCGAGCGGCTGAACGTCGATGCGAACTCTTTCTCGGAAGTTATCAAGATCCCGCTAATCTCGGATCATCAGACCGAGAAGTTCGCGATGGTGAACGACGCGCGCAAGGCGGTCATAAAAGGGGTATTTGCGATGCTGGCCGGAACGTCGATTAGCGATGCTGCGGCGGAGATGGCGAAGAGTGACAAGACACTCGCCGTCGCGTTTGCTGGGAGCCCCTACTTTCAAAAGATCAAACCGGTCGAACCGGAAGACACCGTCATCATCACCTACGCCGGCCACCGTTACGCCGATCAGTCCGGGATCTTTTATCTTTTGCCTCAAGACATCGGAACCGACACTTCGAAGCTAACGACCGAAGGAATTGGCCGGATGATCTCATCGGACGAGCTGTCGCTTTGGATGCAAGACGTGACTGCAGCCAAGATGATCATGGTGATCGACGCGTGTCACAGTTCCTCGGCGGTGCAGGGTGATGGTTTTAAGCCCTAGCCGATGGGCAGCCGCGGTCTCTGACAACTTGCCTACGATAAGGGAATGAAGATTCTGTCTGCAACCCAGGCAGATAACGTTGCGTTGGAGCTTGGAAACCTGAAACAGGGACTGCTCAGCTACGTTCTCCTCGAAGACGGAGTGATCGCAAAGAAAGCAGACAGCGGTACGGCACCCGACGGCAAACTCACGCCGTCCGAATGGCTCGGCTACGCGGTCAACGCCGTTCCGAAACTTTACCAGGATGTACTCGAAGGAAAACGCTCGATCAACGTCGGTGGCAACACGGTCGACGTTTCAAAAGTTCCACTGGCACAGCGAGACGTAACGGTTTATGGAGCCGATCCCCAAGACCGCAAGTCGATGGTCCAACAACCATCCGTTTTCGACTTTCGAAGGAAGAAAGATGAACGGGCGTTGATAGCGCTGAAATAAAATGTTCGGGATGTCGGGATTGAGCTTTCATCCCGGTAGGGAATAGCATGATGAGAAAAAGTTTATTGAGCTTCCTGCTTTGGAACGCCGCATTATGTGCTTTGGTTTCAGGACAAGAAAACGAGCCTGCCGGACCGGGGTTGGTTGAACTCGTTGTCGAAGCCGGACACTCATCCCAGATAGACTCCCTGTGGCTGAATAAAAATGAAACTCGACTCGTAAGCAGCAGTGCTGATCGGATAGTTATTTGGGATTTCAATAGCCGCCGCGAACTCCGTGCTATCAAGGATGGCGGGCTTGCAGGCGTTTCAGCCGACGACTCGGTGCTGATGACCAACAGCGATTCGTACGACCTGTGGGATCTCAGAACCGGCAATAAATTATTTTCCGTTAAGGACGTCACTACGTGCGCCTTTCAACTTATTGGAGCGAATTTGGTTTGTCATGGATCAGACGGAATGTTCACGACACGGGATGGACTCTCCGGAGAAATATTAAGTACGTTTACGTCACCCGAAAAGCACTCATTAAATTTTGCGTTCGGACATAGAAATCGCGTCATCACGGGCGGAGTCCAAAATGATGTGGAAGAAAACCCAAAGCAATTGGGAACTGTTCGCATCTGGGATGCAAGCAAACAGTTCCTGTCATTGGAAAACGTCCAGTCCTGGGGCGCGAGCTCCGACGGTAAACGTTTGATAATCGTATACTCTTCGGGCGAGCTTTCCGTTCTCGATATTTCTGCGACTCCAACGACGATCTTTAGTTTGTCGGGTGCAAAGGGATTTAGCTTGTCTCCGGATGGACGATTTATTTTGGTGAATGATGATGTATGGGATATCGACCGAAAGGTGAAAACCTTCACCGCACCTGCAGCGAACGACGCCACGTTAAAAACCGATGTGAGCAGTAAATGGTTCACCCTTGAACGCAGTAACGGGGATGCTTCTTCGTCGGAATTCCGCAGCTTTGCCAATGGTGAGCTTCGACTAACGGTGAAGGTCGACTCATCTTTTTGGAGGCTAAGTCAAAATGAGAGATTCATTGTCGAACAAGCTCGCAGTGGGGATCTCAATTACTTGCTGAACGTTTACGATATAGAGACCGGCCGTAAACTGAACAAATCCGGTATTCCATTTTCCTATGGATCCGAGTTGGCGTCGGTTGTGGTTACTGATGACGGAAAGAAGCTTATCCTCGATAAGAGCGACAACATAGGGTCGGGCAGGCAACGCGACATAGTGGCGATCAATCTCGCAAATGGAACAACTGAATCCGTTTACTCCGCACCGGACGTTGAGCCTTTAGTAACTCCTCCGTCGACGATAATGATGAGACAACAAACGGGTGAATTGAAGGAACGGGTTTTTCAATTCTCAGCTGATAACAAGCAGATCGACCAAAGCAATAGAAACTTAGTTAGAGAACGAAAGATCTCATTAGCGTCGCAAGGGAACGATCTATTGTACGGGCCAATGGACTCACGAATCCTTTTGGTCAACTGGCTGCAACGAAAAATCCAAGCTCAGTTCGAGAGTCGTGGAATGTCAATCTTAGTGGACTTGTATTCCGACAAGAAGATTATCGACATCAGCGCTTTTAGTAATTATCGTAAACATCGAAATAAACTTGATCCAACGACTGGAGAGATCGTTTCATTTTCGGAGCTACCTAGCGGCCCGCTTCAAGAGGTGGACGAGAACACAACCGGTATGCCGGATTGGTCAAAGCGGTATGAAGCAGAGTTAGGAGCCGACTATAACCAGGACGAAAAAAACTCAATTCCTGTGGGGGAATTTGTGGTGAAAGAAAAGGCATCGGGAAAGGAGATATTTAAGCAATCGAATGTGACGAATTATGAATTTACCGATGACGGCAAATATCTCGCTCTCTTTAAAAAAGAACCTGACGATCAAGACCTCGAAGCTGTTCAAGTGTTCGACTTTGCGAATAAGCGCGTTATTTTTTCGAAGAGCAAAATTCAACGGAGTAGTTACATAAATAGTTTGAGCCCGGACGGAAAAGCGCTTCTTCTCTCTAGCGTAAACCCGGAAGGCCGCTCACTTGATGTCTGGGATTTGCTTTCCAAACTTCGCGTCCGCACCTACCCGGACGTAACCCGCTCCGAATTTATCGATAACGGCAAAGCTCTGGTTCTTTTTAAGGTTGCACAATCAGCCAATAAGGGGGCTCGTCCAATTGGCACGCTGGAAATCAGGAACTTTGTTACGGATTCATTGATGGTCAGTCATGACCGTGTCTCCGAGTACGAATTCAACGAAGATCATTCCCATCTTTTGGTCTACAGGCCCTCACCCACTAGGGTCTCAACCTCGGATGCCGAGCTTTGGAATCTCAAGAAAAATGAGCTCGTGAGAAGAAGCGGCGGCATTCGAAGTAATGGGTCATATAATGGTTTTAGCCGCCGTAAGGACTATGTTTTCACCGAGAAGATCAGTTCGGGAACACAACCAAAAACTATCCAACTCGAGATATTCGACCTCGAGGGGAGTACATTGTTTAGGTCCGGAAATGAACTTGTGCAATATATTGTCGACAGCGAGGGTGCAAATTTCATTCTTGAATATCTTGACCGCATCGAATGGCACAATATTGTATCGAACGAGAGCCGGACATTTCTTTTTGGAAAAAACTTCAAATTTGAGCTCGACTTGGGTTTAGAGGTTTTAGTAAGTCCGAATAATAAACACATAGCCTTTAGTTACAACCACAGGGACCGTGGGCAAAACTACTTCGCGGTTTGGGATCTTGAGAAGAATTGGGTAAACACGCGCGCTCCGCACGCAGCGAACGTTACAAACGTTATCTTCAGTCCGGACGACCGGTTCTTGATCTCCAGCAGCGACGATGGGTCCGCGAAGTGGTGGGCCCTTGAAAATGGAGTCAAGGAAGCCTTAACTTTTGTTCCACTGGATGAGGACAACTGGGTCGTTACTGATCCGAGTGGTCGGTTCGATACGAGCTTCTCACTAGATGACGTTAAGGGAATTCATTGGAACGTTGGTACGCAGAAGGAATCCGTTCCGTTAGAAGCGTACATGAGGCAGTACTTTTCGCCGGGATTGCTTCGCAGTGTATTGCGATGCAACGCGCAGGTAGAAGACGACGGTTCTAATACTTGCGATAAAGAGTTCAAACCTTTGCCGTCAATCGCGGAGCTGAATCGTGTTCAGGCGAAACTCGGGAAGCCAGTCGTTTCGGCGATAAAGGCGGACGGAACCGTAGATGTGACTGTGGCTGTGGAGAGCATAACTGAAGAGGTTACGGTCAGTGCCGATAGAGCGCAGAAAGCAAAGCGAACATCCGGTGCATTTGATCTGCGGCTGTTTTTAGACGGGCAATTGATCGGGACCTCGACGCCCAAAGAACGACAGGAGAAGTACATCGCGAATGCTCCAGCTAATGTCGCAGCCGGAAAGCCCAGCGACAAGGTCATGGACTCACCGGACGACCGCGCATGGCGATCGGCAAATAATATTCTTGACATAAGATCGGAAAACATAAAGCAGATATCGCCGACAAAAGCCGAGGTCGCTTTTCGAAACATCAAGCTGCCGCGCGACGGACGGAGCGGAGTCGAGTTCTCCGCTTACGCATTCAACACCGATCGGGTCAAAAGCGAGACAGTCCGCAGGGCCTTAAAGATCGAAAACCCCCAGACGAAAAAAGGTAAAGCGTATGTGATCTCCATCGGCGTGAACGCGTCCGACAACCGAAATTTCGATCTGAAGTACGCCGCGAATGACGCACGGAAGATGCAGGAAGTATTGGGCAGCCGCTTGGCGACATCGCAATTCTCTGAAGTAATAAATATCCCGCTTATATCCGAAAGAAGCTCGAGCCAGAGTCCCGGCGCCAGCAACGCGCGCAAAGCCGTTATCAAGGCCGTGTTCTCTTTACTGGCGGGACGGGCTAACGAGGTACCTACCGAAATAATGACGCAGATCCCCGATGCGGCGAAGATCGCTCCGGTCGAGCCGGAAGACACGCTGATCATCACGTACGCCGGACACGGATATGCTGACCGCTCCGGGATCTTCTATCTTCTGCCCGAGGACATCGGAGTAGATACATCAGAGCTGACAACAAAAAATCTAAATCGAATGATCTCGTCGGACGAGTTGTCGCTTTGGATGCAAGACGTGACGGCAGCCGAGATGATCATGGTGATCGACGCGTGCCACAGTTCCTCGGCGGTGCAGGGTGATGGTTTTAAGCCCGGGCCGATGGGCAGCCGCGGTCTCGGACAACTTGCCTACGACAAGGGAATGAAGATCCTGTCAGCGACCCAGGCGGACAATGTTGCGTTGGAGCTTGGAAACCTGAAACAGGGACTGCTCAGTTACGTTCTCCTCGAAGACGGAGTGATCGCAAAGAAAGCAGACAGCGGTACGGCACCCGACGGCAAACTCACGCCGTCCGAATGGCTCGGCTACGCGGTCAACGCCGTTCCCAAACTTTACCAGGATGTACTCGAAGGAAAACGCGCGATCAACGTCGGTGGAAACACGGTCGACGTTTCAAAAGTTCCACCGGCACAGCGAGACGTAACGGTTTATGGAGCCGATCCCCAAGACCGCAAGTCGATGGTCCAACAACCATCCGTTTTCGACTTTCGAAGGAAGAAAGATGAAAGACCGATGATCACGCTGAGATAGAATTCACATTTTCGCGATCACCATTTGAGACGAATCGAGAACCAGTTTCTTTCTAAGAAGGCAGGTTGATTGCGTGGGTGGATAGGGAGCACGATCGGAGCTTGGGACTAAAAGGGCTTCGATCGGCGCATGAGCGATCCAAGCCCTTCATTCTTTATTGATCGGCGCTATTCGCCGGCAGATTGCGCGCGACCTTTTCCGACTTGAACACGTGCCGGACGCAAAAGTCGATCGCCAAATCTATATCCTCGCGAATACTCTGCTGTTACGATCCCGTCGTCTTGTGCGTCAACTTCTGCCATGTCGATCGCTTCGTGCATCTCGGGATCGAACTTCATGCCGATCGACGGAACGGCCTCAACGCCGACGCTCATCAACGCCTGCTCGAATGATCGGGCGGTTCCTTTTACGCCATCGCGAAGATGATCGACGGACGAATCCTGCTCGCTCGCATTGATCGCGAGATTCAAATTGTCGAGCACCGGCAAGAGCGTTGTCAGAAAATTGAATTGACCTTGCTTTGAGCGATCCTCGAGCGTTTTCATTAGCCGCGCCCGCATATCAGCCGTTTCCTTTTCGAGATTCGACTTTGCCTCATCGAACTTTGCCTGTACTCCGACGAGCTTTGCTTCGGCGGCCTCACGTCGTTCGGTTTCAGTTTTCAGTTTCCCTTCGAGCTCTATCTCGAGCCGCGATTTTTGCGGAGCTTCTTCCTTCACGTCGTCACGAATGCCTTCTTCGTTAAAACGACGCTTGTCATTCACCGGAATCTTCGTCGGCTCGTCATCAATAATCTCTCCGTCAAACGGATCATGCTGGTTCATTTTCTTTCTCTTAAACATCCTTCGTTAATAGTAAGGCGTGGATCACGAATAGGGAATCCACCGACTACGGCGACGTCACCGCCATTTGTCCGGCCGTAGCCGGAGAGAACTTCATCTCTCCGTTTTCTGCCGACACTCGAACGGGTTTGCCCGCTTTCGAGTTCGCCCTTTCAACTCCACTTGACCCCAGGCGGTGCGTGTGTGTATTTTGATTTCCAAATTGTACGCTATCCTCTAAACCCAATTTAAGGGGGCCCATTCTTATGATGAAGAAAAAGCAAGAATTGAACTTCCAATTCTTCCATTCCACTGTCTGCACACTTTTTATTTTCTGTCTTGCCGTTCGATTTTGAAAAATCGAAATGCCGGATTCAATCACAACCGAAATTGTGAGGGCATAATGAAAAGCAAAACATTTTTTTCAAACTTCGGAGTACTTCTGGAAACCATTTCGGTTGCCGGTCTACTAGCTCAGACTATTTTGGTATTAGGAGCGTGGGCGATCCTGCCGTCAATAATACCAGTCCACTTTGATCTGGCAGGAAACCCGGACAGTCACGGCCCTAAATCTGATCTCATCCTTCTTTTTGCATTAAGCCTGACGTCATACGTCGGGCTGACGTGGCTAGGTCGATTTTCGGATAAGTTTAATTACCCGTGGACCATTACCGAAGGAAATGCGCAGTATCAATATGCCCTTGCTACCATTTTCGTCAAGTGGATCAAAACCCAGCTCATTTTGCTTTTTGCATTCCTTACCTGGAGCACTATCAGCATTTCGACTGACAAGTCGACTGGTCTTGGACTGTATTTTGTTCCGTTGATACTAACTCTGTCAGGCGCGAGCTTGGTTGTGTATATTTTTCTCGCTTCGCGCCGTTAGCACTCAATGTGAGTCAGGTACTTGCTGTCTTTTGCTGGCCGGCCAAGGGCGTGAACTTCATGACTCCATTTTCGGCCGAAATCCGTACCGCCAGCCCGCTTCCGATTTCGCCCTTCAGCAAACTGACGGCAAGCGGATTCTGGATCAGCGTCTGGATCGCTCGTTTCAAAGGACGTGCTCCGTAAACCGGATCGTAACCTTCCTGGACGAGCAAATCCTTTGCTGATTCATCGAGCTGGATCGTGATACCGCGATCTTCCAAGTTCCGTCTCAGTTTCTCGAGTTGGACGTCTATGATCTGCGCGATCTCTTCGCGTCCGAGTTGCTTGAATACGACGATGTCGTCGATGCGGTTCAAAAACTCCGCCTTAAAGTGATCGCGAAGTACATGCAAAACATTAGTTCGAATATCGCGATCGGCAAGAGGATTTTCTGTCGCCGCCTGTATCTCGCGCGAGCCGAGATTCGAGGTCATGATCAGAACCGTGTTCTTAAAATCGACGACGCGTCCTTTCGAATCCGTCAGGCGTCCGTCATCGAGGATCTGCAACAGAACGTTGAAAACATCCGGATGCGCTTTTTCGATCTCGTCGAACAGTACTACCGAATACGGACGACGTCGCACCGCTTCGGTGAGCTGCCCACCTTCTTCGTACCCGACATATCCCGGAGGAGCTCCGATCATACGAGCGACGGCGTGCTTCTCCATGTACTCCGACATGTCGAGCCGCACCATCGCGCGTTCGTCATCGAATAAAAATTCCGCGAGCGCTCGAGCGGTCTCGGTTTTACCGACACCCGTCGGTCCAAGGAAAATGAATGAGCCGACGGGCCGATTCGGATCCTGCAGTCCCGCACGTGCACGACGAACCGCGTTTGCGACGGCCTGCAGTCCTTCGTCCTGGCCGATGACGCGATGTCGAAGATTGTCTTCCATCGAGACGAGCTTCTGCATCTCGCCTTCGAGCATCTTCGAAACAGGCACGCCGGTCCATTTCGCGACGACCTCGGCAACATCTTCTTCGTCGACTTCTTCTTTCAAGAAAACGCCGTCGGACTGCAGTTGCTCGAGACGTTCGCGTTCGGATTCGAGAAGTTTCTCAACCTCGGGAATGCGTCCGTATTGAAGCTCGGCAGCCTTGGCGAGATCGCCGGCCTGACGAGCTTGCTCGAGTTGAAGCTTTGCTTCTTCGAGTTGCTCCTTAGCCGTACGCATCTTCTCGATCTCATCTTTTTCAGACTGCCATTTCGCCTTCATCGCGGACGATTTTTCATTCAGATCGGCGATGCGCTTTTCGATGTCGTCGAGCCGCTCCTTCGATTTCTCGTCCGTCTCACGCGACAGCGCCTGACGCTCGATCTCGAGCTGCAGGATCTCTCGCTCGAGAACATCGATCTCCTGCGGAAGACTGTCGATCTCAATACGAATTCGCGATGCGGCTTCGTCGATCAAGTCGATCGCTTTGTCGGGAAGAAATCTATCGGTGATGTAGCGATTCGAAAGTGTCGCCGCCGCGACGATCGCCGCATCCTTTATTCTTACACCATGATGGACTTCGTATCGCTCCTTCAATCCCCGAAGGATCGCGATCGTATCTTCGACCGTCGGCTCGCCCACATAAACTTGCTGGAATCGTCGCTCGAGAGCTTTATCCTTCTCGATGTACTTCTGATATTCGTTCAGAGTCGTTGCACCGACCGCACGCAAAGTTCCGCGCGCGAGCGCGGGCTTCAGCATGTTAGAAGCATCGATCGCGCCTTCGGACGCACCGGCGCCGACGAGCGTGTGCAGCTCGTCGATAAAGAGAATGATCTGTCCTTCGGCTTTCTCTATCTCCTTGAGTACGGCTTTCAATCTGTCTTCGAATTCACCGCGGTATTTTGCACCCGCGAGCATCGCTCCGAGATCAAGCGAGACGAGCTTCTTGTTCTTCAAGGTTTCCGGAACATCTCCCGAAACGATCCGCTGTGCCAGTCCTTCGACGATGGCGGTTTTACCAACGCCGGGTTCTCCGATTAAGACAGGATTATTTTTTGTGCGGCGCGAAAGTATCTGGATCGTGCGACGGATCTCATCGTCGCGACCGATCACAGGATCGAGCTTGCCCTTGCGAGCTCGCTCTGTAAGATCCTGCGCGTATTTGTCGAGAGCCTGGAAATTCTCTTCGGCGTTCTGATCCGTGATCTTGCTTCCGCCGCGCATATCGGTGATGACCTTTTCGAGATCGTCATGCGTGATTCCGTTCGAGCGAAGAATGCGACCGGCGTCGCCATCCTTTTCATTCGCGATCGCAAGCAGGAGATGCTCGGTCGAAACGTATTCGTCCTGCATCTTCTCGGCTTCTTTCTGTGCTTCTTGAAAGATCGTGTTCGTCCGGGTGCTGAAGTACTGCTGCCCGCCCGAAACCTGCGGGAATTTCGCGATTGCGGCGTCCACCTCGCTCGTTACGGCCGCGACGTTTGCCCCTATCTTTCCAAGGATCGGGCGCACGACACCTTCCTTCTGGTCGAGCATGGTCGCGAGTAAATGTTCAGGCTCGACCTGCTGGTTCTGATTCTTTTCGGCGACACCGATCGCCTCTTGTACGGCTTCTTGTCCGCGTATCGTAAACCTGTCGAATCTCATAGCTTCACTATAATTTGAAATAATGACCGATTACTTAGTCCGCTACCATAATAAAATCTGAGTGTGTTTCTGTCAAATCGTATAATCGGCCAGAAGATTACAGGCGAATCAGCAAATCAGATGACACAAACCTGATTTGCAGGTATATTTAGCAAGCACCAAATACGTCGGTCGAGTGAACTTCCCCGGTTCATTCCTTGTCCAGCTCCAGTTGAAGACATGAAAATTCTGCGAGAAGTCCTCTGGCCGCTTATCGCCGTGATCGCGGCGTTTGTCGTGGGCGGGATCATTGTCCTGCTTATCGGCGATAACCCGTTTGCCACTTATTACTACATGATCGGCAACTCGTTCAGTTCGCTGAACGACATCGGCTACACACTTTTTATCGCCACGCCGCTGATCTTCACCGGACTCGCCGTCGCCGTCGCATTCCGCTGCGGACTTCTCAACATCGGTGCCGAAGGACAACTTTATGTCGCCGCGTTTGCGACGGCGTGGGTCGGGATAAAATTTGGCGGGACCGTCGTAGATATTTTCGGCAAGCAAGAGGATTGGTCATGGACGACGCTGCCTCCGCTCGTACTAGATCCGTTCTGTATGCTGACCGCGGTCGTCGCAGGTGCACTATGGGGAGCGATCCCCGGATTATTAAAGGCGAAGTTTGGTTCGCATGAAGTGATCAACACGATCATGCTGAACTTCATTGCCGTCGCGTTGGTCAGCTACTTCACGCAGTACTACTACAAGATCCCGGGGGATCCGATCATGCAGACTGCGGAAATCGGTCCGGGAGCGCACATCCCTCGCATTAGTCAGTACATTCACGGAATGCCCGAGTTCGTCCCGCTGAGCATCGCCTTTCTGCTCGCGATACTGATGTGCATTCTCGTCTACATATTTCTTTGGAAAACGAAATGGGGATACGAACTGCGCGCGGTCGGCGAGAATCCATCTGCGGCTGAGTACGGCGGGATCTCTCCGAAAAAGCAGATCGTCATCGCGATGACAATTTCAGGCGGTCTCGCCGGAATGGTTGCCATCGGCGAGGTGCTCGGTTATCGATACCGATACTACGACGGCTTTTCGGATGGATGGGGATTCCTCGGGATTGCGGTCGCATTGCTCGGACGTAATCATCCGCTCGGCGTATTTATAGCGGCTGTCTTCTTTGCGGTTCTCAAACGCGGCGAGATCTTTGTCGATATCGAAACTCGATTCGTATCGAAAGACCTGGTTGAAGTTCTGCAGGCGATCATCATCATCTTCGTCGCCTCGCTGCAAAAGTTTTCGAGGAAATAGGGATGGGATTTTTACCGCAGAGACACCGAGACGCAGAGGTTATGAAGGAATTTGTGCGAACAAGAATCTCACGCGTTTTGTAAGGAGTTTGAAAAAGTTCTCTCTGCGTCTCCGCGTCTCGGCGGTTCAAATTGTTTGAAGGTATTCAATGAGCGAATTATTCACACCGACGTTCCTACTCATCCTGCTGTTCTCGACGATCCGCACAGCGACGCCGCTGATCTTTGCGGCGCTCGGCGGACTGTTCTCTGAGCGGGCCGGAGTCATCAACATCGCACTCGAGGGCTTAATGCTCGCCGGAGCCTTCACGGCTGCGGTCGTGACATACGAGCTTCAGAATCCGTATATCGGATTTTTGTGTGGACTGCTCGCAGGCGCGGCGCTCGCGTTGGTCTATGCAGTTGCAGTCATTAAGTTCGAAGCCGATCAGGTGGTCACGGGATTTGCCGTGAGCCTTCTCATGATCGGATTGCCGGCGGTGATCAGCGCCGCGATCTACGATTCGGCCGGATCTACCGAGCAGATCGCAAAAGAATTTCTCCTGCCGGATATCGACAACCGTCTCAACATCGCATCGATACTCGCGTTCATTCTCGTCCCGATCGTCTGGTATGTGATCTACAAAACGCCGTTCGGCCTGCGGCTTCGCGCGGCGGGTGAAAATCCGGCGGCGGCGGATGCGGCCGGCGTAAACGTTATTCGATTGCGATACCTTGCGGTAGTTCTATCGGGCGTGCTCGCGGCAGCCGGCGGTGCATATCTTTCGATCGGGCAGAGTTCGCTGTTCACAAAAGCGATGACTGCGGGTCGCGGCTACATCGCGCTAGCGGCGCTCATCCTGGCAAAGTGGAGACCGGTTCCCGTACTTTTCGCATGTCTGTTTTTCGGATTCACCGAAGCACTCGCGATCCAGATGCAGGGCGTCGTGAAACTTCCGTCGGGGGAAGACATTCCGGTCCAGTTCATTCAAATGATCCCGTATGTGCTGACGATCATCGTGCTCGCAGGATTCATAGGATTGTCGAGAGCTCCGAAAGCTTTGGGAATTCCGTATAAGAAAGAGAGTTAGCCGACAGGACGCATGTGTCCGATATGTCCTATAGGACTTATGGGACATATGGCCAATCAGGCCGAGACCCGCTCCTATTGTGCTAACCTAAGTTTCCGTTTTTATGAGTTACGAACTGGCGGCCGAAACGGCCGACTTCATTAGATCGAAGTATGCGAAATCACCGAAGACAGCGATAGTGCTCGGCAGCGGCCTCGGTGCGTTTGCCGAGGAACTGGAGAATGCGATCCGGATCCCTTATCCGGAAATCCCGAACTTCGCGACTTCTACCGTTGAAGGACATGCCGGTCAATTAGTCCTCGGTGAGATCGACGGCACACCCGTCGCAGTACAACAAGGCCGATTCCATTTCTACGAAGGCTACGAAATGGACCAGGTAACGTTTCCGATGCGGACATTCGGGCTGATGGGAATTGAAAATGTAATTCTCACGAATGCTGCGGGCAGTCTCAGCACCGAGATGGCGCCCGGAAGTTTGATGTTGATCAGCGATCATCTGAATTGCATGGGCGTGAACCCGCTTCGCGGTTCTAATGACAAACGCTTTGGTCCGCGATTTCCCGATATGACATCGGCCTATGACGCGGAGCTTCAGACGATCGTGGTGACGGCGGCGGATGAGATCGCGAAGGAAAGATTTGAGAGTGGTGTCGATAAAAGCAACACCGACTTTTTGCACCGCGGCGTTTACTGCGGACTCTCAGGTCCGACTTACGAAACTCCTGCGGAAGTGCGGATGTATCGACTGCTCGGCGCGGATGCGGTGGGCATGTCGACGGTTCCCGAAGCGATCATCGCGCGACATCAGGGAATGCGCGTCGTCGGAATTTCTTGCATAACAAATTTTGCTGCCGGCATGACCGACGAATCGATCAACCACGCAGAAGTGATGGAGACCGGTGCTCGCGTCGCCGAAGTTTTTAAGGAGCTGCTGAGACGTGTGATTCGCGAGTTGCATTAGCATGAAGGCTGCCAACCGCAGATAACACGGATGACGCAGATAAGAAACGATTTGATTTCCATCCGCGTTATCTGCGTCCATCAGCGGTTAAACGACCGGCTAATTTCTGAACAAGATTGACCCTATGATTATTGGCATCTGCGGAGGAACAGGATCAGGCAAGACGACGATCGCGAGAAAGATCGTCGAGGCAGTCGGGCGTGCGAATGTCGTGCTCGTCGAGCAGGATTCGTACTATCGCAATCTTGCCGACATGCCGCTCGACGAACGTCATCAGGCGAACTTTGATCATCCCGATTCGATCGACAGCGACATGCTCGTCAATCATCTGATCCGGCTGAAGCAGGGTTTGTCGATCGAGATGCCGCTCTATGATTTCGTGACGCACACTCGCAGTGAAGAGATCGAAGTGATCGATCCGAAACCGGTGGTGATCGTCGAAGGAATTTTGATCTTCGCCGAGCCGAGAGTTTTAGATCTGCTCGATGTACGCGTCTTCGTCGACACACCCGACGATGTCCGGCTGATGCGCCGTCTTCGACGCGACATAAACGAGCGCGGTCGAACATTCGAGCGCACGCTCGAGCAATACGAGCGAACGATACGGCCGATGCACTTTGAATTTGTAGAGCCGTCAAAGCGTCACGCCGACATCATAATTCCCGAGGGTTCGAATACAGGTGTGACGGTCGAATTTTTATGCAGCATGGTGCGCGAAAAGTTAAAAGTCGAGCACATCGTCAACTAGCATTACAAAATTACCGAATTAATAATTACGAAATTAATCTGTAAAGATGAACAAGAAGTTTCACGGTGTAATTAGTAATGCGGTAATTATTAATTTTGTAATTGATCTGAGGAAAACATGGCGCAAGAAGTAATGAAGCACGCTGATCAGGAATTGATAGACATGGCGACCGCGGTCCGTGAGAACGCCTACGCACCGTTCTCCAACTTTCGAGTCGGAGCGGCGCTTGAGACTGATGACGGCGACATGATCGATGGCTGCAACGTCGAGTCGGCGAGTTATGGATTGACGGTATGCGCCGAGCGCGTCGCGATCTGGAAAGCGATCTCGCAAGGAAAGCGAAAAATAAAACATATCGCAGTCGTCGCCGACACCGAAGAACTGACTCCGCCGTGCGGCGTATGTCGCCAGATCATCTGGGAATTCGGCGGCGACATTCCGGTGATCCTCGCGAATCTGAAAGGCAAGACCGAGGTCGTTCAGATGAGAGATCTTTTGCCCCGTGCTTTTGATACGAAGTTTTTGAAATAGCGGTCCCTTCGCATCGCGTAGCGATTGCAAGAATTTAGACGTGGCCCTTCAGGCCACGGAAAACCAAATTTGGCCGCGTCGCGTAGCGACGATTGAATTCAGTCGTCGCTACGCGACGGATTCTTGTGGCGACCGACCGTGGCCTGAAGGGCCACGGCTAAATTCACATCATCGCTATGCGATGCAGAATGGCTCGCGACTCACACTTACTTTAAGTTATGAACTTCCGGAAATTTCTTTCGGCATTGCTCGTTTTAATTCTCGTTTCGATACCTATCTTGTCGCAACAAAAGAAGCGCGCAGACGGAAAGGTCACCATTATTTCGGGCGGCACTGTCGTCACGATGGATGCAACGCATCGGGTCATCGAGAACGGAGCGGTCGCGATCAAAGGGGATAAGGTCGTCGCCGTCGGAACTAAAGCCGAGATCACAAAAAAATATCGCGGATCTCGCATCATCGACGCGACCGGCAAAGTCGTCATCCCCGGACTCATCAACACGCACACTCACGTTCCGATGTCGCTCTTCCGCGGGATCTCGGACGATCTCGATCTGAACGATTGGCTGACGAAATACATTTTTCCCGCCGAAGCAAAAAACGTCGATGAAGCGTTCGTTCGCGCGGGAACACGACTCGGTCTTGCGGAGATGATCCGCGGCGGGACGACGACTTATTGCGACATGTATTACTTCGAGGACGCGATCGCCGACGAGACAAAGAAGGCCGGGATGCGCGGCGTGCTCGGCGAGACGATGATCGATTTTCCGGTCGCCGATAACAAGACATTCGATCAGGCGATGACTTACGGCGAGCGATTCGTTCGCAAATGGAAAAACGATCCGCTTATCGTTCCGGCGCTCGCACCGCATGCGCCGTACACGGTTTCGACCGAGCATTTACTCGCGATAAAAAAATTATCCGACACGCTCGACGCAGCGATCGTCATTCACGTTGCCGAAACTAAAAAAGAGCGGGACGACATCCTCGCTCAAAAAGGTGCGACACCCGTTAACTACTTGAATCGAATCGGATTTCTAAACGATCGAGTGATCGCCGCTCACACGGTTTTTGTAACTAACGATGAAATAGACATTTTAAAGAATAAGGGAGTGGGCGCTGCTCACAATCCCCAGTCCAACATGAAGCTCGCATCGGGCACTGCTCCCGTCCCCATGATGTTGTCGAAAAATCTCGCTGTCGGTCTCGGAACCGATGGTGCGGCATCGAACAACGACGTCGACATGTGGGAAGAAATGGACACCGCCGCGAAACTTCACAAACTCATCTCGGGCGATCCGAAAACGCTCCCCGCGGAACAGGCGTTCGAGATGGCAACCATTCGCGGAGCTCGTGCACTTCACATCGATAAGATCACGGGCTCGATAGAGGTCGGCAAACGCGCCGACATCGCGATCGTCGATCTCAACAGCCTTCATCAGACGCCAAGTTACAACGTCTACTCCAGTCTCGTTTACTCAACAAAAGCTTCGGACGTGCGGACCGTGATCATCAACGGGCAGATCGTAATGCTCGATCGCGTTTTGCTCACCCTAAACGAAAGTGCTATAAAAAGAGACGCAAACGCATACCGCATAAAAATCATCAATAGCTTGTCTAGATGATGCGGCGACCACCAAAAGTCGCTGTTTTTATGATTTTTTGTTGAGTGTTTATTAGATTCGAGCAGGTCGTTATAAGTGGGCATCCTCGTCAGTTCGCTTGGCCTTTACGGAGATTCAACTCAGATTTATGGAGAAGATAATGCCGCTAAACGTCAAAAGGGTTTTCACTTCGGTCGCCATCACATTTTTTGGTGCAGCCGCGATTGTCTCAGCCCAAACTCCACCGCAAACCACGCAGGCAACGGTGCCTCCGCCGCAGACAGCTCCGATCGCAGTCGAGAAGCAACCGACTTCGGCCGAAATAATGCGCGAACGCATCTCGAAGGCGAAGGCATACATTGCCGTCAGAAATTACAACGCCGCTATTTATGAACTTGAGAATATCCGCCGCGAGTCGAGCGACACATCGGTCAATGCGGTGACGAATGTTCTCTTGATGAACACGTATCTCGAGCAAGGCGATTACAAACGCGCACAGGATTTTCTCAACGAATTTTACAAGTCTTACAAGTCGAACAGCGCACGCGGAAATCTTTACTATTCATCGATCGCTGCACAAGCCATCAAGGGCGCCCGGAATCAGGTCGATCGATATCGCGCGCTCGGATTGAATGTCTCGGATCGCAATCTTCCGCTTGAGGCGGTGAATGACATCGAGCGAATGCGCGAGACGCTTGAGCTTGTCATCACACAGGCGAAAGATCTCGGGACAGATAAGACAAAAGCATCTGCCGCGATGGCGTTGGTTGAAGAAGCGACGAACTCGCGTGCGATCATCGCTCGTGACGATTACGATGCGAAGCGCTGGCGCGATGCACTTGGCGATTCACGCGAAGACATCGCGAGCTCACAGAGTGTGATCATCAATGCAGTCGACGGAACGACGGTTGCGAATCCGGTACCGTCGCAAGATACGGTTGCGATGAACACGAGCCCGATCGCTCCGGCGACGACGGCTCCTACGACCGCTCCAGCAGTTTTCAAACCGGTTCCGGCGGCGAACACGACACAGCCGAAGCCTTCCGAAACGACGGTCGCTTCAACGCAGAAATCTCCGATCATCGTTGGCCAGACGCAACAGCCGAATCAGCAACAGCAAACTCCGGTCGAGAATCCTCAGCGGCCGCGTGTCTCCGATAACAAGCCGGTGATGCAGGTTCCTGTAGAGCAACCCGTCGCAAATAATTCTGCAGCGGGCAGCACGATGGATGTCGGATCGCTGATCGCATACGCGACGAAGCAGCAGGCCCCGGTTTATCCGGTAGCCGCGAAGAGCATGCGTGCAACGGGCGTAGTGAAGGTCGAAGTTACGGTGAACGAGACCGGTGAGGTTGCCGAAGTCCAGAAGGCAAGCGGGCCGACGTTGTTACAAGCCGCAGCAAAAGACGCGATCCGGAAATGGAAGTTCAAACCGTTCACGCGCGACGGTCAGCCGGTGAAGGCTACCGGATTTGTGAATTTTAATTTCTCGCTTTAATCCAAATCGAAAATACAAAATGGATGTGGCGGCAACCTTTAGATGAGGTTTGCCGCCTAAGTTTTTTAGAACGAACATACGGCCGTATGATGTGGTGGATCTGTTCTTGCAGCTTGAGTGACTGGGTGGTTCGTGTTTCGTGGCGAATGGCGGATGCGACTGGAACGCAGGCGTCCCCGCCTGCATGAGTGCGAAGCACGAAAAAGCGCCCGAGATTCGAGAGGTTTGACGCCGCGGAAGCCGCGGCGTTGCAGGCGGGGACGCCTGCGTTCCAGTCGCATCCGCGGTTTGCCACGAACAACGAACAACGAACGAACAACGAACCACCCAAAATATGCGAATCCTGATCCTCATTCTGTTCCTCATGTCCGTCGCTTATTCACAACCACCGATCGAACCCGGAGTGTCGCAGGATCTCGCGAAATGGCGCGCGGCTCGATATTCCGATGTGCGCTACAAGCTCGGCCTGACGCTCGAGAAAATGTCGCCGGTGTTGAAAGGAACTATGGAGCTCCGTTTGAATGTTCGCGACGCTGCGACGGTAGGACGCGGCGACGCGGTGATTGTTTTGGATTGGCGGAAGATCAAGGGGCATGAAGAGAAATCGACCATCTCGAATGTTTCGATCAACGGACGAGTTTTGAGTTCCGCCTTAAGGCGGCAAGACTCTCGGAACCCGGGCTCCGAACGGAACGAGAGGACGCCGCCTGAAGGCGGTACTCAAAACTGGTTCGAAGAATCCAACGAGCATCTTATCTTTCGCGACGGTGTCATCGCGGGCGAGAATGTCATCACGCTCGACTTCACTTCGCCGATCCTCGCGAGCGGCTCCGCGATCACGCGCTATATCGACAAGGAAGACGGATCGGAATATATCTACTCGCTCTTCGTCCCGTCCGACGCGAGTACTGCATTCCCGGTCTTTGATCAGCCGGATTTGAAAGCGAGGTTTAGTCTTTCCATGACAGTGCCGGGTTTATGGCGCATCATCACCAACTCACCGCCTCCTGATAAGATAAAAGCGGCGGTTACGCGATGGATTGCCAATGACTTAGCTGGATCGCAAGTGTTAGAAGGGCGTTACACCCAAGAGTTCCTTGAAACGAAGCCCATCAGCACATACGTGTTCGCGTTCGCCGCCGGGCCGTGGGCGGAAGTCGAAGACAGTAACGCCGCCGTCCCGGCGGCTGTCGTGGGGCCGTCTCGGCCGCACGCGCGGGCGCTCGTGAATCCGAACGCGGCGGCGGGACGCCTCCGCGACAGCCAGCGGGACGCTGGCGCTACATACGGAGCGCGAGCCTTCGTGAACTCTCACGCGGCGGCGGGACGCCTCCGCGACAGCCAGCGGGACGCTGGCGTTACCTCTAAGATCTACGTCCGCAAATCCCAACTCGCGAAATTCCAACCTCACGCCGCGGAGGTGTTTCGTCTTAATCGCGAAGGCATAAAATTTCTCGAAGAATATTTCGATTACAAATTCCCGTTTCCGAAATACGACATCGTACTCATCCCAGAATTTCCGTTCGGCGGGATGGAGCACGCCGGTGCGACGTTCCTGAGAGAATCCGCAGTTATCTTCCCGAGCGAGCCGACAGCGAATGATCAGATCTCGCGTGCGAACGTGATCTTTCACGAAGCGGCGCACCAGTGGTTCGGTGACACGGTGACGATGAAGTGGTTCGACGACCTATGGCTAAAAGAAGGCTTCGCCGAGTTCATGGCGTACAAAACACTCGAGCGAGTCATGCCGCAGTACAACGCGTGGAAAGCATTCTACGAACGCAACAAACCGCTCGCATACGCGACTGATTCGACGAAAGGCACGACGCCGATCTACCAGGAGATAAAAAATCTCAGCGCCGCGAAGTCTGCTTACGGCAACATCGTCTATCGCAAGGCTCCTTCTTTTTTGAGACAGGCGGAGTTCTATCTCGGGCCGGATAAGTTTCAAACCGCCGTCCGCGCATTTTTGAAGAAGCATGAGTATGCGAATGCGGAGTGGAAGGATCTCGTGGCTGAGTTTGAAACTTACGGGATGCGGCCGCTGACCGATTCAATGGGTCTTACGCCCGCAGAAGTTCAGCTCCACCGGAAAGGGGAATCGGTGCGAGTACAGAACTGGGCACTACTGTGGGTCGCCAGCCGCGGAAGCTCCCGGATAAAACTTATGGCGAAGGATCTGCCCGGCGGTCAAGGTTCCTTCGAATTCGTTCAGGAAGATATCCTAGGTCAGGCGAATGTCTGTCGTCCCCTTAAATTCAATTATCTCGTCGGCTATTCGGACGGCCGGCGCGAATCCGATGACGTAGAGCTCGACTGCATCAACGAGTCTAGACAAGTCACTCGGCCAAACAAGAACGGGAAGTATTCGAACGTTTCATTCATTTTCCCCAACTCCCAGGACTACGGCTACGGAATCTTCCTGCTCGACGACAAGAGCCGCGACTACGTTCTAAAAAATATCCAAAACGAAAAGGACGACTTCCTCCGTTCGATGATGTGGGGATCGCTCTGGGACAGTGTTCGCGAAGGCGAGCTCGATCCAAAGGAGTACGTCGAGTTGGCGATCAAAGTTTTGAGTCCCGCCTTTAGGCGGCCTGACTCGATCACCCCGGGCGCTGCACGGAGCGAGAGGCAGCCGCCTAAAGGCGGAACTCAAAACGAAGGCGGGACTCAAAACGCTATCGAGACAGACGAGCTCACGATCCAGACGATCCTCGGCCGCGTCTCGACGGCGATGACGTATTACAGGTCAGAACCGGGAGCGGTAGCGACCGGGTCGCCCGATTTGGGATTGCGGAATTCGGATTTGGGATTGGAACGTAAGGCCACGACCAATCCGCAATCCCAAATCCCAAATCCGCGATCGGGTCGCCCCGTCGCTACCGCTCAGGGTTCTGACCTGTCATCGCGCCTCGAGTCGATGCTCATCGAAAACATGCGCTCAGCTCCGACACTCGGTCTACGGATCACTTACTACCGAGCGTTCCTCAATATCGCGTCGTCGGAAAATGCGCGCCGCATGTTGAAAGAGATGCTGAGCCAGCAGTCAGTACCACCTGCGGTAGCGGGTGGGTCCTCTTCGCGCGACAAGAACCCACCCGCTACCGCAGGTGGTACTGACTCGTATCCGCCGCTCCCCTTGAAAACCAAAGACCGCTTCGACATCGTCACAAAACTCGCGTCACTAAATGATCCAGACGCGGAAGCGTTACTCAAAGATCTCGAAAAAACCGAAACGAGCGACGACGCGAAGCGCTACGCATACGCCGCACATGCTGCTTTCCCGACAAAAGAGACAAAAGAAAAATACTGGAACGATTTCATCAGCGGCAAAGACATTTCCGAAAGTTGGATCGAATCGGCGTTAGGTCCGTTCAACTCAGTAAGGCACGCCGATCTCACGTTGCCCTATCTGGAACGTGCGTTAAAAGAGTTACCCAATCACAAACGCAACCGAAAGATCTTCTTCGTAAACGGATGGCTCGCGGCGTTCATCGGTGGACAGAAATCAGAAGAAGCTCTCGCGATCGTCAACAAATTCCTCGCCGATAATCCGGACCTCGATCGCGACCTCCGTCTGAAGATCCTCGAGAACGTCGATGTGATCGAACGCGCCGTGAAGATCCGGGGGAAGTTTCCGAACGTACGACAGGCTTTCTAGCCTGTCGCCGCTAAGCGACGTTTGATCATCGAGGCCCGACAGGTCAATCCCGGATAGCCTGGAAAGGCTGTCCCACTTCAATCTTGACTAAAAAGTAATGAATTGAGATAATTCAAGCCAACGGACAAACTCAATCCTTTATCGTCTAGTAGTTTATGAAGATTTCGGCACAAGAAGAATACGGCCTGCGATGCCTGGTGCAGCTTGCCAATTTGCCTGACGGAGAAAGTCTCACCCTTCCTCAGATCGCGGACCGAGAAGGCATCTCGACGGCGAATGCCGGAAAACTGATGTGGCTTTTGAACAAAGCCGGGTTCGTGCAATCGACCCGCGGAACTAAGGGCGGATATTTTCTGTCGCGTCCGGCGGGTGACATTCTCTTGAGCGAGATCATAAAAGTTTTGGATGAAGATGTGCTGAGCAAGCACTGCGAGAGTTACACAGGCGTGCTCGACTCATGCGTGCACAAGGGAGATTGCGGGATCCGTCCGGTGATCGTCGGTCTGCATGAGATCGTCGAGAACGCGCTTTCTCAGATCACTCTTGCACAGTTGGTCGGGAACGAAGCGTCGGTGGATAAGATGTTTCACGCGATCCAGGGGATTCATAAGACGATCGAAGCGCAGCGGATTTGATTGCCGGAGATTTCACCGCAGAGATGCGGAGACGCCGAGGAAGTTTGAAACGAGATGTTTTTGACGCGAGACAGCATAAACCTTTTCTTCTCTGCGTCTCTCCGTCTCGGCGGTAAAAAATAACTATGTCGACAGCAGCAGAACTTTTAACTAACCGCGAATACAAATACGGATTCGTAACCGACATCGAATCGGACGTCATACCCAAGGGTTTGTCCGAAGATACCGTGCGTCTTATCTCGTCGAAAAAGAACGAGCCCGAGTGGATGCTCGAATTTCGTCTGAAGGCGTTTCGCAATTGGCTGAAGATGACCGAGCCCGATTACTGGGCGAATTTCGAGTATCCGCCGATCGATTTTCAGAACATCTCGTACTACGCGGCGCCGAGACAGAAGCCGAAGAAATCATCGATGGACGAGGTCGATCCGGAATTGATCAAGACATTCGAGAAGCTCGGCATTCCGCTTTCGGAGCAGAAGATGCTCGCGAATGTCGCGGTCGACGCAGTCTTCGATTCGGTTTCCGTCGCGACGACCTACAAAGAGAAACTAAAAAAAGCGGGCGTGATCTTCTGCTCGTTCACCGAAGCCGTCGCCGATTATCCCGAGCTGATCAAGAAGTATCTCGGCTCGGTCGTGCCCGTGAATGACAACTACTACGCTGCGTTGAACTCGGCCGTGTTCTCGGACGGCTCATTCGTTTTCATCCCGAAAGGCGTTCGATGTCCGATGGAGCTATCGACGTACTTCCGCATCAACACGCAGGATTCGGGACAGTTCGAACGTACGTTGATCATCGCCGAAGAAGGCGGGTACGTTGCATACAACGAAGGCTGCACGGCGCCGCAGTTCGATACGAATCAATTGCACGCGGCGGTCGTTGAACTCGTCGCACTCGATGATGCCGAGATCAAATATTCGACTGTGCAGAACTGGTACGCAGGTGACGAAAATGGCAAGGGCGGAATTTATAACTTCGTGACGAAACGCGGTGCTTGCCGCGGCGTGAACTCGAAGATCTCGTGGACGCAGGTCGAGACAGGCTCGGCAATCACGTGGAAATATCCGAGCGTGATCCTGCAGGGTGACAATTCGATCGGCGAATTCTACTCGGTCGCTCTGACGAACAATGCGCAGATCGCCGACACGGGCACGAAGATGATCCATCTCGGCAAGAACACGAAGTCGACGATCATCTCGAAAGGGATTTCGGCCGGGAAATCGAACAACTCATACCGCGGACTCGTAAAAATAATGCCGAAGGCGACCGGTGCAAGGAATTATACGCAGTGCGACTCGATGCTCATCGGTGGACAGTCGGAGGCGAACACATTTCCTTACATCGAAGTGATGAACAACACTGCGAAGGTCGAGCACGAAGCGACAACATCAAAGATCAGCGAGGAGCAGTTGTTCTATCTCCAGCAGCGCGGCATCTCGCAGGAAGACGCAGTGAGTTTGATCATCAACGGGTTCTGTAAGGAAGTATTTCGTGAATTACCGATGGAGTACGCGGTAGAGGCGACAAAGCTTTTGGGTTTGAAATTGGAAGGAAGTGTTGGGTAACAAGAGTGCTCTTGTCGCCGTAGGCGACGAACATTAAAGCCTAGGGTTGAATGAGCGAAGCGAAGAAACCCTAGGTGTCGATTGAAAATTCAAGCTGACGCTGAAGGCGTCGCACAATTGCGGGAGGTTGTTCGTCCCCTTCAGGGACGGTCCTTTGCTCTCGGCTCTACCTAGGGTTTCGCTCGTTTCACTCGCTCAACCCTAGGCTTTAATGTTCGTCGCCTTCGGCGACAAGAAGGTTCGACACGTCCTTCGTTAAGACGGCAGTTTGTGAAGGAGATCTAAATTATGCGGCACAGCTCAGCCTTTTGGATTCTCTTCTTGATCTTTGCAAGTTTCGAAATTGCGTCCGGCCAGACGGTTCAGACAAAAGAATCGCAGGCGAAAATGACGCCGCACTTAGCGCTCGCAAGATTGAAGGACGGTAACGCCAGGTTCGCGGCAGGCAACGCTCAAAGTCATTCGAAGTACCGTGCTGAGGTGACGGAAACCGGGAAGGGGCAGTATCCGTTTGCCGCATTCGTAAGCTGCATCGACTCGCGAGTCGATGTCGATTACATCTTCGATCTGAACAATGGCGACGCGTTCGATGCTCGTGTTGTCGGGGGAATCGTCGATTCGGACATCCTCGGCAGTCTCGAATATGCAACGGAGGAAGCGGGGGCGAAGTTGGTCGTCGTGCTTGGCCATTCGCACTGCGGCGGTATCAAAGGAGCATGTGACGATCTGCACATGGGAAATCTGACCGGTGCGCTGGCGAAGATCCGGCCCGCCGTTCAGACGGTGGCGAAGGATTGGAAGGACGGCGAGATGAACTCGAAAAACGACAAGTTTGTCGACGCCGTGATGCGCGAGAACGTAAAGCTTGTCATGAAGAACATCCGCGAGCAGAGCGAGATAATTCACGAGCTCGAGAAGAAAGGCAAGATCATGATCGTCGGCGCTGCGTACGATGTGGAGACCGGAAAGGTAACTTTTTTTGAGTAGGCAGCAATCTTGTGATCTTGTCGCCAAGGGCGACGCACATTAAAGCCTAGGGTGGAATGAGCGGAGCGAATGCAACCCTAGGTAGTCGTTTGAAAATTCGGGTCGACGCTGAAGGCGTCGCACAGTTGCGAGACGTTTGTTCGTCCCTTTCAGGGACGGTCATTCGCTCTCGGCTCTACCTAGGGTTTCGCTCGTTTCACTCGCTCAACCCTAGGCTTTAATGTTCGTCGCCGTCGGCGACAAGAATGGATTCGTTGTTAACAAGGAGGTAAGCATGGACACAGCACAGATGATGGAACTTTCTCCCGTTGCTCCGATCGACGCGATGATGCGCGAGCAACTTCTTGATCGACAGGCGCTCCTTCGGGATGCGCAGTTCAGCAGTGCGTTCGACACGGATCTTTCAAGATTGCTGAGCGAAGTCGACGCGGCCCTCGTGCGACTGGATAAAGGCACGTACGGCATCTGCGAAGAGTGTCACGATGCTATCGAGCCGGACCGCCTAATCGCGGATCCTTTGATCAAACTTTGCCTCGGCGATCTGACGCAGAAGCAGCTCGATGCGATCCAGGACGATCTGCAGCTTGCTTCCGAGATACAGAAACGGCTGCTTCCGAAATCGAATTTCTCGTCTGAATTTTGGCAGGCGGATTTTGCATATCATCCGGCGGGAGTCGTGAGCGGCGATTATGTCGATCTGATCCCGCACGACGGCGAGCTGTATTTCATCCTCGGCGATGTGTCGGGCAAGGGAATGGCAGCGTCGATGCTGATGTCGAACCTGCATGCGATGTTTCACGCTCTGGTTCCGCTCGGGCTTGAGCTTTGCGAAATGATGACGCGTGCGAACCGTCTCTTTGCGGAGAGCACGCTCGCAAATCACTATGCGACGCTCGTCGTCGGAAAGATAAATGCGAACGGTGAGGTCGAGATGTGCAACGCCGGTCATCTGCCGCCGATCGTGGTCGGTGGTGAGAAGTCGATCGAGCTTGGCTCGTCAGGCTTGCCACTGGGGATGTTTTCCGACAGCAGTTTTATCTCGAGCGGTGTCCGCCTAAATCCGGGTGAGACGTTGTTACTTTTCACCGATGGCGTGACGGAAGCTAACGATCTGGAAGAAACCGAATTCGGGACCGATCGCCTGCGCGAATCGATCAACGGATCCGCGACCGGACACCCAACAGAACTTTTGCAGACGTGCGTTAACGCGGTCGCGGCGTTCCGAAACGGAGCGGCGAGGAATGACGATATGACGATGCTGGCGTTGAAATTTACGGGAGCCGTGAACTAACAAAGGAGTGTTTCGGAATAACTGATAAGTGATAACTGATAGCCGATAACTTATTGCGCCGGCGGGACGATCGTCCTTTACTTATCAGTTCTTAGTTATTCCGGAGAGACATTATGAAAGTCATTCAACCTGCAGATCAGCCGACACCGAAGGGTCATTATTCGCCGGGCTTCGAACACAACGGTTTGGTTTATGTCTCAGGTCAGCTTCCGATGGATCTGAAAACTCGTGAGCCGTTCGCCGGTGATATTGAAACGCAAACCGAATTGGCTCTGCGAAATGTCGAAGCTGTTTTGGAAGAGGCGGGCAGCGATTTGTATCACGTTCTGCAGATGACGATCTATGTTTCCGACATCGAGCTGTGGGGAAAAGTGAATGAAGTTTATGCACGGATGATGGGCGATCATCGTCCGGCCCGTGCGGTGATCCCGGTGAAGGATCTGCATTTCGATACGAAGATCGAGATCGCCGCGATCGCAGCTGTACGACAGGCTTTGTAACCTGTCGCGTGAACAGAATGAAACACGAGATATTTCAAATTGACGCTTTTGCTTCGAAACCGTTCGCCGGAAATCCGGCGGCGGTGGTTCCGCTCGAATCGTGGTTGCCCGACGACGTGATGCTGAACATCGCGATGGAGAACAATCTCGCCGAGACCGCGTTCTTTGTCCCGAGCGAGAAGGGTTATGACCTTCGCTGGTTCACGCCGACGATCGAGATGGATCTTTGTGGTCATGCAACGCTCGCGACAGGATTTTTGATCTTCGACGTCCTCGGCACGAAGGAAAACATTTTGAGATTCCAGACGCGGAGCGGCGAGCTGACGGTAGAAAAGAAAGACGGGCGTTTCGTTCTCGATTTTCCGTCGCGGCCGGGCGTTCCGGCTGAAGCTCCCCATGGCTTGATCGAAGCGATCGGGACCGCTCCGAAGGAAGTTTTGAAGTCGCGCGATTTCATGTTCGTCTATGAAACCGAAGCTGATGTGCTTGCGATCAAACCTGATTTCAACGCGCTAATAAAAGAGGGCGTGCATGCCGTCATCGTCACGGCGAAGGGCGAGTCATCCGATTTCGTTTCGAGATTCTTCGCACCCGAAGTCGGCGTGCCCGAGGATCCGGTCACGGGTTCGGCGCATTGCACGCTTATTCCATACTGGGCGGAAAAGCTCGCGAAGAATGAATTGTTTGCAAGGCAGGTTTCATCGCGCGGCGGTGAATTGTTTTGTGAGCTTCGCGGCGACCGCGTAAAGATGGCGGGCGACGCGGTGTTATACATGAAGGGCGAGATCTATGTCGCAAGTGAAAAAAGCGTCAGTGCTTGAAATCAGACTCGCCGGTCCGGACGAGTCGGAGACTATCGCCGATCTGATCCGAGCGGCATTCGCGCCGTTCGAATCGCAGTATACGGCGGGAGCGTTCGACTACGTTACGCCGAACGCAGATCTGATCCGACCGCGATTCGACGAGGGTCCGATATGGATCGCGGAACTGAATGGCGAGCCGGCCGGCACGGTGTCAGGGATTTCCGAAGACGGGCGATTCTACATGCGAAGCATGGCGGTCAGGCCGACGGCGCAGCGAGCTGGTGTCGGGCAGAAACTCGTAGACGCGTTTGAGTCGTACGCACGCGAGCAGGGATTTGCAAAGATGTTCCTATACACCACATTCGTTTTGCCGGGTGCGACACAACTCTACGAGAAGAATGGATTTTACGTTGTAAGAGAGACGCCTCCCGATGAATGGTTTGGAATGGCGGGTCTCGAGATGGAGAAAAAAATCTAGTTCGTGGCCGTTCGTGTGGTTAGTGAGTTTCGTGGTTTCGCTTTAGTTGCGAGGAAGCAGGTACGAGAGACAACCACGAACCACACGAACCACACGAACGGCCACTAAAAAGAAAGTGAATTTATGTTGTTAGAAGTTAAAGATCTGCATGCCGGTATCGACGGCAAGGAAATTCTGAAGGGGTTGAACCTTCAGGTTAACAAGGGCGAGGTCCACGCGATCATGGGACCGAACGGCTCGGGGAAATCGACTTTGTCGAAAGTGCTCGCCGGGCATCCGTCGTATCAAGTGATCTCGGGCGAAGTGCTTTACGAAGGCAAGAACCTTCTTGAGCTCGAACCCGACGAGCGAGCTCGCGACGGCGTTTTCATGGCGTTTCAATATCCGGTCGAAGTGCCCGGTGTTTCGAATTCGCAATTCCTGCGACTCGCGTACAACGAGAAGATGAAGCATCTCGGAACCGAAGAGCTCGATCCGCTCGAGTTCAACGACTATCTGAAAGAGAAAGCGAAGGTCGTCGAGATGAGCTCGGAGTTTTTCAAACGATCGGTCAACGAAGGTTTCTCGGGCGGCGAGAAAAAGCGCAACGAGATATTGCAGATGGCGGTCCTCGAACCAAAGCTCGCGATCCTCGATGAAACCGATTCGGGTCTCGACATCGACGCTCTTCGGATCGTTGCTGAGGGCGTAAACAAACTTCGCAGCGAAGATAACGCGATCATTCTGGTGACTCACTATCAGCGTCTTCTGAACTTCATCGTTCCCGACATGGTGCATGTCCTAGCCGGCGGAAAGATCGTAAAGGAAGGCGGAAAAGAATTGGCCCTCGAGCTTGAAGAGAAAGGCTACGACTGGGTCAAAGCGGCGACAAAATAACTGTTTACGGAGGCGGTTTTATTCAGTGGATAGTTAAAAGTTGAAAGTTGAAAGTTAAAGAAAATTCTTAACTTGAAACTTTCAACTCGTAACTATCCACTGAATAGAAAAGTTCTTATTCAGTGGACGCGTTCAAGCGATTTTTGACGGCGAGAGATGAACCCGAGAATCTTCGGCGTCTGCGCGAAGATGCGTTCGCGGTTTTTACCGGGATGGGTTTTCCGGCGGTGAAGAGTGAAGACTGGAAATATACGAACGTCGCGCCATTAATGGGACTTGATTGGAAAGTCAGCGAAGGCCAACCTAAAGTTCCGGCCGATGTCGATTGGGAATTGCTCGAGGTTTTTGACGGCGGACGAAATGGATTCACGGCATTGAACGTAGCATTCGGAGAGTATGCGACGTTGCGTATCGCGAAAGATACAGTCGTCGATCAGCCGATCGAATTTAATTTCGCGGCCGCTGACGGAACCGCGCAGTTTCCGCATTTGCTCGTTATCGCCGAAGCCGGAAGCAAAGCGACGATCGTGGAAAGTTACGAATCGACAGCTAAGAGTTTCACGAACGCCGCGATCCAGATCGTAGTCGAGGACAACGCGAATCTGACTCACTACCGCGTGCAGAAAGAATCTGCCGATGCGTTTCATTATGGAGTGACCGAGGTCTCGGTCGGACGCGGCGGCGTATATAATTCGACGAACATCAATCTCGGCAGTGCGCTTTCACGTCACGACATCGAATTGAAGTTCAGAGCGGAAGGCGGCGAAGCGTGGGTCGACGGGCTGTACATGCTTAACGGCTCGCAGCATAGCGACACGCACTCGATCATCGACCACACGGTCCCGAATTGCACGTCGCATCAGAACTACAAGGGTGTTCTGAATGACAGTGCTCGAGCGGTCTTTAACGGTAAAGTATTGGTGCGGGAGAATGCCCACGGAACCGATGCGCAGCAGTCGAATAAGAATCTGCTGCTCTCGAACGATGCGCGTGTCGATACAAAACCGCAGCTCGAGATCTTTAACGACGATGTGAAGTGCGCGCACGGCGCGACCGTCGGACAACTTGAGGAGGAAGAGTTGTTTTATCTTTTGACGCGTGGATTGCCCGAGAACCTCGCGCGAAATTTGCTGACCTACGGCTTTGCCGAAGAGATCATCAACAAGATCGGGATCGACAGCATTAAGTCGAACCTCGATGCAGCTGTCTTGAATCGTTTGAAAGTTAAGTTGGAAATCGAAAACATATGAGAATACGGATACCGTTGATTATCGAAGAATCGCTGATCAAACAAATTGACGAGATCGCCGGCGAGAAACATCGCCGTGCGGCGACGATCGAAACCGCGCTTCGCGAGTTCATCGCGCGCCAGGCGCGCAAAGCAAAGGCTTCGCCCGCTCCCGAACCCCAACCGTCGCTTAAAACGCCTCCGGTTCGCGGTGCTGCGGCGAGTGCGGCGAAAAGCGCTGCGCGGGCGAGCGCGGCGCCGGCAAAGGCCACTGCACGAGCGAAGAGGTAGAGCACGATCGGACGCACAAAATGAAAGCAGTTATGTCAGGTTGGGATGTTGAGAAAATTCGACAGGACTTTCCCGTTCTGTCGCAGACGGTGAACGGAAAGCCGCTGGTGTATCTCGACAACGCGGCGTCGTCACAGGTGCCGCAGTCGGTGATCGACCGCACGTCGAAGTATCTCGCGGAAGAGCATTCGAACATCCATCGCGGCGTGCACTATCTCTCGCAGCATGCGACGACGGCGTACGAAGCGGCGCGCGAGAAAGTGAAACGCTTTATCAACGCGCCCGATGTTGATTGCTGCATCTTTGTTCGGGGTACGACCGAAGGGATCAACCTCGTCGCGCATGCGTACGGGAAAGGCTTCATCAACGAAGGAGACGAGATCCTCGTCTCCGAGATGGAGCATCACTCGAACATCATTCCGTGGCAAGTCGTCGCGGAAGAACGCGGGGCGAAACTTCGCGTGATTCCGATGAACCGCAAGGGTGAGCTGATCGTGGAGGAATACGACAAGCTTCTCAGCGAGCGGACGAAGATCGTTGCGATGGCGCATGTTTCGAATGCGTTGGGAACGGTCAATCCGGTGAAAGAGATGATCGCGTCGGCACACAAGCTTGGCGTTCCGGTTTGCCTCGACGCGGCTCAAAGCGTTCCGCATTTTCCGGTCGATGTGCAGGACATCGATGCGGACTTTTTTGTTTTCTCGGGCCACAAAATGTTCGGACCGACGGGAAGCGGGATCGTCTACGGAAAGCGTGAATGGCTCGACAAGATGCCGCCGTATCAAACGGGCGGAAGTCAGATCAGGACGGTGTCGTTTGAGAAGACGACCTACGCGCCTTTGCCGGCGAAGTATGAAGCGGGCACTCCGGCGATCGCGGCGGGGATCGGTCTCGGTGCGGCGATCGATTATATAAACTCGATCGATTTCGAAGCGGCGGCTCGTCATGAACATGAGCTTCTCGAATACGCGACCGAGCGGCTCTCGGATATCCCGGGCGTGACGATCGTGGGCACGGCCGCGGAGAAAGCGAGCGTGCTGTCACTTACGATCGAGGGAATTCATCCGCACGATATCGGAACGATCCTGGATCAAGACGGCATCGCCGTCCGCGCCGGACATCACTGTGCGCAGCCGGTGATGAAGTTTTTTGAAGTGCCTGCGACGGCTCGAGCATCGTTCGCGTTTTATAACACGCGGGAAGAAGTAGATAAATTGGCGGATTCGGTGCAGAAGGTGATCGAGATCTTTGCGTGAGTATTTGCGATTTTCGAATTGCGATTTGCGATCTCGTGTTCAATCGGACACGCAGTTTGCGCTCAGGCGTTTCACCGGATGCGATCGCAAATCGCAAATCGCAAATCGAAAATTATAAGGAATGTCAGAACTAAGCGAGCTTTACCAGGAAACAATTCTCGAGCACAACAAGAACCCGCGGAACTTTCGCGAGATCGAAGATGCTGATCGGAGCGCCGATGGAAATAATCCGCTGTGCGGCGATGCTTTGCGTGTGTATGTCGATCTGGAAGGCGATGTCGTGAAGGATGTCGCGTTCAAGGGATCCGGATGTGCTATCTCAAAAGCGTCGGCGTCGATGATGACACAGACGGTGAAAGGGAAGACCAAGGAAGAGGCTGAAAAGCTTTTCGAAGAATTTCACAGCATGGTCACGGGCGGGCTCGATGTCGAGACTGAAGAGAACGATCTTGGCAGGCTGAAGATCTTTGCAGGTGTTATAGAATTTCCGGCCCGCGTGAAATGCGCATCTTTGAGTTGGCATACATTAAATGCCGCGCTCCATGGTGAGGAAGTGGTTTCTACCGAGTAGGAATTTTTGCCCGCGAAATACGCGAAATATGCGAAAAACAGATAAATCATTTTTTCGCGTATTTCGCATATTTCGCGTATTTCGCGGGCAAAATTCTTTTCCGGCTATTGCCATCCTATTGATCGTCCTCTCCGCGATCATCGCCCTCAATCTGATGGGACGTGTGTGGTGGTGTCAGGCGGGCGACTATTCTCCGTGGTCGTGGATCGTACTCTCCAGGCACAACTCACAGCATCTCATCGATCCGTATTCATTCACACACATTCTCCACGGCATTCTAGAGTTCTGGTTGATCGGACTCGTCTTTCGAAAAGTTCCGGTCGCGTGGCGATTCGTCATCGCGATCTTTATCGAGAGCTCGTGGGAAGTCGTCGAGAACACGTACTACGTCATCAACCGTTATCGCGAGGCGACGATCTCACTCGACTACTACGGCGATTCGATCTTGAATTCGCTTGCCGACATTATTTGTTGCGGTCTCGGATTTCTGATCGCGCAGAAGATCAGGCTGTGGTGGTCGCTGGCGGTTTTTGTTGTGATGGAATTGATCCTGCTGTTTTGGATACGGGATAGTTTGCTGCTGAATATTCTAATGCTGCTATGGCCACTGGATTCGGTGAAGCAGTGGCAAACGACATTGTAGGAAGCTGAGACGATACTAACCGCAGATAAACGCAGATCAAGCAGATAGAAATCCGATCTTTTCTTTATCTGCTCGATCTGCGTTTATCTGCGGTTAAATTTCTTGGAGTAACTCGAATTATCTTTCGCCGCGCGCGGCTTCGACTTCTGTTTCCAGATCCACCGCGAGCTTCCTCGCTCCGGGCTGATCGAATGTTTCGGTCCAGCGGAGAGCTTCATCGAGAACACGCAATTGATATTCACGCCAGTTCGGCTTACCCGCGACGGATCCGTACTCGCCGTTGTAGTATCCAGTGCGCGGAGGTCGGACGCGATCTGTCTCCGCCGCATCGACCGAGATCATTATCGTCGGAATTCCGCTCGCTTCAATGCCGCGTGCGACGAGTCCCAGAGTCTGATGACACAGACGCGAAGCGGGGATCAAAAGTGCCGTCTGGATCTCGTAACGGTGCAGTCGTTCGGCAAGCTTTGGTGCAAGCTCGTCCGCGACGAGACGCGCGTTCGGGATCCAGCTGCTCAAACTCCACCACACGCTATTCAGTTTTCCGATCACAGCGTTGTCCTGATATTCCGTAAGACGATCGATCGGGATCTGCGCGTTCCGATCTTCGATCACGGCTTTCGGATCGTAACCTTTCGCGGCGTATCGAAGATCGACTGCCTCTACCTCGACCGGAATCTCTCGAAAGTTGATGTCGCCGTCCTTCGCGTCCAGATCAAACGGATCGGTGCCGTCAATGTAAGCACCGGCGGATGTGATGAGCGCCAGATTGAGCATCGGCAGGGCACGTCGCACGGGTGTGAACGGTGCGTGAATGTTTCGGATGAAGGGATAACCGCGGAGATCTTCGTTCGCAGTCCATTTTGCGAACCGGTGTGAAAACTCGCCTGTCGTTTCGATGATTGCCATAGATCAGATCTTAAATTCCTTTGAAAAATCGTAAGGGTCGTTTGTCGCCGTAGTCTTCGCAACGTAACGACGATTCGAGATCAGAAAGAACGCGATGAGCGCCGCCGCCATTCCGATGAGCAGGACCCACTCGGACACGTTGTGAAGCGTGTCGAATTTCAACCGCAGCGGATCGTCGGCCGCTATCTCGTCGATCGGTCGCCCCATCTGTCCGCGGAGCATCGAGAGCCAAAGTCCGATGACGAACTGTCCGCCGGCACACGCCGCTGCGAGAACTAGAAACAGAAATCTTTCCACCCAGATCGATGCCCGTTTGAAGGTGCTCGCGCCGATGAACGACGTCAAGATCAGGATGACCGCGATCGCAAGACCGCCGAAGTTTAATATCGAGAACGTCCGATTCACGACCGCTCCGGCAAGCTCTCGCTGCGGAACGACGGCAAACGCGCTCTGTGCGACCGCCACGAAAAAGACGGCAGCGCCGAGCCAAATGCTCAAAAGCAGGAGCCGCACATCGGATATAAGCTTCATAGGATAAGCCGCATTATCGCGTGTTTTACGGTAAAAGACTAGTTTCTGGTTTCTAGTTTCTGATTTCTGGTTTTCTCTGTGTACCTCGTGGTTCTCCTCTTCTTTTCGTGTTCCTTCGTGTGAGTTCGTGGTTCCAGTTCTTAGGCGCCGAAGAACTGGAACCACGAACTCACACGAAGGAACACGAAAAGAAGAAGCCGTCGTTAACTCTTGTAGACCGAATAATCAATCTCCTGAAAAATATTGTCCCGTCGCTCGATCTCTTCTAGAAGCTCACGATCGACATCACCTGACTCGAGCATCTTGGCGAGAAGATCGAATCGATGGATGTGCGATTCGAATCTTCGCGACGAATATTCGACTGTTGTGCCCTGATAGATCTGGAACGCCCAGTCGGATGACTCGGCCAACAAAAGCTCACGTGCGAGCTGACGCAGTAGTCGCGACGCGGGGACATCGGGACACGGAGACGCGGTGATCGATTCGCTGACGCTCTCCGCGTCTCCGTGTCCCAAAGTCTCCGCGTCGTCAAATTTATTAACGAACTCGGTCATGCGCCGCTCGGCGTCGTGCTGATACGGATACATCCACGAATTCTTTTCGTTGATCCAGACTTTGTAATATCCGTTCTCGCCCCAAGACGAGGCCGTCGGCTGCTGACGCTGGATCGGAATTCCCGAATCGAGAAAATCTCCCGGCGAGATCGCTTCGATATCGGACTGATCGTAATGCAGCTTACGGAAAAAGAAGTCGATGAACTGCGGACCTTCGTACCACCAGTGACCGAACAGCTCCGCATCGTACGGCGAAACTACGAGCGGCGGATGACCTTCAAAAGTTTCGCGAAGTATCTTCGCTTGTTTGATTCGCTCACCGATAAAATGACCGGCGTTCTCCGCCGCTTTCTCGCGCGCTAGCGCGGGGATGTACGGAGCTTTGTTCTGCTGCGGAACGTTGCGGCCCGTGATCCGGTGATATTTCAAACCAAGATGACGCCGGTTTCCGTCTTCGTGCAGATGCGGTTTTAGATAATCGATCGGCAAGTCCCATCCGACGTCGCGATAGAACTCGCGATAGACATCGCTGCCCGGATAACCGATCTCCGCGCTCCAAACTTGCTGGCTTGTTTCGACGTCACGCGCAAACACGGCGGTTCCGTTCGGACAAAATACCGGGGCGTGAATTCCGTACCGCGGTCTCGGATCGCCGTAAAGGATCGCGTGTGTATCCGAGATAAAATACTCGATCCCGGCATCTTTCAATAACGATTCCACACCCGGCTCGTAGGCGCATTCCGGAAGCCAAATTCCGCGCGGCCGACGGCCGAAATGTTTTTTGTAATTGGCGACGGCGACATTTACTTGTGCACGCCGCGCTTCGGGCGTTGATATCAACGGCAGAAAACCGTGAGTCGCCCCGCATGTGATTATCTCGATCACACCTTCGTCCTGCAGCTCGCGAAACGCACCGACGAGATTTCTATGGTATCGATCGTTCCACAATCCGAGCGCGGACCGGAGATTTTCGGAGTACATTCGAGCGACGTCTTGATACTCGAACGCCTCGTTCTGTGTTCGATGGACTTCCTTGTCGGCGAGCTCGAGAAGATTTTCGAGATGACGCGTGTAGCGCGATTGGAGCATCTCGTCCGCAAGCATTTCGCAAAGCGGCGGAGACACGTTCATCGCGAGACGCGGTTTCACGCCCGACTCATGAAGACTTTGAAAAATAAAAATTAGAGGAAGGTAGACTTCGGTGATCGCTTCGAAGAGCCAGTCTTCTTCGAGAAATTCGGGATACTCGGGATGCCGGACAAAAGGCAGGTGAGCGTGAAGAATTAGACTGAAGTAACCGGTCATCTGGATTTTGGATTTTGGATTTTGGATTTTGGATTGTAAGACATTTGGCCTCGACGCTAGCGACTCACCCCGCAGTAATTAATTCAAAAATCCAGACCTAAAATCTAATATCCAAAATCACCCGGTCGAGAACTGACAGGTTGAAGTTTTGGAAGTGTCCGTCGCGTCTTCAGACGTCGCGGAAAATTGATCGAGCTCGCACCGAAAACGGCCGGACCAAATTCTTCTTCCGTGATTTCGTCAGCTTCGATATCGAAATGTTCCTTCAACGCTCCGAACGCTTTTTCCGAGCTCAACGACGCCGAGTGTTTCTCCAACAACGCGAAAAGCGCCGGGCTGATCTTCCACCGAAGTCCTTCCAGCGAAACTCCGGAGGCGAGAAGCAAGAGCGCATATCGAATTTCATCGCCGGCGACGTCTGTAATAGTCTCAACCGAACCTGTCAGATCCGACAGCGCCGAGTGAGTCGCATTCTCTGCGCGATCGGAATCGTCACCAGCCAAAACAACATCGAACGCATCTTCAGTGAAACCTGCGACCTCGAGAACCTGAGCAAACTTTTCCGAAGTGATAGACCAATCCGCCTCTGTATCGACACGCGGACTCGGACTTTTCCTCGGCGTCGAAACCGTGTTGGAAAACAAAGCTCGGACGTACGGGCGATTCGGAGCATAGAATCCGATCTCAGCCTGATACTCGCCATCGGCTTCGACATCGAACCACCAAGTGCCTTCCGCGTCGATGGGATGGATCTGCTCGGTCTCGCGACGAAGATCGACAAGTTTCAGAACGAGACTATAACTCGCGGTCTTCGCACCCAGCGCTTTGTTGAGTTTCTGAAACGGATTCGTTCCGACGGACCAGTAGAAAAACAATCGATTCGGCGACTGCATCTGCAGTCGGGCACGATTTTCATGACGGAGCTCGGGAAGCTTCGGCTGGGCGAGCTCGCGAAACGTCGGCGGCATCTCCTCGAGCGTAGTTGACGAAGTAAGGGTCTGGGCGCGGGCCGGCGTCGAATGCTCGACTTCCTTCAACACTCCTCCCGACGATGTCAGTTCATCGACGGGAATAAACTCAATAAATTTCGGCTCGGGAACCAATTTCTCTTTCTTTTTCGAATCCTTGCTCATGTTTCGCGATACGCACAAATATCCTTGAAAACGCTTTACCGCCGTGCGCAAATAAAACGAAATTATGAGGGCTTTCGAGGTGAGTTACAAGCTGTGTTTTGTCTTTGTGAACTGGAGAAACTTGAGTCAACGGAGGTTTTTCGCACTCTTCAGCCGGATGTCGATCTTTCCGTATGGCGAGTTAACGACCGAGCGGACGGGCAGGCGACGGACATCATCGGTGATCCAGATCGTCATATCACCCTCACGTTCGATCATCCGGCCCGGGCCGAATACCTTGGGTTCGACGCGAAAACACCATTGCTTTCCGAAGATCGTCTTCTGCATTTCGCGGGCGGTGACTTGAACGGGAATATCGTAAACAAGACCCGAATCGCTGACTGACATTCGAAAAGTCTTTCCAACGGCAAGGGGCATCAGACGCAGGCTGTAGAGTCCGGATATCAGATCGTGGCTGACCGTATCGATTTCCGAAGCGATTCGGCGCGGCGGCTTCATCGGAGCGTTAGGGTCTGTCTCGACGTACGTGACTTGCCGCTCGCCGTAATCGAAGACCGCCTCGCTATTTCGCACGCGTTCTTTCTGAACGTCATGCTTTACGGTTCGAACTGCTCGAAAATTGTCGGAGTCGATACTGCTCTGAACTTCCTGAAGGAAACTGAACCGGAACAGTTTCAGCAGCGAGCCTTTTGATTTGGCTTCGGCCTTTATGACGAAGTCGTCGGAGTTTGGATCTTTGTGAAGCGTGAAATTCAGATCGGCGATCGCAATGCCCTGGATGATCTTGCTGAGCTTGCCTTCGTAAACGAGGTGTTCACCATCAATGAACGGTGTGGTCTTCGCCTTTGAAGCGGGCTGGGCCGGCGACGAAACGAAGAGAGCGCCGATAAGGCCTACAAAAACTAGGAATTTTAGCCCGCAAAAATTCATAAGGAACAAAGTGTCTATGAGGCAAAAACGCCGGCGGCTCCGTTTGTTTGTAGGATTATAACGCAAATGCCGGAGGCTAACGCAATATTTTAGACACGACGGCCTGCTCGCTAGTTGCGTGGATCCTGGAAAGACGCGTCCGGACCGCTTCGAATACTGCATCCGGCGTAATTTCCATACAGATCCATTTCGAGCACGTGCGGCGATGACAATCGACGCGACAGTCGATGTCGAGTCGCTCGACGCACACATCATCGGCGTTGACGCTGCCGTTTCTCCACCACTCGGTCGGCCCGTAGATCCCGACGACCGGCGTTCCCGCGGCGATCGCGATGTGCGTCGGGCCGGTGTCTCCGCCGATGTAGATCTTGGCTCGTTTCGCGAGCTCGAAGAATCCTTTTAAGCTTGGTTCGACGAGCATCACGTTACCGGAGGATGACGCGGCCGCAACGCTCGCGGCGAGCTGCGATTCATTTGGGCCCGACACGACTATAGACCGCATCCCGAGATCACTCCACAACCGATCGGCTAACTTTCCGTAGTTTCCCGCGTTCCAAAGTTTTGTGACCCAGCCGCCGGCCGGATTCAAGATCGCAAAGTTCTGGCCGACGTCCGCCGCGATCTCGTTCGCTTCGTTCTCATGTTCCTGGGTTGCGAAGATCGGAAACTCGATGGGAGCATCCGTAAAGTCCGCGCCGAGAGCAGCTCCGGCAAGTGCGAGACTTCGCCGTGCTACGTGCGTCATCGGCGGTATCTTTGCGGTGTCGGTATAAAAGACTCGTGCGGCTGGCTCGCGAAGGTCGCGTCGGGCGAATCCCCACCGCGACTTGGCGCCTGAGAGCTTCGCGATCATTCCCGACTTCAGAAGTCCTTGAAAGTCGATAGCGATATCGAAATCGTTCTGTCGGAGGTTCTTTATCTGCTTCGTTCCCTCGGTCAGGATCTTCTCGACCGCCCGACTGCCGCGCATCGAACGCGTGTCGACCTCGATCAGATTATCGATCAGCGGGTTATCCCGGAGTATCTCGGCAGACCTTTGTTCCGCCGCCCACGAGACCGCAGCGTCCGGAAACGTGGACCGGATCGCCGAGAGCACCGGCAGCGTGTGGATGATGTCACCGATCGCGCCTAATTTGATAATGAGGATCTTCAACCTGTCTCAATGTTATCTGTTAACCGCGAAATACTGGAAACGCCGACACAAGAACGCCAGTTTTTCGCTATATCCGCGCCAAAAACTTCTGGAAATTTGTAGTCTGATTACGATATTCTATATACGGCTCCTACGCCCCGCTGTACGCACCCATCCTCGTTATGATGAAACCCGAACGACTGAAACGCGATCTCCGGCCTGCGCTTGTATTTCTAAGCGGTGATCTGATCGCAGTTCCGATACCGCTCGAGCGCGAAGAGGTTATCCTCGGCCGTGCCCTCGGAGCGGACGTTCGTATCAACGACATACAGGTTTCGCGACGGCACGCCAAGATCAATAAAGTCCCGAATGCGGAAACCGGCGAGATCGATTTCATTCTCACGGACTTCGGTTCGCGAAACGGCACGCTGGTAAACGGGCAAAAAATTACAGAAGAAGTCCTGCAGAACGGCGACAAGATCACACTTGGCGAACATATTCTACGATTCGATCTCCTGGACGAGATCGATCGCGAATACCAGCGTCAGATCCATCGCCTGATATCGCACGACGATCTGACCGGATTATTGTCGAGCCGTTCTTTCTTCTCCGAGCTGAAACGCGAGGCGGCGCGTGCGAAAGCAGAAGAGCGTCCGTTCTGTGTGCTGATGATGGATGTCGATCATTTCAAGAACGTGAACGACACGTACGGACATCTGACCGGCAGCAAAACGTTGGAAGAGATCGGCGGATCGATCATCGGGATAATGCGGAGCGGCGATGCGGCCGCCCGGTTTGGCGGCGAAGAGTTTGCCGCGTTTTTGCTCGATGCGGAAGTTCCGCAGGCGATGGTCGCGGCGGAGCGCATACGATCCGTCATCGAGGCGCAGAATTTCAGCGTGATCCGGACCGGAAAACCCGTGGACACTCATCACGTGACGATCAGCATCGGGATATCAGCGTTCCCGTTCGATTCGTCGGATCCCATCGAATTGGTCGAAATGGCGGATTCGGCTCTATATCGTGCGAAGCGAGAGGGCCGCAATCGGGTTTGCGCGTATCACGATCTTTCGGACGTAGAATTAAATACGACACTTGCTCCACGTCGTGAGTAACTCTTTTTGCAACTTTTGCATCAAATCGCCCGTGAAAGACAGAGAAAATCGTTTCATGGTAAGCTAATTTTCGCGCGCCCTGGAAATCGACCACAAAATCAAGTTTTAGGCTTTACGACCTGTGATCACCAAACTCAATCTAGCTACGCGGCCGTTTCGCAACCGGACCACGCCGTATCTGATATCGCTCTTGCTGCTGGCAATTGCCGTCTCAGCCGGTATTTTGTGCTTTTCGCGGCTGAACACTATCGCGACCGAGAATGAGCTGGCTAAGAGCCAGATAAAGCAGATGGACGACGACGTCAAGGCATTGAAAGGCCGTGGCGAAGCAGTGCAGCAGCAACTCACGCCGGATCAGCAGAATCTCCTCATCGCATCGCACAAACTCGTCGCCAATAAGACGTTCGGCTGGTCTCGGCTCTTCGCCGATCTCGAAGCGGTCCTGCCCGGAAGCGTTAGCGCGTCCCGGATCTCGGTCGAAAATGTTTATAAGGACGGCGATCGTGTAAAGGCCGAGCTGGATTTCGGCGTGATCAGCCGCGATTATCCGGCCGTGATGTCGATGATCGCGAGTATGAACGGCTCGGGCCTTTTTCAGGCTGAGCTTCGCGGCCAGGATCGGCAGCAGAACGAACGCGTCACGTTTACCGAATACACATTGCATTTGATATACACGCCGGCCTACGGATACGCTCCCTCGTCGAACGACGTCGCCCAAGCTAATCAGGGAGGTGCTCAGTAATGAACGAACAGGAACCTCTCGATCAGCAGAATCTTCCCGAGGAAAAAGAGTCCCAAATTCTTGTCAACGAGTACGGCGAGACTCGCGATCCGGCCGTCGTCATCGATGAGCCCGATCGCACGGTGCTTCTCACTCAGGACGAAACGATCGTCATCGATAAAGAACCGCACATCGATATTGTTCCGGCAAATCGCCCGCGAAAAGTTTATCGAGGAATGTGGGGACCGCCCGAGCTTGTAACCGTCGCGTTTGCGATGGTCGCCATATTTTTCGTAGCACTCATCTACATCTTCATGGTCGCTCCGGCGAAGCGTGAGCTTGAGGAGAACCGGGCAAAGCGTGACCAACTCGAGCGCGAGCTTGCGTCGGCTCAGGATAAGTATGGCAGGATCACCAGCACCGAGGAACACGTCGCAAGACTGATGTCGAGCGTCGACGATTTCGAATCACATAATCTTCAGGTTTCCGCCACCGGCCGGACATCGCTCTATCAGAGGATCAACGGGCTAATCGCCGCCCATGGTCTGGTCAATACGAGCGGCCCGGACTATGTTCCGCTCGAAACGGCTGATCAGAGCAAAGGAGTCGAATCTGAGCAAGAAAAAGGGCGTGCGAAGTTTAGAAGTTTGTTCCCCGGCGTTTATGTGTCGATGACCGTCGAGGGCACGTATCAGGGCATTCGACGTTTTATCCGGGACATCGAAACGGGAAGCGATTTTGTGGTCGTGAGCGCGGTTGAGCTTCAGCCTTCGGACACGCAGCGCGATAGTGATCGCCCGCAGAATTCAGAGGTCGCGCAAGCCGCACCTCAAGTTAATCCGGGTAAGGGCGGCGGACTTCCGTCCGGATTTCAGGGAGCTATCGATCCGAACAATCCGGCGTCGGGATCGCAACCGTCGTCCCGAAATAAAGGGAAGTCGCACGGAGATCTTGTAAGTTTAAGACTTGAAATGGCGGCGTACTTCCGCCGCCCGAACGCAATCCCGGCGATGCCCGAGCCCACTGATCAGCAGCAGTAATTATTAAGTGATGAATCCGTTTGCAGGTAAATCTCCGACCGAAAGGAACAAGATAATCGCCGCCCTCGTGCTCGGCGTGTTGTCGCTTGGCTCATTGTTCTTTGCGTTCGGTGGCAGCATCTTTTCGAAAAGTCCAAAAGTTACGGTATCGGTATCTCCGACTCCCGCTCCATCGGCGACGGTTCCGATCGAACCGGTCGATAAGGTCATCCCGTCGCAGAGCGAGCAGAATTTTGCGTATGCGACGACGCCGGTCGTTTACAACGGCTCGGTCTCCGGCCCCGATCCGGGACGAAACATATTTGCTTTTTACGAGCCGCCGCCGCCGTGCGGACCGGCATCGAATCCATGTCCGCCGCCGCCGATCAAGACACCGGTTCCACCGACACCGGCACCGACACCTGATATCTTTATCACGTCTGTAAATCCCGGCAGTGTGTATGCTGGATCGCGAGAGTTCAGAGTCGAGATATCCGGCGAACGCATGCTTCCGGACGCAAAGGTCTATATCAGCCAGACGATGGTTCCGACGACGTTTGTGAATGAGCAAAAAGTTGTTGCTACGGTCCCGGCAGGCCTCATCGCCGTCGAAGGTCCGCGGCAGGTCATCATACAGACAAGCGACGGCAAAAAATATTCTCAGTCGATGGTGTTGTCGGTTCAGGCTCCGCCGAAACCGCAGTTCCAGTACATCGGCATGATCGCACGCAAGCGAAGCAATAACGACACGGCGTACTTCATGGAACAGGGACGGCAGACTCCGTTAAGTGCACGACTCAACGATGTCGTCGGCGGACGATTCCGCCTGACGAGCATCTCCGCAGATGAAACGGTATTCGAGGATGTCAGTCTCGGTTTCAAACACAAGCTGGCGCTCTATCGTCCGGCTCCGGGAACCGCGACCGGATCGACCGTGCGACCGCCGATGCAAGGTGGCGAAACATACGTTCCGTATAATCCGCCAACAAACTTCCAGGCCCAACCCGGTCAGAGTATTCCGGGGATCCCGGACAACATCCCGCGTTATGTTCCGCCGAATGCAAACCGGCAGCAGACCGATAAGAAAGATCAGGACGACGATGACGACGGCGACGGAAAACCGTAAACAGCCAAACGGCGAAAGTGGATTTACGCTCATTGCGATCATGGGAATGATGGCGGTGTTTGCGATTCTGCTGATGGCAGCCGCCCCGTCCATTCAGCAGGAAATCCAGCGCGAGAGGGAACTCGAATCGATCCGGCGCGGTGAAGAGATCGCTGATGCGATTCGCGAATATGTCCTCGCACATAACGGATCGAAACTCCCGGACTCGATGGACGAGCTTCTCGAGGGGCTTCCGCAGGGAACAAAGAAGCGGATGATACTGCGTCCGTCTGCCGCGACCGATCCGCTCAGCGAAGATGGAAAGTGGCGTCTTATCAAACCGGATCCGAAAATTATCGGGGAATTTGCAAAGCGTGTTCAAAGTTTCAACAACGGCCTTCTTCCGAATAACACGAGGGGTGAGAATGATATTGGCGGGCGAATGCTGGATCGCTACTCGGTCCAGCTTCTCGTAAATCTCAACACAGGTACCGAAGACGAAAACGTCGAAGACGACGACTTTGACGTGACGACGGACAATCAGCCTTTCATCGGTGTTGCGAGTCAGAGCCGAAGCAAATCCGTGATCGCCTATTACGGCATCGAGCGGCATTCGAACTGGATCTTCACGCCCTTGTTTCGGGGAACGGGGACCATTCTTACCAATAATTCGACTCGCCCCAATACATCGAAAGATCTTACGAGTCCGACATCGATCAATCCGGGCAACATCGACCGCTAGGTTTCACCGTTTCAAAAACGTCGCCTTGACTGCCTTTTTCTAACGACAGAGAATAGCTCTTCACCGGAGGAAAAATGGCACTTCATAATACAAAGATAGATCTTCCTAAAGACGCACGCGAAAAATTGATCGCGATTCTGAACAGCAGACTCGCCGACGCCAGCGATCTCAAGTCACAGACAAAGCAAGCGCACTGGAACGTGAAAGGCATGAGCTTTATCGCGCTTCATGAGTTGTTCGATTCGATCGCAACCGCGGTCGAAGCTCACGTGGACCTCATCGCCGAACGGATAACAACGCTCGGTGGAACCGCGATGGGAACCGTCAGACTCGCCGCGCAGAATTCGAGTCTGAGCGAGTATCCGCACGAGATCACGGATGGAGCATCGCACGTCGATGCTTTGTCGACGGCCCTCGCTGATTTTGGAAAAGTAATTCGAAAGGGAATCGATGAAGCGGCCGAGCTTGGCGATCAAGACACGGCCGATATCTTCACGGAGATCTCGCGCGAGATCGACAAACAACTCTGGTTCGTCGAAGCGCATATTCAGGACTGAGAGGTTAGAGGACGGATGGGACATATGGGACCAGTACACGGCACAAATTTATTTGTCCCATTCGTCCCACCTGTCCTAGTCGTCCGTTCGTTCCACCGTACACTATCCGCTAGTAGTCAAAAACAATATTTGCGAAAGCCTTGATCCCGACATCGAGCCGACTGTCGTCGATCATGAAATCAGGAGTGTGATGAGCGGCAGCGGTCTTCGGATCCTGCCCTTTTTTCATTCCACCGACAAAGAAAAAGAACGAAGGTGCCTTCTCTCCGAAGAATGAAAAGTCTTCCGCCCCGGTCGTCCATTCATTCTCGGTCACGTTTTCTTTTCCCGCCGCTTTTTCGAGCGAAGGCAGCATTCTCTTTACGAGGTCAGGCGTGTTGTAAGTGACGAGCGTTTTGGTTGCGATCGAAACTTCGGCAGTCGCACCCATACTCTCGGCGATCTTCGTCGCGGTCAGTCTGATCTTCTCGTGGACGTCCTTTCGCATCGCAGCGTCGAGCGTTCTGATCGTTCCTGACATCGTCATTTCTTCCGGGATAATATTTTCACGAACACCGATGACGACCGGTGCTTTAGTGAGCTCCGATTCACGGGCGACGATCATCTGCAGACCGGTGTAGATCTGCGTCGCCGCGGCGATCGGGTCGATGCCAAACCAAGGCTGCGATCCGTGCGTCTGCTTGCCTTTTACTTTGATCGAAAACCAATCGCTCGACGCCATCGCCGCGCCTGATTTGTATTTGATCTTTCCGACCTCGGTTTGCGAGTTTATGTGGATGCCAAATACCGCGTCGATCTTTGGCGACGTCATCACGCCTTCTTTGATCATCAGCGGAGCCCCGCCTTCTTCGCCCTCCGGTGCACCTTCTTCGGCCGGCTGGAAAATAAAAACGACTGTTCCTTTGATCTTGTCTTTCATCGAGCTCAGGATCTCGGCCGTACCCATCAGCATCGCGACGTGCGAGTCGTGACCGCACGCGTGCATCACACCGACTTTCTGTCCGTTGAATTCCGAGGTCACTTTCGAGGCGAACGGAAGCGAGTTTCGTTCTGTAACCGGAAGCGCGTCCATATCCGCGCGAAGTCCGATGACAGGTCCGGGTTGTGCTCCTTTGAGGATTCCGATCACACCGGTTTTCGCAACGCCGGTGCGAACTTCGATCCCGAGCTTTCGCAGATGATCCTCAACGAACTTCGCAGTATTTGTTTCGCGATTCGACAGCTCCGGATACTGATGAATGTGACGCCGCCATTCGATGACCTTCGGCAGGACCTTCGCCGTCGCTGCGTCGATCTCGCCGGTCATATCGATGGCGAAGGCCGGGGTCAAGACAGAGATCAGCACACAGACTGAAAGCAGAAAGTTTTTCATTTGTTTTCTCCGGAGGATAAGGGTGAGGTAATTGTATTCTCCGGGTAAATAATTGCAAGGGCCAAAGAGCGGGGGCTCGCTCGGAGAACCGAACGCCTCTCATCCCCCGTATACCGTTCTTACATATCAGTGCGAAAAACCACACCGCATGGCAGTCACGAAATATTCGGGCTGCTCCCACGCATGAAACTTGAATGGCCGGATGATTCGCCTGCAGCGGCATTCACCTGTTCTTTTCTTGCTTGAGCCATTTTGTTCTCCTGCTGATCAGATCCTATTTCTTGTCTGGACGAGCTGATCGCGACGTTGGCGGTGGTATATAAATCCTTGCTGCAGCCACCTCCTCCCTATTGCACAATGGTTTGAACGATGTAGAATTAGGTCGAAAGATACAATACAAATGTAAGGGTTCACTAACCCATTCTTTCCTTTCAGAATCCCAATTGGAGGACAGATCCGTGACCAAAACCACTCTCATGCACGCAGTCCGTGCTCTTCTACTTTCACTTGTCGTTGCCGTAACTTTGTTCGGTCAAGGCAAGTTTTACACAACCGAAAGCCCAGTCCCTGGCAACTATATCGTTTATCTCGCAGACCAAAACACGGCCGACGTTAATGCGGCTGCTCAGAGTCTTGCCGCACAGTACGGCGGAACCGTTGGTTTCGTTTATGACAGCGTCTTCAAAGGATTTTCTATCAACATGAGAACCAAGGCGGCCATGACGCTGGTTGAAGACCCTTTGATCGGCTACATGACCGAAGACAGCCAAATGGCTCTTCAATCAACGACCCAAACGAACGCTCCGTGGTCCCTGGATCGCATCGATCAGCGCGACCTGCCGCTTTCCACTACGTATACCTACGACAACGAGGCTGCTGGCGTCTCAGTGTACATGCTGGACTCAGGGGTTCAGAGCCACTACGAGTTTCTCCACCCAATATACGGATACAGCCGACTATTACCCGGACCCAATTTCTACGGCGGACCGAACACCGACTGCGACGGCCACGGAACCCATGTGGCGGGTATAGTTGCTTCGAATACTTACGGTGTTGCTAAGAAAGCCTTTATCATTCCGGTTAAGGTTTTCGGATGTGCTGGTTCGCAGAGTAACGCCTCGGCCGTTATCGCCGGTATTAACTGGGTAAAAATTAACAGTGCGAATGTGACTCGTAAGGTCGCAAACATGAGTTTCGACGGTCCCATCAATGTCGCCCTCGACGATGCCGTCCGAGGACTGATTTCGAGCGGTATGATCGTTGTTATTGCCGCAGGTAATAATGGGAACGACGCGAGCCTTCATTCGCCCTCGCGCGTCCGAGAAGCCATTGTCGTAGGCAACTCCGACATTAACGATCAGCGTGATTCGCTTTCGAACATTGGTACGACAGTGGACGTCTTTGCACCTGGCTCAAACGTAACTTCGCTGGGACTTAACAACGGGTTCGCGGTCAAATCAGGAACATCGATGTCGGCTCCTCACGTTGCAGGGGCTCTTGCGAATGCTATTTCTTTCAATACCTGGGTACTAACGACCCGTTATGCAGAGGAATTTATCACGGCGAACGCATCGTACTACAAGTTATCGAACGTGGGAGCCGGCTCTCCTAATTCTCTTTTGTACACAGGCCCGTGGTATTACGGAGCTGCTTTGATGCCGTTCTACCGCTACAAAAACTTCTCGACCGACTCGAATCTTTACGTATTTGGCTGGAACGAGTTGGGAGGCGGAGCCAATGGATACTTATGGCAGGAAGCCGAAGGTTACGCTGCCCCAAACCCAGACAACTATACGCTAGGACCTCTTTACCGTTACTTCAACCCGTCGTTGAACGATTATATCTTCACGATGAACTGGGGCGAGTTAGGCAACGGCGCGAACGGATATACCTTTGAAAAGATCGCAGGCTATCTGCGTTGGGGTCCGAACGGAAGTGCACCGACCTTGTATCGCTACTACAACCCGACCATTCAAAAACACTACTACACGAGCAATTTCTCTGAGCTCGGTAACGGTAGCGGCGGTTGGATATACGAAGGCGTTACCGGCTACTTCGAAGCTTAGCGATAGATGCCGTAGCTCGCCGCCTCGGCGAGTCGAGGTAAGCCCGACGAGAGTCAGCCTCTTAACTGGAAGCCTCGCTCTGCCCACTAGGGAGCGAGGCTTTTCGTTGTATGCTGCGCAGCGATGACCATAGCCATATCAGCAAGCACACGCCCGAGCGGTTTGCCCAGATCTTTTGAAACGCTTGAGTTGACCTGAACCGCGACTGCGAATTTATGCTCGGGGAAGTACATCATGTCGGTCATATATCCCGGAAAGAATCCGCTGTGACCATACGATGTTCCGGCTTGGGTCTTCCGGATGATGACACAGAGTCCGTACTTCGTTTCTTTCCCGAGCATCGGCGCCGCAATGCCGTCGAGGACTTGAGGCAGCAGCGACGCGTCGTAGGCTTTTCCTTCAAAGATCATCTTCGCCCAGCGGGCAAGCTCGTGCGATGTTGAAGCGTAGCCGCCGCCGGTCCATTCGAGCTGCGGATTGATGACGAACTTTCCGTTCTCGATCATCGCGTCCTTTCCGCCGAACGGATTGCCCTCGCCTGCGTAGCCTTGGATGACCCCTTTCATCACGGGGCCTTCCTGCGGGATCGTATCTTTTAATTTGAGCGGCTTGATCACCCGACGATTTGCTTCGTCGTAAAACTTGCGACCGGTGACCTTCTCGATGATCATACCGAGCACGATGTAATTCGTGTCCGAATAATCCCAGCCCTTGCCCGCTTCAAAGGCGGGTTTCTCGTCGAAAAGGTATGCAAGCCGTTCTTCCGGCGTCCAGACTTTCATCGGATGCTCGGTTAGATATTTCGTGAACTCGTCTTTGAATTCGTACCGCACCAGACCGCTCGTGTGATTCATTAATTGACGAACGGTTATGTCTTTTGCGTTCGGCAGACGAGCAAACCAAACTTCTTTACCCAGATATTTTTCGATCTTGTCATCTAGTCCGATCTTTCCTTCCTTGACGAGTTGGAGCGCAGTCGCGGCCGCGAATGTTTTTCCGACGCTTCCCGCGAGCATTCGATCATCCGCCTTCATCGGAGTTTTCGCATCGCGGTCTGAATAGCCGACGGCGAGTCCGAACGATTCGCCATTCGCGAGTACAACGCCGAGCGTCGCCCCGGGAAACTTCGCAGCCTTATGCCATTCGTCGAGCTTCATCTGAAGCTCTTTCTTCAAAACATTCGTCCCAACTGCCGTGACAGGTTTTTGCGCGAAAGGTACGAGACCGAATGCGAAGATCAGTAGCGCGGTGAGTGAAAGTCTTGTTGTTATTTTCATGCGTTTTGATTTCGGCGAGCGCCTTAGGTTTTCAGACGGCGGATGCGACCGGTACGCAGGCGTCCCCCACTGCATGAGTGCTAAGCACGAAAAGGGTCGCGCGATGTCGAATCTGCGAAGTTTGACGCCGCGGAAGCCACGGCGTTGCAGGCGGGGACGCCCGCGTTCCAGTCGCATCCGCCATTCGCCGGTTGCCGAAGATTTTTAAAATGGATGAAGGGGATACAAAGGATCATCTCTATCTGCAATCCCTTCATCCCCTTCATCCCTGTCAAATAAATCTTTCTGATCCGCGCCGTCCGCGGCAAAAAAATCATTTCTTCTTAAAATAATTCCGATCCATCGTCATCCAACTTTCCGGATTCCAAAGGTTCGCATCGAGCGGCATACCGGCCTGTATCTCGCTGTACTCTTCACTCGTCGTCGGTTTGCCGTCGACGAAGAACAGCACTTCGGCCGCGACCCATCCGCCTTTCGCTTTTACGTACTTGTTGAATTGGGTTTCCTGAATCGACTTCTTATCGCGTCCGCCGAGCTGTATGAGTCGTACGAAAAGAAGATCCTTTTTCGTCACCCAAAATTGCGGTGTCGTCACATCGCCTTGCTTTGCACCGACGACATACGCGGGCTGACCCTGCCAAGTGTCTTCATGAAAAACGCTCATATCCAGACCGAGTCCTTTTAGCTGAGCGAGCGTCGTTTCGACCGGCTGAACGTACGCGTCAAATCCAAGGACGAGCAGCGGATGAACGAACGGCCGGCCGGTCGCAGGTTTGCCGCCGCGATACACATAGATCTGGCCGTCGGCGAAGAGAATGCCCTCGTGCTTGTCGAGCGGATCAAAGTCGATGCGGAGCTTTCCCGGTGCACTCAGCGCCTCGTACCACGTTTCGGATGTGGTCGTACCATCGGGTTTGTGAGTGATCGTCTTCTGCACGAACGTGAGCGTCTTGTACCACTTGCTGCTGTACTTCTTGTGCATCGCGGCGACGAGTTCGTCACCGGACTTGATATCCGATGCAAAGCAACCGAGCGTGAGGATCAGAACGAAAAGAGATGCGATAAGCGTTTTCATAGATTTTGAGTTTAGTTGAACTATTTGGATGACAGAAATTCTTTTGAGATCGGATTGCCCGCACGCTCTTCATCCCAACTTGCAAATGCGATCCACCAACGTGTTCCGTCCCAGTAGAGCTCGATGCTGTTCACGCCCCGGCCCTTTTCCGTTTTGTCATCACTGGTAAATTCGTAAGTTGAGAATATGTGTGCGACGTTGCCGAAGCGTTTGGTCACGCGATTGATCTCGCGTTCATAAAAGCCTCCGTTTGTGAGCGATTCGTTCACCGCGTTTACATATTGCTGATGCGTCATGATCCCGGCCCGGATCTTGCCGTCACGCTCGCTCATGCCGATGAAGTTTACCGTCGGCATGTAGAGCGTCCGATCGCGGCCCCATTGACGCGGCTGTCCTTTCGGGCCGGAGATGGTTTCGTAAAACGCTTTGATGATTCCATCGATCGTCGAAACATCTTTCGGATCAGCCGCGATATTAGGAACTGAGACCGCCTTCAAATCGCGCTCGCATTGAAACTCGAGCGTCGACGCCGCATTCGCGATCTTCCATCCGGTCTCGGTGCGCACAAGATTGAACGTGTTCGTACCGCAATGCGAAAGCTTGTCGCCGAGATGAAACGTGTAGCGACCGGACACGACTGCGAGATCGCCGGTGACGCGAGCTTCGGGTGACGGCATGTGTTCGATGTAGTCAGCTCCTTTGTTCGATGCGATCAAAGTTGCAAAAGCGTCGCCGGTCAACACACGAGTCTTCGAGATTCCTTTGCCGTCTTTCGGTTTATCGATCGCGATGAGTTGTCCGTCCGACGAAAAAACAGATCTGATTTGCTCGGCATCTTTTGCTTTCATGACCGCGAAGAGCCGGTTGACTACGGCGATAGCCGATTCTCTATCAGCGGCCGGTTGTGCGCCGACGAAAGAACATCCGAACATAAGTATCAATACGGCTACGATATATCTCATTATTGTTTTGATCATGAATGGTCGTGTATCATCCGCCAGCCGGATTTTGTCTTTGTCCAAACGGTTGTGAACCAACCTTTGCGATCCGGTTTGTCAGCTCCCGAAAGAATGTATTGACCGGTGACAAGCGCATTTTCTTTACCGAGCATGCGGACGACAAGATTCTCGTAGCGAAGCTGCTGCAGCGGTCGTCCCGATTTCCAAAATCCCTCCTTCATTGTTTTCTCGATCGCCTCGACGCCGCCGGCCGGTCCGGTCGAGAGCATCTCGGTCGCTTCGGGTACATATGCGTAAAGGTATTTCGAGAGATCTCCTGTATTCCAACCGACAGCGGTTATGTCGAGTACGGCGCGTATCTGGGTTTCCGCGGAGCCGGACTTCGCCGTCGGCTTCTGACCGGAGGCAAACGTCGCGAAGGTTATACACAACGCGAAAATCGTGACGATTCTTTTCATAGTTTTCAATTTCTCGGGCTCCGGATTCATCAAGTTGGTTCGTTGAACTTGAGCTTCGGCAGTTTTGTCTGCAGCGCTTTCGCTCCGGATTCGGTGATCTTCGATTCGCCGATCAAAAGAGTTTCGAGTGACGTCAGCTTCTCTAGCGACTTCAAGCCTTCATCGGAAATCGCGGTGCTAAAGACGCTGATCTTTTTCAGCTTGCCCAAACGCTCGATGTTCTTCAACCCTTCATCAGTCACTTTCGTTCCGCCCATGAGCAGAGTTTCCAGATCGATCATACCGCGCAGATTCGCGAGACCCGTGTCCGACATGTTCGTTCGAAAGACGTTGAGGAACTTCAAATATCTCAGTCCGGCGAGATGAGCGATGCCTTCATCGCCGATTGCGGTCAGCCGCAGGTCGAGCGATTCGAGCTCGGTGAATTTTTCGAGATGTTTGAGATCTGCATCCGTGATCTTAGCTCCGTGCAGATCGACCTTCACGACTTCGCGGTTCGCATTGAGCTCGACTTTGCCCCCGAGCTTTTCGATCTCAGCCGCGGCATTCTTCTCTCCGGCTTCGAGCGATCCGTGGATATTCGCGGCGCTCTCATCGAGCCAGGAATTCAACTCGGATTGCGAGTGCCACTTACCTTTCAGCATCACGCCGGCGCGATTCTCAGTCGCGGAAATATTCTCAAGCGGGTTCGCATTCAGGAGAACGAGATCAGCGCGCTTTCCTTTTTCGACCGTGCCCGACTGTCCGATCGTTCCAAAAAACTCGTGCGCATTTCGCGTTCCGGCCGCAAGCACCGCATAGTTCGGAAGTCCGGCATCCGCGAGCGCTTTTAGCTCGCGATGTTCCGAAAAGCCATACAAGAAAAGAAACTCGGGCGTGTCCGAACCCGCGAGGATCTTTCCACCTGCGTCGTAGATCGACTTTATCAGTTTGTCGCGAAGCGCGATCCAACGCGCACGTTGTTCTAGCGAAACAGTATTCAGAAAACGATTGCGTTTGTAGAAATCCAACCACTGTCGTTGAGTCTTTGCCGGATAAAATTTGAAGTCTGGCTGAGCACGGGTCGATTCTTCACTTCGCGCCAAACCGAACGAGTTCTTCATGAAATGTTGTGTGGGATCCACGAACGGATTCGACGCAACCGTCTTCCGCGCGACGTCCGCGATCTTGTTCTCATCAATGTAATCGAGGCTCTTCCAATTGTCGGGATTATAAATGTAGACATCGGAAACTGATCCTTTGATCGGTGAGTCGTCGCGAAGCAGCATCTCCATATATCCGTCGAGATGTTCGATCTGCTGCTTTGCTTTCCATGCACGCTCGACGCCCACGAATCGACTGTCGGCGTGACCGACGACCCGGATGCCGATCTTCGCAGCTTCATCGACGGCGGCTTCGTACACCTCCGGCTTTATAAATGTCGTGACCTTTATGAAATCGTATCCCGCCGCTTTAGATCTTCTAACGGCCTCGCGACCTTCTTCTGGTGTGTTGACGAGAAAATCATTTCCTTGCTCGCGTCCGGTGAGGTGCGGCGACGCAACATAGATCGTCGGAGCCTCGATCTCACCCTTCGCCGAACGCGCTCGCAATGCGAGCAGCTCCGGCGTCCCGATCATGAATCGCACCGTCGTCACACCATTCGCGACCATGACGCGTAGCTCGTCGTCGGCGATGGAGTCGGGAAACTCGTCTTCATCGGACAGCAAGTGCGTGTGCATATCGACGAGGCCGGGCATCAAATACTTTCCCGTTCCATCGACACGCGTCGCATCCTTCGGGATCTTGATCTTTTTCGCATCGCCGATCTCCGCGATGACGCCGTCGCGAACGATCACGGTTTGATTCGTCAGGACACGTTCACGATCCATCGGGATAACGTTGACCCCCACAAACGCCGTCGTCTGACAGTACGCGGAAACCGCGGCAAGCGCGATTGCGAGTGCGATCTTGAGAATGAGTGTGATCATAAATTTTCTACGGCTCCGTTATCCAGAACTTCATAAAGCTCGCGAAGCGAGCGAAGGCATAAAGCCCCGGGTGGAGTGAAGCGGAACCCGGGCGGGTCGATCAATAGCGCGATGAGCCGTCGAAGACGCCGACGGACGTCCGTCGCTCGCATTCGCGAGCTTGTTCCACCGTCACCCTCATCACCCCGGGTTCCGCTTCGCTCCACCCGGGGGCTTTATGCCTTCGCTCGCATTCGCGAGCTTTTAAGATCTCGACGTCTACCTATTCCTCGCACGAGGAAATCCGACATGCTCAACCGCATTCGCGAGACTTTAATGACTCGACATCTACCTACTCTTCGAACAACGGAAGCCGACATGCTCAACCGCGTTCTCCGGAGAATGACTGTCGCGATAGGCCACGCGTAAATTCACCGGCGATCCGCCGTAGCTTCCTCCACGTAACGCTCTTCGTGTTTTGACTTGGAGATAATCCGACGCGGCGTTGGCCTTCGCCGGATACTTCTGCCACTCGTCCGCGAGAATCTCCCAAACATTTCCAGCCATATCGAAGAGTCCGTATCCGTTCGCAGGATAGCTCGCTACGGCGGTCGGCGCCTTTAATCCGCTCGCATTAAAATTTGCTCGCGTCTTGTCGGGCATTTCGTCACCCCACGGAAATGCTTTACCCTTCAGTCCGCCGCGCGCTGCGTATTCCCACTCGGCTTCGGTCGGAAGTCGCTTGCCCTGCGCCCGGCAGAACGCATTCGCTGCATACCAACTGACAAAGACGACCGGGTACTTATCCTTGCCGATGGGAAAATCCGTTCCGCTCCAATTCTGTAAATATTTTCCGTTGTGATACTCGGCCGGTATCTTCTCCTTCTGCCATTCCGTATGCCGCTCGATAAAAAGCTTGAACTGTCCGTTCGTGACCTCCGTGCGGTCGAGATAAAAAGGGCGGATCGTCACGCGATGTTTTGGAGCTTCTTCAGCAAATAACTCCGCTCGCTTCACACCGAACTTTTCCATCAGCGTCGGAAAGTCGGTCGGATCCGTTCCCATCTCATATGTTGCAGCTGGAATCCGCACCATGTTTGCGGTCGATGCCGTATTGGTTTGCGCGTTCAGTGCGGATACAACTAAGAAGATTACGAGGAAGCTTCGCGTCGTGACAGTTAGAACCGCGAGCGGTAGCGACCGGGTCACCCGACGGCGATATCTGACCTCGAGGTTTTTGCGTAGTTCACAGTTTCCTCTCCTGCGAGGGGAAACCCGGTCGCTACCGCTCGCGGTTCTGACAGTCGCCGTCATCATACGAAACCCAACTTCATTCCTTCACTATCTTCCGCTTATCTCACCATGAGCCGCGGTGATCATCGCCGCGAACGTCGTGTCGAATGCGTCCTGCTCGTCCTTGCTTTCGCCAGCGAACTTGCGCCGCCACGAAGCGACGTCGATATTTTTCATCACTGCTTCGCGAACCGCCGGAAGATTCGCCGCTCCGGCGCCTAGACGATGAGTTTCATTGCTGACGTGCTCGGTTACAGCTTCGCAAAAATCGATCAGCAATCGAACATACGAGCGAGCTTTTTCGTTTCGCATCACTTCGCCGTGACCGGGGATCATCGTTTCGAAATTCAATTGATCGAGCTTGCGAAGCGTCGCGCCAAAATCTTTCGGATAACCTCCGAACATGTACGGCACGGGATGAACGACGAGGTCGCCCGTCATAAGAATTTTTTCTTTCGGAAGAAATATGATCGCGTCACCGGCGGTGTTTCCGCGGCCAAGATGCATGATCCGGACTTCACGATTTCCGAGATCGATGCGCATCTCCGAGTCGAATGTGAGATTCGGCGCGCGATCGACGACCGACTTGAACTCTTCCTGCACCGGAGCGATTCCCGCGATCGCGTCCTGATATTCCTTTCGCTCGCCTTCGGTTAGAACTTTTCCGTTGCCGTCTTTTCCGGCTTCGAGAATTTGTTTCAAGCGATCGCCGCGTTTCGGAAACCGCTCGAACCAGCCCGGGTTGTAACCCGAGCTTTGCCGAGCGGTTTCTGTGTGGGCAACAATCGTCAGGCCGGGAAAAGCATCCCAGTACGTGCCGTTTCCCATCGTGTGATCGAAATGCCAGTGAGTGTTCACGAGATAGCGGACGGGCTTGCTAGTCCAACGGCGTATCTCGGCGATGTCCTCACGGGCCGATGACGGCAGGTAGCAGGAATCCACGACAAGAACTTCACGGTCTCCGATGATGACCGTCGTGTTGCCCTGGGGGAATGTATCGGGTGCGTCCTTGTGACGGATGGTGTAAATTCCGTCCGCCAATTTCACGACCGTTCGTTCAAGGGTCTTTCCCGAATCGATAGCCACGACATTAGAAACGAGTAATGCCACGGCCAAGAAGACATAACTACAGGGATGAAGGGGGTGAAAGGGATTTTCTAAAATCGCAAAATTCTTCATCTCTTTAATCCCCTTCATCCCTGTAAAACCTCTTCTGAATCAATTACTAATAACGGAAGCCGGCAGCGGTTTGTCGACCTTCGGACGTGTCGGACGATTCGCAAGCTCCCAACCCGTTGCGAGAATCGTTCGCGTGACCTTCTCCATCGATTCAAAATTTATCTTCTCGATCGAGTCGGTGACCTGGTGATAATCCGCGTGACTGCCGTCCATGTAGAAGATGATCGGCACGCCTTTCTTCGCGTAGTTGAAGTGATCTGAACGATAGAAAAACTGCTCGGGATCGTTCGGGTCGTCGTACTTGAAATTGAAACTCAGATTGAGAAAGTTTTTATTAACGCCGTCGCTCAACTCACCGAGCTCCGTGCTCATCATCCGCGATCCGATGAGAAAGATCTCGCCTTGCTTTGGAAGCTGTTTGTTCTGCACATTCTCATCACCGGGATTCTGATAGCGTCCGATCATGTCGATGTTGAGCTCAGTGATGATCGATGTGATCGGAACCGTCGGATGATCGGCGAAGTATTCGCTGCCCCACAAACCTTTTTCTTCGCCCGCGTGCCAAATGAAGAGCATCGAACGCTTTGGGCGAGCTCCCTTCGCCATCGCCTCGGCGATCGAGAGAACGGCGACAGTTCCTGAGCCGTCGTCATCCGCTCCGTTCCAGATCTTGTCTTCACCGGCGGCGAAAGGATTCATCCCGACGTGATCGTAATGCGCACCGACCGCGACATACTCATTTTTCAAAACCGGATCGGATCCTTCGAGAATTCCGACGACATTTTGCGTGTGAATATTCTCCGTCTTGACGGCGACAGTTGCGTTGACGCGTTTAGTGGGTTTGAGATCGAAGGACTCGATCGGATCGCCGGCCATCGACTTATTAAAAAGATTTGCCGCGCTGAATTTTTCACCTTGGAACAACGAAGCGATCGCTCGCGGCGAGACGGTTATTACCGGAATTTTTATCGTCGATGCATTCTCGCCGAATTCGACGCCGCCTTTGTCGGACTGATTCCAACGGGTGCCTTCCCAATTGACGAGAGTGCTAAATGTCGCGAAGTTGATGACGGCCTTCGCTCCGTTCGTCTGAGCGTAATAAGCGGGCGACATCCAGTCGCCGCCGATCGGGCCTTTCAGATCCGCGCCCGTCACGCCCTTCGGCAAATTGTTCACAACTACGACGACCTTGTCTTTAACATCGATCCCTTGATACGGGTTAACGTTTTTGGATTTGATCACCCATCCGTTTCCCGCAAACACAACCGCCGCGCCGCTGACGTTTGCATTCACGAGACTCGTAAGAAAGTCCTGTCCGTATGCGAAAGTCTGGCCGTTCAGATTTAAGCGTGTGTTCTCTATGTCGACCTTTGCGCGGCGAAGCGGGACTTTTTGAAAGTAAGTTCCTTCGTCGCCGGCAGGTGTGAGGCCGAGCCCTTTGAGATGTTGTGCGATGTACATCGCAGCGATGTCCAGTCCACGCGACGGCGTGTCGCGGCCTTCTAATTCGTCGGACGCGATGAATGTCAGATGATCTTTCAATTGCGCCGCCGTGACGCCATCAGTGTTGCCGTATTTCGGTGCGGCCGCAGCCGCAGATCCGTTGCGCTTCTGAGCGGCGAGCGGGGAAGAGAGAACGAAGACAATGAGTAAGAGGGAAAAGAATTGTTTCATAAGATTTAGTGCGTGTCTGTGATCATATTTCGTGTCGTTTCGTGTGCGTTCGTGGTTCCAGTCTTTGAAGCTGAAGAACTGTAACGACGAACGCACACGAAGCAACACGAAACGAAATTGCCTCGGAATATTGGAACCACACGGAAAAGACACAAAAAACGCGAGATTCTATTTCATATTCCAGTCACCGCGATTCCATCCGGTTCCTTTCCGCTATCCACGCGGCCGAGGATCTCGCCGGTTTCGAGATTTATCTTCAAAATAAGATCCGGCTCGACGACGGAGACGAATGCTGTCTTTCCATCAGCCGAAAATACGATCCCGAGCGGGACGCTGTCGAGCTTGATTCGTTTCACTTCCTTTTTCGTCGCCGCATCGATGACGAGCAGCTCTTTCGTCGCGATCATCGAGTTCACGACGAATTTTCCGTCGGGTGTGAATCGAACGCGATACGGGCGTCCGCCGATATTTATTTTTTCTTTGAATTTATTTGTCGCGGTGTCGACGACGTCGATCGCGCCTTCGACATTCAGTCCGGCCCAGATCTCTTTACCATCGGGCGAAAGATCGATCGCCTCTGGTTGTTTCCCGATCGCGATATGCGTGACCTTGGATCCTGCCGGCGGGACGTTCGCAAATTCGAATGACGTCACAGAATCCGATCCGATGTTCGATGTATAAAAGCGCTTTTGATCACCGGTGCCCACAACCATGTGCGAGCCGTTCTGTCCGGTTCCCATCAGCCAATCGATCTTGTTCGCGGCCGGATCATAACGAGCGATGACGCGATTTACTTCGGCGGTGAAATAAAGTTTTCCGCCGATGACAAGCAAGCCGTGCGGCCGCATCAGCGGTGTGACATCGAAGCGCCGGATCTCTTTTAAGCTCGCGGTGTCGATGAGCGAGATCGAGCTGCCGGGAGTTTTCGCACCGTAGTTCGCGACAAACGCCGTCTTTCCGTCGGCGGAGAGGACGACCTCGTGCGGGCTATCGCCGGTCGGAACTTTGCCAAGCACTTTCATTGTCACGGGATCGATGATCGCGAGCGTGCTATCCGCCTTGTTGAGCGCGACAAGCACCGCCTTTGTCGTCTGACCGATGACGATGACGTAGTTCCCAAAGACGAAAATTATTCCGAAAGCAAAAAAGGCGAGGATATTAAATTTCAGCGTGCGTGACATTAAACTCTCCGGGGGTTGCAAGTACATGACCGTATCGTAATCCTAGTCAGGTTGACGCAAATCCGTCCCTGTTTTGTGATGAAGTGCAGTCAGTTGGGATGAAAGGTAGGAAAAGATCTTCACCGCCGAGACGCGAAGACGCGGAGCAGAGAAACTACATTTTGCGGCATGAAGATGTAGGTTCGAAATCTGATGTCGTTCAGGTTATTGCTCGGCGTCTCAGCGTCTCGGCGGTGAGGTTCAATTCTGATTCTCGAACAACTCCGTGAATCGCTCGCGATAGTTTCGACTCAGTGCCAGCTCGGTGCCGTTGCGGAGGATGACGGCGTAGTCGCCGCTGAACATTGGATGGAGTTCCTTGATGCGATCGATGTTGACTACCGTCGATCGATGGATACGGAGGAATTTTTCGGGATCGAGTTTCGCCTCGATTCCGTTCATCGTTTCCCGGATCATGTGCGACTCGCGGCCGACGTGAAGTTTGACGTAATTACCCGCGGCTTCGATCCAATCGATCTCGTCGGATTTGAGAAAGAAAACGCGGCCGACCGACTTCACGACGAGGCGATCGAGATATTTCTTTTCTCCCCGAAGATCGGCGATCAGCGAATTGAGGCGTTCGTCGAGATTGCCGATACGCCGATGCTCCATGTGTTCGCGCGCGCGTGAAACGGCCTTCTTGATTCGCTCGCGATTGAAAGGCTTTAGTAAGTAGTCGAGCGCGTGGACGTCGAATGCCTGGAGTGCGTACTGATCGTACGCCGTGACGAAAATTATTGTGGGAAGCTTTTTTGAATTAAGAGATTTGATGACCTCGAATCCATTCTTTCCCGGCATCTGGATGTCGAGGAAAACGAGATCGGGATTCATGTCCGTGATCGACTTCACCGCGTCCGAGCCGTTCCCGCATTCGCCGATAATCTGCACGCCGTCTTCGTCTCGCAGTAATCGTTTGATGCGATCGCGTGCGAGCGGTTCGTCGTCGATGATGAGTGTGCGGATCGTCATTGTGAAAACCGAGATGCGACGTATGGGACCGATGCGACCGATAGCCTGGTTGGAATAATAGGTCCTATCTGTCCCATCGGTCCTATATCTCCCTTACGACGAGGTCTTCTTCAGCCGTCTTAAACGGAATTTCCAAACTAACACCAACGCCGCCGCTCTCGAGATTTTTCAGATCGAAGCGATGTCCATCGCCATACAGATGCTTCAATCTCCGGCGAGTATTCGAAAGACCGACACCGTCGACCACGTGCTCAATGTCGCCGAACGGAACTCCGAGACCGTCATCGAAAACCGTGATCGCGAGATGTCCATTGCTACGGATGGCGTTGATGTCGATCCTCCCGCCACTAACACGCGGTGCGATCCCGTGTTTGATCGCGTTCTCGACAAGCGGCTGCAGGATCATGTTCGGCACGCTCGCGTCGAGCGTTTCCGGAGCGATGTTCATGTCGACCGTTAGACGATCGTGGAATCGCATCTGCTCGATCTCCAGATATTTTCTGAGAAACTCGAGCTCTTGCTTTAACGGGATCTCCTGAACTTCGAGATTCTCGAACGACATGCGGAGCAAATCGCTGAGATCCGTCAGCATCCGATCCGCCGACTCGCGATCCTTGTAGATCAGCTCCGAGATCGCGTTTAGAGTGTTGAAAAGAAAGTGCGGATGAAGCTGCATCTTTAGAACCTGAAGTCGCGACTGTGCGAGTCTCGCCTCCAGCTTCGAAGCCTGCAGCTCGCGCTCGCGATATTTCTGGTAATAGCTGTACGCGGATTTTATCCCGACGACGCCGAGATAGATGAGGATGCTGAGATGCAGATTGACGAAAACAAAATACTGATAAGCTTCGGCAAAGCTCTTAAACTCGCGACCGGGTGGATAGCCGAGGCGCGTCAGGAGAAACGCATCGATCGATTGCTGAAACAGTGCGACCACTACCGCAGCGACGAGGTGCACCGGAAGCGAGATTTTCCAACGATCAGCTTCGAAGGGAAACTTATTTGTTAGAAAAAGGATCAGCGGACTGAGAGCGAACCAGACATAACCGGACACAAGCTGCCACGACAATATTTGCCAGAACGGTACCTGGGTTTTCCAGAGCTGACTCTGAAGAGCGACCTGCGTAGTGAAGAACAGGCCGAAAAGCGTCCACACGCCCCAGATCGCCAGCCATTTTACCAGTCGCGTTCGCTTGACCGGGAGGTTTTCCATGAGCGTATTATTTACCACCTCACCGTACTTTGACCAAACGGCTTGTGACGAAGCGAGACTAATTGCTGACAGACCGATTCATGTTTCCGGGTTCAGCGTTGATATAATCGACGCAAATCATTCAACAGAGGAGAACTATGAGCGAACCTTCGCGTGAACAACTGATACGACGTCGTGATGAGATCATCGAACAACTTAACCGCGTGAACCGCGATGAACGGATCGAGCTAGACAACGATCCGGAAGAGCAGGCGATCCAGATCGAGCACGGCGAGGTCGCGGTTACGATGGAAGCGAATCTTCAAAAGGAATTGGCGATGATCGAGGACAAGCTGTTGGACGAGCCTAGAAGAAGTTCCTAGTTTCTGAGTTTCTGGTTTCTAGTTTTCTGAAATTTGAAATTTGAAATTTGAAAGTTGAAAGCCAAAGCCAAAGCGAAAGCGAAAGCGAAAGCGAAAGCGAAAGACCAAAGATCAAAACCGAGCCGAAGAACTCATGAAACTAGAAACTCAGAAACTAGAAACTAGAACTAGAAACCCATGAGCGACATTCTCACTGGTACCGTAAAAGGCCCCGGCCTTCTTCCGCACGAATATCTTTTCATCACGCGCGACAACAGCCGGGCGCGGATCGGTGAGTTTGTGTATTACGAAACTCAGGTCGGCGACGAGTCGCGCCGGATCGTAGGAACGATCAACACGCGCAAGCTCGTTCGCAATCTTCCCGACGCATTTCTTGCCGATCCGAATACGCCGCCATCGTCGGTCTCGGCACTGATCGGTCTCGACGGAGACGGCATCGAGATCTACGAGATCACTGTCGAGACGATCGGTTACTTCAGCCGCAAGCTCAACGACTTCGTCAATCCCCGCATCCCGCCGCAACCCGGCGATCCGATCTATCTTGCATCGAGCGAGACTTTGTCCGAGATGCTCAGTCCGCGGCGTGTCGGACTGCAAGGCTCGGCGCATATCGGAAGTCTGCTGACGCGCGAACCGGGCGCCGTTCCGATCGTATTGTCGGTACGCGACGTCGTTTCGACTCATCTCGCGATCCTCGCGTCGACCGGATCGGGAAAGTCTTACACCGCGGGCGTGATCGTGGAAGAGCTGATGCAATCGTGGAATCGTGCCGCGGTCGTGATCGTCGATCCGCACGGCGAGTATCACACGATGCAATCGATCCAGGGCGACGATCAGTTTTTCGGTGACGACGGTTACAAACCCGAAGTAAAAATATTCAATCCGAAAAGCATTAAGGTTCGGTTCTCGACGCTGACCGAAGCCGATATTAAATATCTTCTGCCCGAAGGGACATCGGATAAGATGCTGCATTTTCTTGGGCAGGCATATCGAAGTTTGAAAGATCTGCTGAAGGCCGAAGGCAAGCCCGACTATTTATACAGTTATTTTGATCTCCGCGACGCGGTGCAGAAACAGCAATACGGGAAAGACGACGCGAATGCCGGCGACGGTGGCAATGTCTCTTCGATACAGGGACTGCTCTGGCGGCTCGATGCTCGGTTCGATAAACCCGGCGGAATTTTCTCTGCGAATGAACACATCCCGCTGCAGGACATGTTTCGGCCGGGACGCTGCACGATCCTCGATCTCTCAGACATCGAGCAGCATGAACAGCAGGTTATTGTCGGCACGCTGCTCCGGCGTGCAAACAAAGCTCGCGTTTTGACGACACGTGGCGAAGCGACGACGGGCGAGAACTTTTTAAACTATCCGGTGTTCACTCTGCTCGAAGAAGCTCATCGCTTCGCACCGTCGGGTGCGAATGTCGTTTCGACAAATGTTCTGAAGCAGATCCTCAGCGAGGGGCGAAAGTTCGGAGTTGGGATCGGACTCATCACGCAGCGTCCGGGCAAGCTCGATCAGGACGTGCTCTCGCAGTGCATGACGCAGATCATCATGAGGATCGTGAATCCGATAGATCAGCAGACGGTTGCGCAATCGGTCGAAGGTGCCGGACGAGCGATGCTCGCCGAGTTGCCCGCACTGACGAAAGGCCAGGCTGTGATTTCGGGTGTCGGAATAAACACTCCGGTGATGTGTCGGATCCGCTCAAGGATCACGCAGCACGGCGGCGAAACTTTCGATGCGCCCGGCGAATGGATGAAGTGGCACTCGTCTGGCGAATCCGCAAAGCGCGATCACGACAACGCCCCGTATTTAAAACCCGCCGATGAAAAAAAGCCGGAGAAGATCGGGAAGATTAGAATCTAGAAATATATTCTCGTTGGAGAAGATTTTCTTGTCGCCAAAGGCGACGAACATTAAAGCCTAGGGTTGAAGGCCGAAGGCCCGAAACCCTAGGTTGAAGCGGCCAAATGGATGCGACCCTGAAGGGGTCGAACAATGATCGGATTGTTCGACCCCTTCAGGGTCGCATAGTTGCTTATCTTACCTAGGGTTACGCTCGCCCGGCTCGCTCACCCCAGGCTTTAATGTTCGTCGCCTTTGGCGACAAGAAAGAAGCAGTTTTTCCTTAGATGCATAACTACTTCGAATCTTCGATCTGATAAACCTCTTTCCCGTCCTCCGCAAGATCTTTCCGCACAAGCAGCACGAGATCGACACCCGGTCTCAGAGCATAACTGGCGATGTAGTCGTACTTTGCGGAGTACCTTTTAATGACGTCGTCGTCCTGCTCGTTTTTCTTTGCGACGATCATTTCCGCATCGGTCGAATCGACGATGTGGCCATGAAAATTCGCTTGCTTGTAATCGCGCAGGTACCAGACCATCGGCCAGTAGTCCGGAGAGACGATGTCGATCTTCGCGTCTTGTCCTTTGCCGCTCTTCTCCGCGTAGTATTCGATCTGCTTCATCAGATCGAGAAACTCGCGATTGGTATGTGCGTAGACATACGCCTTGTCCTCGTTGTCGTAGTGGACGAAATTCAGATCGTAAGTTTGATAGGCGAGCACCGCGGTCGCGATTAATGCGAACAAGCCACCAACGAGTTTCACCGAAATATTTTTCGCTCCGATCATCTCGTTGATCGCGTATCCGGCCGCGATACACATCGGCAGCAAGAAGCTTATCGCCAGCCACGGTGTCTTGTACGGAATGATCGAGTAGGCCGCGAACAGTCCGAACGCCCAGAGTGACGCGAACATCGCGAACCGGTGCCGTGCTTTTACGAACGCGATCAGAAGTCCAATCGTAGACAGAAACAATATCGGCAGCTCGAGCTCCTTGCCCCACTGCAGGTAAGCCCACGTGCCGTTCTGCGTGTGGTCCTTGTTGCCGGTTTTCGTCCAGAGCGCGTAGGCATCGATCGCGGACTTGATGCCGTCCATATGGGTGAAGAACGACGAGAAAAACAACACGGCGATAAATAAGAAAACGGAGATCGAGGCGAGGACGATCAATCGGAGATCGATCCCGTTGCCGAGCGCGTCGCGGAAATTGCTCCACGTCAGATTCTCGTCATCGATCGCGGTGAGTTTTTCATCGGATAGAGCTTCGCCGGGATCCTCGATCTCGACTCCATCCGCGATCTGCCCGACTTTAAAGATCTTTCTCCACATCCATACGCTGAAGCACGCAATGATCATCGTGCCAAGCGTTATGAACGCCGTCTCTTTCGTCGCGAACATGAGCGACGTGCACGCCGCCGCGAGAAGAACGTAAACGGCACGTCCTCCGTTCCACGTCATCAACATCCGGATGACGAATCCGACGAGCAGTGCTTCGACGATAAAGAACGCGCCGCGGAACGCCCATATAGAAGTTTCGTTCCCGCGTCCGAGTGCCGTAGCCAGCTTCAGCGTCGAAGGCAGAAAACAAACAAGCAGGATCAATGCCGCCCAGGCGATCGCAAAAATTCCGGCTCGGCGCTTCTCGATGAACATCACGACCGAAATGACGATGGCGAAACTGAGGAAGACGAAAAACATCTCGTGAATGAAGTACCGTGAGATGTAGACCATGCCCGGCGACAGCGCGAGAAAAAGCGCTGCGCACAAACTGCCGATCTTGCCGATGTAACGCCTCAGGAAAAATGCGAGCACGACGATCAGCACGCCCCAGACGGCGACGCTGGCGCGGATCGAATATGTGTTCAGGCCGAATACTTCCGCGAATCCGAGTGAGATGTAGTAAAGCGTCGGGCCGTGGTAGTTCGCCGGGTCGTACTTGTATGTGCCGTCGCGGAAAAGATTCGTAAGAAACCATCCGTTGACGCCTTCATCGTGATGGAGAACTTTCAACGGCAGCAGTGCAAAGCGAAGCAGCGTTGCGATGACCGTGATAAGAACACAGCTAGCCCACCACATGAGATCCGGCGAATTTTTTTCGATTGTACTTTCCTTCTCGCTCATCATCGTCATTTCAAATTTGAAATTTGAAATTTGAAATTTCAAACCCAAGACCCAAATTCAAATCTTCAATCCAAAATCCAAAACCCAAGATCCAAATTCAAATCTTCAATCCAAAATTCAAAACCCAAGATCCAAATTCAAATCTTCAATCCAAAATCCAAAATCCAAAATCCAAAATGGAATTTCACTTGATCTTATAAACCCGATACTGCCCCGACTCGGCGGAGATCGGAAACTTGCTGAAGAATTGTTCGTTCACGCCTCCGGCATTTTTCTCTTCCGGCGAAATGACAACGTACTCGATCCCGTATTTTTCGAGCAGACCGGCCGCGTCTGGACCGCCTTGATATATTTTCTTCACATCGGATTCGCGCTGGCCATAGTCGATGCCGTGCGACGAGAGATGTCCGGTATATCGCATCAGCGATCGCCGTCCCGTAAGGACGACCGCCGAATTGTATGTCGGCGCATTGAGGAACAAGGCTTTCGATCCGACGCGCGTTTTTAACTGTTGGGCGATCTCGACCGCGTCTTTGTCAAAGACTTTGTAATTGATCTGAGCCGAAACCGCTCGCCAAACATCGAGTGAGCCCGAGCCGATCAAAACGAGAAAGCAGACTGCCGCGATCGCCTTCGCCCATGTCCTGCGCATATGCCAAAGCCGCGAGAGAAACAAAGTCACGATCGGCAGCGAACCGACAAACCAATATATCAAGACCTTGATGTTGTCCCACTCCCACGGTGCGAGCTTTGCGATGTTTGAGACGACGAATAGAAAAGCGAACGGCAGATAGAACCACAGAAGCGGTGAAAAATGGTGAATAGTAAACGGTGAGACCTCGTCTTGATTTCTTTCGCGTTGGTTCGTGTTTTTCGCGGGCTCTTTGCCTTCGCGCGTCTTTCCGTCTTTGCGACTTTGCGGGAGGTCATCCTCTCGCGGAATTGAAATCACATACAAGCCGGCAGCGATCAATGGAATTAGAAATCCGGTGTTCGTAAACCAGAACCACAGAAAATTCTTATCGCCCTTATCCCACCCGAAATGCCATTCGAAAAATTTCGACGTCTCGCTCGCGCTGCCGGACATCGACCAGAGCAGTTCGGGCAAAGCGATCACCGCGACACCTGCGGCGAAAACGACCCACGTCATCCATTTCTCGGGACGCAAGACGAAGAGAAAAACGCCGACGACGAAAAGTACAGCGAGGCTGTGAAGATGGATAAGCGGAAGCAAGCCGGCGAGCAAGCCTGCGAGAAGGGGAGAAAGGGAGAAGGGGAGAAAGGGAGTTAGGGAGAAGGAGCGACGCGGAGACGCGGAGATCGAACCAGAATTCTCGGTGTGCTGTGTGGCAGGATCATGCATCGTGAAAACCTTCCACAGATATCCGAGCACGATCAACGTCAAAGGCATTCCCAGCAACAGACTCCGTTGTGTCATGAAGAGCACGACCATCGAGTTGCCCCAGCGGAATCCTTCGCCGATCGTGTAATCCTTTGGAAGATGCGAGAGAAAATCAAAAAATCCTTTGGTCTGCGCCGCGTAGTCGCTAAAGAACCAGAGGAACCCGAGACCGCCGCTGAAAAATAGAAGCCACGGAGCGAGTCGGGAAGCGAGACGATCGCGCGTCAGCTTCAAAACAAATCGCTCGAGAATTATCAGCAGCGAAAACGCCCACGCAACATTCTGCACGAACATCGCGTCGCGGACGCTTGCCCCGATCTTCACGGAGCAAGCAGTCAAAAGATCGGCAATGAAAGGATATGAAAACCTCGCACCGGCAAATGACGGATTCTCGGGCGGGAAATTGTTTCCCTCGGTGAAACTAAAGATAGCCCCGAGATGAAACGGAAGATCGCCCAGATTTTGCGAACCGCCGGTAAAGATCCCGGCCGTCGACTCGAGCATGCTCCGATCGAAGAAAAAGAAGAAGAGAAGAAAAAAGAATGCGTAGTACGCGAACCGCAAAAACTTCTGAGAATTGAAACCCTGAAGCTTTCCTTTCGCGCTCGACCAGTTCTGTTCGAACTTGCGACGATATTCGCGACGATAAAAAAGAACGATCGGTAGAAGAGCGAGAAGCAGGGCTCCGACGATCGCTCCGGTGTTGAGTCCGGCGATCAATGCAAGCACGAAGACCGCGGTGCCGAACAGCGAGCTCCCGATAATGTTTCCCGCCGCGAACCGCCACATGAGCGGAGCTTCGTCGTCGACAAGATACGAAAGCGCAAAACCTCCGGCCGTGGCGATCGCGATCAAGAGAAGGGAAATGAGCATAGATCGAGAACGAGCGTTCTCGAAAAATAAGTTAACCCAAATAATGCTGCCCGCAAAGTATCAAGCGGAAGACAATTTGACATTGAATGCTCTGGCCCTATTATTGACACGTTCATCCCCCATACTGATTCCATAACTCGTGAACGAAGCCGTCGCCGAGCGCCAGCCAGAAAGCAACTCGTTTTCCCGGTCCGGGATGACGCTTATCTTCCTATTTTTATTTCTCGCCTTCGCCGCCTCGGCACAAACTCTTCCGTTTCAAAAATTCACTGCCGCAGACGGCCTTGCACAGGATAACGTAAATAAGATCGTCCACGATTCGCGCGGCTTTCTCTGGTTCTGTACGGGCGACGGCCTCTCGCGATTCGATGGATATCGTTTCAAAAGTTACACGCAGGAGCAGGGACTACCGCACCGGAGCGTAAACGATCTTCTCGAAACGAAGAGCGGTGACTACTTGATCGCGACCAGCGGCGGAGTGTCGTTAATGAATAGCCACGGAAAAGCTGTCAGATGGGATGTCGTTTCGGGGAGCCTCGAATCGTCCTCCGACGCTCCGCTCTTCCGGACTTTCATTCCGCCCTCAGATCAAGTGGTCCGATCGTCGGCCGCAGTCAATTCTCTGGCCCAGCATCGCGACGGCATCGTCTATGCGGGAACAAATAACGGACTTTTCCGGCTCATCGGAGAAGGTGTTGAACGACAGTTTGAACGAGTAGGGTTTCCGGCTTGGGACGGTCAAATCCTAACCGTCAACCAGCTGTTCGAGGACTCGCGCGGATTTCTGTGGATAGCATCGGCCACCGGCGTTTACGGAATTGACCCGGATGGCAGGATCGCAACGATCGCGGATATCGGGAGTAATTCGATATTCGAAGATCGGGACGGAAATGTCTGGATTGATTCCGGCGGACACGATCTTGGTATCCGCGTCTACGGTCCGGGACCCGAAATGCCGGTCCTGCTCAAGACTCTAACCAAGAAAGATGGACTACCGCACAACTCATTTACGAACGCGTTGGCGCAGTCGCCTTCGGGAATCCTCTACGTCACGTCCGGTGGAGCGCTTTTTGAATACCTCCCGCAGGCGGGATTGGGCAACGCCGCTTTTGTCGAGGTTGACAAGGGTCCGATCGTAAACGGAGGCTCGGCGAGTAATATGTCGATCTTCGCCCGTGAAGATGCGACGACCATAAGTGCGCTTTTCATCGATCGCCAGGATCAAATCATCGCCGTCGGAGCCGGCACTAAAGTCGAGACTTTGATCGACGGACGCCTCCGGTCCATCACGCCGCTCGGGCTCGCTCCGAGATTGTGGAGCGAGACATTTCTCGATCTACAAAGCAAAAGCGGCGAGTGGTGGATCCCGACCGGGCAGGGACTGTACCGCTATCCCGCCACGAACGATGTCACGGATCTGAAGACGACTTCGCCAAGAAGGATCTACAGCGATGGAGACGGGATTCCCTTACGCGCCGTCTACAATATTTTCGAAGATTCGCGCGGCGATATTTGGATCACGTCACTGGGCAAAATTTCTCTCCTTCGGTGGGACGCGAAGACCGACAAGATAACCCCCGTCTCGAATATGCCGGGGATCTCGGAAGCCAACGGTGGAGCAATTTCGTTTGGCGAAGATCGAACCGGAAACGTTTGGCTCGGGTTTTATTTCGGCGGACTTGGCCGATTCAGGAACGGGGAATTCCGTAAATTCGACGCGGCGGATGGAATACCCGAAGGATACATCTCCGATTTTCATTCCGACCGTAACGGACGTTTCTGGATAGCAACCCGGAGCAGGGGCGTCTTCCGCGTCGACGATCCGGACTCCGAATCGCCTAAATTTACCAACATCTCGACAGGCAGCGGTCTTCATTCGAACCAGGCAAACTGTCTCGCTGAGGACGACTTCGGAATGATCTATGTCGGTACCGGACGGGGACTTAACCGAATTGATCCCGAGACCGGAAGCGTCAAACTCTTCAGCGAACGCGACGGGCTGCCCGGAAATTACGTCTATCGGTGTCGTGAAGATGCGAGCGGCGACATCTGGTTTGTAGCAGCGAATTCGATAGTGCGACTCAAGCCGTCAGGGTCAGTCGCGACGCCAGTTCCGGCGACGTTCATCGATTCGTTCATCGTAAACGGCACAGCCCAACCGATCTCGGATCTCGGCGAGACAGAGCTTGCGGGCATCGATCTCGATGCCGGACAAAATCGAATTGAGATCAGCTACTTTTCGCTCGGGCTCGGGTTGGGCGAGATACCGCGATACCAGTATCGACTCGGCGATCAGGAATGGTCCGCACCAAACGATACGTCATCGGTCTCATTCGATCTCGCTCCCGGATCGTACAAGTTTGCCGTCCGCTCGGTCACCGCGGATGGTAGCGTCAGCGAACAGCCTTCGGAAGTTGCGTTCTCGATTGCTCCGCCGATCTGGCAGAGATGGTGGTTTCTCGTTCTCGCCTTTCTTTTTGTCGGCGGCAGCGTCTTCGCTCTCGATCGTTATCGAGTAGCGAAAACCCGACAGGTCGGGGAAGCGCTTGCGAAGTCGATCGAGAGCGAATCCCGATTTCGCACGCTGGCCGAAACCGCATCGGATGCGATCATCACGATCGAGGAAGATAGCACGATCGTTTTTGTAAACGATGCGGTCGAGCGCGTCTTCGGGTACGCACCCGAGGAAGTCGTCGGTAAGAAACTAACTTCATTAATGCCCGAGAGGATGCGCGGATCGCACGATGCCGGGCTCGCTCGATACGTGCAAACTTCGGCGCGAAATATAGGATGGAATGGAGTTGCGCTTCCCGGCCTTCGAAAAGACGGGGTGGAAGTTCCGCTCGAGCTATCATTCGGCGAGTTCGAGCTCGACGGCAAACGATACTTCACAGGTATTGCACGCGACATCACGAAGCGACTCCGGGCTGAAGAGCAGATTCGAAAAGCACGCGAGGAGCGCATGCTCGAGCTCCAGCGGGTGCGTAGTCGCATCGCCACCGATCTCCATGACGATATCGGATCTTCGCTAACTCAAATTGCCGTCTTGTCCGAAGTGGCGCGGGGTCAGGCGATGAGCATCAATGCCGAGAATGTTTCGACTCCGCTCGAACGCATCAAGGATGTTTCGAAAGAGTTGGTCGCTGTTATGAGCGACATTGTCTGGGCGATCAATCCGCAGAAAGATTATCTGAACGATCTTGTCCAGCGTATGCGCCGCTTCGGTTCTGATGTGCTTTCCGGGCGGGGAATGGGGTTTGAGTTTGACGCTCCGGAAATGGATGGCTCGATCGAGCTTGGTGCAAATATCCGCCGCGAAGTTTTTGCCATCTTCAAAGAGTCGATCAACAACGCGGTAAAGTATTCCCAATGCACCAAAGTCTCGACTGATTTCTCGGTCGGTGGCGATTCGCTTTTGCTAACGGTCCGCGATGACGGCATCGGTTTTGATCCGGACGTCGTTTTGAGTGACGATTTCCGGCCGGATATGGGCGGGAACGGTCTTGTAAGTATCCGTCGTCGGGCCATCGAGCTCGGCGGAACGTGCGACATTCGCTCGCAACCGGGCCGCGGGACCGCTATCGCTTTGAACATACCGCTCGGCTTTTCTCGAAATGGAGCGTGACGGCATTTTTTGATTATTTAACTACCCAAATAGGCGGGGGAGATATCGCACCGGATCGCTATTCTCTAAATGGAGAATAGTAATGATTGCGATCAAAGAACTAATGACAGATGCTACCGGTCGGGTGATCCGAACGATGATCGTCGAGGACCAACGCGATCTGCGCGAAGGGCTCTCGACACTTGTAAACTTCACGCCCGGTTTCACGTGCGTTGGATCGTTTCGCTCGATGGAAGAGTGCATCGCGCGCGTCAAGCACGATCAGCCGGACGTGATCCTCAGTGACATAGGATTGCCGGGAATATCGGGTATCGAAGGCATCAGGATCTTAAAGGATCAATATCCCGATCTGATCATTCTCGTTCTCACCGTTTATGACGACAACGAGAAGATCTTCGACGCTCTTTGTGCCGGTGCGAGCGGATATCTATTGAAGCAGACCGAGCCGGCGGAACTGCTTAAGTGCGTCCGCGAGGCGGTCGACGGCGGAGCCCCGATGTCACCGGAAGTTGCCGCCCGTGTGATCAAACTCTTTCGCGAAGTGCGGCCGCCGGAGAAAGTCGATTACGATCTGACGCCGCACGAGACGCGTCTTCTAAAGCTGCTGGTCGAAGGACACAACTACGTAACCGCGTCGGAGAAGCTCAACATTTCTTACAACACGATCAAGTTCCATGTCCGAAATATCTACGACAAGCTCCAAGTCCATTCAAAGTCCGAGGCGGTTGCGATAGCAATGCGCGATCGGCTTGTGAGCTAAGAAAGAGACGGGGAGACCGGGTTTCTTATCCGTTCTTGTCGCCTTGCCGGCAGAAGGATCTCACAAGACGAGCCTTTCTCTTTTTCTCTTCTCTCGTCCTCTCAAAGCACTAAACATATCCCGTCCAAAAACCACCCATTTCGATCCTCCGACGTTCGGCTTCATTCCGTCATCTATCGTAACTCCTATTATTGCTCTATTTATAGGGCTAAGTTTTCTACCCAAATAGGCGGGGCTAGCGTATGGCGTTCGGCGCTAACTTTGAACCATCGGCGGTCTCTACCGTCTGAAAAAAAAATTTAGAGGAGCATCAAAATGAAAAATCGAACCCTTGTCAGCTTAATATTCAAATCCATCTCCTTCGTCGTCGTCGCTTTCGCCGTAACTGTGACCGGTGCCTACGCCCAGCCGGCTAATGACAATTTTGGGAATGCCCAAGTGCTGAGCGGAATCCGGATCACGGTGGCGGGTAATAATGTCGAAGCAACGAAAGAGACCGGCGAACCGCAGCACGCTCAAAATCCGGGCGGCAAATCCGTCTGGTTCAAATGGACCGCGCCGATGTCCCGTGTCATGTCGATCTCAACAAGCAGAACGAGCTCGAACCTCAACACGCTGCTCGGTGTCTACATAGGTTCGGCGGTGAACTCGCTGTCGGTCCAAGCCCTTGGCGACGATATTTCTTTCCCGGCTAATGTAAAGAGTCGTGCGCTTTTGACGGCCACGGGGGGAGAAACCTATTACATCGCAGTCGACGGATCGTCCGTTGACGGTGCTCCGTCGGTCAGCGGATCGTTTCAGCTGGATATCAGCCCCGCGTTTCCGGTCCAGGCTTTAGACCAGGACGGAGACGGAATAACGGACCTTACGGTCTATCGTCCGTCGACTGGTGATTGGTACACGCGAGGTTCTACCAAGAACATCATCCGCCATTTCGGTGCGGATGGGGACATGCCGGTCGCTATACCTCTCGCGTTTCGAAACGGCGAGTCGACCGTTTTCCGTCCATCAACCGGGACCTGGTACAGCCAGTTGGGATGCTGCACCGCCCAGTCAGTTCTCTGGGGCACGGCCGGTGACATTCCGACGGCCGAGGCATTCAGCGGCGGTATCAATATGAACTACACGGTCTTTCGTCCATCGACCGGTATGTGGTACGCGTACGTACGGCCGGAGGATAACCTTCCCCACATCACGCTTAAGTTCGGATTGGCTGGTGACATTCCGGTCCCCGGAAACTATTCGCCCGACAGGTTCGCCGACATAGCTGTGTATCGACCATCGACCGGTGTCTGGTACATTTTCGAACGCAGCTCGTTCAACGTACCGGATCACATTCGAATCGTTGCGTTCGGAATTCCGGGCGACAAACCGGTACAGGGTGATTACGACGGCGACGGACTTCTCGATCCCGCGATCTATCGTCCGTCGACCGGAACCTGGTGGGTGCTCCGCAGCTCGGATAACCAGCAACACGCGTTCCAATTCGGTTCAGAGGAAGATATTCCGGCCACGGGCGACTATGACGGCGACGGCATCTTCGACTTTGCAGTTTTCCGTCCATCGACGGGTAACTGGTATGTCCGAAACAGCGGGAGTGGCACAGTCCGAATCGAGCACTGGGGCGCGACCGGCGACCTACCGGTAACTGCAAACACGAATGCTCCGGCGGTTCCAAACTAGGAAGTCGGCGATCGATCGGAAAGAGAAGAGGCTGTCCCGAAAAAGGGGCGGCCTCTTCGATTTTCGATGCGAGATAAAATGCCCCGTTTAAATTGCCGCTCGCTTTAGGTAGCGGAGACTACCTCTTTTCCTTTGATACTTTCCCGCCCACAGCCCACCCATTCCGCTCATTGAAAATTTCATCTAGCTCGAAGTTCAAGTGTTAACTGCTGTCACGTCATCAGTTAGCCTGCTCTTCATTTCTATCGAATGGGTGGGGCGCTGACACGCCGGCCTGGAATATTCTCATCTCATAGCGAACGCATCGAGGCGGTCGCAAATAAAAATAACAGGAGATAAGAAAATGAAAAACACGATCAAATCCATCATCCTTGCGACGCTTCTCGTGTCGCTTACACAACTCGTATCAGCCGCTCCGCAGAATGATAACTGGGGCAATGCAACATCGCTCGCATCGACGACCGCGGGTCAGATCTTTGGATCGATAAGCGGAGCGACCGTTCAATCATGCGAGCCGAGTCACTCTTTTCCGGACGAGGCCGGCTCTCCGGCAGAGAAAACCGTCTGGTACAAATGGCAGGTGCCGGCGAGCGGAAGCTACACGTTCTCTTTTTACGGAACCGAGACGACCATCGATCCGGTACTATCGGCATACAGGATGACCGTCGGATTTTGTAACGGAGATCTCGGAGAATTTCCGCAGCGGGTCATCGAAAATCACAACTACAACGTGGCGATGGGTGTGGGCCAGGACACAAGCAGGATCACCTTCAGGGCCACCGCAGGAGAGCTCATCTATATTTCGGTCGATTCCTGGATGGGCCAGGACGGAAGCTTTGAAATGAATTGGAACAAAGCGAGGTTTCGCTATGACGCCAATCTGGATCACAACAACGGCGGAGCGGATCTCGTCGTGAACCGTCTTACGCCAGGAGGAATGCAGTGGTGGACCGCTCGATATAGAAACTCGCCGTCGTTCAATTACTTTGGGACGCAAACGTTCGGCAAACAGTTCGACAAGATGCTGATGGCTGACTACGACGGCGACGGTATTTCAGACATGGTAGCTGTTCGGCGGGAGAACGGTTCATCAGTTTGGTGGATCTCAAACAAGGACGGGCAGATTATCAAGGTGGTACAGTTTGGCCTCGAATTCGACGAGCCGATCGTCGGCGATTATGACGGTGATGGTATCGCGGACATAGCAGTGGTACGCAAGGACGAAGGATCGAATACCAGAACGTGGCACATACTTCGAAGCAGCGACGGTCATTACGTGGGAGCGCAGTTCGGCCTCGCGAACGATCGGCTGATGGCCGGCGATTATGACGGCGATGGCAAGACGGATCTTGTTGTCCTGCGGGCCGAAAACGGATCGCTTAGGTGGTACATATTACGAAGCGGTTCGAATCAGGTAGTCAGCCGTCTTTTTGGAAATGATACCGGCGATGCGCCCGTGGCTGTCGATTTCGGCGGCGACGGCAAAACCGACATCGCGGTTTTTCGTCGGAACGCTCCTGCCTCGCAAGGTCCGACGTTCAGCGGTTACTGGTTTTCGCTCGACAGCAACTCGCAGCTTCCGCTCGATGAGGTTCCGACTCAGTTCCAGAAGTTCGGTACGGCTTTTGATGAACCGCAGCCCGGCGATTTCGACGGCGACGGACGAACAGATCTAGCGGTTTATCGCGATGGCCAGTGGTGGATCCGCCGGACACGCGACGGCCAGGTCTCGAGTCACAATTTCGGTATTGCTTCGGACTACCCGATGACAGACGGTGGACGTTACATTCTGGAGTTCTAACACCGGATTGAACGTAAGACGGCGAGCCGCGTGCTCGCCGTCTTTTGCGCACGATGAGATCTAGTGATCAAACGAGACGAGGATCCTGGAATAAATTAGGAGTTCATGATGACAACAGCAGTTTTCAAAAATTGTTTCGGTTGCGATTACAAAGAGGTAACCGAAGAGCGAAGATGCCCGCAGTGCGGCAAACCGCTTCAGGATGAAAAGACCATTCGCATGTTGGGCGGTATCCTATCGTTTCTCGGACTAGTGCTGATCACGATAATGACCCTCGTCATCAACGGCATCAGCCACTCAACTCGCGTGGTTGACCGCCCGGGCCATTACGGCGAAAGCGCGCGCAACACGCCGAACGGTACTTTGGTTTACGGTATCCTGATCGCCGTCCTACTGATGGGCGTCTCGACCTTGCTCACCGGCGGTACGATGGTCGTGACCGGACGACGCAATTTGAAGCTTCTCTGGTTCATGATCGCGTTCGGTCTCGTCCTCGGCGGATTCGGATACGTATTTAGCCGCTTCATCTCTTGACCGATAAGAGCTACGTGCGGTTCTCGATTTTTAACGGGCGTCATGCTTGAGGCCAATTTCACTCGCTGCTACGCCAGCAGGTGCGACGATCGCCGGTCGCGCCCTCGATTCGGATGGCCACGGAGTATTCGGCGCTAGGCTAATTCCAACTAGAACGGTAGAATATTCGGTTCGCGGCTTCATGGCCGGGACCGAATTTTTTTACTTATATGCTGCAAGCTGGAATTGTTGGACTGCCTAACGTTGGAAAATCTACTTTGTTTAATGCTCTAACGGCACAGGAAGCTGCGCTTGCCGCGAACTATCCGTTCGCGACGATCGAGCCGAATGTCGGAGTCGTTCCCGTTCCTGATGATCGCCTTTATGTTCTCGAAACAATGAACAAGGCGCAGAAGGTCATCCCGGCGACGGTCGAGTTTCTCGATATCGCCGGTCTCGTTCGAGGTGCTTCGAAAGGTGAAGGACTAGGCAATCAGTTTCTCGCCAACATTCGTCAGACGGACGCGGTGATCCAGGTCGTTCGGTGTTTTGAAGACGAAAATATTATCCACGTGGAAGGATCCGTCGATCCGATCCGCGACATCGAGACGATCCAGATCGAGCTCGCACTCGCCGATCTCGCATCGGCAGAAAAGCGTCGCGACAAAGCGGGGCGCGGAGCGAAGTCCGGCGACAAAGACGCGAAGCGGGAGATCGAACTTCTCGACAAAGTGCAGCCGGTGTTGGAAGAAGGACGTCCCGCTCGTGCAGCGGATCTGACCGACGACGAACGTGCGATCGTGAAAGGCTGGTTTTTTCTTTCGACGAAACCGACGATCTACGCGGCGAACGTCGATGAAGAATCACTCGCCGATCCGGATTCGAATCCGCATGTCGTGGCAGTTAAGAAACATGCTGCAGCCGAGAACGCAGACGTCGTCATCATCTGCGCAAAGCTCGAAGCCGAATTGGTCGCGCTCGACGCGGCGGAGCGTGCAGAATATCTCGAAGGCCACGGCGTCACGTCATCGGGTGTCGATCAGTTGATCAAGGCCGCGTATCACATGCTCGGTCTGATGTCGTTTCTGACAGCTGGTGAAAAAGAAGTCCGTGCATGGACGATCCCGATCGGAACAAAAGCTCCGCAGGCAGCGGGAGAAATTCACACCGACATCGAACGCGGATTTATCCGGGCCGAGATCGTCTCATACGATGCTCTCATTCAAGCCGGAAATATGAATGCGGCGAAAGAGAAAGGAGTCGTGCGGTTGGAAGGGAAAGAGTATGTGATGCAGGAAGGCGATATCGTGAATTTTAGGTTTAATGTTTAGAGCGGAGTCTGATCGCTAAATGCGACCAATCGTTTCGCGTCGCCCAACGTCGCAAGTTAAAGTGCGACGAATCTTTGCAGGCTAATCTCGGCGGTGATATGCGACGAATCGTTTTAGCGTAGCCACGCCGTTTAGGGCGTGGTTCCGAATCTCTCAATAAATCTCGGCGGCGTTTCAACGTCGTTTCTCCAGTTCTCAACATCGGCAAGGACGTTAAAACGCCCTCTTTGTTGCTCGCAAATCGCTACCACGCCCTAAACGGCGTGGCTACGCTCAAACGACTTGTTAAGACCACGTTGTGTCTCGTCTTCAAAATCATTTGTTGATCCTTAAACTCGAAATAATTTCCTCGAATTTTTCGAGACTGGGACTGTAGTCGCTAGAGTTGAGTTTCTCGAGTCGAGTCGTGATGCTGTTCCGATACTTCTCAATTCTCGCCTCTGTATCTTTCGAATTCGAATTTTCCTCGAAGAGATTTTCATAGGTGTATCCCTCAAACGCCGTCGGCATTTCATCCGGCAGGAACGCAACGCTGACCGGCGTTTCAGCGGTGACGTAGAACTTCCCGTCCGCCGTGATCCCTTCATATCGATAAACCAGATTTCGGTTGCTCAATAATTCAGCCTCGATACTCCAGTGCGTTATGAAAATAATTCCACGGCCACCTGGAAAATCGAAACCGCGAACCTTAACGTAAAAATCGTCAGATCCATCCCCGAGCTCAAGGTGCGGAATCTGACCTTTCAGTCTCGACGACGGGTTTTTCAAAACTCTCCGAAGCCCGGTAATTTCATCGTTAATGTACTGGGCCATTTCCGGACTGATCGCATACGCGTCATCGAATTTATCAAGCGGATAGATCGCAATCCGAGCTTTCGTGCCGTGCTCCCGGCCAAATTCAAACTCGAACTCCACACCTTCCGGCACCACGTTGTCGGGCTTGTTGTCTGGCCGCTCAAGCTTATGTTCGGGGACAATCTCTTTCTTCACATCCCCGAAAACGCGCGGATCATAGTGAAAACTAACGCCTTCGAAATCGACCGCTTGATCTGATGGAATTACTTCTTCCGCGGCTTCAGCTTTCGTTTGGAGAGAACCTTCATTGCCTCGAATCGACGGCCGGAGATTACAACCGAGAAGGACGCAAGCAAGAAAAATCACGAGCACGATTTTCATTTAACGTTTAGCGATCCAGACAGAGCGAGTCTTATTTTCTTTTCTAACAAAAGCGATATAAGTCACGCCGCTCACAGAAACTGCCGACGGATTGTTCGCCGCATCGATCGTAGATTTCGTCGCGGAGTCGGCGCCGATCGCGATAACCGTGCGATTGTCCGCTCCCTGATAAACGAGAGTCGAACCTAAGAGTATCGGCGTTCCACTCGCCGCGTCACCGCTTACAAAAATTCTTGGGCCAAAATTCGCACCGCCGTCAGTCGACTTCGCGGTGTAATATCCCGCTTGTCCTCCGACTCCCGCCGTGTACCAAAGAACATCCAGCTCCGAAGCGGTCGCTTTTATCGCCGCACCGGACACCGGACATGCGGCGAGTTGCCATTTGTCGTCGCTGACGATCGTTCGCGGCAAGAATGTTTCGCCGCCGTTCGTCGAAGACGCGACTGCGATATGGCGATGATCGCCTTCGAGCACCTGACGCCAACTCACATAAACGCGTCTTGTCTCATCAGTCGTGACGGCGGTTTTGCAGCACGGACATACATCGGTCGAGAGCTTCTGATTTTTCGAAAACGATTTTCCTCCGTCCTTCGAGTACGCAAAGAAGACTTCGCTGTTCGGCTCGGGTGCATGCTCTGATGCGGGACCTTTGTGATCGATCTTTACGAAATGAAATCCTTCGTCCTCCGCCGAATTCTTTGAAGCCATCTCGTGATCTTTATGAATATTTCTTTCGTCGAGCCACGCCGCGTAAATCGTTCCGTCGTTCCCGATCGCGAGCGAGTGCATCCCGTGCGACGCCGGCGCGATGTCGTCGTTGATCTTCGTCGGTGCTGAAAAGGTCGTTCCACCGTCGTGCGAAACCGAGACGACGTAATTCGTTCCGTCGCCGGAGCGGGCGGTCCATCCGATGAATAGTGATTTGTCCGGAGCGCTTGTCACCGTCGGCGGATCTCCGGCCCACGATTTTACGATCCCGGATTCGGGATTTACGCGGACTGGTTCGCCGATCGACTTCAGTTTCGAATCAAACTTTTGAATATAGAGATCTGCACTTTTATCGGCGGCGTGTTCGACGTAAGCGACGTAAATATTTCCATCGACGTCGGCGGCGATCGCGGGTTCGGCGGGATCGGAATCCGCGATCGAAACTTTAACTTCGTTTGTCGCATCCGATGAGATCGGTCGATTTGGCGTGGCAGATTCGCGCGGGTTACAGGCGAAAGAAAACAAAACCGACAGAAGAATAAGAAACTGAAATTTCATCAAACAAATTCTATGCGCTGGAAGTGAAAAATATAAACCCAAATATCTCGGGAGGTCGCGCGTTTCCTGCTTTTAATTGGGTAATTCCGTAATTATTAATTCGGTAATGAAGAGGTGGGTTGCCGAATCGCGGGGAACAACGGTAAACTAATCGCCGGCCAATATGGCGCCTTCGTCTATCGGTTAGGACGCGAGGTTCTCAACCTTGAAAGAGGGGTTCAACTCCCCTAGGCGCTACCAAGATTTAGACAAGAGACAAGAGACAAGAGAAGTTATTCTCCGTGTCTCTTGTCTCTTGTCTCTTGTCTCTTGTCTCGTAACTTGGTGCCCTCGGTAGGATTCGAACCTACAACCAACGGATTATGAGTCCGCTGCTCTAACCGTTGAGCTACAAGGGCACGAACTGTAAGTCTAAGCCAACGAAATTAGACTGGCAAATCATTCCGCAAGAAGCGAACTGAAGGCCACCGAACCGCGGATCCTTCGTATCTTTGCATCAGAGCCTTCGGACTTTTCATTTCCGTACTCACTGACCAGAGCATCGAGCGTTTCCTTTTCGGACTTTCCTCGCAGCAGATGTTCGACGATCGAAAGATCGACATCATCGAAGCCTTCGATGCCGAGAGCGTTCGGGGTATTTACTCCGACGACGCGCGTCTGCGCAAGGTCGTATGTCCAGTCGAGGATCTTCTCGATCGGATCGGCATCGGGAAACCTCGATTTCACCAGAGACAGAATTCGATCCCGCGAATCCACATTCAGCAGCAATGCGAAAAAGAACCTGTGTTCGGGGTTGGTGACGAAGCCACGACGGCGGACGAGATCATTCAAACGATCGCGATGCTGAAAGACCTCGTCGAGTCTTTCGGCCTTCAAACCGTGTCGCCCTTTTACGATCGAAACGAAATTCGCGAATCTCGCGGCCGGGCCCTCGAGATTGAAAAGATCGCCTAGAAAAGTTCCGCTCAGGTGATTATGGATCGTCGAGAGAACGGAGAAACTCGTCTGGAAATCCGACGCTTCCAAGAGCTTATTGATCAACCGATCCGTCTCCGGATAATTTACCTGGAACAGCGGTGCGAGAGCTTGGAGCTTTTTTGATGTCGACTCATGATCGAAAAACGGATCGATCGCGATGTTCGGTTTTTGATACGAAAACTGCGGCAGATACAACGGACTTTTGTCGGTGCGAACGACGATCGTCGCCGATGGCTGATCGAGATGAAAAAGGCAATGAATGTATTGACGTCCCGCGCGGATTTCCTGAACGTCGCCGACCTTGAGCAGCTCACAGACTTTCAAGGTCATTTCGCCCGTCTCGATAAAAGTGTTGACCGCCTCTGTTCGTTCGAATTCATACCAACTATGAATGCTCGAGCCGAGCATGACCTGAAACGCTCCGCAGAATCCGTGTTGATGAATCTGCGTCGTCCCATTCAGCCAGAAGTAAACATCGATGTAGAATCGCGGCGCGACGAACAAGGTTATCGGCGGGTCGCCGAATGATCCTTGCGGATCTTTCTGTCTCGGCAGCTCGTTCTGATCCAGCGTCCACTCGATCACATCCCACGCAGAAACGCTCGAGGGAATATCTGCCCGAGCGAGCGCCTCGGCGGCGATCTTCGGAAATACTTCTTCGTTATAATTTTGCTCGCGCCAGATCTCTTCGATCTCGGCACCGAGCTTTTGAAACAGTTCCATTTTTACGGATAGCTCCCGAAGTTTGGCGGAGGCGGCGGCATGTCGCCCACAAATCCTCGACTGGAAAGATTCGCAAATCTTTCCGTCTGCCGCTTTGTTATATCCCAAACAACTTTCATCGCCAGAAGCGCGGCCGCGATCGAGATCACACTTGAAACGATGAACACGATTCCTGAGATCTCGATATTGTCCATCGTATCCGGATCATAGACACGGGAGGCGACGTTGTCGGCAATATTCGAAATGATCCACATCGCCCACCAAATGCCCATATAAGTCGGTGCCGTCCTCAAGCTTTCCGAAAGAAAGGAATGTTCCTCGTCGATCTCCGGATTACTTTCCCACCAAACTTCCCGCACGACCTGAAAAGGTTTGTAAAGATTGACGAATGGAACGAACCAATATCCGACCGCCCATCCCGGCGTGAATTCAAGATTCCGCCCCTGAAGCGATTCCAAATTCGAATGAGCCCGGTACAACCAAATCAGGAACAGTATCCCAGAAAGTATTAAGGCGACGAATGTTAACAGAAAGATCAGGCCCTGCATCATGAGCCATATCGAAGCAGCTCCCTCGTCATCCAGATCTATAACACTGTCGGGACTAATGACCTGCCCGAGGCCGGCAATGAGCGAGAGCGAATCGGCGACAACCATCACGGCGAGTCCGGAGATGGCCAATATCGCGAGTGGACGAAGAGGACGAAAAGGTTTTAGTGATGACATCGTGCACGGGATGCTAACGGAAGTTAGCTTTTCGTTGGAGAAAATTATCTGCTATATTTTGCCTAATTCTTTTCAATTCTCAAACCAATCTCAGGAAAATCTATGAGCGCAACCGTTAACGACGTTGATCCAAAAGCCGGACGTGAATTCTTCGGCCATCCGAAGGGACTGTCAACCCTTTTCATGACCGAGATGTGGGAGCGATTTTCCTACTACGGCATCCGGCCATTGCTGATCCTGTTCATGGCGACCGCGCTGATGAACGGCGGATTCGGTTTTGACCGTCCGCAGGCTTCGGCGATCGTCGGGATCTACGCGGCGAGCGTCTATCTCGCGTCGCTTCCCGGCGGTTGGGTCGCGGATCGTCTGCTCGGACTTCGCCGTTCGATCCAGTACGGCGCGTTCCTGATCACTTTCGGCCACTTGTCGATCGGACTCTCCTCGTTCGCCGGCGGGAAGCTGTTCTTTTTTCTCGGCCTGATCTTCATCGTTCTCGGAACCGGTCTGCTCAAGCCGAATATCTCCGCGATCGTCGGCGATCTCTATCCCGACGGCGGTGCTCGACGCGACGCGGGATTTTCGATCTTCTACATGGGGATCAACACGGGTTCGTTCCTCGGTCAACTCGTTACCGGGTTTCTCGGTGAGAAGTACGGTTATCACTGGGGCTTCGGTGCTGCGGGCGTAGGAATGCTTTTCGGATTACTGTGGTTCTCGTTCCGCGCTCAGGCGACGCTTGGTGACATCGGAAAGGAGCCGACCCGGCTTGCGGATCCTGCGAAGCAGGCCAAGCAGGAGTCGCTGGTGAAGATCTCGGTTGCGGCGGGACTTGCGATCCTGGCGCTTGTCGTCGTGCTTACAGCGACGGGTGTCATAACGATCGATCCGCAAGTCGTCGGAGGGTACATGACGTACGTACTCGTCGGACTGGCGGTCGCTTTCTTCGCGTATGTTTTTGTGTTCGGCGGACTGAATTCAGACGAGAGGAAGCGGGTTCTTGTTATCGCCGTGCTGTTCGTAGCGGCCGCGATATTTTGGGCCGCATTCGAACAAGCGCCGACGTCTTTGAATCTTTTTGCCAAAGACTTCACTCAGCGTCAGATCGGAAGTTTCGAAGTGCCGGCGACGTGGTTCCAATCCGTGAACTCGCTCTTCATCATAATCCTGGCTCCGGTTTTCGCCGGCGTATGGACGTGGCTCGCGGCTCGCAACATCGATATCTCGAGTCCCACGAAGTTTGCACTCGGACTCGCGTGCGCGGGTGTCGGATTCTTGATCATGATCATTCCGGCGAATACGCTGGTCGAGACGAACGGTGCGATCAAAGTTTCGGCGATGTGGCTCGTGGTTAGTTATCTGTTTCAGACGTTCGGGGAGCTTCTAGTCAGTCCGGTTGGATTGTCATCGATGACGAAACTTTCGCCGCGACGTTATGTGGGACAGATGATGGGAATTTGGTTTCTCGCGACGGCCGTGGGAAATCTGATCGCCGGGCTCGTTGGCGGAAGCGTCGATCCGGAAAAACTTGAGCAGACACCGAAGCTCTTTACCGGGACAACGATCGCGCTAATGGTGTCCGCGGTTGTGCTATTTGTTCTCGCGATCCCGATCAGCCGCATGATGAAGAATGCAGGCGACTCGACTACGGATAACGTCGAACCTGCCGGCGCCTCGCTCTAGACAGGAGACAGGAGACAGGAGACAGGAGACAGGAGATAGGAGACAGGAGATAGGAGACAGGAGACGGGAGACGGGAGACAAGAGAGAATCACTCGTCAGTTTTTCGGCTTGAACAATGTCCAAGACTCGGGACTGTTTTCCATCGATACTAGCATCGCAAGTATTTCGTCGTACTCGCAGTAAAGTTCCTTCGCGCTTTCTCGAAGGAGATAGCCGGATCTAACGGCGACTTCGATCCAAGTTTGGGTTTCCGCTGACTCACCTTCCGCATCGTTTAGTTTGCAAATAAACGCCGCCGCATACCGCCTTTTTCGCCATGCCTCGGCGATGTTTGCCGGCACGGACCGCGATGAACGTCTAACTTGGTCCGTTAACGAATACGTTTCCTCTTTCGGAAATGTCTTACTCAGCCCGAAGATCCGCATCGCAGCTTCGATAGACTTTTTGTAAACGACGAGATCCTGATGCCTCAGGATTTTTTTGGTCATGGGAGTAACCTCTCTTGTCTCTTGCCTCTTGTCTCTTGTCTCTTGTCTCTAGTCTCCTGTCACTTCTCTCGATCACGAAACGCCTGCATCGCTTCCGCGGCGCCGGCGTGCATGATCTCAGGTTTGTGATATTTCCAGTACTTTTCGAACTCCTCGTCCGACATCTCCGGATTCTCGCCCTTTGTCTTTTCTTTCAAATAATTCTCGGCCCAGGCCCTCGTGTCGGTATTCGTATTCAACGCCGTTCGGGCGCCGTGCATCATATTGTCGCGTTCCATTGATTAAATCTCCTGCTCGTAGATTAAGATGGAATTTGCCGCGCCCGCAAGGGATGGGATGTATGACGGGCGGCCGGTTTGTCATATTGATTATAAAAGGAACGGACGCCGGTTCGTTCCGACGGAGAGTTTTAGTGAGAAAATTACTGCTCGCATCGATCGCCCTGCTGTCGATCTTTTCAAACGGGATACTTGCCCAAAAGCCGAAACCTGCGACGTCAAAGTCGCCCGCCGCGACCGCGGCACCGCGTCCGGCTTATGCCATACCATTCGTGAGCAAGACGTTGCCGAACGGCCTCGAGGTGATAGTCCTGCAGGACACGTCGGTGCCGATCGTGACGGTCGAGCTTGCGGTCCGCAACGGATCCTTTACCGAGCCGCTCGAGTTCAACGGGCTGTCGCATTTGTACGAGCACATGTTCTTTAAGCCCAATTTCGCGGTGCAGATCTATGGCTGTGAACATGCGGCACGCGGGATGGGATTCGCCGTGAATCCGGGGTGCGTCAAGGCTTTGGCGATGAAGTCGAAGATCGGTGACACGTCGTATCTGAAAGACGCCGACGAGGTGAGCATCTACAACGGAACCACAAACGAAGAGATCGTCAATTATTTTTTCAACACGACGAGCCAGTATCTCCCGACCGCGATCCGGTTCATCAACGATTCGGTTCGTTATCCGAGCTTCGGCGAGGAGGATTTCGAAAACGAGAAGCGTGTCGTTATCGGCGAGCTCGATCGTCACGAAGCGAATCCGTACGGATATCTCGATCTGACGATGACGCAAAAGCTTTTCTACAAATACCCGACGCGAAAGCAGCCGGCTGGAACGCGTGAGACCGTTGCGGCCGCGACGACCGATATGATGCGGACGATTCAGTCGCGGTATTACGTTCCGAACAACGCGGCACTGATCGTGACCGGCGACGCAAAGCCGGACGAGGTATTCAAGCTCGCCGAGCAGATCTTTGGAAGTTGGGAACGACGACCGGTTGATCCGTTCAAAGATTTTCCGCTCGTGGATCATCCTCCGCTTCAAAAGAGCGAAGCGGTGATCATCGAAAAAACCGCGACCGGTGAAGAGGGTGCGGATCAGGGCCAGAATGTTTTCGTCGAGATAGGTTGGCTTGGCCCATCGATTGGGAAGGATGACGCCGCGACTTATGCGGCAGACGTTTTCTCATACATCATCACGCAGCCCGATGCTCGATTCGAGCGCAAGCTCGTCGACTCGGGTTTGTCCGCATCGACCGGTTTCAGCTACTACACGCAGCGGAATGTCGGTCCGATAAAACTGCTTGCCGTGACGACGCCCGAGAAAGCGAAACAGTTTCTCGCCGCGACCTATGCCGAGATCAACGATTTTACTCGTCCGGATTATTTCACCGACGAAGAGCTCGAGAGTGCTAAGACTCTCCTCGAAACGAGCGATCTGTTCAATCGTGAAAAGGCGAGCGAGTATGCTCACACGCTCTCGTTCTGGTGGTCGTCGACTGGGATCGAATATTTTCGCAACTATCACGCCAAGCTCCGCGCCGTCACGCGTGCCGACATCAATCGTTATATCAAAACTTACATTCAAGGAAAGAATCACGTCGCTATCACTCTCGCTTCGCCTGATGCGAAGAAGCGGGCAGGTCTGACCGAACAGGATCTGATCGGCGGAGGCGCACAATGAAAATCAAAATGACTTTTGCAGCGCGAATATCGATCGCACTATTTGTACTCTTCACACTCGCATCGATTCACGCCCAGAAGCCTGATGACTTTTCCGCACAGGCTGCCGCGGTTACCGAATTCGATGTGAACGGGTTGAAGGTAATCCTGAAGCGTCGTCCGTCGGCTCCGACGGTCGCGGGCGGATTATTTATTCGCGGCGGCGCACGCAACATCGATGAGAAGAATGCCGGGATCGAAAACTTGATGCTCGCTTCGGCGATAGATGCAGGTGCGAATATGCCGCGGTCGGTCGTCAGACGCGAGTTGGCACGTCTTGGCAGCGGGATCAGCTCGGGTTCTTCGAACGATTACAGTGCGGTCTCGCTCGCCGCGACGCAGGGTAACTTCGATCGCGTCTGGGATATCTTCGCCGAGGTGGTGTTGAATCCGGCGTTCACGCAATCGGACGTCGATCTGAATCGGCAGCGGATCTTGACCGGCTTGCGCGAGGCGGGTGCGAGTCCCGAGAGCGCGCTCGAGGAGATGCAGGAGCATATTATTTTCGCCGGGCATCCGTACTCGAATGATGTGACGGGCACGGCCGCGAACATCATGCGATTTACGCCTGCCGATCTTCGGGCGTATCACAAGAACGTGATGCAGACGTCGAGATTGTTATTGGTATTTGTTGGCGATATCGATCCGGCTCGGTTGAAGTCGAAGATCGCGGCGACGTTTGGAAAGCTTCCGCGAGGCGATTACAAAGACAAGGCGCTTCCGCCGCTCGATTTTTCGAAGGGAACCCTGAACGTGACGCAGCGAGTGTTGCCGACAAATTATATCCAAGGCGTTTTTGCTGCTCCGTCGCTCAACGATCCGGATTATTTCGCGATGCGCGTCGCGACGTCGATACTTGCGACGCTCGTGAATCAGGAAGTCCGGGTGCGGCGACAGCTCTCATATGCACCCGGTGCGGATATGGACAGCAACGCGGTGAACACGGCAAACATTTCTGTTTCGACGACGGACGCGAATCAAGCGGTGTCGGTCATGCTCGATCAGATCAAGCTTTTGCAGACGCGGACTCTGAACAACGAGATCATTGACGAGATTGCTTCATTTTTTCTAACGAAATATTATCTCGGGCAAGAGACGAGTGCGGCTCAAGTCGGAGAGCTTGCGAGATACGAGCTCATCGGCGGAGGCTGGCGAAACTCGTTCGAGTTTTTGAAAGGCGTGCGGGAAGTAAAACCTGAGCAGATCCAGGCCGTCGCGAACAAGTATATGAAAAACATCCGATTTGCCGTCGTCGGCGATGAGAAGTCACTCGATCGAACGATCTTTGTTCCAGCGGAATAAGAAGACGGGAGACAGGAGACGGGAGACAAGAGACACGCTAAAAGGAGAAAGGGGCGCTCGATAACGAGTCGCCCCTTTCTTGTCTCCTATCTCTTGTCTCTTGTCTCTCGTCTCTCGTCTCCTGTCTCCCGTCTTCCTCACCCGTCCTTCTTCCGCTCCGCCGGAGGATCCGGTTTTGGATCGCTCTTTGTCGGCGCCGGTGCACTCTTGGTCGGAGGCGGGTCACTCCGCGTAGGCGGTGGATCGTTCCTCGGCGGCGGATCGTTACGTACGGGAGGATCGTTTCTTACCGGTCGATCGTACCTCGGAGGAGGATCGTTGCGGACCGGCGGATCCGGTCTCGGCGTGCGGATCGTTTCAGCCGGAGGCGGATCGTTTCTCGGCGCACGGACCGGTGCATTTTGCCGTTCGTCACGCTGCGTCGGCTCCGGCGGAGCATAAACCGGAGCAGTTCGAATAGGCGTCTGCGCGTCTTCGTTCGACCTCACGACCGGACGCTCGACTGCTCCTGTCCGACGCGAATCGTCTCCCGTATCCGCAGCCTTGATCTCTCCCTGGCTCGTATTTATCTGCAACGGCGGACGGCCGCCGAAGATACGCGACTTTCGAAGCTCCTGATCCAACGGAGCATCCGCGGTTCGAACCGTTGCACCCGTCGGGACGGATGCAGACTTCACCATCGGAGGACGTGCAGTTCTAATCGCCGGACTAATCTTACCGTTCAGATCACTCATCACGGGAAGGATCGGAGGTGCATCGATGTTCGTCGGAGCTTTCGCGAGCATTGTCTTCGCGACTGTCGCACTTGCCGGAGCGAATGTTTTTCCGCGTCCGAATTCGCTTACCGCGACAGAAATAACGCCACCCGCCGGCACGTTCTCAAACGGTGGAATATTTAATTTGTCCGTCTGCAGCCGGCCCGGAAGGTTTGACGGACTCGCCGAAGGATTCGGTGTCGGCGTCGGACTTCCATTGACGTGGCCGCCGTTGTTTGCCTGGTGATTGTTGTTCCAGTTGTTTTGATGATGTCCGTTGTGCCCGTAGTAATGTGAATTGTAATTGTAATAGTTGTAGTGATACGGCAGCGGATACCAGCAGACATTTCCGCCGATGACGTTTATTACGACGAGTGCCGGCTGCCACCAGCTCCGGCTCTGCTGATAGTAACCGTACGGACTCCACAGCCACGCGCCGTTGTCGTAAAACCATCGGCCGTGATGATACGTCGCCCAGCCCCACGGCTCGTCATTGACCCATGTCCATCCGTACGAAGAGATCCATCGCCACTGTCCATACCTGTACGGCGACCAGGCCGTGTAGGGACTCAACGAGCTCGAGTACGGACGCCAGACGTTGCCGTAATTTTTCGTGCTGATCCACTCGCCGTAATCGTTCAGATCTTCTGCACCGTAGATATCGCGATCGTAATACTGATCGTAATGCGCGTCGCGCAATCGCTGGGCGATGATGGAGTCGCGATCGAGCACCCACTTATCAAACTCGTCCGAAAAATTCGCGGCCTGCGCCATTTCCCATTCTCCGGACTGCGATCCGCCGACGTAGATTTTCGATCGACGTCCGTTCTTTACGGTAAACCCGGCGTCCGCCGTATAGACGCGAGCCTCTCCCCCATCGGTCGCTGCGACGACGACCTCGAGACTGTCGAGAACGCCGGCGTCGATCCGATACGTACCGGGCCGTTGGATCGAAACTGTCGTCTTCGGTGCGTCGATCTCAAAATAGGCGCGGGCTCCGTCAAATTCTGAAACACGAACGACGACTGTTCCGAGCGGAACGCTGAGAGCAATGCCGCTGTCCTTTAGTCCGACAAATTTGACCTGCGAATTTTCAGCGATGCGAAGATGAGAGTAGCTGTCGAATTGGATCTCGACCCGGCCGTTCGCATCAGTCGCGATCTCGTCGCCTTCAACCATCGGCAGGTTGAGGACGGCTACCTCCCAATCCTGACTGCCCGCGCGGCGGATCTGAGCATCACCGTAAACGTAACTGATACGCGCGACGCGATCTGTGACGTCGGGGATATAGTCGTCGACTTCGCTCGCAAACACACCGATGCCCGAAAGCAGCATCGTCATCATAAGAACTGCCCATCGAACCCTTGTCGTGGAATGCATAACGCTTCCTCCTAACTAGATTGTCTTATCGTGAATCCCTTCGGGAGTGGTAAGTCGAACCGCTTAAAGGTAAAACAGCGTCCTGTTACGCTCGGCCTAACGGCAAGAATCATACCTCTGACATGCGAAACGCGCGTGTAAAGAAAATGCTGGATATTGTAAAGATTTCCGTACGACGGCTAAACGAAATAGGATGACGCGTCCACGACATCCCGACGAAATCGTGCAGCTAGAACGAAAGTTTGCGCTTAAGGACGTACGGTCTGGAAGCGATAAAAAGATCCCCGGCCTTATCGAAAGCGATGCCGAACGCTTGACGGGTGTCGAACGATCCGACTATCTGTCCGTTCGCGTCCAGAACGTAAATCATATTGGTATCCGAAACGAAAAGTCGTCCTCTCGGATCGACTGCGAGAGCATGCGGTGCGTTGGCCCCGCTTGCGAAGCGATTTAGAAATTTGCCGTCCGCCGAGAATTTACAAATGTCATTGCCATGGGTGTCCAGAGCGTAAATCACGCCATCGCCATCGGTCGCGATTTTTTCAAATCCGAAAGTCGAGTTCGCACTTTCAGCCGCGTCTTTGAATTCCTTGACGAGCTTTAACGAGTTGTCGAGAACCACGATGGATTTTCCGGCGGCGGCGATTATCTTTCCGTCCCATGTCAGAGCGATCGCCCGAGGATAAACGTTCGTCGATCTTGCGATCACTTTTCCACTTTCGCCTTCGTGTTTGAAAATTCCCTTGTCGTTAGCGAGATAAACATTTCCATCTCGATCCGCGACAAGATCGTAAAGATTCGAGCCGGTTTCCGGATTCCACTGATTCAAGAACTTACCATCTGCATCGAATACCTGAATCCGATGCGGCGAATAGTCGGAGCTGTAGATGCGTCCGCGGCCATCGACGGCGACGTGACGATTGTCTTTAAAATGTCCTTCACCGTTTCCTTCGCCGCCGATCTTCAGAAGCTCCAACCTGTCTTCCCTCGATGTCGTTACGATCGGCGTCGTCGAAGTATTCGTAATGTTCGAGACGTTCGGGATCTTTTTGTCGATCATGCTCCACGTAAAATAAAAGATCGCGATGATCATGCCGCCGACGATCAAGATGCTTCCGATGACAGTCGCGAGGATCGATCCGCCGATCGTGTAACCGATCTTCTTAACTTTTTCGAGATCAGCCGGTGTCGCAGCTCGCGAGGTGACGATCCGCATTCCGGAGATGTCGAGGCTGCGGCCCTCAGCCATCCTGTCGATGGCATCTTTTGCTTCTTGGAGTCCGACGCCGAATGCTTCGCGAAAAACTTTTATCGCCTCGATCTTTTGACCGTCATGTAGCAGCTGATTGATCTCGGCGATCTTTTGCGCCCGGCCGGTGAGGGAATCGAGATCGAGGAACGGCGAATCATCCGACGAATAAAACAATTCGCGCGGAACCACGACCGTACCTCCGCAGTAGCGGCACTTCTGGATCGGCGTTCCTTCGAATTCAAGCGGTGCCGAGCACGATGCGCAGTTGAATGATCTCGTCATAACGAACGGTTGCGAATTGAATTGTCGGCTGCACGAGTTTGCAAGCCGAAGTTCACAGATTATAAACTTTTCGCGTCGAAACGTTTTAGCTGACTCGTGTATTTATATGAAAAAATTTGCACTCATCCTCGCACTTATTTTTATCGCCAGCTCGTTCGCCGTCGCTCAAAAAGGAGCGAAGGGAACTGTGAAACCCGATCCGTCGAAAGGCGTTCGCGATGCGTTCGATCGGTTGACGGAAGGTATCAAACAGGTCGACGCCAACAAACTGATGAGCGTGTACGACAACAACGAGCGGACCTTGTTCTTCAACAATAACGGCTCGGTGACGATGGGCTGGACGCAGATGAAGGAGAACCGCACGTCGAGCTTTGCAAAGACAAAGAACGTCACGCTCGAGCCGACCGGTGTCCGAATAGAAATGCTTAGCCCGACATCGGCGTACGTCTCGTTCAAGTGGAAACAGACTCAGGAATTCGATGGCAAGCTCGAAAGCGCTTCGGGTCGCACGACCCTGATCTTTAAGTTGATCGGAAAGGACTGGAAAGTCGTGCACTCGCACGTTTCCCCGGATAACGCTCCGCCGACCCGCCCGGTTTTCGACTCTGAACGCGAAAAGCCCGCGACGAAATAAGAAGACAGGAGACAGGAGACAGGAGACAGGAGACAGGAGACAGGAGACAGGAGACAGGAGACAGGAGACAAGAGACAGGAGACAAGAGACACGAGATTCTCGTCTCCCGTCTCCCGTCTCCTGTCTCCTGTGTCCTGTCTTTCTTTGTGGCTTTCCCATTCGCCAAATAAAAAGGGCGGGCCAATCGTGACCCGCCAAGGAGGAGAAATCGATACTGCGATCAGACACTCGAGCCGGGATAGTTGGCTCCGAGTTTCGAGTCGGTGCCTTCGGCTAGGTTGCTGACGAGCTCGTAGTGGAAGTAATCAAACTTCGCCGCGACCTGGGGTTGCACGCGTTTCTCGTACATCTCACGCGATCGGTCGATCGCTTCACGCAGTCGGTCGTAAAGATCGGCAGAGTTCCGTCCTTCATTAACCTTCTGCTCGTTATAAAGTTTTATCTCCGAAACCAGAAGCCGGGCGAATCGTCGAGCTTCATTATGGAAACGTCGCTCGTCGTCCGAAACCTCGATCGGAAGATCGACGTGTCGATCGCTTAAACGACTCTTCGTCGGCTGAGCGGCTGCGACCTCGACGACCGGCTCAGGCGAAGCATCGTACGAATGACCATTCGAACCGTTCTTTGTTTCGCCAGCGTAAGCGTACTCTTCGACCTTTTCCGCCTGCGGCTCGGCAACTGGCGGTGCATCGTAAGAGTTATTTGTCACAAACGCAAAGTCGCTGACCTTCTCTGCCGGAGCCGGTGCAGGAGGCTCGATGTCGTAATACTCGGGTCCCGGCTCGGATGTCGGCTCGGCTTCGCTTTCGTCTTCGGCGACCGGCTCGAAGTAAGCTCCTTCGTCTTCGGAGGACGTCTCGGGTTGAGAAACCTCTTCCGCATTTTCGATCGCGACAGCGCCGGTGTATTCGATCGCTTCCGCCGCATACGGTTCGGTCTGCGAAACTTGGGCGTACGGTTCGGCTTGCGAAACTTCGGCGTACGGTTCAGCTTGCGGAACTTCCTGGATCGATTCTTCCGGCGTAGAGTAACTCGTTTCTTCGTGAAGCGGCTGGCTCGATGCTTCTGCTTCCGGAGTCGGCTCGGACTGCTCCGTCGGCATCGGGACATACGACGGAGTCGCTACGCTTCCGGCTTGCGCCGCGGAGGCAGTGGCCCTGAGTTCGACGGTCAGACCGGCGACCCGGACGAGACTCTCGATCGCTTCGACGTTCAACGCGCTGTTGCCGTCTCCGGAATCCGCATACAATACCGCGACGCCGCGTCCACGCGCCGTGAGCGGGATGGCGACCATTCGCTCCGCTTTGCTGAATCCGAGTGCCTCAAGGTAAAACGAATCGTTCGTGTGGGACGGACCAACTTTCGTTTCGAGGGATTCGACCGCTTCGGCGAGCAAAGTGTTTTCCGATACCTCGAAATGAATATCGCGGACGCCGTCTTCCGACACGTTGTTTCCACCTTCAAACCGGCGCCAGCAAACAAACGCATCGTTCTTCACGATAAAGAATGCGCCGCGCGGAGTAAGATGCGAAACGTGATCGACGAGCGACTTCAGGATCGCCGACTGCGTCATTTGACGGGTGATGTCATTGATGGAGTCGCGGATCTGGTCGTAGTTTGCGGGAGCTGCCACGGCCGGACGATCAAGTTTTTCCGCCTCGCTAAACGCTTCAGCCGTTAACTGGGCGCCGTCATCGCGTGCGAGCCGGAGGTGCTCGACAACGGATTCCGTGAAGGCTTTGTCGAACTTCAGATCAGGCGAGAAGCGTTCCGAAAGATTTCGGACGGCTTCATCCATTTGTGATCTGTGTTTTTCGAACTCGGCCTCGAAGTTCTTTTGAAAGTCGGCAACGTCCTGCTGCATGCCCGCAAGGACGTCTTTGAGGTAACTCTCGAATTCAGTTCTCAGACTAAGTTCGAGTTCTTCACTGTTCACTGGGGTTTCTCCTCCAAAAGTTGAAAATACGACTGCAAAACCAGGGTGGGTCGGGACGGCGGTTTCGGTGTAGAAAGTGGTTGCAGGTGAGCAATGACAATTTACGGAAAATCGCCACCGTTGTGAATTATGACCAACGGCGGCGATTCATGTCAAGAAAATTGTTGTCAGGCAAGGGAATACCGCAATCAGGTTGCGATCACCTCGATCTCAGGATCGATCTCTTCTTTGATCATGTTCTCGATCGCCATCAACGTTCCGGTCAGCGAGCTCGGACAACTTCCGCACGCGCCTTCATAGCGGATGCGAAGCGTGTTGCCGGCAAGCTCGACTACTTCGAGCCAGCCGCCATCGCCCGCGAGATACGGTCGAATGCGTTCGTCGAGGATCGCCTCGATCTCGCGCAATTTCGGATCGTCCGATGCGGCTGCGGCTGCGATGGCTCCGCCGACTGCGGCTGCGGCGTTTCCATTTCCGTTTGATGAGCTAACGGTCTCAGCCGCACGAATAGGCACCGCAAGATCCGGAAGGATCTCGTCCCATTCGATCTCATCGGTCTTTTCGACGGTGATCATCTTGTCCATGTAAAAAACGGACACGACGTTCCCGACATCGAACAACGATTCGGCGAGAGAGTTCCCGGCCGCGTCTTCACGCTTTTTAAACGAATGCGACGTCCCATGTGAGACGGCTTCTTTCAGGATAAATTTAACCGCGTTCGGGTTTGGAGTCTCTTGTATATCTGCGATCTTCGGCATCGATTCTTGACCTGCTTGTTAATCCTTACCTTTTCGTCAACATTATACCCACTCTTGGAGGAAATTTCACAAGCGAGGGATGCACACAAAACAAATGCGGGCGAATCAAGGTTCTAAACGAACTCCGGATTCCCCGCAGAAATACTTATACGGATAGTAAAACGCGTAAAAATTCTATCCGAGCTATCCACCGATCTTATTCGGTAATATGAATGTCTTCGCCCTTATTAACCCGTCCCGATAAAAATAACGCGCCAAAAACGAGCGTCACGATGAGGAACAAAATGAAGCCGGCCAACCATAATTTGTTGTCCGCACTCCTCTGGTACATTAAGAACGAAGCCACCGTCAAAATTAATGCGACAACAGCTAATAAAAGATTCATAACCCTTTAACCTCCGATTGTCGAAACGGAATAAGCTTACCGGGATCACCGGCCACGCCAACCACCGGAATTCCGCGGATAACCCGACGCGAATTCCCGTAAGCTTTTCAAAATGCTTGTCTTGAAACGCCCATATAGTAACTCGTTTCAAGGTTCCAACGCAAGCAATTCGCTGATCTGAAGTTTAATACGGTTCGAGGCTCTTTATGTTCCTTTAAATGAGCTCGGCGCAGACGAGCCGGGGAATCCCTTGAAGATCGGGAAAGAACTCAGGTGAATGCCATATTCCCGGTTCAAACATCGCATCGACCTGCGTCGACTGATCAATGCCGATCTCCATCAAAAGAAATCCACCGCTCGTCAGAAACCGCGGAGCCTCTTCGACTATCCTCGATATTATCGAAAGCCCGTCGCGTCCATCCGTCAGCGCAGCGCGTGGCTCGAAATCGCGGACTTCGGGCTGCAATCCCTCGATATCGTCGGACGGAACGTACGGCGGATTGGAAACGATAACATCGAATCGTTCGCCGGAACTCTTGGCAAATAAGTCTGATTCGATTAACTCGAGTCGTTCGATGCTTCCGAGCTTTTCCGCATTTCGTCGAGCGACGTTCAACGCAGATGTCGAGAGATCGAGTCCGACCGCGGTCGCGTCCGGAACGCTATGCAGTATCGAGATCGAGATACAGCCGGATCCGATTCCAATCTCGCAAAATCGCTTTGTCGCTCGCGACTTCAGAATTTCGATCGCATGCTCGACGACCATCTCGGTCTCGGGCCGAGGAATCAGAACGTCGGGCGTGACTTCAAACTCGAGGCCGTAAAATTCCTGCACACCGGAGATGTATTGCAGAGGTTCGCGAGTCGCTCGCCGCTGGAGAAACGATTCGAACGTCGATGCTTCGAGCTCGGTTAGTGCGTAATCAGGATGAGCGTAGAGAAAAGTTTTGTCCCGCTTGATCGCGAGCATTAGAAGCGAGGCGGCTTCTCGTCTCGCTTCGACAATCCCGTTCGTCGCGAGGATCGACTCGGCACTTGTCAGTGCTTCGGAAATTATCATCGCGCTCCGTCGCCGCGCAGTATCGCCGGGAGCGTAAGAAAAATGATCTTGAGGTCGAGCCATAGCGACCAGTTCTCGATGTAATAAAGATCGGTTCGAACCATCTCATCGAACGTCAGTCGATTGCGTCCCGAGACTTGCCAGGGACCCGTGATGCCGGGCTTCATGTCGAGACGTTTGCGATGCCAGAGCTGATATTCCTCGACTTCGTACGGGATCGGAGGCCGAGGACCGACGACGCTCATATCGCCTTTGAGGACGTTGAAAAGTTGCGGAAGCTCGTCGAGGCTCGATCGTCGAAGCCATCTTCCGGTCGGCGTTACGCGACTGTCGTCTTTGACCTTGCCGAACACGGGCTGATCGACATCGCCGGAGTTTGCGCTGGAATCGCCAAGAATATTTTTTTGATAGACGGCGCGATGCTCCGTGTCGTCGGCGTCTGCGTACATCGTGCGAAATTTGTAGCAGAGAAAGATCCGTCCATCCATTCCAACTCGTTCCTGCTTGAATGTGACCGGCCCTTTCGAGCTTCGCTTCACAAGGAATGCCGTGATCGTAAAAACCGGCCAGAGAATAATCAAGGCGATGCCGGCGATCAGAATATCCGACGTGCGTTTTATGAATCGTGCGACATCCGTCAGAGGCTCGCGAAAAAGTCCGACCATCGGAAGCACGCCGATCTGTTCGACGTTCGTTTTTTGCGGAAGCAGATCGAACAAGCTCGGTGCGAATCGGAACTCGACGCGTTGCTTTCGGCCGACTTGCATCATCGCATCGAACAGTCGCTCGCTGGCGATCGAGTTGTCGGTAATTATCACTTCCTGGATCTCGAGATCGCGGATCAGCATCGCGAGTTCGTCGAAACTTCCGATCACATCCGCTCCGAGATCCGCATCGCTGTTTGTTGCCGACCCGTCACTCTTCACGATCCCGATCACGCGATAGCCGAGATCGCGCCGGTCCTGTAATTCGCGCACTGTCCGGGCAGCTTCGGTGTTCGTTCCGACGATCAGAGTCGGAATGAGGTTGATCCCACGTTCACGAATACGGGCCTGGACGAACCTGAGACCGAGATGAAAGACGACGAACAGGGAAAGGGCGAACGCGAAATCGAGAAAAAAAACTCCGCGGGAATACGAGAAGTCTCGAAACGCGTAGCCGCCACGAAACAGAAAAGCCCAACCCGTGATGAGAAGCGATCCGACGGCCACGGCCTTAAAGATCTTGATCGCTTCGCGCGTGTACGAAAAGGCTCCTTGGAATCGGTAAGCCCGCTCATACATCATCATCAGGATCCTTACCGGTACCGCGAAGTACAAGATGCCTGCGTACGGAACGAACGACTGTGACCATGCCCAAGCGGTCGACGAAAAAACCGCGGTCTCCTCGCGGAATTTGAACGCCGTCAGAAAACAAAAGATCGTGAGCACAGCGTCCATCGCGACGACCGCGACCTTGACCGCCGGCATCACAAGACGAGGCACGCGATTCGCGGCTTTTAATTTTGCGATGTTCGGCCCGATAGCTGTTTCCGTTCTCACGCTATTTCTTTTTAAGCGAATGACCTGCGAGTTGCAACCCGGCTGCGTTTTCGCCTCCGCGTTATGACAACTGAAAGCGTCTTGCGATATGCTTTGTCAGCGAACGATGAAAGTTCTGATCACGTCACCCAGCTTAGACGAAAACGAGAATATTAGCGGGATATCAACGATGATATCCGGCGTCATCGCGCGTGGCGATGACGAGTTCGTCCATTTCAAGGCGGGAAGAAAGGACGGTGAGAAGCTCGGACTGGGCTGGCTGATCTCGCAGGCAAAACTGCCGTCCGCGTTCCGCGGAGCGATCGATACTGCAAGGCCGGATGTCATCCACATCAACACCGCTCTCGAGCCGAAAGCCATAGTTCGCGACGCGATGCTTGCGCGATACGCTAAAAAATATCCGCTCGTCGTTCACGTCCACGGCGGACAATTTGCGGTCGACGAGAAGCTCCCGTGGTGGATGGAAAAGGCGGCGAACTATCTTCTCGGCGCAGCATCGCGGATCATCGTTCTCAGCGATGGTGATGCCGAGAGTCTCTCGAGATGGGCTCCGGCTCGCAAGTTCAGCGTTCTTCCGAATGCGATCGATACCGAGGCATTCCCTGATGCCGATCGTCCGTGGGGAAAAAAGAGCATCGTCTTCATCGGTCGCTTGCATGAGCCGAAAGGCTTGAGCGAGATCGTCGAGTCGTGCCGGCTTCTGAAAGAACAGGGATTCAAATTTAATTTTGTCTGTTATGGCGTCGGACCTGATAAAGAGGAATTTCTTCGTCGGATGATCGAGATCATGGGCGACGAATTCCACTACGGCGGTGTCGTGTCCGGAGCAGAAAAAGTGAAAGCGTTAAGCACGGCGGACATTTTCCTGCTGCCGTCGCGCTTCGAAGGATTGTCGCTCGCGCTGCTTGAAGCGATGGCTGCCGGATGCGTTCCCGTCGTGTCCGCTCGCGGATCGATGCCGCGCGTCGTTGTGGACGGGCGTAACGGATTCCTTATCGAGCCGGGCGATATCACTCAGATCGTGGGCCGGCTGAAGTTTTTACTTTCGGAAGGCGAGACGGGGTGGAACGAATATCGAAGCAACGCACGCGAAACGGTCAGGACGGAATTCGACATAAAGAATTACGTCGCAAAGTTGAAAGACATCTACGCCAAAACCCTCTCGAGCAAATGACCCTTCACGACCAAAGTGATCGCCGCCGCGTGCCCGTACTCGGGTTGCAAGTCGATCTCTGCAGTTACGATGACGCGATCAGAAAGATCATCAAACTTGCGCGTGCAGGTCTTGGTGGTTACGTCTCTGTCGCGAACGTTCACGTAGCGATCGAAGCGAGAGACGATCCCGCGTTTGAGAAACTCGTGAACGACGCTGATCTCGTTCTGCCCGACGGCACACCTCTGGTTTGGATGCAGAGGCTTCAGGGAAACGAGGACGCGGAACAAGTTCGCGGACCGTCATTGATGCCGATGTTGATGAAGCATGCGGAAGCAGAAGGTTTGAGCGTCGGCTTTCTCGGCGCACGTCCCGAAGTGCTCGAGCAAGTCGTCGTGCGGGCGGCGAAGGAGTTTCCGGATCTTCAAATTCCGTTTCACTTTTCGCCGCCGTTTCGCGCGGCGTCGGACGAAGAGAAAGCTGCGACAGTTCAGGCGATCAGCGAATCAAATGTGCAGATACTTTTCGTCGGTCTCGGCTGTCCGAAGCAGGAGCGATGGATGGCGGAGAATCGGGAGAAGGTGAACGCAGTGATGATCGGCGTCGGCGCGGCGTTCGATCTCTACGCCGGTAATATTCGCGAAGCTCCGGGTGTGATCAGCAAGCTCGGACTCGAATGGATGTTCAGATTAGTTCAGGAACCGCGGCGACTCTTCTCGCGATATCTGCTCGTGAATCCGCGGTTCATCTGGCTCGCCGCGTCGCAACTCATTCGCGTCCGCTCTCGACCAAAAGAACCGACAAATAATGATTGAGCATACTCGAAAGCTTTCGTGATTCCTCGCTGATGACAGTCAGATAGTCGCGTGTTTGTCCGGTCAATCTTTCATCCTCGAGCAGCAATTCGGAGAATCCCATGATGCTCGTTAACGGAGTTCGCAACTCGTGCGACATTTCTCGGATCGTTTTCTCGACGCTTCCTTGATGCTCTGTTTCGTTCATTTCCGGATTATAAAGAAAAATTCGCGAGAACGTTTGGATCTTCTTTAGCGAGGTTTTTTTGAACGCGAATTTGGCGGATCGAGCGGATCTTTGCGGATCTGAAAACCAAAATAGGATTTCCTTATCCGCTCAAATCCGCCTAATCCGCCGGATCCGCGTTCAAAAAAAGGTTGCGCGTTTGGCCGCCTAAAGGCGGAACTCAAAACGACCTAGGGAACAAACGCGTTCGGTAGCGGACGATCGCCGTCCGCACCGAACTGCACGATCTGTATTCCGGCGCTCGTTCTCGAGATGAACCACAGTGCGTTCGATGGACGGAATATTGTCGCGTCGAACTTGCCATCTCCGTCGTAATCACCCGGTGCGACGACGTCGCCGTTTATCCCGAACGGGAATCCGTAGAACGAGAAGTCTTCGCTTCTGACGATGAGCCATTGACCTGTGGACGGACGCCAGATCGCGATGTCGGCTTTGCCATCGCCCGTGTAATCACCCTGGACTGCCTTGTCCGTGTTCGCACCGAATTGCATCGCGAGCAAGCCCGCCGAGCTTCGATCGATCCACCATTCGGCGCCGCCTGTAGCTTGCCGAAAAATTCCCACGTCCGCTTTTCCATCCGCGTCGTAATCCGCAACGACCGGAGCGTCGCCGGTGCTGCCGAACTGGAATATCCGGGTCGGTGCTCCCGAGGATTGCGAGATATACCACGTCGAAGACGAAGGACGGAACACCGCGAAGTCAGCCTTGCCATCCGCATCGTAATCTGCCGGTGCTGGGATATCGGCGTGTGCTCCGAACGGAACTGAGAAGAACGAGAAGTCCTCGGAGCGAAGAACGAACCATTCGCCGGAGAAGGGAATGAAGTAAGCGATATCTACTTTTCCGTCGCCGGTGTAATCAGCCGGAACTATCGGGTAGGTCGGCGCACCAAATCGGAGCGCGAATGTCTCGCCGGTTGAACTCCGATTGATCCACCAGTCGGCTGAGAGTGTATGCGTACGAAAGATCCCGACGTCGGTCTTGCGGTCGCCATCAAAATCGAATGGCGCGGCACCGCCGGGAGTTTCGAACGCTCCGATGTCCGAACCGTTGCCACCCGGAGCATTTGGAACGGATCCTCGATCCGCAGGACGCGGCCGGCCGCGTTGATCCGTTGTTATGCCGGCGACGGCACTCGCTTTGTCGATCGCCGGACTTCCGAGCAGCAGTGCGTGAGTGTTTGTAGGCCCGCCGTTATTCGCCAATGGACCCAGCAGCGGGTCAACATTCACGATGTCTTCCGGGCCGCCGCTGATCACCATTCCGGAAGTATTCCCGATCAGGTTGTAACCCATCGACGTGAGTTCGCCTGTGAAATCCGGAGAGTTCGCGGCCACGTTTCTAGCGATGATTGAATTGCGTGCCGATACCCCGCTGGCGGTACAGACCCCGCCACAACCGTTAGCTTGGTTAAAAGCGATCGTTGTATAAACGAGTTGGAAAAAGTTTCCCAACAATCCGCCGCCGTTGCCGGCCGCCATGTTTCCACTGACCGTCGAGTTGGTCAAAGTGACGGTCGATCCAGTATTGAATATCCCTCCGCCGCCGGTAGTGCCCGGAGCGTTGTTACCGCTGATCGTCGAACCGACGATGCTTACTGTGCCGTTACCGAAATTGTTATGAAGACCACCGCCGCCGCCGCTGGCGGTGTTCCCACTAATGATCGAATTGGTGATCGTCAGGGTTCCTACACTGTTTCTTACGCCGCCGCCGGTGCTACCGGTCGTGTTGAAGCTGATCACGGAATTCGAGATACTCATCGTCCCCATATTCAAATTTCCCACGCCGCCGCCGCCATCTATGTTCTCCCCAGTTGCCTCGTTATGTATTATTTGGGAATTGACGATCGTAAAGGTGACTGGAAGCGAGGTGCCGAAACCGAAATTTGCGACCCCGCCATAGTTCAAACCCGCTCGATTGTTTCGGACGATCGAGTTCGTGAGAGTGACGTTGCCCGATGCATTCGAGATACCGGCGGCTGAACCGCTATTCGTGACGTTATTCCGAATCACCGAATTGTTGATGAATAATGTTCCGGCATTCTCGATTCCGGCCCCGCCAAAACTGGCATCACCGCCACTGACGGGCGGGCATCCCGTGAAGGGACCAAAACTCGTATTACCATCGGCTATGGTCAGATTATTCAATGTCGCCGTTGCACCGGGAAACACCCTGAAAACTCGACTCAGATTGTTGCCCGACACAATTAACTGATCCGCGCTCCTTCCATTCACCGAGAGGGAACCGTTGTTGCACACCGGGAGGTGGCCGCTAGTGAGCGCGATCGTTCGCGCGGTCGAAAAGACGGCCGGGTCGAAGACGACCGAATCGTCGCCCGCCGCCGTATTCGCTGCGGCGATCGCCTCGCGAAGCGAGCAGTCCGCGTCGCACACGCCATCATTTGTATCGTTGACCTTTGTGACCGTAAAAGTCGCCGCAAATGTCGCGGAGCCGAGAACAAGACCGAGAGCCACCGCCAAAAAAAAGCGGACGGCGAACATGCCGCTGAGAGAGTTCAACTTGTTATGTGACATTTTATTTATTCCATCGGCTGCCCATCTGGGCGCGGATGGTGAGAGTGAAAGACGGAAAGACAACATGCTTCTATACCAAATTTGGATGCAGTTACTTTTCTTTTTTGTTCGTGGACTTGGGGAAAGAACGAATGTTCGAATGGAAACATAACACAACGACTTAAGGATGGTCTAGCAAAAAAGGCTCCAACTCTGCCCTGGGAAAGGGGGAGATCCCGCGCGGAAAATTGGGCGTGCTTTCGTTGGACCAGGAACCGTGAGCACGACATTTGTTCCGGTAGTCGAAACGATCAATCGCGGGATCGAGCAGCGTGTCTGGAGAGTCTGACGTCGCCGGGTACGATCCGTCTCGGAAAGCGGACGGAGAATAAAGTCCCGAAGATCAAGGATCTCGTTCCGCTTCCGATTCCGGCTTCGGCGCTTAACTCTTTTACGGAACAAACGCGTTCGGTAGCGGACGATCGCCGTTCGAGCCGAACTGCACGATCTGCGTTCCCGCTGTCGTTCTCGAGATGAACCACGTCGCGCTCGATGGACGGAATACCGTCACATCGAACTTGCCGTCTCCGTCGTAGTCACCGGGAGCGACGACATCGCCGCTAGTGCCGAACGGGAATCCGTAAAACGAGAAGTCTTCGCTTCGAACGATCAGCCACTCGCCTGTCGAAGGTCTCCAGATCGCGACATCCGCTTTTCCGTCGCCGGTGTAATCACCTTGAACCGGCTTGTCGGAATTACCACCGAATTGCATCGCGAGTAGTCCTGCTGTCGAACGCTGCACCCACCACTCGGCTCCGCCTGCGGCCTTCCGGAAGATCCCGACATCTGCTTTTCCATCCGCGTCGTAATCGGAGACGACCGGAGAATCGCCGGTGATACCGAATTGGAATATCCGAGTCGGTGCTCCACTCGATTGCGAAACGAACCATGTCGATGAAGACGGTCTGAACACAGCGAAGTCAGCCTTTCCATCCGCATCATAATCCGCCGGAACCGGAACATCGCCATTCGTCCCGAACGGAAGAGCAAAGAATGAGAAGTCCTCCGATCTCAGCACGTACCATTCACCCGAGCTCGGTCTAAAGAACGCGATGTCAGACTTACCATCGCCAGTGAAATCAGCCGGCCCGATCTTGTCGGTCGACGCGCCAAACTGCAGCGCGAAAGTCTGACCGTTTCCGCTTCGATTGATCCACCATTCTCCACCGCTCGGACGAAATATTCCGATGTCAGTTTTACCATCGCCATCGAAATCGAATGGCACGGCTCCGCCGACCGTGACTTGAACTACACCCGAGACGGTCTCGTTACGAAATCGCGAAAATACACCGGAGGCGATAAATCCGCCGTCGGCGGCGGGACTAAATCCGGACAGTTTTGCAAGCCCGTCAAATCGCGACTGGATTACCGTTCGATCGAGCTCGCCGGTCGACGTCAACCGTGCGACTGATGAGGCCGGCACCGAATTGACGCGTCCGAACGAACCGGCAATCACGATCCGGCCATCGGCTCCGACAATTATCTTTCGAATATCATCGCTCGTGAATCCGACCCCGATTGAGGGTTGATTGAAGCTGACATCTTTCGTGCCGTTTGCATTCAGCCGCGTCAGCATTGGCTGACCTGGCAAAAAACCGAACGATCCGCCGACGAGAATTTTTCCGTCGGGCTGTCGCGTCAGGCTCTTTACAAAGTACGGAATATTCGTGCTCTCAGTCGGAGGTGTGAATGTCGCATCGACCGTACCGTCCGAGTTAAGACCGACAAGCGAGAGAGTCGTCGTGCTTCCGGGCATTCTGAAATCACCGCCAAGCAGGATCTTCCCGGACGGAAGCTCGAGAAAAACATTGGAATAGTTGTTGTACGTAGTGCTGAGCGGGTTCGAAAAACCGGCGTCGAAGCTGCCGTTGGAATTGAGACGGGCCATCCGATAGCAGGCTGTGCCGTTCACAGATTCGAACGCTCCCCCAATGAGTATCTTTCCGTCCGATTGCACATAGAGTGTCTCGACAGTCCCCGGTCCGCTGCTGGTGTGTGTAAGCACCGGGTTGAAGGACGCGTCGAGTGTTCCATCGGCATTGAGTCGGGCTATGTATGTCCGCGCCTGACCGCTTACCTGGACGAATGCACCGCCGATCAGAATCTTTGCGTCCGGCTGAAGTACGATCTGCTGCACCCAAGATCCGGTTGCAATAGAGGCGTTGAACGTGGAGTCGAGGCTTCCATCCGGATTCAATCGCGCGAGTCCATCCCGCACCACACCGTTCACACGATGAAAGTTTCCGGCGATAATCACCTTTCCATCGGCTTGAACCGCCGAGGCGGTGTTCTGTACGGCGTTGCCGCCAAAGTTTGGACTAAAAGTTTCGTTCAGAAAACCGTTGGCATCGATTCGAGATAAATTTTCTGCGACAGCGCCGTTGATCGATCGGTAATTACCCGTCAGCAAAAAGCCGCCGGCCGGATGGGGCCGAAAGTTTATGAACCCGGATTCGGAAACCGAGAATGCCGGGTTGAACGTTCCATCGATCGACGCATTCTCGTTAAGCCGGACGGTTCCGTTGACAGGTGATCCGTTGATCGTGCTGAAGCCCCCGTGTATTAGGAGTTTCCCATCGGGTTGCAGGAACGACGAGTTGACGGTCATGTTTACGCCAAAGCTAATCGTATAAGACTGGTCGAGCGTACCGTCGGAATTCAAAAGACAAACATTCTTGCAAATCGTGACGTTGCTTACTTTGAGCTCAAATCCTCCGGTGATGTAAAGCTTTCCATCCGCTCTTTCATGCGTACCACTGATCCAGAAAAAATTAGTCGGCGACGGAGATATTGCAAATGAGGAATCAAGAGAACCATCCGAATTCAAGCGCGCGATAGATGGCCGCGTCGTGGAGTTGATGGAGTTGAAGTTTCCGGAGATGACGATCTTTCCGTCGGACTGGAACAGGATCGTGCTTACTGGTTCTGCATTGAAGCTCAAAGTTATCTCGCCGAGGAATGAAGTATCAAATGATCCGTCGGTGTTTATTCGTGCCAGACCTTTCCGATTTATGCCGTTCACTTGAGTGAAACTTCCCGCAATAATGACCTTGCCGTCGGGCTGCAATGCGAGATTCGTTAATTTGCTGTTTGGTCCCGTTCCCGTATTGAATGTAGTGTCGAGGGAGCCGTCGGCGTTGAGTCGAGCGAGGTGATTTTTGAGAACGCCATTGATCGATGTGAAGTTGCCGCCAATGACAAACTTTCCATCCGCCTGGAGGAGAACTTTTCGGATTACTGGTTCCTCGAGGGAGCTGCTGACGATTCCCGGTGAGAACGACTGATCGAGAGTTCCATCGGCATTCAGGATTGCGAGACAGCTTCTGAATTTTCCGTTAGCTACGCTGAAGTTTCCGGATACCGCAATCCTTCCGTCCGGAAGAAAAACGGCGTCGTTCGTCCCCGGACCCGACTGAATGTACGACAGCACCGGCGGAGTAAACGTCGCTGAAGCAAAAAACTGGACGGAGAGAAACAACAGTAAAACAAGCGCGGGAAAAAGTTTGGGAATCATATTCTTAAAGGCGTTGACGCCATGTTCGAGTTTTGTTTCAACGTCGACCGAATTGGGGGTAGCGAATCGAAATTATAATAGTGCGATCTGCTTTTGCCAACTAAAATATGCGTGAAAAATAATCTCTGCGCGGACCGAGGTTGCCTTAACAATTCCGTAAAGCTATTCTCTTTTCCATACGTTAGCTAGGAGGATAGATGGCTGAGAAGGGTGTAAAGATCGCTCCCGCGAAAGGAAAACTGGGTGTTTTGCTGGTCGGCCTCGGGGCGGTGAGCACTACGTTCGTCGCGGGAGTCGAGGCGATCAAACGCGGTCTCGCTCAGCCGGTCGGAAGCCTCACGCAAATGGGAACGATCCGGCTCGGCAAACGGACGGATAACAACGTCCCTAAGATCAAAGACTTTGTCCCGCTCGCGACGCTCGAGGACATCGTTTTCGGAGCGTGGGACATATTTCCCGACAATGCATTCGACGCCGCGATGAACGCCGGCGTCCTCGATAAGGATCTCCTCAATCAAGTCTCAGAACAGCTCTCGTCGCTCAAACCGATGGCCGCGGTGTTCGAGCAGAATTACGTCAAGCGCCTTCACGGCGAGAACGTGAAATCCGGAAAGAACAAGATGGAGCTGGCCGAGCAGCTCATCGCTGATATCGCCCGGTTCAAAAGTGATAACGGATGCGATCGGCTCGTCATGGTATGGGCGGCGTCGACCGAGATCTTTCTCGAGGAATCGGAAGTTCACGGCTCGCTCGAAGCATTCGAAAAAGGTTTGTATGACAGCCATCCGGCCATCGCGCCGTCGATGATCTACGCGTACGCATGTCTGAAGTCGGGCGTTCCGTTTGCCAACGGCGCACCGAATCTGACGGTCGACATTCCGGCGCTAAAAAATCTCGCGGATCAGATGCGCGTGCCGATCTGCGGAAAGGATTTCAAGACCGGACAGACGTGGATGAAGACACTTCTCGCGCCCGGGATCAAGGCCCGAATGCTCGGACTCGAAGGTTGGTACTCGACGAACATTCTCGGCAACCGCGACGGCGAGGTTCTGGACGATCCGGAAAATTTCAAGACGAAAGAAGAATCGAAGCTTTCGGTGCTCGAGCATATTTTGCAGCCCGAAGTTTATCCCGAACTCTACGAAGGCTTCTCGCATGTCGTTCGCATCAACTACTATCCGCCGCGCGGCGACAACAAAGAAGGTTGGGACAACATCGACATCTTCGGCTGGCTCGGTTACAAGATGCAGATCAAGATCGACTTTCTCTGCCGTGATTCAATCCTCGCCGCGCCGCTTTGTCTGGACCTCGCGCTCTTCCTCGATCTCGCCCAACGCTCCGGCATGAAGGGCGTTCAGGAATGGCTCTCGTTCTACTTCAAATCTCCGCAGACGGCTCCGGGTCTGTATCCCGAGCATGACATCTTCATCCAGCTGATGAAACTGAAAAACACGTTGCGACACCTGCGCGGCGAAGATCTCATCACGCATCTTGGACTCGAGTATTACGACTGACGACGCTCTACGCTTTGGTGCGCCGGCATACGTTTAGGGCGTGAACTCCTTTACGACGAGTCCGCCGGGGTTTCCATTTTTTTCTTGAACAATTCAAATATTTGTGCGATAAATGTCGATGGATTGGTCAGCTCGGGCCGATTCGCCCTAACATCTGGACTGTTCAACCTCGAACCTTTTGCGTCCAGCAAACGTCTAATATTTTGAAATCATCAACAATTACTACGGATTGCCGTAAAGGCTATCGGTATATCTGGTCTTAAAATTGCGTCTGAGGATAAATGTCCGGTGGCACCCCGGATTTAAAGTTAGACGAGGAGAATGAGATGAAAAACGAAACGGCCAAGAGAAAGGAGTCTGCGGATTCGGGTATATTGCTCGATCCGGAAAGGAAGAGTCCGAGGGCCAAAGAGTTTGAAGATAAGCTGTCCGCACTGATCGTAGGTCAGGAGCGTGCGGTACGCCGCGTTAGCGGACTGTTTCAGATCTATCTCGCCGGGATGAACAATCCTTCGAGGCCGATCGGAACCATGCTGTTCCTCGGACCGACGGGCTCGGGTAAGACTCGCGTTGTCGAGGCCGCAGCCGAAGTTCTATTCGGAGAGCCGCATTCAGTAGTTAAGATCGACTGCGCCGAATTTCAGCACTCGCACGAGATCGCAAAGCTCATCGGATCGCCTCCGGGATATCTCGGTCATCGCGAGACGTCTCCGATGCTAACTCAGGAGAATCTCGATAAAGCTCATACGGACGACACAAAACTTACTTTCGTTCTGTTTGACGAGATCGAGAAAGCGTCGGATTCACTCTGGCAGCTTCTGCTCGGAATTCTCGACAAGGCGACACTGACGCTCGGCGACAATCGGCGTGTCGATTTCTCGAGGACCGTTGTCATCATGACTTCGAATCTCGGCGCACGTGAAATGTCGGACATGATCTCAGGCGGCATCGGCTTCGCACCGACGAAGGCAGGGAAGCCGGCCGAGGATAACGAGATCGATACGAAGATCTACCGGACGGCGCTCGAGGCTGCGAAGAGAAAATTCTCGCCGGAGTTCATGAACCGTATCGACAAGGTTGTCGTGTTCCGAAGCTTGAAGGAACATCATCTTCGAAAGATCCTCGACATAGAATTGACGGCGGTCCAGGATCGCATCACGGAATCGGCCGGAACGAAATTCATTTTCGAATGCTCGACCGAAGCCAAGGAGTTCTTACTTAGCGAAGGCATCGATCTTAAGTACGGAGCCCGGCATCTGAAGCGATCCATCGAACGGTTTTTGGTTTACCCGCTTTCGAACCTTGTTGCGACACAGCAGGTCGAGACCGGAGACTTTGTGATGATCGACTTTGATAACGAGAAGAAACTCCTCACGTTCCGCAAACATTCGGGCAAGATGATCGTCGCAGATCATTCGAACGGTTCTGAAGATGAAGAGCCGCTGGTGAAGTCGGATGCAGTGGGTGCTCCGCTTCCGCAGACGCAAGCCGCGACCGGCATGAGCAAGTCGAAAGGCGAGCGAAACGACGTTTAGTCGAGGGTAAGAGTTTTTAACCTAGAGGTCGTCCGAAAGGACGGCCTCTTTAAATTGCCACTAGCTTTAGCTAGTGGGCATCGACACACAAGAAAGGCTTTAGCCGAGAAGAAACAAAAAAATCAGTATCCTTAGGGCTTTAGCCTAATTTAGCTAAAGCCATAAGGATTTTGATTTTTCGATTCGGCTAAAGCCTTTCTTGCACCCTAAGGCCCACTAGCTAAAGCTAGTGATAATTTAAAAATCCGTACTCCTCATCGCGCTGAAGTTACCGGCTCCCTGACGTAGGAGCGCATTTGCGGAATAATATGGAAACACATACGGGATACCATATATGTCGCCTACAACTTTTCCAAAGCTTGCTGAATATCGTCGATTAGATCGTCGACATTTTCAATTCCAACGGACATCCTGATAAGCCCTTCTGGAATTCCCGCCGCCGCTCTTTCTTCCGCCGATAGAGTCGCGTGCGTCATTAGCGCGGATGGCTGGACGATCGTCTCCACTCCGCCGAGCGAAGTCGCGAATGTGCACAACTGAACATTGTTGACGAAATTCTTCGCCGCGTCTGCCGTTCCGAGATCCAGAGACAGCATGCCCCCGAAGCCTCTCATCTGCGACTTTGCGATCTGGTGATTGCGATGCGATTCGAGACTCGGGTGAAATACGTCGGCGACTTTCGGATGCGACGTCAATGTCCGGGCGATCGATGCTGCGTTGCTGTTATGCCGTTCCATCCGCAACGCCAGGGTTTTGATCCCGCGGAGGACGAGCCACGCTACTTGCGGAGCGATATTCCCGCCCATAAGTTTGCTCGGACCATGACGGATCTTATCGACCAGATCATTGCTCCCGGCGAGCACTCCCGCAGACAGATCGCTGTGACCGCCGAGATATTTCGTCGCGCTGTGTAACGAAATATGAACACCCATCTCAAGCGGCCGTTGGTTATACGGCGTCGCGAATGTATTGTCCGCGATCGTCAGTACTCCGAGTTCTTTTGCCGTAACTGCGACCGCGGCGATATCGGTGATCTGGACAAGTGGGTTCGACGGTGTTTCGATCCAGAAGATCTTTGTATTGGGCTGAGCTGCTGATCGGTAGTTCGCTGCGTCGGTCGCGTCGACAAATGAAGTAGAGATCCCGAACCTCCGGAGATCGCGAAACAGATTCGTAGCCGTCGAGTACATCGACTCGGGAGCGACGATATGGTCGCCTTGCGAGGCGAACGCGAGGACTGCCGCCGAGATTGCCGCCATCCCGGAGGCAAACGACAAGGCATCCTCTCCGCCTTCTAATTCAGCAATGCATCGGTCGAGCGCAGTCTGTGTGGGATTCCCGAGCCGGCCGTAGAAGTAACCCGGTTTCTCGAAATTATGGATCGCGATCCCGTCGTCCGCGTCAGAGAAAGCGAAGACCGATGCAGGATAGATCGGAATGGATAAAGCACCGTAATGCGAATCCCGTTCTTCGCCGCCATGCACTGCCAAAGTATCGAATGATTTGTTATCCATTTGTTTCCGTCATGGTAAGGCGATTCGGAATCACTCGCAACCAGGCCAGTAAAAATCGGCTGTTAGCATCATATATGCAATAACACATATGAACTTGACTACATATGTGGTCTGCCATATATTACTGGCGGCAACGGAATCGCGTCGCTGAAGCGACGTGACTCGCGGACAGTGGGTTAAGACCCACGGCTACAGTCGGCCAGTCGCTATCGCGAAGACCAAGTCACTTTGCATGTGCGGTTGAGAAACCTATCCAATCCTATGAATCCAGAAAATCTGCTTGCCGGCACCGCTTCTTTGTTTCTGGCCCTCGGAGATAAGACGCGTCTCAGACTTCTCAATCTGATGCGGGATCGCGAGATCTGCGTGAGCTCGTTCACGGGAACGCTCGGTCATAGCCAGCCGCTCATCTCGCGTCACCTGGCGTATCTCCGAAACTGCGGGATCGTCGAAGCGCGCCGCGATGGAAAGTGGATCCACTACAGCATCGCGGCGAGTCTTGATGACAATTCCAGCCGGCTGCTGTCGGAGCTTTTCAAGTGGATGGAAACTCAGGACGGATTGCGCATCGATCGGGAGAACTATCAGGAAGCCTATCCAACGCATTCGACTCCGAGTCTTTTTGAGCCGAAGTCCGAGCCGCGTCCAAAACGAAAACGAGTGCCAAGGGTAACGCGGCCGACCGTCGAAATCGAACCGGAGATCGAAACTGATTACGAGTACGAAAGTGAGGAACCTACCTACGAACCCGAGCCTCAATACAACTCGGTATCACATCACAACGAGCTCGAAGACTTTTTGCTTTAGGCCGGCGGGTATGGACAATGACGACACCCGTTCCCGCAGCAGTAGCCGCGGTCAAGCAGATATTTCGCGGTCATCACCATCAGGCCGTGTTCAAAATAATAGTCAATGTTCTCGACAAGCTGCGAAGAGGCGCCGCTCTTAAACTCCTTTCTATAACAACTAAGAAATTCACGGTTGCCTTCCGCACCTGTGATCGGCGACTCGATGGTTCCTTCAACCTTGAAACCGGAGCGCGTCGCGAAGTCGTTGATCTCGCCGACGACTCGAGCCTGCGCATCGGGGTCGCGGACGATGCCGCCTTTCCCAACTTCGCTCTTCCCAACTTCGAATTGCGGTTTGATCAATATGACCATCCGTCCATCCGAACGCAGCAAATCGACTAGAGCCGGGATGATCTTCGTCACAGAGATGAACGAAACGTCCATGACGATCAAATCGAAAGTTGCGGGGAAATCGGTTTGCTTAAGCTCGCGTGCGTTTACATTTTCTCTGACCTCGACTCTCGGATCGCTCCGCAGCTTCCAGTCGAGCTGATTCGTTCCGACATCTAATGCAACCACCGAAAGCGCGCCGTGCTGCAACAGACAATCGGTAAAGCCCCCGGTCGACGATCCGACATCAAGGCATGCAAAGCCGGTTGGGTCGATCGAGAATTCCTTTAGCGCCGCTTCCAGTTTCAATCCGCCCCGGCCGACGTAACGCGACTCGGGTGAGTCGCCCTTTATCCTGATCGCGGCGTCTTCCGGAAAACTCTCCGACGGTTTCTCGATGCGCTTCTCATTCACCAGAACGACTCCGGCCATGATCATCGCCTGGGCCTTCGAACGCGATTCGGCGAAACCACGATCGGCCAGTAGCTTGTCGATCCTTTCCTTCTTCATCAAAAGATAATTAACTCAGAAACGCGCAACCTGAGATTCTAATTTTGGACCTCGTTTGCGAAACCATATCCCAATGATATTTTAGCTTACGACCTTTAATAAAATTATGAAGTCGCTGCCGACAGAAAGGCTCTCGGAATTCGCAAAGTTCGCGTGGTTCACTCTCGCTTACAACATCCTCGTGATCCTGTGGGGCGTCTTTCTGCGTGCGTCGAAGTCGGGAGACGGTTGCGGCCAGCACTGGCTGACATGTCAGGGCGAAGTGATTCCATCGGCACCGGAGCTGAAAACTATCATCGAGTTTTCACATCGGATGACTACGGGACCCGCATTTCTTTTCGTGCTGATACTCGCGATCTGGGCGTTTCGAAAATTCGCGAAAGGGCATCCGGCGCGAATGACGTCGATGATCTCACTGTTCTTTATCGTGACTGAGGCATTGGTCGGTGCGGGTCTCGTACTGACTGGGAATACGGCTGAGACTCTGACCGACGCACGTCCGTTCTGGGCGGTCGGACATCTAATAATGGTATTCATCCGGCGAGCGACGAATCTCGATCAACGGACGGACAAAGCAGGTCGTATTAATTTCCCTCGGTGTGATCGCGATCCTATTCGTCGGTACGAGCGGATCGGTAGCGGCCTTGAGCAACATGCTCTTTCCATCGCAAAGCCTGACCGAAGGAATCACGAAAGACTTTTCTGCCGGCTCGAATATTCTGCTTCGATTGCGACTGAGTCATCCGATACTGTCGATCCTGACAAGCGCGTATCTATTGTTTCTGACCGGATGGCTGAGGTCGGCGTCTGATGGAAATCCGGACGTCGCGCGTTGGTCGAATTATCTTTCGATACTGGTTCTGCTCCAGATCGCGTTCGGTGCCGCGACTCTTCTCACGCTCGCTCCGATCGTGATGCAGATCGGTCATCTGCTGCTTGCGGACTTGATATGGATCTCGCTCGTGATGCTATCGGCAAACTTTCTCTCGAATCCGGCTAGTCACGGAGACGCCATTCCTCCCCACGTTTGACGAGATCGTCGAGCGCCGCCTGTAATTCCGCCCGCTTTTCATCGACGACAGAATTCTCGGGAACATCGATCGGATCTGAATAAATAAAAAGAGCACGTGTGAAGGGAATCGGTATCTGAAGACGATCCCAACTCTTCACCGTCCGGAAACTCTTGCATTCAACACTAAACGGAAGCATCGGATTTCCCGTTTTTTGCGCGAGCAGGACCGGACCCGCCTTTGCGACGTATCTCGGTCCGCGTGGACCGTCAACTGTAAATGCCATCGGCAAACCGCGACGCATTGCGCGGATCATCTCAACAAGCGCTTTCACTCCGCCGCGACTCGACGAACCCCGCACAGCTCCAAATCCGAAACGTCTGAGAAACCGTGCGATGTACTCGCCGTCCTTACTTTGAGACGTGAGAACGACGATCCCGCGGTCACGTAGAAAATATGTTCCGGCGAAAATACGATCGTGCCAGAGACAGTAAACCGGTTGCCTGCCCGCGGAGATGATCGCATCGAGATGTTCGACTCCGGCGACTTCCCATCGAAGAGTTTTTGCGATGAGCGTGATGGCCATGAAGAACAAAAGATCGGCCGCCCGGATCAGGACCCGATCTCGTAAATCGTATTTTTCCAGTGATTCGACGCGGTAGACACCCGCTATTTCGTCAGCCACAGATAGGCAATAGGTAGCAGTTCAGGTTATTATTTGCAACAACGTCGAATCACAATCGTAGTGGTTTTTGACGGCCAGCCCGTTTATGCAGCGACGAATTCTGATCATTGACGATCACGACGATATGGCAACAGCTCTCGAAGAGGTGTTCGCCGCGCTCGGACATTCCGTCGCGTTGCTGGAAAGCCGCGCCGATGCGATGGAGGTCACGAACTTCGAACAGTTCGATCTCGTCATCACCGATCTCGATGTTCAGTCTTCACGCACGACGAGCTTGAACGGCTCAGAAGTGGCGCCGGACCTCGAGCACGTCAAAGCCTTCAAAGTTTCCGCCGCAAATTTTACGCGTAGCGAATTCGACGAATCCGAGTTAAAAGATATCGTCGCCACCGTTCTCGACTACAAGCTTCGACATATCGATAAAAGAGACAGCGTCCAGGATCTTCACGAACACATCGAGTTTGAGGTCCCAAGCGCGATATCGCTGATGCACATCGTGCTTGAGTATCTGATGAAACGCGTCGAAAAACTTGGCGTCGTGAAGTCGGAACAATCGAATCTCTTCGTCGCCCTTGACGAAGCATTCGTCAATGCCGTGAAGCACGGCAATAAGTTCGACGCCAAAAAACTTGTTCGGATAATCGCCGAAGTTTCGTCGGCCGAAGCCCGTTTCACGATCGAAGACGAAGGCGAAGGTTTCGACGTCAACTCCATCCCCGATCCACTCGATCCATCCAACCTTTTCAAAACCTCCGGCCGCGGCGTCCTGTTCATCTACAACATCATGGACGAAGTAAAATACAACGAGCGCGGAAACCGACTGACAATGATCAAAAAACGAACGGACGCTGAGCGGACGGTCTAGCGAGTCGGGCGAGCGAGTACGGAGCGGTTTAGCACCAAAGGTGCGGTCGTAATTTAGCCAGGGGCATCGCCCCTGGAAGGATACGCGTTATCTAAGCCGCAACGCGGCGAGGTAACTCGCTGGATTACTTCGCACCATTGGTGCTTAATTTTAAACCATCCTTCCAGGGGCGATGCCCCTGGCTAAATTACGACCGCACCTTTGGTGCTAAACCGCTCCGCACTCGCGCTCGCCCGACTCGACAGACTCGCCATACTCGCCATACTCGATAGACTCCGAACGCTCTCCTGCTCTAGAATTTAAATCAAATGAAAGTAACGATCGGGCAGATCAATTCGACCAACGGCGATATCACCGGAAATGTTCGGAAGATCGTCGCTGCCATCGAAAAAGCAAAGTCGGATGGATCGGATCTCATCGTATTTCCCGAAGTCATCGTTCACGGCTATACATCGCAGGACTGGTTTCAGGATCCCGATATCATCGAGCACTCGCTCGACGCGCTTGACGATATAATTCGCGCGAGCGATGGCATTACGGCAATCGTCGGAACGATACGGCCGAACGCGGATAACGACGGACGGCGCTTGTATAACTGCGCCGCCGTCATTCACAACGGCGAGCTTCTAGGATTTGCTGACAAGACTTTATTACCCGAGTACGACGTCTTCGACGACCCGCGTTATTTCGAACCGAATCACGCGACGCGGCGTCTGTTCGAAGTAAATGGCGTAAAGCTCGGCGTCGTCGTCTGCGAGGATTTTTGGAACGACAAAACGTTTTGGAAAGACCGGCTCTACGAACACGACCCGGCGGACGAAGTGATCGAGATGGGAGCCGACGTCGTCGTGTCGATCAACGCTTCGCCGTACAACAAAGGAAAGATAAAACTGCGCTGCGAGATGGTTGCACATCGTGCGAAGCGGCAAAATGTTCCGATCGTTTTTGTAAATCTCGTCGGAGGAAATGACGGGATCGTTTTCGACGGTGCAAGTCTGATCGCAGATCAGGAAGGCGACATCATTCTCCAGGCTGCTGCTTTTGAAGAATTTGTCGAGACCGTTGAGCTTGATGTCGGAAGGCCCGACGCTCGCGGAATCTCCGGTGCCGAATGCGAAGCGATCCGTCAGGCGTTAGTTCTCGGCATCCGTGACTACGCGCGAAAGAACGGTTTCGGAAAAGTGCTTCTCGGATTGTCCGGCGGAATCGATTCGTCACTCGTCGCCGCACTCGCTGCCGAAGCGGTCGGCCCCGAAAATCTTTTGTGCGTCATGATGCCGTCGCCGTTCTCATCCGAAGGTAGCATTAAGGATTCCGAAGAGCTCATCAAAAATCTCGGATGCGAAAGTCGCCTCGAACCGATCTCCGATACATTTGAAGTTCTGCTCGAGCAGATGAAGCTCAACAAGCCCACGAAAGGCGGAGAAAGTCTCGCGGCGGAGAACATGCAGTCACGTCTTCGAGGCGTGATCCTGATGGCGATCTCGAATGCCGAGGGCCGTCTGCTTCTCTCGACGGGAAACAAATCCGAGCTCGCCGTCGGTTACTGCACTCTTTACGGCGACACGAACGGAGGACTGGCCGTCCTCGGCGACGTCTTAAAAACTGAAGTCTGGGAAATCGCGCGGCACATCAACGAATCGGCCGGGCGCGAGATCATCCCAAATAAGATCATCGACAAGAAGCCTTCGGCCGAGCTCGCGCCGAATCAGTTTGATCAGGACAGTCTTCCGGCTTACGAGTTAATGGATCCGATCCTCGAACTCTATTTCGAACGCAAAGCCGCGCCGTCCGAGATCATCGCCGCCGGGCACGATGCGAATCTCGTTTACTCGGTACTAAACAAAGTCGAGAATCCGGCGAACGAGTTCAAGCGTCAGCAACTCCCGCCGTCGATCATCATCTCGAAGAACGCGATCGGTGTCGGCCGCAGACGGCCGATAACACACAAGTATCGAAGGCCGACGAATTAATTTTCCGCGACCTGCAAGAACCCTTATCGAACTCCGTTCAGTTCATCATCAGCAGAAAGCTGGAATGAACGAACGGAGTTTTTATGTCTACATACGATAATCCGCTGGACAACATCAGGATCGCGAGCCCGTGTTCTGCAGACTGGAACGCCATGGCCGGCGACGAGCGAAAACGTTTTTGCGGCGATTGCAAACTTAATGTTTACAACCTGTCCGGAATGACGCGGTACGACGCCGAGAATTTACTTCGACTGTCGGAAGGAAGACTTTGCGTCCGATACTTTAAGCGTCCTGACGGAACAGTCCTCACAATGGATTGTCCGGTCGGCTGGGCGAAGGTGAAACAGCGAGTGACATTTATCGCGGCTGCTGCGTTCTCGATGATCGTTAGTTTGTTCGGGGCGATCTTCCTGGTTTCGAGTTTTAGGCGTCCGAACGTAACGATGGGATCTGTCGCTTACACGCGACCGACTCCAACGCCGACGCCGGAACTGATGGGAGTGATGGGAAATGTCGCCATGGGAAAACCGGTTGCGAATAAAACCTTGCGGGAAGTTAAGGGTGAGTTCGACGTGACGATTCGAAAGGTCGAGCCGAGATCCTAGAAATTTAAGCTGATGGCGGATGCGACTGGAACGCAGGCGTCCCCGCCTGCATGAGTGCGAAGCACGAAACGGCGCTTAGCGACCTGAGATCCGAGAGGTTTGACGCCGCGGAAGCCCCGGCGTTGCAGGCGGGACGCCCGCGTTCCAGTCGCATCCGCCATCTGCCCGTTTTAGGAGTTTCTACTGACCTTCACCGGGCGACGCCGACGATCCCGGCTCATTGCCTTTCACAACATAATTCGTCTTCGCACGAACGACCGCATTCGCCGGCCGCGCGACCTGGATCTTGATCTTCTTTCTGTCCCCGGGCTTTCCATCTTCATTGGCGTAATAGCCGATCGAGTATTGACGTCGCAACTCTTCCGCCACGCCGGCGAATGCGACCTCGAGATTGGGGATCGTGTCGGCTTCGAAGATCCGACCGCCGGTGTTAGTCGCGAGCGTCTCGAGATAAGTCTTACCTTTCTCATACTCGGCAGCGCTCTGTCCGCGATTGAGCTGCAAAACTACTCCGGTCGGAAGTTGTATCCCGTACGGCACCGCGCTGGCGCTCGGATTGTTTGCTTGTTGCGTGTTGTATCGGATCGGATAAAAGAGCGCATCGACTTCTTCTACATCCGAAACCGTACTTTCGAAGCTCGCCTGTCGTGAAGTCGTGTCCACGCCATCGGTAAAAATCACAACCGCTTTCCGGCCGAGCGCTTTTACAAGATCGAGCGACGTCACGTAATCGACCGCGTCGTACAAACTTGTACCGCTGCCGAATTGTGCTTTGTAGATCGCCGCAAAGATCGCCGATTTCTCAACCGTCGGCTCGGTCAGGATCCGCATGCGACCATCGAACGCCATCACCATCACTTTATCGGTCGGGCGAAGTTGATTGACGAACGTCAGCGCCGCGTAATGGATCTCGTCGATCTTGTAACGTGTCGACGGGCTCGTGTCGATCATCAGGATTACCGTGAACGGCTGCTCGGATGATTGAAAATAAGTGATCTTTTGCGGGACTCCGTTCTCGGAGATCTTGAAATCTTTTTTGGTCAATCCGGCGATGAACCGTCCATTTCTATCGAGCACGGAGACGGGTGTCGTCACGAGATTCGTCTCTACTCGAACAACTTCATCTTCCTCTTTAGGCATCGCTCTCGAAGGCGGCGGTGGTGGAGCAACGTTCATCGGATCCGCAGCCGCGGGCTGTGATCGCGTCGCAGTCTTTTTCGCAGGCGCTTTGCGAGTGCGAGTCTGCGAAATTGCAGGAAGTGCGATCACAAGAACGAACAAAACATATAGGGCAAGCCTGTTCATCTGAAGGATTCTCCTTTGAGAAAGCGGCATCCGATTCTTATCAGCAGTTCGAAGTGTACGCGCGGATTCAGCGATACGCGAGGATGTCGCGGGTGACGGGGAAGGCTGGCAGTGCGTCGATATTTCAACACCGCGGTTCGTGGACATTCATCGCCGTGGCCGGCGGTCGAGATCAGAATGTCCTGAAGTTAGATTCTCATAGAGAGAACACCGGCCCGGAAGTTCTTGTGACACTTACCTGTAAGGACGAAGACGCCGACCGGAAGGTTACAGGATTTGTCGCGGCACAAACAAAACCCGCGGCTTGCACGAATCGTGTTTGCCGCGGGAAGTGTTTGTAACTCCAAGTTGTTACTTCTTATTATCAGCAGATGAGGACTCCGAATCACCTTCGTCTTCGTCCTTAGGCAGCAAGAAGTGGAACGTACCCGCTTTCTCGGGTGTTAGTTCCGATCCCATTCTTTTCGCAGCGAACGCGAGCAGCGGATCCGTCTTTTCGAACAGCGCCTTACCCGACGGCTGAAGCACCATGTCGGGCGTCACGCCGACATGCTCGAGACGCGAACCATCGCTCATGATGACGTCCGCGACCGTGACACTCATGCCGACTCTGATGACCGCCGCCTCATACGCATTCATCACACTCTCGAACGGCAGTCCGATACTCGTCATGACGCTGCCGCTGCTATTGTCGCCATAAACCTTTGCCCGATTTTCAAGTTGGAGGACCTTCGCCGTCATCTCCGCCGCAGACGCCGAGTTGCTATCGACTAAAACCGAGACCTCGCCTTTGTATCGTCGGGCAGGAATCACTTTCGTCATGCGGACTTCCGTCTTTTTCCGCGTTACAAGATCGGCGATCTTAACTTCCTTGTCGAAGAAATGACTCAGGACATACTGCTCGATCGCGACGTACCCGCCACCGTTTCCCCGAAGATCGAGAATTAGTTTTGGATACTTCAAAGCCTGTGTCATCAATTTGTCGATGTCGTTCCTTTCCACGACGAACGACTCCAGTTTGCATGCGATCAATTCGGGACTGATCTCCTGGCATTTGAATGGCTCGTTGGTCTCTTTATTTTTTCTCGCCTCACGCTTCGCCTTCCATTCCGCCAGGTACTCTTTGTCGGTCATCGTCTTCGCGGTGACTCGTAAAGCGAGCTCGGTCTTGTCCGGTTTTCTGAGCTTCAGGTCGAGTATTTTGGTCGGATCGAGTTTGTATAGCACATACATCATCTTCCAGAGATCGTTCCGGTTCGGCGTAAACCTGCCGATCGCGAGGATCTCGTCGCCCGCCGCAACACCCTGCTTGAAGGCATCGCTATCCTTCTTGACGGATGTCACAAAGCATTTGCTGCCTATCATCTGCACGCCGAAACCGTACTCGAAATGATCGGAGCGCGGCGGCAGCATAAGATAGGTATGCGAATCGTCGAGATCGAGCAATACCTGAGCGAGAACTCGATACATTTGCCAGTTGTACTGCAGCGACTTTACCCGTGCTTTCGCTTCCTCGATCCGCTTTTTGAGATCGATTCCGTGCATCTTCGGGTCGTAGTAGTGCAAGTTAAGGATCTCCTCCATTTCACTGAGCATGTTCAGCGAGTACTCGCGTGCTGTCTTTGCGTCCGCATCAAGCTTCGGCTTTTCCGTCTGGGCGGAGAGCGGCTCGATGAGACCAAAGGTCAAAAGACAAAGGGTCAAAATTAAGAATGATTTAGGAATTACGGTTATCATATTGAAGATCGAACTGCCCGAGATTGAGCGCGTAACAATAGTTTTCTACTCTATATCGTGCACTGTTTATTTAGTATTCCGCACTGGGGGAACGATCTGCGGAAGGGCATTAGATTAACTCGCGCGGACAAAGGTTGGCTGTATTTTATTCGGAATTTTATGGATGAAGTTATACGTGTGATCGGCGGCGGGCTCGCGGGAGTCGAAGCTGCATGGCAGGCTGCGGAGCTTGGAGCAAAAGTGCATTTGTATGAGATGCGTCCCGTTCTTCAGACGCCGGCGCACCGGACCGATAAGCTCGCGGAGATCGTCTGCTCGAATTCGTTAAAAACCGATGAGCCTGGATCCGCGCCCTATCTATTGAAAGAAGAATTGCGGCGCGGAAAGTCTCTCGTGATGGAAGTCGCTTCAGCAACCCGCGTCCCGGCCGGGGCCGCGCTGTCAGTCGACCGGATCAAGTTCGCGGAGCTGATCACCGAACGCATCGAAGCGCATCCGAATATTGAAATTATTCGGCACGAATTCACCGAGCTCCCTGCCCCGGAGCCAGCTCCCGACGATATCCAAAATCCAAAATCCAAAATCCAAAATCAACTCGGCTCCCCTCCTTCGGAAGGAGGGGTGGCAGCCGTTTCGGCTGACGGGACAAAAGGCTCCCCTCCTTCCGAAGGAGGGGTGGCAGCCGCTTCGGCTGACGGGGTGGTTCTTTCCTCAACTCCCTCAGCAACCATAATCGCAACAGGCCCACTAACGTCTGACGCGCTAACGCAATCCATCATGAAGTTTACCGGCGATGATCAACTCTATTTCTACGACGCGATCGCACCGATCGTCGCGGCAGACTCGATAGACATGTCGATCGCGTTCAAGGCGGCGCGGTATGGAAAAGGCGGCGACGATTACATCAACTGTCCGATGAATCGCGATCAGTATGAAACGTTCATCAATGAGCTGCTCGTCGCGAAGTCTGTTCCGCTAAAAAGATTCGAAGAGACAAAGTGGTTCGAATCGTGTCTTCCGATCGAAGAGATCGCGCGTCGCGGGGTCGACACTTTACGATTCGGTCCGATGAAACCGAAAGGTTTGCCGGATCCGAAAACCGGGTACGAAGCTTACGCGTGCGTCCAACTGAGACAGGAAAATCTGATGGCCGACGCGTACGGCCTCGTCGGATTTCAGAATCATCTTCGATACGGCGAACAGGCGCGTGTGCTGAGGTTGATCCCCGGTCTGGAGAACGCGGAGTTTCTGCAATTCGGACAGATCCATCGCAACACGTTCATCAACTCGCCCAAGATCTTAAATGAAGATCTCTCAACGCGAACGAATCCGTCTCTGTTCTTTGCCGGGCAGATCACGGGTGTCGAAGGCTATGTCGAATCGGTAGCGACCGGCTGGCTCGCCGGTATCAATGCGGTTCGCGTGATGCGCGATCAGCCGATGCTAACAGCCCCGCAGACATCGGCGATCGGAGCGTTGTGTCGCTACGTTTCGAATGTCGAGACGAAAAACTTTCAGCCGGTGAACATCACATTCGGTTTAATTCAAGAACTACCGGTCGAGCTTAGGAAGAAGTATCGGAATAAGCGCGAGCGTCATGTCATTCAGGTTGAGAGAGCATTGAAGGATTGGGATGAGTTCATTGTTGGTATGAATGGGAAGAAGGCAGAGGCAAGTCATCCTGCCTGAGAGTAGAAGAGCGGGGGCAAGCCCCATAGGCGCCAAGTTAAAGTTGTGAGCCGGTTTTAGCTCCGTTAGGAGCGAAATGTTTGTAGAATTGCCGGCAAGAAAGGATTTCGCTCCGTTAGGAGCGAAACAAACATTCCGCACCTACGGAGCGGGCGCACTCGAGATCCAACTTCTACAAACATTTCGCTCCTAACGGAGCAAAAACGGCGCCCGGCTTTCTTAACTTGGCGCGTGTGCGGCTTGCCCCGCTCTTACTGTATGGAGATTTATTCAATTCTTATCATCTTGGCGATTTTCATCGTCGCGATCCTCTACTCATCAGTAGGTCACGGCGGTGCGTCCGGATATCTCGCGGTGATGGCGCTGCTTGCAGTGGCGCCTGAGATCACGCGACCGACGGCGCTTGTGTTGAATGTTTTTGTCGCGACGATCGGAACTGTCCAGTTCTATCGCGCGGGATATTTTTCATGGCGGATCTTTTTACCGTTCGCGATCGCGTCGATCCCGTTCGCTTTCATCGGCGGGATGATCACACTGCCGACGACGGTGTACAAGATCGTTCTCGGCGCCGTGCTTATTATCGCTGCTCTGCGTTTGGCATGGAACCTCAAACCGGATACGGAGATCAAGGAGCCGAATATCATCATCGCCCTCGTCATCGGCGGGATCATCGGTTTACTTTCCGGACTCGTCGGTGTCGGCGGTGGAATATTTTTGACGCCCATACTTTTGTTAATGAATTGGTCGGAGACTAAAACGGCGGCCGGAGTGTCGGCGATGTTCATTCTCGTCAACTCGATCGCGGGTCTCGCCGGAAATTATTCGCAGGTGACCGGACTGCCATCGGATGTCTGGATCTGGGTCGGGGCCGCGGTTGTCGGCGGCGTCGTCGGATCGACGCTCGGAGCGAAGCGATTCGATTCTTTGACACTGCGGCGGGTGTTGGCACTTGTGCTAGTGTTTGCGGGTGTGAAGTTGGTTTTGATTTGAGGTCGCCCAGTTCCGATCGACAACAGTTTTTAACCGCAGATGACGCAGATGACACAGATAAACCAAATTAGATCTTTCTTGATCTGTGTCATCTGTGTCATCTGCGGTTGGTAGCGAATCGAGTATCAGAACATGGCCGTCCCGGATGCAACCGTGATCCATATTTCCTAATCAAACCAGCGGACTTAATCCTATGAAGCCCGGTTTAATTTTTATCATCCTCACACTCGCGAGCGTAACGTTCGCACAATCCGGCCGCGTGAAGCCGGCCGAGACTCCGACGCCGGATCCGCACGCGAAGCCTAAGATCATCTACCTCCCGACTCAGCAGGTTTCTAAAAGCCCGACGCCGATCGCGACTCCGACTCCGGCAAACGACGACGATGTCGAAAAGGTCAATTCGGCACTCGTGCCGATCCCGGTGTCGGTTCTCGATGCGAATGGACGTGCGGTGACGAACCTGCGCATTTCCGATTTCGAATTGAAGATCGATGGGCAGCCGGCTGAGGTCAGCGATCTTGCACGGAGCGAAACACCGATCCGGCTGACGATGCTTTTTGATAATTCGTCGAGCGTCCTGATCGCGCGCGAATTCGAAAAAGAAGCGGCGGTGAAATTTTTCAAACGTGTGATCCGACCCGAGAAGGACATGGCCGCGCTCTACAGCATCGCTACCCGGGTCAGGCTCGAACAGCCCTTCACTTCCGAGATCTCTTCGATCACGCAGGCGATCGCTTCGTTTCCACCGCCGGAAGGCGCGACGTCTTTGCTCGATGGAATTGTTCTCGCCGCGGAATATCTGCGCGAGGTTCAGGGGCGGCGGGTGATGATCATCGTATCTGACGGCGACGATACTCTGAGCGACGCCACATTTGAAGAAGCATTAAAGGAGTTGCAGATTGGAAACTGTCAGGTCTACGTCGTGAAGACGACCGACTTCGAGAATTTCAAACGCACCGGAAGCCGTCGCGGGAATGCGAACATTCGTCAGCTCGCGGCCGAGCGTCGTATGAACGATATCGCCGGACAGACCGGCGGCGCGGTCTATTCGCCGATCGACGAACGCGAGCTTGATGACGCGTTCAAGCAGATCTCAGCCGAGCTTTCGCAGCAGTATATTCTTAGCTATTATCCCGACGACGAGTCGTCGAAGCGTGGACAGTTTCGCGAGATCACACTCGGCTTAAAAGCAAAGTCCGGGATGAGCGTGAGAACGCGCAAGGGTTATTATGTTCCGAAGAAGTAATCGTCGCGTCGCGTAGCGAAGCCTGCATTTAGCCGTGGCCCTTTAGGCCACGGGACAAACGGAAAGCATCAGCGTCGCGTCAGCGACGCATGAACGGATTTTCAATCGTCGCTGACGCGACGAACGGTTTATTTATCTCCTTCCGTGGCCTGAAGGGCCACGGCTAAACTCAACCGTCGCTCACGCGACGAATTCTAAATGCTCAACGCACAGTTACAAGAATTCCTCCAGCACCTCCAGTATGAGCGGAACGTGAGTCCGCATACGCTCCGCAATTACACGAGCGACCTCGGACAGTTTCGCGAACATCTCCTGAACATCGAAAAGCGTGAGGACATCGCGGTTGAGCAGATCGATCGGCTGACGATCCGCGAATGGATGGCCGGGCTTCACGCGGCTGAAAAAAAGAAAACATCGATCGCCCGAAAGCTCGCGAGCCTGCGGACGTTTTTTCAGTTTCTCGTTCGAGAAGGGAAGCTTGAATCGAATCCTGCAAAGCTTGTCGCGACACCGCGAATCGAACGCAAGCTGCCGGTGCATCTCTCGGTCGAAGACGCGATCCGTTTTATCGAAACGCCCGACGCGAATACTGATCTCGGACGACGCGATCGTGCGATGTGTGAATTTCTATATGCGACCGGGATTCGTGTCGGCGAATTGGTGAACATCGATTTGAAGGATATCGATTTTCGCTCGCGGCTCGTCCGCGTTCTCGGCAAAAGAAAAAAGGAGCGCATCGTTCCGTTTGGCGAACCCGCGCTACAGGCGTTGCTGCATTATCTCGAAGAAACTCGCGGAGTGTTTCTCAGCAATTGTCCGGAAGCCGACCGAAATATGCAGGCGTGCTTTCTAAATTATCAGGGGACGCGGATCACGACTCGCAGCGTCGGACGGATGATCGACAAGTACATCAAACAATGCGCGTCGATCCATAACATCTCGCCGCACTCGCTGCGTCACTCGTTCGCGACGCACTTGCTCGATTCGGGCGCGGATCTGCGGGACATCCAGGAATTACTCGGCCACGCCCGGTTGTCGACGACGCAAATATACACACAGGTCTCGATGGAGAAAATGATCGAGGTTTATGACAAGGCGCATCCGAAGGCGTAGGTGATCACCGTGACCTTCTTGTCGCCAACGGCGACGAACATTGAAGCCTGGGGATGATTGAGTGAAACGAGCGAATCCCTAGTCAGCATTTCCAGAATTTCGTCGCTGAAAGCGACGTACAGAGTCTCTAGCATTCAACCACGGCCGTTAACATCAGTGCGAAGCGTTCAGATGCTCGCGAGGTTGTTCGTCGCCTTCAGCGATGAAATCAGCTTGTTCACCTACCTAGGGTTTCGCCGGGGCGGCTCAACCCTAGGCTTTAATGTTCGTCGCCGTTGGCGACAAGAAGGACGGACTTCCGCTCTACGGTGGCAAATCGGACTTCTCCTCGCTATACTTTCATCCGTAAACTATTCCCCGTTTTTATTACACTTCTATGAAACAGATCAACCTGATCGCGCTTGCGATGCTCCTTTTCGTGTCGGCTTCGTTCGCTCAGAACAAGATGCTGACGATCGACGATATCTTCAGCCTCGACTCAAAAGTCCGCGTTAATTTCGGCGGGATGCCGACGAGGTTCGCGTGGTCGGCGGACGGCAGATCCTTCCGGCAGATGAAAAGCGGAAGTCTGGTCCGCGTCGATCCGGCGAACGGCAATGCGACGCCTTACCTCGACTCGACAAAATTCAAGACCGCGCTCGAACAGTCGGGCATGAGCACGGAAGATGCCGGGCGAATGTCGAACTCGCTCGGTCTTCAATTCAACGAAAGCGAGACGGCGATACTCGTCACGAACAAAAATGATCTGTGGTATTACGATGTCGCGAGCGGTGTGCTGAAGCGGCTGACGAATACAAAAGAGGAAGAGCTCGAGGCCGATTTCAGCCCGGACGGGAAGTGGATCAGTTTTGTCCGCGGCAACAATCTTTTCATCGTCGATGTCGCACGCGCACGCGAGCGTCAACTCACGCGTGATGGCGGTGAGAAGATCTATAACGGATATCTCGACTGGGTCTACGAAGAAGAGCTCTACGGCCGCGGCCAAAAGCGGGGGTACTGGTGGTCGCCCGATTCGAAGAGCATAGCGTTTCTCAGACTCGACGAATCGCCCGTGCCGAAGTTTGTCCTGACCAATGACATCGTCGATAACCAGGTTGTCGAGAACACCGACTATCCGCAGGCCGGCGATCCGAATCCGCTCGTGCGTGTAGGGATCGCGAGCGTCGGCGCAACCGCTCCGGCGAGAACAGCAAGACCGTTATGTTCCAGGCTCTCAATCGCGAGCAGACATATCTTGATCTCGTCGCTGCCGATCTCGCTGGAAAAGTGAAGATCGTGCTGACTGAGAAAACTCCGGCGTGGGTCGAGGTTTACGATGATCCGGCATTTCTAAATAACGGAACCACGGCGATCTGGCAGTCGGCGCGAGATGGCTGGCGGCATCTTTATCTTTACGACAACAACGGTCATCTCGTCCGGCAGTTGACGAAGGGCGAATGGGAAGTTCGCAGTTTCTATGGCGCCGATAACGCCGGCGAGTGGGCTTATTTTTCGGCGACGAAGGACAGCCACATCGCGGAGAACGTCTATCGCGTTCGCATCGCCGACGGAACCGTCGAGCGTTTGACCCAGGGCGAAGGAACGCATGCCGCTTCATTCAATTCGACATTCACACACTTCGTCGATAACTGGAGCGATGCGGCGACTCCGCCTCAGCAGCGGTTGATGACATCGTCGGGACAACTTGTCCGTGTGCTGAACGAGAATAAAGTCGAAGCGCTTTCGCAGTACAAGCTGGGCAAGCCGGAGTTTCTTCGAGTCAAGACGCGTGACGGCTTCGAGATGGAAGCGATGATGATCCGGCCTCCGGATTTTGATCCGAAGAAAAAATATCCGGTGTTGAGTTACACCTACTCTGGTCCGCACGCTCCGTCGGTCGCCGACCGTTGGGGCGGAGCGCGATACATGTGGCATCAGATGATGGCGCAGAAGGGATACATCATCTGGATCTGTGACAATAAGGGCGCGAGCGGAAAGGGCGAGCAGTCCGTCTGGCCGAGCTACAAGAAATTCATGGTTCCCGAGCTCAGCGATCTCGAGGACGGAGTGAACTATCTGAAGTCGCTTAAGTTTGTCGACGGCAATCGCATCGGTATTTGGGGCTGGAGCTTTGGCGGAATGATGACGAGCTATGCGCTGACGCACAGTAACGTTTTCAAGATGGGGATCGCGGGCGGAACCGTTGCCGACTGGCGTCTATACGATTCGATATATACCGAACGCTACATGCTGCAGCCGAAAAACAATCCGCAGGGATTCGACCAGACATCGGTCGTCAAAGCCGCGGGTAATCTGAACGGCAAACTTCTCTTGATCCACGGCGGAATGGACGACAACGTTCACATGCAGAATACGATGCAGCTCGCGTACGAATTTCAGAAAGCGGGCAAGCAGTTCGACTTGATGATCTATCCAACGCAGCATCATGGTTTGACGAATCCGGCCCAGGTCAAACACTGGTACACGATGATGACGGAATACGTATTGAAGAATCTTTAGGATTCGTGTTCGAGAGTTTTGAGGCGGTCAACGTCGTCGGAAGTATCGACGTCGATGGCCGCCTTTTTTATTTCGATCGAGTCGACTGACGCATTTGGATCGCGGAGCAGATCGCGAGCTCCAGTGTCGCCGGTAAGGGCGAGCAACTGTTCGAACATTTCTTTTGAGAAGATCGCGGGAACTCCGACGACATGATCATATTTCGCAGCGACCATCTGAGTGCGGGTCTCACGGAATCTCTCGATCAGTCGCGTGATGTTCCGGGCATCGACGAACGGTTGATCGCAAAGCGTTATCAATACTGCATCAATATTTGGTTCGATCGATAAAAGCTCTGTCAGTCCGAGCTTGATCGATGAGCTGATCCCGGTTTTCCACTCGCGATTGAAACGCGGCTCGACGCGAATGTCCGCGATCACTTTCTCGGCTTTTTCTCTGTCGGCGCCGATCACGGCGATCACCGGTTCGCATACGGACGCGATCGCAGACGCCGCACGTCTTAGGAGAGTTTCGCCTTCAAATTTCACGAATTGCTTCGGCGTTCCCATCCGGCTGGAACCACCGGCAGCAAGCAGAATTCCTCCGATGATGACGCGTTCATTTGCGGTCATAGATCGAGCCTTTTCGATTTCGGAGATGTCCGCCATCGCGCGTTCTTAGTACCGTCTGTATCTCGGCCGCGATCGAAAGCGCGATCGCTTCCGGAGTGTCGGCGCCGATATCGAGACCGGCCGGTGCATATAATTTAGCGAGCTGGTCGTCGCTGAAATTCTGTCCGGCCGAGGAGATCTCACCCAGCATTTGTTCGGTGCGGCGCTTTGGCCCGAGCATCCCGACATACGCGATGTCAGAGTTCAGAAGGCTCGGCAAGATCTTGCGGTCGAGCTCATAGTTGTGCGTCATCACGACTGCAACCGTGCGAGCATCGCCGAGGATCGGGTCTAATTTTTCTTCCCGGCTGGTCGGCGTCAATCGGGTCGCATCCGCGAATCTCTCTTTTGTCAGGAATGCGGGCCGATGGTCAAAAACACTTAGTTGCCATCCAAGATCCGAGACGGTTCGAGCGAGCGGGATCGCATCTGCTCCGGCACCGAAAAGTAGAACGTGCACCGGCGGTCGTATCGATTCGAGAGCGAATTCAAAGCGGCGCTCTTCGATTGTGAATTCGTGAAACGTATACTCGGTGCCGCGATCGCTGAATCGGGCGCATTCGTCTCGAAGAACTTCGGAGCTCTGAAGAAAGACGGGAAGTCTGTCGAATTCAAAACTGCCGTCAGTTTTATAAAATGCGCGCCCGCCGAGTTTCGCGTCGGAGCTTTCATCGGATGAAATAAGAGTTGCCATCGTCCGATCCGTACGGTCGTCGCGGACGTCCCGAAAATATTTCAGTAGCGTGCTCTCGCCGTTGATCGGCTCGAGCAAGATCCGGATCACACCGCGACAGCCCATGTTCAAACTGAAAACCGAATTCTCCTCGTTCGTCGTGTCGTAGACGAAAACTTCGCTTTGCCCGCTCTTCAGGACTTTCCTGGCACGCTCCAGCACATCGCTCTCGAGACATCCGCCCGAAACCATCCCGTGCGTCTCGCCGTTTTCAAGGATCAGCATCCGCGCTCCGGGCAGTCGGTAACCCGAGCCTTGCACATCGACTACCGTTGCGAGAATGCCTTGTTCCTTCGGCCCGAATGCGGTAACCCGGGCGAGAATTTCTGTGATCTCTTTCATCCGACGTTAAAAAAATGCGGCCTGTTACGATTACGAAACAGGGCCGCGAGAAAAGTTACTGACCGATCCGATTAATCGGGACATGCTCCACCGTTATCAACCCATTCCTGCACCTTTGCCGAAAACGCGTCGAAGCTTATAGGTGGAAGTGTGCGGCCATTGCCCGGTTCCCAACCCCACATCACAAGTGGGTCCCTTTTTTGTACATGCTCCATCGCGGCGGCAAGCGTTTTATGACCGCCGTTCTTCGACGGGTCTTTAAAGTTCGTACAAAGCTGGCGAGGAGTGAGCCCTTGAAAAACCATCTTCTGATTTGCCGGCGGCATATGCCAGTCCTTGGAAGTTCCCGGCGGCATGTGTTCGCCGGCGAGGTTTTCATTTTGATGACACGTCGTGCATCGCTGACCGTAAACGCCTTTGCCTTCGTCGCCACGGGTAACGCCCATCGTATGAGGTGTCATCTCGTCGCCTTGCGTCGGCGTGTCACTGGCCGGATGACAATTTGCACAGCGTGCTGAAAAGAAAACTTTCGCCGCTTCGTTGAAAGCCGCTTTAGCTTTTGCGGGATCCGGTGCAGATGCGACCGTCTCTTCCGTCATCGAAGATCCGTCGACGCGATCCTCGCGCTCTCGGCGTTCCGACCATGCGAAGCCCGCGAACAACAGACAAGACGCCACGACGACCGCCAACTTCAGGGTCCCACGTTTTGAAAAATGCGTAGCTGATTTCATAACGATCACTCCTCTTCTCAAACTCCCCTCCTTCCGAAGGAGGGGTGGCAGCCGCTTCGGCTGACGGGGTGGTTCCTGCACTCTACGATCTCAATTCCTCGCGCCTGATCGGCAAACTTCGAATTCGCTTTCCGGTCGCCGAAAAGATCGCGTTCACGACTGCCGGTGCGATCGGAGGCGTTCCGGGCTCGCCGACGCCGCCGTGCTTCTCCGTGCTCGGAACGATGTGGACTTCGACCTTTGGCATCTCGTTCATCCGAAGCATTTTGTAGTCGTAGAAATTTCGCTGCTCGACGCGTCCGTCTTTTAGAGTGATCTCGCCATACAACGCGGCAGTCAAACCGTAAACGATACCGCCTTCCATTTGTGCATTGACGGTGTCGGGATTTACGACCTGCCCGCAGTCGACGACGCAGACAACGCGATGGACACGTACGTTTCCATCTTTCGCGACAGAAACCTCGGCAACCTCTGCGACGATACTATCGAAGCTTTCATGGATCGCGATCCCGCGGCCCATTCCTTTCGGCAGCGGTTTGTTCCATCCCGATTTTTCTGCGGCAAGCTTCAAGACGCCGACAAACCGCGGATGTTTCTCAAGAAGCGAGATCCGAAATTCCAGCGGATCTTTCCCCGCCGCATGTGCGACTTCGTCGAGAAAACATTCCGTCGAAAACGCGGTATGCGAGCTGCCGACCGATCGCCAGAATCCGACAGGAACGCCGTGTTTGACCGGAACCCAATCGACAAATAAATTCTGCATGTCGTACGGCAGCGTGTGAGCTCCCTCGGTTGCGGTGTTATCGAGCCTGTCCTCCGGAGGAGCGAAGCCGAAGATGCTCGGCCCGAGGTATCCCATGATCGACGCGCCGACGGTCCTGTGACGCCAGAAGGTCGGTTTGCCCGCTCCATCTAAGCCTGCCGACATTACGTTGTACGACGACGGTCGATAAAAATCGCCGTGCATATCGTCTTCGCGCGTCCAGATAACCTTCACGGGTTTGCCTACCTGCTTCGAAAGTCGCACGGCGTCCAGAACGTAGTCGCCCAAGCGTCTTCCAAATCCGCCGCCAAGCAGAGTGTTGTTGACGATTACTTTTTCCGGAGCGATTCCGAGAAGTTTTGCGACCTGACTCTGAACAACCATCTGAGCCTGGATGCCGCTCCAAATTTCGCATCGGTCGGGTCGAACATCTGCGGTGGCGTTCATCGGCTCCATCGTCGCGTGCGCGAGATACGGAGCGTAATAAACCGCCTCGACAACTTTCGCAGCATTCGATCTTCCGGCTGCTACATCGCCGATTTTTTTCGCTTCGACACCTTTTCCGCCGGCTGCTGCGTCGACGCTCGCTTTGAAAAGAGCATCACTCGAAACGCCCTTCATCGCGCCGTCATCCCACGAAACTTTCAGCGCGTCGCGCCCCTTTTTTGCCGCCCAGTAATTGTCGGCGACGACCGCGACACCGCTATCCAAACGGATCACGTGACGCACACCGCGGATCGCTTTCGCCGCGGCATCGTCGACGCTCGACACTTTGCCGCCGAGAACCGGCGAGCGCATGATCGAAGCCGTCAGCATGCCCGGAACTTTTACATCGATTCCGAAGATGCCAGTGCCGTTTACTTTTTCCGGGGAGTCCAAACGCTTGATGCTCTTTCCGATGTACTTAAAATCTTTCGGATCTTTGAGCTTCGGCGACGCAGGCGGAGTGATCTTTGCCGCGTCTTCAAGCAGCGTTCCGTACTTCGCCGTCCGCTTAGTTTCGGGATCCAAGATCTCACCGTTGCGAGCTCGCAGTCTGTCCGCCGGAACTCCCCACTTTGCCGCGGCTGCACCGATCAACATTTCGCGAACGGACGCGGCTGCTGTTCTCAGCGGATTAAAAAATCCCTTTACACTCGCGCTTCCACCGGTGATCTGACCGCCCAGAGCCGGATTGATGTATTCCTTTCCAGGAGGTCCGTGTTCGTACACGACGTCTTTCCAGTCGACTTCGAGCTCGTCGGCAACGATCATCGGGAGGGACGTCAGAACACCCTGGCCCATCTCGGCCTGCCCGACAATGACCGTAACTTTTCCATCGGGTGCGATCTTGATAAACGCGTTCGGTTTAAATTCCGCGGCCGGATCGACGGGCAGGTCGAACCGCTCCTCGGCCCTCGACCGGAACGGCAACGCGGCGCCGATGACCAGGGCTCCGCCGGCGACGATTGTCGCTTTTAAGAATGATCGTCTGTCGATCTCTGTCATCTTATTTTCCTCCCGTGCCGTTGATCGCCGCCATTTTTACCGCGTCACGAATCCGGTTGTAGGTTCCGCATCGACAGATCACTCCCGACATCGCTTTGTCGATATCGTCGTCGGTCGGTTTCTTATTTTCCTTAAGGAGTATCGCAGCGGACATGATCTGTCCGGATTGGCAGTAGCCGCACTGCGGAACGTCGATGGCGACCCATGCCTTTTGCAACGCATGGGTCGAATCAGGAGAAATTCCTTCGATCGTCGTGATCTCTTTTCCGACAGCCGCCTTCATCGGAGTGACGCACGAGCGGCGAGCTTCGCCACCGAGATGGATCGTGCACGCTCCGCACTGAGCCACACCGCATCCGAATTTGGTTCCGGTCAAACCGATGTCGTCCCGGATCACCCACAAGAGCGGCGTGTCCGGATCGGCATCGATTTCATACTGCTTTCCGTTGACGCTAAGTTTTGTCATCTGAAACCTCACTAACGCGAAACAGTTTTTGAATTGTAAGAAATGTAATGGAAAAAATTATAGCATCCGGCGTAAGCAAAAATCGACGGATAAAAAATCGTAATGTCGGTGCGGTTACAATGTTGCAAGTCGCGCCCAGCAAGATTTTATTCGAATCGCGCATTCCGCGGATCTTAGCTCCGCTAGGAGCGAAAGATTGGTAGAACCGAACGAGCACATTTTCCCGAGCTCCGGAGGAGCGGCAGAATTTCGCTCCTCCGGAGCTCGACCTTTAATCTTCAACCGGTGCTACCAAGATTTCGCTCCTGGCGGAGCTAAGCCAAATCCCTCACTCCGACGCTTTATCCGTATCGATCACAACATCCGGAAATTCGGCCGTGAGCTGGTCCGCACTTTTCGAATCGATCTCGCCGCGCAGCGGTTTCGTTCCGACGTTCGGTTTGAAATTTCCGTCCGCATCGTAGAGACGTCGATATTGCGCCGAGTTTCGGATCACGCCCTGGACATACGCTTTTGTTTCTTTGAATGGTATCGCCTCGACGAACTCGTCGATCTCGATCGGCAAGCTCGCACGCCACGGACCCACGCGACCCGGTCCGGCGTTGTACGCGACGGCGACGTATTCGATGCGTCCGAACTTATCGAACTGATCGCGCATGAACGCGGTGCCGAGCTCGATATTCGTCGCCGGCTGAAACAGAGTATCGGCCGTCACAGTAGCCGTCGATCCGTACTTCCGAGCTGTCGTTCGAGCGGTTGGGATCAAGAGCTGCATCAGACCGTATGCGTTCGCACCGGATTTCGCACGCGGATTAAAAACGGATTCCTGGCGGATCAGACCGGCGACCTGATACTCGTCGAGATTCCGAGCTTTCGCCCACGACTTTATATCGGTCCAGTTTGTCAGCGGATAAAAAATGTCCCATTCCTCGCGTCCCATTTCCTCGGGAAACATCTGTGAGTAGTCGGGGTAACTTTTCGCGAGAGCGAGAAACGCATTGACGTTGTCGCCTTTCATTCGATAGTGACGAGCGAGCGCGAGGTTTATCTTCGGCGAATTCTGCGCCGTCTTCTTTGCTTCCTCAAATTCGTCGATCGCCCAATCGAAAAGCCCGACCGACCCGAGCTCGTCGCCCTTCTCAACGCGCGCCAATTCTCTGGCCGTCGAACTTTCCGGTGCGACCGTGATCGACCTCAGCGCGGCGGCCGCATTGTTGACCAACCGGTCCGGCGACATCTTTCCGGGCGTGCAGCTCATCGACGCGAGTCGCTGCTGCGCGAGATATCCATACCAGTTCGCCGAGTAGCGGTAGGTCACGCCTTCGTAGAGCGTACATGCTTCGGCGATCTTGCCGGCACGCTCCGAATCGCGGGCCGCCCAGTAGCCGGCCTTGCCGCGATTCGTGGTATCCCGCTTCGCGTATCTTTCGAGATGTTCGGTCAACATTCGCGACGAGACCGCGAAATTCTTGTTCTCATGCTCGATCCACGCGAGCTCGAACTGAGCTCCGGCAACTTCGACCGCGTTCGGAAAATTGATAACCGCCGATCTGAGAAACGATTGCTCCTCGAGTTTGTTCTTCGCATCGCGTGCCGACATGCCGACGTCGATCCATGCCTTCGGCGTCAACATTCCATTCGGAAACTTCTGTCGCATTTCGTCCGCAACGGAATGCGCTTGCGGCCACTGTCGAGCGCGGGCGTTCGCCATCACGAGTTGATAGTAAGCCTGCTCCTTTTCAGGTGCGGACGAAGGAATGGAGTTGAAAATCGCTTGGGCTTCCGCGGCCTTGCGAAGGTTCGCGTAAGTGGTCAGTTGATTCAGTCTGACCGCGCTTGTTGCGAATGCGGGATATGAGCTTACGAGATCCGAGTACGCTTTTTCAGCTCCTGTAAAATTTCTTGCCGCGAACAGTTTTGCGGCGCGTGCTGCAGCTTCATCCGGCGACTGCGGCGTCAGCGGTTGAGCCAACAAAGTCAATTTCGCTTCGGCTTCTTTTGCGGCATCTGTTCCAGCGCCAAAAAAATAAACTCGTCGATAGAAGCGGAGAGCCTCCGATTGATTTCCGAGACCTTCGAACGCTTTCGCCGCTGCGAGATTCGCATCGGGATCGTTAGCCTCGATCAGATCTTTCAACGAGCTCGGAACCATACCGTTTTGTCCTGCGGCGTTCGCAGATGCTGCCCACTTGATGCGAGCCGCGTCGGCATAGATCGAATCGGGAAAGTCGGCGGTCAATCGCACAAACGCGGCCATCGCCTCGGTATTATTTCCGGCCGCCTGAAGTGCAAGGCCTCGAAGCCAGAGCGCGTGATCGGCGACCTTTGTCTTCGTCCGAAACTCGTCCGAGTTCAGCAGAGCAGCCGAACCTGCGAAGTCGCGATTGTCGAACTTGATCTTGGCGTGAAGCAGTTTGGCGAGAGCACCCGCTCGCTTCCCGGCGAAACGAGATTCGATTCCGGCGACATAATCCTCCGACGGAGAGCGCCCATCGTGGGCCGCCTGCCTAAGATTCGCGAGAGCCTGCTCTTCCGTTTGCTGCGCCGAGCAACTGACGGTGAACATCAAAGAAAATACGATGGTGAGGGCGGGCAAAAGTGACTTTCGAAACATCTATTGTGTAGAAACTCCTTGTTGCTTTTGATGCTAAACGGAAAGAAAATTGTTTCAGGAAAATTCTTGATCGGTTATATGATAGCAAAGAAACTTTCCCCCGGGCCGGAGACATTCCCAAAATGAGAACGCGTTTTTTACTCCTAGCACTACTGCTCTTGCTCTGTGCGTCCGTGCGCGGACAGGACATCAAGCCTGCACCGACACCGACTCCGCGCGACGATGCCGATGTTGTCAAGATCACGACTTCGCTGATCCAAGTCGACGTGACCGTTACGGACAGGGGGGGTCGCGCGATCACAGATCTGAAACCCGACGAGGTCGAGGTCTACGAGAACGGTCATAAGCAGAAGCTCACGAACTTTTCGTTCGTAAGCAATGTTCAGGTCAAGGAGGAGAAGACGAAAGGGAAATCGGAAAAGCCCGTCGTGCTCCCGCCGACGCAGGTCCGGCCCGAATCCGTTCGACGGACGATCGCACTTGTCGTCGACGATCTGACGCTCTCCTTCGAAAGCACCTATTCCGTTCGATATGCTCTGAAGAAATTTGTCGATGAGCAGATGCAGGAAGGCGATCTCGTTGCGATCATCCGCACAGGAGCCGGCATCGGAGCGCTGCAGCAATTCACAAATGATAAGCGTCAGCTTTACGCGGCGATCGATCGCGTGCGCTGGAATGCTCTCGGATCGGGAAACATCGGAGCTTTCGCACCGCTCGAAGGAAAGATCAACACCGGAGCTCCGGTTCCGGCACCCGAGCCGGGCGAGCGAACTGCCGAGGGTGCGGCAAAGGAATTCAACAATTTTCGCGAGAGCGTTTTCGCGGCCGGAACGCTCGGAGCGGTGAATTACGTCGTTCGCGGTATGCAGGATCTTCCGGGCCGGAAGTCGATCCTGCTTTTGTCGGACGGATTCAAACTCTTCTTCGAAGATGCGACGGGCGTGCGCGATTTCGGACGTGTGCTCGAGAGCATGCGGCGGTTGATCGACCGCGCGAATCGCGCGGCGGTGGTTATTTATACGATGGATGCGCGCGGGCTGCAGCCCGGCGGCATCACGGCGGCGGATGACGTCAGTGGGAGGAGCTTCGAGGAGATCGAGAGCGAGGCATCGGCCCGACGAGCTCAATTGATCGACACGCAGGACGGCCTTCGTTATCTTGCGCAGCAAACGGGCGGGATCGCGATCGTGAACCAAAATAATCTAAGCAGCGGGATCAGAAAGATACTCGACGACCAGAGCTATTATCTTGTCGCATACGAGCCTGACGAAGCGACGTTCGATCCGCGGGTAAACCGCTACAACAAACTCGATATAAAAGTCACGCGGCCCGGTGCTCGCGTGCGTTACCGCAGCGGGTTCTTCGGCGTCAGCGATGAGAAGCTCGTCAAACCTCCGCAGACGATGGGGCAGAGAGTAATGGAAGCGCTGACCTCGCCATTCGCCGTAAACGAAATATCGTTGAAGCTAAATGCGCTGTTCTACAACAGCCCGCGTGGAAGCGTCGTCCGTTCGCTTCTGCACGTCCGCGCTCAGGATCTGAAATTCACCGACGAACCTGACGGCTCAAAGAAAGTCGTCTTCGACGTCCTCGCCGTCGGATTCGGAGATAACGGTACGATCGTTGATTCGACATCAAAGACCTACACGCTGAATGTGAGCAAGGAAGCCTACGAGCGCGCTATGAAGGTGGGTTTCGTCTACGATCTTTCGTATCCGGTAAAGAAGGCGGGTGCATATCAGTTGCGGATCGCGTTGCACGATCACGAGAGTGACCGAATCGGTTCGGCGAATCAGTTCATCGATGTTCCGAATGTTAAGAAAGATCGATTGATCCTGTCGGGTGTCGTGCTCGAAAATCTCGAGCTCGCCGATTGGAAAAAGCGTGAAGCGGGCGAGGCGGTAACGCATTCCGATCCGCTGATCGATACTTCTCTACGACGTTTCAAGCGGGGGACGGTACTGAATTACGGCTTCGCCGTTTACAACGCGAAGACAGTTCCGGCTCCGAATCTGAGTTATCAAACCCGCGTGTATCGTGACGGTAAACCGATCTTCGAAGGCGCTCCGAAACCTGTCGTCGCTTCGATCACAGATCCGAAGTCCATTGATTTCAGCGCTGCTCTTTCGCTGGGAAACACTTTGCTACCCGGCGATTACGTGCTGCAAGTCGCGATCATCGACAATCTCGCGAAGAAAGGCAGGAACACCGCGGTTCAATTCGTTCAGTTTGAGGTCGTTGAATAGCGCGCCGTTTCGCCGGCAGATCTACGAGTCGGTTAGCCGGGCGGAGCCGTTACAAAATGCTTCACTTTTGATTTTCGCGCTTCATGTAACTAATCTTAGTTCTCTATGTTGACGGTCAAGTCGATCGAACTGATCGAGATCAATCTTCCCCTCGTACATTTTTTCGAAACGAGCTTCGGGCGAACTTACGAACGCCGGATAATTCTCGTTCGCGTCGAAGACAGCGATGGGGCCGAAGGCTGGGGCGAGATCACGTGCGGGGAAGTTCCGGGTTACTCGGATGAATGGACTGACTCGGCGTGGGTCACGACTGAGAAGATCCTCGCACCGATGGTCATCGGTGGTCCGGTCGAGAATGCGTCTTTTGTTTTTGACCTGATGACACGCGCACGCGGTCATCGGATGTCGAAGGCCGGGATCGAGACCGCGTGTTGGGATCTCGAAGCGAAAAAGCTCGGCGTTCCGTTATGGAAACATCTCGGCGGTGTAAATCGCGAGATCGAGTGCGGCGTGTCGATCGGCATACAGGATTCAATCGAGCAGTTGATCGACAAAATTCAGATCGAGCTCGATGCGGGTTACAAGCGGATCAAGATCAAGATCGCACCGCATTGGGACTACGATGTCATCAAGCAAGTGCGTGAGAAATTTCCTGACATTCCTTTGATGGGCGATGCGAATTCGGCATACACGCTCGCCGATATCGACAAGCTTAAGAGTCTCGACGAATTCGACCTGCTGATGCTCGAGCAGCCGCTTGGTTTTGATGACATCGTCGATCACGCTTCATTGCAGCGACAGATCCGTACGCCGATCTGTCTCGACGAGCCGATCAAATCGCCGGGCGACGCGCGAAAAGCGATCGCGTTGGGATCGGGGAAAATAATAAATTTGAAAAACGGCCGTGTCGGCGGACACGCGCAATCTAAATTGATCGAAGAGACATGTCGCGTCGCGGGCATTCCCGTCTGGTGCGGTGGAATGTTGGAATCCGGAATCGGCCGCGCACACAACGTCGCGATCTCGACGCTTGCGGGTTACACGATGCCGGGAGATGTCTCGGCATCGAAGAGATATTGGCACGAAGACATCATCGAACCGGAAGTCATCGTATCCGCAACCGGAACAATCACAGCGCCGGATAGGCCGGGAATTGGATTTGGAATTAATCGAGAGCGGATTGAGAAGTTATCGGTGAGGACGGCGACCGTTTCCGAATAACAAGGAAAGGATTTGGCTTTAGCCCAAAATGAATTGCCCCGGCGCTTTAGCCCGGGGATAGCGGTTCCATCCAATTCCGGGCTTTAGCCAAAATTTGAGTTGCAGGCGAGAGAAGTTTCGGCTAAAGCCAAATCCTTTCCTTGTTCGCGAACCCCGGGCTAAAGCGGCGGGGCAATTCATATCGGGCTGAAGCCAGGAATGTTTTTCTGACACACCCCGGGCTAAAGCACCGGGGCAATTCATATTGCGCTATCTTTTCCGTTCAAACCACCGCGAATAAGCTCCGATTTGCCTTTCATTTCTGAAAAACGATAGTCTGACGTTTCTTTATGAGTACTCCGGAACCAAACAAGATCATCTTCTCGATGGTCAAGGTCAGTAAGTTTTACGACAAGAAACCTGTCCTCAAGGACATCTATCTTTCCTTTTTCTACGGTGCGAAGATCGGCGTGCTCGGCTTGAACGGATCGGGTAAATCGTCGCTGCTGCGCATCATCGCGGGCACCGATAAAGAGTTCAACGGCGAGGTTGTCTTCTCGAAAGGATATTCCGTCGGCTATCTCGAACAGGAACCGAAACTCGATGAATCGAAAACCGTTCAGCAGATCGTCGAAGAGGCCGTGCAATCGACAGTCGATCTGTTGAAGGAGTACGAGGAGATCAACGCGAAGTTCGCCGAGCCGATGGATGACGACGAGATGTCGAAGCTCATCGAGCGTCAGGGCGAAGTGCAAGAGAAACTCGATCACGCCGATGCATGGAACCTCGACTCGCGTCTTGAGATGGCGATGGACGCGCTTCGATGTCCACCTGCCGATACTCCGGTCAAAAATCTCTCAGGTGGTGAAAAGCGCCGCGTCGCGTTTTGCAGACTGTTGCTGCAAAAGCCTGACATTCTTCTACTCGATGAGCCGACAAACCATCTCGATGCGGAATCCGTGAGCTGGCTTGAACAGCATCTGCAAAAATACGGAGGCACGATCATCGCCGTGACTCACGATCGGTACTTTCTCGACAACGTCGCAGGCTGGATCCTCGAGCTCGATCGCGGAGAAGGAATTCCGTGGAAAGGGAATTACTCGAGCTGGCTCGAGCAAAAACAGGATCGTCTGGCGAAGGAACAAAAGACGGAAGACAAGCGCGCGAAAACTCTCGAACGCGAGCTCGAATGGATCCGCATGTCGCCGAAAGGCCGCCACGCAAAATCGAAAGCGCGCATCAACGACTACGAGAAATTGGTCGCGACCGAATCTGAGAAGCGCGGTGAAGAGCTCGAGATATTCATTCCGCCCGGCCCGCGTCTCGGCGACATCGTCGTCGAAGCGCACAAAGTTTCGAAGTCGTATGGCGACAAACTTCTTTTTGAGAATCTGGAATTTTCGCTTCCGCCCGGCGGCATCGTCGGCGTCATCGGTCCAAACGGTGCGGGTAAGACGACCCTTTTTCGATTGATCACCGGTCAGGACGAAGCAGACGCCGGTGAATTCAAAGTCGGATCGACGGTCCAACTCGGATACGTCGATCAGTCGCGCGATTCTCTTGATGCGGACAAAACTTTATTCGATGAGATCGCGGACGGACTCGATTTCGTCACGCTCGGAAAACGCGAAATGAATGCGCGCGCATACGTCTCGCGATTCAACTTCTCAGGCTCGGATCAACAGAAGCGCGTCGGCCAGCTTTCGGGCGGCGAACGCAATCGCGTTCATCTCGCTAAAATGCTAAAATCCGGAGCTAACGTCATTCTCCTCGACGAGCCCACAAACGATCTCGATGTAAATACGATGCGTGCGCTCGAAGAGGCGCTTGAGAACTTCGCCGGCTGTGCGGTCGTCATTAGCCATGACCGCTGGTTTCTCGATCGCATCGCAACACACATTCTCGCTTTCGAAGGCGACTCAAAGGTCGAGTACTTCGACGGCAACTACAGTGAATACGAAGCAGATCGAAAGCGCCGTCTTGGCGTCGACGCCGATCAGCCGCATCGAATCAAATATCGCAGTCTGACCCGAGATTAGAATCTTCTTCCCCCGGACCGAGATCATATGAAAGAAATAGCGCTTGCAGCTGCTATTGCAGTTCTTTTATTTGCATCCGCATGCCGCACCTCGACCGAAGCTGAACCCGACGCGGTTCACGCCGAACCGAGTGCGCCGGTGCTCGCTCCGCAACCTTCGCCGTCGCCATCTTCGGATATGCCGAATCTCCAGGCCGAGCTCCTCGATGATCGTTTCAAAGATTCCGCGTCGCCGCTTTCATCTTTCGATTTCAAAAACTTCACTTATCCGCTTCCGCGTGGATGGCAAAATCCGGACGGCACCGATCTGACGCTGACCGATGGAAAGCGTGTGCCGATCTCAAAATTCGTCACCGATGAAATGGAGGACGACGAGAAGGCCGAAGCTCGTGCGACGCGGCGCATCGGGATGTCGTACGTCACGACTCGATATCTCGACATGACGGGCGACGGACAGGATGAGGCGATCGTGATCCTGAAAGTTGAGACGACGGGAAACGCGATCCCGCAGCTCGTGTATGTTTACGAGTGGAAAGATGGGAAGCCCGAGCTGATCTGGAATTTTCGAACGGGTGATCGAGCGGATGGCGGTTTGAAAGACATGCGAATTGAGAACACGGAGGTTGGAACGACAGTACTCGTGCTCGAGCTATACGGACAAGATAGATTCCTCCTCGGCGAGACCGAGACGAGTAAGATCACCGGCGACGAAGAGCAGTTGTGCTGCCCGACATTTTTTACTCGAACCTTTTACAAATGGAACGGCAAGACTTTTCAACTGCAGAAAAAGCGCCTCACTTATTCGATGGCGGATAAAACTCAGCCGCCGCAAGAGAACATGATCGAAGCCATCGAATCACAAAATCGTGGGAAAAAATAACGGCGCCTGGCTGCTCGCAATTTATCTTTTTCTCGCAATCTACCTGCTGCCGATGTTTCCGCACGGCGGCTCCGCAAATGAATTGACACGTTGGGCGACTGCGGCTTCTCTAGTCGAGAACAGATCGTTTGAGATTTCTTGGACCGAATCGCTCATCGGTAAAAATGTCGACACGGCTCGCGTCGATAACAAACTCTATTCAAACAAAGCTCCCGGAATCGCTGTCCTCGCCGCTCCGTTCTACGCGATCGTGCGGCCGTTCGTCGGACCGCCGGATGCTTCGAATATTCGCGTCACGTGGTTCGTCATGCGATTCGTTTTGAGCTCGCTGCCATTGTTTCTTCTCGGCTTGTGGCTTTATCGAAAAGGCGCGGACGAGTTGTCGCTCGCGACACTGCTTTTTGCGACACCGCTTTTCGTTTACAGCCTGCTGTTCTTCTCGCACGTCCTTGTCGCGGTCCTCATCTACCTTGCGTTCCGATTTATCTACGACACCGATCGGGTCGATCCGCGAAACTGTTTGTGGGCGGGACTTGGGTCCGGACTCGCTGTCGCGTGCGAGTTTCCTGCGCTAATTCCCGTCGCAATTCTTGGGGCGGGAATTTTCTTTACGGATAAAGAGAAACGAATGGCGCGTTTTGGCTGGTTCGTTCTCGGCGGAGCACCGTTCGCCGTTCTGTTGATGATCTACAACTTCGCGATCTTCGGCTCGCCGTTCTCAATGTCGTACGCGTACGAGACTTTTCCGGAGTGGGCGGAAGTTGCGGGACAAGGCGTTTTCGGTATTGGCATTCCAAGTTTGTCGAACGCGTATCTTCTTCTCTTTTCGCCATCGCGCGGACTTCTGTTTACGGCTCCGATCTTGATCCTTTCGATCGTTTTGTTTTTTACATCCGCAGATCGCGCGTCGTTCCGGCATCGGGTGAAGATCGCCACGATAATTGTCACTATCGTTCTGCTGTGCGGTCACGGCGCGGCGCACGGCGGATGGGCATTTTCGGCGCGTTATCTGATCATGATCGTGCCGCTGATGCTCGATTCGTTTTTCGAACGCGAGGCGGATTCGATGCCGAGGTTTGTAACCGGACTTCTATTCTCGATCTCGATGATCTTGTCAGTCATCCCGGCGCTGACCTTCCCGTTTGCACCTCCGGAATTCAATGCTCCGCAAAATGACTTCTGGGCGAAATTGTTGATGGATGAAAAATGGGTCGTGCCGAATCTGGCTAATGTAGTCGGCGTCGAGACTTCGCTCTGGCTCACCGTTCCGGTTGTTTTGGCGATCATTGCTTCTATCGTGCTCGTTACGAGATCGATGCGATCGCCGGTGCAATTTATCGGAGGTCTCGTGATCGGGATCCTGGCAGTTACGACTTATTTATTCTGGCCGGGAATTGATTCGGACGAAGATTCCTTCCGGCGTGCCACGATCGCGGAGCGCTACTTCCGTCCCGCCGACCGACTTAAAGCGCTGAAGCAAAGATCGGTTGAAGCGAAGGATTGGACCAGTCTCCGCGTCATAAATACTTTCGAGTGGAATATTGCTGACACCCGTGCGTACGCTCCGAATGATTTTCCATATCTCGACGTTCGTCCGCTTGATCGATCACCGTCGGCGATCCTGCGTAATGCGAGCGAGATGCAAAAGCGCGGCGACATGAACGGAGCCGAGAATTCTTTAACCGAAGCGAAGAGCGCGCTCCCATTTGCGCGATGTGAATTTGGATCGAGTCTCGGCGTCATCTATTACACAACGAATCGAAAAGATCTCGCCATGAGCGAGCTCGAAGCGATCCAGCCGCTGGTAAATCCCGCGTCGACCCCGCAATGCGCGCGTTCGCAGTTTCTTCTAGGCTCTCTCTACAAAGAAATGTCGCGTCCCGACGACGCAGCGAATGTGTTTCGCCAGTTCCTCTCTAACACGGAGGGTTCGACGGATCCCGAAATCGTGCGGTTTAGAAAATCTCTCGGTTCTTCAAAATAGTTTCAAGACGCAACGACAGACCGGCCACGGATTTCATTATTTAATTACGTAATTACCAAATTAAGTAATTAATTAATGAATCGGACGATCTCGATGCTTTGTAATGCAAAGTACTTGACAACGCAGCAGAATCAGAACTATATTTGTTCCACGATGGGACAGACTCAGCCACTCCGCAAACAAAATTCTCCTGACGAACCTGTAAAGATCAGCGATCGCGCGATCGATAATCTTGCGTTCATACGCGAGACGATGGAGCGCTCCACGCATTTCACCGCCGTGCCCGGATACGGTGGAATTTTGATGGGCGTTACCGCGATCGCTGCCGCATACATCGCTCAACAACAGCCCTCCGTCCGTGACTGGCTCGTTGTCTGGCTGACCGAAGCGGTGCTCGCATTTGCGATCGGGCTACTTGCGATGTGGCAGAAGACGAAGATCTCTCAGACACCTCTCATCTCGGGTCCATCGAAAAAGTTCGCGTTCGGATTTACACCGCCGCTTCTCGCCGGTGTCGCGATCACGCTCGGCCTTTACCGCTTTGAACATTTCGAAGTCATGGCTCCGGTGTGGATGCTCTTATACGGAGCTGCGGTCGTGACCGGCGGTGCATTTTCGGTTCGCGTCATCCCGGTGATGGGTTGGATCTTTATGGCATGCGGCGCACTTGCGTTCGCACTACCGGCGGCGTTTGGAAATATCTTGATGGGCATAACTTTCGGTCTCGTGCACATCGTCTTCGGCATCATCATCGCGCGGAGGTACGGCGGGTAGTACGACAGGCTTTCCAGCCTGTCGCGTCTTCGCGGCAGAGAAAATCGTATGGCAAAGAATCTAGCAAAGAAGAACGTCGACTCGCAGCCGCTGCGTGTCGAGAAAGCGGCCGGGCGAGTTTCGGAATCGCTGGACAAAGTAATCCATGAGCGCATGCGTCTCGGGATAATCAGCGCACTTGCTGCGAACGAGAAGCTGAGCTTTGGTGATCTGAAAAATCTTCTAAACGCGTCGGACGGAAACATCAGCGTCCACGCGCGAAAGCTCGAGGACGCCGGCTACATCACTTGCGAGAAATCATTCAAGGGCCGGACGCCGCTGACGGAGTATGCGATCACAAAAGCCGGTCGGGCCGAGCTCGGAAAATATCTCGATCACATGGAAGCTCTGATCAAGGCGATGAGGGGATGATGAGCAACGAACGCTGGCTTTGCCCGCACCGGGATTGAGTTAAAAGATATGGGACTAACGACGAATCTCAAGTTACTGGGTGCTTTCCTTCTCGTCAGCACGGTGATCGGCACGGTTAGATTCGTGCAGCAGTTGAATTTTTATGAAGAAAGTATCTTCACGGATCCGGCAGTTTTCCAAGTCCCAGAAACTTCAATCGATATTATTCTCGAACGCCGCAATATCCATCCTTTTCTCGCCGAGTACGAGCGGACGCTTGTGTTGCGCATTGACGGAAAGGATGTCCTTCGCAAAGAGGTGGCGGTCGATACCGGAGGTTACAGCCGGATGAATGTCTTTCGGCTGTCGGCCGATGAGTATTTTTTGCAAGGCAAATTAAGCGCCGATAGTTTTTACTTAGACGTTTCCAGAACATCACTGATCCAATTGAACGAAAAACCGTTAGCAGCGGGACGATTTATTGGTTCGTTTGATCACGATGAAAGCGGCTGGAGATTTATTCCGGTGAGCGAACGCCAAATGCTGCAAGGTGGTATTTAATTTACGGACATTCACTGTGGATTCCCACGTTGTTGAAGCCGCCGCTCGAAAATACACTCGCGACATTGATGATGAAATTCTTTTATAAACGAAATTATTCGAATGAGGATCGGTCGGAAAGGGCGACGATACAGTAGTCATGAATCAAAGAACTAAAACGGGACTCGAGATCTTACAGGCGGCGGCGCTGATCGGCATACTTGGCAATCTTCTTTTGCGGCACACGCCGTGGGGATTGAATGCGTTTCTCTTTGTCGCGACGTTTGTCGCGGGGCTAATTATGCTGATGTGGAGGCGGCGTCCGGAGCTCCTGACTGCGAACACGATCGCGCTTGCCGGCGCGATGACGTTCTTCGCGTCGATGTTTCTGCTACGCGATTCCATCGAGCTGCGCGTATACGACACGATCGCTATCCTCGTGATCATGGGCGTCATCCTGCTCGTGAACTTCGGCGTCAAGGCGCACGTCGCCGGAACATTTCACTATGCAGCTGGGTTCGTGTGGTCGGGATTAACGTCGGCGTTCGGACCGTTCGTTCTGCTCGGGTCGGACATCGACTGGAAGGCGATGCCGGGAAACAAGATCAGCAAAAGCGTGTTTGCCGTGCTTCGCGGTCTGGCGATCGCGTTGCCGCTCCTTCTGATCTTCGGCGCGTTATTTATGGCGGCAGACGCGGCGTTCGAAGGCTACGTCAATCGTGCGCTCAATTTCGATATCGACATCATCGTGTCGCATGTCATGGTGACCTCGGCCCTCGCGTGGTTGACCGCCGGATATTTTCGCGGAGCGATAGCGGAGAAGTTTGTGCCTGTCGCCGCTGCTACCGCTTCTACGGCGGCAACTCACTCAAGCGATAAGAGCACTTCATTCGTCGAAAAAGTCGCAGCCGAGCCGGCTGATAATTCTTCGTCGTTACCCGACAACGCGACGATCCTCGAACACATCAATCGCAGCGATCCGCCTAATAAGCCGGAAGCTGAGCCGGCGAAAAAACGTGACTGGCAAACTTTCGATAGCTCGATCCTGCCATCCGTCTTCACGCTTGGCACCGTCGAGACCGTGATCATACTCGGGCTCATCGATCTGCTGTTCCTCGGCTTCGTCATCATCCAGGTTCCGTATCTTTTCGGCGGAATGGAATACATCCAACAGGCGCCGGACTTCAAGCTCGCTGACTATGCACGGCGTGGTTTTGGAGAGCTAGTCGCCGTGTCGGCTCTTGTATTGCCGATGCTTCTCGCATCTCACTGGCTCCTGCGTCGGGAAGCCGCGGCTAAAACTGAGACGATCTTCAAGGTCCTGGCTGGAGTTCAGATCGCTCTGCTGTTTGTGATCATGGCTTCGGTTGTTCAGCGACTCGTACTGCTGACTGGTGAGCTCGGTTATGGAATGACGACCATAAGATTTTATCCGATGGTTTTCATGATCTGGCTGGCGGTAGTATTCGGCTGGTTCGCTCTCACTGTGTTCCGTGGGGCACGCAATCATTTCGCATGGGGAGCTTTGTGGTCGGCGCTCGTGATCCTCGGCGCAACGAACCTGCTCAATCCCGATGCGTTCATCGTACAAACCAATGTGCGACTCATGCACCAAGGTCGGCAGTTCGATGCCCTGTACAACTCGAACCTGAGCGATGATGCGATCCGTGTACTTTTCGATGCGCTTCCCTCAATGAATAGCGACGATCAATGTGTGGTCGCCTATCGGCTGTATCGGCGGATGGTCCAGGCAAGGGAAGAGGGCGACCTGCGCTCGTGGAATGCATCCCGCTCAGTGGCGAGGAGCATGATGGCTGAGCATGTACCTCCGTCCTCCGAAGAGTCGATGTCCGGATGCCTCCTCGATGCGACGAAACCGTTGCCGTTCTGATGATTCGATAATGCTAAACTCGTCACATGAGCCGCGACCTTATCCGCGAATATATTTCGTATCTTCGAGTCGAGAAAGGCCTCGCGAAGAATTCGCTGTCGGCTTATGAGAACGATCTCACTAAGCTCAAGGCGTGGTGCGACAAAAACGGTTACGTAATCGAAAATCTGACGCGGCAGGATCTTCGCGAATGGATGATCGATCTCGGGCGGACGAAACTTCTCGACAATTCAAAACGCCGGATCGTCAGCGCTCTCCGTGGATTCTATAAGTTCCTGATGATCGACGGGCACATCAAGATCAATCCCGCCGAGAATCTCGATCTTCCCCAGAAAGGCCTGTATTTACCTAAGTTTTTAAACCAAACCGAGATGGATCAACTTCTCGCGATGCCCGACGTTTCAACTGAAACCGGAGTCCGTGATCGGGCGCTTATCGAATTGATGTACGCGTGCGGGCTGCGCGTCTCCGAAGCCGTCGGCGTAAAGCTCGGAGACATCGATATCGAGAGCGGAATTCTCACGACGACAGGAAAGGGAAGCAAAACTCGTCGCGTTCCGGTTGGTTCCAGCGCGATCGAATGGGTGAAAAGCTATCTTTCGATTCGAAGAAAAAAAGAGAACATCGAGATCCCGAATTTGTTTGTCACTCCGGGCGGAATGCCGATGAACCGCGGATCGATCTTCGAACTGGTCAGAGAATACGGCAGAAAAGCCGGATTGCAGGATATTTCGCCGCATACTTTACGCCATTCATTTGCGACGCATCTGGTCCAAAATCGTGCCGATATCAGGTCGGTTCAGCAGATGCTCGGACATGCGGACATTTCTACCACTCAGATCTACACTCACATGACCGATGCTCATCTTCGGGACTCATATGAGCGGTTTCATCCCCGTGCAAAGGTCAAATCGTCGGAAAACCTGCCTGAATAGACTTGCATCAAAGGGAATCCTCCGCTAGTATTGGGAATTTGCTAATTGGCTCAAAAAGTCCATTGGCGTGACAATCTAATCGATGCATGGGTGGTCGAGCGGTCAAAGGCAACGGGCTGTAAACCCGTCGGATTAATTTCCTACGTAGGTTCAAATCCTACCCCATGCACCACCTTCAATTGGGATTTGGGAATGGGGATTTGGGATTTAGTTCAATCCGACGTCCGAAATCACACATCCCAAATTGAGATGCGGGAGTAGCTCAGTTGGTAGAGCGTCAGCCTTCCAAGCTGAATGTCGCGAGTTCGAGTCTCGTCTCCCGCTCCATTTCGTTTTTTACGAATTGAGCCCAAGTAGCTCAGGGGTAGAGCGCATCCTTGGTAAGGATGAGGTCTCGGGTTCAAATCCCGATTTGGGCTCCATTGAGCTTTAATTTACTTTCTTTTAACCGGAGAAGACACAGAAGATGAGCAAGGAAAAATTTGATCGCAGTAAGCCGCACGTGAACATCGGAACGATCGGACACGTGGATCATGGTAAGACGACGCTGACGGCTGCAATCACGAAGGTGATGTCGAAGCACAACCCGAAGATGGTCGTGCGGGCATTCGATTCGATCGACAATGCGCCTGAAGAGAAGGCTCGTGGTATCACAATCGCGACGGCACACGTGGAATATGAGACGGCGAACCGTCACTACGCACACGTCGATTGCCCGGGACACGCCGACTACGTCAAGAACATGATCACGGGAGCCGCCCAGATGGACGGAGCGATCCTGGTCGTGGCAGCGAC
>QHXR01000009.1:0-2591 GCA_003223025.1 Acidobacteriota bacterium
AGGGTGGCATAAGAGAATGAAACCGAGGGCTCGGTGCTCAATTGGCCGGCTTGGTCGATTTGATTGCTTTATAAAATTCCTCGGAAAAGGTTTGGCCGATTATCTTGGAAGCTTCGGCGGTTGTCGTGTGCTCAAACGTGAGGATCGGTGCAATGGGTACCTCGGGCTCGAGTACATACATTAAGCTAATGTCTCGAGGGTTCTTGCCTGTTCTAAGAAAGATAGCCTCCCGGCCGTCGGCTAATGGACGGGCGAAAGCTCGGCGATTTTGCATAAGGCGCCGAGGCCGGCGCGAGGCGCGTACAATATCATATAACGATTTCCGGGCGCCTTCGGGTACGGCTACACGTCCACCCTGGGCGCGTTTGGTTCCGCCGGTTTCTTGTAAGGCAAGCCAATCGGCGCGCGAGCCCAATACGGTGTTCATCCCTTCGCCTTCGGTCTTGCGAGCAAACTTGAGATTAAACCCGAGGGCGGTTCCGGGTTTCCACCAGGGCGCGCCTCGGGCCGGTCGTTGGCGGCCGGCTAGAATGAATTTCTCGGGCAAGAGTTTTTGTGTGACGAGTTTTTGGAGTTTCTTGCCGGTCTCGTTTAAGGCTTTCGAGGTAATAAAAGGTAGCTGCCTCGCAATGTCTTTTGTGAGGGCCGCGGCTTCGTGAATTCCGGTAAGCGTAAAGCTGGCGTGCGCCATTAACCTGCAGGCTTTGGGCTGAAAACATGGAAAAGGAAAGAGCAAAAACCCGGTTGCAGGTCGGCCGGTTAAAGGCATCGTTAAGCGAGGTAAATAAATCCGAATAAACCCTAATAACTAATAACTATGAATAAAAAGCTCATTGTCGGTTTGTCGTCTCTTGTTTTGCTGTCTGGTTTTGCTGCGTCGCCGATTGGCGCAGATAAAAATGTTGGTCTTTCGGTTGAGGTTGGAAGCGTTGCTTTGGACAGTACAAAGCTAGACGTTACGATTGCTTTTCTTGTCACTCCGGGCGCTATCGAAACCCAGGTATTCATGGCGGCTAAAGGCATTTTCAATTTCGCCGAGGTGCTCGAGGTAAAGGAAACAATCAACGTCGCAACGATGCTTGAGCAGGTCAGCGAGAAAGCGGCCCAGGGTCAACCCGAGGTGCAAAACGTTGGCAAGGTCACGGTAAAAAGCGAAAACGGGAAAGTCGTGATGGATTTTAAATCCGAGGGTTTCCGGGCGTCGCAAGTGAAGCTCGATTCGGAAAACGCTGCTACTCTCGGCCGGCTGTTACGTCGCGCAAAGGAAGTTTCGGCGTGGGTGGCGCCTCGAATTGCCGGATTGAAAGAGAGATAAAAAAACCCGGCTTCCGAAGAAACCGGGTCCAGCGTCGCGTTTCCGCGGCGCTTAGCCTTTCGGCGAGAAAAAACAATCCGTAGAGCAACCCGCTTTTGCAAATAAAAAACCCGGCTCGAGGGCCGGGTTTGTCGTTTTAGCGGTTTCTGATTTCCGCCTCGGCTTGCTGATTAAGCTCGAGGATTTCGGAAAGGGTTTCTATCCGGCGGCGGCTGTGGTCGATTTCCTCGGTCAAATATCGGGCATAAGAATCGGTCGGCTTGAGTTTTAGGCGTGCGAGTCTTGCCTCGGCGCGGTCCTTTTTGGCTTCCCAGTGTTTGATTTGGTCTTCGAGTTGCATTTGGTTTTTGGTTTTTGGGTTACTTCCCTGCGGCTATGGCGGCGAGGGCGTCGGCGCGGGTTTGAAAGTAGGTATAGGCGGCAAAGTATTTTCCGCTCGCGTCCCAGTCGGCAGGCACTTGGCCGGCAATAATTCCGGTGCGGCTTCCGTCATGGGCAAACAATTCGTACGCATTGTGGCCTTCGATAAGGCTTCGGCTACCTCTCCAACCTTTGCCGGTTGCCGGGTTAATTGGTCTTGATTTAACAATCCAAAAGCCGGTTTTCAGTATTTGCCAAAAAGTATATTGACGGGTCGCCGAGGTGATTGTTTCTTCCGCCGATTTGATTTCGTTCATGCCTGTACTATAACCTAAGCGGCTTAGGTTGCAAGAGTATTTGTGATTTATTTTTGTTTTTCTTCCTCCATGAAAATCTCGCAAAGAGTTTTCGGCGGTGGCGGTGGCGGTGGCGGTTCCGCTTTATTTTCCGCGGCTTGAATGAATTCGCCGAAGTTCCGAACAACGTAAACCGATTGGCCGAGGCGCCGAAGCCAGGCATGGGCGGCGAGCTGCTCGAGGCTCAATTTTCCGGTTTTGGTTTTCGCCTCAACCCAAAAAACCCGGCCGTCGTCGGCTGCAATGCAAAAGTCGGGCTCGCCGACGGTGCGCGAGGTTGCAACCGCCATGTTGCCAGTAAAGGCAAGCCAACCTCGCCGGCGGCATTCGGTGGCGATAGCGGCTTGCAATTCCGATTCCCGCTCAACCGTCGGCGCCTCGAGCTCGGGTACGGGCCGGCCGGCCGCTCGGCGGGCTTGGTAGGCGTTAAACTCGGCCAGGGTTAACCTCGGCATTGCTTAACCTTTCGCCTCGGCCGGAAATAAGTCGATAAGCTGGCCGGCGGTCGCGGTTGGGTCTTCCTGCCGGTCGGCGATTGTCTCGGCGAGGGCGGCGACTTG
>QHXR01000009.1:2601-7917 GCA_003223025.1 Acidobacteriota bacterium
AAAGGTCGCGGCTCGATTCGATGCACCAGCCATGAACGGCCTTGAGTCCGCGGTCGGCGGCTCGCTCGAAAGCTCGTTGGATATGGTTAAAAATCCGCTCGGCGTTGGCCGCGGGAAATTCTTTGGCGAGGGTTTCGCGTATATCGGCCGGCGCGTGGCCGTCGAGGGTTGCGGTATAGGCGCGCGGAAAAGCGGCCAGGTCAACCTCCGAGAGCGGCAAAAGCGGCGGCGCGTTCTTCCTTTGTAGCTTGGCGGCGGTTTTCATTTGAGGCGAAAATCTCGTCGAGGATCGCCATAAAAAAGCTATAGAGCGCAGGGTCGTCTTTAATGTCGAGGTCTTCGAGGCGCGGGTTGTAGTTTAAATTCATTGATGTTCTACAAACGATTTTCCAGCGGTCGTTGCTGAATAGCGCAAACTTACAATGATTCCGGGTGACAACGATAGCTCGAGCGCCGAAAACCTTTCTAACCTGGGCGTTAACGTTCGGCTGCCGAGATTGAAAGGTAAAATCTAAAAGGATTCTGACCGAAGAAAAGCGGTTCTCTTTCGAGAGTTTCTCGAGTTCTCAAGGTCCAACACGGTTCGATACCTCCCGAACAACGTCCACCAAAGAGAATTGGCCTTTTGTGAGGCCGAAAATGTGGAAGCCGGGCGTTATCGTGCCGATAAACTCCGAGGCCGATTGCTCGCGAAAGAGTTTTAAGAGCTGCCGTTTGTCGAGGGTCTTCTCTTCACGGAAAACCGGCGGTGCAAAAAAACCATCCGGTCGAACGCTGCGGACCGTCTCGGCGAGTAGTGGGTTTGTTCGTGGCGGTATTGGCATAAAAAAGGCAGGCACAATCAAGCGCCTGCCTTGCCTAGCGAAACCAAAACTAGTGTCCTACTCCACTAGTTACCCGTCGGCTTTTGCCAGCAGGCACAGGCGTTTGCAAGGGTTTTCTCGGCCGGCCGCCTTTCTTGCCGTTCCGCCGTACAGCGGCGGCTTTCCGGGCCGAGGTCGCGCTTCCGCCTCGAGCGCCGATTTCGGCGAGGTACTCGGCTATTGGGCTTTTTTTAGGTTTCATCGGTTTCGTCGGTTTCATCGTCTTCGTCGCTTTCGTCGTCGGTTGGGTCGTCTTTTGTGTGCAGGATTTCTTTGATTGCCTCGAGGTCAATAATTACGTAACCGGCCGGCTTGGCAAAAAAGAACATTTTCTTGCCGTCGTGCGATATACCGGCGGCGTCGCCGTCGTCAATTTGGTAAATGCTTCCGGTTGTCGTTTGGATCGTGAACGGCCGGAAAGGATTCCGGCGAATTTCTACTCTTATATCCGCTTTAGTCATTTTGCTTTCAATAGTTTATGAGGGCAAAACAACCCTAACCTAAGCGGCTTAGGCGGTCAAGGGCTTTGCGGTTTGGCGGTTTTGGCGGCAAGCTGGCGCCTGAATACGTGGTTTCTGTATGTCCTTACGACAAGCCCGCCAGGGTCGTTGGTGCTGTTTGAGGCTACGTAGGTTATGGGTACGTCGCAAAGGTTGGTCATTACGGTAAAGGGCGGTATCTGTCCGTAGGGCGGCTCGTTGGTGCTCGGCGGGTTTAACCTGACTACGTTTACCGTTACGTTGGTCGGCGCGAAAATGGTAACGGTCGAAAGCGGCGTATTGGTCAAGCCAACCGTTAACGCAATGTTGGTTGAAACTACAACCCTTACCGCCTCGGGTTCGGCTCCGGCTTTTAGGGTGTGACACCAAAGAACGGCGAGTAAAACGGCTGTGAGGTGTTTCATGGTTCCCTGAGTTTGTACTTTAGCGGTTTTAACCTTTCAAGAAAGAGGGCCGGCTTTTGTCGTCTAATGGCGCTTCCTGCCGTTTTGGTTGCCGGGCAGGGTCAAGGTAGCCAACCGCTGTCCAAAATCGCTTAAATCGGCTTTTAGAGCGTCGCGTCGCGTTTTGGGAGTTCGCCAGGGTGAATTTTGAACGTTTAGTTTTCCCGCGAATAAAATAAACAAGCCGCCGGTTTCCAGTGTTGTTTGTTTCTTCCTTTCCTCTCCTAAGAGAGAGAGGGAAAGGAAAGAGTAACAAACATAACGGAAAGAAACCGGCGCAGGAAAGAAAGAGAGGGAAACGAACAAGAACAAAGCAACCACAACGGTTTACGCATTTTGAAATCATACTGTGATGGAAAGGAAAGCTATATTACTGAGGGTAAAGGTTGCAAAAACGGGCTTTTTTGACTCGTTTTTAGCCTTCCTGGCGTCGTGTTTTCCGGTTAACGGCGCGGTCGGCTTCTACAAGGCGGAAAAGTTCGGGTTTCCAGGCATCTATTGCCGAGGGCAAGCCGTAGAATTTTTCGCCGCCTCGGGTCGGGCTTTGGATAATTCGTATTTGGCCGTCTCGTACAGCGAGGTCGGTCAGGTCTTTTACCCAATCTTTGTGGTGTCCGGCTTTCTCGAAAGCTTCTCGTAGTTCGGCTCCGCTAAAGACCAGGTTCCGCGGGTTGGTAACGTCGGCGCCGAGGCGCGGAAGTTCTTTAAGGGTATTGAATACAAAATCCGAGGGCGGCCGGCGTCGAAAACCTTTCCCTGATGGCTTGGCGATTTGCTTGAGGTCGTCCGGGTTGAGGTTGTCTTCGCGGACCATTACTGGAAATTTCCAACGAACAACGAATTGCTCTATCGGCGGTAGGTTTCTAAGGATCGTGTGGACAGTAAAACAATCGTCGCCGCCTTGGTGCGGCGTCAGGACGGCGAAAACGTCCGGGTCGCGGGCAAAAACTCCACTACCGCTTATACGGTCGAGGGCTTCTTTGTGTGCGGCGTTACCCTTGGCAAAGTGGGCGCCAGTCAAAACCGCGGCGTCGAGCTCGGTCGAAAGCCGGTCGATATGGCGCAAAAGCTTGCGTACGCTGCCGGCTTCCTTCTCGTTGCTGTCGTCTTCCTCCATCTTGTAAGCCGGGTCGAGTACGATAAGGCCGATATTCCGCGTGCGGCATTCCTTGAGGATTTCCGGCACTATAACCGAGGCGCGCGAGTCGAAACCGCGTAAGGACCAAAGAAAGAATTACACGGCGGATAAGGAAAGGCCGAGGTACCTCGAAATTCACATAAAGGACGTTTACAGCGTTGGTGCGGAAGCGTAGCCAGGGCTCGCCGAGAGCAACCGAGATTGCAATCGAGAGGTAAGTCCATGATTTATGGGCTTTTGAGGGTCCGCCAACAATCATCTTTAAACCGCGGTGCAGGATGTCTTCGATGATTAGGTCAGGCGTTGCCGGCGGGTTTGGACATACCTCGCTCGCGAGGTCGAGAGGCGGCAGGTGGCGGTCGGCGGTTTCGGGCGGGTTGTCCGGGTCGAATTCGGGTTGAGCTGCGGCGAGGTCGATTATATTTCGGGCGGTTCCGCCTCGGGTAAGAAAGTCGGCCGGGTCTTTTACGTTGGTTCCTGGCATTTCGAGGTACTTGCAAGAGAGAGAAACCGGCTTTAACGCGAGGCAACGTTTAACGGCGCCTTCCCGGCCTTTCTCGTCTTTGTCGGCAATAACGACAACGTGAGCGCCTTTGAGTGTCGCGGTGTAAGTCTCGAGCCATTGGTCGGCGCCTCCGGGCGCGGTGGTCGAGTCGAGGCCGGCGAGCGCCATTGCATTCGCGTCCTTTTCGCCTTCGCAAACATAGATTGTATGACCGAGGGCAACCGCCTCGAGGATTTGCGGCAAGCGGTAAAGGACCAGGCGCGCGTCGGTCTCGGTAGGGTTCCGGGCTTTACGGCCGAGAGCCCATCCTTCGGGCGCGTTCGGCGCTGGGTGCCATTGCTTGAAAGTCTTTGGAACGTGTCGGGTTACGCTAAGGACCGGCTTCCCGGTTTCGTCCGGGTAAATGTAACGGTCAACAATCGGGCCGGTTTCGTGTTTGCCGTTGGCGTGGCCGCGGTGCGGGTGGCCGTGGCCGTGGCCTTCTGGGAAAAGCTCGGCGGTTTTAATGCCGAGGGCGGTGCATACGTCGAGAGTGGTGCAACCGGCAAAACATTTTAGGAGAATGGCGCCAGTGTCGGAAAGGTCGATTGAAAGGGAGGGTTTCTTGTCTTCGTGGGCCGGGCAACATGCGAGCCAACCGTTGCCATTGCGGGCAACCTTTTGGAGTCGCGAAAGGATCGTATCGAGGGTGGCGGGCATCTGGCCTTTCTAAAAAAAACTAAGGTCTAGTCTTTTTTAAAAACTAGGGTTGAGGTTTCGGGCGGCCTTGCGTTAGCTGGATGAGGATTTCCGCCGCGACCTGCGGTACAATTGCATTTCCGAGGCACTTAAGGCGGTCCATTCTAAAGGGTATCCCATGAGCCACTCTACAAACTGCGGGTTCAGGCTCCCACCGGGCCGGCTCGTTGTGTCCGCGTCCGGCGTCGGGTGAATGTGGACGGTCCGCGCGAGCAGGCTGTTTGTCGGTACGTTCCTGCAGGCTTCCGCCGTTCCGTCTTTCCAGTCTCGGCTTGTTGGCGTGGGCCATAATCCAAACGCGGTTTCGCCGGTGTTTGGCGTCCAGGGCGCAAGCTGGAATAATAAACGGCGGCCATGTGGTGTAACCGATGCTTTCCAAATCAGATAAACATCTATCGAGTTCCAGGTTGACGATTCCAGGAACGTTCTCAGCAAGGACAAAAGCGGGTGCCGTTTCGGCAATGACTCTAAACATTTCCGGCCAGAGCGCGCGGTCATCGCTTGAGCCTCGGCGCTTCCCGGCAAGGCTGAAAGGTTGACAAGGAAATCCGCCTGTAATGAGGTCGCAAAGTCGGTCGGCTCCGGCGTCGGCGGTCTCTTTACTGCCGTCTCGAGTCCGTCGCCGGATTTCGCCGAGGTTTCTTTCCTGCTGTAATTGCCGAAAACCGTTGGCGTCGGCCAAAGTTCGGCGGGTGACGTTTCGGATGTCGCCGAGGTTTGGGACGTTGGGCCAGTGTTTTTTGAGGATGGCGGTTGCATAAGGGTCTACTTCAGAAAATGCGATTGTTTCAAAACCGGCCCATTGTGCGGCGAGGGCAAAACCTCCGATACCGGAAAACAAGTCGAGGTGCGTTTTCAAGCTGCCTTTCTTTTCGGCAATCGGGCATCAAGAAAAGCGTTCGCGGCGGTTCGCGAGGCGGTCCGGGCGTTCGGGTAGCCGAGTTTCTCCAAAATCCGTATTTGCTTAAAGGTCGCGAGGCCGGCATTTCCGCGGGTTACGATTAAATCCATGAGTTTCGAGGCGTGGCCGCGGTCTTTTACCGTCTCGAGGTCAATGCCGGCGCGTTCAAGGCTTTCGAGCTGCTTAGGCGAGGCCGGTTTCGATTCCCAGGAAAAGGTCGGCTCATAG
>QHXR01000024.1 GCA_003223025.1 Acidobacteriota bacterium
CAATGACCTTCTCCAGAATCGTCTCATCGACATCCGCGAGCTTCTTCACATACAAACATCCTTTCCCGGTCTTATGCTTCCCGAGCTTTTCCAAAAGCTTCGCCTGATCCGCCGACCCGTTCAGAACGTACAACGAAAGATTTCCTTTCCGCGGCGAGAAACCGATCTTCATCCAATCGACCTCGCGCCCAGTCCGCGGCGACTTATAAGCCCGGTTACCAAATCCGATGATCGCAGGCCCCCACATCTTCGGCTTGTCCCCCGTAGCTCGCTCCATCATCGCGGCGATCTTCTTGGCGTCGCCGCGTTGCTCTACATCCGCAACACCGTTCAGAAAATCTTCAACGCTCGCGTTCGTTTCTTTCGTTTTAATCTCAACCTTCGCCATAGTGCGGCAATTGTAGACTAAGTAAGTTTCTAGTTTCTAGTTTCTAGTTTCGGGACTTCAGGCTTTCGATCGATCGTGGAGTCGACAAACCAGAAACGAGAATCCAGGAACTAGAAACCAGGAACTAGAAACTTGACATGCCCCGCCTAAGTTTTTACTCTTTTAGTTCGTCTCCGGACGAGCCATTGTTCCGCAGTAGCTCAATGGCAGAGCATTCGGCTGTTAACCGAAGGGTTGTAAGTTCGAGTCTTACCTGCGGAGCCAATTTAATCAATAGTTTAGCCCGACCTGTGGAGTCGGGCTTTTCTATTTTTCCTCTAAGGTTTCCTCTACCGGGATTAAGATAGAACTGGATGGCCCGGCGAATCGAATACGGTGAAAGCTTAGTTCGATCTTGGAGGTATTGCGTCAATGAAGCCAGATTTGGGTTTGAGGCATCTAATGAAGTTGGGTGTTCGCACCCACGCCTTGTATTTATGAAAACTCTTCTGTTACTCGCCCTGTCTTTCCAGATGGGATCGCTTGCCGTCAGAACTCAAACGGCCTCCTTTCAGCTCACACACAAAGGCAGCATTCTTCGCATAAAGTTCAGCCCAAGTGGCTCGAAGCTCGTGTCATATTCTTCCGGCAATCAGGATTTGTGTGTATGGGACGTTAAAACCGGTCGGGTTATTTGGAAGCGCCCGATCTCGTTTATTCAAAGAGCAGACGAGTACTACACGCTTGATTCTATTGCATGGAGTCCAGATGAAAAGTTGTTAGCTACCGGAAGCGCCAACGGAACCGTACAGGTATGGAACTCATTAACGGGCGAATTTCGTTGGATCGCGGAAGTAACGAAAAACGGTGTAGCGGCAATTGCGTTTAGCCCTGACGGAAAGACACTGGCTGCGGTTCCGTATACGGACGAGGCGATAACCGCGAAACTGCTCGATGCAAGTACCGGCAAATCAATAACGAACTATTCCGGAGACAAGTGTGAACACATCGCAGTGGCGTTTGATAAGAACGGAACGGAACTCCGCATAGGAGATTTGCACTCGGGTGTCTCTCGTTGGGATTTGATTTCGGGGAAGCTGACCGCTGGCAGCGACGGCGGATGCAAGTCGCTTTATTCTTACGGCGGCGAGCGCTCATACAGCTCTGACCTCAGTTTGTCTGTCCGCCGCTCGACCGCCGACAAGGTCGTGATCGAAAATGGTAACGGCAAAACCATTAAGGAAACGAAACTCAACAATTCAAAACTGGAGTCTACGATCAATGCACAAGCGAAGTTGGCCGTTATCGGCGAATATGGCGGGTTCCGCCTATACGATCTTGCAACGGGCAGTGAGAGATTGTTGGACGATTGTGTTTCGGGAAACACTTTTGACCTAAGTTCCGATGGCCAAATGTTTGCGCAGAGTTGTAGCGGTTTTAAGACCGTGATCAAAGTGAGGCACCTTGCGACCGGACAGCTTTCGTTGCTGGACGGACATCCGAGTAACATTCATGCAATCTCATACAGTCCCGACTATTCCTTGTTAGCGGTGGCTGGAAACGACGGTAATGCCTATTTGTTCGCCGCTGACAGTAAACGTTTGATCAGAACACTCGAGGGCGACGGGAACCGACTTACCGCCTTGACCTTCCGTCCGGACGGCAAATCACTGTTTACTGGTGCCGAAAATGGAATGCTGCGCGAATGGGACGTAGCGTCTGGCACGCGCTTAAAAGATGTGAAGATCAGCGACCGGTCAGACGATGTCGAACGAATCGAGGCTAGCAAGGATGGCAAGGGTATTTTGGTCTTCATCAATGGAGAGCTATTGCTATTGAATGCAGACCTCACACCAAAGCGATCTTTGACTACGCCTGAAGGGGATGGTTCGACGTCAGGACAGATGACATCAACTTATTCATCAGTTCCTATCTCGGGGGCCAGCTTCGTCGGAGATGGATCGACAACCGTGACAGGTCATTGGGACGGTTCGATAAGGATTTGGGATAGTGGTTCTGGACGTCAGATAAGAAAATTGGTTGTCGCCGATTCAATCCGGTTGGTTGCGTCGATTCCCGCTCGGCCGGCTGTCGTTACGGTGATCAAAGAAAAAGATCGGGCACGACTTCTGGTAGTGTCGGCCAGCGACGGAGAGGTGTTAAGACGAACTGAGCCCTTCGAGGGTTCATACGCAGAAAAACTAATGGTCAGCCCAGACGGGAGCTTTGCCGCCGTTACAGACATTTCCGGCGACACTTTCATTATTGACTTAAATACGATGGCGGTTCGAGAGGTCACCCGGCTTTCAGGTTCTGACTCAGTTGCCTTCAACTCCGACTCGACAACGTTCTTTGTCGGAGGAGCGAATCAAAATCTCGAACTCTACGATACGCTCAGCCTTAACAAGCTGTGGCAACTGATACCAGATTTTGAGCCGTCACCGACTGAATTGAAACTTGCTGAGGAGAGCCGACGTCAACGGCAAGGCATCGCCGACATAAAATCTAAACGCGATAAGCAGGCCTCGATCGACGTTGCCAAATATTCAAAACAGATAGAAGTTTCATTCCTGCACTTCGGCAATATGTCCGATCCAGGAAACAAGAAAATGATCGAATCGGACAAGCTCAATGAGAGCAATAGGGTCACCTCAAAAAAGGCCGCGAACACCGCTTGGTTTCGATTGACCAACCATTCCCCACTCCCTGTTAACATTCCGACAGAAAGTATGTATCTTCCAAATCCGAAATGCTTTCACCAGTTTTCCAACGGAGAAAAGCTATTTGGTTCGTGCGGTGAGCGTGAAGTTGGAATCTGGTATGGAGTCAAAGACAAGAACGGGAAATGGGTGCCTTACGGGTTCGACTTTGGCTCATCATTCAACTTATTGCCCGCAACCTCAGTCGTATTTCCGATCCCATTGGATTTGTTGGACAAAGAGTACCGGATCGTTTTCAGTTATGCCTTTCAAAATGTAAGAGCCAGTGAAAATGAGCGGGAATGGGATTACGGTGAAAAGGTCGAACTATCGATTGATAAGAAATTGTTTCCAAAATGACACTCGGCACACGTCAACAAATACTATCGCCGGAATCTTCTCTGCAGGTGTTGCCAGCTTCGTCATTTTGGATTCCAACTTGCTTACTTGGAGGGATCAGGGATTACCGATCCTCTCCGTCACTCATCCATTTCGCCATCATCATTCTTCTCTGAATGCGCGATTCTTCTTCGATCCATCGAGCTCTTCAGAATTCGTAGATAGTCGTTTACCTCCGAGCGGGCGCGGATACCGAGATTGTTGTTGTGGATCCGGCGGCGGAGGTGGAGGTCGGGCATGAGTTTGTAATTGAATCCTTCTTCCTTGGCCCGGAGGAGCCAGTCGACGAACTCGCCTACTGTTCTTTCTTCACTGAACGGGCCGATCCGGTTAAAGGATTCGCGTTTGATGAGCATCGTGGCTTGAGTGATGCCCTTGAGCAGATCGGTATCCGGCGCGATCGGTTTTGCTGTCGCTTGATCCCAGTCGGCTTGGAAGACCTGCTGCATCATTCCGAAAACGGCGTCGAGAGACGGGTCCGCTGCAAGCTCATTCAATTGCGACTCGAGTTTGAATTCCGTCCATACGTCGTCCGCATCCAGAAACGCCAGGTAATCTCCCTTCGCTATCTCGATCGCTCTATTGCGCGCTGCGGCGGCCCCGTTGTTTTCCTGAGTTACGAGGACGACACCTCGATCTGAAAACGATTCGACAACGCGGTGCGTATTATCGGTCGAGCCATCGTCGACCACGATCACCTCAAAGTTTTTATAGCTCTGACTGAGTACGCTTTCGATGGCTTCCGCGATAAATTCTTCGGCGTTGAACGCCCCGATCACGACACTGATCATGGATTTCGACTGCAACGGCTAAAACTTGAACCGAGACTGCTGAATGTTAATATGCTTCTTCGCATTGTAATTTATGACTCGATACAAAATTAATTCTCCGTACGTCGTGTCGGAAGTTTTTGCTGACAACGAAGCCGCAATCATCAATCTCAAAACCGGAACTTATCACAGCCTGAACACGATGGCGACGGCGATCTGGACATTGGTCGAGAGCGGTGCGAACCTCGACGAGCTTACCGCGTTCGCGATCGACAATCATGACGTTGATAGAGAGACAGCCAACGCAGACATTGAGCAGTTCCTCGAAAGTCTGGTCAAGGCTGATCTGATCGTTCCGACCGAAACGGAGCGAGAGGTTCACGTTTCTGAGAGCGCTTCTTCAAAAAAGCGTGACTATGAACGACCGGTGCTCGAGTCGTACGAGGACATGCAGGAGCTGCTTTTGCTAGATCCGATCCACGAGGTTGACGAAACGACCTGGCTACATAAGAAAGCCGGCGGATAGATCCTTTCATTTTTGCAATGCACGACTTTTTGGAAATAAAACAGCTCGGCGACAACCAGGTCCTGAATCATTTTCAGGACTTTTTTTCGGCCTATGCGAGCGCCGCCGCGGCAGTTGGTACGACGACTGAGCTAAACGTCGAAGTCGCCCGCCGGAAAGTCGATTTGCATATTGCGGGGAATGACCTCGCGGCGAAGCTGACGCGTGCGATCCAACACCGCCGCACTGACGCCTCATCCGCAAAGGATGCGGCCCTCTATATTTTTGAATCCGAAAAACCCGAGCATCATCTGCCGCCCTTTTTTGTTCGGCTGATCGAGATCGTGAAAACTCATCCGAATCCGGGCCTGCGCAGGTTCCGAGGCGACATTCCGGTGTTAACGAATCATCGCTTCAGGGCAGCGATGACCGATTTCTCGTTCACGATGGCGGATATCGAAACGAGTGTTTGCGTCCATTGGGTCGCCGGTGCGAACTCGATCCCATCATACGAGCTAGCCGCTCCGCTCCGCGTTCCGTTTAATTTCATTTTGAATAGTGCAACGCGGCAGCTCGTCCATGGCGGAGCTGTCGGAAATGAGAAAGGTGGGGTGTTCCTCGGCGGCGTGGGAGGCTCGGGAAAGTCTACGACCGCGATCAATTCGCTCTCGTCGTCCGAGTTGCGTTACGCCGGAGACGATTACGTTCTGCTCGACTTCGACCGCGTGCCCGTCGCTTTCAATCTTTACGGAACGGCAAAGGTAAAAAGCGTGGAAGACACGATTCGGTTCCCACGCTTCAAAGATCACTTCGAGATCGCGTCGGCCGACACTTCGTTCGGCAAGCCCGTACTCTTCGTCACCGAACATTTTCCGGATAAGATCGCCGCGCAGCTTCCGCTAAATGCGATCGTTTTCCCAAAGTTCGAGGCCGGCGCGAAACTGCAGGTTGCAGAGATGTCGCGGCAAGTAGTATTTCGCGAGATCGCTACGTCGACGGTTCGCCAAACGGCCGGGAACGAGCACGAAACCGTTGCGCTTATCGGTCGCCTTGTGCGCGAATTGCCGTGTTACAAGCTGACTTTCGGCGAAGAGCAAAGCGGGATACCGGATGCTTTGATCCGGATCATCGAGAAAACATAAATGAACGAGACGGCCGCGAAAGAGATGTTGCGTAAGATGGCGGGCCTCCGCCGTCAAAGCGAGCCGTCCGATAGCATGGAGTTCTACCGTCGGGGTCTGCAGCTTTTTCGAGATCGCGCATTCGCAGTGGCGCTCGAGTGCTTTTACAGTTCGATCAACATCGATCCCGAATTCGCTTTCGCATTTTATTACGCCGGCCGCGCGCATCGGAGTCTTGGCAACTCTGCTGAAGCCAAAACGATGTTCAAGCGATCGGTCGCCCTCAATTCCTTTCACGCACCTTCGCTGGCGTATCTCGGGGATATTTTTCTCAGAGAGGATAATTTGATCAAGGCGGAAAAATGCTTCCGCGCATCACTTCGGCTCCAACCGGACAATCGGCTCGCTTTAGGAAGTCTGGCTCGATTGGCCAGGCAAGATCGAATCGAAAAGCAAACTGTTATCGATCTGCTGCGCGACGCCTATTCTGGAGGCTCAAAGGATCCGACACTGCTGATGGAATTGTTCTCGCTTCAGAGTCCCGCCAGCGATATGTGTATCGCCCTGGGCGACGAGCTTTTCAGTGAGCAGTCATATTACCGCGCAGCATTTTTCTATAAGGCGTTCTTGGACAGAAGTAGCGACAGCGAGACGGTCCGCGAAAGATACGAGAAATGTTTAGAAATGCTAAAGGGAAACTCGACCTGAAAAGCGATCAGCGAGAACATTCCATTCTCGCGAATTAAAAAGCTTCTCGACGTTCAGAGTCGTTTCGCCATCGGCGAGCGAATATCTTTCGAAAGAATAAAACCAGCTCATCAGCATCCCGAAGTTTTCGAGGCCGGTGTATTTGACCGATTCGAGCAGATACTTCTCCATCTCGCCCACCTCACCGGCCGCGAAGCAATCATAGGCGGCCCAGATCAAACCGTGGTATCTCAAATCATTCTCGATCAGGCGAATTGGAGGAGGGACGTCGGGGGTTTGAAAAAATTTATCCAATACTCGCTGAAGACCCTCATTCCGCCGCCGCACGTGGTTCGTCGCGTTACCTGAATGCTTGCGGTAATCGACCGCGATCTCGCGCAGCCACTCGGCTCGACAGCCCGCTGACGCCAGGCGAAGGATGAGATCGACGTCTTCCGAGTTGGTGAGTGATTCGTCGAAGCCGCCGATTTCTAAAAGCCTTTCGCGGACGATCATCAATGCGCTCGGCAGCACCGGAACTGAACTGATCCAGTTGAAAAGGTCGAGGTGCGGAACGTCCAGCCAAGGCGGGCGATCGTTTATCGTATTTAGATTCTCGTCGCAAACCCGCCACCCGCTGATGACGATCTCGCAGTTGCTATCCAGCGCGACCTGAACCTGCATTTCGAGTTTTTCTTTTAGGGCGAAGACGTCGTCGGCATCCAGGAAAGCGACATATTTTCCGGCGGCGGTATTGATGCCGCGGTTTCTCGCCGCGGATACGCCCGCCCTTTCCTGAGTAATCAGCCGAACGCGCGGCAAATATTTTTCGACGATGTCGCGGGTCGCGTCCGTCGAGCCGTCGTCGATGACAATGATCTCGATCGATTCGAGAGTTTGCCCGAGAGCACTGTCGATCGCTTCCGCGATGAATCGTGCGGCGTTATGAGCGGGAATTATCACACTGACTTGCAGTTCCATCTATTGTTTCGTATCCCGCAATGCGCTCTCGTACGCCCTTTGAACCTCGTCAACTTTACCGTCCATTTTCTGAACACCTTTTTCCAGCCATATCGCCCGGCCGCAAACTTCGCTCATTTTGTTTATGTCGTGCGAAACGAAGAGCGTCGTCACGCCTTGCTGCTGAAGTTGTTTTACTTTCTCGACGCATCGCTGTTGAAAATCCAGATCGCCGACGGCGAGCACTTCGTCGAGAAAAAGTATCTCGGGCCGGCCGTGGGCGGTGATCGCGAAAGAAAGCCTGACCTGCATTCCCGAAGAATAGTGTTTCACCTGCGTCTCGAGAAACTTTTCCAGTCCGGCGAACTCGACGATGTCGTCGAAACGTTCGCGTATCTCGCGGATCTTCATTCCCTGCATCGCACCAAGAAGAAAAATATTCTCGCGGCCGGTCAGATCCTGGTTGAATCCCCCGCCGATCTCGAGCAGCGAACCCGTTCGCCCGTAGATCAAAACCTGACCGGAAGTTGGAAAACTGATACGCGAGAGAATCTTGAGCAGCGTCGATTTCCCCGAACCGTTCGATCCGATAATCCCCAAACTCTCGCCGCGAGCGACGTCGAAATTTACATCGTGCAAAGCGTAGAACTCGCCGTCTTCAAGATGCTCGGACAGACTCGTCACATCGCCGAATCCCCGCGCGATCGCCCGATGCACGGTTGCGAATAAGAAACCTCGCGTCTGATAGCGATAGGCCTTGTACAAATTTTCGACCCTGAGCATCAGCATCGTTATAACTAATCGGCGACGTGCCGTTCCATTTTTACGAATGTCATTACGGCGACAATACAGGTAATCGAGGTGATGCCGACGCTCGCCGCGATGTCGGACCAGATCGGCGACTCGCCAAGCAGGACCGCCCGGAAAGAATTAATTATCCCGGTCAGTGGATTGATCTTTATCAGCCACGACCATTTTTCCGGGATGGCTTCGGGCGGATACACGATCGGCGTGAGGAACAACAAGAGCTGAAGAAAGTATGGAACGACGTTACGGATATCGCGGTACACAATTGTCAGAGACGCGAACAGCGCGCCGATCGAGAGCGCGAGCCATATCAATAAAAGGAGTAAAAGCGGAACCCACAGCAGAGTCGAGTAAATACTCATCCCGGCTACCAGCAAGACGATCGACAGCACGGCACAGCCGATCAGAAGATCCGGAACACCCGACAGTACAACCGATAGCGGCAGCATGAATCGCGGAAAGTAGACTCTGCCAAGAAGGTAGGATTGTGATGTGAGCGAGTCGCCTCCCGCATTGACGGCATTAGAGAAATATAACCAAGGCACAAGTCCGGCGAGAACGAATACGGGGTATGCCATTGTCCCGATCGAGCCTGAAAAAAAGTTTGTAAATACGAGACTGAAAACCAGCATCGGAGCCAACGGCTGAATGATCGTCCACAGCACTCCGAGGAGCGTCTGCCGATATTTCAATCGGATCCGCTTCAGGATCAAAAGCCAAAGCAGATCCCGCCGATCGACGATCTCTTTGAGCTCGAGATCGTACCATCGTCGTCGTGACGTGAGTCGGAAAAGCGGTTCCCTCGTCGCGGTCATTCGGTGCACGTTAGTTGTCACGGATACGTCTTCGCTCATGTTTACTGAAAGCTCCGAAGGATCATTTGGATCGAAGAAATTTTATTCCGGATTCGACCGCGTGTTTGATCAACATCGCATTGGAATCGGCGTTCCATCGTTGCGCCAAAAACTGTCGAAAGCTGACACCCGAACTGTCGTGTGCAACTTTGTAACTCCGCCGTAAACTTTGGCATTTGCGTTTGGCTGACGCCCAAGTTATTGGCGAGGCGCTTCTCAATTCAGAAATCGACGCGTCGGAGATTTCGACAGCCAGATCATCCTTTAGCGCTTGAAGCATATCTGCCAGCGGTCGACTGACGCCGCGTCGCCGGGCTGCAGACTGCAGCCGCACCGGATCGAGAATGCCGCGATTCAGAATTTCGAAAGCGACGAATTGCCATCGACTTTCGACTTCGCGAAAGTCGATGAACTCCAGTTCGCAAAGGCCCACCAATTGTTCTTCCAGACAGAGAATCGAACGAGCGGAACCATTGACCAAAACCTTCGCCGCGTCCTTTATCGCCTCTTCGAACTCGGCATCGTCGAGCCAGTATATTCTCACAGCGGATACCTTTTCCTTACGGCAGAAGGTCAGGCCGGTATGTTCATCGATCGGGTCCCAGCCGTTCTTGAGAAGCCGTCGACTGATCGATTCCTTGTCTCTTATGGGAGCCCAGAGTTTCAGATCCTTTAAAGAATATATTCCGAGATCGTCATAAAATTGCGTTAGCGTGAGTGCTTCCTCAGCCAAAATGAAAGCAGCGCCCGCCTTGGTCAGGTCCGACAAAAGACTGTCCAGATGAGACAGCAAAAGTTGATTCTCAGCCCATGTGCGCCGGTAAGCGCCTTTGGCTCTGAGAAAGTAAGAGCCGGTCGACAGATGCTCAGGCGAGGTTAGATAAACCGCGGGTAGAAGATTAAAGGATGCGATATCGAGGTCATCAAAAACGACCTTCTCTTCCCATTCGGCGAGAGCCTTTCTCCCGACGTCAGCCGGCGAAAGAATGCTTTTGAGGAGCAGGCTTCGCAGGTACGCTGATGATTCTATTGTTTTATTTTTCAGTTCCAGATTGAGGCAAGAGTAGTCTCGTGAAGATGCGTCGCGATTTCATAAAAACATTTTCCGACTCCAGAACGAACTGGAAATATTTTACGAACGCGATCGTCTTCGGCCGCAGATCGGTGCCGCTCCGTTGCATGGAATATTGTAAAGCAATCTCCTCCGCATATCGTTTCCACCCCCACTCCGCGAACGGTTGTGAGTAGAGCGTGAAGCTGAGCCTTTCCAACCGCGATATCGGCAGGTCGCGAATCGACTTAAAGTATTCTTCCGGAATCGGAGCATCGAATCCCTCTTTCAAATAAGCAAGTGCGTGGAACAAGGTAAGACTGAGCCGGTAAAGTTTGCCGAGTCTGTAAAGGCGCTGCCAGTCTACCTCGTTATGAGATCTCAGGATCATTATCGCATCGGCCACCCAGCGGATCGGCGACAGAGAATTTTGTCTCGCGCCGTGACAGCAAACATGGAAAAGATGGTCGGTAGTGCAAAGCGTTTTCGTGCGCAAGGATTTGTATTCCAGCTCCACCGCGCCGCTCCAAAAGAGATCGTTCTTATCCGCATTCCAACAGTCACGCATCAGACGCCAGTGTATGTCCAACTCTTCTCCCGCGGAATTTTTGAAGTCGCAGGAATTGATAACCTGCAGAGCGAGTTTGGGATTGTTGCATTGCAAGTCCCATCCTGCTTCGCTGAGAACCTCGGTCGCTTTTGCAAAATCTTCGGGCTTGATCAATAGGTCGATGTCGGACATCGGGCGAAGTGCCGCCGACTCGTAGTACATAGTGCCGACCGCGCCACCCTTGAGCAAAATGGCAGCGACGCCGTGCGCGCTCAAAATTTTGATCGCCATTTCGGCGTTGCTCAAATGCGTGTGAACTTTTTTAAAAGCGGACCGATGTTTTCGTTTTAGGATCGCGCTGAGGTCGTCTTGAAACTCGAGCTTCTGCAGGTTGTGATAAACAAGCGGTAAGATCCGCGATTCGGCCTCGGAGATTTCATTCCCGGCAACCAGCTCCCGCCACGCAAGCCAGGCGTCGATAGCGCTCGAATCCGCGACGAGTCCAGCCTTCAGCAACAACTCTTGATTAGCTGTCGGCAGCCAAACAAATCGATCATCTTCTCGGTCGTCCACCGTCATTAAGATTCTGCCCGCAAGGGAACCAAAGAGATCTACAAAAAGCCCTTCACTGTTAACCGGGTACTTTCGATCTCATCTCGACTAAATCTTTCCACTCGACGCTTTCCAATAATTCGATCTCGTCTAGTTTCGGATCATAGCCGCGAAAGCTTTGCAGCCAGGAGTACAGGAGCCGGCCGTGGCTCAGATCGGAAAACCGCATCGACTCCAGTAACGCTCTTTTCATTTCTACCCTTTCGCCGGCTTCGTAATACTTAAATGCCATCCTGATGCGGCTCGCAAACTTTATCGGCCTCTCCTTTTCCGCGAGATCTGCGGGTAGATCGTCCCGTGCAAAGAGCTCGTCGAGATAATTCCCGAGCTCGGTTTCCATCAACGAAATTTTCCGGGTGATATTGGTGTCGTGCAGACGGTAGGCCGTTGTAATTTCTCTCAGCCATTCGATAGAGAATCCCGCGAAGATCAATCGGATCACGATGTCGTAATCCTCGATAATCCTGATCTGCGGGTTGAAGCCGTTGACTCGCTCAAGCGCGTTTTTCCGGAAGAGCATCACGCTCGACAATAACGGACTCCATACGATAGCGTCTGTCAGATCGAGCTTCGCAGCATATCGCCATGGTTCACGACTTTCGATCTTTGCACCCTGCTTATCAACATTCATCCAACCGCTGCCGACAAGTCCGCAGCTCGGAAATTGTTTTATCAACTCCAGCTGGCGCTCGAGCTTCGTGGCGGAAACAAAAAAGTCGTCGGCGTCGAGCGTCGCAACAAATTCTCCTCTCGATTCTTTCAGTCCGCGATTTTTAGCGATTGTACTCCCGGAGTTTTCCTGATGAATATATCGAACTCTTGCGCCGAAAGATTTCGCCACCGTCCCGGTATCATCGGTGGACCCGTCATCGACTACGATGATCTCGATGGGTCTCAACGTCTGCGACAACACGCTCTCGATCGCCTTGCCCAAATACGCTCCCGCATTGTATGCAGGAATCACAACACTGACCTCGACCTCCTGATGCTTTTTCACTATCGAGTATATTAGTGGTTAACAATGCCTCGACCAACTCACTCGAATTTTCAGAAAACTATCAGACCGGAATTGTTCAAAAGACTGGTCAGTCTTAGCCAACGCCACATTGCCGTCTACTCAACGGTTGCCAGCGATCCGCCCATTTTCTACATTCCGCGATTCGCAAATAATATCGCTGAATTCACGGATTCGTTCCGCGTCTTATTCGATCATCTGATAAGCCGACGCGTTTACGTTTTCTATGCACACTATTCATCCGTTACGCCTCGCGAGGGAGCCGAGATAGCGAAGTTGGAAGCGGAGCATCGTCGTATGTATCCGTCGTTTAGTTTCATCCATCTTTGCAACTACGCTGAGCAGCTCGAACGTCTGAAGAGCCTCGGGCTGGATGCCTATCTCTGCAATCACAACGCATTTGTCGATGAAAAACTTTTTAAGCCGCTGGACGATGTCCCAAAGATTGTCGATGCCGTCTACGACGCGCGTTTTATACCATGCAAAAGACATCATCTCGCTGCCGAACTGGAAAGTCTTGGACTGATCTACTACTCCGTGCCGAACGAGGATGAGAGTTACGTCGAGGACGTGAAAAGAACTTTGGCGCAGGCGACTCTCTTGAATCATTCCGACTCCGGCGAATACAAAACGCTCTCCGCCGCCGGTGTTAATCGTGCATTGAACCAGTGCCGTGTCGGGCTTTGTCTTTCGGCGGAAGAAGGTGCGATGTTCGCCAGCATCCAGTATTTGCTGGCTGGACTTCCGGTCGTAACGACCGCGAGCATCGGCGGACGCGACGAATTTTTCGACGCCGAGAATTCGATCATCGTCGAAGCCGACCCTTTAGCGGTGAAGCGCGGTGTTCAAATCATGATCGAAAAAAGCATAGATCGCGATCTGATTCGAAGCAGGACGTTGGAACGAATGAACATTCATCGTCAGCGGTTTATATCGCTCGTTCAGAAGATCTACGACAGCGAAGGTAACGGGCGGAACTTTTCGAAAGAATGGGACGGCATCTTTTTTAACAAATTGGTGAGGAATCAGAAGCACATCGAAACGCTCGAACTGTTCGTTTGACCGACAGCGCCGTTGAATCAAGCAATCGGACTCACGGCAATTTAGCGAAACAAAGTTTTCAGAGGGGCTCGTTGATCCATTCTCCGCACTCACCGATTGCGCGTATAATCGCTGACAGTCAAATAGAGATCCTTTCCACATTCACGACTTATCTATTGAATAGTTTGGACAACCCCGTTCCGAGAGCGGCGGCGTTTTGCAGATCACTTTAGACAGATGAGAATCTTCGGCATCGTATTTCTTTTGTTGCAATTCGTATCTGTTGCTGTGATGCAGACCGCGACGACGGGAAGTAATGCCGGCCGAAATATTTCCGACCCCTCGACTTCCATCTGGTTCTCGGGACCCGCGACTAAATGGGACGAAGCGTTGCCGGTGGGAAATGGGCGACTTGGCGCGATGGTGTTCGGAGGAGTTCAGGAAGATCGCCTGCAGTTGAATGAGGATACGTACTGGTCAGGCGGGCCGTACTCGACCGTAGTTAAAGGCGGCTACAAGTTTTTGCCGGAGATCCAGAGACTCGTCTTTGCTGAGAAGTACCTTGATGCACACAATTTGTTTGGCCGTAACCTGATGGGTTACCCGATCGAACAGCAGAAATATCAAAGCCTCGCAAACCTTCACCTTTTCTTCAGCCACGAAAAAGAGACAACAGACTACAGGCGTTCTCTCGATCTTCGCGACGGCGTAGCGACGACGACATACTCTGTCGGCGGCGTTCGATATAAGCGCGAGGTCTTTGCTTCGGCGCCGGATCAGGTGATCGTCGTCAGAGTTACTGCCGACAAGCCGGGACGCATTACCTTCACGGCGAATTTGAGAGGTGTGCGCAATCAAACGCATTCCAATTACGGTACAGATTATTTTCGAATGGATCCGGTCGGAAGCGACGGTCTCGCGGTTACGGGGAAGTCGGCCGATTACCTCGGCATAGCAGGGAAACTGAAATACGAAGCCCGTGTAAAAGTCGTCGCACAGGGCGGAACGATTACTACGAGCGGCGTCGATCTCAACGTCAAGAATGCCGACTCGGTCACACTCTATTTTGCGGCGGCTACGAATTTTATCGATTACCGCGATGTCAGTGGAGATCAGCACGCGAGAGTTGAGTCGTACCTTCGAAACGTAAACGGAAAATCCTACGACGCGATAAAGGCCGCGGCGCTGTCGGATTACAAATCGCTTTATGATCGTGCATCGCTTTCGCTGCCCGCCACGACGAATTCGTTCCTGCCGACGAACGACCGAAAAGATACTGGTCGCGAGTCTCCCGATCCAAGTCTCGCGGCACTCGCTTATAATTTCGGACGCTATCTTTTGATCTCATCGTCACGTCCGGGTACGCAGCCGGCCAACCTTCAAGGCATCTGGAACGATGATCAGAATCCCGCGTGGGATTCAAAGTATACGACCAACATAAATACCGAGATGAACTACTGGGCGGTCGATTCGGCAAACCTGTCGGAACTCGGTACTCCGTTATACAAAATGATCGACGAGCTGACGGATCAGGGTTCGCAAGTCGCTCGCGAGCATTACGGTGCAAAGGGTTGGGTCTTTCACCAGAACACCGATATCTGGCGCGTCGCGGCGCCGATGGACGGACCGAGTTGGGGAACATTTACCGTCGGTGGTGCGTGGCTCTGCACACATCTGTGGGAACACTACGAATATTCTCAAGACAAAGGATTTCTCGCAAAATCCTATCCTGTGATGGAAGGCTCGGTGCAGTTCTTTATCGACTTTTTGGTGAAGCACCCGAACGGAAAGTGGCTCGTCACAAATCCTTCAACTTCACCCGAGAATTTCCCTGACGGCGGAGGCAACAAACCATACTTCGATGAGGCGACCGGCAGCCGACTTCCGGGCACCACCATATGCGCAGGCTCGTCGATCGATATGCAGATCCTTTACGATCTGTTCGGATATTATCTGAAGGCCTCGGAGATACTCGACAAAAACTCGGCGCTGATCGAACGTGTTCGCACCGCGCGAGAACAGCTCGTTCCGCCGCAGATCGGGTCCGACGGTTCGCTTCAAGAGTGGGCTGACGATTGGCGATCGCTCGAAAAGAATCACCGGCATTTTTCTCACCTCTACGGTCTCTACCCGGGACGGGTTCTTTGGGACAAGAGAACACCGGCGTTGATCGACGCGTATAAGAAAGTCTTGAACGAACGCGGCGACGGCGGGAAAGGTTGGTCGATGGCGTGGAAGATGGCACTGTGGGCGCGACTGGGTGATGGAAATCGCGCAAACAAAATTTTCAGAGGCTATCTGGATGAGCAAAGCTGCATGCAGCTTTTTGCGCTTTGTGGCAAGTCGATGCAGGTCGACGGATCGCTGGGCATGACGGCCGCGATCACCGAGATGCTAATGCAATCGCAGGACGAGGTCATTAACCTGCTGCCCGCGCTTCCCGACGAATGGACGAGCGGAGAGTTTCGAGGCGTGAGAACGCGTGGCGGATTCGAACTGGATCTTCAGTGGAAGAACAAACGGGTCACCCAGCTAAAGGTCACGTCGAAGGCAGGCGGCACATTTCGAATGCGGGCAGACTCTGCGATGGAAGTGACCGTGAACGGATCTCGCCGAGGCATCGCTCCCAAAGACGGAATGCTTGAATTCCCAACGACGAAAGGCGTCGAGTACTTTCTACAAACAAAATAATAAACATGAATCTCAGAGCAGCCCTAAAAACAGCGATCCTTCTATTTATCGTTTCCGCGACGTTCCTTCCCGTTCGTGCGCAGAGTGACGCGCTGACGTTAGAAAATATTTATTCGAACGGCGCGTTTCGTTCTAAAGGATTCGGACCCGTGCGTTGGATGAAGGACAGCAAAGGATATTCGACGGTGGAGACGAACAAGGACGTTGGAGGCGCCGAGATCGTCCGATACGACGCGCAAACCGGCGCGCGTTCAGCGCTAGTGACAGCGAAGCAGCTAACGCCTGACGGCGCGAAAGTACCGCTCGGAATCGATGACTACGAATGGTCTGAAGACAATTCGCATATCCTTATCTTCACCAATACAAAAAAGGTCTGGCGTTATAACACTCGCGGTGATTACTGGGTTCTCAACATCGCGAACGGAGAGCTTCAACAACTCGGCAAAGGGCTCGATGCGAGTACGTTGATGTTTGCCAAGTTCTCGCCTGACGGCACACGCGTCGGATACGTCAGTAAGCAGAATATCTACATTGAGGACATAGCGACGGGAAAGATCGCGCAGATCACCACCGACGGCGGCGGCAATATCATCAACGGTACTTTCGACTGGGTGTACGAAGAAGAGCTCGATTGCCGCGACGGTTTCCGGTGGAGCCCTGACGGAAAGACGATCGCGTACTGGCAATCGGATACGAAGAATATCGGAACGTTTTATCTGATCGATAATGTCTCTGATATTTATTCAAAGCCGATCCCGCTTCCTTATCCAAAAGTCGGAACCAAACTCTCGGCCGTCAAGGTCGGAGTTATACCCGCCACAGGAGGAACAACGAAATGGCTTGAGTTGCCCGGCGATCCGACGAATAACTACATCGCGCGGATGGATTTCATCCCGAACTCGAACGAGTTGATGATCCAGCAGCTCAATCGTCTGCAGAACACAAATAAGGTTTGGATAGCGAACGCCGGCACGCTATCACTAAATAATATTCTCACCGAGACTGACTCCGCATTTCTCGATATCCATGACAACATTCGTTGGCTCGACGGTGAGAAGTATTTCACATGGACGAGCGAGCGCGACGGTTGGCGTCATCTCTATCGCGTCTCGCGTGATGGAAAAGAGATGAAGCCAATCACCAAAGGCGAGTTCGACGTTGTGAATATCGACTGTATCGATCCTGCCGGCGGATATGTTTATTACATTGCATCGCCAGATAGTTTCACCGAGCGATATCTTTACCGCAGCCGTCTCGATGGAACCGGTACCGCCGAGCGGGTAACGCCGGCGGGCACGGTCGGACATCATTCGTATCAAATGTCCGACGATGCAAAATGGGCCATCCACACATTTAATAATTCGACGACGCCGAATCGCATTTCGCTTGTTCATTTGCCCGAACACAACGAGGTAAAACTTCTCGAGGACAATCATGAGCTAAAAGCGAAGTATGACAATTTAGGTTTGAAGCCGAAGGAGTTTTTCAAGGTCGATATCGGCGACGACAAGCTCGATGCGTACATGATCAAGCCCGCGAATTTTGATCCGGCAAAAAAATATCCGCTTCTCTTTTATGTGTACGGTGAACCGGCCGGAACGACGGTCCAAAATAGCTGGGATGGCGGCGAAGGTTTCTGGCATCAGTACCTCGCGCAAAAAGGTTACGTCGTTGTGAGTGTCGATAATCGTGGAACCAAAACACCTCGCGGACATAAATGGAGACAGTCGATCTATGGGCAGATCGGCATTCTTGCGTCCGTGGATCAGAGCAAAGCGGCGACTGAGATACTAAGAAAGTTCGATTTCCTCGACTCGAAGCGTGTCGGTATCTGGGGCTGGAGCGGCGGTGGTCAGATGACGTTGAATTGCATGTTTCGCTATCCGGATATCTACAAGACCGGAATCGCCGTGTCGTTCGTATCGGATCAGAAATTGTATGATGCGACTTATCAGGAGCGCTACATGGGCTTGCTCGAAACAAACTCGAAAGGATATTTCGACGGATCGCCGATCAACTATGCGAAGAACCTTCGGGGCAATCTTTTCATAATTCACGGCACCGGCGACGACAACGTTCACTATCAGAGTTTTGAGATGCTGATCAACGAATTGATCAAAAATAACAAACTGTTCTCGATGATGTCTTACCCGATGCGCACGCACAGCATCAGCGAGGGCGCGAACACCACGCTGCATCTGCGGCGAACGATGGAGAAGTTCTGGCTGGCGAACTTATGACAATGCTTCCCAGCATTTTCAACGACGTGATCGGTCCGGTAATGCGCGGGCCGTCGAGTTCGCATTGCGCGGCTTCGCTACGGATCGGGCGAATCTGCCGCGACTTGATGGACGGCCGGATCGACAACATCCTTATCGAATTCGACCCGAACGGATCTCTTGCAACGACACACAAGGATCAGGGTTCGGACATGGGTTTGTTCGGCGGCTTTCTGGGTTGGGCTCGGTCGCGATCGAAATTGTCGATATCGCCGCCACACATCCCAACACGTACAAAATAACTCTCTCGAATAATTCCGAAACACGACGGCTGACTGCCATCTCGACCGGCGGCGGGATGATCGAGGTCACGGAGATCGACGGAGCGGCCGTCTCGATCGGCGGCGACTATTTCGAGACGCTCGTGTATTCGACGTCGCCTGACGCTGTATCCGAATTTGTGAAAGAACATGTTCCTCACGAGTTCGTTGTCTCGCAGTCGGGATTTGTCGAGATCAAGTCGCGCGAATTCCCTTCGGCTGCGATTCTCAACGACCTACTTGCCCGACCGGACGTCGTGTTCATCCGAAAACTCCAGCCCGTGTTGCCGATACTTTCACGCGGCGACCATTACGTCCCGTTCAAAACATGCGACGAAATGTTCGACTTTAATGCAGGTAAGGATCTGACGCTTTGGGAATTGGCCGCCGAATACGAAAGTGCGCGTGGAGGAATTACCAGGCCGGAAGTTTTCGAAAAAATGCGTTCGATCGTTCGCATCATGGGCGATGCGATCGCTACGGGTCTCAAAGGAACGGAATACTCGGACCGGATTCTTGGCAGCCAGTCCCTTCAGTTGAAACAGCAACTCGACAGTCGAACACTTATCGGCGGTGACGCGAACAACACGATCATCATGTTCGTGTCGGCGACGATGGAAGTGAAGAGCTCGATGGGCGTCATCGTAGCTGCGCCGACAGCAGGTTCTTGTGGAGCTTTGCCCGGAGCTGTTTTTGGAGTTGCGCAATCACTCAACCTGTCGGAGGACGACATCGTTAAGGCGATGCTTGCGGCAGGTATCATCGGCGTATTCATTGCATCGCGAGCGACATTCGCGGCGGAGGTCGGTGGCTGTATGGCCGAAACCGGTTCCGGCGGTGGGATGGCGGCGGCGGCGATCGCGATGATGGCCGGAGGAACGCTCGATCAATCGATCGGTGCGGCCTCGTTAGCTTTGCAGAATTCGCTCGGCCTGATCTGCGATCCGATCGGCAACCGCGTCGAAGCGCCCTGTTTAGGTCGAAACGTTTCGGCTGCGACTAATGCAGTTTCATGTGCCAACATGGCGCTCTCGAATTACGCTTACTTGATTCCGCTGGATGAGGTGATCGATACGATGAAAGAGGTCGGCGATCGGATCCACAACACTCTGCGATGTACAAACCTCGGCGGGCTGTCGATCACTCGTACCGCCAGGAAGATCGGCGAAACTCTCGGCGAGCGACAGGCATTCAAGATCTGCTGAATACTTTTCCCGATCGCCGGCATTCGAGATGACATTATGGTGAACGGCAAAGTGAAATAACGCTCGACATCGAAAAAAGGATTTTTGGCGGACGTTTGATTCGATGAATAGATCTAGAAATATCTCAACCGTCATTCTTCCGCTAGTGATGTTTCTGCTCGCACCCGTGATCTTCGCGCAGAGATCTGTCGAGCCTCGGGTGTTCCTTCTCGATATAAAATCCGACGACCGGTCGAAGACTCAGATCGACTACGATGCCAGGAAAGCGCTGAATGCGAAGGTCGCTTCGATCGTTTCGAAAGAAGCCGCGCCGCCGAGCGGAGACAAACACGATTACATGAGTCAGGCTCCGTACTTTTGGCGCAATCCGGATACGCCTACGGGGCTTCCTTATATCAGGCGCGATGGTGAACGAAATCCGGAGATTCAAAAGTTTCCAGATCATGAGCTGCTCGACACAATGGTCTCGACAGTCGAACGTTTGTCGCTTGGCTATTTCGTCACCGGAAAAAAAGAGTATGCGGATCGCGCCGGCGACATATTGCGAATGTGGTTTCTCGATCCGAAGACGAAGATGAATCCAAACCTCGAATACGCACAGGCGATTCCCGGAATCAATACCGGGCGCGGAATCGGGATCATCGAGACTCGTGGTCTGACGCGTGTTGTGGATTCTGTCGGTCTGCTCGCCGGATCTCCATCGTGGTCAAAATCCGATCAAGCCGGCCTTGAGTCATGGTTTTCAAAATACCTTTCCTGGCTCCGCGAAAGTAAGAACGGGAAAGACGAAAGCGCAGCGAAGAACAATCACGGGACATTCTACGATGTTCAGATCGCATCCTTCGCATTGTTTGTCGGGAATCGGGATCTCGCTCGAACGACGCTGGAGGGCGCGAGACAAAAACGCATCGCTGCACAGGTTGAGAAAGATGGCCGTCAACCGCTCGAGCTTGAGCGCACAAAGTCGTGGGACTACAGCGTGATGAACCTCGACGGATTGGTAGCCCTCGCAAAACTTGCCGATCAAGTAGGCGTCGATCTTTGGAATTTTCAGGTCGATGGCCGCGGCGACATTCGACGAGCGATCTTGTTTCTAGCGCCCTTCGCGCGCGATTCGAATAAGTGGCCGTACAAACAGATCAGTCCGGCGAACCCGGAACGGTTTGACGCGATCGCTCGCGGAGCGGGTAAGAAATATAAAGACGCGGAATTTCAAAGGATGGTCAGCTCGATCGACGCACTCAAGAAACCATGAACGAGCGCGGAAAAGACTTTGAGTTTAATACCGTCTTAGATTTGTGCATAGTTCTTCTTAACAACCCAACATTCTTTGTTCCGACTTCTCGCCCGCGCTCGCGGATTCCGACATCGCCGTTGCGTGTACCGCAACGGACATTAAAACCGAATTCGCCGTAGTAATATCGATTGAATGTCCATCAGCAGAACGATTTCAGCGATAGCATATTTGCTCTTCGTTGCGGCCGCCTGGTTTGCACAAGGCGGGCCGCCGATGATCACCGATGATACGGGAACCGTGGCGAAGGGGCACTTCGAGATCAACACCGCGTTCACGATGGAGTTCGGCGAGGACGGGAGACTTTGGGGAACGCCGTTGATCGATTTCAACTACGGCACCTCGAAAAACACGCAGATAAAAGTTGAGATTCCGTATTACGTGCTTCACGTCAACGGCCAAGCGGGCGTTCAAGGTTTGGGAAATACGAACGTTGGCGTTCGCTGGCGATTCCGCGATGGTGACGAGAAAGGTAAGTTGGCGCTCTCGCTATACCCGCAGATCGAGTTCAACACGCCCGGCTCAGCCGCTCGCCGAGTTGGAATTGTCGACAGAGGTCCTGAGTTCCTTTTGCCCTTACAATGGGAAATGCATTGGGGCAAGACGGGCGTCAACGGTGACGTGGGTTATCGCTTCAAACGCGGCGAGGACGAGGCGATCTATGGTGTGCTCATCGGACGCGAGTTCAAGCGGTTCGATCTCCTGGCGGAAATTCACGGTACGGGATCGCGAAGGCATTTAGCCAGTGGTGAGGTTGTATTCAACATCGGCACGCGCGTTCCATTAACGAAGCATGCGACGTGGATAATGTCTGGAGGCCGCAGTGTGCGTCCTGGCCACGATCCAACTTTCGTGGGCTACGCCGGCGTACAGTGGACGTTTTAGGAGAATGAAATGATTGATGAAAAAGAATCGTGGATCGCGAAAGTTCCCGAAGTGACCCTTGTATTTTGGATCGTCAAGATCCTTTGTACTTCGGTAGGAGAGATCGGCGCCGATGCGCTGACGATGTCCTATTTCGGCGAGACGACCGAAGGAGTAAGTCCTTTTTGGCACGAGTACGGTTATCTGATCGGAGCCGGCATCTTCTTCGTCGTCTTCTTGATCGCCGTCGGCGTTCAGATCTTTGCGAAGAAGTTTCACCCGATCATTTACTGGACGACGATCGTCGCGACAACCCTGCTCGGAACGGCGCTCGCGGATTATTTCACACGATCGGAAGGATTTGGCTACTACTGGGGCTCGGTCATTCTCCTCGCGCTTGTGGTGATGTCGCTCGTCATCTGGCGACTGACGACCGGAAGCATCGACATCGCGAGCGTGAGTAACGCCCGCAGCGAAGTCTTCTACTGGGTCACTATCATGTTCTCGCAAACGCTCGGTACGGCACTCGGCGATTATGTTGCGAGCGAAGACGGGCTAGGCCTGGGCTATCTCCTATCAGGAGCTGTTTTCGGCGGGCTGATGCTCGTTCTCGTTGGGCTGTATTATTCAACGAAAATATCTCGAACGATTCTCTTCTGGATCGCCTTCATTCTGACGCGTCCGCTCGGAGCGGTAACCGGCGACTTTCTCGACAAGCCGGTCGACGACGGCGGTCTCGGCGTCAACCGCTACGCTCTCACTGCAGTGCTGCTTACGCTTATTGTTATTGCGATCTTTATCTTTCCACAGAAACCTGCCGAGGAGGCGCATTAGGTCCGTCGAGTCTGGTTCGCATCCGGTTCTCCCGGCTTGTCTCAGAGTTGCCGCTGATGGGGAGAAGAGAATGACGCAGTTGGTAGGGAAAACACACGCAGAAAATTCTGCTGGACAAAAGTTAAAAAGAGTGTTAATTTCCGACTAATTGGTAAAACCAATTAAGTTTTCAAGTTTTCAAGCAAGCATCATTCAAGAACAGTTAAGCGGTTCACCTCTCAGCATAATTGGAAAAAGCTGAACCGGAAAAGAGGCTTGATTGTTTTTCGTTATAGTGGTACTTTGCTCGGGACAAATCCTTACAGACAGATCGACAATTTAGAGGGACTCATACTTTTGAAACTTTTTCAGATGGCGGTTAAGCGGTTTACTCACGCTAACCGGACGCTCAAAAGTTAGAAAAGCGATGGATGAAGAAATCCTGTTCTCGGGACAAAACCACATTGAAAGATCGAAAGAATTCCTAGCCGAAGCTAGCTAGTGGAGGAAATTTATGCGACTCGTTCAGACCTCAGTGCTGATTCTTCTTTTTTGCCTGGCTGTTATTGGTCAAACCAACAAAGGTTCAATAACCGGCAGCGTGACCGATCCGCAGGGAGGCGCGGTGCCCGGCGCCAATGTCACCATCACAAACGTCGCGACCCAACAGGGAATGTCGGTTACTACGTCGAAGGACGGAATTTTTTCCGTTAGCAATCTCGATCCGGTTTTGTACGACGTCTCGATCGAGGCCAGCAACTTCAAGAAAGCCCTAGTTGAAAAAGTAAAGGTCGACACCGCGGCCACCGCAACAGTCAATGTCGCACTCGAGCTTGGAAACGTGAATGAGCAAGTCACGATCACCGCCGATCTGCAAACTGTCAATTCGGATTCCGGCGCGCTCACCCAAACAATCACCGAGCGACAAATAAGAGATCTGCCATTGAACAATCGCAGCGTGCTGGATCTTGCGGTCACGATGCCGAACGTTTCCGGCGATACGGGCAGCGAAGATGTCGATGCGGGATTCGGTACGCCGATGCCTGGATTCAACCTCAGCGTGAACGGCGGACGTCCCGGCAGCACGGCGATGCTCGCCGACGGTGTTAACAATACCGGCGTCGGTCTCGCACGAGCCGTTGTAAGTTTTTCGCCTGAAACGGTTCAGGAATTTTCAATTCAAAGCTCGGCATACTCCGCGGAGTTTGGTACGACGGGCGGCGGTGTGATCAACATCACGACGAAGTCCGGAGCGAAGGACTTTTTCGGCACAGCTCTTTGGTACCATCGCAATCCTAAAACCAACGCTCGTGCGTGGAACCAGGGATCGGCACCGCGCCCGGCGAATAACCTTCGAAGCAACCAGGCGTCGTTTACCGTCGGTGGTCCGATCATCCTGCCGAATCTCGGCGACGATGGTCCTAAGATCTTTGATGGTCGAAAGCGCGGATCGTTCTTTTTCTTTGCCTGGGAACCTCGCTGGAGAAATGACTTTACTCAGAGCGTCGGGCTCGTGCCGACCGAGGCAGAAAAGGCAGGGGATTTCCGAGGTCTGGTTCCGACGGCTAGCGGTTGGCTGCCGAGGACGGTCGCGAACCAATTCGGAATCACCGGTTTGCCGGTCGTGACTGATCCGGGCAACTTTATCTATCAACAGTTCACGGTCGGACCCGGTGGTGCTTTCAATCCGATAATTGTTCCCAATGTATCGGGAAATCAATATTGTCCTTTTGGGTGGGTACCAACGATCAACGGAGTTTCCCAAGTGTCTTTCAACGGCACCGGCCAACGCTATTGCACAAGCGCGCAAGCTCAGGCTCAGATCGCGAACCAGGCAAACAATCCGGGACTCAACGTGATCCCGAACGCGTTCATCGATCCCATTTCTACCCAGTTGCTGACCAACATGAATCAGGCACAAGGGTACTTTCTCGACAACGGACTCGTCCGCAACTTTTTCAGTCTCAGAGAAGCGACGCAGAACGAGAGCCGCTTCACGGTTCGAATTGATCACAATCTTACCGATAACATGAAGGCGACGTTCCGATGGACAAAGACGCCGGCGGTAGGTGTCAGGGCGGCGACCGGTAGTGATATCAACGGCAACACCGGTATATACAGCGATGCCACGCAGTATCTCTTCACATTGAACAACATCATTTCGTCGAACATGTCGAACGAGGCTCGGTTCAACTACACGAACGGAACGTTCAGCGAAGATTTTTCGCCCGAGTTTTCCATCATGGGCGGACGAAATTATTCGGCTGAGTTGGGAATTGCGAGCCTGACATCCGGCGGAATGCCGTTGATGCAGATCAGCACCGCTGAGAACCAGTACGCAGCTCCCGACATCGGTTCCGGACTGAGCACCAACAATTTTAACAACGAGAAGCGCTACGACATTAGCGATACGTTCTTCTGGACCACGGGGAACATGACCTGGAAGATCGGCGGCAACATAAATCGTGCAAAGCTCGCCGTCACGCCTTTCTTTGCCGCATCGGGCGGACGCTGGCAGTTCCGCCGGCTCCAGACAAATAACAGCCCGGGTAGCGTAACGGGCGGCAACGCTAACAACAATAACAACGGCGGAAATAGCTTGGCGAGCATGCTTCTTGGTGTTCCCAACCTGGTTGCGTATCGGCCCGCGTTATTCAACTACAACTATCAATGGGACAGCTATGCGGCATTTGTCCAGAACGACTGGAAGCTCCGTCCGAACTTTACGCTTAATCTCGGACTTCGTTACTCGGTGCAGATGCCGAGAACTGAGGACGATAATCAGCAAGGTGTTTTCCGGCCGGATCTCGCGATCAGTCAGACGCTAACCGATGCACAGCGACGAGCGATTGCGACTGCGGCAGGCGTTCTGGCGGCCGACGCAATTCCGTCTTATGTGCCGACGGCTGCGTCGATCGTTCCATTCGCTTTCTCGGGCCGCGGCGGAAGATCACGTCATATCACGGCGATCGATTGGAATGGATGGGAGCCGAGATTAGGGTTCGCATGGAGTCCGAAGCTGAAGCTGTTTGGCTACGATTTAGAACAGCGTGGATTCGTGATCCGAGGCGGCTTTGGCATTTCGCACGTACCGATCAACGGTAATAACCGCTCGGCATTTCCGGATTTCGGCGGTTTCACAGAACCGGGCACTACCAAGCCCGCAAACGCGACCGCGGCTGCGTCCACGGGAAGTCAGTTCCCACTTCAGCCGTTCAGGCTAACAGGCAACCAGCCGATACAAGGATCTACGCTTACGCTCGACCAGCTTCTAGGGACGGACGCTAACGGCTTAGTCTTTAACAAGGCCGTTGTAATACCCGGAATCGCCGTCGATATAAATGATCCGAACTATGCGAAGGTTCCGACTGCTCAGAACTGGAATGTAGCTGTCCAGTGGGAGGTGGTCAAGAATTCGACGGTTGAGTTCGCATATGTCGGCAATCGAGGTGTGCATCTTTTCACTCCGCAGATCAATATCAATCAGCGCGACCTAAGCACGATCGGCCTGCTTACCGCGAACAACATAAACCCGACATCTAACGTCGCCGATCCCCTCGGACGATTGCCGCTTCTAGGCGGAACGACTCCGATCACAACCCAGGTCGCGAGTTTGTTCTCGCAGTACATGGGCTATGAGCCGCTGAACAAATATTTCAATGCTAACTCAAGCAGTATTCGCCACGCATTTTATGTCGACTTCAGGCGTCGTGTGAGCCGCGGCCTCAGCTTCACGGCAAACTACACATGGGCGAAATCGTTCGATGACTCGTCCGATGCAAGTCCCGATGTTCGCGTGCTAACGAGTGGCTCGGTAAAAGGTCAGGTCGCACTTGGCGGCAATATCGACGACGACTGGGCACTTTCGGCATTCGATACTCGACACGTGTTCTCGAGTACTTTTACTTGGGACCTACCTTTTGGTAAGGGTCGACAATTCTTTACTAAGGCGCCGTGGTACATTAATGGCCCGCTCGGAGGTTGGACCTTATCCGGAGTTGCGAGAGTCGTAAGCGGCAATCCGTTCCAGCCGTTTATTACGGATGCGAATCTTCTCGGAGGTGCGTTATTCAATCGTGTCGTTCGTCCGGACCTCGTTCCGGGTGTGCCGCTCAAGAATCCGCTTTGGGATCCGGGATGCCGAGTGGGAAGCTCCGGCGCAGCGACCGGACCCGCGGGCTGCGAACCTTACGTCAACCCGGCCGCGTTTATGCGTCCGGCAAAAGGAAAGCTTGGAAACGCTCCACGAACGCTGACCATCACTGAGCCGATGCGACACTACTTCGATCTTTCGATCCAGAAGGATTTCCCGATGCCGTGGATCAGTGACGAAGGCAGGCGAAGGATCAATTTCAGAGTCGACGCGATCAACGTGTTCAATACTCCGAACTTCTACTTCAACAGTCGCGGAAACACGCCGTTCGGTTTCGGCACTTTCCCAGTCGAATTCAACGGCAATGAGTGCATTGCTAATCTCTCAATACCCGTTCCGGATGCAACCAATTGTCCGGGAGGCACGCGCACTTCGCCAATTTCCGCCGCCGAATACAATACGTGGGCGTCGTTCAATAACAAGCCGCAGTCCACGACTCCCGAGGGGATGGCGATCCTTGCCCAGATCAGAGCGATGGTCGATGCGAATCGTCTTCCGCCGCGTGCCGGTCAGCCTGTCGGAGGCGGAGCGTTGCCCGACAACTTCTATTCGATCCAGGTGCAGCAAGGTTTTGCGACAAAAAATTCATTGTCGTACGACATCACGACACTTGAAGGATTCAGGCTGTGGCGCCTTCGTAACAACTACGATGGAAACTTCGGCAGTTTGACGAGCGGTGCGGTCGCGTTCGGAAGCCCGAATCCGGGAACCAGCCAACGATACCTGCAGTTTGGTATCCGGTTGATCTTCTAAGAAACCCGTTCATTGAATTATCTATTCGGATCAGCCTCATTATTGAGTTAATGAGGCTGAATTTCTTTACAAGGATTCAGGTTATGAAGCTATTTATTTCTACACTCACATCCGTCCTGTTTTTACTCCTGTCCGTTTCGTCGATCTCGGCGCAGACCGCTGAATTGCCGCGCGAATGGATCGATCCGGACACGGGACATCGCATCGTGCGCCTGTCCGACGAAGCGGGAAGTTCGTCTTTTTATTTCCACCAGTATGCTTACACCGCGAGCGGCGACAAGCTCATCTTCTCGACGCCCGGCGGTTTGTCGACCTACAACTTCAAGACGAAAAAGATCGAGCCGATCGTCGACGGCAGAACCGGCGGCGTGATAGTCGGTCGTAGATCGAGAAAGGTTTACTACTGGAAAGGCGACTCGATCTTCGAGACCGACGTCGATACCAAAGCAACTCGAGAAGTTATCAAAAATCCGTCGCTGAAAACCGGTTCCGGTCTCGCTCTGAATGCGGATGAAACTTTGCTCGGCGGGAGTATGACCGTCGGCGAGGTCCCCGCCGAATTTCGTCCGGGCCCGCGTCCGCAAGCGACACCGGCAGCGACGGCGACTCCGATCCCAGGTGCGCCGGCGGGCCAGGTTCCCGGCCGAGATAGTTATCCCGGAAAGGGCGACATGATGGAACGAAGGCTCGCGGCAAAGATCCCGATGTCGCTTTATACGGTGAACATAAAGACCGGCGAGCTAAAGATGTTTCATCCCGCGACGGACTGGCTCAATCACGTCCAGTTCTCGCCGACGGATCCGACTCTGATGATGTTTTGTCACGAGGGTCCGTGGCACAAAGTGGATCGCATCTGGACAATTCGCACGGACGGTTCGGATCTAAAAAAGATCCACACACGGAGCATGGATATGGAGATCGCCGGACACGAATTTTTCAGTCAGGATGGAAAGCAAATTCTTTACGATCTTCAAACGCCAAAGGGTCAGGTGTTCTGGCTCGCTTCGTATGATATTCAATCCGGAAAGATGACGAAGTACAGCATGGCGAAACGCGAGTGGTCTGTGCACTTTGGCATTTCGCCGGATGGGAAATCTTTCCTCGGCGATGGCGGCGGCCCGAACAGCGTCGCGAAAGGCGACAACGGACAGTGGATCTATCTCTTCACACCGAAGAACGGAAAATTCGAATCCGAGAGGCTCGTGAATCTTGCCAAGCACGACTATTCACTCGAGCCGAACGCAACGTTCACGCCCGATGGAAAATGGGTCGTGTTCCGATCGAACTTCCTCGGACCGCAACACGTGTACGCGGTCGAGATCGCAAAATCGAAAAAATGATGAGAGCGCTGTATTTGTTTTTCTTTATAGCGCTCTCGGTCGTCGCGGTCTTGTCGCAAGTCAAAGATGACGCGAGACCCGTCGTCGATGATTCAAAAACTACACCAGCTCAAGTTCGCGATCCGAAATTGCCGACGCTCTGGATTGTCGGCGATTCGACACTCAACAGCAACGCTCCGCTGCGAGGTTGGGGACAAGAACTCGCGCAGTTCTTTGATCTGGAAAGGATCAACGTCGTCAATCGCGCGATCGGCGGACGCTCGAGTCGCACGTTTCAATACGAAGGCCGATGGGACAAACTTCTTTCCGAACTGCAGAAGGGCGACTTTGTGATCTTACAGTTTGGCCACAACGACGTCGGTCAGTACGACGATCCAAAAGCAAAGGATCGTCCGTCGCTTCATTCGGAAGGCGAAGAAACCGCCGAAGCCACGCGTCTCGACGGCAAGAAAGAGATCGTCCATAGCTTCGGCTGGTATATGAGAAAGTACGGAAACGATGTTCGTGAGCGCGGTGCGACCATGATCTTTTGCTCGATGGTGCCGCACAAGGATTGGGACACCAGCGGTCACATCATTCGAAAGGAACGCGAGAAATGGGTTGTGTGGACGGCGAACGCGGCAGCCGCGACGCACGCCGCTTACATCGATCTCAACGAGATCGTCGCGCTCGAATTCGAGAAGCTGGGTCCGGATAAGGTCGCTCCACTTTTCGGCGATGCTCGCACTCATTCCACACCGGCCGGAGCGCTTCTAAACGCTCGAATGGTTGTCGCGGGAATTAGGTCGTTGAAAAAACCTGACCTGCGGAAATATCTTTCGACCGCAGGTAAACAGATCAAGAAAGCGTCATCCGTCAGAGTCGCTTCGATGAAGTGAAAATATTGTCGACGGATGCAGCGGTCAGTTTTCTACAGTGGATAGTTAAGAGTTTCAAGTTTTAAGTTTCTTCAACTATCCACTTCTAACTTGTAACTATCCACTGAATAAGACCGTTTTCAAATTACTAACGGACTCGACGCTTTCGCCGTGATCTCGATAACTTTGGCTCCAAATCTAGGATGGCGCGCGGTCAGCCGGATCTTTCCTGCCTTCTCCGTTGATCTTATCCAAATCGCTCCGCAGCCGCCTACGAGCGCGAATGGATTGTCGCCCATGATCTCGCCGTTCTCGATCGTGAACTGAATAGCCGCAACTGAAAATGGTTTCACGTTTCCGAATTCGTCGGCGACTTTAAAAACGACACGCGTCATGTCGATTCCGTCGGCTACGAGCTCGTTGTCATCGGCCGCGATTATGAACTGTTTGTCCACACCGCGAGCGGACATCTTTTTCTCGATGACCATCTTTCCGCCGATGTAACCTTCGATCCGCAGATCTTCCCATGCCTTTCCGATCGCCGAATGCAGGTTCGTCGTGAACGGTGCGTATTTCAAATTCGGATATGCCTTTCGATCGGGTTCCACCTCCGCGATCTTGCGCGTGCCGACGTAGTAGACGAGCTTCTCGCAATTCGAACACACGAGCGCGTTTGTAAACGTTTCGTTCTCGTCGCCGCGTGCCCAGTCGAAAGCAGGTTCGAGCACGATCTCTTCCGACGGATCACACTGAGATTTGTAAAATCCCGCCGCCGGTTTCGGAATTCTGAAAATATCCGACACGCCGTGATAACAAATGCGATCGCCGGATCCAAAATAATCATGCGTGTTGTAATCGAACGCGCACCATCCGAGACCGCCGGCATATTTCGCATCGCTCGCCAGCGCATCGTGTACGCGCGCGTGACGATGAGCGTGCTCGCGAAGTCGTTCGATATTGTCGCCGCGTTTTGTCGGATACATGTGACCGCTGAATTCGGTATTCAGATACAGCGGATGATTCGGCGGACGCAGCGGGAAGCCAAAATCGTTCATCGTGAAAACGTCTTCGAGACGTTCCGAGTTGTACCGGTATCTCACGCCGCCGGTCTGACGCGAATCGTCGAGATCGTGCGCGAGTGCATTTGTGCGTGTGTAGAAGTCGTGATTGTCACCCGACTCGTTGACCCGAACTCCCCACAAAATTATTGACGGATGATTCCAGTCGCGGCGGATCATCGTGTCGATATATTGCACGGTGAGATCCTGCCATGCTTTGTCGCCGATGTGCTGCCATCCGGGAGTCTCTTCGAAGACAAGTAAGCCGAGTTCGTCACATGCGTCGAGAAAGTGCGGGGACTGCGGATAGTGCGACGTGCGTACGATGTTGCAGTGCAATTCCTTTTTCAGAATCCAAGCGTCGCGCTTTTGAACGCGAGCCGGCATCGCTTGACCGACATACGGATAAGTCTGATGACGATTCAGTCCACGGAGTTTTAGGTGCTTGCCGTTTAGGAAAAATCCTTCGGGTGTAAACTTCGCTTCCCGAAAACCGATCCGTGTGTCGTAGTGATCGAGAATCGTCACATCGCTGATCACGGTAACGCGCAAATCGTAAAGTTTTGGGCTGGCGATATCCCACAGTTGTATCGCGCCGAGGTTCGTAAGATTAATATCTTGCGTCTCAGTCCCGACGACGTTTCGACTTTCACTAGCGATCACTTTACCGCCGTCCAAGAGTTCCGCCTTGAGTTGTAGATCACGTTCGGTTTTTCCCTGAACATAAATGCGGACGTTCACGCTGCGGTCATCCCTCAGAACATTCGCGGGCTTCGCGAAAACATTTTCGATGAATGTGTCGGCGACCGCGCGGATCTGCACATCTCGATAGATTCCACCGAACGTAAGATAGTCCACCAGATTGCCAAACGGCGGAATGTCCTTCCGCTCGGTTGAATCGACCTCCACCGCGAGGACATTGTCGCCCTTCCAATTAATATCTTTCGTCAGCTCGTGCGAGAACGGGGTGTAGCCACCCTTGTACTCGCCGAGATCTCTACCGTTAATGAATACTCTCGCCGCCGTCATTACACCGCCGAAGTCGACAAAGATGCGGCGTCCTTTTAGAGCCGCGGGTAATTTGAAATGCCTGCGATACGCCGAGACGAACATGTACTCGTTTTCGTCGAAGCCGTTCATCGGCAGCATCTTGTTAGTGTGAGGAAGCGTGACGGCTTTCCAACCGCGATCATTGAACCCCGGCTTCATCGCGTCGGCCGATGACTTCTCGCTATAAAGCCAGCGTCGATTGAGCGGCAGTATCTGTCGATACGAAACGCTGGGTGCAAGTTCGCCCGGCTCGGCTGCTTCGATTTGATCAGCCAGTAGCGAGAAGGCGGCTGTGCCTACCGCGGTCGTCTTTAGAAAATCTCTTCGTTTCATTTTGGTTTTGTGAATCCGTGGAGCGTCAGCCAGTCGGCGGCACGCGCGGCCCATGTCGCGAGCACCGGATCGGTTGGTGCGAGTCCGAATCCGTGAGGGCCTTTCTCGTACAAATGAAATTCGACCGGCACCTTCGCCTTTCTAAGCGCCGCGACGAACAACAAACTGTTCTCGACCGGAACCGCGGTGTCGGTCATCGTGTGAACGAGAAACGAGGGCGGCGTTTCGGCCGTCACATGAAGCTCGTTCGAATACTGTTTCACGAGATCCTCCGACGAATTCTCGTCGAGCAAATTGCGCTTCGAGCCTGCATGCGTGAACTCGCCCATCGTGATGACCGGATAAATTAGCAACATGAGATCCGGCCGCGAGCTGACACGTTCGATCGGATCGGTCGAATTATTTTTTCCTTGATCGAAATGCGTTCCGAGTGTTGAAGCCAGATGGCCGCCAGCAGAGAATCCGATGATCCCGATCTTTGCGGGATCGACGTCCCACTTCTCAGCATTCGCGCGGACATAACGAACGGCTCGTGCCGCGTCGAGTAATTGGTTCGGCTGATGGTACGTCATCCCCAAACGGTACTTGAGAACGAACGCCGAGATCCCGAGTGAGTTCAACCAGCGTGCGACATCGCTGCCTTCCTTGATCTCGGAAAGATGCGAGTAACCGCCACCCGGAAGAACAATCACCGCGGCACGTGACGCTAATTCTTTTGGCGCCGGGAACGGTGCGATCGTCGGAATGTCGGTTGGCTCGCTACCTTTCGCATTTGGCGCGCCCGAATCCCAAAGCTTGATCGGAGCGCTTTGTGCGTGAGCTAAAACCGTCGCTGAAAAAATGAAAAGCAAAGTAGAAAGTCGCATATGCATTCAACGGACTGGACTACGGAGCAATACAAGCGATTAGGTTCGACACCATGATGCTAGTGTCGACAACGGACTGGACCGCAGGCAGCCTGCCTGCTCGTCGCCGCTTCGGCCGACGTCTTGTCGAATCATAATCGTTGCACGCCTTCGGAAGCCTTGGCGTGGCAGGCAGGCTGCCTGCGGTCCAGTCCGTTGTCGACTACACTGCCGCCGGCTTCGACGCCTTTCGCTCAACGAGCTCGGAATGCCGAGAAGATTGACGAGATTCTGCAAGACCTGCAGCAGCGCCGTGCCGATCAAAATGCCGATGATCGAACCTTCGCCTCCGCGAAGACTGCATCCGCCAAGAACTGCCGCGGCGATCCCGTAGAGCTCGTAAAAATTTCCGTGCGAAGACGGCGAAATAGAATTGGTATAGAACGCCAGCAATACGCCTGCGATTCCGGCGAGCAGTCCGCAGAGGACGTAAGCACTCGCCGTTATGAGATCTGCGTTGATCCCGGAATATCGTGCAGCGACCTCGTTTCGGCCGACCGCGAAAAGATACCGCCCGTATACCGATCGGTGGATCACCACCCACATCGCCAAACTGATTACTACGAGAATGATGAATGGCGTTGGAACGCCGAACAGACTTCCGGTCGCCATACTTTGCAAAGTCTCAAAGCCCTGCGCGGCGCCGAAGCCTTTCGTTTCATCATTCGCGATGAAGCGTGCAAGTCCGCGGTAAAAAAGAAGTCCGCAAAGCGTAACGATGAATGCCTGAATCTTGATCTTCGTGATCAGAAAACCGTTGATCAATCCGAGCCCGGTCGAGATCGCAACCACCGCGATCACGGCGACCGCCGCCGGAAGATGCCAGTCGACGAGAAAGATCGAAAGCAAAACGCCAAGCAGCGCAAAAACCGATCCGACCGACAGATCGATGCCGCCGGTGATGATGACGAGTCCGAGACCGATGCTAAAAATTCCGTAGATGCCGATCAGCCGTGCGAGATTTTGTAGATTGGCGGACGCCAGGAAGCTTGGATTAAGTATCGACAGCGCGATACAGAGAACGACGAGCAAGACGAATGTTCCAAGTTCCTTTCTCATAAGATCACGCAACAAAAAGTCGTGAAAGTTTGAATGAAAATTAGCTTTTAGCTGTTGGCTGATAGCTGTTAGCTAGTTCTGACTGGTCAATGTCCCACGGCGAGCCGCATCACCGCTTCTTCGCTTGCATCCGCACGATCGAGAACTCCGGTGATCGCGCCTTCATGCATCACGGCGATCCGATCGCTCTCGCGGAGGATCTCTTCCATGTCGCTCGAGATCATCATGATCGCGACACCGCTCGCTGCAAGATCGCGCATCAGTTGATAGATCTCGGATTTTGCACCGACGTCGATACCGCGCGTCGGCTCATCGAAGATCAAAAGTTTTGGATCGAGCGAGAGCCACTTTGCGAGAACTACTTTTTGCTGATTCCCTCCGCTCAAATTCGCCGCCTTGGTTTCTGTCGACGGCGCTTTTACTTTGAGACGCTCGCACATCTCTTTCGCGCGTTTGCTCTCGCGGCTTTTGCTAACGAGTCCCGCGGAAGAGTATCGCGACAATGCAGGAAGCGTGATGTTCTCGCGGATCGGCATGTCGACGATCAACCCGGCGATGCGCCGGTCCTCGGGCACGAGATAAATTCCATTGCGGATCGCGTCACGCGCGGAACGAATATTCACAGTCCGTCCGTCCAAAGAGACTTTTGCGTCCTCCGATGCATCGACACCAAAGATCGCTTGCGCCGCTTCGGAGCGCCCTGCGCCGACGAGTCCGGCAATACCAAGGATCTCGCCTTTACGAACATCGAACGAGATCGGAGCACGCGGATAGCGCATCGTCCGCAAGCCACGGATCTCCGCGAATGAACTCGTCGCAGCCCCTGCACCGTGATCGTAAAATTCTGAGATGTCGCGACCGACCATCAACTTCACGATACGATCGTGATCGATCTCATCACATTCGAGCGTTCCGGCATTCCTTCCATCGCGTAGCACGACGACACGATCAGCGATCTGTTTGATCTCGCCGAGCCGGTGCGAGATGTAGATGATGCTAACGCCTTCGGCTCGCAGATCGGCGATGACCGACAGCAGTTGTCCGGTCTCGGTCAACGTCAGGCTCGACGTCGGTTCGTCCATGATCACGATCCTCGCGTTCAGCGATAGCGCCTTCGCGATTTCGACCATTTGCTGTTGTGCTATTGAAAGTTCGTTCAGAGGCGTGTCGGGTTTAACATCCAACCCGAGTTTCGAAAGATATTGCTTTGTATCAGAGTTGAGTTTTTTGCGGTCGATCAAATAACGAGCGAATCGCGGCTCGCGTCCGAGAAAAACATTTTCGGCGACGGTGAGATTGTCGAGGACATTCAATTCCTGATGAACGAATCCGATTCCCTGAGCTGTGGCGTCGGCGACGGCGCGAAACATAACCGGATTTCCGTTGACGAATACCTGGCCTTCATCGGGTTGATAGATCCCGCCGAGGATCTTCATGAGCGTCGACTTGCCCGCGCCATTTTCACCCGCGAGTGCGACGACCTCGCCGCGTGCAACCGCAAGTTCGACGCTATCCAGCGCGATCACACCTGGAAAACGCTTACCGATCCCACGCATTTCGAGTAGTGGCTGGCTCATGAAGATGGACAGACGATCAACTGCGCCCGCGCAGCGCGCTAATCTTTTTAATGAATTCCTCGACCGAGTCTTTCTTGATGATAAGCGTCGGAACGTTGATCTGCTTGTTAGCCGGAATCGCCGATTTGTCGCCGCCGAGAATTTTCGCCATCAACTTCACCGACTGATATCCGAACTCGTAGGGCTGCTGCACGACAGTCGCGAAGATCGCTCCGTCTTTAACACCGGCGAGCGTTTCGTCTTCTTCGTCAAAACAGATGATCTTCACTTGTCCGACCTTGCCGGCATCTTTTACCGCATTCAGGATCGCGGGTCCGTTGTAGCTCCAGAGTCCGACCATCGCTGCGACTTCGGGATATTTTACGAGCGTGTCGGCCGCGTTCGTCTTTGCACGAGCACGATCCGTATCGTCCGTGCGGATGTCGATGATCTCGACATTCGATCCTTGCAACGATTCCTTCAATCCTTGATAACGCTCCGCCGCATTTCGTGCGTCGCTTTTGCCGACGAAGACCATGATCTTTCCGCCGTTAGGCAACGCTTCTTTGACGAGGTCGCCTGCCTGACGTCCTGCTGCGACGTTGTCGGTTCCGATATAAAGCGTTCGGTCACTGCTCGGAGCGTCTGAGTCCTGCGTGATCACGAGAGCCTTCTTCGCCGTATCGTTTATCAACTGCGTTTGATTGTCCGGATCGACCGGACTGATCGCGATGCCATTCACACCGACCGAGATCAAGTCATCGATGATCCTCTTCTGCTCATCAGCCGCACCGCTTCCGGGCATCTTGAAATCGACACAGACCCCCTTAAGTTCGGTGTCCGCTTTTTCGACACCCTTGCGGGCGATCGTCCAATAGTCCGACGCGTTGTTCGTAACGAACGCCAGCTTAGTGCCGCAGTCGCCGCCACAGGAAATGCAGAGAAATCCAAAGACGACGAGCAGGGAATTGAGGCAGATTTTCTTGATCATAGTTTTTTCTGATTCGATCACCGACTCAGGAACAGGCGTCGTCGAATGTTTGTTTAGAAGAGAATCAGTTAACCGGTTTTTCGAGAGAGAAGCGATCGAGTCGGATCGCGATCCAAGATTTCGTTAACTCAAAAAATTACTGACGTTTACCGGTACTCAGAATATACTCTTTTGGACCGCTATCGAGCAACTTTCTAAGCGTTCCTGATGCCTTCTTTTTGGCTTCGGAGACGCACGCTTCCAAACAGGCTGCAGCCGGGCGAAGACCCGTGAAAGATGTACGGTTTTTCACCGGTTTCTTTTTCGAGTTGCGCTGCAAGTTCTTCGATCGCATCGCGGCTCCCTCGCCGCGCAAGAACTCCTACTGTACCGCCGCTTCCGCCGCCGGTGATCCGCGCTCCGAAGAGTCCTTTATCGCGGCGGCTTTTGACAAGGTCGACAATTCGATCCGTTCGCGATTCGGTAAGTCCACATGCTTTGTAGCTTTCGTGCGATGCGAACATGAGCTCGCCCGCTTTATCAAACTGGTTCATCATCAACTCGGCGAATCGATGGACGCGCCAGTTTTCATAGATCGCATGCTCGGTCGGCGTTTTTATCGCGTAAGTTTTGTCCGCATCGACAGATGTTACGGTGTCGGTCGTGCCGAGATAGAGTGAAAGAAACTCCTGACCGTCCATCGAGTCAGGGAGCTTGTCTCGAAATTCCTTTTCATATTCTTCCGGACTCACGTTCGCAAGATAGCCGTTCCACCGCTCGTCATCGATCTCGACGTTGCCTTCGCCAACTTGTCGCGCATCGAGTCCCGCGAGCTCGGCAATTATTCTGTAGCCCATAAACGCGCCGATCCGGACCGACGAATAATCTGAACCCGAAACCGCGTGTCTGACTCCGGAATCGATTCCCCAGAATTCGATCCCGTCAGGAATATCGATCGAACCGCGAATCTCGGCCGGCTGACATACGATCGCGGTCAATTTTCCCGGTTCGCCGCGATGTGTCGAGATCTGATCCATCACGCCACACGCCGCGCCGACGATGTGGTTCTCGACCGTTTGGCAGAGAAGCGCAAGATCACGAGGAGCGATGTCGATCTCGTGTGCGAAACAAACAGCCTGCATAACTGAAACCTCGAGCGCAGCGGATGAACTCACTCCTTTTCCGATCGGCACGCGCGACGCGACGACGATCTTCGCCCCTTCCGTAAATCGAACTCCGAGCTGTTTCCCGAGAACGAAAAAAACACCGGCAACATACCGGACCCAATCACCGTCATTTCGTTTAGCAAAATAATTCTTGGCCGAAGCGAGATCGAGTGGCTCGTCGTCGAATCTCAAATCTTCGAGCGGCATTTCGAATGTAGAGATCTGCTCTTCGATAGTGGTTATCTCGATTGTCCCGCTCGAGTTCCTCTGGATCGCCGCGAACGTCGCTTCGGCAATAGGCATTTCGAGCACGAGCGAGCCTGAGTAATCCGCGATCCCGCCTATTACATCGAGACGTCCGGGAGCACGCGTGACGATCACATCCCGCCCGGGATCAAACGATGAAAGCGCGTTTAGCTGCTCGACGAACCAGTCGACATCCCTCAGAGCGAACGAATTATTTTCGACGATCGTGAACACAACTAAATCAGTCCGCGCGAGTTAAGTGCATTTCGAAGCGCGGGTTCGATCTGTTGCCTGATCTGCTTATTCGCATACCCGATCCATGCAACATCTGCATCGACATTCAGCGGAGCGTGAATCAAATCGCCATCCACACCCGTGATCTCCACGCCCAACTCTCTCGCGATCAGTTCGGTACAAAGATCGTAAGGATGACAGCAGATGCTCAGATCGAGACCGCGATCCGCCATAACACCGCGCATCAGCGGACGAATATCCGCGACAAACCTATCGTGTCCTGCCATGAGCTCGTAGAGTTGTCCGCCGGTCGAGATGTATTGATCCTCGAAGCACTGGGCCTTTCCCTCACGAGGTTTGCCCAAAACTTCGCGCACGATCTCTTCATCGATCTCCGCCAAAACATCTCTTACGCCGGGAAAGAACCTCGCGATCATCGCGAATCCTTGCTCGATCGAATCCGCTCTGGACGGGATCAATCGGGTCGGACTGGATTCGCCCGTAAGTCTATTATAGCGTTCAGCTTGCACGCCCTCGCCACGCCGCGCCCAGACCGTATCAGATAGGTGTTGCTTCACCAACGGGATCTCGGTCTGGATGGCGAATTCGATATCCAGCAGACTCGTTTCCGCACCACGATTCGGAGCGACGCCGGTGAGGATCCACGCGCTGCGCTTTTGGTACATCAGACCGCGCGTTCCATCGATCGGATCGATGATGATCCGCCACACGGCATCCGATTCATTTGTGTCGCGAGGAAGGACTAGTTTGTCGATTCCTTCAGCGATGAGGACGATCGGAACTTTTGACGCGACTTCGGTCTCAAAAAAATCGACGATCATCTCTTCGCTAACACGATCGATCGCGAAGATCGTATCGCCTTCGCCGTCCATGACGATCTCGGATAATTGATCGACGGAGGCCTTCTCGCACTCGGCGACAACTGTTTCACGCACCATCGCGTGGAGGCGTTTGACCGGTTCAAAAAGTGCGCGAATGTCGTTCAAGATCTCGCCTCCGATTTGTAATGAACATCCGACATCGATCGCAGCTCGGCCGCTTTGTCTTCGGGCGAAGTGTCGCTCAGAAAATTTCCACCACCGATCTCGGGTCCGGCCAGGTACTTCAGTAGATTCGGTTTGCGCAGCGGCGGATGAAACTCAATATGAAAATGAAATGTGCCGTGATCTTCGCCGTCGGTCGGAGCCTGGTGAAGCGGCATCACATATGGAAACGGCATGTTCCATAAGTTGTCGAATTTTGTCAGGACCGTTCGCAAAACATCGGCGAGATCCTTCAGTTCCTCTTTCGACAGCGCGGCAATGTGCGGATGAGTCTCTTTCGGCGAAACGAAAACTTCGTAAGCGTATCTCGCGAAATATGGAATGAACGCAATAGCCGAATCGTTCTCCGCGATGATCCGTCGACCGTCTTCTTTTTCTGCGCGAAGGATATCCTGAAAGAGGACCCGACCGTTTTCCGACAAATATTTTCGACCCGTCGCGACCTCATTCGCGATCGTCTTGAACACAAAATTGTTTGCGTAGATCTGACAGTGCGGATGCGGATTCGAAACGCCGACCGCCTCGCCTTTGTTTTCGAATATCAGAACGTGGTCGATCTCGCGCCGGCTTCCAAGATCGAGATATTGTTCCTGCCACGTTCGCAGTAGTTCGGTGATCTGATCCGAGCTCAACTCAGCGAGCGTCAGATCATGGCGCGGACTGTAGCAGACTACCCGCGAAACTCCGTGAGCAGGACGAGATCGATAAACGGGTGCCGTCGGCTGATCAACATTCGGAGCATCGAAACTGACGCTCGGGTGATCGTTATCGAAGACAAATATCTGCCCGTAATTTGGATTCGTCTTACCGCTGACGCGAGTGTTGCCGGGACAGAGATAGCAATCGGGAACATAGTCCGGAAGTACGATCTCCTTCGCCGTCATCTGCTCGCCGCTCCACGGCCTATCCTGTCGATGGGCGGCGACAACTACCCATTCCTCGCGCAGCGGATGCCATCGTTCTTCCCATGTCATATTGGTCTCGATTTCCTTTGCCACTTTAGCCGAACTCCGGGCTTGCAGCAAAGGCGGTTAATCGGTTAACGTTAGGAAATTCCGCAGATTTGTAACTGTCGTCCATTTCGTCCTTCAAGCTTATGAGACCGAATCCAAAGACGGCCCCGATCTTCTCGATCCTTCTCGCGATCGCTACTCTGACAATGAATGTTTCTGCACAGCCACGAATTACGAAAGCCGACTTCGGAAAAACAAAAGACGGAAAACCTGTTGAGATCTACACGCTAAAAAATACGCGCGGATCGGAAGCGACGATTATCACTTACGGCGGAGCAGTTGTCTCACTGAAGGTGCCTGATAAGCAAGGCAAGCTGGGCGACGTCGTGCTCGGCTTTGATTCGATCGCAGACTACGAGGATCATTCCCCATTCTTCGGCGCATTGATCGGACGTTACGGCAATCGCATCGCGAAGGGAAGATTCACGCTCGACGGTTACGAATACAAACTTGCGGTAAACAACGGAGAGAATCATCTTCATGGCGGTGTCAAAGGTTTTGACAAAGTTGTATGGACGGCGAAGCCCTCGTCGGACAAGACCGGCGCGAGTCTCGAGCTGACTTATCTCAGCGTCGATGGCGAAGAAGGTTATCCCGGAAACCTCAATGTCAAAGTCGTCTACACGCTGACTGAGGACAATCGATTGAAGATCGTCTATTCCGCCACAACCGATAAAGCGACGGTCGTCAATCTTACCCACCATTCGTATTTCAATCTGGCTGGCGATGGGGACATTCTCAATCACCAACTGACGCTCAACGCGGATAGATACACACCGACCGACGCCGGCTCGATCCCGACCGGAGTGCTCGACGATGTGAAAGGAACGCCTTTCGATTTCACGAAGGAGACCGCGATCGGTGCGCGGATCGCACAGGATAACGAGCAGTTAAAATTCGGCCGCGGCTACGATCACAATTGGGTTCTAAACAGAAAAGGAAAAGGTATTGAGCTTGCGGCTCGCGTCTACGAACCAACCAGCGGCCGGGTGATCGAAGTGCTCACGACCGAGCCGGGCATTCAATTTTATTCGGGAAATTTTCTTGACGGTACTAAGGGAAAAAATGGAAAACCTTATCCGTTTCGCTCGGGCTTTTGTCTCGAGACGCAGCATTTTCCCGATTCGCCTAATCGCGCAAATTTTCCATCGACCGAGTTGAAGCCCGGACAGACGTATTCGCAAACTACGATTTACGCATTTTCGGTTCGTTAGATTTCGCCATGAAGAAAGCGCTTTCGATACTGACGCTGGTGACTCTAGTCAGCATCTGCGCATTCAGTCAAAAAAAGCAGCAATCGATCGATCCGACTTTTCCTGCCTGGACGAAAAAGGTTGGTGCGAGAATCGCACCAAGGCGCACCCGTAACTGTTCCGTAAATTCATTCGGCGCAAAACCCGACGGCGTTACAAATTCCACGGCCTCAATGCAGAAAGCGATCGATCAATGCTCGACATTGGGCGGCGGAATTATCTCGTTCGAGAAAGGTGAATACGTCACCGGCGCTCTGTTCCTAAAAAGCAACGTCGATCTCCGGGTCGACGATGGTGTCACTCTGCTTGGCAGTCAGGATGACAATGATTATCCGCGTGCTCCGACTCGCGTTGCCGGCATCGAGATGACGTGGCCATCGGCGCTTATCAATGTAACGGATGCAAAGAACGTAAGGATCTCGGGCGGCGGCACGATCGACGGACGCGGCAAGAAATGGTGGGACAAATACTGGGCGTTGCGTCGAGAGTATGAACCAAAGGGTTTGCGTTGGGCGTCGGATTATGACGCCGAGCGTGTTCGACTGATGGTGATCAGTCGTTCGTCGGATGTGACTGTCGAGAATGTCAGTCTCAAGCGTTCCGGATTCTGGACCGTGCAGGTTTTGTATTCCGATCACGTAACGATCGACGGCGTAAAGATCAGCGACAACGGCGGGCCGAGCACGGATGGGGTCGATATCGATTCGTCGAGTTACGTCCTCGTTCAGAACTGCGATATCGACAACAACGATGACGACATTTGTCTGAAAGCGGGTCGCGATTTTGACGGACTTCGCGTCGCTCGGCCGACGGAATACGTTTTCATCCGCGACAATCTCATCCGTCGCGGAGGCGGCATTATTTCGTTCGGTAGCGAAACGTCGGGCGGTATCCGTCACGTCGCGGCGCTAAACAATCGCGGCGTTGGGACGAAGGAAGGAGTGCGCTTCAAGTCGGCGAAGACCCGTGGCGGATATGTCGAAGATGTTCTTGTCCGCGGATTGAAAATGGAAAACGTCGCCTTGCCATTCACATTCACACTCAACTGGAATCCGAGTTACAGCTACGCGACGATCCCGGGAGATATGAAAAATGTTCCCGCTTACTGGACCATTTTGAACACGCCGGTGCTGCCCGTAGAAAAAGGTTATTGTCAGTTTCGAAATATCAGGATCGAGAACGTTGAGATCACAGGAGCAGATCGGATCTTCACCGCCGCTGGTTTGCCGGAAAAGATGATCGAGAATGTGACCTTTTCCAATATCACTGCCGAAGGAAATCAGGCCGGGTCCATCGAGTATGCGTCGAACTGGAAGCTGACTAACGTGAAGCTAAAAACAAAATCAGGCGAGTCGGTGAAGATCTCGAACAGCCAGGTAGAACAAGTTTCGGTTAAATAGACACTTTGCGTCTTAGCGTCTTTGCGTGAACACCCTAATTTTCACGCAAAGACGCCAAGCCGCAAAGAGTCACGAAATAAATGAAAAGTTCTCTATCGATTCTCATTATTTTTTTCGTCGCGAGCATTTCGTTTTCACAAACGAACGCTTTCTACAACGTGCGCACTTTCGGCGCGAAAGGCGACGGAAAAACGCTCGACACCGACGCGGTAAATAAGACGATTGATGCTGCAAGTTCGAAAGGCGGTGGAACCGTTTTCTTTCCTGCAGGCACTTATCTCTGTTTTTCGATCCGGTTGAAAAGCAACATCACGATCTATATCGATAACGGCGCAACGATCCTCGCCGCCGATCCGACCGTGCACAAAGGAAAGTACGATCAGTGGGAACCCAACGAGTTCGACATGTATCAGGACTTCGGTCATTCGCATTGGAAAAACTCTCTGATGTGGGGAATCGGAATCGAAAATCTCGCGATCATCGGCCAGGGAAAGATCGACGGCCAGGGTCTTTCACGTCGAAGTCCGGGGCCGCGGCGTCCGAGATCTGTTGGTGAAACTCCGACGAGCATGGCGAATAATGTTTCGCCTCTTGGCGAGACGTCGCCACTCACGGAGATGGACGGAATCGGAACAAAGGCGATCGCGCTGAAACTCAGCCGCAATATAACGCTTAAGGATTTCACGATCTTTCGCGCCGGGCACTTCGGAGTTCTCGCGACCGGCGTCGACAATCTCACGATCGACAATCTCCGCGTCGATACGAACCGCGACGGTTTTGATATCGACTCGTGCCGAAATGTTCGGATCTCAAATTCCTACGTCAATACTCCGAATGACGACGCGATCGTGTTAAAGAGCTCGTTCGCGCTCGGATATCCGCGAGCGACAGAGAATGTCACGATCACGAATTCACAAGTGTCCGGATTCGATCTCGGAACGATGCTCGACGCAACGTTTAAGACGACGCAGGAGTTTGCTCCCGACAAAGATCGTGTAACCGGCCGGATAAAACTAGGCACAGAATCGAACGGCGGATTTAAAAACATTGCGATCTCGAATATCAACTTCGTGCACTGTCGCGGTTTCGCGATCGAGACCGTCGACGGCGGCAACATCGAGGACATCACCGTGTCCAATCTCACGATGCGCGATATTACGACGGCGCCGATCTTTATCCGCCTCGGCAAGCGTCAACGCGGTCCGGAAGACACTCCCGTTGCAAACGTGAGAAGGATAATCATCGATAACGTCGTGGTGTCGGGAGCTCATCATGAGTATGCGTCGATCATCGCGGGACTGGTCGAAAGGCCAATACAGGACGTGCGTTTGTCGAATATTCGGATCCATTACAACGGCGGAGGAACGAAAGCCGACGCAGAGCGAGACATCCCCGAAAACGAGAAAAATTATCCGGAGCCAAGCATGTTCGGCATAACGCCGGCGTACGGATTCTATGTTCGCCATGTGCACGGAATTACTTTTAATAATATCGAGGTGACATTCGAAAAAGATGACGCGAGGCCTGCGTTTTTTCTTGATGATGTTAAGAACGCCGAGTTCTTCGGAACGAATGCCGAGCTCGTGCGCGATGTAAAAATGTTTGTGCTCAGAGACGTCTGGGATTTCAGCTCATCGCAAAGCCGCGGTCGCGACGACGTAAAGATCGCAATAGCAGAGAGGCGGGAATTCTGATGAATGTTGTTCGATGGGGAATCATCGGAGCCGGCGAGATCGTGCGAAAGCGCGTCGCGGCGGCGATTCGCAATTGTGAGAACAGCGAGCTTGTCTCCATCAGCAGAGGACGCGCCGATCTCGCTGAGGCTGCGGCCGCAGAAGTCGGAGCACGAAAATGGTTCGCCGATTGGCGCACGCAGATCGCTGATCCCGAGATCGACGCGGTCTATGTAGCGACTCCAGTGTTTCTTCATGCCGAGCAAACGATCGCCGCGGCCGCGGCTGGAAAGCACGTGCTCTGCGAAAAGCCGATGGCGTTGAATGTCGCCGAGTGCGATTCGATGATCGCGGCGTGCGAAGCAAACAACGTGAAACTCGGGATCGCCTACTACCGTCATTTTTATCCCGTGATCGAACGTGCAAAAGAGATCATTGCAGCCGGCGAAATTGGCCGTGCGGCGCTTGCTCAAATAAACGCTTTCGAGCATATCGATATGCAGTCGGGTGATCCGCGTCATTGGTTCGTCGAAAAAGAAAAAAGCGGCGGCGGTCCGATGATGGATTTCGGGTGTCACCGGCTCGAAGTTCTTGTGAATTTATTTGGCGACGTTGACGCGGTCGCGGGCATGTTTTCCGGAAGCGTCTATGAGCGCGAGATCGAGGACACTGCGGTCGCCACGCTGCATTTCGGATCAGGCGTCACTGCGACAGTCTCGGTGACGCACGCGACAAATATTCCGAAAGACACGTTGCAGATTTTTGGCACAAACGGGTGCATCGATATTCCCGTTCTCAATTCCGGCCGTTTTATCGTGACATCCGGAATGGATCAACGCGAAGAAAATTTGCCGCCCGCCGAGAACATTCATCAACCTTTGATCGAAGATTTTGTCGACAGCGTTCTGCACAATCGCGTGCCGGCTGTCGATGGTCGAGCGGGGGCTTATGTCTCTCAACTCCTGGAAAAGATCTATGACGAAAAGTAGGACACTCCTCATCATCGTCGCCTTGCTCGCATCGTCGGGCGTGGCTCAAGTGCGCTCGACGATCTCATTCGACAACGACTGGCTGTTTCAGAAAGCAGATGTCGAGTCGGGAAATCTCGCGGACGCGACATTTCGAAAACTCGACGTGCCGCACGACTGGAGTATCGAAGGTCCATTCGACGCTAAAAATCCAACCGCCGGTGCAGGGGGATATTTACCGTCGGGTGTCGGATGGTATCGCAAACACTTTAGAATCGCGGCCGATCAGAAAGGCAAACACGTCTTTATCGAATTCGACGGCGTGATGGCAAACAGCGACGTTTGGATCAACGGTTTTCATTTGGGAAAACGACCGAATGGATACGTAAGTTTCGGCTATGAACTTACGGACAAATTGAAACTCGGTGGCGACAACGTCATAACGGTGCGTGCGGATAATTCCGGCCAGCCTGCTTCACGCTGGTACACCGGCGCCGGAATTTACCGGCATATTCGGCTTGTTACAACGAATGCCCTCCATCTTGAAAAATGGTCGACGTTTGTTACGACGCCTCAAGTGAATGCTAACGAAGCAACTATAAAGATCGCGACTAAGATTTCGAATCAGAGTGAAAAGAATGTTCCCACGACCGTCGAGTACAAGATTCTAGATTCGAACGGCAAAGTGGTTGCGAGAACCGAATCCGGGGCGGTGGCTGTCGAATCGGGTGAGACCGGAGTCGTCGACTCTGAACTCAAGGTTGCAAACCCGGCTCTTTGGAGCCTTGAAACGCCGAATCTTTATAAAGCCGTCGTGACGGTTCTTTCAAATGGGAAACCGATCGATAGCGAAACCGTTTCATTCGGCATTCGCTCGTTCGAATTTGTTCCCGCGACCGGCTTTTGGCTGAACGGAAAAAATTTCAAGATCAAAGGCGCGTGTCTGCATCACGATGGAAGCGCGTTCGGAGTTGCGGTTCCACTTGCTGTTTGGGAGCGGCGTTTGAATGAGCTTCGAAAGCTTGGTGTCAACGCGATCCGCACGGCGCACAATCCGCCTTCGCCGGAGTTTCTCGATCTGACGGATCGAATGGGATTTCTCGTGATGGATGAGCTTTTCGATCAATGGACCGGTGCTAAAAATCCATTCGACTATCACAAAGATTTTCCCGAATGGTCGAAGATCGACGTCGCTGATACTGTTCGACGCGATCGAAATCATCCGAGCGTCATCATCTACAGCGCGGGAAATGAGATCCGCGACAATCACGCCGACCAGGAAAAGGCGAAGGCCACGTTGCGCGGCTTGGTCGATACATTCCACGCGAACGATCCGACGCGACCTGTAACGCAGGCGCTTTTCCGTCCGAACATCGAGGGTGCGAGAGACTACGACAACGGCCTCGCGGAGATTCTGGATGTAGTTGGACAGAATTATCGTGAAAAAGAAATTCTCGCGGCGTACAAACAAAAACCGACTCGCAAGATCCTCGGCACTGAGAACACGCACGATCTAAATCAGTGGCTCGCGCTGCGAGACCATCCCGAGTATTCCGGCCAGTTCATTTGGGTCGGCGTCGATTACCTCGGCGAGTCGGCGGCGTGGCCGAATTACGCGTACGGAAAAGGACTGCTGGATCGAACCGCGATGCCGCGACCAGTTAGTTATCAGCGACAGAGTTGGTGGAGCGACAAGCCGATGGTCTATATCGCTCGCCGAGTCGCTCCGGCGATCGCGTCGCCGACCGATCCGGGATATGAAGTTGCCGAGCAAAAGCGTACGCAGACATTGTTCGGGGACTGGACTCCAAAAAATCTCGGGCCGCACGAAGAGAATGCCGAGATCTATAGCAACTGCGATGAGGTGGAACTTTTTCTTAATGGCAAATCGCTCGGCTCAAAATCTAAACCCGTCGACGACAGTCCGCGGAATTGGAAGGTGAATTTCGAATCGGGAACCATTAATGCCGTCGGCAAGAATGGCGTTAAGGTCGTCGCTGAATTCGAACTCAAAACTGCCGGCAGGCCGGCGAAGATCATTCTCTCAGCCGATAAAACGAAGATCGCGAATGATTGGAACGATGTCGTTTATGTGGAAGCGACCGTCGTTGATGCGAACGGCGTGGTCGTTCCTTCAGCGAACGACATGATCAGTTTTGCGACGAGCGGTTCCGGTATCGTTGCTGCGGTCGACAGTGCGGACAACGCCGATCACGATCCGTTTCAAGCATCGCAACGCCACGCGTTCCAGGGACGATGTATTGCGTTGATCAAGGCAAACAAATCTACGGGCCAGATCACCGTAACGGCAAGTGCACCCGGACTCGCAGGTGCGAAAATTACCATCGGCGTCAAAGCGTAACGCCGGCGTCCCGCCGGCTGTCGCGGAGGCGTCTCGCCGCCGCGGGAGGCCGGGACGGCCTCCCGACAGCCGCCGGGACGGCGGCGCTACATGCGAAACAATATGAAGCGATTTTTGAGTTTAAGCGTTGTGGGATTTGTACTCTTGTTCTGTATCACGGCTCAGGCGCAGATCGGGAAACGATTTCCATCCGAAAAAAAGATCGTCAAAGATCCTGTCACGGGAACGATGCTGACGTTCCTTACAAGCGAACCCGTCGGCGATTCGAAAATTTACCAGACGCATAATCAATGGACATCGGATGGTAAGTGGCTGATCTTTCGATCAGGCCGAGTCCGCGGCGAAGCGATGGCTGTGAATGAGGAGACCGGAGATCAGGTCCAGGTGACCGAAGGCGGGTACGCCGGGATGCTGAGCGTCGCGCGAAATTCGATGAAGCTCTATTTCCTGCGCGATCCGAATCGCTCTGCAATGCGGCGAGAGCGCCCCGCTCCCGGTACGGCTCCGGCACCACGTCCTCAGCCAACAACTCTTCAGATCATCGAGGTCGATCTCGCCAAAGTTTTTGCTGACAGCAAAGCCGGAAAAATGTCGGCCGCAGACCAATATCAAAAAGTAATGGGCACTACGCCGCCCGAGATGCAGGCCGGCGGCGACATGGCGCTCGACGCGGATGAGAAGTGGGTTTACTTTCGGGTAGGTCCCGAGGAAGCCGCGAGACATTTAGCGCCCGGCACGAAAATCGAAAAGAACTTCGGACCGCGAAACATGGGTGCCGGTCCGACCGGCATCGCGGCGATGGAGCTCGAGACCGGAAAATTCAAACACGTCGTTTCGGTTCCTTTTCAGATCGGACATATCCAAACGAACGGATGGGTTCCGGGCGAGATCGTCTTCTGCTGGGAGACGGGCGGGAAATCCCCGCAACGAACGTGGTTCGTTAAATCCGATGGAACCGGACTGCGACCGCTCTATCCGGAATCCGAATACGAATGGGTGACTCACGAAGCAGTCATTGGAAAAGACGAAGTTGCGATCGCGATCATGGGTCATCGAAAAATTCCGGGCACGAATAAAAGTCTCGGAGAAGGAACGGATGTCGGCGGTGCGAATCCGGGACAGGATCCGGCGTGGGGACCGTCAGGCACTCGCGAAAAACCTACCGGTCTCGCGATCGTAAATCTTCGAACTCGTGAAGTCGTCATCGCGGGTCAGACTAAAGAAGGCAGCGGACTTTGGCACGTGAGCGGTTCGCCGGACGGAAGATGGGCGGTTGGTGATGATTTCTCGCGGAGCATCTATCTGATAGATCGCCACACGAACGAGATGATCATGCTTTCGACCGGTCATAAACCAACGGCGGCCGATCATCCTCACCCGACAATGAGCCCTGACGGAACGAGGATCGAGATCCAATCAGCGATGCTTTCGGCGGACGGTCGTTCGATGAACATTTGCATCATTCCGGTTCCGGACGCCTGGTTGAAACGAAAATATTAAACGATGAAGTACTGGATCTTTTTTGCGATTGTATTTGCCACGTTTGTCACGACACGCGCCGAGGTGATGCTGCCCGACGTTATCGCCAGCTCGATGGTCCTGCAGCAAAAGCAGATCGTCCCGATCTGGGGATCCGCAGAACCGGGCGAAGCAGTGACCGTGACGTTCGGCAAAATAAAAAAGACGATCGTCGCCGATGCAGCCGGCAAATGGCGCGTGGATCTCGGAAAACTGTCGGCGAGTTCATTGCCGCAGACGATGACTATCGCCGGGAAGAATACGATCGTACTGAAGGATATTTTGATAGGCGAAGTTTGGTTGGTCGCAGGTCAGTCAAACATGCAGCGGCTGCTCCGCGAGACTGACAACGGGGAAGCAGTGCAGGCCGCGGCGAATCATCCGCACATTCGCCTCTTTAATGTCAGTCGCCAGGTTGCGTTCAAGCACGCGACCGGCAAGTTGGGCGAATGGGCGGCGTGCACACCTGAGTCCGTCAAAGAATTCTCCGCCGCCGGATATTATTTCGGAGTCGAGCTCCAGAAAGAGCTAAAGGTTCCGATCGGTTTGATCAATTCGTCGTATGGCGGATCGCAAGCCGAAGCCTGGACTCCGGTCGATTATCTGGTTGCGAATCCGGAGCTGAAAGCGACCGTCGAGCGAACGAAGATCTGGGACGAGGAGCGTCCGCGCGTCCGAGTCGAATATGACGCGGCGATCAAGAAATGGCGCGAAGAGTCGGAAAAGCAAAAAGCGTCCGGCGTGAAACCGTCACCTTCGCCCGGCGTTCCGGATGCGTTGCGCGAATATCGAATTGCGTCTTCGATCTATGACGGAATGATCGCGCCGTTGATACCGTTCGCGATAAAAGGCGCGATCTGGTATCAGGGCGAATCCAACGAGGCTCGCGCGGAGCAGTACAACATTCTCCTACCGACGATGATTCGTGCGTGGCGCGAGCGTTGGGGTGCGGGGAATTTTCCGTTCGGCATTATTCAGCTGCCGAACTATCGTCGGATCAAGGACGAACCCGAAGAGAGCGCATGGAGTTTTATCCGCGAAGCGCAGCGCCGGACTGCTTTGTCGACTCCGAATACCGGACTGATCGTGACGATCGATATCGGAGAGGCGGGCGATATCCATCCGAAGAACAAACTTGAGGTCGGCCGTCGCATGTTCCGCTGGGCGATTCGCGAAGCTTATGGCAGATCGTTGCCGGATTCGCCCGTGCTTAGAAAGTCGGAAGTGAAAGGATCGAAGATGGTTCTCACATTTGATAATGCGGGAACCGGTCTAAGGATCGCGAACGGGGACAAGTTGAGCGAGTTCGCCATTGCCGGAGCGGACAAGAAATGGGTCTGGGCCCAAGCGAAGATCGTCGGGAAAAATAAGGTCGAGGTCTGGTCCGCGGATGTTCCGGCACCGGTCGCGGTTCGATATGCCTTTAACAGCAACCCTAGGAGTCCGAATCTGACCAACGATTCGGGCGTCCCGGCGTCGCCGTTCCGCACCGATTCGTGGCCCGATCCTACTGCTGGAAAGCGGTGACTTCGATCGCAACTCAATTAACCGCAGATAACGGGGATGACGCAGATAAAGACTGATTTTTAGAAATGACCGTTTGATGTGTCGGGACCAATCCAAAAAATCCGCGTTATCTGCGTAATCTGCGGTTAATCGGTGATCATTCCGTCAGGTCAATAGCGGGCAAATCGCAAATTGGTCTCACCAATTAATGAATTGTTGCGTTTCTTAAAGAAACTTGATATTCTCCCATTCTTACAGCGGTTAAGCGGTTTTCTGTTAGATCTAAGTTAACGAAATTCACGCGGATTCTCGTCCGCATCCTTAAATAGTTTTATCTATACGCGTACCAAGAGATGAGTAATTCAGCAGCATCAGAATCACGTTTTAAGTTCGTAAAGTATCTGTGGAATGACGACGACGCGGACAAGCTCGACGGCGTCGACCGGCTCGTATATCGCTCGAACCGGCTCGGCGATGACCTGACCCTGACCAATACCGGCGGCGGAAACACATCGTCGAAACTTCCCGAGAAAGATCCGCTAACAGGCGAGGAAGTCGAGGTCCTCTGGCTCAAAGGCTCAGGCGGCGATCTTCGCACTGCAAAACGCGACGGATTCGCTTCGCTATATCTCGAAAAAGTGAAGGCGATGCGCCCGATGTATGAGAACGCCCCGGTCAACGGTCCGAAGTCCCAGATCGAAGATGCGATGTACCCAATGTACTCGCACTGCGTTTTCAATCTAAATCCGCGCGCGTGCTCGATCGACACGCCGCTTCATACTCTGGTTCCTTTCAAGCACGTCGATCACCTTCATCCGAACTCCGTGATCGCGATCGCGGCTTCGGTGAATCAGGAAAAGTTGACGAAAGAGATCTACGGCGAGGATGTCATTTATATTCCGTGGCAGCGTCCCGGATTCGACATCGGTTTGAAGATCGAACAGTTGATCAAAGACAATCCGCAGGCGAAAGGAATTTTGCTCGGCCATCACGGAATGTCGTCCTGGGATAACAACGACAAGACTTGTTACGAGACCGCGCTCGAGATTATCGACCGTGCGTCGCAGTACATCGAATCGCACGACAAGGGCGACGCGACGTTTGGAGGACCAAAGTACAAAGATCTTGACGAAACTGCCCGTCAGAAGCTTCAGACGGAGATCATTCCGTTCATCCGCGGACAGGTTTCCGTCTATCGCCGTTTTGTCGGAACGGTTCAGGATGATTGGAAGATGCTGCGCTTCGTAAACAGCGTCGAGGGACCGCGGCTCGCCGAGCTCGGCACATCGTGCCCGGATCATTTCCTGCGTACGAAGATCAAACCGCTGTTTGTGAATTGGAATCCGGAAACGGGAGATATCGATAGCCTGAAGACTGCGATCTCCGACGGGCTCGTGCAGTATCGCAAGGACTACGAAGAATATTACAACCGCTGCAAGCATCCCGATTCACCGGCGATGCGCGATCCGAATCCGACGGTGGTTTTGATTCCCGGCTTGGGCATGATCGCGTGGGGCAAAAATAAAAGTGAATCGCGCGTTACCGGAGAATTTTACAATTGCGCGATCGAGGTGATGCGCGGAGCGGAAGCGATCGACGAGTACGAAGCGATGGATCAGCAGGAAGCGTTCGATATCGAATACTGGCTTCTTGAAGAGGCAAAGCTTCAGCGCATGCCCCCCGAAAAGGAGCTCGATCGTCAGATTCATGTGATCATCGGGGCCGGTGCGGGTATCGGAAAAGAAACGGCGCACCGCATCGTAAAAGAAGGCGCACATGTTGTCTGCGTCGATAAAGATGAAGCAACCGCAAAAGAAACAGCGGACGAGATCATCTCGAAGTACGGCCCGGGTATCGGCGTTTCGGGAACGGGAATTTCAAATGCAGGAGTCTCAATAGGGCTCGGCTGCGATATGACCGATCGAGCTTCGGTCGCGAAGATGTTCGAGAACGTCATGCTCGCGTACGGCGGAATCGACGCCGTGATCGTCACCGCCGGCGTGTTCGTTCCGCCCGACAAGAGCGGCATGATCGAAGACAAGATGTGGGATTTCACATTCGGTATCAACGTGAAAGGCGCCTATATCGTCGCCGACGAGGCGAACAAAATTTTCAAGAAACAAGGCCTGAAAGGAAACATCATCCTGACGACGAGTGCCAACGCCGTAGTCGCGAAAAAAGGCAGTCTCGCATACGACACAAGCAAAGCCGCAGCGAATCATCTCGTCCGCGAGCTTGCGATCGAGATGTCGCCGCTCGTCCGAGTTAACGCGGTTGCACCTGCGACCGTCGTAAAAGGAAGTACGATGTTCCCGCGTGATCGTGTCATCGCTTCGCTTTCGAAATATGACATCCCGTTCGACGAATCTGAAGAGACTGATTCGTTGACCGAGAAGCTTTCGACCTTCTATGCAAAGCGCTCGCTGACGCAGACGCCGATCGAGCCTTCCGATCAGGCCGAAGCGATCTTCTTATTTCTTTCCAAGCGGCTCGAAAAGACTACCGGACATATTATTCCGGTGGACGGCGGCCTGCAGGACGGATTCATGCGATAGTCTTTTGTTTAGTTCTTCACAGTTCACGGGGAAATGTTGAGCGTAATTCTCGGGAGATAGACCATGCCGGAAAATTTCGAGATCGAATCGGACTTCATCGCCGAACAAAACGCATCAAGCGCTGCCACGCAAGCTGAGGATTTCGATCATCTTGCCCGGAAGCTGGCGCGTCGCGATATCGACATCGATGCGATCGTCGAAAAGGCGCGCGGGTTGCGAGTCGCGATCCCGTCCTGGGGAGTCGGCACCGGTGGTACTCGTTTCGCACGATTTCCCGGACCGGGAGAGCCGCGCGGGATCTACGAAAAACTCGAAGACTGTTCGACGATCAACAAGCTCGTTCGAACAACTCCGTGTGTGTCGCTCCATATTCCATGGGACAAGCCCGACGATAATAACGAACTCGCTGCCGCTGCCGCGCGACACGGAATGACATTCGACGCGATGAACTCGAATACGTTCCAAGATCAGAACGGCGCGAACGTTTCTTACAAGTTCGGTTCGCTTTCACACGTCGATCGATGTGTTCGTCAGCAGGCGATCGAGCACAATATCGAATGCATAGAGATCGGGCAAGCGATCGGTTCAAAGGCCCTTACGGTCTGGGTTGGCGACGGTAGTAATTTTGCCGGGCAGGCGAATTTCAGACGATCACTTGAGAGATATCTCGAATCGATGCGCGAGATCTACTCGGCCGTGCCTGACGATTGGCGTTTGTTCATCGAGCATAAGATGTATGAGCCGGCGTTTTACTCGACCGTCATCAGCGACTGGGGTGTCAGCTACTATTGCGCGCGCGAGTTGGGAAAAAAGGCCGAGTGTCTTGTCGATCTCGGACATCATGCACCGAACGTTAACATCGAGCAGATCGTCTCGCGTCTGATTCAGTTTGGTAAGCTCGGCGGATTCCATTTCAACGACAGCAAGTATGGCGACGACGATCTCGATGCCGGATCCGTCAAACCTTTCCAACTTTTCCTGATCTTCAACGAGCTCGTCGATGCGGACGGCATCGAAGGCTTTGATCCGTCGTACATGCTCGATCAATCGAACAACGTAACCGATCCCATCGAATCGCTCGTCACGAGCGCAGTTGAGGTTTCGCGAGCATATGTTCAGGCTCTGATCGTCGACCGCCCCAAGCTGGAAGAGGCTCAGAACGCATGCGACGCCATTGCCGCCTTGGCGATTCTCAAAGAAGCTTTCACGACTGACGTGTCTCCGATATTGGCCGCCGCCCGCGAACGTTCCGGCGGAGCGATCGATCCCATCGCCGTCTATCGTGCGAGCGGTTACAGAAAGATCAAGGACAAGGAACGACCCGCAACAAAAGGTATCTCGGCAGGAATCGTGTGATCGTTTTGATCAGCGCTTCGGCAGCAATCGATGAACGGTCCACTCTACATCGCCGTTGATCTCGGAGCAGGAAGCGGACGCGTTTTCCTTGCCGGCTTTGACGACAAACTTTTGCTGGACGAAGTTCATCGTTTTCGTTATCCACCTTATTTCGACGGTCAATATCTTCGCTGGAATTTTCAATCGATCTTTGACGAAATTAAACTCGGGTTGCGTGCCGCCGGAGTGAAAGCTTCTACACTCGGCAGACAAATCGAAAGTATCGGAGTCGATAGCTGGGCGGTCGATTACGGTCTTGTTAGCACTTACGGCAAGCTTGTCGCGGATCCCATCTGTTATCGCGATTCGCGTACGGACGAGGCGATGACGAGCGTCTTTGGGATCGTTCCGCGTGATGAGATCTTCGACAAGACCGGTATCCAGTTTCAAAAATTCAATACGCTGTATCAACTTTTCTCGGAGTGCCGTGGGATCGAAAACGCCTCAATGCTTTTGCTGCTTCCGGATCTGATCAACTACTTGCTAACCGGCAAGGCTGCGACGGAGTATACAAATGCGACGACGACGCAGATGGTCAATGCACGCACCGGTGACTGGGACGTTGACCTCATCGACCGACTTGGTCTTTCACGACGACTTCTCCGTGACATCATTCCGGCAGGCACACAACTCGGAACGCTGCTTCCGGAAATTGCCGGAGACGTCGGTCTCGACGATGTTGCAGTTATCGCACCGGCAACTCACGATACGGCGAGTGCCGTCGCAGCAACTCCGTTGTCCGCCGGGAGCGCATACATTTCTTCCGGGACGTGGTCGCTGATCGGAATCGAACGCGACACTCCGTTGATCACTCCCGATGCGGCACAGCTCAATTTCACGAATGAGGGCGGCGTTTACAACACGTTTCGATTTCTCAAGAATGTGATGGGTCTTTGGATCTTTGAATCGTGTCGCAATGAATGGGCGAAGCATGTAAATTCCGTCGAGTACGATGATCTCATCCGAGACGCATCAGCGATCGACGGCTTTCCCGGTTTCATTTTTCCCGACGACGAAAGATTTCTAAATCCGGAAAGCATGCTCGATTCGATCAACACGCAACTTTCGGAAACCGGACAGCAGACGCAGACGAGAGCGGCGATCGTCACGAAGATCATTTTTGATTCGCTCGCTTTTCGATATGCTTCCGTACTACGGTCGATCGAGTCGCTCACGAATTCAAAGCTTTCGGGCATTGAGATCGTCGGAGGCGGCGGACGAAATCGGTATCTTAATCAGTCGACGGCGAATGCGACCGGCTTGCCCGTTCGTTCGGGCTTGACCGAAGCGACCGTGATAGGAAACGTGCTCGTTCAGGCGATCTCGTCCGGACGTTTCGAATCGCTTGCGGAAGCGCGAAGCTATATTGCGTCGAAGATCGAGTTTGAAAGCTTCGCTCCGCAAACTGTCCCGGATTTCGCTGAGGCAGAAAGTCGTTATCTCGCGATCGAAGAACATTTCCGGATTAAACCGACCGGGCAGGTCGCCGCAAAATGAAGGTCGCACTATTCGTCACATGTCTCGTTGATCAGCTCTGCCCGAATGTCGGCATGGCGACGGTCGAGGTGCTTGAGCGTGCGGGTTGCGATGTGACATTCGACGAGCGACAGACGTGCTGCGGACAGCCGGCGTTCAATACGGGTTACAGAAAAGAAGCTCGGAAATTTGCGGAGCGATTCATCGAGATATTTGAAACGTCCGACGCGGAAGCGATCGTCATTCCATCGGGTTCGTGCACGTCGATGGTGAAACATTTTCACGAAGTCTTCGAAGGCGATGCCGAATGGCGCGAGCGCGCGGATCGGATCGCGGCGAAGACGCACGAGCTGAGCAGTTTTCTCGTCAACGTTCTCGACGTCGACGAAGTCGGCGCCATTTCGAATGGTAAAGCGACGTGGCACGACGCGTGTCATGGACTGCGAGATCTCGGTGTTCACGACGAGCCTCGCCGTCTGCTGAACAAAGTCGATGGACTTGAATTCGTCGAGATGGAAAACGCGGATGTCTGCTGCGGTTTTGGCGGAACGTTCTCTGTAAAATTCCCCGAGATATCGGCCGGCATTTTAGATAACAAGATCGAGATGATCGAGAAGAGCGGCGCCGATACTGTCGTCGCGTGCGACGCGAGTTGTCTGATGCAGATCGCGGGACGGCTGTCGCGAATAAGTTCTAGAGTTCAGGTAAAGCACATCGCAGAAATTTTGGCTTCCCAAGAATGAGCACGACCCATGCAACGTCCGAAACGTTCGATCGGAACGCCCGCGCGGCGCTCGCCGATCCCGTTCTGCACGGTGCATTGCGAAATCTCGCGGACAGTTTTGTCGTACGTCGACGCAACGCGATCGCATCGGCCGGTGATTGGGAAGATTTGCGCGAACGTGCGAGGTCGATCAAAGACGAAACCTTACTTCATCTCGATGAGTACCTCGAGCGCTTCACCGAAAATGCGGAAAAGGCAGGTTCGACGATCCACTGGGCGCGCGATGGAAAAGAAGCGTGCGAGATCGTGCTCGGACTTGTCCGCGCGCAGAACGCCAACATGGTCGTTAAGGCAAAGAGCATGGCGGGTGAAGAGATCCATCTCAACGAAGCACTCGAGGCGGCCGGGATCGAACCGGTCGAAACGGATCTCGGTGAATGGATAATTCAGCTCGCCGGCGAAACGCCTTCGCACATCGTCGTCCCCGCAATCCATAAGACGAAGCAACAGATCGCGGACCTGTTCGTCGAGAAAGTCGGTATCGAAAAAACCGACAACGTCGACGTGCTGACGCAAACCGCTCGGAGAATTCTTCGTCAAAGATTTGCCGAAGCACAGGTCGGAATCAGCGGTGTGAATTTCGGCGTCGCCGAAACGGGAACGATCCTGATCCTTGAAAACGAAGGCAATATTCGGTTGACGACGAGCCTTACGAAAACTCACATCGCGGTCATGGGAATCGAAAAAGTCATTCCGAAATTCGCCGACCTGGACGTGTTTCTCAAACTGCTGCCGCGTTCGGGCACCGGCCAGCGTCTGACCGCGTATCAGTCGCTGATCACGGGTGTAAAAAATAACGCGGACGATATCGGTCCGGACGAGCTTCACATCGTAATGTTAGACAACGGCCGATCGCGAATGCTCGCGCATCCGCTGACGCGACAAAGCCTGGCGTGCATCAGATGCGGAGCATGTCTGAACGCGTGTCCCGTTTATCAACAGATCGGCGGACACGCATACGGCTCCGTCTATCCGGGGCCGATCGGTGCCGTGATCACCCCTCAGCTTTTTGGATTGTCGAAAGCGAAGCAGCTTCCATACGCGTCGAGCCTATGCGGAGCCTGCCGCGAAGTTTGCCCCGTCAAGATCGACATCCCCGCGCTTCTGCTGCATCTCCGATCCGAGATCGCGGAAGGCAGCACGCGCGAATCTCAGCCGACGCGAAAGCTCGGCGAGAGCATCGCCTTCCGGATGTATTCGCGGATCTGGTCGCGGAGCGGAACCTACGCACTCAGCATTCGAGCTGCGCGGTTGGCGCAGCGATTCGTCGCTCGCAATGGAAAGATAGGAAAGGTTAGCGGCATGCTCGCGTTGCTCGTACCGCCGCTCGGTGCATGGACGGAGCGACGCGATGCACCGGTCGTGGCGCCGAAATCTTTTCGTGAAATGTGGAGAGAAAAAAAGAAATGATGCACAGCTCTTCACATTCAAATGCGAGGTCGTCGATTTTCGCCTCGATCCGCGAGAACCTTGCCAAGAGCGAGCCGTTCAATGAAGAGCATCAAGAAGCGAAAAGCGAACCGCGTACCGGAGTCTTATTTGTTGAGACAAACACGAGCGAGGTCTTCAGGGAAAGCCTCGAGATGGTCGGCGCAAAATGTACGTTTGTTGAAAACGAGATCGAAGCCGCTGACCGACTTCGGTCGATCGTGGGCGATAGGTCTGCTACCGAGATCATCGTTTCCGATTCCGAGCTTGTGCATCGCATCGTCAACGCAGCCGGGATCAATGCGATACAAGATGCTTCGCGCGATGAACTGTTTTCTTCCGCCATCGGGATCACAAGCGCGCAGTGGGCGATCGCGGAAACCGGCACGCTCGTGCTCGAATCGGGAGCGGAACGACACCGTCTTGCTTCTCTCGTCCCGCCGGTTCACGTTTGCATCGTGACGACGAGCTCGATCAGACAATCGATGGCGGAGATCTTAAAACTCATGGATCCAGACGCGAATCGTGCGATCACATTCGTGACCGGTGCGTCGCGAACTTCGGATATCGAATTGACGCTCGCGATCGGCGTGCATGGCCCGGGCGAGTTGTACGTCGTCGTGATTAAGGATCAATAAATGACGCTTCTCAAAGCGGATCACATTACAAAATCCTACGCCGGCGTTCACGCGTTGCGCGATGCGTCGTTTGAGCTTCGCGCCGGTGAAGTTCACGCGCTCGTCGGTGAGAACGGTGCGGGAAAATCTACGCTCATCAAAGCGCTGACGGGAGCAGTGATTCCCGATTCAGGCGAGATCTTGCTCGACGGCACGAGGATCACCGAGAATTCACCGGGCATCTCAAAATCGCTCGGTATCGCGGCCATCTATCAGCAGCCTGCATTATTTCCGGAGTTGACGGTCGCCGAAAATATCGCGATCGGCCAGGAGCGGGACGGTTCGGTTTTCGGAATGGTCAACTGGGCCAGGCGCAAACAACGGGCGAAGGAACTTCTCGATCGCATCGGAGCGCGGATAAGTCCCGAGCAAATTGCGGCCGAGCTATCGATGCCGCAGCAACAGTTGGTCGAGATCGCACGAGCGCTCGGCGCGAACGCCCGAGTTTTGGTACTCGACGAACCGACTGCATCTCTCTCCGAGGACGACACGCGGAATCTGTTTCGCGTCATTCGCGAACTTCGCGCGTCGGGCGTCGGGATGATCTATATTTCGCACCGGCTCGAAGAACTACCCGCGATCGCCGATCGCGTGACGGTTCTTCGCGACGGACAAACGATCGACACACACGAGATGGCAGACGTGTCGAGCAAACAGCTCATTCAACTCATGGTCGGCCGCGAGCTCTCCGGTGTGTTCCCAAAACGCGAAGTGCCACGCGGCGAAGTGGTGTTCGAGCTTCGCGGATTCGGATCCCGTGAGGCTGGTATTCGAGGCATCGATCTGACGATCCGGGCGGGCGAGATCGTAGGAATCGCCGGACTCGTTGGAGCCGGACGGACCGAGCTCGCAAAAACGATATTCGGACTTGTCCCGCCGGACACCGGGGTGATGCTGCTTCGCGGAAAGCAGATCACGATCGGTCATCCGAGCGAGGCGATCGACCTCCACATTTCCTATTTACCCGAAGATCGTCGGCGTCATGGCGTCGTACTCGATCTTCCGATCAGTTCGAACATCACACTCGCTTCGCTCAAGCATCTCTCGGGTTTCAAGGGAATGAATTTTCGTAAGGAGAAAGAGATCGCGGCTGAGTACACTCGTCGGCTCGGTGTCAAAACGCCGGCGATCTACAACGCGGTGTCGACCCTTTCCGGCGGCAATCAACAAAAGGTAGCGCTTAGCCGTTGGCTCGTCACTCAACCGGCGGTCTTGATCCTTGACGAACCTACGCAAGGAGTCGATGTCGGATCGAAAGCGGAGATTCACGAACTTATGATGGAGCTCGCGGAGCAGGGCGTTGCGATCCTGATGATCTCGTCCGAATTGCCCGAGCTGCTCGGCATGTGCGATCGGATCGCGGTGATGAACGGCGGAACGATCGCGAAAGTTTTCGACCGCACTGATGCGACGCAGGATCTGATCCTCTCCGCCGCGCTCGGACATTGATTTCATGGCGACGATTGGAAAGACATACCGACGAGAAATATCCGCCGCAGCGGCACTTGCGGCGCTTCTCGTGATTGTGGCGATCATCGCACCTTCGTTCTTTGCTCCAGGGAATCTCAGAGATCTTATCGTCAACAATCTCCCGACTCTCTTGATCGCGATCGGGATGACGCTCGTGATATTGGTCGGACAGATCGATATCTCGGTTGGATCTCAGTTCGCCGTGTGTAGCGTTGCGGCCGGTGTTTTGGCGAAAACCGGATTGCCGATGCCGCTCGTCTTCGTTGCGGTGATGCTGATCGGTGGACTGATGGGAGCCCTCAACGGAACGCTCATCGGTTGGATGAAACTTCCGTCGATCATCGTAACGCTGGCGATGCTGGTGATGTGGCGCGACGCACTTCGTTGGATAACGGAAGGCGCTTGGGTTCAGGGATTGCCGGAGAACTTTCAGTGGTTCGGTCTCGGTCAGAGCACCGGCGAGATCGTGATCTTCATGATCTCACTTCTGCTGTTCGCTGTGTTCGCATGGTCGCTTAGAAATCTTATTGTCGGCCGAACGGTCTACGCCGTAGGCTCCGACGCGGAAGCCGCGCGACTTGCGGGAATCAATTCGCCCAACGTCGTGTTCTGGGTATTCATCATCATGGGCGGACTCGTCGGTGTCTCAGCATTGCTGAACGCGATTCGATTTTCTGCGATCCCGGGAAACTCTGGTGTCGGTCTTGAATTAAAAGCCATCGCAGCAGTCGTTGTCGGCGGGGCCGCGATCACGGGTGGCCGCGGAACGTTGATCGGAACGCTGATCGGAGTCGCGCTACTCGGGACGATCGGAACGGCGCTGACATTTCTCGGCATAAATCCTTTTTGGGAAAAAGCGATCCAGGGGGCGATCATTTTGGCGGCGTTGGCATCGGACGTCGCACTCGGACGACTTGAGAAAAATGGACGAAGCGATCTCGCAGCCACAACAAGTCCCGCTTAGAACCGAGCAGGACTGGAGCGCACGGCTCTTTCCGAATAATGAGTGGATCCTGCTCATTGTCATCGCCGTCGAATGTCTGCTGTTCGCGTTTACCGGCAACAATTTTGCAACGACCGGTAATGCATTTGAGATCACGCGGCTAAGTGTCGAGATCGGACTTCTTGCGTTGATCATGACGCCGATCATCATCACCGGGGGGATCGATCTGTCGGTCGGCTCGATGATGGGATTGTCGGCGGTCGTGATGGGAGCACTCTGGCGCGATGCGGGTCTGTCGATGCCCGTTGCGATCGTGATCAGACTCGCGGTCGGATTGTTGGGCGGTGCTCTGAATGCGGCGATGATCACAAAGCTCAAAGCTCCGCCGCTGATCGTGACACTCGGTACGTTCTCACTCTTTCGTGGTATCGCCGAAGGACTGACGCGAGGAATCGAGAACTACTCGGGATTCTCGCCGTCGTTTCTGTTTCTCGGACAAGGTTATGTCGGCGGCGTCGTGCCAACGCAGCTTTTTATTTTTGTCCCGGCCATTTTATTTTTTTGGTGGTGGCTTCATCGAACGGCGTTCGGTCGCAGTTATTACGCGATCGGATTCTCGCAGGAAGGATCTCGGTACGCGGGAATCAAGGTTCGCCGTCGATTGAATTTCATGTATTGCCTGTCGGGACTTCTGGCGAGTTTGGCGGCGGTGATCTATGTCGCACATCTCGGCCAGGCGAAGTCAGATGCGGGGACCGGCTATGAGCTAACAGCGATCGCTGCAGTAGTCCTCGGTGGTGCGTCGATATTCGGAGGTCGCGGGACGGTGCTCGGAACGATCCTCGGACTGCTCGCGATCGTCGTACTGCAAAACGGTCTTCGCATTAGCGGACAGCCGACCGAGCTCGCCGGGATTCTGACCGGCGTGCTGTTGGTGATAACGATTCTGATCGATCGCCTTTCGCGGATCGGCGTATCTCGGATAACGGTTTCGGAGGAGGAATTCGAAGTGAAAAATTGGCAGATCGGTGTGCTGAGCGGTGTCATAATTGTCGCCGCCGTCATCGTCGCGGCGAGCAATTGGATGCTCGTCCGTTCGATAAAGGAACAAGGTGGCGGTGCTACATCTGCGACGCAAAGGCAGAATGCAGTAACACCGGCGGGTAAGAAAAACGTCATCGCGATGATGCCTAAGGCGAAGGGCGATCCGTACTTTATCAGTTGCCGAAAGGGTGCTGAAGAGGCGGCGAAAGAGCTCGGTGCCGAACTTCTCTGGGATGGGCCGACGGATCTCGATCCGGCAAAACAGAACGAGGTCGTGGAAGCGTGGATCACGCGCGGTGTCGATGCGATCGCTGTCAGCGTCGAGAACAAAGAAGGAATCTCGACCGTTCTCCGCAAGGCACGCGCGAAGGGAATAAAGGTCATCACGTGGGACGCCGATTCGGAAAAAGACGCGCGAGATTTTTTGATCAATCAAGCGACTCCGCAGGGAATTGGCGAAACGCTGACCGACGAGGCCGCACGCATCATGGGCGGCAAGGGCGAGTTCGCGATCATCACCGCCAGCCTGAGCGCAGCCAATCAGAACGAATGGATAAAATTCATCAAGCAGCGATTGGCCGAAAAATATCCCGAGATGAAGCTGGTTGCGACTCAGCCGAGCGACGGCGATCGTGACAAGGCTTTTGCCGAAACGCAGAACGTGCTCAAGGTCTATCCAAACGTAAAGTTGATCATGGGTATCGCCGCACCGGCCGTTCCCGGTGTCGCGGAGGCGGTGAAACAATCGGGCCGAACGGATGTGAAGGTCACGGGGCTCTCGCTCCCGAACATGTGCAAGCCTTACGTGAAGGAAGGAATCATCGACAGTTTTGTTCTTTGGAACACCGGCGATCTCGGCTATCTGACCGTGTATGCTGCAAACGCGCTTAGCAACCGCTCATTCAAGTCGGGTGACACGATGATCAAAGCGGGACGACTTAACGAGATCGAGGTGGTGGGTGACGAAGTGCGATTGGGAAAACCTTTTATCTTTAATAAAGGCAATATCGACAACTTCGACTTTTGATTTTCTTTTCGTCTTCGCGTAACTGCGTGAACCCCGACGCTTTAACGGCAGATGAACGCTGATGAAGACGAATCTGAATTCGGATTTATGTTTTTTCTTTTTCGTGTTGTTTCGTGTGAATTAGTGGTTGCAGTCTTTAACGCCGAAGAACTGTAACCACGAACACACACGAAAAAAGAAACACGAACAACATTACCGAGAGAGCGATGATCTTCGTTAGAATGACCTAATCGTTTTTTAGCGTATGCGTATAAAAGACATCGCCCGGGAAGCCGGCGTTTCGACAGCGACCGTTTCACACGTTATCAATAATACGAAGTACGTGAGCGACGAGACGCGCGCAAAGGTCCAGCGGGCGATCGATGAATTCAACTATCATCCGAATGCGCACGCTCAGATGCTTGCGCTCGGGCGGAGCAACATGATCGGACTGCTCGTGTCCGACATCTCGAATCCGTTCTTTCCCGAAATAATCAAGAGCATCGAGGCTGCAGTTTTCTCAGCCGGCTACAATCTCATTCTTTTAAATACGAATTACGAACCCGAACGAGCTCTCGATTATGTAAGGCGTCTGCTGCAGATGAAAGTCGCCGGAATCATTCTCATGATCGCCGAGTTCGACAGCTCGCTGATCGATGAATTTAAAAACAAGAAGACGAGCGTTGTGTTTCACGATCTGGGAGTCGTAGGTGAAAGGATGAGCAATATCATCCTCGACTACGCGATCGGAATCGATGAAGCGGTTCGGCATCTCGTCTCGCTGGGTCATAGCAAGATAGTTCACATCGCCGGCTCACACGAGATCTATTCCGCGGGTGTTCGACAGCAGGCATTTGTCGATGCGATGAAAAAATATTTTCCCGACGAGCCCGAGCTCAAGATCTACGAAGGCGATTTTCGTTTCGAGGGAGGAAGACACGCGGCTCATCAGATCCTTTCGGAACCAGAGCTGCCGACGGCGATCGTCGTTGCGAATGATCTGATGGCTCTCGGTGCGATGCAGGAATTCAAAGCCGCCGGACTACGAATTCCACAGGATATTTCGATCGTCGGTTTCGACGATATTTCTTTCGCGAGTCTCTCGGAGCCTGCGCTGACGACCGTCTGTTCGCCGCGTGTGGAGATCGGACGACGAGCGTTCGAAGCGCTCGCGCTGACGATGGAGAAGCCGCGCCAGCAGGGACTCGAGATCCGGATCCCGACGTATCTCGTCGAGCGAAGATCAACGGCTCCACCACGTCCGGCTAAGAACAAACGACCGGCTTAATTGGCGGCCATTACAAAATTACGAAATCAATAATTACGAAATTAAATTTCGAAATCAGATCATCGATCTTTCCCGATGTAATTTGGTAGTTATTTAATTATTAATTTCGTAATGAAGAAGAATCGATCATGAAACTAGCATTCTTCCTGCTGCTTGCAGTGACATTGTCTGTAACTCCCGCCTTCGGGCAGGATCATTTTGGTAACTGGCCCGCCGGTTCATCACCACGTGAGCTTGGCAAACGGCTCGCCGAGAATTGGGTAAAGCGCGACTTTGAATTTCAAAGCGGGAAACGGCCTTTCCTGATCTATCCGGAAGCTTGTGCCTGGTACGGCTCGCTGGTCACGGCAAATCTTCTAAAGGACAAAGATCTGCAATCACGGCTCGCGACAAAATTCGACCGATTCCTAACGGCCGAAGGTGCGAAGAACATCTCGCCGGCGGAGCACGTCGACTATCACGTTATCGGAATCGTCCCGCTCGAGATCTATCTGCAGACGAAGGACAAGAAGTATCTCGATTTCGGTCAGGGATTCGCCGACAGGCAGTGGGAAAAAACGACGACCGACGGTATCACCGCCGAGGCTCGATACTGGATCGACGACATGTACATGATCACCGCGATCCAGACGCAGGCGTATCGTGCGACAGGCGACAAGAAATATCTGGAGCGTGCGGCGAAGACGATGGTTGCGTATCTCGATAAACTTCAGCAGCCGAACGGACTTTTTTTCCACGCGCCCGATGCGCAATTTTACTGGGGTCGCGGCAACGGATGGCAGGCTGCGGGAATGACCGAGTTGCTGCTTTCGCTGCCAAAAGATCATCCGCTTCGGCCGCGGATCGTAAAGGGTTACAACCTGATGATGGAGTCGCTGTTGAAGTATCAGAGCGCGGACGGACTTTGGCGACAGTTGCTCGATCATCCGGAGTCGTGGGAAGAAACATCCGGAACTGGAATGTTCACATTTGCGTTTGTGACGGGTGTAAAGAAAGGATGGCTGCCCAGGAAGACCTACGGACCGGCAGCGAGGAAAGCGTGGCTCGGCCTCGCGAAACACATTGACGCAAACGCCAACGTGACCGATGTTTGCATCGGAACGAACAAAGGATTTTCTGTGCAGTACTATATGGACCGCGGTCGTGCGGTCGGCGACCTTCATGGTCAATCAGCAGCGTTGTGGAGTGTGATGGCTCTGCTTCGTTAGTCCCAGCAAGGCGAGTTTGTAAATTCCGGGTACTGCGAAAAACGATCCTCGTAGGCCTTGGCGTACGTTTCGATATTTCGCCTGATTTTCTTAAAAACAAAGCAATAAAAATTCTCTTTATTGATTCGCTGACTCAGATAGCGCATCGCATTGACCTCGCTCCAATACTCGCGGCTCTCCCAGATCTGTACCGGCGTACCATTCATCTGACCGGCGAGATCAAGAAGTCGAGCGTCTTTAGAATTGAGACCGTTCTCGACAAAGATCGAGTTGTATTGAAGCATCAACTTGTTCTGCGTTTGAATTAAATTCATATTCGCTTCCGCAGTTTGATTTACGTGTCCGAGCTCATGTGACAACCGTGTCGCAGCGACGATCGTGCGGCTGACGGAGTGAGTGATCGCATCGGTAGAAAGTGAGTTTAAGACGGGATAATAGATCGGCGGCGGGGAGCCGTCCTCAAGAGCGGCGCTAAGTGTGATCGTTGCGCCGACGAGTTTGCCCTCGTCATTCCACTGATACTTATCGGTGCCCGCGCCTTTGCGATCGCCGGAAACGACGATCGTTAATACAAAGCTTTTGTTGTTCGCGTATTTATTCCACTGATCCCGCCCGAGCTCCGTTGCGAGAAGCTCAGACTTCCACTTTTCAAATCGCTCGCGGTACTTTGGCGAGACGTCTTCTTTGATGCCGCCGTCGGTTGGCGTCTTTACGATGTGGATGGTCAGATCGGGAGCGTCGCTTTCAAAAGGGGTGATGTTGAGGGCAGAAACGTTCACGGCCGCCAAGGCAGTTGTTATCGCAATAACTACGGCGAATCCGATATGTAGATGCGACCTCACCATCGCTTTACATGATCGACTTGGATCTTAGAGTTACAAGTTGAACGCTACAAGTTAATCATCTCTGACTGCCGTGTCAAGAAAATTTTGGTCGCCAGGTCGTTGGACCGCTTGGGCCCAACCGCGTTTAAGAATTATTTGCCCGCGAAAGGCGCGAAAAGACGCGAAAGAAGAAGGATAGGTCTTTTCTTTTTTCGCGTCTTTCGCGTCTTTCGCGGGCCAAATCCATCTTTCTAATCCGACCACGGCGCAGGCTTACGCACCCAGCGATGATCTCGCAATTCTTCCTGTAGCTCAGCCGACAACTTACCTCGATCACTTGCGGCGATATTATTCTCAACGTTCGCCAGCTTTCGCATTCCCGGAATGATGGTGCTAACAGCTGGATTTCCGAGAATGAATCGCAGCGCCATGTCCGCCATCGACGAGTCTTCCGGAATCAAAGGTCGGAGTGCGTCCGCGCGCTCAACGCTCGGAATTAAATTCTCGGGACTGAAATATCCCGACCTCCAGTCGTCAGCGGGAAACGTCGTGTCCTTGGTGATCGTTCCGGTCAATGTCCCTTCGTCGAACGGGACGCGCGCGATGACGGCAACGTTCATTTCTGCACACGCAGGAAAAAGTTCGTCTTCAGGATTTTGGTCGAAGATGTTGTAGATGACCTGAACCGAATCGATCTTTCCGCTGCGCACTGCCTTGACTCCGTTCCACGGCTCCCAGCGGTTGATGGAAATTCCCGTCGCGCCGATCAAACCTTGCCGCTTCAAATCGTCGAGCATGTTCGACCAACTATCGTCATCAGCCCAGTCGTCGTTCCAAGTGTGGATCTGTAGAAGATCGAACTTTTTGAGACCGGCGTTCGCGAGGCTTTTGTGAAGAAATTCTTCGATGTGCTCCGGCGGATAACATTCCTCGAGCGGGTACTCGGGAAGCGTCGGATACTGCATGTTCTTTGGAGGGATTTTTGTCGCAGTATAGATGCGCTTGTCCGGATTGTTTCTGACAAGATCGCCGAGCAAGTTCTCGCTCCGGCCGTTTCCGTAGACATAAGCCGTGTCAAAAAAATTGCAGCCGAGATCCGCGGCACGCTGCAACGATTCGAGCGACTGCTTGTCATCCGACCCGCTCCATCCGCCCATTCCCCACATGCCGTAACCGATCTCGCTTACCTGCCAGCCGGTTCTTCCAAACGTTCTGTATCTCATTCGTCTCCTCGGAGCCTGCTCCGATCCGCTTTGCGTCTTTGCGTGAAAGACACCAAGACGCAAAGAGGAAATAATTCTCACCTTTTCCAACAAACAGGATAATATTACTTATCGAAGGTTAACCGATTTTCTCACGGAAAACTAAACATTTCGCACCATGAAACATTTGGCTCAACGTGTCGCTTCTGCTTGGATACTTGGCTCGTTATTTTTCGCTCTCCTTGGTCCGGCGGCGATGGCCCAAACGAAAGGGCCAAAGAAAAAATACAATGTTCTCTTTATCATCGCTGATGACCTTCGCACCGAATTGGGAGCTTACGGCGTCGAGGGAATCAAGACGCCGAACATCGACGGACTCGCCGCACGTTCGACTCGCTTCGATCGGGCGTACGCAAATTACCCGCTTTGTAATCCATCGCGATCTTCGTTCCTGACCGGCCGCTATCCGACCGAGACGAAAGTTCTAAACAGCAACGATTATTTTCGACGGATCGATCCGACTGCGGTCACCTTGCCTCAATACTTTCAGAAGAACGGCTACGTGACGCTCCGAAGCGGAAAGATCTTTCACGGCGGGATCGATGATCAAGTCTCGTGGACCGAAGGCGGCGAGCCGACCAACCCGAACATCACCGAAAGAGGCAATCCGAATTTCAAGCCTTCACAACCCTCGCAGTCCGATCCCGCGCAAGCACAAGCTCAGACCGAGGGCGCGAATATCGCGGATCGCGGTTCGGACAGGATCATTGTTCTCGATGGTGATGGCGAAAGTCATGGTGATTATAAAGCCGCGACGCGTGCGATCGAGATGATGACGAGGCACAAGGATCAACCGTTCTTCCTCGCCGTCGGATTTGTAAAGCCGCACTCGCCGCCGACGGCGCCAAAGAAATTCTTCGATCTTTACGACGTCAATAAAATTCCGTTGCCCGTCGATTTTGGTACGACTCCGCATGCATTGCCCGGAGCTCCCGACATCTCGATCTCGCCGCGGAATGCGGATCTTTTCATCGGACGACAGTCCCCGCCCGATCTTTCGCGCGAGATGAAGCGTGCGTACTGGGCGTCGACGAGTTTCATGGATGCGCAGGTTGGGCGTGTCCTCGAAGCGTTGGATAAGAACGGATTGCGCGATAACACGATCGTCGTTTTTTTCGGCGATCACGGATATCACCTCGGCGAGAAAGGAAAATGGTCGAAGGCGTACTCGCTTTACGATCTAAACTTGCGAGTTCCGCTACTCATCGCGATGCCGGGACAAAAAGCGACGGCAAGCAAACGAGTAGTAGCGTTGATCGATCTATATCCGACGCTCGCCGAGCTGTGCGGACTGCCGAAACCCGACCGTCAATCGGGTGAGAGCATCGCACGCGTCATAAAAAATCCCAACGCCGACTTCGACCGACCGGCGTACAGCTACACGGTTTATGGAAAGTCATTTGGAAGATCGATCGAAACAGCGAAGTGGCATTACGTCGAATGGGATGAGGGCGGGAAGTTGGGCAACATGCTCTACGCGCTCGATGATGATCCGCATGAGCTGAAAAATCTTTCGAATGATCCGAAATACGCGAAGGTCGTCGGTGAGATGAAGAAGATACTTTCACGACTGCCGTAAAGTCTGTCTATTCTTTTTGGTGTTGTTTCGAGTGGTTGGCAGACGGCGGATGCGACTGGAGCGCGGGCATCTCTGCCTGCACGCCGAGGCTTCCGAAGGCGTGAAACGATTATCATTCGACAAGACAGAGGCTGACATCGGCCGAAGCGGCGATGTCAGGCAGGCAGAGATGCCCGCGCTCCAGTCGCATCCGCCGTCCGCTAAATACACGTCCAAACGAAACAGCGTATGAACAAACCGGACTTTAAATCAGACAGATATTTTACGTTTTTTGACTACCATTCGAGTCATCGCCAACTGCTTTTGAGGTCCAGTAAAGATGATGCCAATCCGAGAAATGTAGATGTGATTTTTTTCGACGTGCGCTATATTCAGCTCCCAACCGCCGTCAGAGGTATGACGATTACCGTTGTACGCGATGGTCGGACTCGCTACGACTCTCTGAGCGGACATTTTGACGGTAACGGTAGCGTATTTGAATTAAAAGTAGGTTCTGACATTTTCTACATTGTAGGAGCATTCTTCAGAGTCTATGAAAATGACTTGGACTTTTTTGAAACGAGTCTCGGACTGGAGTCACCAAGAGGAAGGGATGACGAGGTTACGCGTAGTGACTGAGCTGAATACGACTACGGAGGGCCGAAGTGATCTCTTCCGTGTATTCCTCTTTTTCCGTGTATTCTGTGGTTAGTTTTAAATCCGACCACGGAATACATGGAAAAAGAGGAATACACGGAAAGAAACGGATTATTTCGGCCGCTTCATCTTCAAAGCAGTCTTGATCGCATTCTCCGCAAGCGGCTTTATGAGCTCGTATCCTTTTGCATTCGGATGCAGACCGTCGTTTGCGATGTCGGGTTTTAGAAATCCTTTCTCATCGGCCATCACAGTGAAATAATCCAGGTACACCAACTTTTTCTCCGCGCAATATTTCTTGATCCATTCGTTGAGCGCCGCGATCTGGGCCGGTGGACGCTGCACGCTGCGGATGATCGGTTCTCCCTTCGCGTTCTTGTTGTAGTCGCTGATCGGCATTATCGATGCGAACACGACATTGATCCCGTTCGCATGCGCGAGGTCGACCATCGATCGATAGTTGTTCTCGATTCCTTCGAGCGTGATAGGACCGGTGTTCCCCGAGATGTCATTCGTACCCGCGAGGATTACAACGACCTTCGGATGAAGATCGATTACATCGGAGCGAAATCTAAGCAGCATCTGCGATGTCGTCTGCCCGCTGATCCCTCGATTGACATACGGTGCACCGGGAAAATACTGATCGAGCTTCCAACCGTCGGTGATCGAGTCGCCCATAAAGACGACACGCTGCTCGTCCTTCGAGGGCGGCGCGAGTTTTGAATTCGCGTCCCGATAACGAGCGAAATTTGCGTAGTCGTTGTATCGCGCCTGCAGGCGGTCGGCTCTTTGCTTTTCAACCGTTAGCGGATCGGGTGTTGGCGTCGGCGTTTGCGCGATGGCAAACGTCGTGCTCAGGACGATCATTAGGATCAGGATGAAGTGATTCATAAATTGTTGTCTCCTTGATGCGCACGAGTGACTGGTGATGCCACTGTCGGCGGTTTCTCAGAAAAGGGGCGATGACACTTCTTTCATTCAAAAGCACCAAAGGTGCTTAGTAAGTTAGCCAGGGGCGAAGCTCTTAGCGAAGCCCCTGGGCGTCGATCATCAGGAATGTGAATTAGCCGCATCGCGGCGACGTAATTGACGGTTACTACGCCGCGTTGCGGCTCGGCTTGGTCTATTCATGGCCCAGGGGCTTCGCAAAGCTTCGCCCCTGGCTAACTTACTAAGCACCGTTGGTGCTCGAGGACTATGATGAAGTATGGAATATCTCGGTATACATTTTAACGTTTGCCGCCCGCAGTTTGATAAAACTCCGCCTCGACAATTCCAAGCTTCGTCGCTCCACCCCGATTCGCCGCCGAGTTCGGATCGGCGGCTCCCGTGATCTCGATGATATTGCCAAGTGCGTCGCGATTTGTTGCCTCGCCGGTGAGCTCGATCCTGATCGACTTGCCGATCACCGGTGGGAACTTGATCGTCACGTATCCGAGCGAACGCGATGTCGTTCCGGCATAAACGACTCTATCGTCGACGGTGATCTTGAGCGGATAGGTCTGCGTTCGCCAGCCGATGAGTTTCAGGACGACCTGGTCGATCGTCTCGGGTTTTGCAAGCTCGTATTTGATCCACGCGTTCGCCGGTTTGCCGTCGCTCGACCAATCTGAAAGCTCGTTGTCGTCGACCGTGTTTCGTGCCGTGTCGGTATTCGATCCTGCGATTATGTTGATCGCATCAAGGGCACGGCGCGTCGTTCGGAACGATTCGCCGCGCGGTGTCGGACCGCGGCCGAGGAACACCGGAAGTCCGTCGGAAAGGAACGCCGATGATAGTCCGTCTGTGCTGGCGAACGGTTTCGAATCGATGATCGCCATGCTCCCGCCTAATCCTTCGGAGTGCGCCGACAATTCTATTTTTCCGGCCTTTGTTGTCGAGCGGATCATCACGCGATTCACGCCGCCCTCGACGGGAAGACTCTTCGAAAGAATGTAGTTGTCCGGCCCCTGCGCGATTCCCCCACGCCATTCGGCCGGGCCGGTGAGCGTGAAGTTGATCATGTTGAGCGCGGTCGGACATCGATTGCCGTCTTTATCGACGACCTCAACATCGAACATCGCGATGCCGGATCCGTTTGCGATCAATCCGTTTTCGCTGATGTGCGAATGTAGCCGCACGAGCACGGGTGGTCCGGCGGTTTTGATCGAATCGGTCGCCAGGATCTTTCCTTTTTCCGAATAGCCGACTGCCTTGATCTCACCCGGCAGAAATTCGATCTTCTTAAACGTAAAGAGAAACCGACTGCTCCGCTCGCCAAAGCCCTGCGATTTTCCGTTGATAAAAAGTTCTACTTTGTCGGCGCTGGAAACGACATAGATGTTCTTTTCAATTCCAGTCTTGTAATTCCAGTGACCGATGATTTGAGTGCGCACTCGCTCGACATCGACCCAACCGTCCCACATCACTTGGTGCGCGAAGAATCCGTCCTTTGGAATTCGCATCGCATCGACCTCGCCGCTGCGGCGATAATTCTCGGCTCCGCGATGATGCGTGTTCGAGTCGGAGAAAATGATATTGACGCCGCCCGAGCTGACACGCTTTCCAGTGCCGGGACGTGCTTCCCAGTAGTCGTACCAGCGAACGACATCTTCGATCGCGTGCGAATCCTGATTGCGGTTGTAGTCGTTGGCCGGGGCGTCGCGATAGAGCGGGCCGTCGCCGTCTTTGTGAAACGGCGGCGAGAATTCGTCCCAGTATTTTCGCAAGCCTTCGTCACGCGAATATTCCGTCGCCCACATGGGATGATTCGCGCTCTTGTTTATGTAGAGCATCTCGCCGCCGTACTCGGCGACTTTGCTGTCGAGCATTTCACGCGATCCGATCGCACGACCGCCGTGCGGATCGTATTTGTCGCGGATCGCCTTCATCTCCGCCATGTGCGGTTCGGAGATACTCTCGTTTCCGGATTCATAGAAGATGATGCTCGGGTTGTTGCGGTTATAAATGATCGCGTCGCGCATTACTTCTTTGCGCTGTTCCCAACGTCGTCCCTCGACATCTTTCTCCGCATCGCCGGCAGGCATGGCCTGTAACAGGCCGACGCGGTCGCATGATTCGACGTCCTGCTTCCATGGAGTAATGTGCATCCAGCGAACAAGATTTCCGTTCGACTCGACAATAAGACGATTGCTAAAATCCGAAAGCCAGGGCGGCACAGCATTGCCGAGTGCGGGCCATTCGTTCGATGTGCGCTGCGCGTAACCTTTCAGTTGCAGCGTACGATCGTTTAGCTTGAACATCCCGTTTGCGAATTCCGTTTTGCGGAATCCCGTCCGCGATGTCACGGAGTCGACCACTTTTCCATCCGTCTTCAGTCGCGTCGTGACCGTATAGAGATATCCGTAGCCCCAACTCCAAAAATTAAGTCCGCCGACATTTTTCGATGCCGAGATCGTCTTTGTTTCATTCGGGGCGAGAGTGTATTGTCCGCCGTCAAATTTCTTTACGGGTTTCCCGTTCAGATCCGTGATCTCTATCTCATAGTTGAATGTTCGCGGTGTTGTGTATTCATTTTTGATCTCAGTCTCAGCGGTGATGTTTGCGGATCGTTTAGCGACGTCGATATCGCTCGCGTGGATGTAAACGCCGGTCGTTTTCAAATTCGTGTAAAGCGGAAGCGTTTGGTACAAGCGGTCGGTGATGTGAAGACGAACGTTCTTGTGAATGCCGCCGTAGTTCGCGTTGAAGTTTTTATCATTCCACTGAAAGGTCGAGCCGGTTGCTTTTTCTTTGTAGTCCCACGAATTGTCAGTCCGAACCGCGATGACATTCTCGCCTTCAACAAGATCGTTCGTGATATCGAAACCAAACGCCGTGATGCCGTTCTCGTGACGACCGATAAACTTGCCGTTCAGATAGAACTCGCCCGCGAATCTGATCCCTTCGAATTCGAGAAATACTTTTTTGTCACGGCTGCCGGCGGGAAGTCTGAAATGTTTTCGATACCAAGCGATGCCGGTCGAGAGATCTTTTATATCTTTCCGAAACGCGTCGTCCTCATTCCATGGATGCGGAGTCGTGACGGACTTCCAGGAGCTGTCATCGAACGACAACGTTTCTGCACTTATTGGATCACCGACCAATAATCTCCAATCCGCATTGAAGTTGTATGTTGTCCGCGCGATCGCGGGTATTGCAAGGATCACGAGTATCAGCGCGAATAAGAAATGGTGTCGGAAGATATTCATAATTCGTCTAGGCTTACGCGGTTCGTAACAGACGGCGGATGCGACTGGAACGCGGGCTCCCCGCCTGCAACGCCGTGGCTTCCGCGGCGTCCAACCTCTCGGGTCTCAGGTCGCTAAGCGCTTTTTCGTGCTTCGCACTCATGCAGGCCGGGACGCCTGCGTTCCAGTCGCATCCGCCATCCACGAAGCACACAAACAACCACTAAACAAAACCACGACCAGAATTCGGCTAAAGCCTTCTTTGTTCTACCTCTTCCTCCGGCTGAAGCCAGAGCAATTTAAAAGAATTTGAAAACCTAGCTCCCCAACGGTTTCAAATTTGTCACTGCCGGACTCGGCGGGATCGCGAACGATCCAAAATGATCGGGATGCTTCGGATCGTATTTCGGCAGTCCGCCGATCAGGAATTGTGCCAGCGGCAAACTCTGATCGCGGATCGACTGCACGATCGCCTTCGCGAGCTGATACGCACCGTAATTGTTGTGATGCGTGCCGTCGCCTTCCTTGAATAGAACACCTGAGCCATCTTTTCCGAGAGCTTCATAAAGATCCTTGCTCATCTCCGTGAGATCGATCAGTGCGGCTTTTTCTTCGCGAGCGACCTGACGGACGGCTTCGGGATAATCGCCGTGCGAATTCTTTATCTTTCCGTCTGCGTCAAACGTGCGCCGATGCATCGGTGTAATGAGGATCGGAATCCCGCCTTTCTTTTTCACGGCGTCGACAAATTGTTTCAGACTCGCTTTGTAAGTCGTAAACGCTCCGACGCCCTCGCCTTTTTCTTTCTCGTCGTTATGCGCGTATTGGATCAGAAGATAGTCGCCGCGACGCATCAGACTCAGAACTTTGTCCAGACGCTTCGCACCGAATGAGCTCTTTAACGATTCGCCCGACTCGGCGTGATTCGCGATCGCGACTTTGTCGCCAAAGAACCGGGTTATCATCTGTCCCCAACTCGCGTAAGGTTCACCGGGTTGATCGCAGACAGTTGAATCACCGAGTAGGAAAACTGTCGGGACATTCACTTTTGTGATCTCCAACGAGTTGATTGTTGGACGTGCTCCGTTGAATTCAAGCGTGAGTTTTTCATCCCATGCCCATTGCTCGCTTGTGCGTTCGCGATCTTTCAACTTCACTTCACCGCCGGTCGAGATCACCGGAGTGCGAACGTTCACAATGAAATCGCGCGTTACAAGCTCGCCCGGTTTTGTGTCGACCCGCTCGAGCATCAGTCGACGAAGCTCGGCTTTGACGACTGTCGATGCGGAGCTCTGCCGGTCGCCGAATTTGAACGTCACCCGATAATTTCCTTCTCCTACGGCGACGGAGAAATAGAACGGTTTGTCAGAAGTGCAACTGCGTTCGGCGCATTTCACATTCGCACCTTGTTCGAATCCAAACCCGTTTTCTTTCGAGTAGACGTTGCTTGCAGACACGCCAGTCTTTTTCGCCGAACCGAACTCAACCTTCCGGTCCTGCGATAACGCAACGCCGCCGAGTGCGAATATCAATATTGGTATGAGGATCTTCATGATTGCCTGATGCTTTAGCCCGTGGTGTTATGAGTCAGCACTTCTTGGCTTTTAGCCAGATATGAATTGCCCCGGTGCTTTAGCCCGGGGGCGGATTTCTTTATTCCGGGCTTTAGCCAAAAAGCCAAGCGTTTCTTTGTTCGCTAACCCCGGGGTAAAGCACCGGGGCAATTCATGTTCGGCTAAAGCCAAATTGATCTTTCTCCTTAGCCCCGGGTCAATCCATTTTTGGATAAAGTTTCAATCGGTCGAATCTAGTTTCGACTGGCCCGAAATAACTTTCCGGCATCGCCACCGAAGTAAGGACGATCTTGTCGAGGACGACTCCGGTATCGACCGCGATGACGCGCAGTTTATGCCGACCGCTTGTGAGTCTTATTTTCATAGTACCGATCGTCGTTTCATCGAGAATGTTCTGCGCCCATTTTCGCGAAGAGACCTCAGTGTCGTTGTCGACGACAACCGTCTGCGACTCGCCGCCGTCGATCGAGAATGCGATTCGCAAACCATGTCCGGGTACGAGCGGTTGAGTTGGGATCAAATAGAATTGCGCTTCGAAGTCAGCCGCTCTCTCGATGTGGACTTCATACTCGAGCATTGGTGCCGACTTCGGATCGAAGGTGCGAGCACGCGCGGGAAAAACCGAGACCGAATCACCAGTCTTACCGAGACCTTTTATGACGTGCCACGAAAAGCCTTCTGTCGCGTTCGATCTAAAAAAATGCTCGGCCTCGATCGAGACGACTCCGCTTAATTCGTTCGGGCCGGATGTTTGCGGTGACAGTCCGGCGAAAGTTTCCGTAGTACTCGCTGCGGTAGCAAAGTCCGATTCCGAAATTCGCGGTGGTGTGCTTCGCATGCTTGGCCACTGCCCCGGATTCATCTCCGGCGACAACATGCTGTACCATTTTCCGCCAGCTAATTTTTCATTGAAGTATTTTGTCTCTCGCGTTATCGCAACGTCTGCGGCTAGAGAACGCATTGCCCAATCACGGGCTGTATTGAACGATTTGGAGCGATATTCCTTCGCCGTCTCGAACGCGAAGAACCGTTCGTTTGCCAGGTAAGCACCGCGCACCGGATAGACAACGAGCTCGTAAAACGCATCCTTTTTTTCCGGCGGAATTGTATCGTAAATCTTATCCGCATGTTTCCGAAGCCGTGCGTATGCATTGAGGCGGTCGGTTCTTTCGGAAGTAGAGAGGCTGCTGGGACGCGGCGTCTCACCAGGCAGATACCATTGCAAATGTTCGGGCTTGCGCTGAAAGCCAAGTCGATAATATTCGTCCATTATCGCCGCGATCTCGACCGACTTTTCCTTTCCGAATTCGCGCTCTGTCCACCGTCGTAAAAAGTCATGCTGAGTTTCAATCGTCCAACGATCCGCGTCGTATGCCATCTGCAGAAAAAACTCCATCCCGATCTCGGCGGGTTTGATGTCACCGACGTTCACGATCCAAAGTTTTCGCATTCCGTTCTCATACGCTTTGTTCATCTCCTGCCAGATCTGCGCCGGCGGCGTTGAGTTCAGCCACAGATAAGAGAGGGGACGACCGAGATACGAAATGTGATAGTAGACCCCGAAACCGCCGTTGCGTTTCTGTTCTTGTTCGGACGGAAACGCCCGAATGTAGCCGAAGTTGTCATCGGGGAAAACGACCGTCACGTCATCGGGGACCTTTAGTCCTGCGCGATAGTCGGCGAGAACTTCTTTGTATGGACAGAAAATCTGCGGAACAGTTTCGGCGTCAGCGTCGACGTGTTTCGCGATCAAACCGCGTTGGACCGAAAAGATCTTCTCGAGGAGCGGAATCCGTTCGGACTGCGACTTTGTCCCCATGATCGGACTGTCATGGATCCCTCGCATGCCGAGCGTGTATATGTTTTCGAATTTTCCATTTTCGCGAACGCGGTCTTCCCAGTACGCGGTAACGCCATCGGGATTCGTGACGAAGTTGTACGCGTTCTTGTCCGCCTTCCATTCGCCGACATTATTGCGAAGCATGGGCTCGGCATGCGATGAGCCCATGACGATCGCATAATCGTCAGCGACCTGGCGATTTGCGGGGATCGAATTGAACGGCTTCGTCACTTCATGCATCGCCGGCCAGAGAGTGTTGGCCTTCAATCGCAAGAGAAGCTCAAAAACTTTGGCGTAAGTCTTCGGACCGATGCCGCCGGTCTCAGGCTCAAAAGTTTTCGCTGCCCACGGTTGCAGACCCCAGTCTTCGTCATTGATGAATATGCCGCGATACTTTACCGATGGTTCGTGGCTGACGATAGTGCCGCGGGAGATGACGAGATTCGCTTTGTGTTCCGGCGTTGCATCAGCCCACCAATGCCACGGCGATACACCTATCATCTGCGAGACTTCATACACGCCGAATGCAGTTCCGCGGCGATCGCTGCCGACAATAACGAGCGCCGATTTAATATTCGGCAGCGGTCGTTCGACGGTTGCGATGATGTAGCTTTCCCACTTTCCTCGGATGTCTGATACGTCCAGTTTTTTGACGAGTGTGTCGATCAGCGAGCTTTTACCGAGCGTACCGATGATCACGGCGTGTTCAATGTGCTCTTTTGCTTCTGTGAGGACTACGGGTTTTTTGGCGGTTACTTTCTCGACGTCGGAAGCAAGATCCATCGCGGTGATTTGCGCGACTTTGAAATCATCGGTCGAGACGATAATCGTCGCGGCTTTGCCACCGGCGACAAGTGGGAAATCGCCCGTGCGGAATTGGGATTTTACGGACAGTTGTTGAGAGACGACGGCAATCGCAAACGACAAAATGGAAAGCAGAGCGCACGACAACATGCTAAGCGTCTTGAATGAATTCTGCGTGTTGCGATTCATTACCTTGTTAGGGTCGACGATGGGACCTGTCGAAACTCCGCAGTCCTCGGCCGCGTTAGCGGACCTGTGCATTTAGCCGTGGCCCTTCAGGCCACGGTAACGTCGCCAAACATTTCGTCGCGTAGCGACGGCTGAATTCAAGCGTCGCTCACGCGACGCGACCATCCACCGAAACTTCCGTGGCCTGAAGGGCCACGGCTAAATGCATGCAATCGCTACGCGATGCAGAAGGAGCCGAACGCCGGTGAAATCCATATACGATGCTAAGACGTTGTGCGACCCGTATCGCTTCACGGCTTCTTCGACTTCTTCTCATCGGGTGTTACTCCCTCATCTATGTCGGGCGAAGCAGCTTTGCTGCGCTTGTATTCAACTTCCTCATCGCTGTCGGGCAATTTCGGGCCGGTGTAGATGACCGCAACATCGGCGAGAGCGGTCGTCTTGTCCGCGCCGAAGCCGCTAAGCGATGTGACCTTGACGAATTTCGCGACGACGTTCTTACCGAACGTGATCGCCTGCGGATCGAAGCTCGAGATCAGTTCATCGCGTTTTACTTCGGTCCACTTCGTTCCATCGTCGCTTATTTGAATCGAGTACTCACGGATGTCGCCTTCGTGCTCGCGATGATTCTGCCTCGGCATCATCACAAGACCTGAAAATGAAACCGCGTTTGGAAATTTGATCGTCAGTTCCTGATTCTGTCTCGAGGACGCCTTCGCGTCACCCGCGATCCAAAATGTGTTCGGGTCACCGTCGATGACATTCATCGCATCGCCCGAAACTGTTGCACCGATACGTTTCATGATCCGCGTGTCGAAGAAGAGCGATTCGACCTGCTCGGGCGTTATCACGATCTTCGGATCAAACTCGGACGATTCCATGTAGCTCAGCAGAGAATGCCGTAGTTGTCGGGCCGCAATTCTGCTCTTGAGAAGCGTTTCAAGGTCGACAGACGCAACCATCAACTTTCCGTTGCCGACTTTCGCCTCGAATATAAGGCCGAGTTTGTAGTTGCGGTTCCAATCGTCGATCGGTTGAACGATCGGCTGCAGATCACGGGGTAGGTTGTCGAGATTCACGGCCCGAGCATTGCGGACGATCTCGGTCCATTGCCAGCCGTTGTAATTTTCGGTCGGGAATTTTCTAAGAGCGGGATGTTTGTTGTCGATCCACATCCCGAGCATTCGACCCCAGGCGGGATTCATCAAGCGATTCCAAAATACCGGTACCCAATCGAGCGGTGGCGATGTCCAATCGAGATCGGACTTGCGTGGTGTATACAGAACCTTGCCGCCGGCAGCAAGCCGTTCGCTCGCTGCGGTCCACGAACTGGTAACAAGAACAGTCTTTGTTTCGACCGGAGGCGCGGCCGGATAAAGATAAAAGTCCCAATCGTTTTCAAACGCTGTTCCGTCGAGGCCGATCACGAGTTTGTAATGCGCCGGTGTCGCCAGCGTCAGAAGTTTGGCGTCGATCGTACCAAGCGGAATATTCTTTCCGACGCGTATTGAACGAGCCGGAAGTTTGCCTCGAAGATGCACGCGGCCCGAAGCATCGATGATCTTCCACGACGCAACGACGTTATCCAACGGGTGTTCACCGAAATGAGCCACCTCGACCGGGACAGTAAGTTGCTCGTCCAAGGTGAACACGCGCTTCGCTAACCGAGCGAGTGGAACGGTAACGTTATTAAACCGCCGAAATTCTTTCGCGGTGACGTAACCTTTCTCCTCCCAGAACGTATCAAGCAATCCTACAAGCGCGGTTCCTTGACCGAGATAATCGTGCAGATCGAGAAGTTGGAATCCGTCGAGTCCGGGCGTTCGCAAGTTCGCTTCGATCTCTTCCTTATAACAGGCGAGTTGGTAACGACCCGACGCGTACGCGAAATCTTTGTTCCGCGATAACAATCCTTTCTTCGCAAGCGAGTCACGAAAGATCTCGTAATTTCCCGGCCGCATGTAGCCGGTGAATTTTTTGATCACGTCGTAGTCGGGATACGCGACCCATTGGCCGAGCTCGTGCGAGACGACGGGAATGTTCACGTCGTCAAGCGATTTTCCATAATCCTGCCCGAACCATGCGGTGTTCCCGCGAAGCATCTTTGGCCCGATTCGCTGCATTGCGAGATAGTCTGTGCCCTCGGCAAGATTAGGAACTTCGCGTTCCGTGTGCCCGGTTCCGTTTGTATAGAGCCGTCGCGGATCGGCGATGCGATAATGCGCGATCCATTTATCGAATGCTTCTTTCCAACGTCCTTTCGGTTCGTTGCTCGGCGAGAATAATAAGAAGGAAGGATGATTGCCGTATGCGCGGATCATCAGCTCCGTCTCCTCGTAAAGCATCGCCTCCATCGGCGTTCCCGGGCTGACTTCATTCCACATTCCAGGCTCGGGCTGGAGATAGATCCCGAGCTCGTCCGCGGCTTGAAACGCGGCGTCGGGTGGACAGAACGAGTGGAACCGAACGTGATTAATTCCCCAATCTTTGTTGATCTGGAAAATTTTCTTCCAGTACGCTACGTCCGTCGGTGGATATCCCGTCAAAGGAAAATCTCCCCCGTGATGCGTGCCGCGGAAATAGATCCGAAGTCCGTCTAGTCGAAACTCTTTACCGACTGCTTTGATCTCGCGGAATCCGAACGTGATGTCGCGCGAGTCGTCTGCGTCGCCGCCTTTGAGCGTGAGTTTTAGTTTTTGAAGTGACGGATGAAACTCATTCCACGATCGGGCGTTTGCAAATGTCAGTTCGATCTCTGCCGTGCCGCCGTCTTTCGTCCACGTCACGGGAAAAGATTTTCCGTTTGCGGTGATGGTGCCTTTTCCGGGTTTCGCGGTCGAGTTCCCGAGTTTTATTCTGACTCTCGCGGTTGGGAGAACACCCTCCATACGGGTCGGGTTTCCGCCTTTTGTCTCGCGGCCCGTCGTAAATACCTGTGCGTCGTCGATCCAAACAAGACTTGTTGCCTTGAGATTTATCGCACCGGTGATTCCGTTCCAACTCATCCCGAGCGAATCCGAAACTGCATGGGCATCCAACCGGTACGGCATGATCATCGAGTTGTCGACCAGGATCGTCAGTCGATGATTGCCGGGCTCGACGATGCCGAGATCGAATTCGTGCGGAGCGACGAGACTTCTTCGCGAGCCGACCTTTTTATCATCCAGCCAAACCGTCGTCTGCCATTTCGGGCGCTCGAGTGTAAGCACGATTCGTTTGCCGCGCCACGCTTCCGGAACATTTACGTCGCGTTGATACCACGCCGATCCGATGTAATGCCGCGGCGGCTGCGAGAGGAAGGGAACTTTTACGTTTCCGGTTTTCGTGTAAGGTTTGTAGTCTTCGCGATCGAACCAGTTTCGGTCGTACAGTGACAAAACCCACGGCGTGTTCGTGCCGATCTCGTCACCGTAGTTTTGCGATTGCAAAATTCCGGGAAGCTTTATCCGATCGGGAAGCGATCGCGTAAACCAATTCGCAGATACTCCTTCGCCGGCGCGGTCGATCGCGAAGCGCCATTCGCCGGAAAGATCGATCTTCTGCGCAGAGACCGACGCGACGGCAAAGAGCAGGCACGATGCCATGCAAATGATCTTGATATTGTTACGTGTCACCCGCATTGGACTTGTGAGATCGCCCCGATGATGGTAGAAATTCAATACAACGATTGTCCGCAGAAGGCGATATCCTCATCGCCTAAACTTCAACTCAGTTTTTGATCGACTGCCTTCGGGCGAATATAACAGCAAGCGGTTTAGAAATCTAGTTAACCGGTTTTCTCATACGAAAGGAGCGAGTTTGATGAAGAGACGCGAGTTCGTGAAGACTGTGGCGACGGTGGCTTCGGCGGCCGTGATCGCTCCGAAGGCGCTTTATTCTCAGGAGACAGGTTCGAAGATCGAGGTCCTCATAAACGAACCGATCGGCCCGATCCACAAAGACATCTATAGCCATTTCGTCGAACACCTCGGCGGTGTTGTTTACGACGGAATTTGGGTCGGCGAGAAGTCTAAGATCCCGAACTACAACGGCGTTCGAAAAGATCTCGTCGACAATCTCAAAAAGCTCAAGCCGGGCGTCATCCGATATCCGGGAGGTTGCTTCGCGGATCAGTATGATTGGCGCGACGGCGTCGGTGCTCGGGACAAACGTCCGACTCGCGTCAATTTTTGGGCAGATACAAAATACAAGACGACGAAGGCGTACGAGGATCTGCCGGACGGCCCGCAGAAGTACGAGGACAATCACTTCGGAACCGATGAGTTCGTGTCGTTCTGCCGATCGGTCGGGGCCGAGCCATATCTCGCGGCGAATGTCCGAAGTCGCGACGTTCGAGTTTTTCTCGAATGGCTCGAATACTGCAACGCTCCGGCGAATCTTACTACATGGTCGGCTGAGCGAGCGAAGAACGGTTATCGCGATCCGCATAAGGTGAGTTTCTGGGGAGTCGGTAACGAGTCGTGGGGATGCGGTGGCGATTTCACGCCCGAAGAATACGCGACCGAGTTTCGAAAATTCACGGCGTGGCTTCCGACATACGGAGTGCCGCTGAAGTTGATCGGATCCGGCCCGAACGGCGGTGATGTGAATTGGACGCGAAAGTTTTTCGAAGGCCTCGCGCAAAAAGGCGGTCGCCAGATCGCAAAACTTTACGGCTGGGGTTTGCACTACTATTGCGGATCGACCGGACAGCAGGTCGCCAACGAATATACCGAGAACGAATGGTACGACCTGCTCGAGCGTGCGAATCGGATGGAGACGCTTGTCGAAGATCATTGGCAGGTGATGGGTGAGTTCGATCGCGAACGCCGCGTGAAGCTCGCCGTCGACGAATGGGGCGCGTGGCATAAGCAGGATTCGGATGTTCCGCCTGGCTATCTTTACGCGTACGCCGGAACTTTGCGCGACGCACTTGTCTCGGCGATCAACCTCGACATTTTCCAGCGACATGCGGACAAGATCGCGATGGCGAATCCGGCTCAGCTCGTCAACACGATCCATTCGCTGTTCCATACATACGAGGACAAATTCATCCTCACTCCGAACTACCACGTATTCGAAATGTACATGCCGCACGCCGGAGCGACGGCAGTGCGCACGGAGTTCATTTCGCCGAAGGTTGGATTCACTCGACTCGATGCGCAGAAAAAGGAGATACCTGTAAGTTTCTGGGGGCTCGGCGGATCGGCGTCGATAAACGGAAAGACCGTGACGTTGACTGCGGTGAATCCGGATGCGAAGAACGTACGCGAAACTGAAATCAACATCGGCGGAGCACGCATCGCATCCGCGAATGCTCGAGTGCTTTCGTCATCCGATATTCATGCACGGAACACGTTCGCGAATCCGAACGGATTAGTACCGCGGAATGAAGCAGTGACAATCGGCGCAGGCGGACGATTGGTTTACAAATTCGCACCGGCGTCAGTGACAAGACTGACTTTGCAGATAGTGTGATCTAGAGGACGTCCGGAGAAGCGGCCTCTTTATAAATTGCCACTAGCTTAAGCTAGTGGGCAGACAGCACGAAGAAGGCTTTAGCCGAAGATCAAAAAAAATTTTCCTTTTCGCTTTAGCAAAATTTAGCTAAAGCGTTAAGGATTATTGATAGTTCTTTTAGTTCGGCTAAAGCCTCCTGGATTCGAACCGTAACTTCCGGCTAAAAGCCGGAGGCAATTTAAAAGAGGCTGCCATTTCCGATAGCCTCGGTTCCGACAAGTATGAAGTTCCTACTTACTCTTGCACTTCTCTTCCTCATCGCGATTCAATCGGTCCTCGCGCAGACCGATGCAACAACTCCGCTTCATCTTTTAAAACCCGATTATCCGATCCCGTATGGAATACCGAAACAGGAAGAGGTGATCGCGGTCCTTAATCGCGTCTACGGTTATCTCGACGGTGTGACGCCGCCCGGATTTCAAAACGAGAAGACCGGCGAAGTCTTTACCGACGCGAGCAGGATCGATCAAAACACGATCCTTCAACGTGGACATTTTCGAATCGTTTCATACGAGTGGGGCGTGACGTATGCAGGAATGCTTTTAGCGAGCGAAGCGACCGGCGACGCACGTTATCGCGAGTACGTCGACAAGCGTCTCGCTTTTATCGCGCAGGCTGCATCAGCATTTCGAAAGCCCACGGCGCATTACGAAGAATGGGAAGGCCGAATGCCTCTCCGAAACCTGCTCAACCCGCGTGCGCTCGACGACACCGGTGCGATGTCCGCGGCGATGATCAAAGCAACACGCGCCGGAAATAGATCGGATCTGAAACCCATCTTCGAACGCGGATTGAGTCACATCATGACCGGACAGTATCGTCTCGCCGACGGAACCCTGGCAAGGAACCGTCCGCAGCCGAACACGCTCTGGCTCGACGACATGTTCATGAGCGTTCCCGCGATCGCGCAGATGGGCAAGCTGACCGGCGACAACAAATATTACGACGAAGCGACGAAACAGGTGCTGAGCTTCGCGACGAAGATGTTCAATCCCGAGAAGGGCGTGTTCATGCACGGTTGGGTCGAATCGATGCCGACCCATCCCGAGTTCCGATGGGCACGCGCGAACGGTTGGGCGTTCATGGCTTTGGCGGAGTTGCTGGATGTCCTTCCCGAAAATCATCCGAATCGCGCAAAAGTTTTGCAGCTTTATCGCGATCATGCTCGCGGTCTTGCATCCTATCAATCCGGTAGCGGATTCTGGCACCAACTTCTCGACCGCTCCGATTCGTATCTCGAAACGTCCGCGACGGCGATATACACATTCGCATATGCTCGCGGGATCAATCGCGGATGGATCGACGGGAAGACTTTTGGTCCGATGACACTGCTCGCGTGGAATGCGGTCTCGACAAAAGTGAACGCCAAAGGCCAGGTCGAAGGAACATGCGTCGGAACGGGAATGGCATTCGATCCGGCGTTTTATTACCATCGCCCGATCAGCGCGTTCGCCGCTCACGGATACGGCCCGGTTCTCCTCGCCGGATCCGAAGTTCTGACGATGTTGAAGAACAAGAAGTTTGAGATCAACGACAGCTCGGTGCAAATGCTTGACACGAAACCGTGATGATCAGAAAAGCTTTTGTCATGTCGGTGAATCCGGACGCACATGCCGAGTACGAAAAACGGCATCGACCGATTTGGGAGGAACTCGCGGCGATTCTGAAACAGCACGGCGTAGCGAACTACTCCATATTCCTCGACGAAGAAACGAGTCAGCTTTTCGGTTATGCTGAGATCGAATCCGAAGAAAAATGGAACGCCATATCCGCAACAGACGAGTGCGGACGTTGGTGGTCGCACATGCGAGACATCATGCCGACGAACGAGGACGACAGTCCCGTCTCGAGCGAGCTAAAGGAAGTTTTTCACCTCGACTGAATGAGGATGTTTTAATGAGAATTATTTCTACAGGGATAAAGGAGATGAAGGGGATGATGGCCGGAACGACCTATCCCCTCCATCCCCTTTATCCCTGTAATACCACTAGGTCGCTCGCCGTAATTCTTCTCGTGATGGGGTTCGCGTCGGCTATGCAAGCGCAATCCGTCCATGTTTCGCGCAAGAACGACCAGAGACGTGTCGATGTCACGGTCGACGGAAAACCTTTCACGTCGTATCGCTGGGATGAGCGCATCTTCCGGCCGGCGTTGTATCCGATCTTCTCGAGCGGCGGTTCATTTGTGACGCGTGGATTTCCTTTCGAGACGCGCGACGGCGATACGATCGATCATCCGCATCAAGTCGGCTCTTCACTTAGCTACGGCAGCGTCAACGGTATCGACTTTTGGAATTCGTCGACCTTCCGCACGGCGGAGGAGATGAAGCACATGGGCCGCATCTCGCATACCGCGGTCGTTTCGACAAAGAACGGCGACGGCAGCGGTGAGCTTGTAGCGACGGCAGCATGGGTCGGACCCGATGGCTCGATGGTTCTTTTCGAAAAGACGCGTTACATATTTTATGCGTCGGGTGCGAAGCGCTGGATCGATCGAGAAACAAAACTGACGGCGATCATAGAAGACGTCACATTTGGTGACAGCAAGGAAGGCATGTTTGCGATCCATCTTCCGACCGAGCTCGAGCAAAGCGATCAGACAAAAGTGAAAGTCACCACGACCCAAGGCGTCATCAGCGAGCGCGGATCATCAGCCAAACTTTCGGGTGTGTATTCGAACAGCGAAGGTCTCGTCGGGGAAAACAAGATCTGGGGAACTCTCGGAAAGTGGGCCGCGGTTTCGGGGAAGATCGGTTCTGAAAATGTAACGGTCGCGATGTTCGATCATCCATCCAACACAAACTTTCCGTCGCGAATGATGGTTCGCGGCTACGGGCTTCTCGCGGTGAATCCGTTTGGACAGAAGCAATATGACGCCAAGCTCGAGGAACGAAAATTCCTTCTCAAGAAAGGCGAGTCGATAACATTTCGACACCGACTGTTGATCGCCTCGGGCACAATCTCAAACACAGCCATCGAAGACGAGTACAAGAAATTTACACAGTGACACTAAAAAAGTTTTTTATTTGCTCGATCATTTTGGCGGCGCTTTGCATGAGTGCCTCGGCCCAGACCGTCGACGAGCTCCGACGCAATTTCGCGACGCCGCCCGACGACGCACGGATCATGATGCGGTGGTGGTGGTTTGGTCCGTCGGTTACGAAGGCCGAGATCGAGCGCGAGTTGCGCACGATGAAGGACGGCGGGATCGGCGGTGTGGAGGTTCAGCCCGTCTATCCGCTGTTGCCCGACGACGCGGCGGCCGGTATCAAGAATCTCGCGTACTTGTCCGACGAGTTTCTCGAGATGCTTCGGTTCGCATCCGACAAAGCGAATGAGCTCGGAATGAGATTCGATCTCACGCTCGGCAGCGGATGGTCGTTCGGCGGAGCAAAGACGCCCATCGCGGAAGCGGCCGGACAGCTCCGCGTCGAACGTGTGAAGATCGGGCCGGATGTGATGCGAATTCCGACCCCATCAATGATCCACGCCGAGAAATTGATTGCAGTATTTCTCGCGCATCCGAATGGAAACTCGATCGGTCAAACAACGGAGCTGACGGACATTCGCGACGGAAATGTTTTTCTATCGACGGCTTCGCAGCCTGACTCCGAAGTGATGTTCTTCATCGCGGGCAAAAGCGGGATGCAGGTGAAGCGTCCGGCGTTCGGTGCGGAAGGTTACGTTTTGAATCATCTCGACAGGCCGTCGGTAGATAGTTATCTGAAGAACACGGGTGACAGATTATTCTCCGCGTTCGATCGCTCGCATGTTCCGTACTCGGTCTTCTGCGACAGCCTCGAAGTTTACAATCAGGATTGGACCGACGATCTCGTCGCCGAGTTCAAACGTCGGCGCGGATACGACATCAAACCATATCTTCCCGCGCTCGTCGGCGACATCGGTCCGAAGACAGCGGACATTCGATACGACTGGGGACGAACGATCACGGAGCTTTTCAACGAGCGTTTCATGATGCCGATGCAGGCATGGTCGAAGGCGAATGGAACTCGCTTTCGGATTCAGGGTTACGGTATTCCACCGGCGGCGATCTCGAGCAACAAGTGGGCCGACATCTCAGACGGCGAAGGTGCGCAATGGAAAGTCGTTCGAGCGGCGAGATGGGCGTCGTCGGCAAATCACATCTACGGTCGAAACATCACGTCGTCCGAGACGTGGACGTGGAATCATTCACCGGTTTTTCGCGCAACGCCGCTCGATCTGAAGGCCGAAGCCGACATTCATTTTCTTCAGGGCATCAATCAACTCATCGGTCACGGCTGGGGTTATACTGCGCCGGGTGTCGAATATCCGGGCTGGAGATTTTACGCGTCGGGTGCGTATTCGGAACAAAATCCGTGGTGGATCGTGATGCCCGATCTTGCGAAATATCTACAGCGGATGAGCTACCTGATGCGTCAGGGCAAACCGCAAAACGACATCGCGCTCTATTTGCCGAATGCTGACGCGTATGCCAACTTCACCGCGGGAAAGGTTCACTTGATCGATGCTGAGCGCGAGCTTGTCGGCGACAAGTTGATGCCGGCGATCTTTGACGCCGGATACAATCTCGATTTCTTCGACGACGGAATGCTCGCCGACAACGCCGTCGATGTTCTCGGAACGCATAAGATCGTCGTTCTGCCGAACATCGAACGGATGCCGATCGAGTCGATTCGAAAACTTGATGCGTTCGTGAAGAGTGGCGGTAAAATCGTCGCGACGCGCCGCACGCCTTCCGTCGTTCCGGGAGCTCAAGCGACGGAGAAAGAACAGACGGAATTGAAAGAGATCACTGGCCGCTTGTTTAGCAGCTCGAACATTTCGGTGAAGCTTGTTCGCAATGACGACGAGATCGGTCCGGCATTGAACGGACTGCTCCAACCCGACACATCGATCTTTCCCTCGGGAAAAGATTTTGGTGTGGTACATCGAAGGACTGCTGACGCAGATATTTATTTTGTCGCGAATACTTCGAACCAAACTCGAAAAGTTCAGATCGCTTTTTGGACCAGCGGCGAACCTGAGATATGGGACGCTATCACAGGTCGACCGGAGCGCGCGATCGTCAATGCCGTTAAAGGGGCGGTGATTCCTTTAACCTTCGAGCCTTACCGTTCGTATGTCGTCGTGTTCACGAAGAAGAGTTCGCTCCCGAACACGATCGCGTATTCTGAAACTGCGTCGTCGATCGATCTGAATTCCGACTGGTCCGTATCGATAGGCTCACAGTCTCCTGTTCAGATGTCGAAACTCGGGTCGTGGGCCGATGATGAATCAACGCGTTACTTCTCGGGCACCGCTTCGTATGAAAAAAGTGTCGACATCTCGAACGAGTTTTTGAAAGCCGGAAAGGTGGTCGCACTCGATCTCGGCGAATCAGTTGAGCTTCCGGTTCAAACGCCTCGCAACGGGATGCAGACGTTTCTCGATCCTCCGGTGCGCGAGGCGGCCGTCATCTATATCAACGATCAGCGCGCCGGTTCGCTATGGTCTCCGCCGTATCGATTGGACGTCACTTCGCTGCTTCGGCCCGGAAAGAATTCCATTCGCATCGTCGTCGGAAACACCGCGCTCAACTACATGGCCGGCCACAAACTTCCGGACTACAAACTGCTAAACCTTCGCTACGGCGAGCGCTTCCAGGCGCAGGATATGGATAAGATCCAAGTGCTTCCATCCGGTCTGACCGGAAGCATCAAGCTCCTGTCGCTGAAATAACGTTCAGAGCGGCGCCGGCAACGGACTGGACCACAGGCACCCCTGCCTGCAACATCGGCCGCTTCGGTCGATGTCAGCCTCTGTCTTGCCGAATCATGATCGTTTGACGCCGCCGAAGCCACGGCGTCGCAGGCAGGGATGCCTGCGGTCCAGTCGCATCCGCCGTCAGCTACCCATAGTCTTTCAACGCGTGTGAAAATATAATTCCCTTTCTTGTTAATAATCCCGTGCGGCAAACGTTTATATGGGTGTAGATGACGATTCAAAGGAGACGAACGTGAGCCAAACCGCCGCCAACACGCTATTCGCCGGCGATTTAATAGATCCCGTAGAGAGTCCTGCTTTTCAGGACGGAACCGGCGAAGCTGACGACCTCGGCGCTCTTTTTCGCAATCATTATAAAGGCATGTTTCGAGTCGCGTACCGCATAACGGGAAGTCAAAGCGACGCGGAAGACGTGCTGCAGACTGTTTTCGTCCGGCTCACTCCGGGCTGGGAGCAGCGGGATCTTTCGCCGAGCCCGCGAAATTTTTTGTATAGATCGGCGATCAATGCGTCGCTCGATCTGCTCAGGCAGCGTAAACGCGCCAACTCCGTTTCCCTGGACGTTGTCGATTTTGATCAAACATCAAAGACGCCGACCGCCGAAGATGATCTGGTCGATACGGAGCTCCGCGAGCTTGTCCGCAACGCGATCGCAAAACTCGAAGGACGGGCGGCGACTGCGTTCGTGCTTCGCTATTACGAAGGATATGACAACGGCCGAATCGCAGAAGTTTTAGGGACGTCGCAAATGGTCGTCGCCGTGACATTGCATCGAGCACGGACACGGCTCCGCAAAGAGATCGGTAGTTATCTGGAGAAGCATCATGAAAAAGAATAAGCAAGAATTGGACGCGATCATCGACAACGCAACGCGGAATATACGCGATGAAGAGATCGATCCGTCGATCATCGATCAGTCCGCGGCCCGCGTCTGGGCCCAAGTCAATAAGCAAGCAACGGCAAATACTATTATGAACTCTACCGAACACATCCACGGCTGCGACGATTTTCAGTCGCTCATTCCCGCGTATCTCGATGGCAAACTTTCCCCGGCCCGCAAGCTCCTCCTGGAAGATCATTCCAACGAGTGCGTGCCGTGCAGGCGCGAGATCAAAGCGCAAAAAGCGTTCGTTGCTACGAAGTCGGCGACCTACATTCCTCGAACGCATTCGCGTCGCGACGTGCGACCGGCTGCAAAGCGATGGGCAACTGCGAAGATCGCACGCGTGAGTATCGCCGCCGGACTTATCGTCTGTCTCGGACTGGCGGGAATGTTCATGTATGAGCGTCTCGATCTGTCGGGTCGCACACTTGCTGCGACGCTCGACAGCGCGAACGGATCCGTATACGTCGTTTCCGATTCCGAGAGCCGCCAGCTCTCAGCAGGCGAACAGATCCAGAAAGGAGAACGCGTTCGCACGGCAAAAGATTCGAATGCCGTGATGCGACTCGCCGACGGTTCGACCGTTGAGATGCGTGAGCGTTCGGAGTTTTCAGTTTCCGAAAATATGCGCGGCGTGACGATCAAGCTCGATCGCGGCGACGTGATCGTCGAAGCCGCGAAGCAGCATAACGGCCGACTTTATGTTCAGACGCCCGACTCGCTCGTCTCTGTAAAAGGAACGATCTTCGGAGTCGAGAGCGGAACGAAAGGTTCTCGCGTCTCGGTTGTCGAAGGCGAAGTGAAAGTCAATCACGGCGGCAAGGACGAAACATTACTTCCCGGCGATCAGACGACGACGAGTGCTAATTTGAATAAGACGTCGGTGGAGCAAAACGTCGCATGGAGCCGCAACGCTTCGCGTTACACGAACCTCGTTGCAGATCTGGCAAAGCTTCGACACGACGTGAATCAAGTGCCGCGTCCTGGCGTCCGTTACACTTCAAAATTTGTTGATCTCGTACCTGAGAGCACCGTCTTTTATGCGGCCCTTCCGAATCTGAGCGAAACGCTTGCAGAATCGCAGCGCATCATGCAGGAGCGGATCAAGCAGAACCCGGCGCTCGCCGAGTGGTGGAAAGGTAATCGAGGCGATGGACTCGGATTGAACGATCAGACGATGAATCGAATTCAGGAGTTCGGCTCACGCCTCGGCGACGAGATCGTTATCAGTGCGAGCATGGATGCAAAGGGCGAGCCCGGCAGTATTCTCGTCCTGGGCGAGGTTAAGGATGCGGCAAGCTTCCGCACTTATGTCGATGGAGAACTCGCGCGAGTTGCGAAAGAATCCGGCGGTGCTCCGAGTCTCCGCTTCGTTGACGATCCGCTGACCGCGAAAGTCGCGAATGCTCCCGCGAAGAATGTCGCGTCGAATCCTGAACTCTTTGTCTGGATCCACGACAACGTTTTTGCCGCGTCGCCGCAGATCGAAAGTCTGCGTGGATTTGAAGCGACGTTGCAGACCCCCGATACGAATCGTTTTGCGAATTCTTCATTCCACCAACGCATCAACGACGTCTACAAGGACGGTGCGGGAATCGTTGTCGCGGCCGATCTCGAAAAGATCATGTCGCAGGTGATGACCAAAGACACGTCACCCGATGCGAGCCGCCGCCTCGAAGGTTTCAAGCAGCTCGGCGTCATGAGCCTGCGTCATTTCGTAGCCGAGCAGAAGGATGTGAACGGAAGAACGCTCAGCCAGGCCGCACTGACGTTCGGCGAATCGAATCACGGCGTCGCGTCGTGGCTCGCAGCTCCGGGCTCGATGGGTGCGTTGGATTTCATCTCGCCAAATGCGAATGTCGCGACCGCGTTTGTCGTGAAAGAACCGGCGCTGCTGGTCGATGATCTTCTCGGATTCATGGAGACGGTCCAGCCGGATGTTCGTCACCAGATGGCAGAGATCGAAAAGTCGCAAGGCTTCAGTATCCGAAACGACTTCGCGGCTCCGCTCGGCGGTGAGTTTGCATTCGCGATCGACGGGCCGATCCTTCCGACGCCGTCGTGGAAAGTGATCCTCGAAGTTTATGACCAGGCGAAATTGCAGAATACGTTTGAGCGGTCGATCGAAAAGCTGAATCAGTTTTCGATGCTGCACGGCAAAGGAAAACTCACGCTCGAGAATTCCGCGGTGGGCGATCGCACGTACTATTCGATCAAGTCGGACATGGGACTCGAAGTGCATTACACTTACGCGAACGGTTATCTCGTCGCTGCTCCGAGCCGTGCCTTGCTCGAACAGTCGATCAGTAATCGCGAAGCGGGTAACACACTTGTGCACTCGTCAAGATTCATGAGCACGCTGCCGCAGGATGGCAACACGAATTTCTCGGCTATCATGTATCACGATCTGGCTCCGCTCATGGGACCGCTTGCAGAGAGATTGAAGAATGCCGGCGGCGATCAGGAAGCACAGAAGCTCGCCTCGATCGACGCGAACGCGCCTCCGACTTTGGTTTATGCTTACGCACAAGGCGATCGCATCACGCTCGCCGCGAACACTGAAGGCGGTGCGTTCGGACTTAGTCCGGCAAGTCTCATCGGTCTCCCGAATTCGTTCGCGATGCAGCATATTTTAATGAACGCATTGGGCGACAAGGACGTACAGAAGAAGAATGAGTAGAACCAACTCAATTTAAAGTGAATACCGACGGACGATTTTGAGTCCGTCGGTTTTTTCGTAGGATGAGAAAGAGTTGGCCATATAACCCGTCGCCACGGCGAACAACATTGAAGGAATAGGAACGTCTTGTCGCCAAAGGCGACGAACATTAAAGCCTAGGGTGAAGGCCGACAAGGCCGGAACCCTAGGTGCGAAGACGGGATTTTTGCTCGCTGAAGGCGAGCAACAATTGTTCGACCCCTACAGGGTCGCAATCCATTTCGACGGGTACCTAGGGTTCCATTCGCTTTGCTCATTCCACCCTAGGCTTTAATGTTCGTCGCCGTTGGCGACAAGAGGGTATCGTGATAGCACCATGACATCTGTCATCGAACTCGAAAAACTAAGCGTCACCTTCGGGAAGCGTCCGATCCTGAAATCACTGGACGGTGTTCTCAACGGGCGCGCGATCGGATTGCTGGGACCGAATGGCGCGGGCAAGACGACGCTGATTCACACTCTTCTCGGATTTCATCCGCCGACTTCAGGGACCGCACACATCTTCGGACAAGACATCACACGCGATGCAAAGCAGGTGCGTGCGGCCGTCGGATACATGCCGGAGCGCGACTCGTTCATCGCAAAAATGTCGTGCGTCCACTTCGTGCGTCTCATGGCCGAGCTTTCCGGAATTCCCGCAAAGCATGCGCTCGAGCGTGCACACGAAGCGCTTTTTTATGTCGGCTTGGGCGAAGCGCGTTATCGACCGGTCGACAGCTACTCGCTCGGGATGAAACAACTCGCGAAACTAGCGCAGGCGATCGTGCACGGTCCAAAACTCATCATCTTAGACGAGCCGACAAATGGTCTCGATCCGCCAACGCGCAGCCGCATGATCTCGCTGATACGTCAGATCCGCGACGGCGGTCGGGCGCGAATACTCTTGTCATCGCATCTGCTGCGCGATGTCGAGGAATGCTGCGACGAGATCCTCGTGCTGAAGGACGGTTACATCGCGGCGAACTGCAATCTCGAAGAGGAGCGCAAGGCGAATCGTAAATTCATCGAGCTCGAAACACGGTCCGGAAATCGAGCTGCGTTTGTCGAAGCGATCGGCGCGCTCGGATGCGAGTACGCTCTTTCAGGTGAGCGGCGAATAAAAGTGATCATGCAGGAGACAACCGAGATCAGCGATCTGTATCGCCTCGCGCTCGAGCATGGCGTGCAGATCCGACGTCTCAATTTCAAGCGCGATTCGCTCGAAGATATTTTCCTCAAGGCGATGGAGAACGGAAACGGGAGGGCAGCGTAATGGCCGTATACGAACATCTGTACGGCGCGTACGAAGGCGAGTCGCACACTCCGTTATCGCGGTTTCTCGTCATACCGCGGTATGCACTGCGCGAAGTTTTTAAGTCGAAATTATTTACGACGATATTTATCCTGTGCTTTATCTATCCGCTCATCGCGACGATCCTGGTGTATCTCCATCACAACGTGAACGCTCTCGCGCTGCTGCAGATAAATATTCAGGAATTGCTGCCGATCGACAATTCGTTCTTTAGAACTTTCCTCGAGGTGCAGGGTGGATTCGCATTTATCCTGACGGTGCTCGTCGCACCGCCGCTGATCTCGCGCGATCTCTCGAACAATGCTCTGCCGCTTTATTTATCACGCCCGCTCTCCCGTACCGAATATGTTCTCGGCAAGATGATGGTTATCGCATTCCTGCTGTCGATGATGACGTGGGTTCCGGGCCTGCTGATCTTTATATTCCAGGCCTCACTCGCCGGCGTCGGCTGGCTGTGGTCGAACCTTTGGATGGCGTGGGCGATCTTTGCCGGATCGATGGCGTGGATCATCCTGCTTTCGTTGTTGGCCCTCGCCGTCTCGTCACTCGTGAAATGGCGCGTGGTAGCAAGCGGCGCACTCATCGGACTGTTCTTCGTTCCGAGCGCGTTCGGCGAGATAATCAATAACCTTTTCCTCACGCGTGCGGGACATCTGATCAGTTTGTGGGCGACGATGAACAGTATCTGGCGCGGACTGTTCGGACTTTTCGAGCGACAGACCGGATCGATTCAGGGAACCGTTACCAACCCGATCTACGATAAACAATTTTTCAATATCGCACTTTTGGAGCCGCCGCTGTGGGCGTCGTGGTTAGTTGTCGGGATCGTTTGCGCGATTTGTGTTTGGTTGCTGTCGTATAAGGTCAGGGCTTACGAGGTGATCAAGTGACGACTTCGACATCACAATTCGCAACATCGATCGTGTTCGAAGACGTCTCGAAATTTTACGACGAAGTCCTCGGCGTGAACCGTGTGAATCTGCAGATCGCTCCTGGCATCACGAGTCTCGTGGGACCGAACGGTTCCGGAAAAACGACGCTGATGAATCTGATGACGGGACTGTTGCGACCGTCGAGTGGTCGAATCAGTGTTCTCGGGATATCGCCCAGCGAGCCGGAAGAGATCTTTCAAAAGCTCGGTTACTGTTCGCAGTTCGATTCGTTCCCGCGCGGTGCGACGGCACGCGAGTTTATCGAGTTCTATCTCCGCGTTCACGGATACACGAAGAAAGAAGCCGGCGATCTCACGCAAGCCGCTCTCGAGCGAGTGTCCTTGACTGAAGCTGCAGATCGAAGGATCTCTGCGTTCAGTAAGGGAATGCGACAACGCGTGCGGCTCGCGCAATCCATCGCGCACAATCCATCGGTGCTTGTCCTCGACGAGCCGCTGAATGGACTCGATCCAATGGCGCGGGCGGAGATAATCCGACTGTTTCGCGCACTTGCCGATGCGGGGATGTTTCTCATCATCTCAAGTCATATTTTGCACGAGGTCGACATGATGTCGGACAGCGTTGTGCTCCTGCACAACGGTTACGTCGTCGCGGAAGGTGAAGTCCACGGCGTGCGTGATGAGATCGATGAGCATCCGATCCAGATCCTTATCCGATGCGACCGGCCGCAGACATTGGCCGCTCGTCTGTTCGAGCATGAGCACACCGTCGAGGCGCGCATCAACGATGATCGGAAAGGCCTGTTTGTGAAGACACGCCGACCGGACGATTTCTATCTGCTGCTGAACAGACTGGTCACGGAACAAAAGATCCAGATCGAATCAGTTGCTCCGGTCGATGACGATCTCAATGCGGTGTATCAATATTTGATCACGTCGGATGGAGGGAATGCGCAGTGAAGAATCACCGTTTTGGCCGCGTGAGCGGTCCATTGCATTTAGCCGTGGCCGTTCAGGCCACGGAGAGGAGTGTTTGAACCGCGTCGCGTAGCGACGATTGAATCAGTCGTCGCTCCGCGATGAGATTTCGTGTTCGAGCTTACCGTGGCCTGAAGTGCTACGGCTAAATGCATACGATCGCTACGCGACCAGCAAAGAAAATGTACGCAGTTCATAAATTAAAAAATGGTAACCGACGCAATTAATGTAAATCCTACAAAAGCGACGTCGTGGTCGTTGTGGACGCGTCAGACGATTGCGATCCTCGGCCTAGAGATCAAAAAGAATTTCTTTAGTCGGCGGGCGCTGCTTCTTTATCCGATCGCGGGTTTGCCGCTTGTGATGATGGCGGCTCTCGCGATCTTTACGCCCGACACCGATGAGATGCGGAACTTCGGGATGCTGAGCCAGGTGTACGCCGGCGTGTACGGTGGTCTGATCCTGCGCACGCTTGTCTTCTTCGGTTGCGCGTGGGTTGCGATGAATCTGTTTCGAGGCGAGATCGTCGACAGAAGCTTGCACTATTATTTTCTCTCTCCGGTCAGACGCGAGGTACTTGTCGTCGGAAAATACCTGTCGGGACTTATCGCGACGATCGTCTTGTTCAGCATCACGACGGCAGGCTCGATGTTGATATTTTACTTCGGGATCTTTCCTTCGGAGTCGAAGGCATACTTTTTCAATGGCGCCGGTACGAGTCAGTTGCTGGCGTATCTCGGAGTGACGATCCTCGCGTGTATCGGTTACAGTGCGGTCTTTCTGATCGTCGGATTATTTTTCCGCAACCCGATAATCCCCGGCTTGCTGCTTTACGGTTGGGAGTGGATAAACTTTCTACTGCCACCGGGGCTGAAGAAGTTGAGCGTGATCCATTATTTGCAATCGCTCGTGCCGGTCTCGATGTCCGACGGTCCGCTCGCTGTGCTGGTTGAACCGACGCCCGCGTGGATCTCCGTACCGAGCCTGCTTCTGTTCACCGGCGTCGTGCTTTTTCTCGCGGGTCTGCACATACGGCGAATGGAGATCAGTTATGCGGGTGAGTAGATCTTTGCGTTTTAGCGTCTTTGCGTGAAAATCCAATGTTCACGCAAAGACGCCAAGACGCAAAGAAGAATTTGGACGCACGAATATGTCATTTAAGATTTTCTTACTTTCATTAATCGTGGGATTAGCTTTCCTGCTCGTTTGTTCGTGCGCGCCTTCATCGCCGCAACAGAGTTCGACAGGTTCGGATTCAACCGACATTCCCCAACTCACCGATGTTCTCATCCGCGAGCGAATAAACAACTCATGGGTTGCAGAGGTTCCCGCGGAGAACGGAACGTCTCAATCGATCACCTGGAGCTTCGCCGAAAACGAGCCGAAAGAGATCGCGATCGTTGATAAAAAGATCGAAGGTACTCATGCGACGATCGTGCTGGACATCAAAACTGCTTCGGCGCCGCGTGCCAGAAACCAGCGTTACCTGGCCGGGCAGATTCGCACCGAATGGCAACTCAGGACCGGCTGGGTGCTGAGACAGTGGGAAATTGTCGATACGGAAAACATATCGATGAAGTACAGAGATCTTCCAAAACCATCTAACCAAAACACCAACACTCCTGATCCGCCTCCGCCACCTCGATGACTTGCGTCCCTGGTCGGCCAAGAAGTCGGATTAGAACATACGGAAATCAGTCTCCGCGATCTTGCGCGAGGTATTCGGCAATCGAAAATTTTCGAGTCCTGCGAATAATCTCGCGCAGTCGGGACCGCCGGGCGTCCGTCAACTTCGATTAACTACAACAAAAATCAGGTTTCTCTAACTTAGTCTCGGCGGCACGTGCGTTGCACGAATGCTTCGCGAGTGCACAAGCGTTTGCTAAAGCGTAGCCGTGTTCCGCAGGCATTACACATATCTCAAGTAAGGAGGAGTTTCATCATGAAGATCCTACTCGCAACCGATGGTTCGAAGTTCAGCGCAGCCGCCGTCGAGGCGTGCAAGAAATATATTGAGTCAGGCATGGCGACCGAGGTAGCGATCGTTTCAGTTTATGAAGCCCAAATACCCATTGTCGCTGAGCCGATGGCCATGTCCTCGGACTGCTATCAAAAGCTCAACGAGTTTGCACGGAATCGCACCAGCGATGTCGCGAAGAAAGCGCGTGAGATCTTGAGCGACGTGAGATCCGAATGTCAGGTCAAGATCACGATCGAGACAGAGATGGAAAATCCTGAGTCCTTTATCCCGCGTTTCGCGAAAGATTGGGGAGCAGATCTGATCATCGTCGGATCGCACGGCCGTGGATTTCTCGGACGTCTCGCGCTCGGATCCGTTTCGGATTCGGTAGTTCACTCGGCTCCGTGCTCGGTCCTCGTCGTGCGAAACAAATAGAAGGAGAACAAGATGGCAAGAGTTTTGATACTCGGCGGCGGCTTCGCTGCGATCACTGCGGCCCAGGAGCTCATGTCGCGGCTCGGCGATGACGAAATAATACTCGTCTCGAAGAGTTCCGAATTTACTTTTTATCCCGCGATCATCCCGTGCATATTCGGCAGTTTGGATTTTGACATCATTCGCTTCGATCTGGTGAGCATGCTCGCAGAGCGTGGAGTCCGGTTTATTCACGGCGAGGTTGAGTCGATCAATACCAGCGCCCGAAAAGTAAGCGTGGCCGGGGATCGGATGACGTACTCGATCGACTACGATTATCTGCTCTTCGCGGTCGGTCGCCGTCTCGAGACGAGTTCGGTGCGAGGTCTCGCGGAATATGCGCATCAACTTTTGAGCATCGAAGGCGCCGAAAGGTTCAAGAAAGCGATCTCGGAATTCGAGACGGGAACGATCGTTGTCGGACTTTGCAGCGGTGCATCATTGCCGGTGCCGGTTTGCGAATCCGCGCTCGCGCTGGCTGACGCATTCGCAGACAGTATCAAAGCCGGTAAAGTTCGAGTGAAGGCGGTCTTTCCGGGCTCTCTTCAGGAAGCGTTTGCCGGAGCAAACCTCTTCAGAAATATCGAAGAAGAATTCCGTCAAAAAGGCGTCGAGCTTATCACCGACTTTGAAGTCGATGTCGTTGAGAGCGATCGCATCAAATCGCGGACGGGCTCTGTCATCGAACACGATCTCTTGATGCTGGTTCCGCCGTTCGGAGGGCAGTTATCGTTAAAGAGTGCGGGCCATGTCACGGATATCTCCGGCTTCGCAAACGTGAACTCGCTGATGCAAGTCGAAGGCGTCGAGCATGTCTACGCAGCCGGCGACATCACGGCGATGGCTGGTCCAAAATTCGGATACATGGCAATGAGGCAGGGTCGTGTCGCGGCGGCGAACATCGCGGCGGAGATAACGGAGCAAGAACCCGCGACGGTCTATCAACACACGATCGAGTGGGCGATCAGCGAGCGATACACCGGTCCGGTATTTTTTCATTACGGCTTCTGGGACGAGACGCTGGATGATTTTGAGGGCGACGCGATGTTCGGAATGGCTCGAAAGATCCGTGATCGATACGGACCGATACAAGGTCTGGAAACCCCTGGCCTTTGTTCTGCTGCCTGAACAGATTTGGTTTTCTTCAGTGGATAGTGAAAAGGTTTAAATGGATAGTTTCGGAACGGTTCGGGGGATCGCATTCGTCACGCCCACTTTGCTTTTAATTATTCACTGAAGAATTATTTCTTAGTAAACAAGCACGAAAAATCCCGCACGCTGTTCCGACAATCGCGAAAATTCTCACATACCGATATCAGCCAGACCCAGTAAACATCGGCACTTGTCGTTGGTATGACGGTTGCAAATTGGATTGACGTCAGGCGGAGTCTCAGCCGCTCGAAGCCTTCATTCAAAGGAGAAATCAAGATGCTCGTCAAAATTTACTGGATGACTTGGGGAGTTATAGGTGCTGCGGCGCTGCTGCTTTTTGCAGCCGGCGTTTTCACGCAGCTTACCGCGGTCGTGTTCGGATTCATCGCATTCGGCATGGTCTTTATGGGAATGATGGGCGTCTTGCCGGTCATGGTTTCACATCCCGCACCAGTCCTGGAGAAGAAAGCGAAACAGCCTAAACTTCAGCCGATGACTGCAACACATTCCAAAATGTTTGGCACCTGGAAATCAGCATGATCGAGATATTAGAGATGCGGGATGACGAGATGTACGATCTGCTTCGACGGATCGGCTACGGTCATCTCGCATGCTCCGAAGCCGACCAGCCGTATGTTGTGCCGATCTACTTCGCGTACGACGGCGATCAAATTTTTATTTACACGACAGCGGGCAAGAAGTCGGAGGCGATGAATACGAATCCGAAGATCTGCCTTCAGGTCGAAGAGTTCCTTTCGAATTCGATGTGGAAGAGCGTTATCGTCACCGGCGAGGCATATAAGATCGCGGATCCGAGGGAGCGCGAATCTGCGGTCGATCTTATTCGCAAGAAGAATCCCAGCTTCATGCCGGCACTCGCGATCAAATGGTCGAATGACTGGATCCGAAAAAATGTCGAGGCGATATTTCGGATCAAGATCACATCGATGACGGGACGGATGTCATCCGAAGTTCGTATCACCGCCGCCGGAGCCCAGCCTCTTTTCTGCGATCGCTAAACATCGCTGCTCAGATCTACTTCACGACGATCTTCTGTATCTCTTCTTTTAATTTCGTCAGCGCGTCGTTGCCGGCGTCCGCTTTTTCAAGACGGGCGACGGTTGTTGACGCATTTACTTTGTCCGATTTCTTTGTATAGGCAACGGTGAGATTTTGGAGCGCCTGAACGTGGCCGGGATCTACGTCGAGGACCTCGTTGAATTCACGGATCGCGCGATCGTAGTCGGGATTATCTCGAAATACGAACGTTAATCCGAGATCCGTTTTTACATTTAGATCGTCCGGCTTTTTGGCGACGGCCCTGGCGTAAACCTTTTCCGCGTCTTCATACTTTGCGGAATCGAAATATGCGTTACCGAGATTCACCATCACTTCGTAATTATCCGGCTGCAGCTCCGCAGCACGCTTGAGGAATTCAATCGAGCCTTCGAATCGCTGGATCTGATAATAGAGCTCGGCCGCTTTGACTTGAGCTTCAAAGTCGTTCGGATTCTGCCGCGCCTTTTCGATCGCTGCCTGGACTTCCGGGATCGCACCGCCGCCGGAATTCCCGTCGCCGATCGCCGGATGTCCGGATGGAAGAGTTCCGCCGGCAGCCGCTTGCGTTACGGCCGGTGCAGCGGTGAGCATCGCACCCTGATTAACGGAATTTGCGAAGAAGAATCCGACGATAAATCCGCCAAGCAGGCCGATCACGATGAACAGAATATTTTCTTTGGTCATGACTTTATGCGTAAGAGTGCAGTCCGGGCAAAAGATAACTCACTCCGAGATAGGTAAAGATAATGAACAGGAACGCGACGACGGCGAAGTAAGCCGAGTGGCGTCCTTTCCAGCCGTAAGCGATCCGCGAATGTAAAAATCCGGCGTACGTCAGCCACGCCACGAGGGCTCCGACTTCCTTTGCATCCCAGCCCCAATAGCGTCCCCACGATTCGTTCGCCCAGACGGCACCGGTCATCAAAAGAAGCGCCAGGCCGGCGAATGTAACGCCGGCAAGTTTGTACATCAGTCCGTCGAGCTTCTCGCCGGACGGCAGCGCGGCTCGCAGCGATTCCGTCTTGAAGCTGAAAAGTACGACAAAGAACGTGGCGGCAAATGCGGTGATCAGCGCCGCGAGCTCGACGGGATTCGCGTTCAGGCTTAAATGAAGCTGCGATCCGTTCTGCGCGACCCAGTCGCTCGACATCTGCAACAGTTGCGATGTCGGGATCTGTTTTATCTGAACCTGCGGAACGCTTTCCTGCTGCAGCATCCAGACGGCAAATCGTTCGTACTGTCGCGGATCGATCTGTGCGAGAACGTTTGAGATGTTCTTCACCTGATAGACAAGCATGCCGATTCCGGCAGCCTGGATCACGAGAGCTCCGCGCAAAAGCCAGTGTCCGGCGCGGCACCAACTGCCATCACTCTCGTTCAAATCTTTCACGAACCCGATCGACCCCAAGGCGAGGAGCATGGCGGCCGCAACGATAAGCCATCCGACATACGGGACGTCGGCCCGGAGCGCGAGTGACATACGCGATTCTCCGACAAAAGTCGAAGCGGTATAAGTTCCGAATGTTGCGGGTGCGAAGATGCTGAACTTGCTGATCGTCGCAAAAACGAAAAGCGCGAAGAAGCTCGTCCAGATCGCCATCTTCTCGATCTTTAGCCCGTCCTTTACGAGGTAGAGCACCGCGACGGCGAAGCATACGAGCGCAATGCCGTAGCTCATCGACGCGATCCCGACGTGAATCGGCCGCCAGTAAGAATCCAGGACCGGAGGAAGATCGATGAACTCGCTTCCGATAAATCTAGCAAGCGTTAGGATGATCGCCGCAAGCGGAAGCGAGAGAGCCGCGATCAGTCTAAAATGCGGACGTCGCATGATCAGAAGAGTCGTGATCCCCGCTCCGAGCGCGAACGCGAGACTGAGATCGTAGAGATTTGCGAACGGCACGTAACGAAATGCCCAAGGCATATCCGCCGCCGAACGGCCCTGGCCGATAAATATGTCGAGCTCGCGGTCGTACGCCGAGATCCATCGGACAAGCCAACTCGAGAGATTAAAGAAGACACCGAGCGTCGCAGCCCAAAGTCCGAGTCGTTCGGCGAGTCGGAACGGCGCGTAAAAATTCGTCAGATAAAAAACGGCGGCGATGAGGTATGACGCAAGAGCCAGCATCATCAGCGCACCGTCGGAGACGAACCGGTCACCGCCAAAATTCAAACGAGCCGCGGCGAGCAAAATCGCTCCGCCAACCGCGATCGCAGCGGGCAAGAAAGACACGTATCGATCAATGGCGCCGGTCGGTTCTGCGATCACGAGCGGCGTGTTTAATATTTCCTGATTCATGCGGCATTCTCCTGACTTGCGGTTTGAAGCTCGGCAACGAACTTACGAAACTTATCTTCCAAAGCGTTCTGGCTCCGGTTCGTATTTGCGGCAGCGATGATGACGCGGCGATCGTCATCCTGCTCGATCGCCACCCAGACACGCTGGTGCGAAAAGAAGAAGACAGCGACGAGCGTAAAGAATAGAAGCACGAAACCGACGTACACGACGTTCGAACCCGGATCCCGCTGGACCGAAAGAATGTGACGGTCCGACACTTTTTCAAAAGCGGTCAGACGGTATGTGTAGCCGCCGACTGGTTTACCGGCGATCGGAATGTTCGCCATCGCCGGGCCGAATGCGTACGCGGTCTGAACCGTGCCGCCCGGCGGAACGACTTCGAGCACGGCGGCGGGATTTGGATACGAGCTCGTATCTTCCGATGTGTCCTCGGGGCCGACATTGAACTTTCCGCGAAACTCGGCGAAGCGTATCGCGGTTCCATCGGGAAGTTTAACGGTGCCGTCACGCGCGATGCTCAGATCGATCGGCGCTGAACCATCGGCCGGCGTCGCGGTGATGTTGATGTTCCGTGCACGTCCCGTCGATACAAAACTCGCCTGAAAAAATCTGTAGCCTCGATAGTCGAACGGGCGATTCATCTGTGCGATGCCTTCCGACGTCTCGCCTGCGTCCTTGATCGTAAAACGCGTGATCCAATCCAATGTGTTCGAGGCACTCAGCGAACCTTCTTTGCGAATAAGTTTCTGCTCGATGTCGTTGAATGTGACTTCGAACGGGAGTTGTTTTGTGACTTCGGTCACGTGATCGAGATCGACGACCGTTTCGCGGATCAGGTTTGAAGATTCGCCCGGTGCGAGCGGAAGATTGCCGGTCGCCCCGAATTGAGCTGTCAGAAATCCACCGAGGAAGATCGTCAGCAACGCGACGTGAACGGCGTATGCACCGAACCGGTTCCAAACACCGGATTGTCCAAAGATATAAGTCGATCCGCCTTTCGTCGACAGACGGATTTTCTTCCAACCGTATTTTTTCAGAAGGGATTCGATCTTCGGCTGGAGATCGGCGCCGTCTTCGGATTCTATTTTCGTAGAAATCTTTTGTTGCTCGAGCCATCGGATCGGAACGATGACTTGCGGTTTCGATATGTATTTCCAAGTCTTCGGGAATCGATCGATCGACGCAAGGATGATACTTATCGACACCATGCAGATCAGAGCGTTGAAATACCACGCGTGATAAATATTAAAGAGCTGGAGCTTTCCGTAGAGGAGACGTTGGGCCGGCGTCAACGCGGCGTAGTAATTTTCAAAGCCGTCGACGCTTTGCTGCATGATCAGCATTCCGATCAAACACGCGAGGCCGAGCAGACATAGAAGGATCACGCCGACACGAACCGAGCATGCGATGCGCAAAAACGCGGAGAAGTAGGGTTCCTTTCTCTTTCGTTCGGGAGCCGCAACCTGATTAAGAAGCTTGTCTTCAACTGTGGCCATAGATAGTCATGAGGTCATAGCTGCTGTTGGCAAGCGTTGTGCCCAAAGTCCGAGGGCCGCTCCGAGCCGAAATTCCAGACTGATTCAGAAATGATTGAATATCGCGACAGTGTGAACCGTGTAGTTACTCGGAGTGAGCGCGGATTATTCCACACAAATTATCAGTTGTATCCGCCGCTATATGTGACAGCCGTCACAGTCGAATTCTAAAGATAGTAATAAGATGCCGGAATGCCAGTGAGACGGTGACGACGGAAGGCGAACGATGCGAACAAGCTCTGCGAATACGAACAGGATCGTACGTGCTTTGATCGCAAGCCTGGTCTTTTTGATGACGCTCACGTTCGTCTATTTCACGCCTTTGGTTTTCTCGCAGGGCCAACGACGCCGATCGGCATCCGGTCCGGCCGTCCCCAAAAAATATTCTGAGTTTCCACATAACGCGAAGGCTCATCAGCTTGTCTGCGCGACCTGTCATAAATTTCCTTCGCCGAATTGGAACAAGGTCCGCAGCGGATCGGCGGCATTCCCCGATATCACGGAATATCCGCAGCACGAGTCGTGTATCGGTTGTCATCGACAGCAATTTTTTCGCGGAACGCCGCCGGTCGTGTGCTCGATCTGTCATACGAATCCGGGGCCGCGCGACAGTTCTCGTCATCCGTTTCCGAATCCGAGAGAGATCTTCGACACTTCAAAAAAAGGTAAGCAGCCATCGTACTCGTCGGATTTCGCGATCGGCTTTCCGCATGACAAACACATCGAGATAGTCGCCGCCTCAGGAGCACAACTATCGCCGTTCCGGAATGTGAACTTTCGAACTCGCCTGGCCGGCGAGGAGAGCTGCAAAGTCTGTCACGCGAATTTATTTCCGCAAGGCGAGTCGCCCGATGAGTTCATAACGCCGCCGCCGGCATCGATCGGTGACGCGTTTTGGTTGAAGAAAGGAACTTTCAAATCCGTGCCGACCGGCCACACAACATGCTTTACATGCCACTCGCAGGAAAGTGGAATGTTGCCGGCGCCGACGGACTGTAATTCTTGTCACAAGCTTAAGCCTGAAATGCCGGCCGCGGATTTCGATTCGAAGATCGCGGTGCAAATGGGCGTCGAACAGCGCGTTATCCTCGATGCCTGGCGGCGGCGCGATTCTTCCGGCAAGTTTCGTCACGAATTCACGGCGCACAACGATCTTAGCTGCGACACGTGTCACACGGTGGGAACGATAAATACTTTGGATCCGAAAACGAAACGCGTAAGCGTCACCTCGTGCAGCATTTGTCACGTGACGGCGACGGTTGACGACGGCGGAGCGATGAATTTCGAAGTTCAAGCGCGAAAGACGGACACGAAGTTTCAATGTACGAAGTGCCATGTCGTATTTGGCTCGCGGCCCATCCCGCAGTCGCATATCCAGGCGATCATCGAGGCCGGCGGTAAACCATAGCGATGAGAACGAGCTCAGAACGTCAAGGAAATTTAGCGAGCCGATCCAGGCCGATCTTGACGTGCGCCGTGCTGTTCATGTTTTGCGTGGTAATCGTTCTCTCATACGTCATCGAATCGACATCCGCGTCCGCTAATGCATCTGGCGAGTCGGCGCAAGACTTCTCCAAGTTTCGACACGACACACAACAGCACACGCGAATGCCGTGTCTCGTCTGTCATGTCCGAAGCAGCAACAGCCCGGCACCGAAACTGCCGGGGCACATTCCGTGCGCTTCGTGTCACTCGGCGGAATTCGCAAAAGGAAATTCGAGTCCGATCTGTGCGATCTGCCACACGGCCACGGATGTCAAAAGATTTCCGCCGCTGCGGAGCTTCAACGCTGTCTTCGATCATTCACGACACGCGCGTCAAACCAATTGTGCGACATGTCATAAGCCGACGAACCGCGGAGTCGGACTTTCGATTCCATCGAGAGCCGCGGGCCACACGACTTGTTTTCAATGTCACCAACCGCAGACGATCGTCGGGGATAAAAACATCGGCTCGTGTTCGACATGTCACAAGCCGGGAACCGTGTCGCGAACTTCCGAGTCGTCGGTCGCATTCAAGCGGAATTTCAGTCACGCGGAACATTCGCGAAAAGGCCTGAGCTGTTCGGACTGTCACACGATCAGGCCAGGAGCCCGGCGCGGATCGCAGGTCACGGCACCGCAACCTGCGATGCATCTTGCGCCATCCGGTATAAAAAGTTGCGCGGCCTGTCACAACGATCGCAGGGCTTTCGGCGACGACAATTTTGCGAACTGCCGTCGCTGTCATGAGGGAAACCGGTTCAAGTTCTGATCATGCGAAGAATTCCGCGCAAACGATGTGGAATTTTCTTCGCTCGGCGTTGAAGCGAGTATTGGAACATTTGGTAAAGCGCACTATTGCAATGTTTAGGAATTGCGCTTCGAAGGCACGACGGTTGCCATCTGGATAAGCGACAGTAGTCTCGCTGTCGGAAGTTCAGAATGAGGATAAAAGTTCATGACGATCAATCGCATTAAAATATTCGCCACACTCGCACTAGTATTGCCGGTACTTGCACTAATGATCTCTTACCGCACGACGCCGGTTTCGGCCGTGACTCTCACGGTAAGCGATCCCGCCGAAGTCTTCAAAGCAAAGTGCGCCATGTGCCACAGTCCGAAAGCGGAAAAATTGTATAACCCCGCGCTACCGCAGGAGGAACAGATCGAAGCGATCTTGAAAGGCAAGAAGGGCGAAAAGCCGCCCAACATGCCCGCCTTCGAGCCGAAAGGAATGACGGCAGACGATGCGAAGGCGCTCGTCGAATACATGCAGGGACTTCGAAAGCCTGCTTCGTGATGATCTGACCCACTCGCCTCCAAGCAGTGAGTCGGCACCGCCCTCGATCTTCAAACGAAGTTTGATTCGGGGCGGTGCCAATCCGCGTTATCGGTCGGAGTCGCAGGCTTTCATTGTTGGATGGCAATTATGAATGAAGATATCGAAACGCCCTCGGATGAGCCGGCTCTTGAGCCTGCACGCAAACAACCCAGCCTTCTTCGCAACTACGTAAGCTTCATTGGACTCGCGATCACCGCGGCGAGTCTTACCAGCATCGCGCTTCTCGTTCTGATCGAGCTTTCGTCCGGCGACGACAATCCGTACACGGTTCTGGTGACATACATTCTCCTGCCTTCAGTGCTCGGCTTTGGGATCGCGGTTGTACTTCTCGGCATGTTGCTCGAGCGCCGTCGCAGGCGAAGAGACCCGGAAGCTCACATCACGCCTTATCCGATACTCGACTTAAACGATCCGATCCGGCGGCGACGCGTACTAGTCTTCACAGCGCTTTCGTTCGCATTCCTTTTCCTGAGCGCGTTCGGGAGTTACCGAGCTTATGAGTACACCGAGTCCGTTGCCTTCTGCGGGCAGCAATGTCACGCCGTGATGAAGCCCGAGTTCGTCGCCTACAATGCGTCGCCGCACGCTCGCGTGAGATGTGTCGAGTGCCACGTCGGCGGCGGTCCGGAATGGTATGTCCGGTCGAAGTTCAACGGAATGCATCAGCTCTATGCCGTGACCTTCAATACGTACAATAGTCCGATCCAAACACCGCTTCACAATCTGCGCCCGGCGGATGAGACGTGTGCGAAGTGTCACTGGCCGGAGAAATTCTTCGGCGAACAGATGAAGGTTTTTAATCATTTCGGATACGACGAAACAAACTCGCTCAACCAGACACGCATGTTGATAAAGACTGGCGGAGGAAGTCCGGCGGCGGGCGAGACCGGCGGAATCCACTGGCATATGAATGTTGCGAACGAGATCACGTACATCGCCGCCGACGAACGACGGCAGGATATTCCGTGGGTGCGTTTGAAAGGCCGTGACGGAAAGATCACTGAGTTCGTTTCACGGAATGCTTCGCTGTCACCGACCGATATCGAGCAGTCGGCAAAGAGGCGAATGGATTGTATCGACTGCCACAATCGCCCGACCCACATTTACCTTTCTCCGAATGCGGCCGTCGACCGATCGCTCACCGCGGGCAAGCTCGATGTCACTTTACCGTTCGTAAAGGCGAAGGCAGTCGCCGTTCTCTCGGCGGCTTATGAAACAAATGACCAGGCTCTGGCCGCGATCGAGAATGAATTGATGAGCTTTTATCGAACGAGTTATCCCGACGTCTTCGCGACGAAGAATGAATCCGTCGTGGGAGCGGTCGCGGAAGTAAAGCAGATCTATCAAACATATTTTTTCCCCGAGATGAAGACCGACTGGAAAGCGCATATAAATAATCTCGGACACTTGAACGCTCAAGGGTGCTTCAGATGTCATGACGGACAACACTTCAGCACCGATGGTCGGGTGATCCGAAACGACTGTGCGATCTGTCACACGACGGTTCAGCAATCATTTAAGGGACTGGTCACACAGCCGGCCAACGGCGTGTTTCAACATCCTGTCGATCTCGGAGACAAAAACACATGGCAGTGCGCCGCATGTCACAAAGGCGATCAGGCATTCAAACATCCGATCAACCTCGGCGACATTTCAAAATTCAAATGCAGCGAATGTCACACGGGTGCGTTTGATAAGGTTCAGTATTAATTTCGATGTGCTTGCCCCGCACCGCAAAATGCGCCCGGATAGCGTGAAGAAAAGCGCCTTCTTTAAATTGCCAATAACTTTAGCTAGTGGATGAGAAACGCAAGACAGGCTTTAGCCTAAAATAAAAAAGGATATTCCTTTGGCTTCAGCCCAATTTAGCTAAAGCTCTGAGGATCGTTGATATTTTATTTTTGTTCGGCTAAAGCCTTTCGTATTCAATCGGACCCCTAGATAAAGCCAGGGGCAATTTAAAGAGGCCGCCCTTTTCAGACGACCTCTTTCCAATCTCAAATTATTCGTGACTCTACCGATCCGCCGCCCGGCCGAAGTAGATGCGGACGGATGTGTAGGGCAGGTGCGCACTGTAGTTTTGTGCGTTCACGAGCCGCTCTTTGTAGTCATAATACTGATAACCGATATTCCAATCTATGTTGTTCGTCAGTCTGATCGCGAGCTTTATTTCCGGCGACTGGAACGTCATCGGGTATGAAGTGATGATGTCCTGCGGCCGGGTCGAAACGCGGCTGCCTTGGCCGTGATCATCGCTGATGCGATAGCTTGCGTAGAGCGAGATCCGCCGGATCGGCGTCGCGTGCACATCGAAATAGAAGAAGCTCTCACGAACGAAATATTGCGAGATGCCCGGAGCTCGCACACTCGACGCGATCGGAACGATGATGTCCGACTCCGCGTTGAGGTGCTGGTAAGTGTATCCGCTGCTCAGCGATAGAGCGGACATCGGCTCCCACTCGATGCTGCTCGCGAAAGTGTTGCTTTTCGTCTGGGCGGAAAGATTGACTTCCGGCATCTCGACGGAGCGTCCCGGGTTATCGTTGTTCCGCGTGATGAATGAAGCGTTGAACGTAAAGTTCTTCACGTTCGCCCGCGTTCGGATTCGAAAATTAGTAAAGTCGTAATTCGCCAGCCTCGTGAAAACGTTGTCGGCCTTGCCGTCTTCGATATCGAAAAAGACTACCCAGTTCTTCAATGGCTTCGCTTTGAACCCACCGATAAACGAATGTGTCTGGTTGTCGAAATCCTCGACGAACGGGACGTTTGTCGGAGGCACCGCCGTGGCATTCCGATCCGATCCCTCGAGTGAGACGCTGCGGTCCGTGAATCGGTAACCAATATTGAAGCCGAATCGGTTGCTGATCTGATAATCGCCTTCGATCAAATTTGTCGCACGATGATACGACGTTATGCGGTGAGCGAACGTACTCGTAAGCACCGTCGGAAGCGCGACGCCCGCAGCGTTGCGCCGTCGGAGCTGCTCGAAGAATGAATTGCCGCCGCTGATGTTGAACTGATCGTACGTGAACGTATTCGAGATCCTGAACGCGTCGGTGATCCGATATGTTACGCCGATGTCTCCGCGTGTTTGCGGCCGTTTTGTTTCGCCGGAAATCGTGAACTGATCGAGGTCGACCTGGTTATTCGAATTGTCACGCCCCGTCTGCATCTCATCGACTCGGAAGTTGGTGGCGGTTAGCGAGTAGATGATCCGGGCGGTGAAATCCAGTCTGTGAGCGAACGTTCGCTGAGCGTAGAACTGACCGAAATTCGTCGTCCCTTCGATCGGGTACCGGCGTTCGAATGACGCCAATCTCGCCGTGTTCGTCGGATTATTTCCGAGGTTCAACCCGTTGATAAAATAACTTGTTTGCTCGCGGTATTTTCGAAAGCCGTAGTTCGCGCCGAGATTGAATCCGAAAACCTTCCCTTCGACTCCGCCGCGGAAATCGTCCGAACCTGTGTCGACGTTCGACAAGATTCCGAACTCATCGCTGTACGCGCGAGTCGTCGAACCTCCGTTGCCGCCGGTCCGGTTGAACGAATATCCGATCCTGAATCTTAGCGACTCGCGTTCGGGAAAAATGACGAGATCGACGTCACCAAAACCGTGGTTCGTATCCGCGTTGTGCTCATTGAGGGCGTGATTGTTGAGATTGTTGAAATACTTGACCTGGCGAAGATTCGTGTCGAATTTGTAAAAGCCGACACGCTCGATGTTCGCTCTGAACATTCCCGACGGATCGCCGCCCCATCCGCTCGTCGTGACGAGAGCGGAATCAAAAAAATTATTGCTGCCTTCTTTGTTGTTTATGAGAAAGCTGGAGTCGAACACGCGAAAGCCGGAACGGTAATTCAGATCGCTCCGATATTTATTTTCGTTGCCGTTGACATCCAGGCCGCGGACCCCGAGCTCGACCGTCGAGGTGATGCCGGGGCTCGTCGTCGGAACGCGCGTGTCGTCGGGTGTGGGCGATGGTGTCGGGGTCTGCGAAAGTGTGATCGCACAACCGATCGTGAGAACGATCGCGGGAAGCATCGCAAAATGTGATCTTGATCTAAAACCGGGAAGCATATTTTTGTCCTTACCGGAAAAATGTAGAGCTCGAGTTCGAGCCGTGAATTGCCGAGTGACAGATCGTGCAATTCTGATATCTCAGCACCGTCTGATTGTGAAATGACGGAACGTCCGGAGCGAGTTGTTCTGTGATGCTGCTATGACATTCAAGGCAAAGCTGTCGGACCGAGCTCCGCTTCAACATCTTCGGATTCGCCGAGCCGTGAGGCGTATGACACGCGGAACAACCTTCAACTTTTAAAGGAGCATGTTCGAAGACGAACGGCCCCTGCTTGTTGCTGTGGCACTTGATGCAAGCAACGTCGGCTCCGACTGCGAGCTTCGCCTGCTTTTGTTCAAATCCGCCGTGCGGGTTATGACAATCGCTGCACGTCATCGTTCCTTCGAGGACTTTGTGATGAAACGGTTTGCTGAACTGGGCCTTTGTTTCGGTATGGCATGACATGCAAAGCTGCGGCTCGTTCGAGCGGAGCATCGCGTGCGTCGCCTGTCCCGGTTTCTGATGCGCGACGTTGGCCGGAAATGTTATCGAGCTCGAACGAAAATTAGGCGGCTCGGGACCGTGCGGACTGTGGCATTCCGTGCAGCCGACGTTATTACGCCAATGCTCACCGCGTCGAAAATTATTGTGCGTCTCTTTTCCGGCGTGGCAACCGAGGCAGGTTTCGGAAGCCGCCTTCGAATCCATTCGCTTGAACGAAATGATCTTCGTCTTATCGCCGCTCGAGTCGACGTGTTCCTTTCCGGGCCCGTGACAAGCTTCGCAGCCAACGACTTTTCCTTTCCAGGACTCGACGCCATGAAGCTTTCCGTGCTTCGTTCCCTCGAACATCTTCAACTGAGTTTCGTGACATGCTCCGCACGTTTCGCTTCCGACGTAGTTGTCGCTCGCCGCAGGAAGCGGAGTCGCCGATGGCTCGACGTATCCGCTGGCGTGTTCGGAGACCGCTCCGATCGCCAGCCACGCGGAAAGTCCGAGACCGACGAGAGCGATCGAGCTTAATTTTATAAGTTTTGTGGAAAACGTCATGGTGAACATTTCGGCTGACGTGACTGTGTAACTATAGTAATCGGTGGTAATTCCGCAGTATGTGATTCGCGTCACACATGGCCATTTCCGTTTCCGTGCTTCGAGCCGATTGCGGCTTTCAATTTCATTCGCTCGGGAATACAGAGCTCACCCTTCTCGAGCGTGATCAGACCGCGATCACGAAAGTCTTTCAATAATCTTGTTACCGTTTCGCGCGTCGTGGCGATCATCTCGGCGATCTCACCGTGAGTGTGAGGCTGAAGGAAACGGGCCGGTCCGGCGATCGTCGAGCGGTCGTACCACTGGAGCAGCAACCGGGCGAGTTTGTCGCCAACAGTCGCCGAGAGCCCGAGCGAGCAAATCTGCGTGTGAGCTTTCTGATAATTTGCGCTCATCTGGCGGAGCGCGTTGAGCGCCGCGACGTGATGCGTTTCGAGAAAGCGAATAAATTCCTTTCGCTTTACGAAGCCGACGGTACATTCGTCGATCGCGTGAGCCGCTTTTTCATACGGCGTTCCGGCAATCACGGCGCCAAGGCCAAGGACCTCGCCGGCATCGGCGATCCTAAGGATGATCGCTTTGCCTTCTTCGGAATAGGTCAGAAGCTTGGCTCGGCCGGAACATAAAAGGTAGACGCCTTTCGATGGTTGGCCCTCGATAAATATCGTCGATCCGCGCTGGTATGAGCGATGGATCATCAGTCCCGATAATTCGGCGAAAACGGGCTCCGGCAGATCGCAAAACGAACTCGGCTTTCGCTTTCTGCAGTCCTGGCAATTCAGAATCAACTTGCGGTGTTCGTTACTTGTCATTTGATCGCCTCCGCTTCCGCTAAGGAAGTTTCTACGTCCGCGGCGCCGTGGAAGGCGCCGTCATCCCGCAAGTCGTCGGAAGCTTTCGAATGACGAACGACTTCCACAGAGCAATGTGCCCTGGCCGCAACGGCGGCCGAAGTACTTCCAAGAAGCAAACGTTCGAGGCGGCTGCCCCAGGCATTCGCTCCGACGAAAATACAATCCGCGCGCCAACTCGCTGCTTCTTCAATTAGTTTCTGCTTTGGGTTTCCAGGGCAGATCTGAAAGCTGACGGCCAGGCCTTTCGCTCCCAGTTTTGATACCGCGGCTTGAGCGGAGCTTTCGAGCTGCGGTCGTTCGACGACCTTTAGGCCGGGAGCTTGAGCTATGACCGGCGTTACAAAACGACCGATATTGGCAGGAAAAACAGGTTCGTCTACGTTTATGAGCCGGACTTCGGAACCGGGTTTCCATTCACGTTTGGCAACCGCGGAAACCGCTGCCCACGAACCTCGCGAGGCGTCGAATCCGACGATGATTCTTGCGGGGCCATCCTCTAGCTCTATCTTTCCTCGCGCCACTCTTACAGAGCTTTTCGCTTCGGTCAATACGCGCTGCGAGATACTTCCGAGAACGAGACGGCTGAGAAACGACTGGCCCTGGGCTCCAACGACGATCAGATCCGCTCCGAAACGATCCGCTTCGGCGACGACTTCCCAGCCGGGCGACCCGTAAGTCGCCGTCGGTGTGACGTCCCAGCCGGGAAGCGCCGCGCTGACTCGCCCCGCTGCAAAGCGGGCGAGTATCTCGGCTTCCGCGATTATCCGCGCTCCTCTTTCCCGACTTTCTCGAAGGATCGATTCGGCATACGCCGACGCTCCGTTTTGTTCCTCGATACTGTCAGCGGGCGGCAGCCAAACTTCCGCGACCGAGATCACTCTCGCCTGGCCGGTCGTTGGCAGACCCGCTGATTGCAGATCGTCGAGTGCCGAGTCTGCATCTTTTGAGCCGTCGTATGCGATTAAAAGTTTCATGCGGCGAAGTCCTTGACTCTCGATGATGTAGGAGATCGTTTAACGAGGATCGGACATTCGACCGAACTGAGCAGGCTTCCCAAATAAGCGCTGTAGAACTTTTCGACGTAGTAATGTGCCGGTGCGAGCGCTGTGCAGATCAGATCGATCTCGTGTCTGCGTGCGTGCTTGAGCACCGTCTCGGCATGCCCTCCCCATGCGACTGATGTCGGGACGTTCATGATCGACCTGCCTTCGGCTTCCAGAACGTCGTTCACTTTGCGTCGGATGATCGTCTGGACAGATGTTCGACTTTGCCGCACGGGTGCCGCCTCGGTCGAAGGGCGAAACGCGGGAGCGATCACCGAGAGGACGAAAAGCTCCGCCTTATAATCGCGGGTCAGCGTGTTGGCCGTCTGAAAGAGCTGGTCGTTCTCGCTTGAAAAATCGTAGTCGAAAAGGATGCGACGAAACGTGATCGGCTCGGTCCGCGGATCGCACTTGGCAAGAAACCTCGAAGGAAGCAAAAGAACCGGGCACGGAGAATCCATGACGATCCGTTCGACTATCGAGCCAAACCGAAATGCCGAGAGGATTCCGGGCCGGGCTTTCATGACGATCAGATCGACATCGGTCTCCTGTGCGACCGCGAGTATGTCATCAGCCGGATCAAAACTGTTCTCGACGATCAAGCTCCGCCATTTCAACGAGCTCTGCGGATCTTCCGCCTGGACGATCTGCTCCTTGATCCTCGACTTGATCTTTGCGTATTCGCTTTCCGGGAGTCGATTCTCGGACGTGAACCAATTCGCCGGAGCGCAGTGACATGCGGTCAACTCGGCGTGCAAGGTTTCGGAAAGGCGCGTTGCAAAGCCGAGTGTCTTCTGCGATTTGTCGGAAAGGTCCGAGGGACAAAGAATGTGTTGGACTTTCGTTATTGGTTTACCCGGCAACATAGGCTACCTCCATCTCGGTCAGGAGAAATGCAACGTCCGTGCCCGTGTTTTTGCTAGGTTTTTACTAAGGCAGCCGCTCAAGAGCCGTGAAATTTTTCGCAAACACCGCGTGCGCTTACTCGGTTCGCAATGAGTTGAGCCCGCGACATCATCGAATGAGAAGCGCGACACAAAATTGCGGATGATAGATCTAATCAGCTATATTCATCCCGAAACCAACCAGTCACCGCTCTTAAGAATGAACAGACCGAATGCAAAAGTGCTCATCGTCGATGACGAATCCGGAGTCCGGTTCGTACTGGGCGAAGCTCTGCGCTCGTGGGGCCATGAGACGGTCGAGGCCGCGAGTGTTGCCGAAGGAATAAAAAGATTCGAAGAAGAGCAGCCGGCTGTCGCGATCCTCGACATAGATCTTCCGGACGGATCCGGTCTCGACATTTTGAACGCGATAAAAGAGCAGCATCCGGAGACCGTGGTGATCATGATCACGGGGAATGTAAATGTTCCAAATGTCATCACGGCGCTTCGCGGAGCGGCGCACGATTTTATCGGTAAGCCGATTCATCTCGAGGAGCTTCGGATCACGCTGCGAAATGCAGTCGAGACACGCGAGCTCCGGCGCGAGGTGCGGCAAGCGCGTAACGAACGCGCCAGCCAATTTACTTTTTCACAGATCATCGGTGAGTCGGCGACGATGAAGAAGGCGATCGAGCTTACGCGTCGCGTAGCAGGCTCGGACGTGACGTCGATACTTCTTCAAGGCGAGACGGGAACCGGAAAGGATCTTTTCGCCCGGGCGATCCATGGTGCTTCCGGACGTGCGCGAGCACCTTACCTCGCGATAAATTGCGCTGCGTTGCCGGCGACGCTTATCGAATCGGAATTGTTCGGATACGAGAAGGGAGCGTTCACAGATGCGAAGCAAAAGAAGGAAGGACTTTTCGAGCAGGCACAGGGCGGGACGATCTTTCTCGACGAGATCGGCGAGATGGAGCTGAGCCTTCAGGCAAAACTGCTTCGCGTGCTCGAAGAAGGCGCTTTCCGGCGCGTCGGCGGATTAAAAGATCTGCCGCTCGATGTCCGGATCATCGCGGCGTCGAATCAGAATTTAAAGAAGGCGGGCGAAGCGGGAACTTTCCGACTCGATCTTTTCTTCCGACTTTCCGTGATCCAGGTCGATATTCCGCCGCTCCGCGATCGCGGCAACGACGTAATACTTTTGGCTCAGCACTACATCGATAACGCGAATTTGAAAAGACCCGGCCGGAAGTTGAAAGGACTTTCGTCAGAGGTCGCGTCGATCTTCAAAAGCTACAGGTGGAGCGGAAATGTCCGTGAGCTTCGAAATGTCATCGAGCGTGCGTCGATTCTCGAAGATGGGGAGCACGTGACCGTTACACATCTGCCCGCCGATATGCTCGCCAGCAGTTACCTTCCGTCCGGCGGTGTTTCCGGAGTCGTGCTTCCGGCTGAAGGAATTCCACTCGAAACGGTGGAGGTCGATCTTGCCCGGCAGGCGTTGGCACGGACCGGCGGCAATCTTACACGAGCCGCAAAACTGCTCGACATCTCGCGGGACCAGCTGCGCTACAAACTCAAAAAGGCCGGAGATCTCTCAGGCGATGCCGACGGCGACGCGATATAAGTTATGGCTTCCGTAAACACAGCGGCGTCGGCAAACCATTCGCCAGATGAACAAACTCTCAAGGAGCTCTCGGATCTCAAATTCGCGCTCGACGAAGCGGCGATCGTTGCGCAGACAGATCAGCGCGGCGTCATCACCTATGTCAACGACAAATTCTGCGCGATCTCAAAGTATGACCGCGACGAGTTGATCGGACAGGACCATCGAATAATCAACTCGGGTTATCACTCAAAAGATTTCATTCGAAATATATGGACGACGATCGCCAATGGAAAGACGTGGCATGGCGAATTGCGTAATCGTGCAAAAGACGGTTCGATCTATTGGGTCGATACTACGATCATTCCTTTTCTCGATGAACACGAGAAACCGGTTCAGTACATCGCGATCCGCTTCGATGTAACCGAGCGCAAACTCGCTGAAGAGCGCATCCGCCAGCAGGCTTCACTTTTGGACAATGCGCAGGACGCGATCCTCGTGTGCGATCTGAAGTACCAGATCCTCTACTGGAACAAGGGAGCCGAGCGGATCTACGGATGGGAGCTTGCGGAAGTACTTGGAAAGAACATCAGAGATGTCGTGCTAGTCGGGCATGAAGTAGAGATCGCTGAGATCCATGCCTCGCTCCAGGAATCCGGAGTGTGGAAATCCGAGGCGCGACGTACGGGCAAGTATGGCAACAAGCTCATCGTCGAAACCAGATGGACGCTGGTCGGAAACGAGCAGGGGCAGCCTGATTACATTCTTATAATCAACACCGACGTCACAGAACAGAAGAAGACCGAGGAGCATTTACTACGAGCTCAGCGAATGGAATCGATCGGAACGCTCGCCGGCGGTATCGCACACGATCTGAATAATATTCTTTCGCCGATCATCATGTCCGTCGAGATGCTCGCCATGAGGAATGAGGACGAGGAGACGAGGCGTTGGCTCTCGCTCATCGGTGAGAACGCCGAACGCGGAGCCGACCTCGTAAAGCAAGTGCTGACCTTTGCTCGAGGTCTCGAAGGCGAGCGCATTCCGGTCCAGTTGAAACACATCATCAAGGATCTGGTGAACGTGTTGCAAGAAACGATCCCGAAATCGATCGCGTTAAAGCACGAGGTCGTCGGAACTCCGTGGCTTATCGCTGCGGACCCGACACAGATACATCAAGTGCTGATGAACGTCTGTCTCAACGCGCGCGATGCAATGCCGGACGGGGGCTCGCTCAAGATCAAAGTGGAGAATATCGATCTCGACCAAACCTACGCCCGGATGAATCCGGAGGCAAAGTCGGGGCGTCACGTGCAGATAGTCGTCGAAGATACCGGCACCGGCATGTCCGCGGAAACATTGCAGAGGATCTTCGATCCGTTCTTTACATCGAAAGCACTCGGACACGGAACGGGTCTCGGCCTTTCGACAGCGCTCACGATAGTTAAAAGTCACGGCGGTTTTATAAACGTCTACAGTGAGCCCGGTCGCGGGACCGGGTTTTCGATAAATCTTCCCGCGATGGATGACGCCGCTGAGGTGATCGTTCCGGAACCGGCGTCAGCTTATCCTCGCGGCAATGGCGAGACTGTTCTCGTTATCGACGACGAAGACAATATTATTCAAATCACAAAGGCAACGCTCGAAATGTTCGGATACAAAACTCTCTCGGCGGCGGACGGAGCAAAAGGGCTCGCCGTTTATCGCGATCAGCACGAGGAGATCGATCTGGTACTGACCGACATGTCGATGCCGGAGATGGACGGCCCTGCGATGATCACCGAGCTTCGAGCCTCGGATGCTGACGTGAAGGTGATCGGCATGAGCGGTTTGATGGACGCCGGACAGACAGCTCTGCTCGAGGGGTTGGAAGTGGAAGAGTTTCTGACGAAACCGTTCACCGCGGAAAAACTTTTGAATGCGATCGCCGATGCGCTTCGGAAGAATAAATAATAGAAGCCTGTGTCTTTTTATTACAACCGAACCGGCAATTGAAAGTATCTTCATCGCGTAGCGATGGCGTGCATTTAGCCGTAGCCCTTCAGGCCACGGAAAACCGGATGATCGCCGCGTCGCATTAGCGACGCCTGAACCTCAATCGTCGCTACGCGACGAAATCTTGTTGGAGCTTACCGTGGCCGGAAGGGCCATGGCTAAATGCATGCGATCGCTACGCGATGCTTACCTGCGACCTTCAATTCCAAGGCAAATTAAAAAAGGCTGCCGGAGGACGGCAGCCTTTGCTCTTTGCAAAACCCGTTACGGATCACCGGATCCGTTAGTTGCACCAATTTTGCGTTTTCTGCAGACAATGAAATTGCCAGACGAACATATCTTCGGCTGGAAGCGGTTTTCCCTCGACCGTCGCCATCCATAAGAATGCATCGGTCGCGATCGCGCCTTTGGTCGGATCTGTGATCTCCGGGTTGATCGCGTATTCGCCGCCGATATATCCGGTGGTTAGCGTCGTGATCATCTCGTCTTTAAGTAACCATCGGAGATCTTCCATCGTACGAACGATGGGTGTGTTGTCGGCAGACATTCCGTTCTTCTTCGCGAAATACTGCATCATCTCCACACCGTCTTTTCCGAATGCCTTGTCGGTGTAGTTCACGATAAAGATCTCGCGCAAGCCGAGAGGATTTACGTCGCGGCCGTTCGTTTGTGCCCACGTGTTATCGAGTATCGCCGCCTGCCGCGTGTTCGCGAAAGTTCGATAGTCGATGACCTTCGTGTTAGGGAAGACATAGATCGGAAAATGTTCCGCGGTCTCGTGAGCACGCATCCCGGCCTTATCTTCCATGAATCCGGTGTCCTGCAATTCTCCTAGCGGGTAAAAAAATACGATGTCTCCGTTTTCGTTATAGCCGGGAATCGTAGCGACGACCCGGACATTCGTGTGATACGGATTGCTGGAATTGCCGAAAACCGAAAGGGCGTCCGTTCCATCGCGTCGGCCGAATATGGCCGGTGCCAATACACCCTGCATTGCGTAATACTGATCGGTAAAATCATGCGGGTTGATCCGCGTGTCCTCGGCAAACTTGTAGTAGCTGAATGTCTGGCCGAAAGCCGATCCAGCAAAAATCAAAATTATAAATACGAATAAGACGCCCCAATGGTACGTCGTTGTTTTCCTGTTCATTTTCTTTGACCTCCTTTCCTCACTCTCAGGCGGGAGTGGTCAAGCCTTGAAATGCTAATGCTCGCTGATCGGGCTTTCCGGCACTTCATGCCCATCCGCATCTCAAGTTTCGTTCCGCTCGGCGGATCTCGCTGCGACCGCACGCAAGCTGAGGAAGAACCAACGTCGAGGATCCACAGATTTCCAGAAGCGCGTGATTTTTTTCACAGGTTGTTGATTTTCTCGCACTTTGAATCGCGTCGCGTCCCGTAAAAGGTGACAGCACAACGTGTGACGCAGGGCACAGCGGTTGCGAATATCCATCGGACGCGATGGGTGACAAGAAAGTAACAAACGAGTACGGCGAGCAGGAGATGCGCGATTTTACGCTGGGCGTGTTGAGCGACCTCGATGCTCTCGAAAAAATGCTCGCCGAGGGAATGATCGAGAGCGGGGTCCGGCGGATCGGAGCCGAGCAAGAGATGTTTCTCGTCGATCGCTCGATGCATCCGGCACCGCTGGTCAACGAGGTGATAGCGAACGCAAAAGATTCGCGCCTGACAACCGAGATCGGCAGATTCAATCTTGAGGCGAATGCGACGCCCGTCGAGTTAAAGGGCGATTGCATGAGCCGTCTTGAGACCGAGCTCTACGAGCTTCTCGACATCGTACGGAACGCAGCGGAAACGCTCGACGCGGATGTCGTGCTCGCCGGAATTCTACCCACGATACAAGCGTCCGACCTGACCGCAACGAACCTAACTCCGGATCCCCGCTATTCCGAGATCAACCGCGTCGTTTCCAATCTGCACGGCGAGAATCGCTTCATCCACATCAAAGGACTCGACGAGCTGCAGTTGATAATGCAGGACACCTTCGTCGAGTTTTGCAATACAAGTTTTCAGATCCACTTGCAGGTCGGGCCGGATGAATTTGCGGCCGTGCATAACTGGTCGCAGGCACTTGCGGCACCGGTCCTCGCGTCCGCCGTCAATTCGCCGCTGCTGCTGAACAACCGGCTCTGGCACGAAACGCGGATCGCGCTTTTTCAGCATGCGACCGACACGCGCTCGCCGGTACATCAGCTTAGGCGACAGCCGCCGCGAGTCGATTTCGGAACCGGATGGATGAACGACTCGATCATCGAAAGTCTTCGCGATGACGCCGTTCGATATCGGGTTCTTCTCTCGCAGGCCGTCGAAGAGAATGCTCTTTCCGAATTGCGGGCCGGCCGCATTCCCGAGCTTCGCGCGTGGCGTCTTCACAACGGGACGATATGGCGATGGAACCGACTCTGTTACGGAGTAACGAACGGAAAGCCGGGTCTCCGCGTCGAAGCTCGCTATCTTCCGGCCGGTCCGAGCATAGTCGACGAAATGGCGAATGCCGCATTTCTTATCGGTCTGCTCGTCGCCGCTCCGACGGAGTTGGGTGACGTAGCGACGAAGATGTCGTTCGATGTCGCGAAAAATAATTTTTATAACATCGCGCGCTACGGACTCGACTCGCAGATCACATGGATCGACGGAACGTGTCGTCCGGTGTCGACGCTGATCCTCGAAGAGCTGCTTCCGCTCGCACGCACCGGGCTCGAGGAAGCGAAAGTCGATGCTGCCGACATCGACCGGCTACTCGGCGTTATCGAGTCGCGGGTGTCGACCGGTAAGAGCGGTGCGAAATGGATGCTCGAGTCGCTCGCGAACATGGATCCGCTGGCGAAACAAAACGTCAGGATGCGATCGCTGACGGCTGCGATGAAGGCAAATCAAACATCACGAAAACCGCTTCACGAATGGAATATCGCGTCAGTCCCGGAGGCATCCGATTGGATCGACAATTACAAATCTGTCGAGCAATTTATGGCGACGGATCTTTTCACGGTTCGGCCCGATGATGTCCTCGATCTTGCGGCGAGCCTGATGGAGTCGCGACACATTCGACACGTTCCGGTCGAAGACGATTCCGGAACGCTCGTCGGGATCATCTCGCATCGACACTTGGTTCGACTGTTCGCACACCGCGATCCCAACGCGACCACGAAGATCGCCGTGCGGGATGTGATGCAGACCGATCTCATCACCGTTGAAACAGGAACATCGGCGCTCGACGCCTTGAACCTGATGCGTGAAAAGAAGATCGGCTCGTTACCGGTGGTGTCGGATAACAAACTACTAGGATTAATTACCGCGCACGATTTTTTAACTGTCTCGAGCCGGTTGTTCGAGGAACGGCTGCGACAGGTCATGTAGAAATTTTTGGAGGTGCAGTATGGCCAAACCAATTGAAGAAGGCGAGTGGAAAGAGTTCCTGGTGAACTACGGTATACGGCACGGTGGGAAGCGAACACGCTTGGGCGTTTTCGAAATCCGAGACGGCGTAGTTAACGATCTATGGCTCGATGACGGTCTGCCGCTGCTCGGGATCGACGTCGACACAACGAACGGGCGACAGACGGTCGGCCTCATTTTCGATCGCCTAAAATATTCGATCGAGAATGTCTCGGACATCGCGGAGGTTTGCGATGCAGCGGTCGGCAATGGACTCGATATCCGAGATCGTGAAGGAAAGACCACAGCGCTCCGGTTCGAAGACGACAACGTCGAAAGTGAGGAATAAGATCATGGCAAACATTTTGATTCTTGGCGGTGGATTCGCTGGACTCGTTACAGCCGAGCGGCTCGCAGCAACCCTCGATAAGACGGAGCACCAGATAACATTGGTCGCGCCGAATAAAAATTTCACTTTCTACCCCGCACTCGTTCATCTTGCTTTCGGGGAATGCGAAGCATCCGACGTGACATTCGCTCTCAGGACAAAGCTTGAGACGATCGGCGTCAGATTTATACAAGGCGAATTTATCCGGCTCGATCCGCAGAGTAGAACGGTTGAGATCGCGGGCGACGATGTGAGCGGCGAGATCGCGTACGACTATGTCGTTCTCGCGATGGGACGACGTTTGGCAACGGAACACACACCCGGATTTTTCGAGCACGCGTCTCACATGTTGGGCGTGCGCGCTGCCGAGCGTTTCGGAGAGAAGATTAAAAAATTTACGGCCGGAACGATCGTCGTCGGGAGCTGTCCGGATGGCCGCCTTCCGGTCCCGGTTTGCGAGACCGCATTCGCGATGGCTCGACGGTTTGAAAAACAAATGCAAGCCGGAACCGTGCGCATCAAAGTGATCTTTCCCGAGTCACTTCAGTCAGCGTTCGGCGGCGCGACGCTTCATAAAGAATTGGAATCGGCGTTTCTCAGCCACGGCATAAACGTACTTTACGATGTTCCGATCTCTGAGATCACGGAAGGGAAGATCCTTTCCTCTGCCGGTCACGAGATCGACTACGATCTGCTGATGCTGATCCCGCCGTTCCGCGGTCCTGGGACGCTCTCGTATCTCGGTATATCGGATGATCACGACTTCGTAAAAGTCGACGGGCACATGTATGTTCACGGTCTCGAGAACGCCTACGCGGTTGGCGACATCGTCGCATTCTCAGGACCAAAGCTCGCACACATGGCTGTTCGTCAAGCTGACGTCGCGGCGGCGAACATCGTCGCCGAGATTCAGGGACATGCTCCGCAGGAAGAGTACTATCACGAGATCTCGACAGTCATAGACGCACGCGGAGCGGATTCGATCTTCCTGCATTACGGGATCTGGGATGACGACATGTATCGTCTGAAGAAAGGATATTTCTGGGGGCCGGCAAAAGATTTTCACGATAGGCTGTGGCAAGTTCGTCACGCCTAGCGAAGTTGAAATCCGAACGCAATCGGTTTATATTCGCTTCGTTCTAAAAATAATCGTCTCTGTTTCTTTGACCCTTGGCCTAACCAGCCAAGGGTTCGCAGGTTTAAAGGGACGCTGTTCAACGTAGTTGTGCAGGAGAATCTCGTGAATATTTGGCGATCTGTTTCGATCTTATTCGCACTCAACATCATTGACGCCGTCGTCACGATAATGTGGATCCGCAACGGTGTCGCGACCGAAGGGAATTACCTGATGGCAAGCGTGCTCGACTTCGGAGAAGTTCCTTTCTTCGCAGTCAAGATCGGCATGGGAATCATCGCGTGTGGAGTTCTTCTTTACGGAGCAGAATATCGGCTCGCTCAAGTCGGTGCGCGGATCGCAGTCGCCGCTTATTCATTCGCCATGGTCACGCATGTCCTGACAGGCTTCGCCGCGGCGGGTTATCTTTCCTAAATTTTTCAGCGAAAAATTTTACTGGCCGATCATCTTGTTGAGTGCCTGGGCGAGCTCGATGCGAGTGATCGCGCGTGACGGATTGAACGAATTTCCGTCGAGAGAGATGAACCCTCGCTGGAGCGCGACCGCGACATGACCGCGTAAAGCAGCGGGAATAGACGCGGCATCCGCAACGCTAACCGATAGAGTGGCGGTCGACGCTTGAGATTCAAGTCCAGCGGCTTTCACATATGCGATCGCGGCGACGAGCCTGGTCGCAGAATTATTTGGATAAAACTTTCCGCCCGAAACTGCATCGACGATCAGCGCACCGCCCGCATTCGCCTGCAGACTCTCGATAGCATTTCGTGAATAGATGTCACGAACATCCGAATACATCGGACTCGAAAAAATATATTGAGTGACGAAACCGCCGCGCACGATCGCGTCAGCGAATTCTGCACGCGATACGCTCGACGACGGGCGAAACTTTCGTCCTTCGGGGAGCATCACGCTGCTTAGTAGACTCTTCTCCGCTTCAGCCGCGAGCGCCGGCGAAAGCGTGTCGAGATCCGTCATCGTCGGATATTCGACCTGCGTCAGTTCAACCGCGCCGAAAACGTTTTGCGATGTGCCGACCAGTCCGGAATGTCGAACGGATACCCGCAGCGTCTGCGCGAGCGGATTTCGAAAGACGACCTTTTCGCGACGGCCGGTCACCCCGGGCACGGTCAAATAATTCGATTCGCCGATCAGCGAGTTCGACGGATCGTAAACTTTTAATCCAAAGTCATTCGTGCTCAGATTCCACGCAACGCTGATGCTCGCCTGAACCGTGTTCGCAGGGATCGTAACGCTTGACGATCCGGCGACACCTGGAAATATCATCGAATCGAATGTCTGCGCGGTTCGCGTCGTAAAGCGAACTCCGTTTCGCGTGATCGTCGATCTGAACGCTCCCATGTGGCGTTCGGGAAATTCCGCTTCGAGCACAGCCGCGTATGTGTTCAGCATTCCGGCACCGGCTTCATGGAAGAAATATTTTGGAAGTGGTGTCGCGGTGCGGCTGAGAATGTCTTTGACCTCCGCCGGCGACAAGCTCGGATTTGCCTCGAGCATCAACGCGATCGCTCCGGCGACTTGCGGTGCCGAGAAGGAAGTTCCCGTCGCGGTCGTGTAGTACGGAAGCTCGGTAAGAGCAAGACGCTGAGCGTCAGCGCCGCCGAGACCCGTCGTTCCGGTCACGGTGCCGGGTGCGCGCAAACTGACGACGTTTGTACCGGGAGCGACGAGAGTCGGGTGTTGCAGATCGTTACCAAAATTTCCGCGGCTCGAGTAACTCGCGAGGCTCGATCGATCATCCGTCGCGCCGACACCTACGACCCACGGTGCAACCGCGTACGGATTCATAGTTCCGTTCCCCGGACCGCTGTTCCCTGCCGAGAAGACGACATTGATCCCGCGATCGGTCAGCATCTTTGTCGCGACATTTACCGGATCGTTCTCGTCGTAAACCGTGTTCGCCGAGAAACTGCAATTCACGACGCGAACGTTATACGCCGAGGCTTTCTGCAAAAGATAATCGAAACCCGCAAGCACGTACATCAAGTTGAGATCGCCGGAGCTCAACCCGAGAAGTTTTGCTCCCGGAGCGGTTCCGCCGAATTTTCCGTTCGAGCTCGCACCGCTCGCCGCGATCACACCACCGACAAAAGTGCCATGACCGCTCACGTCGGTGGTCGGAAGATTTTCTACCGGGTTCGGATAAGTAAATCCGGCGGGCACACTTTGCAGATCGTTCAGACGAACGTTTTGCACGAGCTTTCCGCTCAAGTCGCCGTGAAGGCCGTTGATGCCGGTGTCGAGAACCGCGACGGTTACATTCCGTCCGGTGACGGCGAGACCGCCGTTCGCACTTCGCAGATCGCTGTCCGGAGCGACACGTTGGATGCCTGTCGGGTTAAAGTACGGATCCGAGTTGAACGTCAGCGTCCTGTTTCCGTAAAGCGATCGCACGGACGGCAGGTGCGAGATCGCGATCATCTGATCGCGCGTGCCGGTGACATAAACCGCCGGCAGAATTCTCATTCGAGTACCGCCGAGTATTCCGATCTGACGAACCTGCGCGACGTCCGCATCGGTCACCGAATTGTGAAAGACGACAACGGCATTGATGCTGCTATCGTCGGTCGCGTTGTTCAGTTGGACGGCGAGCTCAGGATCGAGAGACTGAAGACCGACGGTATCATCGGCGCCGGTCAGCGTGATCCCATCGACGCGATCCAATTTAATTCCGTCGGCACCGGTCAGCGTGATTCCATCCGCACCGGTCAGCGTAATTCCGTCGGCACCCGTCAGCGTGATCCCGGTCGGATTCGTATGATCGAACAATACGCCCGATGTTCCGAACCCGACGATCGAATCCGCACCCGTCAGCGTGATACCGTCGGCTCCGGTCAACGTAATTCCATCGACGTGCGTGGACGCGATTTGATCCGCACCGGTCAGCGTGATGCCCGTCGGACTGACACGCGTCGCATCATCGGCTCCGGTCAACGTAATTCCATCGGCACCGGTCAACGTGATTCCATCTGCACCGGTAAGTGTGATTCCGTTCGGCCGTCTGACGAGGATCGAATCGGCGCTGTACTGCGTTCCGTCCGCACCGGTCAGCGTAATTCCATCGGCTCCGGTCAGCGTGACCCCATCGGCTCCGGTCAGCGTGATTCCGTCCGCACCCGTAAGCGTGATCCCGTTGGGTCCGGTGTACGTCGCTCCATTCGGGCCGGCCGATGTAGTGTTATCGGCACCGGTCAGAGTGATCCCGTCCGCTCCGGTTAGCGTGATACCGTTCGAGCTGTAACTGAGAAAACCGTCCGCGCCCGTCAGCGTTATGCCGTTCATGCCGACATAACTAATTCCATCCGCACCGGTAAGCGTAATTCCGCTCGACCTAACGACGGAAATTCCCGCGCTGACGGAATTTGCCGCCAATGCGAGAAGGAGGATCAACGAGACGATTTTTCTCATCTGTAATCTAGTTTCAATCTAATGAACCCGGCCTAAGGTGGAAGAAAAACGGCCGGAGTGAACCAAAATCGAACGCAATTTCGAGCTCAAATCGCGTAATCGAGAGTCGCCCAGCATTCAGCAATTTTCATTCCGTCAAAACCCATTTCTTTCATCGCTTAGGTCCGGAAAAGACTGAAATGCGACCTTCAAACCAAGGCCAGTCTAAAAGAGGCGGGTTGAGAAAAACTTGAGTCGTGTCGTCCCGCAATTCAGTCGGTTCAAGTTTTTCTCAAGTTTGGAGTTCTAAAGTACTCGCGATGACAATGACCTCCTATTTTCTGCACGACACTTTCGACTCATCGGAAAGCTACTCTCCGGCGACGCTTCGGTCTGTCCGTCGAAGACCGGCGACCGAGCGAGAAGATGTACATCTCCTTCGAGAGAAGCTTCGCGTGCCGCGTCAGCGCGGGTTGATAAAGAGACCGCGTCTCGACGAAATACTGCGAAAGTCGGTCGCGCAGTTTCCGGCGACACTCGTTTCCGGACGTGCAGGAACGGGAAAGAGCACGCTCGCGGCGCAGTTTGCACGGCAGCAGCAGCACGTCGCGTGGTACTCGGTCGAATCGTCAGACATCGATTGGAATGTCTTTGCACACTATTTCGCGACGTCCATCCTCGGCTCCGTCAAAAGCAAGGTTCGCGTCTCGGATGTGCTGCCCGACGAGATCCACGCATCGCAATCGGCGATCGCAACTTTCCTAATAAATGTATTTTCCGAGGTCGAGACGGATCTTCTCGGGAAACCGCTTCTCATCGTCCTCGACGACATTCATCACTTGTTCGACGCCGAATGGTTCGACGAGTTTTTCCGACTGCTTTTATCTTCGCTTCCCGACAATACACATGTGATGCTGCTCTGCCGCAGCAAACCTCCGAACCCGCTCTGGAGGTTGCGCTCCAAACAGCAGTTGAACGTGATCGATGAAAAACTTCTCGCATTCGATCTCGCCGAAACCGTCCAACTCGTAAAGCGTGCCGGAGTTCTACGCAGCGAGGCGGAGCGCGCACACTCGGCGACATTCGGACGAGTGTCGAAATTGTTAGAGTTTGTGGGAGCAAGAATTCCTAATACGCTTACCTTGTAAATAGTTATTACCTATCAGTTATCACCTATCACTTATTCCGGAAAGGAATCGGTTTTCTCCGGAATAAGTGATAGGTGATAGGTGATAACTGATAACAGAAGCGTTATGGCATAATACTGCCACCCCGATAGAATCCGAGAAGCGATGCAGGACAAGAATTTTTTTCTTCGTACAAAACTGCTGCCTCCGCGCGCCGTGTCTGAGCTTCTCGATCGGCCGCGCCTGACAAAAAAACTAGAAGCAAATCTCGGATCGCTCGTGACGCTGGTCGCCGCCGATGCGGGCTGCGGAAAGACTACGCTGATCGCCGACTTCGTCCGCAACCAGCCGCGTCCGTCGGTTTGGTATCAACTCGATCACACCGATGCCGATCCGGTCGTTTTTCTCGGCTATGTCGCACACGGAATCCGGAATCTTTATCCCGATTTCGGCGAAGCGATCTTTCCGTATCTCAGCGAAGCGAATGAAGAAGTCCTTCGATTTCCGGAACGCGCGGCCGATCTTTTGATCAACGAGATCCTGCAGTCGGTCGAACAGCCGTTCATTCTGGTGCTCGATGACTATCATCACATCGGACGGGAGACGGTCGTTCATAAAATGGTCGATCGCCTGCTGCAATATTCATCAGACCTGCTTCATCTCGTGATAACGACGCGCGATCTTCCGCCGCTCGCCATCATGCGACGGCGTTCGCAATCGGCGGCGCTTCTGATCACACGCGACGATCTTCTTTTCACCGACGATGAGGTGCGAGAGCTTTTTCGAAAGACGCTCGACGTCGAGCTAAAGGACGAGGAGATCGCCGAGTATCGGGGCCGAACGCACGGATGGATCACGGCACTGCAGCTCGTGCGTCAGGTCGCGGAGCAGGAGATGCACGCGGCGAACGATTCGGGACCGATCAATCTGCACAATGTTTTGCAGCAGTCGGAAAAGGACATTTTCGATTATTTTGCCGAAGAGGTTTTCACGCGCGAGTCGGATGAGACGCGATCGCTGCTGATGCATCTGTCACTTCTCGAATCGCTCCAGCTCGATCTTTGCAGCACTCTCTTTCCAGATCTCCGCTGTTCGGCTTCGCTGCCGGAGCTCGCCCAGAAAAATGTTTTTCTAACGGTTGTCGGCGATGGGCACGGCAGCGAAGAATATCGATTTCATCCGCTGTTTCGCGAGTTTTTGTTGAGAAGATTGAGAGCGGAAGTCGGGCAAGTTCGAGTCGCGGACGAGCGCAATCGTATCGCCGAGTATCTGCTGCAAAATAAAAAGTGGGAGATGGCTCTGCCCTATCTGCTCGACGCTCAAAGCTTCGATCGTGCGGCGTCGGTCATCGCCGAGACGGGAGCGGACTGGATCGCGGCCGGAGCATTCACATCGCTCGGATTGTTTGCGGATAAAGTGCCCGATGCGAGTCTCGAAAAGTTTCCGCGATCGCTTTTGCACAAAGCCGAAATCGCGCGACTGCAGGGCGAGACCGAGAAATCTTCCGGCATGCTTCACACGGCGGTGAAGCTCATGAACGCCGCCGGCGATAAGATCGGCGAGGCAGAGGCTCTTCATTCGCTCGCGATCCTCGCACGTCGTCGCGGCCGTCATGCTGAAGCGTTCGAGTTACTCGACCGCGCGGAAGCTCTAGTGCCGTCGACATCCGAAACATTTCTCAAATGCGCGAACACGCGCGGGTTATGTCTGATCGTGCAGGGGAACTGGGCCGAGGCGGAGCAGCAGTTTCGGATCGCGCTCGAGCTCGCCGAGAAGCTCGCGAACGAACCTTACATTCGAATGGTCACGCACAACCTCGCGCTTGCTCCCGGATTTCGAGGCGATTTCGGCGAAGCACTTCGATGGTTTAAGCGGATCTTTCGTGAAGACCAACCCGACAAACGCCTCCCGCAGGAAGCGATCGGTCATTTGAATGTTGCGCGTCTGCATCTCTACCGCGGCGAATTCGATGAGACGGAAAAGCATCTCAATCGCTCGCTCGAGCTTTGCCAGCTCTACAATCTGCGCTTTCTGCGGGGTGAGATCTTCGAAGCGTTCGGAAATTTCTATCGCGAGAAGAATGATTTTCAACACGCCGAGGAATTCTACGAACGCGCGCTAAACGCTTACGACGAAGCCGAGATCGACGTCAATTCAAAGGAAGTGAATGAAGAGCGAGCGACGTTCTATCGTTTGCGCGGTGAAAACTCGAAGGCCCGCGGGCTGCTCGAAGGATTGATCCGCTCACGCGAAACTCAGGGAAATGAGCTCGGCATAAATACCGCGAAACTTCGACTCTTCCAAGTCGATCTCGCCGACGGAAAGTCTGAGGGCCTGAGTGAAAAGATCGAATCCGTTCTCAAATATTTCAGCGAGCACGATCACTATTACGACGAAGCTCTGGCAGCGATGGTGCTCGCAGAAACTTATTTCTCGCAAGGCAATCAAAAAGAAACGATCGAGGCCGCAAAACTTGCTCTCGATCTTTCGGCCCGGTTCGATTACGACTTCTGGCTGCGACGCGAGATACGTCGCAGTCCCGGGATATTCGGCGATGAGGAGATCTTCGAAAGATTGCCCGCCGATCTTCGCGAGGAGTTGTCTGCCGACCGTTCCGTTCCACCGGCAAGTAACTTTAGAGTTTCCGCGAGCATGACATCGCCGATCACCGATCTGACGATAAAAGTTCTCGGACCGGTCGAGATCTATCGAGATCCGGCGCATTTGTTTGCCCCCGATGCGTGGACGACGCGTCGCGCTCGCGACATCTTTTGCTACATTGCAACGAGCAAGCATCGACGCGTTCCGAAAGAGGTATTGATCGACGCATTCTGGTTGGATCAGGATATGGCGACGGTTGAGAAGAATTTTCATCCGACAATCTCGCACATCAGAAAGGCGCTCAACAGTCGTCAGGCGTTCAAACAGAATTTCGTAGTCTTTCGCGACGGAGCCTATCAGCTAAATCCGGAGCTGTCTTATTCGATCGATACCGAGGAATTCGATCTTTGTATTACGGATGCCGAGAAAGCGAAACGCGAAAAGGATGCCGGGCGATTTCGCTCTAGTCTCGAGTCCGCGTATGCAGTCTACCGCGGCGAATTCATGGCGGGGATCTATGAAGACTGGGCCGACGAACGCCGTCAATATTACACAGAGCAGATCTCTCGCGTGACGTCGGCTCTCGCGAAACTATCGCTGTCCGAAAAGCGCTGGACGGACGCGTTGAAATTCAGCGCCGAAGCGCTCCGCGACGATCCTTATCGCGAGGACATGCACCGTCTGACGATGAAAGCCCTGGCATCGCAAGGAAAGCCCACCGCCGTGAAAAAACATTTCGAAGATCTGCAGAAGATCTTGAAGGACGAACTCGGGATCGAACCGTCGGCTGAGACACGGAAGGTGTTTCAGGAATTGAGTTCGTGATCCAGTTCAGAGTGCGCGATTTATCGCGTAGTTCAACTTCGCGATTTATCGCGTCGAGATCAGTAAATATCCCATCCCTTTCCATAATCCAAAACTGGATACTCAAGCCATATCTTCCGAGCTTCGTCTTTACCGAACTCCTCAAGATACTAATGAACGCTCGAATAAGGCCAATCCTGCCATTTCTCCATGTAGCCGTGATGAACGGCGTTGTTGTGAACATAGTTGAGGCTTGCCCAGTAGTGCCGATCCGACTTCATATCCCTGTCGAAGAAGTTGAACCAGACTTTACGTCCCAGCTCTTCATCTTCCTGGTTCCACGTTCGCGCTGTCCGCCCAGGAACCTTGCCAAGTTCCTTTCGTAAGAACTTAATGTCCTCGGTTCGCGCGAGTAGATGATAGTGATTCGGAAGGACGCACCAAGCGGAAACACTAGCTTCTGCCGTCTCGCACGCATTGACGAGCGATTGTTCGAATTCCGCCATGCGATCAGGAGAGCTACCGATAATATGCTTATGTTCGTAACAAGCGGCTGTGATGAGAAAGGTTACTAACCCCTCGAAATCCAGATGAGGTGGCCGATGCCACGGCAATTTTCGTCCTCGGCGGCGGTTTAGTTCTCTCGCCCGATCGTCATCGCTTAGCTTCCGCCATTGATACATGGGCCGATAATACAGAACCGCGGCGATTGTGTACTGAAGTAGGCTGAAAAGTTCTAAACATTTCTTACGGCGATAAATCGCCAAGTTGAACTACGCGATAAATCGCGCACTCTGAACACACTCCTCAACTTTCCCTCAACCCGGTAAAACCCTCGCTCAAGTATTCCTCAAAGCCTATTCCTTATTATTCCTGCAAATGATTTATGAACCATTTGCAAAGGAGATAAGGTCGTGAAATTTCATATTAGGAAAGTGTTCTCGCTTTTGTTTATCGTCGCGATGACAGGCGGTTTTTGGTCGTTGCCGAACGCGGGACTAGTTCAAAAAGCCGCGGCGCAGACGCACACCGCATCGCTGAGCAAGGCATTGACCTCGAGACTCGCGAGACTGGCGAATGACGCCGACGCCGGAATGGTCATCGTCGCCTTCAACACGACTACCGGTCTGCAGCAATCACACCTGAATGTCCTTCGCAGCATCGGTATCGTCGGCGGTCAGACTTTTCCGAATCTCGGCATGGTCGCTCAGCCGATGACGATCGGTCAGGTGCGCGCTCTCAGCACGAATCCGAGTGTGCGTTCGATCTGGTCGAATGATCGGCTGACGTATTACATGCACCAGGCGCGCGTTCTTGGCGGAGTCGCAAAGCTTCAGTCAGACGCCGCTATTAACGTCCGGAACGGCGGGATGCCGGTTTCGGGAGCCGGAGATTTCAGCGTTCTGATCATTGATTCCGGAATCGATGCGACGCACGGCGATCTGCCGTTCGGATCCAAAGTCGTGCAGAATGTGCACCCGATCGTCGCGGCCGGAACGCTCGAAGGCTTCACTCCCAACATCACGATCGAAAATCTTCAGAACACAGACGAGTCCGTCGGTCACGGAACTCATTGTGCGGGAATCGTCGGCGGCACCGGACTTCGTTCCGGCGGACTTTATACCGGCGTCGCTCCGGGGGCAAAGCTTATCGGCGCCGGTCTCGGAGCCGGCATCGCGGTGCTGAACGCGATCGGTGCGTGGGAATGGGGAATCGCGAATCAGTTTCGTTACAACATCCGCGTTGTAAGTAATTCGTACGGTCCGCTCGGCGGCGGCGAATATGATCCGGATCATCCGTTCATGATCGCGAGCAAGATCATGTACGACCGAAGCGCTTCGATCCTTTTCGCCGCCGGAAATGACGGCTCCGCAAAAGACACTTTGTCGCCCTATGCACAAGCACCGTGGGTGATCGGAGTTGCGGCTGGAACGAAAGAAGGAACGCTCGCCGATTTTTCGTCGCGGGGAACTCCGAAAGCGATCCGTCTTTCCGACTCGGATCCTAGTAATGACAACGACGCTCCGACGATCACCGCGCCGGGAACCGGACGAGCCTTCGAGAGCGATGCGTCGAGATTCACGACCGACATCGTCTCCGTCCGCGCGACTTCGAACATATCGGCAAACGGCACGACGGCCGATGCCGAGCTTCCGGTCGGATTTATTCCGTTCTATACGCAGATCTCCGGCACGTCGATGGCGACTCCGTACACTGCAGGCGTCGTCGCACTCATGCTCGACGCCGATCCGACGCTGACGCCGGACGAGATCAAACAGATCCTGACGGCGACCGCATCGAGGATGCCGGGCTATGACGACTACGAGGTCGGCTCCGGTTTCATCAACGCGTATGCCGCGGTCGATAAAGTTTTCAATCGAAGTCGAGCTTACCGAAGCAACCAGGAACCGGCATTCAATGCAGTTTTCGGCGAAGAGCGTCCGCCGCAGCAGAGTTTTCACATCGATTACGATCCGTCCGTTTCCGGAGCCGGCTCGACGAACTCGACAACATTTACGGTTGAGCCCGGCATCAGCGCTCTCGACATTTCAGCGACAGTCGACACCGTTCTCGAAGAGGGAACAGGAAATCTCGTCGGAGTGAGAGCGTACGACCCGAGCGGTGTCGCTTACGGTGCGACGAGCATTCCGCTTCCGGTGATCGGAACGAACAAACGCGAGATAACGGTTGCGAATCCGCAATCCGGAACATGGCGATTGGAAGTGCGCGGAGCGAGCGGACTGACTGCGGTCCCGGTCGGTGCACCGACGCAGATCGCCGCACCCGGTCCGGTTGACGGCGTTATCAATCAGGTCAAATATGTGCTGCCTGTGATCCCGGACATTCAAAGCAATCCGAATCAATCCGATATCGAAACGGCTGTCAGGAATCGCCTGATCGACACTTACGCGGACGGATCGTTCCGTCCCGGCTCGATCGTGACGCGCGAAGATCTTGCTCGCTCGCTGTCGCTTAACACGAGTCTTCGACAGTCGCTCGCGGCGACCGCGAAATTCGGCGATGTGTCCGGCGATCTCGTCGGGATTTCCGAAGCGGTCACCGCGAAAGGGTCGACACTTCGTGATTTCGATTTTGTCCCGGGCGGGATGATGAGCTTCTCGGGAAATTCATTCAATCCGGCCGGAACGGTGAACAGACTCGACATCGCAGTCGCATTCGTCAAAGCGCTCGGACATGACGCGGAGGCGCGGGCACTCGCGAACTCGACGGTCACATCCGGCGGAATTGCGTTGACGGACAACGCTCAGATCCCCGGAGCGCTTCGCGGGTATGTCCAGCTCGCGATCAACAAGGGATTATTCGAAGCGTTTCCGTCTGAAGTGCGACAGATCGCACCGGGCCAGTTCATCGTCGTTCCCGGACCGCGATTCGAACCGGCGACGACCGTATCGCGAGCGACGCTCGCCGTGAAATTAAACATCTACCGCACGTTGTTCACAACGGGCGGTTAACGAAGTCGTTCCTCGCGGGGGCAAGGAACGATAAAAACCAGGGAGCCCGTCTTCGGATGGGTTTCCTGGGATTCATGAGATCGAACGAAGAATTTCTGGAGGAGAAATGAAAAGCAAAACGAAACGAACAAGCCGGGATCTCGCCATCAAGTTTTTTATCATCGCCGTGATCTGTGTCGGCATCATGGCTGCACTCAATCTTTGGACGAATGCGACGAAGGCGTCGCAGGCGAATAACGATATTCTGGCGAAGATCTATCAGAGGCCGGCCCCGAATTTCGATCTTAATGAAACCAGAGCGTTGACCAACGTTCGTGTCGCTTCAGGAGAGCAGCTCGCGGCGCTCGCTAATCTGAAAACGTCGACGAATTCTCCGAACATGACGGTTCGATGGAGCGACTTCGGCGGATCGCCCGACGTAATTTATGACTTTGCGTCCGCCCCCAGCACGGCGTCGCCCGAGCAAGCGGCTCGTACTTTCATTTCTCAAAACTCAGCCCTGTTTGGTGTCACCGATCTCAATAGCTTCACTCTGTTCAATGATGTTCGGGCGCTCGGCGGACACTTGCTGAGATTCCGGCAACAGTTCAACGGAGTTCCGGTCCATGATGGCGGAATCGGTATCGTGATGAACGGCCGCAATCAGGTCATCATGGCGTCCGGACCGTTCTTCCGCGATGTGAACATCAACACGCAGCCTTCACTTTCGGCCGAGCAGGCGCGTGCGGCGGCAGATTCCGATCTCTCACGCTTTTCAGTAAACATTCCGGCCGCGGTTTCGAATCTCCTTCAGAACGCGCTCGGTATGTTTACGCAGCAGATGGCTCCCGTTTCGCAACTCGAGCCGAAACTCGCGATCTATCCGACCGCGGACGGCTATCGGCTGATCTGGAAAGTTGCGAAGTTCTCGACGAATCCGTTTGGACTTTACATCGTATCGGTAGATGCGAACACCGGTGAGGTCGTAAATCGACGCGACTTCATCACGTATCAGCAAGCGCCGCCGGTGCTTCCTTTCACGGCAGACATTTATCCGAAATATCCGCGCATCACGCCCCAGCTAAAGGATCAGGGGATCATCAGCGTCTGCGGCGATAAGCCGTGCGATCAGGTGCGAGCGACTCTGCGAAAGTTTGATCAGACGAATGTCGTCACCGGAGTGAACGGTACGCTGACGGGAACGCACACGATCGTCAACAACGCGCTTGCGACAAAGCAGCCGTTCGCACAAGCCGCACTCGGCACGTGGCACTTCGCGAAGGATGATCCCGTCGCGTTCGAAGCGCGAACGAACGAACAGGATCACTTCGCCGAGCCGGCCGAACATCAGGATGAGATCAACGCATTCTTTTTCACGACCTACTTGCTCGAGTACATCGATCATCTGCATCGCGCCGGCGATCCGGGAACGTTCGGATCGAACGGAGCATTCCCCGAAGAATATCCGAATTCTTCAACTCCGCTTCCGGCGACAGTTCACATCCCCGATGTATTTCCTCTGCTCGATGGAGGAGCCGGATATCCGGCACCGGACGATCCGGAATTTGTGCAGAAGGTTCTCGGTCTGGACAATGCGTTTGCGCTGAATGCGACGCCGATCGTTGAAGAGTTAACAGGCGTTAAATCTCCGGTCGTGATCAATCCGACATCATACGGCCATGGTTTTCTTTTTAACGACACGGCCCTCGAAGGCACTGTGCCTTACCACGAAGGAACGCACGCCGTAATCACGCCGATCGCCGGTCTCGAAGGCGAGGAAGGAAGTGCGCTGAACGAAGGTCAGGCCGATTCATGGGCGTTCACGATCACCGACAACGCGAGCCTTGGTGACTACGTCGTCGCTGGTTATCGCCTGCGTCAGGAATTTCGAAACGTCGGACGTGATCCGGATTCGATCGGTTACATCCGCAGTGCGAGATCGACTCTCAAATATTCGGATATCGCGACGCGTTTGATCAGTGGTGCTCCGAGCTTCGAAGAGCACTACGACGGCGAGATCTACATGTCGACGATGTGGGATTTCCGCGAGATGCTCAACCGGATGTATCCGCAGACAAATCTTTTCAAGCGTCCGACTCCCGAGACCGGTGCTCCGATCAAACCGATCACGAAGGGTACGAACATTTACGAACGCATCTTTCTCGGATCGATGTACGTTCTCGGCACTACGTCGCCCGACACGATGGTGAAAGCTCGCGACGCGATGATCGTCGCAGACAAAATGCTTTATCCGTCGAATCCGACAGATGAAGCCGCACCGGGCATTCATCGATCGCTGATCGAGCAACTGTTCGCGGCGAAAGAGCTCGGAGTAAATGCACTCGAATTCTCCGCAGGCAAGGCTACGATCTCGACGCAAGTCACGCCCTTCGCCGGAAGCCAGGCGGCACCCGAAGTTCCGTCGAACGTCCAGGCAACACCGGCGACGACGCGTTCGATGAAAGTAACTTGGAGCGCGGTTCCGAACGCGATCGCTTACGAAGTCTTGAAACGCAAGATCGCATTGGCCGGACATCGCGAGCCGAACGGCCGACGCGAGTTCAATGATGGCGATGCATCCACCACCGGATATCGTCATGTCGCGTACGTCAACAGCGACACGACGCAGTACACGGATGCCGGAAGAGTTTCTGAGATCTATACGCCGGCCGGCCTGGACAATTTATATGACAGCGAATATATCGTTCGCGCGATCGGCGTGAACTCGACCGGTCAGGTCGGCTTCTCGCAATTCTCAGGCTCGAGTCGGGCGTTGCAGCAGCAACAGGATCTGACATCACAGATCGATTCCGCGCTTTCGAACATCGCATTCACGGGCGGCGTCACATCATTCGATAACAAACTAACGAACACCCGCGGCGCGCTTTCAGCGGACAAGACGATCTATACGCCGATCGAATTCAAGATCGTCAGCATCTCGAACCCGACCGTGACGGTTCGCAATGCAGACTCGGGCGGAAACACATTCGTCTTCAATCAGGCACTCGGACTCGGACAGACATCGGGAGCGAAGCGGATGGAATTCAATAATCCGATGACGCAGTTGTTCACGTTCGACGCGCGGATCTACGGAAACGCATTCGCCGGCAATACGATCGGAACCGGATCGCAGGGCGGCGATGGAACATCGAATCCGCCACCTCCGGTAGTTTACTCGCTCTACAACCAGGCCTTCTCCGGTGCGTTGATCGCGGGCGAGCCGGCAGGAAGCGGCGTCAATTCAACGACGTGGGGGAATCCGACGTTCAAGGGAATCACTTGGGATGAGGTTCTCATCACGACCAAGTCCGATGCGATCGCACTTGAAGCGCGATTATCCGCGACCGGTGCGGTAGTCGACATGGACTTCGAACTTTACACCGCGGGCGGACAACTGATCACGCGTTCGGCTACGACATCGGCGAACGAGTTCGTCAGCTCGGCTGTCACACCGAACACGACGTACCGACTCCGGGTCCTTGGCTGGGCAAACGGTCCTGCGACATACAACATCGCGACGACGCAGTTGCTCCCGAACGGTTCATCGAACGAGAACGGCGGCACGCGCACAAGCGACGGATCGATCCTTACATCGTCGGTGACGAACGCGATCGGCGGGCTGTACCGGTTCACGGTTAATCCGATCACGAGGCGAGTGACGTTTACGTTTTTACACTAGCTAGCCCTCTTATCTAGCTGATGGGCCGCGGCCGATCGGGCTGCCTCCGGTGAGGCGGCCCATTTTTTTAGTTGAAATTTGGGATTTGGGATTTAGGAACGGAGGCTGGCAGGCGGCGGATGCGACTGGAACGCAAAGTTTGACGCCGCGGAAGCCACGGCGTTGCAGGCGGGGACGCCTGCGTTCCAGTCGCATCCGCCATCTGGGCTCAGCTTCCTTCTTCAATCCAAAATCCAAAATCCAAATTCCAAAATGGGAGGTCTCAAGTTCTCCTCAACTATCTCTCAACCCTTGTTTCATATCTTCAACATGGACAGATCGGGAGGGAACGATGAGGACACTATTCGCGATAATTATTTTGACGATCTCGGCAAATGCGGCGGTTTCGGTCGATGCACTTTTAAGTACACAAATAAATTCCTTGCCCCTCGGACTGACGCCGGTCGTGATCACGTTCACGCAAGCGCCGACCAGCACCGACTTCAACATGCTTCGATCGCTGGGGATCACCGGCGGACGATATATGAATCAGCTTCCCATCGTGCTGACGTCGGTAAATCGTGTCCAGTTTAACGCGCTCAAGACGAAGCCGAATATCAAATCGCTCTATGCCAATCGCAGATTCAAATTGCTCGATCGCGAAGGCCGTACGATAACCGGGATCGAGAATCTCATCCGCGACACGCAGGTCAACCCGCTGAACGCCGGACTTCCGGTGACCGGAAAGAACATCGGAATCGCATACGTCGATACCGGCATCGATGCGACGCATCCCGATCTTCAACTCGGACAAAATGTAATTCAGAATGTTTACTTCGCGACGGCTGATCTGCCGGTCGAGCCTCCCGCAGGATTTCTTCCGATCGTGCCGGTTGAGAATGTTCCGATCTCGGATGTCGAGGGTGGTCACGGAACTTTCGGAGCAGGCGTCGCGGCAGGAACCGGCGCGGCGTCGGGCGGACTCTACACCGGAATGGCGCCGGGTGCGAAGCTTATCGGAATTCGCGCCGGTAACGACGTCGGGCTTTCGACATATGCGATCGTCCAAGCGATGGACTACGCTCTCGTCAATCAGATTCGATACAACATTCGCGTATGTAACAACTCGTGGGGAACGACGCTCGCGGACTATCCGTACGATCCGAACGATCCGGTCAACACCGCAACACGGATCATGCACGATCGAAACATTACGGTCGTGTTCGCGGCCGGCAATGACGGCGATGCTCCGGATATGATCAATCCGTTCTCGATCGCACCGTGGGTCATCTCCGTCGCGGCGGCGGAGAAGAAAGGGCTAGGAACACCGGCTGGATTTTCATCCCGCGGAAACGACAACGGCACGGGCAGCGATACTGCGGGCCAGCCGGCGGATGCGACAACGCCGCCGAATCTGCGTCCTGATATCACGGGTTCGGGCGTCGATATCAAGAGCACGCGGTCGAAGGCTCCGGGTGTAACGAACGTCGCCGGCACGATCCCGGCATTCGTCGGAGCAAACGATCTCTCGACAATTCCTCCGGCGATGCTGCCGTACTACACGACATCGCAGGGAACGAGTTTTTCGACGCCGCAGGTGAGCGGCATCGTCGCATTGTTGATGGAAGCGAATCCGCTGCTGACGCCGGATCAGGTCGTGACGATCCTCCGGCAGACCGCGACACCGATGCCGTATGAAGAGCGTGTCGTCGGTGCGGGTTATGTCGATGCACACAACGCCGTGCGATTTGCGATGTCGCTGGCTCCGGTCTCGCACCCCGCGAATCTTTTTCCATCGACCGATCCTAACGCTCCGCAAATAAACGATGCGGCGGATGATCAGATCGGCACGACCGCACAGGATATTCGCGAAGCGTATTTTAAGTACGATCCGGTCGCTAATCAGATCGTCTACCGACTTCACGTTTCTGACGCATCGGTTGTCGCGCCTAATATGCGTTGGACTTTGACATCAGCGTTCGGTGCGACCGAAGTTTTCGTTACAGCGTCGCAAGATGAGACTGCGACGACTTTCGAATACGGAACGATCACCACGCTTCCGACCGGGACGCAGAACCAGGAGACGATCGGAGCAGTTGATTTCGGGGAGATAAACGGAAACGAGATCACGATCAAACTCGCGCTGGATAAAGTCAACGCCGCGGTCGGCAGCGACGTTCTCGGGACGACATCGACGAACACGCAGGCCGAAGCGCAGATTCTCATCGGTTCGTCATTGTCGGGCGGATTGCTTTTGAATTCGGATAACGCGACGGGATCCGATTTCGATATCTCGCGACCGCTGCCCGATCCGACACCGACTCCTGAACCGACGGCGACGCCAACTCCGGATCCAACGCCGACACCGGGTCCGACGCCGGAGCCTACACCGGACAACCAGAAGCATTTCGAGGAGAGATATTCCGGAACGATCAATCCGGGCCAGAGTGCCGTGACGGTCACTTTCGAGATGAGAACAAATATCCTCGATGCGAATCTTACGCGGAACAATAGCAATCAGGATGTCGTCTTCGAACTTCTCGATGCGAATGGCAACCTCGTCGCGGTGGCGAGCGACAAGAAGATCAAGCTGGAGAATATCGCGCTCGGAACATACGTCTATCGCATACGCGGCAACGTCGCGAAAGCAGTCGACTTCACGATAAAGAGCAAGCAGGGAAAGTGATGCGACGCGGCGAAGGTGAGACGCGGAGACGCGGGGATAAGCCGTGACGCGGCGACGGTGAGACGCGGGGACACGGGACGCGGAGATAAGGGGCGACGCGGAGAGGGTGAGACGCGGCAACGCGTACATTAGCAAACTATCCCCGCGTCTCCGCGTCTCCGCGTCTCACCTTCGCCGCGTCACATCTAATTAGGCCTCACAAACAACTCCTCAGCATTCCAGATCGAGTACGGGAAGATCGAGCTCGGTGCATAATTTCCGACCCGGTTCGTCGCGGCGGTGATGATGTGGCGGGCGACGATCGGAACGACCGGCGTCTCGTCCGACATGATCTGCTGAATCTCGTTGAAGAGGGCCGCGCGCTTTTGCGGATCGGCTTCGCGTGCCTGCTCGGCGAAGAGTTTGTCGATCTTTGCTTCCCACTCCGTCGCCGGTGTTTTTTGCGACGGCTGCCACTGATGAATATCCGAACCGCTTAGCACGAAGTTGGCGTACGTCGTCGGCTCGACGCCCGACGGCGTCAGACCGAAAAGCATCGCCTCGTAATCGTATGTCGCGGCCGCAGCGGCACCGACCTTATTCGATTCGAGCGGAACGACGTTCATCTTGATCCCGAGCTTGTTGAGATCTTCTTGGATGACAGCCGCCATCAATTTCCGCGGCTCGTTTTCGGCAGGAACCAGCAGCGAAAACTCAACGCGATTTCCTTTCGCATCGAATAGCTCGGGTGATTCAGGCGTGCCTTTTTTTACAAAACCCGACTCGCTTAAAAGTTGCTCGGCTTGCTTCAGATCGTACGGAGTTTTCGTGACGTTCGGATCGATCCACTGATGATTCGCGGAAGTTACAAAACCGTATAGCGGAGTCGCGAGGCCCTGCAGCGTAGAAGTCTCGATCGTCGTCCGATCGACCGCCGCCGATATCGCCCGCCTGAACCGTTTATCCGAAAACCATGACTGCTTGATCGGATCGCCAACCGGCTTGCCATCTTTGGTCGTTTTGCTGAGATTAAAAATTATGTGATCGACGCCGAGACCCGGGCCAAGATCGTACGGTTTGGCATTGCCGTTCGCATTGAGCAGCGATGCGTAGTCGGCGGCGCGGATCCTGTCGATGATGTCGATCGAATTCTGATTCAATCGCGTCAATGCCTGATTCGAGTCCGGCACGACCTCGAACGTTAGTTGATCGAGATATGGCAACTGCGTTCCCTTCTCATCCTTCCGCCAGTAATTCGGATTTCGCTTGAGGACGATCTTTTCGCCGGCGACAGCAGACTCCACGCAGAACGGGCCGCTAGTCACGATCTGTTCGGGCGACGTCGTCACGCTGTAACTATCTTTAAGTTTGCCCGCTTCCTTGTCCGCGTTGAGAATATGTTTCGGGAGAACGCCGAGGTTGTCGATGTAAGTTTCGACACCCGCGACCGGCTCGGGAAATACGAATTGCATGTTGCGTTCATCGATGATCTTCGTCGCGATCGGCTTGCCGTTGATCATCATCGAATCCACCCACGCCGCCGCCTCGCTCTTCGGATCGTAGATCGCGTCCAACGAAAAGACGACGTCCTCAGTCGTGATAGGATGCCCGTCGGAGAATTTGATCCCCTCGCGTAATTTCATATCGACGGTCTGCCGATCCGTGCCGACCGTCCAACTTTCGGCGAGCGCCGCTCTGTACTTTTGCGTCGCGTGCTCAAACTCGATCGGCCGCGCGGCCATCATATAAAACGCGATGAGGATCGACGGTTCGGTCGTCGCAACCAGCGAGTTGAAGGTCGCCGGCGGAGCCGTTATGCGATACGCGAGCGAACCGCCGCGTGTGCCGGCGGCCTTTGGCGCGAACTTGGTGTTGCTGTTCGTCGAGTCGTTCGCCGCGGGCGGCTGTCCGCATGAAAAAATGAACGTCGCAAATACAACTAGAACCAAAACGCGCAGAAGCGATGTGAACTTTGACATAAAGTTTTTTGAAGTCTCCGTTACAAACTTTGCAGGTACGCACTTGGGGCTCGAAACAAGAGTGAGTTTAAGAGTTTCTTTTTTGCAAATCAATTTACAATCGTCAAGAATATCCGCAGCCGTTTTTAAGCTACGGAGTTGGTTCTTTGCTAGCAGCAGAAACTTAAACTCGAGTGATTACGTTACGCGAGGCGAGAGAACCACCCCGCCTCGCAAAGCCTCGGCACCCCTCCTTGGGAAGGAGGGGAGTTTTTTGTAGGTTCGCATCTTCCGGGTAACGCGGTGGCAAAAGGTTCCCTCATAACACACGAGAAACTCCCCTCCTTCCGAAGGAGGGGTGGCAGCCGCTTCGGCTGACGGAGTGGTTCTTAGTCTCGCATTACAAAAAACGCTCGTGTGCTGTTAGGTCTAACTGTCGCGAGACCAACTCAAAACGCGTTTCATGCTCAAACTCATCGCTCGAAAAATTGTGCAAGGCGTGATGATGATCTTCATCGTGTCGGCGTTGACGTTCGTTCTGCTCAGTCTCGCCGGCGGTGATGCATTGACGGTTTTGCGCGAGAATCCGCAGATCTCCGAAGCGACGATCGAAAATCTGCGACGCGTGTACGGACTCGATCAGCCTGTCGCGGTGAGATACGGCAACTGGCTAAAGGATGCGCTGGTGGGTGAGCTGGGCGAGTCGATGTACTTTCGAGTTCCGGTCAGCTCGCTTGTTGCGACGCGATTTGTAAGCACGTTTCTGCTCGGCATCGCGGCACTGGGAATCGCGGTCGTGATCGCGTCCGTGCTTAGCATCGCCGCAGCGCGATATCGGAGCAAAGCGTTATCGCGTCTCATCGAGCTCATCGTCTTCATCACCGCATCGACGCCGAGGATCGTCCTTGCATTATTTGCTCTGGCGGTCGTCGCGCAGCTAACTGCGGCGAACATTGATGCCGCATCTGCCTTAGGATTTTGGCTCGCCGCGCTTGCGCTTGCGACACCGCTGATCTCGATCTTCCTCGCACAGTCTCATGAAGGACTGACGAACACCATGAACGAAGATTTCATCCAGCTCGCTCGGGCGAAGGGTTTGGGCGAGACGACCGTCGTCGTGCGCCATGCGATCCGCGCGGCGTTGAATCCCGTGCTAACGGTCTTTGGCCTGTCGCTCGGCGGCATTCTCGGCGGATCGGTGATAGTCGAAACCGTACTCGGGCGACAAGGCTTGGGAACGCTCATGGTCTCCGCCGTACGCGGCCGCGATCTGCCACTGGTGATGGGCATCGTCCTCGTAACGAGTGCCGCGGTTTGGGTCGGGAATACGCTCGCTGAAATATTGCAGGCTGTGAACGACAAGAGAGTGAGGGCAAAATGAGAAGTGAGAAGTGAGACGTGAGAGATGAGAGATGAGAAGTCGAGGGAGTGAGGAAGGATGCGGAACTCGTGAGCGTGAAATTGTGAGTTCAACAAAGACTCCCCTCCTTCCGAAGGAGGGGTGCCGAGGTTTTGCGAGGCGGGGTGGTTCTCCAACCTCTCAAACACGGCAATTCGAGTTTCGGGGTCTGCATGTTGCAGAGAACCACCCCGTCAGCCGAAGCGGCTGCCACCCCTCCTGGGGGGAGTTGTGTTGACGATTTCTCAAGTTTGAAAAGAAGTCCCGAAGTGAAACGAATCACGACAAACTCGATCAAGAAAAACGCGCGGCGGATCATAGGCTGGATCATCGTCGCGAAGTTTGTTGCGATCATCCTATTCGCGGACTTCTTCGCGCCGTATGATTATCCCGAACAATCGCGATCCGAACCTTCCGCTCCGGCGACTACGATCCAATTCCGCGGGCTTCATCCGGTTATTTATCCAAAACGTCTGACCGATCCGCTTCGGCTGATCTATGAAGAGGATCGCACGCGGCCTCACTCCGTCGAGATATTCGTTCACGGATATCAGTACAAATTGCTTGGCATTATCCCGAGTGACCTACATCTATTCGGTGTCGAGCAAGATGTCGGCGCTCCGAGGATCGATCTTCTCGGAACCGATAATCTCGGCCGCGACCGGTTTTCGCGCTTGATGCACGCCGTCCGGTTCTCGCTCATCGTTTGTTCGATCGGAGTTCTGCTTGCTTGCCTCATCGGAATCGTCATCGGCGTGACGAGCGGTTATTCGACAAAGTTTGTCGATACCGTTTTGATGGGCATAACCGACGCCATGCTTTCGCTGCCGACGCTGATCCTGATCCTCGCCGCACGCGCCGCATTTCCGCTCGAGCTGCCTCCGATCCGCGCCGCATTTCTTCTGTTGTTTATCTTCGCGCTTACCGGTTGGGCCGAGATGGCGAGACTCGCACGCGGTCTTGTTGTCGCGACGCGCGAACGCGAGTTCGTAACCGCCGCCGTCGCGACTGGCGTCACCCGATCGAGGATTCTGTTTCGACACATCCTTCCAAACATCTTCGCGCCATTGATGACGCAAGCAATCCTCATGCTCCCCGCGTTCCTTCTTGCCGAGATCGCGCTTTCGTATCTCGGCGTCGGCCTGCAGGAACCTGAGGCAAGTCTCGGAAATATGCTGACCGCCGCGGGCGATCTCAATCAACTGCGTCAGCATCCCATCAGCATCCTGTCGCCGGCAATTCTTATTTTCATTTTTGTGATCGGCATCCGGCTTTTGAGTGACCGAAAGAGGACGCAACCGGAAACCTTCCGGACAAACTGAAAAGTAAGAGCAGAAGTTTCACCGGTCATCTTCGTTTTCACCTTTCAGTTTTTACTTTTCAGTTTGTCCGGAAGGTTTGGACGAAACTATGTCCGGTGTTTGGAGTAATATTGAACGAGACCATTCATGAACGCCGAGCAACAAAGATTAGAGGAGTCGAACGCGCGGACGAAGCACTGGAAGCGTTGGGGCCCGTATCTTGCCGAGCGGGCGTGGGGAACGGTGCGCGAAGATTACTCGGCGGACGGTTCAGCCTGGGAATACTTTCCGCACGATCACGCCAGATCGCGCGCTTACCGGTGGAATGAAGACGGCATTGCCGGGATCAGCGATCGCCATCAGTTCATATGTTTCTCTATCGCACTTTGGAACGGATGCGATCCGATCTTGAAGGAACGACTTTTCGGACTGACGGGAAACGAAGGAAATCACGGCGAGGATGTGAAGGAGATCTATTACTATCTCGATTCGACTCCGACCCACTCGTACATGAAGTTTCTGTACAAGTATCCGCAAGCAGAATTTCCATATACACGCCTCATCGACGAGAATCGAAAACGAACAAAGCACGAACGCGAGTTTGAACTGATCGACACCGGAATATTCGACGACGATCGTTACTTCGACGTTTTTGTCGAGTACGCGAAAGCCGACGTTGAAGACATCCTTATCAAGATCACCGTCGCGAACCGAGGTCCCGAAGACGCGAAATTGAATTTGCTTCCGACGGTCTGGTTCAGGAATACGTGGACATGGTGCGGTGCCGATGCGGATTGTCGAATGCGAAGTTCGGCGGCTGGCGTCATCGAACTCGAATGCGATTACGGCGCGCGTCGGTTATATTGCGACGGCGCACCTGAACTGCTTTTCACCGAGAACGAGACGAACAATGAGCGATTGTTCGGTGCCCGGAATCGGACGACGTTTGTAAAAGACGGAATCAACGACCGCGTTGTCCACGGCGACGCAAGCAAGGTGAATCCTGAATTGTCCGGGACGAAAGCAGCGGCGAATTACGAGCTGACCATTCCGGCGCGTTCTGAGATAGTTATTCGACTCCGGTTAACGGATCGAGAATTTTCACGCAAAGACGCGAAGACGCAAAGCGAGAATATCGAGGCATTCACAGACTTCGATAAGATCTTCGCGCAGCGGATCACCGAAGCAGATGAGTTCCACAACGATCTCGCTCCAAAGGATCTTTCCGTCGACGCTCGTTCGGTTCAGCGTCAGGCGTTTGCCGGGATGCTGTTGTCGAAACAGTTCTATCACTACGTTGTGAAGGAATGGCTCGACGGAGATCCCGCGATGCCCGTGCCGCCGCCGCAGCGAAAGCAGGGTCGCAATCGTCATTGGAAACATCTCTACAACTCGGATGTCATCTCGATGCCTGATAAGTGGGAGTACCCGTGGTACGCGGCGTGGGATCTGGCGTTTCACTGCATACCTCTCGCATTGGTCGATTCTGAATTCTCAAAAGAGCAACTCCTGCTGATGCTACGCGAGTGGTATATGCATCCGAACGGCGAGATTCCGGCCTACGAATGGGCGCTCGGCGATGTGAATCCGCCTGTCCACGCATGGGCCGCGATGCGCGTTTACCAGATCGAAAAAAAGGCGCGCGGAAAAGGCGATCGAAAATTTCTGGCGCGCGTGTTTCAAAAACTACTCCTCAATTTTACGTGGTGGGTGAATCGAAAAGACTCCGAAGGAAATAATGTTTTTGAAGGCGGGTTCCTCGGTCTCGACAACATCGGCGTGTTCGATCGATCGCAACCCTTGCCGACCGGTGGAACGCTCGCGCAATCGGACGGGACAAGCTGGATGGCGATGTATTGTCTGAACATGCTCGCGATCTCGCTCGAGCTATCGATCGAGGACACGGCGTACGAAGATCTTGCGAGTAAATTCTGGGAGCACTTTCTTTACATCTCCGACGCGATGAACGATCTCGGTGACGCAAGTCTGTCGCTGTGGGACGAAGAAGACGGTTTCTATTACGACGTCCTTCACCTGCAGGAGAACAATTACAGTATTCCGATCCGCATCCGCTCGATGGTCGGTCTGATCCCGCTTTTTGCAGTGGCGACCGTCGAACCCGAGATCCTGGATCAATTGCCTGAGTTCAAGCGCAGGGTCCAATGGTTTATAAAAAACCGACCGGACCTGACTGACAATATCAATTGCGGAAGAAAGCCGGGTGTCGGTGAGCGCCGCCTTCTCGCTGTGGCGTACCGCGACCGTCTCGAGCGCGTGCTGAAATACATGCTCGATGAGAACGAGTTTCTGTCGCCGCACGGGATCAGAGCCCTGTCACGATTTCACAAAGATTCGCCTTATGTTCTGCATGTGAACGGCACCGAGCACCGCGTCGATTATGAACCTGCTGAATCGATGACCGGACTCTTCGGCGGAAATTCGAATTGGCGCGGTCCTGTCTGGTTTCCCTGCAACTATTTGCTCATCGAGTCGCTGCAGAAGTTTCATCATTATTACGGCGATGACTTCAAGGTCGAATGTCCGACCGGTTCCGGAAAGATGATGAACCTCTGGCAAGTCGCCGAGGAATTGTCGCGAAGGCTCTCGAGTATTTTCTTAAAAGACGCGGATGGAAATCGTCCGGTTTTCGGCGGGGCCGAGAAGTTTCAGACAGATAAATATTTTCGGGATCATGTTTTGTTCTACGAATATTTCCACGGCGACAATGGCTCGGGTGTCGGAGCGAGTCATCAGACAGGTTGGACAGGATTGGTAGCAAAGTTGCTACAGCAAAGCGGGGAGTAAAGTTTTGAGTCCCGCCTTTAGGCGGTCCGCCGGCTTAAGCCGGTACTCAAAACAAAATATGAAAGCAGTTGCCGTTACACCTGGAGTAAAAAACTCTGCACACCTCGTCGAAATGGCGAAGCCTTCGATCGATGAGATCGCGGATGGACGAGGCGTGCTCGTCAAAGTCCTTCGTGTCGGCGTCGACGGAACGGACAAGGAGATCAACAACGCAGAATACGGTGCGGCGCCTGAAGGATTCGATTTTCTTGTCACCGGTCACGAGGGATTCGGACTCGTCGAAGAAGTTGGAGCAAACGTTCACGAGCTTAAACCCGGCGATTATGTTGTCGCCACCGTTCGTCGTCCCGGACACAGCATTTACGATCTCATCGGTACGAACGACATGACGACCGATGACACGTACTACGAACGCGGGATCAATCTCCTTCATGGTTATCTCGCGGAATTTTACGTCGACGACGCGGCGTACATCGTAAAGGTTCCGAGCGGACTGAAGGACGTCGGCGTACTGCTTGAGCCGATGAGCGTCGTGCAAAAGGGAATCACGCAAGCTTACGAGATCCAGCGCCGTTTGAAAGTTTGGAAACCGAAGCGTGCGGCGGTTCTCGGAGCTGGAACGATCGGTTTGCTTGCAATGCTCGCGCTGAAGCTTCGCGGAATCGATGTCGTCACATTTGGAAAAACTCGTAAGCCGTATCTGAATTCGGATCTGGTCGAGAACGTTGGTGCGACTTATATAACGACTGACGATATCTCGGTCGCTGACTACGCGAAGCAGAACGGAGCGTTCGATCTGATCTTCGAAGCGACCGGTTATTCGCCGATCGTCTTCGATGCGATGCGTGCGCTCGCAAAGAATGGAGTGCTTATTCTATCGAGCGTCACGGGCGGCGACCGAATGGTTGAAGTCCCGGCTGACAAACTCAACCTCGAATTCGTGCTCGGCAACAAGGTGATGGTCGGAACGGTGAACGCGAATCGGGAATATTTCGAATCCGGAGTTCAGGACATGTCGGCGGCGGTCGTCGAATACGGCGACTGGCTGTCTCGCCTGCTGACGCACGAAGTGAAAGGTCTCGAAAACTACGAGCAGATATTCGACTTGCTAACGAACGGAAAGGACGCGATCAAAGTTTACTGTCAGGTTGCGACATAGCGATGGCGGATGCGGCTGGACCGCCGGCATCCCTGCCTGCAACGCCGTGGCTTCCACGGCGTCAAACGATTATGATTCGACAACCGCGCAGGTAACATCGCCGAAGCGGCAATGTTGCAGGCAGGGATGCCTGCGGTCCAGTCCGTTGCCGTTTTCTCCTTAACGGTGTTTCGTGCTATCGTTTCGCAGTTTTCACCTCCACCAACATTAAGGAAAAAAAACGATGGCAATCAACAATGCTGCCGACAGACGGGCGTTCGAACGTAGGTTCTTTCTCGCGGTCGCGATCCTTTTCCCGATCACTGTGCTGATCGGTTTCGGCCCGACTTATTATCTCCGCGGATTTTTCACGCCGCCGCCGATCCCGAACATGCTCGTGCATATGCACGGCCTGGCGATGAGCGCGTGGATCATTCTTTTCGCGACGCAGGTTTATTTCATTCGCTCGATGAAAATAAAACTGCACCAGCAGCTCGGGATCGCGAGCGTCGTTCTCGCAGTCGTAGTTTTTTTCCTCGGGCTTTTTACGGGAATTATCTCTGCAAAAGAAGGTCGCGGCGTTCCTGGAATCACGCCGCTCCAATTTTTGATCGTGCCGGTTGGCGATGTGATCGTCTTCGCGTTCCTGTTCGGGGCGGCGGTTTACTATCGCCGCAACGCGCCGAATCACAAACGACTGATGCTGCTCACGGTCCTGAATTTTCTTCCGCCGGCGCTCGGCCGGTTTCCTTTCGAATTAACACAGTCGCTCGGGCCGCTGTGGTTTTACGGAGTGCCGGATATTCTCGCGATCATATTTGTCGTTGTCGATACGTGGCGAAACAAGAAGCTGAACACCGTATTTCTCGCGGGCACGATCTTTCTTATCGCGTCGCACTGGCTACGAATCGTGTTTTGTACGAGTGAGACGTGGGTTAACATCGCGACATGGCTGACGACGAACGTCGGTTAACCGTGCTTCCTAGCTCCGATAGGAGCGGAATATTGGCAGAACTGTAGGTCGGAAAATTTGAGCTACGTAGGTGCGACATCCAGGTGCCGCACCTACGGAGCTCAATTGTGTTTTGAACCAGGTCTACCAATATTCCGCTCCTATCGGAGCCAGGAATTGATCACGGGTTCTTTGCATTGAAATCGCGGATAAATCCCGGCGTTAGATCGACATTTTTATTTGCCAACAAAACGCCCTCGGGAAATTTGCTTACGTCGACAAGCAGATCGATGCCACGCTGTTTCACATACACTTCGAGCGCCGTATAGACGACGACGCGGATCGGAGTCGTAAGCGTGACCAGTCTCTTTGAATAAGCATTCCGAGCATCTTCCTGCTTTCGACGGATCTCAGTTTGCAACGTTTCAGCCTGCTCGCGGCGTGTTGCGAGCTGGGCTGCCGGTGTATTCGGCGGAACTTGCTGAAGCGCTTCGAAGCGCGCAACCAACTGCGCGATCTCATCACGCTTTGGTTTGAATTCCGCCTCCAGTGTCCGCATCGCGCTAACGAGTTTCTTGATCCCGTTCGTAGGATCCGCGAACAGAGTCGAATCGATGACGCCGACCTTTGCCGGCGTCGCCTGTGCCGGAGCCTGGGCCGCGGCAAGTGAAGTAAGTGTCGCGATCGACGCGAGCAGTAGTAAAATTTTCGCAAAAGTCATTCGTAATTTCTCCGGTTTTTCTCGTTTGAATTAGACACAGTATAGATGCTCGATCGTGCCGATTGTGTAGCTTGACTTGCTAAACACAATCACGTAAAACTTTACCTACTTTGCAGTCCAAAAGCTCACGCCCAAGCTTCATAACAGTCGGGGCTTAACGACACAATCGAACGAAAGAAGCTGACCGGAGGTAGATCGGCCACATGGCATCGAACTTGGTTCACATCACGCGGCGCGGGTTTGGCGAAACGACTCGAAAGGACTTGTGGTGGCTGCCGTCGCTCTCGACCTTCATCGGATTCTCCGCATTTATAGCTTACTCGACATGGGCCGCTTTTCAGGGCGAGCATTATCGATTCGGCCCGTACCTGTCGCCATTTTATTCACCCGAACTTTTAGGATCCGCGACTGCGTGGTTTGGTCCGAAGCCCGGATGGATCCCGAGTTGGATCCCGTTCACGGCGGCGTTGATGATCCTCTGGGCACCGGGCGGATTTCGATTCACGTGCTACTACTATCGCGGCGCGTATTACAAAGCATTTTGGGCCGATCCTCCTGGATGTGCGGTCGGTGAACCGCGTCACAGCTACCGCGGCGAGCGCAAATTCCCGCTCATCATCCAAAACATCCATCGATACTTTTTGTATCTCGCACTCATATTTATCTTGATCCTCGCGTACGACGCGTACGAGGCGTTCCATTTTTCGGATGGAATCCACGTCGGAGTCGGAACGATCATCCTTTGTTTGAATGTCGTGCTGCTCGGATCGTACACGCTCGGATGTCATTCGCTGCGACATCTAGTCGGCGGAGGCTGCGACACGCTATCGAATAAACCGGTGCGGTTCGCTCTATGGCGTTGGGTTAGCGCTCTGAACCGCCGGCACATGATGTTCGCGTGGTTCAGTTTGTTCTGGGTCGGATTCAGCGACATCTACGTCCGGCTGTGCTCAATGGGAATTTTTACGGACTACAGGATTTTTTAATTGACGCGGACCGCAGACCATCATGGCAATTAACCGCAGATGACGCAGATCACGCGGATCAAGGAAAATTAAGATTGGATTTTATATCTGCGTTATCCGCGTCATCTGCGGTTAATTGCCGTTAGTGCCCTTTATCCTTCATGACCGAATACCAAACATACGAACACGACGTTATCGTCATCGGCGCCGGTGGCGCCGGATTGCGTGCGGCGATTGAAGCATCGGCTGCGGGCGTTAGCGTTGGACTGATCTGCAAATCACTTCTCGGAAAGGCGCACACGGTGATGGCCGAGGGAGGAATGGCGGCGGCGATGGGGAACGTCGACGATCGCGATAACTGGAAAGTTCATTTCTCCGACACGATGCGCGGCGGTCAGTACATTAACAATTGGCGGATGGCGGAGTTGCACGCGAAGGAAGCTCCGGATCGTGTACGAGAATTAGAAGCCTGGGGTGCGGTTTTCGATCGCACGAAAGACGGAAAGATCCTTCAGCGAAATTTCGGCGGTCATCGATACCCTCGACTCGCACACGTCGGTGATCGCACCGGTCTCGAGCTGATCCGAACATTGCAAGATCATGGGATCCATCAAGGCATCCAGGTCTACATGGAAGTGACGGTGATCTCGCTGCTCAAGGATGGCGACCGCGTCGTCGGATGTTTTGCTTACGAGCGCGAGCACGGACGCTTCCGGGTTTTCAAAGCGAAGGCCGTCGTTCTCGCGACCGGTGGTGTCGGTCGCGCGTACAAGATCACATCGAACTCGTGGGAAGGAACCGGCGACGGACACGCACTCGCGTATCACGCGGGAGCCGAGCTCATCGACATGGAGTTCATCCAATTCCATCCGACGGGAATGGTCTGGCCGCCGAGCGTCCGCGGAATTCTTGTCACCGAAGGCGTGCGCGGCGAAGGCGGAATCTTGAAGAACAGCGAAGGCAAACGCTTCATGTTCGACGACATTCCCGACAACTACAAAGATCAAACCGCGAAGGATCCGGAAGAAGGCTGGCGATACACGCAGGGCGACAAGTCGGCGAATCGTCCGCCCGAATTGCTGACGCGCGATCACGTCGCGCGCTGCATCAATCGCGAAGTGAAGGCGGGTCGCGGTTCACCACACGGCGGCGTCTATCTCGACATTGCTTGGATCAAAGAAAAGCTTCCGAACGCGGCCGAGCATATCAAGAAGAAGCTGCCGTCGATGTATCACCAGTTCATGCAGCTCGCGAATCTGGACATCACGACGACGCCGATGGAGGTCGGGCCGACGACGCACTACATCATGGGCGGCATTCGCGTGGATTCAGATACACAGGCTTCGACCGTTCCCGGATTGTTCGCGGCCGGCGAATGTGCGGCGGGAATCAATGGTGCGAATCGGCTTGGTGGAAATTCGCTGTCCGATCTTATCGTCTTCGGAAAACGCGCGGGGGAGTACGCGGCGCAGTTTGCGAAAGAGAATTCGCACGGCAGCGTTTCATCGGAGCAGATCGAGACTGAGGCTCGGATGGCACTGGCACCGTTCGATCGCGACAGCAGCGAGAACGCATTCATCATCCAAAACGATCTTCAGGACATGATGCAGAAAAATGTCGGCATCGTTCGCAACGAAGGCGAGATGCAGGTCGCGGTCGCAGAACTTCAAAAACTGAAAACCCGAGCGGCGAAATGTGCGGTCACAGGGAACATCGATTTCAATCCCGGCTGGCACACCGCGCTCGATCTGAAAAATCTCTTGACGGTATCCGAAGCGATCGCACTCGCGGCGTTAGAGCGAAAGGAAAGCCGCGGCGGTCATTTCCGCGAAGATTTTCCAAACAAGGAAAAAGAGTTCGGCTCCTTTAATTTTTCACTCAAGCAGGATGAGGATGGCCGGATGCAGATCAGCCGCGTCCCAATTCCTGAAATGCCGGCGGAACTGAAGCAGGTGATTGAGGAAATGGGTTAGGCCTTGAAAGCGAGAGTAACTTAACCGCAGATGACGCAGATGACGCGGATAAAAAGAAAAATTAATTGGTTTTGAATCTGCGTTATCTGCGGTAAAACTTCCTCCCGCAAAACGGCGACGCGAAGCAACTCATGGCGAAAGCAACATTTAAGATACGAAGAGGCGGCAGCGAAGGCGGTGAGATGGTCGATTATTCGACCGAGGTCACTGAAGGGATGGTCGTGCTGGATGCGGTGCATCAGATACAGGCGGAGTCCGCGCCGGATCTCGCGTGCCGATGGAACTGTAAGGCCGGGAAGTGCGGATCGTGCTCAGCCGAGATTAACGGGAAGCCGAAACTGATGTGCATGACGCGGCTTGATACCATCGATTTGACCGAGGCGGTCACGATCGAACCCATGCGAGCGTTTCCGCCGATCAAGGATCTAATCACCGACGTGTCGTGGAATTTCGAAGTCAAAAAACGGATTAAGAAATTCAAACCAAGAAAGCCTGACGCACCGGACGGAACGTGGCGGATGCAGCAGTCGGACATCGATCGCGTTCAAGAGTTTCGAAAATGTATCGAGTGCTTTCTGTGCCAGGACGTGTGTCACGTGCTCCGCGATCATGAGATGCACGATCAGTTTATCGGACCGCGATTCCTCGTCTACGCGGCCGCACTCGAGATGCATCCGCTCGATACCGAAGATCGCGTCGACGAGCTCAAGAACGAATTCGGCATCGGCTACTGCAACATCACGAAGTGCTGTACGAAAGTTTGCCCCGAACATATTACGATTACCGATAACGCGATCATTCCACTCAAGGAGCGCGTCGTCGATGAGTTCTACGATCCGCTTGCGAAGCTCGTGAAGATTTTTAGGAGAAAGTAGCTCGTCATTCCGGATCGATCGCGTAGCGGTCAGATGGATTTAGCCGTGGCCCTTCAGGCCACGGGAGACGATAATCGATCTTTCGTCGCGTGAGCGACGATTGAAATCAGTCGTCGCTCACGCGACGAAATCTTGTATTCGCTTTTACCGTGTCTTAAAGGGTCACGGCTAAATTCACGAGTCCCCTACGCGGTCTCGGAATTCGGATCGCGACACACGCGTCGTGGCCGGGTTGGGTCGCATCTTATGAAATACACCGCCGCCGAGTGGGCAGAAAAGAAAAAGCGCGGGATGGCTCGATACCTGCTGATCGACGGCATTCTTTTTACCGGCGGGCCGTTCGCCGTCGTCATGCAGGCGATAGGATTTTTTATTTTGCGTGATGAGGGACAGACGTTCGGACAATACTTCGCCTCGACTCGAACCTGGATAACTTTTCTTGCGCATGGGACATTGTTTGGTCTCATAATGGGTTTCATCAACTGGTGGCGTAATGAAAAAAACGCGGCCGCCGGCAACGCCTGATATGTTCGAACTAAAACCTCTGCATCACGAAGCGGTTCCCGCGGCACTCGAAAAGGCGAATCGCTATCGCCTGCTCAATGAGCCCGGTGCGGCGGAGAGCATCTATCTCGACATCCTTTCTATCGAGCCTGACAATCAGGAAGCGTTGGTCAACATCGTGCTGGCGATGAGCGATCGCTTCTCGAAAGATTATGCGGTCGGTGAAGGCCGCATTCAGGATTTTCTTTCGAAGATCGACGGCGATTACGAACGGGCGTATTACACCGGGATCGTTTACGAGCGTCGAGCGAAAGCGGCTCTCGCGAAAGGCGGCATCAATGCGTACGAGCTGTTCGAGCAGGCGATGGAGTGGTTTGAAAAAGCCGAAGCCATCCGCCCTTCCGGCAACGACGATCCGATCCTCCGTTGGAACGGCTGCGCGCGAATAATCAAACGAAACAATCTCACGGCTCGAGAAGTCTCGGCGAATGATTTCATCGAGTGACTTTCGCTCTCCGACGCAGCCGCGTAGACGAACCGAAACTAATTTCATCGAGCCTCGCAACCGCGAGGCTCTTTTTGTAAGAGCGGGGATCCGGCGCGTGCGTTGCACGGGTCACTTCTCGGAATAGCTCGCCGAACGTTAAACACAACCTCTTCGAAAATCCTCGCAACCCATGTTATTGCAACACATCCGGCTTTAGAAAAATCGTTGACACGCGCCCGAGCCGTTCGAAATAATAGTAATAGTCTTAAATCTTGTTCACCGGTTTACGACTATCACTACAAGCGGGGCCGCTGGACTGCTCACCTTCAGATCTCGGCCGAATTTCTCGAAAGTCTTACGCAAAAGTAAAACGCGGAGGAATCATGAAAGCCAAGTATTTCTGTCGGCGACTGTCGTTGTCGGCAATCGTGAGCACACTATCTCTCGTTCTCTGTCTCTCAACTTTTTCATCTGCCCAACGATCCGAGTACCGCGGTTTTTGGATCGATAATATAAACACCGATTTCAACAGACATACCGATATCGTCGGCATCGTCAATCGCGCAAAATCGGCGAAGGCGAATGCGATCTTCGCACAAGTGCGCCGCCGCGGCGATGCGTGGTACATCACGCCTTTCGAACCGAAGTTCGGACTCATACCCGCCGGGTTTGATCCGCTCGCCGATCTCATTACTGTCGCTCACAGCGAAGGGATCGAGGTTCACGCATTTGTCGTTGTCGGCGCGGTTCATCAAAGTAACGGAGCTCCGCCCGCGATGACTCTGCCGACAAGCCCGATTCATGTTTTCAATCAGCACGGCGGTTTCGATCCTGTGTCGCGGACGATCGTCCCCGGACCGAACAACTGGTTGACTCGAACGTTACTGCCTGACGGGCTGAGTACCAGCTTTCAAGGCCACAGATTCGGAAGCGATTTCTGGATCGACTTTGGCCATCCCGACGCAGCCGCATACACCGTCAATGTGTTGATGCATCTCGTCAACAATTACAACATCGATGGACTTCATCTGGACAGCGTCCGCTATCCCGATTTTACGGGGACAGTACAGACGCCCGCTACGGGATCGAATGTCGGCTACAATCCGGCAAGCGTCAACCGCTTCAATCTCCATTATTCGCGAATTGGAAATCCTGCAGCGAATGACCCGCAGTGGTCGCAATGGCGTCGCGATCAGGTCACTAACATCGCGCGGCGCATCTATCTGAATGCGATCGGCTCAAGGCCAAACCTGAAAGTTTCGGGAGCGTTCATCGCGAACGGCGACGGACCTGCCACCGAAGCACAATGGAATTCGTCGGACGCCTATTGGCGCGTCTATCAGGATTGGCGATCGTGGACCGAAGAGGGAATCGTCGACATGGCGATCCCGACGACTTACAGGCGTGAGCATCTTGCAGACCAGGCGGCGCAGTTCCAGCACTGGAACGAGTGGACGAAGAATCATCAGTACAACCGCTCGGCGCTGATCGGTGTCGGTAATTTCATCAACCCGATCGAAGGAAATTTACGTCAGGTCCGAAGCTCGCTTCTCTCGCCTTCGACGACCGGCAACAGCGCGAAAGGCGTCGTATTCTTTTCAATGACGACGAGCAACGTGGGCGCGACAAACGGCGTAACCTCGGGATTGATCCTCAATCCGTTCGCGATCCCGCCGTCGGTCACGGACATTCGTGATTTTTCTGAATTTGCATCTAGTCTCGTCAGGGGGAAATCGGTAAATGGTGTGACCCGCTACGAAGATCCGGTCGCAAATCCGATAGCCGTCTTTGCGGATGCCGCGGCGATCCCGGTCCATCCATGGAAGGTGGCTCCGACGAAAGGACACTTGATGGGATTCGTGCGGCGTCCTGATGGAACGATTCTCGATACCGCGAACGTGACGATCCAGAATACGGCGACCGGTGACGTTCGGACGGGAGCGACCGATGGCGGAGGTTTCTACGGTGCGGTCGATCTCGCGCCCGGAAACTATCGCGTCACCGCTGAGCTTGGAACGACAAGGCTCTACGCTTGCTCCGCAGTTGTGTCGGCTGGTGTCGTGACGACGGCGGATGTAAATTCCGAAACTACCGGTGATCCGCCGACAACCACGGCCGCGGTGATACCTGATACGCCCGACGGCGCGAACGGATGGTATCTGACGAGCCCCACCGTATCCTTGTCCGCTACCGGCGGATGCGCGGGTCTCGCTCGCGTCGAGTATTCGTTCGACAAGGGAGAGACCTGGATCACGTACGACGGCCCGGTCACGATCGAGCAGGAAGGAATTACGACGATGCTCTTCCGTGCGATCGATCAGACCGGTACTGTCGAACCGGCGGGAAGCCGTACGTTCATGGTCGATCTATCGGCTCCGACTCTCGGACTGACTTCGACTCCTTCAGAGATCTGGCCGCCGAACGGAAGCATGACTCCGATCTCGATTTCCGGAACGGGTGCCGACTCAGGCTCGGGTCTCGCCGGAGTTAGCTATGTCGTGACGGACGAGTACGGAACGGCGCTTTCGATCGAACCGCGCTCATTGGAAGGAGCGAGTGCTAACTGGTTCGAGACGCTGCTGGTCGAAGCTCGTCGCAACGGTAACGATCGCGATGGACGACTCTATACGATCGCCGCTGTAGCGACCGACGCCGCAGGGCGAAGTTCGACGGTGGCGCAGACGACCGTTCGAGTGCTTCACGATCGGAGGGCGAAGTAAATAAAACGATCGAGACCGGGATTTTTCGTTCGCCGCCCGTCTCGATCACCGTTCGTCTCGTTGAAACGTAGCGGCGTTTTTAACTAGAATACGAAAGGCCCAAGCTTCTTTGAGCTCGGGCCTTTACTTTTTCCATCGGCTTCAAAATCTATGTCAAATTCCGTTGCTCGAACACGTCTCGGTGTCGAAGTTTTACTCGAGGAAAAACTCGATCTCATCCGCGGACAGCGTATCGGCCTTGTCTGCAATCCTGCATCGGTACTTCCGAACTTTCGCCACGACGCGGAAATATTTTTCGAGCATCCGGATATCAACCTCACTGCGCTGTTCGGACCGCAGCACGGTATTCGCGGCGATGTTCAGTACAACATGATCGAGACGCCGCACGTCCGCGACGAGCGAACCGGACTGATGGTCTATTCGCTCTACAGCGAGACGCGCATTCCGACGGAGCAGATGTGCGATGAGATCGACACGTTCGTAGTCGATCTGCAGGACGTCGGCTGTCGCATCTACACGTACACATATACGATGGAATCCGATCAACGGAATCGATGTCGAGGGCAACGTCACGGAGAAGGAGTTCACGTCATTCGTCGGCGAGTTCGAGTTGCCGACGCGCCCCGGGATGACGATCGGCGAGATGGCGAGGTTGTTCAACGAGCATTTCGGTATTGGCTGCGATCTCGAAGTCGTCGAGATGACGGGATGGGGACGCGAGATGTGGCACGAAGACACCGGTCTGCCGTGGACGCTGCCTTCGCCGAATATTCCGACGATCGACACGTGTGTCGTGTTTCCCGCGACTGTTCACCTCGAGGGAACCGAGCTTTCCGAAGGCCGCGGCACGACGAAACCTTTTGAGCTGAACGGAGCGCCGTACATCGACGCGTACGCGTGGGCCGAGTCACTGCGCAAATTCGATTTTCCGGGCATCGCGTTCCGCGAATGTTATTTTCAACCAACGTTCTCAGAGTTCGCGGGCGAGACATGTGCGGGGATCCAACTCCACGTCACCGACCGCGCCGCATTCACCCCGGTCGTCGTCGGGCTCGCGATGGTCAAGACTGCATACGACATATACCCTGAGCACTTTCAGTGGCGTCAGAACGAATACGAATATGAGTTCGGGAAAAATCCGTTCGATGTAGTTTGCGGTACGGACAAGATCCGGAAGGCATTCGAGGCAGGCGAGTCATTGGATGAGATCGTCGCCGCATTCGGGCCGAGGTTTAGCGAGTTTAAGAAAGTTCGGGAAAAGTTTTTGATGTATTGATTTTCTAGGTCCGTAGGACCGGAATGTTGGTAGAAATCGATAATGAAGAGGATCGAGCTCCGGAGGAGCGGCACCTGTGTGTCGCTCCTCCATAGATCGAATCATTTGCGATCCGCGAGTCTACCAATATGTCACGCCTAACGGCGTTCGGAACACCCTCCCTACCGGTCGGGTTTCTGCCTGTTGTGCTCAACTCTTGAGATTTCTCAAAGCTTCCAGAACTTTCTCACCGCGAGGCGACAACTTGTATCCCGGACTCAAACTTTCCGTTAGACCCAATGCCTTTAACTTTCTGACCCATGGTTTGAATTCGGGGATTGAGAGTCCCAATGTGTCGGCGAGGAGTCCGGAATATGTCGCGGGCATGTCCTGGATCAATTGCAGATATTCTTGAGTCCACGGGCCGCGCTTGCTTCCGGCATCCAACTTCGCGAGTTTCTCAATTACTTCATCGAGATCCTCAGACCCAACGTTTTCACGGAGCGCAATCCGTGGATCTTCGCCTTTGAAGTAAACACGGATGCGATAGATCGGATCGTTGCGGTAGTTGAGATGCTCGAGGAGATCTTCGACCGATGCGTAACCTGCATCGCGTGCATCGAGGTCCGTGATGTCACGCGGCTCAACGACATCGACCGTGTCGATACCAATCACACCACCTTGCGTCATCTGCGAACCGCCGGCCTTTGCACCGGGGCGCGACCAGCGACGGAAGAGAGTCGTGATCTCACCCGATTTTATTTTCTCGATGATGTCGTCTTTGATCAGCATGAGTCGTCAACGGACTGGACCGCAGGCATCCCTGCCTGCATGAGTGCAAAGCACGAAAACGCCTCTCGCGTTCTTGGGATCACTATCTTGTTTTACGCCGCGGAAGCCACGGCGTTGCAGGCGCGGACGCCTGCGTTCCAGTCGCATCCGCCGTCGGCAAATCCCAAATCCCAGATCCCAATTCTCAAATCGTCAGAACCAACTGCTCTTTGATTTTGATCCGCCGCCGAAAATGCTGCCGAGAACGCCTCGAACGATCTGTGTTCCGATCTGACGTCCGATCGAAGAACTTGCGGATCGCGCGACACTTTTTGTTATCGACTCGACCAACGTATCCGGAGCTCGGGCCGCAGCGCGTTCGGCCTTCGCCGCTTTCTCGGCTTCTTTCTCAGCATCGGCTTCGGCCTTCGCCTGGGCAGCGACCGTCGCTCGTTCAGTCGCGCGTTTCGACAGTATCTCGAATGCAGATTCGCGATCGATCGCAGTCTCATACTGTCCCGCGACGAGCGATGTACTTATAAGTTGTGCGCGAACATCCGGAGTCACAGGCCCGATCTGACTTAGCGGCGGCACGACGAACGCGCGATCGACGACGGTCGGCACGCCTTTCTCATCGAGCGTCGATATCAAAACTTCACCGACGCCAAGCTCGGTGATCGTCTTCACGGTATCGAGCGCCGGATTCTCGCGAAAACTTTTCGCTGCGACACTGACCGCCTGCTGTTCCTTCGGCGTGTAAGCCCGAAGCGCATGCTGCACTCGATTCCCAAGTTGCGCCAAAACCTTGTCCGGAATGTCCGCGGGACTCTGTGTGACGAAATAGACACCGACGCCTTTCGAACGGATGAGACGAACGACCTGCTCGATCTTTTCGACGAGCGATTGCGGAGCGTCATTGAAAAGAAGATGCGCTTCGTCGAAAAAGAAAACGAGTTTAGGTTTGTCGAGATCGCCGGCTTCCGGAAGCATTTCGAAAAGCTCGGACAGCAGCCACAGGAGAAACGTCGAATATAATTTCGGCGAATTGATCAGATCATCGGCGGCGAGAAGATTCAGCACACCCTTGCCGCTCAACGTCTGCATAAAATCGTCGAGCTTAACTGCCGGCTCACCGAAGAACTGAGCCGCTCCTTGCTGTTCCAACTGCAATAATCCTCGTTGGATCGCACCGATCGTCGCCTTCGAGACGTTGCCGTACTTCATCGTCAACTCATCGGCGCTTTCTCCGACGAACTGGAGCAGCGACTGCAGATCCTTCAGATCAAGCAGCAGCCAACCGTTCTCATCCGCGACCTTGAACGCGATCGTCATGACGCCTTCCTGCGTGTCGTTGAGCTGAAGAATTCGCGAGATCAGCAGCGGCCCCATCTCCGAAACCGTCGCACGTAGCGGATGACCTTGCTTTCCAAAGACGTCCCATAGCGTGACTGGTGAGCCTTCGAATTTCACATCGGTCATGCCGAGTGCAGTCAGTCGTTCGCCGATCTTTCCGGTTATCGATCCGGGCTGGCTGATGCCGGTAAGATCGCCTTTGATGTCGGCCATGAAAACCGGCACGCCACGCGAGCTGAAATTCTCAGCCAGGCGTTGAAGCGTCACAGTTTTTCCTGTGCCGGTTGCGCCGGTGATTACGCCGTGGCGATTTGCCATCTGAGGTAACAGGAAGAATTCCGCTTTGTCGTTTTTTGCTACTAGGATTGGTTCAGTCATATAGAAAATCAATTTTCGCGTTTACGTTTGTAATAGCTCCTGACCAAACCATTTGGATAGGAGCTTGTTCGTACATGTTCAAAATTAATATCAGTTTGCAGCGCACCAAACAAGGGAATTCCGCTGCCAATGAGGATAGGTATTGTCGCGACGATCAGACTATCGATCAAATCCGTCTCGAGGAAACTCTGGATAACTTTTCCGCCATCGATATACGCCGCTTTGAAACCTTGATCTGAAAGATGCCGCAAGAGTTCGGGCGGCTCGAGCGAAGAGATCGTAGCTTTGTCATTCAAATTATCGGGCAAATCTTTAAGAGACTTGCTTAGCACGACGACCGGTTTATCGTACGGCCAAAGCGGAAAGCCAAGGACGGTTTCGAAAGTGCCGCGCCCGATCACGATGACGTCGATGTCCGCCATGAATTCATTGTAGCTCCCGATCGCGTCCGCATCTGCAAACTTCATCAGCCAATCGATCTGCCCGTCCGCCCGCGCGATGAAGCCGTCGAGACTTGTACCGATGTAGACATTGGCGGAGGTCATAGATTCATTAAGAAAAGAATCTGCCCGCGAAATACGCGAAAGAACGCGAAAAAGAAAGGATTTATTTTCGCGTCTTTTCGCGTATTTTGCGGGCAAAATTCTTTTAGGCGCTAGCCGTCTTCTGCTCGTCGTGCGGCTTGTCGATATTGAACATCCAGTTGATGCCGAACCTGTCGGTCAGCATTCCGAAGCGCTCGGCCCAGAATGTTTCCTGCATCGGCATCGTCACGGTTCCGCCATCGGAGAGATCATTGAACATCGTCTCCGCCGATGCTGCATCGTCGCCACCGATCGCGAGCGAGATGTTGTTCCCGACCGTTGTCGGATTCTGATCTTCGAAGACGTTGTCGCACGCCATGACCACCGAATCGCCGATCTTAATACTGGTGTGCATGATCTTGTCGTCCGGCCCTTTTCCCGCCATGGGCGACTCGCCGTATGTTTGCGAGAACAACACCTCGGCACCGAGCTTGTCTTTGTAAAAGTTGATCGCCTCTGCGCAATTTCCCTTGAACGCAATGTACGGTTTTACTCCTAACATGATGGTCTCCTTATTGTTTATGTAGCCTGCGATAAATCGCCGGCTGACTACGCGATGAATCGCGCACTCTGGACTACTATTAGCAATTCTCGTATTTCCAGTTTCGGCTTTTGCCTTCCGATAACCATTCTACGGTCGTGGCAAGACGCTTGTTTCGAGTCGCGTCAGTCTTCGCTTCTTCGATCCACTGTACGTATTCCTTCTTATGGCTATATGGGAATTTCTCGAATGCAGTTTTCGCCGCTTTGTTCTTGGAAAGAGCTTTTGTCAGATCGCTCGGGACGACCAATTCTTTTTTCGGGGCTGCCGGTTTCTTAGCAACCTTGACTCCTTTCTCGTTCAGCTCCATCGCTTGACGGATCAAGTCGATCATCACTTTGTCTTTCGGAAGATCTTTTACGGAAGTGATTCGCCCGAAGCTTCCCATCGCGGCTTTGTTCTGAGGGAATGCATCGGATTCCATCAACGACTGTTTCCAAAATCCGAATGCGCAGTGCTGTTTGAATGCTGCGAAGTTACAAAGAAATCCTTTGTAGTCGAAGCCGGGCATGCTCCATTTGATCGTCTCGACGACATCGGGGCACGCTTTGTGAATTAGTTTTCGAAGATGTGAAAGGACCGGTTTCGCGAAGTCGGCGGACTTCTCGATATAGGCGTCGACTCGCGGATCGAGTGCTGGCATAAGACGAAACTCCTTCGGGTTGAGTGTCGGAATTATACTCGATATTGATGATCTCAGGTAGTTTCTTTTAGTGTCGGTTCGTGTGTTTGGCAGACGGCGGATGCGACTGGAACGCAGGCGTCCCGCCTGCATGAGTGCAAAGCACGAAAAGGGCGCCGCGATATCGAATCAGAGAAGTTTGACGCCGCGGAAGCCACGGCGTTGCAGGCCGGGACGCCTGCGTTCCAGTCGCGTCCGCCACGTCAACAAGAGCGAGTTAACTTCGATTCTCCTTCCGGATAACGAGCTTCAACCCGGACCACCTATCATCAATCGCGCAGACTTTTACGTCGACGAGACCGATGGGCAGGCATGCTTCGCGGATCGTGTCTTCGGTGATCTCTGTCGGAAGCTTCGCGGCTTTCTTGTACCATGAGACCCAGATCGATCCGTCCTGTTTGATCAGCTTCTGCAAAAGCGGGAGAGAACGGAATAGGTTGTCCCGGCTGTTCGTAAAAAAATGAATCAGATCGATGCCCCGTTTCGCCTTGACCAACAAATGAAGTTCGACATTTCTTATCTCGGCACCGATCGGTAAAGGCTCAACTAACGACGAATAATCATCCGGCGCATCGACGGCGAGGATCGCGAATCCTTCTTTTATCCCAAGCTTTTTCGCCAACGGTGTTCCTGAATAACCGGCAGTCATAATTTTTCTATTCAGTGGATAGTTGTAAGTGACAAGTGGATAGTTCAGAAACTATTAACTTCTCACTTTCAACTATCCACTGAAGAAAACAGTCACCTTCCGTTCCCTCGGCCCGTCGAAATCACATAAGTAAATCCCCTGCCATCGACCGAGCAGAAGTTTTCCATTCTCAAACGGAACAGTAACGCTCGAGCCGACTATCGACGACTTTATGTGCGCGTCGGAGTTGTGTTCGAAATGTTTGAAGTTCGGTTCGTACTGCGGGATGAGCCGATGAAGAAATCCGAGCATGTCCGACTTCACATCCGGATCCGCATTCTCGTTGATCGTCATCCCGCACGTCGTATGCTGCGTGAAACAGACGCAGACGCCTTCGCCTTTCTCCGGAATCAGCTTCTCGATCTTCGATGTGATGTCGATCATCTCCTCGCGATCACTTGAAGAGACCTTGATAGTTTGCACGCTGATATCTTACCGCAGCCCGCCCGTGGTAATCGATGAACCTGTCGACCCGCTATCCCATTAGCGAAAACCGATTGCCCGCGAAATACGCGAAAATACGCGAAAGCAAGGAAGGATTTGTTTTCGCGTCATTTCGCGTTTTTCGCGGGCTCATCTTTATTCGAGTGGTTTGCCACCCGACATTTTGCCGCGCATCATTTGTCAAATAATTGCGAGTATTTGATAATCAGTAGTTTTGAGAAGGCACCTCGTTTCCAGGCAAGTAATTGCTGGCTCTCAATATTCTTTCGAAACGGGGCAAACGAAAATTTAAGAACATGAACAATTACGTAATCTATTTAGCTCCCGCGTTGGGAATACTGGGTTTGATCGTCATGGCGTTCAAATCGGCTTGGGTCGGTAAGCAGGACGCCGGCGATGCGAAGATGCAGGAACTCGCCGGCTATATCGCGGACGGCGCCATGGCGTTTCTGAAAGCCGAGTGGAAGGTGCTCAGCATATTCGTTGTCATCACGGCAGCACTGCTCGCTTACTCCGGAACGGTCCATCAGGTGAACGGCCGCGAGATTCACTCGAGTTGGATCATCTGCATCGCATTCATCATCGGTGCCGTATTCTCCGCAACCGCAGGCTTCATCGGAATGAAGGTCGCGACCAAGGCGAATGTCCGCACGACTCAGGCCGCACGTACGAGTTTGAAGCAGGCATTGAAAGTTTCATTCACGGGCGGAACCGTAATGGGACTCGGCGTTGCCGGTCTTGCGGTTCTCGGACTCGGCGGATTGTTCATCGCCTTTCTCGCGTACTTTGCGAACCTCGGAGCAAATCAAGTCCGCACTGCGATCGAAGTGCTGACCGGATTCTCGCTCGGAGCGGAATCGATCGCTCTGTTCTCGCGCGTCGGCGGCGGTATTTATACGAAAGCCGCGGACGTCGGAGCTGACCTCGTCGGTAAGGTCGAAGCCGGAATTCCGGAAGACGACGTTCGCAATCCTGCGACCATCGCTGACAACGTCGGCGATAACGTCGGTGACGTCGCCGGAATGGGAGCCGATCTTTTCGGATCTTATGTTGCGACGATCCTCGCAACGATGGTGCTCGGTCAGGAGATCAAGATCACGGACGCGTTCGGCGGTCTGTCGCCGATACTTTTGCCGATGGTGATCTGCGGTTTGGGAATCGTGTTCTCGATCATCGGAACTTTGTTCGTCCGCATCAGCGATGAGAAATCGAGCGTGCAGAACGCACTCAATCTCGGAAACTGGTCTTCGATGATCCTTACGGTGATCGCGTCTTATTTCGTTGTGATGTGGCTTCTCCCTGCCGGTCAGATCACGCTGCGTACGACAACGTTCAATCGTAACGGTGTTTTTGCCGCGATCGTCGTCGGAACCTTCGTCGGTGCGATCATGAGCTTCGTCACCGAATATTACACGGCGATGGGCAAGAAGCCTGTTATGTCGATCGTGCAGCAATCGTCGACCGGACATGCGACGAACATCATTGGTGGATTAGCGGTCGGTATGAAATCGACGGTGATTCCGATCCTGACATTGGCGGGTGGGATCATGGCGTCGTATTACTTTGCCGGACTGTACGGAGTCGCGATCGCCGCGGCGGGAATGATGGCGACGACTGCGATGCAGCTCGCGATCGACGCGTTCGGACCGATCGCGGATAACGCGGGCGGGATCGCGGAGATGAGTCAGCTTCCGCCGGAAGTTCGCGAACGTACGGACAATCTCGATGCAGTCGGAAACACGACGGCTGCGACCGGAAAAGGATTCGCGATCGCATCAGCGGCGCTGACGGCGTTGGCTTTGTTCGCAGCATTCGTTGGTATCGCCGGGATCGACCGGATCGACATCTACAAAGCAAACGTACTCGCCGGTCTTTTCGTCGGCGGCATGATCCCGTTCATTTTCTCTGCACTTTGCATTCAAGCGGTTGGCCGTGCGGCGATGGACATGGTCCAGGAAGTTCGCCGACAGTTCCGCGATATCCCGGGGATCATGGAATACAAAGCGAAACCGGAATACGAAAAGTGCGTCGCGATCTCGACCAAAGCGTCGCTTCGAGAAATGATGCTGCCGGGTGCGATCGCTCTGATCACGCCGGTGATCGTCGGATTCACGTTCGGTCCTGAAGTCCTCGGCGGTTTGCTCGCGGGTGTGACTGTGTCGGGTGTGTTGATGGGAATCTTCCAGTCGAACGCGGGCGGTGCATGGGACAACGCGAAGAAATCTTTTGAGAAGGGAGTTCTCATCAACGGCGAGATGGTGTTCAAAGGTTCGGAGCCGCATAAGGCATCGGTCACGGGTGACACGGTCGGCGATCCGTTCAAAGACACGTCGGGTCCGTCGATGAACATCCTGATCAAGCTGATGTCGATCGTTTCGCTGGTGATCGCTCCGTATATTTACGGGATCGGGCAATAAAGCACCAAAGGTGCGATCGTAATTTAGCCAGGGCCATCGGCCCTGGTAAAGGTGAATAAACGAAAGCCGCAACGCGGCGTAGTAGACGATGTTTTACTACGCCGCGCTGCGGCTTTATTCTTGTTCGCGCTTTCCAGGGCCGATGGCCCTGGCTAAATTACGATCGCACCTTTGGTGCTTTCAGCTCTCTTCCGATCGTCGAGGCAATCGCAACACGGTGTCATCCTCTTCATTCCGCAAACGGACGACGGTCTCGTCTTCATCATCTCTCACCACGATGACCGTGTCGTCCTCGTCGGATCTTTCGGCAACCGGATCATAACTTCTCACTTCAATTTCCCGATCTACGAGCTCGGCAATATCGGAAACGGCTATGTCCGTTGTGGCGTCGGGTACGATGAGCCTTGTCGCATCGTCCGACAATGCATAACCGACCGAAGCCGGTAGAAAAAATTCGCGGCCGAGAAGTTTGTCGATTATCGAATTCCGGATCTCATATAAAATTTGCGGCGGTGGTCTCATTGTTACAAAGACATTCGTTATCTGGCCGAGCACGTCACCACTTTCGGTGATTATCTTTGTTCCGATCAGCTTGCCCGCTTGCTGTCCGCTTTGCAGGTTCGAGTCGTCCCACGGCTCGATCGAGTCTCCGGCCCGGACCATTATGGCGTCGCGGCCGAAACTATAGATGTCGGCATGCGAGAGTCTGCCGATGCCGCCTTCCGGTGTCGAAAACGTTATGCCAAGCAGCACGCCGTTTATCGGATCGATGAACAGGTCCGCTATCTGCCCGAGCTTATTCCCGGAATCAAGCGACACCACGCTCATACCCTTCAATACGCTGATCGGATAAACGTGTCTCAATTTTTCCATCCCTTGTACGCCATGGCCGTATTTCTTTCAGAGTATCAAAAGCAACTTTGGCGCGGTGATAAAAGTTCCTCGGCCACCGCCCACACTCGGTGCAAAAGCAAAAGGCACCCTAATTGCTACCTGATTTAGCGTGATTGACTCTGGGACACTATTGCAGGATCGGTTTCTGATCGAGGAAAAGATCGGAATGGGTGGAATGGGTGCCGTCTATCGTGCGATTGATCAGAAATTCGGATCGACCGTAGCGATAAAGCGGACATTTTACGGCGACGACGAACTAGCCAAAGCGTTTGAGCGGGAAGCACGGTTGCTCAACGGGCTGCATCACCCGATCCTTCCGCACGTCTCGGATTATTTTTCGGAGAACGGTGAGCACTTTCTCGTGATGGAATACATCGAGGGAGAGGATTTGTCGGAGCTGCTGAAGCGGGGCGAAACTTTTCCCGTAAGCACGGTGCTCGGATGGACGCTCGACTTGCTTGACGGTCTCGACTATCTGCACTCGCAGGATCCACCGGTCATCCACCGGGATATCAAACCTCATAACATGAAACTTACGTCGCGCGGCAAGATCATGCTGCTCGACTTCGGAATGGCGAAGGAAACATCCGCCAACACGCTGGCCACGAAAAGTGTATTCGGGTATTCCCGGCGATACTCGCCCTTCGAACAGATCGAAGGCACCGGCACCGATGTCCGCGCTGATATTTTTTCACTCGGAGCGAGTGTCTATCATCTGCTGACCGGTCAGCCGCCGGTTGATGTGCTGAGACGAGTATCCGCGATCGTTGCGGGCCAGCCCGATCCGATGATTCCGGCGAGCGAAATGAACGCGAACGTTTCTTCAGCGGTATCGGACCTTTTAAGTACCGCGCTCGCGCTAAATGCGGAGCATCGTTTCGAGTCGGCTCGTGCGATGTGGAATGCGCTCGAATATTCGATCAACGCCGATACAGGCCAACAAGAGTATGAGCCGTTAGCAGCCGGCACCGCTGCGTCCGGAATTCTGATTCCCGATGATGCGAGTGTTGAAGAAGAAGTGACCCGACCGGTGGCGACACCGGCGGCCGTGGAAATTGGAAGTCAAGAAGGTTCGTTAGCCAGCGGGCTGGGATCACAAAACTTGAAGAGAAAGCTTCGAGGCGCGATTCCTGCTTCCGTTTCGCGTGTACGGATCGCGCGTCCCTCGGTTAATTCAAGATCCGCAAAATGGCTCTCCATCGCCGCCGCGTGTCTCGTCGTTGCCGTTTTGACGATCTACTTGTTTTCCCGGGACCGGGAAGATCTCGCGGGTGAAAATGAACCTACTTCTGCCGTGGCGACAACGGAAAGTATTCCGGCGGCGAGCGATACAATACCCACGACTGAAGACACGCAGCAAGGTACATTAAAGACCGAGCCGAATGAAACACGAGCGGCTCGCAATCAAACTGTTGCCCGTGTAAAAAATCCGGATGTGCAAGCGCCGGCAGATGCTGCCGATCCGGAAAAGGAGCTGACGGAGGAAACGCGATCGACCACGCCGGATCGCCGAACCATTAACAAACGAGCTAGCGCCCAGCGTCCTCGCGTCGTCGAACCGGCGTTCGAACAACCGTCGGTGTCGAGTATCGATGCCATCCTGACCGGAGTTCCTGACGATCGTAGGGACCGATGGGTGGATGATAGGAATTGGACGGAGGACGAACTGCGTCGACGACAGATCCGGCGGATCATCCGCGAGAACCGTCGCCGACAACAGCCGTTCTAACGAATTACGCGAATATCACGCTCGCTGAATATTCGCCATCCGGCATTCGTGCGTTGCCAGCGCAGCTCCTGGATAACGACACCTTGCCGTACTCTCGAACGCTCGGTCACCCGATACTCTTTTCTAAATCGCATCACCGCGATGAGTCCGTTGTTTTGGAAAATGATCTCCGGTTCTCCCGCTCGGATATCCACCGACCGAGCCACCCCAAAGACGCGTTCCTTTTCCTGCCGAACAGTCCTGACCGGAGTATTTCGTGCGAGGTAGTACGCACGCATCTCGGGCATGTAGAATTTCATCTGGCCCGTCACGTCCCGCCGATTCGTCGCCTCTAACCACTCTGCAAAATCGATACGAAGGGATTCAACAATGTCATCGCCCTGAGCTCTCATTGCGCTCGGTGCCGCCGGTCGATCCGACGGCGACTGTCGAGCGAGCAAGTCGCTGCCGTAAATATCCCACTGCACGTCTGTGGCCATCCGATCATAAAAAGTCTGGATAACGATCGGTTCCAAAAGCTGCTTCGCGTAGATCCGTCGCGTAACGCTGAGCCTCCTGCCGTCGTCGAGCGACTCGAACGCGACGTTCACGTTATCCTCGATCTTTCCGACGGAAATGAAGGTGAGCGAATCGTTGCCCAGCGTGACTTTCGAATTGACGATCCCGCCATTCGGAAGCCGTTCTCGCCGATTCTTTCCGTCCGCAAGATAAGTTATCTTTCCGGCGCGTGAAGAACCGACGCTGACGTAATCGCCCTTGCACTCGATAGCGAGCATATCCGGCGGCGTCAGTCGGGTGGACAGATCCATAAAGAACTGCTGCTGCTCGGTAAACGGCACCGTGCTTCTCGCGCTTTTGACGGCAGAGTAAAGCCTGTCGCTATGGACCACGTCGACTCTGTACGTACCGTTCAACATGCACCGGCCGGCCGACGAAGCGTGTTTAGTTTGAGAATTTATGCGCTGCCGGCCCTGCGAATATGCCGAGCCGGTCGAGACGAGAATGAGAGCCGCTATAACGAGGTAGCTTCTTATGTTTACCATCTGACATATACTCCGACGGTCAGGATCGGACAGGTTAGTAGATGGTTTTTTGAGCGGTAGAGTTGAACTCTTTTTTGTTCTGAATCACTTAGGGTGCGATAGCGGTCATAAGCACCAAAGGTGCGATTGTAATTTAGCCAGGGCTGAAGGCCCTGGAGGCATCCCGATAACCGAAAGCCGCAACGCGGCGTAGTAAAAATTCTTTACTACGCCGCGTTGCGGCTTTTTGTGCCGTCTTCCTACCAGGGCCTTCAGCCCTGGCTAAATTACAATCGCACCTTTGGTGCTTTCATATCGGCTCATCAACTCAACGAACCTCTCAAACAAATACTCCGAGTCGTGCGGGCCCGGTGCGGACTCCGGATGATACTGGACGGAGAACACGGGTAGAGTTTTATGTCTCAATCCGGCGACGGTGTCGTCGTTGAGATTCACATGTGTGATCTCGACATCAGCCGGCAGGGAATCGCGATCCACCGCGAATCCGTGATTGTGCGAAGCGATCTCGATCTTTCCGGTCGTCAGATCCTTGATCGGTTGATTCCCGCCGCGATGTCCGAACTTGAGCTTGTAGGTTTCACCGCCAAAGGCTGAGCCAATCAATTGATGACCGAGACATATTCCGAACATGGGTGTCTGTGTTTCGGCGAGCTTCTTAATTTCATCGATCACGCTCGCCATCGACGACGGATCGCCCGGGCCATTCGAGAGAAAGATTCCATCCGGTTTCAAAGCCATCACATCGTTTGCAGATGTATCGGCGGGAACAACCGTCACTCGACATCCGAATTTTGAAAATTCTCGCAGACTGTTTGTCTTCACGCCGAAGTCGTACGCAACGATGTGATAGTCCATTTTGGATTTTGGATTTTGGATTTTGGATTGTTCGGAAGCGTATTCGTAACGATCACCAATTGTAACGGAGCTAGCGAGCTCGCGGTTCGCCATTTCGGGTGAAGTTAAAATTCTCTCAAGCAACTTCGCCGGATCAGATTCGATCGTCGAGATACCGGAACGCATCGCGCCTTTATCGCGAATGTGTCGGACAAGAGCCCGCGTGTCGATATGCTCGATGCCGACGATGCTGTTCCGCTTCAGATAGTCGTCAAGACTTTCAGTTGAGCGCCAGTTCGAGACGATACGACTCGCTTCGCGAACGACAAATCCTTCGACCCACGCTTTGCGCGATTCGACGTCCGCTTCATTGACGCCGTAGTTTCCGATCAGCGGATAAGTCATGCACACGATCTGGCCGGCATAACTCGGATCCGTCAGGATCTCCTGATACCCGCTCATCGACGTATTGAAAACCATCTCGCCGAACGTCTCGCCATCCGCGCCAAAAGACGCACCGTGAAAAGTGCGTCCGTCTTCTAAAACCAAAATAGCTTTATTCATCGTTTACTTAACCGCCGAGACGCGGAGACGCAGAGAAAAATATTTGATTCAATCCCAAAAGCCGGCGCCAGAAAGCCGTAAAATCCACCTCTCCGTCTCCGCGTCTCGGCGGTGCAAATTCCCTTTTACTCCGCTCGCATGTCGTCCATATGCGGCACGTCGTGGATGTCGTATGCACCGTGTTCGAGGAAACCCATGTTCGATGGCTTCCAATATCTAAAGAACGCTTTGCCGTAAATATATTTTTCAGGAACTAATCCCCAATATCGGGAGTCCGACGAATTATCGCGATTGTCGCCCATCACGAAATAATGATGTTCTTCGACACGCTTCGACGGAAAAGTCGGGAGCGATTGATTGTGCTCGGTGTCGAGATAATCCTCGTTCAATTCCTGTCCATCGATAAAGACTTTCCCGTTTCTCACCTCGACCATCTCACCGGGAAGTCCGATGATGCGCTTCACATAACTCTTGTCCGGCTCTTTCGGAAACCAAAAGACGACGATGTCGCCGCGCTCGAGATGACCCCAACTCACGCCTTGAATTTTGTAATAGACGAGTTTGTTTACGAGCAGACGCTCGCCGTCGTTCAATTGCGGAAGCATCGACGTTCCCTCGACGACTACCGGCTGAACGGCGAACACACCGAAGAGAATAAAGACGACGATGATCAGAAAAATGTCCCGTACAAGCCGAAGGCTTTCGGTCCAGATGCCCTGACGCGACTCGCGACGCAGCTGAACTACCTCGATGTCCCGGTCGTCTTCGGGCGAGACCAGACCGAACTCGTATTGGTTTTTCCTTCGGAAATCGAACATAATCGGCTTATTCGATGAATGGGTGAACCGGGCAGTTGCCACACCGCACCAAGTTAGAAATTAGCTGTCAGAAAAGGCTTTGTCAAAGATTATTACCGATGAACGATGAGATACGCCGCCTATTTCCCGCCGCGGAAAAACACACATATCTGAACAGCGCGGCGGTGTCGCCGATGCCTCGGACGGCGATGGATGCCGTGCGGTCTCAACTCGAAGACGTGTCGGAGAACGGCTCGACAAATTACCTCGACTGGGTCGCGACAAAGAATCGCACGCGGGCGCTGCTCGGAGGAATGCTGAACGTCGCTCCCGAGACAGTTGCGTTCATGCGGAACACGTCCGATGGATTTGCGGCGGTCGCATCGGGAATGAATTGGAACGCGGGCGACAACATCGTCAGTTTCGCGAATGAGTTTCCGGCGAACTATTACGCATGGCGTCATGTCCGCGATCGTCACGGAGTCGAGTTGAGGATGGCGGCTGAGCACGAAGGACGGATCGATCTCGATGAGTTGATCGGGCTCATCGATTCGAACACAAAGCTCGTCGCGATCAGCGCAGTTCAGTTCTCATCAGGATTCACGGCCGACCTCGAACGGATCGCGAAAGCGGCACACGCGGTCGATGCGTTGCTCGCCGTCGATATAATCCAGGCGCTCGGTGCGAAAGGTTTCGACCTGCCCGGGCTCGGAGTCGATATCGCTTCGGGCGCGAGTCATAAATGGATGTGCGCTCCGGAAGGGTGCGGGCTTTTCTATGTTTCGGAAGAAGCGCGAAATCGGGTCGATCCGACATTCGTCGGATGGATCAGCGTCGAGACTCCTTGGGATTTCGAAGATCGCGAACAGCCGTTCAGGGCAAATACTCTCGCATGGGAAAGCGGCACGGGATGCTCGTCGCTGTTCTACGGTCTGGAACAGAGCGCGAAACTTTTTACGGAGACGGGCCTCGATCGAATCGAGAAATATCTCGAAGAGCTGACGGATTTTCTTTGCGAACTTATCGACGGAAAAAATTACGAGATCGTCAGCTCGCGTGCGCCGGGCGAAAAGTCATCGATCGTCTGCATTCGACATCTCGACGGAATGTCATCGGACGACATCTTTTCGCATCTCGAGCGCGAGAACATCATCGTAAGCTCACGCAGCGGATGTGTCCGGATCTCTCCGCACTTCTATAACAACCGGGAAGATATTGAAAGGTTCGCCGCAGCGCTGCCGTAGAGGTTATTCGGAGAGGCCGTCGAGGTTGAGTCGGGTCAGTCCCCCGGCATCGGAGAATGCCGCACGTCCGGCGCGTCTTTGATCGCGAACTCTGAAGAAGATAATGCCCGTAACGATACCCGCGAGGACCGAAACGGCAAGCCCAAGCACGATCACCAAAACCGTCGAGATCATGATGTCCTTCGACGTGGTCACCATGTAACGTTCGAGCTTCTTTAAGATGTAAGGATCTTCGCCGAGCCACTGGACAGTTTTTTGGTACTTCACCTGATCCAAAAGTTCGCCCGCAGCGGCAGCATCCGTCGTTCCGAAAACAAACGCGTTGTAGTTCCCGATGCGTCGATAGACAAAGTTAGGCTGCGTCGAACCGATGAACTGCTGGACTTTCGTATCTGCCTCGATCGAGGCCTGGGGATTTGTGTATTCGATGATGACGAGTCGGCCCTGCGGATAGACGGCCGTCACGGCTTCCGTACCACCGTCGAATGCGACTACGTCGAGAACCGGCTGATCGCTCACCGCACTCTTCAGACCGGGTTTGTCCGCGAAGAACCCCGCACTCGATTGCACCGAGGTGTAATCCGGAAGATGCTTGAGCAGGACCGGCTGACCATCCGCTTCGGAGATCTCCTGACTCTTTTGAGCGGGTTGACCAAATCCGGCGGTTGCCGACCAAACGAGTAAAATCGATATGGCCAAAATGGCAACAGACCGTTTCTGCAGGAAATTGTATGCGGAAAAGATATTCACAAACTAGGAGTAAAATACTAGCATTCTTGGCGATTTCGCCGCAATTTGTAACGCAATCGTACAACAGGAGTAAGATGTAGCAATTGAATCATTTCGTATACGCTTTCGCGTGCGAATCCTTGCTTTGATGTTCGACGAATACGAGAGTATGCCAATTAAAATGGAACAAAAACTGGTGAATTACGTGTCTATATGACGAACTTTGCGTTTGGCACGCATATTGATTCGCTTTAGGGCGAGGGGGAACAAGGAAATGACCACAGAAACTTTAAATTATCCGGTGCTGCTTTCAGGAGACGCGGCCGAGGATGCCAAAGTTGGGAAAACGAGAAAAGCGCGGGTCGATGTCCCGGGTGCCAGCGATTTTGAATTGACCCAAGCTGCGGCGGGCGGTGACATGGTCGCTTTTGAGGAGATCTATCAGCGCCATCATCGAAGGGTTTATTCGATCTGTCTGCGAATGCTGCAGAACTCGTTTGAAGCTGAAGATCTGACGCAGGACGTGTTCATCCAGCTTTACCGAAAGATAGGCAGCTTTAGAGGCGATTCGGCGTTTACGACCTGGCTTCATCGATTGACGGTGAACCAAGTTCTCATGCACTTCCGGAAACGGAATGTGAAGTTTGAAAAGGTGACGGAAGAAGGTGAAACTCCGGACCAGACGGTACCGGGAACTGCGAATCCGTTCAAGATGCCGATCGTCGACAAGATCGCTCTCGAAAGCGCGATCGATCAGTTGCCGGCAGGTTATAAAAATGTATTCGTGTTACACGACGTCGAAGGATTCGAGCACGAAGAGGTCGCGAGAATTCTCGGCTGCTCGGTCGGTACTTCGAAATCGCAGCTTCACAAGGCGCGACTTAAGTTGAGAAAGCTTTTGAAGAAGAAAGCCAATCCGCGTCTGGTGGGTGTTTAGAAAATATATTTAGGATTTATAACTATGGGCTTCCCGAAATCGGGAAGCCTTTTTCATTTCACTCGATCGAGTTTCATCTCGAAGATCTTTACCCACGCCTGGCCGTCCCGTGAGAACTCGCCGGTCTCGGACCACACGTCGTTGTCGGCCTTGATGAGATACCTGATCGTCCCGGCAGGAGTTTTAAAACCCCATTCGTACCCATCGAGAACGACTTTGAAATCGTAATTACCGGTCGGCCCGGTCGCGAGATATGTAGAAAACTTAAAGATCTTCGACGGTTCATCGTAGCTGATTACGGCCAACGTTTCGTGGATAACTTTCCCCTCCGGGTTTATGTGCTTTCCCTCGACCAGCATTGCCAAACCATCGATCTTTCGCTGCACGACTTCGGCGCTGGTAAAGTTTTCGCGTTTACCGCCTGCCACCGAATACCATCCCGACCCTTTCCATGTCCCGACCAACTTGTCGAGCTTCTTCATTTCCGCTTGCCGGTTCGTGACGTCCTGCTGCATCTGCGCCTGGATCGAGACGAAAGAGACAAACAATACGAAAAATAAAAAGACGACTTTCTTCATTCGGTTCCTCCAAAAAATTTAAAAAGCAGTTTCTATGATATTAATGTTTCGGCGGGCGAGCTCGGCGACAAAACGATTCGGGTCGATCGCTTTCTCCTGGGGCGTGGCACCATGTTCAAGAACATCACCACTCGCCATCATCTGCGCGATGATCGACGCGGGAAACGCGGTCGTTCGCATCATTGCAGACAATCCTGTCGATTCGTCTTCTTTGTCTACGATGTCGTAGCGTAATGTTTTTGTCTCGCCGTTTTTATCGCCGACAAATTCGAGTCGGACCAAAACGTAGTCAGGTCCGTCGGCCGGTAGATGTTTTTGAAGCAGATCGCCGAACACTTTTCGCGGAGTCACCTTTGCGTAATCAACAACCATTTCTTCACTCGAACACAATCCGAGATCGATCATCGTCTTGAACTTCTCACAATGTCCGGCGTAACGAATGGTTTTGTAATCGAGCTCGCGAATCTTTCCAAGAAATGTGTCGGGCAAAGTAGATGTTCCGCCGGATGTTTGAAACGCTTCGAGCGGCGGGAATCCGTAGAATGATAAGTCCTCGATCTCCGTCATCGAATCGACTTCCATAATCTTGCCGTCGCGAATGACGCGTGCGACTTCAACGTATTCGTTGATCAGACCTTCGACCGAGAACACGAGTTGATAGTTCAATGGCGGCTGCGGATCCTGAGGCAGGCCACCGACGCGAATGTGAACTTCGTCGAGCCGGTCGAAGTTCGCAGCCCCGTGCATCGCGAGGATCGAAACCATTCCCGGTGCGAGACCGCAGTCCGGGATGATATTGATGCCGGCGGCCTTTGCTTCGGCGTCGAGTGCGAGCTGCGAATCGACGACGTAATTGTTGCCGCCGAGATCACAAAAGTTCGTGCCCGTCTCGATCGCGGCTTTCGAAAGTGATTCGTTGTACCAGTAGTTCACACACGAGATAGCCGAATCGTGTCCGCGCATGAGCGCGACGATTTCGTCGTAGTTCGACGCATCGACATGCTTCGCTTCGATCTTCGACGTTCCGACTTTTGCGACGACGTCCTGAGCTTTTGCAAGATCGAAATCCGCGATCGTTACGACTTCGACGCCCGGCGAGTTGTGTACTAAATCAAAGGCCGCACCTAACCCCATGCGGCCCGCACCTAAGACTAAAATTTTCATCCCCAGTCGTCGAGCTCCTCAGGCTTCACACCGGCTACGGTTTCGCCCGCGAGTTCCCAAACTTTTTTCTTCCACTCGCGCATTCCCTCGGTCAGCGTGAGCGCGACCTGCGGATGGGCTGCGTTGCGTTCGAGCCGGATCACCTGTGCGCTGACGGTCACTTCTTCTTTCGCATTTTCAGTCACGGTGAGATCGACCTTGCACCCGACAGTCGGCAGCATTCGGGGTAGATAGACGAGAGCTCCGTTGACACCGATATTCTCCGTCAGTCCTTCTTCTTCGACGACCTTTCCGTCATCGTTCTTCCATTTGACGCGAATGGGAAACGAGACGACGTGTCTCGCACCTTGGCGACGATCCTGCATAAATTATCCTCTTTTTGATCCCGGTTGGATTCTGGTTCGAAGTTGGGTGCCCTTGGTTGAGGGCGTTGAAACTTTAGCACAAAGCCCGCAATCTAAGCCAGTAAAAACATGGCCGAAACACGAATGGCATATAGAATAAGGAGTTGCGGTTTTTCGAAGGTGGACAGTAAAGACCCGAGATGGTAGCATCATAGACATGTTTCAACCGCGATCGGTTGAGAACAGGCGGAATGGGCCGCCGTTTTAGTATCCAATCCAAAACAAAAAAACTGAATTAGCTGTAAATCGGAAGAGCGATTCCAATAGCTGTTTTTTGTGTTATAGGGTACGAAAAATTGACAGGAGAATATTGAATGAAAAATCTCGTCAGAGGAGGCGTCATTCTGTCATTGATCGGCATGTTCGTCGTATTTATGTACGCACAGGCCGCGACAGGAGTCGATCTCAGTTCAGCGAATGATCCGCAGTTAAAATTAAATGATAGTGATGAAGTTTCGAATATAGTTATCGACACCGACGATAAAAAGTTAGTCAAGAAAACGGTTTCGGAAGGAAAAGTAACAACAGCAGGTTCAGCGAACAGAGGTTCTTTTACAGCTACGGCATATTGCCTTCAAGGCAGAACGGCAATGGGACATGGGGTCCGGCGGGGAATTATCGCCGCAGATCCGAGGCTTCTTCGCCTCGGTTCAAGAGTCAATCTTGGTGCCGGTGCCTACAGCGGTCAGTATCTCGTTTCTGATACTGGTGGTGGAATCAAGGGACGCAGGATTGATATTTGGGTACCGAGTTGTGCAGAAGCTCGACGCTTTGGTCGACGAACCGTTCAGATCGGAATTTTAGGACAATAATTTTTTACAATTGAATAAAAAGAAAAGGCCGCTTCGAAATATCGAAGCGGCCTTTTTATGTCTCACATCACGCATCCGGGAGAATGAGTTTGATCTCATCCAACTCGGTAAGCGAGGCGACGTTCTCGACCGCGATCCGTCCGCGGATAATGCCGTTCTTTTCGCTGACGACCTCGAGCCCTGCCTTGCGGAGTTTTTCGAGCACGCTCGAGGAGAGCTTGGAGACAGTTATTTTGATCTCCGCTTTTCCATCGCGAACGAAATGAGATTCGTTCGGTCCGGCCGCCGTCTTTTTTTCAAGCCGATCGACAAGAGCATAGACCCATGCGTGGAGTTTGTTCTTGAGTTTCTGCGTCCGGATCGATTCCGGAGTTTTTGGTTTTGGTTGCGGCGTTCCCTCCGCTGTCGCGATGCTGGCAAGTATTCCGTAATTCGCCGCGGTCCCGGAACCATTGCCGTTCGCCGAACCGCTCCCACTTCCATAACCGGTGCCGGAGCCACTTCCACTTCCCGAACTCTTTCGTATTTTGCTCTTACCGGTCGCGCGTCGACCGTTGATCGGTAGATTACTGATCTGCGAGGCAGAGACACTAACAGATTGTCCGACCGAAGCATTCACGGTCTCAGACCTTCCACCGCCACCACCACCGCCTCCAACGCCGACACCGCTACTAAGAGTTACGAAATTCGCGCTTAGATCTCCATAGCGATCCGTGCCAGCCATCGCCGGATCCGCACCATCGGGAAGCCCGACAGGAACCTGAATCGTCACCGACTTTCCGTTCTGATTCACGACTCGATCCTCGACTGCGACGAACGACGTGTTGTCGGTCAGCAATCGAAACTCGAGTCCGAGCTGCGTGATCTCCTGGTTCAATTTAATCATCTCCTTCCCATCGCTAAGCGTTCCCCGCTTTATCGTAAGTTGGTCGATCTTTTTTCGCGCCCACAGTGTCGCTAGCGAATCATTCGCTGGCTCGCTTTCGGGAAGATTCACCGTGATCTCACGCGAGTATTCCTGACCCGCAACTTTTCCGCGGAGCCGGATCGTTCCGCTCGCCGCTTTGTTGTAACGCCCGTTTACGATCACAGGCTTGGCCGAGAAAAGATCGGGGATCTTGCTCGGATAGACATCCGCGATCGGCATGCCGTTCCAGTCGATCGAAATATCCGTGAGCAGCGGCGTCCGAACACGCTCGTAGAACCTGCGAGCAGATTTCGAACCGTCGTCTTCGAGTGAGACGTATGCTGCCTCGCCGTTTCCAACTTCCGCGATCTTGTCGAGAAGGTATCGATTTACGGAATTGCCGATGCCGAAGGAGAAGACGCGGGCCTTCGGATGTTTTTGTACTTCGCCGATTATCTCGTCATCGTTTCCGACCTGGCCATCGGTCATAAAACACACGATCCGGATGTGATCTTTCGAGTCCGACGGATCGAGCGACGCCTTGATCGCCTTCATCATTTCAGTTCCGCCGCCACCGCTTCGAGCTGCGAGAAACTCCTGAGCGCGTTCGAGGTTTCCCTGCGTCGCCGGCACCGGGCCATCGAACAAGATCTCAGTGTCACCCGCAAACGTGATCAGATTAAATGTGTCGTTCGGATTCAGGCCATCGAGCGAAAGCCTCATCGCCTCCTTCGCCTTCTCGATCGGAAATCCCGACATCGATCCGCTCGTGTCGAGAACGAAGACTATTTCCTTCGGCGTGATGTCTTCGGATGCGAACTTGTCCGGCGGCTGCAGGACCATCGTGAAAAATCCCCCGCGCGAATCGCGCGTCGCTAACACCGCATCTTCGATCTTCTTACCGGTCACGTCATAACGAAGTATGAAATCCTTGTTCGGGATCGTCGTCTCATTCTTTAGCGTGATCTTCGAATTGCTCGGACTGAAATTTATCTGCTGGATCTCGTGCGATGTTGAACGGATCTCCTCGATCGGAACGCCGGCGTTGAGATTTACCTCGATCGAAATGTCATGACCGGGACGATCGATCGCGACCGGAGGCGTGACCTTCGCCGCGTCGACCACGGTCGCCGGGTTGTATCGCGGACCGATCGTCATCGGAAAAACGAATTCGTACGCGCCGTCTTCATACGTCAGCGTCTCGACGTAGCTGATCTCGACGACGATCTTTTCGCCGGGCATGATGTTCGCCACCGACTGGGTAAAAATATTCGGCCGCTCTTGATCGAGCAGGCTCGCCGCCTTACCTTCGATCTTCGCCGCTTCATAAACCTGGCGGGCCTCGTCGCGCTTCATGATCTTTCCGCGGACGATGCGCGTTCCGATCGTCATCGTCATATCGTCCACGGCGCCATTTTGCGAAAGAGGAAATGTGTAAACTGCTTCGATCGGTTCGGTAAACGAATTTTCGAATTCCTGCCGGACCCGAACGCGTGCGACGAATCCGCTGATGTCGGCTTTCACCGATGTCGATTTCAAAGGGCAAAGGCCGGCCGCTTCGCCTTTCTTATTAAAGGCTGCGAGCGAGCCTTGAGTAACTCCGGACGACGCTCCGGTGACTTGTGCACACGCCGCATTGGCGCACACTAATAGCAACAGCAAAAATACAAGTTTGCTCATACAACACTCCTAAAATGTAGCTTGATCATCGCCGCCTGATCGGCAGCCAGTTTTCTAATCTAACCGCGGGGTTTCAGTCGGTTAGACACCAGAACTTCGGAAAAGGTTTCTTCGAGCGAAATTAAATTTAACGGACACTTGTCGAAGTCGCTGCGTCGAGATTTCCCTTTCGAGGAAAGTGAAGAAAAATGCCGAGCGCTCCGAGCGCGAGCCAGAGGTAAAAATACGGATGGTTGAAAACGAAGGCGAGCACCAGACCTAGAACGGAAGAAACTTCGCTGAGCACGCAGCCGAGCAGCAAGCCGGTTTGAACGCATCCAGCGTCGTGGTCGCGAGCGGCCCGGCGCATGTACTGACGTTTCAAAACGAAAGAGAGAACAAAAAATAGAATGGCGATCGCAGTGAACACGACCGTGACGAGCGGCAAATTATGCAGAATCGATCCGCGTGCCTCCGCGGTAAAGATCTCCGGTTTTGCGAACCACACGATCGCAAAAAATATCGCCTGTGACGCAAGCAACGCAAGCCAAAGAATGACGAGCGTTTGATATTCGACGTTGATCGGTTTTCCTTTTGACATCTCTTCGCTAGTTCCTAGTTCCTAGTTCCTAGTTCCTAGTTCCTAGTTCCTTGTTTCGTGTCTTCTTCGTGTGGTTCGTGTACTTCGTGGTTTCTCTTTCTCAAGTTAGTTCAACTTCACTGACCAGTTACCGGCAAGACCTAACCACGAAACACGCGAAACACACGAAGAAGACACGAAACAAGAACCTTACTAGTCCGTCGCCTCCAACTCCTCTTCAAGCAGCTGACGCTCGTACAAGTCAGCATATTCGCCGTCGAGTTTAAGAAGCTCTTCATGCGTCCCACGTTCGATGATGCGGCCTTGATCGAGAACGCAGATCAGATCGGCGTCGCGGATCGTCGATACGCGGTGCGAGACGATCAGAGTCGTGCGATCGGCACGGACATCGCGGAGATTTCGAAGGATCCGTTCCTCGGTGTATGTGTCGACCGCCGATAGCGAATCATCGAGGATCAATATTCGAGGATCGCGCATCACCGCTCTCGCGATCGCCGTCCGCTGCTTCTGTCCGCCTGAAAGTGTGATCCCGCGCTCGCCGACAAGTTGTTCGTACTGATTCGGAAACGCTCGAACATCGGAAGCGAGTCCGGCGACGTCAGCGGCGGCCGCGACCGATATGTGACGCGGTGACGCGGTGATGTTTGGCGACGCGGGGACGGACGGACGCGGTGACGTGGTGACAGAAGAGACTAGACGATCCGGGATATCCATTTTTCCGGCTCTCACTTTCTTCGTTTCTTCCCCTTCCGCTGTCGCCGCGTCACTGAGTCGAGCTAGCTCCGCGTCTCCCTTTCCCCGCGTCTCCGCGTCGCTAAACGCCACCGCGTCGCCAAAACCGACTCCCATCGCAATATTCTCAGCCAGCGTGTCGCTGAACAGAAAAGTCTCCTGCGGTACGAATCCGATCGAACGGCGAAGTTGGTCGATCGGGAATTGCCGTACGGGAATTCCATCCACCAGAACGCTTCCGTCCGGTGCGTCCAGCAGGCGAGGAACGAGACTGACGAGAGTCGATTTGCCGCTGCCCGTTCGTCCGACAAATGCTACGGTTTTTCCCGCGTCGATCTTCAGATCGATATCGCTGAGCACCGGTTTGTCATCGTATGCGAACGTGAGATGACGAAACTCGATCGAGCCCTTTATCTTCGGCTGCTCGTGCGTGTCGGCAGAATCCTTTATCGATGGCACAGCTTCGAGCACGGCGTTGAATCGTTTTAGCGAAGCCGTGCCGCGTTGATAGAGATTCACGACATATCCGAGTGCGATCAGATACCAGATCATTCGCTGCAGATAAAGAATGAACGACGTAAAAGCGCCGGCCGTGATCTCGCCTGCGACCGCCATCGGGATCCCGACGGCGACGATGATCACAAAGCCCAGTCCGATAAAAAAGAAAAGCAGCGGACGCATCGCCGCGCCGAATTTTACGAGTTGCAGATTTCGTTTCGCGTACTCGCGATTCAAAATTTGAAACTGCTCGATCTCGGCGTCCTCCTGCGCGTACGCTCGGACGACCCGGACACCACTCAGATTTTCCTGAGCACGAGCCGTGATGTCCGAAAAGAATTCCTGGATCTTTTCGAATCGTTTGTGAACTTGCTCACCGAGTATCTTCACGGTCAGCGAGACAAGCGGCATCGGGATCAGGATCAGCAGAGTTAATTTGACCGAGATGTTCAGCAGGATCGGGAGAACGATGCAGAGTGCGAAGATCGCCTGAAAACTGTAAAGGATCATCGGCCCGACGATCTGACGGATCGCCGCCAGGTCATTCGTCGCTCGTGCCATCAGATCGCCGACTCTCGTTCGATGAAAATATTCGACCGGTTGATCGACCAGTGCGGCGTAAAAATCTTCCCGCATATCGAATTCGATATGCCGCGATGTGTTGATCAGTAACCGACGCTGGAGAAAAAGAAAAATTCCACTCCCGAAATTTACGCCAAGGATGACCAGCGGGTAAAAGATCACTTTGTTCCAAGTGACCCCGACCGAAAGATCGTCGACCGCCACACCGACAAGATACGGGACGAGCAATCCGAAACCGAGCGAGACGAGAATAAAAAATATACCGGATATCATCTGCCACTTGTATGGCTTCAGGTATCGGAAGAATTTTCGGAGTGGTTGGTCCATTTAAAACTCGAACTTTTACCAGCGACGCAACGGACTGGAACGCGGGCATCCTTGCCTGCATCATCGTCGCTTCGGCGATGTCAGTGCGGCGCTTGTCGAACGATCTTAGTTTGACGCCGTGGCGGCCACGGCGTTGCAGGCAGGGATGCCCGCGTTCCAGTCGGGTCCGCCGTCCGTGCTCGTATCTTTACTGCCGCCGCTCGTTATTTACCTTGCGAAAATCTTTTCCGATCTCAAAAACCGACGGATCGACTTCCGTCTTTAATCCACGTAACTCAACCGAGTATTGAAGCGTCCGCGTCTCGCCTTCGATGCTGTAAAATTCCTGCTTCATCGGCAGCCCAAATGAGCGATCGAAATAGATCATGACCTCGGACGCCGTTCCCTCATTCACGTGAGCTTTGTATTGGATCGTTGATCCGTCCCGCCCGACCTCTTCAAAATCGGAATAGTCGCGGGCATTCACCATTTGTCCGGTCAACGTTGCATCGAACGACGCCAGGTCCGATGTCAGCGGCCGTTCCGAATATTCTTTTCGCTTGAACGTGAGCAGATATTCTTTATCGGTGATGAGCACCGTCCGCTGATGATCGGTGCCGACGTCGTAATCAATCCGGCGCTTGTCTCCGCTTCGAGCGATAAAAATATGCCGCTCATTTTCTCCGGTTCGGATCACGAGCTCGGTCTGAAAGATCTCTGGCTCATGCAACGAAAATGGATATTCACTCGCGCGTGGCGGAGGCGGCGTATTCGCCGCGCTCTGCTCGCTTCGCCAAAGACTGCATCCGGCAAAAACTATCGACAAAAGCCATGCGGCGTGAAAGATTTTGACCGGATTTGACAAAAACATTCGAGTAATCGAAGTTTAACATACGGCTCGTACAGCGATGAATTTGACGGTTTGGCAAGCAAAATATCTTATGACGGCGGCTCTTATTTTGCCGGTGTCTCCTTTGCTGTTTTTGCAGGGACAATACACACGACGCAAGGTCGGACTGCTGCCCGACGCCGCCGGCGGGACGAGCGGCATCGCGGGAAACGGCGACGTTCCGGCAAAGCTTCTCGCCATCGGCGAATCCACCGTCGCCGGTCTCGGAGCTCGGACACATGAACTGGCGCTGGCCGGAAGATTCGCCGAACAGCTAAGCGGCAAGATCGGTCGAGCGGTTAGTTGGCATGTCATCGGCCGGAACGGTGTAACGGCGAAACGCACGATCGACGAGCTTGTTCCGATGATCCCGGACGAGACATTCGATTACATACTCGTCGGACTCGGCGGAAACGATGTGATGAAGTTGAGTAGTCCGCGCAAGTGGCGACGCGATATGATCCGCCTGCTTGGGATCTTGCGCGAACGGAACCCGGATGCAGTAATATTTATAACGAACTGTCCGATGATCAAGTATTCTCCCGCGCTGCCCCATCCGATCAAGTTCCTTCTCTGGGAACTTTCCAAGATGCACGACGCGAATATCAGAGAATTCACATCGGAGATGGATCGCGTTTTCTATTATCATCAGCCGACCGGTTTCAGGGTCGACGGCTTCTTTGCCGACGGCATCCATCCCTCCGAACAGGGATACGCCGATTGGTCGGAGGCGATGATGAAATTTTTTGAGAAAAATTATAGATGGTGAATGCTGAGGAGCTTGCCGGGGAAGTTCGGGCGCGGATCGAAACGCACTTCGAATGGCTCCTCGTGCGCTCCGAAGGCCGAACGTTTCCGCTCAGGCGGTCCGAGATCGATGTTTGGTTCGATGAGCAAACAGCGGTGCTGACGTTGCTCGACGACTCCGGTCTCGGATCTTCGCCGATCGTATCTTTCGCTGACGGTGAAGGCGGCGAGATGTTGCTTGAGATAATCCGGTCGCCTGATTCATCGGCGGAGATGATCAGATTAGTTCCGCGAACTTCCGCGTTTATGCTCAGCATGAATGTCGAGTTCGCCCGACTCGAGCGAGCGAATCTCATCGCCGCGAAACTGATCGAATTATTTCCGTTCTACAAACTCGCGCGACTCAATCTGAACATCGACAACGGAAGACTCGCACAGATCTTTCTTCGAGACTCGCACGCAACCGAAGTCGCAGTGATGACCGATGTGACCGCAACGATGATCCATGAAAGCTTGATGTCGTCGGCGATGCTTTGGTCGGACAAACTGCGATCGCGAAAAAAACCGATCAGCGATGTCTGGATCGTGTGCGAACGAAAACAAGCACGTGCATTGCGAAAACTGCTCGGCCTTTTGAATGAGCGCGTCTCCGGCAGATTCAGATTATTCGAAATCTTCGGTCATCCGGACGACCTGAGCATAAAAGAACTGCAGCGTCCGGCGCTGTCCGCGCTTTGGCGCGAGAAGTCGAAGAAGATCACATTGCCGGCCGAGCTTCGTCCAAGCGAAATGGCCGGACGCATCGTCGATCTGTCACCGGAGAAAACCGACATCATTTTCACAAAACAGGGCGAGACGATCCGCTTTCTCGGACTTCCGTTCGCACGCGTGCGAACGATCGCCGGTGCCGAGCGAGCGTGGTTCGGGATCGACCGCAATCGACGTCCGTTGAACGCAAATTCGTGGAGCGATCTTGTCGACCTTGTCGACGAATTAGAAGCTCGGCGCTCGGACGAGCCTTCCAACAAACGTCACGAGTTTTATCGGGCTCTGTCCGAAGCGTGGCTCGAGTCGATCCTCCGACGCAACATCAAACAGCTCGATGCGAATTTGATCTTGTCGCCGATCTACAATCAGTTCCGAACTTCGTCTGACAAGATCGATCTGCTCGCGATCCGACGCGACGGCCGGCTGATCATTATCGAATTAAAAGCATCGCCCGATCGCGACATGGTTTTTCAGTCGGCGGATTACTGGCGGAAGATCGAGCTCCAGCGTCGACGCGGCGAGCTCGCCCGGATCCGTGCGTTCGGCGATATGGAGATCCTGGACAAGCCGGCGCTCGTCTACGCGGTCGCGCCGGCGCTGAGTTTCCATCGCGACTTCGGTTATTTCGCGCAGGCGCTGCGGCCCGAGGTTGAAGTTTGGAGATTCGAGTTACGGGAAGATTGGCGGTCGGAAATAAAGGTTTTGACGCGTCGGAATTATCCGCCTAAGGCGGACCTCGTTCGCCAATAAATTTTCTTGAATCTTCGATATCTTTCTTGCTAACATCGGTGCACCTCAATTTCCTTGTTCTCTACTTTCACCTAGGAGGCGACCATGTCTGCCAAAAAACTTCTCGCTCAAGTTCTCGTTCTCTGCCAAGCGTTCGCGATTCTCCTTGTCTTTCCAGTTGAGAGCGTTCCGCAGGACGGTGACCGCGTACCCGAAACAATTTTCTCCAATCCGACAAACATCGCGATCAATAGCGCGACTTCTTCTTCAGCGCCGTTCGCGGCAACGCTTTACCCGTCGAACATTGCGGTCTCCGGAATGACCGGGAACATTACGCGCGTTGCAGTGACCTTGAACGGATTCAATCACACTCGATCCGGCGATCTCGATTTCCTCTTGGTGAGTCCGACAGGAGCGAAGTTCATCTTCCTTTCTGACTTTAACTTCGGCATCCTGGACGACAAACTATTTACGTTTGCCGACGACGCAACGACCACACTGGCAGGGAATGTCGTCGACGTTGCGTCCGGCAGCTACAAGCCATTTAGCGGTGACTCGCAGATCGACAGTTTTCCTGCACCCGCACCGGCAGGGCCTTACGGTATTCCGCCCGCCTCGACCTTTGCCTCCGTATTCAACGGCGTAAGTCCGAACGGGACATGGTCACTATTTGCCGTCGATGATTCGATCGGCGAGGCGGGCATGGTAGAGACCGGATGGGCGCTTACCATAACAACCGATGGATCGCCGGCGACTTTTAGGAATACAGCTGTCATCGGCCTGAATGACCGTACGATGCCGTCGGATCCGTATGGAACGGCGATCAATATTTCGGGGCAGACAGGAGTTATCTCGAGCTTGAAGATCGGCTTGACCGGGTTGTCTCACACACGACTTGACGACGTCGATATCCTACTCGTCAGTCCGAACGGAAAGGCTGTGGTCGTCTTGTCCGACGCTGGATTTGGCACCGGCGCAAACAACGTGAATCTCACGTTTGACGACTCTGCGGCGGGAACTGTCGGCGTGAATCCAACCTCGGGAAGTTATCGGCCGACCGACCAGGGAGATTCCACCTCGGGGATAGACCCATTTCCAAATCCGGCGCCTATCCGGCCTTATCATCAGTTCCCGAATACGTTGAGTAATTTTAACGGCTTTAGTCCGAATGGTGAGTGGCGGCTATTTGTCCTCGATGACAATCCAACTAATTCGGGGTCGATCTCCGGCGGTTGGTTTCTTGACATCACGACGGCGCCCGCAGGTCCACCAACAGGGGCTGCTTGCGCCGTTCCATCGTTTGGATCTCCGACGAATTTTGCCGCGGGAAACATACCGACGAATCTCGCCGTGGCGGATTTCAATAACGACATGAAGGCCGACATCGCCGTTACCAATCAGGTGTCGAACGATGTTTCGATTCTGCTCGGAACGGGAACCGGCGCGTTTCTGCCGCAAACGTTGATAACGGCCGGATCGGGCCCGTATGCCATCGTTGCCGGGAAATTTAACGCAGATAGTAATTTTGATCTGGCGGTTGCGAATTCGGGATCGAACAATGTCTCGGTCTTTCTCGGCAACGGTAACGGAACTTTCAGCGCGGCGACAAACTTTTTCGTCGGCTCGACGCCGATCTCGATCGCAGACGGCGATCTCAATAACGACGGGAAGCAGGACCTTGCCGTCGCAAACTTCGGCAGCTTCTTTTCAGGCTCGGTATCGATCCTGATCGGAAACGGCACAGGTGGCTTCACTCAAGGTACGACCGTCCGAACGCGCTCGCAGCCGTCGTTTGTGGCGATCGCAAACCTCAATTCAACCGACTCGAATCGCGACTTGGTTGTAACAAGCTTTGGTTCAAATAGCGCGACGACATTCTTTGGCAATGGAAACGCAACGTTCGTCGTCGGCCAAAACCTGGCGACGCCGATCGGCCCCGTTTCGGTGGAGGTTGCGGATCTTGGTGTTCCCGATGGCATGCCCGATTTCGTCATCGCCAATTATAATGCGGACTCGATCACCACATGCTTCAACACGAGTCCCGCCGGAACGTTCAGTTGCTCCGGCGTCGCGGCAGGCGGACCGAATCCGATATCCGTTGCCGCCGACGACTATCTTGGAAGCGGTATGAAGATCCCGGCGGTCGCTCTCAGTGGGTCGAACATCTTGAAGGTGAATACGACTAATATTAATGTGGGAGCCAATCCGAACGCGGTCGAGTCGGCCGACCTAAATGGTGACGGAAGAGTCGATCTGATTTCCGTAAACTCGGGATCGAATGATGTGTCGGTCGCACTTAATAGCTGTGCGGTCGCGGTCGGAAATCTTTTCGATTGGGATGGTGACAAACGCACCGACTTCAACGTGATCCGTCCGTCGACTCAAGCCTGGTATAACGCGTCCCTCAACCAATCGGTCGCGGCCAAATACTTTTCCAGGCCCCGCGACACTCTTGTCCCGGCCGATTATGACGGCGACGGGAAAACCGATTATGGCTTGTTCCGGCCCGAGAGCGGTCGTTGGATCGTGCACAACGGGCTGAATCCGAGACCGATCTACGATCTTCAATTCGGCCTCGCCGATGACATTCCAAGTCCCGCGGATTTCGATGGCGACGGTAAAGCAGACCTCGCCGTCTTTCGACCCAGCGACGGAAACTGGTATGTCCGTCGCACCTCCGATAATTCCACGCAGGTCATGCCGTTCGGTGCAGCAGGTGACAAGCCTGTCGCGGCCGACTACGATGCCGATGGCAAAGCTGACGTCGCTGTTTACAGACCTTCTACCGGTGTCTGGTATATATCGCAGAGCTCGGATGGCCAACCCGTCATCATCCAGTTTGGCGTCAGTGAAGATAAGACGGTCGTGGGCGATTACGACGGTGATCGGAAGGCTGACCTTGCGGTGTGGCGACCGTCGACCGGCGTGTGGTGGATCCGTTGGAGCTCGGATGGCGGCGTTCGCGCTTTTGTCTGGGGAACTCCCGGCGACATACCGGTTGCGGGCGATTATGATAGCGACGGGAAGATCGATCCGGCGCTATGGCGTCCGAGCGATCGCAACTGGTACGTCTTGAAAAGCTCGGACAGCGGTTCGATCTATTTTACGTGGGGAGTTCCGACCGATTATCCGATACCAAATGCGTTCGTGAGGTAACGGCCCGTTATGAAATGAGTTTCTGGTTTCGTGTTTCTAGTTTCAATGTTCGCGTTCGTTGGTTTCATGTTAGTTCGTGGTTCCAGTCCTCCTGAGCTTGAAGGAATGGAACCACTAAAGCTCACGAATAAGAACACGAAACTGGAAACCAGAAACTTATTACTCCGTCACAAACTTATAGCCCACGCCGCGCACTGTCCGGACGAACTTCGGATTCGCGGGATCGTCCTCGAGATACTTTCGCAGTCGGACAATAAAATTATCGATCGCTCTTGTGTCGGTGTCCTCCTGAAGATTCCAGACGTCCTCGAGGATCGTTTTTCTCGACACGGTCTGGCCTTCGTTCTCGATCAGAAACCGCAGCAGCTTCATTTCCATCAACGTGAGCTGGATAACGCCGTCGCCGCTGATGAGCTCGAGGTTATCGAAATCGATCGTCTTTCCATTCAGCTCGAATGTCGAAGCACGCTGCGATGATCCTGATCGTTCTCGACTCCATTCCTGGCGGCGTAGTAATCCCTTGAGGCGCGCGACGAAGATCTCGAGATCGAACGGCTTCGGCAGATAGTCGTCCGTGCCGGCTTCGAAACCTTTAAGCACATCTTCCGGTCGGCTCCGCGCAGTCAGCATCAGTATCGGCGTGAAATCCTTTTTCTCGCGAAGTGTTTTTGCAACGGTAAATCCGTCGATTCCGGGAAGCATGACGTCGAGAACGATCGCGTCGTACGTGGAACTATCGAGCATCTCCAGTGCAGTTTCACCCTCGTGCGCGATCTCGGCGTCATAGCCATCGGCTTCAAGGTTGAAGCGGAGGCCGTCGGCGATGTGCTGTTCGTCTTCGACGATGAGGATTTTCATTTCTACACCAGCGGCAGTTGCACAACGAAGGTCGTGCCTCGGCCCAAGCCTTTACTGTCGACGCTGATCTTTCCCCCGTGTTTTTTAATTGTCGTGCGGACGATCGCCAGGCCGAGCCCAGTGCCCTTAGTTTCTTTCGATGATGGATTCGGCACGCGGTAGAAGCGCTTGAAAATACGCTTAAGCTCATCCTGCGGAATTCCGAGTCCGTTATCGCGGATAAATATGTCGACCTTGTTGTTGAGCGCGGTCTTCTTCACGCGGACCGAGATCTTCCGATCGTCGTTCGAATACTTCACTGCATTGTCCAGAAGATTTACGAAGACCGTGATGAGATCTGATTCGTCGCCCAAAACCATCAGATCGTCGTTCGAGTCAGTGATCCGCAGAATATTGTCGTCCAGGTTGTACCGGCTACGCACGATCTCCGCCGCCCGATACAGGGCGGAGCTGATATCGACGTTCTCGACATTCATCTGCCGCTTCTTTTCACCGGCTCGCCCGGCGGCGAGGACCTGTTCGACGGTGTGCAAAAGCCTGTTGCTGTCCGAAAGCATGATGTCGTAGAACTCAGCTCGCTTCTCCGGCGGTACGTCGCGCGACTTCAACGTTTCGAGATAGAGCTTAATAGACGCGATAGGAGTTTTGAGCTCATGGGTGACCGAATTCAGAAACGCGTCATGCTGTTCGCTGCGCCGGATCTCCCGCACGAGAAAAATTGTGTTGAGGATAAGTCCGGTGATGATGAGAGCGAAAAAGATGATCCCTAGGACGAGGACCACGACCTCGGTTATGTTAAGCAGGATCCAGCCGACATTGAGCGCGACCGCCAGCATGCTCAGGCCGATCCCGAGAATTAGGAAGAAGATCGCGGTCTTACGGCGGCGCATAGTAAGTCAAAATGTAAAACGGAAAGTGGAAAATTGAAACCTGCCGGTCAACTTTCCACTTTCCGTTTTTCGCTCTCCGAGAAATTAAGCCGCTTCGCGAAGCGGTTTTAGTTCGGCTCTTTCAGCTTTTTCGCTGTACGCGTAGACGCCGTCAAGCATGCCGAGCTTCTCCATAATTCGTATCTGGATCCAGTTGATGTCGAATTCATACCATGCAAGTCCGTGCTTCGCCGAACGCGGGTGTGCGTGGTGATTGTTGTGCCAGCCTTCGCCAAATGTGACGGCGGCGATCAATCCGTTGTTGCGTGAATCGTCACGCGTATCGAATCGACGCGATCCCCAGAGATGTGTCGCCGAATTGACGAGCCAGGTGAAGTGCCAACCGATAACGGTCTTCAGAGCGACTCCCCAAAGCACCATCGAAAATCCACCGATCGCAAACAGGCCGATCGCAACGATGATGATCGGAACGTAGTAGTACTTGTCGAGTGCGACTTGAAAACGATCTTTCGTGAGATCAGGGCAGTAGCGAACCATGGTCGCCCATGATTGATTCTGCGCCGTGCCTCGAAAGATCCATCCGATGTGCGCCCAGTACGTTCCGTGACGCGGGCTGTGCGGATCTTTGTCGGTTTCGGTGAACGCGTGATGCAGGCGATGTGTCGTTACCCAGGTCAAAGGACCGGATTGCAAAGCCAGAGTTCCAAGAATGCTGAGCAAGTATTCAACCCATTTCGGCGTCGTGAATCCACGATGCGTGAGCAGTCGGTGATAGCCGATGCCGATACCGAAGCTGCCCGCGACCCACCAGAGAACGAATGCCGCGGCGAAATTCTGCCAGCTGAATGTGAACAAAGCTGCGACAGCAAATATGTGAAAAAGCGAAACTGCGACCAGCGTAGCCCAGTTGATCTTGCCCGTTCTGGGCTTTGTGAATTCGACGACGTTCTGCATTAAAACTCCTGGTATTAGATTGACGCTCTAGGGTGAGAACGTCGACATAAACAAGCCTAACAGCTTTAATGCAGAGCAAATGTAACAGTTTTGTAATCGTTATAGGTGAATTCCCTAATTGCGACGATGGCGATCCGTGTACTACGTTCTATGAGACTTTTACGGCAAATCACCTATTTCGCTGCGTTTGAAATTCTTGACAAGTTTCCGATCAAACCGACAATCCCGGCCGATGCTAATCACAGGAATATACGATAGTGTTTGACGAACTTTCACTCGAATTCAGGGACGATCACATTTATTTAAGGCAAGAGACGAATATTGAGATCACGCCCGACAGACTGGAATCCTTTTGGGATTATCTTCGCGAGCAGTGCGCGCATCACGACTGTACGAGCATCCTCATTGAGGCTGATGCTCCAACTCGCAGCATGGACACGGTCGCCGCTTTCACGTCCGGAGTCGAAGTCGCGTCCATCGCGCCTGATCTTCGGATGGCACTCTGCTTTCAACGATACGCACCCAACGAGATCAGCGACTTGTTTCGGCAGGCGGCCCGCAATCGAGGCGCGAACGTCGAATTTTTTCAGGATAGTGACACTGCGCTGAGTTGGCTCCGCGGCAACAACCATCATTTTGACTAATAAAACTACATAATATAGATTGGCGTTTGCGGTACAGATTCACGTCCACCGGAGGAAACTATGTCAGATAAGACTGTCGCAGAGCGCGTCATTCGTGTGTTTGCGGACTTCAAAAAGGTTCCGGCCGAGGAGATCACGATGGACACGACGTTCGAGGAACTCGGGTTCGATTCGCTGGATGGTTTGAATCTTGTATTCGAGCTTGAGGAAGAATTCGATCTGACAATTCCGGACGATCGTGTTGCGAGCATGAAGGGTGTCCGCCAGGCCGTCGAAGGTATCGAAGCGTTGCTCGATGCGAAAGAAAAAGGGATCGATGTGAACGCTGCAGCGATGGATGAGTTCAAGAAGCAGCAGGCGGGTGCTGGCTCGAAGAAAGTAGATGAGGGCTCGGAACCAGCGTAAGCTTGAGATCCTTGTTCGTTTTACTTCGTGTGATTTCGTGGTTCCAGTTCTTTTGCGAAAGAGACTGGAACCACGAAATCACACTAAATAACACGAAAGAAAAATACACCAACAAACTTCAACCCGGATATCCGGTTCAGAACACAAAGAGTGAAAAGAGTAGTAATCACCGGCGTCGGCGTTGTCTCCGGCTTGGGAAACAACGCGGCGGAGTTTTGGGATGCCCTCAGCGCAGGGCGCTCGGGAATCGGTCCGATCACTCGAGCCGACACCACTAACATTCGTTTTAAGAACGCGGCCGAGGTTCGCGGATTTGACGCGACGCAGCATTTCGATGACAAGGCGCTGCTTTGGCTCGATCCGTTTTCGCATTTCGGAATTGTTGCGGCGCGTGAGGCGGTGGCGGATTCCGGGATTGAATTCACCGCTGAGCTAAAAGAGCGCGGCGGTGTCATCACCGGTTCGTGTCTAGGTGGGAAGACGACCGAGGACGAGCTCTTTTACAAACTTTACGCCGAAGGAAAACAACGCCATCAACCGGTCGCGATCCCGCGTGCGATGAGCAACGCAGTCGCGAGTCATGTGTCGATGGAGTTCGGTTTGACGGGCGCAACTTTCACGACATCGACGGCATGTTCATCGGCGAACCATGCGATCGGGCAGGCGTTCTGGCTCGTGCGACAGGGAACGATCGACGTCGCGATCACGGGCGGCAGCGAGGCTCCGATCTGCTTTGGAAATTTGAAAGCGTGGGAAACGATGCGCGTCGTCTCGACGGATACTTGCCGACCGTTCTCGAAAGATCGCAGCGGTATGATCCTCGGCGAAGGCGGTGCGATGTTCGTCATGGAAACGCTCGATGCCGCTCAAGCACGCGGTGCGAAGATCTATGCCGAGATCGTCGGATTCGGAATGTCGGCCGACGCACATCATCTGACGATGCCGCTCGCCGGCGGCGCGGCGAAGGCGATGCGCGAGGCCGTAGCAGATGGTGGTTTGCGACCCGAGCAAGTTGGATACATCAACGCTCACGGCACCGCGACGCAGGCGAACGATCCGATGGAATCTGAAGCGATCCGGATGGTCTTCGGCGATCACACCGACAACATTCGCGTGAGCTCGACGAAGTCGATGCACGGGCACACGCTCGGAGCGGCCGGTGCGATCGAAGGCGCCGCGACGATTCTCGGTCTTCACAAAGGCGTGCTTCCGCCGAACGCGAACTTCAACGAACCCGATCCCGAATGCAACATTAACGTCATCGCAAACGAAGCGATCTCCGCCGAACCTGAAGCCGCGATCTCCAATTCATTTGCGTTTGGTGGATTGAACGCGGTGCTCGCATTTAAGCGATGGGAAGGCAAGTAGCACGATTCCCGCTACGCCTTTTTGAACGCGAATTGAGCGAATCAAGCGGATCAGAGCGGATCTGAAAAATTCTTATCCGGTTTTTATCCGCCTAATCCGCCCGATTCGCGTTCAAAAAAGCGCCGCGCACCGATAACTCGTCCGATTTTCGAATGGCCAAAAAAAGCACAGCACAGATCTGGCTCGAATACATTCCGGTTCGGATTCTCTTCGCCGTGCTCGGCGTGCTGCCTCGACAAACCGCTATCCGCGTCGGCGAATCGCTCGGTCGGCTTGCGTATCGTCTCGCCGGCGGACTGCGTCGCGTCGCACATCGAAATCTCGAAATTGCTTATTCTGAAAAGTCTGAGGTCGAACGTGAAGTGATCGCCCGCGGAGCGTTCGAAAATCTCGGCCGTATGCTCGGCGAGCTGACGCAATTTCCAAAAGCGACACGCGAACAACTCGAAAGCGGAATCGAATTTGAATTCGAAAGCGAAGAAAGCCGCCGCTCGCCTGAGATCGCATCGATCGATGCCGAACGAGCAAAAGGCCGCGGCATTCTTCTGATCGGGCCGCATCTCGGCAATTGGGAGATGGGCGTTTTCGCGTACTCGGCGCTTCATCACACGCTTACGTATCTCGCACGTCCGCTCGACAATCCGTTGATCGAAGACTTCACCGTTCGACTGCGAACGCGATTCGGGAATCAGCCGATCGACAAAAACAATTCCGTTACAAAAGCGATGTCGATCCTACGCGACGGCGGAATTCTCGGAGTCCTTCCCGATGTGAATGTTCTTCCACGCGACGGAGTTTTCGTTCCGTTCTTCGGAACGCTCGCATGCACGACGAGCGGCGTCGCCATGATGGCGATGCGGACAAACGCGATGATCGTTCCGATGTGCTGCGTCTGGGATCGAGAGAAGAAAAAGTATTTCGTGAAGTACGGAAAGTTTATTGCCTCTCCAAACACCGGCGACCGACATCGCGACGTTTACGAAATGACCGCCGCGTACACGAGTGAGATGGAGAAATTCATCCGCGAATATCCGGACCAATGGCTCTGGATACACAAACGCTGGAAGACACGCCCCCCGGGAGAAAAAGAGTTATATTGATGGCCGGAGGAAACCGGTCAAAGGATTTCACATCAAGGCATTGCCGATGAAGATCAAAGAAGGCAGCGGATCGTCTCATTCTCGCCTTCAGAAAAACGACCTCCGGAATAACTGAAAACTGATAAGTAAAAACTGAAAACTGAAGAGTGTGGAATTGTCTTCCGTTTTCAGTTTTTACTTATCAGTTTTCAGTTATTCCGGAGAGTTCTTACGCGCTCGTTTTCCTCGCCTGAGATTGCACAGCCGTGATCGCGACTGCGTCGACAATATCTTCAGCCTTACATCCACGCGACAGATCATTGCACGGACGATCTAGCCCCTGAAGGATCGGGCCGATGGCGGTTCCGCCGGTGAGTCGTTCGGTGAGTTTATAGGCGATGTTGCCGGAATTGAGATCGGGGAAGATGAGCACGTTCGCGCGACCTGCGACATTCGATCCCGGAGCTTTCGATTCAGCGACCGACTGCACTAACGCCGCGTCGGCCTGCAACTCGCCGTCGATCGCGAGATCGGGCATTCGAGCTTTCACCGTCTTCGTCGCCTCAACAACCTTGTCGATCATTTTGTGCTTCGCGCTTCCTTTGGTTGAGAACGAGAGCATCGCGACACGCGGTTCGACTTGAAGAAGCGCGCGACACGAATCCGCCGACGCGATCGCGATCTCGGCAAGCTCGCCGATGTCAGGATCGACGACGACACCACAATCGGCGTATATCATCGCGCCTTTTGCTCCAAATTTTTTATCCGGCACGACCATCAGAAAGAAACTCGAGACGATCTTGAATCCCTGACGGACTCCGATGCATCGGATCGCCGCGGCGACTGTATGCGCAGTCGTGTTCGTCGCACCCGCGACCGAGCCGTCAGCCTTTCCTTCCCGAACCAGCAGATTGCCGTAGTAGAGCGGGTCTTTGACGACCTGTTCGGCTTCCTCGAGCGTCTGGCCTTTTGCGCGCCGCAAATCGTAGTAGAGCGTCGCCATCCGCGCGAAGTCGGACGATTTTCGATGATCGATTATTTCGACGCCGTTCAAATTTGCGCCCGACTCGGACGCGAGCGAACGGATCTTTTCTTCCTCACCGATGACGCTGATCTTCGCGACGCGATCACGAGTGCAGATCTCCGCAGCAAGTAAAGTTCGTGCGTCGTCGCCCTCAGGAAGGATGATGTGCTGCGGGTCCGCTGCGGCTCGTGCTCGGATCTGTTCGAGGATCATATTGGTTTCGGTTTTTGGTCTTTGGTTTTTGGTCTTCGGCCTTCGGTCCGTGTACTCGATCAGGAAGCAGTAACCCGAAACCAAAGACCAAAAGCCAAAGACCGAAGACCAGACCAAATTACCATACAACGACACACCGCGAAACTTGCACAAAGCGCACGTAGTTCATAGACTCAACTCATTCAAGGACAAATACGATGAGCACGCCAAAAGAGCCGAAAAACAAGATCCGCCGCAATGAAAAGCGCGAGATGCGCGGACGAATGGGAAACTTCCTGATGTTCTTGCCGAACATGGCGAAACTGCTCGGCCGGTTATTGAAGGACGCTCGCGTTCCGACCGCGGAGAAAGCACTGTTCGTCGGAGCGATCATCTATTTCATTTCGCCTATCGATCTAATCCCCGATATGTTTCCGTTTATCGGCCAGGTTGACGACATCTACGTCATCGCACTCGTCCTGCTCCGCCTCGTGAATCGCACCGACGAACGGATCGTTCGCCAGCATTGGTCCGGAGGCGGAGACATCGTGTCGCTCGCCGATTCGATCGCGAGCATCGCTCCGATGCTGCTGCCGAAACGCGTCACGCGCATCCTTTCTTCGAAGGTCGAGCTCGCGCCGGCAGGTCAGATGCTGCGCAATATTACGGATCGCAACGGGCCGATCGTTCGTGAGATCCCGCTGGTCGAGGAAGAAGCGGCGATCGATTCAAGATCACCGATCGCGAGCTGAGCGGACTCGTATCCGGTTGACGGCAAATATATTCTTTTGGAGTTTTAGCCTCGTTGTCACTATATTTAGCCAAGTCCCCTATTGCAGATACGTTTTACTTTGATACGTTTAGGCCGAACTTTCGTTATAATACGCGAAAAGGTTAAGCACTGATTTATATGTTCGAACGCTATACCGAACGCTCTCGCCGCGTTATTTTTTTCGCCCGGTACGAGGCACTTCAATACGGCTCGCCGATGATCTCGCCTGAGCACATCCTGCTCGGGCTAATGCGTGAGGACAAAACGATCTCGTCAAGGTTCCTGCCGTTCAGGAACTCGCTTACGGTCGATGCCGTCCGACGCGAAGTCGAAGAACGGATAGTACTCCGAGATCGCATTCCGCAATCAGCCGAGCTTCATCTCGCACCCGAAACGAAAAAGATCCTCTTCTATGCGAATGAGGAAAGTCGTCATCTCAAAAACCGGCACATAGGCCCGGAGCATCTGCTCCTCGGGATCGTTCGTGAGGAACGTTCGATCGCGGCCGAGATACTGGTCCAGTTCGGTCTTCGCGTCGAAGACATTCGCGACGAGCTCGCACGCCAGAGCGGCGCGCAGACATTCGTGCCGGTCGCGGCGAAGGATAATTCGACGACGCCTAACCTGCAGGAGTTCACACGTGATCTCACTAACGACGCGGCTCAGGGAAAACTCGATCCGCTTGTCGGGCGTGAGAAAGAGATCGAAAGACTTGTCGAGATCCTCTGTCGCCGCACAAAAAATAATCCGGTATTGATCGGCGAAGCGGGTGTCGGAAAAACGGCGATCATCGAAGGACTCGCACAACTGATCGTTGATCGAAAAGTGCCGAGCTTTCTTGAGAACAAACGTGTCCTGTCGCTCGATCTTTCATCGATCGTCGCGGGTACGAAGTATCGCGGGCAATTCGAAGAGCGGCTTAAAAAGATCATGGCCGAGCTGAAAGAGAGCACGGACAACATCGTCTTCATCGACGAGCTGCACACGCTAGTTGGAGCCGGTTCAGCCGAGGGCACACTCGATGCGGCGAACATTCTAAAACCGGCGCTTTCGCGCGGAGAGATCCAGTGCATTGGTGCGACAACGCCAAGCGAGTTTCGTAAGTCGATCGAAAAGGATCGGGCACTCGAGCGAAGATTTCAGGCGGTTAAGGTCATGCCGCCGAGCGAAGAAGAGACGCTGACGATCATTAAAGGAATCGTTAGTCGATACGAAGCTTTTCATCAGATCAGATATTCGAAAGACGCGCTTGAAGCCGCGGTATTTCAATCGAGTCGTTATATTCCGGACAGATTTTTGCCCGACAAAGCGATCGATGTGCTCGATGAAGCCGGAGCTCGCGCAAAACTGCGGGCTCGAAACGAAGACGCTTCCGAACCGTCGTGGAAAGAGACGGTCGATAACTGGAAGCGAACGTCGGCTAATGAAGATCAGTTGATCTCATACGAGCTTCGGACGATCGAAGACACGTTCTTCTCGATCGAGGTAACTAAAGACGACGTCGATGAGGTCATCGCCCGATGGACAGGCGTACCCGTCTCTTCGATAAAGCTCGAAGAAGCGCAGAAACTGCTCAACATCGAGAACGAACTCCACAAGCGGATCGTTTCACAGCGACCGGCGATCTCGGCACTCGCTCGTGCGATCCGCCGCTCGCGTGCCGGACTCAAGAATCCGAACAAACCCGTCGGCTCATTCCTTTTCCTCGGCGCGACCGGTGTCGGAAAAACCGAAGTTGCACGGACGCTTGCCGAATATCTGTTTGCATCTGAACGCGCTCTTATCCGATTCGATATGAGCGAATTTATGGAGAAGCATGCCGTCGCGAAATTTATCGGCTCGCCTCCGGGATACATCGGACACGACGCAGGCGGACAGTTGACGGAGAAACTTCGACGCTCGCCGTACTCGGTTGTTCTGTTCGATGAGGTCGAAAAAGCTCATCCCGATCTTTTCAACGTTCTGCTCCAAGTATTCGAAGATGGAATTCTGACCGATGCTCAGGGAAACACGGTCGATTGCAAACACGCGATCTTTATCATGACGTCGAACATCGGGGCACGGACTATCCAGAAGCGGGGAAATTTGGGTTTCCAAGCAAGCGGAGATGTATCGCGCGAAAAGATGGAAGAGCAGGTCATGTCGCAAGTCCGCTCGACCTTCGCCCCGGAGTTCATCAACCGTCTGGACGAGATCATAATTTTCGACGAGCTAACGGATGTCGATCTGACGCAGATCATCGACCTCCAGGTGAAGAATCTCAACCATATCCTCGAGAACAAATCGCTCAAGGTCCGGATGTCGGACGAGGCACGACGGTGGCTCATCGAAAAAACGTGCGCGGATCGCAGCTACGGAGCCCGACCGCTCAAGCGAGCTCTTCAGAAATATGTTGAGGACGAGCTCTCGGAAGCGCTGATCCAAGGCGATGTCTCGGAGGATAGCGAGATCGAGATCTTTTGCAGCGATGACAGGCTCTCGTTCCGGCCGGTCGCCGCGGAGAAATTGGAAGAGGAGTTTTTTCATCAGACTTGAAGGCGTTCCAGTCCGTAGCTCGGCGTTGGGTGTCGCCAACGGACTGGACCGCAGGCATCCCTGCCTGCTCGTCGCCGCTTCGGCCGACGTCAACCTGTCTCTCGTCGAATCCTAATCGTTCCACGCCCTCGGAGGCCTCGGCGTGCAGGCAGGGATGCCTGCGATCCAGTCGCATCCGCCAATAATTTAGGGATTTCATCCATTCTCGCCTTTTCACGTTTACTACCTTCACCTGTATAATTCTGAGATTTGCCGAAAGGGCCGGAAAGCAACCAGTTATTGATTCATCGAATCATAGACTGAGTAAAAATTCCGACATTGAAAAGCCGCAAATATTTGTTTATTCTGTATTTTCGCGAATCTCAGGACACAGCGGCCTCCCAAGCTTTCCCCAGGAGCTTAAAATAATCGCTTGAGTCAGGGACGTAGTTTTTTTATGCAGAGAATCACCGCATTCGGACTTGTTGTATTTAGTTTCGCCGTTTTTGCCGGCAGCGTGCTGGCCGGGACGGATAGCAATGCGAAAACAGCCTCATCAACCGCAGCCGCTCCGAAAACGCAGCAGGTCGTAGAATCTGTCGACATTTCCGGTAACCGCCGTCTTCGCGACGAAGACTTGCTCTACTACATCAAGACCCGGCCGGGCGATGTTTATGATCCGGCTGCGTTGGAACGCGATCTGAAAGAGCTTTTGTCGCTCAATTTTTTTGATCGCGTCTACACGCGCGTCATCACGACCGACGGTGCCCGCGGCGGCGTCAACGTGATATTCGAGGTCAAAGAATTGCCGATCGTACGCGATCTTCAGTTCAGCGGTTTAAAGGCCGTTCCGGAATCTGACGTCCTCAAAGCATTCCGCGAAAAGCGCGTTGGTATTTCTAAGGAAGCGGTTTACGATCCCGTTAAGGCACGAAACGCCACCCGCATCGTCCGCGAGCTTCTCGCGTCCAAAGGTTTTCCGAATGCGACAGTCGAGATCCACGAGGAAGAGGTATCTGCAACGTCGATCGCTCTGACGTTCGAGGTCGATCAGGGAAACAAATCGCGAATCGTCGAGATCCAGTTCGAAGGCAACGAGCATTTCAGCGACAGCGAGCTTCGCAATTCGCTGACGCTTGTTAAGCAAACCGGAATGATCTCGCGTTTCAAAGGGTCCGACATTCTCGATCTTCAAAAGCTTCAGTACGATCTGCAAAAGAATGTCCGGTCGTACATGTTCTCGAAAGGTTATTTCCAGGCTCGGATCGGAGATCCCGTTGTCGAAGGCCTCGGATTAAAACGCACCGATTTCATTCCGTTCATTACGCTGCCGATTCCTTTCATTTCGTCAAAGGACGACACGCTCAGGATCACGATCCCGGTTACCGAAGGAAAGATCTTCCGCGTCGGAGATCTTAAGGTCGAAGGTAACTCGATCTTTTCGGAACAGCAGATCCTCGCATACGTCGGTCTGCGGACGGGCGAAATTGCGGACGGAAAAAGACTCCAGGACGCAGTTTACGAGGACCTTAAAAACGTATACGGCCAGCAAGGATTTGTTCAATACAACGCCGAGTTCGAACCCGAGTTCAAGGAGAATCCGGCGAATCCGAACGAAGGCATCGTCGATATCAAGATCACGATCGACGAGGGCAAACAGTTCACGCTGCGACGACTCGAGTTCGTCGGTAACACTTTTACCCGTGACCGCGTCATGCGTCGCGAGTTCCTGATTAACGAAGGCGATATCTACAATTCGCGCTATCTCGAGATCTCTGTCGCACGTCTGAATCAAACCCAGTATTTCGATCCGATCGATAAGGATCAGGATGTTGAGATCAGGACCGATGAAGAGCAGGGCGACGTCGATCTGGTCGTTAAGATCAAAGAGAAGGGCCGTCAGCAGATCTCGTTCAACGGCGGTATCTCGGGTATTGGCGGTACGTTCTTCGGGCTCGAATATTCGACCAACAACCTTGCCGGACGTGGAGAGATCCTGTCCTTCTCGGCCGGTTTGGGTAATCGCCAGCAGAGTTTTCAGTTCACCTATCAGGAACCGTATTTTAGGAATCGTCCGATCTCGGTCGGCGTCTCGCTCTTCCTCTCGCGTTACCAGTTTTTCGGCGAGGGCACGTTCCTGACACAAAATACGAATGTTCTGACCGACTTCTTTAATCCGCAAGGCACGGTCGTGACTGACAACGCGAACTTGTTCACGCAGTCGACGTTCGGCGGAAACATATTCGGGACGGCGCCGTTGTCCGAGCTCTTCTTCAAGAAGCGCAGGTTCACCCAGTTTTCGCGATTGGGGATGAACTACCGGCTCTCGGTCACGTCGATCAAGGATCCGCCGGTCAATGAATTGGCCGATCCGACGCAGCACATCCCTGTTATTTACGCACAGCCCGGCATTATCACGAGCCGCATTACCGGCACGTTTGTATATGACACGCGGCAGCCTCATCCGAACGGCATCGATACCTTACGCGGATCGCAGCTCGCGCTCTCGCTCGGCTTTGCCGGCTTAGGCGGCGACGTTCGCACATATCAGCCGAGCGTTACGTATTTGAGATTCATGCCGGTCCGCCGGAAAAAGTCGAAGAATCCCGAGGTCTTTGCCTTCCGTCTCCAGGGAGGAACGATCGGAGCATGGTCGATCACGGATAACGTCAAGAATGCCAACTCGATCTCGTTTGTTAGCGGAGTTCCGGCGTACGAAAGATATTTCCTCGGCAGTGAGAATGATATCCGCGGTTACGATTCGCGCTCGCTCAGTCCGATCGCGCCGTTTGACACATACATAACGGCGCGCAACGTAACTGTTTCGTCGGCCATATCCGGACCGTCTGTTCCGCCGCCTTTCATGTCTCAGCGGACGCGGGATGAGATCGCGTCGCTCGGCACCCTAACGGGTGCGAACGGGCCTAACGCGGCGCTGCTGAGTAAGAATTACAGGTTTATCGGCGGTGATACTCAGCTTCTTGGAAACTTCGAGTATCGTATTCCGCTATTCGGCCCGGCGACGCTCGCTGCGTTTGCCGACATCGGAAGCGTTTTCAATCTTCACAGCGCCGGTACTCAGGTCATCAACAGCGAATTCTTGCCTGACGATACATTTATCGGAGCCGGCAGGCTTTCGCAGTTGGTCCTTACGAATAATCCGCTTATCGATACACGACTCAGCTCGTTTATCCCCGGATTGATGTACCACACTCCGAGCGACACGATCCTCAGCGCGAATGCCTTTCCTGACCGCTGCAACATCCTCGGCGGACTGTGCCCGTTCGTGCAGCTTCCTAGCGGTGTGACGCCGGTTTATATTCGCGGTGAGGTTCAGCAGAATTCGCTGCTGCGTGTGAGCGATGCTTCGTTCGATAAGTTTGGAGATTTCAGATCGACGATCGGACTCGAGCTCCGCGTGCAGGTTCCCGTCGTAAATGTTCCGTTCCGTCTCATCTACTACTACAACCCGAATGCCGTCATCGGATTTAACGAAGAAGTCCCCGGAATTTTCCTTCCCGGAAAACGCAGCGGCTTCAAATTCACTGTAGGCAGGACGTTCTAGGGAAGTTAGATCGAGGAAATTGACAGTCACGAACCGATTAATTACTATTGTTTTTCTTTTCCACCCCTGCGGTCGCAGGCAACAGTTTAAGAGAAAATAGTTTCAAAGAGTATAGTCAGAACGATTCCATCAGGTTCACAAGTTTTAAGGAGCACTAGATTAAGATGAAAAGATTCAGTTTCATTGCCGTTAGTTTTATTTTCGCGGCAATAACAGCGGTTTCAGCCTTTGGGCAGACCGCTGCTCAACCGTCCGCGCCGTTCAAAATGGCGGTTATCAATACCGAAGCTTTCGATGGTACAGACGGCATTACCCGTTATGCGACGGCGATGAATGCTCTGGAGGCCTAATTCAAACCGCTCGAAACCGAGATCACGGGAATGGTCACCAAATACAACGCTCTCGGCGTCGAGATCAAAAAGCTTCAGGACCAGGCTGCTGCCGGCACCGTCCCGATCGATCAGAAAACTGCGCAGGCGAAGGTCGAGGAGTATCAGGTTCTCGAGACGAACATCAAGCGAAAGCAGGAAGATGCGAAGGCTCGTGCTGCTCGACGTGAGCCGCAGGTCATGGGTCCGATCAGGGCCGAGATCGGCAAAGCGCTTCAGGATTTTGCGAACCAGAAAGGCATCGCCCTGATCCTCGATGCGGCGAAGCTCGATAATGCGGGTTTGATCCTGGCTTTTGATGCGGCGAAGGTCGACGTGACGAAAGACTTCATCACGTTCTTTAACGCTCGTCCGGCGACGACGGCGACAACGACCACACCCCGTTAAGTTTTTATTGTTTTTCTATTCAGTCAGCAGCCGGTTGAAGTAAGTCTTCTGCTGGCTGCTGACTTTTGGTATATATGAGTGGGCCGATGACCATCTACGATTCCCGAGCTATCCAGGAGATCCTTCCGCATCGCTACCCGTTCCTTCTCGTCGACAAGATAATCGAGCTCGAACCGCGTGTTCGGATTGTCGGTGTGAAGCAGGTGACGATCAACGAGCATTTTTTCGCAGGCCATTTTCCGGAAGCTCCCGTGATGCCGGGTGTCTTGCAGATCGAGGCGCTCGCGCAAGTTGGAGCGATCCTCGCTCTCCGCGAGTTTGAAAATCGCGACGAAAAGATCCCATTCTTTAGCGGAATTGAAAACGCTCGGTTTCGCAGACCGGTTGTTCCGGGTGACACGCTGGTGCTCGAAGTGACGGCGCTTCGGATCGGCAGTCGTGTTCAAAAAATGCGCGGCGTTGCGACCGTAGATGGAAATGTAACTGCAGAGGCTGAGATCATGAGCGTCATCGCCGATCGGCCAAAGGAGAACAGATGAACGACATTCAAATGACGTTTCGAGAATTTTATCTTTACGTGATCATCTTTGGAGCGATCCTCGGAGCTTTGCTCGGACTGATCCCGCTAATTCTCGGCCGTCGCAAGAACAAGGCGCGGCTCGGCGTGTATGGATTGCTTGCTTCGATCGTGTCGGGTGCGATCGCACCTATTCTGGCCATCATCGTCGTTGCAATCTTTTCGTGGGTGATAGTCAAAAAAGAGTCTGCCCCAGTAGGAAGCGGTGACGAAACTTCAGGCCCGGCCTCCGAGTAGTCCACTCGAATGACCAGTTTTATTCACGATACCGCGATAGTCGCGGACGGGGCGCAGATCGGCGCCGGTTGTCATATCGGACCGTTCTCGACAGTAGGTGGGAACGTGGTCCTCGGTGACGGCGTGCGTCTCGACTCGCATGTCGTCGTCGATGGGTCGACGAAGATCGGCGCCAACACGCACGTCTTTCCATTCGTCTCCATCGGACTCGCCCCGCAGGATCTTAAGTACGGCGGCGAAGCGACCGCGACCGAGATCGGGAGCCGAAATCAGATCCGGGAATTTGTCACGATACATCGCGGAACAGCCGGAGGCGGCGGGCTGACAAAGATCGGCGACAACAATCTTTTTATGGCGCAAGCTCATGTCGCACACGACTGTCAGCTCGGCAGCGACATTATTATGGCGAATGCCGCGACGCTTGCGGGACACGTCGAGATCGCGGATCGTGCAAACGTCGGAGCTTACTCGGGTGTCCATCAATTCTGTCGTATCGGATTAGAAGCGTTCGTCGGTGGATATTCGGTTGTCGTCAAAGATGCGCCGCCGTTCGCGATCATCCAGGGCAATCATGCGAAGTGTTACGGACTCAATCGTGTTGGTATGAAACGTCGCGGATATTCGAAAGACACGATCGAAAAACTTCACCGCGCATATCATCTTTTGCTATCGGCAAAGCTGAATACGACGCAAGCGCTCGAGAAGATAAAGGAAGAGATCAGCGATTGTAAAGAAGTCGATCTGCTCGTGAATTTTTACGAGACTTCGAAGCGCGGTGTGGTCAAGTGACTGGAGCGATGTCGTCAACGGACTGGAGCGCAGGCATCTCTGCCTGCACGCCGAGGCTTCCGAGGGCGTGGAACGATTATGATTCGACGAGATAGGGGCTGACATCGGCCGAAGCGGCGATGTCAGGCAGGCAGGGATGCCTGCGGTCCAGTCCGTTGACGACATCTTTCTAGATTTTAGAAATGGAACATAACCAAGAAATCCTGACCGAATTCGGAAAGCGCATCCAGCGCTGCTACGGCTGCTTCATCGCGTACCATCTCAAAGACATGTATCTCGGCGAGGACGTGACGTTCTTTTGCGAACACTGCAAAGACGAGAACATGTTCCACTTCGATCAGTTCGCGCAACTGTTGGACATCTCAAAATTGAAAGAAGTCGCGGAAGAAGATCATCATCACTGAGCTTTAATTACACACCGACAATTCATAAACTTATCTCGTGGCTGAAAATAGCGAGGATAAGAAACAGACTTTCACCGGACTCGCGGCAAAGCTAGGACGTTTGCCGGCCGACAAGCGGCGAGTCGCGCTCGAAATGAGCGCGTCGCTTGCAGCGATCTCGCTCCGCGTGAGTCGTGAGTTTGTCGAAGCGGTACCGAGAGCGTCCGAGCTTCTCTCCGCCGACGATCTTCGCAACTGGGGCGAGCTCGGTCGACGTCTCGCGATGGGAAGCGCCGGGACCGGTGTCGCGTTCTTCGCCGGTGACCGCGTCGAACATCTGTCGCGCGTACCCGAGTCCGCACGTAATCTCGTCTTTCAGATCTGCACGCGACAGTTGATACTTTCCAGTTCCATCGCGCTCGAAACATTCGAGATCATCCCCGCGCTCGCCGAACAGATAGACGACGAT
>QHXR01000025.1 GCA_003223025.1 Acidobacteriota bacterium
CGAGACTCAAGATCAAAATTGTCAGTGCAAAATTTCTTACGAATTTTACTGATGACATGGCTATAAAACTCCTTAACTTCCAAGGCCGCGTTGGTAGGGCGGAAAATTGATACTAGATTTAACCTTAAAGATTTTAGACAGATATCCTTAATTGTTCAAGATGCGGCCCATAGCGGCGCGGGTTGCATCAAGCTTAGGCAGGTGCTTCCACAGTCCGTTTCTTCCCAAAAAACCAGGCGATAAAGACGGAAACGACGTAGAGGACCATCATCGGAGCGGCGAACAGCATCATGTTCGGTATATCGCCCGTCGGTGAGACGACGGCGGCGACGATCAGGATCACGACGATCGCGATCTTCCAGCTTTTTATCAGCATTCCGGCCGAGACGAGGCCGATCCGCGAAAGAACGTACGTGATCGCCGGCATCTGGAAGATGAGCCCCATCGCGAGCATGATGAGCGTAATGAAATCGAAATAGTCAGTCGCGCGAAGCAAAAGCCGGAAATTCTCACCCAATCCGAGCAGATATTTCACAGCCGGCGGAAATAGGATGTAGTACGCGAAAGCGGCTCCCAAAACGAACGATGTCGAGGACAGCAGGACGAACGGCGTAACATACGCCCGCTCATGTTTGTAGAGCGCGGGCGAGATAAAACCCCAGATCTGAAGAAGGAGCAGCGGGATCGAGAGAGCGATCGCAGCATAAAGCGAGACTGTTACATAGAGCGTGAATGCTTCCGGAGCAGTCGTGACGATCAGTCGTTCGTCGGCAGTGGTTTCTACATTAGCTCCCGTAAGATCAACCGGGAGCTGCACGCCGGCGGGTATGACGGAGTTGATCGTGTAGATAGGTTCCTCAGTGAATAGTCCGAGGATACCTGAATTGTCGCGCTTCACCGATGATTCCACCGACGTTCCAGGCTGAACGACACTTGTTCCGAGCTTTGTCGCCTGATCGAAGACAAACCGTCCGTGGTCACCTTCTTTCAAGCTTGTCAGCGGCAGGATCTTTTCATCACCGGTCAAACCCTTCACGGGCACATCCCGGCGTGCGGCTTCAGAGAGAGCTCGCCGGATCGGAACTTCCAGAAACTCGTAGATGTAACCCGAGACAAACCAGCAGAAAAAGAAAGCAACGACGATGATGACGACAGAATTCACGAGCCGTTTCCGCAGTTCGTCGAGATGCTCGAGGAAGGACATCTGCCCGCCGCGATGTTCAAGTTCGTGATCGTCTAGTTCCTCCAGTTCTTCCATGTACGCGGGGAAATCCTGCTTCAAAGCCAGTTCTTCTTGTCGAGTGTGTTTTCGTGCGGAAGAGGTTCGCTCTGCGGAACGGAAACTTCTGCAGGCTGGGATTTAAAAGTTTCGGTCGAAGCCGGTCTGATCTCCGGAGCCGACAGATCGTTCGTCGGTACGCCGGCGTCGAGCGGAGATCGGCTGATCGAAGGCACGGAAGCAGGCGGAAGATCACCGGACCGCAAGGCGTCAGCCTCTTCCTGAAAATTCACCTCGCGTTCCCATGTCGATTTGAATTCGTTCGTCGTATTTCGAAAATCGGCCATGGCCTTGCCGATCGTACGCGCGATCTGCGGCAGTTTTCGAGGACCGAGAAATATCAGAGCGATTATCCCGATGAGGATGAGCTCTGAAGTTCCGATAGATTCTAGAATGAATAAGAACACGATTTTATTATCTTAGCGGATGTTAATTAGATGCGAGCCTTTAACGTTTACGGTTCCGATTTGTTTCGCGTACGGAACTTTTCGGAGGAACTCACCTGCGTTTGAAGAAGGAAGGCTGATCAGCAATCCGCCCGCCGTTTGAGGATCGTAAAGCGCGCTCTGCATTTCCGCGGTCACGTTGTCGGCGAAACTTACGGTGTCGCCGACATAGACTCTATTATTTTTATCGCCTCGCGTCAGCATTCCCTGCCCGATCAACTCGATAACGTCCGGCAAAAGTGGCACGGCGTCGGATATCAATTCGAAAGTAACGTCACTCGCCTTCGCCATCTCGAAAGCGTGACCGATCAATCCGAATCCGGTGACGTCGGTACACGCGTTCGCACCGGCCTCGGTCATTACTTTCGCAGGTTCTCTTGATGATGACATCATCGCGTCGAGGGCCGCCTGCGTAGTCGCGGCACTCGCCGTTCCGGCTTTGACCGCAGTATTGATCGCTCCGGTCCCGATCGGTTTCGTCAATATCAACACATCGCCAGGTTTTGATCCTGCGTTGGTGATCACGCGGCCGGGGTGAATTGTGCCCGTGACTGCGTATCCAAACTTAATTTCCTGATCATCCACGGAATGCCCGCCGAGTACGACGACGCCCTCGCCATTCATTCCAGCCTGACCTCCGGCGAGAATCTCGCCGAGCACGTCCCAATCCCCTTTTTGGGGATAACATACTATCGATAAAGCAGTTAACGGGACGCCACCCATCGCATACACGTCATTCAACGAGTTCACCGCAGCGATCTTTCCGTACGTGAAAGGATCATCTGCTACCGGTGTAAAGAAGTCGACCGTCTGCACGAGCGCCGTTTCGTCCGTAAGGCGAAAAACACCCGCGTCGTCGGCCGTATCGAAACCGACGATCACATTCTCTTTCGATTGGGCCGGTAGCTTGCTCAAAACTTGAGCGAGATCGCCAGGGGCGAGCTTGGCCACTCAACCGGCACACGAAACCATTTCAGTCAGACGACGTTTCAACTTTTCCTCCTATTCAATAATAGTTTGATAGATCCGATCGAGATCCGACTGGTTGTAGTACTCGATCTCCAACTTCCCGCCCAGACCTTTCGCGTTGGGAATGATGCTTACGTTTGTTCCGAGACGTCTACGGAGTTTTGTTTCCGCAGCCTCGAAGTTCGGGTCCTTCTTTCTGATTATCGATTTGCGTGGTCCTCCCTCGAGTCGGGGACCGGTCCGCTTCACCGCACGTTCGGTCTCGCGAACCGAGAAGCCTTTTTCTATTACCATCCGAGCGACGCGACGCTGTAACGTCAGGTCGTCGGTCATAAGAAGCGCACGGCCGTGTCCGGCAGAAAGTTTTCCTTCCTCGATCAGCGACTGGATGTCGGTTGGAAGCTTCAGTAGTCGCAATGATGTCGCGATGAGGGTTCGCTCTTTCCCGACGCTCGCCGATAGAGCTTCCTGCGTAAATCCCATGCCGTCAATAAGTTTCCGGAATGCGGCGGCTTCCTCGATGGGATTTAATTCCTGACGTTGAATGTTTTCGATGAGTGCGAGCTCGAGCAACTTGTCGTCGGAGACTTCTCTGATAGCAGCCGGAATTTTTCGCAGTCCCGCCTTTTGTGCGGCCCGCCAACGTCGCTCGCCCGCGACGATCTCGTACTTACCGTTTTTGGGTCGTACTACGATCGGCTGCACCACGCCGTTTGCGGCGATGGACTGGGCAAGTTCGTCGAGCGCGGCTTCCGTGAAGCGTGTTCGCGGCTGCTCGGGATTCGGTTGTATGAGATCAATGTCGATCTCATTCGTGACGCTGCCCGGTTGCGATGCAGCCGGCGAATCATCTCCTAAAAGAGCGCTCAGACCGCGTCCTAAAGCTTGTCTAGGCATGTTTTAGTACCTCCTCTGCAAGTTGTTTGTAGCTTTCCGCTCCCCGGGATTTGGGATCATAGGAGAGGATCGGTTTTCCAAAGCTAGGCGCTTCGGCGAGTCGGACGTTGCGCGGTATGACAGTCTTGAAAACCTTTGGGCCGTAGAAGTCGCGCAAGTCTTTGGCGACTGCCGTCGAGAGGTTTGTCCGTTCGTCGAACATCGTCAGCAAGAGTCCCTCGATCGAAAGATCGGGGTTGAGCTCGCGTTTAAGTCTCGCCAACGTTTCGAAAAGCTCGGTCACGCCTTCAAGCGCGAAGTACTCGCACTGAATCGGCACGAGCAGCGAATCCGCCGCCGTAAGTCCATTAAGTGTTAGAATACCTAGACTTGGGGGACAGTCGATGAAAATAAAGTGGAAATAATCTCGGATGGGATCGAGGAGTTTTTTGAGGACTCGAGCCTTATCTTCGGCGTCGGCAAACTCGATCTCGATTCCGGCGAGGTTCTTATTGGATGGCACGACCCAGAGAGTTTCGATATCAGTCGGGACGACGACATCTTTTATGGAGTTGCCGGAAATCATCGCGTCGTAGAGCGATTTATGCGTGCCTGTTCGCGGAATCCCCGAGCCTGATGTTGCGTTTCCCTGCGGATCAGCGTCGATAAGTAAGACTTTCTTTCCTGCCACGGCGAGACTCGCTGCAAGGTTGATCGCAGTGGTTGTTTTTCCGACGCCTCCCTTCTGGTTGGCTACGGCAATGATTCTTCCCATTTTTTCGGTGTTTTGCCTGCTGTTCTTTAAGTTAGCACAGTCGACACCTCGTGTCCCTCGCGGACGCCGGTCGAGTGTAATATTTGTAATTTAAGAGGGATGTCGACCAGTGGAACGTTCCACAATCCTAAGCTTGGGTCGAATGTGGAACGTTCCACACTTTTAATTTTTCGCACCGGATTGAGCCGTGAGATGAACCAACACCGTCGAAATGGCGGCCGGAGTCAGTCCAGGGATCCGCCTAACTTGAGAAAAATCGCGCGGCCGAGCCCGCTCGAGGCGTTCCACCATCTCGTGAGAAAGTCCGCTAACAGTACTGAACGTGAAATCGACCGGCACTTTCAGGGCGTCGTGATGCTGAACTCTTTCCGTAGCCACGCGCTGTTTGGCGACGTACCCGCTGTAGAGCGAGTCAGCCAACGCAGTATCGAGATCCGTCGAGTTCGTTTCCGACCGGATTGGTTCCGGAAGTAAACTCTCAATCAGGTCGCGGCTCACGCCCGTGCGAAGAGCAAGCTGGGAAAGAGTTATGGAGTCTCCTAAATCGGTCCCTAAAACGTGCGTCAAGCTAGCATATTCAACCGACGACTTCTTGAATCTCGTGTAGTCCAATGCATTCCGGAGCCGAGCTATCCGGTCTCGACGACTGTTAAATCGATCCCAATCAGCATCGGCCAGTAAACCGATTTCCCGCCCGTGCGGGCTCAGTCGGTGGTCGGCGTTGTCATGACGCAGCGTGAGCCGGGCTTCAGCACGCGATGTGAAAAGCCGGTACGGCTCGTCAACTCCATGCCGGATCAAGTCATCCGCCAAGACACCGATATAAGCTTCATCTCGCCTGAGAACAAACGGACGTCGACCGTCCAGCGCGAGTGCCGCATTTATCCCCGCCATTAATCCCTGGCATGCGGCTTCTTCATATCCGGTCGTACCATTGATCTGACCCGCAAGATACAATCCGCCTAGTCGGCTCGACTCCATAGTCGGTCGAAGCTCACGCGGATCCACGAAATCGTATTCGATCGCGTAACCCGGCCGAACGATTTGAACCTGCTCGAAGCCCGGGATCATTCGAAGCAGCTCGAGCTGCATCTGCGAGGGAAGCGAGGTCGAGAATCCGTTCAGGTACACCTCATTCGTATTAAGACCTTCGGGTTCGAGAAAAAGCTGATGCCGATCTTTATCTGCGAACTTAACGACCTTGTCCTCGATCGAGGGACAATATCGCGGCCCTATACCTTTTATCTTTCCCGAGTAGAGAGGTGATTGGTGTAGATTCGAGCGAATTTCATCATGCAGTTTATTCGACGTATATCCTATAAAACATTGGACTTGCGGCTGCTCGACTTTGTCAGTGGCGAACGAAAAGGCTACGGGCTTCTCATCCGGCGGCTGCGGCTCGAACGCGTCCCAGTCAATGGTCCGTCCGTCTAAACGCGGCGGAGTACCGGTCTTCAAACGACCGACGGGAAAGCCTTGAACCTTTAATGCTTCGGCAAGTTCGATCGATGCAGGCTCTCCGGCTCGCCCGGCTGAAAACGTTTTCCTCCCGGTATGGATCGTCCCATTCAAAAATGTCCCAGTCGCGACAATGACCGCTCGAGCTCCAATTCGACGCGAGTCCTGTAATTCAACACCGATAACTCGATTCTTTTCAGTAATTAGATTAACAACGACGCCTTGCCTTAAACTCAGGTTCGGCGTCGCCTCAAGGACCCGACGCATTTCCGTTCGATAAAGACTTCGGTCAGCCTGAGCTCGTGGCGACTGAACAGCCGGGCCCCGCGACCGATTCAAAAGACGAAACTGAATTCCGGTCCGGTCGATCACGCGTCCCATGATTCCGCCGAGCGCGTCGATCTCACGAACGACGTGCCCCTTTGCGATTCCACCCACGGCGGGATTGCATGACATCTGTCCAATCAGATCGAGATTGATCGTGACGAGCGCGGTATCAGACCCGAGGCGTGCAGCGGCTGAGGCGGCCTCGCACCCGGCGTGGCCCGCTCCGATCACTACAACATCAAAGGTCTCGTCGAACATAACGATCGTGGAAAGTTTTAGATTGTAGTCGAGTGGAAAAGATTTGCCAATGAAATGGTCGCCGGCCGGAATCTATTTGCCGATGCAAAAGGTCGAGAAAATGCGCGTGAGCATGTCTTCCGTCGTAATCTCACCGGTGATTTCGCCGAGAAACCGCAGCGCGTTATGAAGGCCAACGAGGACGATCTCTTCACTCGTTCCCGATCTGAGTAACTCAACGGAATTTACAATTTCGTCATGAGCGCGACGCAGCAGATCGTGATGTCGAGCGTCCGCAACGAGAAACCCATCGAGATTCAGATCGGCCGGAGAGAACGGTTCGATCAACGCCGACTTCAACACCTCCAACCCGGCTCCGGACTTGGCGGAGATCTTCACATGTTGGCGCACGTTCGAGCTAAGATTGTCGAGAAGTCGAATTAAAAATGCGTCTACACTTTCATCCGCAGATTTGTCGATCTTGTTGAGAACGACAACGTGGCGCATCGCCTCGATACTTTTCAGAATCTCCAGATCGTCGTCGATGTCATCGTCGGTCACATCGACAACCGCCATCACAATATCCGCGTCGATCATCGTCCGCCGCGCGCGTTCGACTCCGATCTTCTCAACCGTGTCCGACGTCTCTCTCAACCCGGCTGTATCGACGAGCGAAACCGGAATATTATCGACAACGAATCGTTCGCGGATCTCGTCTCGAGTCGTCCCAGGGATCTCTGTGACGATCGCTCGCTCGTCGCCGAGAAGTGCATTGAACAGGCTCGACTTTCCAACGTTCGGCCGGCCAACGATCGCTACGCGTATTCCTTCGCGAACTAAATGACCAACCTTGTACGTCGCTGTCATTGCAGCAATTGCGTCCACCACCGAACGAAGTTTCGATCCCAGATTTTCCATTTGTAATTCCGGAAGATCGTCTTCGACAAACTCCAACGCCGATTCCAAAACTACGATCACATCAAGCAGCTCATCCTTCATCGGCTGGAGTTGATGCGAAAATTCTCCGCTCATCTGACGGACCGCTTGCCGCGCCGCGGCGATCGTTTGCGCGTCGATCAGGTCACGGATGGCTTCCGCTTCCGTCAGATCCATCCGACCATGCGCGAGCGCCCGTAAACTGAATTCGCCGGGCTCCGCTACACGAGCACCAAGACTCAGACATTCATCGAGAACGAGACGCAGCAAGACCGGTGATCCGTGACAACTGATCTCGATTACGTCTTCGCCGGTGAACGAATGCGGAGCGCGAAAGTACGTGATCAGCGCTTGATCGATCACCTCAGATGCGTCGGTGTTGTAGAGCTGATGAAGAACGGCGTTTCGCGGCTCGGGTGCAAACTCAGCGTCATTTACAATGCGGCGCACAATGCCAAGCGCATCGTCTCCGCTGAGACGAATTACTCCGATACCGCTGCGACCGAGCGGCGTGGCAAGTGCGACGATCGTTTCCACGAAATACATTTCAACACACAAACAAAAAAGAGCACAGATGACTCTGTACTCTCTTCAACTTCGCATGCGCAAAAGCTATTTTAGTCTGACCTGCAGTCGCCTCTCCCGTCCTTCACCGACGGATTCAGTATGTAGATCTTCTTCCTGCTGCAACGACATGTGTATGATTCTGCGCTCCGTCGAATTCAGGACTCCGAATGTAAACGGAATGCCGTTCTTCCGAACATGACCTGCGGCGAATTTCGCCATCGCGTGCAGTTCAGCCTTTCGTGTCTGACGAAAGCCTTCGGCATCTACTACGAATCGATGCTCGCGATCGAGGCCGCGACCGAGTGCTTGAAACAGCAACACCTCAAAAGCGTCGAGCATCTCGCCATTCTCCGCCAACGCGAGGTGCGAATCGTTGCCGATAAGGTTCAACAGACATCCTTCGTCGGTCCACTCGGCGGAGACCTCAAGCTCGAGTCCCATGTCGGTGACGATCTCCGATAGAAATTTTTCGGCGCTTTCGCATGTTTCGTTCATATCTCTCGCCTCGAGTCGAAAATTAAGACGTGCTCAGTTTCGGTTTTCCCTTCACCTTTTTTGCATTGCTCGGCACGTCGTCGACAATCTCGGCAGCCGGCGGTTGATTCGTCTTGTTCATTCGATTGATCAGCATCTGCTGACCGAAGCTTACTACGTTTCCGAACAACCAGTAGATCAGCAATCCCGCCGGAGCCGTCCACATTACCCAGAGCATCATCACCGGCATCAGATACGTCATCATCTTTTGCTGCATCTGCTGCTCAGGCGAAACAGCCGGCGCGGTCGGTGTGAACTTCATCGCCAAGATCATGGAGAGCGCGAATCCGAATTCGAGTATGTGCCAGGGATCAGCAGCCGAGAGATCCGGCAGCCACATGAACGTCGCCTGACGTGCGTCGAGCGATACCGTGATCGCAGTATAGAACGCGATGAGAAGCGGGAACTGGAGAAGCATCGGAAGGCATCCGCCGATCGGCAGCGCGTCCTTCGTCATCTTCAGTTGCTGCATCTGCAGCTCGCGCATCCGCGGATCGTCGACCGGGATTCCTTTCTTCTGCAAGTCCTTGATCTGGTCCTGGATCTCCTTCATCTTCGGCGCGTTGCCGGCAGCCTTTTTAAAGGATTTCGATTGCGACCATCGCAGCGGGAACAGAAGCGAATAGAAAAGGAACGTAAAGAGAATGATCGCGACACCGTAATTCGCCGTGATGCCGTTGATGAAATGCAGCGCGTAAAGGATCGGCACGGCCAACCGTGATGTGATCGGGCGGATCCACGAATAGTTGCTGAAGTTGATCAGATTTACGATCGAAACTTCGCGACCGACCTGACTCGTGAGCGGTTCGCTCAGGCTGTTCAGCAGAAAATAATCTTTCGTTCCGGTGTAGATCTTAGTGACAGATCCGTCAGTCGCGACCGGCATATATGCGGTTACGAGATGACGGGTTTCGATCGTCTTCGGGCTTCGGATCACCCAGCGGAAAATATTTTCGTAGACCGGTTGGATCGGTACGTCGTATTTCGAAGCACGGTATTCGACAGTCTGAACCGGAGTCGCAGGAATCGCCGCCATGGCGAAGTAAGCGTCGCTCATCCCGACCCAATCGATCGGGCCATTGTCCGTCAGCGCGGCCTGGCCATTTGCATCAAACGTGAACGAGTATCCGCCCTGATGACGTTTGATGTCACCGTTTACGGATACGACCGCTTCGGACTCGGTGTGATAGAGATTGTGATAATTGATCGCGTGATCGCCGACGCTGGCACCTATCGCGAGCTTTGTATTCTGCAGCGGCTGACCGTTCTGTTTCGCATCGACGGCGAGATCGGCAACGTAGCTATCGCCGCGAAAGACGAACGTCTTTTTTACCTCGATCCCGTTGTCGCCGGTAAGTACGAAGTCGATCCGCTTTTCCTGACCATCGCCGAGCGTCACAATTTCTTCAGGAACCGAGATCTGATAATTCCGTTCGTTGAGCAGTGCGTTGACGTTGTCGTCTCCGGTCACCAAACGGAAAGGCACTTCACGCGGTGTCTGTTCGAGAGCTCTCGTAGAGATCAACTGAAGCGGTTTCTGATCGGTCCCGTTCGAGCCATCGGCGTAGACCGGATACTCGCCTCTAGGCGACTTGTTCTTTAATACGATCCAACTCGTTGCGACGGCGCCTTTCGAATCAAGCGTCACTTCGTACAACGGTGATTTGATCGTAATTGTGCGGGCGGGATTCGTATCCGGTACCGAAGTCGTCGCTGTGACCGGCTGAACTTGGGTTGCCGGCGTCGCTGCCGGAGCCGGTGCCGCGCTCTGTTGGGCGACGTTCGCATCCGAATTGCTATTGACCGCGGGCTTGCTGGGAGAATAAAAATAAGACCAGCCGAACAGCACTATCATCGAGAGTACGGCGGCGATCAGAAAACGAAACTGGCTTTGATTATTATTGCTATTGTCCATCGTCGGAATTTGCGATCTTCGTCATAAGCAATCGCAAATCGGCAATCGCAAATCGAAAATCATTTCACGGGGTCATGCCCGCCCTTACAAAATGGCTGACAGCGTAAGATACGTTTGATACCCATCCAGGTTCCCTTCGCAGCACCGTACTTTTCGACGGCCTGCCGGGCATACTCGGAACAGGTCGGTTCGAATCTGCATGCGGGCGGTAGAAAAGGCGAAACCATTGCCTTATAAATGCCAAGCAGATCAAGAACCAAAAATTTCATCGATAGACCGATTTTGCCACACGACAGACGCCACACCTAAGATCCGGCGACGCGGGCGACGATACGCCTGAACTCTTCAAGCGGTTTTTCAAGCTTCACACCAAGGATCGAACGCCGCGCGTTAATGACCCAATCGTATTTCGTCAGTACCTGATCGAGTTCGTTCCGGCTCAATCGAAACGCTTCCCGCAAAAGCCTCTTCGCTCGATTCCGGTCGTGTGCCTTGCCGATCCCTTTCTTTGTGGCGGTGACTCCAAGCCGTTGGATCTCACCGTTATTCGGCAATATAAAGACCGTCATGTACCGGCCTTCGATCCGTTTACCTCGTTCGTAAACACGCAGAAACTCGGCACGCTTAGCGAGCCGAGTTTCCTTGGTTAGATCAAATCCTAGTAATGTTTTACCGTCAAACGCTTGCGGCCCTTGGCTCGGCGTCGCTTCAGAACAGCTCGGCCGTTCTTTGTCGCCATCCGCGCCCTGAACCCGTGCTTTTTCGCGCGGCGGCGGTTGTTTGGTTGATATGTTCTCTTCGGCATAGTCGCACTCCATGAAATTCACCCGAAAGTGAAAACCTAGAGTTTAAGGGAACAGGTCTATTCTGTCAAAAGCATTTTGCGTTTGGGTCATGATGTAATTTTGTGTTACCGACCTGAGACCGTCGCGATGATTAGTAAATCTTGTTTCGGGCCCTCGCCGTTGATAATCTCAAACTCCGCGCAACGCTCTCGAAGAATCCTGCGAAGTCGCGAAATGTTCCGCTGACCCCACACCCCTAATCCCTCCCCCGCCATCTGATCTGTTGGGATGTCGGGCGAACGCCACGTGACATATCCTCCGAACCTATCGCCAAATTCGTTTAATTGGATGTACCGCTCAATCCATTCCCGACTGCCCTTGAGGATGGCGGTTGCTGAATGTTTGTTGAGCAACGGAGCCTTGAAATAATAGAGTTCCTGCACGATTTAGTATCGTAACAAATCCTCGACAGTCCCAAAGCTTTTCTGTAACCCGTGAGCCATCGCCGGGGTTGCTCCGTCTAGCGACTTGTGCGACCGGACGAAATTGTAAAACGCGAAATACAAAGCCATCATCGATTGAAACTTTTCAGCCTTTTTCGAGAGTGAAAGCGTGAGCCTTGCGAGCCGTTTGACCTGTGTTCTTAATCGAGAGATTCAAGCGTTCTATGTGCGAAGTGTTACATCACGACCTGCGTTTGAGCTCAGTTGGCCAGTTTTGAATCAATTTTGGCCGGTCTGACGTAGAATAAGCCGAACCCTTTCAAGGAAATCATTAAGAAAGATCGCTCGCAGCGATGAGAAGGAGAAAACAATGCGTCGAGTAATTCTTCCCGGTCGAGTTGCACTCGTGATTCTGGCAATCGCCTTGCTCGCAAGTGTCGCGGTTTCGCAAAACGACTTCAACAAGGCCGAGTTCGCCGCGCGTCGGGCGAAGGTTTTCGAAAAGATCGGCGATGGCGTCGCGATAATCTTCGCAAACGAAGAACATCCGCACGCCGTCCGCTACCGGGAAGGGCCTGATTTCTTCTATCTGACCGGGATCGAAGAGCCCGGAGCACTGCTGATCCTGGTCGGGAAACAAAAGCAGGCGTACGTTGCCGCGCCAAAGAAACCCGAGTGGAAGCTTAGATCCGAAGGACCGGGAATTCGCGACATCGATAACGCGGCTAGCATTTACGGGATCAACCGCGTCCTCCCGCTCGAAAATCTTTACGCATCTTTTAACTCCGGATTAAGCGGTGCGAAAAAACTTTATGTTCCGTTGACTCCGCCCGATCAACTCGAGTATGGGAGAAGCGAGGTCGTCGGTCTCGATGCCGAAGAAATGAAACTTCCGTTCGGCAGAGAGTCGCGTGTAAAAAACTTTATCGCAGGGCTTCACAAATGGCAGCCGCAGATGGAAATGGCCGACATCAATCCCATCCTCGACCAACTTCGCTGGATCAAATCTCCATACGAGATCGAACGAATGCGGATGGCCGGGAAGATCGGAGCCGAGGGTGTGAAGGAAGCCATCAAAGGCACGCGTCCCGGAATTTACGAGTATGAGCTCGAAGCAGCCGCTCGATTCGTCTATGTGAAACGCGGAGCTCGTGGCGACGCATTCATGCCGATCGTCGCGTCCGGACCGAACACGCTGATCTTTCACTACAACAAAAACAATCGAAAGATGCAGGCCGGCGAAGTCGTGTACATGGATTACGGAGCCGACTACGACTACTACGTCTCAGACATAACTCGCACGTGGCCGGTCGGTGAAAAATTCACGCCCGAGCAAGAGAAAATGTACAACTGCATTCTCGAAGCGCGTGCGGCGATCATTGCGGTGATCAAACCCGGCGTCGTTGTCGCGGATCTTCAAAACGCTGCCGCCGCAGTTTATAAAAAGCACGGGTTTGAAAAAGAATTCGAAGAGAGCGGCCGTTACGTCGGACATCCCGTGGGAATTTCGGTTCATGATGTCGGCGAAGACGATTGGAAGTTTGTCCCGGGTGTCGTTTTCAACGTCGAGCCGCTGATGTCGAGTGAAAAAACGAAAACGCACGTGCGTCTCGAGGATTCTGTTTTAGTCACTGCGACGGGTTCGGAGAACTTAACGGCAGATGTTCCGGCGGAGTTGAACGAGATCTACGCGTTGATGAAAATGACGCCGATCGCGATCGCAAAATAACGTCGTCAGAGAATTAAAAACAAATTCTTCCGTTATCAGTTTTCAGTTATCACTTATCAGTTACTCCGGAAAAAATCGGTCGGTAAAACATCACCCAGGAGCACTATGCAAAAGACCGTCGTACGACTGTTTGTCTTATTACTCGTCTTCACTTTCGCCGCCTCGGCGCAAAAGCGAAACATAACTGAAAAAGATCTTTTCGATTTTGCCTGGATCGGCGATCCGCAGGTTTCACCCGACGGATCGACGGTTGTGTTTGTAAAGGTCACGGTGAACGCCGCGAAATCTAATTACGACACGTCGCTCTGGAGCGTGTCGACAAGCGGTTCGGACGAACCCAGAAAACTCACGAGCGGAACTCGCGATTCAAACCCGCGCTGGTCGCCTGACGGAAAGTTCGTAGCATTCGTCCGATCGTCGGAAACGTCCGGATCGTTCTCGCAGATCTATCTGTTGCCGATGACAGGCGGCGAAGCTTTTCAATTGACGAACGTTGCAAGGGGTGCCGGTGGTCCGGTCTGGTCGCCCGACGGAAAGTGGATCGCGTTCGGAAGCAACACGAATCCCGAAGACATTTCTAAACAAGGCAAGCCGGCGACACCGGGCGAGCGTGAGTCCGACGTTCGCGTTATCACCCGGGCGGTCTATCGCGCGGATGGTGGTGGATATCTTGACGCGACGCGGCCAACTCATCTTTGGGTGATACGCGTAGCTCGAGGTCCCGAAGAGAAGCCTTCGCCCAAACAGCTCACAAGCGGTCAGTTCTCGGAAGATAATTTTGTTTGGGCGAAGGATGGTTCGAAGATCTACTTCGCGACGGATCGTGACCCGGAGCCGTATTACTCTACATCGAAAACCGAGATCTATTCCGTACCGGCCGGTGGCGGGGAAAGTGCTCTGCTTACAAAGCTCGACACGGACGTCGGAACATTGAGCTTGAGTCCCGACGGAAAACGTTTCGCATTCAATGCGTCCGTCAACTTCAACCCGGTCAAGTCGTATACGCAGACCGATCTCTGGATCATGGATGTCGCGGAAAACGCGAAGCCGAAAAATCTCACGGCGACCTTTGATTTCGATATCGGTGCCGGATTGACCGGCGATCAGGCCGCACCTCGCGCAGGCGGTGGTTCGCCTCCGGTTTGGACGGCGGATGGCCGTGCCATCATCTCGCGTTACGCGAAGGAAGGCCGCGCAAATCTCGCCTCGTTCGACGTCGAGTCGGGAAACTTTGCGGAGATTACGAAAGGCGATCAGGCGGTCATGAATTTCCGGACGACTACGGATGGATCGAAACTCGTTTACTCGATCTCGACACCGACTCGAATCACCGACCTCTACATTTCCGATCGCACCGGTTCGAATGCGAAACAGTTGACGCGGATCAACGATGCGCTTTTTTCCAAATTGAATCTAACCGAGCCGGAGGAGATCTGGTTTACGAGTTTTGACGGCAAGCGTGTCCACACACTCGTACAAAAGCCACCTGATTTTGATCCGAAGAAAAAGTATCCGCTCATTCTGAATATTCACGGCGGACCGCACGCGGCTTACGGTTACATCTTCGATCACGAGTTTCAATGGATGGCGGCAAAAGGTTACGTCGTCGTATATCCGAACCCGCGCGGCTCGACGACGTACGGGCAGGAGTTCGGCAACATCATCCAGCACAACTATCCCGGCGACGATCATCAGGACCTGATGTTCGCCGTCGACGAAGTCATCAAACGCGGCTACATCGACGAAAAGAAACTCGGTATCACGGGCGGTTCCGGTGGCGGTGTGCTGACGGACTGGGCCGTAACAAAAACTAATCGATTCGCGGCCGCAGTATCGCAGCGTGATATTTCGAACTGGGCCGCATGGTGGTACTCGGCGGATTTCACACAGTTTCAGCCGAGCTGGTTCAAGGGCTCGCCATCGGAAGACATAGAGGGATTCCGAAATCGATCGGTGATCACGTTCGTCGACAAGATCAAAACACCGATGATGTTCATCCTCGGCGAAGCCGATTATCGTACTCCGCCAGGAGCCGGCGGCGAGCAACTTTTCCGGGAATTAAAATATCGGAAAGTTCCGACGGTCATGGTGCGGTTTCCAAACGAAGGCCACGACCTCTCACGGACCGGCCAACCGTGGCACCGAATCGAACGGTTGCAGCACATCGTCGGATGGTTTGATAAATGGTTGATGGGAGTTTCGAAACCGGAGTATGCGGTGGCGGTGGATGACAAATAGCTCGCGTAGCGAGTGACAGCATGTAGCCCCCAGCGTGAGCTGGGGGTAATCGCAGACTCAAGAATGAGCTCGCGTATGCGAGCGGCAGATCATAGACGTCTGTCGCTCGCATACGCGAGCTCTTTTGTTGCGCCACGCTAACCCCCAGCTAACGCTGGGGGCTACATGCTGTCACTCGCTACGCGAGCTTCAGACACGATCCGCCTCACTGCTTCAACATACGCGCCGTGCTCCTGTTCGAGGATTCGATCGGCTAACGTCTCGGCTGTGTCGTTGTCTTTCACTTCAACTTCTCGCTGCAGAATTATCGGCCCCGCATCTAGATCTTCATTTACAAAATGGACCGTACATCCCGAGGTCTTTACTCCGGCATCGATCGCCTGCTGCTGAACGTTCAAACCGGGAAACGCCGGTAACAAACTCGGATGGATATTTATGATCTTGTCCGGAAAGGCGTGAATGAAATCTTTCGACAACAGACGCATGTAGCCGGCGAGGCACACGAGCTCGACATCTCGTTTGCGCAACTCGGCGATCATCTCCGCATCGTGCTCTTCCCGACTTCGTCCGCGGCGTTCGATAACGAGCGTCTCAACATCGCACTTACGTGCTTTCTCGAGACCCGCCGCTGTCGGTTTGTCGCTGATCACGACTGCGACTTCCGAGTCAGGAACCTCTCCCCTCTTCACCGCATCGACAAGCGCGACCATGTTCGAGCCGCGTCCGGAAATTAGAATTCCGATCTTCATTTAACGTGAACTTCTTTGGATCCGGCGATGATGTGGCCGATTTCGCGGGCATCCGCAATCGAGGACAGAATTTCATCTTTGTCAGAAACGGAAACAACTACGATCATTCCGATCCCCATATTGAATGTCCTAAACATTTCTTTATCAGAAACATTTCCCAGCTTCTGCATCGCACCAAAAACCGGAAGCTCCGTCCACGTGCCACGCTCGATCTCCACCGAAACTCCTTCGGGTAGAATCCGCGGGATGTTCTCGAGGAAGCCGCCGCCGGTGATGTGTGCAAGGCCTTTGATCTTTCCGGAATCGAGAAGCGGACCGAGTTGCGGTAAAAAACTCTGATGCGTTTTTAAAAGCGCGTCACCGACAGTTTCTCCAAGCTCATCGAGCCGCGTCTCAGTTTTGTGACCACCGACTTCGAAGAAAAGTTTCCGCGCAAGCGAATAGCCGTTCGTCTGCAATCCGTTCGATGGAATTCCAAGAACGACATCGCCGGACGCGATTGATTTTCCGTCGATAACTTTCGGCTTATCCACTACGCCGACGATAAACCCGGCGAGGTCGTATTCGCCCGGCGGATAAAAGTCCGGCATCTCCGCCGTCTCTCCGCCGAGCAGCACGCATCCATTTTCTTTGCACGCCCGCGCCATTCCCTCGACGACTGATGCCGTCACATCCGGTTCGAGTTTTCCAGTCGCGAAGTAATCGAGAAAGAATAGCGGCCGAGCGCCTTGAACGAGAATGTCGTTGACGCAGTGGTTCACAAGATCGGCACCGACCGTGTTGTGAATTCCCGTTTCGAATGCGAGCTTTAGCTTCGTTCCGACTCCGTCCGCAGATGCGACGAGTATGGGATCGCTCATGTTCGGAAACGCACCGGAGAACATCCCGCCGAAACTTCCGATCTCAGTCAGCGTGCGATCGTTGAATGTGCTCTTCGCGAACTCCCGGATCTTTGCGACGGCGCGATTAGCGTTGTCGATCGACACACCGGCGTCGGCATATGAAATTGATTGCGGCATAAAAAGGTCAGGCTTCCACCGGAGCGATGCTGAACTCGAGTTCCAGTAAACGGTAAAATTCAGATTCCGAGTTCACAGGCGTTTCGATCTTCTCACCGTTTGTCGTGACGATAAAACTTTTGTCCGTCAAAGTCTTTCGTCCCGTTTCGGTCATGATCGAACAAAGTTTTCCTTTCGTGAAATGCGATTCGGGCGAGTACTGCTGAAAGTCGCACATCTCTTCGAATTCCGAAAGCTCGTGACTGACGTCTCGGAAGATATGCTCCGGGATCCAAGTATCTTCCACGCGTGTCACGACCTCGAAATATTTTTCATCGAACTTTCGAATTACGAAAATACCTTCACGATCTTTCTGCTCGACATCCGTGACGAATCGCAACGGGTCAGCCGTAAACGATCCGAATCCGACATCCGTCAAGTAATCTTCTCTGTCGATCGTGGCGATGATCGCCATGTGATCGAACTCCGGACCGAATTCCTTTCCATTGAAAACACGTGCGGAGATCAGTCTCGTCTTAAATCCGATGCCGCGAAGGAGAGCGTTGAAAAGCCCGTTGAGCTCGTAACAAAATCCGCCGCGCCGTCTTCGCACTATCTTCTCGTAGAATTTTTCTTCATCAAGAATGATCGGACGATTCCAGTGGATGTCTAAGTTTTCAAAGGGCACGGTTCGAAGATGCGCTCTCTGGAGTCGTGCGAGAGTTTCGAGATCCGGATAAAGCGACGAATTCGCGACACCGATCCGCTCTTTGTAATCGTCCGTCTTCATTTGGACACGACCTTCCATTCGAGTCCCTTCACGCTTGCACAAGTCGGTCCGCCGTCTCGACCGACACCCGGCATCGTCGTCTCGATGATCGATCCATTCTCGATCGCGTTTTGCACCTGCTGCTTTGTGATCGACATCAGGGACAACTTCGCCCGCCGCCCCCACGCCGTCGGATGTTGTCCGGCGTACGTTCCGGAGTTCACGTAAACAAACCGCGAATCCTTTGGCCCCTGCGCGAACTTGCCGAGAAAGTTCGGAGCATCGCCATCGACGTCGACCGTTATTTCAAATTCGAACGAAACCTTCGAGCCGGCAACCGACGACGGCTCAAGCAGATCGTTCTTTCCTTTTTGCACACGTATCGCCACTCCATCGAGCGGTCCATCGACGATAATTCGGAAAGGGATCTCGTGCTTCATTTGATCGAAAGAAAATTATAGTCGCTGGCAGGTGCGTTGACTATTTGCAGCGCACACGATTAGCATTTTTTTGCGGGTTTACTACCAATTTTGGAAAGGGCGAAACTATTTCTTCCGACAAGCGAAAGTTTGTCGTACATTTTATCTATGAGTTTTACTTTGCACGATCTGGGGTCTGAGAACTTTCAATTTAGCTCGAACGTTTGGCATTGGAAGGCCGCCCTCGAGATCATCAAGAGCATTGACATCATCAGCGAAGGCAAGATCCGCCAGATGGGCTACAACGCAACGGGCGTGAAAGTGGATGTTGAGGACGCGCATGCGATCGGTGAAGCCGTCCGGGACAAGATTCTGCCAAAGCTTCCTGAGGGCGGACGTATGTTCGCGGATCTTCGGATAACTGACGAGCCGGATGACATGACGCTTCATCGCGATGACGACGATCAGTGGAAGAACTACAGCGTCACGCGCGACTGGCTGAAAGAATTCTCCGAATTCTGCCTGCAGTCGAAAGGATTTCAAATATTCTGAGATCGCACGGGGCGAAGATCGGTTCTGATGGAAGCTGCTAACGACATTTCCAATTCCCTCACACCAGTTTTACAAAACATCTGGGTGCAGATCGGTATTCTGATCGCGTTCGCGACCGTGCACGGTTACCTCGGAGCGTGGCTGGCAGTGCGAATGTTATTTCGTCCCCGAAAGCCTTTCAAGATTTTGGGCATCACGTTGTTTCCGCAGGGAATGATACCGCGGCATCGCGACCGGCTCGCAAACGCGATCGGAAAGGCGGTCGGTGAAGAACTGGTCTCGCAGGAGACGATCATGGAGGAACTTCTTTCAAAGGAATTCCTTCGACGCAAGATCCGCGGCGTGATCGATTCATACACGCAAGAACTCATCTCGCAAAACTATCCGTCGCTGATCGAGACCTTGCCTTCAAACTTGCGCGCTCCGGTTCTGGAGGCGATCACTTCACTGCAGTTCAAGGTCGCCGAGCATATCGAGAATGTTCTCAAAAGCGAAGAGTCTCTGACCACGATCAGCGGATTCGTCGAGCGGCGCGTCGACGAGGTCCTGTCGCGACGCGTTTCATCCGTTATCGATGACGAAACGTTCGAAAGGATCGTCGGATTTCTCGAAGAGCGAATAAGTGCAGCGCTGAACTCGTTCGAGCTCGAACAGAAAGTGCGGGGTTTCGTAAACAAGCGTGTCGACGATCTTGCAAATACTCCGACCTCGGTCGGCGAGATGTTCACACCGGACGCAGTCGCCCTGCTAAAAGAAAAGGCGGCCGAGCAGATTGAACCGGTGACGCATCATCTCGCCGAGATCGCCGCGGCCGAACGGACACGTAATCAGATCGGCGCGTTGATCAAACGGGAAGTGCATGAGTACTACGAGGCGCTGCCATTCTTCAAAAAAATATTCGTCTCGCGTGACAACCTTCTTGGAGAAGTCGACGATCTTGTGAACGAAAGCCTTCCGCGCCGGATCGAGGAAACGCTCAAGGGAGACTTCTTTGCAGAAGAGGCGCGAAACTTTATCGATTCAAGCATCGACACCGCTCTTTCGCGTCCGCTGTCTGAGGTCATTGGAAAAGTAAATCCGGATCAACTCGATAGGCTCAAGGAGCAGGTCGCAAAAGCGATCCTCGGACTTCTCCGCGGCGATGAAATGATGCGACAGGTCTCGGCCTATGTCACCGACACGCTTGCTCAATTTCGTCCGCACAGCATCGACTCGATCATGCGCTCTCTTCATCCCGAATCCGAGGGAAAACTAAAGGCGATGCTATCGAAAGGACTTCTGAACATCGTCGCGCGCGAGGACACGTCGAAGATCATCAATTCGATGCTGGCGACTCAGATCGAAAATCTTCTCGCCGCACCGATCGGGCGATTGTCCGACAATATTTCGGAAGAGAAGCTTCGCGCCGCGAGCGAAGGATTCTCCGATACGATCATCGCGGCGATCCGGGAAAAGCTTCCGGAAGCGATCGCTGAATTCGATGTCGGCGGAGTGGTTCGTGAAAAGATCAACAACTATCCCATCGAGAAACTCGAGGCTCTCGTTCTTTCGGTTGCGAAGGATCATTTGAGAAAGATCGAGTTGTTCGGCGCCATGCTCGGGCTTTTTCTCGGGATCGCTCAAGCCGGCTGGTTTTACTACTTTCATAAATAAACCCACCAAATTTTCTCCGAACTTTTCGCGAAGACGAGGCGTTACCTGTGTTCAGCTAGTTGGTTCTCGCGGAGGAAATCATGAAAAAGATAGGAATTTTGGTATTCATAGTCGCGATCGTCGTCGGTGTGGCCGTCGCTAACGTTATTTCATTCGGTAAAGCTTCCGGAAGTATTTTCACCTTTTCGTTTAATTCGGGCGTCAGGGGCTCTGGAGTCGCGGCGTCGGAGACTCGGTCTACGGACGAATTTACCGGCGTCGATGTCGGTGGTGTGTTCGAGGTTGAGATCACGGCCGGAAAGGAATATTCCGTGCAGGTCCAGGCAGACGACAACCTCCTTCCGTTTATCAAGACCGAGGTCGATTCCGGCGTCCTGCACATCAGCACCACTCAGCGCGTAAATTCGCACTCGACGCTCAGAGTGATCGTCGCGGCACCCGACATCGATCATTTGGATATCTCAGGCGTATCGAAGGTGACGCTGTCCGGTGTTAAGAATTCGGAACTTGGGATCCACACAAGCGGCGCTTCGAAGGTGAAACTCGACGGAGAAACCTCCGAGCTCAACATTGAAGTCAGCGGTGCCAGCAGCATCGACGCCGAGGCCTTGAAGTCGAAAACCGCGACGGTCGACTCAAGCGGAGCGAGCAAGGTCAGCGTGTTTGCGACCGATCGACTGAATCTGGAAGCATCCGGTGCGAGCAAGATCCAATACTCCGGTAATCCCGCGAGCGTCGAAAAAGAAAGCTCAGGAGCAAGCAGCATTCGTCAAAAATAGTCGGTAACAATCTTCGGATAAAGAACGCGGAGTCATCATCGGCTCCGCGTTTTTATTTTGTCCGTCGGACGTAACAGAGATAAAATCGACTGAACCAAATTTCATATGAATGAAGAAGCTCATTCACCGGGAAATTTTTCGAACTTGCGGTGGCCGATCATCGGTTTTGTTGTCGTCGCCGTATTGCTTGGCTTGAAAATGATATTGGTCAATAAGAGCGGCGAGGTTCCTGTTGTGGCGCCCGCGCCGGTCGCGTACTCGAAGCCGGGACCGATCGTGTCGGGAAACGTTACGATAGGTGCCGGAGAGTTTTTATCGAAGCAAATAATTCTAAATCGTCGCGCTAAACTTTCCGGCGAGTTTCAGACGGGCAGCGTGAAATCTAAAATCGCTGTCGTTGTTATCGACGAAGCCGACTTCGAAAATTGGAAACAGCAGACTGAATTCAAGGCCCGCGTCGGAACGGGTTACGTACCCGGCGGTAAGATAAGTCCAATGCTCGAGCCGGGAAATTATTTTCTGATCATCGACAATCGAGCGAACGAATCTTCACAGTCGGTCGAGGCGAATTTTGTCCTTGAGTAGATCGAATTAAAAACATCCGACGCCACATTAAAATTTTTTCTGTGTACCATTCGTTTACTTTTTTGACGATCAGTATCCGCATCGCGGCGGACCAATCGTGAAACGTCCTGTTCACATCTGTCGGTTTCTAAATTAGTCCTAAAAGTTAGTGGCAAGAAATAAAATTTGCCTGACTTTGTCTGCTCCTTCTTTCTGTGGATTTCTGTTTGCAATGTAAATTTCTCTATGCTAATCTGACACCCGTTTTTCAGATAAGAGAACCCGTAACCCGTTGAAAACAAATAACTTGAAGTTTCACTTTAGCGTTTAAGCAGTATTCCACAGAGCTGTGGAAAAGCCTGTGGAAAAGAATCAGGCTGGCGCTTCGTGTTGGCAAAAAACAGTGAAGCGATTACGGTTTCGGGGTAATTCGAAGACAGTGAAGAATCGCTTAAGCCGCCCCCTCTGCTTAAATTTTCTTCGATCTTAAACAGCAATTATTTTTGGAGGCCGTTTGTGGCAACCACTTTAGAAAAAGTCGACGTCTGGAGCCGCATCCTTCAGTTCGTCGAACAACGACTTAATAAACATATCTACGATTCTTGGTTTCGTCCGATCCAATTCAAGGGTCACGACGAGACGGAGCGTATCGTCTTTCTCGGCGCCGGTCAGGTAACGAAAGATTGGGTGACGATCTATTACAGCGATCTGCTTCGGCAGGCGGCCGAAGGTACGGACTTCGCCGACTATCGCTTCGAGTGGAAGATCGAAGACTCAGAAACGGCGGAAGAAAGATTTTCCGAAATGCCGCCGCCTGAGTTATTCGAGGCGTCAGAAAAAAGTTTCGCAGCAAAGGCCGGATCCAATATCGCGGTCCCGAACACCGCGAGCTTTGTGAATTCGGGGCAAACGAATTTTCTGGATCTCGAACCCGTCGAGAATTCCCTTAATCCGAAATACACTTTCGAAAAGTTTGTCGTCGGTACCAGCAATCAGTTTGCGCACGCCGCGAGTCTCGCCGCTGCAGAGACTCCGGGCAAGACTTACAACCCGCTCTTTATCTACGGCGGAGTCGGTCTCGGGAAAACGCATCTTATGCATGCGATCGGGCATTCGATCAAAGAACGTAACAGGCATCTGCGAGTTTCGTACATCACGTCAGAGAAGTTCATGAACGAGCTCATCAACGCGATCCGCTACGACAAGACTCAGAGCTTTCGCGAAAAGTATCGGTCGATCGACGTGCTTCTGATGGACGACGTTCAGTTCATGGCCGGGAAGGAACGCACCCAGGAAGAGTTCTTCCACACGTTCAACACGCTCCATAACGATCAGAAACAGATCGTCATCACGAGTGACTGTCCGCCGCGCGACATCCCTACGCTGCAGGAGCGCCTGCATTCCAGATTCGAGTGGGGACTGATTGCGGACATCGAACCACCTGATCTCGAGACAAAGGTCGCGATCCTAAAACGCAAAGCGGATCTCGACGGCATACACCTGCCTGACGATATCGCAATATTCATCGCTACAAAGATCCGGTCCAACGTTCGCGAGCTCGAAGGCTCGCTCGTTCGCCTCGTCGCGATATCGAGTTTACGGGGTGTTCCAATTTCGAAAATGCTCGCTCAGGATGCTCTGAAAAACATCATCGATAGCGAACGTCCGGAAGGTTTGACTATGGATCGCATTGCTCGTATCGTTGCATCGCATTACAAACTCACAGTCGAGGAAATGAAGTCCAAAAACAACTCGAGGGCCGTCGCGGTGCCACGGCAAGTTGCGATGTATCTGTGCAAACGCCTCACTACTCACAGCTATCCTGAGATCGGTCGTGAGTTCGGCGGCAAGCATCATACGACCGTGATGCATTCTTTCGATAAGATCGAGACGCTGGTAAAGAAAGACGGCGTTTTCCACAATACCATCAGCGGTTTAATTGATAGTCTTTGCAATTAGTTATTGCAGCCGCGGGGCGTTTCGGAAGGAACTGATTTCCACATGACCCGATTATTAGCATTGAGCTATCTGCTTTAATTGCAATGTTTGAAAAAAGATTTCCACTTTTCCGCAGGTTGGCATGTTACGAACCTGTGGACAGTGGTGGAAAAAGGGCCGATCAAAAAGTTTTCCGAATCCCACGCCCCTTTTCCACAAGTTTTCCACAAAGGCCTGTGGACGCTAAAGGTCAATTGGAAAAAGGATTTTCGGTACTTTTGCACAAATTCACAGGCCCTATTCCTACTACTGGATTTAAATAGATTGTTGAATTTAGATATAGAAATCAAAGCTCCGCACTGATTCTAAGTAATACTAAACCGGAGCTGCAGCAAGACACATCATGGAATTTACGATCAAGCAACAAGTCCTCAAGGAAGAGCTCGGATATATCCAGGGCGTCGTCGAAAGAAAATCGACGATCCCCGTTCTCTCCAACATCCTGATCGAAAGTTTGGGCGAAGGTGAGATCCGCATACTTGGAACCGATCTCGATGTCACGATCCGCTGCGACGCCGAGGCGGAGATAAAGCAAGCCGGCTCAATGTGCATCCAGGCACGCAAGCTTTTCGATATCGTCCGGACGCTCGATGGTGGCGACGTGCATTTCAAGAAACTGGAAAACGAATGGGTGCAGATGAAGGCCGGACGAGCGAGTTTTCGTCTTGCGGGTGTAAGCCGCGAACAGTATCCGGAGCTTCCGATCTTCAAATCTGCTCCGATGAAGCTCTCGAGCGACATCTTCAATTACTTCATTCACAACACAGCCTTCGCGATCACGAATGAGCAGAGCCGCTTCACCCTCTCGGGAGCGAAGTTCATGATCGCTGACGGCAAAGCTCGAATGGTGACGACCGACGGTCATCGACTCGCGTTCATCGAAAAAGCGATCGACGACGCGGGCGATACGACAATGGACGTTCTGATCCCAAAGAAGGCTCTGACGGAGCTGGTCAAGATCTCACGCGATTCGGATGGCGAGATCCAATTTGGCGAGGACCAGAATCACATCTATTTCCAGACCGGCGGCCGATTGCTTATCACACGCAAACTATCGGGAAACTTCCCGAATTACGAAATGGTAATGCCGAAGGACAACGACAAGACCGTTGTGTTTGACCTCGTCGAAATGAAAAATGCGGTTCGCCGCATCTCGCTAATGGCCGACGAGCGAAATCGATCCGTCCGTATCACGATTAGAAAGGACGAGGTTGAGATCACGGCGCAGTCGAGCGAAGAAGGCGAAGGTCAGGAGTTTGTCCAGGCGGAATATGACGGAACTGAAGAGGTCACGCTCGGTTTCAACTGGCAGTACCTGCAGGAATTTCTAAACAATGTCGGTGCACTCGAGAATGCGGCGTCTGACGCTGTCGGGGAAGCCGCAAATGAAACTGATGGCGATAAGGTGAGGGTTAAAGAGACAAAAGGTCCGACGCGAATTTCGTTCGAATTCAAGGATTCGAATGCCGCGACTCAGATCCGGATCGCGGGCGACACTTCGTACGATTACAAATACATAGTTATGCCGCTACGGATATGATCCGGATGAAATTTCCATACTAAAAGAGCGGCGATGATCGATATCGCCGCTCTTTTTATTTGATGTGTACGGCATTCAACCGCAGTTATATCAACGATTAGCTTGGTGGCATGCTCATTGCATTTTCAATCTGCGTGGTGAATCTGAATTGAATTCAGTCACCTAAAACTAAGGCGGCCGGCTCTGCCCCAAACAAATCCCGGCGCCGATTACAAGGGGAGAATGTTATGAAATTGTTTACTTTAAAGAATACGGTAATTGGATCGATACTAGGTTCATTCTTGATGTTTGGGGCAATCGGATCAGCGAGCGCCCAGAACTATAACGATCAGTATCGACAGTGGCAGGAAGCTCAACGCAGAGCTCAGAACGAGTATCGCAATTATCAACGATCGCGTAGTCGCGACGACTATCGCGATTGGCAGCGAGCCCAGCAGCGGGCACAGCAAGAGTACCGGGAGTATCAGCAGTCGCAGCGTAACGGCTATTATAATGGCAACCGAAATGTTAGCTCGCGATATTATCGCGTCTATCGAAACGGTAGTTACTACCAGACGGACTCCCGCGGTGCCGAGCTTCTTCGGCAGGCCGTAAACAGCGGTTACCAACAGGGCTTTCAGCAGGGTCAGCAGGACGCTCGCTATCGCCGCAATAGCAGCTACTACGGTAACGACATCTATCGAAGCGGCGTGTACGGATACCAGAGCTACGTCGATCGTAGCCAGTATCAGTATTATTTCCAGCAGGGTTTCCAGCGCGGATATGAGGACGGGTTTAATAATCAGTACCGGTATGGATATCGGTCGAACAACGGAATCAGCATTCTTGGAAACATCCTGAACGGCATTTTGAACATCGCGGCGCAGTAAGCGAGCGATTCAAAACGTCACGAAACGAAACGTCCGGACTGAAAATGTCCGGACGTTTTTTTATTATTATGGAGAAATGGCAAAAGCGAAATTCTTTGCATCGGCGGATAAGTTCCGGGAATGGTTGGAGAAGCATCACGCGACCGAGCGCGAATTACTGGTCGGATTTCACAAACTAAAAACCGGCACCCCATCAATGACGTGGAGCGAGTCGGTCGATCAAGCTCTCTGTTTCGGATGGATCGACGGAGTACGGAAAAGAATCGATGACGACGCGTACACGATCAGGTTTACGCCGCGCAGACCCGGGAGCATTTGGAGCGCGATCAACATCGCAAAGGTTGCCGAATTGAAAAAGAGAGGTTTGATGCGTCCTGCAGGAATCGCCGCGTTCGAGAAACGGAGCGAAGCGAAATCTGCCGTCTATGCGTACGAGAAAGAAACTGAGGTATTAGCCGCAGGGTATGAAAAGGTTTTTCGAAAGCAGAAGGACGCGTGGAAATTCTTCACCGAACAACCGCCGGGATATCGGAAGCTAATGATTCATCATGTAATGTCAGCGAGACAAGAAAAAACCAGAATGAGTCGTCTACAAAAACTCATCCTGGCAAGTGAAAGCCGAAAACGATTATGAGCGGTCTAAACGCCTCGCCGTCCTCTGACCAGCTGCAACACCAGCACAATGACCGCAAGTACCAGAAGAATGTGAATGAGATTCCCCGCCGCCTGACCAAGAAATCCAAAACCGAGGGCCCACAGAACCAACAGAATGATAATAATTGTCCAAAGCATAGTTTTGTCTCTCCGTGTACGAACAAAGAGATGGTAGACGAATAGATAGGCCGAGAATGTAATATAGGTGACATATGAATACACAGACCGGCGCCAGGCTTGAGAACAAATTGCTCCGGGTCGCGTAAGCTACCACTCGTTACTTACATTTCTTATGTTCACCGATCTCTCGAGTCCAAGACGCGTCGTGATCACGGGTTTCGGTTGCGTGACGCCGATCGGCATCGGTCGCGAAGCGTTCTGGAGCTCGCTGCGCGACGGAAAAAGCGGAGTGCGGCGAATAGAAAGCTTTGATCCCTCTCCATTCAACGTGCAGATCGCCGCCGAGATCCCCGACTTTGATTGGAAGGCTGAGCTTAATCCAAAGGATCGACAGCACGTTCCACGCACGGTTCCTCTTGCGCTGGCCGCCGCCCGCGAGGCGGTGCGCGATTCCGGAATTCCTGTCGAAGAACTGTCTCTGGACGAAAAGCGAATGTTCGGCGTCGTACTTGGCACCGGCGGCGGCGGACTCGCATTCACTGAGAAACAGTTCGGCTACTGGTTCTCGGGGAATGCGGGCAAGGGAAGTATCTACACGATACCCGCATCGACGCACGGCGGACTCTCGTCCGAACTGTCGATGGTATTCAACATTCACGGACTGTCGCATGTGATATCAACCGGTTGCACATCGTCGACGGATGCGATCTTCTACGCCGCGCAGCACGTCGCCCTCGGCCGGCAAGACGTCATGCTCAGCGGAGGCGTCGATTGTCCGATCTCGCCGGGAATCTTAAAGGGGTTCGAGGTGATGACAGTTTGCACAAAGGAATGGAACGCCGAACCCGAGCGCGCGTGTCGCCCGTTCTCAAAGGATCGTTCCGGAATCGTGATCGGTGAAGGTTCGTGGATCTACGTTCTCGAATCGTACGATCGTGCAAAAGAGCGTGGTGCGAAGATCTACGCCGAGATCATCGGCTACGGCGTGACGTGCGACGCGTATCACCGTGTCCGCCTCGAAGCGAACGGCGTCGAGCCGGCACGTGCGATGAGCCTCGCGATGAAGGACGCGGGCATCTCTCCCGAAGATGTCGACTACATAAATCTTCACGGTACGTCGACGCAACTTAACGATCGAATCGAAACTCACGCCGCGAAGCTCGCGTTCGGAGATGCCGCGTACAAGATCCCGATGTCGGCGACCAAGTCGCAGATCGGCCATCCGCAAGGAGCAACCGGTGCGGCCGGTATCGGAGCCGCGCTCCTGGCGATAAACGAGGGAATACTTGCCCCTACGATAAATCTCGATGTTTCGGATCCCGAGTGCGATCTCGATTACGTTCCGAACGAGTCGCGCAAAGCAGAGGTCGAAACAGCTCTGTGCAATTGCATCGGGTTCGGATCCAAAAACTCCGCCTTGATCCTTAAGAAGGCCTGATACGCAAAGAGCGCGACTCTGTTAAAAAATCGCGCTCAGATTAAATTTGATAGATATCGGAACGGAGAGCCTCCAACAATCAGACAGAATCCGATTTTAATGAAGGCGGATAATAAAAAGGTCCGGTGGTTCTGAATTCTTCAGCGTTGAACCTTTTACGAGCGCCGCAGTCGAGACATGCACGATATGACATGTTCTTATCCGAGATGGGTCGCGTGAGTCGCTTGTGCCAGCATCCGAAAACCGATGCTACGAGACCGATCTTCTCGCCGAATGATCCGCGAGTCCTGTTAATAAGCGAAGCTGCGATTGTGTTCTGTTCCAATATTCCTTGCATAACCTTTCTTGTCTCCTCACATTTATTCGATGTGATTCGCCCGATTTAGAAGAACGAGTCAGGGGAAAGTTTTTGCAGACGATCTAAATTCGCTTCCGCGAAACGTCCGCAACACATTTACGCGTGTCGCGGCAGGACTTCGTATCACGAAGCCCCCCGATCATCCGCCAACCCCAGTTGCAAGCCCTGTGCCTAGAAAAAGCCTCTTTATTTATAGAAAGCGTTAATAGGACCCGCTTTCTCTAATTCGCGGATTTAGTTAGAATCATGCAAAAAGATCCGGGAGAATTTATGGGGAAAATGGTCCGTTCGGTTTTGATTTGTGCGGTTATGCTGATGCTCGCTTCGTTTACGTTCGCGTGGAACGACGTTGGGCATAAACTGACCGCTTTTATTGCATGGCAGCAAATGACGCCGGCTGCACGTGAAGCGGTGATCAAGATTCTGCGTGCCGGGCCGGAGGACTCGAATATTCCGGCTTACTTCATGTACGGACCGGAACCCGAAGAGGCGCGAAAGCTCGAATACTTCATGCTCATGGCGACCTGGGCAGACATCGTTCGCGAGCGTGCGCTTGATGCGAGGTTCAAGAAGTATCACAAGAGCAATTGGCACTACGACGACACGTTTTGGAAACAGGTCGGAGATAAGGCCGAAATTCTTCCCAATGCTGAAGAGGGCGGTGTCGCGATCGACAGGCTTATCGACTTCGATAAAGTTTTGCGGAACCCGTCCGCTACGGATAAAGACAAAGCGGTCGCGATTGCGTGGATCGAACATCTCATTGGCGATATTCATCAACCTCTTCACACATCAGGGCGTGTAACCGATCGCGAGCCAAAGGGCGATCAAGGTGCGAACCTTTTTCTCCTCACACCCGAAGGAACGCCGCGGGAAAAACAGTCGAACCTACACTGGTACTGGGACTCGATAATCGATCGTGCCGCGCCTCTCAAGGGCGACGCGTGCGAGAAAGACTATCTCGAATCGCTCGGCAAAAAAATCATGAAAAAATATCCGGTGAGCTCGCTTAGCTCGGCGATCAGGCTCGGAGAATTCGACGAGTGGCGCAAGGAAAGTTTTGCTCTCAATCCGACCGATGTCTTCACGCCTGACCTCGTCCGGTTTCAGATGCCATCCGAAAAATATAAGAAACACGCTTTCAACGTCGCCGAGCGACAGATCGCTCTCGCCGGATATCGCATGGGCCAAATGCTAAATCAAATCTTCGCGACGGCCCCGGTAGCCGCGACACCCGCTCGATGAAGCCAACCCAAGTTTTGGATTATTTCAACGCTCGCCGCGACTCGACAGTCGCGATGATCCGCGAGATCGTCGAGATCGAATCGCCGTCATACGATGTCGAGCGGAGCCGGCTCGTCGCGCTCTGGATCGAGAACGAAGCTCGAAAACTTTCACTCGATCTTGAGATCGAGAAAATTCCCGAAAAAAAATTCGGCGACCACATCATCATCAGAGCCTTTTCCAAACGCGAAGGAAAAATTCTGATTCTCGGCCACACCGATACCGTCCATCCGGTCGGAACGAAGATCCTGAATCCGACGCGGATCGAAGACGGGAAGTTTTTCGGCTGCGGGATCTTCGACATGAAGTCCGGGATCGTGCTGATGCTGGAGGCTCTTCGCTTCTTCGCCGAAACGGGAATCGAACCGTCACGCAGTCTGACCATCCTGCTTTCGTGTGACGAAGAGGTCGGAAGTTTTACAGGCCGCGAACTTGTAGAACGCGAGGCCGCCGATTCAGATGTTAGTTTCGTCCTCGAACCGTCCGCCGCCGGTCGTGTGAAGACGGGCCGGAAAGGTACAGGGATGTTCACGCTGAAAACCCACGGCGTTCCGGCGCACGCGGGATTGGAACCGGAGCGCGGCGCGAGCGCTGTTCTCGAAGTCGCGCAGCAGATCCAGAAATTACATTCGCTAAATAATATTGCCGCCGGAACCACGGTGAATGTTTGCACGATCCGCGGAGGCACGACGACAAATGTAATTCCGGAACATGCCGAGTGCACCGTCGATGTGCGGTTTTCATCGATGGACGAGGCATCGCGGATCGAAGCTGCCGTGCTCGATTTGAATTCGTTTGACGAACGTGTTTCTATCGAGATCACGGGCGGAATAAACCGGCCGCCGATGGAACGCACCGCGGCCGTGGCAGGGTTGTTTGAGAAAGCGAGATCGATCGGAGCGAGTTTCGATTACGAGGTTGGCGAGACACAGGTAGGAGGGGCGTCGGACGGAAACTTCATCGCGGCGCTCGGCGTCCCGCTTCTCGACGGTTTGGGGATCGCCGGCGACGGAGCCCATCGTCTCGACGAACATATCTTGATCGACGACATCGCAAAACGCGCCGCACTGATCACGTTAATGCTGATGTCCTGATGCATCGATACCAACGACGGTGATGAAAATACTAAAGGCTTTTCTTGTTGGCGCGTTTACCATTTTCCCGCTTCGATCGGGCGGATCTTGAGACAGAGAGGCGTGATCAAACCAGAAAAGTCCGGATCGCAAATCTGAAATCTGAAGAGTTCGAGCCGATCTCTCTCATAGGTCTGAAGTGCTCATACTCCGAACCTTAGTCCGCGCGCAATGCCGACGATCTTTTCACACGCCATCTTCGCTTCGTCCGTGGGAAGTGCATTTCGCCTCGAGCATGATCGAGCCCGGTTCTGGATCCTGACGGCGATCTGCGCGATGCTACCGGACGCCGATGTTATTTCATTCGCGTTTGGCGTGAGCTACGGCAGCATGTTCGGTCACCGCGGAATAACTCACTCGATCATCTTCGCGGTAACGATCGGCATTCTCGTTTCGGTCCTGTTCTATCCCGGACGAGAGATTCCAAAATGGAAACTCGCTCTGTATTTCGGTCTGGTTACTGCCACTCATCCGTTTCTCGACATGTTCACGAACGGCGGCCGCGGCGTCGCACTACTTGCACCGTTCAGCGGCGAGCGGTTCTTTTTCCCGTGGCGTCCGATCGAAGTGTCGCCGATCGGTTTGGATTTTTTCAGCGACCGCGGCTTCGGAGTCATCGCCAGCGAGATAATTTGGATATGGGTTCCGAGTGCGATAATCTTCGTCGTCGCGTCGCTGGTCAGACGAAGATCATGATGAGACACTTCCAATAAATCGTCCGCACAATTTGCGGAGGCGCATCCCGTCCGGTGACGGGCGCGGTCTTCAAAACCGTCAGCGAGTACGCGAGAGCGTGCTTGGGTGGGTTCGACCCCCACACGCCTCCGCCAAGTCCATTTTGGATTTTAGATTTTGGATTTTGGATTGAAGCCACCGGCCTCAGACCCTTTCCATTTACCCCGACAAGAATGCTTTAGAATTTTTCACGCGTTTTCAATATTTATCGACCGACATAGTTTTATAGTCGCCCGATATGACTGAAAACGAATTCAAAGCTCGCACGAAACAAGTAGCCCTGCGTGTAATTCGCCTCGTAAATACATTGCCAATGTCAGGAGTATCAGGCGTTGTCGGAAAACAACTCGTCCGATCGGGTACATCAATTGGTGCGAACTACCGCGCCGCTTGCCGGGGCAAGTCCACCGCTGACGTTCTACACAAACTGGCGATCGTTGAAGAGGAAGCAGACGAGAGTCTTTACTGGATCGAATTGTTGATAGAAGCTCAGATCGTTTCGGAGCGAAAACTTGCATCGCTTACGAAAGAGATCAACGAAATCGTCCGAATGATAGTGGCTTCGATCAAGACATTACGCTTTAAGGGACAGAACGTCCCCAGAAACTCTTCCAATCCAAAATCCAAAATCCAAAATCCAAAATGAAGAGCTGGATTGCACTCAACATGACTCCCGGCGTTGGTCCGCGGGTTGCGACGCGGCTTCTTGAGGCGTTTGGCTCGCCGGAGAATGTCTTTCATGCGCGGCGTTCGCAGCTGGAGATGTTGCGGATCAGGCCCGAGACGATCGAGAGCATCATTGCACGCGAGCTCGAGCCGCGGGCAGAGGTTGAGCTCGAACGTGTCAAGAAACTTGGCGGCGATATTTTGATACTCGACGACGGTAGTTATCCGGCGCTGCTGCGCGAGATCTGCGATCCGCCGATCACGCTTTACGTCCGTGGTGCGTGGGAAGAATGTCTCACGCTTCCGTGCATCGGCGTGATCGGATCTCGTCTTTGCTCGACGTACGGGATGAACGCGGCGGAGATGCTTTCGCGCGATCTCGCGTCGGCTGGAATCTGCGTCGTATCAGGATTCGCACGCGGGATCGACACAGCTGCGCATCGCGGTGCGATGCGCGGCGGTGGCAAGACGGTCGCCGTGCTCGGAACCGGGATCGACTCGGTCTATCCGAAAGAAAACACACGTCTCGTGAAAGAGATCCTCGATTCGGGCGGAGCCGTCGTTTCGCAGTTCCCACTCGGCACGCCGCCGCTGAAGGACAACTTTCCTTATCGAAACAGAATCATAAGCGGGCTAAGTTTAGGCGTGTTGATCGTCGAAGCATCGGAGCGAAGCGGCTCGTTGATAACCGCTCGGCTTGCGATGGAGCAGAACCGTGAGGTGATGGCGGTTCCGGGAAATATCACATCCGCGAATTCGTACGGCACGAATTATTTGATAAAGTCCGGTGCAAAGCTCGTCCAGCAATGGCAGGATGTCGTCGCCGAATTACCGAGTGAGATCGGTGCGATGATTTTGCCGCCGAAAGTCGAACAGGAAGCCGGATCGTTTTCGGTTGCTGCTACACCGGCCGATCTCGATCCGAATGAGGCTAAGGTTTGGTCGCTTTTGTCTGCCGATGAGCCGGTCCAGATCGACTCTTTGCTAACCTTGAGCGGTCTCTCGTTCGGCGATTTGAACTCGGCTCTAGTCGCCCTCGATATTCGCGATATGATACGTGTCTTGCCGGGGAAGAATTACGCAAGACGAATTTGAAATGACGAAGGGTACAAGAAATTTACTTATCATCGGCGGCATCTTGATTTCGATAACGATCGGCCTGGCGGGACTCGGGATCTATAAAGTCTATTCGTTTTTCACAACGATGGGTCTGAACCGTGAAGTTCCAGCCGAGCTCAAAGATGCACGGATAACAACCGGCGCCGGATTTCTCACCCGAACGGAATTTTTTAAGTTGGATAAGCCCGGCTTGCTGAAGACGATCGGCGAGAGCAGTAAGCATGCAGACGAAAAGGAACGACAAAAGGTCCTCAGTGCCCAGACCGCACGCTCCATTTATAATTTCTCCGATCTCCAACTGATCGGTGATTCCATTATCGCGGTCGGCGAGTTCGGCGGTTTTGTTTTCGACCTCGACGGAAATCTGAAGAGCCAGATCCTATTCGATCCGTCCACGGAAATTGTAAAAGTCGGACCTTTCGAAAAGGCGACTTATCAACCGAGTCTCGACAACCTTCGCATCGTTCGCCTGGACCGTGACCATTTCGGATTTCTTTCTTTCGGTTCTACGCAGGGCCTTCGGATCTTCGATGATAAAGGAACTGAGATCTGGAGAGTTGGTAAAGAAATACTCGACGTCGGCGAGCTGCTTAATGATAGCGATAAAAACTACGAGAAAAGCAGACACGTGCTCGAGGCGACGGTAGGTGATCTCGATAACGACGGAATTTCCGAGTACGTCGTCGCCACTAAGAATGAAGGTATACGCGCCTATGACCGTTCGGGAAAAGAGCTGTGGCTTCAACCGGACGAGTTTGCGAGCCACAAGTTAGAAGTGCTCGATATAGATCACGACGGAAAGAACGAACTTCTTGAAATCGGTAAAGCCGTGCGCGATGGAAACGGAAAAATAATTCGCGACTCAAAGATCGACGGCGACGCGATCGTCCTCGCTGACGACGGGAAAGAATCCAAAATTCAATTTGCCGACATTTTCGACGGGAAATTAACCCTGTCGTCAGAGGACGGCGAGAAGCTCTTCGCATCGGACGCGCCGCTTAGCGAGATCAAGAAAGAGCCGAAGCGGGTCGACGTCCCAGGAACCGGAGTTTCTTACACGGATGACGCCGACAGCGTCGCGTATCCAAAAGCGGCGCTAGTTCAGTTACACGAAGGGAAACCTAAATATCTGGCTGTCATCGCGTCGTTCATCGGACTGCCTCGGGCTAATTTTTATGTCTATGATGCCGACGGAGTTTTGGTGTATCACGAGCTCTTGCCGGAGGATGCCGAGACCATCGCCGTGCTCCCAAACAGTGCCGGGAAGGACACGATCCTGATAGGCGGAAAAGACACCATCTGGAAGTATGCCGCGAACTGATGCGGATCAGAGGGCTTGTTGACAGAATAGAAACGTAGGTGATAGAAGTCAGATTGTCAGGTGCCATTGCGCATCTGACTATTTTTTTCGGGGCACAATTCCCCGGGTACGCTTTATGTCAAAGAATCTAGTCATCGTCGAATCGCCCGCAAAGGCTAAGACGATCAACAAATATTTAGGATCGGATTACCTCGTCCTCGCGTCGATCGGTCATATCAAGGACCTGCCGGCGAAGGACCTCGGGGTAGACGTCGAGAACAATTTCGAACCGACCTACGAAGTCATACCTGATACAAAAAAACGGAATAATAAAAAGATAGTTTCCGAATTGAAGAAGGCCGCAAAAGCTAGCGAAGCGATCTATCTCGCAGCCGACCCTGACCGCGAAGGTGAGGCGATCTGTCAGCATCTGGCCGAAGAGATCGTACCTAAAAAAGGGAAGCAGCAGGTCTATCGCGTGATGTTCAATGAGATCACGAAGACTGCGATCCAGGATGCGTTCAAGGTACCGAAGCAGGTCAATAAGGATCTTGTCGATGCTCAACAGGCACGTCGAATCTTAGATCGACTGGTGGGCTACAAAGTCTCGCCAATTCTTTGGAAAACTATCGGCGGTAAACTTTCCGCCGGGCGCGTGCAGACGGTTGCGGTTCGGCTCGTAGTCGAGCGCGAACGTGAGATCGAAGCATTCGTTCAGACAGAATATTGGACCATCGTCGCGAATCTAACAGCGGCGTTACCGCCGAAATTCGATTCGCGTCTTTATAAGATTGAAGACAAGACGGTGAAGACCGGAAAATTCGACGAAGACGTTAAGGCGACTGAGACTCACATCAAGACTCAGGAAGACGCAACATCGATCGTCGACGAAGCAGGCAAGCAGGATTTCGTTGTCGACTCGGTAACGACGAAGGAGAGAAAACGAAACGCGACCCCACCGTTCATCACTTCAAAACTTCAACAGGAAGCTTCGCGCAAATTCGGATTTCCCGTGAAGAAGACGATGATGGTCGCGCAAAAATTGTACGAAGGTATCGAGCTGGGATCCGAAGGCGCTGTCGGTTTGATCACGTACATGAGAACCGATTCGGTCCGTGTATCGGACGCAGCCTTGGGTGAAGCACGTGACTTTATCGGCGGCACGTACGGCGAGCAATATCTGCCGGCGAAGGCGAACTTCTATAAAGGAAAGAAAGACGCGCAGGACGCTCACGAAGCGATCCGTCCGACCGATGTGAACCGTACGCCGGACAGCCTGGCGAGCAAGCTCGGCCCGGACGAGCTGAAACTCTATCGCCTGATCTGGCAGCGATTTATTGCGTCGCAGATGATGCCCGCGGTCTTCGATCAAACAACGATCGATATCAAAGCGGGACGATTCACATTCCGCTCGACCGGTTCGGTGCAGAAGTTTGACGGTTTCCTGAAGGTCTATCAGGAAGGCCGCGATGAGAAACCGGCCGAAGGCGACGACGATGAGGAGGAGCGCAATCTTCCGCTCGTCCAGCAGGGCGAGAAGCTAAATCTTAATTCAGTCACGCCCGAGCAGCATTTCACCGAACCGCCGCCGAGATATTCCGAAGCGACACTCGTAAAGGCGCTCGAGGAAAAAGGAATCGGACGGCCGTCGACATACGCCGCGATCATGACGACGATCCAGGATCGCGAGTACGTCGAGAAGATCGAAAGTCGGTTCCATCCGACGCCGCTTGGAATGACGGTCAATGATCTTCTTGTCGAAACTTTCGACGACATCTTCAACGAGCGGTACACGGCGAAGATGGAAGAAGAGCTCGACGAGATCGAGGACGGAAAGCTTGCGTGGCAGGACGCGTTGCGAGAGTTCTACGGAAAGTTTTCGAAAGATCTCGAGAACGCGACCGAGCTAATCAAGGGCAAGAAGAAGATGTCGATCCCGACGGACGAGATCTGCGAAAAAGACGGGGCTCGAATGGTCATTAAGTTCGGACGATTCGGACAGTTTCTGGCCTGCGAAAATTATCCCGAATGTCAGAACACGCGCGAGGTCGGCAGTAAGAAGGACGGCGACGGTGCCGGCGGCGAAGTTGAAGAGGTCCCCGTCTGCGAGCTCTGCGGCCGTGAGATGGCGCTCAAGAAGGGCCGGTTTGGATCCTTCTACGGATGCACCGGTTATCCCGAGTGTAAGAATATTCGCAAGATCGCGAAAGGCGATCAAAAACCCGCGGCTCCGCCCGTACCGCTCGATGAGATCTGCCCGAAGGACGGAGCTCATCTGGTTCGGAGACAAGGCCGGTTTGGCGAATTCATTTCCTGCTCGAACTATCCGAAGTGCGATTACGTAAAGCGAGAGACACTCGGGATGAAGTGCCCGAAATGCAGCGAGGGCGAGATAGTCGTCAAGAAATCGCGCCGCGGAAAAGCATTCTACGGTTGTTCGAATTATCCGAAGTGCGACGAGGTTTACTGGGACAAGCCGATTCAAGAAGCGTGTCCGCAGTGTGGGGCACCGCATTTGCTTGAGAAAACGACGAAACGAGATGGCACGGTCCGTTATTGCAAAAACGAAGACTGTGATTATAAAATGGCCGTTGAAACCACGGAAGTTAAGTCGGATAGCAAGGCGGAAACAGAATCCCCTGCAGCCTAGTGTGCGTTAGCGGATGAACGAAAACATTCAGTTCCTTCAGGCATTTTTAAAGAATCCCGGTACGGTGGGTTCGATAACGCCAAGCTCTCCCGAGCTGGCGCGGCGAATGGTCGCCGGTTTACGTCCTGACGAGAACAACGTACTTCTTGAGCTCGGAGTCGGAACTGGTGCAATCACTAAGTTTGTGCAGGAGATAGTTCCCAACGAGAGCTCGTATCTTGGTATCGAGCTCGATCGCGATCTGGTCCGCACTCTTAAGAAAAATTATCCGGATATGAAGATCGTCCGCGGCAATGCGCTAGAGGCCGCGGACATCCATCGACGATCGGGCTTCGGCAAGGTCGGAACGATCATCTGCTGCCTTCCTTTTGTATCAATGCCGAACGAAGTCGGCGAAGGGATCCTGCAGGAGATCGACAAATTCATGCAGCAGGGCTGCATCTTCCGAACTTTCCAATACGCTCACGGATATTATTTTCCGTCCGCCATTAAGCTTCGCGAATTTATGCGGGACCGCTACGGTAAATCGAAACGAAGTCCTTTGATCGTCAAAAACGTTCCGCCGGCCTACACACTGACCTGGTCAACGAAGTAACTTAGCGTCATGCTTGCCAACGCAACAATGGGATCATTTGTGGCGACTGCCGATCCTGTGAAGGCGCGCGAGTTTTACGAGAACGCGCTCGGGCTCGAGTTTGTCAGTGACGAACCTTACGCTTTGGTATTCAACTCAAACGGTACGACACTTCGAGTTCAAAAAGTTAGTGAAGTCGTGGTCGCTCCGTATACCGCGATCGGTTGGCACGTCAGCGATATCGAATCAGTCATTTCGGGATTGAAGGAGCGCGGCGTGGAGTTTATCTTCTTCGACGGGTTCGGGCAGGACGAGCACGGTATCGTGACTTTCCCCGGCGGAGCAAAAGTCGCGTGGTTCAAAGATCCGGATGGCAACACCTTGTCGCTCGATGAGTATTAAGTTTTGCCTTTGCGTCTTAGCGTGAACATCTGATTTTCACGCTAAGACGCAAGGACGCAAAGAAAGCGGCAAGTTGTGAAACCAATTTCCACGTTTGTTAGTATTAAGTAATCGACATTTCATAGATCAATTCGCTTACAGGAGATAGAAGTAATGTTTCGACGCAAAGTAATGAGCGTTTTTTTGCTCAGTAGTTTTTTGCTGCCGACTTTGGCGTTTGGCCAAACGACGGCTTCCATCGGTGGAAAGACGGCGGCAGCGACCGCGCCTTCGACAAAAGTTTATTCGGCTCCGAAAGCGACGATTGATCGGATCCGCGACGAGGGCATGAATCATTCTCAGGTGATGAACACGCTTTCGTATCTCACCGACGTCATCGGCGGACGCCTGACGAATTCGCCGAACATGAAACGCGCGAATGAATGGACTCGCGACACGATGGCTAAATGGGGAATGGCAAACGCCAAGCTTGAAGCGTGGGGACCGTTCGGTCGCGGATGGTCGCTGAAGAGCTTTTCCGCTCAGGTAAATGAGCCTACCGTATTCCCGGTCATCGCGTATCCGAAAGCCTGGTCGCCGTCGACTAAAGGCCCGGTGACGAGCGAGGTTGTCTATCTCGACCTCAAGTCCGATGAAGATTTTGCAAAGTACAAAGGACAGCTACGCGGAAAGATCGTGCTCATCTCGCGTCCTCGCGAATTGAAAGCTGAATTCAAACCGTTGGGCAAGCGTTATAACGACGAAGGTCTTGCCGAGCTTGCCGCGAAACCGGATCCGGCAACGATTCCCGAGCCGCAACCCGGCCCGCCGAACCAGCAGACAATGACGCCTGAGCAACAGGAGCGAATGCGTCAGTTTCAGTTTCTCCAGAAAGCAACGCCGTTCATCTTCGACGAAGGCGCGGCCGTCGTGATCGACAACAGCCGCGGCGGAACGGGGGGAACATTGTTCGTCCAGAGCGCGACGGTCGTTCCGGAACCGACTCCTGCCGGACAAGCGGCACCGACTCCCGGTCCTGGTGGCCCGGGCGGACGTCGCGGATTGGCTCCGTATCAAAAAGAAGCCGAGGCTCGGATGCTGCCGCAGGTGACGATGGCGAGCGAGGATTACAACCGACTCGTTCGTATGATCCAGAACGGTGCGAAGCCGAAGATGACGGTCGATATCCAGGCGCAGTATCACGACGAAGATCTGATGGGTTACAACACCGTCGCCGAAATTCCCGGAACGGATCCGGCGCTCAAGGATGAGATCGTCATGCTTGGCGGACATCTCGATTCATGGCACGCCGGAACCGGTGCGACGGACAATGCTGCAGGCTGCGCCGTCGCGATGGAAGCCGCGCGAATTCTCATGACATCCGGCTTGAAACCGCGTCGCACGATCCGCGTCGCGCTTTGGAGCGGAGAAGAGCAAGGTTTGAACGGCTCGCGTGAGTACGTCAAGCAGCAGTTCGGCGAACGCAAACGCGGCGAGAACGGAATGCCGGGCGAGCTTGTGAAGACTGCGAATTACGACAAGCTTTCCACGTACTACAATCTCGATAACGGAACCGGAAAGATCCGCGGAGTTTACATGCAGGGAAATGGCGCGGTTCGTCCATACTTCGAAACGTGGCTCGCTCCGTTTGCCGACCTCGGTGCAACGACGCTGACGCTGTCGAACACCGGCGGCACCGATCATCAGTCGTTCGATCGCATCGGCCTTCCGGGATTCCAGTTCATCCAGGATGAGATCGAGTACGACACCCGAACCCATCACTCGAATCAGGACAACTACGATCGCATCCAGGCCGAAGACATGAAGCAGGCCGCGACGGTCATGGCTGCGTTCGTCTATCAAACTGCGATGATGGATGAGAAGATGCCGCGCAAGCCGATCAAGTAACCGGCAAAGTAAACGAAGTGATAATTGGCCGCGACGGATATCCGTCGCGGCTTTTATTCATTACAAAATTGCTGCGAATCGGCCGAGTGGTTGACGGTATACTCGAAACGCTTTACATTTCAGCAGACACCTCGGCAAACCTGTTCGAAAGCAAATTCAAGTAATGACCAATCTACAGTTCGAAAAAAGTGCGATCGATGCGGGCGGGTGCGTCAGCAACGCGTGGGATTTCCTCAAGCCAAATTACTGGCTCTACTTCGGGGTCTGTTTGGTCGGCTTTATCATGGCCGGCTGTATACCCTGCGTGAGCCTTTTTCTCATCGGACCGATTCTCGGTGGAATATTCTTTGTCATCGATCGCGGGATGCGTGGCGAGCCGACTGATTTCGGTATGCTGTTCCGGGGCTTCGACAAGTTCGTGCCGTTGATGGTTATCGGGCTCATCCAGTCGATACCGGAAGTGATCGGGCAGGGTATTCGGCTCACGGCGGATCTCGGTCGCCTCGGTCTGGACGGTGCGACGCGTCACGGAGATTTCTACCAGATTACTTACGACGCGTTTCCGTTTGGGATCGCCGGCGGTATGATCGTGGTTCTTCTTATCGTCGCCGGTGTGTTCATAATTTTTGGGATCGTCTGGAAGATCCTGTTTTTCTTCGCCATCCCACTAGCGATGGAACACGATCTCGGTGCGATCGATGCGATCAAACTCAGTGCACGAGCCGCGATGGCTAATGTTGGCGGCCTCGTACTTCTTATTATCTTTGAGGGCTTGATCCAATTGCTCGGATTGCTAATGGCATGTTTCGGTTACTTCTTCGTGCTCCCGATCGTCTACGCCGCGAACGTGTTCGCGTATCGTCAGGTTTTTCCGATGTTTGAGCGAGGATTTAGAAACGAGCCTCCGTCACCGGACGCGTATGGGAGTTTCGGACGTGTCTAAACGAAGCTCCATAAACAGAACTCCTTCATTCGGATTGTTGTAATAAGGCGGGATCTCACGAAAGCCGTACGACTCATAGAGCTCGACGGCTTTCCCCATTATCGGCGGAAAAGTATCGAGACGCATCGTCGCGTAACCGATCTCGCGGGCGTCGTCGATGACACGCTCGATCAACATCCTTCCGATCCGAAGTCCACGAAATTCTTTTTTTACAAACAGACGCTTCATTTCGCACACTCCGGTTTCGAGCGGTCGCAGCGCGATGCATCCGGCGATCGCACCATCGACTCGGGCGAGATACAGCCTTCCGTCAGGATCAGAATATTTTCCAGGCAAATTCTTTAGCTCATCTTCGTATCCCTGAAAACACAGGTCGAAGCCATGCCACGCTTCATACTCACGAAAGATCCTTCGGACCTCGACGATGTCGGTTTCGGATCCTGCTTGCCGGATTGTTACGGGTGACTCCATATACTTTGAAAATTGAGTGCGCCGGCGTTAATGTTAATTCAGTCGATCGACGATTCAAAGATATGGACAGACGCTCTTTTATTTCCGTCCTTGGCACCTCATCCGTGGGCCTCGCCCTCGCTTCCAGCGGTCTATCTCGCCGCAGTGAGCTCTTCGACTCGACCGGCGATATTTCAAAATTAAAGGCGCCCGGCTTTGGCGACCTGATCCCAACCGCGAGTAAGAACACCGGTGAGACGCTTCTCGCTCTGCCGCGAGGTTTCGAATACAACATCATCGGGAAGTTTGATAAGACTCTCTCCGACGGCCGCAAGACACCGCGGCTACACGACGGAATGGCGACGTTCAAAGTGAAGAACGAGCTTCGTATCGTGCGCAATCATGAGATCGTCGGCGGCAAAGTTCCGCGACCGGGAACTGCGATCGGAATCTCGAACCATTACGACGAGACCGCGGGCGGAGGCACGACGACGCTGATCATCGATCCGCATACGCGCGAGATCGTGCGCGACTTTGTAAGTCTCTCCGGAACCTTGATCAACTGCTGCGGCGGACCGACGCCGTGGGGAAGTTGGATCTCCTGTGAAGAGACGACGATCGGGCCGAGCATCCGCACCGACTCGGCCGGTGTGAAGACCGGCGGCTTCCCGAAACCACACGGATATTGTTTTGAGGTGCCGGCATCCGCAAACACAAATCTTCCGCCAGTTCCGCTCAAGGCGATGGGACGATTCACGCACGAAGCACTCGCCGTCGACAGAAAAACCGGGATCGTTTATCTAACGGAGGATCTCAACCCATGTGGCTTTTATAGATTTCTTCCGAATCGAAACAAGCGAATGGCCGAGGGCGGAGTCCTCCAAATGCTGGCCGTGAAAGGCACAGATCGTTACGACACTCGCCGCGGTCAAAAGCAGAACGTGATCCATGAAGTGAGATGGGTAACGATCGACGATCCCGATCCCGCCGCCGCGGATCTTGATGCGCAATCTGTTTCGAAGCAAGGAATCGCTAAGGGCGCTGCGATATTTGCGCGACTCGAGGGTTGTTGTGCCGACGCTGAAGGACGAATCTATTTCACATCGACAAGCGGCGGTGACAACGGCGGCGGACAGATCTGGCGATATGATCACGTGAGTCGCGACGAGGGCCGGCTAACAATGCTTTTCGAATCCCCCGATCGCAATATTCTTGATATGCCGGACAACATCTGCGTCATGCCGAAGAGCCGTCTCGTCTTTGTTTGCGAGGACAGCGACTACGTCGGTGCCGGCGGAACTCCGGAAAACTTTCTTCGCATCCTCACGCCGGACGGCCATATGGCGGACATGGCGAAGAATATCGCGCCTAAGTTCGAACGCGGAGAATTCGCCGGCGTGACATTTTCGCCCGATGGAAAGACGCTATTCTTCAACATCCAGCAGATCGGAGCGACGTTCGCCGTCTGGGGCGATTGGAGTAAGTTTCAGGCGTAAGCAACTGGCGACTAGCAACTAGCGATTAGCAGTTAGCGATTAGCGATTAGCTTGGGTGAAAAGAAAGATGTTCGATAACTCAACTACCTGGCTGAGCAAATCTTTTTCTACGTCCCGGTTTTCGTCATCGCTAATCGCTAATCGCTAATTGCTAATTCCTCTGCAAGATATGAGAAAATAATCGCCGAATGGAACTAGCAGTTGAGAAATACAAAGTAGCCGACGAGCCGTTTTATTTACCGCTTGGTCGCGAGGTCGAATTGTTCGAAGCCGCATACGCCGCGCGCCTGCCGGCGATGTTGAAAGGCCCGACAGGATGCGGCAAAACTCGATTCGTCGAATACATGGCTTACAAGCTCGGACGTCCGCTCATCACAGTCGCATGTCACGAAGATCTTTCGTCGACGGATCTCGTCGGACGTTTTCTTCTCGAAGGCGAGGAGACTGTCTGGCACGACGGTCCGTTGACGAGTGCAGTCCGCGCCGGTGCGATCTGCTATCTCGACGAAGTGGTCGAGGCGCGCAAGGACACGGTCGTAATTATTCATCCGCTGACCGACGATCGACGACGTCTGCCGATCGAAAAGCGCGGAACCGTGATCGAAGCACCGTCGGAGTTCATGCTCGTCGTTTCATACAATCCCGGTTATCAATCGATCCTCAAGGATCTAAAACAATCGACGCGGCAGCGATTCGTCTCGATGGAATTCGACTATCCGGATCCGGATGCTGAGACCGAGATCGTCGCGAAGGAAGGTGGAATCGATGCAGAGATGGCGCGCGATTTGGTGAAGGTCGGACAGAAGGTTCGCAACCTTCGCGGGCACGGATTGGAAGAGGGAGTTTCGACTCGACTCCTGATCTACGCAGCACAAATGATCGCCCAAGGTATCGCGCCGATCGACGCGGCCGAGGTCGCGATATGTTCACCGATCACCGACGATCGAGAGCTGCAACGCAGCATACGCGAAATCGTCACGACGATAATCTAATATGACAGTCATAGTTGTCGCACACTTAAAAGCGAGGCCGGAAACCATTGACGCAACTCGCGAGCTTCTGACGTCGCTGATCCTTCCGACACGGATCGAGGAAGGTTGCGTGACCTACGAGCTTTATCAGAACGAAGCCGATCCGACAGACTTCACCTTCATCGAAGAGTGGACGAGTGACGAAGATCTGGATGCGCATCTCGAATCCGATCATCTGAAAGGTTCCGCCGCCGAGGGCGCGAATTTGTATGCCGCGCCGCCGGACATTCGTCGATACAAACTCGTGGCTTAACTCGTCACTATTCGCTTTCAACTGTCCGCAGCGGACGGTCTCGACGGATCACAATTTCAATATGAAAACACGATCGATTCGAATCGCGACGTTTATCATCATCGCGATCGCGACATTCGTGCCTGCGCTGTCTCAGACGAATTTCACTCAGCCGCGCGCGGTCAGTTTCGATCGCGTCACGCGCAGATTATTTCCGACGTACTACGGCGCGGCGGAATATCAGCAACTGATGTCCGAGGGCTTCTATCCGATCGGCTGGTCGCGCGACGGCAAGTTTGCATATTACGTTGAGCCGCCGGACGAAGCGTGCGGATGCTACTTCGCCGAGCTTGTGATTCAGGATCTGAAGACGGACAAAGAAGTTTGGAAATTTAAGAACGATCCCGAGAGTCGCACGAACCCGAAAGGCGAGATCCTCGATGATGACATCCGACGTCTCTGGCGGCGAAATCAAAAAATGTTTTCAAAGAAGCTGCGCGAGCACCGGATAATTCCGCTCCGGCGTTTCGCTTTGCTCGGTACGAGCTTCAGCATCGGAGGCAAGGCATACACGGCCAATTTAACCGCGCAGAAATCCAAAGATGACGAGTACGACATGGAACGCGTGATGAAGATGAAGGTGTCACTGAGTACCGCGTCGCTCGGAAACAAATCACTCTCTGACATCGCGTACAAAGGCGATGAAGCAAACAACGCCCCGCTCGAGGCCGCTCTCGCGGGTGTGTTTAAGAGCCCGTATGAAAATCGAGTCGCGATCGTGTTGTTTAAAGTTTTCCGCGGCTGGGAAGGACCGCCGCACACACTTGATACTCAGATCATCGGTGCGGATCTGAGAACGGGTTTTCGGAAATAAGTTTATTTCCGGATTGAGAACGCGAGCACGCATTGAGCCTGCGAAGCTGGCGGAAATAACTTTAGCCCCACGTGGAGCGAAGCGGAACGTGGGGTTCATGCGATATCAACTCCGAGCCTGTGAAACAGGCGACACACGCCGCGTGTTTCACACGCTTGAAGTTCTTTCTTCGAACGGGTCTACAGGCTCCGCTTTGCTTCACCTGTAGCTAAAGTTAGTCCGTCTGCTTCGCAGACTTAAGACCGGAAAGCCTATGACCAAACGCCCACCGGAGACTCAAACCAAAAACACACGTCGCGCTTTTCTGAAAACGCTCGGTGCGAGCGCGGCCGGACTCGTACTCGCACCCACTGTCTTCACTCAACGCCGATCAAAAAAGTGCATCGTCATCGGAGCAGGATTCGCCGGTCTCTCGGCGGCGTACAAACTCAAAACCGCAGGATGGGATGTCACCGTTCTCGAAGCGCGAACGCGGATCGGCGGACGCGTCTTCTCACACAAGTTCGCCGGAACAGATCTTGTCTGCGAGCTCGGCGCGGAATGGGTCGGCGAAAGTCACGAGAGGTTGAAAGCTCTCTGTCACGACTTCAACATCCCTCTTCAGAAACATCAGTTCGAAGATTATCTTTTGCGCGACGGTAAAGTTTATCGGCCTGGAGAGTGGGGATTTTCTTCGCAGGCGAAAGCTGCGTTCGAGAAATTGATCGCCGGATATGAAAAGCTAACGCCGCTCGCGAAGTCGAAGCTCGACAAGTACGACTGGTGGACATATCTCGAAAAGATCGGATTCAACGGCGACGATCTTCGCCTGCGCGATCTCATGGACTCGACCGATTTCGGTGAGTCGATCCGTCACGTTTCCGCGTTCGCCGCTCTTGCTGAATACGCTGAGTCGAGCCCGAAAAACGAGATGGATTACAAAATGACGGGCGGGAATTCGCGGCTCGCTGAAGAGTTTGCGAAGAGGATAGGACCCGAGAATATCCATCTTGCTTCGGTTGTTCGTTCAATTAAACAGAGTCCACGCGGCGTTGTTGTTGGTGGCTACCGCGTTTATCCACCACCGCCCGGTTCACATGCAGAGTCGCTGCCATCGCTCTCAGAAATCACGGCCGACGCGGTAATCTGCACCGTTCCGATCAACAGTCTTCTCAAAATAAAATTCGATCCTCCGCTGCCGCCCGCGCAACGCGACGCGGCCGAGCGCCTGACATACGCCCGCATCTGCAAAAACAGCGTCTTGTATGACGAGCGATTTTGGCGCGACGAAAATTTCTCAATGGTCTCTGATGTCACTTCGCATTACTACTTTCACTCGACGCAATCGCAGCCCGGCAAGCAGGGAATTCTCACCTCGTACGCGATCGGTGAAAAGGCTGACGTGCTCGCGTCGCAATCCGACGAGCGTCGACTGCGCATCATCACGAATGATCTCGTCGACTTTAATCGCGACGCGCCAAAACTTGCTCGCGGCATCGCATCCTACGCGTGGCAGCGCGACGAGTACACTGACGGCGCGTACGCTGTCTACAAACCCGGGCAATGGTTCGGTATTCGCCCGATCCTTGCTCGGCCGCATGGCAAGGTCCTGTTCGCCGGCGAACACATCGCCGACTGGCAAGGCTTCATGGAAGGTGCGATCGAGACCGGCGAAGCAGCGGCGGCACAATTGATTCACTGAAAACGGATGTCGGTGTATGTTGATAGGCTGGTCGATTACGGTTGGAGGCACGGACCTTCGTGTCACCTGATCGCGGATTCCGTCGAGGAGTTGATCGAGTTTGCCGTGCAGATCGGACTTCGTCCCGAATGGTTCCAACCGAAAAGTTCACCTCACTTTGATCTCACAGCCGAAGGCCGCGAAGCCGCCATCAACAACGGAGCCATCGAGCTCGACAGCCGCGCGCTCGTCGCCAAGCTCCGCGAGTTAAGAGCGAAACGAAAAAGCGCCGAGCAAGAATGAAAGTTGGCGAATGCGCGGGACAGAGCGGGGGCAAGCCGCCCTTCCGGACCTGCGAATGTGAATACCAACCGAGATTAGCCGGGAAGTTCGAGCCACTTCAAACGTTTACCACATTCGCAGGTTCCGAAGGGCGGCTTGCCCCCGCTCCATCCCCGCGCATATGCCACCTCCCCCGACTGAATTAACACTCATTTAACTCCGATTTCACCGCCCGTTAATCCTCAAGAAATATCCTCGACCTTGCTAACCGGAAATATTGATCAAACAAGCAAGGGCAGTTTTTCGATCGCATGACGAGAGACCGTTCAGCTATTTCTTTATCAGACTACTAACTGAATCGAGGAAACGAGATGAAATCGAACTTAATTTCAGCAATTGTAATTTTTGTTCTGGCCATCGCCGGATCATTGACTGCGTTCGGACAAACCGACAGCGGACGCATTGCCGGCAGAGTCGCGGACGCAAACGGCGCTGTCGTGCCCGGAGCATCGGTGACGGTTACAAATGTCGGTACAAATGAAAAACGCACCACGACTTCGACGGACGAAGGTGAGTACTCCCTGCAATCTCTGCGTGCGGCGATCTACAAGATCGAAGCTTCCGGTCAAGGCTTCGGTTTAGCGACGATTACCGATATCCAACTCGCCGTGGGTCAGCAACTTAACCTCGACGTTACACTTTCGCCGCAAGCCCAAACCGTGACGGTCGATGTCGTCGGCGGATCGGAAACGGCGATCAATACGAGTTCAGCGGTGATGGGCGCGACGGTGAATCAACGCGAGGTTCGTGATCTTCCTTTGAATGGCCGTCAGCTTTCGCAGCTTTATCTGCAGGCACCGGGAACGATTAACACGGGAACCGGTACGTTCGGAGATATTCGATTCTCAGGTCGCTCGAACGAGCAGAACGTGGTCCGATACGACGGCGTCGAAGGCTCGGCGATCGTCGATGCAAACCCCGGCAATCTCAACGGTGAGATCGCATCGCCGTTTCGCCTGCAGTCGAGTCTCGAAAACGTTCAGGAGTTCAAGGCCGACTCAAATAATTACCCGGCAGAATTCGGAACGGGAACCGGCGGGCAGGTATCAGTCGTTACCAAGTCCGGTACGAACCAGTTTCACGGATCGCTCTTCGAATATTTCCGAAACGACGCGCTGGATGCTCGCAACTTTTTCGATAACATCACCGCCGGTATTCCAAAGAGCAAGCTTCGTCTCAATCAGTTCGGTGGATCTTTCGGCGGTGCGATCGTCAAGGACAAACTTTTCTTCTTCGGCAGTTACGAAGGCTATAGACTTCGAGCCGGCGTGAATTTCGTCGAACTAGTGCCCGAGCTTCGGCTCGCTCTGCCGGGAGCATTTATTCCCGGTACGACCATGGCAGTCAATCCCGCCGTCCAGCCATTCATCGCGGGTTTCCGGGCATCAGGCGCGATGATCATTCCCGGTACCGCGAACAACGGTCTCGAGGTGGCGCAGTATCAAGCGACCGAGAGTGTTAACGAAGACGCTTTCTTCGGCCGCGGCGATTACAAGATCAGCGACAATCAAAGCGTCTACTTTAGATATTTTCAGGATACGGGCAAGGACGTCGCACCCGACGGCGTCTCGGGACGCAGCACGGTCTTGAATGCAAAACCGAAAAACGCGGTCGGAGCATGGACCGGAATTTTTGGAAAGTACATCAACGAATTTCGAGTCGGATACAACGCGGCTCAGACCGACGTCGCCGGTCAGGCACCGACGGTGAATGGGATCGACTGGTCGAAGATCATCATAAATGTCTCGGGTACGACCGCTCTGCTGCCTAGCAACACGATCGCAGGACAAGGACAATCCGCCGGTATCTCAGTACCGGGCGGGCTGGTCCGCGCGAATAGCTCGACGAACGGACGAAGCCAACCGTACAATCCGTACTCGCTTTCGTTCATCGATAATCTCTCGTGGACGAGCGGGAACCACAACATCAAACTTGGAACCGAAATTCGTCTGGTTCGCATGAAGACCGATCGTCTCGGCGGCACGACATACACGTTTCAGAACTTCAACGCATTCCTCGCGGGCACGCTTCAGACGACGCAGTTCAACGGCGATCTTAGCGATGCCAGTCCATTCACCGGCGTAAGCGGACAGCGAAATGCGCAGCAGGAGTACTACATCGGATTCGGGCAGGACGAATGGCGGATCCGTCCCGGCCTGACGTTCAATTTCGGTTTGCGATACGAATACTACGCACCGCTGCGTGAAGCGAGTAACGGTCAGGTTCTGTTCGATATCGTCACCGGAACGCTTCGAGATCCGAGTGGGCCGGCTTACAAAACGGCGAAGAATAATTTCGGCCCGCGTCTCGCGCTGACTTGGTCGCCCGGCGTGAGCAAGTCCGGATTCTTCGGCGGCGGTCGTACGGTTCTACGCGGCGGCTTCGGAATCTTCTACGGCCCAGGTCAGACCGAAGATCAGATACAGGCGATCGAGAGCGACCGCATCGGCTCGACCGCCAGCGGCCTTCCGTTCACGGGGAATAACGCAGCCGACATCGCGGCGATCACGGCAAACTTTCTTGCCAATCCCAACAATCGTTCGTATCAGCCGCGTGCATACTCTTCCGATTACACGGTCCCGGAACGGGTTTACCAGTACTCGTTCTCATATCAGCAGGAGCTGCCGTGGAAGTTCGTTTCGACGATCGGATATGTCGGTTCGATGGGACGCAATCTCTTCTTGCGAAGTGTTGCAAACCAGATCCTTCCCGGCTCGGCGACGATCGTAAACGGAATGAATATTCCGACCGGTGTCGGTGTTGTTAATCGAACCGATCCGGTCACCGGCCGCGTAATCGGCGTCAACACGATTCGCCAGTTCAGCATCGTCAGCGGAACCACGGTGCAGAATCCGTACGCTGAGGTCGACTACAAAACTTCGGGCGGTCACGACAACTACAACGCGTTGCAGACCACGCTATCCCGCTCACTCGGCACGGATCTGACGATGAACATGCAGTACACGTGGTCGTCGAGCCGCGGTAACACGTCAGGTTCGAACGACGCGCGTACGTCGGCTCAGCTCGATAATTTTGAGGCCGATGTCTCACGCAACAATTTCGACGTTCGGCACTCATTCAACTTGAGCGCTCTGTATAATCTCCCGATCGGGAAAGGCAAACGATACGATCTCGGCAACAGCGTCGCGAATTATATTCTCGGAGGATGGCAGATCGGCGGCATCATGAATGCACGTAGCGGGTTGCCGATCGAAGTTCTGATCACGCGGCCGGATGTCGTTATTCAGTGTACGAACCCGACGATGGGATGTACGGCCGGACAAGTCTTGGCTCTTCCGGGAACGATCAACGCAGCGACACCGCTGCCGGCGGGCTTTACTGCAGTCGTGAATACGCCGGGCGGAGGAGCATCGCGAAACATCCGCCGTCCGGATGTCGTCGCTGGCGTGCCTTTCTATCTCGACAACGATCGCAACATCCTGAATCCGGCGGCGTTCACGACTCCTGCACCCGGAACTTTCGGGAATCTACCAAGAAACGCACTGCGTGGACCGCTGTTCCGGCAATTCGACATGACGTTGATCAAAGCGTTCAGCATCACGGAAAATGCAAAGCTGCAATTCCGGACGGAGATCTTCAACCTCTTCAACACTACGAACTTCAACAATCCGTCGGCGACGCTGCCGACGGTTCTTACAGCAGCGTTCCAGCCGGGTCAGCCGTACACGCAGTCGTTGGCGACCTCTACATTCGGCCAGCTTCGATCAACGATCGGACGCACTGTCGGATTGGGAACCAACCGGCAGATTCAGTTTGGTCTCAGGCTGACTTTTTAAGGAAGGGATTTCGAGCAATATAAAGGCCGTCGCTCCGACGGTCTTTTCTTTCTTAGGAGTCCTCGCAAAGTTTTTACGTCGCAGTCTGCCTCGAGCAAACGGCGGATGCGACTGGAACGCAGGCGTCCCCGCCTGCATGAGTGCGAAGCACGAAAAAGCGTTTTGCGCCTTGAGAGCCGAGAGGTTTGACGCCGCGGGAGCCACGGCGTTGCAGGCGGGGACGCCCGCGTTCCAGTCGCATCCGCCGACCTACCCAGCGCAAAAAAAGGAGACGAAAAATTCGCCTCCCGTTTACTTAAACTAAACCATTCTTACTTACTTCACCGCCGTCGTCTTACTTTCCTTCGGATCGTATGGCGTCGCCATATAGCGTTTCACCGCGTCCTGCGCGTTGTCGTAGTTGTCGCCGAGATTCTCCGCACGCTTGTACGCCGACTGAGCGCGATTGCGATCGCCCTTCGCGTCGTATGCGTTGCCCATTTTGATGTTCGACCAGACCGTAAGCCACGTCGGACTCAAAGTCCCGCCGAGCGACGCTTTGAAATTGTCGATCGCAAGATCGTAGTTTCGCTGCTCGAGAAATAGCAGACCAAGGTGATAGTAGATCCACGAATTTGAACGATCGAGCTTCAGCGCTTCTTCGAACTGAGCCTGAGCCTCAGCGTAACTTCCTTCTTTGAATCGCTCGATGCCGCGACGCGCGATGGACGCGACTCGAAGGTCCGGCGAGATGCGCAGGAGTTTGAAGTTCGGATCGATGATCACCGTCAGCGGCTTACCGGTCGATTCGATGTTAAAGTCGGCAGTCGACTCATCCATCTGCACCGTCTCGGTCTTCAATCCATTCTCACCTTCGGAACGAAGCTGAACTTCGACCGGTAACTTTAGATTGTCGTAGTTCTGTTTCACGGTTCCGCGTGCGACAAATTTTCCACCTCGTGTTCGGATGATCAGATAATCCGAGCTGAACTCGGGAACGCCCGTACTCTCGACCCAGCGTGCGAAAAAGTACCTAAGATTCTCACCGTGCACTTTCGACGCGAGTTTTTCAAAATCGTCGATCGACGCATTCTTGCCGCGATATTCCTGAAGATAAGTACGCAGAAGCTGGTTGAACTTCTCCGCACCGAGCGTGTCGCGTAAAAGCTTGAAGATGAACGCGCCTTTGCCGTACATGATGTACTGATACGCCGTCGATTGATCATCGAGATTCGCCGGTGCGCGAAGAAGCGACGCAGTCTGTTCGAACGTCAAAGATTTTTCAAGGAGCTCGCGACGAAGATTCTCAAGCTGCGGGCCGGTCAGTAAACTTTCACGAAGAGCGTACGCACTGAACTCAGCAAGTCCCTGCGAGATCCACGCGTCATCGAAGGATTTCAAACCGACGGTCAGTCCCCACCATTGATACGCGGCCTCGCGCTGCAGCCGCTCGGTCGTGATATCGCGTCCCTGTTCAAATTGCCGGTCCGCGATGAAAAGCATTCCCTGCGAAGAGTAGTAGTCGAGACTTTCATCGTCGATCTGGACGACGATAAGTTTTTTTCCGAAGTCCGCTTCGCCAAGTTTTTTGGTGTAGAACTCGAGAGCTTTTCCGAGAGTCTCGGCGTAGCTGATAACCTGCTGGTCGTTGCCGGGACGCGTGAAGAACTGAAGATCGTATCCGCCGATGTTCATGTTCTTCTGCGTGTATTTTCCGTACGCGAAATTTCCGATGAGCGCCGGCTTCGACTGAACGAATCTGAACTTGCCGCCCGCATTCGTTACCGGCTGATCGCTATAGCCCGCGACCTGAAATCCGCCCGGCAGCAAAAGCGTAATATCGGCCATCGCCGGATCCGCCGCGTAGTCGTGAAACGGGAACCAACGCGCCGCATACATTAAGTAGCCGTTATTCTCACCGATGTAAGCGAGCCGTTTGTTGAGCAATGGTCCGCCGGTCGGCAGATTTAAAATTCCGTTGTATTTGAATCGCAGCGTGACTGGAGTTCCCTTCACCGCATCATTGCCGAGATCAACGCGAACGTTCGGGCCAAGATCCGAAGAGCCACCCGCCTGATCCTGGACAAAGGTGACTCCACCCGGTGACTGAGCTGTCGGCGTCGCAACCGGAACAACCTTGGCCTTTCCCTTAGGAGCCGCCGTCGTCATCGGAGTCGAGGCTCCGACGCGCGTGACCTCTTCGACCTTCAACGATCCATTGAGTTCAAAGGCGACCGACCGCGTAGTTTCAGTGGGAATAAAAGTGACATCTGCCGTCGCCGTAAGCTTGTTATCGATGGGCGAGAGCTCGGCGCTGATGACGTAATTCGTGACATCAAACGCACTACGCTTGGCCGCCTGGGCAAAAACCGCCGTCGAAAGCACGAAAATCGCGGCGATTTGGAGGGAAATTCTAAACAGATTGTTCATTATCGTCTTCTAAACCTTATATCTTAAAGATGCCTTTCTATGATGTTATGGCCGATAAAATCGTTTGCTTATCGAACAAGCGAATAGGATTCGACAAACGTCAGTGATGTCGCCAACGGACTGGACCGCAGGCAGCCTGCCTGCACGTCGCCGCGTCGGCCGACGTTAGCCTTTATCATCTCGAATCATAATCTTTCACGCCCTCGGAAGCCTCGGCGTGCAGGCAGGGATGCCTGCGGTCCAGTCCGTACCAGACTTCGTACAATTCGAGATTTAGCGCACGTATATCGGGTTCGAGATTATCCACGGGATCTTATCGAATGGCGGGCCGAGGTCGTCTCGGTAGACTTCGACGCGATAAACACCGGGATCCATTGCCGAGATGCCGGTCGCGATCGGGGTGGCCTTAACTTCTGCGATCACATCTCCGTTCTTATATACGACGAACCTTGCCGGCGCCGGAGCGATCGCTTCCAAATTTCGACCAGTTAGTTCACCACGCTTCGGTACCGGACTGTGGTCATCCGCAGACGTACGAACTTCGATGTCTTCAATTCTGAAAACAAAACCTGTTGTATCACCGATAGCATCAAATCCGACAAAAAAATTTCCTGCCCGAATCGCCTCAATCAGACTCTCGCGGTTGAACTCTTTATCCTTCTCGATCAACACATGTATCCGAGCGATTCGAAATATTGTTTCATAGGGATCCAGCTTTATCCCTAACGGTTTGTTCCCCGCATCGTCACCGAAAATATGGAAGCCGATGTTCGAATGCGCATCGGTGCCGGCGAACAATGAGATCGGACGCGAAGCAGCAATCTCGTCGAACTTCGCAAGATTCGCATCCGGCCTTTGAAAATTCTTTGCGAGCATCAACTCCGGATACGACGGATATGTCCAAATGAGATCGCCAAGCGCCGTTAGCGGGTTCATCTGCTTCGCGATCGTGTGCAGACTAAAGACTTCGATCCCGTCGAACTGCGAATCCCACGATTTGAACTTCTCGGGATATGTGATGAGCGCCAATTGATTCGAAGCATGCGCCGCGTTGAGAAACGCCGTCGTTCCCGACATCCTCACGCGAGCCGCTTCGCCTCCGCCGGGGATCAAAAGAAATCGATCGCCGTCGCTCGTGTCGATCTCATTTCCGCCGACGAACAACGTTTTCCCATACACGCCGTTGAGAGTTTTCTCCGCCGTGTCGAATGTGTCCGAGTAATGTTCGGTCATCAAAACGAAATCGAGATCGTTTGAATTCGCCGCGGCGATAAGCTCGTCGAATGACCCGGTACTGTGACCACCGAGATTCGTGTGGGCATGGATGATGCCTTTGTATTCTTTGAAGGTCGGATCCTGGTTGGTCGTTCGCTGCGCGTCGAGTTGCGCTATCTTCTCCGCGAGCTTACCTGTCTCATATCGCCGATAGATAAACGGGATCTGCGCCAGCACGAGCAGGACGAGTAACACCAGTAGAATTCGTTTGAAGTTCTTCATCAAATCTTTCGTGTCATTTCGTGTGTGTTCGTGGTTCCAGTCTTCCAACGTTAAGAACTGAAATCACGAACTTACACGAAATGACACGAAACAAAACCACTAATCGGATGAACTAAACAAAAAAATCAACCGACACGACTTTATCCGCGATCTCCTTACCAAGCGCCGCCACTTTCTGATGTTCGGGATGATCCGTGTAGAGATCCAAATCTGCGCGGTCCGGATATTTCACGACCAGGCCTGTGTCGAATGAGCGCTCAAGGTGAAGAACGTCGGCTCCTACTTCGAAGCTCACGATGTTCGGGATAATGTTCGGCAAAACGCGAAGCCGCGCGATGTGCTCTTCGCGTTGCGCGGGCGTGGTTTCGGGTGTGTATTTCCAGCAGACAATATGGACTAGCATCTCGAGACCTATCTTACAGCGCTTGCATGCATTTCTCACTTTGCCAACCGGACCTGTCTCAAGCAAAATCGCAGTAATAAAATTATGGCGGCATACTCACGCGAAGAAATCTCACAAGCAAAGATCTGGCAGGTGATCGGAGCATCGTCGGTCGGGACGATGATCGAATGGTACGACTTCTATATTTTCGGAAGTCTCGCGACGACGATCGCACCGCTCTTTTATCCGCCCGGCAACGACACGTTCGCTTACATCGCATACCTCGCGACGTTCGCCGTCGGCTTTGTCGTCCGACCGTTCGGAGCGCTCTTCTTCGGACGCATCGGTGACATAGTCGGACGCAAGTACGCGTTTCTCGTCACGCTTCTGATAATGGGCGGAGCGACCGCGGTCATCGGATTTCTTCCGACGTATTCGCAGATCGGGATCGCGGCTCCGATAATCCTTCTTCTCATCCGCGTGTTCCAAGGACTCGCACTTGGCGGCGAGTACGGCGGAGCTGCAGTTTATGTCGCCGAGCATGTGCCCGACGAGCGTCGCGGATTCTACACATCGTTCATCCAGATCACGGCGACGCTCGGATTATTTCTTTCACTCGCCGTGATCCTCATCGTGCAGAACACAATGAGTGCCGAACAGTTTGCCGGCAAGGCCGATGCAATCGGCGGATGGCGCATTCCGTTTCTCATCTCGATATTCCTCGTCGGAATCTCGCTCTACATTCGACTGCGGATGAAAGAGTCGCCGATCTTCCAGCACGTGAAGTCGAGTGGAATGACATCAGCGAATCCTCTCGTCGAAGCGTTTACGAAATGGGAGAACCTGCGGCGTGTTTTGATCTCGCTGTTTGGAGCGACCGCCGGACAAGGCGTCGTCTGGTACACGGGCCAGTTCTACGCGTTGTTCTACATGCAGTCGATCCTGAACGTCACGCAGACATCGGCGATCTATATCGTCGCGATCGCGTTGCTTATGGGAATGCCGTTCTTTATTTTCTTCGGCTGGCTTTCGGATCGCATCGGACGCAAGTGGATCATCCTCGCCGGATGTCTGCTCGCGGTTCTGACGTATCTGCCGATCTATCATGCGATGCAAAAGGTCGCGGGATCGAATGTCGTGACCGCGACATCGCAGACGAATCCGGCAACGGGTGCGATCACGCTGACGCCGCAGTCGAATGACGAAACCGGAGCGTTGGTCACGGCGCCAAAAGTTTTGCCGTACACATCATTCGGCGATCTGGTTTCGAATCGAACCGCGTGGATGCTGATACTTCTCATCTTCATTCAGGTGATCTGGGTGACGATGGTGTACGGCCCGATCGCGGCGTATCTCGTCGAAGCGTTCCCGGCGAAGATCCGTTACACCGCGCTGTCGCTGCCGTATCACATCGGCAACGGCGTCTTCGGCGGACTGCTACCTCTTATCGGCGTGTCGATAATCGCTCAAACGGGAAATATTTACGCGGGACTTTATTACCCGATGATCGTCGCGGGTATCACGTTCGTTGTCGGCACGATCTTTTTGAAGGAAACGCACGGACATAAGATCTGGGAAGAGGTTGCAAATCGCTAGCGGGGCTTTAACCGCAGATCACGCAGATGAAGCAGATCAAGAAGATCAGTTTTAGATCTCTGTGTTATCTGTGTCATCTGCGGTTAAAGAATGTCGCCCGCGAATAGCGCGAATAGACGCGAATAAAAGAAAATTCTTCATTCGCGTTTTTTCGCGTCATTCGCGGGCAAAATTCTTCCCCTGATTTTGATCGCTACGCGATGAAAACAAAAGTCGAAAAAAGATTTTTCTTATTTCGCGTCTTTTCGCGTTTTTCGCGGGCAAAATTCTTTTACGTCACGGCTTGATTCAACAATTCCCAAACCTTCATGAGGTGCTTCTCTTCGACGCGGATACTTCCGACCGACAGACGCAGCGTGAATTTTCCATTGAGCTTTGTGTGCGAGAGATAAGCTTCGCCTGAAGCGTTGATGTCATTCATGATCCTCTCATTCAATGCATCGAGATCATCGACGTCCGACGGACATGCGCGGAAGCAGACGAGGGCGAACGGAACTGGAGCGAGCATTTCGAAATTCGGCGATGCTTCCACCCACGACGCGAACAGATTCGCGAGTCGGCAGTGCTCCCGGATTCGATCGATCAAACCTTCGCGGCCGAAGTATCGCATCACGAACCAAAGTTTTAACGCGCGAAATCGTCGTCCGAGTTGAATGCCATAATCCATTCCATTCTTCACCGTACTTTCGTCACTCGTTTTTAGATACTCGGGCACGAGTGAGAACGCGCGTTTCAGTTCGTCGAGGTCGCGACAGTAGAGCACGGAAAGGTCGAACGGCGTGAACAGCCACTTGTGCGGATTCGTGACGATCGAATCCGCGCGTTCGCATCCTTTGAAATAATGCTGCAACTCGGGAACGATCGCTGCAGAACCGGCGTACGCCGCATCGACGTGAAGCCAGATCCCGTGCTTCTCACAAATGTCCGCGATCGCATCGACCGGATCGACGCTCGTGCTCGATGTCGTCCCGATCGTCGGGACGACGCAGATCGGCACGAATCCGTTCTCGACATCTTCATCGATCGCATCCGCGAGCGCCTCCGGAATCATTTCGAAACGTTCGTTCACAGCAATCTTGCGAAGACTTCGCGTCCCGAGTCCGAGCGTGATCACCGCTTTGTCGATCGACGAATGCACATGCTCCGAGCAATAAACACGAAGCAGCGGAAGATCGTCACGACCGCTCATACCAAGTTCGCGGATCTTAAGATTCGCGCGATCGCGTGCGGCGGCTATCGCGTGCATCGTCGAAACAGACGCCGTGTCGTAGATGATCCCCTCGAATTCGTCCGGCAGATTCATCATCTGACGGAGCCAGTCAAGCACGACATCCTCGAGCTCGGTCGATGCCGGCGACGTCCGCCATAACATCGCCTTCATATCAAAAGCGGCAGCAAACATCTCACCGAACACACCAACCGACGAAGTCGAGGTCGAAAACAAACCGTGAAAATTCGGATGATTCCAATGCGTGACGGCAGGAAGGATCAGACGATCCATGTCTTTCAACACATCGCCAAAATCTTCACCGCTTTCGGGTGGTGACTTCGGCTGACTGTCTTTCAACCAGCCGGGCTGAACCTGTGATAGCACCGGAAATTCATCGATGTGCTCGAAATAATTCGCGATCCAATCGACGATCTCATAGCCGTAACGCCGGAAATCTTCAGCAGGCATGTCACCGAGCTTCGGGTCTTTCTGTTTCATGGTTGGATTCCTTTCCCGGTTTGACGGTTTTATTCAGTGGATAGTTTTAAGTCACAAGTGACAAGTTGATTCGTGATCCGCAACTATCCACTTCCAACTTATAACTATCCACTGAAAAAAAACGTCCCAAGTTAAGGCGGTCGAAATTCTTTATTAACACTCGACAGTTTTTGGAATAAAAGTATAATAGCACCTACGAACAACTCGCCTACGTCAGTAAATTAAAGAACTTTGCAATCCGGGTAATAGGAAAAAGGAACCTACTTTTTTCAAATCGAGGAAATTTATGGCAGCAGAAGTTGCTCAACCCGAGCAACAATCTAAGGAAGGTTTTATCCGTGGGCTCGGCCTGCTCGATTCGACGATGATCGTCGCCGGATCGATGATAGGTTCGGGCATTTTTATCGTCTCCGCGGATATCGCTCGGCAGGTCGGATCGCCCGGATGGCTTCTTGTCGTCTGGCTCATCACAGGATTTCTGACGATCGTCGGTGCACTTTCTTATGGTGAGCTCGCGGCGATGATGCCGAAGGCCGGCGGTCAGTACGTCTATCTTCGCGAAGCATATTCGCCGCTCTGGGGATTTCTCTACGGTTGGACTTTGTTCCTTGTAATTCAAACCGCGACGATCGCGGCGGTGGCCGTCGCATTCGCGCGATACACGGGGCTGTTCTTCCCTTCAATATCGGAGACCAACTACCTCATCGAGCCGATTCGCGTCGCATCGTCTAGTTACGCGTTCTCACTTTCCACCGCCCAACTGCTCGGCATTCTGATGATCGCGCTCCTGACGTGGATGAACACGCGCGGGCTGAAACTTGGAAAGCTTGTTCAAAATACTTTCACGTTCGCGAAGACGGGATCCCTCATCGCACTCATCGTTCTCGGACTTATTGTCGGACTCGTGTGGCATCCGGAAATCGCGAGAGCGAACTTCGGAGATCTCTGGACCGTTCGCGGAAATCTGCAGGATGTCGGTCACGGCCTTACGGCCGCGGTCGTCTTCGGACTATTCGTCGGCATCTGCGTCGCGCAAACTAACTCGCTTTTCTCATCCGACGCGTGGAACAACATAACGTTTACAGCCGGCGAAGTCCGCGATCCCAAGCGAAACATCCGGCTCGCATTGCTGCTCGGAACGGGCGGCGTGATCACTCTCTATCTGCTTGCAAACCTTGCTTATCTCACCACGCTTCGATTCGAGGATATTCAAAAAGTCGCTGCGTCGGCGCGTTGATCATGGCGGCAGCTATCATGGTCTCGACTTTCGGATGCAATAACGGACTGATCCTTTCCGGTGCTCGTCTGTACTACGCGATGGCGAAGGACGGACTGTTCTTTAAGTCGTCCGGCGAGCTCAATAAATTTCACGTCCCGGCGTGGGGTTTGGTGATCCAGGGAATCTGGGCGTCGTTCTACGTTCTGCCGCGAACGGTCAAGGCGGACGGCACATACGGAAATCTTTACGGCGATCTGCTTACGTACGTGATCTCGGCTGCACTCATCTTTTATATTCTGACGATCATCGGAATATTTGTTCTTCGGGTGAAGCGTCCGGATGCGGAACGTCCTTATAAAGCGTTTGGGTATCCGATCATCCCGGCGCTATATTGCATTGGCGCCGCAGTCATACTCATTGTTCTTTTCGTTTATCAGACGACGGCGACCTGGCCCGGTCTGTTGATCGTCCTCACCGGCGTTCCCGTTTATTTCATTTGGAGAAGGTCGGCCGAAAAGCCCGAGCAAGTCGAGCTGCCATAATCTATTCAATTCGTTAGGAGGTTTTGATGTCACTTTTTGCGACTAAACCCATTTCCACGATCATTGCCGAGGCCGAGGAGTCCGGCGAACATACATTTAAGAAAGCGCTAAGCGCGCTCGATCTGACGACACTCGGCATCGGTGCGATCATCGGTACCGGTATCTTCGTGCTGACCGGACAGGCAGCCGGCAAGCACGCCGGACCCGCCGTGATTCTCTCGATGATCCTCGCCGGCATCGTCAGCGCATTCGCCGCTCTCTGTTATTCAGAGTTCGCCGCGAGCGTCCCGATCTCCGGTTCGGCTTATGCATACGGGTACGGAACGCTCGGCGAATTCGTTGCCTGGATCATCGGATGGGATCTGATCCTCGAATATGCGTTTGGTGCAGCGACCGTCGCCGTGGGTTGGTCCGGATATGTCGTCAGTCTCTTACGCGACACGCTCGGCATAATGTATCCGCTCGCCTTGAGCAAGGGGCCGTGGGACGAGATAAAACTTGCGGACGGCACCGTCACGCACGGTCTTATCAATCTGCCCGGTGTGATTATCGCGGTCGCGGTTACATTGCTGCTGATCCGAGGTATCAAGGAATCTGCGAGCTTTAACTCGATCATCGTTATGATCAAGGTGCTGGTCGTCGTGCTCTTTATCATCGCCGGTGTTGGCTATGTCGCTCCGGACAATATTCTCCACCAAACTTGTCCGGCTAATCTTCCTAACTGTTCTCCATTTTTTCCGTACGGCTTTAGCGGCGTGATCACCGGTGCGGCGGTTATTTTCTTCGCCTATATCGGTTTTGACGCTGTTTCGACAGCCGCACAGGAGGCAAAAAATCCGCAACGCGACATGCCGATCGGTATCCTCGGAAGTCTTGCGATCTGTACCGTCCTCTATATCCTCGTGGCCGGTATCATGGTCGGACTCGTTGACTACAAGCTGCTGACGACCGCTGCCGCTCCTATTGCGGTTGCGATCGACGCGGCATTGCAGCAGGCACAAGGGACGACGATGGGTAAAGTCCTTTACGCGTTCCCGACGATCATCAAGGTCGGTGCTGTGCTTGGTCTGAGCTCGACGATGGTCGTGATGACAATGGGTCAGCCTCGTGTGTTCTACTCGATGTCGAAGGACGGATTGCTTCCGTCATGGGCAGCGAAGATCCACCCGAAATATCAGACGCCGCATATCACGACGATGATCACTGGTGTTGTGGTTGCGATCCTCGCCGGTCTTGTTCCGATCAGTCTGCTTGGAGAGCTCGTGAGTATCGGAACGCTCTTCGCGTTTGTCATCGTAGGAACCGGAATCATTATCCTGAGATCATCGAATCCGGCGCTCAATCGGCCTTTCAAAGTGCCGCTCAGCCCGTTCATTCCGATCGCGACCGTTGTCTCGGCCGCCTTCCTTATGAACAGTCTGCCGCTCGACACGTGGATCCGCTTGATCGATTGGATGGCCATTGGTCTCGTGATCTACTTTGGCTACAGCTACACGCATAGCCGTCTCGCAACCGAAGGTACAGCTGCCGACGCATTGCCGGCCGACTACAAACCGCCGATCGCGGCACTTGTCGGAATGGTTCTCGTACTTGCGTTGACGGTCTACCAGGTCATGGCATCGTCGGATGGTTTAGGTCTGGGCCTGCACCCGGAAGCGAAGGCTGCCGACAACATTGGCTTGAATCTTGCGATCCGTCTCTTCGCATGGGCGTTGACCAGCGTTCTTGTTTACATGCTGCTTTACGGCAGAGGTTCGACCGAACGCAAAACATCGACACGCAGCATCGGCCTTGCGGTTTCAGGAATCAATCTGGTGCTCTGGATCGTTATTACCTTCTGGTACTTTAACGCTATTCACGGTCAGTAAATCGACTCCTCGTCGGATTTTGCCACAGAGAACACAGAGTAATTTCTCTGTGAGCTCTGTGGCTTTTTCTTATGAACAAACCGCTCGTTAGAAAGTGGTTGATCACGATCGGCGTTGGTGCGGTGATCGCGTTTCTCCCGCGCCCCGAAGGCGTAACTCGCGAGGCTTGGACGCTGCTCGCGATCTTTGTCGCGACGATCGTCGGCTCGATCGTACAACCTCTTACCGGAAGCGCGATGGTGCTTCTCGGTGTGATCGCGACGACGCTGTTCGGCTCTCTAAAGATCGAGAAAGCGTTGAGCGGATATGCCGACAAGTACGTCTGGCTGGTTCTTGCGGCGTTTTTTATTTCGCGGGCGATGATCAAGACCGGACTCGGCCATCGAATCGCGTTGCTGTTTGTGCGGATGATCGGACGTCGAAGTTTGGGTCTCGGATATTCGCTCGTCTTCACCGATTTCATACTCGCCTCATTTGTTCCATCGACCGGTGCGCGTTCGGGAGGCATCATCTTGCCGATCGCACGAAGCATTTCCGAAACATACGAGTCACGTCCTGAAGACGGAACCGAGGCGAAGCTCGGCACGTTTTTGATGACGCTACTCTATCAGTGCGAAGTCATCCTCTGCGCGACGTTTCTCACCGGGCAGGCATCGAATCTCATCATCCGAAATTTCGCGATGAGTCAGGCGAATATCGACCTCAACTATTCAGCGTGGTTTGTCGCGGCGATCGTGCCGGCGATCGTTTCGCTGACCGTGATCCCGTTATTCATCTATCGATTCTTTCCGCCGGAAGTTAAGGAGACGCCCGGTGCGGTTGAGTTTGCGCGAAAGGAATTGCTCGTCATGGGACCGCTCAAACGTGACGAGCAGATTCTGCTCGCAGTTTTTATTATCGTGGTCATTCTTTGGATAACATCGCCGTTCCATGGGATCGATGCCACGGTCATCGCGCTTACCGGGATCGCGATGCTGCTGATCAGCGATGTGCTGAACTGGCGCGATATCACAGACGAAACTCACGCGTGGGAAGTTTTCATCTGGTACGGCGGACTCGTGATGATGGCGACGGCGCTTGGCGAAACTAATCTGCCGAAGTTGTTTGCCGAGTCGATCGCAGGAACGATGCAAGGTTGGTCATGGCCCGCTGCGATTATTGTTCTTGCACTCGTGTACTTTTACGCTCACTACGGATTCGCCAGCATCACGGCACATGTCACCGCGATGTTCATTCCATTTCTCGCAGTGACTGTCGCCGTCGGCGCTCCGGCCGGACTGACGGTTCTCGTCCTGACGTATTTTGCGAATCTAAGTGCGGGGCTGACGCATTACGGAACGACTCCGGCTCCGGTTTATTTCGGAACCGGATACGTCACGCAAAAACGATGGTGGACCGTCGGGCTCATCGCTTCGATCCTAAATATTTTGATCTGGTCGATCGTCGGCGTTGCGTGGTGGAAAGTTTTGGGATGGTGGTGAGGGTGGTGAATAGTTAATCGTAAATAGAAAGAACGCCCGGGATCGTCCCGAGCGTTCTTCTTATCTATTTACGATTTACGATTAACTATTCACCAACTATTTACAAATCAAGATCTCCCGAAGCATCGCCCTCGTCGATCTTCGCGACTGCGTCTTTATAAACTTTGATGTTTCCGTCGGCTTCCATTTTCTGACGCGTCGATGCGAGATAGTCCTGGAACACCTCACCGCGTTTCTGCGAAAGCATCTGCTCCATCAGCGTGTCACGCTGCTTGGCGAAATCATCCATGTTCGCTTCTTCGCGCTTCGTCACACCAACGATATAGTACGCCGCGCCGACCTTGATCGGAGTCCTCGTCGCTTCGCCTTCCTTCAGAGCATAGACTGCGTCCTCGAGCGCTTCGCTCGTTGTCGCTGCCGGTCCTTCGCCAAGCGGCGATCCAAGAACAAAGCTCTTCTGCTCCTTTGCTTTCATTTTCTGCGCGACCGCAGCCGAAGTGATCGCAGCCGAGGTCGTCGAGCCCGCCGCGATATCATTCGCGATCTGCTCGATCTTGTTGCGGGCCGTCTCGAGCTTCACAACTTCGACAAGCTCATTCTTAACTTCGTCGAATTCCGCATCTCGCGGCTCTTTTTTGTCAACCAGCATCGGGATGGCAAATCCATTCTGGATCGGCGTCTTCTCGCCTACGTCCTGGATGTTCTGAAGTCCAGCAATGCCTTCTTCGAACTGCGGCGAGTTGCCGATGTTTTCGACATTGTCGCCCGGTTTTACATAACCGGTCTCGCGGATCATTTCTGCCGGACTCGAGTTCGCTTCGGCAGCATACTGTTGTGCGGTCGCCTGCACATCCTTGTTCTGCTTCAACGTATCCGAGATTTTCTGAGCGAGCTCGGCCGCAACGGAGTACGCGCGGCGATTACGCAGACTGACTTCGAGTTCTTTCTTCGCCGCTTCGAACGGTTTCGGAACTGCCTCGCCGCGCCACAATATAAAATATCGACCCTGATAACTGATCGGATCGGTGATCTCGCCCGGCTTCATCTTAATGAGACGCTGATAGGGATCGTCCGCCTTACTCACATTCTCGCGAACAGGCCCGGCAAGTTTTCCGCCGCTGGATGCAGTCGCCGCATTTTCAGACTGGCCTTTCGCTGTGGTCGCGAATGCATCCTCGGTTACCGTTTCGCCGCCGTTTCTAAGACGCTCGACGATCTCGTTACCTTTCTGCATCACCGATTCGTCAAATTCGGGTTTCGGAACACGAAGCACGATCTCGCGGCCCAAAACTCCGCCGGTCTTCTTATCTTCCGGAAGCTTGTCGTATTCGGCCTTCAGATCGGCATCCGTGATCGGAAGTTTCTGGCCGAGCTTTTCGGTATTGACGAAAACGTATTTGATCTTTTTCTGCGGAACGCCGATGTAATAGGCCTTCTTATTTTTCTCGAAGTAATCGCGAAGCTCGGCATCCGTCGGCGTGATCGTCTGCGCTACATCGGCCGGGCTGATCGAGACGTAATTCAAATCGAACTTCGTATTCTTCCGCTGGTAATCTTTGAGGACTTCTTCTTCGGAGATAGTAACGCCCGAGGTGATAAATGCACGCAGTTTGTTCGCACTGATGTCGTCACGAACCCCAGCTTCAAAAGCCGCGATGCTGCCCGACTGTTGAGTGACGTTCTGTTCGTAGATTTTTTGATCGAAAGGTTTGCCGTCCTCCGAC
>QHXR01000026.1 GCA_003223025.1 Acidobacteriota bacterium
AAACGCCGCCGCGAGGAGTTGGGACTTAGCTTGCGGGATGTCGCAGATGTCACCAGCGTCTCCGCTTCAACCCTTTCCCGGATCGAGAATGGAACAGGGAAACCGGACGCGGACAACATTGCACGTCTAACGGGATGGCTCGACATGCCCATCGATCGAGTGATGAATAAGGCGGAATCGAACGTCGAAGCGGTCGTCTACTATCCTCATGAAGCGACACCGGAGATCGTCGAAGCGCATCTGCGGGCGGATAAAAAACTAACGCCCGAAACGGCGAAGGCTCTTTCCGAGCTGTTCCGAGTCGCCTATAAGCAATTCAGCAAGCCCTCGGATAAGTAGTCATCGCGACCGCTTTTCTTTGGAAACACCTGTCTTTTCTGACTTTTTGGAGTGATTGGGATGCGAGAATCTTTATCGAAAAAGCGTTTTGCGGTAGACACGACTTTCGTACTTTTCTTTCTGGGGATCGATTTTGGGCAGTCGTCGATGGCGTTTCGGCTCGACTCGGTCTTTTCAGCGCTGACTTTGGGAATGCTGCTTTTTGTGCCGTATTTCCTGCCGTCGATCGAAGAAAAGCCTGATTTTACGGGCTGGCTGATGGGAAGAAGCCTTATCGCCGTCTTCGCGGTTGCTCTCGGCCTGATGTTCCGTCAGTCGCTTGGCATCGTGCTGCCGGAGACGTTTCGCTTCTTACCTTTAACACTGGTTATTGTCACCGCAATGCTGAGCTGCAGCTTGCAGTTCTATGGTATGATTAGGTTCCGTTTGGCGAGATAGGCAAAAGGCGTCGAACGAAAATAAAATCCGCACATGTCGGGAACATGTGCGGATTTTCCTTTGTCTGAATTAGGCAATTATACAGCGATTTCCGTGACAACCGGCGTCCGAGCGTCCTCTTCTACCATCAGCGCGTGCAGCCGGTTAACCTGGGTAACGAGCTCAAGATACTGATTCGGAGTAAGAGCCTGGGCACCGTCGCAAAGCGCCTCTTCGGGACATGGATGAACCTCGATCAGCAATCCATCAGCTCCGACTGCGACGCCGGCCCGGGCCAGCGGATTCACGAGATAATTATGGCCGGTACCGTGTGACGGATCCACGATAATAGGCAAATGCGTCATTCGATGCACGGCCGGAACGATCGACAGATCCATCGTGTTGCGGGCGTGATCGGCGAATGTCCGGATTCCGCGCTCGCAAAGGATAACGTCGTAGTTTCCTTCGGACATGATGTATTCCGCGGCGAGTAGAAACTCATCGAGCGTCGCCGATAGTCCGCGTTTCAATAGGACCGGCTTCCGAGTCTGTCCCGCGTATTTCAGAAGCGAAAAATTCTGCATGTTTCGCGCACCGATCTGGATACAGTCGCCATACTTCACGACGAGATCGACGCCCTGCTCGTCCATCGCTTCGGTGACGATGTTCAATCCGAACTGATCACGAGCTTCGGCGAGGATCTTCAGACCATCTTCACCCATTCCCTGAAACGCATAAGGCGACGTCCGAGGCTTAAAGGCTCCGCCGCGAAAGAATTTCGATCCGCTAGCCGCGACTGACTCGGCTACCGCGAGGACCTGTTTCGGATTTTCGACCGCACACGGACCGGCTATGATCGCCAACTCGTCGCCGCCGATCGTCGCGTTTCCGACCTTGACGACCGAGCGCTCGGGGCGAAGATCTTTCGAGATCAGTTTGTAAGGTTTTGTGACGCGGATCGCATCTGCGACTCCAGGCAGATTCTCAAAATGAGCAGGATCGATAGCGCCCTTATTTCCTGTGATGCCGATCGCAGTGCGGCCCTCGCCCGGCATCGCGTGTCCGCGAAAGCCAAGAATCTCGATTACTTCAATGACGCGATCGATCTCGTTCTGCGACGCGCCGGACTTCATTACGATGAGCATAAAAAGGTTTTTCCCCTGTTACTCGCGAAAAGTAAGACTCTAAAGTTCGATACCCGATTTTGCAAACTGCGGCACCAGGCCGCTGACAAACTCATTCACTACCTCGACCGGATCGTTGTCGACCGAGTCTTCGATAACCTTTACGATCGCAGACCCGACGACCGCTGCATCCGCGAATCTCCATACACCGGAAATCTGTTCCGCAGTCGAAATTCCGAATCCAACGGCGATAGGCAGACCGGTAAACTTTCGCGCGCGTTCGACAAGCTTTGAAGCGTCGCTGCTGACATTCTGTTGAGCACCGGTCACGCCCGCCCGCGAGACCGCATAGAGAAAGCCGCGTGAGCTCTTCGCTATCCGCTCGAGGCGCTCGTCCGACGTCGTGGGTGCGATCAGGGAAATGAGATCGAGTCCTTCGGTTTCGAGCATTCGCGAAAACTCCTCTGCTTCGTCATCGACGGCGTCCGTGATCAGAATTCCATCGATGCCCGTAGCGGCGGCATCGCGACAAAGCTTTTCAAATCCGTAACTCAGTAACGGATTCAGATAACTGAAAAGAACCAGCGGCGTCGTTCTTGCAGCGCGAAACCGCCGGGCGAGTTTGAGGACATCGGCTAACGTCACATGATTGCAGAGAGCACGCTGCGACGATCGCTGGATCGTCGGGCCGTCCGCCATCGGATCGCTAAACGGCACGCCAAGCTCGATCACGTCAGCTCCGAGATCCGCGAGCTTGAGCACGATCTCGAGAGACGTTTCTAAACTCGGATCACCTGCCGTGACAAACGGGATAAATCCCTTTCTGCCATCCGCGGCGAGTCGTTGAAATCTTTCGGCGATCCTACTCATGAACATTCTCCAAAATCTCCGCGACCGTATGCACATCCTTGTCGCCGCGACCCGAGAGATTGATGACGACTATCGAATCTTTATTAAGATCCGGCGCGACCTTTACGACATGAGCGATCGCATGAGACGACTCAAGTGCGGGAATGATTCCTTCCGTCCTGGCCAAAAGTTGAAATGCACCGAGCGCCTCATCGTCCGACACGGAAACATATTCGACACGATTCTCATCGTGCAGGAAAGCATGCTCCGGACCGATCGACGCATAGTCGAGGCCCGCAGAAACAGAATGCGTCGATGCGACTTGTCCGTTGCCGTCCTGCAGCAAATAGCTTTTCGTCCCTTGCAAAACGCCGACCGCGCCGCCAGTCATAAACCGCGCCGCGTGATCGCCGAGATTCGATCCGCGGCCGCCGGCCTCGACTCCGATCATCCGAATGTCGTCGCAGAGAAACTCGTGAAACAGTCCGATCGCATTTGATCCGCCGCCGACGCATGCCATCAAGATGTCGGGCAGACGATCTTCCGCTTCGAGGATCTGCGACCGCGTCTCACGACCGATGATGCTTTGAAACTCGCGCACCATCAGCGGATACGGATGAGGTCCAAGTGCAGAGCCGAGCAAGTAGTAAGTTGTGTCGACATTCGTCACCCAATCCCGAAGAGCTTCATTGATAGCGTCTTTAAGTGTGCATGATCCGGAATCAACGCCGCGGACATCTGCACCGAGAAGACGCATCCGAAAGACATTCAGCTCCTGCCGCCGCATGTCCTCGGTTCCCATGTAGACGACGCACTCGATCCCAAAAAGCGCACACACGGTAGCGGTCGCGACACCATGCTGACCCGCTCCCGTTTCCGCGATGACGCGTTTCTTTCCCATCCGGCGTGCGAGCAGGATCTGGCCGATGCAGTTGTTGATCTTGTGCGCACCCGTGTGATTGAGGTCTTCGCGCTTGAGATAAATTCGAGCCGGGCCGAGCGACTCGCCGAGTCGCGCTGCAAGTGTCAACGGCGTCGGGCGTCCGCAATAATTCTTTAGCAGCGAATTGTACTCGTCCCAAAAACTTTGATCGTCCCGCGCCGCAACGAACGCAATCGTCAATTCGTCTAGCGGAGCGACAAGAGTCTCGGGAACAAATCGTCCGCCGTATTCGCCCCAGTAACCTCGTTCTGTTGGCTCGTATTTGTTCATGCGCTTTTCGCCTCTGAAATAAATCTCTCCAGCTTCGCCGCATCCTTTACACCCGGTACTGACTCGAGCGAACTACAAACGTCGACGGCGTAAGGCCGCACTTCAGTTATCGCGAGCCGCACATTCTCCGGCGTGAGACCGCCGGCGAGCCACAGCTCAGGCACAAGGGTCGAAACAATCTTTGCCACGTCCCAGTCAAACGTCTCGCCCGTTCCGCCTCTCGCGTTCGCAGAGTAACCATCGAGCAAGATCCCGTCCGCTTTAAACTCCAGCGAATCGCTATGATCGAAATTCGATGCGACGCGAATGGCCTTGATGATGCGACACGAGCATCTCGTTCGAAGCGCGCCGACAAACTCCGGCGATTCGTCGCCATGTAACTGCACCGCATCGAGCGAGGCGACATCAATCGTATTCAAGATCTCGTCGATCGTGTGATTGACGAACACGCCGACCTTGTCGACCGGTTCAACCAGCTGCTTCACGATATCTCCGGCAGCGACCGGCGTCACGAACCTTACGCTCTTTTCATAAAAGTTAAATCCCAGAGCATCCGCGCCAAGCCGAGTCGCTAGACGAGCGTCCTGGAGATTTGTGATACCGCAGATCTTCACTCTTACCATTACAAAATTAAGAATTGCCCAATTAAAAAATTACAGAGCCGTCAGTCCCACCAGACCGCGTAACGTTCCCGCGGGATCATCACTTCTCATCAAAGTTTCGCCCATCAGAAATCCTGAGTAACCCAGATCATGCAACTCAAGAAGCTCGTCTCTAGTTCGTAAGCCACTTTCGGTGACGAGGACTGAATTTGCCGGCGCGTGTTCAATGATCCGTCGCGACACGTCGAGCGAAACAGAGAAGGTTTTCAGATCGCGATTATTGACGCCGATCAGTGTCGCTCCAATCGCCTTCGCGATTTCCATTTCCGCGACCGAGTGAACTTCGACGAGTGCATCCATTTTCAATTCGTCATCCGCGACCGCGTGCAGGGAAGCAAGTAGTGTCGGATCGAGTGCGGCGACGATCAGCAAAATCGCGTCGGCTCCGGCTTCGGCCGCCTCGTAGATCTGAAATTCGTCGAAGACAAAATCTTTCCGAAGAATCGGTATCGACACCGCGGCCCGCGCCGCACGCAGGTCATCCAGCGAGCCGTTGAAATGATCTTCTTCGGTTAGAACCGACATCGCACACGCTCCGCCGTTTTGATAAGCGGTGGCGATCGAGGTCACATCCACGGTTTCATTGATCGCTCCTTTCGACGGTGACGCTCTTTTGAATTCCGCAATGATGTTCAGGCGTTCTGGATTCGAAAGAGCACCGCGCAATCGATGTGACGCAGAACCTGATCGCGTTTCGGTCGCTCGCTCTATCAACTGCGAGTAATCGATCGTCTTCTTCGCCTCGCTGACGCGTTGACGCTTTCGATCGAATATTGTTTCGAGAATCGTAGTCATTATTTGACTGCCGCCGCCAACTCGCTAAGCTTACGGGCGGCATTTCCGTTTCTAACGCTTTCCAGAGCGATCTCTCGAGCAGATTCGATATCGTTCGCCTCACCGGTGATGTAAATCGCCGCCGCTGCGTTCTCGATTACAAGTGCCTCTTCGGATGAATCTACAAGCGACCCGTTCAAAACTCCGCGGATCAAATCGGCACTTTCCGCCGGCGACTCGATTCGACGAATCGGACGTCCGTTCGAACCACTACTTCGAATCTCGAACTCGCGAATCTCCCCGTCGCCGATCTCATTGACGAGCGTCGATCCTCGATGAGAGATCTCGTCGAGTCCATCTCGGCCGTGTACGATCCATGACCGATTCGCACCGAGTCGCGAAAGTGCATTCGCCATCTTAGAAACAAGCTCCGCGTCCCAAACTCCGATCAAACTGTGCGGAGCACTCGCCGGATTACACAGCGGGCCGATGCAGTTGAAGATCGTCGGAAATCCGAGGCCGCGTCGAACTTTTGCGAGTGTCGGCGACAGCCGATGAAAGTTCGGAGCGAACATAAAACAGATGCCGATCTCGTCCAAGCATCGCGCGGCGATCGTCGCATCTACGGCCGGCTCGATCCCAAGCTCCGACAAAACATCGGCGCTTCCCGAGTTGCTCGTCGCAGCCTTGTTTCCATGTTTCGCAACCGCGACGCCGGCACCCGCGACTACAAATGCGGCCGCAGTCGAGACATTGAATGTCTTTTGTTTGCTTCCGCCCGTGCCGACGATATCGATGAATTTAGTTCGACTCGTTTCAACGCGAACGCAGCGATCACGCATGATTCGAGCTAGTTCAAAGATCTCATCCTCGGCAATTCCTTTTTCGTTCCATGCGATAAAAATATCGCGAATCACGGGTTCATCGGTTGCTTCGATCAAGTTATCGAGAAACTGAGCTGCATCTTTCGTACGCAGATCGAATCCGCGCCGGAATTCTTCAGCTTGATATTTCAGTAACCCGTGCATCATTTGCTTTCAGCCAACTCGATCGCCTTCAACAAACCGCGCGCCTTGCTAACGGTCTCTTCATACTCTGACGCCGGAACTGAATCCGCAACGATCCCGGCTCCGGCCTGAACATGAGCGACTCCATCTTTCAAAACCATCGTTCGGATCGCGATGCATGTGTCCATGTTTCCTGAGTAGTCGAAATATCCGACCGCTCCCGCGTACACGCCGCGGCGGTCGGGCTCCATGCGGCGGATGATCTCGATCGCACGAACTTTCGGAGCACCGGAGACCGTTCCGGCAGGGAAGCACGAAGCAAGTGCGTCGAACCTGTCCGCACCGTTGCGGAGCTTCGCCGAAAGATAACTGACAAGATGTTGGACGTGAGAATATTTCTCGACGCTCATCAAACCGTCTACCTTCACGCTGCCGAATTCCGCTACACGTCCGAGATCGTTCCGCCCGAGATCGACGAGCATCAGGTGCTCCGCAACTTCTTTTTCGTCATGACGCATTTCTTCGGCAAGCTCCGCGTCTTCGATCGATGTCGTTCCTCTTCGTCGTGTTCCTGCGATCGGACGATACTCGAGACGTGTTCCCGAGCTTTTCACGAGCATCTCCGGCGATCCGCCTATGAGGCTGATGCCATCGATCTGAAGCAGAAACATGTACGGCGAAGGATTCAACGATCGCATCGCCCGGTAGATCGAAACAGGATGTGCGGATGTCTTTCTCGAAAATCGTTGCGAGATCACGACCTGATAACAATCGCCGCCGCGAATGAGTTCCTTGATCTCGACGACCGCGTTCTCGAAGCCTTCGCGAGTCCAGTTCGAGGTAATCTCGCCCGACACTGACGCGTCTACCTTTTTCTTCGGAACATCGATCGGGCCGTCCTCAAGCAAACGGCGGATCGCCGCATTACGGAGTTCCGGATCATCGAAGACGGCTTTGGTTTCATCATCGTCGACGAAATGGAGAGTAATGATCTTAACGACTTGTTTTGCGTGATCGAATGCGATCACCGTTCGGAAGAACATGAATGTCGCGGAGGCCTCGGTTGATCCGTCTGCCATGCGAAGCGAGGGCTCGAACCACTCCGCGCAATCGAATCCAAAATACCCGATGCCTCCGCCGACAAACGCAGGAAGCTCTTCATCTGCAATTACGATCTTGTGTGAAAAATGATCGCGTAGGAATTCAATCATCGAAACCGGTATAGTCCGTATGCTCGTCTGGTCCCGGATCGTCGTTTCCGATCTATTACTCGTAACGATCATTTCCGGATCCGTTCCAATGAACGAATAGCGTGCAAGAGATTCTCCACCCTCGACCGACTCGAGAAGGAAAGATTGCGTGCTGCCTGCCGCCAGTTTGAGATAGACCATCAAAGGCGTCAGTAGGTCCGCCGATATCGTTTCGATAAACGGAACCACTTTCGTCACTTTTTGTTTCTCGCCGAAATCTTTCATCAAAAAATAATAACGCCGCCTCGGATCATCGAAGGCGGCGTTTAATAAAGACTCGAACTCTGGAAAGATTGATTAACTAGACAGATCAACTCCCTTTCAAGTCAGACACCGCGACGCACAACCAGCGCCAACCTAATTCGGCTCGCCAATTGTTTGAAACGGTGTTTGATCGAAAGTTCATGAAATCACTTGTAACAAAATCCCGCGCGCCGTGTCAATCACATTTTTGGCGGCACTTCGATTCCGAGCGTATTCAGAGCTGCGGTCAGCGACTTCAGCGCGTTATGGGCAACGCTTAGCAGAACGGCCCGTTTCTTCTTGTCCGGCTCCGGCAGGATCTTATGATTGTGGTAGAAAAGGTTGAATGCCTTCGCTAGATTAAACGTGTACTTCGCGAGAATGGCGGGCTCGGTTTGCGAGGCCGCATTCGAGATCGCATCCTCGAGCCGGGCTGCAAGGACCAAAGTCGCCCAGATCTCATCGCCGCCCGGACCGCTGAAAACATCTGCCGTATTGCTCGCTTCTTTTGCCAAAGCAAAAGAATCTGAAATATCTTCGCCGCCATCGGAAAGCTTTCTGAATATCGAATTCGCGCGCACGGCCGCGTACTGACAGAAGCAACCGGTCTCGCCTTCGAACGAAAGGGCTTCTTTAAAATCGAAAACGATGATCGTATTCTTCGTGAATTTCAAAAGGAAATATCGAAGAGCTCCGACAGCGATCTGATGTGCGATCGCTCGCTTCGATTCATCGGATTCCTCGGGATGTCGCGATTCCACTTCGGCGAGCGCGTCGGCTTCGAGCCGGTTGATAAGATCGTCGGCCTTTACGCCGAGACCTTTTCGTCCGCTCATCTCGATCACGGATCGCGTCTTGTCTTCATCGGATAACTCAAATCCGAGTTCTTGAGCTGCCGCCGGTGAGAGTGCGACTTTCGCATACGCGAGATGGATACTCGCTCGCTCGCCTTTCTCGGGTGAGACAGCAGCGACGCCCTTGCGGACGATGTCCTGCGGATAAGACTGACCAGAGTCGATGACATTATAGATCGTTTCGCCGTGCCCAAACTCGGGAGCATTCTCATCCGCCGCGGGATCGGATGTCGTGATCCAAACTTCTTTGCCGTCAGCGTATTTGTGAAAGGGCCGGTAGAAGAAATCCAAACCCAGGATTCCGAGCTTCCACATCTGGTACGCGATGTCTTTGCCGGTATACGTCACGGTCCCGTTTGAACGGACGAGGATCTTGTCGGCTTCATGTTCGTCGGTGCCCGAATGCGATTCAAAGGGCATCACCCAACATCCGGCATTTTTACCTTCGGTTTCAAACTGGATGACACCTAGCTGTTTCATCTGCTCGAAGGCTTTGTCCCAGAAGTGAAGATGGAGTATCTCGGATTCGCGGGGAAGGAGGTCGTAACGGATCGAGAGACGCTCCATCGTATCGACGATGCACTCGACGTTTCGCGTGGCGACGTAATCCGCGAGGTCAGCCGTTTCGTTGCCGCCTTCTTCGACTAGATGTAAAACTTCGGGCCGTTTCTGTTTGAGCTCCTCATTGATGAGGTATTCCTGACCGACCCGAGCGTAAAGATCCCAGCAATAATAATCGAACGTTTTCCCTGCGGCGGTCAGTTCTGCGTCGAGCTGTTTGATCTCGGAAAGGGTCTTCTTCTCAAGATAAATAAAGCCGACCACGACATCTGCAACTTGGACGCCGGTGTTGTCGATGTAGTTCTGGACCTCGACACGGTTGCCGTTAGCCGTGAGAATTCTCTGGAACGTATCGCCCAGAACAGAGTTTCGGACATGTCCGATGTGAGCAGCTTTATTCGGATTGACGGACGTGTGCTCAACGCAAACTTTCGTCGCACTCGGCTCTTGAGAAACTTTCAACCGCGGAAGTGGATCGGCGGAAACCTGGGTTGCGAGGAACTGCGGCCGGTTAAAGTAGACGTTTAAGTAACCGGCTCCGGCGACTTCTACTCGCTGGACGAAATCGAATTCCTCAAGTGATGCCTTAAGCGTCTCCGCGATCTCGCGGGGATTCCGTTTCTCGCCCGTCGCCTGTTTGATCTGTTTTGCGAGCTCAAACGCGACCGGGAACGCGGCGTCGCCAAGCTCGGTCTTCGGCGGAGTCTCGGATGGAACATGATCTAGATCGATGTCGAACGCGGTGCGAGCCGTCAACCTGATCCGCTCTTTAAGGACTTCTTGTAATTCGGTAAGCGTCATTGCGGTAAACAAAGGACGGATTATACAAGGCGCCGTCTCAAGTCCCAAGTTGTGGGTCTCGGGTCTTTGGTCTTTGGTCTTTGGTCTTTGGTCTTTGGTCTCAGAGGTCAGCCACCGGTTCGAGAACTAAGAACTAAGAACTAAGACCTAAGCCCAAAGCCCAAAGACCAAAGTCCAAAGACCAAAGACCAAAGACCAAAGACCAAAGACCAAAGACCAAAGACCAAAGACCAAAACGCAGAATAGCGACTAATGACTGGCTGACGATATACTTTCACTTTCATGCGCACTCTCTATTTCGACTGTTTCGCCGGTGCAAGCGGCAACATGATACTCGGTGGCCTCGTCGCGCTTGGTGTGGATCGCGAACGTCTGATCAATGAACTGCAGAAGATCGCGCCCGTAGATTTCAGCATCGATTTCGAAACGGTCAATCGCTCCGGGATCTCGGCGATTCACGCTCAAGTGAATGTTCCCGATGAAAGGAAACATCGTCACCTCCGCGATATCGAGAAGGTGATCGACGAGTCCGGAGTTTCACAGTCAGTCAAAGATCGTTCGAAAGCGATCTTCCACCGCCTCGCCGTAGCAGAGGCGAAGGTGCACGGAGTTGCAGTCGAGAAGATCCATTTTCACGAAGTCGGGGCGATGGACGCGATCGTCGATATCGTCGGATCATGCATCGCGTTTGAGATGCTCGGCATTGAACGTTTCGCTTGCTCGAAGATCCACGTCGGCAGCGGGTTCATCGATATAGCACACGGAAAGTTTCCGGTACCACCGCCGGCCGTCACGGAACTGCTCAGCGGGTTCTCATTTTATTCGACTGACATCATCGGTGAGCTTGCGACACCGACCGGCGTTGCCATCATCACGACCTTATGCGAGCCAAGTGCGAACACGGAACTGACAGTCGAGAAGACAGCATACGGCGCCGGAACCCGTGAATACGAAAACTTTCCGAACGTGATCCGAATGATGATCGGTGAGACGCCCGATGCTGCGAAACAGGTCGACAGACTCGTACTGCTTGAAACGAATATCGACGATCTCGCACCGCAGGTTCTTGGGTACGTGATGGAGCGGTCACTCGAGATCGGTGCGCTAGACTGCTGGTTCACACCGATCCAGATGAAGAAGAATCGCCCGGCAGTCATGCTTTCTGTTTTGTGCTCGGCGGAGAAAAGGGAAGAGCTAACGGCGCTTATCTACTCAGAGACGACGACGCTCGGGATCCGGATCCGCGAAGTTGAACGCGAATGCCTCGAGCGTGAATTCGTTCAAGTCGAGACAAAATACGGAGCCGTCGATGTGAAGATCGGCACGAGCAACGGCATTGTCGTGAACGTCATGCCGGAATACGATCAGGTTCGAAAGATCGCGGCGGAGAGCGGCGTTCCATTCCGTGTCGTGAGAGACGCCGCGATCGCGGCGTATAACGTTTCGAAATCAAGCTCGGCGACGAACTAGAGAAATTATGGCAGGAAAGAAAAAGAAGACCGTCGATCGCGAGAAGATCGCCGCCGGCGTCCGGTTGATGCTCGAAGGAATGGGCGAGGACGTCACTCGCGACGGGTTGTTGAAAACTCCCGATCGCGTGGCCGACTTTTACGCGGAGCTGACGGAAGGAATGTGGATCGATCCGAGCGAGCATATCGAAGCGCTGCCGGGAGATTCGCATGACGAGATGGTTCTGGTGAAAGACATCTCGATCGCGTCGGTCTGCGAACATCATCTCGCGCCGTTCGTCGGCAAATGCCACATCGCATACATACCGAAGAACGGAAAGATAATCGGTCTGTCAAAACTTGCCCGCGTCGCAGAGATCTTTGCACGTCGTCTCCAGCTGCAGGAGCGGTTGACGCAGCAGATCGCACAAACTCTTTTCGATTATCTCGATCCGATCGGCGTGATGGTCGTCGTCGAGGCCGAGCATACGTGCATGACGCTCCGCGGTGTGAAGAAGCCGGGTGCGGTGACGATCACGTCGGCGGTGCTCGGCGGATTCCGAAAAGATCCGCGTACTCGTGCGGAAGCGATGGCTCTGATCAAGGGTTAAAGTATCGCGTCAGGGATCAAGGATTTGCCTTAAGTAAAACCTCAAAGGTCTTGGGACAGACCCATAAAATAAAACTTTAAGTTATGAGAAAAACGACAGCGTTACTTTTATTCCTTTGCTTCCTGGTGTCTGTTTCGCTCGCTCAGGATTTTAGTTCCCGGTTCGATGCCGCGAAGATGCGCGAACGCGTGATCAAACTTTCCGCCGACGATTTCGAAGGCCGCGGCCCCGGAACGGAAGGCGGCAAGCGTGCGGCTCAATACATCGCCGATGAGATGAAAGCCTCCGGCGTGAAACCTGCAAATGGCAAGAGCTATTTTCAGAACGTAAAGATGGTCGGTCTCAAAGCGGATCCGAATACGAAACTTGAGATCGCCGGACATGCTTATAAATTCGGCGATGATTTTGTCGCGACGACCAGTGCTCAACGGCCCGAAGTTTCGATCGATGCAGACCTCGTCTTCGCCGGATATGGCATCGACGCACCGAACTTTAACTGGAACGACTACAGCGGAGACCCAAGCGATTATCGCGGCAAGGTTCTGATGATCATGGTCAACGATCCTCCAGCGACGGAGGCCGAGCCAAACCTTTTCGGTGACAAAGCTCTGACCTACTACGGACGTTGGACCTACAAATTCGAAGAAGCCGCACGTCGCGGAGCCGCAGGTGTCATCCTGATCCACACGAACGATTCTGCCGGTTACGGATGGAATGTCATTCGCACTTCAAACGGGAACTGGCGTTACGAGATCGCCAGGCATGCGGGTGAGACGACGCCGTATCTCGACATGAAATCGTGGGTCACTAACGATACCGCCGGGAAGATCCTCAAGAGTGCAAAGCTCGATCTCGACGACCTCCGCGCGAAAGCCGCGCGTCGCGGATTCAAACCGGTTTCGACCGGACTGAAAGTTCGCTTGAATCTGAAGAGCGAGCTAAAGACTTTCGATTCGCCGAACGTCGTCGGCATCGTCGAGGGGAGCGATCCGAAGTTGAAAAACGAGTATGTCGTTTACACCGCGCACTGGGATCACCTCGGTATCGGCGAGCCCGATGCTCGCGGCGACAAGATATACAACGGAGCGTACGACAACGCCTCCGGTGTGGCCGGCGTACTCGGCATCGCGGAAGTTTTCGGAAAGATGACGAAGAAAGAAAGACCGAAGCGGTCGATGCTGTTTCTGTTTCCGACGGCGGAAGAGCAGGGGCTGCTCGGCGCCGAATATTATTCGACTCATCCGCTGATCCCGCTTTCCAAAACCGCCGCGAACATCAACATCGACGGCGTAAACTTTTTCGGGAAAACTTCCGATTTCTCGGCGCTCGGTGCCGAACGTTCCTCGATCGAAAACGTCATCGCGGACGCAGCTCGCGAACGAAAACTGACGGTCGAAGGCGACACCCATCCCGAACAAGGATTCTTCTTCCGCTCGGATCACTTTCCTTTTGCGAAGGTCGGCATCCCATCGATCTCGCTTCGTCACGGCGATAAATTTGTCACTCCGTTGAAAGCCGAGCCCGAAAAGTTCTTTCGCGATTACACCGCGAAGTATTACCACCAGGCGTCAGACGAGTATAAAGATTGGTGGGACACGTCGGCGATGATCCAGGAAACCGAGCTTGCGTTGGCGATCGGAATAAAACTTGGGAATGCGCCCGCAATGCCGAGATTTAAGAGCTCGGACGAATTCGCCGCGGCTGATAAGAAGCGGTTTAGGAAATAATCCGCTTGTCCCCGATCCGAGCTTGAGTGAAAAAAAAACTCCCCTCCTTCCGAAGGATGGGTGGCCGAGTCTTCGAGGACGGGGTGGTTCTTACTCTCGCATTCGAGAAAACGCAGCTGCGCGGTCTAACGATCGCGAGACTAAGAACCACCCCGCCTCGCAAAGCCTCGGCGCCCCTCCTTCGGAAGGAGGGGAGTTTTCGTTGGCTTGATCTGGCTCGAGATAATTTAGTTGGGAACACGACCCCGTCCGCCGAAGCGGCTGCCACCCCTTCATCGGAAGGAGGGGAGCCTTTTGTGGCCGCGTGGCGAAATCATGCCTAACACGCTACACTTTAGCTTTTTCGATGAAGACCTTTTACATCACAACACCGATCTATTACGCCAATAGCCTTCCGCATCTCGGGCATCTCTACACTACTGTCGTCGCCGACGTCATTCACCGTTACAAGAAACAGCGTGGATTCGATGTCTACTTTCTGACGGGTACTGACGAGCATGGAATAAATATCCAGCGAGCCGCGGAGCGCGAAGGAAGAACAAATCAGGAGCAGGCGGATTACATTTCGGGTGAGCTCAAACGGATGTTCGCGGAGTTTGGTTTGGATCCTGCTCATGGCGGTTACGACATCTTCATGCGGACGACCGAGAAGTTTCATTACGAAGGCGTCCAAAATCTCTGGCGGCAGATCGCGAAGAATAAAACGCCCAAAGGAAACGACAACATCTACAAGGCGTTTTATGAAGGCTGGTTCTGCGCTCCGTGCGCGGCTTATAAGACCGAGGACGAATTTTACACGCCGGATGGATCTGAAATTCCGTACTGTCTGATCCACGAACGGCCGCTCGATAAGATCGCCGAGGAAAGTTACTTCTTTAGACTTTCCGACTACGACGAAACGCTTCTGCAGATCATCGAATCGGATCCGCTGCGCATCCGGCCGGATGCTCGTCGAAACGAAGTGATCGCATTCATCAAACGCGGACTTCAGGATCTTTCGATCAGTCGTCTGAAAACTTCTGTCGCGTGGGGCGTTCCGGTTCCGGATGACGAGTCGCATGTCATGTACGTATGGCTCGACGCACTTTCGAATTACATCACTGCACTCGGATATGGAAGCGTACGACAGCCTTTCCAGGCTGTAGAAGGTCAACCAAATGACGCGTTCCAAAAGTACTGGCCGGCGATGCATCTGGTCGGGAAGGACATCCTCCGATTCCATACGATCTACTGGTGGTCGTTCTTGCTTGGTGCCGGACTCGAGCTTCCGACGACGGTGTACGCTCACGGCATGTGGCTCGACGCGTCGGGGCGCAAGATGGGGAAGACTCTCGGGAATGTCATAGAAGTTGATGTGCTGCATGAGCACTTTCAGGTTGACGCGATCCGCTACTTTCTGCTTCGCGACATGGTGTTCGGCCAAGATGGAAAGTTTGGCTACGAGAATTTGATGGATCGTGCGAACGCGGATCTCGCTAGCGGTCTCGGTAATCTCGCCGCGCGAACGTTTTCGATGATCTCGAAATATCGCGACGGCAAAATTCCCGACGGGAAGATCGCCGAAGAAAATTATCTGCATGCCCGACGGGCGGGTCTCGATCCTGACGGCGGCGAGATCGTCTCGGTGCTCGAACACGCGCGCGATGAGTTCATTCGACGTGTCGATAACTTTGAGTTCAGCCAGGCTCTGGAGCTTTTATGGACGGTGATCGCTCGCATCGACAAGATGATCACCGACACAAAACCGTGGGTTCTCGCGAATGATGAGCAGCAGTCCGAAACTTTGAACGCGGTGCTGTACCGTTCGACCGAGACTCTTCGGTGGCTGAGCGTGATGCTGTATCCGGTGATGCCTGAATCGGCGATGAAAATTTATAAACAGATCGGGCTGAGCGATGAGATTTCAAAACTCGATCCCGCAAATTTGAAATGGGGCGAGCTCGTAGCGGGAACGGCGATCGGCGAGACCGAGTCTGTGTTCCCGAGAATAGAGAAAGCAAAAGTTATGAGTGAAATACGAAGCGACGCGGAGACTGTGGGACGCGGAGACGCGGAGCAGGTGGCTGCGGCACCGGCGAGCGACGAACAACTAACAGCGAACGATGAACAAGATTTCATCACGATCGATGACTTCCTAAAGGTGGAACTTCGTGTCGGCGAGATCAAAGTCGCCGAGCGAGTTCCGAAAGCAGATAAGCTTCTTCGATTCGAGGTCGATCTCGGCGAAGCAGAGCCGCGTCAGATTCTCGCTGGATTGGCCGAATACTACGAGCCGGAGAAACTGATCGGACGCAAAGTCGTCGTCGTTGCGAATCTCAAACCGCGAAAAATGCGCGGACTCGAATCGCAGGGAATGATCTGCGCCGCATCGCTTACCGAAGAAGATACTCCGGCACTCGCGACGTTTTTAGAAGATGTAAAGGTGGGAGCTAGGTTGAAGTGAGAAGTAGAGTTGTTTTGCTTGTAAGCCTGATTCTGTTTGCGTCAGGTTGTACAGCTCAGAAACCTGCTTCGACCGCTGGGTGGAAGCGGTATGAATCACCAGAGCTTGGAGTGAGAGCGACCTTCCCTTGTCAGCCCGAAAAGACAACTGCGCTGCCCGCTTTGAATGGTGATCCCAATGTAGTCGGCTTAGCTTGCGAGGCTGGTGGGCTTCGGTTTTTGATCACGCGTCGGAATCATCTCAACCCGTATACGGACGACACGCCGCGAGAGATCTTTGACAGCAATCGCAAACTTTTCAAGGGAATATTTGGTAAGCCCGACGAGTTTTCAGAGAGCGACGATTGTCAGACCGATCATCCATGTCACATTTACGACATATCAGTGAAAGATATGAGAGTTCGATCGCAGATTGTCGTCACCAGAGATGCGACGATCGAAGCGATGGTGGGGACGGTTCCACGAGAGTCGGGTGGAGTTAGTAAGGAATCCTTGGCCAGTTTTGATGAGACATTCAATGAATTCATTGGAGCTCTAGAGGTGAGCAAGTGAGAATGGCCGACGGGACAGCGTTTCTCGTAGATTCTCACTGCCACATCGACGGAGATGCGTTCGATGTAGACCGCGACGAGGTCGTCCAGCGAGCGAAGGACGCGGGCGTTGCGGCGATGCTGGTTGTCGGGACCGGCGATCCGCATTCGGATGATTTTCGGAAAGCAGTCGCAGCGGCAGAAAAGTACGAAAATGTTTTTGCGAGCGTCGGTGTTCATCCGCACGACGCGAAACTCTACGACGACATAGCGGAAGAACATCTCGTCGAGCTAACGAGATCAGAGAAAGTGATCGCGTGGGGCGAGATCGGATTAGATTTTTATTACGATCATAGTCCGCGAGATGTGCAGCGGGAAGTTTTTAGACGACAGATCCGCAAAGCGTGTGATCTCGAGCTTCCGATCATCATTCACAGCCGCGATGCCGATGATGAAACGGTTGAGATATTGAAAGAAGAATGTTCGGACGATTCGTTTCCGGGCGGGATCATGCATTGCTTCGGCGGAACGGCGGCGATGGCCGAGGAGTTGATGAAGCTCGGGTTTCTGATCTCGTTCGCAGGGAATGTGACATTTAAGAAGGCTGAGAATCTCCGCGACGCGGCCCGTGTCGTTCCGCTCGACAGACTTCTCGTCGAGACCGACTGTCCGTTCCTTACGCCGGTTCCATTTCGCGGGAAGCGAAACGAGCCCGCGTACGTCGAGCATACGGCGAGATTTCTGGCGGAGCTTTACGGAGTTGAGTTTAAGACGCTCGCGGAAACCACGACCAGGAATTTTCTGCATTTCTTTAAGCTCGAACTCTAGTTCTAACGAGAAATTTCTTAAGCTCGCGTATGCGAGCGAAAGCATAAAGCCCCCGGCCTTAGCCGGGGGTGAAATGACTAGAGACCAGAGCCGTCGTAGACGGCGACAGCCCATTCATCTGTCGCTCGCATACGCGAGCTCGATCGTTGGAGACGATTACCCCCGGCTAAGGCCGGGGGCTTTATGCTGCCGCTCGCATACGCGAGCTCAGACAGGGTTGGCATTCTAAAGTTGGCTTGTGCTGTGACACAATATTTCTATGGCAAAAGAAAATTCATTCGACATAGTTTCAAAGACCGATTACGCGGAGATCACGAACGCGTTGAATCAAACGGAAAAAGAAGTTTCGCAGCGTTTCGATTTCAAAGGCAGCAAGGCGGCCGTAGAGCTGCAGGATAAAGACTTGATGATGTCGGCCGAAGACGAGACGCGTCTTCGAAACATGAACGACATCCTTCAAAGCAAGCTTCTGAAACGCGGCATCTCCCTGAAGGCCCTCGATTATCAAAAGATCGAGCCGGCCGCCGGTGGAACCGTACGTCAGATCGTAAAGATCCAGCAGGGAATCCCGATCGAAAAGGCTAAAGAGGTCGTGAAGTTTATCAAAGACGCGAAGCTTAAAGTCCAGGCTTCCATCCAGGGCGAAACCGTGCGCGTGTCGGGCAAGGATCGCGACACACTTCAGGACGTGATCGCGAAACTGAAAGCGAAAGACTTCGGCATCGACATGCAGTTCGATAACTACCGCTCAAATTAATGCAGACGTTCGCCGCGATAAAAAAAGACCTGCTACCGCAAGAAGCAGCACGGCGGATATTCAGCTTGATCAAATCCGAAATGGCATTGGTCGAGGCTGAATTCGAGCGTCAGGCGAGCTCTAACGTCCAGGTCATCAATTATCTCGGAGATTACATTCGCCAGTCGGGTGGAAAGCGAGTCCGACCGGCCCTGCTCGTTCTCGCTACTCACGCCGTCGGCGGCGATGGCGCGAGCGACAACTCGATACGGATGGCGACGGTTATGGAGATGCTTCATACCGCGACGCTCGTCCACGATGACATTATCGATAACGCCGACACACGTCGAAGCCGCGCGTCGGTGAATGCAAAGTTTGGAAATCAAGCTGCCGTGTTGATGGGCGATTGGCTCTACATGTCGGGTTTCGAAACGTCGCTCAAGGAACGTTCGCTCGAGATCCTCGACATCCTGACTCGTCTGACGCGAAAGATGACCGAGGGCGAGCTCATCCAACTGACGATGATTGGAAATACCGCGATCACTCGCGAGGAGTATTTCGATATTCTTCGGCGGAAGACAGCGTTCCTGTTCTCGGGATGTGCTGAGATCGGGGCGATCCTCGGCGGATCGAGCCACGAAGAGCAAGTCGCACTGCGTGATTACGGAATGAACCTCGGGATCGCCTTCCAACTGGCGGACGATCTTCTCGATTTCACTGCCGATTCGCACGCGATCGGGAAGGCCGCTGGCGCAGATCTGCTCGAGGGCAAGATCACGTTACCTCTAATTCTGCTTCAAGAATCGCATCCCTCGGTCCGCCCGGAGCTTGAGCGAATAATGTACGACGGCGTCTACAATGACGGCAGCCGGCAACTAATATCCGCGAAGCTGGCGGAGCACGGGACCCTCGCGGAGATACGCGAAATCGCCCTCTCGTTTGCCGGCGCCGCCAGAAAAAATCTTGATATTTTGAGGGAATCGGAGTATCGTTCTGCACTGGACGAGATTCCGAACTTCGTAATCGATAGAAACACTTAGAAGAGTTTCGCCCCCGCGTCCGGCCAGAATATTCAAGTAATCTCTAAACTCTTTCCAGAATAATGCTCGACGAAAATCTTATAGCAACACTTGAACAAAGCTTGCGTCAGACACGCAACGCCCAGAGTCGTCTGATGGCGCGGCTGCGTGAAGTCGAGGAGGAATCGGAGCGGTTGAGGGAAGAGATCCAGGCGCTTGAGAACAGCGCGTTGCAGACTGAGTCCGCGATCGACAGTTTGCTGGTCACGATGCGTTCGGGTAACCGTTCGCTGAATATCGGAAAGACGCTGCGAATCGAAGATGATTACGATCGCCGTCCCGAACCCAGAACGAGGCGTCCGGAAAAGAATCCGCCTCCGTCGAGTTATCGTCCTCTGAATTCGGTTGCTTACATGAATCCGAATCAGAATCGCGGCGGTGTTCCCGCACGATCTCACAATATTGAGCCGATCAGCCATCGCTTTGCCGATCGCACGATCACCCAGGCATGTACGCTGCTTTTGCGCGAGGCCGGTAAACCACTTCACGTCAACGAACTATATAATCTGCTCGTCGCAGGCGGGATGGAATTCAAAGGGAATAATCCGACGATCTCCGTTGCCGTATCGCTGAATCGAAATCGCCGGTTTAGAAAGGTCGATCCGGGAACTTTCGATCTTGTGATGCGGGAAGCGGGTCGTGATCAGGCGGCCTCGTAACGGCCGCAGTTGTATCGACTTCCGGAATCACCTGTAATATAATTTCAGCGCTTCTACACGGCTCCATGTCAATAACGCCCGTCGTGTAGTTATCGCTGTTTGGAATCCGGTTATTTTGCGGAGCTGTCAAAAAATGAAAACAATTTTTCTATCGGCGATCCTTGTGACGATCGCTTTCGCAGGCGCGATGAGCGTCAGTGCTCAGAAGGTTCGATTGCGAAGCGAGATCACGCCGGCTTGTACACAGGTAAGAGCAAGTGCGGGATGGAGATTCGCCGATCTGTTTGGCAGCGGGAACCTCGCCGTTCTCGGATCCTACGGCTGCAACGGAGCGTTCATTTTCGATGTTTCGAATCCGGATGCACCCGTACTCAAGAAATGGTACAACCCGGTGCCGGAGCAGCAGTTCCTGGAAGCTATCGTTATCGGGAATCGAGCATACTTTGGAAGCGGTATCGGAAATGACGGCGTTCATATCGTCGATGTAACAGATCCCGCCAACCCCGTCACCCTCGCAAAAATAAATTCGACGAACGGCGGAGGTTACAACACGATTCACGAGATGATGGTGTTCGACCAAGGTGCTTCTCGATACCTTCTCGAGAACTCGAATAGCACATCGAATACAAATCTTAAGATCATCGATATAACTAATCCTGCTGCACCGGTCCTGAAATGGGACTTCCAGTCGGGAACCGGCGGTTGGATCCATGCGATGCATATTCGCGGAACGCGCGCTTATTTTTCGGCGTTCAATAGTCCGAAAGTCGATATCTACAGTTTCGCGAATCTCGCGACTCAGGCTCCCGCTCTTGTTGGATCCGTCAGTATCGGAAGTACGACAAATCACAGCACATGGACGAACGAAACCGGAGAATATCTCTACTCGGCTCGTGAAACCAGCAACGGGGACGTTCGCGTTTACGATGTTCGTGACCCAGCAAATCCGCTGCTCATCCGATCTGTAAAAGCCGGCGATCTCAATATCAACGCGATCACTCCGCATAATCCGGTCGTGATGGGAAACCGACTTTATGTGGCGTGGTACCAGGCGGGAACTCAAGTTTTCGATATCAGCGATCCGACGAATCCGATTCGGGTCGGTCAGTACGATAGCTATCAGCCTGAGTTCGCACCGAGCGAAGAGGATCTCCGGAAGCTCAACGAAGAACCATGGGACGTTGTCTGCGGCTCGGCAAGTTTCGGTAACGCCTTGCCGACCAACTACGGTGGCAACTGGGCGGTTTATCCGTTCCTCGGGGAAGATCGAGTGTTGATGGGAGATCTCACCGGCGGCCTGCTGATTGTCGATGTGAGTAAGGTGACCCAGAACAATAAGAACATCGTTTCCGATTTCGACGGCGACAGCAAAACCGATGTTTCGATCTTTCGCCCGACGTCGGGAGATTGGGTTGTCGAGAAAAGTTCCGATGGAACGCAGTCGACGCTCAATTGGGGATTGCCCGGCGATATCATCACGCCCGGCGATTATGACGGCGACGGCAAGACGGACAATGCGATCTATCGCCCGACTACCGGCACATGGTGGTTTGTTATGAGCTCGAACGGCTCACGTCCGGCGGCACAGTTTGGAATAGCCGGCGACATCCCGGTTCCGGCCGATTACGATGCTGACGGCAAGACGGATCTCGCGGTGTGGCGTCCTTCAAACGGAACGTGGTACATCAATCAGAGTTCGCTCGGCGTCCGGATCGTGAAGTGGGGCGGAGCAGTTGGAGACAAGGCCTTCACCGGCGATTATGAAGGTGACGGCAAAGCCGATCTTGTTATCTGGAGGCCGTCGAACGGTGTTTGGTATATTCTCCAGAGCTCGTCAAGTATTCCTATCTACAATGCATTCGGCACGAACGGAGACAAGCCGCTGTTCGCGGATTTCGATGGCGACGGTCGTTCTGATCTCGCTGTCTTCCGTCCTTCGACGGGAGTCTGGTACTCGCTTAATTCGACGAACGGAGCTTTCGGTGCATACCAGTTCGGCATCGCTGAAGATGTGCCGGTGACTGCCGATTACGACGGCGACGGTAAGAGCGACATCGCAGTCTTTCGTCCGAGCACGAATGTCTGGTACCGATTGAATAGCTCAAACGGCACATTCAATGTGAAGGTATTCGGTGCTACGGGCGACGAGCCCTCGCCGTCGTCGGTGCAGCCGTAATACTCATCGAATAATTATAAAAACCCAAAGTCAGACAAGCTTGACTTTGGGTTTTTTGTTTTTATGATTGCTTTATGAAATTACGCCTGACGGTGAACACCGGGACTCTCGCCGGACGCGCTTACGAGCTCGAGAGCGGTTTCCTCACGATCGGGCGTGGTGAGAATTGCAGCATTCGTTTCGATCCAAAAACTGAGCGGATCGCCTCGAAACAGCACGCTTTCATTGAAGCGAAATCCGACGGCTTCGTTCTCGCTGACAACAAAAGTTTGAATGGCACTCTTCTTAACGGCGAGAAGATAGAACGCACGCGTATTCACTCCGGAGATACGATTCAGTTCGGGCGGCGCGGAGTTCTTGCTTCGGTCCAGATAGATCAGTCGAACATCACTCCGGATCCCGCCGCCGCGCAGTTCCAGCAGATTCAGCAAGTCGCGCGTCAGCATACCGACAATTTTCAAAATTCGATGTCGAATGTCGGACTCGGTCAACTCGAAGCCGTACCCGAGCCGAGCCATACAGGTCGCTATGTAGGGATCGGCTTCACGATCTTCGCGATAGTGTTCATGGCTCTCATCGTCGTCGGGATCATGTTCTTGAGCGTCGGGATCGGTCCGGCGATAATCGCCGCCGTCATCGCATTTGTTCCTGCGATGATCTACCTTTTCCCACTGATCTGGCTCGACCGTTATGATCCCGAACCGTTATGGCTTTTGTCGCTCGCGTTCGCTTGGGGAGCTCTCGTAGCCGTCATATTTTCCATCGTTGTAAATTCGGTGATAGCGGCCGGCGTCGAAGCCAATTTCGGGACGGATGCCGGGATCATCGTGGGTGGCGTGTTCTCGGCGCCGATATTCGAAGAAGCCTCGAAGGGAATCGGGCTTCTCGTGCTCCTGATCTTTTTTCGAAAATATTTCGACGACATTCTCGACGGCATAGTCTTTGCCGGTGTCATCGCACTCGGTTTCGCAACCGTCGAGAATGTTCAGTACTATGGCACAGCGATTGGTCAGAGTGGTTTCGGAGGACTGATCATACTTTTCTTCATGCGCGGAATTCTGTCGCCGTTCGCGCACGTCACATTCACATCTATGACCGGCATCGGGTGCGGCATCTCGCGCGAATCGCATAACCCGATCATCCGCGTCATCGCACCGGTATTCGGATATTTCGGTGCCGTTCTTCTCCACGGGCTTTGGAACGGAATGGCTATACTCGGCGGGTTCGAATCGTTCGTCGTCGGCTACCTCTTTATCGAGATACCATTCTTTTTGATCTTCGTTACGTTTGCGTTCTACATAATGTATCGTCAGAACAAGATCCTGAAAGAGATGCTCGCGATCGACATCGCGCGCGGTCTGATCCCGAAGCAGCATGGCGACATCGCGGTGTCCGCATTCAAGAGCTCGGCATGGTTGATCGGCGGATTGTTCAGCGGGAAGTTCAAGCCGCGCAGCCGCTATCTTCGCGCGATCGGAAAACTCGGTCTAAGTTATTGGCACATCCAACGTGCGACTGCGGCTCAGGGTCAGACAGCAAGCTTTCAGCAGAATCCGATATTGCGCGAAGAAGTTTTGAGATGGCGGGATGAGGTGTGAGGCGAGACGAGAGACAAGAGACAAGAGACAAGAGACAAGACTAGGCTCGAATCCACAATCGTTTCTATGTAGGTTAAACAGAAAAGCAGAAAGCCTAAGCTTTCTGCTTACTGATCTGGTAGGCCGTGCAGGGATCGAACCTGCGACCCACGGATTAAGAGTCCGTTGCTCTACCAACTGAGCTAACGACCCAGAATAGAAAGTGGATTATAGCAAGAAGAATGTGAAAATGTGAAAGCGAGAAACGGAGTAAGGATGGATAAATCAAACTCCGGGCAGAAGCTGGCTTCATTACTTAATTACGTAATTAAGTAACTATTTAATTAATTAATGAAGCGATTGAACCGTAATCGATGAAAGAATGTCCGAAATGCGATAGCTGTTACGCCGATGAAGTCTCGGTCTGTCCGAACGACCAGACTGCGACGAGATTCTCGATGCCCGGCGGTCGATTGCTGGCCGACCGCTATCGACTCGAGAGGCGTATTGGAAAAGGCGCGATGGGGCAGGTTTATCTCGCCAGCGATACGAAATTCGCGTCGCGGAAAGTCGCGGTCAAAACTGTTCGACAGGATATTCTCAACAGCGACAATCTACAGGAAGGCGAGGCGATCTCGCGATTCGAGCGCGAAGCTCAGGCCGCCGCTTCGATACAACATCCGAACACCGTGAGCGTCACCGACTTCGGCGAATCGGGCGAAGGCGTTTTCTATCTAGTCATGGAATACGTCGAAGGCGAGACGCTGCATAAACTTCTGCGTCGCGAGGGCACGCTGCCGGTAAAGCGGGCAGTACGATTTCTCCGACAGATCGCAGACGGCGTCGATGCGGCGCACGAGATCGGAATTCTTCATCGTGATCTCAAACCCGCGAACATATTTCTCTTACAGAAGGCAAAGGGAACGGGTGACGGGTTTATAAAAGTCGGCGACTTCGGTCTCGCGAAGATCGTCAGCGGAGCCGCTTCGGATCTCAGTGGAAATTCGGGACCAACATCGCGCGGGATCATCGGCACGCCGGAGTTTATGTCGCCCGAGCAGATGCAGCCGGAAGTCGGAGTCGATGTGCGAGCGGATGTTTACGCGCTCGGAACCATTGCATATCTAATGCTCGGGGGCAAGACACCGTTCGTCGGCGACATGATGCAGCTTGTCATGCAGAAGATCATGCATAAGCCGGCTCCGCTGTCGTCGCTTCGTTCGGATATTCCCGCAGCTGTTGAAAAAGTGATCATGCAGTCGCTCGAGATCGATCCGAGGGCACGCCCGGAGAACGTCGCCAGTTGGATAGAGCAACTGGAGGAAGCAAGCGAAGATGTCGACGAAAGCAAACGCAGCGGCGTGTCCCGACTCGTCGTTCTTGCCCCGGTCGCCGCCGAGGTCTACGTCGACGATGAGCGAAAAGGAAGTGTCGGGCGTTCCGGACGCGTCGTGCTTACGGACATCCCCGCCGGGCAGCACATCCTTCGAGTCTCGAAGCCGGGCGAAAAGGATGATGAGCGTGTTATCGAGATCCGCGAAGCCGCGGGTGAGCAGGTGATCCAGGCGCAATTGCGAACCGTTCGCCAGCACGGAAGTCAGTCCACGCCCTCCCAAGGAAGCGGAAGCAGCGGAATTCATTCGAGCGTGATGCCGGGTATCGTCGCTTGCGCTAACTGTCATTCGAGATTTGCCGAAGGTGTAAAATTCTGCGGGCGGTGCGGTGGACGATCGTTTGCTGTAGTGAGCTCCGGAGATTCAGCGAAGATGTTTCCGTGCCCGAGATGCTCGTCTCCTCTTCCGGAAAATTCCAGATTCTGCGGCCGGTGCGGTCTCAACATGGTTCCGAGATCCTCTTCATCCGGAGCCGCGCCGATCTCGCTTCCACCTCAAGCCGAGCGCATCTGTCGTCGATGCGGCGGTGCGTATCCTCCTAATATCCGCTTCTGCGGGCGCTGTGGGCAGAGCATGGGTTAGCCTCAGTTGCCCTGACAACTCGGGCCTTTCCGCTTATAATGTCAGCGAACGGAACGCATTCGCCGAATCCAGCGTAAAGCCAAATAATGAAGATCTGCCCGACTTGCCGAACGACATACGACGACGATGGATTGAACTTCTGCCTTGAAGACGGGTCCGTCTTAACTTTTGCTTCGCCCGACACGGCGCCGACTGTGGTGATGGAGTATGCTCGTCCGACGAATCCGTCGCCGTCTCCGACCGGTGTTCCAGCTACATGGGACGCGCAGCATCAACCGGCCTTTTCGATGCAGCCGAAGAAGAAGTCGTCCAAGACGTGGATCTGGGTGCTCGGAATTCTCGCGATCCTCGTCCTCGTCTGCGGCGGTGGATTTGTCGGCTTCTTCGTGTATGTCGCGTCGATAGCGAATACCAATTCTTCGAACGTTACGAGAGTCGCGACGAACAACGCG
>QHXR01000027.1:0-9405 GCA_003223025.1 Acidobacteriota bacterium
TCATTCCTGCGTCCGAGATCTACGAGCTGCCGGATGAGCGACGTGCTTTCTTCGGTTCCGTAATCGCCGATCTCTATGTAGAAATCTTTTCCGAATATCTCTTTGTAGATCTCAGCGAACTGCTCCGCCGTCTCGGCATCGCCTTGACGCAGAAAGTGCGACACCGCTCCCGACATTCCGCCGGACAACGCGATCAAACCTTCGCTGTGTTCGGCGAGGATCTCTTTGTCGAGTCGCGGTTTGTAATGCAGACCTTCGGTGAATGCCTTCGAAGACAAGTAGACGAGGTTCTGATATCCCGCGTGATTTTTCGCGAGAAGCACGAGATTGTAATAAGGACGTTCGCCGGCGCGAACCGCGGAATCTCGATCCAGACGATTGCCCGATGTGACGTACGCTTCGTATCCAAGTATCGGACGAACCTTCGCTTCCTTCATCGTCTTGTAGAAAGAAACGGCTCCGTACATGTTGCCGTAATCGGTCAACGCACAAGCTTTCATGTCGAGTTCGGTCAACCGGCTCGCGAGAGGCTTAAGTTTGATTGTGCTTTGTAAAAGACTATAATCTGAGTGCAGATGAAGGTGGACGAAGTCTCGTGATTTGAAGTTTAGTTGATCCATTTCTCTCGTCTATGAAGAAAGTCTATCTCGAAACCTTCGGCTGTCAAATGAATGTCTCCGACTCGGAAAGAGTCGCGACATCTCTCGCCGCAAGCGGTTTTGAGATCACCTCAATTCAGGATTCCGCAGATATCGTTCTTATCAATACTTGTTCGGTTCGCGAGAAGGCGGAGCAGAAACTTTACAACACGGTTGGTGAGATTCGCAATTCACGTTTGGTGAAGCCCGTAGTCGGAGTGATGGGCTGCGTCGCTCAGCTCGAAGGCGAGACCTTGTTCAAGAAGATCGCCGGCATCGACTTTGTCGTCGGAACACGTGCGGTCGGCCGTGTCGTGCATGCTATTGAGAAAGTTTACGACGGTGTCGAGCAAGTAAGTGATCTGGGCGAGCGGGAAAACGATTACGATTGGTCCGTCAACGACGCGCAGCGACATTCACCTTATGTCGCGTTCGTTCCGATCATCGAAGGCTGCAATAAATTTTGCACGTACTGCATCGTTCCGTTTTCCCGAGGTCGTGAGGTAAGTCTTCCTGCGTCGACGATAGTTCGGCATGTTCTCGAGCTTCGCAGGCAGGGAGCCAAAGAGATCCATCTCATTGGGCAGAATGTGAACAGCTATCGTCCTAAGACGGATTCGGGAATGGAGTTGTTCCACGGCGCGACGCCGTTCTCACGACTCCTACGAGCCGTCGCCGCTACCGGGATCGAGCGGATAAAGTTCAACACATCGTTTCCGCGCGATTTTCACCCGGACATAATCGATGCGATAAACGAGAACGAGAATCTTTGTAACTGGGTTCATCTTCCGGTTCAGTCCGGCAGCGACCGTGTTCTCAAACGAATGAAGCGCGGTCACACGATCGACAGCTATTTCAAAAAGATCGATAAGTTGAAAGACTCTGCACGCGACGTCGCACTGACGACCGATATCATCGTGGGATTTCCGGGCGAGACCGAGGCCGACTTCGAGGACACAAAACGAGCGGTCGAGTATTGCGGATTCGACATGGCCTACATCTTCAAATACTCGCCTCGACCGGGCACTCCGGCATTCGAGATGGAAGATGACGTGACGCTCGGCGAGAAAAAACTTCGGTTCATCGAGCTGGAGCGGGTTCAGAAGGAAAGCCAGAATAAGCGGCTTCAGCGCTATCTCGGGAAAAAGGTCGAGGTACTTGCCGAAAGAGTGTCGAGCCGAAGTGCGGATGACATCACCGGACACTCGACCTGTCACAAGCTCGTAAATTTTCAAGGCTCGAAAGATTTAATCGGAAAGCTGGTTGATGTTAGAATTCGAGAAATAAAGTCGAACTCCTTGTTCGGGGAAGTGTGTTAACCAAGTGACCGACGACAATAGTTTGATCGAAGTAAAAATCGGGGCCCTTATCATGGACCCAAACACCAATACGCCGATCGTCGTTCTAAAAGGCGTCGAATCCGAAACCGTGCTTCCGATATGGGTCGGAGCGTTTGAAGCGAACGCTATCGCACTCGAGATAGAGAAGATAGTTCCGCAGCGTCCGATGACTCACGACCTTCTACGGAATGTGATCATCGAATGCGGCCTCGTCGCATCCCGTGTTATAGTGACTGATCTGCAGGAGAATACCTTCTACGCGGTAGTCGAACTAAGGGATAACGAGGGCGAGATAGTTTCAATGGACGCTCGTCCGTCCGACGCGATCGCCCTGGCGCTGAGACTCGATTGCCCGATATTTGTGAAGCAGTCTGTGATTGACCTTTCGGCCTCTTCCAGCCCGCTCGATGCGGAACCCGAAAGCAGCGACCCGGCATCCGGAGCAGAGGAATGGCCGGACCTGATCGGATAAGATTTCCCCATGCGGTTCGGTGCACCTTGCCGGCCGCGACTCGCACAAAATGATAATCGTAATCGCGAACCAGAAAGGCGGCGTGGGTAAGACTACGACTGCCATCAATCTCGCAGCAGCCCTCGCGGGCCAGCGAAAGAAAGTTCTCCTCATCGACCTTGATCCGCAGAGCAATACTTCATTGTCCTTTATAGATCCGGCGAGCGTTAATGGCGGAGCTTACGAACTCTTCACTGAACCCGACCGTCCTCTCGACGAGCTCGTCTATAAAACGAATACCGAAAACCTCTCGATAATTCCTTCGAGGATCAGCCTGGCGAAGCTTGAGGCTAAGCTGATCGGCGATTTCGACGCCGCGTTTAAGCTTCGTGATCGGATTGAAAAGCTAAAAGAGAAGTTCGATATTGTCGTCATCGACACGCCGCCGACTCTGGGCATCTTAACTGTGAATGGAATGGTCGCGGCTCAGCACATTATTATTCCGATCCAGTCGTCGTATTTCGCGCTGGAGGGAACTGACGACCTTCTCGAAACGATCGAGAAGATAAAGTCCCGTCCGAACCCGGATCTGAATCTGCTCGGAGTCGTCGTCACGTTATTCGATCGAAGGACAACGATCTCAAAAGACGTCGAAGCTCATATTCGAAATGTCTTCGGAAAAAAAGCGTTCAAAACTGTCATCTCGCGAAGTGTGAGGCTGGAAGAATCGCCGGCTCACAAGAAACCGATCTTCGAATATGCACCGCGTTCGTCGGGTGCAGAAGAATACCAAAACCTTTCAAAGGAGGTTCTAAAACGTGTCTAAAGCCGGATTACCTATGGGAGTGAAAATGCGACATGATGCGCATTACGTCGACCAGATAGCCGCGAAATCGCGTTCAGTTGGCCGAACGATACCGGTGACGTCTATCTTTCCGAACCCGGAACAGCCGCGAACCGAGTTTGGAGATCTTACCGAGCTGACCGCATCGATCAAAGAGAAAGGCGTACTTGAGCCTCTGCTCGTAAAACCGACGGATGATGGCAGGTTTATGATCATCGCCGGCGAACGCCGCTGGCGCTCGTCTCAACTCGCCGGCCTCACGGAAGTTCCGTGTATAGAGATGTCAGTCGACGATAAAGGCATCGCCGAGATCGCCCTTATCGAAAATCTGCAGCGAAAGGACCTGACGGTTTGGGAAGAAGCCGACGGTCTGGCCGCGCTTAAGGAGAAATTCGGTTACACGCAAGACGAAATCGCTCAGAAAATCAGTAAAGGACGAACCACCGTAACTGAGCTCATGACGATCGCCGGTCTGCCAAAGGAGATCCGCGAGAAATGCCGGACGGCTAATATCAATGCTAAGGCGATGTTATTAGAGGTCGCAAGACAGTTTGATGAACCGGCGATGTTCGAGTTTCTCGACCGCGTCATCGGCGGAAAGGGCGAGAAAAGAACTCCGTCGCCGAAGTCTCCTAAGAAGGAGCCGACGGAAGCAAAGACCGCGGCGAATGATCTCGCGTTGAAAGGTTCGCGATTCCAGTATGCACCCGACGGGGCAGGATTTGCTGTGGAAGTCCGCTTCGAAGAGGGAGACGATCTTAACAAACGCTCTGTATTACAAGCGCTTAAGCAAGCTTTTGAGGATGTGAAGAACGACGCAGTCGAGATCGAGCCACCGTTATAACATAATCCCTATTATCAGACGCACTCAGTGTTAGAAGGCCTGGGGTTCTCTTTCGAGAGACTCCGGGCTTTTCTACAGGTGCTTAAGATTCCCTTTTTACCTTGTCTTTTTTGACACTTCTCGGGTAAGAGGCTATTATTACCGTTTTGTTATCCACACGGACATCAAACTTGGGACACTCAGAAGGAGTTAATAAATCATTGAGTAACGGAAATTTTCTATTTACGTCCGAATCGGTCACCGAAGGCCACCCGGACAAGATTGCAGATAATATTTCTGACGCGATCCTCGACGCGATCCTGGAACAGGATCCGACGGCTCGCGTCGCGTGCGATACGCTCGTTACGACCGGCTTGGCGGTTGTCGCCGGTGAAATCACCACATCTGCTTCGGTCAATTACAAGCAGATCATTCGAGATACCATCCACGAGATCGGCTATAACGATGCAACGTACGGCTATGACGCCAACACTTGCAGCGTTGTCGACGCGATCGGTACACAATCGCCTGACATCGCACAGGGTGTCGATACCGGAGGAGCCGGCGATCAGGGATTGATGTTCGGTTTTGCCTGTAACGAAACACCGGAACTGATGCCGATGCCGATCCAGATGGCTCATAACCTGACCCGGAAGCTTTCCGAAGTCAGACGTGATGGCACGATTCCCTATCTTCGCCCGGACGGAAAGTCGCAGGTTTCGATCGAGTATCGAGACGGTCGTCCGTTCCGAGTCGAGGCTGTCGTAATTTCGACTCAGACCGCCGAGATCGATATCGAGACGATCCGAAAGGACGTCATGGAAAAAGTCATCAAGCCGGTGATCCCGGCCGATCTTTTGGATAGCGAAACCAAATATCACATCAATCCGACTGGACGCTTCGTAGTTGGCGGCCCGATGGGCGACGCCGGCGTAACCGGACGTAAGATCATCGTCGATACGTACGGTGGCTATGCTCCGCACGGCGGCGGTGCGTTCTCCGGTAAGGATCCGACAAAGGTCGACCGCTCTGCCGCTTACATGGCTCGCTACATTGCCAAGAACATCGTCGCTGCCGGACTCGCAGAAAAATGTACGGTCCAGCTTGCGTACGCGATCGGTGTTGCGGAACCTGTTTCGGTGCTGATCGATACTCATGGCACCGGAAAGGTAGACGAAACAAAGCTCGCCGAGACCGTTCGAAAGCAGTTTGCTCTGACTCCGAAAGGCATTATCGAGATGCTCGATCTGCGTCGTCCGATCTTTAAGGCAACGGCACGCTTCGGTCACTTCGGCCGGACGAACGACGAGTTCACATGGGAAAAGACGGACAAGGCCGATGCCCTGCTGAACGCGTTGAGCAACGGAGCTGCGGGTTAAACAACATAGACCTTTACAACAACGGACAGGCCGCACAGCCTGTCCAACTTTTTAAGTCATCTAATACTTTAAGAATATGGCAACTGAACAACCTTCAATTCAATACGACATCAAGGACATCAATCTTGCCCCGCAAGGCAAACAGCGAATCGAATGGGCCGACCGCGAAATGCCGGTGCTGCGTTTGATCCGCGAGCGTTTCGAAGCTGAGAAGCCTTTGACGGGTGTAAAGCTCATCGCCTGTGCTCACATCACGACCGAAACCGCTAATCTCGCGAGAACGCTGCAGGCAGGCGGAGCTGAGTCGCTTTTGATCGCTTCGAATCCGCTGTCGACTCAGGACGACGTTGCGGCATCGCTCGTCGCCGACTGGGGAATCCCGGTCATGGCGATCAAGGGCGAGTCGATCGAAACTTACGTCAGCCATGTACGCGCGGCTCTCGACACGAATCCGAACTTGATCATCGATGACGGCTCGGACGTTGTCGCGACGATGTTGAAGGAAAAGAAGGAACTGACCAACACTTTGCTTGGTACAACCGAAGAGACAACGACCGGTATCGTTCGATTGAAAGCGATGCAGAAAGCGGGCGTGCTCAACTTCCCTTCAATTGCCGTCAACGATGCGCAGACGAAGCACTTCTTCGATAACCGATACGGAACCGGGCAGTCGACTCTGGATGGCATCATCCGTGCGACTAACGTCCTGCTTGCGGGTAAGGCCCTCGTCGTGGTCGGTTACGGATGGTGCGGCAAGGGTGTCGCGATGCGTGCCCGCGGTCTGGGTGCGAACGTGATCGTCACCGAGATCGATCCGATCAAGGCGATCGAAGCGGTGATGGACGGATTCCGCGTTCTGCCGATGAGCGAAGCCGCAAGGATCGGTGACTTCTTCGTCACCGTCACCGGAAATCGTCACGTCATCGACAAGCCGCATTTCGAAGCGATGAAGGACGGAGCGATCGTTTGCAACAGCGGTCACTTCGATCTCGAGCTCAATCTCGAAGCTCTTCGCGAAATGTCGGAGCCGGCCGTCAAGCGACGTCCGTTCGTCGAAGAATACATCAGCAATTCCACCAAGAAGAGCGTCATCGTCTTAGGCGAAGGCCGACTCATCAATCTTGCGGCCGCGGAAGGACATCCTGCTTCGGTTATGGATATGTCCTTCGCGAACCAGGCTCTGTCGGCGGAATTTCTGGTCAAGAATAAAGGAAAACTTGAGCATGGCGTTCACGTTCTTCCTTCGGAAGTCGATCATGAGATCGCCGGGCTTAAGCTTCGGGCGATGGGAGTTTCCATCGATGAGCTTACGCCTGAAATGCTCGAGTACATGTCGAGCTGGGAAACCGGAACTTAAATTCTTCGATTCCCTTTTGAGGAAAATCGCTCCGTCGATTGCAACGATCGACGGAGCTTTTTCATTAATTGGCAGCGTCCGAATTTCGGTCATTTCTGTTGGCACTTTATTTGCTAAAAACGTAGTAACAACAGGAGGGATTAAATAAATGGCTGATGAAGATGGCGGCGGCGCAGGTAATTTTGTTTGGGCGATCGCTCTGATAATAATCGTGGCGATCATTGCGGCGGTAGTTATGTCGGGCGGTTTTCTTTCACGCGGCGATAAGAAGATCGACGTCGATATTAAAACTCCCGCGAGATAATCACAGTTTTCCGCGTGCACACGAAGAAGGCGCCTGTCTCACCACGAGACAGGCGCCTTCTGCGTTTATAGTTTCCCCGCGCTACTCGACCGGCGCTTCGACGCCGGTGAGAAGCCGCTCTACGGTCAGCGTTAGTCGATCGAGATCAATAGACTTGACCAAGAACTCGTCGGCGCCGGCAGCAAGAACGTAATCCCGATCCTTCGCCTGAACGCCCATCGCAGAAAAAAACATGATCGGATCAGTCACACCGCGATCGCGCAATCGTCGGCAGAGCTCGACTCCGTCCATCCCCGGCAGCCAGATGTCAAGAATGTAAAGGTCAAACTTGTTCTTGGCATTCAGTGCGAGAGCCTCGGCGGCCGTCTCAACCGCGGTAACGTCGTAGCTCGAATTAGATTCTCGAAGGAGGGTCGCGATCATCTCTCGCGAGTCCCGGTTATCTTCAACGCATAAAATGCGCGACTTTGATTCGGTCATAGATATGAAGGAAGTGGGCCTTCGGTTTCAATTCTAATATTTCGAGGAAGGTTTTGTCGCTTCTTTTTTTAAGTCCTCACCCGGGAAAGCAGGAAAATTCCGAGGATCGAAAAAAGTACGAGCGGTCCCCAGATCGCAAGACCGGAGGTAAGACTTCCATTGAGCCCGAGCTGTTCGAAGGTGCTGGTCACCGCCATGAACAGCAGCCAGAGACCGATCGCGTAGCCGATCGTAACCACCTTCCCTTTTCGATTCAAACTAAGAGCAAATGGCGCCGTGAAGAGCGCGATGACGAACGGGAGGAAAGCCGTGGCGTATTTCTTGTCGAGAGCGACCGCAAAGCTCCTTCTCTCCATCTCGGACTCGCTCGTCTCGAGATGAGATCGTGTTTGGCCGGTATTAAGATGACTTGGCTTTTTACTGATCTCGCCAAAGGGATTACTTCCCTCTTTCAGGATCCCGCCCGACATTTGTTCCGTGTGCAATCCCGATCCGCTAAATTCGGTTCGATCGACCTGGCCAACAAAACGGATTCCGCTATCATCCCAGATCGCCGATTTTGCCTGGTACAAGGTTTGCAAATTTTGCTCTATTGAATCGAATTCATAGATCGTCAGGTTTGTTACGGCGCAAAGCGTAAGACAATTGATCACAGATCGCGGGTCGTTATCAGACGCAGTCGTGTTATTAATATCAGCCTGATTCGGATCCATCTCAAACGAATAAATACGGCGTTCATTCGCGACCCAGTATTTGCCTGATTTGTTCACTATCGCCCCGTGACTCCGTATCTGTGCCCGAAGTTCGTCCTGGCGAACGTTCGCAGCAGGCGCGACCCGCTCTTGTATCTGCCAATTTACAAAACCCAGGCACATCATCATCAGAATACAAGGAAGAAGGAGTCGATAGACGCTCTGCCCGGCCGAGGTCCATGTGATGATCTCGTTCTGCCGTGACTTGATGACATACGTCGCAAGCGTCGCGATCATCGCCGCCGACGGGGCGAGCTGGATGTAGATGAAAGGAACTAAAAAGAAAAGGTATTTGAATAGGAGAAGTATGCCGCCGTCGATCTTGCCCGCGAACTTCCACAGCTCGAAGCCGGTGAAGATCATAAAGACCGCCGCAAGAAAGCCGAGAGTCAAAAGATAATATCGCAGCAGAGTGACGACGATATCGAAGTCCCTGATACCCGTCGTCACATCGAGAAATAAATTCGCCCGCCGTCGAGGAAGGAAACTCAGATCGACGTTTCGAAAAATATCTCTAACATAACCGCCGATCTTTTCGGCGAATGGGATCTTCACGGAAAAGTTGAACCACAAGATCAGAAGAAGGCTAAGCAGGATCGGTATGAGGCTTCCCTTAAACACCGAGATCTTATCGGTCCGTGCCAACTGCTCTCCCAAAAAAGCGAGCAGGTAGTACGCGATCAACGACGCGAGTGCAATGACGATTCCAAAACCACGGCCGCGTCGATGAAACCTTAAAATCAGCGCAGTTCCGAGAAGACAAAAAATGATCGGTGTAACCGAGAGCACGATTCGTCGCTGCCAAAGGATCTGAGCCTCGGTCCGCTCGGAGCCGTCCTTTTGATTTGCATAATCCGAGAGTTGCGATAAACCCAACTCCTCGGGCGTAAGATCTGCACTGCTGAGCTTCTGGATCAACTCTCCTCGTTTCGTCTTGATCGCGAACCGGACATCGCCAATATGCTCGGACACAAATTTCTGCTCGCCCGGATTCTTGTTGAACGTCGTGGCGATCGCGTCTTCGAGAACAAGCTCCG
>QHXR01000027.1:9540-41539 GCA_003223025.1 Acidobacteriota bacterium
CGAGCTTGTAGATTGCAGTTTGGATCGCGACCTGTCGAACGATCCGGGCGGCGAGTGGAACTCCGTAGAGGTTTATTACAAATGCGAGAACCGAAAGAAAGCAGCCGAGCAAAAATATCGGAAGAGTGATCTGCGCATTTCCGATCCCCGATGCGCGGATCGCGACGAGTTCGCTGTCGCTCTGCATCTTCGACAGTCCGATAATGACGCCGACGAGCGCCGCCATCGGAGCCGTGAACGCGACAACGTTTGGTACTAATGCGAGCGTTAGCTGCCAGATCAGATTCGCGGGTAAGTTAGCGCTGAAGAAGATATCCCCGAATCGTGCCGCCTGCTGAACGAAAAGGATCACACTCAGCAGAAGCCACGAAAAGATGAAATACGGCAGGACTGCCCCGATGAGGTATCGTGAAATCGTCAGGCTAAATCGCATTTCGTGCTTCTAAAAGTGTAACGCAAAGCTATTTTCGCCAACCACTTCCCGTCCGATCACGTTTGCGATTATTCGCTTTAGAACGGCGGAGACCGCGGCGAGCTCAGCGGATCTATCGGCGGCGAATTCGATGAAAGCTCGAGGAGAGAGTTTGAGAGCCGTTGCAAAGGTTTCCAGATCAGCGGCCGAAAGCACCGTGTGGCTTCTGACTTTTCGACATCTCTCACATAGAAGATGGAAGTCCGCCTTCACGTTTGCCGATTCACCGGATGCGAATGGCTGTCTGCATTCATCGCACACGCTCCAGTTCGGAAGAAAACCGGCGAGCCTGAGCAACCATAATTCGAAATATAGACGGATCGCGGCAAGCTCGACCGGAGAACTGCCTCCGGATTCGACGCATGCCTTGATCATCCGATAAAGATTCTCGTTCGCATCGTGCGGAGGCGCGAACGCGATAAGCAGGTCGGCAATATAAGCGTACGACTGAAGCACAGCAGGATCGCTCGCCTCGGCAAAGAACGAACGCACGAGATCGACGTTTCGGATGCTTACGAGATCACGGTCTTCTTTTTCGAAGTAATCCAGGTTCACGATCGAGAACGGCTCGAGCATGCTTCCGAAACGGCTGTTCAAACGCTTCGCACCCTTTGCGACACCGCGAACGACTCCATGTTCTCGGGTAAAAAAGACGACAATTCGATCAGCTTCTGCGAGGTTGTGACTTTTGAGGACAAGACTTTCGCTTTCGTATATCGGCATCCGTTAAGGAATAAAGTACAGGATCCACGCGATCAGCAAACTAATGCCGACGAATTGCAGAAACGTTTTCCCGGCGTAAAGGAATCGGTCCCTCGCCGAACCTACGTGCAGAGCGCCGAAGACAGCAGAGACAATTAACGCGAAAGTGATCAGGTAAAGAAAATGGATCATTTCTTCCTCCCGAGATAGATGTCGATTGCATCCATTATCGCCAGATAATTGAGAAGTCCGGCGGTTTCGAGAAAGCGTCCACCATACTCGAACGTCGCGCGTGCCGCCTCATTCGGAGAAGGTTGCAGCGATGTGAGAAAGCTTATGACCGCACCGAGTCCGTTGCCGAGCCGGGCAAAAACGTTTAGCAAAAACAGTAGCTGTCCGTCCCTGAAATCGAATCCCGGATAGTACGAGCCACCGCTGAGCATCGCGACGATGAACATCGTCCAGATAGCTCCGCCAATGATCAGGCCGCGCTTGTACCGTCCCTGCAAAATGTGGCCGAGTCCCGGAAGGAGCCACGAAAGAATGCCTATTATTACCGGATTATTCATTAAAATTATTCCGCTCTTCTGGTCAAACTACCTTAGCGGTCGGGATTCGACCGCTTCCTAAAAACTCCAACTCGGCTCGCCGAAATTATGCAATGACAACGCTTGCCCATCATCTAGAAATTTCTCGAACATTCTTAAAGTCATACTTGATGCCCTTTCAAGCGGCGGCTCCAGACTTTTCACGCCGTGCCGAACATCGCGAAACAAATTCGCGGAAGATGGATCGCGACAAATCGTCCGTATTCCAGGAAAGTTCCGGATGCCATTGCACTCCGAGAACGAATCGATCCGAACGCGTGTCCTCGATTCCCTCGATCACGCCGTCGTTCGCCGAGGCGGTCGCTTTCAAATTCTCACCCACGCGTTTTATAGCCTGATGATGGTGAGAGTTCACTTTAGCATTTTCTCCGTCTAAAGATTCTGCTGCTAACGTAGCCAACGTGCAGTCACTTTCAATACGAATTTCATGAGATGCCCGCGCCGCCGGTTTTCCCTGCTCGTGCTTTATGCAATTTTCAATTTGCGATTCAATGTCTTGAATCAAACTTCCGCCACGAGAAACGTTTAGAACTTGTATCCCGAAACAAATCGCCAGCAGCGGAAGATTTCGTTCCTCACATTCCGCGAGCACCATCAGGTCGGTCTGATCTTTCTCGGAAACCACACGTCCCAATTTCGGATGCGGATCCTCACCGTAATAAGCAGGATCCACGTCGCTGTCGCAACCCGGCAACAGGATGCCGTCGAGCCCGTCCATGACCGACGCGATGTAACCTCGATCCGGTATGAGTGGTATGTGTAACGGCACACCACCGGCGGCTTGGATGGCTTCGCTGTAGTCCCGTCCGAGATAGAACCGCTGGGTCTCCAACTCGAGCCGCATCGTCAAACCGATCCTTGGTTGATACGCCATAAACGCATTTATGTTCAGATAAATGGCCGTGACATGTCAATTTGAGCATTTGAAATTAAAGGCTTATGATTTTCCTTTATGCAATCGAACAACGGCGGAACGCGCATTCGGTCGACGACCGTGCTTCTCGTCCAACGTAACGGCGAGGTCGCGATGGCGGGTGACGGACAGGTAACTCTTGGCGAAACTGTCATCAAAGGAAACGCTCGAAAACTGCGTCGGCTTTCAAACGGCAACGTGCTCGTCGGATTCGCCGGAGCGACCGCCGATGCATTCTCACTCCTCGCGAGATTCGAATCGAAGCTCGAGCAATTCCAGGGACAACTAGAACGTTCGGCTATTGAATTGAGCAAGGATTGGCGGACTGACAAATATCTTCGGCATCTTGAAGCGCTCCTGATCGTCGCAGACAAAACCGACGCATTTCTGATCTCAGGTAAAGGCGATGTCATCTCATCCGACGAAGGCCTTCTGTCCGTCGGATCAGGAAGCATGTACGCCCTCGCGGCGGCCCGGGCAATGATCAAACACACGGATCTCTCCGCTCGCGAGATCGCGGCCGAATCGCTGCGGATCGCGAGCGAGATCTGCATATACACAAACGCGGACATCATCGTCGAGGAGTTATAGGAATTATGCCGATCTACCTCGGTGGTGAAACTAAAGCGGCCCAAAGCCGAAATCTCGACGACCTGACGCCGAGACAGATAGTCGACGAACTCGATAAATATGTCGTCGGGCAGACCGACGCCAAGCGAGCCGTCGCCGTCGCACTCCGAAATCGCATCAGGCGGCAGAAGCTTCCGCCTGAGATCGCACAGGACGTCCTTCCAAAAAACATTTTGATGATCGGATCGACCGGCGTCGGCAAGACCGAGATCGCTCGACGCCTTGCTCGCATCGCCGACTCGCCGTTCATAAAGATCGAGGCTTCAAAGTTCACGGAGGTTGGCTATGTCGGCAGAGATGTCGAAAGCATCATTCGTGAGCTGACCGAAGTTGCCGTTGACATGACCAAGCAGGCGGCTTACGAGGACGTCCGAGAACGCGCCGAAGAAAACGCTGAAGAGGCGATCCTCGACCTTCTGCTACCGCCGTCGAGCCTCCATTACCCTTCTCCAACTGATAGCGACGAATTTTCTGCGGAGACCCGAACTTCAAACACGAGGGAAAAGCTCCGAGATCAACTACGAAAAGGCGATCTCGACGACCGTCTCATCGAGATAGACACTCAGGATCGCGGAAACGCGACCATCGATTTCGTCGGCGGCCAGGGAATGGAAGAGATGGGCGTCAATCTTCGCGACATGTTCGGAAATCTGTTTCCGACGAAGACCGTCCGCAGAAAAATGAAGGTCGCGGAGGCGCGTGCCTATCTCGTCCGCGACGAACAGGAACGGCTCGCTGACATGGAACAGATCACACGGACTGCGATCCAGAAGACTCAGGACTCGGGTATCGTCTTTCTCGACGAGCTCGACAAGATCGCCGGGAGGGAATCGACGGGCAATCCCGACGTTTCGCGTGAAGGCGTGCAGCGGGATCTGCTACCGATCGTCGAAGGCACGAATGTGAACACGCGATACGGTATGGTAAGCACCGAACACATCCTGTTTGTCGCTGCCGGAGCATTCCACGTTTCCAAACCGTCCGATCTGATTCCGGAGCTGCAGGGCCGCTTTCCTATTCGCGTGGAACTTGAAGCTTTAACGATCGACGACCTTAAGCGGATACTCGTCCAGCCAAAGAACTCCCTCGTTAAGCAATATCAGGCGTTGCTTAATACTGAGGGAATCGAACTCGAATTCACCGAAGACGCGATCACGAAGATCGCGGAGCTCACGGCTGAGATTAATCAGTCGACGGAGAATATCGGTGCGAGGCGCCTTCATACGCTGCTCGAAAAACTGCTCGAGGAGATAAGTTTCGAAGGCGCGGACCTCGAAGTTAAGCACCAAAAAATAGATGCTGCTTACGTCGATGCGAAGTTAAGCAGTCTGGTGAAAGACCAGAATTTGCGCCAATACGTTTTATGATTTAATCAGATGCTGAATTCCTCATTCTTGTCTCAACACACATTAAGCACATTGGTTAAGCTTGTATGGTCTAAAGCACCATTAGCACTTATAGCACTTGCTTTGCTTATCGGCTTAAGCTGCGGTAAGCGCAAACCGCCGCTGCCGCCTAAGGAGCGCGTGGCGCAACGTGTCGAGATAAGCGGTTTTCAGCGCGGGAACCAAGTAATCCTTTCGTGGAAGATGCCGGCTCGAAATGCTCCTGACGGCAATACGCTCAACATCGACAGGGCGGACATCTATCGACTGGCCGAACCGCTGACATCGCCGCACGGTCTCTCCGAAGAAGAATTCGCATCCCGAAGTACGCTGGTCGCAACTCTCAACATCACCGATGCGGACTTCGGATTGAAGACTCTGAACTACGCCGACACACTTCAGTTTGCCGGACAAGCTGCACGTCTGAGATATGCGATCCGGTTTGTAAATGCGTCGGGGCAAAAAGCCGCGTTCTCAAATTTCTTTCTGCTCGAGCCGGCTGCGAGGATCGCGAGTTCCCCAACTTCCCTGTCCGCGACTCTTAGTCAAACTGCGATCAGACTGACGTGGGAAGCTCCGACGACAAACGTCGACGGATCGACTCCCGTCAGCCTCCTCGGCTACAACGTCTATCGATCGCTGTCGGATAAGGTGCCGGGAAAATTATTGAATAAGACTCCGATCGGAGATCGTACGTTCGACGACGAATTCTTTGAGTTCGATAAACCTCAGTTCTATTTCGTACGCTCCGTCTCCGTTGGAACCGGCGGCGAGCCGATCGAGAGCCGCGAGTCGAACATCGTCGAGATACTTCCGAAAGATACGTTTGCCCCGAGCGCTCCGGCGTCGATAACGCTCGCCGCAACGCCGACGACGATCTCGATATTCTTTGCAACGAATCCGGAAAAGGATGTAGTCGGCTATCGCATCTATCGATCCGAGGATCCCAATCTCGAGAAATCGAAGTGGCAGCTTCTGACGACGAAGATGCTCGAGACGAACACGTTTCAGGATCCAAATGTTCAAAGCGGAAAGACCTATTATTATTATCTGACTGCGACCGACAAGGCCGGCAACGTTAGCGAGCCGAGCGACGTCGTTTCGGAAAACGTACCGTAAATAAATGAAGATCGAACGACAACTGAATCCGTCAAAGATCGTATGCGTCGGACGCAATTACGCAGAACACGCAAAGGAGTTGGGAAACGAAGTTCCGACTGCTCCGTTACTTTTCCTAAAAGCTCCGTCTGCGATCATTGGTGCGGATGATGCGATCGTTATTCCCCTTCAGTCGAGTCAGGTCGAACATGAAGGCGAGTTAGGTGTCATTATCGGACGCGATTGTAAGAACATCGGCGATGATGAAGATCCTTTCGAATACGTTCTCGGTTACACGTGCGTCAACGATGTGACGGCGCGTGATGTTCAGCGAGCGGATGTTCAATTTACTCGCGGAAAATCATTCGACACGTTTTGTCCGGTTGGTCCGCACATCGAAACGCAGCTCGACGTTTCCGATATTCGAGTCACGACAACCGTGAACGGCGTGATCAAACAGGACGGTCGTACATCGCAGATGGTCTTCCCTGTCGATTTTCTGATCCGTTATATCTCGCGTCAGATGACTCTCAAGAAAGGCGACCTGATAGCAACCGGAACTCCGTCCGGTGTCTCAAAAATGAATGCGGGCGATGTCTGCGAAGTTACGGTAGAAGGGATCGGAACTCTTTCTAATAAAGTAGTGAGCGAATGAACAACGACTCTTTTGATTCGGACGAGTCTTGAAATAATATAGTCACTGAAATCTTATGAAATTCTTTATCGATACCGCGAATCTGGATGAGATCCGCGAAGCAAATGAACTCGGACTTATCGACGGCGTGACGACGAATCCGTCGCTTGTGGCAAAGGAAGGTAACGTCGACTTCAAAGAGCACATCGCGAAGATCTGCGAGATCGTCAAAGGCGACGTTTCCGCCGAGGTAACCTCACTCGACACCGAAGGCATGCTTCGCGAGGGACGTGAGTACGCGAAGATCGCTCCGAACGTCGTCGTTAAATGTCCGCTGACACTCGACGGATTGAAGGCGACCCGGACATTGTCACAGGAAGGAACGGGCGTGAATGTGACGTTGTGCTTCTCGGCGGCTCAGGCGATACTCGCGGCGAAGGCGGGTGCGAAATACATCTCGCCATTTATCGGACGCCTTGATGACATCGCAACGGACGGCATGCAGCTCATCCGGGATATCGTCCAGATCTACGACAACTACGGATTCCCGACCGAAGTCCTCGCGGCCTCGATCCGACATCCAATGCATATCGTCGATTGCGCCCTCGCGGGTGCCGATGTCGCGACGATCCCGTTCAAAGTCATACAGCAGCTCGTGAAGCATCCGCTGACGGATAAAGGTCTCGAGGGTTTTCTGTCTGACTGGAAAAAGAGCGGTCGCGAGTAGGATTTAATCCTCTCGAGTTAAGATCGATCTCAGATCCCCCTGTCTTGCGGCCGCGTCCAGATCCTGCTGGAGCGCGGCTTGATATTTTGCTTTGAAGTCCTCATCTTCGTCATCCATCGAGATCAACTGACGCAGCTTATCGAGGTGGAGTTCGACCGCATCCGCCGGGTATCCATCCTTTTGAGCGAACATCTCGTCGATGTCGACGATCAGCGTCGAGAACTTCCTCAGCCACGAAAAATCTTTGTCCTCGATCAGCAGGTTCAGAAACTCTCCGCTGGTCGCCGGGCCGTTGATCCCTTCCCAAATCGCCCGCTCGTGATCGACGAGGTTCTTGTGCAGTTTAAGCAGTAAGTTCCGGGCATCCCTTAATCGTTCGGCTTTTTCCATACGATAATCTTACTACAGCTTAAAACTTTGATTCGCCCTCTTAGCTTTGATTATTAGCCGGCTAATGCTAGCTTATTAGACAGCTAATCGTTACTTATTAGCCAGCAATTAAATTCTTAATGCAGTTGCAATATAAGCACTTAAGAGACTTATGCACTTTGAGGAAACAGCTACTTACCTTCTAGCCAAGGCCGCCGTCATTCACAAGAATTCCCTCCAGCGATGCGCGAACACGGTGGGGCTCCACAGCGGTCAGGTGTTCGTTATGATGGAACTCTGGAAGACCGACGGCCAGCGTCAGATCGATCTCGCGGCGCGATTGAACCTGTCGCCGCCGACGGTTAACAAGATCCTCGGCGGGCTTCTCGAGAACGACTTTGTCACTCGCGCGAGGTACGAGGACGACGCCCGTTCGACGCGCATTTTTCTGACGCCGAAAGGCGTGGGAGTTCGAGAATCACTTGAACTCGCCTGGGACGATCTGGAAGATCAGACGCTCGCCGGACTGACCGACACCGAAGCCCTGATGTTGAAGCAGCTCCTCCAAAAACTGTTCGCGTGAGCCGGCCGTCCTTTCATAGAAATATCTTTGAATATAAGATAGTGGGCAAAACGCAGTCCCGGGAGTGAATCATGAAGATCTTGTTTGCGACTGATGGAGCTAAGCAGAGTGACGCGGCGATAGACATGATGCGGCACATCGCCCTGAACGACGGTGACGAGATCAAGATCGTAAGCGTCGTCGATATGGCGGTCCCAATGGCGATCGATATCTACGGAGGCTACCTTCCCGACTCGGCCGAGCTCGAAAAGACAGCTCGCGAGAATGCATCGAAACTTCTCGAGCGGACCGAACAACGGATCACCGAACATTTCGCCGGCAAGAAACTCCTGATCTCGAGCGAGGTCCTTTTCGGATCACCCGAAAGCAGGATCGTCGAAACGGCGGAAGAAACGCATCCGGATCTGATCGTTCTCGGATCGCACGGTTACAGCCGGTGGGAGCGCCTGCTGCTCGGATCGGTTTCGGATTCCGTCGTCCATCACGCTCCCTGCTCCGTCCTAATCGTTCGTTCACCATCGGAATGATCACCGTCAATTCGCGAAAGTATGACGGATCGATCCGCAAGAGTTGGACATGCGAGCTGATTGAAAATGTCGATGATCGAATAATCGCCGTCGGCCGTTTCGATGCCGAAGTCGTACACGCCGATCTCGGCATCATAGAAAAAGGAACGTTGTCGTACGAATACTTTTGGCTTGACCGCTGGTACAACATTTTCAGATTCGTAACCCCGGACGGAGCGTTTCGAAATTATTACTGCAATGTTTGTATGCCGCCGCGATTCTCAGACGATGTGCTCGACTACGTAGACCTCGACATCGATGTCGTCGTCGATGCCGATCTGACATACCGCATTCTCGATCGCGACGATTTTGAAAGGAATGCCGAGTTGTACAACTACTCGAATGACGTGCGAGACCGGGTCGACGCTGCTCTTAACGAGCTGATTGAGTTGATCCGATCGAGAAATCTTCCAGACGCTTCCGAAGTCCTTGCAACCTCTCGATAGAGCGGACGTGAATATCGGAAGCTTCCGGATTATCCGACCAAAGAAGGAGTTCGCAATGAAAATCAAGATCGCCCCCTTGCCGATCGTTTTACTTACATTCGCTTTTTCGATTTCCGCCCAGCTTACAAATCCCGGTGGGCCGATTCCACCGCCGCCATCGTCGGTATCGCAACAGACATACGCATCCACATCGATGGACCCGATGTCGAACATCTCGATGGAACTGACGAACATCTCGCGTTCCGTTCAACTGTTGAGCGATCGATTGAAGACGTTTGTCGACAAGTTTGAGAAAGTCGGCGGATTGACGCTGAGCGAGAAACAGCAGCGATTCATCATGGGACTTGAGATCCTGGTGCGTTCGGAGCAACGCGTTACGACGCTGCAGCGAGCGTACGCCGATCTTCTCGAGAAGCAGATTCAGGTGAAAGGAAGACTGACGCAGATCGAGCTGGATCTGAAACCGCAGAATATCGAGCAGAGCACTATCTTCGAAGGCGGCTCAAGCCAGGCGCCGGAGTTCCGCGAGAATCGTCGAAACAAGCTCCTGTCTGAACAGCGAGCCCTGGCGACGCTCGTTCAAAACCTCGAACGAAATCTCTACGAAACCGAAGCCGGACTCCGCGAAGCTCAATCGCACGTCGTTCGACTGCGACGAACTCTTCTCCCTCAGATCGAAAAGGAGATCGAACAGTCTGCTTATTAGGTTTTAGGTTGGATGCGAAGAACGTAACTTCCGACGCTTAGTTTGAGGCCCGGTGTGATCGCGACTTTCTGTCCCGCGGGAAGTTCGTAGGTATTTACCATCGCAGGATTTCTGCCTTCATTGAGCGCCCAATACGAACCCGCACCGTCGGTTCCCAGCGTCAGGTGTCGACGGCTGATCTCAGGATCGCCCGACAAAGTAATATCCACCGGTTTCGATCGCGAGCCTCGTCCGACCGAGACTTCCCTGTTGTAGATCGGGACGACATTCTGTCTCACGCCGTTCATCCATATCTCGAGTTTGTAGAGTTCAGGCGCCGCTCGTTTCGCAACGCTTGTCATCACCTCGGCATCTTCGTTTTGTAATGGAACAGCCTGTTCGATTCCCGGTAGCGGCTTTGAGCCTTGCGTGTCGGTAAAGTTCGGAGCGACCGGCGGCGGAGTGTACGCGCCTTCGATCGAGTGACGCGGGTAATTCGGATTAGTTGGTTTCGCCGGCGGACGTACGTTAGGAGTTGCGGGTGTTTCAAGCTTTCCGGATTTCGGTCTCGCGAGAACGCCGGTCTTGTTATTCGCCGACGCATCCTCCCAACTATGCTGAACGCGGATGTTTCCTTTCTCGAGCGTTCCGTCGACACGCAATTCTATGACAAATGATTTCGTCTCGAGCTTTTTCTTTCCGGCAATTTCCTTCGCACGCTCAGCGAGGATGTGATACAAACCTTGCTCCAAGCCGCGTCGCTTCACGCCCTGCCATTCCTTGTCGTCTTCGTCGGAAAGAAAGATCGCGTACTCGCTCGGGATGATCGTAGTTCCCTGCGGCAGCGGCACGAGCTCGCGCTGCATGACGCCTTCGACTTCGCGGGCGATTTTGACGATAAACTCTTCGGCCTTGCTCCGCGGCTTCACCTGCGCATCCCGCGCCGCGTCCGCGAGCACAAGCTCCGCCGTCTCACCATCGATCCATCGTCTGACTTTGTCTAATACGCTCATGTGTTTTTGCGACGCGGCGAGGGAGAGACACGGTGACGCGGCGATCTCGCGGTCATATTCTTATTGTTACCCTCTTACCTTGTCTCCGCGTCTCCGCGTCCCCTTCTCTCCGCGTCGCGTCAATCTCCGCGTCTCCCATTCTCCGCGTCGCGAAAAAATCAATCAAGATCCACATACTTCCCGTTCAACCACCCGCGGTTTGTCGAGAGTGGCGTGTCGCGGTCGCGTCCTTGTTCGAGAACGTCCACTTGATACCAATTGTTCTGCGTTTTAAGAATACGAACTTTCGAATCCTTAGTCACCAGGCCGATCGGATCGTTGTTCGCATTCGGCTCGGGCCGCAGATTGATATCCGTATTCGCTTTTCCCGTCTTCGCCGCAAACGGATTCGAAATCGCCGGCAGAATTCCCCGGCTGCGAAGAAATGCCGAAGTCCCATAAAGTCCGCCCGCAAATATTAGCAGAAGAACCGCAAAGGTCGCGAAACGGCGAAACAAACGGTGACTGCGGATCGGTCGACTGCGGATTTCGTCCGCGAAGTCTTCCGGGTTCGTTTCGAATTCCGGACCTGGAACGGCGGCCGTAACATTTGGGATCGTCGACTGAACATCAGACCTCGGTTCCCAAGCCGGATACTTCGGAGTGCGATCAAGTTGAACCTCAGCACGTCGCACCGGAGAATCCGCGATCCGCGATCTGCGATCCGCAATCGACTGATCCGCAATCTCTTTCGGTCCGTACGGATGCTTCAACTTCAACTCGCGCGAAGTATCGAATCTCGGAACCTGCGGTGCGAGCGGCGAGTATCCGCGCGAGACGTGAGGCTGCGGAGTCTCGTGAAGTTTCGGACGAACGCTCGTCGATGTTTCGAGATCAAACGCGATCTTCCGGACCGGTTCGAGGTCATGCCAGAATTCGTCGACCGTCTGCTGACGTGCCGAAGGTTCCGGACGCGTCGCTCGCATCAGAACACGCTTCAGATCTTCGGACCATTCTTTGTCCCGCCATGTCAGCGGCAGGTCCGTTATCTGCTGATTCGCAAACGCACGCGGAGCCTCGCCCGTGATCAGCGTGTAAACCGACTTCGCAAGCGAATAAATGTCCGCCGCCGGCGTCAGAGCGACGACCGTCATGTGACCGTTCTCATCGAAATTCAACGGACTGTGTTCCGGCGGTGCGTAGATGTTTGTTCCGACTCGCGTGATCGGAGTGTCGGACAGATTCAGACGCGCGACGCCGAAGTCGGCGATCTTCACCGTCTCGCGATCTTTCGTCAGCAACAGATTCTGCGGTTTGATGTCGCGATGGATCACGTTGTGCCGGTGTGCGTGACGAAGCCCGGCGCAAACTTGCTCGATGTACTTGAACGATTGCTTGAACGAAAGATTGCCAACCCGTGCAGCCTTCTGCATATCTCCGCCCTCGAGATATTCGAGAACCAGATAATGAAAAACCGTCCCGACAAGATCGCGTGCGGTTCCATGACCGAGACGACTGATGATGTTCGGGTGACGGACGCGATCAAGCGCGATCGCCTCATTCTGAAAATTCTCTACAAGCGTGCGTTCGAGATCGGGATCGAGATCATTCTGCAGGAACACGTTCAGAGCCTTGATCACGTCACACTTATGCGGCGAAGTCGTCGACGCCATCGTGTCATGCGCGACAAAGATCTCAGCATAGCTCCCCCGCCCAAGCTCATGCTGCACATCGTACCGCTTATCCAGCCTGCAATTAGTTAATGAAAGTTCACGCATGTCGCCCCGGGGAAAGTACTTACCTCAATACGACATTATAGGTTGAAAGTTCGGGGGAGTGTAGTTAGCTTTCGGCCTCTTTGTTGACTAGCGAACCCGAAGTGCGCGAGACTTACGACCAATAAGAAGTCCTGAACAAGCTTTTATTTCTCGTGATACGCTGGACTCACGCTGTACCAATGAAGGATGAATGAGCTACCGATTAAATTAAAGAATTGTCCGATTAAGGAAGCTATATTCGAGGTGCGATTTGAATCGACGTTTCCACCCGGCGCGGTTTTTGGTATTAGTTACAATGCACTAAAGGAGAAGTACGCGAATTTCGAACCGCTACCTATTACACAACTTCCCGAATCGGTCAGAGACTCTGACCCGGACTTATTTTTTCAACCTCACTACCGAGCGAAGCGTGACACCTTTGTCGTTCAAATTGGTCCAAGGATACTATCGATAAATTCGATTGAACCTTATCCCGGTTGGGACAATTACAAGAGTGAGATTTTGTCAGTTTTGGAAGCCATCAAGTCGTCAAATCTCGTCTCCGGAGTAGCCCGTATTGGTCTCAGGTATCGAAATGTTTTTGCCAACCAAATCCTAAAGGACATAAATTTCAATGTAAGGATCAACGATTTGGATGTGACGAACCCAGAAACAAGTTTCAGAACCGTATTTGACGAGGACAACGGATTTAAGACAATTCTACAGATTGCCGGCGAGGTTGCAGTTAAAGAAGCCGACGGTTCTACATATACTGGATCTTTAATCGATATTGATGTTAGCTTTATGGCTGAAGAGGTCCCTTTCCTGGAGAATCCCGAGACGTTTCTAGAGATCACCCATTCAATTGAGAAAACCCATTTTTTTGCTTTGCTTAAACACGAGTTCTTGCAGTCTTTTGAGCCGGTTTATGGAGATGGAGTATGATTCAAGAATATTCAAGCGAGTCGTCGAGTTTTCGAGTTTCCCCGACAACGGCCCTTACAGCCGCAATCTTCGCTGGTGCTCTGCTTCCTTATGCGTTCCAGCCTCGTATTCCAGATTCGGACATGGTGTTAGAGTTTAAGACTGCCAGCAACACAAACATCAAGTTTTTGTCTGAATTTACTCCTTCCAACTCTATAGCCTACGCGCTTCGCAGGCTGGTAGATTACTTCACAGAAGACGAGGTTGAAATTCCAGCAGAATTCGCCCTCACCACGCGAGACCGGTTCTTCGAAATGTATGAGCGATTTTGATGACTTTAAGAGATACCTACCTCAGTATCTTTCTCCCGAGTCACAAAGACAGTTGTTTTCTGGACTTAGTCAGTTCCCGCCGCAGTTCGATAAGAAATTGTATGCACCGGGAGATTTAGGTGACTCGACGATTTTTCAAGGAGACGGTCTTCGCGATATGCCCGTTTGCAACCTTCCTGATACGCGGGTTGAACTCGGCCCGGTAATGGTAATTACGAACTCATGTGACAACAGTAGCGCAAATCCCCGGTCTACAATTCCCTCCATCGGTTACTGCCCAATAGTAAAGCTATCGACATTTGCCGAGCAGCATGAAGGTGCTGGAATGGACCGCGAATCCGTTGAAGCCGTCTTAAATGCCGTAAGGTCTCAGAAAGTAACAAGAACATTCTTCCTTCCACAGTTCGGGGATCTGCCGGAAGATTGCGTTGTTCTCCTCGACCACTTGCTGAGTTGTCGGCAAGATTTAGTAAAACCCAACGAGCTCCCAAGCCGCCGTTTGTTCACCTTGAGTAATGTCGGCTTCTACTACTTTCTTGTTAAGTTGGGAATCCACCTGGCCCGAGTTAACGAGACCGTCGATCGCGGCTAGACTAGAATTCGAAGCCGCGTGTCTGCAGGTTTTCCTATACAATTTTTTTGCCTGTCGACCTCCTGTTCGTACCGATTTCGAACTCTTTTCCTTTCTTTAAGAGTGTTGTTGCCTCCTGTCGCTTAGGAATGTAAAACATTATCGATCATGAAAATTCTTCTTCACTCCCTCGTTCTAATCCTTCTCTTCAACATTGCTTCGTACTCGCAGCAGTCGGTGGCGATGGTTTGGGAGCGGTATGGGGTTGCGAGGGATGGGGTGTCGGTGATGTTGCCGAAGATGCCGGTGCGGGATGATAAGACGGATCGGTGCACTGAGCTGGGGTGGTCGAGATTTTATGTTTTCGCCGAGGGTGTGGTTTACGAGCTCGGCGTGTACGAGAAGTTGCCGAAGAACGTCGGATACGAGTGCGAGGGAACGGTCACTCCGTTCGGCAAGGGCACGCTTCAGAAGCGGATCGAAGAGTTTACGAAGTCGGACGCCGAGGTGCGTAGCCAGAAGACGAAGATCGGGGGGCGAGAGGCGATTCGTTTCGCGTCGGACAAATGGACGCGGGTGGTGATCTCGGAAGTCGACAACCGCGATCGATGGATCGAGCTCGCCGTGCATCACTATCCGGGCGAAACGCCGGACTTCGACAGGTTTCTGAAATCGTTCGAGTTCTCGGCGAAGGATGGGAAAGAGATCGGTGATGGTGTCGTTCCGGTGATCACGCCTCGAGTTTCGAAGTTTGAGGCGCTCCCGCCCGGCCCGGGCAAAGTACCGGCAAGCACGACACCTGGTTCCGGATCAGGCACTGGTGCGGGGAACGGTTCGGGATCGGGATCGGGCTCTTTAACCAATGGGCCGGGTTCGGCTTCTCCGGCGCCGGTAAGGTCGGATCCATACAGGGCGATCTCTCAGCCCCCGGCTCGCTATACCGAACTCGCGAGGAAAACCGAAGTCCAGGGAGCTGTGCGATTGAAGATCACGCTTCTTGCCAACGGGAATGTCGGGAGCGTCGTTCCCGTGACGTTTCTCCCTGACGGACTAACCGAGCAGGCGATGGCGGCTGCGAAGCGGATCGTGTTCCTGCCCAAACGCGTGAACGGCATCCCGGTCAGCGTCGTCATCACGCGCGAATATACTTTTACGATTTACTAAATCGTGGCGACAGCCCCCCTCTCGAGTTCTAATTCCAGCAATCGAATTTTATTGGCATCGCGTAGCGATCGCATGAATTTAACCGTGGCCCTTCAGGCCACGGAAGATCGGTTCGTGAACGCGTCGCGTAGCGACGACTGAATCGCAGTCGTCGCTACGCGACGAGATCTTGTGTCCGCCTACCGTGGCCTCAAGGCCACGGCTAAATGCATTGGTCCGCTAACGCGGCCGAAGACCGGCGTCGTCCAACGAATGAATCGGCAAGGCCACGGTTAAATTCATTGGTCGGCTAACGCGGCCGAAGACCGGCGTCGTCCAACGAATGAATCGGCAAGGCCATGGCTAAATTCCTTGGTCCGCTAACGCAGCCGAAGACCGGCGTCCTCCAACGAATGAATCGGCAAGGCCACGGCAAAATTCATTGGTCCGCTAACGCGGCCGAAGACCGGCGTCGTCCAACGAATGAATCGGCGTCTTCTATCGTGGTAGACTTTTTCGAAGATTTACTCACAAAAACGCGACATGAATAGAATTCTCGCCACACTCGCGGCTCTGCTTTTAATAACTGCCGGCGCATTCGCTCAAACCGGTTCGACTGCACCCGTCGTCTGGGAACGCTATAAGGTCTCGGATCGGAAGATCTCATTTCTGCTTCCGAAAATGCCGACCGTTCATCAGGTGCCTTCGATCTGCGGCGAGTTGAAGAGCGTGACGTATCTCGCGTACGCCAGGAACGTCGTCTACGAAGTGACGATCGCCGGGCCGCGTCGGAGCGCGACGCAGGTGAACTGCGGCGGAAAGATCGTCAGTTATTCGCCGCGAAAGTTGGACGATCGGCTGGCGGAATTGCGCAAAGGAGATCGATTCGAAGAACAGACGGTTCGTGTGGGCGAAGCGGATTCGATTCGCTTCACATCGAAACGGATCACGCGATGGATCTTTCCGAATCAAACAACTCCGGCTCGTTGGGTCGAGCTCGCCGTTTCGCATTATGCGTACGACAAACTCGATCTGACTCAATTTTTCGAGTCTTTGAATTTCACCGCAACCGACGGAAAGGAGATCGGAGACGGCTCGCCGGTAACGCTCGGAGATGAAGGCGTGAAGAGTTCTGCGGCCGCCGAATCCATGTTTCTCGGAAGCACGACCTACCCGCTTACTCTGTACTGGAAGGACACCGATTTTCTATCGGCTCGGATCCCGAAAGAAGCTGCCGGACTTGCAGTCGTACTCCGGATCAAGTTTCTCGCGAACGGATCGGTCGGATCCATCGTTCCCGATAAGCAACTTCCCGATGGACTGACCGATATCGCCATAGCGGCCGCGAGAAAGATCTCGTTTCTTCCGAAGCGGCGAAATTTTCTTGCCATCGACGACGAGCAGAGTATTCAATACACTTTCCGACCGCTCTAATTCACCTAACTTTCGTGTTATCCCAAAAGCTCGGCTTGCGGGTGACGATCGGATTTTTTTCCGCGTGCTCGATCTGCTTTGTGCGCAGACGAAGTTCTTCCTCGAGTTGTCGCTTGCGATCTTCGCCCGTCATCGGCGGTTGTCCGCGCTCGCCCCAGTAATATTTCAGAGTTACAAGTGCGAGTGCAGCGGTGCCGAGAAGCGTGAGCAACAATACGATGATGATGATCCAGGCGAAACTTGTCACGGTCTTTGGTCTTTGGTCTTTGGTCTTTGGTCTTTGGTCTTTGGTCTTTGGTCTTTGGTCTTTGGTCTTTGGTACAGACTAGCAATCCAAGACCGAAGACCAAAGCCCAAAGCCCGAAACCCGAAACCCGGTTACCAATGACGAAACAGGATTTGTGGTGCTAGAATGGCAACAAATTTCGCAGACATCTCGTAACTCGTTTTTGCATGCCGGATAACACCGAGTCTCCAAAGAAGAACATCTCGCCTGACTGGTTCGTCCAAGGTGCGCTTACACGGATCGGTGACATGGTCGACAAGCTCACCGGCCGCGGCTGGAAACCCGCGGACAGCCTCGCGACGAGCGGTCTGATCGAGCGGATGAAGACGCTTCTCACATCCGAGATCCGACAGGATGAAGAGGGTCGGAATTTTGTCCCGCATAATGTGACGCTGAAGATGCAGTGGGACAAGTTCTCGACTGATGCTGAAGATGCGCTGAAGAAGCTCGAGAACGAACTGCTCACCGCCGCCGTCGATTTCATCAGCGACAATCGTTACTACACCTACGCTCCTTTAAAACTCGAAGTTAAGCCCGATTACTTTACGGAAGGCGTGAAGCTTTTTGTGAGCTATGACCGGTTCGATGAGGAACGCGGCGAACGAGAATTGAATGTCACGGTCCCGTCGGCTAAAGTCTCCGACTTGATACCGCCAGGGATCGAGACGGACATGGCGAAGATTTCGAATCCGACGGCAAAACATCACGGAGAATTGATCGCAAAGTACAATCTCGGCACCGGACCGGTCGAGAAGAGATTCGATCTCGAACAAGGACGACGTTTGTCGATCGGTCGCACGAAAGCGAACGACATCGCACTCGATCACGCCAGCGTTTCGAAAATGCACGCGTCGCTCATGCTGAGCTCCGAAGGCAAACTCGTCATCGCCGACACGGGCTCGACGAACGGAACTTACCTCAACGAAGAACGTATCGCGTATGGAAAGGCGATCGAGATTTTCGGCGGAGATAAAGTGAAGTTTGGCTCGATCGACGTCGCGATCGAATTCACGCTGCTTAATACTCCGATGCCGGAAGTCTTCGATGAAGTTTCGTCGGATGCTCCGACCGAGGCTTTTAATATCGGAGACTTTCAGTTTGCGACGAGGTCGTCCGAAGTTCTGAAGCCGGCGGTGAAGACGGATTCTCCGCGAGAAGAAACAACCGAGTCGGATAGTAAGGAGTGATCGTTTTGTTCGTGGCTTTCTTCGTGTGGTTAGTGTGTTTCGTGGTTGGGCTTTGGGCTTTCATGAGAGAACGACTAAATCAGAACCACGAAACACACTAACCACACGAAACAACACGAAAAGAAAATACTCGTCGCTATGCTGCTGTTAACTCTAATTCAATTTGATTGGAACAAACTTCGCCCCGAATCAATATTCGGCGGACAAGTGTTGGAGCGCACGCCGGCGGGGTTGAGCATCGTCTACATCATCGGCGTCGGAGTACTTCTCGGTTTTCTCGTCCTAACGTTCTACGACAACTTTAATCGACCAAAATTTCTGTACGAACGAGATCTCCCGAAAGAGGTAAAGCGACGTCTTACGCAAACGATCGCGAATCGAAGCATTCGACTTTGGCAGTTCGTCTTTATACTTCTCGCATTTGGAGTCTTTGGCTTCCAGGTTTACTGGACGTATTTCGCCGAAGATTCGAATGAGGAATTTCAGGCACTCGCGTACAAGGACATGCGAACGCGAAGGACGTCCGCTGCAAATCTCCGCGGCTGGATGCTCGATCGAACCGGTGCACTTCCCGCCTCGCTCGCTTACTACAAACTAAATAGCGACGGCGATATCGTTCGCAATTTTGCTCTTGAGAAAGAGATGGCTCATCTTCTCGGAACCGAGCGCGGAACTCCGGGACTCGAACGAACGCTTTACAAGAAAGCGGCGGATCCTATGCCCGAAGCCTGGGAAGTTTTGACGAAGATCAAACGAAAGGAAGAAGAGCAAAAGGATGTAAAGGTCACGATCGATCGTGATCTTCAAGCTTATATCGCAAGTCAGCTCGAAGGAAAAAAAGGCGCGATCGTCGTGTTGAATCCGCAGACCGGCGATATCCTCGCGATGTATTCGAATCCTTCGTTCAATCTCGCCGAAGCGCAGAACCTCGAGGATTACCTGAAGCTCGAAGGCAATAAGCGAGATAAACCCTTGCTCAATCGCGCGACGCGCGAGTTTTATGTTCCAGGTTCGACATTCAAAACGTTCACGATGATCTCCGCGTTTCGGGCCGGAAAACAGGATTCACTTTTCGCGAGCTATCCGGGCGGATTCAAACCGACGCCGAATTCCCGACCGATCGTCGATGCGACTCAGAAGCTCGGCGAAGACGGAAGTGTCGCGGGTGCGTGCGATGGCGGATGTCAGGAAAAGAACATTCAGTTCGCGTATCAGGTTTCGAGTAATCAATATTTTTCTCAACTCGCGATCGCACTCGGACGGGAACGGCTCCGAGAAACAGCGCTGCTAGTTGGAATAAATCCTGTCGACACGCCGGAAGACGCGCTCATGCAAAAGTTTTTCCCGAACGTTTTGAACACGAGCAATCCGTCGATCGCAGGTGCGATCGCTCCGCAACAATCGACGATCGTTACGGGGAAAGATATTTCGCTTTACGATCTCGGGCTGCAAGGAATGGGACAAGGATACGCCGGACAGATGACTCCGTTTCAGATGGCGATGATCGCGTCGATCCCGGCGAATCTCGAGGGCAAACTAATGAAGCCGCGGATCGAGTTCGATCAACCGCCGCAGATGTTCTCGCAGGTTCTCTCGCCGCAGCAAGCGGCGCAGATCCGGACGATCATGTCGACGGTGACTGAAGAGCCCGGCGGAACCGGGACCGTGATTTCGGCAAAACTCGCGGGCACCGGAATTCGGACGGGTGGAAAAACGGGAACGGCTGAGAAACAAGCGCTGTTGTACGACGAAAAGACCGGAAAACTGAAGACTGAAAAGCGTCGAAGGAAAAACGCGCAAGGTAAATACGAGGACTATGAAGTTCCGCTCATGTACGAACGGACTGACAGTTGGTTTATCACGATCGCCCCGCTCGAGCGGCCGCAGGTTGCGATCGCCGTCGTAGTCGAGGGCGGCGGATACGGCGCGCGTACGGCGGCTCCGATCGCGGCTAACGTGATCTTGAAAGCGCGTGAGCTTGGAATTTTAGGCGATCAGTACAAGCCGAAAGTGCAGCCGATCAAACCGACGGCGGCTAAACCGGCGAAAAAGAAGCGACCGTAGCTTCGTGATTCGTGTGGCAGAGGCGTTCAACCGCAGGTGACGCAGATGACGCGGATAAGAACAGATAGATCGTTTTCTTGATCGGCGTTGTCTGCGTCATCTGCGGTTAAAAAATCCGCAGTAATGGTTGGCCTAACGATATTGAGCTTTGAAGAACAGAACCTCATCACATTTTTTCATACTCGTGCTGATCGTCGTGCTGACGGCGATCTCGCATTATTCGATCTATTACGGTGGATTGATCCGCGGGTATGAGACTTCATCCATCACGGCGTTTCGAAATGTCGGACTGCTGACACTTCTTGCGATACTTCCGATATTCTTAAAGCGATTCGCGAAGTTTCAAGGCAACTGGACGCTCTACACATCGGCCGTACTTCTCTTCTCGATCGGACTCACGATCCAATATCGTTTGTTCAGCGATCCCGAATACATTTCGCGAAAGGATAAAGCAGAAGCGCGACAGGAAAAGATAAAGTCGCTGCAGCTTCATTACATTCAGGAGAATTATTCGGCGGAGAAAAAGCAGATCATGGGTCTGCCCGCTACGCCGCCTTCGCCGGTCGATCTTTCAACCGAAACTCCGCGACCATCCGAAGAAGATCTGACGGCAGTTTTGCTTTCGGGAAAAACGATCAATCCGATTCTCGGAATTTTAGGAATGATCGCCGCGCTGCTTCTGATCAAGCGGGAGAAAGTCCTCGATATCCTGCAGAAGAACGGATTCCTGATCGTACTGCTCACGCTCGGTCCGCTGTTTGTCGCGGCGATAACTTCACGCGCCGGAAAATCGATCGGCAACATGACTCCGTGGGAACCGTCGAAGATCCCGTTCCTGATCGGATTCGCGGCGATACTCGCAGTCCTTTACAAGAATCTCGCGAAGACGTACTGGGGCTTGCCGCGTGCGAAAGACATCGTGCCGCTTGTCTTCATGGCCGCACTTCCCTTCGTGCCATTTTTCGTTCTGAAAGACTTCGGTCAGATGATGGTCTTCAGCGGAGTTTACGCAACGCTGTATCTGATCGCGGTGCGCAGATTCTCGCAACGGTTCGTTTTGGTCGGCACCGTGCTCCTTATGGTCGGCGTGCTCGTCGTCGGGGCGCTACCGGAGAATACGCAAGCGAAGATTCCACTTCTACCTACACTCGCAAAACCGGTGAAAGCAGTTTTGCCGGATCGCATCCAACAGCGATTTCACCTCTGGCTCGACGGTTTTAATCCGCCAACTCCTGAAACTTCGTGGTGGAAAGACGACTACGACGACTATTACAAGAAGCTCGTGCAGAAAGATCCGTCGATCCCGCAGATGGTCGCCGACGATCCGGATCTGCAGCGAACGATCAACATCGACGCGTGGTTTGATGTGCTCGCTTTCCAACCCGCGCAGGCTACGTTTGGACTCGCTTCGGGTGGTACGACCGGACGCGGATTGGGTCTCGGATATCCTGAATTGATACCCGTCGCAGACTCCGATTACATCTTCGCAGCACTCGCGGAAGAGCTTGGACTTTTCGGAGGTTTGTTGATAACCTTTGCGCTAATTGTGCTGGTAAGCGCTGGAGTAAGAACGGCTTTAGACTGTCGAGACATGTTCAGCAAACTTTGCGCGATCGGACTCTCGGCTTTCATCGGCTTTCAAGCGCTCGTCAACATTGGCGGAATCACCCGAGCATTACCAATGACCGGAATTACCCTCCCATTCGTCAGCCACGGTGGGTTCTCGTTGATAACCAGTTTTGTGATGCTCGGTATGCTGATGGCGTTCTCGCATCGAAACGCAATGGATCGCCGGCAGGCAGAAGTTGACGCTTTACCTTAACCAATTAACATTGCGGTACCATTTCACGTCGCCCGGAGACTCTTAGATGGAGAATAACTTTAACATTACGGCGGCTTCCGTTTCAGACCGCGGCTTGAGTGATAAGCGTCCGGAGAACGAGGACTCGTTCCTCGTTCTGGAAGAGCGCGGTGTCTACGCGGTCGCAGACGGAGTGGGCGGAGCTCAGGCCGGCGATGTAGCGTCGCAGATGGCTGTCGAGATCCTTGGCGAGGCATTCATCAATCAGTCTCAAGATCACGATGCGGAAGACGTGATGCGTCTTGCGATCGAGCGGGCGAATTCCGCGATCCATCAAATGGCGAACGATCTGCCGCAACTTGCATCGATGGCCACAACGATCGTCGCACTTCATCTCAACGGATCGATCGCGACTATCGGACACGTCGGCGACTCGCGTGCGTACCGGCTTGATCATAACGGCAATCTCCTTCGCGAGACGCACGACCATTCGGTTGTCGAAGAGGAAGTGCGAGCCGGCAGGATGACGGCCGAACAAGCCGCACATCATCCGAGTAAGAACGTTATCAGTCGAGCGCTCGGTGCGGAGGAAGATGTCGAGATCGATCTGAAGACCATCATGGTCGAGCCGGGGACGACGTTCCTTCTCTGTTCGGATGGTGTTACGCGTCACATCGACGACGCCGAGATCGGCGGGCTGCTTGAGAACAGTAGTCCGGAAAGCATTTGCGATCGTGTTAAAGAGATCTGTTACGCACGCGGAGCTGAAGACAATCTTACAGCGGTCGTAGTTCGTGTCGCCGGCGAACGTGCAAAAGAATTCTCTTCTGCTGCTGTTGCGGGAGATGGCGAGGAACCGACGATAGCATCGGCACGTTCGCCGTTTGATTCTCCGGCCCAAGTCGAAGCACAGGAAGTGTTCTCGTCGAGCGATACGGTCCCGATCAACGAAGATGAGGACGCATTTGCAAACGGCGATACGGTCTCGATCGGTAATGAAGACGTGTTCTCGACGAGTGATACGATCGCGATCGACAACCTCGACGATGGTTCTTATCTGATGGATGAGACGGATGAGATTCGTGAAGACGATGCGCCGGTCGATCTTGGAAACTATTCGTCGTCGAGCGTGATCGTTCCTGCGTCTCCGATGCCCGCGACTGAGACCGCGTACGTCGCCGCCCCGAGTCAGATGGTCGATGATCGATCTCCGAGCTCGATCTCAAAAGTATTGTCTGCCGTTTTGTTTCTGCTTCTCGGTTCAGTCATCGGAGCCGGAGCGTATTACTTCTGGCTTTCGTCGCAACCGGAAGCACCGGTCGCCCAGACTCCGGTCCTGACGGAAATGAAGAGTAATAACGTTCCGCTTACCGGATTCGAAGAAGGGCGAAGGCTCGTCGACAAAGATCCTGCGAAATATATTCTTGCCAATGCGGCGAGCCCGCAGATCGCCGAGGATTATTTTCTGCTGGGTCGTGCCTTTTTGTTGACGGGAAAATATTGGGAAGCAAAGCGGGCGTTCGTCGACGCTCGAAATAAGTTAGCGACCGCTGATCCGAATAACGCGAATACTTTGGCGAGCGAGATCTCGATGGCTCTTGCGATCATCGAAAGCCCGCAAGCGACCGAAAGTTTTGCAAAAGATTTGAGCACCGCGAATGCTTCTTCGAATACATCTGCGAATTCGAACAGCAACGCATCTGCTAACATGAACACCTTGCCGGCACGTTAGCGAACAGAATTCTGCCGGCGGGCTTCGAATAGAACCACGCCGGCAGCGACCGCCAGATTCAAACTCTCTACATCCTTCTCCATCGGGATAACGATCCGTTCCTCGATCTTCGTCAGGTCTTCTTCGTCCAGACCGTGGGCTTCGGATCCGAACACGAGCATCCGCGCGATCTGCCAATCGATCTCCGTGTAAGATCTCGCACCGCTGATATCCGCGGCGACCGTGCGAAGCTTTTTGCCCGCGGCCCATTCGAGTGCTTCGTCGAGCGACACGTCGGTCCACAACGGCAGTCTCAGACTCGAGCCCATCGCAGCACGGAGAGCTTTTGGCGACATCGCATCCGCCGAGCCTTCTGACGTGATCAGACCCGCGACACCCGCAGCTTCGGCAGAGCGAATGACGGCTCCGAGATTCGACGGGTTGTTTATCTTGTTGAGAAGGACGACGACAGGTGTCGAACTCGTCGCTACTACCCCTATCATGTCAGGGCCAGTCGCCGGTCGCGCGGCGATCGCGACAACGCCTTGCGAGTTATTCGTATCCGCGATCGATTGAAGCATCGAATCGTTAACCTCAAAGATATGGCGCGGATTCAGCCACGCGATGATGTCGTCTTCCGACATCTCATCGAGAAAGCTCGACGCGACAAAAACCTTTTCAGTCACGATACGTGCGCGGGCCGCTTCGCTGATGAGCCGGACGCCTTCGAGAAAGATCTTCGAGTCTTCCCGGCCGTCACGAACGCGCCGGGCAAGTTTGAGTTGCTCGTTATCGCGACTGACGATCTTTCGGATTACAGGATCCATTTCGAAAACAAGTTTGCCACCCGGTCGAAAATTAATACAGGGATTAAGGCGATGAAAAGGATCGTGAAATTCTGATTCTCAGAATCCCTTTCAACTCCTTCATCCCTGTCAGTAGATTCCCTGATTGGGCCGACACTACCCATCATTGCACACCTCTCGATTTACGCTAAAATGACATGACGTCTCACCGGAACTTATATGAAACCTGAAACTCGTGCGATGACCAAGATCGAGCTTTTGAAAGAAAAATCTCGCCAGGCCGAACTCGGTGGTGGGCCTGAGCGAATCGAAAAGCAGAGGGCCGGCGGGAAATTGACCGCCCGCGAACGGATCGACTTTTTCCTGGACGATGGAAGTTTCGAAGAGTTCGACAAGTTCGTCGTCCATCGTTCGACGGATTTCGGGATGGAGAATCAAAAGATACTCGGCGACGGAGTGATCACCGGACATGGTCTCGTCGATGGACGCGAGGTTTTTGTATTCGCCCAGGACTTCACCGTCTTCGGCGGATCGCTTTCCGAAACGCACGCGCAGAAGATCTGCAAGATCATGGATCTCGCGATGAAGACCGGTGCTCCGGTGATCGGGCTCAACGACTCGGGCGGAGCTCGAATCCAGGAAGGCGTCGTCAGTCTCGGCGGTTACGCTGACATCTTCCTGCGAAACACTTTGGCGAGCGGCGTCATTCCGCAGATCAGCTGCATCCTCGGCCCTTGTGCCGGCGGTGCCGTATATTCACCGGCGATCACCGACTTCAATGTCATGGTGAAGAACACGTCGTACATGTTCATCACCGGGCCCGATGTCATCAAGACAGTGACTCACGAAGAAGTGACGAAGGACGAGCTCGGCGGTGCGATGACGCACAACGTGAAATCGGGCGTCGCGCATTTCGCAGCCGATTCCGACGAGCACGCACTACGTATCACACGCGAGCTGCTCTCATTCATCCCGTCAAACAATCTCGACGATCCGCCGTTCGTTCCGACAAGTGATCCTTCGGATCGAGCCGATGCTTCGCTGAACTCTGTCGTGCCGGCCGAATCGAATCAGCCGTACGACATTCGAGACATCATCAAGCCGGTCGTGGACGAAGGATATTTTTTCGAGGTCCAGGAGCATTACGCTCCCAACATCGTTATCGGATTCGCGAGGCTCGGCGGCCGCTCGGTCGGCATCGTAGCAAATCAGCCGGCGTTCCTCGCGGGCGTTCTTGATATCGACGCGTCGGTGAAGGCCGCACGCTTTGTTCGATTTTGCGATTGCTTCAACGTTCCGCTTATTACGTTCGAGGACGTCCCGGGATTTCTTCCGGGCGTGAATCAGGAGCATCTGGGAATCATCCGGCACGGAGCAAAGCTTCTCTATGCATTCGCAGAAGCGACCGTCCCGAAGATCACGGTGATCACGCGAAAGGCTTACGGCGGTGCGTACTGTGTGATGGCATCCAAGCACATTCGTACCGATATCAACTTCGCATATCCAACGGCCGAGATCGCGGTGATGGGAGCTGAAGGTGCGGTGGGGATTCTTTATAGGAAAGAGCTCGCCGATACTACAAATCCTGAGGAGAACCGGCAGCGGATCGTTAACGAGTTCAATGAAAAGTTTGCGAATCCGTACGTCGCTGCCGAGCGTGGTTATATTGACGAGGTTATCGAACCCTCAATGACGAGGCCAAAGCTAATCCGGGCACTGTCTTTACTTCAAAACAAACGAGACTCGAACCCGCCGAAAAAGCACGGCAATATTCCGCTATAGAGTATTACTTTAGCGGTCGGCGCCGAGACACTTAAAGCAGAGTTTGAATGATCTGAAAGTAATTTCTCAGCAAACTAAAAGTAATCTCTCAGCGGTCTATAGCGAGACACTTAAAGAAACTTTTCACCTTAGAATCAAGCCACTTTGCCCCATCAAATGACCGAACTCATATCTCAAAGGCCTACTTGGGCCGAGATCAATCTGGATAATCTTGCCGCAAATTTTCACGCCGCAAAGAAGTTTATCGGCGATACCAAATACATGGCGGTCGTGAAAGCCGATGCCTACGGACACGGTGCCGTCGAGTGCGCAAAGCGGCTGGAGGCAGAAGGCGTCGACTGGTTCGGAGTCGCACTGCCGGAAGAAGGCGTCGAGTTGCGGAAGGCCGGCATCCGAAAGTTGATCCTTTGCCTCGGAGGATTCTGGGAAGGACAAGAGACGCTCGCCCTCAACTACGGTCTCACGCCGGTCGTTTATCAAATCGAAAAAGCGGCGATCCTCAATGCGGCGGCCGCCGAGCGCGGCAGCGACATTTCGATCCACATAAAGATCGATACCGGCATGGGACGTATCGGAGTGCGGTTCGATCAAGTGGCGGAATTCGCTGACGCTCTCCTGCCGATGGAACATTTGAGGGTTGAAGGAATGATGACGCATTTCGCGTCGGCCGACGATCTCGGGCAAAACGATTTTACCGATCTTCAGATCGAACGATTCAACCGGGCGGTCGCAACGTTCCGAGAAAAAGGATTCCGACCGGCATATCTCGATATGGCTAACTCTCCCGGAGCCGTTGCTCACCCATCCTCTCGCAGCAACCTTGTAAGACTCGGCGGAGTACTTTACGGATTAGGCGGAGACGTCCTGCCTCCGAATATCGACAAGCCGGAACTCAAGCCGGTGATGTCTCTGCATACTAAGATCGCTCATCTAAAAACGGTTCCGACCGGCGAGACCGTCGGCTACGGGAGAACATTCACCACAGTGCATGAATCCGTGATCGCGACGATCCCGATCGGCTATCAGGATGGATACAGTCGAACTCTTTCAAACAAAAGCCGTGCGATCGTGAACGGAGTGGCCGTGCCGGTGATCGGCCGGATATCGATGGACTGGACCACACTCGACGTGACTGGAGTCGCGGGTATTAAGATCGGACACGTGGTCACTCTGATCGGCACCGACGGCGACGCGAGTATTAAAGCGGAAGATCTGGCGAGGGCGACTGACACTATCTCGTACGAAATCACCTGCGGCGTCAATCGCCGCGTCCCTCGAATGTACAGATCCGACATTCAGTAGAAAATTTTATTGCCTTGAAGCGGATCGGTTTCGATAATTGGAATATGTCATTCTTTTCGGAATTTAAGTGGAAGGTGTTTTTTAAAAAACTTTATGACAAGTTTTTCGAAACCGATGTCATGAGCGCTTCGGCACAGGTCGCATTTTATTTTTCATTCGCCTTTTTTCCTCTGCTTCTTTTTCTGGTCACGCTCTTCGGGATAGTACTGAATTCGACCGACAATCTCCGCAGCGAACTTTATGTGTATCTCGCTCAGCTTATGCCGACCAGCGCGTACGAGCTCGTGCGGACAACGATGGACGAGATCATCGAAAGCAGCTCCGGCAGCAAACTGACACTGGGAATCCTTATTACACTCTGGTCGGCTTCCGCCGGAGTCGACAGTCTCCGCATCGCTCTCAACCGTGTCTACGAGGTGAGAGAGACCCGTTCGTGGTGGAAGACTAAACTCCAGTCGCTGCTCTTGACCTTCTTGTTCATTCTTCTCCTCGCCATTGGATTGGCGGCTGTAACTGCCGGATGGACATTGGTGAAGGCGGCGCTGGCAGGCATGGGAATGGAGGTTACTTCACCCTGGCTCATTTCCGGAATCCAATGGATCGCGATCATCATTGTAATGATACTGTCGACCGCAGTCGTTTACAGTTGGCTTCCCAGTTTCAAGCAGTTCCACTGGGTGTGGATCAGTCCGGGCTCTATCACGGCGATCCTGGTCTGGGTAATCTTCGGAGCTCTATTCAGGCTGTATCTTCATTACTTCAACAGCTACAACAAAGCGTACGGCTCGCTTGGCGCGGTTATCATTCTCATGCTCTGGATGTACATCACGGGACTTGCGCTTCTGCTCGGAGGAGCTATTAATTCCGTGCTCACGGAGATGTCGGAGGAAAGGATCATCGACGCCGAAGACCCGGTTAATCCGGCGTGAACTGTTACCTTCGGCTTAATTGAGTTTGGCGAAATGTGGGCCGTGAATTCATGGTCGTCCCCTAAGGTGTTATCATCAACACGTCTGAATTACCCATCGAAAAAACTATGTCTTTAATGCTTCAAGAGATCGCGGAGCAGCCGCAGGTTCTCGAACGCACCATCGCCGCCGAGCGTGAACGAATGATCAAGCTCGGCGATTTCCTGCGTCAGAAAGATATCGATCTTATCATCCTGGTCGCACGCGGAAGCTCCGACAACGCGGCGTTGTTCGGCCGCTATCTGCTCGAAGTCACGACCGGAATACCGGTGTCGCTTTGTGCCCCGTCGGTCTTTACGCTTTACAACGCGAAGCTTCGACTCAAGCGAGCAGTCGTCATCGGAGTATCGCAGTCCGGCGAGGGCGACGACATAAATTACGTGCTCGAACAATCGAAAGGTTTCGGAGCCTTCACGATCGCGATCACGAATGAAAGCGCATCGACGATGGCGAAGATCGCGGACGAAACCTTGCTCATCCATGCCGGCCGGGAGAAAAGTGTCGCGGCAACGAAGACCTACACCGGTCAAATGCTTCACTTCTACCTTCTGGCTGGAGCGATCGGAGACAGGCGACTTGAGTTTCATAAAATACCGGAATTCACGCAGAAAGCGCTGGAGCTAGAATCTACAGTTAAAGAAGTGGTTCAACGTTATGTGTTCATGGAGAACTGCGTGGTCGTCGGTCGCGGGATGAATTACGGCAATTCTTACGAGCTCGCATTGAAGTTAATGGAGACGTGTTACGTGGTGGCCGAGAGATTTTCCTCCGCCGACTTCTTCCATGGTCCGCTGGCGATCATCGAACGGCGCTTCCCTGTGATCTTGTTTGCACCAACCGGCGTCACCAAACAAAGCAGCTCGGATCTGCTCAATCGGGTGCGTGAACTCGGCGCCGATTCGCTGACGATCACGAACGAGGATGAGATAGCGAAGCTCGCGACACACGCCATCAAGCTTCCGGCCGAGATCGATGAGATCCTCTCGCCGATTCCCTTCATCGTCCCGGCTCAACTTTTCGCCGCGCACCTTTCCGCAGCGAAAGGTCTTGACCCCGACGAGCCACGGTCTCTTTCCAAAGTAACTAAGACGATTTAAGAATGATGGTTAATTGACTCTCGCGGGAGCTCCATCTAGCCGACGGCGTTCAGCAGAGCCTCGCGCATTTCGCCGGCGGATCTCCATCGGCGGTCGACTTGTTTTGCAAGGGCCATTTCAAAAACGGTCGACACGCGAGATGGAACATCGGCGACACGGCTGGCGATCGGGATGATGGGTTTTTCGAAGATCGCTTTGACGGTTTCGGCGACTCCGGCTTTCGGACCGATGTCGAGAGCATGTGCTCCGGTCAGCAGACTGTATGCCGTCATTCCGATCGCATAGATATCTGACGGCGGACGCACTTCCTTAAAATCGCGAACTTGCTCAGGCGGCATATACGCGATCGTACCGGCGACGTCGCCGACCATCGTGACTCCGCTCATGCCTGTCTGCTTGTAACTTTTTGAAAGTCCGAAGTCGGTAAGCTTCGCGAGATAATTCGGAAACGCTCCGTCGACAAGGATATTTTGCTCTTTGATGTCGCGATGAACGAATCCCTTGTTATGCGCAAATTCAAGAGCCGCGAGTGTCTGCTCGATGATCTTGACGACTTCTCTGAAATTCAGTTTCCCGCCTCGCTGCTTCGCGAGCTTTGAAGCATCCATTCCCGTCACATATTCCGTCACGAGATAAACGATGCCGTTATGCGTTCCATGCTCGAGGTAGCTGACGATATTCGGATGCTGGAGAGATGATGCGACCTCGATCTCCCGCAGGAACCGCTTCAGCGATTGTTCGCTCACCGCGACTTCGGGAAGCAAAGTTTTGATCGCAACCGCACGTCCGTCACGAACCGAGCGAGCGAGCATCACACTTCCCATTCCGCCCTGACCGAGAACACGGATCATCTGATAGTTCGGGATCGGCTGCGGATTCTTCCTCAACTTCTCGCGACAGTCGTCGCAAACGAACGAGAGTTTTGCATCCGGCCGCGATGCTTCCGCCTGAGCCGGCACCCCGCAATTAAGACACGAGATCGTGATCAGCGACGGTTCGGTCCGCTCGCCGGATCCGGCAACTTGAGACACAAATTCACTTGGATCGCCCGCAACTTCGACCTCGAGAACGGTTTCGCCGCCCTGGATCCTGTCGCCATGCTTCAGATGCGCGGTCTCGACGCGAATGCCATTTACAAATGTGCCGTTTGTCGAGCCGAGATCGCGAAGGAAACACTGCGGCGGAGCGATCTCGAGGATGCAGTGATGACGCGAGAAGAAACGGTCCTGCGGAAGGCAAAATTGCGCGTCCTCGCTACGCCCGATCATGAAGGTGTCGTGTTGGTCGAAAGTGAAATCGCGTCCGGTCTGAGGACCCGCGACTACGTGGAGCGTTACGCGCATTAGGTTGAGTATAGTTGCATCGAGAACATCACGACAAATTCCCGAAGATCAGGATGAATATCGATGCAAGGAACGTGACGATGCCGATGACCATCCCCGCGATCGCCATCCCGCGTCCGGCGTACTTGACGGGATTACTGTCGACGTTCTTCATCGCGATGAAGCCGACGATTGCTGCCGGGAGTCCGAGCCATACCCCGCCCGCACAGCAAACCAAAAATATCGAAAGGATCCCGAGTGCGAGTGAGACCGTAGGAAGCGTCTGGTCCTTAGACGACGTATACGCGGCCATTCCGTAATGCGGATTCTGAGCCGGCGGCATACCTTGCTGCTGTTGTGCGAGAGATGACTGTCCCCAGTCGATCGGGTTCGTGACCCGCGGCTGGTTCATCACGAGAGTCGGTGGCGTATCATCAGCGAACTGCGTCGGAGGCGGATCGTAGCCGGTCTCGCGCACGAGAATCTCGCCATCGTTGAGACAATAATTTAGCGTTTCATCGACGTACGATTGTCCGCACTTGAGGCATCGCTTCATAAACGAATCTTAATTCACCACCTCAAGCTTGCTAAAGCCGATCTTTCCTCCATCGCCGACGTACAGACCGGGCACGCCGCTTTTTGGCCCGACCTTATTCGTGATCGACGTGGCGAGCACGCCGTTGATGTAGAGCTCGATCTTGT
>QHXR01000010.1 GCA_003223025.1 Acidobacteriota bacterium
CAACACTCTGGAGCAGATCGCCAACTACAACAACTTTTACGAATTCTCCACAGACAAGCGTGCAGTGGCGACGAAAGCCGAACGCTTCGTGACTCGGCCGTGGACTGTCGAGGTTAGCGGGTTGGTGCAGAAGCCGAAGACATTCGACATCGAAGAGCTCCTGCGAATTGATCAGGAAGAACGCATCTATCGATTGCGATGTGTTGAGGCGTGGTCGATGGTGATTCCGTGGACCGGATTTCCGCTCAGAAAATTACTTGAGCAAGTCGAGCCGCTTGGGACAGCGAAGTATGTCGCGTTCGAGACGTTTTACGATCCGAAAGTTATGCAGTCGTCGTTTTCTGCCGGGATCGATTTTCCGTACGTCGAAGGATTGCGACTCGACGAAGCTATGCATCCGCTGACAATTCTCGCGACCGGTCTGTACGGAAAGCAGTTGCCGAATCAGGACGGAGCTCCGATACGTTTGGTTGTGCCTTGGAAGTATGGATTCAAAAGCATCAAATCGATCGTAAAGATCACGATCACAGAGAGCGAGCCGCCGACGACGTGGAACCTCGCCGGTCCCGACGAATATGGCTTCTACTCGAACGTCAATCCTGATGTCGATCATCCGCGCTGGTCGCAAGCGACAGAACGACGCATCGGCGAGCTCGGCCGAAGGGAGACGCTTCCGTTCAACGGTTATGCCGAGCAGGTGGCGAGCCTGTACGGCGGAATGGATCTGAAGAAATATTTTTGATGGAGGATGTGAAGTTCAACAAGTTTCTGATCTCGCTGAATGCGCTGATACCGCTCGCGTTTCTCGCGTACGACGGCTATTACGCTCGCCTCGGAGCGAATCCGCTCGAGTTCTTTCTTCGAACGACGGGCGTCCTGACGCTGACATTTGTCCTGATCACTTTATCGATCACGCCGCTTCGGAAGATCTTCGGCTGGAACCCGCTCATCAAGTACCGGCGAATGCTGGGACTCTACGCGTTTTTCTACGCGCTCATCCACTTGATCACGTATTCGATATTCGACAAGAGCCTCGATCTCAAAATGATCGTCGCGGATGTCTGGCAGCGGCCGTTTATCGCGATCGGAATGCTGGCGTTCACCATGCTCGTACCGCTCGCCGTTACTTCGACAAACGGTTGGGTGAAACGTCTCGGCGGAAAGAATTGGGGGCGCCTTCACAAGCTTTCGTATGTCGTCGCGATCCTAGGTGTGATCCATTTCTGGATGATCGTGAAGTCGGACGTTTTCTATCCGGCGATCTTTGGATTCGTCGTCGCAGTCTTGCTCGGGTATCGTCTCGTCGGGAATCGAAAAGGTGGGGCGGCGAAATCTACAACGCCGGCGGTTTCAAACTAGATCATCTACGGGCGTCAAATTTTCGACGATAGTCCGGGCCCTTCACCTCGATCGTCTGACACATCTCATACAGTCGCGAACGCAGTCGCACGCCGATGCGGTCCTCGAGCGTTTCTTCGCGATCGTTCTGACGCTCGTCGGCGTAATTCGTCGTAAAGATGGTCGCCTTTTTATTGTTGTATCGCGTGTTGATGATGTGGGCCATCGTGTCACGGACCCAATCCGTCGGCTTTGAAGCACCGAGTTCATCGAGCACCAGCACCTCGGCATTCAAGACCGGTGCGAGAACACCGAGTTCAGATGTTTTCGTGTTTGAGTTGTACGAGTCCTGGATCTCTTTCAGGAGTGCCCCGAATTCGTAGAACAAGCACGAGAACCCGCGTTCGTACAGTCCCTTCAAAATCGATACGGCGAGATGAGTTTTTCCAACGCCCACGGTACCGGTAAAAAGCAATCCACGCTCGATCGCCGGATATTCATTCGCGAACTGGATCGCAAGGCGCAGGGCCTTTACCTGACTTGGATCCGCAGTCGTATAGTTGTTGAAATGGCACTGATTGTATCGTTGTGGAAGCTTCGCTTTCTCGAAACTCGAACCGCTCGCTTTCTGTCTTTGACACGAACAAACACGCGCTCCGCGTCCTGGAACAATCTCCATTCCCGAGCCGAAACAAATCGGACATGCTTCGTCCGATTGAATTTCAGTCGAAGAAGAAACAGCAATAAGAGCGGATTTTGCGCGTTCAGATGGCATGAAGATCGGTGAAGTCGAATGGATTATAACACTCGGCTTCGGTGAATCAAGTTTGAGGTTTTTTAAAAATAAATGCTAACGAAGCTCCAATGTCGATGATGCGGACCGTGTGCTATATTTACTTTTCGTTCGGGCTTTTAATATGGGAATCGTAAGAAATGTACTCTTAAAATTTGGCCTGGCAGACGTCAGTTCGGAGAGGACGCCGATAGCCGTTTTTCTGCTGGACGACGATCGTCGCCGGCATCGTTGGTTTGAAAAGCGATTCTCAGGCGACGATCTCGACATTGCCGAAACCGTCGAGGAAGCGAAGAAATTTCTGTCGAAAGAAAATTACGACGCGATCTTTCTCGATCACGACCTGTTGCCGGCACACTACGAATCGAATGACCACGACGACTACGCGAACACGGGCCTCGCGATCGCTGAGTTTCTCAACGAACGAGCCGAGCTACAGCGTGCGGCGACGATCATCGTCCACACTCGCAACGCCGATGCCGCGATTCCGATGGTTCAAAAATTAAGAGAATCGGGACGCAACGTCGAGTACGTCGCATTCCCGATGCTCGATCTGAAGATCAGGAGACGCGGAGACGCGGAGAAGGGGAGACGCGGAGAAGGGGAGACGCGGAGAAGGGGAGACGCGGAGAAGGGGAGACGCGGAGAAGGGGAGACACGGAGAAGGAGTGATTGGCAAAGGACGCAGATTCTTGTCGCCAGAGGCGACGCAAATTAAAGCCTAGGGTTGAGGCGGGTCAGGCCTAAACCCTAGGCTCGCGCGATTACAAGAATCCGACCCTGAAGGGGTCGAACAAACTTCACATTGTTCGACCCCTTCAGGGTCGGATCGTTTTTTCGGATCTTACCTAGAGTTACGCTCGCGTTGCTCGCTAACCCTACGCTTTAATGTGGGTCGCCTTTGGCGACAAGAATCTGCTCCCCTGGCCAATGACTCCTTTTCTCCGCGCGTCTCCGCGTCACCGCGTCGCGACAACGCGATCACATCTTTGCGTTCTCGCTCTTCGCCGACTTCAATTCGTCGAGCTCTTTCTGAGTCTTCTCGATCAAGATCTTCAGACCCGTCTTCACGGTCTCATCCTTCATTCCGGAAAGCGATTTGTTCAGCGCCAGCAGATACGCCGTCTTCAGCGCCTGTTCTTTCGGCATCTTGATATCGGGTTCGACACCCGTGCCTTCCCAGTTTGTTTTCGAGATCGGATTGATCGCACGGCCGACGGGAATGAAGACGCCGAAGTGATCGGCTAGTCGAACCATTCCTCCGGGATGAGCTCCGCCGCCCGTCGTCTCACCGACGATGGTCGCACGCTTAAGATTTTTGAGATTGTAGCTAAACTCCTCAGCTCCGGAGAATGTGTAGTTGCTCGTCAGTACGTAAATATCCTTGTTCGTAAATTTGATCTTCGCCGATTCGGGCTTTGTCCAAAACTCGTCCGTCTTATTTTCTTTTCTCCAGTAAAGATCGTTGAGATGCACCGGCTTGTCCCCAAAAAGATATGAGGAGATCAATGCGATCATCCCGGGATTTCCGCCGCCGTTCTGTCGCAGATCGAAGATCAGAGCGTCGGTGTTCTGAAGAAAACTCATCGCCGCGGCGACGGTTTCGGCTCCGGCCTCGTGATCGTTAAAACCGCGAAGGTCGATATAGCCGATGTTTCCGTCCAACCTTTCGACTTTCGAAAATCCGTAATTAACGCTCTTATTCATCCACTTCGACTGCTCGATCTCAGCCTCGGTCGGCTCGCGTCTGTCCTGACGCGACGGAAGGACATCATACGAGAAGCGAACCCGGAGATGTTTATCCTTACTGACGCTCTGCAGATCGGCCGTCAACTTTTCGGCGAAGGCCCGGGCACTTGTGATCGAACCATATTCGTTCGCCGCGAGTCGCGAGCGGATATCGTTCTCCATTTTCTTCGCAGTTTCGGGGAACACGTATGTCTCATTAAGTTCTTTCATCATCAGATCGATGACCGCCGTTCGTGTCGCGGCGTCGACAGTGAGGTCCGGGCCCGGAGCCGGTTGTTGAGCATCGCCGTCCGGGCACAGGACAAAAATAAACGAGAAAATCACGACGGACAGGACAATTCGATTTTTCATCGGGGTGGTACTCCTTATATTTGAATAAAGCTAGCGTGCGACGACGCCCTTCAACAGCAGATCAGCGAGCCCGGATACGCGCTTTTGAATCTCTTTTCGCTCTCCGAGCTCCTCGGTGCTCAAGCTGTATGGAAGCAGCGAGTTTGTCGCAAGCAAGAGAGAGCGAGCGGCGTCATCCGGATTTATTTTTGCGAACGCGCCGCTGCCGACGCCTTCTTTGATCAACTTTGCAAAGATCTTCGCTTCTTCTCCGAAGTGGCGCGTTCGCCTTTCCAAAAGACGTTGCCGGATATTGGCAAAGATATCGTCGAGGCTTTGCGTGTAATGCTGGACGCTGTCGAATCTAAAAATCACACGCTCGACGAGCATCTCCTTGAGTCGCTTGTCGCAACCGGACTTTTTCTCCGAGATCTCGTAGAGCCGAGTTTTCAGGCGTTCGATAATGCCGTCGATGTGAGACAGGGCGATCTCCTCTTTGCTCGAAAAATGCAGGTAAACGCTGCCTTTTCCGATCCCTACTTCCGCGGCGAGATCGTCGATGGTCATCTTCTTATAGCCGCGTCGAGCTAGCAGTCGGTCGGTTGCGTCGAGGATAGAAGTCTTGACGTCACGAGTCTTGGTTGCACCTTTCATATGATCGTGGTTCTGACCAGAATCGCATTCCGGTCAGAAAGTAGAGACGAATATATCACAGATTTTGTTTCAAAAGTTTGCTGGCTACTGAGATTCTTAGGCCGGGTTGTTGTAATGCCGTCCGGAAAAACAGAATGTTTTTCTAACCGACTGCAACGTTACAGTCCCGCAAGATTCCATTTATTTCTGACCTCAACTATCAGATTGGCAACCTTTTCCGTCACGACTTTGTAGTACTCGTCCGCCTTCTTCTGATCGAACTTCGGATAGCCCTGACCTTTTTGATAGAGACCGATCGATGATGGAAACGGAACTGCCGACCAAGTTCCAGGGGTTGGATACGCAGTCGCCATTTCCGCGTTGTATTTCTCCGCATGCACAAGTGTCGGATCGATCGCCTGGATGAATGCTGTCTCATTCAATCCTGCATGCCCGCCGTCTTCTCCGAATACGGCTTTCGTCTCGTCGGATGCAAATGACCACCAATTGATGACGAGTGTCCTGACGTGCTTTTCAGTCGCAACTTCAGCGGCAACCGACTGCAATACCGCGGTCTGTCCGCCGCCATGGCCATTCAGGATGATGATGTTTCTAAATCCGTTCTTCGCCAATCCTTCGAGAATCTGCTTTACGAACGGACGGTATGCGCTCTCGGTAATTTGAAACGCGCCTGGGTATGCTTCCATTGAACCCGTGATGCCGTACGGCAGCGTCGGCGAGATCATTGCATTCGTCCGACGAGCGATCGTCTTTGCCATCGCGAACGGCGCGGTGTTGTCGGCTCCGTTGTTTATAACGCCGTGCGGTTCCAGCGTTCCGGTCGGCAGCAAGACGGTGTCGATTTTTGAAGGCACGACATCTTTGAATTCCATCCAGTTGATGCGCTCCATCTCGCGAGTCGAGACGAAGTCAGATGTAGCTTGGCCGAAAGCGGATACAGCAACGAGAAGCATAACGCCGCAGAAAAAGGTCGTTCGCAACATAAGATTACTCTCCGAAAAACTGAAATCTTTGGATCTTAAATTTGAAATTCGAAATTTGAAATTTGAAATTTGAAGACTAGATCAAAAACTAAAACCTAAAACCGAAAACCAAAAACCAAAAACCAAAAACCAAAAACCAAAAACCAAAAACCAAAAACCAAAAAACTTATTTCATATACTTCTTCCCTTTTATTTTTTCAGGCAGCAGGTCATCATCTTCCGGGTACATTTCATATCCCTTACCGTAACCGAGACCCTTCATGAATTTTGTCGGGGCATTTCTCAGATTCATCGGGACCGGCAAGTTTCCGAGTTTCTTTGCATCTTCCATCGCGGCGCCGATCGCAGCGTCGGCGCTCCGATCTTTGGGCGCGTTCGCGAGATATGCGACCCCGTGCGCGAGATTCAACGTGCATTCAGGTAATCCGATCGTCTCGACCGCGCGAAACACGGCGTTCGCGAGTTGGAGTGCATTCGAATCTGCAAGCCCGATGTCTTCCTAATACAACGCCGCATCGGCGCGACTCGCTCGCATCGATTTGATAAAAGCACTAATGACGTTGTAATGCTCTTCGCCTTTCTTGTCGTAGCGGAGAAACTTTGACTGAAGAGTTTCCTTCAACGTTTCGAGCGTGACTTTGTCGTACAGTCTCGATGTGTTCTCGATCATCGTAAGCGTCTGACGTGCGTCGCCATTCGCCATCTCGATCAGCCACTCGCGCGCTTCCTTGTCCAACTTCTCACCGGTCCGATCGATGATCGCCGAGATGTCCTCGTCGGAGAGTTCTTCGAGCACAAAAACTCGAAGCCGCGACAACAACGGTGAGATGACTTCGAAACTCGGGTTCTCGGTCGTTGCACCGACCAGAACGAGCGCACCGCTTTCGACATACGGAAGAAGAAAATCCTGTTGAGCTTTATTGAAGCGATGGATCCCGTCGAGAAACAATACTCGCGGCATCAGACGCGGAGCACCGTTATCGACGAGTTTTCGAATATCGTCTTTTCCGGCCGATACGGCGGACAGCTCAAAAAACTCTGCGTGGATGGCGTTGGCGTAGATCCGGGCCAGCGTAGTTTTTCCGGTTCCGGGCGGCCCCCATAATAGAAAGGAGAAGACATGTCCTTGCTCGATGGCGAGGCGCAGAGGCTTGCCTTCCCCGACAAGATGTTTCTGGCCGGCGAATTCCGTCAGGTCCCGTGGTCTGATCCGATTTGCAAGAGGTTCCATTTAAGCGATGGCAATAGTATAGAACAGTGAAATGCGGATCACGCTTTTCTGAACGAGACTTTGTGCGACGGTCGAGTGTCAGCCTTGAGAACCCGCTCCATGAATTCCAACGTGCGCTTCGAATGCGTCGGCTCGACGGCCGCGACGCAGTCCGATGGGATGTAGATTTCGAATCCGCGCATGTAAGCATCGTTTGCCGAGAACAGGACGCATATGTCTGTTGTGATGCCCGTCACGACAAGCTTGGTGATCTGCAGCTCGCGGAGGAGTATCTCCAATGTTGTCGAATAGAAAGCGGACCGGTGCGGTTTGAGCACGTAGTAGTCTTCCGGTCCGGGTTGCACGCGTCGAACGACTTCACAGCCCTTGGAATCCTCACGTGCGAAATGTTCGGACATCGTTCTGAAATCTTCCTGCCACTTGCCGAAATTATCGTTGACGTAGATCACCGGCACTCCGGTCCGATTCGCACGCGCTTTCAAATCTCCCAGATTGTTTGTTACCGGAATCGTGTTTTTGAGAAGCCGATCGCCATCTTCGAATTCGAAGTTAGTTATAACATCCAACAATAGAAGTGCGGTCCCGGTTGAGGGCAGCAGCTTACGCCCCGTTTTGTTTCGATTCGGCATATGAAAAACATGCAGTAGATAAATATTATTCTTGGTATTCGAGCGTACTGACACAGTATCCCGATACGTTTTAGATTTTCTCGCGCTGCAATGCGCCGCGGGACGCTGCCAGGGTAGCGTCCGACCCCCCAAGGCCTGGAAACACGTCCCGACAGTTATGTTCCGCGTCAAAGTTTAGTGGAAATCCGTGTTGTCGAACTCGCTCCGGCCGGTTTGATGATGGAAAGGCGTTGTAAATGGTGTGGGAGACATCTACAACGCCTTTTTCGTAGCCAGTCAGAAACTTTTGCAACCCTTTCGGTTTTCCGGCGTGATTAAAAGTGTTTGATAACGGAATCATAGACAAACCCTCCTCTAGGTTCCTTTTACCGTCCGGTGCTGACACAGCAGCACCGGACTTTTTTGTGTGCGATCGAAGTCGCGGATATTCTTTGTCGCCAAGCTTACTGAGTCGACGCCGAATCGATGTTCTGCTGGGAATAGCGTTTGTTAATCGGCCTCTGAGGTATAAACTGTCGGTACGCATGAATGAAGGCCGTTTGAAGTTCTGAGGCGGCGAGCGTTCATACCCTCTTACGGAATGAAGCGAGATAAAAAGAGTGGAGAGCCGACCGGCCGGAACAACGCTTCCGATGGTCACGATTTTCTCGTCGTCGGCATTGGAGCCTCAGCAGGTGGAGTCAGAGCACTCAAGGATTTTTTTGCCGCGATGCCGAGCGACAGCGGGATGGCATTCGTCGTCATTCTCCACCTTTCTCAAGAGCACAAAAGCAGTCTCTCCGAAATAATCCAGCGCGAGACTACGATGCCGGTGCACCAGGTGACCGAAACCGTAAGGGTCGAACCGAACACCGTCTACGTTATTGCACCGGCGAAGCACCTCGTCATGTCTGACGGACACATTAGTCCAAAGGAGCCGATCCGCGAGCGGGGCGTGCGCGTTCCGATCGATCGTTTCTTTCGAACGCTTGCCGATGCATACGGAACGAAGGCCGTGAGCATCATTCTTAGCGGAACCGGTACCGACGGCACGCTTGGAATGAAGCACATCAAAGGACGGGACGGATTTGCGATAGTCCAAGATCCGCTGGATGCGGAGTACGACGGAATGCCGCGAAGCGCGATCGAAACTAAGATCGTCGACATCATCCTGCCGGTCGCGGAAATGCCGGAGAAGCTCCTATCCGTTCGTGACAGCACTGAAAGACTCCGTCTCGCCGACGGACATGATGCAGAACTCGGAAGCGAGATAAAAAATATCGACCTGCTGCGCGATGTGTTGACACTTCTTCGCGTTCGCACGGGACACGATTTTGCGAATTACAAAAGGCCGACGATCATTCGTCGCATCGCGCGGCACCTGCAGATCCACGAGACGGACGATCTCGCGACTTATCTTGAGATCTTGCGCGGTAATCCCGACGAACTGCTTTCTCTCCTGAAGAACCTCCTCATCAACGTCACGAATTTCTTTCGCGATAAGGAAGCGTTTGCTGCCCTCGAGAAGAAAATTATTCCGGCTTTGTTCGAAGGAAAATCGCAGGATGATCACGTTAGGGTCTGGATTGCCGGATGTGCCAGCGGCGAAGAAGCTTACTCCGTTGCAATACTTCTCAATGAATTTGCATCGACGCTTCCCGATCCTCCGAAGATCCAGATTTTCGCTACCGACGTCGACGACGACGTTATCACCGAAGCCCGCGAAGGACGCTTCACCGAAGCAGTCGTTAGCGATGTCTCAGCGAACCGGCTCCGGCTTTATTTCACGAAAGAAGACGACGCTTATCGGATTCGAAAGTCGATCCGCGAGATGGTTCTCTTTGCCCCGCACAATATCCTTCGCGACCCACCTTTTTCCCGACTCGATCTGATCACATGCAGAAACGTTCTCATTTATCTGAATCGAGAAACGCAGGAAAAGGTTCTAAGTATTTTTCACTTTGCTCTTCGTCCCGGAGCGCGACTTTTTCTTGGCTCATCGGAATCGGCCGAAAGCGTTTCTAATCTCTTCGCACCCATCGACAAGAAACATCGCATCTATCAAAGTCGCCCCGAATCGACGACCTGGCATGTCCCGCCCGATCTGCCGGTTACCGGAGTCTGGAAGCCACGGTCGGCGCATGCTGCGGCTATAACGCAGGCGACGATGGAGTCGTTTGGAGAATTGCATCACAGACTTATCGAACACTACGCGCCGCCGAGTGTTCTTATCGATGAGGAAGGCGAGATCCTTCATCTGAGCGAGAATGCCGGACGATTCCTGCGATTCGTCGGCGGCTCGCCTTCGAACAATTTACTCCGCGTCATCGATCCCGCTTTGCTGGCCGATTTGCGTGCCGCGTTGTTTACGGCGCGAAAGGAAGAGAAAAATGTTGAGGCGCGAAACGTCCGGGTCGTGATCGACGGAGAGGAGGAATACGTCAACGTCATCGTACGGCCGGCGGAGACACCGGGAACCGGAGCACTGGTGATCTTTGAAACTGCGCAAACAAAGCCAGATTCGAGTGAGTCGATCCACTCGATCGTCGCGGGCGACAAAGCGATGGAGGGAGTTGTCCGGCGCATGGAGGACGAACTTCGGCACGCGAAGGATCAGCTTCGCAACACGATAGAACAGTACGAGACCTCGACCGAGGAATATAAAGCTTCGAACGAAGAGTTGCAGGCGATCAACGAGGAACTCAGATCTGCGACCGAAGAGCTCGAGACAGGTAAGGAAGAGCTTCAGTCCGTCAACGAAGAACTGACGACGGTTAATCAGGAGCTGAAAAGCAAAGTCGACGAGATCGCTCGCATCAATTCGGATCTCGAGAATCTGATGCGGTCGACGGATATTGCGACGATCTTTCTCGATCGCAATCTGCAGATAAAACTTTACACGCCGCCGGCGTCGGAGATCTTCAACGTAATCCCGGCAGACGTCGGGCGGCCGCTCAAGCACATCACGCATAAGCTCTCGCCGGATAATTTTTCGGCCGATGCGTCTCGCGTTCTCAAAACGCTGCAGCCGGTCGAGCGCGAAGTTCTTTCGGATGACGGGCGATACTTCATTGCACGTTTTCTGCCGTATCGAAGTATCGACGACAAGATCGGCGGCGTCGTAGTGACCTTCGTCGATATCACCGAGCGGGTTATCGCGCGGGAGGAACAACTTCGTCTCCTGGCGGAGATCACATCGGCGCAAAAATTTTCTGACGCGATACTCGACCAGATGCCCGCCGGCGTTATCGTCGCCAACTCGAAAGAGGCTTTCGTTTTCGGCAATCGCAAGATGGCAGAAATCCTGGGACAGGCGGGCCGGAGAGCGGGCGATGCACAAGCTTTCAGCGAATGGGATCTTCGCGACAGCCAGGACCGGCAGCTGACTCCGGAGCGTATGCCGCTGGCTCGCGCACTTCGCAACGCTGAAACCGTTGTCAGCGAAGAGATGCGCCTTCACCACTCGAGCGGGCAAGTGAGCGTCGTTTCTGTAAACGCTGCACCGATCGTCGGACAAGACGGTGTGATAGTTGGCGGTGTCCTCGCATTCGAAGATATAAGTCGGCGCGTCAAGGTAGAAGCCGACCTCCGGTCTTCCGAAGAGCGGCTTCGTTTGATGTCCGAAAGCTTTACGGACTACGCGATCTTCATGATCTCCATCGATGGGACTGTCGTGTCGTGGAATACGGGCGCGGAGAAGATCTTTGGATACGCCCAACCAGAAATACTCGGCGAGTCGGCAGCGATCTTGTTTACATCCGAGGATAGGGAAAACGGGGTTCCGGCGAAAGAGATGAAGACGGCTCGGGAGACAGGACGTGCGTCGGATGAGCGGTGGCACATGCGGAGCGACGGGTCGAGCTTCTTTGCAAGCGGCGTCATGGCGCCACTTTTCGACCGCGGCGAGCTTATCGGCTACGCGAAGATCGCCCGCGATCTTACCGAAGAAAAGAAGCTCGATGAAGAACTGCAGCGGTATCGCACTCAGCTCGAGAGCCTTGTCGAAGAAAGAACTGCTGAACTAGAAGAGACAAACGTTTCTCTCAGGCAGGAGATGATGGACCGTCAGCGAGTCGAGGACGAAAGGATCCGGCTTCTCCGGCGCATCGTGACGACCCAGGAAGAAGAGCGTCGCAGGATCGCGCGCGATATACACGACCAGCTCGGGCAGCAGCTCACAGCTCTGAGACTAAAGATCGCGACGCTCGCCGATGATGGTACCGGAGGACGTAAGTTGGGGCAGCAGATCCAGGGCCTTCAGGAGGCGGCTGCAAGACTCGACTCTGAAATCGGATTTCTTGCGTGGGAGTTGCGTCCGGCCGCACTCGATGATCTCGGATTTGCCGCGGCGACCAGAAACTTCGTCGCGGAATGGTCAAAGCATTATTCAACACCGGCCGAGCTCCACACAGGAAAGGTCGAGGGGCGACGGCTACCCGAAGACGTCGAGACAAATCTCTACCGGATAACGCAAGAGGCATTGAACAACATCGCGAAACATGCCGAAGCAAAAAACGTCAACGTCGTCATCGAACGAAGAAAGGATGAGATCGTGCTTATCATTGAAGATGACGGTATCGGGTTCGAGCCAACGGAGATCGAGCCCGAGCGCGAATCCGGAAAGGGACTCGGGCTGGTCGGAATGCGCGAACGGGCGGCGATCGTTGGCGGGGCGCTCGAAATAGAGTCGGCACCAGGCAAAGGCACAACTATCTTTGCTCGTGTTCCCACAAAGGAGGTTCCATGACCGAGACTACGCGGATACTTTTGGCGGAAGATCACAACACCGTTCGCGAGGGAATCAAGATGCTCGTGAATGCACAGCCGGACATGGAAGTGATCGGCGAAGCGGCGGACGGGCTTGCCGCTATCGAGAAGACGCGTGAGCTCTCGCCGGACCTGCTTGTCATGGATATTTCCATGCCGGAATTGAACGGGCTTAAGGCGACAGAAAAATTGAGACGAGAATTTCCGAACCTCAAGATCCTTACCTTGACGCGACACACTGACGACGGCTATCTCCAGCAACTGATAAAGGCCGGAGTGAACGGCTACGTGCTGAAGCAAAGTGCTCCGACGGAACTAATAAATGCGATCCGGACCGTAAGCTCGGGTCGATCGTACGTCGACTCCGAACTAACACATAAAGTACTGGGCGGGTTCGCGGGACGTTCGTCGACGCCGATGCGCGGCGAAGGAACGAAGGATATATCCGAACGCGAAAGCGAAGTGCTTCGCTTCATTGCGTGGGGATACAGCAATAAGGAGATCGCATCACGTCTGGATCTCAGCGTGAAGACCGTCGAGGCACACAAGAGCAATGCTATGCGAAAACTGAATATGCGTTCGAGGATCGACATCGTGCGGTATGCGATCCTGAAGGGCTGGCTCGAGGAAGAGTAGGCTTAATATACCAATCTCAAATGATTGTCCCCGGGCGGATCTAAATCGCCCGGGGACTTTTTTGCCGGGGGAATCTTTGAAGGGACAAGTCGGGACGATTGCCCTGACTGAACTGCGAACGCTCATGGCAGCGAGATTTGGGGTTGGACGCTACAAAGATGATCACCTCTCATGCCGGATTGCCACCCTGGCTTATCCCGAACTTAGTTTAGTTTTGCTGTCCCTCAGTTTTATGTCTGCAATGTAACTCAAAAAAAAGATTTTTCCCTTCGCCGACGGACAATTTTTAGCCGGCCAGTTTTCGCGCCTCTATCCCAATATTTGTGTATGGAAATCGAACTTTTTATGTCGAGAACTCGACAGAAAAAATGTCTAAAATCATGAAATCATAGGGATAATCCTTAGCTTTTTTTCCTATCTTCCCGATTTTTATATCGGCATTTGAGTTGCAATATTGAAGGACTGAATTAGCTAGGCACCGGCAGGTAAAAGGTATGGGAGTGCGGAACTCTTTTCGCACTCCCTGAGTAGGCAAGTCAGTTTGGGTCACGTTCTATCTCGACGTATGCGTCGAGGCCAATCCTGACTATATCGTGGAAGAAAATGGAGAGAAGTTGGAGTCCAACGAACGTATTCGGTCTGTATGAGCTGTCGAGCGACGGAACGATCCTTTATACCCGGCCGCGGACGGACGATGGATTAAGAGAACCGCAGCAAGGTATTGTCGGACGGGATTTTTTTAGGGACATCGGCGGCTGCGAAAACATCGAGGATCTTCGGCACCATTTCCGAAGATTTATAACAGGTGATCAGCCAGTCGACATCTTTACGTTCGACTGCATTCTAGAAAGAGAGATCGTACGAGCGAAAGTTTTTATGACGCGTGCGTATGAACACGACTATGACCATGCAGGCGGCATCGTGATTATGGACATCCGCCAAGCAGCTTAAGAAAGTATATTTCGAAAAAAGGGGAAATGCAGGAATGAATCTGAGAGGTAACACCACAAATTATGGTACGCGGAACACAAGGCTTCCTTATAGATATAAGTCCGTTCCACAACCGCATGAGACAGGAGTTCGAAACGGATCGTACGCTTACGATGTTCTGACTGACGACGGACTGAGGCCGTCGAGCAATAGTCTCATTCAGAATCTTGGAGCCGAGCATCTTATTCGGCTTCGGCAATTCTTCAAGCGGGTTACCCTCACTAAGGATCAATATCTGTATCAGCAGGATGACAGGATCGACAACATTCTGTTTCCCGAGACGGCCGTCATTTCCGAATTCCAGATACTTGAAGACGGCAGGATGATCGAGGTCGGAATAGTCGGATCCGAGGGCGCGGTCGGGATCGCGTCTGCGTTTTATGCTTGCGGCGCTGCGAACTGCATGCAGGTTTGCGTTCCGGGTACCGCGCTGATGATCCCCCGGGATCTGATGGAGCGAGAAGTTGCATCCGACGCTCGTTTGCAGATGATCTTTCACAACTACATCAACGCGCAGATCAAGCAACTGTCGCAGCGTGTCGTGTGCAATACGTTCCACTCGGTCGAACAACGTTTCTGCAGCTGGCTTTTAATGCTGCAGGAGAGAAGCCGGCGGGATAGATTTAAGATCACTCACGAGCACGTCGCACGCGTTCTCGGGGTTCATCGACCGAGCGTGACATGTATCGCACAAGGGCTGCGAGAACGAAACCTTATCGACTACGGCCGTGCCCGCCTGGTCATTTCCGACAAGGACGGCATCGAAAAACTCGCGTGTGGTTGCGGAGATATGCGCTCGGCGAAGGCTGCTCACTGAATTTTGTTGCTCTTTGTAATTAGCTGTACCGAAACTTCTGCGATCAGAATCTATCGTAGAGACAGTGACCCAGCGGACGGGAAATTATCCTCACTAGCGTATGTCCTTCGGATTTGCAATCGCTACAATTTCCCGCTCCGCCTACTTTATTTTTGTAGACCGCCACGCCGTACGCATGCAATACACGAATATAATTTTCCGATACGCGAGCCCCGCCTTCTGTATGCGACGAGACTGAGTCACGTCCAGCAAAATCTTACACTTAGCAAACCAATAAAACTTGAGCATGCGTGGCACATGTTTCGCATTACTCAACGTGCTACAAGGAGATTATTTTGTTCGAAGATATGAGTGTTACTACTTTCCCAAACTCGAAGTCTGCGACCCGTTACGGCGTCGTCGTGTTTTCGCATCTGCGATGGAATTTTGTTTTTCAGCGGCCACAGCATCTGTTGTCGCGATTCGCGAAACAACACGACGTTTTGTTTATTGAAGAGCCGGTTTTCCATGACGGCGATCCGCGGTTCGTTGTCACTGAAACGAAAGAAGGCGTAGAGGTCGCGGTGCCGCACCTCAGAAACGAAACTGGACCGGACGAGGTAGACAGGATCATGAAGCGACTGGTCGGAGAACTCGTCGCCGATCGGAATTTCACGGATTACATCACGTGGTACTACACGCCGATGATGCTCGAGTGGAGCGAGCGATTGCATCCTCTCGCCACCATCTATGACTGCATGGATGAGCTCTCTGCATTCAAAAATGCGCCGGAGAAATTAAAGCTGAGAGAAGCCGAGCTCTTCGGTCTGGCCGATCTGGTTTTTACAGGTGGCAGAAGTCTTTACGAAGTGAAGCGCGAACAGCACGCGGCGGTCTACTGTTTTCCGTCGAGTATTGACGTCAAGCACTTCGGGCGCGCATTGGAGGGCGATTCGGTTACCGAGCCGGACGATCAGAAAAATATCACGAAACCACGCATAGGTTTCTTTGGCGTGATCGACGAACGCACTGACATTGAGCTTCTTCGTCAGAGTGCGGAGCTTCGGCCGGAATGGCAGTTCGTGATGATCGGACCTGTCGTGAAGATCAGCGAGGACGAGCTTCCGAAGGCGGACAATATTCATTACCTCGGCGGAAAAACGTACGACGAGCTGCCGGGATACATCGCGGGTTGGGACGTCGCGATGATGCCGTTCGCGATCAACGAATCTACGCGATTTATTAGTCCGACGAAAACGCCGGAGTATCTTGCGGCCGGCCGGCCGGTCGTCTCCACTCCGATTCGCGACGTCGTTCGTCCGTACGGCGAGGCGGGACTCGTGCGAATTGCTTCGACCGCTGAGGAGTTCGTTCGTGCGATCGATGAATCGATAAAGGAGAACGCGGAGGAGCGAATTCAGAAAGCAGAAGAGTTTCTGGCCGCGATGTCATGGGACAAGACATACGACGCGATGTCAGACCTCATTGAGGAGACCATCGTCGCGAATGAAAAGAGATCGATAGAAGTTACTGTTTGATATTTGAGTTATTACAATCTGGAAACATTTAGAGCAGGGGGAAATATGTTCGATTATTTAATTGTAGGAGCCGGGTTCGCGGGCAGCGTGCTCGCGGAAAGATTGGCAAACGGTTCAGGTAAGCGCGTTCTGATTTGCGATAAACGTCCGCACATCGGTGGAAATGCGTACGACTTTTATAACGACGACGGAATCTTGATCCATAAATACGGTCCGCATATTTTTCACACGAATTCAGCAGATGTATTTGAATATCTTTCTAAGTTCACGGAGTGGCGCGATTATCAGCATCGGGTCCTCGCGGAGGTTGACGGGATGCGGGTTCCGATCCCGATCAACCTGGACACCATCAACAAACTTTACGGTCTGAAATTGAATGCGCTCGAAGTAAAAGATTTCTTCGACAAGGTGCGCGAAAAACGAGAGCATGTAAAAACTTCCGAGGATGTAGTCGTCAACGCCGTGGGCCGCGAGCTCTACGAGAAATTTTTCCGTGGATACACACGGAAGCAGTGGGGGCTCGATCCGTCTGAGCTGGACGCTTCCGTTACGGCCCGTGTGCCGACACGCACAAACCGCGACGACCGATACTTTACGGACACGTTCCAAGCGATGCCGAAACACGGTTATACGCGCATGTTCGAGAGGATGCTCGAGAATCCGAATATAACGATCGTGCTCAATTCCGATTACAACGAACTGGTGAAAGAGGTCTCGTTCCGCGAGATGATCTACACCGGACCGGTCGATGCATTTTTTAATTACAGGTACGGCAAGCTTCCATATCGGTCGCTCGAGTTCAAACACGAGACCCGCGACGTCGAAGTCTTTCAGGAAGCTCCGGTGGTCAACTATCCGAACGGGCAACCGTACACGCGTGTCACTGAATTTAAATACCTGACCGGTCAGACTCATCCCAAGACCGGGATCGTATATGAATATCCGCAGGCGGAAGGCGATCCGTACTATCCGATCCCGCAACCGGAGAATGCGGAATTGTATAAGAAGTACGAGAAGTTGGCTGAGGCTCGCAGCGACGTTCATTTCGTCGGACGCCTCGCGACGTACAAGTACTACAACATGGATCAGATCGTCGCTCAGGCGTTGACGGTTTATGGAAAGATGGAAGGCCTTAAACGAAAAGAGGCGGCGAATGTGCGGCGTGCTGTTCCGACGGTCGTTTATTCAAACGGTAACGGAAAGTCGAACGGATTTCTCGAAACCGTTTCGTAGGCGTCATGTGCTCGCGGCATCGGAGAGAAGAGTATTCTGATATTCGATCTCCGATGCCAACGGCTCGTAAATCTCGCGATGGCCGGTGTCGTCGGCGTAATCCCAGAGACCGTTGTGACAATGCCGGTCGTCGGCCCATCCGGGATGATTCACGATCGGATATAGACAAACTCCGTGGACGCTGACCAGCCGTTTCCGTGCGAGCGACGTTTGCTCACAGACATATCGAAACCAGTCGGGGCGATCGTCGTCCTCGATCCCGGTTTCGGCGATCACCATAGGTTTTCCATATCGCTCGTGAAACTCCTGGAGTATGTCGGCGAGCGGTCGGTAGATATCCTGACCCCGATGTATCTTTCTTCGACTCGGGTGATGCCACTGATTGTGAAAATAATAATTTAAACCCAGTATGTCGAGAGTTTCGCTATTACCGCCAAGCTCGGGTTCCTGTAACCCGGCAAGCATGTCGAAGGCTTCGAATTGTGATTTGCGGTACGCTTCAGCCGCACGACGTGCACTTGGAGATTTGCTCCGCGAAACTACGTGGATCGCCGGATCGGTGATCATCAGCCTCGAAGTCGGATCCACGGAACGGACCGCCTTGATGCCGGCGATCGCCGCCTTTACCAGTTGGCGCTTTAGAACGCTTCCGCGATAGCGAGTCGCGGGAAAAAAGTTTCCTACTTGTCCGGCGATCCATGAAAAAAATGAGATCTCATTTACCGGACAAATGAAAAGCTGGCCCGGGAGTTCGGATCGTATGAAGCGCGTCGCTTCGGCGCAGAATGATTCAAACCTTTCGACAAACTCCGTGCTGAAAATATCGATGTCATCCGGATAGCCGTAGTGAAAATAATCCCAGACGACCTCGATGCCCGTTGCTTTTGCCGCGGCGATCTGTTTTTCAAGACTTGTGAAATCGTAACGGAAAGGTTCGGGTTCGATGAGATGCCAGCGAAGGCCGTCGCGACATGTTTTGATGTTAACATCGAGTAGACGGGAGTAATCGGCTTCGGCGAATTCGTCGTGACGCGTAGACGCGATCAGATCGAGGCGCCGCCCGCGGGCATCACGGTGCGTCGAGCATTCGAAACCTCCCATCAAGAAACTTTTGAACGGCATGACATTTATAGTTTCTAGTTTCTAGTTTCTTGTTTCAAGTCATCAGAAACTTCGAAAAAATTAGAAACTAGAAACTTAAAGAAGATGAACATTCTCGTTACAGGCGGAGCCGGGTACATCGGAAGCGTGGTGGTCGAAGAGACGATCAACGCGGGGCATCGGACGATCGTCTACGACAATCTCGTAAAAGGCCATCGCGAGATGGTCGATCCTTCGGCGATCTTTGTTGAAGGCGATCTGCTTGACCGTCCGTTTTTGGAAAAGACTTTTGTCGAGCACGATATAGAAGCCGTGATTCACATGGCCGCGTACTCGCTGGTCGGCGAGTCTGTCGCGGATCCGTCAAAGTATTACATGAACAATGTCGTCGCCGGGATATCCCTGCTCGACGCGATGCGCGATTCGGGCGTATCGAAAATAGTCTTTTCGTCGACTGCGGCTGTTTATGGCGAGCCTGAGAAACAACCGATCGAAGAATTGGATCGAACCGCTCCGACGAATCCGTACGGCGACACAAAACTCGCTTTTGAACACGCGCTGAAAGGATATGAGCGCGCGTACGGCATTCGATTCGTCAGCCTTCGCTACTTCAATGCCGCGGGTGCTAGCGAGCGTTGCGGCGAGCTTCACGATCCGGAAACTCATTTGATCCCGATCGTACTGCAGGCTGCCGCGGGATCGCGCGAAGCAGTGGAGATCTACGGTGATGATTATCCGACACATGACGGAACATGCGTTCGCGATTACATTCATGTCATCGATCTCGCGCGCGCACATGTCAAAGCGATCTCCATGCTCGATGAGAAGAGCGGAATTTTCAACCTCGGTTGCGGCGGTGAAGGATATTCCGTGAAGGAAGTGATCGAGGCTGCGGAGAAAATTACGGGGAAAAAAATCCCGACGCGCATTTCGGATCGACGCCCGGGAGATCCGGCTGTCTTGATCGCAAGCTCGGAGCGTATCCGATCGGAGCTCGGTTGGATTCCCGAGTATCAAGACCTTAGTTTGATAATCGAATCCGCGTGGAAGTGGATGCAGCGAAAAGGGACCGCGGCTAACACTGGAAACTAGATGAACGAAAACGGTTCCGACAAAGAGCGTGAAGAGATGCATCGCCGAGAGATCACTCTGCCTGACGGCCGGTACATGATCTTCTATACTTTTGGCGACGAGGACGAACTGAGAGAAGAAAAGAACGATCAACGGGAAGATGTCTGAACTTCGTTACAATCCGCTGCTCGGCGAATGGCTCGCAACCGCAACGCATCGCCAGGACCGAACTTTCCTGCCGCCTGCCGACTTCTGTCCGTTGTGTCCGACAAAGCCCGGCAAATTTCCGACCGAGGTACCGGAACCTGACTACGACATCGTCGCATTCGAGAATCGCTTTCCAAGTCTCAAGCGAAATCCGGATCCGCCGGCAATTGAATCGGATGCAATTTACAAAGTGGAACCATCGCTCGGTGTCTGCGAGGTTGTTCTCTATTCACCAAATCACAACACGTCGCTCGCTGCCGAGCCTGTCGAGAGAATTCACAAACTCGTGCGCGTCTGGCGCGATCGGTTCGAAGCTCTCGAGCATCACGATTTCGTAAAATACATTTTCATCTTCGAGAACAAGGGCGAGGCCGTCGGCGTTACGCTGCATCATCCGCACGGTCAGATATACGCATATCCGTTCGTACCTCCGGTGGTCGCGAAAGAACTGATCCAAACGGAAAAGTACTTCAATGAAAATCGGCGATGCTTGTTGTGCGATGTCGTCGAGAAAGAAATCGATTTTGAAAAACGGATAGTCGCATCGAACGATTCGTTCGCGGCGTACATTCCTTTTTTTGCGCGATATCCTTTCGAAGTGCATATCGCGACGCGAGGTCACTTGCAATCGCTAACCGACTTTTCCGATCGGGATGAACGGGATCTTGCCTCGATATTGAAACAGGTGCTCGTCGGATTCGATCGGCTGTTCGATCGATCTTTCCCGTATATCATGGCGATCCATCAACGTCCGTCCGACGGAGGAAATTACGATCACTATCATTTTCACATCGAATTTTATCCGCCGATGCGCACTGCAGAGAAGTTGAAATATCTTGCAGGCAGCGAGGCTGGAGCGGGAATGTTCATCAACGATACATTGCCGGAAACGACAGCGGAGAGGCTTCGAGGTTTGATCGAACCGGTCGAATGGAAATGACGAGGGAACAGATCGCCGCGGAGTTTCAACGCAGGTTCGAGGGACGTCCGCGATTCTTTCAAGCACCCGGGCGCGTAAATCTGATCGGCGAACATACCGACTATAACGAAGGCTTCGTGATGCCGTTCGCGATCGATCGACATACGATCGTCGCGGCATCACCGCGCAACGATTTGAAGATCCACGTCCATGCTTACGACCTGGCTGAGACGGCGGTAATCGATCTTGCGGACGGGCCGCGCCTTCGCCGCGGTACCTGGTTGGATTACGCTGAAGGAAGTATTCGAAGTGTCGCTGATAGATTTAATTTTAAACCGTCCGGGGCCGACATGCTTATCACGTCGAGCGTCCCGATCGGAGCCGGTCTCTCATCATCAGCCGCGATCGAGATCGCCGTCGGATACGCGACGCTCGCGCTGAATGATATTAGGTTCGATCAGCAAGAGTTGGCATTCGCGGGACAGATGGCCGAGCACGAGTATGTCGGAACACGCTCCGGGATCATGGATCAGTTTGCGTCCGTGTTCGGAAGGAGGGGAACAGCGATGCTTCTCGATTGCCGTTCACTCGAAAGAACGTATGTCGGAGTTACGGATGAGCAAACGACCATTGCCGTGATCGATACAAAAGTGAAGCACAACCTCGCATCGAGCGAATACAACACGCGGCGTGCCGAATGCGAAGAAGCAGTCAAGATTCTTAGGGAACATCATCCCGGGATCGGATCGCTTCGCGACGTCACCGCGGAGATGCTTTCCAGATTCGCAAACTTTCTGCCGCAGAACGTGATGAAACGCAGCCGGCACATTGTTTCGGAAAACAAACGAACACTCGCCGCTGCCGATGCGTTTATGCAAGAAGATTTCGAATCGGCGGGCAAGCTCATGTACGAATCTCACGCGTCGCTGCGCGACGATTATGAGGTGAGCTGTGACGAATTAGATTTTCTCGTCGAAGTTGCGTCCGATCTCACCGGCGTTTTCGGATCGCGAATGACCGGAGGCGGATTCGGTGGCTGTACTGTAAGTCTCTTGAGAAAGGATTCGGTGGATGAGCTCAGAGACACGAGCGTAAAGCTCTACGCGACGAAATTCGGATTCGAGCCTGACTTTTATATTTTCGAAAGCGCGGACGGCGCATCGGAGATCCTTGCCTGAACTATTTTTAGATCGCCAACCGACGCAGACGGATCGTTGATATATCCTTTCATCTGTTCAACGAGGGGCGTTTCGATCCAGCGTGGCTGTCCCTTGTCTCGATTCAACTTATAAAGTCCCAGCTCAAGATAAAAATTCTCCAGCGGCTCGTTTGAAAATCGGTATCGCCAGTCGATCATCGTGAAAAGCGGGAACCACGTGTAGCCGATGACCGGAACTCCTTCCTGACGAAGATTCTTGATCATCGAGACTGACGACTTGAGCCAGCGCTGCCGCACTTCATCGCTTCCAACGGCACTTGTTTCAGTGATCATTACCGGAACTTTGTATCGATCGTAGTAGGTTCTGATCAACTCCTTGAATCCGTCGCCTTCCGGTTCGGTCTCGCTGAATGCGAGTCGTCCCCGGCTGTCGATGTACATGAGTTTCGTCGACCACTGCGGATAAAAGTTCAAACCCACGACATCGATATCGACCGGATTTCGCGCGATCTCATCGATCGCGTCAGGTGAAGCTCCGTTGCGAACGAGCCATGAGAAAAGAAGGTGATCGTGAGTAAGCCGCCCCGACACGAGGTCGTAACATAAAAAACCGCGAAATTGTTCTTCACGTGCGAGCGAGGCAAGATCTTCGCGAACGGTTCGCGTCAAACCGGTCGCTTCGACGTGGACGGTGACGAACGACGGATCGATCGCCTTCAAAGCCTGGACGGTTCGAATGATCCCGCGTGCGAGCTGCAGCATTATCCGGATGTAACCTTTCTCGCCTTTCAGATAGGGCGCCCAAAGTCCGCGCATACCACACATCAGGGCATTGATGATCGGTTCGTTGAGCGGCGTGTACCAGGAAATTAAATGCTTGTATCGCGCGGCGAACTCGGCTGCGTAGATCGCGACTCTCTCGGGATAATCGCGACTCGCGAATTCCTTTTTCATCCAGAACGGACAGCCGTAATGCATTAGATCGATGATCGGAAGGATCTTCAGCTCCTCGACCATGTACGGGATCACCTGGTCGGTCCAGCTCCAATCGAATTTTCCTTTTTCCGGCTCGACCTTATACCAAGGGACGCCCCAGCGCATCGCCTTCAGTCCTAAATGTCCGGCGAGACCGAGATCTTCGCGCCAGTGATCGTAGTGTCCCATCAGCTCGTATTCGTCGAGTGAACGATGGCCCGGCTTCACCTGCGGTACAAATGTATTTTCGATCCCGGCCGCCCAAAGAAAATCCGTGGCGCGGCTATTGAATATCTCTTGTGTTCTCAAAATAATTTAATCCCGCTTCAGTGAAGTCCAGGGAAGAGCGCGGGCAGCTCGTGAATACAAAAATGTTAAGCGGAGACGCCGGATTTTTCAAACGCGGTATTTATTTTCAGAGCGCCGTTAGTCGGATCATTTCGACGGCACAGGACATTCGATCGGCGAAGACGAATGCAGAAGTGGCGAGATCCTCGACTTCTATCTTCTCGATCAGCACATCATCGAAATAGCAATAAGCCTCAGTACCCGTTTTTACGATCCGCAGCTGATGATATTCGTCGAGAGCGATTCCATCGGAAAGTCGATGTTTCGACTCGCCATTGATCGACGCTGACAAAGTCGATGGTTCGAGTGACAACCGCAGGACGTCTTTCTTTTCGCCACGAAGAGCGATCCCGAACCCGCCACTGTCGACGGCCGTGTCGATCCGAAAGTATGCCGCGATTTCGCAACGTGGAAGCGGTCGGTGTTTGATTAGCTCAAACATGTTCGCCGTATGGATCAGCAGTTCTCCTGATTCAATTCGCCAGTTCGCGCCGCCAATAGTTTGCCACCCGTTGGATTCCAGAGAGCGATCGTCCTCGAACAACTCCTCGAACCCTTCAGTGAGTTCGAAGGACGAGATCTCAAGTCCGAGATTATTAGGCGACAAGGAAATCGACTTGACCGGCTCCGTCTCAGGTGCCGGTAATTCCTCGTCGTCTACGGCGATCCTCAGGCGTCGGAGATCGACTTCAAGCCTGATCAAGTGTTTTGCATTCCAATCGAAATCGCGATGAAACTGATGCACGCCCCCAGCCAATCTCGCTTCGTTTGCAGTTGGATCGAGTTCGAGACTGAAGCCGCCGTCGGATGTTGAAAAGTCGATGCTAGCGCTCGTACTGTCTGCGACCGGAGCGTTGCATCTGAAAGTCATCTCGCATAGGAAGCTGGGTGTAAGATCGTCGAGTCGAAGATCAGTGATCGTTGAGTCTTGCTTCGACGGTGCGAACGGGATCGGCTGCGGCGTATGCGTCGCACCGACAACGAATATGCGTCGTCCCGTGAAGTCCATCCTATCGATCGCCAGAACTCTGCCGGCGTCCGTCCACCGGTGATAAACGCAGTAGAGCTCCCGGTTGTTTGGACCCCGGACAACTGAATTGTGTCCCGGCCCAACGATCACTCCCGGCTCGGTTCGAAGAATCGGAAGAACCTTCTCGCCGTCGGAAAACTGCTCCCACTCATCGCGCACGTCGATCGTATCCGCCGTTGCAAAACTTACTCCGTATGTTGTGTTCTGCCAGTTTCCCCCGCTGAACATCTCGTAGTAGATCCCTTTACGCTTGAGAACCGTCGGTCCTTCGACGGTGTGCCAACGCACTCCGCCTTTTTCCTTTCGATTGGGATCATAGATTTGCCAGTCATACTTCGCTCGCGTAACCGGATGCGGTTCGCCGGCGAGGGTGAACCAGTCGATCATTCGATCTACGACGGTTCCCGTTCCGATTTGCGTGTACTCGAGAAAGTCCGTCGCGTAGAAAAGATATTTCGATCCGTCATCGTCGATGAAGACATGTGCGTCGATCGCGAAATCTTCATAGGTCAAACGATGGCCGGAATCGAGAAATCCTGCGTCGGGTTTGTCGGAGACGGCGACCCGTATCTCCATCAAGGTTTCGTTGCCGCTGCTGTAATAGAGATAAAACCTGCCGTTGGAATAAGTGACTTCAGGGGCCCAGTAGAACGGAGGCGAAGGCTGCAGCGGAGTCATAGCGCCGCCGATCACGGTCCAGTTCACCAGATCGGTCGACGTTATTACCTCGAAGACGTTTCCGTCTTCCGCCGATCCGGTCGAGTAGCCGTAGAAATTCCCATCGTGCTTTAGCACAAAGGGATCCGGAAAAGATTTCGGATATACGGGGTTTAGGTAAGTTTCAAAAGAGCCGCCGGATGCGAAGTGCGAGTTCATCGGACGCCGATTCGTCAGTTTACTTGAGGACACACCGGTATCAGTTTTTCGAGCTGAAGCGCGAGCCCGACCAATCCCGAATCCTCGGCGGGACGGTTTGCGTACGCGATGACTGAAGGGTGAAAGTCAGGTGCCGACGCCATCAGCATATTCTCGAGCATCTCCATATCTGCCTCGATTCGATCGACATGTAGGAAGACCACATCAGGAGCTTCGCCGACGGTGAAATCGGAAACGTGTTCGAGCGCTTGAAACACATTTGTAGCTTCACAGATAGAATAACGACTCTCCTTAAGCCACTTGTCGACCTCGTGACTGCCTCGTCGCTCGCCGAGCAAAAGTATCACCGGTTGATGAAATGCAGTTGTTGCCATATTCGTTTAAGAGATTACCCCCCTCGCGGGCGTATTACAGTAATCCAGATGACAGGTATCCAGCCTCGCTTTTGCAAACTCCGTACCTGGATGGCTAAGTCTAATCATGAGTGTGGTCCGTCTTTTCAGTGCCGGCTCCGCGGAAGCCGGGCGTAAGCTTTTCGTGCATAATTCCGTACGGATGATTTCATATTGAAATGGTGATCGAGGAGTAATAAAATCGCTCATCGTCAGTAATTCAGGAATGAATATAAACAAAACGCTCCACCGTAGTTTTGGTCTCTTGGCCGGTGTGTGTTTTCTTCTTCTACTTTTCGCCAATCCGACACTCGCCCAGTTTCGCAGCACGATCTCAGGATATGTTTTCGGCCCGGGCCGAAGACCGGTCAGCGAAGCTCATCTCGAGCTGCGGACCGATTTCAACAGCGTCATCGGACGGACGCGGACAAGTTCGTCGGGACAGTTCACATTTATGGGCGTGCCGAACGGCCGGTTTTCGGTGACCGTTCTGGCGCTCGGAACGAATTTCGAAGAACAGTCGAAGGGAGTGGAGATCGCCGGCGTCGGTGCTCGCGGACAGGCGATCCCGGAGAATGTGCAGATCGATTTCTATCTCCAGCCGCGGAAGTCGCCCGAATCAACCGCGACGAATAAGGTCGTGTTCGCACAGGAAGTTCCTGTCGAGGCTAGAAAACTCTACGACAATGCCATCTCGGATCTCGAGACAAAGCGCACTGCACTTGGGGTGACCGGTCTCAAGCGTGCGATCGAGCTTTTCCCGACATACTTTCTTGCGTCTGAACGACTCGGGATCGAGCAACTCCTGCAGGAACAGTACGAAGATGCCGCGAAATCTTTTCGAACCGCGCTGTCCGTGAATCAGAGATGTTTCCCGTGCTGGCACGGAGTGACCTACGCGAGTTTCGCGCTCGAGAAATGGTCCGACGTGATCGAGACCGCACCGAGAGCTTTGGAGCTTGAGCAGAATTCCGTGAGCACCTTAGCCATGCTCGGTATCGCGCAAAGGGCGGTAAAGAAATACGAAGATGCGGAGAAGTCTTTGTTAAAGGCGAAGAAGTTCGATGGAGTTAAGACACCCGACATCTATTGGAACCTCGCGCTGCTTTACGCATACAACTTAAAGAAGTATCAAGAGGCAGCAGACGCGCTCGAGCTATATCTGCAAGCGAACCCGGCAATCCCCGATCCGACGAAGATCAAAGAGTTGATCAAACGCCTCCGAGAAAATCGTCCGCCGTCTGACTGAGATCTAACAAATTCGGAAGTTTAAGAATGTGTGAATCGCCGAGGAATGTGCATCGGAAAAAAAGAGGACTTAGGCATGCGGCCTAAGTCCTCTATTATCTGGTGGCCAGAGACGGGGTCGAACCGCCGACACGCGGATTTTCAATCCGCTGCTCTACCAACTGAGCTATCTGGCCAAATCTTTTGGCTTGCTTCAAGAGCAAGTTAATCAGTCTAGATAACCGACTTTGCGATGTCAAATCCATTGCAGAAATCAAGATTCGGCCTGCTCGATACATTTTCTGACGGCGAAAATCTTGTTGACATCTCGACCTTGAGGTCTATAATCACAGCTTAGTAGTTGTTAGCCTATGGCAACTACATTACCTTCCGAATTCCGTTTGATACCTGCCCGTGCCGGTTTGAACGCCGTCGCTGACCCCCAGAGACGCAACATTCAAGCCGGCATAGCTATTTTAAATAGAAGGGGTTAATTAATTGATGTCAAAAAATTTCATTTGCGTTTTTGTCTTATGTTTATTCGTCGCGTCGTGTTCGAACAGTTCGAACTCGAACGCAAATTCGAACGTCAATCTCGGCGCCGGTTACGGCAACGTCGCGGTTGATGCAAATAATTTGCCTCCGGGCCTCTCGACGAGACCGGTACCGCCGTCCGGAAATACAACGCCGGGAATTCCCGATCCGAATAGCGCGAACAATATTCCGAAGGGAGCAACGCCGACACCGGGGATCCCTGATCCGGCAAATCTCAGGAAAGCATTTAAGCCGGGTGCAACGCCGACGCCTGGAATCCCGAGTCCGGAAGAGATGCGTCGACAGATGCAGCGCACTTCAAACGTTAACGCACCGCCGACAGGCGACGACACGATGATGATGAAGAAGAAGGCGACTCCGAAACCTTAACGATCGATAGAGAACGAAAAGAGGCTGCCCTTTCGAGCAGCCTCTTCTATTTATGCTCCCGCAGTTTCCGCTTTCTCAGTTGGTGGAGAAAATCCGAGAAAGACTTTCACGTCGTGTTCGATACGATCTCGGAGCTCGGTGTTTTCCTTCAAAAGAATCTTGACGTTCTCACGTCCCTGACCGAGTCGCTCGCCTTTGTACGAGAACCACGAACCGCTCTTCTCGACGACGTTGTTGTTTGACGCGATATCGATAAGATCGCCTTCGCGCGATATGCCTTCGCCGTACATGATGTCGAATTCCGTTTCGCGGAACGGCGGAGCACATTTGTTTTTGACAACCTTCACGCGAGTTCGATTTCCGACCATGCGGTCGCCGTCCTTGATCGCACCGATGCGTCGGATATCAAGTCGTACACTTGCGTAAAACTTCAGAGCCTTCCCGCCGGTCGTCGTTTCGGGGGAGCCGAAGAACACGCCGATCTTTTCACGAAGCTGGTTAATGAATATAAATGTCGTGTGTGAGCTCGAAACTATGGCCGTCAGCTTTCTCAGCGCCTGCGACATCAGTCGAGCCTGCAGGCCGGGAAGGGAATCTCCCATCTCACCGTCGAGCTCGGCCCGCGGCACGAGAGCGGCGACAGAGTCGATAACGATCACGTCAACGCTGTTCGAGCGAACGAGCGTCTCAGCGATCTCGAGCGCCTGCTCGCCGGAGTCGGGCTGCGAGATCAGCATGTCCTCGATATTCACACCGAGCTTTCCAGCGTATTCAGGATCCATTGCGTGTTCCGCGTCGATATACGCCGCGATCCCGCCGGCCTTTTGTGCCGAGGCGACGACGTGCAAGGCGAGAGTCGTCTTCCCCGAGCTTTCCGGCCCATATATTTCAATGATCCGGCCACGCGGCATCCCGCCAACGCCGATCGCCGCGTCCAGACTAAGACAATTTGTCGAGATGGCATCGAGCTCTTCATGCGGTCTTTCACCAAGACGCATAATCGAACCTTTGCCGAATTTCTTTTCGATCTGCTGGAGAGCAGATTCGATTGCCTTACCTTTATCCATAATATTTTTTGCCTCCAAGAAAGCCGAGATTAATGACCACCCGTCCTTATCTGATAAGAGTTTACGCAAATGAAAGCGTGTGTCAAGTGTGAAACACGCTATTTTCACGTTTTACGAAGCGGAAGTAAGGCATGGGAGAAACTGAGTTAGTTTCGTGAAACAGTCTATTGGAAAATAGTGTCGCGGGGCAAGCGATCTTCGCGTTATGCGCCTCTGAGTAAAAATCATCGTCCAGATTTTTAGCGACGTGCCCGCGCATAGACGCTTACACGCAAAGGCCAATCTTGAGTCCAAACCTAACCATGTTTCACAAAGATTACCCGTCGATGAGAATCGGTTATACTTTCCACTTGAATTTCTTCACCCGGCTGAAGCTGATCAAATTTGAACTCGACTTCGACGCAGGCCGTAAACCTTAAATCGTACTTCGGCGAATCTGTATGAATTTTGCAGATCTTGTCGGGCAGGCGCTCGACAGCAAATACAAGATCGAACGTGAGCTCGGCCGCGGCGGGATGGGAACCGTGTATCTCGCCACCCATCTCGGAACCGAGCGGCCCGTAGCGGTCAAGGTCATCGCACCGCAGTTCATGGAACGGCCGGAGTTTGTCGAGCGCTTTCGACGCGAGGCCCGAGCTGCGGGACGACTGCGACATCCGAACGTCGTCAACGTTACGGACTTTGGATTCGCGGAAACATCGGATGGACGCGCTGCATATCTCGTGATGGAATATCTCGACGGATGCACGCTCGGCGAGATCCTCGAGGAAGAGAAGAACCTTCCGGTCGGATGGACGCTCGATATTCTCGAACAGGTTTGTTCGGCCGTCCACGAAGCGCATTTGCAGGGAATAATTCACCGCGATTTAAAACCCGACAACATTTGGCTTGAGCCAAATCAGCGCGGCGGATATACGGTGAAGGTTCTCGATTTCGGAATCGCCAAGCTTGAAGAACATCGAACATCGGACAACAGCTCCGAGTCGATCGACATTTCGGTGGCGCCGAATCCGACTTACATCGCCACGAGCCGGGCAACGATCGCCGACCATCAGGGCGACACGACGATTCACGACAGCGTTTCGCCGACGCTAATCTTACAAGCCGCTACGATCGCGCAACCCGGCGATGCAAAAGAAGCTCGGACTGCGATCATGCCGCTGGTATCTCCGGTCGACGACCCTGACACAAAGAGCACGCGTCTCGTGCCTGAGAGCGGCGAACAAATCCCTTCAACGATCGGTTCGCCGACGACGAGCGATCTGACGCGAGTCGGAGCCGTCATCGGAACTCCGCTTTATATGTCTCCGGAACAGTGTCGCGGCGAAAAACTCGACGCTCGGTCGGATATTTATAGTCTGGGCGTGATCGGCTATCAGATGCTTTCCGGTCGCACGCCTTTCGAAGGCGACTTCACATACGTCATGGAAGCGCATAAGGCCTTTCCGATACCGCCGTTCAAGGCGAAGAAGGTTCGCCGAAAATTGAAAGGCGTGATCTTCAAATCACTCTCGAAAAATCCCGACGACCGTCCGCAAACTGCGGAAGCACTCGCGGATTCTCTGAGATCGAGATCAGAAGGAATATTCGGACTACTTCGAAGAGCGGGAATGATCTACTCGGAGTACGCGACGAAGTTTCTCGGTATTACGATCTTCCTGTTCCTTCCGTTTATCGTGGCGTCGCTTCTCAAAGTGATTTTAAGTGTGATCTTCATCGCCGAGAATCCCGATGTCGAAGATCCGACCGGATGGTGGGTGATCCTGACGATCCTTACCGTGTTCACGACTTTCGCCGCGTTCCTTTCCGGATCGTTGGTGTCGGGAACGATAACGTGGCTGGTAAACCAGATCCTGGCGCTTCCGTTGCGTCCGGTGAGCATGCGAAAAGCGCTCCGGGTTACTTGGAAAAATTGGAAAAGCCTGGTCGGGACCGGCCTTCTTTCGACCGCCCTCACGTTTCTCGGATATGCGATGTGTGTTTTTCCGGGAATCTATCTTTCGATAACGCTCGCTCTCGTCGCCCCGGTTGTAATGATGGAAAACCTTCGCGGATTCGCCGCGATGAAACGTTCGAAAACACTCGCGTTGCGTTCGCTCGGCACGACGACGGCGGCAGTCGCGCTGCTTTTCTTTGTTCCTATTATGATCGGCGGCGGCATCGGCGGCGTTGTCGCGTTGTCGGTAAAGTCGCTTGCGGATGCGGGAGAGAAAATCTCGACTCAAAAAAATAAAGACGAGGCGCCCGCCACGGCGATAGCTCAACCGCCGACGGAAGTCTCTGATGATGCCGACGAAGATATCAATGTGAAAGTCGCTCCGGGCGGCGGTGTAAAGATCACGACTTCGGATCAATCAACGCTTATTCGACGCATCGCTCATGTAGCTCGAGAAAGCGTGACGACATTATTGATGCTTCCGATCCAGATCCTCCTGACGTCGCTGTCATCGATCATCATCGCATTGCTCTATCTGAAAACTCGTCAGGCCGGCGGCGAGAACCTGCGAGATTTGTTCAACCAGTTCGAAGAAACTGAGCATCCAAGGAAAAAGTGGCAGGAGCGTGTCCGTAGTCGTCTGATACAATCGGGTCGTATTACCAGCCGTCCTTAGTAATGAAAAAGTTTGTTCTCGATCTCACTTTCTGCGCAATATTCTTGCTCGGTTCGGCCGTGATTCTGCATGCCGAATCGATCACGCGTGAGCTGAAGCTCGCCGAAGGAGCGGAGATTTCGGTTGTAAATCTGAACGGCCGCGTCGAGATCGCAGCGCGACCTGATGTAACGACCGTCGCGATGACCGCATCGTCGAACGGCTCGATCGGCGAAAGTGAATTGAAGATCGACGCGAAGGGAAGCGTTCGGATCGAGACCAAACCGAGTGATGCGAAACGTATCGACCTGATCCTACAGGTTCCGGAGCGTGTAAAGATCAAAATCGAGACTCGCGAAGGCGAGATCCGGGTCACGGGCGATGTCGCCTTCGTCGAAGCGAAAACCGAAACGGGCACGATCTCGGCCGATGTCCCGACGGCAGATCTGAAGTACGACTTTTTCTGGACCGCGTCGCGTCCGCGCCTTCTCAGCGACATCGAGCTAAAGAACGTAAAGGAAAAATCCGGCGGGAAGTTTCGGTTAAAAGGAACGTATCGAAACGGCGGAGACGAAGAAGGCGAGAAGGGAAGCAAGGTAGACGGGGAGAAAGGGAGAAAGGGAGACGTTGAGACCGACTCGGGAGCGTCCGCTTCATTAAAAGTCGGATCGGACGGTGCCAGTGATGAAAAAGACGATAAGAAAAAGGAGCGATCGACATCAGTCGAGCTCGCTTTTACAACCGCTCGCGGAATCGTCATTCTCAATGTTCCTCCTAATGAAGTTTCCAGCGATCTTCGCGAACGTCCTCTGACAGATGCAGCAAAGGCGATCATTCGAAGCGGAGATGTAAGCCTGATGGATTCGATTCGCCGGGCGAGTCCGAAATACTTCGGCGAGTACTCGCGAACGCTTCCGCCGATGAGGCGCGAGCCTTCGCTAGCCAGTCGGTCCATCGTCGCGGACGTTCCGGGCGAAACTCTTAAAGACGCGATCGTCCGAGTCACCGATGTTAACAACCGTTCGATCGCGGATCTGGTGCCAAGTGATTTTGTCGTCGCTGAAAACGGACTTCCGCGCGATATCCTTTCCGTCAAACCGCATACCGCTCCGGTCAATCTCGTTCTGCTGCTCGACGTATCGGGCAGCGTTGATAATTACGTAAACTTCATCCGCAAAGCGGCCCGGGCGTTTGTCGATACGGCACGTACCGGAGATAGGATCTCGCTCGTACTTTTTAATGAGGACGTAAAGGTTCTGTCGGGATTTTCGACTAACAAAACGGAGTTGTCGGAAAGTCTCGACACGTTCGACGCAGGCGGAGCAACGGCGTACTACGACGCTGTCGCCTACACTCTCGCCGACACGCTTCGTCCGCTTCGCGGCGAGCGTACGGCGATCGTGATCCTGACCGACGGCGACGACAATCGCTCGTTCCTCTCGTTCGAATCTCTCATCGGCGCGATCGAAGAGAGCGGAGCTTTGGTCTATCCGCTATATGTTCCTTCGGCGCTGATCGCCGCGAGTGAAACTAATGATCCGAACAAGACGATCGATCCGTTGCGCGCCCGTTACATGACTCTCTCGGCACGTGCCGAAGGCGAGGGTGAACGTCTCGCGAAAGTTTCGGGCGGAGTTTACTATCCGATCACGCAGCTCTCGCAGATACAACGTGCATACGACGACATTGTCACGCAGATCCGAACCGCGTATGCCGTGAAATTCCGATCCGGATTCAAGCCGGATCCGGACAATCGTCCGTCGCCGCGGTTGAAGGTACGAGTTAACAAACCGAATGCATTTGTTCAGATGACGTCGGTGAGCGAGAGTCGGTGATCTATTACGGTCGAGATATCATCAATCCGCCAAGTGCCGCGAGAAGACAGATCGTAAAAGTCGTGAGGCTGTAAATCGCAAATGTAGCGTAGTTCTTATCGAGGATGAGCTCGACATTCTCGAATGCGAACGCCGAGAACGTCGTGAAGCCGCCGCAGAATCCGGCAGTGATAAAGATCCGCCAATTCGAATCCAGCCACATGTTCCGTTCCGCGACTCCGACCGCGAGACCCATCACAAAACTCCCGATAAGATTTACGAGAAATGTCCCGACCGGAAAAGTCGATGGCAAGAGTTGAACCGCGAGCGTAACCATCAAAAATCGCCCGACGCTGCCGAGCATTCCACCGATCGCGACAAAAAGAATATTCCTGCTCATAGCTCTTCTATCAACAGGCGTCATCAGCTAAATTAGCGGTTGGATCAGGAAGACACCATTTCCCGTTTTCGAGTCGGTCCGGATACCGGACGTCCACCGATTTTACATCGCGGATAGTATTGCGTCGACCGTTGAGGCAATTTGCTTTCGCTTTGCGTGTTCCGCGTGAAAATCATTCCCTGATGATTCGCGGCCTGCTTCTACTCAAAGGCACTAAGACGTGAAGTCTGAGCTTCTTCGAAGCAGGGCGAATTCGGAGAGCGTGATGTAATATTTATCCAGATGCCGAGCCCGCTTCTCCAATCCCTTTTTGACGAAGAAGAACTGAAACCGATGACGGTTTCGGAGCTCAACTCGCAGGTAAAAGGCGAGCTTGAGCGCCGTTTCCGCAACGTCTGGCTCGAGGGCGAGATCCACAATTTTTCAGCTCCGTATTCGGGTCACTGGTATTTCTCGCTTCACGACTCGGCCGCGATGATCCGTGCTGCCTGCTATCGAGGATCGAATTACAGAATACGGTTTCAGCCGTTCGACGGTCTTCAGGTTCGAGTTCGCGGGCAACTGACGATCTACGAACCGAAGGGCGATTATCAGTTGCTGGTCGAGTCGCTCGAACCGGTCGGCGAAGGCGCTCGACGTGTTGCCTACGAACAGATCAAATCAAAGCTAGCAGCTGAAGGACTGTTCGACGCGAAACTAAAAAAGAAACTGCCGCCGTTTCCACGACGCGTCGGTGTCGTGACGTCGCAGACCGGAGCGGCGCTATACGACATTTTGAATGTTCTTCTACGTCGTGCTGGCTCCGTGAGCGTGATTCTTATTCCGGCGCGCGTACAGGGCGAATCGGCGGCATTCGAGATCAGCCGTGCCGTCCAGCTCGCGAACGAATACAACGAGCGGTCCGACTTTGCATCGAGGGTCGACACGCTGATCGTCGGTCGAGGCGGCGGCTCGAGCGAAGATCTTTGGGCGTTCAATGAAGAGCCGGTCGCACGTGCGATCCGGGCGTCGGCGATCCCGGTCATCTCAGCGGTCGGTCACGAGGTCGATTACACGATCGCGGATCTTGCAGCCGATGTGCGTGCCGCGACTCCGTCTGCGGCTGCCGAGATTGTCGCTCAGCGTGAGGAAGACATTTGTGCGGCGCTCGATCGTCGAACGAACGACCTGTTTCGGATCATGAACCTGCAGTTGCTCGAGAAGCGTTCGTATCTGCAGGAATTGCAGCCATCGACTGCGGTTCTGGATCGACTAAGGCATGCCGGCTCGCGGCTTGAAACGATCAACATCCAACTTTCGCCACTACGTCTGGCATCGAAAGTTGGCGACGGCAAAGCGACGCTTGGAGTCACGAGTCAACGGGCCGAATCTGCCATCTCAAGTGCGATCGACGGAAAACTGAGATCGCTCAAAATCGCCGCGGCAAAGCTCGACGCACTTTCGCCTCTTGCGGTTCTCGGCCGCGGATTCGCGATCGCCGAAAATGAGAAGCGTGAGATCTTGCGAGACAGCGCTCAGGTCGAAGTCGATGATGTAGTGAACGTGAAGTTGGAGAAGGGAAGTTTGACGACCAAAGTTTTGTCGAAGAAATGATTCGTGGATTTGTTAGTTGGAAGACCGGGCCACGAAACAGTGCTTAGAATGACCAAGTTTTTGGACAATGCAAATGCAGAACATGACGCTACCGGATTCGGCGGCTACTCTGATCAGTCGCGCGTTTCGCGACGCCGAAAAGTCATTCTAACGATCTTTGCGGTTCTCATGACGCTCGTTGCCGCCGGATGCGCCGGTGGTTATTTGTATTGGCAGAGTTTCAAAGGAACACCGCAGTATGCGCTCGCGGCTCTGGTCGACGCGGCTCGTCGTGATGATCAGGCGAGGATCGATGAGTTCGTCGCCATCGACAGCATAGTCGACGACTTCATGCCGCAGATAACGGGAAAAGCAGTTGAGCTTTATGGACGAGGACTTCCGCCGCAGACGATCGCGAAAGTGGCTCAGGTCGCGACTCCGCTCATGCCGGCAGTAAAGGAGCGAGCTAGAGCTCGGCTTCCGATCATGATCAGAAAGAAGACCGAGCGATTCGAAAGCGTGCCGTTCGCGGCGATGGTCATCGGAGCGGAAAGATACCTCGATATTCGTCTAAGCGGCGATACGGCGGTCGTCCGGAGTAAGTTGCCGCAGCATTCCTTCGAAGTTAGAATGCAGCGAAACGGCGGTAGTTGGAAAATAGTCGGTGTTCGTGACGACGAGCTTGCCACCGAGATTGCGCAGAAGATCGGTCAGGAGATCATCGCCGTTGCGACGCACGGCGGAGTCAACGCTGCAGGCGATCGGCTCGGGCTCGGAAATCTCAACACGATCCTGCGACAGGCGGAAGATATTTTTAAGTAGTTTCGAGCTCTAAGTTTTGAGTTCCGCCTTTAGGCGGCAATTCTCGAAGATGCCGCCTAAAGGCGGAACTCAAAACTTAGACAAATCTTTATGGAAAAAACATTCGAAGCATCTTTGGCAGAACTCGAGAAGATCGTCGATCAACTTGAGAACGGAGACCTGCCGCTGGAGGAAAGCCTGAAGCTTTTTGAAAACGGCGTGAAGCTTTCGCGTGTTTGCCGTGAACGACTAAGCGAAGCGGAACGACGGATCGAAGTTTTGATGAAGGACGGGAATGGTAACTTGAGTCTCTCTGACTTGCCGCCGGATTCCCGCACTCCGAATTCCGACGTTCCGCCGATAAAGCGAATCGTCTTTGATCAGGAATAGGCCTCGCCTATTTAGTCGTCGCAGTTAGGATCGCCAACGCGGCAAACAACACGACCATAAACCCGAAGACCACGATCGCGACGATCGCCGAGTAGATCACGATCCCCGTCGTGTTGTCCTTTCCGGATTTTCCGTTGTACTTGTGTCCGCACGACTGACACTTCACGTGACTCAGAATCTTCGGTCCGAGCACACCGCCCCACCACGTAAATTTCAATCGCTCTGCCGCGCCGTTGCACTTCGGACAAGGAACATAATTCGTGCTCATATTTTTATCTGGTAAAAGAAAATGCCGCCGTCGGAGCTTCTCCGAAACGGCGGCAACAGGATAGCGCGGAAGTGTTATCTTCGCGAGCTGAAAATACTGAGAATGTACCAGAAAAGGAGCGCGATGCTCGCGAACAATGTGAGCGACGCGGCAACGTACTGATTGGTATTGAAGCGCTGCAAAACGTTCGACGTGTTATACAAGATCGCCGACCCGGCGAACGCAACCATCACGAATGCAAAAACACTTCCGAGCGAGAATCCGAAAAGCGCACTCGCAACGATAAACCCGAGCGCCATAAATCCGCCAATCGCGAGGATCGGGCCGAGGAAACTAAAATCGGTTCGCGTCAAAAATACCGTCGCCGTCAGACCGAGAAACAGTCCGAGCGTAACGATGCCCGCCTTCACGAGAATTGATCCGTCGCCCGAAGCGTACATCGCAATCGCGATCATCGGAACAAAGATCACGGCCTCGGCGATCACGTAAACCGCCAACCCGAGATACTGCGTTGCATTCGACGAGTCAGACATCGCCCAGCGGTTCGCGAGATATGACACACCCATGAACGCCGCGAGCACCAGCAGCCAGCCCATTCTGCCGCCCGTCGTAATGACTGTAAGAATGGCTCCGGCCGCTCCCGAAACGAACAAGAATCCTTCGATCACCACGAAGGCGAGAATCGCCGCCGCGAGTAGAAGATAAGTCTTGCGAATGAACTGTGCCCTCTCAACCGGGAGTGCACCGGCCGCTGAATTTCCAAATGTGCTTGTAAAGTCTTGCATAATTTCTACCGCCGATTAGATTCGGTCTGAGATTGAATGTGTGTCCAGATTCTATACGCCGCAGGCATCGCGTTAGTTCGTCAGTTTAAGCGTTCTCGGCGTCGTTCGAAAGCTTGCGGAGCTGCATGCAAAGCTCTTGTCCGATCGCCGGAAACAGGGATGCTCCGATCTGATTGAATCGGATCCATGCCGGATAATCTTCGAGCTTGCTTCCTTTCTTTCGAATGAGCGCCGTTCCGGTCGAGTACTCGACTTCGAAACCGGTTTGCTCGGCAAGCATGCGAAGTCGCTTGTCCCAAAAAACGTGAATGTGTTGACCGAGGACCCGACGTCCGCTGGCGAGCTGTCGGCGAAATTGTATCTCGCGCAACTTCGCAATAAATTTCGGCGCGGTCGGAACACCGACGAGCAGCAATCCACCGGGCTTTAGAATTCGATGTATCTCGCCCATCGTAAAATCCGGACGCGGTAGATGCTCAAGAACGTGAGAGCAGATCACGATGTCGGCGGTCGCATCCGGAACGGGTAATCCGACATCGAAGTCCGCCTCGATCCGGTCATCGTACTTAGCGAGCTCGATATCTGGCCGGTGGATATCCATGTCGAGCCCGATCCATTTCGATCCTTCGATGGGAGGAGTGAATCGTTTGATCGTGCCGCGATCGCACCCGACGTCGACGATGATCGGAGGAGCATCCAGGCTTGCGACTTCTTCCTGGATCACGCGGCTCAACCACCAGTAACGAAGTGCACGCACCGGATATCTGCGCTTGTTCATTTCCTCCGAAAGAGGGAAGTCCGCGCGGTGGGTCTCTTCGTTATTCGCGATCGAGTCGAGCGGCTCGCGAACAAAGCGAAATCGGCCGTAATTTTTCTTTTTGATTTTTGAAACCACGATTTGAGAACGGAAGTCGAATGATAAAAGAAAAAGCGGACCGAAACAAATCGCCGGTCCGCCGATCCTACAATTTCAAATTTGAAAGTTGAAATTCAAATCCCAAATCCCAAATCCCAAATCCCAAATCCCAAATCCCAAATCCCAAATCCCAAATCCCAAATCCCAAATCCCAAATCGAAACTTATTCACCTTTCGCTACGGCCATCGTAACTTCTTCCGGCTCCGGTCTTGGTGCTGCCAATCCAAGCTCGGGCGAACGCCAGAGATTCGAAACGAGAAGCTCGCGGATAAACGTCATCTCTTTCGGCAGGCGATCGTAAAGTTTGAAGAAAAGATCATCATGCATTGCGATCTCTTTCAACCACATGTCGCGATCGAGGTTCATGACCTTGTCGAACTGCTCGCGTGTAAAGTCGAGTCCGCGCCAATCCATGTGCTCGTATCGCGGCATCCATCCGAGCGGAGTTTCGCGTCCCATCGATTTTCCACGCGCACGTTCAACGATCCACTTCAGAATGCGCATGTTCTCGCCGTAACCCGGCCAAGCGAATTTTCCGTCTTCGTCCTTGAGGAACCAGTTGACCGAAAAGATTCGCGGCGGATCGGGAAGCTGACGGCCGAAGTTTAGCCAGTGCGAAAAGTAATCGCCCATGTGGTACCCGGCGAACGGCAGCATCGCGAACGGATCGCGGCGAACTTCGCCGATGTTGCCGAACGCAGCAGCCGTCATCTCGGATCCCATGGTTGCGGCCTGATACACGCCAAATGCCCAATTGAAGGATTGCAGAATTAGCGGCACTACCGAATTTCGACGGCCGCCGAAGATGAATGCTGAAACGGGAACGCCGGTGGGATCGTCAAAGTTTTCATCCACGACCGGGCACTGGGTGATCGGTGCGGTGAATCGTGCATTCGGATGCGCGGCTTTCACTTCGCTTGATGGTGTCCAGTCGTTACCTTGCCAGTCGATCGCGTGTGCCGGCGGTTCGCCATCCATTCCTTCCCACCAGATGTCGCCGTCGTCGGTCAAAGCCACGTTCGTAAAGATCGTGTTCTCCCTGATCGACTCCATAGCATTGGGATTTGTTTTGTAATTCGTCCCCGGTGCAACTCCAAAGAATCCGAATTCCGGATTGATAGCGCGAAGCTTGCCTGTCTCATCCGGTTTGATCCACGCGATGACGTCTCCGACTGTCGTGATCTCCCACCCTTCTTCTTGGAACGGCTTGGGAGGAATCAGCATGGCGAAATTCGTTTTGCCGCACGCGGAAGGGAATGCGGCGCAGACATAATCTTTACGTCCGTCGGGCGATTTCACGCCGACGATCAGCATGTGCTCGGCAAGCCATCCTTGCGCACGTCCAAGCGTCGAAGCGATCCGAAGTGCGAGACACTTCTTACCGAGCAGCGCGTTTCCGCCGTAACCGGAACCGTAACTGACAATCGAATTTTCTTCCGGAAAGTGGACGATGTACTTATCTTTCGGATCGGGCGAGCAGGGCCAGGCGACATCTTGCTGACCTTCGGCGAGCGGCATTCCAACAGAATGCAGACATTTCGTAAACTCGCCATCGCCAAGCGCGTCGAGCGCACGCTGACCCATGCGGGTCATGATCTTCATGTTGACGGCGGCGTATGCGGAGTCCGTGATCTGAACACCAAACTGCGAGATAGGCGAGCCGAGCGGCCCCATGCAGAACGGAACGACATACATCGTCCGGCCCTTCATCGCTCCCGTGAATTTCTTCTTCAGGATCACCTTCATCTCTGTCGGTGCCATCCAGTTGTTCGTCGGTCCGGCATCGCCCTTCGCTCGCGAGCAAATGTACGTCCGATCTTCGACGCGAGCGACATCCGACGGATGCGATCGCGCCAGAAAGCTATTTGGGCGCTTGGCTTCGTTCAATTTGATAAACGTACCGGCCTCGACCATCTCCTGACACATCCGGTCGTACTCTTCCTGCGACCCGTCGCAAAGATAAATTGCATCCGGCTCACACAACTCCGCCGCGTCCTTGATCCAAAGCCGAAGCTCTTCGTTTTTAATATTTTCCGGGATCGTAAAATTAGCCATAACGTCCTCGAGAATGTCTCGAGAAATCTCCTATATAAGGTTTGTCTAAATTGCGGGTTAAATAAAAATAAAACGAGCAATAGAGCCTCGTTTTCGAAAGTTATGGCGATAGGTTATCACACGAATGCGGAAAGGTTAAGAAGTTGGGTGAAACTGGCAAGTTAATTGGTATTACCAATTTACGGGCGATTAGGCTGCCGGAATCGGACGCAATCGATACTGGACTAAAGTGTGAACAACGACCGTGGTGATGATCAGCGCACCACCTATGAGGGCCCACCGGGAGGGAGCTTCTCCAATGAATAGGAAAACCCACACTGGATTCAGCAGCGGTTCGATGAAGCCGATGATGCTGGCGTCGAGGGGGCGGGTTCCGGCAGTTACGCCTTTGATGAAGAGGATGTAGGCGATGCCGATCTGGATGATGCCGAGGAAGGAAACGGCGAACCAGTCGGTGTAGGTCATTGTCGGAATTGCCGAGATGCCCGAGGGAAAAGTGAGTAATGCCAGCAGGAAGTTGCCGTAGATGACGGCGATCACGGGATTGATCGATTTTGGATTTTGGATTTTGGATTTTGGATTGTTTGACGCACTGTGCGGATTCGTGATTCTCGCATTTTCATCATTCTCCTGGGAGAGAACCACCCCGTCAGCGGAAGCCGCTGCCACCCCTCCTTCGGAAGGAGGGGAGCCTGCGAATTTGGGAATGCGGATTTCGGATTGCGGATTGGACGAGATGGCTTCAACTGCCGATGTCGGCAACGTTAAATCCCCGGTCGCTACCGCTCCCGGTTCTGACTCTTGTATCTCGTCTCCTGTCTCCCGCCTTCCGGTCGCTCTCGGATGCTTGAGTAGCATGATATACAAGCCCAAAAACACACCAGAAAATAACGCGGCGATGTTGCCTTGGTAATCGCTGATCTCGAGTTTTCCGACGAAAAATAAACTCATCCCCGCGATGCAGAAAACTACCGTCACCAGATCTCGCCAGTGAAACTTTTCGCCGATCACGAAGGGTGCCAGAGCCAGAATGTAGATCGGGGCGGTGTACTGGAGAAATATCGCGTTGGCGGCCGTAGTTTTTTTCGTTGCCCAAACGAACAGAAACAAAAGCGTTGCGTAGATGATCGATGTCAGCACCCCGAAAAGGTCTATCCTCAGACCTTGTTTTCGAGTTAAAATTGCGACGGTAATTCCAGCAAGAAGCGAGCGGAAAAAAGTTACTTGATACGCATCGAGCGTGGTTAATTTTATGAAGAGTCCGCCGGTGCTCCAAAGCAAAACCGCAATGATCACATAAGCTACGGGCGGGAGTTTTGTGTCGCGATTTGATGCGGTCATTTGAGTGACAAAAAGTGTGCAACGTACGAAATGATTTCGGCTTCTTAATCCTGTCGATCGCAATTCACCTCAAACAAAAAGCAAGAATTGCGATAAGCAAAAGACGTAATTATACAGGCAACAGACCGCTCTTAGCGAAAGGCTGATTTGGGCGGAACCGGGACCCGAAAAAACACTAACTCACTTCGGGTCGTTACATAAAAAGGAACCTGGGTTTACCCACTAAACAGAGGAAAAGAAATGATCAAAAATACCTTGCGCCCCATAGTCGCCTCACTCGCTATCGTACTCGGATTCGTAACAGTTTCGTTCGCACAAACTCAAGCAAATTTTCAAACTACCGACGCTCCGGCATCCGTTTCGGCCGCAGCACAAAAAGATTTCTCGAATGTTAAGATCGGCAATTTCGGCCAGATGGACGAACGTTTCTTCCGCGGTGCTCAGCCGCTCGAGTCGGACTATCAAGCTCTGAAAGATCTCGGTATCAATACGATCATCGATCTTCGCAACGATCCGACGACATATGAAAAAGCTGCCGTCGAGGCACTCGGAATGAAGTACGTAAACATCTCGATGAGCGGTTGGAAAAGCCCAAAGCAGGCTGATATAGATACCTTCCTCGCGCTAATTAAGGATCCGTCGACCGGAAAATTTTTCGTGCACTGCAAGGCCGGCATTCACCGCACGGGTGTTATCGGTGCAGCATATCGGTATACGAACGATGGTTGGGATTATGACAAGGTCTACAAGGAAATGAAGGACTACCACTACTCGAGCGGTTTGGTTCACGGTGCTCTCGGATCCTTCGTCAAAAAGATGGGCAGGAATTTGCCGGAAAGAGCCACGACTACTCAGCCGATTGCAGCGGCTCAGGGAACGCAGAACTAGTTTTATAGACAGTGATCGAAAAAAAGAGACTGCCCGTAATCGGCGGTCTCTTTTTTATTTCATCAAGTGGTAGCTCCGAGGGGCGAACGGGCCGCCTGAAGGCGGAACTCCAAACTTGCGGAACTCCAAACTTACTGATAAATATCGTTCGCCGATTTAGTCTTCGACCACTGGATCTTCTCTACGTTTGGATCGGCGCGTAGTATTCGATCGCTCATCGAATCCGTTCGCAGACTCAAAGGCAGATTCAGGTAGTAAACGATCGAACCGGTCGAACCTTCCTTTTCAGGATCAGGCGGATCTAGTTCCCGAACCTCCGCGTCGATTTTTCTCCGGCGAAATATCTTCTGAAGAACCTGCTGCGTCCTGTCTGTATTCGTTGTCTTGATGGTCAGTTCCATCGACCGGAAGATCGATTCGCCTTCATTGAATTCGAGCAGCCAAAGCAGAGCGAGTGCGAAGAGACACAGTGCGAGTCCCAATTCCCAACGACCGACTCCGGCGGCCAATCCAAGCGCAAGACTGATCAGCAGTACGGTGATCTCTTTCGGATCGCGAATGTTCGTTCGGAATCTCACAAGAGACGCCGCCGCGAAGATCGCGAACGCGCGAGCCGCACTGTCGCCGACTACCATCATCAACGCAGCAGCGACGACGGCGAGCAGAATTTGAGTTTGCGAAACAAAAAGACTTCGTCGAAAGAGCGGTACGTCCTTTCGCGGGCGAAAGGCGAGCACTCCGGAAAGGATCACGGCGAAAAGCAGACGCAAAATAATTTGGAGTCCCGCTTCGGATCGACTCATCGATTCGAACTGAGTATTGCTCGATACCACGTCGTTGGCGGCGTTGATAAACGGATTATCGCTCGTCGACGGTGACGCCGTTGCAATTGCCGCGGTGTTCGAATTATTTGCCGGCTGCGGCGTGCCGGATCGATTCAGCATCAGCACGAGCGCAAGCAGTACTCCGCCTACGACCGCGACCATAACAAGACGTCGTGAGTTTCCCATCTTTCTACCTTACTGCGAGATTCGAACCGACGGCTCGTTCGAGCTCATCGATCTTTCGTCTCACAGTCTGTGTATATGTTTCGATATCCGCAGGAGAATAGTTTGCCGCACGAAATGCGTCGCGGATCTGCTGATCGCTGAGTGGGGATAAACGGTTCAGTAGCCAACGCGCTTCGGCAATGGTGAATCCCTTAAACATTTTTCGATTCTTGCCTTTGTACGCCAGTCGAACTTGGCCGCGCTCGACTTCTTTTACAAATTTCGTTCGCGTGTAGTGCTTCGGACTTCCGACCTTGCGACCGAAGCGATAGATTACGGGCAGATTGTTGTTGCCGAGTCTGCCGAATGTCGAACCGAGGTCGCTGACGATATATTGGTTCTCGCCGCCGGTATGCAGGATCTCGTTTTGAAGATCGAGCACGTCCCAGTTCGACATAAAGACCATCATCATTTTCAATCCCTGGAGCTCGTTCGTTCCGACGAACGGATTCGAAGCCCACTTCCATTCGCCGACACGTTTCACATTGTCGGGCCGGGCCTCGAGTCGAACGTTTTTGAATGTTCCTTTGCCGGGAATGGTCAATGTCGGGACAAGATAATTAACTTCGGTTTTGTAGCCGAGTCCGTAGAGCAGTCGTACAGCAGCCGTTTCCGGCTGAGCTTCGCGACCTAGTTTTGCGATCCAAATATTTCCGCTGCCGTCGCTGATCCGATATTTTTTATTGTGTCCCTTCTTTTCTTCCTTGATCAGTTTGACGCTGCTCAAGTCGGGTCGCATTGCCGACCCGCCCGGACCTTCGAAAAGATCGAGACTCGATTGATCAACCGATTCCCACATCACCGCCCGGCCGGGCGGAACTACTTTCGCCGCCGACTTACTTTTTTTCTGAGCCTGCCCCGCTGACACCAGCGACAACATCAATAGCAGATAGACCACCGCTCGCGGTGGATACGACAAGATTTTAGACATTGGACCAACCTCCCTGATCGTGAAAAAAGCCTAAAAGGCTCTGTTGTCGATACTCACGACGTTCGAACTTTTCTGAAATGAAAGTTGAGCGTCGAACGTTTCTCCGTCCTTAATTTCGGGGCGTTTATAACTCCCGTCTGATTGAAGTTCGCTTGCCTTCGCATTGTCGCGAAGATAGGACTCGAGATACTGGTTCGTCAAAAACCATTTCATATGCTCGTCTTCGATCGGCGTCAGAACTTCGACACGTCGATCGAGATTTCGCGGCATCCAGTCGGAGCTTCCGATATATGTTTCGCTCTTCCCGCCGTTTTCGAAATAGTAAACGCGACTGTGCTCGAGCAATCGTCCAACGATACTGCGAACGCGGATGCTCTCCGACATTCCCTTGACGCCGGGTCGCAGAGTGCAGATCCCGCGGACGATCAAGTCGATCTTTACGCCCGCGCGCGATGCGTCGTAAAGCGCGTTAACGATCTCGGTATCCGCGAGTCGATTTAGTTTTGCCGTGATCCGAGCCGGCAGTCCGCGTTTTGCATTTTCGGCTTCGCGGCCGATCAACTCGATCATCCTTCTTCGAAGATCGATCGGTGCGACGAGAAGCTTCTTAAATTGTTCGCGGCGCGAATACACGGTCAGATAATTGAACAGCTCAGTTGCGTCCGCACCGGTTTGTTCATCCGCCGTGAGCAATCCGAGATCGGTATAAACGGTTGATGTCGCGGGATTGTAATTTCCGGTCGCGAGATGAACGTATCGTCTAAGCTCATCGCCTTCTCGCCTGACGATCAACGTCGTCTTCGCGTGCGTCTTCAGACCGAGCAATCCGTAGACGACATGCACACCCGCCCGCTCCAATTTCTTGCCCCATTCGATGTTGTTTTCTTCATCGAATCGAGCCTTGATCTCTATCAACGCGGTCACTTGTTTTCCACGCTCGCTGGCTTGGATAAGCAGCGGAGCGATCGGCGAATTTGCACCGATCCGGTAGAGACACATTTTGATCGCGAGCACATCCGGATCCTCGACCGCCTCGCGGATGAAATCCGTGATCAGACTGTACGGGTTGTACGGATGATGCAGGAGCACGTCCTGTCGGCGGAGCACATCGAACTTCGATTCGCCGGTGGTGAAAACTTCGGGCGTCGAAACGGTGATCGGTTTATCTTTCAGATCCGGACGGTTAACGTCTGTGATCTGAAAAGCGTCGACGATATTCAGCGGTCCCTCGATGGTGTAAACGTCGTCATCCTCGATCTCGAGCGACGTCGTCAGATAGTCCACCATCTCCGCCGGCATTGACGACGAAACCTCGAGACGCGCGACATCACCAAATCTACGCTGCCGCAGATTCGCTTCCATTTCCTGCAGCAGGTCCTGAGCTTCGGCTTCGCGGATCTCGATATCGGCGTCGCGAGTGATCCGGAACTGATAGCACTTCGCCGGATCTGCTTCCGGCGCGAACATCTGAACATTCGCCGCGACAAGATCTTCGACGAGCAAGTATCGACCGTCGTCACCGACCGGTATGAATCTCGGAATGAACGACGGTACTTTGATTCGCACAAAGAACTCGTCGACATTCGTCATCGCACGTGCGACACGTTTGTTCAGCTCCGGTCGAACGATCAGTGCGATATTGATATTGCCGCCCGAGATATAAGGGAAAGGATGCGTCGGATCGACAGCCTGCGGCGTTAGCACCGGATAAATCTTCGATTTGAAATATTCATCGGCCGCGTTACGATCTGCTTCGTTGAGCGAGTTATATTCCGCGAGAACGATCCCGTTCTGTGCGAGAGACGGAATGACATCATCGAGCAGACATTTCATCTGCGTGTCGATCATCTCCGTGACTTGAGCCTTGATCTCGGCGAGCAATTCCGGACGCGTGTAGCCATCCGGAGAAACCTCGACCTTGTGGTCCGTTTTCTCTTTCAAACCCGATACCCGGATCATGAAGAACTCGTCCAGATTCGCGGAGAAAATCGCGAGAAATTTTAGACGTTCGAGAATGGGCAGCTTTTTGTCAAGAGCCTCATCCAAAACGCGCCGAAAGAATTCGAGGAGACTCAGGTCGCGATTGATCAATGTCGCCGCGACTGTGTCTGTGGATTCGTTGAGATGATCCGCTACGTGTGGGACCGCATGAATTTGCCGTATTGCTGGTGTCATAATTTTGTCCAATCAGGGAGAGATCGGATTTGCAGATTTCTGCGACAACTACCGTTTTGCAATAGATGTTCCAGATGACGAAGTCCAGTGAAAACCGTTAAATTTGCTATAGATAATGGAGAAGACCGAGACTGATGTGTATGGAAAGAGTGCAAATTGCGATGCGTCAAAAATAAGGAGGTCTGAACACGAAAACGCGACTGATCTTAGCCTTCGTAACAATTCCCGTTCGACTCCTAAGCACCAAAGGCGCGAGGTTATTTAGCCAGGGTCGAAGGCCCTAGTAGATTATGAGACGGACACGAGCCGCAACGCGGCGGAGTAAGAGTTACGCCGCCGCGTTGCGGCTTTACCCGCTCTGATATTTTCAAGGGCCTACAGCCCTGGCTAAATTACTTGGCACCTTCGGTGCGCCTGAGAATTTCTGACAGCCTCCGAAGTCGGTTCATTCTCAGCGACCATCCGTCGCGGTCATCCCACAAAAAAGAGGCCGCCTTTTGCAGACAGCCTCCTTCAGGTAATCAATAGTTATTAAGTCTACTCGGTTGATTCGCCGGCCGCCGCTGCGGTTCGAACCGCTTCGCGAAGCGCCTTTGCCGATGTCGTCACCGGCTCCAACTCGAGCTCGTCGATGTTGCCGTAAACCTTCTTTCCGAATACCGCATTCCAAGGCGGAATGACGATCGTTACGTTGCCGCGAGCTTTGGTCTGACATGCGAGTCGGATGATGGGTTGATTATCGTCCGTCTGGTTGTAACCGAAAACCTTTATCGCACGACGCTCGCGTCGAGCGACCTCGGATAATTTCACTTCACCGGCGATGACGCCAACCCAGCATGTTCCGCACGAAGCCGACGTGCACTCGACCGGAACCGGACCTTCCCAGCATCTCTCGTCCTTCGCCTGCCAATTCTGCGATCGGTCATTCGCCGATGCGGACGCGATCTCCTGATCGTCGACGATCTCGAATCGACCATCGTTCGGCTCGTCGTAGATAACCGAGTACTTCTTATTGACGGTTTTCAGAAACCCGAAGAGACCTTGTGAGTCGTCATGCTTTCGCGATGCGACGATCGCATCCGGCTTCTTCGACATGATCCCGGAAGGCTTCTCGATCTTTCCGCTGCTGGCCTTTAGTTTTTCCAGACCGACCTGCGCCGCGGTCATGAATCCGACCGCCGTTATCCCGATAACCAGCGAGCGATCGACCTTCAACTTCCCGGCGACCATCGTCGCGATCTGCGTGATCTCATCAGCAAGATTGGGCGTGCCGCCCTGGAAAACCTGAGATTCAGCCTCGAGAGCTGCCTTCACTGCGGTCCAATAGCGATGTCCGTACAGAAAATCGTGTGATGTGTCGATCTTGTCTTCGAGCCCGAAGTCGCCTTGCATGGCGATCGATTGCTTTGCCTCGTCGAGGTTCTCGCTGGCCGCAAGGAACTGCTCCAGAGCCAACGGATAGAACCGAAACCAGATTTGAACCGCGTTACGGTCGACTTCGTGAATTGAAGTAAGCAAAGACTTGATGGCTTCCTGCCAATCAGACTCGCTAAGCTGCGTTAGATAGTTCTCAAAATTAGTCATTAGAAAATTACAAATAAGCGAAGTGCTCGCTCAACCAAAACCCAAGACTCTAACAAAATATTGCGACAAGCGCCAATCGGTGATACGGTCAGCGGGCGTTAGGGAACTCAATAGCGGAGCGAACGATGAATCGAAAAATATTACGAACGTTTGGTTTGAGGTTCGGGGCCATGTCGCTTCTCATCGTTATCTTTCTTGATGTTCCCGAAGAACTGATGCAGAAGACGACGTATCCCGTGTGGAAACGAACCTAGTCACGGTTCCCGTAGACTATTGACCGTAACGGGCAATTATGAGCCGTCCTGAAATAGGCTACGGTTTTTAGATCGAATAAGAGAAGCCTGCGAAAGAAGTTTCGCGGGCTTCTTTGTGAATTAGATTCAGTCTGAACGTTCAGATGGCCAACAACGATAAGTTCTGCACAGAAATAACACTTTTCGCCAACAAATGATTCTTGAAAGGGGATCTACTCGCAACTACAGTAGAGCGGCTACTTGAATTATCTCGCGATGACTTAAAGAAGGAGGAAATAAGCAGATGAGGAATATAATGATTGAGTTACCGATTCGGAGAATCTTGCTGTTCTCCGTTATCTTAGGTTCCTTGCTAAGCGGATTCACAGCGGAAGCGAACCTGGGAGCACCGAGGTGCAACAGCGCTCCGAGCGGTTGTACGATCGAAGGTTGCCATAATTCCCATCCGGATGGGAGTGGATATACGGTATGTCTCTATTCCGGAAGTAATTGCCCGCCGCTAACGCAGTGTGCAATGCACTAACAGCCAGTCTCGGGGAAGTTGGGTGTGGAAATGAGCAAAAGGAAGTCTCTGAATTTTCGGTTATGTGCTGAGATAGTGTGCCTCATACTCCTGATTTCTCCGATCCTCTTATCGCAAAACCTAGAAACCAAAAATACCCGACAGGTTCGTCTCTGGCAGCAGCGAACTGAAGACCTAACCGAAAGTGTCGTTAAGGACTCAGCGGCTCTTGACGATGAGCGTGCACTCTACTTTGCTCTACTGGCAAAAATATGGCAGAAGCAAAATCCCGGGGTCGCTGGAGGGTATGCTCGCCGAGCAGTTGACCTGACCCTAAAATCGATCGATTCGGACGATAGTCACAATTTGGATGAAAAACTGAGACAAAGCGAAAAGACCATGCAAATAGTGTCCGAATTTGACGAGCCACTAAGTCGAACCCTCGCGGAGAAGATCGCGAAAATTATTGAGTCTAAAGGAACCAGCCAAAAATCGAGCGCGGACTCCTTCGTCTCGATAGCACTTCAGATCGTAGACACGAATCCGTCGTCAGCATTTGCTCTCGGCGCAAGATCGCTCGTTTACGGCAATTCATTAAGGCTAACTTCACTTATCTCGAGACTGAATCTTAAGGATTCCAAGCTCGCTGAAGAGCTTTTTGTGATGTCACTCGCTGCGGCACGAAGGAGCTATAGCTACGAGTTTACGGGCACCCTCGGAAGCATCGTGTTCGAAGTTCGCGAGGGCAGAAAGTTCTCCGACGTCCTTCGTCGGTCCTATCTCGAAACTTTGGCGGATATGATTTCGAGGGGAGCTCTGATCGAACAGGAACGAGCGACCGGTTGCGAGGTTGCTCCGCTAGTTACTCCAATCCTGGACAGATTTGATGAGTATCTACCTGCACGAGCTTTGGCACTCAGACAACAGTTAGAAATATGCATACCATTTTCTCACGGATACACCGCGGAGATAGCGAAGGCGGAGGCTCGGGGCGACGAACCCCAGTCGGCCGATGACTTTATTCGGGCCGCAAGAGATACGAATGATCAAGGTTTGAAGGGCCGCTACTTTTTTCGAGCAATATCAAAATTGAGAGACTTGGAGAAATTCGATGAGATCGTCTCGTTGCTTGACGATATGAATGAGGTCGAGGTTAGTGCCGTCGGTCGCGTCGCATGGGAAAGTTGGCGGATCGAATATGCTTACGAATCGGCTCTTGCTTCTTTTGAAAAAAAGGACATGCCTTCGGTGTATCGGACAATCAACCGCACGCCCCGAAAGAGTCGCCCTTTCGTCAGATTTCGGTTGGCATACAAGCTTTCTCCCATAACCGAGCGAGATTTTATTCTTGAAAATCTCGAAGGCATACAAAAGGAAGTAAGCTCCCTCGAAATAGAATCAAAGGTCAGTGCAAGCGCCTATCTTTCGTTAGCGAGACTTTACATCAGGATTCAGCCTACGGAATCGCTCGTTGCAATTCGCGAAGCAGTTAAATATATAAACAAAACTGACGGAGAAAACTCTGAGTTTCTGCCGGAAAAAGACTATGCCCCGCTGCAGGACTTTGTGCGGCTTCCGTACGAGCTGCTTGAGGCGGACGAAGCCGGCATTAACAGTTCCTTTGAGGGTATAAGTTCGCGGCGAAGCCGAATAAGACTGAAACTTGGACTGCTAGATTCGTCGGTGCAAAAATTAGCGGAGCTTAAAAAGGCGGTTGAGCTTGAGAATGCTAAACGGAAGGTCGGAGAAGCCCAATGAAAAGCTTTCGGCGGTTGGCATTGTCGGCTGCAATTTGTGTAGCAGCAACGTTTGGAACCGTAATCGCAATTCGAGGTTTTTCCTATGTTGTCAATATCTATGAAGACTTCCGAGGTTACGATTATGACGCCAAGATCGCCAAGCAATATGCTTGGATTGGCCCCAATCCGGGAGAAGTAATCGACGTAACGAAGTTGCAAGATACAGACGGCTCCACTTTGGATCAGCTTTCGAATACAGACCTTATTCTCCTTACCGTCGTGGATCCGGAGTGCGCAGCCGCAAAAGAGAGTGAGGAGCAGATGCGTTTTCTCGACGAAAGCTTAAAGCAAAAGGGCGTCGATTATTTCTTGGCCTATTTCTCTAGGAAGATTTCTCCCGGTAACCTTTCCGAATATACAAACTCGCTGACAGTGGACGCGAAGCCACTAAGCTGGGCTGATGACTTTGAAAATGTCCTTCCGTCGATAAAAGCTATTGTTTACCCTTCTCACATTCTGATTGACTCGAAAGGTAGGGTTATCAAGACCTTTCCAGGAACAAGCAACGATCGAGCTGTTCGTTTTCGAATGGTTCGGCAGGTCCTCAAAGAAGTGATGATGCATAACCAAAAATCTGCTTTACAACCCTGACTAGTTTTTGGGCAGTCCCAAACTAGGTGGATCTGACGTGGGCCACACGATCGACCTGAACATTCGATAGAATCTACTCCAAAACGCAAACGGCTGGAGGTCGACATCGTAACCCCTGCATTTTCTTGTCGGGCTTTGTTCTTTTGCCGCCTCCACGCTTGACTCAGATTCGTTTAATTACTAGTATCTAGAGTTTCGGACTTGAACGGTCTGGCTCGCTGTGTGGTTGTGAGAGCAACTTCAGGGGAGTTTTTTGAAAGTTAAAGCAGTAATTGTAGCGTAATCGGTGCGAACCAACGCATCGGGCAGAATGATTCATTTCTATTATGCGCCACGCTACAGCAAAGTTTTTTCTTTCAGGTTACAGAACAATAGCTTAATTAAGTCAGCTTTCGCTGCTTGATCTAACTGCTGAAAATATTTCGGCAAGAGTCAGGTTAGACGTTAGTTTTGCCTTTTAAAGTAGAACACGCTTTCAGCTTGTTCACATCGACAGGCTAGAAAGCCTTTCGTACGAAATTATGCCGACTATCAACCAACTAGTTCGCAAAGGACGCCAAAGAGTTAAATACAAAACGGCGAGCCCGGCTTTGCAGTCAAACCCGCAGAAACGCGGCGTTTGCACACGCGTTTACACATCGACCCCGAAAAAGCCGAACTCGGCTCTTCGTAAGGTCGCACGTGTACGCCTGACCAACCAGATCGAGGTTACGACCTACATTCCTGGTATCGGTCACAATCTGCAGGAGCACTCGATCGTGCTCATCCGCGGCGGTCGTGTAAAGGATCTTCCGGGTGTGCGTTATCACGTTATCCGCGGAACGCTCGACGCATCCGGTGTTGCGAATAGAAATCAGGCCCGTTCGAAGTACGGTGCGAAACGTCCGAAGGGAGCGAAATAATTTCCGAATTGCGATTGCCGATTTGCGATTGTTAAGTCGCAGAGATCGAAAATCGAAAATCGAAAATCGAAAATAACTTGTATGGCACGAAGAAGAGTAGCCCAACGAAGAGAAGTACTACCGGATCCGATCTACAACAGCTCGCTGGTGACAAAGTTCATCAACGGAATGATGTGGGAAGGAAAGAAGAGCGTCGCCGAAGAGATCTTTTACAGCGCGATGGAAAAGCTCGGTGAGAAGACCGGCGAAGAGCCGCTCAAGATCTTCAAGAAAGCAGTAGACACCGTCGCTCCGACGCTCGAAGTGAAATCCCGCCGTATCGGCGGTGCGACCTATCAGGTTCCGCTTGAAGTCACGAAAGATCGTCGCAACACACTCGCGATCCGCTGGATCGTCTCGAATGCACGCGGACGAAGCGAAAAAACGATGCGCGACCGACTTGTCGGTGAGCTGCTCGATTCGACTTCGGGACGCGGCGGAGCGGTTAAGAAGAAGGACGACGTCCACCGCATGGCAGAAGCGAATAAGGCGTTCGCACATTACAGGTTTTAGGCAATTAGCAATTAGCAGTTAGCGAAGAACGCTCCTGCTAATTGCTAGCTGCTAATTGCTAGAAAAATGGCAAACATAAGTTTAGACAAATTCAGAAACATCGGCATTATGGCCCATATCGACGCGGGTAAGACCACGGCGACGGAGCGCATTTTGTTCTATACGGGTGTTTCGCACAAAATCGGCGAAGTTCACGAAGGAACTGCGACGATGGACTGGATGGAGCAGGAGCAAGAGCGCGGGATTACGATCACGTCCGCTGCAACTACCTGTTTCTGGACCCGCAACGGCGTCGAGCACCGCATCAATATTATTGATACACCGGGACACGTTGACTTCACTATGGAAGTCGAACGGTCTCTTCGTGTGTTGGACGGTGCAGTTTGTGTGTTTGATGGAGTCGCCGGTGTTGAGCCGCAATCTGAAACAGTTTGGCGTCAGGCCGACAAGTACGGCGTTCCGCGTATTTGCTTTATCAATAAGCTTGATCGTGCGGGTGCCTCGTTTGATCGCTCGTTCGATTCGATCCTCAAACGCCTCGGTGCAAACGCCGTCGCGATGCAGATCCCGATCGGCCTTGAAGATCAGTTCAAGGGCGTTGTTGATCTCATCACGATGAAAGCTTTCGTCTGGAACGATGAAGCCAAAGGCGCAAAATACGACATTACAGATATCCCGGCAGACTTAGTTGACGCCGCAAAAGAAGCT
>QHXR01000028.1:0-129216 GCA_003223025.1 Acidobacteriota bacterium
CAACATTTTCGACAAAACGCCCATAAACACGCTGTTTCAACAATCATATTTACAGTTTTTCAAAGAGCAATCCTGTAACCAATTGCAGTTATTCGACTTTTAACGCAACGCTAGTGATTTCGAATCTCAAATTTCCAATCTCAGATCTCCAATCTCGAATTTCAAATCTCAGGTCTCAAATCTCTCAACTCTTCAGTCTTCGATGCAGCCATGCCTTTGCCATCACCCATTCGCGCTTCACCGTCGCCGGGGAAATGCCCGCGACATGCGCCGTTTCGTCGATCGTTAGCCCGCCGAAGAAACGAAGCTCAACGATCCGGGCTTGCTGTTCGTCGAACTTGGCAAGCTCGCGTAGCGCTTCGTCGACCGCTAGCAAATCGATATCCGGTTCGTTCGAAAGACTGTCCGCGTCTTCAAGAGAGATCCGCTGCACTTCGCCGCCGCGCTTCTCGGCGAGTTTTGCACGGGCGTGGTCAACCAGAATGTGACGCATGATGTTCGCCGAGACCGCAAAGAAGTGCGCACGGTCCTGCCAACTGATGTCGGAAATGTCGATCAGCTTCATGTACGCTTCATGTACCAAAGCGGTCGGCTGGAGCGTGTGATCGGACTTCTCTTTACGAAGATACTGGCTGGCGATCTTTCGCAACTCGTCGTAAACGAGTGTCAGCAGCATGTCGGCCGAAGCCCTGTTGCCGCCACTCCAGTCCTTTAGAATGACCGATATTTCCTGTAGTTTCTCACTCACCTTCCCGGCAATTATAAGCGAATCGAAAAAAAATAAAATTTTGTGAGCCGATTTGAACTCTAATTCCGCTAAATAGTTTAGAGGCCCCGAGAATTTGCGGGCTGTTTGGCAAGAATTTGGGTGATAAGGTTTGAGTTCGGCGACGCGGGACCTGCGAGACCCCGCGACACGCTTTACGGCGAACGGCGGATTCGACCTTTCCACAAAGTCAATCTAGCGATGCTAGCCCGGGGGAGCCGGCATTGCTTAATTGGCGCAAAAAAGCACCCTGAATAAGGGTGCTTTTGGCGTTTTGTGCTACTGAATGCCGGCTGGTAAAAGCGATCCTTTTGGGTCGGACGCGAATGCGTATCCTTCCTCGATCTTCCCGATTATCCCGTGAAAATTGATCTCATCGTTCGAGACGACGACTACCACGTCGCCCGGGCTGAACTTTTTCTCATCGATCGGAAACTTGATGATCGTCGCGTTCCCGTTCTCCTGTGCGACGGCTTCGTATTCAAACGTATCGGCGTTAAAACTAATTGTCTGACAAAATGCTACTTCCATGAATTTCTAGTTACGGATTGATCCAGATGATCACCTTCCGCTCGTCTCCCTGCTCCGTTTCGTATTTCAAAAGATCGGCTTTGGTCATCGAGACCTCCCGACTTGTATCGAACGCCTTTAGACGCTCGTCGTTGCCCGCCGTACCTTCTTTTTGACTGGGGTTGAAATAGATCTTATCGCCTTCGATCTTCGTGATCTTGTCGGCATAGAACCAGCTCTTCCCTTCTTTCTGATAGCGGTAAACAAGTACGTCGCCCGGCTTAACGGCCTCGAGTTGGGCCTTTGTCACCGAATTTACCCCGCACGCGACTCCAAAAAGCACAGCCGCGAATGCGAACTTAAATAAAAATCCCTTGCGCATATATGCTCCCTCCGCGAATACCTTATAGAAAGATCAAGTTTCGGATTTTAGTTGATTGAGACTGGGAAGTCCAAAGAGATGGATGGTGTCGGGCAGCTCCCGACGTCTTCTTTCCGTGTTTCTCCGTTTTATTCCGTGCATTCCGTGGTTCTGCCCGAAGAAACCACGGAATGCACTGAACACACGGAAAAAGAAGAAGCGGAAGAATCACATAGAAGGCGAGAACCTAAAATCCAACGTGATCGCATCGTGGTCCGACAGTGGAGTTCCGTCGTCATCGACGAGATCACCGACGGTGTGCGGCTGCGTGCCGGGAGCTATTTCGATTCCATGTCCGGCGAACCAGTCGAGTCGACCTGACACGCGACCGCCGACTCGATTCGCCGCCCAGAAGATAAACGGGAAGCACCATTCCGGAACCCAGTCGCGGAGGTTCGTATTTTTTTCGATGCTGCCGACGTCGTAATGAATCGTTCCGGCCCCGACCTCATTCAACGACTTATATTCGTAACCGCGTGATTCGATCTCACGGAAAAGAGCCTTTTCAAAATATCGATCGGGATGCGGATAGTGATTCTTCACGACGTTCTTTACGCCCATCATCACGCGTCGCCAGTATCCGAGGATCGCTCGCCGTGCGCTTTGCGCATTGAACGTCGTCGTGTTCCAATCGCCGCCGATCAAAGTTGGAAGCTTCGGAAGCGTGTCGAGATGATCAAGGATGATCTTCATCTGCAGATGCCGGTGAGCACGCGAGCAGTGCGCGTCGAGATGTACCGTGACGGTTCGAAATGTTCCCGAAGGATGTTCGATGTCGGCTATCAGCGCGCGGAGATATCCGAGTCGTTTCTCCTTTCCCCACATCTTATCTTTTCCGTTCGGCAGCGGAACCGCGTGAACGTTCTTCATCGGCCACTTCGAAAACGTCGCGAGGCCGTGGATCGACTTCGTATTCTCGCCTTCGGATTCCGATTCGACTCCGCTTCCCTTCTGCAGCGCGACATAGACCGGTGCGAATGCGTAGTTGAGATCCAATCGCTGGGCTATCTCGCGCGCGATAAATCGATTACCGCTCCGCGCCATCCCGTAATCGAGCTCGGTGAGAAGAAGGACGTCTTTATCTTTTAGCTGATCGTGATTCTTGAGCGCGTCGATGATGCCTTCGAAGATGTTCCCGCGTTCGATGTTCCAAGCCAAAGCGCTTATCCATTTTGGATTTTGGATTTTGGATTTTGGATTGTTTTGCTCGACGACAACGGCATTCATGATCCGTTCAACCTCAGGCCGGATTTTCGTGTAGAGATCCGACGCCTCCATCTCGGTGGTCGATTCGAATTTCAGAAGTTCGGGGAAATGTCTGGCAAGATCGTGATCGAGAACGCTCGGATCGGTCGAAGTCATAAGGAGTAAGGATAGCGAAGCGAGTCTGGCGAGTCTATCGGGTCGATCGAGTCGGTGAAGTCTCTTAAGCTCGCGTAGCGAGCGACAGCATAAAGCCCCCAGCCTTAGCTGGGGGTAAAGCACGCCACACAAGAGAGCTCGCGAAGCGAGCGGCAGACCGAATATTTCGTCGTCTGTCGCTCACTACGCGAGCTTGCGACCCGTATGAGCAAACCCCCAGCTCACGCTGGGGGCTTTATGCTGTCGCTCGCATACGCGAGCTTAAATCCGCTTCGAATCCAACAGTCTCGATAGACTTCCTAATCATCGTATCTCTCCTTCGCCGGTGCGACCGCGAGGAAGTCGGTCGCAATTCGCTCGGCGTATGTCTCAAGCAATTCGCTCACGCGTTTTTCCTTTCTCGAATAAAAAATCAATCCGACGTGCTTCGGTTTGGAAACTCGATAGACGATCTCGGAATCCACATACTGCGAAGTGTCCGGCTCGTCCTGTTTCGCGAGTGCGAGCGCGACACCGGCGAAATCTTTTCTGAGCTTCGGCAGTTTGTACGGGCGATCTTTCGTCGATGTCTCGAGCTTTGCCCACTCGCGCCACAGGTTGAAATTGCATGCGTGCTCAAGAACGTTTGCGATATACGCGCCGCCGACGCGGCATGCAACCTCGAGCAAATAAAACTTTCCATCCTCAGAACTCTGCAGAAACTCGGCGTGCGAAACACCGCGCTCGTATTTGAATGCACTGAGCAGTTGCTCGTTCAATTTCTCGAGCTCTTTCCGCTCCTTCGATTTGTACGAGACGATCGACGTCGTAAAAACTCCGCCGTAGTGCGTCACGCTGAACGGAGGCGTGCCGTATTTGCTGACGCCGCACGCGAGCACTTTGCCGCGATCGACGATCGAGTCGACGTGATAGACATTTCCGGCGATAAATTTTTCGAGCACGAACTGCGACGGATGATCGCGCCAGTTGTTGCGACTGTCGAGATCGGTGAGAACGTCCCAGACCTGCTCTTTCGTTTCGCATTTTCGAATGCCAAACGCCGAGACTTCGTAACGCGGTTTTACGATCAACGGTCCGGGGACGCGTTCGAGAAAAGCATCGATCTCATTTTGCGTAAAGACGCCGGTGAATTCCGGACAAAGGATCCCGGCTTCGTTGGCGACGTTTCGCATGGAGAGCTTGTCGCGGAATCGCAAAGCGTGTGAGCTCGTCATGCCGCCGAGCTGAAGATGCTCGCGTGCCCGCGCAGCTGTCGAGACATCGAACTCATCCAATCGCACGAGTCGATCGATCTTTCGCGATCCGGCGATGTTGGTGACCGCCCGGATGTAATCTTCCGGCGACGCATTATCTTCGACCGTCTTCACATCGCTCAGCGCCGTCCAAACCCACGGCTCGTCGAGAAGTTTTTTTCGCGTAACGAGCGTGACGTTCCAGCCGGCATTTTGAGCTTCGTCTAAAAACTCATTTCCCTTGTGCTCGCTAGCGATGCAGACGATGTGATTTTTCATACTACATAACCGTCGAAGACGGTGACGGCATAAAGCCCCGGGTGGAGCGAAGCGAAACCCGGGGTTAACAGTCGACGGATTCAGAAGCTCGCGAATGTGAGCGACGGAGTTTGTCGCGAAGGCCATCGCTCGCATACGCGAGCTTGGCCACTTGATGGCATTTCCCCGGGTTTGCACCCGGGGCTTTACGCCGTCGCTCGCTTCGCGAGCTTAAGACAAGACGCACCTTACTTCCTCAAAAATCTATCCAGGCTCCAGTCGCCGGCACCCATGAACAGGTGAGCGAGGGCGATGAAAAAATACAAGAAGGCGAGTTCTTGTTTCGGAAACGGATCGGCGCGATGCACGCCGAGGAGCGCGGTTCCCATCGTAAACGTGATAAAGAATGCGGCCGGTCGCGTGAATAATCCGAGTGCGAGACATGCTCCGCCGAGCGATTCGGATAAGCCCGCGGCCCATGCAAATGCGGTCGGAGCGGGAAAGCCGAGACCGGCCGTCGCGTTGATGAATCCTTCGGACGGCGGGATCTTGCCCATCCCGTGCGACATTAGCAGCGCAACGCCCGCGAAAATTCTCAACAGCGTCAGCCCGGCGTTTGCCGGCACCGATAGACCTGATTCACCGCCGAAGAGTACTCGTTTCAGCATCCCTTTTTCTCCCGCAACCGTTTTATTTTAGGAGGAAAGAATGGCACAATTTCAAGGCAAAGACAAAGAACTTCGGGCTGCATTTCAGCCGCTAACTTCTTCTTAACATGGGCAACATCGACATCGCTGATTTCTTTTCCAAACTGATCATCCACATGGTGATCTGGATATTCGCGGTGTCTGCTCACGAAGCGGCGCACGCCTGGACGTCGCTGAAATTCGGCGACGACACGGCCGAGCGACTCGGACGCGTAACGTTAAATCCGCTCCCGCACATCGATCCGCTTGGGACGTTGGTCCTACCGATCGTCGCATTCATCGCGAGCTATTCGCCGACGGCCGCCGGCTTTCCGCTGCTGATGTGGGGAAAACCGACTCCGGTGAATCCGATGAAGTGGCGTCACAAGGATATCGCGAACGTATGCGTCTCGCTGGCCGGTATCGCGACGAATCTGATCATCGCAACGACCGTCGCGGTCGGACTAAAACTCCTCATCAGTTTTGAGGTCATCAATCGAAACAACATCGATTCGAGCGTCGTCAGAATCATTTTTACGTTCCTCGTCGGCACGATTCTGCTCAACGTCGGACTCGCCGTATTCAATCTTCTTCCTCTACCGCCACTCGACGGAGGAATGGCGCTCGAGAGTCTTTTACCGAGAAGCTTCGAACCCCTGTTCGAGCTTTTGAAGACGTACGGATTTCTGATCCTGTTCCTTCTGATGTGGATGGGAGTGTTGAGCTATATCGTCGGGCCTCTGAATAGGTTCATACTTAATCTCCTCTTCTAAAATGCGGAAAAGAATATTTAGCGGCGCGCAGCCGACGGGTCAGCTTCACATCGGCAATTATTTAGGTGCGCTCAAAAACTGGGTCGCGCTTCAGGACGAGTACGAGAGTTTTTACTGCATCGTCAATCTCCATGCGATCACGCTTCCGCAGGATCCCGCGACGCTCAGGCAGAAGACACGCGATCTCGCGCGCATATATCTCGCCGCCGGTATCGATCCTGAAAAGTCGACGGTTTTCGTTCAGTCCGATGTCGCGGAACATACGGAACTGACATGGGTGCTCGCGTGCGTTTCACGACTCGGGGAGTTGGAACGGATGACGCAGTTTAAAGATAAAGGAAAAGGTAATCGCGAACGATCCAGCTCGGGTCTACTGATGTATCCGGTCCTGATGGCCGCGGACATTCTGCTCTATCAAACCGATCTCGTTCCCGTCGGTCAGGATCAGAAGCAGCATCTCGAACTGACGCGCGATCTCGCAGAAAGATTCAATCGCGATTTCGGCGAGACGTTCAAGATTCCCGAGCCTTTCATTCCGAAAGCCGGGGCGAATATCAAATCGCTTCAGGATCCGGCGAAGAAGATGTCGAAGTCGGACGAAAACGTCGCGGGCTCGATCTTTCTACTCGACGATGCCGACACGGTGACAAAGAAGATCAAACGAGCGGTCACGGATTCGGGAACGGATATTGAGTTCGACGAAACGCGTCCGGCGATCACGAATCTCCTGACGATCTTTCAACTCCTCACCGGAAAATCCAACGACGAGTGCGAGCAGCATTTCGAAGGAAAAGGTTACGGACATTTCAAGACGGAGCTCGCCGAAACCGTCGTCGAATTTTTGAAACCGTTTCAGGAACGCATGAAGGAGTACGATGATGCTGCTCTCGACTCGATCCTGAAGGCTGGAGCGGAGAAAGCTCGTTCGATCGCCGGTGAAACGCTGGCTGATGTATATCGAAAGATGGGGATCGCTTAGGAACGGACTGGACCGCAGGCATCCCTGCCTGCAACGCCGTGGCTTCCGCGGCGTCAAACTGGAGAATTCGGCGAATAGTTGATAGCTTCAAAATCATGGCAAAGAACAAGATCACCATCTACGAAAAGCCTACCTGATCGACGTGCCGAAATTTGGCTACGCTGTTTCGTGAAAACGGCATCGACGCGGAAAGGATAAATTACTTTAATCAACCGTTCACTGAGCAGTCGCTCAGGAAATTGATAATGAAGCTTGGACTATCGCCATTCGAGATCCTTAGGAAAGGCGAAGCTCAGGCGAAGGAGCTCGGGCTTAACGCTGATACGCCGCCGGGCGATATCATCAAATACATCGTGCAATATCCGGCGCTTCTGCAGCGCCCCATCGTCGAGGTTGGCGACCGCGCGATCATGGCAAGACCGGCTGAGAAAGCTTTAACTATAGTTTCTGGTTCCTAGTTTATAGTTTCGAGTTTCTTGTTTCTTGTTTCTTGTTTAGTGTTCCTTCGTGTGGGTTAGTGGTTCCAGTCTGAAAAGATAAGAACTGGAACCACGAAATAACACTAAGCAACACTAAAAAGAAAAATCATGAGCATCACAAACGGAAACGGACATTACCCGAAACCGAAGAACGTACTCGGCGGAGACCTCGAGCTTTGCTGCACGAGTCCGATGACCGGATTTTATCGAGACGGCTATTGCAAGACCGGCCCCGAAGATACGGGTCGACATACCGTTTGCATCCTCGCGACAACTGAATTCCTCGCGTACTCAAAATCGGCCGGCAACGATCTCTCGACCCCGATGCCGCAGTATTCGTTTCCCGGATTGGTCGAAGGCGACAAATGGTGTCTGGTGGCGATGCGTTGGAAGCAAGCCATGGAAGCGGGCATGGCTCCGCAAGTGATACTCGAAGCGACGCACGAATCCGTGCTCGAGATCGTCTCGCTCGAGGACCTAAAAGCACACGCGATCGACCAGGATTGATGGAAACGCTCGAACATCTCCGACAACTATTCGAATACGACGATTGGGCGAATCGCCGGACGCTCGACACGCTCGAGACGAATTATTCAGACAGATCTCGTCGCATCCTTGCTCATATTCTCATCACAAAGCAGGAATATTTCGATCGGCTCCACGGAAAGGATTCGACGGGCTTCGATTTCTGGCAGGACATCGACTTGGACGGTTGCCGCAAACTCGCCGTCACAACAAACATAAATTTTCAAAGGCTGATGACTGAATCGGACGAGGCCGGACTTGATCGGATCGCGAACTACAAAACAAGTGAAGGCGTGTCTTACGAGAACACTTATCGCGACCTTCTCATGCATGTGCTCTTTCACTCGTCGATACATCGCGGCAATATCGTCCTGAAAATGCGCGAAGACGGTTTGGAGCCTCCGAAAATTGATTACATCCTTTATCTGCGCGAAAACGGTTAGCCCGCGAAAGACGTGAAGAACCTGCCCGCGAATAGCGCGAATGAGCGCTAATAAAAGAAAAGATTTTATTAGCGCTCATTCGCGCTATTCGCGGGCCAAATCATAGATTTTTTTCGCGTCTTTTCGCGGGCAAATTCTTCACTTGCCCGCACGCAGAATCCGACGAACAATACACTTTCGATTTTCACAAAGAGACGGCCGAGATCACGACCGGATCGAGTGACGAATTGAAACTCAAGCTCGGCGAATTCGCCGGCCCGCTCGACCTATTGCTGTTTCTCATCCGGCAGGAGCAGGCGAACATCTTCGACATTCCGATCGCGAAGATCACCGACGAGTACGTCAAGTACATCCGTTTGATGAAAAGCCTCGACATCGCGGTCGCAGCGGATTTTCTTGTGATGGCGGCGACTTTGATCGAGATCAAGTCGAAGATGCTGCTGCCGCGTGATCCGTCCGAACAGGAAGAAGAGGCGATGGACGATCCGCGCAAAGAGCTCGTCGATCGTCTGCTCGAATACGAGAAGTTCAAAGCCGCAGCGGGAATGCTTCATGAAAAGACGACGGTCGAACAGGCGGTCTTTCAGCGCGGCAAGATCGAGTCTGACGATTCGAATGCGGAGATAAATGCATCGGTCTTCGACATCATCACCGTATTCCAAAAGATCCTGTTGCGACATCGCGACGAGATCAAGATGGAGATCGCACGCGAAGAGATCTCGCTCTCGGATATGATCAAGACGCTAAAGCGGCGCATTTTCGAAGAAACGGAATTGAACATATTGGCCTTCTTCGAAGAGATGCACTCGAAGCGCGAGCTCGTCACCGCGTTCATCGCGGTGCTTGAGATCGTCAGAACGGAAAGCGTGAAGCTGATACAGAAAAAAACATTCGGGGAAATTATTTTGAAGGCGGTGACGAATGGAACCGGAAACTGAAATCGAAACAGAAGTTGAAACTGAAATTGAAGAAGCGGCGCCCGTTCGCGAATCTGCTCGCGGAATGGCGGAGCTCGTCGCGATCGTCGAAGCTCTGATCTTCGTCGCGGACGAACCGATCACGACGAAATTGCTCGCGGAAGTTCTTAATGAAGATCGCGACGCCGTCGATGCGGCGGTGACTGAACTTCAAAAAGAATACGAAGGCCGCGAAAGCGGATTGCAGATCCGCGAGATCGCCGGTGGATGGCAGCTCGCGACACGGACAGAGCTTCACGAAGATGTTCGAAAGTTTTTGAAGACACGTCCGTCGGCTAAGTTGTCGCTTGCCTCGCTCGAGACACTTGCGGTGATCGCGTACAAACAGCCGGTGACGGTTCCCGAGATCCTCGAGATCCGCGGCGTACAATCGGCTTCGGCGATCAAGACTCTGCTAGAGAAACGACTGATCGTAACGAAAGGACACAAAGAAACCGTCGGACGCCCGATGCAGTACGGAACATCAAAGGAATTTCTCATCCAGTTCGGATTGAAGGACCTGACCGAGTTGCCGAGTATTGAGGATTTCGAAGACTTGGCAGGATAAGAGTTTGCCCGCGAAATACGGGTCAGTACCACCTGCGGTAGCGGGTGGGTTCTTCCCGGAGTAAGGACAGAACTGCCCGCGAAATACGCGAAAGGACGCGAAAAAAAGAAGAAAGCTATTTGCCCGCGAATAACGCTAGTACCGCTAATGAAGACAGGATTTCTACTAGTGTGAATTCGCGTTATTCGCGGGCAAAATAGCTTTCCTCATGTTCGCGTATTCGCGGGCACTTCTTCTTTCGTGTTCTGCACTCTTCCGGTCTCTGCGTTAGAATCTCAACGTGCAAGAAAGATTACAGAAATTAATCGCCCAGGCCGGGATATCTTCGCGGCGTGGGTCGGAAGAGATAATCAAAGCCGGCGAGGTCACCGTTAACGGCAAGGTCGCAGTGCTGGGAACTAAGGCCGATCCAGATACGGACCACATAAAAGTTCGCGGCAAGCTTATCAATCTAAAAATTCACGCGAAAGAGAATACGTACATTCTCCTTAACAAGCCGAAAGGATATCTCTCGAGCGTTTCCGATCCGCAGCATCGGCCGCTAGTGACCGATCTGATCAAGGGCGTCGGAAAACTTCATCCCGTCGGACGGCTCGACTTCAATACTGAAGGCCTCATCATCCTGACAAACGATGGCGAATTCACAAACGCCATAACAACATCAAAACGGATCCCGAAGATCTATCAGGTAAAAACCAAAGGGATGCCAACCGAAGTCGCGATAAGAAAACTACGGCGCGGAATAATGCTCGAGGACGGTTACAAAACCGCACCGGCGGACATCAAGATACTGAAACCGACTGACAAGAACGGATGGTACGAGGTGACTTTGTACGAAGGTCACAATCAGCAGATCAGAAAAATGTTCGACGCGGTCGCTCACTCGGTCGTAAAGCTAAAGCGGATCGCGATCGGGCCGATAACCGATATGGGATTGTCAGTCGGTCGCTCGCGGCCGCTGACCGAGGAAGAGATCACCGCGTTGAGATCAGGGCAGAGTGCGATTCTGAAGAACCGAGCAGCCGCGCACGGTCTGAGTCGTGAGTCAAAGGACCGCCCGTCGCGCCCGGCACCGACCCGCGAGTTAAGGAACCGGCCATCACGTCCAAGCTCAAGTCGCGAGGACCGACCTTCACGTCCAAGCTCAAGTCGCGAGGATCGACCGTCGCGTCCAAGTTCGAGTCGTGATTCAAGGGACCGACCGTCAGGTCTAGACGCGAGCCGTGATTCGAGAAGCCGACCTTCAGGTCCGAGCTCGAGTCGTGATTCAAGGGATCGACCGTCAGGTCCAAGCTCGAGTCGTGAGGACCGACCGTCACGTCCGAGCGCGAGTCGTGATTCCAGGAGCCGACCGTCACGTCCGAGCGCGAGTCGTGATTCTAGGAGCCGGCCGTCAGGTCCAAGCTCGAGTCGTGAGGACCGACCGTCACGTCCGAGCGCAAGTCGTGATTCCAGGAGCCGACCGTCAGGTCCAAGCGCGAGTCGTGATTCGAAGGACCGTCCGTCAAGTAGAAGTGGGAGTCGCGAGTCAGAGAACCGACCGTCAGGCCAAAGTTCGAGTCGTGAGGCAAGGAACCGTCCGTCCGCGAATAGCTCGGGCGGTAATTCGAAGTACTTACCGTCGGGTCAGAGTGCCAGCCGTCAGTCAAAAAATCGACCATCACGAGGTAACAGCCCTCGCCAGAGGAAGGGTCCCGGCAGGGACGACCGTCGGTAGCCGGAGTTATAGTTCGGCAGCCGCGAACTCAAGCATAAAGTCCCGCAGGGACGGCCTATTGGTGTCGGTCGTCGCTGCGGGACTTCATGATGTTCCGACCATTACGAGCGATGATCCGTGGCTGTCAACGCTAATCCGCTTCGCGGACCGCACGCTTCTATTCCAAACTGATGATTGCTTTTCTAACGGAGAGCCCGATGTTCGACCATCAAACAAAGATCCTGCACTACCTTGATCCCGGCCTTCGCCCAAACTTCCGCTGCTGCATCGTTTCGAATTCCCGACTGCACCCAAACTGATTTCGGCTTCGCTTCCAGGATCTCTTCGACGTGCTTCGGAATATCTACGCCGCGTCGGAACACGTTGACCATGTCGATCTCACCCGGCACTTTGCGCAGATCGCGATAGACTTTCTCGCCGAGGATCTCCGTTACTTCCGGATAATAAACCGGGACGGGAACGATCTCGAAGCCGGAGCTCTGCATGTATTTCGAAACATAGAACGCCGGTTGCGAGGAATGCGATTCGGGTTTGATGCCGAGCACCGCGATGCGTTTTGTCTCGCGAAGAAGCTCCCTGATGCGGGTGTCGGAGGTGAGGATATTATCTTGCCATTCCATAATTAAGCGAAGCGGATCAGTACGCGTTTTGCAGTAGCTCAGCAAGATCGACGAGCGATGATCACGTAGAAATATTCTAAACAAATCCTGAATCGATTGATATATTTCTGCGGCTTGGCGTCTTTCCGCAAAAGTCTGAAGCTCACGCAAAAAGCCTAAGACGCAGACCGGTCGATTTACAGTGCGTAGCTACACGAGATAGACTCTCGTAATAAAACCATATGAATTTTGAGCTAAACGAAGAACAGCTTCAGATAAAGCACAGTGTGCGCGAATTCGCGGAGAGCGAGATCAAACCGTACGCGCTCGAGTGGGATGAAACTCAGCACTTCCCTGTCGAGCTTCGCCCAAAACTAGCCGAGCTCGGATTGCTCGGTATTTTATTTCCCGAAGAGTACGGCGGTGCCGCGATGGGATACGTCGAGTACGCGACGATCATCGAAGAGCTCGGCCGAGTGTGCGGAGCTGTTGGATTGTCGGTAGCGGCGCATAACTCGCTTTGTTCGAATCATCTCTACATGTTCGGCAGCGAAGAGCAGAAGCAGAAGTATCTCGTTCCTCTCGCGAGCGGCGAATCGTTCGGTGCATGGGGACTGACCGAATCGCAGGCCGGATCCGATTCCGCCGGAACTCGGACGAATGCAGTGCGCTCGAACGGAGGATGGAAAGTTAACGGATCGAAAAACTTCATCACACATGCGATCGCGTGCGAGACGCTGGTCGCGGTTGCGGTCACCGACAAATCGAAAGGCAATCGCGGCATTTCCGCTTTTGTGTTTGATAAGTCGATGGAAGGATTCCGTTCGGATAAAAAAGAGAACAAGCTCGGCATGAGGGCGTCGGAAACGGCGTCCGTTGTTTTTGAAGATTGCTATGTACCCGAAGAGAATCTGCTCGGAACCGAGGGCGAAGGTTTTCTCCAGTGCATGCAAGTTCTCGACGGCGGCCGCATCTCGATCGCCGCGCTTTCCGTCGGCATCGCTCAGGGCGCTTATGAAGCCGCGGTGAAATATGCGAAAGAGCGGCAGCAGTTCGGCAAGCCTATCGCCGAGTTTCAGGCGATCCAGTTCAAGCTCGCGGACATGGCGACTCAGACCGAAGCCGCACGGCTCTTAACTCTTCAGGCTGCGGCGTTGAAAGATGCCGGCAAAGCGACGACGCAGCAGTCGGCGATGGCGAAACTCTTCGCATCGGAGACGGCAGTCAAGGTTTCGGAAGAGTCGATCCAGATCCACGGCGGGTACGGTTATACGAAAGATTATCCGGCGGAAAAATACTGGCGCGATTCGAAGCTCTGCACGATCGGCGAAGGTACATCCGAGATCCAGCGAATGGTGATCGCGAAGCAATTGCTGAAAGTGTGAGGGTTCAGAGTGCGCGATTTATCGCGTTAGCGCGGCTGTGCCGCAATAAAAGGGAAACGACTTTGGCTTTCCGTCGAAAATCCTTTTATTGCGGCACAGCCGCGCTAACGCGATAAATCGCGCACTCTGAACTTACCACCGCCGTTTCAGCGTTGCATCCGTGAAACACCTGCGCTATGCTTCCTGTCCGACAAAAATTTGATTCGAAGGAGTGACATTGATTATGAGTTCTACAGGAGTTAGTTCTAACAATATCGCGACGGCATTAGTCGCCGAGATCGAGCACGAAGCAGGAGTGACCCGAACCATTCTTGAGCGTATTCCGGCAGAAAAGTTCGACTGGAAACCGCATGAAAAGTCGATGACATTCGGTCGGCTGGCAAGCCACGTCGCCGAGATGTTCGGCTGGACGCCGCCCACGATGGAGCAGCCCGAGTTGGATTTCTCGAAGATGGACTACAAACCCTTCGAGCCGAAGACAACGGAGGAGCTGGTCGAGTTCCTCGATAAGAATGTCACCGAAGCAATCGCGTCATTGAAGTCCTCTTCGGACGAACGGTTCATGGAAAACTGGACCATGCGAAACGGCGAGCAGGTTTATTTCACGATGCCGAAGATCGCCGTGATGCGTTCATTCGTCATGAATCACATCATTCACCATCGCGGTCAACTGTCGGTTTATCTTCGACTCAACGATATCGCCGTCCCGTCGATCTACGGACCGTCGGCCGATGAAGGGACAATGTAAGAGTTTTTGCAGGAATGAAGTAATCGAAGTTCGAAGGATTCTTGTCGCCAAAGGCGACGAACATTAAAGCCTAGGGTTGAAGGCCGAAAGGCCGAAACCCTAGGTCCAGGCATCAGTGATTCCGACCCTGAAGGGGTCGAACAAGCTACACGTTGTTCGACCCCTTCAGGGTCGGATCGTTTTTGCCAATCTTACCTAGGGTTACGCTCGCTCTGCTCGCTCACCCTAGGCTTTAATGTTCGTCGCCTTTGGCGACAAGAATGCTTCGAACTTCGATTTCTCTTTCTCCACCTCATCCACTCCATCCTGTTTGAAACCCCTTTGCCGCCACGCTGTTTTCGTTTTATTTCCGAAAATGAGAAGATGACAGTTCTAATTTTGCACCGATGACAGTGTCTATAGACAAGCTTTTAGCAGGGGATACTCGCGCCATCGCGCGTGCGATCACGACTGTCGAAAATGGCGTCGACGGAGCTGTCGAGTTGATGAAAGCTGTCTTCGCAAAGACGGGCAGAGCTCTCGTCATCGGAATTACCGGAGCTCCGGGTGCCGGAAAATCATCGCTCGTCGATAAGCTCGCACTCCATTACAGAGACAAGGGCGAACGCGTAGGCATCATCTGCGTCGATCCGACGAGCCCGTTTTCGGGTGGTGCGATCCTCGGCGATCGCATCCGGATGGCGACCTTGGGACTCGATAAGAACGTTTTCATCCGTTCGATGGCGACACGCGGGAATCTCGGCGGACTTTCGCGTGCGACGGCCGATGCGGTCGCGATACTCGATGCCGCGGGCTTCGACAAGGTCATCGTCGAAACGGTCGGTGTCGGACAGGATGAGGTCGAGATCGTAAAGACAGCCGATGTCTCGATCGTCGTGCTCGTCCCGGGAATGGGTGACGATATCCAGGCAATCAAGGCCGGGATCATGGAGATCGGCGACGTATTCGCGATCAACAAAGCCGATCGTGAAGGCGTGCTCCGAACTCAGAAGGAGCTCGAAGCGTTGCTCTCACTCGCTCACCGTCCGGATTTCTGGAATCCACCCATCGTCAAGACCATCGCCACCGAAAATAAGGGCATCGAAGACCTTTCGACGGCCATCGAATCGTATCGAGCCTTTCAGAAGCAAGGGGACGCGAGTTTGACAAGAAAAAAGGCGATCGCACACTGGCGGCTGATCGAGCTGCTACGCGAGCGACTTCTCACGGATATGCTGCGTCGCACCGGCTCCGAGACCGAGCTCGACGATCTCGCCGGACGTATCGCTTCGAAAGAGATCGATCTTTATTCGGCCGTCGAAGAACTCGTCGGACCGACCTTAAGTAAAGGCCCCGGACTGCGTTATATAAATCATCTGGGAGTCGCGACAAAAGGGATCGATGAAGCTCTGGGCTTCTGGGTCGACGCGCTTGGACTCGAAAATGTCCATACTGAGGTCGTCGAAGATCAGAAGGTCCGCGTCGCGATGCTCCCGATCGGCGAGAGTCGGATCGAGCTTTTGGAACCGACGAGCGACGACTCGCCGATATCGAAATTTATCGAAAAACGCGGCGGAGGTATCCATCATATTGCCGTCGAAGTCGGTGATATCGAGTCTGTTTTAGCGAAACTAAAGGCGAAAGGCGTGCGTTTAATCGATGAAGTTCCGAGGACCGGTGCTGAGGGATGCCTCGTGGCATTCATCCATCCGAGTTCCGCGAACGGTGTCCTGCTTGAGCTTGTCCAAACAAAATAATTGTCCGGGTTCATAGGAAGAAAAGGCTATTTTTGGTAAGATTGCCGTTTGAATTTTTCAACCGGTTTACAACATAAGAGTTTAGTTATAAGTGAGGATCTGAACATTGAGTAATTTAACAAAAGGGCTGATTTTGCTGCTCGCCGTGCTTGCTATTGGCGCCGGCCTCGTCGTTTGGAAGAATAAGGTCGGTGGGCATTCGGCATCCGCCTCGTTGAACAGCATAAGCAAAGAAGAGGTCGAGATGCTTCTCGCGGACGTCGCGAAGACGAATCCGATGGTCCTGAAGCGATTCGCCGAAGACCCTAAAATGAAGAAGGAGCAGCTTGAAAATCTCAGGCAGCTGTTAGCCTTCGCGAGCCAGGCAAAGCGTGAAGGATTGGCGGACGATCCGAATAACCGGCAAGAGTTGAAGAACATCGCGCACGAGGTCACGGCCGTAAATTACGATCGCGAGATCCACAAAGATGCCGGCCCGATGCCGCCCTTCGGCTTTATCGAAGAAGATCAGACCAACGCTTTCTGGGGTGAGCAGGCTCCGGCAGGTGCATGGCAGTCGTTCAAGAACAAGATCGGTCTGGGTCCGCAAGATAACAACGTCGAATTTCAGAAATTCCTCGATACGAAGGTCGCTCTCTTGAAGGCGGGCAATCCGTCGATGAAGGATCGCGAGATCTCAGAAGAGGAAACCAAACAGGCGAAAGAGATCTTTGCCAAGATCGAGATCTACAACAAAGAATACGAAGACAAGATCGCTTCGGGCGAGCTTCCGAAAGAATTCGAGAACAAGGTCAACCTGCAGGTAAAACTGCAGCAGGCCCAATATCTCGCAAAGATCTACTCCGAGAAGATGGCCGACAAGGTCAAAGTCACGGACGAAGATATCGCGAAGTACATCTCGGAGCATCCGGAATACGACACGACCCCGAAGAAGACGAAGGCTGATGAGATCCTGGCTCGTGCAAAGAACGGTGAAGATTTCGCTGCTCTTGCAAACGAGTTCACGGACGATCCGGGCAACGTAGATCCGAAGACGGGCGAGAAAAAAGGCGGTCTCTATGCTGACACGCCGAAGGGCCGAATGGTCCCCGCTTTTGAGCAGGCTGCACTTGCTCTCGAGCCTGGCCAGATCGCTCCGGAGCTGGTCGAAACGGACTACGGATATCACATCATCAAACTCGAAAAGAAAGGCGAGAGCAAGGACCCGTCGGGACAGCCGAGCGAGACGTACGATGTCCGACATATTCTGATCTCGACCGGTGTCAAAGATCCGGAGCAGCCGAACGGACGTGAAATGCCGGTCAAGACTCTGGTTCGCTCGAAGCTCGAAACGGAAAAGGAAAAGCAGATGGTCGACCAGTTGGTCGCGGAGAATCATGTTGAAGTCCCCGACGATTTCACGATTCCGGAAGTCTCCGAAGAGCAGATCAAAGCGATCATGGACAAGCAGAAAGAGCAGTCTGAAGTTATGACGGCTCCGCCTGCTCCGGACAGGGTTCCGCCGGGCAAGGATGCCCCGAAGAAGCCTGAGCAGCCCAAGAAGAAATAGGGCAGGCATCACCGTTCGGGTGCGGCTATGCAAATCGGCGATTACCGATTAGAAATAATTCCGGATTCGGAATTCAGATTGGACGGCGGGGCGATGTTTGGAGTCGTCCCGCGTGTTCTTTGGGAGCGTGTTTCTCCTCCCGACGAGCTCAATCGTATCCGGATGAACATGAACTGTGTGTTCATCGATACGGGTAAAGAGAAAGTCCTGATCGAAACCGGTATCGGCGAAAAGTGGAGCGAGAAAGAATCGTCGATGTACGGAATCTTTCGCGAAAGACCGTTCGCCGAAACGCTCTTTGAGAAAACCGGTTGCGCGACCGACGACATCACGGTCGTCGTCAACACTCATCTACATTTCGATCACGCGGGCGGCAATACGATTAAGCGGATGGCGGATGCGACTGGAATGCATGCGTCCCGCCTGAACATCGCCGCTTCGGCCGATGTCAGCGCGGATATTGTCGAATCATCATCGTTTCACGCCGTTGGAAGCCGCGGCGTGGCAGGCGAGTCGCCTGCGGTCCAGTCCGTTCCGCAATTCAAGAACGCTCGATATCTAGTTTCAAAAAGCGAGCTGGATGCAGCGCAAAATCCGCACGAGCGCGATCGCGCGAGCTACTTGCGTTCAAACTGGGAATCGCTGATCGAATCGGGACAGCTCGAGCTTCAACCTGATGATTATGATGTTGTCGACGGTTTGAGAATGCAGACCGTGACAGGTCACTCGAGAACGATGCAGACTTGGCGGCTGGACCGCGGCGAGCAAACAGTTTACGGATTCGCCGATCTGATACCGACTCGAAATCATTTAGCATTACCGTGGATAATGGGCTACGACCTTTATCCGACTGAAACTTTGGAATTCAAAAAGCGTGTGATACCCGAGGCAATAGAAAAGGATTGGCTTTGCCTTTTTTATCACGACATAGATGCGCCGCTGCGAAAGCTCGAGATGAATGACGGAAAATTATCGTCAGTTGAATACCTTGGTGATCAGAGCGGAAATTAGTAAATGGAAAAAGTAAAAATTGGAATAATCGGAGGCTCGGGTCTTTATCAAATGCCCGAGCTTCAAAATGTAAGAGAGCAGAAGGTCGAGACGCCATTCGGCGATCCATCGGATGCGTTCATCATCGGCGAGCTCGAGGGTGTGACCGTTGCGTTTCTTCCGCGTCACGGGCGGGGACACAAACTCACGCCGACCGAGCTTCCCTTTCGGGCGAACATCTACGCGATGAAGTTGCTCGGCGTCGAATACATTTTGTCGGTCTCGGCTGTCGGAAGTTTGCAGGAGCAGTATGCACCGACCGACATGGTGATTCCCGATCAGTTCTTCGATCGCACGCGCGGTCGTGTAAAGGAATCGACGTTCTTCGGTGAAGGCATCGTTGGTCACGTAGCTCTCGCACATCCGGTTTGCAACGAGCTCGGAGACATTCTTGAAGAGTCATGTAAATCGGTCGGCGTGACAACGCATCGCGGCGGAACGTATCTCTGCATGGAAGGCCCGGCATTTTCGACGAAGGCCGAATCGAACGACTATCGCCAGTGGGGCATGGACATCATCGGCATGACGAACCTGCAGGAAGCCAAACTCGCACGCGAAGCCGAGATCGCATACGCGACGCTCGCACTCGTGACGGATTACGATTGCTGGCACGAAGCTCACGACAACGTCACGGTCGACATGGTGATCGAGTATCTCAACAAGAACGTCCGCAACGCTCAGCTGATCTTAAAGGATGCAGTAAAACGAGTCGACGCGAAGCAGACTCCGAACCAATATCGCGACGCAATCAAAAGCGCGATCTTCACCGCTCCTGATCTTTGGCCCGACGCGACGTTTAAGAAATTGGAAGCGATTATTGGGAAGTATAAGTAACGGATTGCAGCTCGCGTAGCGAGCGACAGCATAAAGCCCCCAGCCTTAGCTGGGGGTATAAATCCGGCATGACGAGCTCGCGTATGCGAGCGACAGATTTTACCGACGGCTGCCGCTCGCATACGCGAGCTTTCGGTTTGTGCAACCTTTACCCCCAGGTAAGGCTGGGGGCTTTATGCTGCCGCTCGCATACGCGAGCTACTGAATGTACAGTGAGAATAACTTTTGGCATTTCTCCGCATCAAACCTTTCGTGAGACCAAAATTTCTGTACAGGTTAGGGGCACTACTAATTGCAGGTATGATCGCCTTGCTCGGTGGGACTGCTGTGGCGGGCCAATCGACGCAACCCTTGGCGCAAAAAGAGACCCGTGTGAACCTCAATTATCACTTAGGTTCAGTTGTTGTATCTTCCGGCTTTAAGGGTGAAGTAACGGCAAACTGGACGGACGCCTGGGCCGGGTACTTTCAATCCGGAACTCCATCGATAAGAATTGGTTGGCGCGCGGGTACGATCCAACGCGTGCGAGACAACAGGAAGGCAGCGGTGATTGTCTGGGAGAAAACAGAAAAAACATCTGAGAACTCGATTCAACTCACTCTTCTCCGAGATAAAGATGGTGATATTCTGGTCGCGAAAATCGGTGATTTGGATTTTGACGTTCTCGTGCAAAATGAGACCCATGAAGATATTTTCATGTCGTTGGTTCGATCATATCAAAAGGAGCGTTGCCGACTTTGTCCCTCGCTGAAAGCGAAAGTCGTTAATTGACCGCATCGTAGTAAGCAAACTTTGGACGCCTTGGGTCATCTCTAGTCTTTATGAAAGGAATCCTCTTCTTGATTTTGGCAATTGTCGGAGCCACGGCTTCGTTAACCGCTAACGTCTCCGCCCAAAAAAATATCTCACCCGCGATCGACCGAGACCCGATTCTCGAACAGGACGCGAAGCACAATCTCGACGTAGCAAAGCAGGCGTATCTCCTCAAGAAGGCGTACAAGGGCGTGCTGATGCGCTTTGAAGAGACGTTCGCCGCATATCCCGAGTTCTCGAAGATGGACGAGTTTCTCTATTTCGCAGGGATGAGCAGCTACTATCTGTCCGAAGGGAAAGGCAAACAGAAGGTCGACCTGAAATCCGATAAAGAAAAAGACAAATTCGCGCCGACCAAACTTCGCGAGGACGCGGTCGCGTATCTTTCGATGATCGTCGAGAAATACCCTCAGAGCCAATACAAAGACGAAGCCGAAGAAGCTCTCAAAACGATCAAGGCCGGCCCGTCGCCCGTCAATTGACCATTACAAAATTAAGAATTACGGAATTACAAAATTACTTTCGTTTAGACGCGAACGTTCACGTTCAGTATTTCGTTGCAAAGTAATTTTGTAATTCCGTAATTCTTAATTTTGTAATGCGTTCGAACAATCGCCAAAACCCGTCTCGCCGTGTAAAATAGCGGCTTGCAATATTCCATCCTATATTCGGGAGATTTTTCTTAGATGTCATTAACAGTTGTTGGTTCGGTTGCGTTCGACGCTCTGGAATCGCCATTTGGAAAGCGCGATAAGATCCTCGGAGGAGCCGCGACGCATTTTTCTTTATCGGCGAGCTTCTTTACGAAAGTAAATGCCGTGGGCGTCGTCGGCGGCGATTTCGGTGACGAAGAATGGGCGGTGTTCAAACGTCACGCGATCAATACCGACGATATCGAGATCGTGCCGGACGGCAAAACATTTTTCTGGAGCGGCCGTTACGATTACGACATGAACACGGCGCATACGCTCGACACGCAGCTCAATGTGTTCGAGACGTTCAATCCGAAGCTCTCAGACAATTCGAAAAGCTCGCGTCTTCTGTTCCTCGCAAATATTCTGCCGATGCTGCAGAAGCAGGTTCGCGAACAGTGCATGAACGCGGAGTTCGTCGCGATGGACACGATGAACTTCTGGATCTCCTCGATGAAGGATGAGTTGATCGAAACGATAAAGGTCGTCGACTGCATCATCATCAACGACGCCGAAGCTCGACAGTTGACGGACGAGCCGAATATTCACAAAGCCGCGAAGAAGATCATGGACTTCGGTCTCAAGGCCGTCGTCATCAAGCGCGGCGAATACGGCGCGACGCTTTTCACGAAAGATAATTATTTCTCGACGCCGGCGTATCCGCTCGAGAGCGTTTTCGATCCGACTGGGGCGGGTGATACATTCGCCGGCGGGTTCATGGGTTATCTTGCGAGCCAGAAAGAGATCGACGATGACACGATGCGTCGGGCAATGGTTTACGGATCCGTGATGGCGTCGTTCAACGTTGAGAAGTTCGGAACCGAGCGCGTCGACGCATTGGATTATCCAGAGATAAATCAACGCTTTCGTGATTTCAAACGCATGACGCATTTCGATGACATCCCGTTTGAACGCGCATCGACGGCTGAATAAGACATCGCTCAGTTCGTTGTTCGTGGTGTTTGGCAATTTTCGTGTGATTTTCTTGTTTAGTGTGACTTGGTGTGAGTTCGTGGTTCCAGTCCTCTACCATTAGGACTGGAACCACGAACTCACACGAAAACCCACTAAAAAAACACGAACGAAATAACTTCATAAAAGTCCAGTGGCAAAGCAACTCGACAATTCTTTCGTCCGGTTCTCGCAGCATCAACATGCCGCGCCGCTTGCCGGCTTGAGCATTACGATCGGCATTTTGCTCGCTGCCGGATTGGTCTGGTCGATCTTCGACCGTCAGTGGCCGTCCGTCGCGCTGTTCGCCTTCTCACTTATTGGAGTCGTCGTATTCAGTTTTCTGAGCACGCGCACAACGCGCAAACTGGCGGCGGCTCATGACGAAGCGCGAATCGATTGGGAATCTGCATTGCCCGAAGTTCAGCGGGAAAGTTTGAATATCGAAGTCGTCGAGCTATCACGTATCCTCGAGGTCCGGAATGAGCAGATCAGTGATCTTCAATCCGCATATATCGTCGCTGAAGATCTCGCACTTCGTCAGATCCAGCAGGAGGAACAGGTTCCGCTGCTTCGCCACGTGAGCATCGGCGGCGTGCCGTTCGATGCCGTGCTCGTAAAGCAGGACACGATCATCTGCGCCGAGGCTTCGTTCCTTGTCGCACCCGAACTGCGGCAAGAGCGGATCGATTCGATGATGAAAAAAATGGCGCGGGTTCGGGTCGTTGTCGAAGACATGAAAGTCGCGATGAAGATCCGGTTGATGGTCATACTCGTGACGCAGCTCACGTTCGAAGACGAGGAGCGTTTGCGAAAAAGTCTGAGCACGAGAAGATTTGCCGGAACTCCGGTGGATGTCGATATTAGGTTGTTGGATTTCGAAGCGTTGCAGCGGATTTATGTGACGGATTAGTCGTGGTTCGTTAGGGATGGCGGATGCGACTGGACCGCAGGCAGCCTGCCTGCCTGACATCGCCGCTTCGGTCGATGTCAGCCTCCGTATCGTCGAATCGTAAGCTTGCACGCCTTCGGAAGCCTCGGCGTGGCAGGCAGGCTGCCTGCGGTCCAGTCCGGGGCCACGGCTGCCACGAATCACGAACAGATTATGTTAGAAAACAAAGTTGGATTAATTTTCGGTGTCGCGAACAAACGTTCGATCGCGTGGGCGTGTGCGTCGGCGTGTGGAGCTCAGGGCGCAAAGCAAGCTTTCACGTTTCAGGCGGAGCGTCTGAAAGAAAGTGTCGAGGATCTCGCAGCGACACTTCCTGATTCGCTGGTTCTGCCGTGCGACGTTTCGGATCAGGCTCAGGTCGATGCGACGTTCGACGCTGTGAAAGAAAAGTACGGCAAGCTCGACTTTCTGATCCACTCGATCGCATTCGCGCCAAAGGAAGCTCTCGAAGGCGAGTTCGTTACCACGACACGCGAAGCGTTCACGACCGCGCTGCAAATAAGTGCATTCTCGCTGACGCAAGTCGCTCTCGGCGCAGCACCGCTTATGACTGATGGCGGCAGCATCGTCACGATGAGTTACTACGGAGCGGAAAAGGTCGTCATGAACTACAACGTCATGGGCGTCGCGAAGGCGGCTCTTGAAGCATCGACGCGATATCTCGCGGCCGATCTCGGGAAGCAGAACATTCGCGTCAACGCGATCAGTGCCGGTCCGATCAACACACTTTCCGCACGCGGAGTTCGCGGGATGGGCTCGCTCCTAAGCTACGTCGGCGAACGTGCTCCGCTCAAGAGAAACGTGACGGCTGCCGAAGTCGGGAACACCGCTCTGTTTCTAGTGAGCGACCTTTCATCCGGCATCACCGGCGAGACTATCTACGTCGACTGCGGCTACAACATCATGGGAGTCTGATCGCATTTTGGATTTTGGATTTTGGATTTTGGATTGAAGCCGGAATCGCAAACGTGGAGTTCACGAAATCCAAACCCAGAATAACGCATGCTGAGGTTTGTTCGATTTGTCAATAACCTTCTCCGTCTGAACGGACGACTTGCTGCGGACCGTGCCGATCAGGCGAGAGACGGTTATCTCATCGAGTGGTCAAACCATGGTCCTGAACGATATATTTCTTATTCCGATAACGATCGTGAACTGGATGTGCATGCAGACTTCACGCTCCTTAATGACGTCGTGCTCTATAGTGACTCGTTGCGAAGTTGGACTGCCCCGCAGCGAAAAGAAGTGACACCTTTCGAGTACCAAAAGGTTCTCAACCGAGTCATCCGTTACTTATCATGTTGGGGGGATGTGCGGATTGACGACAGAAAACTTCAAGACAGCGAGGACTTAAAACGTGCGCTGACAGAACTCGGCATTGACTTTACCGAGAGAGACGATGGCATCATCGTTTACAGGGCTGACGCCGACTCGATGAGGAAACGCTTCCGCGAAGAAAAGAGGGATTCGTAATTCATCTAACCAAGTAAGGCTGGAGCGGAAGATCCAAAATCCAAAATGGCAAAAACCGACGCAAACAAAACGAAAACAAAAAAGATCAAGACTCCGGCCGAACCGAAGACTGTGGCGGAGGCGAAGACTCTTGAGAAGGCTCCTGAGTACTGGCAACTCACCGATGACGAGGTTCTGCTTCGCTCTCCCGAACCGGAGGACGAGTACAAAACATCCGACTCATGGCGCGTGTTTCGCATCATGGGCGAATTCGTCGGCGGCTTCGATGATCTCGCCACGATCACGCGCGGTGTGACGATATTCGGTTCGGCCCGAACAGACGAAGGGACGGAGATGTATGACGCCGCACGCGAGACCGCAAAGCTTCTCGCGGAATCCGGATTCGAGATCATCACGGGTGGCGGTCCGGGCATCATGGAGGCAGCGAACCGCGGAGCGTTCGAGTCGGGGAAAGTCTCAGTCGGATGCAACATCGAACTTCCGTTCGAGCAGTCTCCGAATCCTTATCAAACAAAATCGCTTTCGTTCAAATATTTCTTCGTCCGCAAGACGATGTTCATAAAGTACAGCAACGCGTACATCATTTTTCCCGGCGGCTTCGGAACGATGGACGAATTGTTCGAGGCTCTGACGCTGATCCAGACGCGCAAGATCCGAAACTTCCCGGTTGTGCTTTTTGGTTCGCAGTACTGGCGCGGGCTGCTCGCGTGGCTGACGTCGACGATGCTGAACGAAGGCAATATAAATCCTGAAGATCTCAGCCTCATTCACCTGACCGATTCACCGAACGATGCGGTGGACTTCATCGTGAAGACGTTCCATGAGGGAGCTCCGAAACATCTGACTGGTGGCGGGGCTGAACTTTAGATTTCGAGACCTAAGCTCACGAACTCAATGGACTGGAGCGCAGGCGTCCCCGCCTGCATGACTGCGAAGCACGAAAAAGCGATTCGCGTACCGAGTGCCGAGAGGTTTGACGCCGCGGAAGCCACGGCGTTGCAGGCGGGCCGCCTGCGTTCCAGTCGCATCCGCCGCCGCGTGCTAACTCGTGACCTCGCGTATCCACTTCAGATAGGGCGCCGAAACTTTCTCAGCCGGGATCGCGACGATCTCCGGAACGTCGTAGCTGTGATTCGCTCGGATGAATTCACTGAGCTCATCGAATTTTTCTTCCAGAGTTTTGATCAGCAGCAAATGCTCGGGTTCTGTTTGAACCTTCCCTTCCCAAGAATAAACCGACGTCATCTGAGGCAGGATCTGCACGCAGGCGGCGAGCTTCGCTTCGACAATAGAACGGGCGAGGCTTTCGCCCTCGCCCGCACTTCCAACCGTTGTTAATACGACCAGCATCTTCTAGTTATTCTTCATCACTTCATCGTACTCGCCGTCTTCGACCCACTTGATGATTTCCGACACACGCCAGATCGGAAACGGATGCGATAGACCCGCGTTGAGAATGTCCGCCCAGAATTTGTCGAGCTTCTTCTCGTCGTAGTTCTTCTGAAACTCGCGGCCCTGTTCGAGGAATTGATCGTAATCGATCTTTGCCGTCAACGTTCCGCCGGCCAACTTCATCATCGTGCGGCCGACGATATGCGGATCCTGAACGACAAGTGCGGCGGCACGATCACACGAGAGCTCGGCACGTCGCGCCCATGCAAGCAGAGCACTCCCGATGCCCGCGGAAATAATAAACTTGAGGATCTCGGATCCGGGAATCAGTCTCGCGGCACCAAAATTCGCGAGAGCTTCCAACAACCTCGCCGCGGTGAGATACAAAACGTGTTCAGCATGGATATGCCCGACTTCGTGAGAGATCACGGCGAGCGTCTCTTCATCATTAAGCCGCTCGATCAACGAAGAGTGAAGAACGATGATCGGTTTTTCGACTCCGCCGGTGAAAGCGTTTACGACCGGATTCTGCTGGATGAAAAGGTCGGGCATGTCGACGCCAAGCGTAGTACATGCGATCTGCAGTTTTGCGTGAAGATCAGGACACTGCTTCGGCGTGACCTTGATCGCACTCGCCATGAACATCACGCGGATCGCCGATTCGCCGGTCCACTCGAGAAGCTTCTTCAACGACGTATCGACGCCCGGAATCGCTTTCAGGGCAGCGAGAGCTTTGCTGTCAGCCGGATGAATGTATTCGTGCTTACTCAGGTCCGCGAACTTTTTGTGCGGCTCGTTCGAGAGCGGAAGTTTGCACTTCCCGCAGTTCGCTGAGTTGTTCTTGTAATCATCCTTGACCGCATTTTTCTGTCCGCAATAACGGCATCGGACAAAATGCCCCTTCGTTATCGCCTCGGATTCATCTTTCTTTTTCGCCATAAAGTTAGTTTAGTTTAGAGATTCGCAACAGTCCATAAACCCGTACGTACGAATCGTTAAATTCGTTGACAAAAACTGCACCGAAGGTCGAAAATTATTAACCAATAGAATTCTTGCGGAGGCTTCCATGACATCCACTCGTCCTTTTCGCCTTTCGGCTTGCCTTGTGTCGATGATCCGAACACGGTCGATTGCACGTTTCGCATCTGTATTCCTGCTATTGACGCTCTCGGCTCTCTCGATGCTCGCGCAACCGACGCTGCTCGACCCGACCTTCAGCGATGACGGAAAGGTCTCTACGCATATCCTGGATAGCGGCTCGTGGGGGAACGATGCGGTACTCCAGCCCGACGGCAAGATAGTTGTCGTAGGTGCCGGCAATAATCATCAGGTCGGGGTCGTAAGATTTAATCAGGACGGAGCTCTCGACTCGAGCTTCGATGGCGACGGTCGCGTCTGGACATCGATGAACGCAATCAGCGAAGCGCGCTGTGTCGCTCTTCAGGCCGACGGAAAGATCGTTCTGGCTGGAGTAATGACTCCGGACAATCTGGGGGCCGGGCCGGGGTTTATGGTCCGATACAACACAGATGGATCGCTTGATACCAGCTTCGACGGCGACGGTATTCGGCTTTACAATTACGGCCAGTTTTCGACCGACACTTCTCGCGACATCGCGATCCAGCCGGACGGAAAGATCTTGATCCTTGAATTCAATTTTACATACCAAGTCGCCTCCGGACTCCTTATCGCGAGGTATAACCCGGACGGCTCGGTTGACTCGACGTTTGGCGGGGGGACCGGCGTGTTCAGAAGGGAAGGACAATCAGGTTCGAGTGAATCGATGAAGTTGGCCCTTCAGCCCGACGGCAAGATCGTCTTTACGGGCTATAACAACGGATGGTTAGTTGGCCGACTCAATTCGGATGGGACACCGGATCTGACATTCGGCAGCGGAGGCGTCACGACCGGAGGGCTCGGAGGCTACGCTCTCGCTTTACAGGCTGACGGTAAGATTGTCATCGCTCATCGAAGTACGACCTTTCCCGTAAATGTGCGGCAGGTTATCAACCGTCTCAACACGGACGGTACACTCGATACTACTTTCGGCACAGACGGTTCGACTCTGGTCCAGTTTGTAAATCAGGAGGATACGCTCTGCCTCCCTCCGGACCTGATCGTGCAGCCTGATGGAAAGATCCTTATGGGCGGCGCTGTACGCATTCCGAGCTCGGGAACAGGATTTGAATTTGCGCTTGCACGTCTGAACAGCAATGGCTCGTTGGATAATTCCTTCGGACTCAACGGCAGGCTCACTACGAACATACAAGGGAATGATTATGGACGCTCGATACTTCTTCAACCGGACGGAAAAATCATTTTAGCGGGTCAGAGTGACGGCGGATTCGCGGTCGCGCGCTACATCCCGGCAAGCCTCAGTCTAACGTGCAGACCGGTCGCAGATTTCAACGGCGATGGGAAAAGCGATCCTGCATACTTTAGCAATCTCTTCGGACGATGGCGATATCTCGACAGCATCACCGGCGGCGAAGCATCTGTACGCTGGGGAAATTCGGGCGACCGGATAGTGCCGGCCGATTATAACGGTGACTGTCGGACCGACTTCGCCGTCTTCCGCAACGGCACCTGGTATATCAAGACCTTGGTTACCGGTGCTGAGATCTATTACCAATTTGGGCTTTCGGGCGACGTTCCGGTTCCGGGGGATTACGATGGCGACGATCTCGCCGACCCGGCGGTTTTCAGAAACGGTATCTGGTACGTCCAAGGGACACGCGACGGTTTTTCTGCGGTGCAATTCGGTATCGCAGGCGACAAACCGGTGCCGGCCGATTACGACGGCGATGGCAAAGACGACATCGCCGTCTATCGCGATGGCGTTTGGTACATCCAGAATTCAAGCGGTGGAGTCACGATAGTCCAGTTCGGTTTAGGAACGGACAAACCTGTTGTCGGTGACTACGACGGCGACGCCAAATCCGATATGGCTGTCTATCGCCCGTCCGACGGAACCTGGTACATGTTGCGGTCGTCGCAGGGTTTTGCTTCTTTGCGATGGGGAATCTCGAGCGATGTCCCGGTCCCGGCAGATTATGACGGCGACGGGAAAACTGATGTAGCGGTTTATCGAGACGGCGACTGGTATCTTTTGCAGGGTACATCCGGATACCAGCTCAAGCGTCTCGTCGCCGACGCCGGAGATCCGATCGTGCAGAACGCTTACGTACCCTGATATTTCAGGATCGCCACAGTCTCGACATGATGTGTCTGCGGGAAGAGATCGATCGCCGTGATCGATTCGATCGCGTATCCGCCGTCGAGAAATCGGCGGAGATCACGGGCAAGAACGGAAGCGTCGCACGAAACATATGACACGGTTCTCGGTTTGAGATTTATCAGATCGAGAACCGTTTTCTTTTCGGTTCCCGCACGCGGCGGATCGAGCAGAACAAAGTCGATTTCGGACCCGGACATTTCCGCGAGATATTTTCCGACCGGCCAATTCGCCAACTCAACGTTAGAGAGGCCTGCGTTCTCAATGTTGCGACGCGCGAATTCTACAGCCGGTGCGTAATCCTCGACGGCCGTTACTTTCGCAAATCGCCGCGCGAGCGGAAGCGTGAAAAGTCCTACGCCGGAGTAAAGATCGAGCGCGTGTCCACCCGAAACGTCGCCGAGCGCCGTCGATATCAACGTGTCGATCAAATCCCTGTTTCCCTGAAAGAATGCGTGAGCCGCGAATGTATATTTTTCGCCGGCGGCTGAGAAAGTTATTTCGGCATCGCCGAGATCCGAATCGGCGGAGTAAACGGACAACTGACCTGCATCTCCGCACGCGGCATCGATCGCACCTTTCTCCGGCCAGAAGTTTGTCCAATCGAACTCGCGTCGCAAACGCTGGAGCTCGGCATCGAGCTCGGGAACAAGAATCGGACAATGTTCGATCGAGACAAGATCACGCGAATCGCGTTGGTAATATCCGATCTCGCGATGTTTGCCGTCGATGTGCCATTGAGCTCGCAGACGGTAGCCAAATTCGTTCGGACTCGGAATGATCGCGATCTCATTTTCGTATTCGATCTTTCCGATCCGATGAAGATTGTCGCGAATGATCCCGATCTTCGACTCGAGTTGCGCGTCATACCTCATCTGCTGAAAATCGCATCCGCCGCAACGACCGACGTACGGGCACGGCGGCTGAATTCTCTTTGATCCCGGCTCGATGATCTTTTCGATCTCGGCGAACGCAGTTTTCCCTTTGATCTCCTCCAGCCGAACTTGGACTTTGTCGCCGGTTACCGCGAGCACGACAAACACTGTCAGATTCTCAGCGAACGCGAGTCCGTATCCGCCGGGCACGATCTTTTTGATATCGACTTCGAGAAGATCCCCGACTTTGTATGGCGACTCAATCGATTTAGTTCCGCCGTCGTTTTGAGTCCCGCCTTTAGGCGGCTTTGGATGATGATGATGATGTTTACTAATTTTGGCTTTCACTTTATTGCTCAGGATTAAGACGGATTAATAATTTTGCCGCCTAAAGGCGGAACTCAAAACGAGGACTCAAAACGAGGACTCAAAACTTACAAATAAAACAAACTCAACCTCGGAATGCCGTGATCATCGCGGAGTCGTTTTAATATCATCACACGCGATGTTTGCTTATACGCATCGGGCTGCATTTGAGACTTGTAAGGACGGAGCTGCGCCACGACTTCCTTCTCGGCGACGGACGTATCGAGTCTCGTCAACAGAGATTGTTCAATGAAGCTTTCGATATCCGACAAAGCCCGGTCCGCGCTCTCGATGTCGTTCGAATGATTCGCCGCAAGCTCCTGCAGTCGACTGATCGCCCGGTCGATGTCTTCAGCAAGGTCGGGATTTTGCGCGTTGCGCAACTCCGCGATCACACTGTCGATATGTTCGACGATCCGCTCCGGAGAAAATTCGACCGAGCCTTCATTCGACTTCGCTTTGCCCGCCTGCATCGAGCTCCACTCGAGAAATTGCGCTTCGACTTCCTCTTTGCAATACAGCAATCCTTTGATCGACCTCGGTCCCGGATTCTTATCAAATCCGTCAAACACATTTTCGATCGAACGAATAACGATATGCAGCGGCACACCGCGATCGCGCCAACCTTCGATCATCGCCCAGTCTATCGGCGAAAGCAGCAGATGCTTCCCCCGACGGCGTACGAATGTGTCTTCGATCTCGGTGAAGTAGTTGTAGTAGTTCAAAGCGGGATTGTTCGTTATCAGTTATCAGCTATCACTTATCAGTTATTCCGGAAATGAAAGTATAGCAAGCACCTCCGGAATAAGTGATAACTGATAGGTGATAACTGATAGGTTCGGGCGCTGTGCTAATCTAATCCCGATTATGAGCGAGCGACGCGAGCGATTTGAAACCTCTTCAGGTATCGAACTTCCACCCGACTTCAATCCCGACAACACCGCTGCTGTAGATTACGAAAACGATCTTGGCGAACCCGGCAAGTTTCCGTACACGCGCGGCGTACGTCCGGACATGTATCGCGGAAAGTTCTGGACGATGCGCCAGTATGCGGGGTTCGCGACGGCGCAGGAATCGAATGCCCGATACAAGTATCTTCTCTCGCAGGGGACGACCGGACTGAGCGTCGCGTTCGATCTTCCGACGCAGATCGGTTTGGATTCGGATGATCCGCTCGCCGCCGGCGAAGTCGGGAAAGTCGGAGTGGCGATCGACAGCATCGATGACATGCTCGCGCTTCTCGACGGAATCCCGCTCGATCAAGTCTCGACGTCGATGACGATCAACTCGACCGCATCGACGCTCCTCTGCCTCTATCTCGCCGTCGCAAAGCGTCAGGGTGTGGGATTCGACAAAGTTAGCGGCACGATCCAGAACGACATTCTCAAGGAGTACATCGCACGCGGAACTTACATCTATCCGCCGAAGCCTTCGCTTCGTTTGATCACCGATACGTTTGCGTTCTGCGCCGCCGAAGTTCCGAACTGGAATACGATCTCGATCTCTGGATATCACATTCGCGAAGCCGGTTCGACTGCGGCACAAGAGATCGCATTTACGCTCGCTGACGGGATCTGTTATGTGCAAGCCGCGATCGATGTCGGTCTCGACATCGATGCATTCGCGCCTCGGCTGTCGTTCTTCTTCAATTCACATAACAATCTCATTGAGGAGATCGCGAAGTTTCGCGCGGCCCGCCGTCTGTGGGCGCGGATCATGAAAGACAGGTTCATGGCGAAATATCCGAAGTCGCAGATGATGCGCTTTCACACGCAGACTGCCGGCTCGACGCTCACCGCTCAACAACCCGAAGTAAGTATTGTCCGCACGACGATACAGGCTCTCGCGGCAGTACTCGGCGGAACGCAGAGTCTGCACACGAACTCGATGGACGAAGCTCTGTCGCTTCCGACTGAGAACGCGGCACGGATCGCTCTGCGAACGCAGCAAGTGATCGCGCACGAATCGGGAGTCGCGGACACAGTCGATCCGTTTGCCGGAAGTTACGCGATCGAAGAACTGACGACGCAACTCGAAAATCGCGCGATCGATTACATCGAGAAGATCGACGCGATGGGCGGCATGCTGCGGGCGATCGAGACCGGATACGTCCAGCGCGAGATCCAGGAAGCGGCGTACCAGTATCAGCGAGCCGTCGAGAAACACGAAGCGATCGTCGTCGGTGTAAATAAGTTTCAGACCGATGCGGCAGAGACGATACCGATCATGACGATCGACGAAAACATCGAACGCGATCAGGTCGAGCGGGTGCGGGCGGTTCGGGAACGACGTGATAGCTCGCAGGCAGATTCCGCTTTCCGGAAGTTAAGCGAGGCTGCGGCCGGAACGGAGAACTTGCTACCTCGAATCCTCACGTGTGTCGAATCCGAAGTGACCGTTGGCGAGATCAGTCACACATTGCGAAAGGTTTGGGGTGAGTATAAGGAAGCGGTCACCGTTTAGAGGCGGACATAGAATCTTAGCTCCAATAGGAGCGTAATATTGGTAGCCCGATTGCTCGGGGAAAATTATAGAGCTCCGTAGGAGCGGCATGTCTGTGTCGCTCCTACGGAGCTCGTATCGTCTACTTGCATCGGTCTACCAATATTAGGCTCCTATCGGAGCTCCAATCGTTTGTCTGGCATCCGTCCTGCCAATATTTCGCTCCTCCGGAGCTTGGATCCGTCCGATTTTTTCTGCTGACACCGAACTTTCCCGTGTGCTATTCTTTTCTAGAGCAATTTCTCGCTCACCCCCGTCATAAACCTTCCTTAGTCCTTCGAACTAGTCTCCATGGAACAGCTAAATCAATATCTTCAAACGCTCTTGAACTCTGCGGGGTACGAGCTCCATTTGGAGCCAAACAAGAATCCGTACGTGGTTGCGGCGGGCGGGCAAACCGATGTCGCCAACACTCCGTTGCTCGGAACACAGATCAGCATGATGGTGTTTCCGCTGATCCCGCTCGATATTAAACAGGACTTGCCCAACCTTCCGACGATCCAATTCGTGCATCCTCATAATCTGGGGAGGTTCAGTTTTACGATCGAGAAATCTCCGGCCGGCTTCAACGTGACGGTCAAGCCGTTGCTCGGGAGCGCCATCGTAAGCGACACGGAAAGCTCGCCGGTGCCGCCGCGTCCGTCAGCGATCAATCCGCCGAATCACATCGAAGGCAACGACCTTTTTTCCGTAGAGAGTTCGTCCCTCGGTCGACAAGCGACCGCTACGACAACGATCGACTCGCCGCCTCTGCCCGACCTTTTCCCGGAGGATCGTGAAGAGATGCCAAAGATCGAGATCAGCGGCGGTCCCGAGATCGAGGTGATCTCGGCAAACGACCCGCAGTTCCAAACGGTTTTTTCAGACACGTCGAATTACGAGCCGCCCGGACGACGTCAGGATTTCGAAGGCATCCAGCTCGATTCATTGCAGCCGCAAGTCGAGGAGTTTCCGAGCCCCGCTCCGCCGTTGCCGGCACACACCAATGTTCCGGCGGACGTTATTTTGCCGCCGATGGACCGACGTCGCACCGATCGTCGCAAACAGAACCTGATGATGACCGCGCGAATGGACGCATTGTTCAATCGAATGGCGGAGGTCGGCGCATCCGACCTGCATCTTTCCGTCAGCTTGCCGCCGATGGTTCGTCAGGACGGAAAGATGAAGCGCCTCGAATGCAATGAAACAACGCTCACGCCCGAAGTAATGGACGAGCTTCTGCATTCGATCATGCCTGAGCGAAATCAGGACGAATTCGAGAAGCGAAGCGACACGGATTTCGCGTATGAGATTCCCGGGCTCGCGCGTTTTCGATGCAACGTCTTTATGGATCGCAAAGGAATGGGCGGCGTGTTCCGCATCATTCCGTCGAAGATCCTGACGGCAGAACAACTCGGATTATCGAAGGCGATCATGGATCTATGTTCGCTGTCGAAAGGTCTTGTCGTCGTAACCGGTCCGACTGGCTCGGGTAAATCGACGACGCTTTGTGCGATGGTCGATGCAATCAATAAAGACCGCGAGGACCATATCATCACGATCGAAGATCCGATCGAGTTCGTGCACGAAAATCATAAGTGCCTTGTCAACCAGCGCGAGGTTCACAATCATACTGATAGTTTTAAAGATGCTCTGCGTGCAGCTCTACGCGAAGATCCGGACATTGTCCTCGTCGGTGAAATGCGTGATCTCGAGACGATCTCGATCGCGATCGAAACTGCGGAAACGGGACATCTCGTTTTCGGAACGCTGCACACGACGACCGCTCCGTCGACCGTCGATCGAATCATCGATCAGTTCCCTGCCGACCGGCAGCAGCAGATCCGCGTGATGTTATCCGAATCTTTGAAAGGCGTGATCGCGCAAACGCTCCTGCCGAAGAAAGGCGGAGGGCGTGTCGCGGCTCTGGAGATCCTGATCATCACTCCCGCGATCAGCAATCTGATCCGAGAAGGAAAAACGTTCCAGATCCCGTCCGCGATGCAGACCGGCAAGAATCACGGAATGGTAATGCTGAACGATGCGCTTTTCGAACTCGTGAAGAAAGGTATCGTCGAGCCACGCGACGCGTACATCAAAGCCGTCGATAAGAACGCATTTGAAACGATGCTCACGAGGGCGGGGATGAAACTCTAGGCCGCGAAGAATTTTCCGCCCGCGAAATACGCGAAAAGACGCGAAAGAAGATTTCTCTTTTTTCGCGTCTTTCGCGTATTTCGCGGGCATATTCTTGGATAGTCTGCCGACCGATTAGGCACTTTTCCTACTGCACTTCGTAAGGCTTTAGCTGTTCGTCGATCTTCGACTTGTCGCCGACTACGACCATCGTCATCCGATCGACATTCAGGTACTTCTTCGCCATGTCCTGAACATCCTTTGCCGTAACCGAAGAAAGTTTCTGGACGTATGTATCGAGATAATTCTTGTCGAGCTCGTTGTAATTTATCTGCTCCAACTGACCGATCACTCCCGCTCGCGACGAGTTCTGCAGCACGTAAATACCGATCAGGTAATTCTTTATTCCCTGCAACTCGGCGTCGCTCGGAGCTTCTTTCTGAAGCCGATCGATCTCAAAAAGTATTTCCTTTACCGAATCACCGGTATGCTCGGTCGTCACGTCCGCGTTCTCGATCCAGTATCCCGTCTTATACCGATTCCATATAAAACTGTTCGGCGAGTAAGTGTAGCCTTTGTTCTCGCGAATGTTTGACGTGATACGCGAACCGAACGAGCCGCCGAGGATCGCGTCCATCACCATGAATCTGATGAAGTCCGGATCGGACTGCGAGATCGCGGGCATGCCCATATAGATCGTCGACTGCGGAGCGCCTGGCCGGTCGATCGTAGTCAGAGAGCGACGGCCAACCATCGTCGGAACGTTACGGATCGCATCGGGACCTTTCTTCCAGCCACCGAAGACTTTTTCGATCGTAGACTTAACTTTCGCGGCGTCGAATTGACCGACAACGTAAAGATGGGTTCGCGCTGCCCCATACTGATCGTTGTAGTAGCCGCGAACGTCGTCGAGCTTGTAGCTCTGGACGATCGACTCCGAGGGAGTAACTACCGCGTACGGGTGGCCGCTGAACGTGATCTCGCGAAACTTTTCCCATGCCTGATTCGATGCCTGCGCCTTCGAGACCGTAATTTCACGCAGTTTATTTGCTCGAGCCTTCTCAAGATCGGATGCGGCAAACTTCGGATTCAAAATAACATCGCCTAACAGCTCGACGAAGCGTGAGTCGAACTCACTCAATACCTCGCCTCCGATGATCGTCTTGTCATTGCTTGCGCTCGTAAAAATGGTGCCGCCCATTTCCGCAGTTTCTTTCGCGATCTGCTCAGCCGATCGTTTCGGAGTGCCTTCTTTTAACATCGTCGCGACGATGTCCGAGATCCATCGTTGCTCGGCTTTCTCGTTCAACGTGCCGGCCCGGACTGTCGCCTGCATCGCGACCTTCGGCACTGCACCGTATTGCACTAACGAGACCTTCATCCCATTGGGCAGCGTGTAAGTATCGACCTTCGGAAAGACGAAAGCTTTCGGATGTCCTCCCGCCGGCGGAGTTTCTTTTTGTCCGAAGGCAACAACAGATGCGAAGACGATCATTACCGCCGAGACGCAGAGACGCAAAACAAACCAACTTCTCATTTCTAATTTCTCAATTCTCATTTTAGTTCTGGCCTCCTTCGGCGGCCGCGGCCTTTTCAACGTTCAGGATGACGACTGTACGGTTCGTCTTCCTTAGATATTCTTTCGCGGTCTTCTGGATCAGTGCCGGCGTTACCTTTCGGAAATTCGCTTCGATCTGATTTATGTTCTCCGGTTTGTCGTCGAACAAAGCAAAGCACGCAAGGAGATCCGCCCGCCCTTGGCCGCCTAACTGGCTCATCGCGTCGTAGAGGCCGGAACGGAGTTTGACGAGCGAGCGATCGATCGTCGCCTGGTCGACCGGCTTGTCCTGAACCTGCGCGATCACCGCGTCGGCGGCCGCGAGAATTTCCTGCGGCGTATATTTGTCGTCATGGATCAGATCGACCGAGAACAGCATCGGACCGTTGTAGTTGAACATGTTCCCGAGATATCCATTGATCCCGCCGTTCAATCCGCTCGTGTAGTTCTTGTTCTTCACCAGCTCCTGATAGAGCATGCTATCCTCGCCCTCGATCAGAATCTGATCGAGAAGGCCCATCGCGTAATACTCGGGTGTTCCGCGTTTCGGCATCTGATAACCGAATCCGACAGCCGGCTTTTTCGCGAGCTTATCGACGCGACTGACGGTCTTCTCTTCCGTCTGCCTCGGTTCCGTGAGATCAGGTAGCGCCTCTGCTTTCTGTGACGGGATGTTTGCGAAATATTTGGAAACCCATCCCTTCGCCTGAGCTTCATCGAAATCTCCGGTGACTACGACGACCGCATTCTGCGGAGAATAATATTTGTCGAAAAATGATTTTGCATCGGTAAGCGTCGCTGCATTGATGTCTTTCAAGTCGCCGTAAAAATTATGCGAGTTGTACCAATTCGTGAATGCCGCCATCGGAAGATCGATCCACGGGAACGTTCCGTATGGCTGATTCAGGACGTTGACCTTCACCTCGTTTCCGACAACGCCTTGCTGGTTCACGAGATTGTCCTGATTGATGTCGAGCCCGCGCATGCGATCGGCCTCGGCCCAGAGAAGCGTCTCAAGCTTGTGTGAAGGGACGACAGCAAAGTAATTCGTAAAATCGAATCGTGTCGAGCCATTCAGGATGCCGCCATTCGACTGGACAAGCTTGATGAACTCCATCTTCCCGAGATTCTTCGAGCCTTGAAACATGAGGTGCTCGAACAGATGCGCAAAACCGGTGCGGTCGCGCGGCTCGATGCGGAATCCGATGTTGTAATAGACAGCGACGACCGCGACCGGCGAGCTATGCTCCGGCGAGAGCACAACACGGAGCCCGTTTGGAAGTTTGTAATAGGTGACCGGCACGTTGATGCCGGCGGTCTTTCCCTGAGCCGACGCCGGGATCGTCGATCCGGCGACCACGGCAAACAGACCGATAGCAACAAGGGATTTTCTTAAAATTGATCTCATATAAACCTCGAAGGTGGATTAGGACAAATCGTAATATCTTACGCCGAATCGAGTCTCGATTGTTTCAAATTGTTACGAGGTGATGGAATGAAGGGATGAGCCGTGAGGATCGTCAAACTGGACCGGACCGCGGATGCGACTGGACCGCAGGCAGCCTGCCTGCCACGCCGAGGCTTCCGATGGCGTGTAACGATTATGATTCGACACGATAGAGGCTGACATCGGCCGAAGCGGCGATGTCAGGCAGGCGAGTCGCCTGCGTTCCAGTCGCATCCGCCGCTATCTACTTCTTAAAAAATCCGCCGCCGAACGCCGTGTTGCGCGTGTCGGGCAATGCGTTGAAGTCATGCTTCTGCGTGACCGTTACATTGTTCGCCGAGAGAGTCGTACCGGTCGCTCGTTGGAATTCGGAGATCGCCTTATTCAAATCGGTCTGCGCCTGGAGCTCGCGACTGCGTGTGACGAGAAGCTCGCGGTTCGTGACCAGGACGAGAAAGAGCGTCGTGGTTCCCGCCTTAAATTTTCGCTGCTCGCTCTCATAAAGGATCTCTGCCGATTGCCGCGATGCGAGCGCGGACGCAAGTGCGGCTTCACGTGACTTTAACGCCTGCATCGAGTTTCGGACTTCGGCTTCTATGATCTGTTCCTGCTGAGCGAGCTGATTCTTGATACGATCCGCAACAACAAGTGAACGGCCGAGATTCGCTTTCGCGACCGTGTTGCCCCAAGGAAGGCCGATGGTCACACCGACGCGATACGTCGGATAATCCTGCTGCACGAGATTTCCGAGCGAGTTGAATATTCCGCCCTGCAGATTTCCGGGAACGCTCGACATTCCCGTCATCGGATCGATCGTGCGTGCCGTCGGTGATCCGGCAAGGCCTTGCGACGTGTAACTTCCGACGAGGTCGATCTGCGGTTTGGACTGATCGCGATAGTAACGCTCGTCGATTTTGTTGATCTCTGCCGTGTGCTCCAGCTGTGCGATCTCGGGTCGATTCTTAAAAGCTTCAGACAACGCGATCTCGATCCCGACCTTCGGTGTTTCCAGATCTACCTCGGACACCGGCGTGATCGCCCGCGACCATACATCTGACGTGCGATCCGCAAGCACCAAAGTTTTCAAAGTATTCTCGGCACGCGTCACCGACTCTTCGGCGGTGTACACGAGTTGTTCGAAATTGGTTACCTGAGTCGATGCGGCGACGATATCGACGGGAGCGAGAACTCCCTTCGCGACGAGTCGCTGATTGCTCTCGAGTTGTGTGCGAGCTTCTTTCACCGCGTCGATCTGAACCGAGAGATTGCGCAGTGCGAATACTAGATCCCAATAAGATTGCTCGACCTGTGCGATGATCTCGATCGCCTGCTGACGAAACTGCGCGTCGGTCAGACCCAAAGTTTTCTTTGCGATCTCGATCGTCCGGCGGTTGTTGTCGAACCGAAAATTTCTAAAGAGCGGCTGCGTGTAGCTAAGCGTCAAGGCCGACGGGTATTGCGGATTCAAAAATGAGTTCGTGTTGCTCGTCGACGTTCGGGACGCGTTGAAATCGGCCGAATAAACTCCGCCGCCGATCGGCGAGAACCCGTTCACACCTGCTGAACTAAAAAACCTGTTCTGCGTAACGGCACCGTTGACGGCACCGCCGATCGCCGAAGCAGTCGGAGTCGTCACGCTCTCGTAATAATTCTCGGATGAGATCAAAGGATCGTACACACCGCGCGCTGCTCGCAGAGTGAATTCTGCAACCTGCACATCGTTGCGTGAGATATCGATGTTGTTGTTGTTCTTGAGCGCGAGCGTGATCGCTTCTTCCAGCGTCATCGGAAGCTGGTTCGCGACATCGACACCGACTCGACTCGCGTCAGGCAGCGGCCGCGGTGCCGCCTGAAAGTTCGGAGCAACAGGTGGCGGCTGATCCGGCAGATTGGCCGGAGGAACTCCTCCCGTGGCTCCGACATTAGTGATCGGAGATTGTTGGATGAGCGGATTCGGATTCGTGACTCCGCCTGCCGCTGGAACTCCGGGAACCTGCGTCTGCGTCGGAGTAGATTGCCCCGGCTGCGTTTGAGGCTGAGTCTGCGGCTGCGTTGCCGGCGGTTGAGTCGGAGGCTGCGTCGGCGGAGCGGCCGGCGGATTCTGCGCGTGGATCGCCGCAGTGCCCAGCACCGTTACAAATATTAAGCTGTAGAAAATCTTACTCATGATATCGCCGTCCTTGTCTTACGGCTTTGCCGCCTTTCTTGCGGCTGTGCCGCCCGATGAGCGGAAAGGCTTTGCCTTTCCGTCGAGCTGCCAATAAACCATGGAGGCGTAGCCTCCTAACATTTTCAACCTTGTCGGAAAGGCAAGCCTTTCCGCTCATCGGACGGCACAGCCGCAATGACCTGCACTATTTCGGTTTCAAATTTCAAATTCTAAATTTCAAATTTGAAACCGGTTGGCGGGATGCCTCTAGCCATTCATGCCAGCCGTGTATCTCCGTCCGGCTCTTCGCCTGTCTCCTCATCTCGCACATCGGACGTTGTCTTTAACTTGGACGAAAATCGGCTGACTATAGGACGAAGTATCGCGGTTCGGACCGCGGCTCCACGCCTTCCTATGCCGCGGAAAAATGCGGTCTCGCCGGCATCGTCGAAGAGCGAATAAAATACCGGGACCGCCAACAACGTCAGCAGCAAACATAACGACTGTCCGCCGACGACAAGAATTCCGATCGAACGATTCGTCGCCGCACCCGCGCCGCTTCCGATGATGAGCGGTATCATTCCCGCGACGAGCGCGATCGTCGTCATCAAAATCGGACGCAATCGATCGCGATTCGCTTGAATGATCGCGTCGTATCTGCTCATGCCCTTCGCACGAAGCGTGTTCGTATGATCGATCTGGAGGATCGCGTTCTTCTTCACGATTCCGAAGAGTAGCAAAATGCCAAGTGCAGAAAAGATGTTCAATGTCTGTCCCGCGATCGCAGTCGAGAGAAGCGCGAACGGAACCGACAGCGGCAGCGTCAGAAGGATCGTTACCGGATGGATAAACGATTCGAACTGAGCCGCGAGGATCAGATACATGAACACGAACGACAGCAGGAACGCGTAGAGGAAAGAGCCGTACGCCTTCTGAAGCTCCTTCGACTGGCCCTGCACGCCCGACGAATATTCGGCGGGAAGATTTAGTTCCTGGACGTACTGCTGAAGCTTCGTCAGAGCATCCGATTCCGACGCGTTCTGCGGAAGACTCGATGAGATCGTGACTACTCGTTGCCGATTAAAGCGAGCGATCGATGAAGGACCGCGTGCGTTCTCGATCGTCACCACGCGCGATAGATCGACCGGAACTCCGGTTGTCGACGTGACCGAGAATTGGGGCAAATTATTCCGCGAACGTCGAAATCTCTCATCGGCCTGGACGATCACATCGTACTGTTGCGTGCCCTCGTTGAATGTAGAAACTCGCTGGCCGGCAGCAACGATGTTGATGGCACGCGCAATGTCTGTGGCATTGACTCCGAGATCGGCGGCCTTCGCACGATCTATCACGAATCGCACCTCGGGCGTGCCGACATCTACCGAGTTATCCGGATCGCGAAACGTCGGATCGCTCTTCATCTTATCGACCAACTGATCCGCGTAGCCGTTAAGTTGTTGCATATCCGGACCGGAAATGTAGTAGCCGATACCCGAACCGCCGCGACCGAGGCCGATGCCCTGCGCGATCGATGACGAGCCGCTGACGTTGATACGCCAATCAGCGTTCTGATACTGCTTTACCAACCCGCGAGCCATGTTGATCAGTTGGGCTTGCGACTGCTTGCGATCTTCGACCGGAACCAAATTCACACTTACGTTTCCGCTGTTTCCTGAGCTGCCGCCACCGCCAAACCCTCCGGCATTGACGATAGTGTTCTTTACGCCCGGCATCTTCTCGTGAATATCGCGTGAGATACGGTCGAGAAGAGACTGCGTCGCGGCCAGCGAAGTTCCCTGCGGACCGCGGGCGCTGATCTGCAAACTCGATTCGTCCTCGTCCGGAAGAAATGCCATCCCGACAAACTTATAAAGAGGCACGATCGATGCGACGGTCAGCACGCATATCAAAACGACTGCCCAGCGGTGACGCATCGAGAGACGGAGAAGCCACGTGTACGCTCCGTCGACTTTGCTATAGAACCAACCGGCCTTGGAGTCATTTTGGATTTTGGATTTTGGATTTTGGATCTCGTCGAGCTCGGCATCGGGATCTATCTCCGCGTCTCCGTGTCTCTCCATCTCCGCGTCACCCTCGTCTTCATGCTTCGGCCGCTTGATCCACCGCGCGGCAAGCATGGGCGTCAAAGTAAATGAAACGATCAAAGAGACGGCGATCGCGGCCGCAGACGTAAGTCCGAAGCTCGACATAAAACGGCCGACGATACCGGTCATGAAACCGACGGGAATGAAAACCGCAAGCAGCGATAGCGTTGTCGCTAAGACCGCGAGACCGATCTCGCGCGTTCCCTCGACCGCCGCCTGAAACGGGTTCATTCCCTTTTCTTCGACGAAGCGGTAAATGTTCTCGAGCACAACGATCGCGTCATCGATAACGATACCGACCATCAACGTGAGGGCGAGCATCGTCATTTGATTTAGCGAGTAACCGAGTGCCGCGATCGCTGCAAACGCGGCGATGATCGATGTCGGAATCGCAAGTGCCGAGATCAGTGTCGAGCGAAAATTCCACAGAAAGAAGAAGACGACGATCGCCGCGAAAATTGCGCCGAGAACGAGATGTTCCTCGATCGCGTGCAGCGAGTTCTCGATGAATTCAGATTGATCGCGAACGACCGCAACCTTAAAATCACTCGGCAGCGTCGGAATTATCTGGTCCATCCGCTGCTTCACATTGTTGATCAACGCGACCGTATTCGCGCCTGACTGTTTCCGGATGGCGACTGCGACGGCCGAATTCCCATCGAGCGAAAGCGTGTTAGTTGGATCGGCGCCGCCTTGCACGACGCGGCCGATGTCTTTGAACTTGATCGGAAATCCGTTTTTCGTCGTGATCACGATCTCGTTAAAGTCTTCGACTTTACTGATCTTGCTGATCGTTCGCAGTCCGACTGTCTTTGCACCCTCGACGAGGGTGCCGCCGGGCAGCTCCTGGTTCTGCGCCGTAACCGCAGCGGTTACCTGATTCGTCGCAAGGCCGTAAGCGCGAAGTCGATCGGGATCGATGAAGAGCTTGATCTGTTTCGTACGTCCGCCGAAGACTACCGCTTCGCCGACTCCGTCGGCCGACTGCACCTTCTCCTGAATAAGCGTCGTCACCATGTCGGTGAGCTGAATAATGTCGCGCGGAGCACTGACCGAATACATGAGGACGGGCTGCGAGTCGGGATCGCTCTTTCTCGCCACGGGAGGATCAGCATCCTCAGGAAGCCGGTTCGCGACCGTGCTGAGTTTCTGCTGAACTTCTTGAAACGCCTGGTCCGGATTTTTCTCGAGATTAAAAGTGAGCGTGATGTTCGACGAACCGCGCGACGAGCTCGACCGCATCTCGTCGATTCCGGGGATCGTGTTGAGCGTTCCTTCGATCGGATCGGTGACCTCGCTCTCCATCTCCGCCGGAGCCGCGCCTGAATTGCTCGTCGAGACCGATATAGTCGGAAGATCGATCTTAGGAAACCGATCCACGCCCAGAGTAAAAAAGCTGAAGCCGCCGACGACCGTCAGAAACATCACGATCACGGTCGCAAAAACCGGACGGTGCACACAAATTTCAGCTAACCACTGCATACTTCTGAGTTTCTAGTTCCGAGTTTCTCGTTTCTAGTTCTTCGTTATCTCCTGAACTTATTTCCCGAATAGCCTGATTGCTTCAGGTAGTTCGACAATCCCGCAATTACTCGACCGCTTTCTTGCGCCTTCGAATAGATATGATCAAACTCGACTCGACTAACGTATTCCTGATCCAGAGCCACATATAATTGCGATCTAACTTCACCCGCTGAACCTTTTCCAATCGAAAGGAAGTTACAAAACTCACGATTGCCATCGCGTTCGAACCCTTCAGCGATATTCGACATTACAGAAACTGACGCCTTCCGAATCTGATTCTTGAGAGCGAAGTCTCGCGAAAACCCGTCAGCCTGAGTGATCCGATAAACATCTCGAGTTAACTCTCTAGCAATCTTCCATGCATCCAAATCTTCAAATCGATAAATCGTTGCCATGCTTTCTACTCCGGAGAACGAAATCCCAATTACCCTTGTCAAAACTCGCTCCCCGATAAACTAGAAACTCAGAAACTAGAAACTAGAAACTCTTCTAGACGGCTACCTTCGCTCCCTCATACAACTCCGCGAGATTACTCGTGGCTACCGTCTCGTCGGCATTCAGGCCGTCCAGGATCTGATAGCTATCGCCCTCTTCGGGGCCGAGTTGCAAAACTTTCAGCCTTGCAACTCCTTCTACGATTACGAACGCGCGATAGGACTGAGTCGCCTGGTCGTTATAGACCGCAGATTTGGGAATGAAAATTCCGATCCCGCCGCCCTGCTTTGTGATACGGGCGGTACCGAACATTCCGGATCGAAGCGCGTTATCCGGATTCTCGATCGAAGCTTCGACGACCGCTGAACGCGACGTCTGATCGAGCGCCGGATTGATCGCCGTAACTACACCGGCAAAACTTCTGTCTTGATACGCATCCACCTGTACTGAAACGCCGCGGCCAAGTGCAACGGACGGCACATCGGATTCGGCGACCTGGATTTGGATCTTGATCGGATTGGAACGCAGGATCGTTGCGATCACCGATGCCGACGAAACGTATTCGCCGACTGCGACAGGACGTGCGCTGATGAATCCCGAGAACGGAGCTCGCACGACTGTGTCCGTAAGATTCTGCTGCGCCGTTCCGACTTCGGTCTGCGCGGCTTCGACGTTCGCCTGTGCGCTTTTTATCGCTTGATTATTCTGACGTGCGGTATTGACTTGAGCGTCGAGAGCTTCGCGTGCCGCATTTGCTTTTGCTTTCGCAGTGTCGCGGGTCGTCTTAAAACTTTCATACGTGACCATCGCGACATCGCCGGTCTCGACAAGCTCGCGATAACGTTTCTCATTCGCCTCGGCCTGCCTCAGTTCCGCTAAAGCCTGCTCGTACCCAGCCGCCGCCGCGCGCACCTCGGGAATGATCGAAGCGTTGAATTTTCCGTTTGCCTCGAGTCCGAGTTTCGCTTCCGCCTGACGCACGAGCGCAACCGCTTGTTTGACCCGCGCCTGTGCCTCGGCAAGTGCACGCCGTTGATCGCTGTCGTCGATCTTTGCGATGACAGCACCCTGTGAAAGGAACTGTCCGACGTTGGCGGAAACGTTCGCAACCTTGCCGGCGATCTTTGGAGCGACGTCGGAACTTTCGTCGGCGATCAAACTGCCCGTTGCCTGGATGAACGCCGGAACATTCCGCGCCTCGGTCTTCGCGACCGTGATCGCGATCGGCGGAGTTTGATCTTCGGCGGAATTGGAGTTGCCTCTCCGCTGTCGCCCGTCGCCGGACGAGCATGCAGAGCTAACGATCAATACCACTAAAATCAGAAGGGTAAACGGGCTGAAAGATAAGGGGAGTCGCAAAGAAGAACGTCCGGTCATAAGATTAGCTTAGGATGACGATTTTATCGTACATGGTTTATTCGACTAAAGCGCGATGTGTAAAGTTTTGTCAGGTCAACACTTTAGCCGGGCTCGTCGAGTTCGGCGCGTCGGGCTCGAGACCGATATTTGCGCTCTGTCGGGAATGCTTATAAAGTTTACCTAAGCAATTATTTAGAGGAGATTTTTGATGATCGAGGAAATTTCGGCGACCGACCTCAAACGCAGGCTCGACGCCGGTGATGATATTCAGTTGATTGATGTGCGGCAGCCCGAGGAATGGGCCTTTGCAAAGATCGAAGGTGCGAAACTGATCCCGCTCGGCGAGCTCATGAATCGCCGCGACGAAATGGACGAGAGCCGCGAGACCGTCATCCACTGCAAAACCGGGATGCGAAGTGCTCGAGCGGTGGAAGTACTCCAACAGGTCGGCTTCAAGGGTGCGTTAAAAAATTTGAAGGGCGGCATTACCGCCTGGTCGAACGAGGTAGATCCCCGAATCCCGAAATACTGATCATGCCGGACGCTTTGGAAGCGTCATCGTCTCGCCTTCGGAATCCGTCTTGAGATGCTTGGTAGTTGAATCGGTGACGCTCGGCGGGACGAGATCGCCAGTCTTGTATCTCGATTCGGGTGAGACGAATGTCGTCTGCTGCGGCGGCAGAGCCGCGTTCGGAGCGGAGTTCGTGAGTATGTTCCGGTCTTCGGGAGCAAAACGGGCGCCGGTCGTTCCCGCATTTTTCAATTGGATATATTGAGCGATCCCGCTGCCGATGAACATCAGAGACGGGATCAGCATCCAGAACCACCAGCCCGTTCCCTTACCGGTCACGCCAAGCACGACTGCGATCGCCATAAACGCGATGCCCATGAAGAGTTTTGTAATCGCACTTTCGAGCGAGATGGGTTTGCCTTTGCGATCTATCAGGGACTGAGCGGCCGGTAATTTTCCGGAGAGCGCATCCGAAACATTTCCGAGATCGGTTCCGCAGCTTCGGCAAAACTTCCCGGTCTCCGGATTTTGAATTCCACACTTTGGACAGAACATAGGGGTTATTCGTTCCTTGCTCGCTGCCGCCTCGCTTCGAAGAGAATGATGCCGGCGGCGACTGAGACATTTAGTGACCCTATTTTTCCATACATCGGGATTTTTACCAATACATCACAGTTCTCCGCGACCAGCCGGTGAAGCCCCGTTCCTTCTGCACCGAGCACGATCGCGCTCGGCTGCCGCCAGTCCCATTCGTCGTAGTTTGTCTTCGCATCGCCGCTCGTTCCGACGACCCAAATATTTCGCGCTTTGAGATCTTCGATCAGACGATTCAGGTTCGTCGCTTTCGCAACCTTTACATGCTCGACAGCTCCCGCCGACGATTTCGCGACGGTGTCCGTCAATCCGACCGCACGACGCTCCGGAATGATGACGCCATCTGCTCCGGCACATTCAACGCTTCGAAGAACTGCCCCGAGATTTCTCGGATCTTCGATTCCGTCGAGGATAACTATCAACGATGCCGAATCACGATTTGATTCGAAAATGTCTTCAGGCTCGACGTAATTAGCCGCGGCGGCGAATGCAATGACGCCCTGGTGATTCGCATCCGGTGCTATGAGTTTGTCGACCGTCTCACGCGAAACGCGATCGACTCGGACCCCGTTTGCGCGAGCGATATCGAAAATTTCTTGTAAACGATGCTCCCTGACTCCGTCCGCAACGACGATCTTTTCGACACGACGAGCATTTGCCCGCAACATCTCGAGAACGGGAAGCACGCCGAAGGTCACGGCGTTCGGTTCGGCAGTCGGACGCGGTTGCGGTTTTTGCGGCGGTCGTCGTTCGAACGCCGAACGCCGAGGTTCGCTAAACTTTTTCTTCATAAAGAAGCCGCCACTGCATTCGAGAGTATTTTGTGAACTGCAATGCGTTGCTGGTTGTGAGAACGGTCGACAGATCCTTTTGCCTAAATCCCAAAATGTTGCTGTCCCTTTTTACATCGCTCGGCCATATGACTTCGATCAGCGATTGGACTTTCGAGTAATCGTCGATGAGCTTCGCACGCGATGCCAATGCAACAAGTTTTCCGATCAACGTCTTCATGTTATCCGCGACGAGAAGCGACTTCTCGGCGCCCAGACATGAAAAATCGAAACCGGTCGACGGTATCCGCCAGCCGAGCGGATCATGACTCGAATAGATGTCGATCACGAGCTCGTCCGATGAAGTCTCCGCCTCATTCAACGTTTTCGAGCTCTTCATCTTTCGCCGTTCGACGGATTCATTGCGTTGCTCGATGATCGACCCTATAACGATCACGACGATCGAGTCATATGCGATCGGAAAAGTCTCATCACGATTAAACAGCCCGAGCCGGACCCGTTCGTCTTCAAAATTAATAGATCGCAGACGAGTCGGCGGAGACGCTGTCTTCAAGGACGCGTCGTCGACGACGGATGTTTCGATTCCAACTTCGCGAAGCTTTTCGCTGACAAAATGCGACTCGTCGCTCGAAGCCGTCCGCATGATCGGGATGCGTCTCCCGCTTTCGAACGCCGATCTGAAAAATTCTTTGTCACCCGACGCGATCTCGACGATCGTGTCCGCAGCCTTTTCAACATCTGCTTCGGCTGCATCGATCAGAACAAGGTTGAATCCGTTTTCCCACTCTTCAACTTTGCGGATCTCGGGTTGATATTCCGCTCCCGGAGCCGGGGCTCCGCAGTAGAGACACGTCTTCCTATTCGGATCGTTCGCCCTTCCGCAATTCGGGCACGGGACCAGTTCTTCGGGCGCAAAGCCGATCTCTTCCGAACGGATCGGGAGATTCTTCAGCCATTCAGGTTCTGCGTTTTCCTCTATCTCACCGGCCATACTCACAGCGAAGGATATTAGCATTTAGTAAAGCAAATTGCCTTGACCGATCTGATCCGCCGATGCAAACTAATGCTACGGTTTTTATCAGCTGGATATTTACGAGCTAATTTTTTTGATCATTTTTTAAGACACTTTGATTAAGTACCGGCACACCGGCGAACAAAACGAAAGTCCCATTTACGATCGCAGTCAGCTTTTCACTCCAGCCTTCCAAAAGCCGCAAACTTGTAACTGACGAGGTTTACCATGCAGTTTGAGACGACTACGAGTTCGTCCTGGAAGTTTGGACATAGGGGACGTGTCGCCGTTTTTATCGACGGCAACAACCTTTTCCATGCGGCGCGCTTTCACACGATCGACATTGATTACAACAAGCTTCTTCGCATACTTCTGGGCGACGGCCGGCTTCTGAGAGCGTTCTTTTACACCGGCGTCGATGCCGGAGCCGAGCGGCAGCAGGGATTCCTGCTCTGGATGCGACGGAACGGTTTTCGTGTTGTGCAGAAAGAGCTTAAGACCTTTTATGACGGGACGCGGAAGGCGAATCTCGATGTCGAGATCGCAGTCGATATGCTCAGTCTTGCCGGTCGATACGACACTGCGGTGCTCGTTTCGGGAGACGAAGATTTCGTATACGCGGTGAACGCGGTCGCCTATAAAGGCTGTCGCGTTGAGGTCGCGGGCTTCCGTTCGAATACGGCGCCAAGGTTGATCGACGTCGCGGACTTTTTTATCGATCTCGGAGATATTGCGGAACTGATCAAGAAGGACAGCTCGCAGAGCGGCGAGTACGAAGTTCCGTCGTTTATACCGCCTGAAGAATTGCCGGTGCCTGACATGGTTCGAGGCCGCGACAATTTTTCGCGTGGGTCCCGACATCAGAATCGTTCGCAGCTCCACGAAAAGAATTCCGATTTTGTTCGGGTCAACGACGATCAATGAAGACATTCACACTGTCAGAAGCAAACTCACTTTTGCCTTCAGTCCGAAAAAAGCTTGAACGAATTCAGAAGCTGTACGGAACACTCGGCTCGTTTCGTGAGTCGGCAAAACTTGCGGCGATCGCGTCCGAGTTCGGCGGAGGAATGGAAGGCGGTCCCGATTACGTCCGGGCTCTCTACGAAGTTGGAAAATTGACCACAGAGCTTCACGATCTCGGAGTCCAGCTTAAGGATTATTCGCGCGGCCTCATCGACTTCCCCTCGATGCGAGAGGACCGGGTCGTTCTGCTTTGCTGGCAACTCGGCGAAGGCGACGAGATCGAATGGTGGCACGAGGTCGAATCAGGATTCGCTGGGCGCCAGCCTCTTTGATCAATTAGACAGGTCTTTTAGGAACCTCACCACTTGGCTTGACCGGCGGCGTCGGATCCTTAACGGGTACCTTCGGACTTTCGACCCGGCCCGGCCCACCATCGTCCATTGCCGTCGTTGTGTTTTTCGCGCCCGTTTGTGTAGCTGGTGTTTTGTTCTTCTGCTGTGTCATGCGCTCCAGACGCTCGTCCTCTCTTTTTTTGCCACCTCGATCCGGGTCCAACGTAGATCGTTTGTGTAAAAACGTTTCTGACGCAGAGTCTGAAAGCAAAAATCCGCTTTCAAGCTAAATTCACAAAACTTAAATATTTCTTAGTTTACTGTTGACGCCTTAAAGTAACCTCTGATATTATTTCTGCGAATTGCCCGAGTCGCTCAACTCGTACACTCAATCCATTCTCAATTCGGAAACGCCTATGATGTGTCCCGTCTGCAAACGCGATCTTGCACCGACTCTATCTATCTGCACGACCTGCGGCACGATGATCAACGACACCGTTCGCGAAGAACTGGAGACCAAGATATCGCGTCCGGGAGCTTCCTCCGTGTCGAATAGCGGTGGACTCGCCCCGAAACCGGTCGTGTCCGGTGGATTATCCGGATCGAATGCCGCGACTTCGGGTTCTTTGCCCGCGATGGCGCAATCGAAACCGAAACCCCGGATCGAGACATCAAGAATTGAAACTCCAAAAATAGAAGCTCCGAAGCCGATGGCTCCGCAGCCGAAACCGATCGCGCGGCGATTCGACACGGCTGACCTCCGTGCAAAAAAGACGAGCCCGACGCTGGTCGAATTTCAAACGAAAAAAGCGACGGTGCCGGAGTGGCGTCTGCAGCTTCAGAACTCGGTCCGACAAAAAGTCGGGACGAACCGCCGAGAAAATGCCGCGGCCGATACGAACGAAATGCGGCAAGTAAAACCGCAGTCGACCAACGGTGCGAACGCATTAAAGGTCGAATACGTCGAGGACGAACCTTCGAAACATCAGAATCCGCGCGTTGCGAACGCGCTAAAACGGATCGAGGAATCGCGACGCTCATTCTCGAACAAGCCAATTGCCGAGCAGCCGTTGCAGAGTGCAAAGGCGGCGGCACAAAAGAACTTCCCTTTCAATGTTGTCGCACGCTCGGCTGAACAGCCGGCTCGTACGCCCGGACAGAAGGCGACAGTAAATCCTTCGCCGAAACCGATTCTCGTTTCGTCCTTAAAGATCGAGAAGAAAGGCTACGACACGAACAAGCTTCCGCCGATCGCAAAACCCGCGGCGCCTTCGCGAAGTTTTATTCCGGCTGAGTCCGCTCCGTCAATGAAAGAGATCGAATCGGTTCGCGTCGAGGAAGAAGTTATCGCGATGGAGACGCTCGGACTCGAACCGGAAACGGATGAGATCGACGATCTTGCTCCGTTGGCGATGCGTTTCAACGCCGGACTCTTCGACATGATCATCGGAGTGTTTGCGAGCTTGATCCTGTTATCACCATTTATTATTTCGGGCGGAACATGGCTTTCAGTTTCGGGTTTGCTCGCCATCGCAGCCACGATCGCGATCGTCATGTTCGTCTATCTGACCCTTACGATAGCGTTCGTCGGACGCACGTTCGGCATGCGTCTGTTCTCGCTCGAGCTCGTCGATGTCGAGGAAAACGCTTATCCGACTCTTCATCAGGCCGCCGTCAGTTCGGCGGTTTTCCTGCTCTCGCTCACCTTGGCGGGCATCGGATTTCTACCGATCTTCTTTAATGAGGAACGCCGTGCAGCCCACGACATACTGTCGGGCACGATCCTGATCCGCGAGTACTGAGACCGATTTTCTCCGTCGCCCATGAGTCCGAGGACGATATTGCTTCGTCCTTGGACTTTTTATTTCAAGCACTTAGACTTGCCTTGTGGACCTCGCGACCGTAACACAAATTTGCAAAGAGCTTGATGCGGAGCTTAAGCGTCACCGTTTCGGCAAGGTCATTCCGCTCTCGAAAACAGACATCGCCATCGACTTTCGCCTGCCCCAGTCCCGATATCTTTTTATAAGCACCGAACCCGGAAATCCCCGAACGTATCTTATCCGAAGGAAGCTTCGCGATCTCGAAAAGGCCGCATCGCCGCCGACTCCGTTTCTACTCGGTCTCAAAAAGAAGCTATCCGGAGCTGAGCTAAGATCCGTCACCCAGGTTCCCGACGAGCGTGTTCTTTTTTTCGAATTCGATGCGATGGACGACTTAGAGGAAATCGTATCGCTGACGCTCGTCGCACAGTTGACCGGAAACTCGGCAAATCTATTTCTGCTTGACTCGAACTCGAAGATTCTCGATCGCGCCAAAGCGACGAAGAGCGGCGGTCAGGACATCGGCGACGTTTATGAAGCTCCCGTTGCTCGAGGCGTTGGAGAAGCGGGACCGGCGTCTGCTTTCAAAACGTCGGGAAAGGAAAGTTTGTCCGAGCATCTTGACAGGGAAGATCAAGCGCGATCTGAGGCATCCGGTTTTGCGGTACTTGTAAGTTCAGCAAGAAACAAGATCAAGCAAGAGATCTCAAAACGGGAACGGTTGTTGAAAAAGCTCGACGATGACCTTATCGGACACGGCGATGCCGATCACTGGAAACGCTGGGGCGATCTGCTGCTCGCAAACACGTCGTCCGCTCGACGTGAAAATGGAAAGATCTTCGTCACGGATTATTATGATGAGGCTTCGCCCGAGATCGCGATCGAGGCGGAGGAGAACGCATCGGTCACCGAAGCGGCTGAGAATTATTTCAAGAAGTACACGAAAGCGCGGAATGCTCGTCATGAGATCGAAACGCGGAAAGCGGTCATCGAAACCGAGCTTTCGACGCTACGCCTTAGACATGAAGATCTAGAAGCGGCAATCGATGCAAAAGACGACTCGCGGATCGCGGAAATCGCCGGGACCCGCAAGCCGGCGGTAAAGAAAGCGACGTCGAAACGTGATACGGACACCACCGGTTCGCGGAGCTTCATTTCATCCGACGGTTTTGAGATCCTGGTCGGAAAAAAGGCAAAGGATAATGATTTTCTCACTTTCAGGATCGCGAAATCGCTCGACACATGGATGCATGCTGCCGACTATCCGGGCTCACACGTCGTGGTTCGAAATCCGAATCGAAAAGAGATGCCGCACCGCACGCTGCTCGAAGCTGCGCAGCTCGCGGCATTCTACAGCCAGGGAAAATCGCAGCCGAAAGCAGCGGTGCACTACACGCAGAAGAAGTTTGTAAACAAACCAAAAGGCGCGGCGGCAGGACTTGTAAGCTTAGCGAGTTTTAAAACGATCCTAGTCGAGCCGAAGATCGGTGACGCGAAGCTCAGTGAGAAATGAGGAAGGGATTTGGGATTTGGGATTTGGGATTTGGGATTTGGGATTTGGATTTCGGATTTGAAATTCAAGATTCGAAATTTGAAATCTGGAATTTGAAATCTGGAATTTGAAATTTGAAATTTGAAATTTGAAATTTTGAATATGAGTTCTCACTTCTCACTCTCACTTCTCACTTCTCACTTCTCACTTCTCATTCTCTACTCTTCAGCTACGACCAGCTCGACTAACTGCGTCATCTTTTTGACGTCCTCCGGATTCGCTCCTTTGAACACGCCGCGGAGATCGCCGTTGCGATCGACCAGGAAACTCTGCGGGATTCCGTCGAACTTGCTGATTTTCAGTAGCGCCGCTTGCAAACCGGTGTCCGCCCAGACGAGGGTGTAATTGAGCTTCATGTCCGTCGCGAACTTGTTGATGTCCTCGACCGTTTCGTCGTTTACATTCAGCCCGACGACCTCAAGTCCCTTGTCGCGATTAGCGTCCTGAAGCTTTACGAGAGCCGGCATTTCGGACCGGCACGGTCCGCACCAGGTCGCCCACATGTTGAGCAGGAGCACCTTTCCTTTTTTGTCTGCGACCTTCCATTTCGTTCCATCCAGGTTCTTTATTTCGGCCTGCGCAACGGCAGTCGCGATCGGCGGATAATCGGTCTTCTTTTTCTCCGGCGCGCCGTCCGCGACTGTGTTCGTCTCAAGATTTGGTGATTGTGACGATTGGTTTGCGCCTTGCTGCGTCCCCGAGCAGTTCGTCAAAGTTGAAACCGCGATAGCCAGAATAACGAAAAGAAAAACCTGCTTAGAAATAAATCTCATTTGATACAAAACACTACCGATCCGGCGACCAAAATACTATTACGTCGCTGCCGCACTATTGTTTGACTAATCTGAATCCGACCTCCGCTTTCCGACTACTTGCAGGAAATGGAAAGCGAAACGTCGATGTTATAGCGGTCGGCCCGCTCGACTTGTAAGCGGCCGCGCCTCCGCGAAGCATACGATACGGCTCATTCAGGGGTTTGACCTCGCCGGCGCTGCCCGGATAAAGCGAGGGTTCCGCTGAGGTCCACTCGTACACGTTTCCGATAAGATCCTGAATGCCCCAATCATCCGGGCATGACTTCGTTCCGACCGGTGCCGGATCGTTGCTCGGCCGATCAAGGACGGCACACGAAGCGTCAAACTTGTCGCCCCACGGATACAAATTTCCCTTGCCGCCGTTTCGTGCCGCAAACTCCCATTCTTCTTCCGTCGGGAGACGATAAGTAACTCCGTCACGTTTTGAGCGCCACGCAATGAACGCGTTCACATCGTCGATATTGACGTACCGGACCGGCATATTCTCTTCGCCACGGATAGGCTTTCCATTTTCCCAGTTTGCGAGAAACTTATCGCCCGAAGCAGGACGGTAGCCGCCGGTATTCATGAAGTCGAGAAATTCGGCGTTGGTGACTTCGGTCTTGTCCATGCTAAACGGCTTGACCGTTACTGAATGCTCCGGCTTCTCGTTATCATTTCCGCCGTTGCGTCCCATCTTGAACGCACCGCCCGGGACATCGACCATTTCAGCTTTTGCAACGAGCGTCGGAGACCCGCTCGGAGCCGGAGTCGGACCACTGTTCGCAATATTTCCGCCGCCAGGAATCTTCGGGATCAATCCGAGCATATATGCGCCTGCCAGCGCGCCGCCACCGAGAACAACGAGCAGAACAACTCCCACAAGTCCGAGAACAAGCGGAGAGAACATGCGGCGCTTAGGCGGTTGCGACACCTCTCCGACGTGTTGTCCCGTATGCAGATTTTGTAACGCCGTCCTCTGCATGTCCGGATGCGACAGTTGAGTTTCGGCGAGGCTATGCGGAGTATCCCCGACCATCGGAGAGATCTTCTGACTGGTTGCACCGCGAGTTCGAAGCTCGGCAACGACCTGCGCCGGTTTCCCGTCGCAGACAATATCGCCCACCCAATCCTGGAACCCGTCCTTGCTTATTCGCAGATGGTGATTTCCACTTTGAATCCCTTCCAACATCAACCATCCGTCGTCGCGGCTTTGTCCGACGGCGATGTTATCGACGTATACGCGCGACTCGGGCGGTCGTGTGTGAACGCTGAGCCGCGATACAGGCAGTGCGTGCGAGCTCGGCCCGGACGATGTCGTATGAATGCCGATCCCAGGCGGATATATCGCGTTCTTTAATTCGGTAATGAGCGCTTCGACGCTCGGCGTGCGCTTCTCTTTGTCTTTTTGAAGCGTGTGAAGAACCGCTTCTTCGATCTCCGGTGCAATGTTGATTCCGACTTCGATAAATCGCGGAGCAGGATCGCTGACATGTTTTTTCATGATCGCCGGGATCGACGATCCTTTGAAAGGGACATCGCCCGCGAGCATCTGAAACAGCATTACGCCGAGACTGTAAATATCCGATCTCGAGTCCGGCTCATCATCGGCCCACTGCTCGGGAGCCATGTAATACGGCGAGCCCATCAGACCGGTCGTTTGAGCCTGGATGAACGATCCGAGCAGCTCTCCCGACTTGATCTTCGCGAGACCGAAGTCGAGGATCTTTACCGCTTGCGACAAGCTCGGCTTATCGCTGCAGATCATAACGTTGAGCGGTTTGAGATCTCGATGGACGATCCCTTGATGATGCGCAGCTCCGACGCCGGCACAGATCGCTGTCATCAGTTCGAGGGCACGCTCCGGATCGAGCGACTTTTCTCTCGCCAGCAGATCATGCAGCGATTCGCCCTCGACATATTCCATGACGAGGAAAGGCAGCGTTCCGTTCACAACTCCGTAATCGGTCACGGCAACGACGTTGGTATGTCGAATGGCCGCCGCCGCGAGAGCTTCTTGTCTGAATCGAGTGACGAGCTGCGGATCGTTTCCGACGAGGTCCGGAAGGATGATCTTGATAGCGAGCTGAGTTTTTAGATAGGCATGCCGGGCTTTGTAAACGACGCCCATTCCGCCCTGCCCGATCCGGCATTCGAGATGGTACTTTCCCTCAAGCACCGGCTCGCCCGAGATGGTATGCGTCGTCGGCATTCCATCCTTCGGACAAGTGACGACCTCGTCGGCAAAGCAATTTTTACAAACCTGGCATTCCTTCATTGAGCGCTCAAAATACTACAAACGCGTGAGAGGCAGTCGTTCCTTTTCGTTAGACACAGTTCGGGTGACGTTTTGCGATTAAAACACGAGATGATTTTAGTTTCTTTACCCTTTACAAGCAAGTAAATCAGTTGTTCGGGACATTTACGTTCATCCCTTCACGACTATGTTGACTAAACGCCCGGGCACTACGACGACTTTTACGACCTCTTTCCCGGACGTAAACTCTTCGATCTTTTCGTCCGCGAAAGCCATCGATTCAAGCGCGTCGTTTGATGCGTCGGGCGGCGCGAAGATGCGAGATCTCAGCTTTCCATTAACCTGGACGGGTATCTCGATCTCCTCGGCCTTAGCCAACTCTTCCCTGTACTCGGGGAACCGAGCATCCGACGCCAGTATTCCGGCATCGCTGCCGGTCAACACGCTGAAGAGCTCTTCGGCGATGTGCGGCGCGAACGGAGTCAGCATCAAAACAAGACTTGTCAGAGCCTCCTTGACCGAATCCTGAGCGTCAGTCTGTTCGACGTCGATCTCCGCGATCGAGTTCGCCAGTTCCATCAATGCCGCGACCGGAGTGTTGAGCTGCAGTGTCTCGAGACTGTCGCTTACGCGCTTTATTGTCTGATGCGTCTTTCGGCGCAAGGCTCGGGATACGTCTGACGAGCTCGCGTCCGCATCACCGGAAAAGGCATCTTTCCATTTGTAGACCAACCGCCAAACTCGCTGAAGAAATCTGACCGCGCCTTCGATTCCGGCTTCGTTCCAGACGAGCTCGTGCTCGATCGGTGCCGCGAACATGACGAATAGACGCGTCGCATCGGCACCGTAGATGTCGACCATCTCATCCGGATCGACGCCGTTGCCTTTCGATTTCGACATTCGCTCGATCCCGTATTTCAGTCGCTTGCCGTCCTTCGACATCGCCTCCGTGATCTTCCCTTTCGCATCGCGTTTGACGTCGACCGAATCCGGCGGGAAATAGATCCGCTTCCCGGTTTCGTCGTCAAAGAAAGTTTCGCCGACGACCATTCCCTGCGTCAGCAGACGCCGAACCGGCTCATCGAACTTGACCAGGCCGATATCGCGCATGACCTTCGCCCAGAATCGCGTGTAGATCAGATGCATCACCGCGTGATCGTCACCGCCGATGTACTGATCGACCGGCGTCCAATACGCCGCGGATTCCGGGTCGAACGGCATTGACGTGTTAGTCGGATCGGTATATCGGAAGAAGTACCACGAGGAATGTCTCGCGATGCGCCGGGCCGTCGCAATTGGGACAAGTGGTTTCGTAGAACTCCGGAACTTTTGCCAATGGCGATTCGCCCGTCCCAGTCAGCGGAGCGTTCTCCGGCAGGCGGACCGGCAGGTTCTCGAACTTCTCGGCAACCGTTCCGCACTTATCGCAATAGATGATCGGTATCGGCGATCCCCAGAATCTCTGACGCGAAACGCCCCAGTCGCGGAGGCGATACGTCACGGCGGCCTTCCCGAAACCGTTCGACTCGGCGAACTCCGTCATTTTCTCTTTCGCCTCTTCGGTCGTCGTGCCGTTCCACTCGCCGGAATTGATCATGACCCCGTAGTCGGTTGTGGCGGAGTCTTTCGAGTCCGGGGCCTTCTTCGACTCGACAGACTCGACAGACTCAATGACTCGCCGGATCGGCAATCCAAACTTCTTCGCAAAATCAAAATCGCGTTCGTCGTGCCCCGGAACGCTCATGACGGCTCCGGTGCCGTATTCCATCATCACGTAATTTCCGACCCATACCGGAACCTCTTCGCCGCTGAACGGGTTGATCGCTTTCAATCCGGTGTCGATGCCGTCCTTCTCGATCTCAACTTCGCGATCCGTCGGCTTCAACTTCTCCGCGATGATCTCGTCGATCTTCGCTTTCACCTCAGTCGAAAACTCGCCCTTGAACTTCTCGACTATGGGATGTTCCGGAGCGACGACTACCGCGTTCACGCCGTAGATCGTGTCGATGCGAGTCGTGAAAACGCGAACGTTTTGGGTCCCGCCTTCGGGCGTCTGCCGGCTAAAGCCGGGACTCAAAACTTTGAAATCCACAAACGCGCCTTCAGATCTTCCGATCCAGTCGCGCTGGCGCTTTACCACCGCCGGAGCCCAACCGTCTTCGATCGATTCCAGTCCGTCAATCAACTCATCCGCATAATTCGTCGTCTTCAAAAACCACTGCTCGAGCGATTTTTTCGTAACCGGGTTTCCGCATCGCCAGCACAGACCGCCGCTAGCTTGCTCGTTCGATAGCGTCGCCTGATCATGCTCGCACCAATTGACCTGCGTCGTCTTCTTGTACGCCAGGCCCATCTCGTACATTTTCAGGAAGAACCATTGATCGAACTTGTAATACTCCGGACGATGGGCCGCCATTTGACGTCGCCAGTCGTAGCTCAGCCCGATCCGTTCGAGCTGGCCGCGCATTGCCTTGATATTCTCTTCGGTCCACTCGCGCGGGTTCACCCCGCGTTTGATTGCCGCATCCTCGGCGGGCTGACCGAACGAATCCCACCCGATCGGATGCAGGACGTTGAATCCTTTCAGCCGTTTGAACCACGCCACGACATCACCCGCCGAATAATTTCGGACATGGCCCATGTGCAGATTCCCGGATGGATAGGGCAGCATCTCGAGCTGGAAGAATTTCTGCCTCGAATCGTCGGCCTCCGCCTCGAATGCGCCGCTCTCGGCCCATTTCTTCTGCCACTTCTGCTCGACCTTTTTTGCGAAATATTTCTCGTCCATAACCGATGCCGTCTCCGCCTAAAAGCGGGAATAAAAAGAGTAAGTTTAGCCGACAGATAAATTTCTACCTATCGACCTTCTGAAAAATAGAATGAATTGGGATCTGATCTGGAAGGGCGCCACGCACACCGAACTCACGTCGGCGGGTGGCTAGGTAAGGGCGAGATAGTATTGCCGTCTAACTGTCATGCGAAACAGGTTACGAGATTTTACTTGTGGTTGCAATGCCGCCGAGATTTTTCTTGGCTGGCGGAAATAAGTTGTGCTATTCTGTCCGAACCTTTAGTAAGGAGTAATACATAACCAAACTTTTAATGACAACAAAAGTTTTATCGCAGACGGCGCCGACTTGAACCAATAAAGTGTGTTTTGCCGTCTGCCCCGAAAGGAGGAAGAAGATGGCAACCATGAACCGCGACAATACCGTCGGCGACATTCGCAACGACTCGAAACGTAATACTCCGCAACCCCTCCTTTCCACAAGTAAATCCCGATCATCCGAAAATAACGACGACCTCATTGGTTCGCTTGCAGAACGATATGAGAACAAACGTGCGCGTCAGGTCGGCGAATGGGAACGACTGTACGGGCAAAACGTATATCGCGGAGCTTGAGTATCTTGCCGATCACACCCGCCAAGCGTAACGTCGCACCGCCGTTGGCTCGATTCATTCTCTTTGCATTTTTCGTCTGCAGCCTGCCGGCGGTCGTGATCGCCCAGGCGCTTCCGGATCTCACGGTTCCCCCCGCAGTCCTCAGTCGTTTACAAGATAGGATCAGCCACGGCTCAGTCGAAGAGAAGCGATCGGCACTCTTCGAGATAAGAAATCTGCGCTTGGAATCTGCTTCGCGGATCGCTCTGCCTGCGCTGCGCGACAAGGATCCGATGGTCCGAGCGACAGCAGCGGCGGCGGTGAGATTTCTTCCGAAGTCAGAGGCGTCAGCCGCATTGCAGCCCCTGTTAAATGACGCGTCCGAATTCGTGCGCCGTGAAGCCGCTTATGCTCTTGGCGATGTCGGTGATGGTTCGGCGACGAGCGAACTTTTGCGGTTGCTGCAAAACGACAAGATCCTCGAAGTCCGAACAGCGGCCGCCATCGCGTTGGGAAAGATCGGCGATACGACGGCGATCCCGAGTATCGTGGCAATTCTAAATAAACGCGCGACGGAGGCGGATGAATTTCTCCGTCGGAGCGCGGCGAGATCGATCGGCCAGATCGCGCAAATAAATGTGACCGGCGATCCGACCGTTGTCACACCGCAGAATTTTCTACCCGAGAAATTCAAGGACCTCGGCCCAAGCGACGCGACCGGAGCGGTGCCGCAAATCTACGCGCGTTCCGTTGATGTTCTTACTGCAGTTCTGCGAAGTAAAAGTGAATCGGACGACACGCGACGCGAAGCGGCGTACTCGCTTGGCGCGATCGGCGATTCGAGATCACTCGATGTTCTGCGCGGCTTCGTCGCAAGTCCGGATCCGTATCTGGCAGAGATCTGTAAGGAAGCGGTACTAAAGATCGAGCGGCGAATGAAGACGACAAGCTAGTCGCGACCGTCTGCTTTTTGGTTTAATAGGGCTATGCAGGCAATTCATGCTCAAACGGCCGGAGCGGCTGATCTGGTTGAATTCTATTTGTCGGTTCGCAATTACACCGAAAGCTTGTGCGAGCCGCTCGAGATCGAAGATTACATCCCGCAGCCGATCGTCGACGTCTCGCCTCCGAAATGGAACATCGCACATACGACCTGGTTCTTCGAGGAGATGATCCTGAAGAAATTCTCACCCGACTATAAGATCTTCGACGAACAGTTCGGATTTCTTTTTAACAGCTACTACAACTCGATCGGCGACCGCACGGCTCGAGATCATCGCGGAGCTATTTCGCGTCCCACAGTAAAGCGCGTTTTCGAATACAGGAAGTTTGTCGATGAAGCGATGGTCAGACTTCTCAGCGCTTCAAATCCGAAATCCGAACTCCGCGATCCGCGATTGAACGACTTAATAGTTCTAGGCCTCAATCACGAGCAGCAGCATCAGGAGCTTTTCCTGACAGATCTCAAATTTACGTTCAGCCTCAACCCGCTCTTTCCCGTCTATCGCGAAGGTTTTGCACTTGTGGAAAAGTCAGACTCGAGCAATGGTGGGTTCTTGAAAGTCGACGGCGGACGGTACGATATCGGATTCTCGGGCGACGGATTTTGTTTCGACAACGAGCTTGCTCGACATGAAGTGCATCTGGATCCGTTTGAGATACGAAACTCCGTTGTGACGAATCGCGAGTTCGTCGAATTCATCGACGCGGGGGGATATCGCGACCCGCTGCTCTGGCATTCGGAAGGTTGGGATTGGGTGAATCAAAATAGGATCGAATCGCCGCTTTATTGGCACAGCCGCGATGACGAATGGTACAACTACACGCTCGCCGGGCTTCGAAAGGTCGAGCCCGACGCTCCGGTTTGTCATGTGTCGTATTACGAAGCATCGGCATTCGCTGAATGGAAGGGTTTACGTCTGCCAACGGAATTCGAGTGGGAGGCCGCGAGCGACAAGTTCGATTGGGGTCTTCGTTGGGAATGGACGAATTCGGCTTACTTAGCATATCCAGGATTTAAGAAACCGGCCGGCGCGGTCGGCGAGTACAACGGCAAGTTCATGATCAACCAGATGGTCCTCCGCGGTGCATCAGTGGTCACGCCACCGGGCCACAGCCGAAAAACATACCGGAATTTTTTTCATCCGCATCTGAGATGGCAGTTCACTGGAATTAGATTGGCACGGTAGACCATTTTGGATTTTGGATTTTGGATTTTGGATTGAAGAATGACGTTCCAGATTTGTATCGTAATTGGTAATTCGTAATTCGTAATTCGTAATTCGTAATTAAATGAATACTTCCCCATCCCCCGAACTATCACAATTCGCAGAGGAAGTGCTCCGCGGATTGTCTGCAACACCGAAGCATCTCTCGTCAAAATATTTCTACGATGACGAAGGCTCGCGGTTGTTTCAGGAGATCATGCGGCTGCCGGAATACTATCCGACGCGCGCCGAGCTAAAGATCTTTACCGAGCAAACTGAGAAGATCACAGACGCATTTACGAACGGCGCGGACGCGATCGATCTTATCGAGCTCGGAGCCGGTGATGGCACGAAGACCGCCGTTCTCATCGAACATTTCCTCGACCGCGGCATCGACTTCACATATTCGCCGATCGATATTTCGCAAGAAGCGAACGACGCTCTGTCCGCACGGTTCAGAGAGAAATTTCCGGAGCTTAGGATCAATCCGCACACCGGCGATTACTTCAAGGTGCTCGACTCGCTAAAGAACGGGAGTGAGCGGAGAAAGGTCCTGATGTTTCTCGGATCCAATATCGGAAACTTTCAGCGCGATCAGGCCGTCGATTTTTTCCGTGCGCTGCGAGCGGTCATGAATCCGAACGATCGTCTATTCACCGGATTCGACATGCAGAAAGACCCGCGTGTCATCGTCAACGCATACGACGATTCGCAAGGCGTGACGGCGGCGTTCAACCTGAACTTGCTGCGCCGAATCAACAACGAGCTCGGTGCAAATTTCGATGTCGATAAATTCTCGCACTACGCACAGTATCGTCCCGTCGAATGCGCCGCGCGTTCATTTTTGATCAGCCGCGAAAAACAGTCAGTGACGATCGACGCTCTGAATCGCACATTTGAATTCGAGCAGTGGGAGCCGATCTTCATGGAGATCTCGCAGAAGTACACGCGTGCGATGATCGAAGAACTTGCGGCGGAGAGTGATTTCGAGATCGAGACCGAGTTTTTCGATGAGGTGAATTTCTATACGGATTCTCTGTGGCGACCAATTGCGTTTTGAGCCCCGCCTCGAGCGGCTTTTTATTGTATGATGCCCGCTGAAGCGGGTACTCAAAACATGAACTTCGAGATCAAAAGTTTCGACACACTCGAATCGACGAACACCGAAGCGCTGAATCAGGCCCGGAACGGAGCCGGCGAAGGACTGTGCGTAACCGCTCACGAGCAAACCGCCGGTCGCGGCCGCTACGGACGCAGTTGGGTTTCGGGAAAGGACGCCGGACTTTTTCTCAGCGTCGTCCTGCGACCGAAGCTCGAACCGGTCTATGTTCCGCTGATCACGCTGATGACCGGTGTCGCCGTTCACGATGCTCTTGCCGAAATGGGCGTGATATCGGACATAAAATGGGTCAACGACATTCACGTCGATGGAAAAAAGATCTGCGGGATTCTCGCCGAGACGACCGAGACCGACGCCGGCCTGGCGATAGTCGTTGGAATCGGTCTCAACATGAATTCGGAAAGTTTTCCGCCGTATCTCGCGGCGAGCTCAACATCGCTCGCGGAAGAACTGGGACGCTCAGTCAGTCGTGAAGAGTTGATAAATGCGCTGACGCGACATATGGATAAGTTTTACGCGATCCTTACCGGCGAGAACGGCCCGGCGGCGATCGTCGAACATTGGCGGCAGCGGTCTTCATACTTCGAAGGAAAGAGTGTTCGAGCCGTTATGGAACGTGAAACGATATTCGGAACCACCGCCGGTCTCGAACCGAACGGCGCGCTTCGTGTCGCGAAGTCTGACGGGACGATCGCGATCATTCAGGCGGGCGATGTCGAGCAACTGCGAGCGGTGATCTGATGCGAAAACGTTTCTCAGAATTTCACCCCGCGATCTACCGCACGCGGATCTTTCAGAAGCGTTTGTTTCGGACGCTGAGCGACATGGCCGGCGGGACAAGATTCGCTTCCGATCACAACGCGGATAATTTTCCGTTCACGTGCACGAAGCATCAGTCGCTTTTAAGGCGACGCCTCGGCAACTCGGATCCGCAGCTTCAGGAAAATAAGATCCACAATCTAAAGATCGCGTGCCCGACGATCGACGGCGTCGTCATAAAACCGGGAGAGACGTTTTCGTTCTGGCAGCGAGTCGGCCAAGCGACGGCGGAAAAAGGATATGCAGAGGGGATGCAGCTATCTCGCGGCCTAGTCGTTCGCGGCGTCGGTGGCGGACTTTGCCAGTTGGCAAATCTGCTTTACTGGATGGCTCTGCATACGCCCCTCGAAATTGCCGAGCGGCATCATCACAGTTTCGATCCCTTTCCTGACGAGAACCGCACACTTCCGTTTGGAAGCGGTGCCGGCGTTTTCTACAACTACATCGATCTGCGTTTCTTCAACCCGACGCCGCTTGAATTTCAAATCAAAGTCTGGCTGACCGAAGATCATCTGAAGGGAGCCGTGTTTTCGAATCTCGAGCCGCCTAGCTCGTATCACCTTTTTGAAAAGAATCATCGCTTCCTCGCCCGTGACGGAAAGAATTATCGCGAGAACGAGATCTGGCGAAACGTCATCGATCGCCGCACCGGCAACAAGATAGCGGAAGAGCTGATCGTCAAGAACTTTTCCGAGGTGAAATACGAATTGAACTTTGCGACCCAACAGTGTAGTTTCTAGATACGCCTTATGACCAACGAGTTCGACCAGGATTTTGAATTTGACGAAGAGTTCGACGACGAGTTGGCTGACTTCGAAGATTTTAGCGACGACGATCCCGATGTGCTCGTCCGCACCGCCGTGCTTCAAAAGAACAGCATGATCGCATTGTTGTGCATTAAAAGCGCGACAGCCGGTGCGGCGATCTGCCGTGTCGATCCGCGTGAAAACAATCCGGCCGTGCAGCTTTACGACGATCCGACCGCAGCACTCGAATGGTTTACAAAGAGTCTTCGCACGAGTCGCAAGAACGGTTGGACGATCGTTTACGACGGATTGCCGCTTCAAGGTTAGGGTTTTGAGTCCCGCCTTCAGGCGGCGTTTTGACACCCCGCGAAGGAGAGGCCGGCTAAACCCGGGACTCAAAACGAATGCTTCTCGCCGTTGATATCGGAAACTCCGCCATTAAGTTCGGTTTATTCGAAGGCGAAACACTTACTTCAAAGTTTTCAATTCCTACAAAACGGGGTGCGACTTCCGACGAGATAAAGCTCGCCGTTGATCATCGCGTTCATGATTCTATTGACTCGACCATTGTGTGCTCCGTCGTCCCCGAGATCGACCCATCGATGCGGGATTTCCTGCGCTCCCTTGCGGAGTCCGATCCCGTCTTCGTCAACAACTCATTCGATTTCGATTTGATGATCAAATACGCGCCGCTCGACTCGCTCGGCACCGATCGATTGGTAAACGCTTTCGCCGCCATCGAAAGGTACGGAGTTCCGTGTATCGTCTGCAGTCTAGGCACCGCCACGACGATCGATGTCGTGAATGCGGATCGCGAATTCCTCGGAGGGATCATCGCGCCGGGAATGGATGCGATGGCTGAGGCTCTGCACTTGAAAGCGCCAAGGTTGCCGAAAGTTGCGGCTGAGAAACGTGACAATCTACTCGGAAACTCGACCGAGGAATCTGTGCAGTCTGGGATCTATAACGGTTACGTCGCGATGGTTGAGGGATTACTCGAGAGGGTTCGCAAAGAGTTTGAGATCAAGAACACGATCTTAACCGGTGGTAATGCGAAAGCAGTCGCGCTTGATACTGATGTCATCGACAGTGATCTGCTATTGAACGGCCTGCGAATTCTTGCGGAGCGTTGAAGGAACGCCAATGGACTGGACCGCAGGCATCCCCGCCTGCAACGCCGTGGCTTCCGCGGCGTCAAACTTCTCAGTCCTCAGGTCGCAAACGCTTTTTCGTGCTTCGCACTCATGCAGGCGGGGATTCCTGTGGTCCAGTCCGTTGACTCACGCAGCGGTCGCCAAAAATTTTGGTTTTCTTCTCGCCTTTGTCATCTGCTCGAATGCATACGCGACGCGGATGAGAACAGGTTCGCTGTACGCCCTTCCAAAAAATGAGATACCGATCGGTAGCTCGTGCAGAAAACCCGCTGGGACGGTAATGCTCGGATAACCCGAGATCGCCGCCATCGACGAACTCGAAATGTAATTGCTTCCGCAGTCACCATTCACAAGATCCGTCATCCACGTCGGAGCATTCGACGGAGCGACGATCGCGTCGAGCTTGTCTTTGTTCATCGCCGCATCAATTCCAATCTCGCGCGTCAACTTGATGCAGAGCGCTCGAGCATCGAGATATTCCTTCGACGTCAGCAGCCCTTTCTTCGCAGATTTCTCGAAGATCTCCTGCTTGAAGTAAGGCATTTCGCGAGCGGCGTTGTCGTTGTTGAATTTGATCAGATCGTCGAGATTCTTATACTGCGACCCGCGACCCGCGAGATATTTCGCGAGGCCGTCCTTAAATTCGAATTGCAGAACTTCGAACTCCGCATCGTCGAATTTTCCGAACTCGGCAAACTTCACATCGACAAGCGTCGCACCGGCTTTCTTCATCGCGTCGAGTGCGGCGTCCGTGATGGCATCAACTTCGGCTCGCTTGCCCCAATAATCCCGCGCGACGCCGATGACTGCTCCTTTCAATCCGTCCGGTTTCAGAAAAGTCTCATAGTCGGTACGCGCCATCGTCGAGTTTTTCGCTGTTGCAGGATCGGACGCATCCACTGCGGTCATCGCGGATAACATCGCGGCTGCATCGGCGACCGTGCGAGTCATCGGCCCCGCCGTATCCTGCGATGCCGAGATCGGAATAACGCCGCTTCGAGAAATCAAGCCGACCGTCGGTTTGAGACCAACGATGCCGCAGATGGACGAAGGACATACGATCGAGCCGTCGGTTTCCGTTCCGATCCCGATCGCCGAAAAGTTCGCCGCGATTGCAGCTCCGGTTCCCGAAGAAGATCCACAAGGATTTCGATCGAGGATGTACGGATTCCGAGTCTGACCGCCACGACCCGACCAACCGCTCGTCGAAGCCGTCGAGCGAAAATTCGCCCATTCACTCAGATTAGTTTTTGCGAGAACGACTGCACCCGCGCGGCGAAGTTGCTCGACGAGAAACGCGTCGCGCTTTGGCGTCGGCGCATCCAACAGCGCCAAACTGCCGGCCGTGGTCTTCATCTTATCGGCCGTGTCGATGTTGTCTTTGAGAACGACGGGAATTCCGTGGAGCGGGCCGCGGACCTTTCCGGCCTTGCGTTCTGCATCGAGTGTAGCGGCGATCGCGAGTGCGTCCGGGTTCATCTCGATGATCGAGTTCGTCGCCTTGTCACCCGAAGCTATCCGATCGATGTAGGTCGAAACGAGAGCTCGAGCGGTGATCTCGCCCGTTTGCATCGCGCTCTGAAGACTCGCTACGGTCGCTTCTTCGACATCGAACGCGTTTGTTGAAGCAATGCCCGTCCCGACTACGGATCCGACATAAGCCGCTGTCGTCGCTGCAATGAATTCACGACGTTTCATAATTATTTTTGTCGAAGTTCGAGGAGTGGATACTAACCGGTTAAACGACTGATACCGCCTTCCGCCTTCTGAGTCTTACTGTCTGTCGCTCAACGCATTATTGGCGACGCCATCTACCTCGATCTGCTTATAATAAGTCGGCAGAAGTTTCTGGCCGCGCATGCGGAACAGGCGCGATTTGAAAAATTTCATTCGATGAAGCCGGAATCGCAGCGACGTATCAAGAACCCCGAGCCCGTACTTCACGCTCCGAGAAAAGTTGATCGACGACGCCTCGGCGAAATAGCGCGTCGGAGTCGAAAGCTCGCCTACCCGATAACCGAAGTGCACGACCTGTGCGAGCATCTGATTGTCGAAAACGAAGTCATCGGAATTCTCGTTGAGCGGAAGAGCTTCGAGCACCTCGCGGCTGAACGCGCGAAACCCGGTGTGATATTCGGACAGTTTCGCGCTCAGTAGAATGTTTTGGAACAAGGTCAGGAAACGATTCGAGACATACTTGTAAAGCGGCATTCCGCCCGACAGAGCGCCTTTACCAAGGATGCGAGATCCGACGATGCAATCGTATTCGCCATACGCGATCATGCCGGCCATCGGAACGATGAGGTTTGGAGAGTACTGGTAATCCGGATGAACCATCACGACGATGTCCGCTCCGCGGCTGAGCGCTTCGCGATAGCAAGTCTTCTGATTTCGTCCGTAACCGAAATTCTTTTCGTGCACGAATACGGTCAGGCCCAGCTCGTTCGCCAGACCGACAGTCTCGTCAGAGCTCGCGTCATCGACCAGCAGGATCTCGTCGACGATGTCCCTCGGGACCTCTGCGACAGTTCGAGCCAGCGTTCTTGCCGCGTTATACGACGGCATTACTACGACAATCTTTTTTCCGTTTAGCATGAAGGATTTCCGAACTATTATGCGACAGAAGGTATGAAATTTCTAGTTTAGTGTTTTGGCTCCCTCGTGTCTTTTCGTGTGCTTCGTGTAGTTCGTGGCTCCGTCTTCTAAAAATCTAGCCGCGAAGCACACTAGCCACAACACGAAAAAAGAAAATCTTACTTATTCAGATCGCCCAAATCCGCTCAATCCGCGTTCAAAACAATCGAGAACACCCTACAGATCGGTCATTCGATGACGATCGATCCGTTTATCGCCAAGGCTCGGACTTTGTCCGTGATTCCATTTCGCTCCGCTTCTTCCATCAACTGTCTCAGCGGCTGACTCGGCGGCTCGTCCGAAAGATCGAACGTGCCGTAATGCATCGGGATCAAATACCGCGCGCCGGAATCGAGAAATCCTTTCACCGCATCCGCCGGATTATTATGATTCGCTTCCATGAACCACCGGGGCTCGTAAGCGCCGATGCCGACGATGAAGTAATCGATTATTGGAAATAGCTCCGCCGCTTCCTGGTAATGTCGTCCGTATCCGCTGTCGCCACCAAAATAGATCGTCGTCTTTTCGGTCTGAAGAACAAATCCGCCCCAGAGCCTCCAATTCGTGTCGAACAATCCTCGACGAGACCAGTGTCGCACCGGAACGAAATACATCTTGATGCGCGGATCGTTAAGTCTAAATTCCTGAAACCATCCCGACACCTGCATCGGGTTCGTGGGCGTTTTCCATTTCCCGAGCACATCATCCGACCGCAGCCCGGCGAGAAAAGTCGCGTTCGGGAATTTCGCCGCGATGTCGCGGAGAGTCGCCTCGTCCATGTGATCGCGGTGGTCGTGAGAGAGCATGACGTAATCGACTTTTTGAATATGTTCGAGCGGCGAAGGAACTTCGACAAATCGTTGCACGACAGGAGGCTTGCCGAAGATCGGATCAGTGAGAATGTTCACGCCGTTAATGCGAATAAAAAATGACGCGTGCCCGAGCCAGAGGATTCCATCGGCAGTCGAGGCGAAAAACCCGCTCGGATCCTTCACCTCGAGACGAGCTGTGTCATTCTCTTTCGCTTCCTTAAACGGATGATTTCCGAACTTCCATTTCAAGAGATCGATCGAGCTCGGCAGGAACGGAAACTCGTCATTCATGAACCGATCTTTTTGATCGACCGGCGTTCCCGGCCATTCGGGCTTGATCGTTGGAAGTTCGGGATTATTTTTGTAGGAACTCATAGTCGCGGTATCGGTCTCGGACCACGCCGCGACCAGCAATAGCACGGCGAACAGAATTAGAAAAACGAAACCGATCCTGTAAAGCCACTTTTTCATGATTCGTTTTCAGGATATCACGCGAACTCCAACGGCAGTTCTTGTCGCCAAGGGCGACGAACATTAAAGCCTAGGGTGGAGGCCGAATAGGCCGAAACCCTAGGTGAGATTTCAAAATCCGCCGGTCGCTGAAAGCGACAAACAATCGTGACGTTTGTTCGTCGCTTTCAGCGACGGCGGCCTGCCTATCTGTACCTAGGGATCCGCTCGTTCCTCGCTCCTCCCTAGGCTTTAATGTTCGTCGCCTTTGGCGACAAGACAAAACGAGAACTCGAAACTAGGAACTAGAAACGTAAGTTATACTTACCCCATGAACCCTCGTCCGCCGGAAATTCCACCGCATAAGTTGATCTCGGCTTTACGCGGATTTGATCTTTTGCCGGCGATCATCTTTATGCCGACCAGACGCAAGTGCGACGAGGCCGCATCCGAGGTCGCCGGAGACAGATCGCAAAGGACAGATCTCGATCGGCAGAAAAAGCGCGAAGAGATCTTTCTCGAATTCGCCGCAGAGAATCCCGAGATCGCTCGTCATAAGCACCAAAAAATACTAGTGAACGGCGGAATCGCTTCGCATCATGCGGGTCATATTCCGGCTTGGAAGCTTCTGGTCGAGAAGATGATGTCAGCCGGTTTGTTGAACGCGATCTTCGCAACATCGACGGTCGCGGCCGGAGTCGACTTCCCCGCCCGCACTGTCGTCGTAGTCAATGCCGACACGCGCGGTAACGACGGCTGGCGTGCGCTCAGGGCAAGCGAGCTCCAGCAGATGACCGGACGAGCCGGACGCCGCGGGAAAGACAACGTCGGATTCGTCGTGCTCGTCCCGGGACAATTTCAGAATCCGAAAAATATCGCCGAGCTCCTTCGCTCAAAACCCGATCCGCGCGAAAGCCGATTTCGCGCGACGTATACAAGTCTGCTCAATCTCCTCGACGCGTTCAAGAACTTCGATCAAGTGCGCGACATCGCGCAAAAAAGTTTCGCGTATCAGAAAACCGCTCGGCAGATCGACGAGCTAAGAAGATTGCGCGACGAACGAGAGCGTCGGCTCAATGAACGTCTCGCGGGAAACGAATTCGGAATCACCGAAGAGGATGTCCGCGGTTTCGAGAGGTTGGTAAGCGCACGCAATCGCCTCGAAGAAAAAATTCCGGCAACGCGTGCTGAAATGCGGCAGAGCTGGCTTCGCGAAAATGTGAACTCCGGTAGGGTCGTCACCCAGGGCAGAAGTGGAAAGCGACTTTTTCTTGTCTTCAACGTCTTCGGTGACAAGGTTTCGGCGATGCGCGAAGACGGCCAGGGAACTACATTCGCGCTCGATCGCGTGAACCGGGTTTATCAGAATTTTTATGACACACGTGCGAAAAATATCGAGCAGGCTTTCTTCGACACGTTCGAAGGTAAGAACGAACCACTCGATGAACCGAAGCTCTCGTTCAAAAAGCACGATGCCGATGATTCAAGTTCGTTGATCGGCGACTTGCTCGGCAAACTTGGATCGAAACAAAATCCAAAATCAGAAGTCCCGGATCCGAAATCCCAAATCCTCCTCTGGGATTCGTACGAAGACGCCCAATACATCACACGTTACACACGCGACATCGAATTCCTTTACTCCGATATCTGGCTACCCTTCGAACGGCGGGCAAAGGTGCTTGACCACTTTGGATATCTGGAATTCGAATCTGAGACGGTGACCGAATCCGGAAAATGGCTCGCGGATGTCCGGGTCGATCGTCCGCTTCTTGTCGGCGAGGCATTGCGATTAGGAATTTTCGACGATCTTACTCCGTCCGTAGCGGCGGGTTTGATGGCATCGCTCGCGGCGGACTCGGATCGAAATTACGGCGATCTCTATCTATCGGATGATCTGCTCGATCTCGTCAGCCGGCTCGAGGATATAATTTTGGATGTCTCGAATGCCGAGTGGAACGCCGGGATCGAACCGGCCGAAGAAATAAACCTCTCCGCTGCAGCCGCAGCTGAGCGTTGGGCGGCGGGTATGACGTGGGATCAACTCGTACAAAGAACCGGAGCCGAAGAGGGCGATCTGTTTCGCCTGCTCGCGAGAACGGGTGAAGCACTGCTCCAGATCGCGAATTTGAAAACTTCCAATGCAAAGGCGGCTGGTGTCGCACGAACAACGGCTGAGATAATTTTGCGAGAGCCGGTGAGGTAGTCTTTGAATTTCCTCGAATGCGAGAGTAAGAACCACCCCGTCAGCCGAAGCGGCTGCCACCCCTCCTTCGGAAGGAGGGGAGTCTTTTTTGTTTTGTAAGAATTTAGATTTTTAAATTTGTATTTATGACTTAGAATTTCTTTCCTTCATACCATGGTAGGCGAGTTGATGCAGTAGAACGCTGTCTTACATGACCTACAAAAGACGCCCCAAAGATATTCACAATCTTCCGGAAGTAGCTGACTACAGACGTAATCTCCGAAGGAACCTTACACCCGCTGAGGCACGACTATGGACATTGTTAAAAGGTTCGGGCCTGGCTGGACGGAAGTTTCGTCGCCAACACAGCGTCGGCCGGTACATTCTGGACTTCTACTGTCCGAGTGAAAAGCTTTGTGTTGAACTAGATGGTGAGGGACACTACATGCTGCCCGCGGTCTCATACGATGCGAATCGAAGACGTTACCTAGAGCGATGTGGAATTCGCGTGATCCGGTTTGAAAATGAAACTGTATTTCGAAGCGAGGAGTGGGTGCTCGACCAAATCCGAAACGAATTTGGATGGCGCAAGAAAAAACTAAACAAGATGTAACCAAAACATAACAAGAAAAGACTCCCCTCCTTCCGAAGGAGGGGTGGCAGCCGCTTCGGCTGACGGGGTGGTTCTTACTCTCGCATGATGAGGAATTCAAAAATCCCCTTCAGCTGACGGGTGGTTCTTCTTCACAAACCTAAAACTCTCTCCTTACAAGAAGACCCAAGGAGAGCCGCTTCCGCTGACGGGGTGGTTCTTAGTCTCGCATTAAGAGGAAATTCACAAACTGATCACCTACATCTCCATCAACATCTCGTACTGCCCCAACACTTTCTTAAACCCGCGATTCTGAAAAAATACGACCGCCTCGGTCATCGACTCGTCGAGGTTGATGACCTGCAGATTCTGCCCGTTTGCGTCTTCACCCATCTCGCGTAGAAGCCGTGTAGCAATTCCCTTTCGACGGTGTTCGCGGTGGACCGCGAGTTGAGCGAGCCTTCCCATCCCGCCGGAAAAAACGATGTAGCCGACGCAGTCCCGGTCCATGAACGCGCCGAAGACTCGTTTCATTTGAATGCTGCGCTCGACGGCCTGGATCGAATTTTGCCATGACGGTTTGCCGTCCCAAAATAACTCGAAAGGAATGTTCTCATGACGATGGATCTCGCGAATCTCAACGTCCGGTGCAAATTCATCTTTGCATCCACTCAACGAATCGGCTTCGAGTAACAGAAGCTCTCGCTGCGTGCGGAACCCTAGCTGTTCGTACAGACGGATCGCCGGATCGTTGCTCGTGATCACCTCCAAAAGAAACTGCTCGAATCCTTCGTCGACGAACATCGGAATCATCCAGTCGAACATCGCACGACTGATCCCGCGACGCCGATACTCCGGAAGCACTGCCGTTCCCGCATCGTAGACAGTTGGTTTCCCTTCCCATTTGCCGAACCCGTTCAGTGACAGCCCGACGGGCTTTTTGCCCTCGAAGCATCCCGCCGAACGATCGAGATCGACCGCATTTAAGAGTATGTGATTTTGAAATTGCCGCTCGGTGAGCTCGAACTTGATGATGTAATCTGCAAAGCCTCCGACGAAGGCTTTGTGAATTGCGCTGAACTGATCGGCGCGTAGAAAGCGGCACTCGAAATGGGAGTTTTCGTTTGTCAGACGCATTTGTTAATATTCGAGGCGCGGGAATGTAGTAGAAAAGTACTAAGAAAATAGAATATTTCCGCCATTGAATGCAAGTATTATTAGCAGACGAATACGGATTTTGCTTCGGTGTCGAGCGAGCCGTGGACATGGTCGAGGATGCACTCCAGGAAGGCGACACCGTTCGAAGTCTCGGTCCTCTCATCCACAACGAACAGGAAATGGCTCGGCTCGGCGAGCACGGCGTGACGACGATCAGCGATCCGGTTCAGATCGGTCGCGGCGAAACTGCCGTCATTCGCGCTCATGGAGTGACGCCGCAGGTCCAAAAGGAATTAGAGGAGAAAGCGTCCAAGGTCGTCGACGCGACCTGCCCGTTCGTGACGCGCGTGCAGAAGCTCGCGGCGCGTGCTGCTGAACAGGATCGTCATGTCGTTATCATCGGAAGTCCGGATCATCCGGAGATGATCGGCGTCAAAGGTTACGCCCCCGATCATGCGTTCGTGATTCGGGATGAATCCGAAGTCGCGAGTCTCCCCCGTCTACGAAATCCGCTCGTCGTTTCTCAGACGACGATCAAAGCCAAGACATTTTTTGACACCGCTGAGGCGATCAAGACAAAGACCGACGACGAAGTGCAGATCGTCAATACGATCTGCTCCGCGACTCGCGATCGTCAGGATGCTGCTCGTGCTCTCGCAGGAATGGTCGATGCGTTCTACATCATCGGCGGCCGTCATTCGTCGAACAGCGTGAAGCTGCTTGCAGTGTGCAAAGAGCAGTGCGAGAAAAGTTTTCTAATTGAGACCGAAGAAGAGATCAACCCGAACGACATCATCGGCACGGAACGCGTTGGAGTTACAGCGGGCGCGTCAACTCCTGAATGGCTGATCCAGAAGATCGTAAAGCATCTGGAGACCCTCGGAGCTCAGAACAAAGAACTTCCTCTCGAATAAGTTATCCGCAGTCAAAATAAAAAACCGGGCAAGCGTACGCTTCCCGGCTTTTTGGCTTACTGATCCAGACTTACTGATTCGGTTCAGCTTCAGCGAATCTCGGAAGCGAGACCGGCTGATTCAGGATCACACCGAACTCGGTTCCGGACCGGACTTCCGCCTCCTCGCCCTTCGTATATTTTTCACCGATAAAGCCGCCGGCTGCTCCGATGATCCCGCCGATCAAAGCGCCTTTGCCGCCGCCGATCGCACCACCAAGAACCGCACCGCCCGCACCACCACCGCCGATAAAGATGATCTTGCGATGCTTCATGGTGTCACCTGAGGCTGTGCCCTCGACCGTGCTCTTTGCATCGTCGGTATTCAGATCGGTCAGCGAGCCGTTGATCCTTCGCGTAATGCCATTCGGCAGCCGCAATTGCGTGAAGCTGACATCGATCGTGCCCGGGTGACCGCCTTTTCGCGCAGCCGCCACGGCATCGACACGGCCGGTTAACTTGCTGCCCGCCGGAATGACGAGCACGCCGTTGTTCGAGTAGACGGGCTCGGTGACATTCGCCGTGAACGTGTCGCCGATCCGTGCGGTCTTCGAGCTAATGGTGCTATTCAAACGTGCATGTAGACGCTCGCTCCTCTCCACTGTATAAAGCCGCGGAACAGGAGCAACCGTCTTTCTCGCTACCGGTCGTCTGTGAATTACCGGTTTCTTCCTCGTCTGAGCCGAGATATCTGCCGCATATGAAGCGGTTATCACTGCCAATAACACCGCCAAAATTGAAAATTTACTTCCCCTATTCATATTCCCCTCCAATTTTCCGCGCAGTCCAGAAAGACGGCGCCCAGTTTCGACGTAACACAGTACGGAATCGTTGCACTACTTAGGTATCGCTCAGGAAGAATTGCCCGCGAAATACGCGAAAGAAGAAATACTCGACTTTTTAATTTCGCGTCCTTTCGCGTATTTCGCGAGGAAATCACGCCTATTCCTCTTCCGTATTTCACGGGCAATCCTGCAATTTTTCCGTTAAAAATTTTTTCTTGAAATACCAACATGTTTGGACATATTATTGAAGCAAATAACGATCGTACGATTTCACACGGTTCCCGCACCCAGGCAACGGCGGTATCCCGTTTGCATATCGAAATTTTCAAATAGGTTGAGCAGGGGGATCATATGCATTTGTTTCGAGAGACTTTCCTACTATTCTCACTGAATCTTCTCGATGCTTTACTCACGATCGTCTGGGTCCGCAACGGCATCGCCACTGAGGGCAATCAGTTAATGGCCGGCCTCCTCGACTCGGGCGACTTTACCTTTCTAGCCGCGAAAATCGCTATCGGTTCGATCGCAGCACTTGTCATCCTACGTTGGGGCGAGATGAGAGTGGCTCGTTACGGACTCACGGTAGCTTTGGCCGTATACATAAGTTTGCTGGGAATTCATGTAGTCACCGGGCTGTCCGCATTCGGGCTGATTCCTCGAACGGCGATACACGATCTCGCGTCTATGACGAGCAGTTTGCTTGCGATGATCGTCTAAAGCTCGAACATAGAACATTAAAATCTTGCCTCATGTTGCTTCGGAAACATGGGGCATGTTTTATTCGTAATAGATACGCAACGCCCTTAGGAAGCCAGTGCATCAAAGCGTTGCAATTATGTACAGAAAGGAAAAAGTTATGGCAAGCAAAACCGTTTATCAGATGTCGGCCCGCCAGATTATTTTGCTGGCTTTCGCCGCGGCGATGATCGCTGTCGGAGCGACCGCACTTTTCTACTCACTCACGAACTTTCTCCGGGACAGAGACGCGTCGATGCTGACGTCGGCGGAGGAAGCCTCGGCGACGCCGGCGGGTGTTTCCGATCCCAACACGGTGACGGACGAACAGAACAGCATCGAGGTTTATAAAACGATTTCCCCCGGCGTTGCGTTTATCAATACGACTTCATATCGACAGGATTTCTGGGGCGAAACTCAGGAAGGTAAGGGCAACGGGTCGGGCTCGGTCATCGATCCGAACGGCCACATTCTGACCAATTATCACGTCATCGAAGGCGCCCAGAAACTGTCGGTCAGTTTTGGAGGCGATAAGGTTTATCCGGCTACGCTTGTCGGCAGCGACCCCGATACCGATCTCGCCGTTATCAAGATAGATCCCCCTGCAGGATTGCCTGTGATACCACTCGGTAATTCGGACGGTCTTGTCGTCGGACAGAAAGTTCTCGCGATCGGAAATCCGTTCGGGCTCGATCGCACCCTTACGACTGGGGTCATCTCGGGTCTTCAGCGTCCGATCCGGGCGAGAAATAATCGTCCGATCGATGCTGCGATCCAAACCGATGCTTCGATCAATCCGGGAAACTCGGGCGGTCCCTTGCTCGATAAATTCGGAAGGATGGTCGGCATTAATTCCCAGATCCTTTCACCGGCCGGCGGATCAGTCGGTGTCGGATTCGCGATTCCGGTCAACACGGCGAAGCGCGTCATCCCGCAGCTCATACAGTTTGGTGAAGTCCGACGTCCGAAGCTTAGCGCGTCGCTTCTGAACGTTAAAGATCTGCTCGAACGCGGTTACAGAATGCCTGTCCAGCAAGGCCTGCTTGTTTATAGCCTTGTTCCCGGTGGTGCTGAAGAACGAGCCGGTCTTCGTCCGGTAAGCGCGAATGGATCCATCGGCGACATCATCGTCTCGGCGGACGGCCAAGCGATCAATGATCAGGACGATCTGTTCCGGTTGCTCGATAAGAAACAGATCGGGGAAAGCGTCGATCTTCAGGTTTATCGCGATGGACGAACGAGTACGATCCCGGTCCGTCTGACCGCGACTCCGACTGCGCGGGGAACGACGACAGCTCCGACGCGTCGTCCGGTTCAGTAGACCAATTTTATTGTGTGACTTTGGCTTAAGGCTGTCCGAGAGGGCAGCCTTTGTTTTCTGACTAGGGTTTATTCAATAAAAATTCGCATCCGCCCCGAGGTTCTAGCATAGCCACGCCGTTCAGGGCGTGGGCCGGATGGGTTCGTGATGACGAGCCGTTTCAACGGGCTTGCTATCTGAAAAGGACGTTGAAGCGCCCTCGCAATCCCCATCAAATTCTTCTCACGGGCTAAAAAGCCCGAGGCTAAGCTCAAACGTTTTCTTAACTGTTAAAATCGAGGTTTGCTGAGTAACTTTCGATGATCGAACTCAACGATTTCTACAACGAAGGCTTCGGCTGGATATGCCGTCACTGTGAGCGCGAACTGGCCGCGAAGACGACTCAGCATTCCCGTCTGCTGCTCGAAGGCGAGGCTGAGAGCAAGCAGCCCGAAATGTCGACGCGAGCACTGGCGAAATGGGCCGATGCAGCTCAACGAATCCTAGTCTGCCCGCGATGCGGCATCAGCGAACCGGTCGAGAGGTCGTGATCGTATGCTAAGTTTAAGTTAATGCTGCAACGTGAACTTGAAACCGCCATCCGCCTGTCATTGGACGCCGGAAAAAAAGTCCTCGAATATTATCAGCTCGAGATCGTCGCTGAGGAGAAACTCGGAATCGACAACTTTGCCGAGCCCGTGACGGTCGCGGATCGCGCGTCCAGCCGTCTGATCGTCGACGGTTTGAACGCGGCGTTTCCCGAAGATTTTGTTTTGTCCGAAGAAGAGCACGACGAACCGCTTGAACGCATAAACGCAAAACGTGTTTGGATCACGGACCCGATCGACGGCACTTGGGGCTTTATAAAAAAGGACGGAGACTTCGCGATCCAGATCGGTCTCGCGATCGAGGGCGAACCCGCGGTTGGTGTCGTCTATCTGCCGGCTCACGACCGCCTGTTTTACGCTTCGAAAAATAGCGGATCATTCGTTGTAATGGAAGGCTCCGAGCCGATGCGACTGCGAGCTTCGGACCGAACGGATTTCGGGCAGATGAATCTCGCCGTTTCGCGCAACCATCGCAGCCCGAAAATTTCGCGCATCATCAGTGAGTTTGGATTAAAGAGCGAGATTCAGCGCGGCTCCGTCGGTTTGAAAGTCGGGCTCGTCGCGGAAGCCCTCTGCGACCTTTATATCCATCTTTCGCCTCGAACGAAATTTTGGGACACGTGTGGGCCGCAAGTGATCCTCGAAGAAGCCGGTGGAAAACTGACCGACTTATTTGGTGAGCGAATTCGCTACGGCATCGCCGATGTGCAGAATTATGGCGGGATCGTCGCAGCAAATGGAGCGGCTCATGCGAACGTTATCGAACGCTTGAAACCGCTCCTGAATGATTTCGGCAGATATAAGGTTAAAGCCGGTTAGTCTCTGACAGCCGGATCGGTGACAGCCTTCGAGTCGAATTTTCGCGAGATCTTCGAGTCGAACTTCGCAGCCTTCCTCGCTCGCCGCCACGTATTCAAGCCTTCGCCCGTCAAGCTAAGAATCGTCCGTCGATTATCGAAAAGCAGCTTAAGCCATGCGCGTGTTCCCATTTGGGGAAAGTAAATTCCACGGAAGAACATTCGAGCAACCAGATGACCAATGCGAACCTGGACAGGCGTGTTGCGAATCGATTCGATCGCCTCCTGATTACGCTCGGGGCTGTAGCTCCGCGACCACGCATGGAGCGTTTCAGCCTTCGCCTCATCGATCGACATCTTTAGAGGATCGTGCGCCATCACGAACGGAGCAAAATCGAGCCAGTGTTTCGGACGTCTCATGCGGCCGGACTTTTCAAGCCGATCGTAGAGCGGCGTTGCCGGGAACGGCGTAAGCTGACCGAAGACCGGAAGACCGGGAGCCCAGCTCTCAATCTCATCGATCGTGCGGTCCGCGACACCGACAGTGTCATTATCCATTCCAAAAATGAATGATGTGATCGCGAAGATATTGCGGCGTGCTAGTCCGTGGATCGATCGACTCCATTCCGATAAAGACCCACTTCCCGCCCGCGTCAGCGATCAGATCGACGAGCTCATCGTCGGCGAGTAAATTTGCGCTGATCTGCGCTACCCACGGAAGCTGTGCGTCCGCCGCGATGATATCGCGGAGCAGCGACTTCAATCTCTTCTTGTTTATGGCGAGGTTGTCGTCGATGAAGAACACTGCCATCTGCCCTTTTTCATCTCTGGCACGCGCCTTCAATCGCAGCAGTTCTTCGACGACGCTTTCGTTCGTCCGGAATCTTATCGAGTCACCAAAGAACCCGGTCACTGTACAGAACTCACATCCGTACGGACAGCCTCGGCCGGTCTCGATCGGAACTACAAAAAATTTCCCCCAGCCCGCGCCCAGCTTCGATAGCATCGGACGCAAAAATTTGGGGACCAGACTGAACTGCTCCAGATCGAGAGTCTCCCAGGGAATGTGCGGATACTCCTGGAGGCCGGGCTTGACGTCGTTTCCTTTTTGGTCGAGCTTGGGTTGATATGTCTCTTTCAGTTGACCACGTGCGGCGTCTTCGACGATATCCGCCCAGTAGTCATCGGCTTCACCGAGAGCGACGGCGTCAGCATGACGCGGACCACCATCCTTCCCGAGAGCCTCGTCGGCGCATTCGGTGACGTGTGGTCCGCCCATAACCACGGGAATTCCCGCAGCACGGACAGCGTCAGCGACAAGGTATGCACGAGCGACCATTCGAGTCATCGCACCGATTCCGACCAGGCCGATGTTTTCGGCCTTACAGAATTCGACGAGCTCTTCGCGGGTCATCGCTTTCGCGTTTCCGTCGATGAGAATGACCTCATGTTCCTTGGGTGTAAGGGACTGCAAAAGAAACATCCAAAGGTGCGGCATAAAATTGCGCGTCACACCGTTGTCGGGATTGTAAAGAAGAATTTTCATTCGCTAAAAACCGTGCGAGCAAAGCATTTCTACTAGAAACAAATGGGGAAAGTGTTATGGAAATGAATGATCCGATAAAAGACTTGGTTTTATATTCTCACCATTCAGCAGATTTGACCACACTAAAACGTCCGATTCGGACATCGGATCAGGATCCGGGGTTGTTAATCCAACGATTCTACGCGGTTACGCTTTACGTCAAACCGAGGGAAATTGCGTAAGCTGGTCGATATTCGATATGTTGTGAGGAGCAAATGGAAAGAGTTTTTCAGATAATTGCAGCGGTTCTCATTTGTGTCGCAGCCTATTTCTTTTGGGCCGGGAGCAAGGAAAGCGCGTTCGTCGCGGCCGTTCTCTGTTGCGTCTCGTTTTTTCTCAGCATCAGGTTTCAGATGAAGGAACGAAATCGGAGTCGAGCAGAAGATCGAGCTAACGGTTCCGAATAATACCCCGGGACATACCGTCCATACGTAAGAATGAACGGGTCAAATTAAAATGATCTTTTCATCTCTTTTCCCTGTTACTAATCGATAAAAATGTCAAAAATCGTACTCGCAACGATCGGATCGCTCGGCGACATGCATCCGAAGATCGCCTTGGCTATCGAGCTGAAAAAGCGGGGTCATGACGTCACGATCGCGGCGATGGAATTTTATCGCGAGCGGATCGAGCCGCTCGGATTGAAGTTCGCGCCGATGGCACCGCATCTCGACCCGGACGATAAAGACCTCGCACGAGATTTGATGGACGCTCGTAAAGGATCTGAAAAGATACTTCGCGAGATCGTTATACCGAACCTGCGGCCGATGTATGACGACCTGACCCGAGCGGTCGACGGAGCCGATCTGCTCATCAGCGGTGAGATCGTGTTCGCCGTTAAATCGGTCGTTGAAAAGACCGGCGTTAAGTGGGTCTCGACGAGCCTTCAACCGGGAACTTTATTCTCGGCGCATGATCCGTTCTTACCGCCGATGGCTGAGTGGATGGAGAATCTCAGATTCCTAGGCCCAACGTTTCATCGTGGATTTTTCAGTTTGATGCGATGGACGATGAGTGATTGGTTTGGACCGTATCGCGAGTTCCGAAAAGAGCTCGGGCTGACTGGTGATCATGATCCTCTCCTCGGCGACAAATTCTCGTCTCTGCTTCACTTGGCAATGTTCTCGAAAGTTTTGGGAGCTCCGCAGCCGGACTGGCCTCCGAATACGGTTCAAACCGGCTTCTGTTTTTACGATGGCGGTAACGACATCCAGAAGATGCCGGAAGGGCTGGATGAATTTCTCGACTCAGGTGATCCACCGATCGTCTTTACGCTTGGATCCGCAGCTGTCATGGATGCCGGTGACTTTTTCGAAGAAAGTGGAACTGCGGCGCGAATTATGGAACGACGTGCATTGCTCCTGTATGGAAAATATAGTGATCCGCCGAAGACGCTCGGCGGCGACATTCGCGGCTATGACTATGCTCCTTATTCGCAGGTTTTCGGACGTGCCGCCTGTGTCGTCCATCAGGGTGGTGTCGGAACTACCGGACAAGTCTTGCGCGCCGGTGTTCCGCAATTGATCGTCCCGTTCGCTCATGATCAGCCGGATAACGCCGCGCGATGTCGGAGGCTCGGCGTCGCAGAGAGTATCGGCCGCCACAACTACAACTCGGATTCGGCCGCAGAAAAGCTTCGCCGTATTCTTTCGCGTCCAACTTATCGAGATCTAGCGAGAGAGACGGCCGCGATCGTACAGTCTGAAGGCGGAACCAAGACGGCCTGCGACGCGATCGAACGGGTCTTAGCTTAGAGTTCCGCCTTTAGGCGGCTGCTTTCAGCAACTTGCCGCCTAAAGGCGAGACTCAAAACGTTTGATACGCTAAGATAGTCCCCTGTGAGCACACTCGAACATCTACTCGACGGAAACAAGGCCTGGGCCGAAAATATCAAAAAGAGCGATCCGGATTTTTTCGAGAAACTCTCGGAGATCCAATCGCCGGAATATCTTTGGATCGGCTGCTCCGACAGCCGCATCACGCCTTCCAGTAGCATCGGGCTGCTGCCGGGCGAGATGTTCGTCCACCGCAACGTCGCCAATCTCGTCAATCACACCGATATGAACTGCCTGTCCGTAATGCAGTTTGCGGTCGAAGCGCTAAAGGTCAAACACATCATTGTCTGCGGGCATTACGCTTGCGGCGGTGTGAAAGCCGCGTTTGACGATTCGCGATTCGGGCTTATCGACAATTGGCTTCGACATGTCCAGGACATCATGCACAAGTACCGAAGCGTTCTCGACGCGCAGGAAAGTTACGATGACAAGCTGGACAAATTGTGCGAGATCAGCGTCATCGAACAGGTTACCAGCGTCGGCGAAACGACCATCGTGCAGGATGCATGGAGCCGCGGACAGCAGATCGAGGTGCACGGATGGATCTACACGATCGCCGACGGGATCTATCGTGATCTGAAAGTGAGCGTCAAGAGCCTAGAGGAGCTCGATGCGATGCGGAATAAGACATTCGAACGAAGTATGACGAGCACGAAATGAAAATTAGAACACGATATCGCTCGGGACGGATCGATCACACAAAAGCTTCCCTCTTTCCAGAGAACCGGTTGATCGGCGGAAAAGCTGGGATCTTCATGATCACGCTGTTACTGCTGTCCGCCTCCTGCTTTGCGCCTTCCGTCTTCGGCCAGATGTCACGCAAGCCTTCCCCGACTCGTGAGCCGGCCGGTGCGATGGACAAAGCACCGGATTCGAAAAAGAATGCGCTTCTCGATGTGACTTCGGAAGGCGAATTTAATTCGATCGCTCGTGTCTATCATCAAAACACGCAGTACGCGCTCCCGCATGCGATGTTCGTCATCGACCGCAGAGACAAAAACAAGATCTACTTCGTCAACTCCCAGCGTTTCCGTTTTCACAAAGATTTTCTTCTCGCGACGTACATGGTTCCGCGTGGAGCCGACGTGTTCAAACCGATCTATATCGACGAAGATCGGCGCTTCATCGTCGGGACGATCGCCTGGCAGAAACCCGTCGAGAAATTTACCTGGGAACTTTGGGAAGGCGATCTTGCGAGCGCCGAACTTATCAAATCGGCGAATGCTGTGATCACGCAGCATTTTTTCGCACCAGTTTCGTTCAAGCCGAATTCCCTTCGACAAGAGGACGTGTCCGAAAAGATCGGCATCGATCGAGTACTGCAAAGCGACCTCAGTAAGAATCAAGCTTATCTCGCGCTGAACACCGGCGACGCGGTTGGACGAATTCACATCATCGACAAACTGGATGACACGGTGGAGATCGGCGACAACGAGATCGTCGTACTGAAAGAGTTGCCGCAGTCACTGCCACCCGTTCGCGGGATCATCGTCGCGCAACCTTCGACGCCGTTGTCTCACATAAACATTCTCGCGAAAGGTTGGAAGGTGCCGAATGTCTACATCAAAGACGCCGACAAACTGTTCAAAGAATTCGACACTTATGTTTACAAACTGAGCGCGACGCTGACGGACTACAAACTCGAACGAGCTCCGCTGGAGGTTATCAGGACTGAGTTCAAATCGCCCGATCAGCAGATTCCGCCGGTGAATCTGACGGTCAAAAGATTGGCGGGCCTCCGCGAGATGAGAAAGAAGGACAGCATCACGTACGGTTCAAAGGCTGCAAACTTAGGCGAAATGTTGAACTCCGGCGTCACCGGCGTGATCGTGCCCGACGGATTCTCCGTGCCGTTCTACTGGTACAAGGCGTTCATGGAATCGAACGGCCTCAACGACGCGATCGCGAACTACCAGGACGACCTGCAATTCGTTCACAATCCACGCGTCCGTCGCCAGAAGCTCGAGGATTTTCGAAACGCAATTCAGAAAGGTAAGTTCGAACCGGCGCTGCGGCGAGCGATCATCTCGAAATGGCGAATGCAGCTTGGCGGAAAGCCTGTGTTCGTGCGCAGCTCTTCGAACTCCGAAGATCTTCCGAATTTCAGCGGGGCGGGATTGTATTCGAGCGTCGCGAATGTCACGCAGGAAGAAAAGTTGATCGAGGCCGTCAAGAAAGTTTGGGCTTCGCTTTGGAAGTTCGAAGCGTACGAAGCGAGAGTTCGAAATTACGTCAGCCAGAAGGACGTGTATATGTCCGCGTTGATCCAGGTCGGCGTCGACATGACGAAGGGCGGCGTGATGATCACAAAAGACCCGTTCGACGCCGAGAACAAAGACGCGGTCTACATCAGCGCGGTTTGCGGGCACAATTCGAAAGTCGTTGACAACAGCGGCTTGCCGGAACAGATTCTGTTCAATCCGAAATCGAATTCGGTGATCGTCATGACTTTGTCACAGCAAGAGAACGCGCTTGCGTTTGATGTGAACGGCGATCTGAAAGAAACGCACGACAAATGCGCTAATGCTCAAAGACGCGTCCTGACCGATCTTCAGGCGCGAACACTTGCAAAGACCGCGATCGACATCCGCCGCGTATTTGGAAAACGTGAGCAGGACATCGAATGGGGCATCATGAACGGACGCATCTACATCGTCCAGGCGAGACCGTATATTGACAAGCAGTAACGCCGGCGGGCGGACCGCGGGCGCGACCGTTCCGCAGGCATCCTTGCCTGCAACGCCGTGACTTCGGCGGCGTCAAACGATTCTGATTCGACAGTGCCGACGTCCGACGCTCCCTTCGCTAGCCGGCAGGCGAGACGCCTGCGTTCCAGTCGCATCGGCTATTTACTAACTTATGAAAGTCGCACTAATTTTTCTCGTCACGATTTCAGCACTGGCCTGTAACAAGAGCGCGCCTCCGATCGTTAATTCGACAAAGCCGATCAATGCCGCTCAGCAGACGAACGAGGCTCAGAGCGTACTCGCGCATTCGGGTGAGAGTGGAACCCCGAAACCCGCAGCAGGTCCGAACAACGGAAAGTGGAGCGCGAGCGGCGAACCGATCGACACAGCGAAGTTCGATCAGGCGATCGCAAAAGCCGAAAAATCGATGAAGGCCAAACCCGACGATGCGTCGAAGGATCTGCTTGCCGAAGCATATTTCGAACGCGGCTTTGCACTGACCGATGCGAAGCAGTACGCATCGGCGCTTGGCGATTACCGCCGTGCGTTAAAGGTGCAGCCGAATCACGAGGAATCACAAAAGTGGGTCGAACAAATTCTCGGCATTTACCAAATGCTGAAGAAGGAACCGCCAAGCGAAGGTGAAGAGCCGCCGCCGCTTCCATTAAAAAAGTAAGCGTCACACAAAACTGCTATGAAAATTTTGAGAGGAACGCAGATCTGTTTTCTCGCTCTCGTAAGTCTCATCTTTATTTTTTCTTCGACTTCGCCGGCGCAAACCTCGACTCGGATAAAATTCCGTCGCGGAGCCGTTCACGCAGATATCACAGGAACTCTAAACAGCTTCAAGAGTAAAAGAACCTATCTCATTAAAGTTCGCGCCGGGCAGACATTATTTACCGAACAGATCGGCGCATCGTCCCGGCCGATAACGATCTACGTCAAAGATCAGAACGGCAATGACGTCGGCGATTCCGACGCCTCATGCAACAATCGCCGCGAAATCTCACCAACTGCGGAGGGCGATTACAGGATCGAAGTGGTCGAATGCGGGAAAGCGGATCCGTGGCGCGGGCGTTTTACATTTCGCGTGACGGTTCGGTAAACTTACGAGTTTGAATTTCCGGTGGCGCAGCAGTCACCGTCAACATAGGTCCGATACGACCTATTGGACCTATAAACGCTATGGCAATTTCGGCTAACGATATCAGAAAAGGAATGGTTATTTTGCACGAGGGCAATCCCGTTAAGGTGATGGAATTTCATCATCATACACCGGGAAACCTGCGTGCTATGGTGCAGGCGAGACTTCGAAATCTGTTGACGGGAAACTCATTTGAGTTCCGCTTTCGATCGAACGACACGCTCGAGAAGATCACGCTCGAACAGCACAAAATGGAATACCTGTATTCCGACGGCTCGCATCATCACTTCATGAATTCGGAGAGTTACGAACAGGTTGCTCTGACCGAAGAAGAACTCGGTGACGCCGCTCAGTGGCTGATGCCGGGTTTGAAGATCGAGGTCGAATTTTATGACGGCACGCCGATCGGAGTTGCGCTTCCGGCATCGATGGACCTGGTCGTCACGCGCACGGACCCGCAATTGAAAGGCGCAACGGCGTCTAATTCGAACAAGCCGGCGACGCTCGAAAATGGTGTTACGGTTTCGGTCCCGCCGTTCATCGCCGAAGGCGAAAAGATTCGCGTGAATCCGGCCGAATCGAAATACATCGAGCGGGTAAAATAATCGAACCACGGAATCAGACAAACGAACACGAAAACGTCGCGAACGTTTTCGTGTTTTTTCGTGTATTTTAGTGGTTCCAGGTTCTTAATGTACCTTTTCTATTCAATTTTACTTTCGCTTGCATTCCTCCTCATGACACCGCTGTTCCTCATGCGACGGGAGAAGTACGCGAGCGGATTCAGCCAACGTCTTGGCAATTATCCGGACTTCGAGCACGATGGCCGCGATGTGATCTGGCTTCATTGCGTATCGGTCGGTGAGACAAATGCGGCGCGACCGCTTGTCGATGCTCTCCGAAAAGAATTTCCGAATCATCGACTCATCATTTCGACCACGACGAAGACCGGACAAGAGCTCGCGAGAAAAATATTCGAAGACAAAGCCGACGCGATCATCTACTTCCCTTTCGATTTTAAGTTCGCTGTTCGCCGGGCTCTCGATCACTTCAAACCATCGCTCGTGTTGCTGATGGAAACGGAGATCTGGCCGAGGTTCATTCATGAGGCGAAGGTGAGCGGGGCGGTAGTCGCGATTGTGAATGGCAGGATGTCGCAGAAGTCGTTCCGTCGATATTCACGCTTGCGTGCGTTTATGAATCGCGTCCTCGGCGACACCGATCTCGCATTGATGCAGTACGAAGCTGACGCAAAGCGAATTATCGATCTCGGAATGGACACCGAGAACGTCGCGGTCACGGGCAATCTAAAGTTCGAACAAACCGGCGGCGAAACGGATTATCAACTCACTGAAGAATTTCGTCAGCGATTCGACATCTCACCGGACATGCCCCTAATCGTCGCTGCGAGCACACATGAGCCCGAAGAAAGATATGTCCTTGAATCGCTCGACGGCGAGCTCGGCCATTCATGTCGTCTGATGATCGTGCCGCGACATCCGGAACGCTTTGATGCCGTCGAAAAACTATTACGCGAATCATCCTACAGCTTGGTTCGTCGCAGTTCTCCTCCGACCGATGCTGACAAAGACACCGATATCATCCTGCTCGACACAATCGGCGAGCTTCGCTCAGCTTACCCGCTTGCCGAAATCGTCTTTGTCGGCGGAAGTCTTATTCCACATGGCGGACAGAGCATCCTTGAACCAGCGGCTGAAGGAAAAGCGATAGTCACCGGACCACATACGGCAAACTTTGAAGCGGTGGTCACGGAGTTTCTCGAGAACAAGGCGTTGCGTCAAACGTCCGAGGCGCCCGACGAGTTTCAGATCTCTGAGCGGTTGTATGAGCAGTTTGTGGATCTGCTTCAGAAGCAAGAAAAACGAAGCGAGCTGGGTCGAAATGCACTCGCTCTAATGACCGGATCCGATCGGAATGCAACTAAGATGACCGTGGAGTTTCTTCGTGGGCTCCTGCGTCGTTAGCCGTACACGGCGGACGCGACTGGAACGCAGGCGTCCGCGCCTGCAACGCCGTGGCTTCCGCTTGCGTAGAGCTACTCAGAAAGTCGAGACGTGAGAGGCTTTTCGTGCTTCGTACTCATGCAGGCGGGGACGCCTGCGTTCCAGTCCGGCTCTCCTGGTCCGGCCGCGGCGCCATTCACGCGTTTAGAGTATTCTTAAAAATAGCTGTTAGCCATTAGCTCTTAGCTAATAGCTAGCGGCCGAGAGCTAACAGCTAATATTCATCCCCCTGCGTGATCATCACCTACTACATCTTCGCCGCCCTGCTGATCTGGTTCAGCTACAAGTCGTTTCGCGGCGGGATCGACTATCTAAATTATTTCAAGCAGGAGCTAAATAAATCTCTTGCCGATCACGCTCCGTTCGCGACGATCTTTGCGCCTTGCAGAGGAATCGATCAGGGAATGCTCGAGAATCTCGACGCGTTGCTCGCGCAGGATTATCCAGAGTTTGAAGTGATATTCATTGTCGACGAAGAAAGCGACGAAGCGACAAAGATTATCGAGCAGGCCTGGCAGGAAGCGCGGAGGCCGGTGAAGCTCGTCGTCGCACCAAAGGCGACGGATTCGAGTCAAAAAGTCACGAATCTGCGCGAAGCGATCCAGTACGCGGATCCGACATCCGAAGTATTTGTCTTCGTCGATTCGGACGCTCGTCCGTCGAAGCAGTGGCTGAGAAATCTCGTCGCTCCGCTCATCGATCCACAGATCGGCGCGACGACAGGCTACCGCTGGTTTATCTCAAAGCACGAGACGCTCGCGTCCGAGATGCGAAACATGTGGAACGCTTCGATCGCATCTCATCTCGGTTCGAATCGCACGACGAATTTCTGCTGGGGCGGAGCGACGGCGATCAAACGCGCGACATTTGAACGACTCGATATTTTCGAAAAGTGGCGTGGAACTCTGTCGGACGATTTCACCTTAACTCGCACCGTACGCGAAGCGGATCTCGACATCTATTTCGTTCCACGGGCGCTGACGGCGTCGATCGAAGATTGCTCGTGGCGTGAGCTTTTCGAATTTACGACGCGGCAGATGAAGATCACTCGTGTGTATTCGGCGAAGCTGTGGGTGATGTCGTTTATTGGATCGGGGTTATTCACAGCGACCATGATCGCATCGATTCTGATCATAATTTTCAGTCGGAAAAATGATTGGTCAGTTGTCGCCGCACTGGTCACACTCATCGCCGTAATGATGTTCAGCATCGGCAAGTCACTGCTGCGTCTTAGGGCGGTGAGACTTGCTCTGCCCGAGCACGAATCCAGGCTCCGCAGACAGACGCTTCCGCAGATCACGCTCTGGAGCCTGACTCCATTCGTTTTCCTGTTCAACTGTGTCGCCGCATGGATGTCGCGCCGGATCGTGTGGCGAGGAACCGTTTATCACATGATCTCTAGCACGGAAACTAAGGCGATCGACGATCTCACCCGCTAAAAGTGGTATCATTCCGCCAGTTGCGTCTTTGTTTGTAACAGATAAGCTGATCGGCGCATCCAATGTCGTATGAATAAGCAATCAAGGGGTAGGTTTGTATCGATCTCGTTCTGCATTTTACTCGGAGTTGTCGCGAGTTTCGGGCAAACAACTACGGTTGCGGCTCCCGCCTCCGGAAAGGCTCCGATCATCATAATTCCGGGCCTGACGGGCTCGGATCTCGTCAACAGTAAGACCGATGAGGTGGTTTGGTTCAACCAGCACCGGTCAAGAGCAGACGACATACGACTGCCCATCTCGCCGAATCTCGCGTCGAATCATGACAATCTCGTCACGAAAGACATCATACGGAGCGTTAAATTTCTAAAGATCCTCCCGGAGACCGAGATCTATGAGCGGCTCATCGACGCACTTCAAACCCGCGGCGGTTATCGCGAGGCGAAATGGAATACGGCGACTCGGATGGATGCGAAGGACACGTTCTATGTCTTTCCATACGACTGGCGGCGCGACAATGTCGAAAATGCACGACTGCTAATCAGACGGATCGAAACTCTAAAGCGTCGGCTCGGTCAGCCCAACCTGAAATTCAATGTCATCGCGCATTCCATGGGCGGCCTCATCGCACGGTACGCAGCGATGTACGGAAACGCGGACCTGCCGTCCGGCACACCGCAGCCGACATGGGCGGGTGCGAAAAATTTCGACAAGATCTTCCTTCTCGGAACTCCGAACGAAGGCTCGGTTCTTTCTTTGAATGCCTTGCTTAATGGATTTTCGTACGTTGGCGGCGGACTGAACCTTCCGTTCATTCAAAACATTACGCGCTTCGACATATTCACGATCCCGTCGTCCTATCAGTTGCTTCCGCACGACGGTGCGTTTGTTGCTTATGATGAGAACTTGAAACCGGTCCCGGTCGACCTCTTTGATCCGGCGGTTTGGGAAAAGTACGATTGGGCGATCTGGAAGGATGAAGCGTTCACAAAGAAATTCGACGCGAACGAGCAGAAGTATGCGAAACCATTTTTCCTCGCAGCGCTCGCACGCGGGAAAAAATTCCAATTAGCACTCGATGCAGTTTCAACCGCAAAGCCTCCGGTTTCGTTCTACCTGATGGGTGCAGATTGCAAGGATACGCCGACTGCGTTTGTGCTCCTCAGGGATGAAAAAAAGAATCGCTGGGAAACGCGGTTCAAACCGGACGGCTTCACACGATCGAATGGCGAGAAGGTTAAGGACGTCGATCTCAAGCCCCTACTTTTTGCGGTCGGGGATAGTGTCGTGACAAAGTCGTCGCTTGCGGGAATAACGCCGAACAATTCGAAAGCAACGTTCCCCGTAACTGCAGAGCTTTATCAGTGCGTCGGACATAACACCCTTGTTACAAGTCCCGAGGTGCAGGACAAGCTTTTCGCATTTTTGAATGCGGCTCCTGCGACACCGTAAAGGAGAAAAATATCGATGATAAAGAACTTGCTAGACAACGACGATCCGGACGCGGGTAAAGTTGAGGAGTCGAAGGTTGAACCTCGCAAGTCAAGTAGTCAGGTATTGAGTCTTTTCGACGAATCGGATGAGGCGGACGAAGATCGCGACAAGAACTTTGTCATCTCCGAGGCCGAGCCTGAAACAATGGCCGAAACGGTCCGTCGAAGCGGTTTAGCATATTCGGCGGGCATCGCTTTCGCCGCCGCCGTCGTGTTCATGCTGATCCTCGGCTGGGGAGCCGATCTGCTGCTCGGAACCTCACCGTGGGGCGTCGTTGGCGGGATCATTATCGGATCGGCGATCGGTTTTATCCAACTTTTCCGCATAAGCTCGCAAATCTTCAAGAAATAGCTGCCTTCCTTTGAACTTTTTGGCCTTCCTTTGTAGAATTTAAGGTTCGCGATGGGCGAGGATATTGAACCTACGGATGAATCAGCGGAGATCGGACGTCCGCCAGGTCATGAACGGATCCTTTGGATCATGGCGTTTCTCGGCGTTATCGGTGGAATTGCGGGATATGCGCTCGAATCTCTCGCTTTCGGATTCGGGATCCTGATCGGAACCGCTCTCGCATTTGCGAATTATTACTGGCTCAAGAGTTCTTTGCGAACGATATTCGATGCGGCGAAGTCAGGCGAGCGTCCGAGGATGCTCGCCGGCAAGTATTTTCTCAGGTACATCGTTCTCGGGATCATCGTTGCGGTGATCTACATTACCGGACTCGTACCGATCGTCGCTCTTATACTCGGACTCGCCGGTTTCGGTTTTGCGGTCGTGATCGAAGGCATGATCCGAATGGTTTCAACTGCCGCAGCTGAACCGAAAGTTTAGTTAGCTTTTAGTCGGTACTTCGCTGACTCATTTTTTATATGTTTTTATTTGCAGAAGAAGGACATCATCAACCGCTCATCGTCGAGTTTATCAACCACTATCTCGGCGAGCCTGTATACAGGATCCAGGAGCACACGACTCACCTCTGGTGGAACGCGTTCTTTAAGAATTTCGGGACGACGCCGGAAGCGGTGTTTGGCAGTGAGTACTCGCCTGAGAACGCGATCCCGTGGTACACGATCATGTTCGCGATCGCGTGTGTCCTGACTATTTTCGCGATCTACATATTGAAGGGTAAGCTCTCGGAAGACGATCCGAAGCCGGGACAGTTGACGCTCGAAGCGGGCTATCTTGCGATCAAAGATCTCGTGGTGAAAGTCATCGGCGAGCACGGGTTCAAATTCTTCCCGGTCGTCGCAACGTTTGCTTGTCTGATCCTGATCTCGAATTTGATGGGACAGTTTCCGCTGTTCATGTCGCCGACCGCTTCCGTGAACGTGACGTACGCTCTGGCGATCACATCGTTCGTCTATTACAACTACGTCGGGATCAGCGAGAACGGGTTGTTCGGACACATCAAGCATTTCGCGGGACCGAAGCTCCCGCTGCTGATGCTACCGATCACGGGACTGATCTTTGTCATTGAGGTTATAAGTAACTCGATCCGGCCGTTCACGCTCGGCGTCCGACTTTTCGCGAACATGTTTGCGGATGAAAAGATCTTTGTCGAGATCACGAATCTTGCTCCGCCGTTCACACAATTTCTGCTGCCATTGCTGCTGACGGCGTTGGGCGTATTCGTCGCTTTCGTGCAGACGCTCGTGTTCACGCTTTTGTCGATGATCTACATCAGCGAGGTTTCGCATGCGGGGCATGACGATCATGCACACCACGATCATGCGGTCGATGCTTCGCACGGCGAAGCGGTGACGGCGTAGAACAGGCGTTCGAGCCTGTTCCGAATGCGGACAAACGAATTGGAGCAGGTTCGAACTGCTCACAATCGACAGGCTGGAAAGCCTGTCGTACATCGGAAACCGATATTTGAGAACTTGCGATTTATAGCAGATATGCCCGCACGCTACAGGAGACGCGGACTCTACGGAGTATAAAATCCGCGGCATACCGGAAGTGAGGCGAAATAATAACCGCAGAGCAAGTTTTATAAAACGGTTTTCCTGATAGATAAATAAAACAGGAGAATAAAATGAAAAAATTAAGATACATGTTTTTCGCGACACTGGCTCTCGTCGTCTCGGCTCTGCCGGCGATGGCGCAGGCTGGTGCTGCTGCCGGTGACAACAAGTTCACCGTCAACGCTGCAAAGGCGATCGGTGCCGGTGTCGGATTCGGTCTCGCGGCTGGTCTTGCCGGTATCGGCCAGGGACTCGTCGGTTCGCGTGCTGCTGAAGGCGCTGCCCGTAACCCCGGTGCGGCAAGCACGGTTCAGACGCTTATGATCATCGCGCTCGCGCTGATCGAATCGCTCGTGCTGTTCGCTCTGCTCATCGCGTTCGTCGTTATCAAGCCGGTTACCGATCAATAGTATCGGCTGATACACATGGGATTGCGGACGCCAGTTATAATAGACCGGCGTCCGCATTTTGTTTTGCAACCTCGAAAGACGCGTGGCGTTCTAACAAAAGATGACCGGAGAATTCGAAGGAAAGGACTTAGCTGAAAAATACGAAGTCGGTGCGCTTATCCGTCGGGGTGAGATCGGCGACTTCTACCGCGGCCGGCACATGTTCATGGACCGTTCAGTGACGCTGCGGATCGTTCCGCGTGCGCTCGCGGTCGATGACCAGATCGCCCGACGCCTTTTCGACGAAGCGAAAATTGCTTCGCGCATCAACCATCCGAATATCCTCAACGTCATCGATTTCGGATCAGCGTCCAACGGCGTGGTTTATACAGTGTACGAAGGCGAGGAAGGTGACACGCTCCAGGAGGTCATCCGAAATTCCGGCGGCAAACTCGATGCTGCAGCCGCGACCGATATTTCCAACCAAACCGCGCGCGGCCTCGCGGCAATACACTCGCACGGCTTGGTTCACGGCAATCTGACGCCGGAGAATATTTTGATCGCCAACGACGGACTCGATCAGCCGCACGTGAAGATCTTCGGTATCAGGTCCGCGGGACCGATGTCCGCGAGTCGTGACGGTGACATGACCGGATCGGATTTCGCTTATCTCGCACCGGAGCAGTGTTCGGGTGCTGACGATGCCGATGCTCGCTCAGATATCTACTCGCTCGGTGTGATCGCATACGAAATGCTCGCAGGCGAACCGCCGTTCAGCGGAGATCGCCCATCGGATGTGATGGTGAAGCATACAGAAGAAGCTCCGCCGCCGCTGTCCGCATTTCGACACGACCTTTCGCCGGGCATCGAACCGGTGGTATTAAAAGCTCTGGCAAAAGATCCCGAGCTCAGATATCAAACTGCCGAAGAATTCGCCAGCGATCTTACTCGGGTCGCGGAAGGTCAGCCGGCACTCGCTGCCGGAGCGGCCCCGGTCGAATCTAACAACATTTGGAAGACCGCGTTCATCGTGCTCGCCGGCATCTCGTTGCTCTCCGTATTTCTGATCTACGCGACTTCGAGCAAGCAAACGAATCCGACGACGTCACTTCAGACGGACGCGAACGGCCAACCGGTACAGCCGATAAATCCTGCGACAGGAGCCGAGGAACAAAATCTCGCTGCGATGCCGGGCATGATGCCCGAGGTCGTGGGAAATTCGAATTCGACTAACGGAGTTCCGGGTGCGGCACCGGGTGGCGATGGATATAATCCGTGGGCATCCGGCTCTCCGCCCGCCGGAGCACCACCGCAGACTTACGCCGCTCCCGGCGGCACGATCAACATTCCCCCGGGGCAGAGTCCGTTCATGCAGGATTTGCCGGCCGGCTGCTCGGTCACTCCAACGGGGTTGGTTCTATGTCCGGTCCCGGTGGCGACGCCGAAGCCGAGTCCGTCCGTTAAGCCACCGGCGGCGAATACAAATACGGCGCCGGTGACGACCGGAACGCCGAAACCTACGCCGGTTCCCGTACGGCCGACGCCGACGCCGGGAACATCAAAACCCCCAACGACAAAACCGCCGGCAAATAAGCCGACGGCCGATGCGGGCAGTTCGGAGCCAGCGTCGTAGTACCAAGAGAAAAGCTCCGCTAAGAGCGGAATATTGGTAGAAGCGAAGCGAATAACCAAAGAGCTCCGTAGGTGCGGCACGGTGTGTCGCTCCTACGGAGCTTTTGTCGTAATAACGGACGGCATTCTACCGATATGACGCTCCTAACGGAGCTAGCCATTTCTACCTCGGAACTTCGACCGTCTTCAAAATATCAGCGATGACCGCGTCGGTCGTTGCACCTTCGAGCTCGGCTTCGGCTCGTAATGCGAGTCTGTGCCGGAGCACCGGTGCCGCGATATCCCGAATGTCATCCGGAGTTGGAAAGTCGCGTCCGCGAATCGCGGCGAGTGCTTTTGAGCAGAGCAGAAGTGCGATCGCTGCACGCGGACTCGCACCGTAGAGAATCGTCGGGTGGCTGCGAGTTTTTCTAACGATGTCGACGATGTACTTCTGAACGCCGGGTTCCATTCGCATCTGACGAACCTCTAGACGGCATTGCTGGATGACGTCCGGTCCCGAGAGCGGCACAAGATTCATGCGCTCGAGATGATGCGAGTTGAATCCCGCATCCCAACGCGCGACGATCTCGCGCTCGTCTTCTTCAGCCGGATAATCGATCAAAACTTTTAGCAAAAATCTATCGAGCTGCGCTTCGGGAAGCGGATATGTTCCCTCGTACTCGATCGGATTTTCAGTCGCGAGTACCGTGAAGATCGGCGACAGCGGATATCGCTCGCCATCGATCGTGGTCTGTCGCTCTTCCATCGCTTCGAGCAACGCAGCCTGCGTCTTCGGCGGCGTGCGATTGATCTCATCGGCGAGAAGAATATCGGTGAAGATCGGGCCTTGCCGGAGAGAGAATTGCGACGACTGCATGTTGAAGACGTTCGTCCCCGTGATATCCGACGGCATCAGATCGGGGGTGAACTGAATTCGCGAAAACTGCGCACCGAGGATCTGCGAAAGAGTTTTCACCGCGAGAGTCTTCGCCGTACCCGGAACTCCTTCGAGCAGCGCGTGGCCTTCGGCAAGAACAGCGACAAGGATCTGTTCGATCGCATCGTCCTGCCCGACGATCGTCTTGCGCAGTTCGTTGAGGATATGTGCAACGGTTGAGGGTGTGTAATTGAGCATTCGTGTTCTGATCGTGTCGCCAAAGGCGACCAACATTAAAGCCTAGGGTGGAATGAGCAAAGCGAATGGAACCCTAGGTCAGATCGCAAAGGTTCTCCGACCCTGAAGGGGTCGAACAATGGCACATTGTTGCTCGCCTTCAGCGAGCGAACGGTATCGTAATTCTTCCTAGGGTTACGCTCGCTTTGCTCGCTCACCCTAGGCTTTAATGTTCGTCGCCGTGGGCGACAAGAAAGAGAATGCCGAGAGTCATTCGCCCTACAAAAGATCAAAAAGCATTTTGATCGCCAGAATAAAAACAGTCGCCAGGAAGATTCGTTTTAGCCAGATCTCGTTCATCCTCGTCGCGTAATGGGCTCCGACAAACGCTCCGGCGAACATCGCGATGCCGAGAATTATCCCGAGTCGATAATCTACTAAACCTTGCCACATAAAGATTAGCGTGGCAATTCCCGAGGAAAACACGTTGATAAACTTCGTCGCGCCGACGGCTCCGCTAAAACTCATCGCGGCAAGTGCAACGAAGCTCGCTGTCAGCACCGTGACGTATCCGCCGCTGTATAACCCGCCGTAGATGGCGAGCAAAAACGTCAGCACATAAACGAGCGGAGAAATATTTCGATTCTCCAAACCCGATTCATTTGAAGCGCGGTTCGGAACGAGAAAAGTAAAGATCACCATCACGATCATCGCGATCGTGACCATTAACTTGATCGACTGATTCGTGATAACGCCGACGAGCAGCGCTCCGATTGCCGATCCGACGATCGTGAGGATGACGAGCGGCGTCAGTTTTTTGAACTCTATACTTCCCTGCCGCACGAACGGGATCGTTCCGCCGATCGCCATAAACGTCAGACCGAACATGTTCGTCGCGACCGCGACTTTCTCATCGATCCCAAACTGAAACATCACCGGCACGGTGATCAGAGAATTGCTTCCGGTCACTACACCGACAATGCTCGTCACAAAGAACAAGAGCGCGAGCAGCACGAGACTCCAAAGTTCCATCATCCTATAGACCTTTCCTCGCCGCGCGCTTCAAGCCAAGCTTCGCCTCGAGATCGCGCAGCCGCCCGATCAGGGAGATCGTTGTTCGTCGATCGACCGGCTCGCCATGTATGACGTCTTCGCATTCGAAGAGGAGTTGCTCGACCGATCGCGCGTCGTCGCGGGTGCGCTCGGCGATTCGACTCGCAAGCTCGCGTCGCGTAGCCGTTGTATTGTCGAGTCCGACAAGCGAGCTGGCCCGACGGCGAAAATCCGAGTAAATATTTTCGACTGCGAGGTCGTACGCACTCGTCCGCTGCTGCAGCTCAGCCATCGCCGATACGTATTCTAATTTTGAAAGCCGGCTCGGTTCCGGTTCGGGTATCGGCCTTGCAAATCTGCGGCTTTGCGAGACGAATACCAGAGCGATCAACAGCGCGCATTGCGCAAATATTGAGACGACGGGCGTGCCTTCGAAATATTGGAAGAGCCGGTTGTTGTTCGCTCCGTAACCGTGATGAAATTCGTCGAACGCGATCAGTCCGTCACGCGACGTGACAAGATTTACCGCGAGCTGAGAATTGTCGACCATGCTAATGCCGTTATTCGCGACGATGAACGGATCGGTGAGAATGATGATACGTCCCTCGGAAAACGGAGCCTCGACAAGAAGATTGCGACCACCTGCTCCGAGATGCACGACGGGTGCGGCAAAAGATGCCGAAGCTTCTGATAGTTCGAGATTATCTTCCGACTCATTTTTGTCGGCGTTGGAACTCGATTCGCTCTCCGACGGCGTCGCGACGGGCGGCGGTGGCGTTGGCTCACTAGAGCTCGAATAAAGATCGTAAGGCGTCGCTGTCGGGGTATTGACCGGGCCGGCGAAGTCGCCGCTAACGGACTTGGTCTCATATACAGAAGCCTCTAACTTAACCGACGACGCGAATCGCGAAGGCTGAACCGCGTTGACGCCGCGTGCAAAGCTCGACGGCAATGACGGTTTCAACGCCGCACGATCGGCGGTCATCTGCTTCGGGTTCGCCGCGTCTACCGTGTAAAGCTCGGGAATGACTTCCGGAGCGACGGAAAGATTCCACTCGGCGGTGGTCGCGATCAGATCGGATGCCGGCTCTCGGTCGATGACGATCAGAGTTCCACCGGCCGATACCCACTCCATCAACTTCGTCTGTTCATCGTCGCTAAGATCTTTTCTCAACGGGCCGATCATCACAAAAACTGCGGGGCTGCGTTTCGGATCGGAGCTCAGAGTTTCGAGAGACGCCTGCCACCGCGTGACGTTGCGTCCCGTTTCCGACAGCAAAGCGTAGAAGGCTTGAGTGCCGGTGCTGCCCGAATTGTATGTCGAACGATTCGGTGCGAACTCCGTGTCGGCGACTTTCTCTTTTTGGACGTACGTCGCCGCGTTTAGTCCCGCGAGCAGCAGCACCAAAAAGATCAATACCAAAAAGATGAGAAGTTTTTGCTTCATCCTTTAGATCGTCCGAATCGTCTCGTTGTAATCCTCCCGAAACCGCGCCCAATCCTGCTCGGCGGAATCCTGAAGCCCGTACCAATGTCGCTCGAATGTATCGGTCACGACCTTCATCCGCGGGTGAAGCTCGCGGCGCGAACGTACATCGCGAAGATAATCGCGATTCGTTTTGTTGTTAGCGAGACCGATCACTTTTCGATCGCTCAAATCGCAGAGCAACGCGATATAGCCCTTGCGGATCGCTCCTCTGAGATTGCCGTCTCGAGCGAGGCGATCTGCTTCGCCGAGCAGATCGATCGCGGTGACGTCTTCTCCGAGATGCTCGCCGAGGATGACTCTATCCTTTTTCCTCTTTGGCTTTCTCTCCCTTCTGAGTGCCGGGAAAATTAGCGGAATGATCTTGTAGGCAAGAAAAGCGAGGAGCGCAAGCAACGCACCGTACAACAAAACCTGGAACACAACGGTAAGAAATCCCATCCCGGATGAGTTCGAAGCACCCGGCGTCGGCTTCGGCATGACTCCGTCCAACCATTCGAGGAATTCCCGCAGCCACCGCTGAAATAAACTCTCATGTTTCTCCTGCGGTTTCTGATACTCCTCGCGCCGCAGGATCTCGGCGAGCTTCTGCTTATCCTGGTCCTTCGTTCGCTGTGATGCGATCGCTACGTTAAGCTCGTCAAGCTTGAAGGAGATCGCCGAAAGATATTCGCAAACCTCGACGATCGCCGGCAGCTGCTTTTTAGGATCATGTTCGAGATCGAGAACTCGGGCTTTTTCGAGCAGCCAGTCGTTCGATGTCTCGGCAACTCCTCCCTCCCACTCTATCCGTTCCGTAGATGGAAAATCGCGCCGGATCTCATCGGTGAGCAATTTCACATCAACCGTATCGTCGGCCCGGATCAGCGTTTCAACTGCACGCGCAAACTTGGCCGCGCGATCCACCTTCGTTTTGTACGCTTCGGGTGTGGCCGCGACCGTCATCCCGGATAAGAAACAGAGAGCGAAGAGGACCGCCGCAAATATTTTGATTTTTGGCGCGGTGCGTTTCATTTAAGATTGAGTGTCGTTAGCGACGAATCGCGCCGCGGCCGCGGCGGAGGCTCGGGCAAACTCTGCGACGCGAGAGCGGGTTGAAGCGGATTCACATACGTCTGCGGCACGGCCGGAATTTCACCCAAACGTCGCGCGGCCATCAATTCGATGTCGTAGCCTTCATGACGAACGCGTTCATCGACATAAAGCAGACACAGGCCGACCATCCAGACCGGTGTCAGCAGGATCAGGCTCGCCTGCCACAGAAGCTGCGATGAGATCTCATACCAAGCCGGGACGAGGTCGGATTCAAACGTCAGGATCTCGACGCCTTGTGCCCATGCGTACCAGAGCAGCGGAATATAAAACAGAGCGAGTGCCGAATACGTCGCGACAAGCGAGAAGATAAAAAGCGCGGCCAATCGTTTTACGTTGCCGCTTGCGAGATTCGCGCTCCTCGAGATCGATGAGAACACGCCCTGGCCCTCGACGAGCATGACCTGCGGTATGTAGGCGAATCGCGATGCGATAAGAAAGAAAAGCCAGACCGTCCCGATGGCGACCGCGAGTCCGAGTACGCTTCCGACAATCACGGCGAGTGGAAGTACCGACGAAAGGACAGCGACCGCGAGAAAGACAAGCAGAGCTCCGATGATAAATCCGACATAGAGCACGACGGAACCGATGAAGCCAAGAACGATGGCGATGATCGACGATGCGACGAGCAGTCCGCCGAGACGCTTCCACGTGTTTGCGTACGTTTCACGAAACGTTATCGGCTCATTGAAAAGAAGATGCCGAACAAAATTTCGCGACGCTCCGCCCATGACCGAAAGGGTCGCGACGGTTTCGGTAAACCAGATCACGGCCGCTCCGAGCCAGACGAACATGTAATAGAACGTCAGATCGAGCGAGCTCGCGGCGCTGCTCACGGAGAAGAGCGAGCGGGCAAGAAATGTCCATCCGACTGAGATGACAGTCCCGGTAATGACGGGCGGCGCGGCGATAAAAACGAAAGTCCAAAAATTGCGGCGGTAAAAGCGGACGGCACGGTCGATCAGGTCTCCCGGCCCGAGCGGAACGAGTGAAAGTTGCGAATGGGCCGAGGTGTCTTGAACCATGAGGAAGAAGAATTTCTTCGACAGTATAACGTCATTGCGGTGTTCGCCGAAATGAAACAAAAAAGCCCGCCGGATCTCTCCGGCGGGCGTGAATAAGCTCTTAGGCTTTGATTAGAAGTCGAAGCGAGCACCAAACTGCATGATACGCGGAGAGTAATTGGTACCAGTCAGTTTGCCGAAGCTCGACGTGTTATTTAGGTTAAAGACCTGAGTCAGATCATTCGGGTAGAAGTTAGCGTGATTCAGCACGTTGAACGCTTCCATTCGCAGCTGAAGCCGCATGGACTCGCTGAAACGGATGCTCTTGCTGATACCCGCATCCCAGTTGATGTACTTCGGTCCGTTGAAGAAGTTACGCGGAAGATTTCCCGTGGAACCTGCTGTGTTATACGAGAAGATCTGACCCGAGAAGGGGGCCAAATCAGTCGTGTTCGTTCCACGGATGGACTGAACCGTGACACCGGCCGGCAGCGGCTGAGTAAGATCGACACGAAGGCCGTTCGAACCCTGAGCGTAAAGATGGCTCGGATCGATTCCGAAAACACCATTCGGAGTTACGAAAACACCCGTCAGTTTCTTCAACTCTTTCGCCGACAAGGTCGACGTGGCAGACTGCCATGTCGATCGTGCGGTTCTGTTGAGCGTGCCGCTGCTGTCGAGGATCGACATCGGGACACCTGAACTGAGCGTTACGATCGACGAGACCTGGATGCCGCCGAAGATCCAATCCATAGGTCCGTTGTCGTTAAAGTATTTCTTTCCCTTTCCGAACGGAAGCTCATAGATCGCGTTGAAGTTGAACGTGTGTGTTCTGTCGTACTGCGGACGGCTGTAATCGAGTCCCTTGTTGTTGTTATCGAGATAAGCCGCCACACGTGTCTGATCGGATTCCGCCGTCGGAATGTCGGTCAGGGTCTTCTGGAACGTGTAGTTAGCCTGCAGCGAAACACCATCACTAAAGCGACGACGAAGCTCAGCCTGAAGTGAGTTATAACGCAGCCTACCGCCGTTTACCGTCAGGTTAGCAACGAACGTGTTGGGATTAGCCAACAGAAGGTTCTTTGCGTTCGTCACGTTATTAGCAGTCGGAAGCAGGAAACTCACCGCATAGTCAGCCGGGACATCCGCTCTCAAGAAGTTCAAGAGATTCTGGTTGCTCGCAGCCGCGCCGGTTGCACCGACGCCGCCATTTGCAAATCCCTGAAGAGCTCCTAGCTGAGAGAAGAACGGCAGCGGCTGGCTTCCCACGATCGCCGGATTGTAAGCAGCACTCGTACAGAAGTAGAGTGGGTTTCCTCCCGTCGGTATCGGACCAACGGTAGGTGCCTGGAGACGACAGTTGTTCTGGGCGCGAATGAAATCCTGGAGATATCCACTCTCCGCTACACGAATCTGGTTGTAGTCGATCGAGCGGACGAGCTCGTTACTGAAGTTGCCGACGTAGCGTACTTCGAATATGGTCTTCCACCAGAGCTCACGCTGAATACCAATGTTGTATTCATAGATCTTCTGGTTCTGAAGATTCGGATCGATCGCGAAGACGGTTCCGTTGGTACCGGTCGAGTTATTAGCTATATAGGAACGGGGCGGAGGAACAAACGCCGGAGCAGTTGTGAATGTCGGAACCGCTGCGAAACCCGATCGCGGAGTCAACGCCGTTCTAAGATTGGAAAACGTGGACGTCACGGTTCCCAGTCCAAGGTTGCCGCTCAGTGCATTGTCCGCAGATCTCACATACTCGTCGTTGACATACGAGACACGGAATCCACCACGGAGAACAGTCGACTCCGGGAAGATCGAGCCAACAAAGCCCTTCTTGAAGTTGGGCGACCAGGCGACGCTGATACTCGGACCGAAGTTATTCTTGTCCGTTTTAAAGAAGTCACCCGGGCTTCCGGAGTTTCCGCCGACGAGATCGTACTTGCCGTTCGGATTGAGAACATCTGCAACCGGGTTGTCAAAGTTCGTGATGACCGGCTCGAGATACAATCCACGCGGATCGTTGAGCGGTGTGTAAAGGTCGTACCGAAGTCCGAGGTTGACAGTCAGATTCGGCTTGATACGCCACTGGTCGGCAACATACGCGGAGTAGATCTCAAAGTTGAGCGTCTTCACAGCCGGAGCTCCGAGCTGATATCCGGTGGTTGTATCAGGAAGATTCGAGCTGATCGCCGCAGTCGAGACGATACCGGCGAGCAAGTAACGCAAGTTATTAGCTCTTCCCAGATCCGTCGTATTGATACAAGTCGCGGTTCCGCAGATCTGCTGAGCAGTCAATCCCGGCGTGTTCGCATTAGCGGTACTCGAGATAGTGTACGCCGGGAGCGTACCTGCATAGTTCAGAGACTCGATGTCGTAGGAGTCCATACCCGCACCAAAGCGAAGTGAATGGTTGCCGATGGTCCAGACCGCACCGTCCTGTATGTTCTTGTAAAGTGTGTTGCGACCCTGATCAAGAAGTCCGGTATCCGGATTCGTGATAAGCGGGATCGTCAGCAGGAACGGAGGAATGCCTTCGGTGTTAAAGAAGAAAGGCTTCGAATACTGAAAACCTCCACGAAGCTCATTTGAGAAGTTGCTTCCAATAGCAGCTCGATACGAAAGAGACAGGAAGTTCGTCGGTCCGCCCTGCGATATCGTCGTCCCGGGTCTGAAACCGGCGGCGATGTCAGTACGAGCGTCCTCAGTATTGTTTCTCTTGTAGACAGCACTGAACGAGTGACGAGCTGTGGGCTCGCCGTCAAAGCGAGCGGTGTAGCTATTTCTCTCTTCAGGGTTTGCGCGATTGATCGCGTAACCTTGGAGGAAGTTTGCTCCGGTAAAGGTCGAAGTATTTCCTCCGGCAGGCAACAAGCTTAGAATTCGAGCCTGGATCACCGGATCGACTCCCAACACGCCGCCTTGGGCGGCAGTTAAGGGAGACACGAAACCTCTGGGGCCCATGCCAGTCAGAACGTTGATCGTCTGCTGAGTCGTCGTTGTACCCTGCACTTCGTTGTAAGTAAAGTTTCCGCCCTGAGCGGCCGGAAGAAGCGTCGTCGTCGTGAGAGGAATCTGGTTCGCTAATCGAAACGCTTCGTAGTTGAAAAAGAAGAATGCTTTGTTCTTGATAAAGGTCGGGCCGTCGTTCTCTCCGAAATTGAAGATCGGCATCGGTCCGCTGATGGAGCCTCCGAATTGGTTGCGGTTCAGAGTCGGACGTACCTGTGCGTTCGAGTTGCTCAGAAAAGAATTTGCTGAGAACACTGAGTTGCGGTTGAACGCGAACAATGCTCCGTGAAATTCGCTACCGCCACGCGGCGTAACGAGCGAAACCTGGGTCGAACCGCCTTGTCCCTGCTCGGCACCGGCATTCGCCGTGACGACGTTGAACTCCCCTGTGTCGTCTACAGTCGGCTGATCGGACACGAATCCGTTACGGATGAAGTTGTCCTGAACGTTCAGTCCGTCGCGGGTGTAGTTTACCGATGAGGTGCGCTGACCGTTGATCGAACCACTCGTGGTGTTGACACCAGCCTGCAGGTTAAGCAGCGAAAGCGGATTTCTTCCGTTGAGCGGAAGTTCCTTGATCTGTGCCGGATCGACCGTTGTGCTGATCTCGCCGTTCGTGGCGTTGATATCACCTACACCTGCGGTCACCGTAACTTCCTCAGTCACGGCTCCGACCTCGAGAACGGCGCTCAATGAATATTCGTGACCGGCGTCGATCTTTACCTGGTTTGCCGTAAAGGTCTTAAAGCCGGCCGCGGTAACTTTTACCGTGTAGACACCAAATTCGAGAGGCATCGTGTAGCCCCCGTCGCTATCGCTGGTGATGGTGCGCTCGCGTCCCGTTTGGTTATCGGTTATGGTAACGGTTGCTCCGGCAACAGTGCTGCCGCTAGCATCGGATACCGTGCCGATAAGCTTACCGCTCGTCGCCTGTCCAAGCGCAAACATGGTTGCGAAAAGGACAAGCACGAGTGTGCTCGAAAATCTCTTCATATACTCCTCCTAAGAGCTATTAACAATTATTTTGTGGACTATTCGTTCAGTAACTTTGAAGTGAACAGAAGAAAGGTTTCAATTGCCGTGCCAAGAAAGGCGGGTGAACTAAGTGGAGTTATATGAACGCTCTGCCGCCAAGGTCCAGCTCAGAGCGTCCATTTCTGTGAATTATTGTTCAAGATTATGAATTTGGTGTTACCAATCTCAGGGCCGGGTGTGGATGTTATAGGTCTTGATCTTTGAGTTCAAAGTCGTCGCATTCAGCCCTAGAAGCCGGGCCGCACGCGACTGGTGACCGCCCGTCTGATCAAGCGCTCGACGGATCAGATCGATCTCGAAGCGCTTCACCTCATCATAAAAATTCACCCCACGACCGATGTCGATATTCCCCGACGTGCCTTCGGCCTTCGTCATCATTTCGAAGGCGAGAGCCGGGTCGCGAACCTCGGGCCGCAGGCACTCGACGGTGATCTCGTCAGTCGCCGCGATAACGACGGCTCGCTCGATGATATTTTCGAGCTCGCGGACGTTTCCGGGATAGTGGTAGTTTTCGAGAAGCGACAAAACCTCGGGCGAAAGATTCTCCGAGATCGTCCGAAGATTCTCCTCGTTATATTTTCCAATGAAATGTTTCGCCAGCGGGAGAACATCTTCCGGCCTCTGCCGGAGCGCGGGAAGCTCGATCGGAACTACCGAGAGCCGGTAGTAAAGATCTTCGCGAAATGTCCCGGTCTTAACCGCGTCTTTGAGATCGACATTCGTCGCAGCGATGATGCGGACATCGACTTTGACCGGCGTTGTTTCGCCGACCGGCGTGAACTCTCTTTCCTGAATAACACGAAGCAGACGGACCTGCGTCTCGGGTCTCAAGTCTCCGATCTCGTCAAGAAATATCGAACCCGAATCAGCGACCTCGAACAATCCTTTCTTTGCTGCGACCGCCCCGGTGAATGCGCCTTTCGTGTGTCCGAAGAGCTCCGATTCGAGAAGCTCGGACGGAATATTTGAACAGTTAACGACGACGAACGGACAATCGGCTCGCGGACTCGCTTCGTGGATCGCCTTCGCCATCAACTCTTTTCCGGTTCCGCTTTCGCCGGTGATCAGAACAGTCGATCGAGCCGGTGCGACGCGCTCGACGAGACGGAAGATCTCTTCCATCTTCTCCGAGCGTCCGATGATCGCATCGCGGCTGACAGACCGCGTCATCACTTGCCGGAGAGTCAGACGCTCTTCTTCCTTGCGACGCTTCTTGATTCCCTTCGCGACGAACCCGAGGATCTGTTCGTTCTGAAACGGTTTTCTGATGACGCCATTCGCGCCTTTTTCCCAAGCCGAGATCGCGGTATCGAAAGTCGCGAACGCAGTGATCATCAACACAACGGCCTCGGGATCGACCTTGATCAATTCTTCAAGCGCGGTCAGCCCGCCCATCCCGGGCATCGAGACGTCCATCAATACCAGGTCGTACGACTTCTGCGAATACGCCTCAAGCGCCTCTTCGCCGGTTCGCGCGAGATCGACTTTGTATCCCGCGGTCGACAGAATCGTGTCGAGCACGTCCCGCATTATCTCTTCGTCATCGCAGACGAGAATTGATCCTTTCTTAGCCATAGACTACAAGCGAAAGGTTAAGATTATAGACGTTAGATAAACGAAAACGAAACAAGGCGATGTCTGAGACGAAAACCTTTCACATCGGCTGCCAGAGTTGGCAGTACGACGATTGGATCACCGAAGCCGGCGGCGAGACGATCTTTTATCCCCGCGGAACCCGGCCGGCGGATATGTTGCAGATATACTCCGAAGCTTTCGATACGATCGAGGTCGACTCGACGGCGTACGGGACGCCCGCGATCTCAACTTTGGAAGGTTGGAGCGAGTCGACACCGGACGGATTTCTTTTTAGTTTGAAAGTACCGAGCGCGATCACGCATGAGCTCGCGCTCGGGCCGGCGACATATCCCTTGATCGACGAATTCGTTGAAGTCTCGCGTGCACTCGGGCCGAAGCTCGGCGTCATTCTTATACAATTCGCGGCGAGTTTTGAATCGACGAAAGAAAATGGAGCGAACCTGCGCTCGTTCATCGCGCGGCTGCCGAACGATCTAAGGTTCGCGGTCGAGTTTCGAGATCCCGGATGGCTCATCGACTGGACGTTCGATGAGTTAAACGAGCGCGGTATCGCGCTGGCTCTAGTCGCGGGAAAATGGATCGACGAAGACGTTATGTTCCCGGCGTTTGCGAAAACGAAAACTGCATTCGCGTATGTGCGGCTGATGGGAGTCCGCGATCTGCCGAAGTTCGATCGCATCTACCGCGATCGTCTCGACGAGATCGATCGGTGGGCTTCGATGATAAAGAGTCTTGAAGCGAAAGAAGTATTCGCGTATGTCGACAATTATTTCGAGGGGCATGGACCGGCGACCGCGAATCGACTAAAGTCCGCTCTCGATGTTCCGGCAGTCGATGCGAGAACGCTCGAGAAGCAGGCGTCGTTGTTTTGATATTGCCCGCGAGTTCCGCTCTTAGCTGGCGTAGCGAGCGACAGCATAAAGCCCCCAGCGTGAGCTGGGGGTTAGGTCACATATGAAAAAGCTCGCGTTGCGAGCGGCAGACCGTTACATAGAATCTGTCGCTCGCATACGCGAGCTCAAACGTTCAAACAAAAACCCCCAGCTCACGCTGGGGGCTTTATGCTGTCGCTCGCTACGCCAGCTAAGAAGTTCACTACGGAACGATCACACTCGGAACCGAAATGTCCGAGCTCAATCCCCAACTTACAATTCGAGCCGCGCCGTTCGTGCTTTGTTGCACGAACCAAACTCCTTCGCGATAGACAGCGAGATCGTTACGTCCGTCGCCGTCGTAATCACCGGGCGCGGGGACGTCGACCGAGATGCCGAACTGCGTCGCTGCAAATCCGCCATCTGATGATCGCAGCACGTACCACGTTCCGGTGGAAGGCCGAAACACCGCGACGTCTGCTTTCGAATCGCCATCGTAATCGCCGATGACAGGCTTGTCCTCCGCCAGTCCGAACTGGATCGCGACAAATCCCAACGTCGAGCGCTGTGCATACCAAACACCATCGCGATAGACCGCAACATCGGTCCTGCCGTCACCGTCGTAATCCGCCGCGACTGGACGATCGGTGCTCAATCCGAACTGCGTCGATCTGAATCCGTCGCGACTCTGCATGACATACCAGACACGATCAGACGGACGCCATACCGCGAGATCGGCAATTCCATCACCGTCGTAATCACCCGGCTGCGGACGATCGCCGGCGATACCGAACTGTGCGATCTGAATGCCGTCGCGGCTTCGCGAAATGTACCAGATGCCATCACGGTAAACCGTGATGTCGGCCTTGCCGTCGCCGTCGAAATCGTCCGGAGCAAGAGCATCCGTGCCAATACCGAACCGCGTGATCGTCGCTGTTGAATTCGAACTGTTCAGTACATACCAGTTCCCTTCGGATGGCCTGAAGACCGACACGTCGGTCTTGCCGTCGCCGTCGAAGTCGGCATGATCGGCGCGACGCGGAGCCGCGACCTGGCCAAAGATCGTGAATCGAAATGCTTGCGAGACGGCGACGCCGTTCACCGCACCGGCGTCAGTTACGTACCAGCGACCGAACAGAGTTCGTCCGATCTGCGAAGTATCGTTTGGAATCGGAATGCTGACCGAGACGTATCCGTTCCCGGCACCGCTGCCGTTCATCTGAACGATGCTGCGATTGAATGAACCGGTCGAGGGAATCGTCGCAATATTGCCGGGATCGTTGTCATCGATCACAAGCACACCGCCCGTCGCACCCAACGCATTCGAGACCGCGACAGTGAAACTTGAATTGCCCAGATTTGGCGGCTCGATCGCGATCGCCTGCGGAATTCGTCCGCCCGTTCCGGCAGTCCCGTTTCCGACGATCACCGGGACGCGATTCGATTCCGTGTACAGACTCGGACGATCGAACGGTGAGCTTTCGTCTTTGACTCGAGCATCCGTCAGCGGACGTCGCAGGAACGCGACAAGGTCGGACTTCTGCTGAGCCGAAAGATTGCGCGGCCGAATCAGATTGCCGGGAAAATTCGGCGCGTTTGGAAAATCTCCTCCCCGGTTGTAAAACTCTACGACATCCTCGAGCGTCGCGAGTTTTCCGTCGTGCATGTACGGGCCGCGAAGCTCGACATTTCTCAAGCTCGGAGTTCTGAACTCGCCAAGATTATTATTGTTGCCCGTAACCTGAAATCGTCCCGTGTCCTCGTTCTGCGGACGAACGCCGATGTAATGGAATTGCTGATCGGTAAGCAGATTTCCGGCGTGGCAAACGGCGCAAGAGTTTCCGTTAAAGACGCCTCGGCCGCGTTGCTCGGCGGCGGTCAAAGGAGTGATACCGGCATTCGCCAGATCAAACGGCGTGCGATCCGAGAAGAGCGTTCGTTCGAACGTCGCGATCGCCAACGAGATTCGTGACGGAGTCACGTCTGTCGTGCCGAACGCTTCCTGGAAAAGCGCGGGATAATCGCGCCCGCCGATCCAATCGGTCAGAGAAGCCGGAACATTCGCCGAAAGTGCAAGCGGTCGAGCCTGGGAAATGTGCTCCGCTACTTCAGTCCAATTCGTGCCGGTGTGTCCCATCTCGGAATCGCTAATCGGCGGACCCGCCGATTGACTCTCGAGCGCCGCTCCGCCATTAAGAATGACCGCATTCGTCACAGGATCGCGATAGGTTCCGTTCGCGCGTCCGTCCCAGAAAAGCAGTGGAGCGTAAACAGCATTGATGTATGAAGGCGATTTTCGTCCCGTGACCTGCGCCCGAAGACCGTAGTTGGTCGAAAGATCGTAAAGTCCCGCACCATTATTCAGGGGAACACCGGGCGAACCGAATACGTCGTCGGGCGTGTTGTATGCGTTGTCGAAACCGGGATTCGTAGAAGTCAGGTTGTTGATGATCGTGCGACCATCCGACCCACCGCTGCCGGCCTTATGACACGTTCCGCATGCGACGGTGCCGGTCGAAGATAGTTGCTCCTCCCAAAACAGTATCTTGCCAAGCGTCGCCTTCGCGGCGGTCAATTGATTTCCCTGCGGTGCCGGTGGCGGAGGCTGCAGCGGCCCCGGGCCGTTCGAAGTTCCCGCGCCGCGCGTACCCGGATCGACTGTGCTGAAATCGCTCGATATGTTCCCGTTCTCCGCCTTCACCCAGTAAAAACTCGGTTGGCCAACAACCGCAGTCGGATCGAAGAAGAAGGGCTGAACCGTCGTCCCGACACTCGTCGCGGTCGCGGGATCGTTCGAGGTACTTCGAAAGATCCGATAAGTCGCCGCACCGCGCACCGAGTTCCAGTTGATGCCGACCTTGTCGTTATAACTCGCATCCGACGCGATTACGCCGGTCGGAGCGGCAAGTCCGGTCTGGCCGGAAACTATCGAAGAAACCGGTCGATAGTTGATGCCGACGAGAAAAAGGAACGCGAATATACCAATAGTGGCTAGTTTGAGGGATCTCATAATTTATCGACTTCTACGGGCAACTTCGGTGGGTTGTGGTTTAGACACGCGAGATTGTCGTTTAGTCGAAGAAATTACTCAAGCCGTGACCGTATTTGGATAAAGATTGGCAGTTAGCTGTTATCTATTGGCTATTGGCTATTGGCTATTAGCTAAAAGCTAACGGCTAACAGCTATTATTCGCTTCCGCGTGAGCACGGCTCGCTTGCCTGTCTGTTTCAGCCGCCGAAATCTCAAACTTTTCCGCTCTGCGCGACGTAGAATACACGCCGTTCGAAACGGCAAGAGACTTTAATAACTCAGGTATTGGACTTATTCTTACTTCATGGCAATGTCAAAAACTTCTAAGGTCCTGCTTCTTATAGTCGGGATCGTTTCCGTAGTGGTGATCGTCGGGGTCATCGCCGTCGCACTTCTCGCGGAGTCATTTAGCCGGCCGAGTGTGCCGGACAACAGCGTGCTCGTTCTGAGCGTGTCGGGTGATCTTCCCGATTACGTTCCCGAGGATCAGTTCGCGAAAGCGATCGGCATGAATCAGCCGCAATCATTCACCGGACTACTGACCCAACTTCGCAAAGCGAAGATCGATAATCGCGTCCAGGCCGTGATGCTCGACATTAATTTTCCGGGTATCGGTTGGGGAAAAGCGGATGAGCTCCGTGATGCGATAAAGGATTTCAAACTATCGGGCAAACCGGTTTACGCGTTCATGCAGCTCGGAATGAATAAGGAGTATTACATTGCAACCGCGGCCGACAAGATCTTCCTTCCGCCGTCCGGCGATCTTTACATCAACGGGTTCGCGGCGGAGGCGATGTTCTACAAAGGCTCGCTCGACAAACTCGGTATCGAAGCAGATGTGATCCAGATCGGACCGAAGTACAAGAACGCACCCGACCAGTACACGAAGAAGGAAATGGGCGAAGGTCAGCGTGAAGTGATCAACGCGGTTCTCGATGAATACTACGCTCGATTCACCGGCGGTATTTCCGAATCGCGGAACAAGTCGGTTGATGACGTGAAAGGAATCATCGACGGTGCTCCTTACAACGCGAATCAGGCGAAGGAGCTCGGGCTGATCGACAACGCCATTTACAAAGAGCAGGTTTACGACGATCTGAAGAATCGTCTCGGTTACAAGTCGGACGACAAGCTGCGGACGATCCGCGGCGGCGAGTATCGCGATATTCCATCCGACTCGGTCGGTCTGAACAAGGGCGAAAAAGTCGCGCTCATTTTCGCATCCGGTGCGATCAATGTTGGACGAACGAACAACGGCCCGTTCGGCGGATCGATGGTCGGTTCGGACACGGTCGTCGCGGCGGTGAACGATGCGGCGAACGATGACTCGATAAAAGCGATCGTCCTGCGTGTCGATTCGCCAGGCGGATCCGCGCTCGCGTCGGATCTGATGTGGTACGCGCTCGAAAATGCGAAGGCAAAAAAACCGGTCGTAGTCTCGATGTCCGACGTCGCGGCGTCAGGCGGATATTACATTTCGTGTAATGCGAACAAGATCGTTGCGGAGCCCTCGACGATCACCGGATCGATCGGAGTTTTTCTCGGCAAGCCTGTCGTCAAAGGTTTGTACGACTGGCTCGGCGTCTCAAACGAATATGTCATGAAGGGCAAGAATGCCGGCATCTTCCGCGAGACCGTTAAGTGGACACCGGAAGAGCGAGCGAAGATGGAAGAAGGTGCGCACAACATCTACTTCAACAACTTCGTTCCGAAGGTCGCAAAGGGCCGAAACAAGACTAACGAAGACGTAAACGCCATCGCACAGGGCCGAGTCTGGACCGGAACTCAAGCAAAGGCGAATGGTTTGATCGACGAGTTCGGCGGACTGGAGAAAGCGATCGAGATCGCAAAAGAGCTCGCGAAGCTTCCGGCTGACAAAGATGTACGGCGAGTCGTGCTCCCCGCCCCGCGTCCGTTCTTCGAAACGATCTTTGGTGATAACGAAGAGACTCAGACCTCAGCCGAGGTCAAGGCTCAAGAAGCCCTCGCGGCTTCGCTTCCCGAAGATGTACGTCGCATGTTCCGTTACGCGTCGCTCTTCGATCAAATGAAAAATGGCCAAGCGATGCTGATGATGCCGTTTGAATTGGAGATCAAGTAGGAAGAAGGCGGAAAGCGGAAGGCAGACAGCAGAAGTCAGAAAGCAGTAGTCAGTAGGCAGAAAGAAGAAGGCGGCGGTGGCTCCGAGGTCACCGCCTTTTTCTCTTGTCCGGGAAGGCGGCGAACCCGAGGAACACGTGTTCCTTTCTTGTCGCCAAAGGCGACGCACATTAAAGCCTAGGGTTGAGGAGCAAAGCGACGAAACCCTAGGTAAAAGTTAAAACGGCCTCCGTCGCTGAAAGCGACGAACAATCGATCATAAGAATCAATGGGTCGCGATGAGCGCATTGAGGTAACAAACAATTGTGTGTCGCCTTCAGCGACAAAACTTGTCTCGACATCTTACCTAGGGTTTCGTTCGCTTTGCTCCTCAACCCTAGGCTTTAATGTGCGTCGCCTTCGGCGACAAGAGATTCCCGTCTCCCGTCTCTTGTCTTCCCCGACATCTTCCCCTATACTCGTCCGCGAGTTCACCAACTTAAAACCACCGAAAACTGAATAATTATATCTCCGGACAAGGGGAGATTACCGCCTTCGCTTGTCCGTTTTTTTTATGGGAGGAATATGCTAAGAGTCATTCTCGGAGTCGTCGCCGGATTTATTGCGTGGTCGATCTTGTGGGTCGGCAGCGATCAATTGCTGATATCGTTTTCGCCGGGTTGGTACGGGAATCATCAGTACGGGTTTGAAGCGGCGATGCAAAACCACACGCCGTTCGTGGCGGATACGACGATATTGTTAATGCATCTCGGCCGTGCCGCGATCATCTCGATCATGGCAGGGTTCATCGCCGCTATGGTCGCCGGAGAGAACCGCAAAACTCCACTCGCGCTCGGCGTGCTTTTGTTGATCTTCGGCGCCGCCGTGCAAGCGTATGCCTGGAGCTACATCCCGATCTGGTATCACGTTATTTTTCTTGGAATGCTGATCCCGCTAACGATACTAGGCGGGCGAATGAAACAAACAAGCTAACTGTTTCGGATCGCGATCGGCAGCGGAAGCCATCTCGCCGGTTTCCGATAGACAGTCTCGTTCAACTCATCCACTCGTTCTTCCGCCTGGGCTAAGAGAGCATCGGGCGGAAGATCTTCTTTGTTCTCGTAACACGCATGAGCGATGCACGGCAGCGGCTTGCCGCGCTCGTGTACGAGACATCCGATTCCCTTATCGAACAACGGACACGCGTAGGTTTTTGAGAACGTGTCGCCGGCACCCGCGAGGTCGTATTTTGAAATGGTTTCCTCGATCCGCGCATCTATCTGGCCGCGGTTAGGTAATTCGTCGACCACACTTCGAATTGCCTTCGCCTCGAGTTTTGTGATGTGCACATTCACAAAATGCGCATCGAGACAGCACGCTCCCGGAGTTTCACAAGCCGCGCAGCTTTTCGCACGATGTTCGTAATCAGATCTTATTCGCGTCGCGAAATCCGATTTCAGATCGTGTAATTTTTCGAGTGCGATCGTTTCGCTGAGAATTCTCATTTTCTTCAGCTCGCGTATGCGAGCGATAGCATAAAGCCCCCAGCCTTAGCTGGGGGTAGCGACGCGATGAGCGTAGAACTCGCGTATGCGAGCGACAGATCAAATTAACGTCTGCCGCCCGCCTACGCGGGCTCATCGCTTGAGACGTCTCATCCCCCCAGCTAAGGCTGGGGGCTTTATGCTGTCACTCGCATACGCGAGCTAAATCAGGCCTCAACCCGTGCGTGTTAACACGTGATTGAACCACCTCGGCATGAGCCTTTCTGCCGAACCGATCCCGGTGATACAATCTCAAAAACTAATCTTACATTCCTCGGAGGTTTATGCTCAAAGAAGGCGACAAGGCACCGGACTTCAATTCAAAAGATCAGGACGGAAATCCCGTCAAGCTTTCCGACTTCAAAGGAAAAAAAGTCGTGCTCTATTTTTATCCGAAGGACGATACTCCCGGCTGTACGAAGGAGGCGTGTTCATTCCGCGACGCCGATGACATCTATCAAAAGAAAGGTATAAAGGTTCTCGGAGTCTCGACCGATGACGAGAAATCGCATCAGAAATTTATTTCGAAATTTCAGTTGCCGTTCGATCTTCTTGCCGATACCGACAAGTCGATCGTCGAAAGCTATGGCGTTTGGGGCGAGAAAAGCATGTACGGCAAAAAGTACATGGGCACGAACCGGAAGACCTTTCTGATCGGTGAAGATGGAAAAATTGCAAAGATCTTTGATAAGGTGAATGTTGCCGAGCACGCCGACGAAGTGCTCGAAGCCTTTGGAGAAAAGTAGTTATATGAAAGTGAAGTTATTTTTTATCTCCGCACTTGTCGCTTTGTTCGTGACTGCCGCTTGTACGGACGCGGCGAAACCGCCGATTCTCGCGGAAAATCCCGGACCGACGACGACGGTTGTGAAGGACGGAACGCAAGACGAATCTCACGACGCTCCGCGCATCTCGCTCGCCGATGCAAAGAAGGCGTACGATGCCGGTAACGTCGTCTTCGTCGATGTCCGCGACGCGATGGCTTACAAGCAAGAGCACATCAAAGGAGCTCTGCACATTCCCATATCCGAGGCTGAGGCAAACCAGGACAAATTGCCGAAGAACAAAAAGATAATCGTCTACTGTTCCTGACGAGAGGAACACTCCAGCGCCAGTTGGGTTGCTGCAATGAAAAAGAAAGGTTACGACGCGGTCGCTCTGTTAGGCGGAACTCAAGCTTGGAAAGAAGCCGGGTATCCGATGGAGTCGGGGCAGTAGCCGGAAAGCGGAAGGCGGAAAGCGGAAGCCAGAAGTCAGAAGAGAATTGCCCGCGAAATACGCGAAAGGACGCGAAAGAAGAATTTCTTTTTTCGCGTCTTTTCGCGTATTTCGCGGGCCGATCTTATTCTGCCTTCCGGTTTGCGGCTACAGTCTCACGATCGTCGCCTTACTTCCGTTTCTCACCGTCTCGTTCAACGCGTTTCGCGTATCGACGATCAACTTCGCCTTCTCGCAGATGCCGTGGTAGTCGATTCCAGAGTGCTCGGTACAGATGATCACGCAGTCGGAATCGCGGATGATGTCGTCGCTCAATTCCTGATTTCGCAGCGGCTCGGCATCGCCGATCGTGTACGCGTGATCGAACGTCACTTCAGGCACGAACGGATCGTGATACGAAACTTCAGCACCGCGCGCGCGAAGCAGATCGATGATCGAAAGCGCCGGCGATTCGCGCATGTCGTCGATGTCTTTCTTGTACGCCACACCTAATACGAGAACCTTCGAGCCGTTCACCGCCTTCTTCACATTATTCAGCGCCGTCGAAACAAGCTTCACAACGTAAGCAGGCATGCCGGAATTTACTTGTTCAGCAAGCGAGATAAATTGCGAATCGAATCCATGTTGACGCGCTTTCCAAGAGAGGTAATGCGGATCGAGCGGGATGCAGTGACCACCGATTCCAGGCCCCGGATAAAACGGCATGAAGCCGAAAGGTTTCGTCGCCGCGGCACGAACGACTTCCCATGTGTCGATGCCAAGCGTGTTACAGAGACGCGCCATCTCGTTCGCCATCCCGATGTTGATCGCGCGGAATGTGTTCTCCCAGAGCTTGCACGCTTCGGCGACTCGGGCCGACGACACGGAGTGCACCTCGTCTACGATCTCGCCATAAAGCATCGACGCGATCTCGGTTGAATCTTTTGTCACACCGCCGACGACTTTCGGAATGTTGTGTGTTTGGAATTGCGGATTGCCCGGATCGACGCGCTCGGGTGAGAACGCGAGAAGAAAATCTTCGTCGAGCTTGAATCCTTTCTCTTCGAACATCGGCAGCAAAACTTCGTCCGTCGTACCGGGATAAGTCGTCGACTCGAGTATCACAAGCTGACCGCGGCGCATGTACTTCTGAATCTCTTCGCCCGCAGCGATGATGTATGACATGTCCGGATCTTTAGTCTTCCGGAGCGGCGTCGGAACGCAGACGATTACCGCGTCACACTCGCCGAGCTTGCTAAAATCGGTCGTCGCCGAGAGCTTTCCGGCGTCAACGCATTTCTTCACATTCTCGTCCGGGACGTCGACGATGTAAGAGCGGCCCGCGTTAATGTCGCCCGCTTTTTTCTCATCGACTTCGAATCCAATACCGCGAAATCCTTTCAGACCAAATTCGACGATGAGCGGCAGTCCGACATAGCCAAGCCCGATGACGCCAATGCAGGCGCTTCTATCCGAGATCAATTTTTCCAGTTCGTTCTTTATCATTGCGTGAGATTTAGGGTCCAAACTACTCGAGGCTTATTATATGCGCCGTAATGGCGTTCCGATGCAAAATGTTAACGTTACCGAGCGAAAAGTCTTTCGTCAAGAGTCTGGTTTGCTGTGTTAAGATATTTGTCATCAGCCGCATCCGCGGCCCGGCCCGACGAAGTCCAGTCATCCTCGCAATCCATTTCGCATGAGTTTCGCAATCGAATCGGCAAATCCGGTCGTCAAGGCGGTTATCGAAGGCACCGCGCCTCGGCCGGCGAGGCTTGCTGCCGCGCGCGGAATACTTCCTTTGCCGGAGCTTGATCTGATCGAAGTTTTGGTCGGTCTTGCTGTTTGCGACGACAGCGAGCTTTCGACTCTTGCTTATCAGTCCATCCGAACACACGATACCGAAACCTTAAACGGACTGGTGCGGTCCGAATCGGTTCCAGCGGCGATCCTGAGCCATCTCGCAAGTGTCAGCGAGCTGCCGCAGAAGATACACGAGTCGATCATCTCGAATTCAAAGACGCCGGTAGCCGCGATCGTAAAATTTGCCGGTGAAACCAAAAGTGCGGAGCTGCTCGATGCTATCTCGCTGAATCAACAGTTACTCGTTGAAACTCCGGCGGTCATAGATGCGCTGCTAAAAAATCCGAATCTTAGTTCTGACGCCGACCGGCGGGTGACCGAAACAAAGCGCGAATTTTTCGAAAAGGAACGAGGTCAGCAGCAGATCGCGAACGAGCTTCGAGCGCAAGGAAAAGAAGCCGCTGCGGAATTTATCGAGAACGCTGATTTCGAAGGCCTCGGTCTATCAGATGACGACGCGTTCTTTCTCGCCGAACACATCATTGTTCCCGACAATGAGACGGACGACAGTTGGCTCGGACTTGAATTCATAGAAGAGATATACGAAGAGACACCCGAGCAGCGTCAAGCCATAGTCAATAAGATTCTCGGCGAGATGTCCTCGGAGGAAACGGATGTTCCGATCGAACGCGTTTCGGTAATCAACCGGATCATGAAGATGGGCATGAAAGACCGAACGAAGCTGGCGATGAAGGGTGATCGCGAATCACGCAATATTCTAATCCGCGATCCGAACAGGATCGTCGCTCAAGCGGTTGTTCAAAATCCTCGCATCACCGAACAAGAGATCGAGAAGATCGCGGCCATGCGCTCGATCACGGAAGATATTCTCCGGAGTATCGCATCGAGCCGGCAATGGTCGCGCAGTTACTCGATCGTCCACAATCTCGCGCGGAATCCCCGAACGCCGCTGGCAAATGTCATGAACATTCTTTCAAGACTTCAGCTCAAAGACCTTGCAGCGCTGGCGAAGAACAGGAACGTCTCCGATGCGGTACGCAAGCAAGCAACGCGTCTATCCCAAATGCGAGCGGGAAAGGGGTAGGTAGGAAACGGGAAATTGACGGGAGACAAGAGAAGTCTCCCTTTTCTCTGTCTCCTTGTCTCCTGTCTCCTATCTCTTGTCTCTCCTCTCTCGCCTTCTGCTTCCTTTCAAAGAAACTCCGTCACGCGTCCCGTCTTCACATACGATCCGGCCAGATCGGTAAATGTGTGGCTCGCAGCGCCGATCCACAAACCTCCAAAGATCGCGATCAGTCCGCTCGATCCGAGTATCGAGTTCGAGTAGACGCGCAATTCGCTCCACACGCGGGCGGTTTCCAAGATCTCCGGTAGCTTTCCTCCGGCGTACGACGCGTAGACGTATGTCGTCAGAAAGGCCGCGAGCGTCATTACGCCCATAAAGTAGATCACCCGGAACAACGTCCCGAAGATGAGTCCGTGCGACCACCGCGAGCGGTGCTTGAAAAAAGCGCGGTACGGAAACCAGAGGAATTTTATGAACGTCCAACGCGAATATTGCTTGGACGTCGTGTCAAGATCCGGGCCGAACATCAAACCGCCGAACAAAAACGCTGCCGAGACAAAAGTGGCGAGCCAAAGATCTCGTGTCACGACATAGGTTCCGGCGAAGACCGGAACGGTAAGAAAGATCGTGATGGCATCATGGGTTTTCCCGCTGGGCATAAGTTCGTATAGACAATTAGCCGAGTAAAATCAAGCTTTTTAAGGAGATAGCAGGGCCGCTCGCGATCTCTCGGCGCCTTCTGCTAAGATTATCGCTCGCCCTTTCAATCAATTTTTCCACAGGTGGAAATAGGCGCCGTGTCCGATGCGTAATTTCTGGAATAAACTCGTGACCACGCTCGAAATGATCAAGTTCGAGCACACGCTATTTGCCCTTCCGTTTGCTTTTTTAGGAGCGATCCTCGCGGCCGGCGGTCTGCCAAGCATGTGGCAGATCGCCTGGATCACGGTTGCGATGTTCGGTGCCAGATCGGCCGCGATGACCTTTAATCGGATCATCGACATCGATTTCGACGCCGCCAATCCGAGAACGGCGAATCGTGAGCTTCCCAGCGGAAAGCTCTCGATCGGTTTCGCGTGGGCATTTCTCTTCGTTTCGATCAGCATTTTCCTGCTCGCCTCTTACATGCTGAACTGGCTGACGTTCGCGCTTTCACCTATCGCCTTACTTAGTGTTCTCGGGTATTCCTACGCCAAACGCTACACGGCATTCGCCCACCTGCTGCTTGGTTGGGCGCTCTCGATTTCCCCGACGGCGGCCTGGATCGCGGTCCGCGGAGCGATCGATTCAGAGATTCCGCTGCTACTTTCGCTGGTTGTCTTCATGTGGACCGCCGGCTTCGACGTCATGTACGCCTGTCAGGATTATGAATTCGACAAAAAGGCGGGGCTGAGGTCGATCCCGGCCCGATTCGGCATCAAGAATTCACTCTGGATTGCCCGTTTATTCCACCTACAGGCGTTCATCGCGTTGTTATTGCTCTACTTTGTGACCGGGCTCGGTTGGCCTTCTCTGGCCGGCGTTTTGCTCGTCGGTGCGCTTCTCGTTTACCAGCATACGCTCGTCTCGGCAAAAAATTTAAGCAGAATGAACGCTGCGTTCTTTACAACCAATGCCTTTGTTAGCGTAATATTGTTCATATCCTTTTCGTTGGCGGTTTTTATCGCGGAGTAGTCGCTTATGTCGTATAGGAAGCGAAATATTGCTTGTGTCGAATCGATGTGGAATGGCCATATCGAGAATAAACTCAACGTTTTACCGACGTTGGAGTTGATCTCCAAGACCATGGATTCGAAATTCAGCCACCTCACGTGCAACACCCGCGAAGAGCTTCAATACAATCTCAATCTGCTCTGCAAGAGGAATTACGGGGTCCTTTATTTCGCGTTTCACGGCTCGCCGGGCCGAATTCACCTCCATAGAGATCGAGTGAAGCTTCCGGAGCTGGCCGGAATGATGAATCACCGGTTCACGAACTGGATGGTCCACTTCGGAACGTGCAGCACATTGAGAAAACCGACCGCCGTCCGAGATTTCGTCGAGCAGACGCAGGTCGCGATGGTCACGGGATTCACACGGGACGTGGATTGGATCGAATCATCTTCGTTTGAGCTTTTGTTGTTCAAGGCTCTCCACACGTTCAAGAGCCCGAGGGTTGTCATCAGACATCTGCAGCAGAAATATCCCGACCTCGTCGAATCTACGGGATTCAAATTCTTCCCCGAGATCGACATGACGGAAACCCGGGCCGGCAAGCCGTACGCCTATCCAGCGCTCCAACGCCGCGGGAAGAAGCGGTAATAAGTTTCTAGTTCCTTGTTTCTGGTTTCTAGTTCGTGTTGATGATCACGGCACGCGACGCCGACGAATTGAGCTCCGTTAGGAGTGTCATATTGGTAGCAGCGTCCACGCCAAAATCTTAGAGCTCCGTAGGTGCGTGATATGGTACCGCACCAACGGAGCTCAATTCGTTTGTGTCGGCCGTACTACCAAATATGACGCTCCCATCGGAGCTGGATTACGCAAGAGTCTCAGGGATCTTCACCTTCGTTCCGATCTTCTTGTTCAACTTCTCAATAAAATAAGCCGACAGCAGCGGCGATTCCTTTTCGACATTCTGGTGGATAAAAAAATGCAGCTCGCTCAGACCTGCCTTTTTCCATTTCACGATTCGCGCGATCCATTCGTCGAGACGGTCTTTGTCGGATGCGTGATTCGCACCGACCCATCGTACGAACGGGACCGGCGTCGTCATTCGCATGTGCATCAGATCACGTCTGCCTGCGGTATCGACGAGAACATTCGTGATGCCGTTGCTCTCCATCAGACCGTATAGCCGCGTTGCGATCTCCGGATCGTTGTACCAGTTCGTCATTCGAAATTCCATCGCGATCGGCCGGTCGAACTGCTTCCAATATTCGATAAACGCCTCGACGCGTTCGAAATCCTTCGGATCGAAATTGTTATGCATCTGCATGAACGGAACGCCGAGTTTTTCTTTCAGGAATGCCGAATTCTCAGCGAACTGATCGACCTTTTCCCCGACGTCTTTCAGTCGCGAAAAATGCGTGATGCCTTGCGGCAATTTCGGGAAAAACAGAAATCCGTCGGGCACACCTTCGCGCCACGCCGTGTATTGCTTCTCCCAATATCGTTTGTAGAACGTCGCGTTCAATTCGACGGAGTTAAAGTGCGATGCGTAATATCCAAGCTCATCCTTTACGCCCTTGGGATAGAAATTCTTGAGATCAGTCTTATTCCATTTCGCACACCCGACGAAGAGTTTGAAGTCCTGCTTCTTCGATTTCGCGAGTACCCGTTTCGTGTCCGGATGATCCGGCGGGATCTTGAAATCGACCTCGTCCGGGTTTTCGACTTGTCCGAATTTCATATTTGAAAATTTTATATTCGTTAAGGACTTTTGGGTAGGGCATTGGAATAATATGTCGCGAGAACAGGTCAGTCCTGACTTCGATAGCCGGTTGGGTTCGTAGCAGGGCATGCACCAACGGGCGCTGCCTCTAGTCAGTACCGCCTGCGGTAGCGGATGGCTTCCTAGCTCGCGTGCGCGAGCGACAGCATCTGGCCTGCTCGTGCGCCGACATCTTGTCAGTACCACCTGCGGTAGCGGGTGGGTTCCTTAGCGATTATCATGTGGAACGACACCGATATCCCACTCGCGTACTTCATCAGTTTTCGCGGACACGGAACATGGCTTCACGGAGATGAGCGCGGCTCCACCGACCGCCACAATAATATCTACGGCACTCCGCATATCGTCGCCAATAAGAATTGGCGAAATCACAATCGAGAAAAACTGATCGGCGAGCCCGTTAGATTGTCAGCCGCCAGACGAAGATCGATCGAAGCTGCAATTCGAGAGACTTGTTCTATCCGAGAATGGAATCTAATGGCGATAAATATTCGGACGAACCATGTCCACACTGTCGTCGCAACCGGCGGGAAGGCTGGCGAGCTTGCCCTCAACGCGTTCAAAGCAAATGCAACCAGGCAGATGCGCGAAGACGGCTGTTGGCAAAACGACCGGAGCCCGTGGGCCGATAAAGGCAGTTGTCGACGTCTGTGGAATAAACAGAGTATAGCTAATGCGGTAGAATACGTATTACACGGCCAAGGTGATGATTTGCCGGACTTCGACTAAGAACCCACCCGCTACCGCAGGTGGTACTGACCTGTATATGCAATTTTCATTCGACCCAAATCTCCGCGATATCGCGTTCAAAGTAGAAGACGGCGAGCGCCTGACATTCGATGAAGGCCTCGCTCTTTACAACACGACCGATCTGAATGCGTTGGGCAAGCTTGCCGACCATGTGCGGCGACGCAAGCATGGGCTGACGACCTACTACAACGTGAATCGCCACTTCAATCACACGAACATCTGTGTCGCCGATTGCAAGTTCTGCGGATTCTACAAACGTGCGCGGCAGGAAGGTGCGTACACGCACTCGATCGAAGAAGGCATCGAGATCGCACGCGAAGCCGTCAACGAAGGTGCGACCGAGCTTCACATCGTCGGCGGGCTCAACAGCAAACTTCCCTTCGAGTACTACACCGATCTTTTCTCGTCGCTCAAAAAAGAATTTCCGAAACTGCATCTGAAAGCGCTGACGATGGTCGAGCTCGATTTCTTTGCGCGATTTTACAAAATGTCCGACGAAGACGTGATCGCGAAACTACATGCAGCGGGAATGGATTCGTGTCCCGGCGGCGGAGCAGAAATATTTGCTGAACCAACAAGGAGCAGGATCTGCGATCACAAATGCGACGGCGATCGATGGCTCGAGCTCGCCGGCAAAGTTCACAACGCCGGATTGAAGACGAACGCGACGATGCTCTACGGTCACATCGAATCTATCGAGGACCGCATCGACCACGTCGTGCGATTAAGAGAACAGCAAGACAAAACCGGCGGCTTCCAATGCTTTATCCCGCTCGCCTTCTATCCACCGGGAACCGCGCTGTCTTCGCTCCCCGGCCCCGACGCCATCGACAATCTTAAAACTATTGCAGTCTCGCGTCTGATGCTCGACAACTTCGATCACATCAAGGCGTACTGGGTCATGCTCGGCAAACAGACGGCGCAAACCGCCCTCCACTACGGAGCAAACGATCTCGACGGCACCATCACCGACGGCGGCGAGCTCACGCACAGCTACTCGGTCGAATCGAACAACGAAGTAAAGATGACGAAGCAGGAGATTATCCAAATGATCGAACGCGCAGGCTTCGAGGCTGTCGAGAGGGATACGGTTTATAACCGCGTGGAGCAAATAGCTCCTTGAAGGTTAAAGACGTCATCAAACTGATTCAGGAGGATGGTTGGATCTTGGTCCGAACTCGTGGAAGTCATCGGCAGTTCCATCATCCTTCAAAATCTGGCACGGTAACCGTTGCAGGAAAGGAAAGTCTTGACATGCCGGCTGGAACTTTGAATAGTGTTTTGAAACAGGCTGGGCTTCGGAAATAGATATGCGGTACATGGTCGTAATAGAAGAAGGCAAAAATAGTTGGGGGGCGTACGTTCCTGACCTCCCGGGCTGCGTCGCTGTGGGCGAAACCGAGGCTGAGGTGAGACAGCTAATTCAAGAGGCGATCGAATTTCATTTGGAAGATCTCACCGAGTCCGGTGCAGAAATCCCGCCCCCGACATCCAAAAGCGATTACGTTGAGTTCTTGCAGCCTGAGTAAGTTAGTTTCTGCGCATTGCGGCGTCAACGGCCTCGACGGCACCATCACTACAGCGGCGAACTCACGCATAGCTACTCGGTCGAATCGAACAACGATGTAAAAATGACGAAGCAGGAGATCATCGAAATGGTCGAACGCGCAGGATTCGAAGCGGTGAGCGGGACACGGATTACAACCGCGTGGAGCGATCAACGATCTAGTTAGAAATACCGTTCTACTGTGAAGCAATACAGTCTCGAAAAATGGGTTTGGACCGAAGCTGATTTTGATGTGATGGGCTGGCACGATACCACTGTACACGCCGTCGCTTTCATTCCCGAAAAGTTCGAGCTTATTCTGGACATCGACTACATCCTTCAGTGGGTTCATCCGCAAGAGGGCGAAACCTACTTCAAGTTTTGGGTGTCTCCCGCCACTCTTGTTTTCGCGAATGTTTATGATTTGAAAATTGATTTGGAGCCTGTCGGTGGCATTGAGCTGCAGGATATCCGTAGAACAGATCCTCGGACGCCAAATAATGCGGAGCATATTGCACGGGACAAAGAATGGCGTTGGACGGTCGAAGCCCACGACGGCGAAATTACGTTTGCATCGATCGGCTTCTATCAGTATTTCAGGAAAGAACCAACTTTGAGCGGTGCTCAAAATCTCGACCTCGAGACGCGAGACGGCTTTTCGTTCGAGCGCGGTTCTTCGCCTTATCAGTAGGATCTTCTGGGACCGCGGGCGAGGAGCGAACTCGTCTACGATCCGTTTTCGTAACAACAAACAAGGCAGGAGAAAGAGTATGACGCAAGCGAAAAACACTATCTGTCTTTGGTACGACAAGGACGCTGAAGAGGCTGCCCGGTTTTACGCTGAGACGTTTCCCGATTCGTCGGTTAAGGCAGTGCACACGGCCCCGGGAGATTTTCCAAGCGGTAAGAAAGGCGATGTTTTGACCGTAGATTTTACGGTAATGGGAATTCCCTGCATGGGGCTCAACGGCGGGCCGATGTTCAAGCACAGCGAAGCGTTCTCGTTTCAGGTCGCGACCAAGGACCAAGCGGAGACCGATAAATATTGGAACGCGATCGTCGGCAACGGCGGTGAAGAAAGTGAGTGCGGATGGTGCAAAGATAAATGGGGACTCTCATGGCAGATCACGCCCATCGCTCTCACCGAAGGCGTCACCGATCCCGATCCCGCGGTTGCGAAACGCGTTTTCGATGCGATGATGACGATGCAAAAGATCGACGTGGCTGCTATCGAAGCGGCCCGCCGCGGCTAGTTAATTGAGCGTTTCTTGTTCCTCTTATTCCGTGTTTTCCCCGTGTATTCCGTGGTTAACTCAAACCGCCATAACCACGGAATACACAGAAAACACGGAATAAGAAAAACGAAAATCGAAGTTGCGCCCACACCGAAGTTGTCGAGAGGATTATGAGCGACACATCGATCTTGATCTCCGCATTAGAGACGGCGCCCGGCGTAATCATCCCTCTGATCCGCGAAGTGCCGCCGGCGATTCTGAAGCGTCGACCGAGCCCGGCGAAGTGGTCGGCTTACGAGCACGCCATTCATCTGTCGCAGACGGACGCTCCGTTTCTCGCACGGCTCGATATGATCTTGTCGACGCCGGCACCGTACATTGAGTCGATCGAGAATTCTCCCGAGGACGAAGCTGGCGCGATGCTCGACATCGATCTCAACGATAGTCTCGACAGATATGTCCGCGAACGCGGAGCTCTAGTCGAAAGACTGAAAACGTTATCGCCAGATGAGTGGCAGAAAACGGCTGAGCACGAAGCGTTCGATCATTATTCCGTATGGATCATGTTCCGGCACCTGCTGAATCATGAGATGCTGCATGCCTACAGGATCGAAGAGTTGCTGCTCAAAAAGGATTGGGATTAGACGAGGCGTATCGTCAGCATCCAGCTGTGCGTCTTTGCGTGAAAATCTGGACTGCAGATCCGCGGCGCGGAAGACGCCAAAAGTAAAGGGATTAGAATCGTTGGAAAATAACTCTACGACAATGCCAACAATTGTTACGCCTGAAACGGAAGCGCTGAAAGAAGCCTACGCCGCACTCAACCGGAATGATATCCCGGGGTTCGTAAAAATATTCGACCCGGACATCGAGCGGATCGAACCGGCCGGGTTTCCGACTGCGGGAACCTATCGAGGACTCGAAGCAGTGACGGAACACGTGTCGCATGGACGAGGGACCTGGGCCGAAGGCGCTTGCGAGCCGGAAAGGTTCATTGTCGCCGGCGATAAGGTCGTTGTGTTGGCTCATGTGCTAGTGAGACTGAAAGATCACACGGATTGGATCGACGGGCGTATAGGGGATGTCTACACATTCCGCGATGGCAAGGCCGTCGAGTTTCGCACGTTCGGCGATACACAAGAGGCTCTCGAATGGGTCGGGGTAAAAGAGTAGGAGACATACATGCTGCGAATCGTCCTGGGAGTTATCGTCGGATTTATCGCCTGGCTGATCGTGTGGATCGGAGTCGAAAAAATCATCTCGGCCGTGTGGCCGGCGTTCGGCGTTCATCAAAATGCATTTGAAGAGGTCATCAAAAACGGGGGTCAGTTCACGCCGGACACGACGATGCTTCTCACACATATTGTGCTCGGTTCGATCGTCTCGGTCATCGCAGGATTCTTGGCCGCGCTGATCGCTGGTGAAAACTCACGCGCACCGTTCATCGTCGGCATCCTTCTACTACTTATGGGCGTCATGAAGGCAGTTATGTCCTGGCCGTATGTTCCGATTTGGTATCACGTCATCTTCACGGCGATCCTGCTTCCGATGGCGGTCGTGGGCGGGAAACTGATAGCGACCAAATTGTAAAGTAAATGACAAACGAAAAAGTTTTCGCGATGAGTTTTGCGAGCGTGTATCCGCACTACGTGAAGAAGGCCGAACGGAAAGGCCGCACGAAGGAAGAGGTCGACGAGATCATTCGGTGGCTGACGGGTTACACGAAAGTCGGACTCGCAAAACAGATCGAGAAGCGATTTACATTCCGTGAATTTTTCGACAAAGCTCCGAAGTACAATCCAAACGCGATTCTGATCACAGGCGTGGTGTGCGGCATCCGAGTGGAAAACATCGAAGACCCGCTGATGCAAAAGATCCGGTACCTCGACAAGTTGATCGATGAACTCGCGAAGGGCAAGAAGATGGAGAAGATCTTAAGAAGTGCGGGGTGGTCTTAGCTCGCGTAGCGAGCGACAGCATGTAGCCCCCAGCCTTAGCTGGGGGTAAGGCGATACGAAATTTGAGCTCGCGTATGCGAGCGACAGCCGATTCAAAACGAGTCTGCCGCTCGCCTACGCGAGCTTTGTCATTTCTACATGCTATCCCCCAGCTAAGGAGAGTGTGTCAAAAACCACCGCTTCGTCCAGAGCCACGAGAGATGGGCTACCTCGATGCCGTCGAATCCAATGAGTCTTCTGGATTCCCGCATAACTCCTTCGAATCGCGTAGCGATCGCATGAGTTTAGCCGTGGCCCTTCAGGCCACGGAAAGTGTTACCGAAAACCGCGTCGCGTAGCGACGGCTGACTTCAGTCGTCGCTACGCGACGTGGACTTTTGACGTAACACCGTGGCCTGAAGGGCCACGGCTAAACTCATAAGTCCGCTACGCGGCCGGAAATCCGGAGTTTTGACACGGTCTCTAAAGGTGCGGGCTTTATGCTGTCGCTCGCATACGCGAGCTAAATCAATCCCGGCTCGCATGCGCAAGTAACGAACCCCGGTCCTTAAAACAATCCAAAAAATAATTTCACGAAACCGTTTGGTTGCGCTTGACACGTGCAACCGTTTGGTTGCATACTCTCCTCGTCATGAAGCGAGACATTTTCCAAGCCATAGCAGACCCGACGAGACGAGCGATCATTGCGTTGATTGCGATACAGGCAATGACGCCAAATGCCATCGCCGAAAATTTTCACACGACCCGGCAAGCCGTTTCTAAACACCTTCGCATTTTGACCGAATGCGAACTCGTGACGACGGAACAAAAGGGACGCGAGATTTACTACTTACTTGAGATCGAAAAAATGAAAGAGATCGACAAATGGTTAGAGCAATATCGGCAGATCTGGGAAACCAGGTTCAAGCAACTCGAGGACGTACTGGCAAAGATCAAAAAGCAGAAAAGGAAAAAATAATATGCAGATGGATTTTGTTGTCAACAAAGAAACCAAGACGGTCACCATTACAAAAAACTTTGCGTACGAGCGTGCGTTGGTGTGGGACGCATACACCAAACCGGAGATCCTCGACCAATGGTGGGCACCAAAGCCTCTCTCATCGAGAACTAAAGAAATGAATTTCGAGGTCGGCGGCCGACGCTTCTATGCGATGGTGAGCCCGGACGGAGGCGAACGTTGGAGCGTTCAGAGATATACCTCCATTACACCGAAAACTAACTTCAAATTCTTTAACGCATTTGCAGACGAAGATGAAAATCTTGAATTGCCGGGTTCGGATTGGGACCTGAATTTCGTCGAGCAGGACGGAAAGACAACAGTCACCACGACGATTTACAACGAGTCGCTCGAGCGCTTGGAGAGGATGATCGAATTCGGATTCCGCGAAGGAACGATGGGGCAGTTGCAAAATCTGGAAGAGCTGCTGGCAACTTTGAAGCAAGCACAGAAATAGGAGCCAAACAAATGAAACCTGCTGAAGTGAGCACCCCGTCAGATCGAGAAGTACTAATTGAGCGCAGCTTTGATGCGCCGGTGGATCTGGTATGGCAGGCGTATACGGATCCCGCATTGATGCGTCGATGGCTAACGGCGATGCCCGGATGGTCGATGCCGGTGTGCGAGATGACTACTGATGTCGGCGGGAAGTATCGCTGGCGCTGGAGAGATAACGAGAGCGGTCAGGAGTTTGGGTTCACCGGTGAGATGCTGGAGGTCGCGTTGCATTCGAAGATCGTGCATACGCAGATCTATGACCCGGGCGACGGTGAATTTGGCTCGATGGGAGGTGAGCCGTCGATTATCACGGTCACGTTCAACGAGACCAACGGGATCACGAACGTGACGACCTCGATCAAGTACGCTTCGAAAGCGGATCGCGACGCGGCGATCTCGACCGGCATGACCGAAGGCATGGAAATGAGCTACACCGCGCTCGACGGAGTACTGGCGGGTTAGGTCGCAACGCACCTTCGCTCGCTTTCGACACCGTGGGTTGATGTTCTTTGAAAGCTAAATCCGACAGTCTTGTCGCTGAAGGCGACGAACATTAAACCCTTGGTTGGAGGTTCGAAGTTTCATGCTCGCTGTAAGCGAGCGACAATTAGTTCGTCGCCTTCAGCGACGGGGGTACGTTAATGCCATGCCCTAGGGTTTCGCTCGCTTCGCTCACTGCACCCTAGGCTTTAATGTTCGTCGCCTTTGGCGACAAGAAATTGACGGGTTTAGCTCTCAAACTTCATAGACCACGGCTGAGATAATCTGATCGCCACGCGATTCAAGAATCTATAATTATGCGAAAAATAACTGCATGTGAATTCATGACACTCGATGGTGTCATACAGAACGAGGATGAAGGCGACGGCTTCAGGCATGGCGGTTGGTTTTTCCCGTTTGCGGACGAAGTGACCGGAGCCGTGATCCAGGAGAGGCTGGCCAAACCCGTGGATCTGCTGTTAGGACGGAAGACGTTTGAAGGTTGGGAATCGTATTGGCCGACGCACTCGAACTTCTGGCCGAACGTCATGACCGCAAC
>QHXR01000028.1:129322-145737 GCA_003223025.1 Acidobacteriota bacterium
CAGATATGCTCCAGACGCTTTTCAAGGCGGATCTTGTCGACGCACTTGAGCTCATGATAATTCCCGTTACATTGGGAAAAGGAAAACGCCTGTTCCAGGACGGCACGATTCCCGCTTCCTTCAAAGTCACGAACGCTAAGGTCGCTCCAAAAGGCATCATCAGCGCGACCTACGAACGCGACGGCGATGTAAAGAGTGGATCACCTCAGATAAAAGAGGACGATTGACGTGTCGTTTTCTTTTCTTGATTCGTGGTGTTTCGTGTGGTTAGTGTGTTTCGTGGTTACTCTTTGCGTGGCATCGTCTGGATCAACGTCCCAGTAATCAATGGTAAAGCCGAAACCACGAACCACACTAAGCACAGGAAATAGCACTAAGTAAGAAAGAACATGAACGTGAACGAACAAATCACAAATTGCATCGACAGCCAACCCGAACCAAAACGCAGCGATATGCAAGCGTTGCACGCCATCATTCTGCAAGTTATGCCGGCATGCAAATTATGGTTTCTCGATGGTAAGAACGATGAAGGCAAGGTTGTTTCGAATCCGAATATCGGTTACGGGTCTCGTGACCATAAATACGCCGATGGGACGATCAGTGAGTTTTATCAAATCGGTTTGAGCGCAAATAAGACCGGGATCTCTGTTTATATCATGGGTATCGAAGATAAGAAATATTTAGCCGAGACATTTGGAAAAGAACTCGGCAAGGCGAGCGTGACCGGGTATTGCATCCGGTTCAAAACTCTAAAAGATATAAACGTTGAAATACTTGAAGCGGCAATTCGATTTGGGTTTGAGAATCGGAATGAAAAGGGCTGATGAAATGATTTTCTTCGGCTTCGCCGCTCGGTGTGCGGAATGGCTCCGCCTTTCCGGCAAGTGCCTATAGCTCTCGCGGCTACGCCGCAAGCGGGTCGCGGAGCGACAGATGAGGGCGGCGTAGCCGCATAAATTTATGGACCCTTCCGGAAAGGCGTAGCCATTCCGCACACCGAGGGGCGAAGCCCAGACGAATATAGACGTCAATTGGAGTCCAAATATGAAGACAACAACATTTCTCCTATCGATGCTGCTGACGATGCTCCTTTCGAGTGTCATGTCGGGGCAGCAGAAACCAACGACGGGTTACGCTCCGGTTAACGGACTAAAAATTTATTACGAGATCCACGGCAGCGGCGAGCCTGTGGTCATGCTCCACGGCGCGTTCATGGCAATAACTGACGACTGGAGTGTGTGGATCGCCGAACTCGCCAAAACTCGGAAAGTTATCGCCATCGACATGCAGGGTCATGGGCGTACGGCCGACATCGATCGCGATATGACGTTCGAAAACCTCTCCGACGATGTGGCAGCGCTACTCGATTATCTTAAGATCCCGAGCGCGGACATCGTCGGATACAGTTTGGGCGCCGGCGTTGCGATGCAGACTGCGATTCGCCATCCGGATAAGGTGCGAAAGGTTGTCAGCATCTCGTTCCCAATGCGCCGCGACGGTTGGGTCAAGGAAGCGAACGACTTTTGGCCGAACTTTAATTGGGAGATGATGAAGGGTTCGCCCGCCGAAGCCGGATATAAAAAACTAAACCCGAACCCGGACGGATTCCAGAATTTGTTCAATCACATCAAAGCGACGGCTCTAAGACCATTCGACTTTGGTGCCGACAAACTCAAAGCCTCCAAGGCTCCGATATTTTTTATTCACGGCGATACAGACAGCGTACGGCTCGAGCACATTGCGGAAATGTATCGGCTCAAGGGCGGAGACATACTCGGCGACATGCAGCCGCACCCGGAATCGAGACTCGCTATTTTGCCCAACACAACCCACGTCACGCTGATGAACCGCATGACAACGATCGTCCCGATGATCAACGACTTTCTCGATGCGAAGCCTGGAAAGTAATGGCTCTTATCGATAGATGCATTCCTGGCTTTAGCCCAATATAAATTGCCCCGGTGCTTCAGCCCGGGGTGAGCGGTCCCATCCAGCTCAGGGCTTTAGCCAAACTTCTGTCGCTGCGAGGGGATTTTCGGCTAAAGCCAAGAATTTTTTATTCGCCAGCCCCGGGCTGAAGCACCGGGGCAATTTATATTGGGCTAAGGCCAAGAAGAGTTGAGCTTTTCAATGAACGAAGATGAACCACAAGGCGATCGAAATTAAATTTTTATATTCTTCTATGAAAGTAAAAGACCAAATCAAAAATTACATCGACAGCCAACCCGAACCAAAACGCAGCGACATGGAAGGGTTGCACCGCGTCATTCAGGAAGTAATGCCGGGATGTAAATTATGGTTCCTCGATGGTAAAAACAGTGAAGGCAAAACCGTCTCTAATCCGAATATCGGGTACGGGTCTCGCGACCACAAATACGCCGATGGAATAGTCAGCGAGTTTTATCAGATCGGTTTGAGCGCAAACAAAACCGGGATCTCTGTTTACATCATGGGTATCGAAGATAAGAAATACTTAGCCGAGACATATGGAAAAGATCTCGGCAAGGCAAGCGTGACCGGGTACTGCATTAAGTTTAAAACTCTAAAAGATATAAACACCGATGTGTTTGCAGCGGCAATACGATTTGGATTCGAGGCTCAGAATGAAAAAGGTGGCTCATGAAATACTTTCTCGTGAGGCCGGTCTTCCATTAGGTAACGATTAATCATGAAAAACAAAATACCGCTTATTCTGATTCTTGTATTCGTTTGTTCAGGTTGGGCGTACGGCCAAAAGAACAAGCCGTATTCCGAGGAGGATGCCAAGGTATATGACGGGCGTATCCAACAGGTCAAAGGTACCGTTGTTTATCTCGAAAAGAACCACGAACAGATACCTGCCTCCGGCCAGTATTTAGTTTTCCAACGGGAAGGTTGCAAGGACTGTTTGGTCGCAACGAACACAGATGCCGAAGGTCACTATAAACTCTTCTTAGGAGTGGGCAGATACAAACTGATCGTCCAGTTCAAAAATTGCGGTTACGCACCGACAGAGGATTGCGCCGGGCACAATTACCTCGCTGATAAGCAGCCACAATATCTTGTCGTCGAACGCGGCCCTTTGTACTCGGGCGAGTTCAATATCGAACTCGTTTCGCCAAAACGCTAAGCTCAAATTCATTCGTTGCTAATACCGTTCGACTAAAAACATTATGAAAGCACTAGTTTCGATCGCAATAACGATCTGCCTTTCCTCGAACATTTTTTCTCAAATAAACTTCAGCGCCGAGTCAAAAAAATATATCGAGTACAACGACCCGGTCACTGTTTTCAAAAATGTGCTTCTGATCGACGGGAAAGGCAGCGCGGCGAAACCGCATCAGACGGTCATCATCCGCAACGGAAAGATCGAATGGATCGGCGATGATGCAAAAGCGACAACGCCGCCGGACGGAAAAATAATCGATCTGAATGGCAAAGCACTCATGCCCGGGCTGGTGATGATGCACGAGCATTTGTACATATCGGCGTTCTCACTGGATCCTTTCTACCTCAACGTTCGACAATTGCCGTTGAGCTTTCCGCGCCTTTATTTCGCGGCCGGAGCGACGACCATCAGAACGACCGGCAGCGTCGAGCCGTACTCGGATCTTCGAATAAAGAAGGATATCGATCTCGGTTTATTTCCGGGCCCTTCGATCGATCTGACGGCGCCGTACATCGAGGGGAAAAACGCGATGTTTCCGCAGATGAAGGAAAACAAAACGCCGGAAGAAGCCGCGGCGTTTGTGAATTACTGGGCGGATCAGGGCTTCACTTCGTTCAAGGCATATATGGGTGTCGATAAACCGACGCTCAAGGCCGCCATCGATGCAGCTCATAAAAGAAAGTTAAAAATTACCGGTCATCTGTGTGCGGTCACTTATGCGGAGGCTGCTGAATTAGGAATGGACAGTCTGGAACACGGATTCGGTGCGAGCACGGATTTCGTCGCGGGCAAGAAAGAAAACGAATGTCCTGCAGGGCCGAGCGCCAGCGGATCATTGGGAGAGTTGGATCTCCAAAGTGATCGCGCCAAACAATTGATTCAGCGGTTGGTCGATAAGAAAGTCGTCATCGATTCAACCCTCGCCGTCTTTGAAGGCGTCGCGTCGGATGAAGCCGTCGCCGCGATGTCACCCGACACGAAGGATTCTTACTCAAAAATCTCCGCAATGATGAAGGCGGCGAAACCTCCCGGCGAAGATAAGGCTTTTGCAAAAATGGCGAAGATGGAAAAGATGTTTTCCGACATGGGCGGTCTGCTCACCGTCGGCACCGACCCGACAGGCATCGGCGGAACATTGGCCGGATACGGTAGTTGGCGGGCGATAGAATTACTGGTCGAAGCCGGAGGCTTCACTCCGCTCGAGGCGATAAAAATTGCAACTCTAAACGGCGCCATGGCGTTGGATCTTGATAAGAAGATCGGGACGATCGAGGTTGGAAAATCTGCCGATCTTTTGATCATCGACGGCGATCCATCGAAGAACATCAGCGACATTAAAAAGATCCAGTACGTTTTTCGAAATGGTGTCGGATACAATTCGAAGAAACTGTTCGATTCGGTGAAGGGGAAAGTTGGTTTTAATTAATTGCCTCGGGCTTAAGCGCGCAGGAGCGGGGGCAAGCCCGCCTTCCTGACCTGCGAATGTGTGCAGTAAATTCGTTGATCTCGAGATTCGAGGTTACCAAGTCAAGTTACGATCATTCGCAGGTCGGGAAGGCGGGCTTGCCCCCGCTCTTAGATTCTCGTAAAGACCTTTTTGTTTTGACCAAATGGAATTCAATCCAAATAACAATGTGATCAAACTCTGTCTTCAAGGCATGGGCATGGAAGATAAAGACGAACCTGAAGGAGCGGGCAGATTATTTCTTCAAGCCTGGAACGAATCGACGAACGACTTCGAAAAGTTCACCGCTGCTTACTATGTCGCCCGACATCAGGACAATGTTCGCGACAAATTGAAATGGCTCGAGACATCTTTGCAGTTCGCATTAAAAATAGATGACGCATCCGTCAAGGCCGCGTTTCCTTCCCTGTATTCGAACATTGCCAAATGCCACGAGGACCTGGGCGAGCTCGAGGACGCGAAAAAGAATTATGAATTAGCAAATTCGTTCACGGACAACCCGTCTGATGACGGACCGTTTTATCACGGAACGCGCGCCGATCTGCAGGTCGGCGATCTGCTGACGCCGGGAGGCACTTCTAATTACAAATCCGATCTCGTAATGAATCACATCTATTTCACTGCGATAGCAAACGGTGCGGGGCTTGCGGCCGCGTTAGCAAGCGGTGATTCACCCGAACGTGTTTACATCGTCGAACCGACCGGGAGTTTTGAACATGACCCGAACGTCACCGACAAAAAATTTCCCGGTAACCCGACACGCTCGTACCGGAGCGCGGCACCGTTAAGAATCGTCGGCGAAGTCACGGATTGGGTGAGACAAACACCCGAACAATTGCAACAATGGCGAGACAAGCTAGCGAATGTTAAAGGAGAAATTATTAATTAATGTTCTCCGTTTTCCGTGTCTTCGGTGTTCTCATAAAAAATTAACCGCCGAGACGCGGAGACACGGAGAAATCGGTTCACAAGCGGAAGTATTTTCCTCAGCGTCTCTCCGTCTCGACGGTTTATTTTTATGAGGGCATTCTCCAGAACATTATTCGCCGCATACCTTCTCGTCCTGCTGTGGCTAGTCCTGTTCAAATTTTCCTACGACCCGTTCGCAGTCATACGCGATTTTCAAACGCGAAGTCTCAACCTGATTCCGTTTGCATACGCTCGCAACAGTGAAATGATCGCGAACGTGATCGCCTTCATACCATTCGGAGTGATGCTCGGTGTCAATTTCAAACAGGTTCTCTTCAAATATAAGATCGGAACAATATTCGCATTTAGCCTTTTGGCTGAAATTATCCAGTATGTTCTCGGCATCGGCGCGTCGGACATCACCGATGTCATCATGAATACCCTCGGCGGATTAATGGGACTCGCAGGTTACGTCGGGCTCAGCAAGCATACGCGTGACAGAAATTTGGATCTGGGAATTCTTGTGGCGGGCTCGCTGATGTTGTTAACGATTCTCTATCTTCGAATTTTTGTATTCATCGTCCGATACTGATCGCCGCGCGCCCGATTCGAAGACTTCGGTTAAGATTCAAAGAACAGGAGACAACCAAATGGCAAAGGTAACGGGGATCGGCGGAGTATTTTTTAAGAGTGCGGGCAAGGGATCCGAACTCGCGGCATGGTACGAGAAGAACCTCGGCATCACTCTCGAGAGCTGGGGCGGATCGATATTGAAATGGACTGACGACAAAGTCGTGGATGGCGGCCTCACGGTTTGGAGCACAGCGGACCATGACACCAAATGGTTCAGCCCGAGCGAGTCTTCATTCATGATCAACTATCGCGTGGATGACCTGGACGAAATGCTCGAGCAGCTAAAACAAAACGGTGTCGAGATTCTAAAAGGTCCGGACTCGGAGGAGAACGGAAAATTTGCGTGGATCATGGATCCGGATGGAAATAAGGTCGAGCTCTGGGAACCGATGAATTCGGACGGGTAAGACAAATCACTGATTATCGGAACCCTTCTACCATCTGGCTTCGCAGATAATTAACTCGCCGATAATTCACGACTCATTTGAAATTTCTATCCAACCTTTCGAGCCACGGTTTATACTAATAATGCGTTGAACCCGGTTTAACCGCCTCAGCCCCCATCACCATGCGAAAGTTAGTTCTTGGAATCATTGCTTTAGTTACGGTGCAGTTTGCGTTCGTGACTTACACGATGCTGCTAAGTTCGTCTGCCGAACCAATCGACGAAGTAGCCATGTTGCGACCTTTACCCGCCGCCTCGCACCATATTGCGAGTACGGCTGAGACCGTTACGGAATCTGAAACCGTTGCTCCTCCCAAGCAGCAAAGAAGAAACGGTGCGATCGCTCCGGCAAAGCGAGTTGCATCGACAGAGATCCGCGCAGCAAAGCCTGCCTTCATGCCGGCTCCATCGGAACCCGCGTCTTCAAGCGAGTTCGAGAACGTCGTCATCCGTTACAATCGAAATCCGAATGATTCCGACTGCGAATTCCGCGGCTTTCCGAAGTCAAAGAAACGCTCCTATATCGCAAAAGCCGGCCCAGCGATCAAGAAGCCGTGGGATTGGTTAAAGGCGATCGGGTCGAAATTGAATTAACAAACTTCGGGAACTTAGCTCGCGAAGCGAGCGACGGCATAAAGCCCCGGGGTGGAGCGAAGCGGAACCCGGGGTAGTACATGACAATTTTATGTTAGCTCGCGAATGCGAGCGGCGGACCAAAAGTCACACGCCTATTTCCACAAATACTTCTCGTCAAACTCGACCTTATGTGCGCGTAGAATTTGGATGAACTCATCTCTGAAGGATGTGTTCTTGTGATGCCTGTCCTGATTGGCAATGTAATTCGATACAACCGGAACTTGGGACGAACTCACGGAGAATGCTCCGTACCCGTTCTGCCAGTAGAAATTTTTCGCAGCGGGAAACACGTCGTGCATCCAGCCCGACGAATTCGCTTTCAGGGTCCGGAGCAAATCTGACAATGCTTTGTCAGGGCGAAGCTTTGCAAGAATATGCACGTGGTCTTCGATTCCGCCGATCCCGAGCGAGATTCCGCCTTCATTGCGAATTGCTCCACCGACGTATTCATATAACCGGGCGCGGCGATCAGGTGTGATCAACGGCCGGCGATCGCGGGTTGAAAAGACGAGGTGATAGAGAAGATTCGTATAGGATTTTGCCATGGGAGTTAGCTAGGTGCTGCCTACATAAATTATCAATTTGTTAGACCGTGCACTCGTCGTAACGAAGCAAGTATCCGAATTGGACGGTCCGTCGCTCGCATCCGCGAGCTCGCACCATATGGCATCGTTACCCCGGGTTTCGCTTTGCTCCACCCGGGGCTTTATGCCGCCGCTCGCTTCGCGAGCTAAATCCAAGTTTCGTTGAATCCGAGATCTGACGACCTTGCGCATTCGCGGGCCGATATCAAACGGTCTTTTCACATTACCCGCGTAGACTCCTTCCTGTCCTAAATCGTTCTGAAATTTGCTTGCTTCATCTAAACATCGCGGACCGGCTTATCTGTAGTATCGCGTACGGCCGATCGCCCGAGTTCGCTAAGATACACGGAGGAAAATAGCCGAGTCAGGAAAGCGATGAGTCTGAGCCCGGTCGCCCTTGCACCGCCTGATATCATTGTCGTACTGGAGGAATCATCATGTCTGTAAACTGGATCAAAGACGCCGACGAGGCGCTCGCTGCGGCGAAAGAGCAGAACAAACCGTTACTCATCGATTTCAGCGCGGCGCCTGCCTGAGGTGGTTGTGCTCGGCTGGAAGCCGAGTCTTACGAGAACCCTGACCTCGCGTCGTTCATCAACGAGAACTTTGTCCCGCTTGGTGTTCACATTAACGAGAATCGAAAAAACTTTCATCGCTTTGATGTGGTCTGGACGCCGACGGTTCTTGTATCGAATGCGGATGGCAAAGAGCGGTACCGGCTCGAAGGGTATCTTTCGAAAGATGAGTTCCGCGCTTTTCTCGAGATGGGGCTCGGACGCGTCGCGTTTATGAAGAAGGATTTTGCGAACGCGGAAAAGCATTACTCGAACGTGCTCGATCAAAATCCCGATTCGCACTTCGCTCCCGAGGCCGTCTACTACCGCGGAGTAAGTAATTACAGTTCGACGCATGATCACACGGTGCTGGCAGACGTCGCGAAGACGTTCACGGAAAAATATCAGGACAGCGAGTGGGCGCTAAAATCTGTTCCGTGGCTCAACGAATAGCGCTATATTCGAGTTAAATGAGATGAGCTTTATTTCCCGAACATCAATTCTCATTATCGTGCTGTCGTCGTACTCGTTCGCCCAGGATCCGGTATCAATTCTCGAGTCCCACTGGTTCAGGACAAACAAACCGGCGCCGAAGACCGAGATCCCCGCAAGCGGCCCGGCCCGGCCGGTAAATGTCGACGACAAATACTTCCAACGAAAAGCCCGTGAAGCGCGGACCGACAATCCGCGGGATCCGTATGACGACAGCATCGAGGGTAGAAGTGCCGCGATGGATCGTGCGGTGCAGCAGTCGCGAGCTCCGCAGCCTGACGATGTGATCGGATACACGTACGATGCCGAAGTTCGAAATGATACGGGCCAGGCCGTGCAGGTTATCTTCTGGGAATATCAATTCAAGGAGATCGCTCGTCCCGAAAACGTCGTCCGCCGACAATTCCTTTGCGGTGTGAAAATTAAGCATGGGGAAAAGAAATTGCTGTCGGCATTCAGCACGCTGGCCCCAAGTGACGTTCTCACCGTGGAGAGCTTGGCGAAACCGGATCAAAAACTTTTCGAAGAACGTGTTCGAATCAACCGAATCGAACTTGCCGATGGCAACATCCTGCAGCGTAACGACTGGAAGTATTCCGATCTGAAGAAAGAGGTCGAACGCGCGACTTCGACTCCGTGGGGAAAAGAGATCTGCCGCGCTCTTTAGACTGAACTTTCTCTCCAACCTTCAAGCAGAGCATTCGAATCAAATGACGAGTGCTAAAGACTCGCAAAACAACCCGGCTGATAAACCCGCCCGACGGATTTCGTTATACAAAAAGCATCATCTCGATGGAAGAAGAGTCGATCCTCATCGACCACATCGAACGACTGCCATTAAAGGAATACGAATTTCAGGGATACCTTGCGAAGCGTAAGACGCTGGCGTTCGGATGGCATTACAACGCGGCGCAGGAGGTGATCGTCAGCAAGGAATCCATTCCCGATTTCCTGTTGCCGCTCCGTGAGCGTGCCGCCGCGTTCGCCGGACTCACGGCGGACGACCTGCCTCATGCGCTTGTAACGGAGTATAGTCCGGGGACTCCGATCGGCTGGCATCGCGACCGACCGATGTTTGAGGACGTCATCGGCGTATCTCTGCTGTCTCGCTCATTGTTTCGACTTCGTCGACGAGCATCGAACGGCTGGCAGCGGTACACGCACATCCTCGATCCCAGATCCTGTTACCTTATGCGTGGAGAGGTTCGAGATCAGTGGGAACACAGCATTCCCGAAGTTGAAGAGCTTCGATATTCGATCACGTTTCGAAGTCTTCGAACGTAGGTCGCCAAGCGACATATGAATTTAGCCGTCGCTTCGAGATTAAATTCACATGTCGCTCCGCGACTCTTGTTCGTTATTTGCGACGATCCTACGGAATGTAATCCAGACTCTCCGGCAGCGTCGTCTGGATCGGAACTTCGAAATACCGCGCCGGGGACGGTTGAATGATGTTCGTTCCGTTCGATGCGAAAAATATCGCCGACTGTCTCTGGGCTTCCAGAGCGATCGGCCGGAACGGGACCATTCCGGTTCCCACCGTGAAGAGATGCGGATCTTTCGGCAATCCCGGCAGCTCGGCATACGCAAGATCGTGCCGGTACAGAACGGTTCGATCGGCGAGGTCGCCGGCACGCAGAATAGCGGTCGTGCTCGGGTTCGGCATCGACTGATCGCCTTTTGCAAATGTGAACAGAACGGGTCGGGTCGGCACTCCGGCCAGCGGACGTTTTCTTAAATGCGGTGCGAAGGCGACTGGATTTGCGGACTGAGCAACCCACGCCGCGCGGTCAAACCATTCCTGCAGTTCGCTCGAACCCGGCGTCGTGTTTATCACCGGCGAGTGAATTATCCCGCTCGTGCCGTCCGTAAATCCGACGGCCATCGAAACGCCGCTTCGCAACGGCATATTCTCGTTAAAGAAACCCGGACCGGGAATCGCAACTCCCGCAATGCGGTTAATGCCCGGACCATTTATCAGCGAAGGCTGTCGGGCGGCGAAGAGCGCCGCGAGCCTCGATCTGAACGAATCCGGACCGGCGAACAGGCGCCGGTTTTCGATCAGTGAGCCGCCGGCCACATTTGCCACGGTAGCGCTTATCTGCGGATCCACCGCCGCAAGAACCGTTGCGTAGATACCACCAAGAGAAGCACCAAAATAATATATGCGAGACGGATCGAGATCCCTCGCCCCGTCGCCGTCGACATCCATGCCGACATCTATCACTCGAACGAGCTGCATGAAGTCGCCGAGTGTCCGGATCAGTCCGTCACGATTGAGCTGCAACATCCGCGGAGACTGTACCTCGTCGCCCTCACGGCTCTCGATGATCCCGTCCGCATTCTGATCGATGCCGCGTCCGCCCTCAGTGAAAGTTACGGAAGGCGAATCGGTTTGACTTACGGTCATCGTGCCGTTTGGACCAAAGCCGTGTCCCATCTCGTTGATCGCGATCGTCGCGATTCCTTGAGCCGCGAACGACGCGGCGACGTTCGCTCCAACATTATTCTTGTTGCTGCCGGAACCGTGACCGATGATCGCGACCGGCCATCCGCCCGCCGGTTTCGGACCTGAAGGCAGATATAGATTGAAGTAGACATCGCTGAAACTTTGAACGATCGGCGTGCCCGACCGCGTGCCGATCGGTGGAATATGTTCGCCTGGATGGACCGTGTAATCCGGCGAAGAATATTTCCCGAAAGCGACCTGGCCGACCGCACCAGGAATGAGGCGGAGAAGCGCCGGACTAACGGCGACCGGTGTAAGAGGTGCGGAGTTAGCGGTCCTCTGTTGATTCCATGTCATACCCGTCATTCGATCAAGCTGAAACACCGTTCGTGAGCTTGCAGGCCCGAGATTGAAATTCGCCGAATCGGGCGTTCCGGCCTTTATCTGATCGCGGATCTTTTCAAGCATTGCCGTTGCGCTTTGAGTCGTAAAGGCGCTTGCTGTGACGATCTGATTTTCCGGGACACCAACTTCCCTCGCCGCCTTTAGCGCGTCGAGCACTTGCTTGCGATAGTTCTTCAATTCGAGATTGCCTTCTGACTGCCCGAAGTTCAGTCCGCGCCGGAAACGGCGGAAGGACTCGCTTGCCTCGACCGGCGCTCCCGACTCGTCGCGAAGACCGCTCGTCACGATAAGAGCGTATCGGGTGTGCTGTTCCAGAAGCTCATCGGTCTGCAGGTGAAGCGTGTTCGTCAAAGCATCCCAGACTATCTGATCGATACCGACGCGGCGGCCGCCGCCATCGCGCAGATCGAGCGTGTCGCCGAGGCTGATCAAAAATACGGTCGAACTGGAAACAGTATCGACATCGATCGGGCCGTCGAACGGTATCGAAAGTCGCGGCTGCATGTTGAACCCATCGAGAGTATTTAAAAGATCGATGTCTTCGCAGTCCGACCGACGAACGGAACAGTCCCGCTTCGGAAGATCTATTCGAAGTCCGGTGTTTTGTGTTGGATCGATCGTCGTATACCGATCAGACGGAAACGGGCCGCCCGATGGCGAATCGAGACTGAAACGCGCATGAACATTCGCCGAGGCGGAAGAAGTTGTTATGACGAGAACCGTCAGCGCGAACAGAACGGAAATTCGCAAAGTGAGCGTCCGTTTTGATTTGTTTTTTCATACTTTTTTCTCCGAACCGCCGAGCTGGCGGCGGTCTTCTGAACTTGTTTCATTACCTTTTGCTTGGTGCTAAACTTGTCGTCCGAGCGAGTTTCAATCAAGGAAATCTATCGCTCGTTACGCCGCATAATGTGCGGAACGCGGCCCAAATGTCCTAAATATCGGGCTAAAATTTTCCAAGAATTTCCAAACGTGGTGATGAGCGATCGGGAAAATACTTTTTACGAGTTCGGACCGTTCCGGATGGATCCCAAAAGCCGGCGGCTGCTCAAGGGCGAATCTGCTGTCCCGCTAACACCCAAGGCTTTTGAAACTCTTCTCGTCCTGGTTGAGAACAGCGGACGGGTTCTGACTAAGGAAGAGTTGATGCAGGCACTCTGGCCCGATAGCTTCGTTGAGGAAGCGAACCTGACTGTAAATATTTCGGCGCTCCGAAAGGCACTGGGTGAGAGCCCGAACCAGCATCGATATATCGTGACGATTCCCGGCCGCGGATACAGATTCGTTGCCGACGTGCACGGCTTGTCGCCGGCGACGGTCGCGACCGCATCTTCGGAGACCGATCAGACGGCTCCCATTCCGGCTTCGTCCACGCTCGGACGTTTCGCCGTTCCTCTCGCGATCCTATTAATCGGCGGCGCCGTGCTCGCTTTTTATTTGTTTCGAAAACCGGACGCGCCGAAGAGCGTTGGGCTGAGATCGATCGCCGTACTTCCCTTCAAACCGCTCCTCGCGGAAAAGCGGGACGAGGCTCTGGAGATGGGCATCGCCGACACTTTGATATTTCGACTGAGCAGTATCAGAGGCGTTGAGATAAGGCCGATCGGCGCAGTGCGAAAGTATGCACAGATCGATCAGGACCCGCTCGCTGCAGGTAAGGAACAAGAGGTGGATGCGATCGTCGATGGGAACATCCAGATCGACGGCGACAAAGTTCGCGTGACGGCGAGGCTCGTCAACGTCGCGGACGGTTCGGTGCTCTGGACCGATAAAGGCGAGCAGACCGGAACCGACCTGTTTGCCATGCAGGATGCCATCACCGAAGAACTCGTACGCTCGCTCGCGATCAAACTAACCGATTCGGAACGAGAGCGTCTTACTAAACGCTACACGGAGAACGCCGAGGCATACCGGCTATATCTTCTCGGTCGTTACGTTTTGAATAAACGAACCGCCGAAGGATACAAGAAGGCGATCGAGTACTTTCAGCAATCTCTTGAAATAGACAAGACGAATGCGCTCGCGTATTCGGGATTGGCGGACTGCTATACGTCGCTTGGAAGTTGGCAGATCCTGCCTCCGAGTGAGATGTTCGCGAAGGCTCGGGACGCGGCAGAAAAAGCGTTGGTCCTCGATGCTTCGCTAGCCGAGGCGCGCACGTCGCTGGCACTGGTGAAGAACTATTCGTCGGACTGGAAAGATGCTGAAGCGGAATTCAAGCGGGCCATCGAATTGAACCCGAATGACGGAGCAGCTCACCGATGGTACGGAGCTCACTTAATGGGGCTCGGGCGACTCGAAGAGGCATTGGCAGAAACGAATCGTGCACTTGAGCTCGATCCGCTTTCGCTTCCGCATAACGCACAGCTCGGAAGGATCTTCTATCTCATGCGCGACTACGATCGAGCGATCGAGCAGTACCGAAAGACTCTCGAGATCGATCCGAACTTTCTGATCGCGCATCTTCAACTCGGTTGGGCATTCGAGAAAAAAGCATTATTTGATGAGGCACTTGCCGAGTATGAAAAGACGATCGCACTTCAACATGAGAGCGATGCGGGCGAGCGGATCGGCGGACGCGGCGGGGTCGAAGCTCGAATTGCCCGAACCTATGCACTTGCAGGCGATACACGGAAGGCTGAAAAAATGGTCGCGGAAATAGCATCGCATTCCAACGACGCTCCGGCTTCATTTTATAATCTTGCTCTGATCTATGACGGGATGGGCGATAAAGAAGCGGCTATCTCGTATCTCGAGAAAATGCTCAATTCGGGATCGCAGCGATTCGGTCTCAAGACGGACCCGACGTGGGACGATCTCCGGTCGAACCCTCGATTTCAGGATCTGCTCCAGCGAATGGAAGTGTCGGGCTGATCGCAGAGTCAGCGCCGGGCGAATGCCGATTCGGACCCGCAAAACCATTCGACGAACTTCGGAATACCTTCCTCAATCTTGGTCGTTGGACTATAACCGAGCAGACGCTTCGCTTTCGAAATATCGGCGAACGTGATCGGCACATCGCCGGGCTGCATCGGTTGTCGATCGATGATCGCTTTCTTCCCGAGACTTTCCTCGATCAATTCAACTAATCGCTTCAGCTCCGTCGTCTCCGATTCGCCAAGATTGAAAACTTCGTGCATCGAGGAATCGTAATCGATCGACGCACGCACGCCCTGAATGATGTCGTCGATGTACGTGTAGTCTCGTCGCGTCGTCCCGTCGCCGAATATCTGGATCGGCATTCCTTCTGAGATAAGTCGCGAAAATTTATGGATCGCGAGATCGGGCCGCTGACGCGCGCCGTAGACCGTGAAGAACCTGAGACAGACGGTCCGAATATCAAACAGGTGCGAATACGTGTGACACAAAAGTTCCCCTGCACCTTTCGTCGACGCGTAGGGCGAGATCGGTTGATTGATCCGATCGTCTTCTGCAAAAGGGACTTTGGAATTGATGCCGTAAACCGAGCTCGACGAGCCGAACACGAATTGCTTGACCTCGAAATCGCGTGCGAGCTCGAGCAGGTTCAACGTTCCGTCGATGTTTGTTTCGACATAAAGCTTGGGATGGCAAAGCGACGGACGGACGCCGGCGCGGGCGGCGAGATGAACGATGCAATCGAAATTCTGCCGATCAAATATTTGTCGCAATTTGTCCGAGTTACGGATGTCCAGCTCGATAAATTCGAAGTCTGAATTCCGCCGTGCAGATTCGAGATTCGACTGCTTGATCTCGGGAGAATACAAGTCGTTAAGGTCATCGACGACCGTGACATTCCAACCGCCTTCGGCAAGCAAAGTATCGACTAAGTGTGAGCCTATGAATCCGGCTCCGCCGGTTACCAGGATATTTTTGTTCACGATTTAAATCTTCAGAGTGATTCTTGCAGATGATTTAGCAATGAACGCAAATTAACACGTTCGCCCGCGGCAAGGCAAAAATGCTAATTCAAAAATCGCTGGCGAGCATGAAAACGGTGGAGGATCTCTTCGAGAAATCCCTCGTAAGAAAACGTCGAAAGATCGTAATCGGGCTTGAGTTTATACATCAACGGAAGTGCGATGCGCCACGCCATCCAGATCCGTTGGCGGTCCGTCAGATCCCATCGCCGACGCAGAAAACTTTCGATGACTTCGATCTCCGCGGCCGTGAGTATCGTGACGTTTGCATTGAACTCCGTCCGCTTTTGCACGCGACGAAACGCGGCGTCCGCGATCGGATTCGAGAATGTATCGGCGAACGTCGGAGCCTCATCGGTTCTTTCGCGAATGACAACAGTACCGGCAAAAATGTCACCTACGCGCTGATCGCGATTGCTTAGAAAGATCACGATCAATCCGACCGAATAGACCGGCAAAAGAAATCCCGGAATCGCATCGAAGACTCGGAGCAGATTTCGCGCGATCGCTTCCCAAAGTGTGATCGGCCGACCGTCCTCGCGAATGACCCGAAGTTTGAGCAGTCGTTTGCCCGGCGTCTGTCCGTCCCATAGCCACTCGAAGAAAATAAAGTAACCCGCGAAAAGCAGAAAGAGGATAAAGATCATCGCCGCGATCATCCACTTCGGAGCTTCACGCTGGACCTCTTCGATGATGCCCGCCTGTTGTCCGAATCCCGCCGCACTAACAAATATCCAGACGACGAGCGCGATCGAAACGTACTGGATAAAGTGATCGATCGCGACAGCGAGAAATC
>QHXR01000029.1 GCA_003223025.1 Acidobacteriota bacterium
TATGCGGCGCGAATTACACGCGAATTTTCCGTCATGCGCAAGATGGGTTTTCAGGATTACTTTCTGATCACCTGGGATTTCATCAAGTATGCAAAAGAGAACGGGATTCCGGTCGGGCCGGGCCGTGGCTCGGCTGCCGGATCGCTCGTCGCGTACTGCCTCGGAATCACGGACATCGATCCGCTGCAGTACGATCTTCTGTTCGAACGCTTTCTGAATCCGGAACGTATTTCGATGCCGGATATCGATATCGATTTTTGTATCCGCGGTCGCGGCGAAGTCATCAATCACGTCACTGAACTTTACGGACGCGACTCTGTCTGTCAGATAATCACGTTCGGAACGATGGCTTCGCGTGCGGCAATCAAGGACGTCGGTCGTGCGCTAAACATGCCGTACGGCGATGTCGAGAAGATCGCGAAGATGATCCCGCCGCCTATACGCGGTAGAAACGTGAGCATATCGATGGCACTGGATATGGTGCCCGAGTTGAAAGCGTCAGTTGCGGCAGATCCGCGAATCAAAGATGTCGTCGACCTTGCGTTAAAACTTGAAGGCTGCGCCCGACACTCATCTGTTCACGCCGCGGGTGTTGTCATCTCTCCAAAGCCGCTTCACGAGATCGTGCCAGTTGCAGTTTCGGCGAAAGACGAATTAACAAGTCAGTATTCGATGAACGATCTTGAGAAGGTCGGAATGCTGAAGATGGATTTTCTTGCGCTGACGACTCTAACAGTTATCGCAGATTGCCTTGCGTCGATGAAATCCAAGGCCGGTGTCGAAATCGATTGGAGCGCGATCCCGCTGAATGACGAGAAGACGATGCAGCTTTTCGGTGACGGACGAACGGACGCCGTGTTCCAGTTCGAATCCGGAGGCATGCAGGAGATCTGTCGTCGTCTGAAACCCAAAGAGCTAGAGGATCTTTCCGCTCTGAACGCGCTGTATCGTCCTGGCCCGCTTGATGGCGGAATGATCGACGACTACATCGCGCGTCATCGTGGCGAGAAGCAAGTGCGGTATCTCGTTCCGGAGATGAAGGACATTCTCGTCAACACATACGGTGTCCTTGTCTATCAAGAACAGATCATGCAGCTTGCGCAAAAGTTGGCGGGTTTCAGTCTCGGCGAAGCCGACATGATGCGCCGCGCGATGGGTAAGAAGAAGCGCGAAGAGATGGACGTGCACAAGGAGAAATTCATCTCGGGTGCAGTCGGAAATAAAATTCCGAAGGACAAGGCTGAGTCGATCTTCACACTGATGGCGCAGTTCGCTGACTACGGATTTAATCGCAGTCACTCGATCGCGTACGCGTATCTCGCTTTTCAAACCGCGTACTTAAAAGCTCACTATCCGTCTTACTTCTACGCCGCCGTCTTGTCGCACGAAGCCGACGACAGCGCGAAAGTTTATAAGTACTCGAGCGAGCTCAGATCGATGGGCTTACAGTTGCTTCCGCCGGACGTGAATGAGAGTGATGAAGGCTTCACTCCCTCTGACGACGCGGTTCGATTCGGACTGAGCGCGATAAAGGGAATCGGATCGACAACGGTCCGTGCGATCGTCGACGCGCGAAACGAGGGACGCTACACTTCCCTCTTCGATTTTGTATCGCGGATCGATCAAGGTGCGATCGGAAGACGGGGGCTTGAAAGTTTGATCACATCGGGCGCTTTTGATTCCTTGAAACCCGAAGAGGTCGCGGTCGGACAATGGCGTGCGAATCTCTTCTCGGCGATCGACACGTCGCTTTCGTTAAGTCAAAAATCATGGAACGACAAGGCCCGCGGTCAAAGCGGATTATTTGGCGAGGAGTCTGGAACCGACGCTCTGACGCAGGCGATCGCTGACGTAAGGCCGTGGACGCAGACGGAAATTTCGACGCAGGAGAAGGCGGCTGTCGGATTTTATTTATCCGTCCACCCACTCGACAACTATCGCGAAATTGTATCCGGACTCAGGATCAAGAATGTTGCCGACTATGAGGACCTTAAGCCCGGAGATACGATCACGATCGCGGGAATCGTCTCGGCATTCGCGGTACGCCAGAGCAAAAAAGGTAATAGATTTTGTATGTTCCGCCTCGAGGACCGTTCGACCGGCGTAAAGTGTCTTGCGTGGTCCGAAGCGTACGGAAAATTTTCCTCGATCCTTAAAAACGATGAGCTTCTAATCATTGACGCCAAAGTTGAATCGGCCGAAGGCCAGGACATCACAGTCATCCTGAGCGACGCTCGCTCGCTGACGGAAGCTCTTCCGAAAAACGCAAAGTCGGTCGACATCACGCTGCCGGCAAGTAAGCTCGACGACGAGTATCTCCACGATCTACTGACCGTACTCAACGACGCGAGCGGTAAGACGGAAGTCTATCTCGATCTGATGATCGATGATGTAAAAGTGAAACTTCACTCACAACCGATCCGCATTCAAGGGTCCAGCCGTTTGGAAACACAGTTGCGAAATCGCGGCTGCGAAGTAAATTGGATATTATGAGTGCAACGATTATGGCAAAAGAGAGCGACAAGAGCGCGATCGAACGCGTCCAAACCGCGCGTCATCCCGATCGCCCATATTCCTCAGATCTTTTCAGTTCTATTTTTGAGGATTTCGTCGAGCTGCACGGCGACAGACGTTACGCCGACGATCCGGCTCTCGTCGCTGGCTTCGCAAAGCTGGGAGGTCACGAGGTTCTAGTGATCGGGCAGCAAAAAGGACGCGACACGAATCAGCGGAGGCATCGAAATTTTGGGATGCCGAAACCGGAAGGCTATCGAAAGGCTCTTCGTCTGATGCACCTCGCAGAAAAATTCGGGCGACCGATAATCACATTCATCGATACGCCGGGAGCGTATCCCGGAATCGATGCCGAGGAGCGCGGGCAAGCAGAAGCGATCGCATTTAATCTGCGCGAAATGGCGGGACTCAAAGTTCCGATCATTGTTGTTGTGCTTGGTGAAGGCGGATCAGGCGGTGCTCTCGCGATCGGGATCGGCGACCGTGTCCTGATGATGGAAAACTCGATCTATTCCGTCATTTCGCCGGAAGGTTGTGCTGCGATCCTCTGGAAAGATGCTGCGAAAGCCGACCTGGCCGCGGCGGCGTTGCGGCTGACCGCATCCGACCTTATGGAATTCGGAGTCGTTGATGAGGTTGTCGCTGAAGGTGCCGCGTGGGAAATTGATCCAGAGGGCGACGAATCTCCGAAGCGCCGAGGCGCATACCAAAAGATCGCGAATCGACTGAAAGATTCGATCATCCGAAACCTGAATGAGGTCGCAAAGCTTGGACCGTCCGAGTTAGTGAAGGCTCGATACGACCGATTTCGAAAGATCGGTTCCGCCGCATAAACGAATTCGGGCGGTCGATATAAAATCGACCGCCCGTTCTTTCCTAATTTACTTCTCAAACTAAAAAGGAATATCGTCGTCGCCGCTAGGCGCGGGCGCCGATGCGGTCGCGGCACCGGTCGACCTGTCTGCCGGACCGGCAAACTCAGCCGGTCCTCCGCCGGAGTATTCTTCGTCACCTTCAGTTCGCGGTCCGGCACTTATGAACTGCATGTCTGTTGCCTGGACCTCGAGTGTGTAACGACTCTTACCGTCGCGGTCAGTCCATTCTTCAACACCGAGTCTTCCCTCAATATAAACCGGCCGGCCTTTGGTTAAATATTTCGCAGCATTCTCAGCCTGGTTTCGCCACAGAGTTACGCGAAACCATGTGGTGACGTCCTGCAGCTCGCCGGACTTGTCACGCTTTTTTTCGTTAGTCGCAAGAGAGAAATTACACACTGCAACTCCCTGAGGTGTGTAGCGAAGTTCGGGGTCTCTACCGAGATTACCGACAATGATTATTTTATTAAATGACATAGTAGGAGTCTCCTTTCTGATTGTTTAATTGCAACGTTCCCGGATATTACATTCATCAATCCATAGGGTCAAGTTTGCTGTGTTAGAATCTTTATTCACTTCACTTGACGATACACGCGGCACTAATGTCTCACCGGGCAACACTAAAAAATTACGCTTTTCAAGCCCTTACTCTTGCTTTTCTGCTCATTATTTTTGATGCTGTTCGCGCCGATTTGTATGCTGAGCCCCGTGTCGCTCAAGCCGGCGAGCCCGAGATCTTTAGCCGATGCTGGGACTACAAACTTTCGCCGAATTTGGGGATCGTACCCGTCGTCGACTCATCGGCAGTGTACATCGTCGACAGCGAAAATAATCTTCTCGCGATAGACCCCGGCAACGCATCCAGGATCTGGTCGAGCGAGCTCGGAGGCGAGGTCGTTTCAAACATCATCCTTTCCGATTCGTCGATCCTGCTCGCGACCAATTCTCAAACCACCGAGAGCAATTCAGTTCGCAAAACATCCTTGAGGTCGATCAGCCGGGCGACCGGCATTACCGAGTGGCGGGTCGATATAAGATCGTCGGATAATGCGTGGATCGGAACATATCCAGCGGCGGTTATCGTCGTCGGCGAGGGTGGCGCGATCTCTGCATTAACCCGGCTTGAAGGAAGGATAATCTGGCAGCGGGATATTGCATCGCCCGTGACCGCTGAACCGCGGTTTGGCCGGAGTGGGGTCGTTCTCGGAAATCAGAATAAAGAAATCTTGAATGTGTCGCTGACCGACGGTAGCTCTCGACAGTTATGGAAGTCGGAGTTCTTGCCTACGGCGTTGCTCGTCGATGCATCGGGCAGACTCGTGGTCGGGGACGAGCGAGGTAGTGTGATCGCGATCTCTGCAGACGGCGATCGATCATGGACGTTCAGGAACGGAGCTCGGATCTCTTCCGTACTTCTCGACGGTTCCGATTATCTTGCTTCATCAAACGACAATTTTATCTATAAGCTTTCCCGAAGCGGAAACGTGAAATGGAAGCGCCGATTGCCGGGTCGTCTTACACAAGCCCCGTTGCTACTCAACGATGTCGCCGTGATGTCGGTGGCGGGCGGCGGAGGTGTTTTCGTGATCACTCAGAGCAAAGGGAAGATTTTGAACCATATCGAGATCGCGGAAGAAGTGTCATCAAATGTCGCAGCTTCGCCGGACTCAAAAAACATGATCATCGCTAGTCCTTCGGGGGTAGCATTCTTTAGTCGCGAGAAATGTCCCGCAAAATAAAAAGACGGCTCTTGGCGCCGTCTTTGAAATAGGTGTTAGTGCAAAAATTAATGCGAGACCGAGTAATCATGCATCATCGCATAGATCTCGTCCTTGATTTGTAGTTTCTTCTTCTTGAGAGTGACTTCTTCGATCTGTTCGTCGTCGCTGGGAAATGTTAGGTGGGCCAATTCGCTTAACCGATTTTCGTACGTTTGATGTTGGTGGACGAGATCACGGAAAGCTGAATTACTCTTTATCAATTCGTCTCTCACAACATCAGGGGTCGACATGTCCATAGCGTGTTGTTCCTCACTTTTCAATTTTTGAATCCCGCCTCTAAGCTCTAGGATCATTACGTGGTCGGGTTTCAACTCGATGTTAAACCAAGTTCACATCAATTTTCAAGCACCTTAAGATTTTTGTTGATTACACCAGTCCAAGTTCCATAACTTCGGCATCCTCGACGGGATTCGTATAAAAATCGCGGCGAAGCCTCGCTGTCACGAAACCTTTGGCAGCATAAAATCTTATTGCACTGCGATTTGAGACTCTCACCTCGAGCGATATCCTTCGAACGCTTTCGATTGAGCAGATCCTCACGAATTCCGTCATCAGCCTCGATCCGATACCTGAGTTGCGTGATGTCAGCCGTGTTCCAATATTGTAAATCTCGGCTTCGATTCCGTCCGCTCCCGGTCCGAATCTGGTCACTCGACCGATGATAAAACCGACCGTTGCGTCATCCTCTTCGGATTTCGCGACCAGCATGATCGCGTCGGCCCTTTCGAGCTCGGCTTCGTAACCATTCCTACTCCACGGACTCAGGCCGCATTCGGCCTGGATATCGATCATGTCGTCAATATGTTCGGCTCTAGCTGGTTGGATGTGAAAGGCTGCCACTCTTCAAAATCCCGTCGGGCGGGCTACCTGATTCCTCACATAAAGAGGCTCCAATGACGATGAATCGAAGTGACTCATTACTGCAGCAAGGCCGATAGTTTCGGCAAGAGCCGGCCCCGCGTCGACAAGTTCGACTTCATCGGCTGTCCGAGCTCGGAGACGTTCGAGCAGCGATGGGGGCGCGGTAAGCTTCGAGCGACCGAAACTGCGAAGTTCCGATAGAAAGTCCTGCTCCGATGCGGCAGAAGGAATCGATGCCGATTCAAGGTTGTCGCCTGCATTGCGACGAAAACTCTGAAAAGCAATATCATGCTTCCCGACCGGAACGGCCGACATGATCTCGTCAGACGAGCCGATCGCGAGTGCCATCGCTTCAAGCAATGGTACGCCGATACAATTCACATTTAACGAATGCTTCAAACCGATCGCCGTTGCGATGCCGATCCGAATTCCCGAGTAGCTCCCCGGACCTGTCGACACTGCGATCAGGTCGATCTCTTTCAGGCTCAGATTCCCTTTGCGGAGAATCAAGTCGACCGCCGGGATCAGCTCTTCGGCCCGCGACGGCGCCAAGCCGACTTCGGATGACGTCGATGCTAGTACGAAGCCTCCTTCGATCAACGCGAGGCTTCCATTTTCGACGGCGCATTCGATCGCAAGGATCCTATTTGCTTTCTTTTGTTCTTGCACGGGCAATATGTTTCAAAGTGGAAACAATGCGATGTATCGAAGGGCGGACTCGCTGGAAAATGTCACGCATCTGATAAGGCACGCGCGAATACGCATCAAAACTACCTTCGCAATTGACCGTCGCCTGGACCGGATTCGGCGGCAGTCTTTTTCTGAGTTGATGTAAGAACGTGCGTCTGTCCTTCAAAGTCGCCTCAAGCGGCCAAAGCCCGGATTCATCAAGCCACTCCTTCTCAAGAAACTTCGTCAACCAAGGCGGAAGTTCGACAGCTCGATCCCGAAACGGAAGCTCGGATATGTCTAGGCCGAGATATTTGTGAGTCAGTCCGATCGTTAAAACGACCCAATCTCGACGCGTTTCGCTAACTATATCGAGGCATAAAGGCCAGCTAAAATTCGCCGGACGATTTTGAACTGCATAGAAGACATCCCACAACCTTTCCCGATCGGTGGCGCCGCTTAGCAGCCAGTGAACGCAGATCACGCGAAGATGATCCTCAGCAGAGAGGAGCCTGATGTGTTCGCCGTCCAGCTCGACGAGCTCCGAACGCGAACAAAGGTGTTGCCAATCTACCGTGTCCCGATCTCGAAGCTCGCGATGAAGATCGACGCCGTTTATCCCGGCGAGAGCCTTTTCAGCATCATCGAAGTCAGCCGATGAAACAACGAGATCGACGTCGATCGAAAAGCGGGGTTTATCGGCGGGATAGTTTCTGCCGGCCGCCCAGCCTTTGATGAGAATCGGCTCGATGCCGTTCTCGCGGAGTCTTCCGAACGCATGGACAATCAGCTCCTCGGTCTGCTTTTTCTTGAGCAAGTGCCATCGGAGTTCGTCATTCATTTCTGTAAGCTAAAAAAGCAGCAGGGTGGTTCCCTGCTGCTTTAGTCTGTAAAAAATACCTTTAGCCTTACGGAGCACACACGCCGCTGCTATTGCAGTTGGCTAGATTTGGGCAACCGGTCAACACCGCGCAGTTACCAGGTGTAGTGCAAGCACATGAGGAAGCAGCAAGGGCACTCTGAGGGGCGACCAACGATGCGATCACCGGAATTGCGATGACCGATGCGAGGCCGATCTTCTTGATCACTTCACGACGGGACGTGCCTTCAAATGCCGAAGAGATCTGCTTTTCGAGGAGATTGTTCTCGCTTAGCTGATCGATCGCGAGCCAGACAAAATCTTCCGTGACTTTACCACCGGCCTGACCTTCGACGAGTTTCGCGATATCAGAAACAGAATTATTACCGTCGCACGATTTCCAGATCATAGCTGCTGATCGATTGAGACAGTGAGCTTTATTGCTATCGAGATCGTACACGAGGACCTCATCCGGGACCTCTTGGACTACAAGTCCGCTTTTTCGTGCAATGGGGCGTTGCGAGTTATTCATTTTCTCCTCCAAAACAAAACTAACCTTCCTGGGGTTAGGTAATTTTAGTCACCTTAGTAAAAATGTCAATATATAGACAAAAGATTAAGTGCAATGTCATTCGCTTCTCCGCGATGACTTTTCAGTATTATTGCATCACTTACCGCAGTGTTCAACACTTTTAATGCAAACTTGGTATTAACATTCCGCGGAATCGTATGCGGAATCAATTCCATTATTCCCTGACCGACCGTCAATTTCCGGGGAAGCCACTCACCTTTCTCTTCGAATTCAGTGATAATCACGGCCCCGACCGGAATCGGCTCGGTGCCTGCAATACCCCCAAACTCAGCTACCGGGATATCACGTTCCTTGAACGAATTGTCCCTTACCGATAAATCTCTTGGAAACGGGTGAACTAAACCTTTCTCGTCAAAAACTGCATATTCATCCGAATAATATTCCGCACCTTTTCTGACGAACTCAGCAACGAGTGTCGTTTTCCCGCCGAAACTCTTTGCCGGGATGATGATCGCCTTGCCCTTCCATCCGACGACCCCGGCATGAACAAAGACGCGGTTCGGAGCATGTTCGGCTACGGCTAGGCGAAGTAAACCGTTAAAGAACTTAAAGAATCGTTTCTTCAACGTATCAGTAGCGATCCGCTCACCGTTCATGAAAAGGTAAAGCGTTCCAGTATCGTCCGATGAAACACCGAACACCTGCTTCGCATCCATACTTTCAATGATCTTCACCGAACCTACTAGCGCCGTTCGAGCCGTTTTCTCCGCTTCCGCGAGCAAATCGGCGTCGGAGGACTGGATCTTAACGGTCACACCATAGGATTCCAGTACCAACTCTCGATCAAAAGGGCGCGGATAGTTCAAAGTTTTTCCAGACCTCGCGCTAACCACGCAGCCCCTAGTAATTCAGCGTCCTGCAAAGCTAACATCATTAGTTATTTAGGTCAACGTTTTTTTTCGAAAACCTAGATAGCCGATGAGGAGCGTCAGGATCGTGAAGGACAAAAAGGCTAATAGCGGAAAAATTCCAGAATGGGCTACGGCCAGGAGCACCAGACAGACCACAATTGCGGTAGCGGCGTTGTATATCAATGCTACCTGCGCGTGAGATCGGCCCTCGATCGTGAGCTTCTGATAAATGTGTTCCCGGTGAGCTTCCCAGATTCTGCGTCGTGCAATAAGTCTCTTGATAAGAGTAAATACGGTATCGAGGATAAAGAACCACACAAACAAAACACCGACGAACGGAAGCACCGGAAGATCGCTGCTTGATTCCGAACGGGCGACGAGAGGCAGGGCGGCAAGAGTAAATCCGAGAAACGCGCTTCCGACATCTCCCATGAAAATGCGGGCCGGCTGCCAATTATGAATCAGAAAGCCCATGGACGACGCCGCAACGATTCCCGATAACAAGTAGGTCGAATCAAGTCCAAAGAAACAGGCCAGAATTGACCACCCGACTCCTGCAACCGTAGCTTGCAGGCCGGCGATTCCGTCGATTCCATCCATGAAGTTATAAGCATTTATCAGCCAGGCTATCCAAAAGACTGTGACGAGGATTCCGAGAGGTTTCCCGATTGAGAGCGTCGTCGAGGTAAGCGGAACAAAAAGCTCTGACAAGTAACCGACGTCGGTGATTAAGATTCCAGCAGCAATTAGGTGAACAAATAGACGACCCCAGAACGGCAGCGAGTATAGATCGTCGAGCCAACTTACAAGCGAGACGAGCAACGCACCGGCGAAATAACCCCACGAGATCGGAAGTCCGAGAGATAAAGCGGAAGCAGCGTAAAGCCCCAGGCAGACGATCGCGATGATCAGTCCGCCCCCGCGCGGAGTAGGTATCGTGTGCGAACTCCTCTCATTTGGCAGATCGAAAAGCTCGCGACGACGGCTCCATCTGCGAAACAAACCCACGCCTGCGACTGTCGCCGCAAAGGCCGTCAAAAATAGACCGATTTGAATCGTTGGGCTTACTGAACTCATACTGCGTCGCGATACTTTTCCAGCGCCGTGTTCAGCGAATATTTCGCGAGAGCCGATTCTCGAGATCGCCGCCCCATCGCCGGCAGATCGTCCCGATGATTTAATGCGTCCATAATCGTACGCGTCAGCGCGCCTGCGTCGCCAGGCGGCACCACCCAGCCGACGCGGTCTTCGGATACTACTCGAGCAACTTCCGAATCTTCGTCGGCGAGTGCGAGTATAGGCTTGCCGGAAGCCAAAATATTATAGGTTCTGCTCGGCATCGAAACGCCCAACATATTCTTCACAAGCGATACGATCGCAATGTCACACGCGTTCAGAAACACCGTTTGCTCGGTCCGCGGCCGAGGATCGAGCAGCGTAACATTCGAGAGCACCCGCTTCTTCACCTGCAACTCAAGCCATTTCCGCTTCGCCCCGGTTCCGAGGAAAACAAAATGTATTGACTCCTCGCCACGAAGTTTGTCGGCGGATTCGATAATGCTCTCAAGATCGTTTGGATGTCCGAGATTTCCCGCGTACAAGAGTACAAATTTATCGATTAAGCCGAGTTCTTCAAGAAGCCGGTTTTCCGATCGCGGAGCCGGATTGACCGACTCCAGTTCCGCCCAGTTCGGGATCGTAACGATTGGAACGTCGAGCCCCGACGTCTTACGAGTCAGGAGATCATGCATGTCACGACCGACGACGATGATCTTCTCGGCATATTTGTACAGCCAGCGGTTGAAAAAATCGATCGTCGTCGAAAGCCACGAACCGGGACGCGACTTCCCTACTGCGACAAGAATCTCCGGATAGTTGTCGTGTATCAGCGGAACATACGACGCTCCTTTCGCGAGCGCCGCAAGAGCGACTATAAAGGGCATACTCGGCGGCGTAGTGACGACCAGTACACGGTCACCCTTTCGGAAGTTCCGCATCGCCTTAAAGAAGACGGAAAGGCCGAGCGTGAGCATATTGATAAGCCGAAACGGGATGACATTCTTATCGAGAGTTGTACCAGACACTCTGAAGATCTCGACTCCTTTATGAAACTCATGCCTCGGAGCAATGATGCCGCGGGCCGAGTAATTTGGCTGCCCGCAGAGAACCTTCACATCCCGGTCTTCGGCCAGACCTTCAGCAATACGCGTTAGGTAATAACCGGTCGACGTCTCCTCCGGATAATATAATTCGGTGACGACCCATAGCCGGGGCGTCTTGCCCTCTGTCGCTTCCTGCATTAATGGTTTATCGCTCTTTCGAGCAGCCGAGCGGTTGCATCTTCGCTGGCCGGATCGCTCAGCCATGTATCGGCCAAATCTCGCGCGGCTGTCGACATTCGAACAAATTCTTCGTTATCCATGTCGATGCAACGCCGAATAGTTTGAGTCCAAAGTTCAGGCCTTTCGAGTGGCAGTGACCAGCCGGCTCGCTGTTTATCGACATCACCCCACGCCGTGCGATCGCTGATCAAAAGACCGCATCCGCTCGCCATGGCTTCGATGAAAACGTAGCCGAAATTCTCGTTTAGCGTTGGCAGCGCGAAGAAGTGCGAGGCCTTCATGTACTCGAGCGTTTCTTGGTAAGAAACCGCTCCGACGTTGTTCAGCCGAATATTCTTCGGAAACTTTTCCGCCGCAGAAAGACACTGCTTCCAATATTCGGCGTCCTCGACCGGGCCGACCACGTCAAGCGTGATGTCGCCTTCATCGAAATCCGCGAGACGCTCGAGAAAATAATGAAGATTCTTTTTCCGAACAACGCGGGATACGAAAACGAATCGAACCGAGCCCGATTGTTTAGAAGGCTTTTCTGAAATATCGAAATCGGGAAGGATGGACCGCGGGGGAAGATCGGGCGCACAAAGTATCTCGATATCATTTCCGATCGCGTTACGGATCTCGTTCGCATCCGCGTCGAACGACGCTCGCCAAATCACGTCGCGATAGAGTCCGATAACTTTCGCGTAGGTCAGAAAAAGCTTTTTCTTTGCCGCCTTGAGCTTTAGCGCGGCGGCGGCGAGCTCACCGCACGGAGAAACGATAACCGGCACGTTCGAGATCGCACCACTTTTTCGCGCCCGGAGAAACGTTATTGACGGCGTGCTGAATACGCTGTTTAGAAAGACCGCATCCGGCGCAACTTCATCAACCAAAGCGGCGAACTTGCGCATATTCAACATCGACGAGTCGATATAAAAAACTTTTGCAGATCCGACTGAATTCCACTCGCCGGACACGACGTTTTCGTATGGACGCGTGTCGGATTTTCCATCGTGGTTTCTGGTCACGACATAAAAATCATAGCGGTCGCTGAATCGCTCAACTAGATTTACAACGGTCCACATACCGCCGCCGCTTTTAAAGCCCGGCAGGTAGTAATCGCAAAAGACCATGACCTTCTTCCGTTGCATTACCAATCGAGGAGAATTTTAAGAGACATGCTTACGCAGGTTTGTGTAACCGAGGACGATCTTGCTCACGGTTTGCGCGACATTATCGACCATGTACTCCCGCGGCGGCGTCCATGATGCCGGCTGGGAGACGGCGAGCTTGGTCGTTTCAAGTATCGTATCGCGATCCGCGCCGCTGAGAATGTTGCTACCACATTCGATCGTCTCCGGCCTTTCCGTCACATCGCGGAGCGTGATGTTCGGAATTCCGAAGATCGAACATTCTTCCTGAACGGTTCCACTGTCGGTGAGGACGGCGAGCGAGTTTTTCTCCAGATGAACAAAATCAAAAAAGCCGAGTGGGTCGAGTAGGCGGATATGTTTGTCGTTTGGTTTGATCCCGAACTGGTCCAACTTCTCACGCGTCCGCGGATGGACGCTGACAAAGACAGGCTTCGCAAAATGTTCAGCGATTAACTGAAATGCATCGAAGATGCTAGTCAGCCGTTCAGGTATATCGACATTCTCCGCTCGGTGAAGGGTGACAAGAAAATACTCGAATGATTTCGCTCCGACGTGATCAAGTGCCTGACTGTTTGATATCGATTCCTCAAAAGTTGTGAGCACCTCACGGATCGGATTTCCCGTGACGAAAATGCGCTCGCGTTCGATTCCTTCATCGACCAAATTCTCTTTGCTGCGCTCGGTGTATGGAAGCAGGATCGTGCTCGAATGATCGATGATCCTTCGATTTACTTCTTCCGGCACGCGATCGTCGTAGCATCTGTTCCCGGCCTCCATATGAAATACCGGAATGCCGCGGCGTGCCGCCAAGATCGCCGAAAGAGCGCTATTCGTGTCGCCGAGGATCAGCACCTTATCGGGTTTGTGTTCTGCAAAAGCTTCGTCGACTTTGCTAAGTATCTGCCCGATCTGTTCTCCGAATGAATTCGCGCGGATCCCGAGATGCACGTCGGGCGTCCGGACGTCCAGGTCCCGGATGAATATGTCGCTAAGGCTTTCGTGATAATTCTGACCGGTGTGAACCGTTACGTGTTCACAATGCTGATCGAGAATTTTCATGACCAGGCTGAGCCTGATTATTTCGGGACGTGTCCCGAAGATCGTCATGACCTTCATATAAAAGTTTTTCTACTTCCCTGCCGCGAGAAAGAATTTGATCTCGTCGCTCGCCGATGCAAGAAGGTCGCGAAGCTCTTCTATCGAGATGTTGTTGTCGCGTGACGAGTACTCAGTCTGCAGAGCCTGGACGAAATCATCGGTGTCGCGCAGCTCGATACCATGATCTCGTGAACCTTTTCGCCCGGCCTGATCCCCGTGTACGTGATCGGGATTTCCTTGTCACCCATAATCGCTTTCGCGAGATCGACGATATTGGCAGCCGGAACTTTCGGAACAAAAGTTTGTCCGCGCTTTCCTTTTGTCACGGCTTCAAAAACCGTGTCGACCGCACTGTCGAGACTCAGCAGGAAGCGTGTCATTTCGGCTAAAGTCACGGTCATCCCTTCGCCCTTTTGAACTTGTTCGACGAAGAGCGGAACGATCGATCCGCGGGATGCGATCACGTTTCCGTATCGAACGCACATAAAACTGGTGCGGGCACAATCGCGATTCGCTTCGATCAAGACACGCTCTTGCAGAGCCTTTGTCATTCCCATCACGTTGATGGGCTTGCATGCTTTGTCGGTTGAAATGCCGATGACCTTCTCGACGTTGAGATCGTTCTCGCGGATCGCGCGAACGAGATTCGCCGCTCCGCCGATGTTCGTCTGCACTGCTTCGAACGGAAAATATTCGCACGACGGAACCTGCTTCAACGCTGCTGCGTGGAACACGACATCTGCATCGCGCAAGGCAGCGGTCAGGGCCGCATAATCGCGAACATCGCCGATCCGGAAGCTCAACAGATCCTGCGAATTTTGATAAATGACGTCGTCAGTCGCGGCTTTGCGATGCATGTAGTCGAGCCGCATGTAATGCTGCTTCGCTTCATCGCGCGAGTAGACGGTGATCTTCGCCGGACGTCCGAGCTCGCCGGTGAGAAGTCGTCGAACAAGTGTCTGGCCGAGCGACCCCGTGCCGCCGGTGACGAGGATCCTTTTGTTCTCGAGAGGTTTTACTGATTCCATTTGCCGTATACCTGCGCGTCTGCCGCCATTAGGCCGACCATCGATTTCCAATCCTGCGGTGCGAATCCGGTTTCTTTTCTAAATCGAGTCGAATCCAAACTTCGGTCGATCCGGAAATCGTCATCGCGCTCGATCGTGATTCCTGCGTCGTATGCGTCGTTGATGAGATTCAACAGATCGTACTTGCTGATCGCGTCGCTCGAGACATGATAAAGTCCCGAAATTGTCGGGTGAGCGTTGACCAAGTTGTCGATTATACTGGCAAACACTACGGTTGGAAAGCCGCTGTAAATTGCATTTGCATAACCTTTTACCGTGCCGCCGCGATTCGAAAGGAACCAGTCCACAAGGCTGTGTGCGGAGCCTAACTCGTGGCCGATGATCGACGTTCGCAACGTAAGACAGTTTTCCGAGTGCACCTCGCCGAGATTTTTGCTCTTGCCGTAAAGATCGATCGCGTCCGCGATATCGGCTTCCGAATAGTTTCCGCGATCGCCCGAGAAAACACAGTCGGTACTGATGGTGATCAGACGAAAGGTGAATTCGTCGGCGAGCTGAGCGAGCCGCTGCGGAAAGATCGAGTTGATAGTCAGCGTCGTTATTACGTTCTTCGAGTCCGGGAGTTGTTTGATGATGCCGATTGCGTTGACGACAACGTCGGGTTTCGCAGTTTCGATGGCGCGTCGGACGGACGATTCGTCTTCCGCAACGACCTCTGTGATGAAATGATCCCGGGCGATTGTTTCGAGCGACGGATGTTCAACAACGCCGCCACGAAACGTTCCGTAGACTTCGTTATTCGAACTGAGGACTTGTATCAACTTGTGACCGAGCATTCCGCCCGCTCCGAAAATTAGAATTCTCATACTCAGCCTATCTCATCTCCGTTGCAGTTTGCGTCCCATCCTGCTTTCGCTCGAGCACTTCGACACAGGCATCGAGCACGCCATCGGCCGCGATCAGGTCGAGACATTTGTTTCGGTGATCTCGATTGATGCAGATCTCCGAGTGACAACCTTCGCACTCGACCGTACGGCGAAAAAGAATGTGCTGATCACCGAACGGCTCAAACCGGCCGGCCCAATCGACAGCCGAGAACATCGCCACGCACGGAGTTTCAACCGCGGCCGCGAGATGCATCGTTCCGGTGTCATTCCCAAGATAAAGAACGCAGGTCTGCAACGCTGCCGCAGCATGCCGGACATTCAATTCACCGGCCGCATTCGCACCTCGGCCCCAGCGTTCGATCAAGCGATCGCCTTTCACTTTGTCTTCCGGACCGCCGAAAATTATCGGCACGACATCGTGACTTTCGATCAATCTCTCGACAACGCGCGCGTATCGATCTTCTTCCCAGATCTTCGACTCCCACTTGCTTCCCGGTCCCACCGCGATTCGCGGTCCTGACAAATCCGCAATACCTTTCGATCGCATCCATTCGAGTGCGGTGTCGCGCTCTTCGGCGGTCAGCAATAGATCCGGTTTGAATGAAAGTTGCGGTTCCACGATGCCGCGTTCGCGGAGGAGCCGAATCAAAAAGTCGCCTTCCTTCTCGATCCGCGGAACCGGTTTTGGAATTTCGAACGGGAGATTGTGCCGCTTTACAAACTCCGCGCCGATCACTTTTCGGATTCCAGCAAAACGAAAGAAGAGCTTGTCCCTATCGATCTGCCGGGCAGTCCGGTAGCGGGTCATCATGTAAAAGACCGCATCGAACTTTTTCCGGCGAATTTTCATCGCCAGTCGTAGAAGTGATCTTATGTCGCTCGTGTTCGGATAACTGATCCAATCATCGAACAAACCTTTTGCCGGAAGTACGTCGCGGGATGAAACGTACTGCGGATTCTTTTGATCCGCGCTCGAGAGGTACGCGATCTCCGCATTCGGAAACGCGCTTCGCAGCGCATGAAATGCCGGCACGGCAACAAGCGTATCGCCGAGATGACCGGTACGAAAAACTAGTATGCGTTTGAGATCCAAGGTCGCGTTATTCTTTGCGAAGAGCGGCTTCGAGAGCGGACACGGTAACGGCGGTGGTTCCGACCTGCTCGACGACCAGCCCGGCCGCAGCATTAGCCAAACGGGCCGCAGTTTCGACGTCGGCGCCGGCTCCGATCGCGACGGCGAATGTTGCGATGACCGTATCGCCGGCTCCGGTTACGTCGTACACCTGTCTTGCCTCGGCGCCCATCTTGATCGACGACTGCGATCGTCGAAAAAGCGTCATGCCTTCTTCGCCTTCTGTTACAAGAAGAGCGTCGAGATTCAGATCGTCCATTAATTTCGTTCCGGCTCTATTCACGACATCCCCGGTGTCTTCGAAATTACAGGCCTCGGCGGCTTCACGTCGATTAGGAGTAAGCAATGCGGCGCCTTTGTACTTTGCGTAGTCCTTACCCTTTGGATCGACGAGCACCGGTTTGCCGTGCTCGGCCGCGATCGCGAAAAGATCCTTCAGGACTTTATCCGTGAGCATTCCCTTCGCGTAGTCGGAGACTGCGATCGCGTCGACACGCCCGATCTCCAATCGGAGCTTGTCGATGATCGCGCTCTCGGTCTCGGAAGAAATTCGGTCGGCGTGTTCCTGATCGACGCGAACGACGTGCTGGCTGTGCGCGACGATCCTGGTCTTTACGGTCGTCGGGCGATGTCGATCGCGCACCAAATGATCGGACGAAACGTTCGCACTTTTCAACACATCGGGAAACTGCTTCGCTCCATCATCGTCGCCCACGATGCCGACAAGGATCGGAGTCGCGCCTAGTCCCGCGACGTTTGCAGCCACGTTTGCCGCGCCGCCGGCAGCGAGGCTTGTATTTTTTAATCTCACCACGGGCACCGGAGCCTCGGGCGAGATACGCGATACGTCACCCCACCAGTATCTGTCGAGGATGACATCGCCGATGACCAACACATTGAGCTTGGAAAAGTTTTCGAGAATTTGCATCTGGAGAAAGCAGTAGGATTTTTAGCTCTGGGAGATCGCAGCGTCGACGAGCTCACACCAAATATGTGCGACCGTTATATGAGCCTCCTGGATTCGCGCGGTTCGAGTCGACGGGACCATCAGGCAAGCATCGCATAGAGCGGCCAATTTCTTTCCGCCGGCTCCGGTCATGCCGATGACCTTACAGCCTTTCTGTCGTGCCTTCATGGCTGCCGAGATAACGTTCGGCGAATTTCCGCTCGTACTGATCCCGATGATGCAATCGCCTTCGGCTGCTAAGGCTTCGACCTGACGCGAAAAGATCCGTTCGAAATCATAATCGTTCGCGAGCGCAGTAAGAGCGGATGTGTCTGTTGTCAGAGCGATCGCCGGAAGGGCCTTTCGCTCTGTCTCATAACGCCCGACAAACTCGGCGGCGATATGCTGAGCGTCCGCGGCGCTTCCGCCGTTCCCGCAGATCAGAACCTTCTTGCCGTTCTTGACCGTTTCAAGAATGATCGCGGCGCACTCTTCGATCTGCGATCGTGAGTTGCGAATAAGAGCATTGATAGTTTCGAGATGCTGATTGAGCGAGATCCCGATCGTGTCGACGTTCCCGTTATCAGTGGCGGATGTTTTGATGTTCGACTCGCGTATCTTCTCGACGAGATTGCTCGACGAATAACCGTCGAGAAACGGGAGCGAGAAAACTTTTCCGCCGTTCGCGAGGACAAAGTCGGAGCCGATTATTTCTTCAGGCTTCCAGTCGCCGCCCTTCACCAGAACATCGGGTTTGATCTCTTTTATGATCCGCTCCGGAGTTTGCTCATCAAAGATCACGACCTCATCCACCGCCGAGATCGCCGAAAGGATCTCAGCTCGTTCATCTTGATTTACGAAAGGCCGGTCGGGCCCCTTGATGCGTCGAACGGACTCATCGCTGTTGATGCCGACCACCAGCTTCGTCCCGAGAGCTTTTGCCCGCTTGAGCAGATCAATATGTCCCGGATGGATCAGGTCGAAGCATCCGTTTGTAAAAACCACTGTTTCCATACCGGAAAAACCAAATTCCTAAATCGTCAGCGTTAAGCGAAACGACAGTGTAAACTTTCTCAAGAAAAACTGAAAACCTCGAATTATCAGGAAATGATGGGTCGCAGAAAGCGTTCCGCCTTCGTTTTCACTGAGGTAACTATAATATACTAAAGCCGCACGACACTTTTCGAAGTAAAACACGAACGCACAGCGCGAATGACATCAAACGGCGATAATCCGACGAACGGCAATGCTCCGGCCTCTATGGCCGGAGTCGGCACACACGAGGTCGTGCTCGATCTTTTTCAAAAATTTGTTTCGCCGCCCGCCAAGGTCGTGGATCTTGCCGCCGGCGAAGGCGCATTTTCGCTGATTTTGCAGAGCCTCGGACACGACGTCACGGCCGTCGACTTCAGCCGCGATAATTGGAAAGCGACGGATATCCCGCTTGAGCTCCGCGATCTGGATAGCGAATTCGCCGACTCGATAGTCGCGGATCACGGGAAATTCGATGCAGTGGCTGCGATCGAGATCGTCGAGCATCTGGAAAATCCGTTTCGTTTTATTCGACAGTGTGCTGCGCTTTTGAAGCCCGACGGATTGATGTTCCTGACCACGCCGAATGTCGAGGCAGTGAATTCGCGTCTGATATTTCTCTATTCCGGAAGACTGAACGCGTTCGGTGCGTACGAGACGGTGAGGCCGGCTCACATCACGCCGATCTTCAAATGGAAGATGGAAATGATGCTCGAAGAGGCAGGCTTTGAAACCGTACACGAGTGCTTTAATCGCGTCGTCTACGCTACGGGGACGAACCTGAAAGGAAAGATCGCGGCCGTCGCGGGTCGTTTGTTGAGTCCGCTTCTCAAGGGCGAGAAAGGCGGCGAAGGACGAATCGTCGTCGCGAGACTAAAGAAGTAAATAATGGAAACGCAATTCTCATATAAGATCCCGATTCCCAGACGAAGTCGAAGTCAAAGTTTTCTCGTTCCGATCGTGATCGTCTTCGGAATTGTCCTTGCGGCATTCGCCAGCTTCATCTGGATCGAGAACGATCTGGGCAGTCTTACACCGAGTTTCTATTTGCTTCCGTGGACATTTCTGACGGGCGTCTGCGTGCTGGCACCGAGCGTTTATCTTCTTTACATCGGAAAATTCGATCTCTTCCATCCGCTTGTCTTCGCGGCATGGACATACGTGTTTCCCGCGTTTGTCGTCGGAGCTCTGCTGATCACATTCGGATTCGTGAACCCGTATTTCATGTCGTTTATCGACGACCCCGAATACAATCTGCCGTTGACACTCGTCTACATTGCGGTCGGTTTCCTTGGTCTGACGGCCGGGTTTTATATTCCCGTCGGCCAGTTCATCACAAATCTGATCGAACCGCGCCTGCCGCATTGGAATTGGAAACCTGAGCAGGTTTGGCTTCCGGGAATAATGCTCCTCTTCGCCGGTGTGGCGTTCAATGCGTTGGGATTCGTCGAGGGAATTCTCGGCTACCAGCGGAATGTCGGCTTCAGCGTTTTCGATGGACTTCTCTTCTTTCTGCTCTTTGTTCTCGGCGAAGGAACCGTGCTGTTGTGGCTCGCGGTATTTAGTACAAAGCAGCGTGGATTTGCGTTCTATCTGATGGTCGCTCTGCTTTTGGTCTTCCTACCGATCCGCATGGCGGTACTCGGATCGCGAAGCAGTCTCGTCATCGGATTGATGCCTATCGCATTCGCGTTTGTCGCGTCGGGAAGGAAACTGAAGCTCCATGTCGCCGGAGTCTTCGGAGTCATCGGTTTGCTCGCCATCGTGATCGGAGCAACTTACGGAACGACGTTCCGAAACATAAAGGGTTCGGAATCCAGAATCAGTGCCGGTGACTATTTCGGTCAGGTTGTCGCGACGTTGGATTATCTTTCGACTGAGGATCTCGGAGTCGTCGTCGAACAAACGACCGACGCTCTTGCTGCACGTGTCGAGAATCTAAGCTCGGTCGCGGTTGTGGTCGCGAACTACGAAGCTCTTGCTCCATACGAGGCGAGCTACGGTCTCGAGAACAATATTCTCAACGATCTTTATACGTCGTTCATTCCGCGCTTTGTCTGGAACGACAAGCCGCCGACATCCGATGCTCGAGCGTACAGCGATCTTTACTTTAATTATGGTGAGAACTCGTTCGCGATCTCGCCGTTCGGCGATCTGCTGAGGAACTTCGGACCGATCGGCGTTCCGTTGGGAATGCTGGTTCTCGGGATCTACCTGCGTATTCTCTACTCGACCTTGATCGATACGCCAACTCCCGCGATGTGGAAAAAAGTTTCGTACTTTTCGTTGATCACGATCGTTTCGTACGAAGCGTTTTACGCGACTATCTTTCCGGGAGCGGTCCGTATCGTCTTCATTCTTGGCGTGAGTTTGTGGATGGTTAATCTGGTTGCGTCTAGGACGAAAGTGTCCGAGCGTGCAACCTAGTCCCCGGCGAGTGTGCAGACTGCGATCACGCCGTCTGCCCACTGCGGTGCGATCTTCACGCAGACATCATTTATAAAATTTCGAAGCTTGCCGTTGTGAGGACGATGCTCGTCACCGAGATCGTAGAACATGAAATTCTCGACGGTAAATCCGTGTCGCTTGAGTATTAAACTTAGGGTCGAGTACGAGTAGTACGAGACGTGATCCGGATGTACCGGTTCCAGATTACCGCCGGCTCCGCGCAGACCGTAAACAAGAAACCGCATTCCCGAATATGCATTTACCGTCGTTATGACGAGCCGAGTTTCGCGGTTCATGAATCGCTTTATCCCGTGCAGAAAACGTCCGGGATTATTTAGATGCTCGATGATCTCACCGGCGATGATGACGTCGAATTGCATGTCGAGTGCGACATCTTCCAGGTTCTCGAGATCGGCGCGGTAGAGGTTGTCGTAGCCTTTCGACATCAGAACGTCGATTCCTTCCTGGTCATAATCAAAACCATAAAGCTCGGCGCTCACTTCGGCGAGATCTTTGTGCAGCAATGTGCCGGCGTCGATCGCCTCGAGAGTGTACGGCCAATTCGTGCAGCCGAGATGAAGCACGCGCTTTCCTGTCGAAACTCGCTTGATGAACTCAAGTCGCTGAACTATCTCGAGACGTTCTTTCATTCCGTTGTCTCCGCTACTGCAGGCGAGCGCCGCATGAACGCCCAGCGAAGCATCTCCTTATCATCTTCGGTCACGAAGCCCGCGAGCAAAAGTGTTCCGAGAAATATCAATCCTCCGACGATGCCGGCGACGAGTAGGCCGGCATAGGATTGCCCAAGATATGACAGAGCGAATTCCTGAACGAGTACCGTGACTGCGATCGCGATCGCGATCCTAACTCCGACGGCGCACCAGAAACGCCACTGGACTCCTCCGAGGAATCGATGTTCGCTAAACGTTATGACGGGAATCGAGACGATGAGTGCCGCGACGAAACGAGCGCCTGCGACGCCCTCGGCTGCCCAGATATCGGCGGCGAAGATCATCATCGGTATTCCGAGCAGCATCCAGCATCCGGTCATGATCACATTCAGTACCGGAAATCGGTAAGCTTCCGCCGTTTGCAACGCCAGAATACCCATCGCGATAACGCTGAACGTGAGTCCGTGAAGCACGAGCAATTTCTCGGAGCCTTCGGAGAGCTCCGCACTAACCCAAAGTTTCAGGAATAACGCTCCGCATGTAACGAAAGTGGTGACGGAGAATACGACGATCGCGAGTACGATCTTGTTCGCACGTCGATAGAGCGCCGCGACGCGCTCTCGATCGCCGAGCATCTCGTTCACAACCGGAAAAGTTGCTTGGATTATGCTCGCGACAAATCCATGCATGTATGTCGCGAGGATCATCGGAACGAAGTAGAACGTCAGTTCTTCAGGACCGAATTTTCGCATCACCCATGTTCGCTCGAATATGTAGAGTGCGTTGGCAAAAACCTGGAAGAGGATGATGTTGCCGGCGTAACCCGCAACTGCTTTGAACAGATCGCGCGGCACTTTTGTGAAAAGTGTCAGAGGCGGAAAAAGCCGGCGGGCACGAAGATAAAAAAGCGATGCGGTGAACACCGAGACCGTCAGATTCCAGAGCAGAAGTGTGACGATACCGAAACCGTTGTACGCGAGAATGATATTTCCCGTACCGAGCAGAAGCGCGTACAGGTTCATCAGCGCGACATAGTTGTCGAACCGATGAAGTCCCTGGAGCACATACTGGAAAACCTGGCTCAACATCGCCGAAAGACCGACGATCGCCGCGATGTAGAGACAATACGTAACGGCCTGTTGATGCTCTGCGTCTATCAGTAAGACGTCACGAACGACGAACGAGGCGGCGACTATTAGAATGACCGCACCGAGAGCTCCGATCGCGAGCGTAACGATGAACGTCGCCGACACGGCCTCGACGGATTTTCTCTCCTCGCCGAGCGACTGGAATTCCGGAACGAACTTCCCTGCGACCTTTCCTATCCCAAAGCTGAAAGAATAACTGACGAACCCGAGCACGACGGCGAACAGTCCGTACTGTTCGCTGCCGAGATTCCGAACAAGTGTCGGCGTCGAAATGAATCCGAGCAGAATCGGAAAGAGCCAGGCCCCGACGCTGAAGAGCGAGTTAGCGGCGAGAGCCGGACGTTTTTTAATGTTGCTCGACATTCGTGGGTCGCCCCAGTGCCTCCGTGTATTGTGCGATCGCCGTGGCAGCCGCATCCCGCTCGTCAAAATTCTTTATCACAAATTCCCTGCCTGCCGCGCCGAGCTTTGCACGAAGTTCGGGATCGTCATGCAGTTTCAGGATCCACTCAGCGAGCGAATCTGCGTCGCCGGCTTCGATGAGAATTCCCGTCTGCAGATGCTTCACGGCTTCGGGAATCGCGTAAACATTTGTCGAGATGCTCGGCCGGCCCAACGCCATCGCTTCCAGAAGGGCGATCGGCAGACCCTCGACATAGCTCGGAAGCGTAAACACGTCCGCGATCCGAAAGAAACTCAGCACATCAACGCGTTCCCTTCCGACGGTTGGCGAATGCACTATACGCAATTTGTCGCCAAGGCCATAGCTTTCGATCTTTTTCTCTTCGTCGGCGGTTGGCAGTTGAGGCGTTAGCCAGACGAAGGTGACGTCGGAAAGAGATTCACGGATCTTGCGGGCAGCATCGAGAAAAACCCAGCGGCCTTTACGATCGATGAACTGCCCGACGGCAAGGACAATGAAATCCTGGGCGTTGATCCCGAACCGCTTGAGTGTAGCCGATCTATCGAAAGGAACCGCGAGAGCTTCGTCGATCTGCGGAGGATTCACGGCGGTGGACGTCACGCGGATGCGATCCCAAAACCTATCATTGACGAGTCCGCGCAAACGCTTTTTCGTATCGACATTAGATGTAAAAAAATTAATGCCGCGCAAATACGAGACATAACGCAGCCGTGCTTTCCAAACCGACTTACGCCAGCCCGGTGCTTCCGGAAGAAAGTTATGTAGCGTCAGAAAAACTTTCGCGCCGCGTGCCGACATGGCTGAGAGAAAAGCGATCGATTGCCATGGTGCGGTTTCGATCTGGAAGACCGTATCGCGGACATCATATTTCAAAAGATCGCGAAACATCTGATACTCGACTTTGATCCGGTTCATCTGGCGCCCGATCTTTTCGCCCAGTCCGCTGACATTATCGAGATTGAGATGCCGGTCGACGAGTTTGTATTCGATACCGAGTTGAGTGAGATATCCGATCATCTCCGGCGAAGAACCTTTCGGCAAATGAACGATGATGTTCCAATCGTCTTTCGCCAGCTTCATGATCGCGAGGAAATAAACCTGGGCGCCGCCCCAGCTCAGATAGTTCCACACGAATACGAGCCTGGGCTTTTTGTTCATGCGGCGGTCTTGTAGACCTCCGACAACGGTTGCTCTTGTTGTTCCATCGCCCAACGGCCCTCGATGTTACGACCGAGCAGAACGCGAACGAAAAAGATGACGAATGCGGCGTATCCTTCGAGCTGATTCGGTGCGCTGCCGACGATCATGTTCAGCCGTCGTCGAAGGCTGTGCGGATGATACGGATCGAACAACATCGTCGCTGCCATTCGGCTCAGTCCCATCTTCGAGATCCGCTCGGGTACGTCGTTCGGTTTGCAAAAGACTTTCGCCCTCGGATCGATAAATAATCGCCATCCCGCTTTGCGCATTCGCGGAGTGTATTCCGCATCGCCGTATTGCGGGAGCCGCTTCTCATCCATCAGCCCCACTTCGCGGATCGCCTCCGCGGGGAAAAGAACGCAGTTGCCGACGATCAACTCGACTTCCCACGCATTTTTCGGCAGCGTGTCCAAGGTCTGTTTGACCCAGTGACGCATTCCGCCCCACCAGACATTCCACTTCGGAGCGACTTGAAAAACACTCTTTCGATCGTCCCAGTTTACGAGTACGCCGCCGACGACGGACTTCGGATTCGATCTGGCCGTCTCGAGCATGTACTGCAAAAAATTCGGGTCGAATTCTGAATCGTTATTGATGGCGAGTACGAAATCGGGATCGCGTTCGAGCGCGCCGGCAAGACCGACGTTCGTTCCGGCCGTGTACCAGAGATTGCCGTCCCCCTTGATGACCGTGACGTCCGGATGATGTTCGGCGAGAGCCTCGGCGGATCCATCGGTCGAACCGTCGTCGACAACGATAACGTGCATGTCGACTCCGCGCAGGTCGGCCTGTTTCAAACTTGCCAGGCAGCGCAGCGTGAGCTCTTTCCGGTTATGGACCGGTGTTACGACTTCGATCTTCAGATCCGCCATTCGATACTAATAATCAAGCTCCGGATATTTCACGAACCGGATGTCGGCGTCGACCATCAGCTCGACAAGTTCCTTAAAGGATGTCTGGGCTTTCCATCCGAGCAAATTCTCGGCCTTCGCGGGATCGCCGATGAGGATGTCGACTTCGGTCGGGCGAAAATAAACCGGATCGATCTCGATCACGGTGTCTCCGACCTTTGTGTGCTCTGCCTCTGCCTCGACGACCGACTCAAACTTATCATTATCGATCGAGCTGATCTTTCCAATTTCATTCTCGGCCGTGCCAGACCATTCGATTGAAATGCCGATATGTGCGAAAGCATTTTCCGCGAACTCGCGCACCGAATGCGTTTCCCCCGTCGCCAGAACGAAATCCTCCGCGGTGTCGTGCTGAACTATTCGCCACATGCCTTCGCAATATTCGGGAGCGAATCCCCAATCGCGTTTTGCATCTAGACAACCGAGTGCAATGCTCTTGGATCGTCCGAGCGCGATCCTAGCCACTTCCCTCGTGATCTTTTTCGTGACGAACGTCTTTCCGCGTCGCGGTGATTCGTGATTAAAAAGGATTCCGTTCGAAGCGAAGATCCCGTACGCTTCACGGTAATTCACGATCGTCCAATATCCGAAAAGCTTCGCCACGCCGTACGGCGAACGCGGATAGAACGGAGTCTTTTCGGTTTGCGGAATCTCCTGAACCTTCCCGAACAATTCGGATGTCGACGCCTGGTAGAACTTCACATGTCGCAATCCCGTCTCACGTATCGCATCGAGGAAACGCAGTGTCCCGAGCCCGTCGACTTGAGCGGTATAATCCGGGATCTCGAATGAAACCTTCACGTGACTCTGCGCCGCGAGATTGTAAATTTCATCCGGCTCGATCTTTTCGAGCAGACGATTCAGGCTGCTGGTATCGATCAAATCGCCGTAATGCAGAAACAGGCTCTTATCCAGGATCTCAGGATTTTCGTAGAGATGATTTATGCGGCCCGTGTTGAACGAACTCGAACGACGGATGATCCCGTGAACCTCATAACCTTTTTCCAGCAGGATCTCAGTAAGGTAGCTTCCATCCTGACCCGTGATCCCGGTGATAAGCGCTTTTTTCATATGTACCGAAACATCATCATGCGATCGCCGAATCCTTTGCCGCCGGCTGATGTTCCAAAAACCATTTGTAAACTTCCTCGAGCCCGTGTCGAAGCTCGATCTTGTGATGCCATCCGAGATCGTGCATCCGTTTTACATCGAGAAGTTTTCGAATCGTACCGTCGGGTTTTGAGTTGTCGAGTGTGATCTCACCATCGAAGCCGACGACGTCCTTGATCAGTTTCGCGACCTCGATGATCTCGACATCCGATCCGGTCCCGATGTTCAGATGCGAGATTCCGTTTTCATATATATCCTTCGCCTCGACTATTCGCATCGCAAAAAGAATCGCGGCCGCGAGATCGTCGACATGCATGAACTCACGGCGGGGACGACCGCTTCCCCAGATCGTGACGCTTGCGTCGCCGCTCTCTTTCGCCTCGTGAAATTTGCGCATCAGAGCCGGAATTACGTGAGAGGTTTCGAGGTCGAAATTGTCGTTCGGGCCGTAAAGATTTGTCGGCATCAGCGAATAGAAATTACAGCCGTGCTGACGGTAATAGCTTTCGCAAAGTTTGATCCCGGCGATCTTCGCGATCGCGTACGGCTCGTTCGTGAATTCGAGGTATCCCGAAAGCAATTCCTCTTCTCGCATCGGCTGAACCGCGAGCTTCGGATAAATGCACGAGCTTCCAAGCAGCACGAGTTTCTCAACACCCGACTTGAACGCGGCGTTGATGACATTCGCTTCGATCATCAGGTTCTGATAGATGAAGTCGGCGCGATAAGTATTGTTTGCGAGAATGCCGCCGACCTTCGCGGCAGCGATGATCACGATCTCGGGCTCGGCGTGAGCGAAGAACTCGTCGACTGATTTCTGATCGGTAAGATCGAGCGCGTTTGACGACGGCGTCAGTAGATCTGTGAATCCAGCGCTTTCGAAACATCGCTTGACGGAGCTTCCGACCATGCCGTTCGCACCCGCGATGAAGATCTTTTTGTCGAATGATGTCATCTGGACTTGATACAAGATCGCGCAAGAAGACCGCCCCTTACCAACGCGTTTGGTTAAAGGGCGGCCTTACTTTATTGTTCGTCGCTCGGCCTGTAATTATTGCGGTGGTAATAGCTCTGATAATAATAGTAGTTATCCTGCGATCGCAGATTTACATTATTCAGAACCACGCCGAAGATCTTCGCTCCCACATCCTGCAGCAACTGCCGGGCACGACGCACGACCTGTCGCGAGCTCTTACCGGAGTGAACGACGAGGATCACACCATCGACCATCGACGCGATCAGAACACCGTCTGTGAATGACGTGATCGGCGGCGAGTCCACTACGACGTGAGTAAAGTTTTGCGAAAGGAGTTTGAGCAAATTCGCCATCTGTTCCGATCCGATAAGCTCGGCCGGATTCGGCGGGATCGGCCCGGATGTCAGCAAGTTGAGTTTCGTGCCTTCGTCCTGCTTGACGACCTTGAGAATTTCTTTCTCCGTCATCTCGGTCGAAAGGATAGTGCTCAACCCGTCGCCATTCTCAATGTTGAAAACGGAATGCAGACGAGGCCGACGCATATCGGCGTCGATTATCAAAACTTTCGCTCCGGTCTGCGCAAGACTGATCGCCGTATTCGTCGCCGTCGTCGTCTTACCTTCCGACGGTAAGCTCGATGTGATCAAGAGCGATTTCGGAGCATGTCCCGCGGTCGACAAAAGTATCGATGTACGAAGCTGACGATAAGCCTCGGCAAGCGCTGATCGAGAGTCCGCAGATATCAGCAACTCCGAATTGTTGCCGGGATCCTCGACTTCCTCATTCGAAGCACCGACGAGAAGCAGACGACGCTTCGGAATTGAATCGATGGTCGGGATCGCGGCAAGTGCGGGCAGTTGCAAATACGTCTCGATCTCTTCCGTGGATCGGATCGTGTCGTCGAGATATTCGAGGAACAGTGCGAGTCCCATTCCGAATAAAGTCGAAAGAAACAGAGCCGCGAACACGGTCATCAATCTGCTCGGCGAAACGGCATGCTCCGGCGGGATCGCAAATCCGGCAACGCTGATGTTGTTGTCGGAACCTTGCGACGCGACGTCGTTTGAGCTCTGCTGCTTGCGAATATTATCGAGAAATCCGCGGTTTGTTTCGATCGTCTGCTCGAGAAGCTTGAGCCGGACTGCTCCGCCGTTCTGAACTTGCGCCGCGTTGTACTGCTCGTCGTAAGCCGCGCGGATCTTGTCTTCTTCGTTCTTCGTCTGCAAGTATTTTGTCCGAAGATTATCTACGAGAAGCTTAGAGGCTCGCTCCTGAAGCTTTTGAACTTCAGTAGTATTTTCGTCGACCAACTTCGTAAGCGAATCTTCGAGACTTCGGATCTGCGTGTCTATCTCGACGATCTCAGGCGCCGATTCTTTGTATTCCTGAAGAAGTTTTGCACGCTGCGAACGAAAGTCCGAGATCTTCTTCTGCGTATCGTTGCGGTAGGCGATGATCGCAAGCTTTCGATCCTGAATGATCCTTTGGTTATCCTGCTCGGCCAACGCATTGATGGCCTCAGGCGAATCCTTGATCGCGACGTATTGCGCTTCGGCGTTCTTTCGCTTGTTCTCGGCCTCAAGCAAATTCTTATTCAAACCCGCAAGACGCTCGAGGACGATCGTCTGCTCGCCGTCCGTCTTCAATATGCCAATATTTTTTTGTAGTTCCGCAAGCTCGAGCTCATCGGATCGAATTTCCGATTGCAGATCCGTGATGCGTCTCTGGAGAAAATCGCTGGTCTTGCGATTCGTTCCGGATCGCTTATTTTGATTCGCGGTGACAAATGTTTCGCCTATGCTGTTGACGACGAACGCCGCGAGTTGCGGATTCGTGTGTCTGAACGAGATCTCGATAAGTCGAGTGTCTTTCACCGTCGCGCGCGATTCGCGAACCGGCTCGACACTCATGTTCTTTCGAATGATTTCGACGTATGGTGCAAGGCGAACGGCTTCGGCGATCTCATCAGATGAGATGAGCGACGAATTTGCCGATGCTGCGAACTCATCGTTCGGAGCCGTATCCTTCTTCGGATCGCTAGCCAGACCGACCGCTCGCAGCATCGCTCGGAGTATTCCGGTGCCTTCAGATCTGGCGGTAAGGAATTCTTTGTTCGTGTCGAGGCTGTGCTCTTTGACGACTTGTCTCAAGAGATTCTCGGAATCAAGAAGCTGGAGCTGCGTGTTGAAGTAAGACGGATCCGGATTCGAGATCGGGCGCTGTCGATCGCTCGTCACAAGATCCTGATTGACCTGTTCAAGGTCAACCTGAATGCGCGCGGTTGCGGAAAAAATATCCGGCTTGCGGGCCATGTAGATCGCGACCAGCGTCGTGACGAGGACTGCGATTCCCGCCACGAGCCAGAGGCGCTTCCGGATAGCCTTCCAGTAATCCAGAAGTTGAAATCCTTCCGCTACATTTTCACGGTACGACGGATATCGGCCGGCCGGCACGATCTGCGGCTCAAAATGTCTTTCCAATTCAACCGGCTCATTGAGCGGTTTCTGGATGATCTCACGAGTCTCTTTCATTAGGTATCAGTGCGTTTAAGGTACGCGATAAAGTAGCCCCGGAATTCCGTTCGTCAGGGAGCGACCGATATTTTGGAAGATCTCCTTGGTCGCGTCCGTACTAACTGCGACCACGTCGTTCGGTTCGAGGAACGGATCCTGGACCTGACGCTTATTGATCTTATTCAAATCGTAGACAAATTCTTCGCGGTCCATCGTTCCGGCTTTCTGTCTGAAAACACGAATCTTGCTTTTATCGGATGCGGCCTTCAATCCCTTTGCCGAAGCAAGCGCCTGAGTCAGCGTCAGCGGTTCTTTGATCTCGATCTGGCCCTGCTCATTCACGTTTCCGTAAACGTAAATTATGTCCGCCTTGAGCACCGAGACGATATCGCCGGGTCGCATCACGACATTCTGTTTGCCTTCGATGATGTCTTTAAGGGCATAGGCGACATACATCGCTTCACCGGAAGCGGCCTCTTCATTCGACTGACAGTTTGAAGTACTTCCCGTCCGGGCAACGAGAACCCGAGTTCCGGCTTCCTTTGACGGCCCGCCGGCCTGGGCGAGAAGCTCAAGGAGGCGAACTTTCCGGCTGATCATATATTGGGCCGGTCTCTCTACCGCTCCGATAACGGCGAAGGCTCGTGATCGCTGCTCGACTGCAAGCACTTTTACTTCCGGATTTTTCAAGTAGTCTTTCTGATACGCTGCCGCCACGTCATTCGCGAGCTCGCTCTCGGTTTTACAAACGGCGAGGATCGGCTCATTCAAGCGAAAGAGATTGATCGTTCCATTCGTGTTTACGTTGACCCTCTGCGTGAGATCGGCATGCCGAAATACCTGTATTTCAAGCGTGTCCTGAAAACCGATCCGGTAACGATCTTCTTTTGCAGGCGACGGAGCCGGAACGGGTGCTGAGGTTTTTACGATCGACGAATCCGTTGTTTGTGAGAATGCGAGGACGCTTGGAACGAGGACGAGCGCGCACAGAAAACAGAAATTAAGTAATGCTCTCATTTTATTAAACTCCATAAAAGCTGAGGCCGAGGATCATGAACCGCGCCGTTTGATTGTCTTGTCGTATATAAAGTTGTTTGCGTTTTCTTTGTCCGCGAATACTAAAATACTTGTAAGGAAAGTAGTTTAGCAGACAAGAATAGCTTTGAAAACCACGAATTTTAAAACTTGTCGGATTTTAGCTAAACTCAAAAACGCCCCTCGAACCCGGTCCTTTTATGGAAAATGTGACGCCGATGCTTCGGCAATACCTCGAGATAAAGAAGCTTTATCCCGGAACTCTCCTATTCTTCCGGTTGGGGGATTTTTACGAGCTTTTCAACGAGGATGCGATCACCGGAGCCCGCGAGCTCCAAATCACTCTTACAGCACGACATAAGGATTCCGCGAATCCGATACCGATGTGCGGAGTTCCGCATCACGCGGCTGCGAACTACATCGCCCGGCTGGTCCGAAAGGGCTACCGGATCGCCATCTGCGAACAGTCGGAACTGGCGACAAAGGGCATTAAACTCGTAAAGCGCGAGGTTGTCCGCGTTATAACACCCGGAACAGCGGTTGATCAGCAGCTACTCGATTCGAACGAATCAGTCTTTCTAGCGGCAGTCTGTCAGGACGGCGATACGTGCGGAGCCGCGTTTCTCGATGTGTCGACCGGTGTGTTTTCGGCGACGCAGATTTCGGGAGCGAATTCATGGGAGTCGATCTGTGAATGCGTCGAGAGCTTCGCGCCACGCGAGGTCGTTGCGGAAGAATCTGTCGCGATCCGGCTGCGACAACGATTCAACGGCGGAGATTCGGAAAACGCGTTACCCGGATTCAGAGACGACTCGGCGATGTCGTCATCAGGTCCGACGATCACCGAGGTCGAGGCGCGATCGTTCGAACTTGTCGATGGAACGTCTGCGCTCGCGAATCAGTTTCACGTGCGCGAGCTCGACGCATTCGGGCTTCGCGATCGAACGCAGGCGATCCGCGCTGCCGCCGCGGCGCTTCGTTACGCAAAGGACACGCAGCGTGCAGCCGCAGAACACATTACCGACATCGCGTATTTCGAATCCGTCGATTCGATGATCCTGGATCCCGTCACGCTGCGTAATCTCGAGATCGTCGAGACTCGGGGAGAGTCCGGATCTCGAAGTCTGTTTCAACTTCTCAATTGCACGATCACCGGAATGGGCGCCCGTCTACTGCGAACCTGGCTCCTGCGTCCGTCGATAAAACGAAGCGAGATCCAGACGCGGCTCAACGCCGTAACCGAATTGACCGACACGATGCTTCGAGAGAAGATCCGATTCCTGCTAAAGAAAGTTTCTGATCTCGAGCGTCTCATCGGCCGCTTGAACTTGAACAGCGCAAGTGCCCGAGACGTGATCGCACTCGGGCAATCTCTGTCGCAAGTTCCGGCGATCAACGAGACTCTTTCCGATGCCAGTTCCCTGCTGCTTCAGGTTTTGAACGAAAATATTTTCCCTCAGCCAAAGCTCACCGATCTCATCGAACGAGCGATTTCAGATGAGCCGCCGGTGAACTTATTCGACGGAGGCACGATCCGCGACGGATTCGATCCCGAGCTTGACGAGCTGAGAACGATCTCTCGATCGGCGAAGCAAACGATCGCTAGTTTCGAAGAACAAGAACGAACGCGAACGGGCATCGCTACGTTGAAGGTTCGCTTCAATAACGTCTTCGGATATTACATCGAGATCTCGAAAGGAAATGCTTCGCGAGCTCCGGAGGATTACGAACGTCGTCAGACGCTCGCGAATGCAGAACGATTCACGACTCCGCAATTAAAGGAATGGGAAGCGAAGGTTCTCGGAGCCGAGGAAAAGATAATTGCGCTTGAGACGGAGCTATTTAATCGAGTCCGTGATGAGGTGCGAGCTGAAACTCAAAAACTTCAATCAACAGCGCGTGCGATCGCGACACTTGATGTACTCGCATCGCTAGCCGAAACCGCATCATTGAGAAATTATGTCGCACCCGTTTTGCACGACGGCGACGAGATCGAGATCAAGGGCGGCCGTCATCCGGTAGTCGAGGCGGCGTTGCGAGACGCATTCGTTCCGAACGATGCGTATCTAAATAATTCGACAGATCGTCTGCTCATCGTCACCGGTGCGAACATGGGCGGCAAGTCGACGATCCTCCGCCAGATCGCGCTGATCCAGGTTATGGCGCAGATCGGATCCTTCGTCCCGGCCTCGTTCGCACGTCTGCCTATCATCGATCGAGTCTGGACTCGTGTCGGCGCGTCCGACGATCTCGCGTCCGGCCGATGCACAACGCGACGCCGCGCAGTTTGATCCTTCTCGATGAGATCGGCCGCGGCACTTCGACGTTCGATGGCTTGTCGATCGCGTGGGCCGTCGCGGAGTATCTGCACAACTCACCCGATCATTCGGCGAAGACGCTTTTCGCGACTCACTATCACGAGTTGACCGAGCTCGCCGAAAATCTTCCCGGTGCACAAAATTATCAACTGACCGCAACCGAGACCGATGGCGAGGTTGTCTTCCTTCACAAACTGCAAAAAGGAAAAGCCTCGAAATCGTATGGGATCGCGGTAGCAAAACTTGCCGGCTTACCTGGTTCCGTCATCGACCGCGCGAAAGATGTTCTGATACGCCTGGAAAGATACGAGCTGGCAGTTTTCGCGGACGAGAAAAAGACCGGCCTCGGCGCCGCGGCCGCCGCAAAAGTGGCGTCTCTAGTTTCACTTTTTGCGATCACGAATGAGACCGCGATCGATGATCTTCGTTCGACGAACATCGATGAGCTTTCTCCCGACGAGAGCAAAGCTTTTCTAACCGATATCAAACGAAGGATCGTATGACGTTTTCGCAATGTAATTAGTAGTTGCGTAATTATTAATTTCATAATGAG
>QHXR01000011.1 GCA_003223025.1 Acidobacteriota bacterium
GCTTATCGCATTCCTGCGTGCGACTCCGAAGTTTTTTAAGCAGAGCAGCAGTCTCACATCGGATCAAACCGAATCGATGCGCCGCGTCCTCGAGCTCACCGGCGTAATTGCGGAAACCGACGGCGAAAGCGCACTCGCTGCATTCCGCTCAAGCGCGACGGCGCTCCGTCGCGTCACGCTCGAGCAGCTTGAAAAATGGATCGACATCGGACTGCGAGAAACCGCGAACGACTCGCCGAAATCGCGGCGGAGCTATTTCGCGCTTGAGACACGTCAGTCGAATGCGATTTTGCAGAACACACGTGCGGGGCTTCACCTCGAAGATATTCAGACGATCCTTCGCATCTACATCGAAGGATTGACGGGAAAGACCGTAGAGATCGCGCCGTTGACGAACATACCGCAGGAATCGCGGATCGGAGACGGAAAGACGATCTACTTGCCCTCATCGGTCGCGGAATTCGAAGACGAGGAAAAAGATTTCAAACTTTTCAAAGTTCTTGCCGCACACGGCGCGGGGCAGATCGAGTTCGGAACATTCGTTAAAGACACGGTTGCGTTGAAGGCAGCATTCAAGGAACTGGCGTCATTCTACGAATCGACCGCCGAACAACGCGACGCGTTCTCGCTCGCCGGATATATCGAGGACGTTCAGAAGGGCGAAAGCTCAGACTCCCCTCCTTCCGAAGGAGAGGTGGCAGCCGCTTCGGCTGACGGGGTGGTTCTTAACTCCCCTCCTTCCAAAGGAGGGGTGGCAGCCGCTTCGGCTGACGGGGTGGTTCTTTCTTCGCGAACCAGAAAGAGAAAGTTACCCAAGGATTCCGACTATCGAGAAGTCCTGAAAGTCTTCCCCGAGCCGCGTCTCGCGAAGAAGATCTTCGGGACAATGGAGAATGCGCGAATCGATGCGAGCCTTCACCAAACCTATCGCGGTCTCCGAAAAGATCTTGACCTGATGAAGCAGTTCCTTCGAGCGTCGCGACCGTACATTTTCGATTTGCCGATGCATCTCGTTCCATTCGAGCTTCTGTTTCAAATAACGATGTGCGGCGGTGCGACCGACGATGCGAGGCAATTCTACGGTCAGGTTGTTTCGGAGATCGAAGGGGTTGTAGAGGACTATCTTTATCGCGACATGGTGACGGGAAGACGCGGAGACGCGGAGATTGACGCCGACACCTCCCCGCGTCTCCGCGTCTCCGAGTCCCCGCGTCGCGAACAAACCACAGTCGCCGACTCGCTCATGGCGACGAGCCGTGTCTACAACCTTTTCCAAAACATCTCGCCCGAGCAAAATCAGGAAGCCGAGAGCGATACCGAAGAAGAGAAAACAGAGTTCGCATACGAAGACAAAGAGTCCGGCGAGGCGGTCACCGAAGATCAGGTCAAACGTGAGGAGCGTCCGAAGGATGCGCAGGATATCCGCGATCTTTTCAACGCGTGGAACAATCTCGATGATGAAGGCGAGCCCGACGATCTTCAGGGAAGCGAAGCGTGGTCACAGCACGAGATGCCGGAGCAGTCGCTTGAGGCGGATGACGTCGCGTTCGCATACGACGAGTGGGATCGCGAGCTGAACGATTATCGAGTCGGTTGGAGCCGCGTCATCGAAAAGAAAGTGAAGCAGGGCGATCGGAATTTCGTCGAGCTTGCACGTTCGCGTTATCGGGGTGTCATCTCGTCGATCCGACATCAATTCCAACTGATGAAGCCCGAGAATCTCACGCGAATAAATCGTGAGATCGACGGAGAAGATTACGATCTCAACGCGCTCGTCGAGTTCGTCATTGATCGCAAAGCAGATGGGCGTCAGTCCGAAAATATCTACACAAAGCGCCTACGAAAACAGCGCGATGTCGCGGTCTCGATCCTGCTCGATCAGTCGTCATCGACTGCTCGGACGATCACACGAAATCCGTTGCAGCCTTACACGTATCCCGGGCGTCGCATCATCGAGATCGAGAAAGAAGGACTGGTCCTGATGAGCGAAGCGCTCGAGGCGGTTGGCGATGTGTATTCGATTTACGGTTTCACGAGCGAAGGAAGACGGAACGTAAAGTTTTATGTCGTGAAAGATTTCGCCGAGAAGTATTCCGCCGAGATCGAGCGACGAATTGGCGGGATCACATTTCAAAACAACACGCGGCTCGGTGCCGCCGTACGACACGCCGCGCATAAACTTTTGCGTCAGGAAGCGCGGACCAAACTTCTCATCATCCTCACCGACGGCCGCCCGTACGATCACGACTACGGCGACGCCCGCTACGCCCGCGAAGACGTCCGCGAAGCGCTCATCGAAGCAAAGACCTCCGGCATCACCCCGTTCTGCATCACCATCGACCGCGAAAGCGAAGCCGAGTTGAAAGATCTCTACGGCGACGTCGGTTACACCATCATCGATGATGTGTTGAGTTTGCCTGAGAGGATGCCGAATATTTATCGAAGGCTTACGAGTTGAAATTTGCTTTACCTTCTAGGCTTACTCGAAGAGCGGGGGCAAGCCCGCCTTCCGGACCTGCGAATGTGATCGCGGGCCAAAATAAAAGTCAGACTTGAAGCTAGCAAGCGAACCGCCAGACATTCGTAGGTTGGGAAGGCGGGCTTGCCCCCGCTCTTCTATTCAGCAATGGCCCTGCGCGCCGGTCTATTCTAAAGCGAACGGTTATCCGAAGCCATCATTGTCCGGCTTCATAAAGTGAGCGTCTCATTGAGTCCCACCGAAGATAAAACTCATTGCACGTGATCACCTCCCACGACCCCGCGCCGTCGCGAAGCGACTTAGGAACCTCGGACATGCAGCGAGATTCGGTGTATTGTGATCCGTCGAACCGGTAACTCCGAAAGAACAACACGAATTGCCCATTACGATCAGTCAAGAGAATGTCCGGATAACCGTGAGCCCGAGATTTCTGCACCTCATCGACACCAAACTCATATTGGTCGGCCTGGTGGGTCGCCTCCAGTAACTTTCTGACCACGCCGTTCTTTAGTTCGAAAATCCAGTAGCCACAGTTACCGATACCTCCACATTGAGCCGTCCCTTTCCCGCGGACGAGAAACTCGTCATTGCCATCTCGATTAAGATCCGTCTTCGTCACCTGCAACATTTCAGAGCAATCGACCAGTCCCGATGCGAATTGTAATCGCTCTTTGAAGCTGGAGTCGTTTTTCAACTCATGCCAGATCGGTAGAATGCTCAGATCGTAGCAAGACATCTCCACTTTTTGCCGTACGGGCGGATCGGCGTTCTCGGCCGGCCTGACCACAACCGGGACTTTATTCGGGACGACTGCAGATGATGAAAACAAAGAAAAGTTTGTGTTGATCGCGGCAGCTACAGCGAGTCCAATCGTTAGCGTCAGAACGGCTGCGAGTGGACTAATAAAATGTCTACCTGAAATTTGCATGGTTTATTGCTCCGATTCTTTTGGTGCTTTTTCCGTGTGTTCTGTGTGTTCCGTAGTTCACCTTTTATGACTATAACCACTGAATACACGGACAAAACGGAAAACACGGAAAGAAGAAAAATGAACGAATGCAATTCTCGTCGTATCCGGAAGAGAATCTAACCGCCCAGTCAACATCCTCTGGATGTGGCTTCCCACAGTTCAAAATATTTCCGTGTCTTTTCAACCTCCTTTCTCACACTGTGTCTTTACGCAGCGTCGCACGCCTATGCTCCGCTCGGACAAACCCTAGAGAAGTTAGAAAGGAGTACTAATGAAAAAGATCGCAGCATTTATTTTTGTAGCAATGACCGCCTTTGCGGGCGTGGCGCGGGCTGACATTTCGGATCGGCTATTCGATTTCACCGATGCGTATTACGCACAGAACGGTGTCAACATCACGCGTATCATCAACCGTCGTCAGGTTACCGGAAACGGCAACAGCGTTTTCGATTCTCCATTTTTTATCTTTCAACGAAACGTCCGCGCACAGCGTCTGAACCCGGCGTATTCGGATAATGGAACGCCGACGTTCTGGGCCGTGATGGGTGACCTCGACAACACCGGTTTCACGAACGACTCCGCCGGACAGCGAGCAAAGAGCATCGCGAATCGTTACATCCTTTATGTTTTTCCGACGCGGACCGGTAATCAGATCGGACTTGGCAACAACCGTCAGGCGAACATCGTCGATCTGAGCGGCGGATATTTCAGCAACGATCCGCTCGGATTGTGGCTCCACGTTTGGATCAGATACACCGACAGCGCGTTCACGTCGAAAGAAGGCGTAAAGATGCTCGCCGATCTCGAGCGACGCAACGGCCTCGCTCTCGACGGGACGCCGATCATCAGAACGCTAAGCGAGCTCAACAATCTTTTGAGTAAAGGCTTCGTGGTGAAACGTCTGAGAAATGCCGACGGATCCGAAGGCCCGATGTACGGAATTTGTCCCGTGATAAAAGATCCGACCGATGGCGGCATCGCACCCGCCGATACACTCGCGTACGTCAGAAGACCGGACGGAACGCCGCTCGAGCCGAATATAGTGAACGCGTTTATCAATCTTCAGACGACTTGGAATTGGTAGTCTCGCGGAGATGAAGCCGTTTTCAGCACCAAAGGTGCGATCGTAAATTAGCCAGGGCCATCGGCCCTGGAAAGATAGAAAATAAATTGAGCCGCAACGCGGCGGAGTAACACAAATTACTTCGCCGCGTTGCGGCTTTGTCGTAATATCCACACCTCCAGGGCCGTTGGCCCTGGCTAAATTACAGCCGCACCTTTGGTGCTAGAAAACCACGACCAAGCTGTGGATTCCCACACATACTTGCTGATGTAGATCGTCTTCTCATGCCGCCCGTGCTCAGCGAAAATAATCCCGGAGTTTCCTGTTATAATCCGATGACCAAAGATCTGATGCCCATACTCATTGCCGAAGACAACGAAGCGCAGCGTCGCTACCTGAGCGAATTGCTGACCGATAAATTTCCCGCACACGCACCGGTGATCGAGGCGAGCGACGGTGAAGCCGCCGTGCGGATGGCGATCGATAACAAAGCTTCGCTGTCGATCCTCGATATCCAGATGCCGAAGCTCTCGGGTGTGAAAGCCGCACGTTCGATCTGGAAAGAATTCCCCGAGGCGAGAATAATTTTCTGGACGCAGTTTCCGCATGAGATCTACATCAACGAGATCCGGAAGATCGTCCGCTCGACCGATCCGCAACCGACGTACGGTTTCATTCACAAGAACAATCCCGAGGATCGCTTCTTAAGATTTGTCGCGGCCGTACTCGAAGACGGAGCTGACATGATAGATCCGGCGTTCAAGGATTCGTTTCAGCGTCCACTGCTAACCGAGTTTGAAGCCGAAGCGTTGCGATATCTTGCGCTCGGTCTTTCGAATTGGGCGATCGCGCGAAAGTGTAGTCTGAGTCTTCGCGGTGTCGAGAGCCGACTCGCGACATTGTATGAAAAACTTTTCCCCGCGCATTCCGCCGGGACCGATGCCGAGGAATACGACAAGCTCGCATACAACGTCCGCACGCGAGCGTTTTTCCAAGCCTTGCAGCGCGGCTTGATCAATAACGATGAATTAGATAAGTCTGAATCGGAATTGGCAGACTGGATCGAGCGCGATCGGAAGAAATTTTCGAGTGGGAAATAGTCTCGAAGGTGAAAGGTCGGGATCTCCGCAAGTTGATGCGATCATCGGGCGCAGCTCCGCTAGGAGCGAAATATTGGTAGCAATGACGCCGACCTCCTGACCAGCTCCGTTAGGAGCGGCACGTCGGTTGCGCTCCTCCGGAGCTCAATTCTTTTTGTTGTCCTGTTTCTACCAATATTTCGCTCCTAACGGAGCTAAAACGAGCCCTGATCTCGATTTGAACCGGATCGACTGTCTGCCCACTCAATGGATTTCGAAAGTTCGTAATGCGAACACCTATTCCTCTAAAAATTTTCCTGCTTGGACTTACGGTATCGCTACTGCTTGTGCCGATCTTTCTCGCCCAAAACACATCCCAATCGCCGGAGCCCGATCAATCACCAACTCCGTCCCCGACGACAACTCCGGTCGCTCGAACGCCTTCACCAACTCCGCTTCCCGGTGCGCAGAATTTTCATCAGTGGGGATCTGTCACAGTTTTCAACGGCTTGCCATCCGACAGCGTTCGCGCGATCGCGCAGACAACGGACGGCGTGATGTGGTTCGGAACGGACAACGGACTCGCGCGTTTTGACGGGCGGCGGGTGCAGACCATTCAACTCGGCCGATCGGCATCGGATCGCGTGCTCGCTCTCGCGCTCGAAAGTACGGGCGAGTTGTGGGTCGGAACTGATTCGGGTGCGTACGTTCTGATGCATGGTGAATTTGTACCCGTCGTAGGAACCGAGAACATCGGGATCACCGCGATTCTCATTGAATCTGGCGCAGGTTTTTTAGGTACCGATGCAGGGCTCGTGCTCAAGATTCCAGCCGGTGGCTCCAGCGCATTTCAAATTTACACTCCGCCTCTCGTCGGCGATGACGGAGCTCCCGTCACCATCAGTTGTCTAATTAAAGATGATCAACGTTTGCTCGCGGCTACGACGGGAAAAGGAGTCATTGAGATCGGAGACACTTCGGGCGTCGAATTCAGGACGACACCTCGACCACTTTTTGTCCGTGCGCTTGTCAAAGCAAACGACCGTCGCCTCTGGTTCGGGACTGACGCAGCTAAAGGCGCTAGCGGTGTTTATGTCACCGACTCCGAGTCGAAGGCCACTCGAATTTCCGCGCCGACCGCCGATGTTTTTGCTCTCGATTCAAACGAAAAGTGGCGTGTGGGCTGGAACGGAAAGATACGGACTCTTCCATTTCGCCGACTCGAAATTAAAGAAGGCCTATACGTTTGAAAACACTTCCGGCGGATTGCGCTCGAACACTATCTACACGATCTTTACCGATCGCGAAGGCGTTCTTTGGATCGGCACGAATCGCGGTGTCAGTCGATTCGATCGACTCGGCGCATCGCAAGAAACAGTGTCGGATATACCGAATAGTAATTTCATTCGGACACTGTTTCAGTCGGGAAAGGGAAAACTCTACGCGGGCTCCAACCGAGGACTATTTACGAAGGATGGCGAAAAGTGGACGGAAGTCGGGGCATATCGGAATAAGCCTATTTTCGCCATTTCCGAAGACGCATCCGGCAGGCTCATGGTCGGCACTGCGGACCTGGTTACCTATCCGCAAAACCAAGTACGGGAAAATATCGATACTCGTTCGTACGCCAGGTTTCGGGGCGAAACTTACGCGGCAGTTTCCGGACTCGGCCTTGTTCAAATTCGTCCTGGTCGCGGCGATCTCGTTCTCCGCTCCGATCCGTCGATCAACAGCCTATTCACGAGCGGGGCAAAGCTTTGGATCGGCACGGCCGGGAACGGGTTATTCAGTTACGACGGAAAAACTGTAAAAAGCGAACTCGGTCCCGACGTTTTGAAGAGCGGAACGATCTGGAAAATGTACGCGGGTAAAGACGGTGCGCTTTGGATCGCGGGTCAACACGGCGTCTTCTCGCTTCGTGACGGGCAGGTCGAGAGGATCCTCGAGTCCGAAGACGTGCGCGACGTGTACGTAGAAGATGGCGAGGTTTGGGCGGCGACCACGACACGCGGACTGCTGCACGCGCGACAAGACGCACTATTCGGATGGATCGTTTCTACGGTTGGATTTGAGCAAGGCCTTCCGTCGGAAAAAGCATTCGCGATCATGCCGACGCCTGACGGTTTATTGATCGCGACCAATCGTGGCGTCGTGACATATAAGGCCGGCACGATCACGCCGAAACTGATCGCCACTCGGGTGTTGAGTCAGCGCGTTCACGACTTGAAGGAGGTCTCTTCGACGATCGCGCTCGAGTATCCGCAGAACTCTTTGCTTGTCGAAGTGGCCGGGCAGAGTAGTCGAACATTTCCGGAAGAGTTTCAATACGCGTTCGTTCTCAAAAATTCGAAAGGCGACACTGTCGATCAGAGATTATCGAACGAAGCGCAGTACGCACCGGCGGAACTCAAGGCGGGTGATTACACTATCGAGTCGATCGCTTTCAATCGCGATCTACTCGCATCGGAACCATTGACGATCAAGTTCTCAGTGGCGAAGGCTCCGTTTCCGTGGACGGCCACAGCTCTCGGAGTTTTGTTGTTCATAGCAGTTGTAGGATTGCTGTGGGCGATCATCGAACATCGACGGATCGTGCACCGCAATCGCGAGCTTGCCGCCGCGCGTTTCGATCTCGCTAACGAGGCTGAGCGCGAACGGAGACGCATCGCACGCGATCTTCATGATCAAACTCTCGCCGACCTGCGGAACTTGATGATCAGCAGCGACAAGCTCGTCGTCGATAACGGAAAGTTTCGAAATGAGATCGAGGCAGTGTCGACGGAGATACGACGCATCTGCGAAGATCTGAGCCCATCAGTTTTAGAGAATGTCGGGCTCGTCGCGTCGCTTGAGTTTCTGATCGATCAATCGGTCGCAAATCGAAAATTCACCGCTAATGAAAATGTGGAAGAGCTTTTGAATTTTCCGCTCAATGTTCAACTGCAGATCTATCGCATCGCACAGGAAGTACTCGCGAATATCGTCCGTCACTCCGATGCGGACATGGTCGAGATGAATGTCGAGGCGAACGACTCGGGTGAATTCGCACTGACGATCCGCGACAACGGGGCCACGTTTCAACCCGACCGCGCACAGAAGGGGCGTGGCATCTCGAATATCAAATCGCGTGCGAACTTGATCAATGGAAAAGTAGCGTGGAAAGAATCGCGACGCGGCGGAAATGTTTTTTCACTTCGGATCGATCCCAAATAAGTCATGCTCCTGTTCCTCTTGTTCCGTGGCCCTGCCTGTAGCGATTAATCACGGAACAAGACGAACAAAGAGGAATTAGAACAGTAAGACGAGTTTAAGTTGCGGAGGCCTTTCCCACGGCGCGAATGCGCTTGGTCACAGAAAAGATCCAGAGCGGAATTACGAAGAGAAGCGGAACGACAACTACGAATCCTGCATGCTCCCAAAATCCCGCGTCGCGAAAACCTCCTCTCATGATCGGAATCCCCAAAGTGACGGCGTAATAAATGAAGAGCAGATATGCGGAACGATGAGTCAAAGTCTTCGCGAAGTTCCTTTCTCCGATTCGCTCGCCCGCAATGAACAGCAGTAACAAAAATACAAAGTAAACGATTATGCCTTCGATGCGGTGAAGCTCTTCGGCGTCGAACCCGGCGAATTGGAAATTGCTCGCATGCATCTGCAATGCGATGACGATTCGAAAAGTGTTCGCGATCAACGTCGTTGAGTACGCTCCCAATGCGGCGATCGGAAGGAACGCCCATGACATCGCCCGTTCCCGCCATAATTTCCCGAGCGTTAGAACGAGAAAAGAGATCATCAGAAAATTCACACCGGAGCACGAAGCCGCAATTAGGAAAGTATGATCGCTACTCATGTAGCCGGCGAGTGACTCAAATGTGAATCGATCGCCTGAGATGAGCTCGACCAGAAATGTCGTCGGTGCAAGGATCCATCGCAGATCATCTACCGTCGCGGTTGAGTAAAACGATTTCAGCGCGTAAGCGATGAGAAGGATCACCGTGAGTTGAGATAAGGTTTTGAGCTTCATTTCAATTGTCGTCAACGGACTGGACCGCAGGCATCTCTGCCTGCCACGCCGAGGCTTCCGAAGGCGTGCGATGACTATGATTCGACAACCGCCGCGCACCGACATCGGCCGAAGCGGCGATGTCGGGCAGGCAGGGATGCCTGCGGTCCAGTCCGTCGGCGTCGCATCCGTGTAATAAAGGAGGACGGCGCCCTTTCCGCCGTCCTCCCGTCGCTGGTCAAGTGAGAGACTCACTTCCTCCCCGGCTCGTCAGCTGCATCACGAAGCCGGAGAAATGCGCCAGCTCGCAGACGATCTTCGAAAGATCACGATCAATCCGAGCAACATGAATCCCACGAGCAGCCAGATCAACTCGGGTTCGCTGCCGACTGCAAGGTCACTTACACCGACAGGCAGCGGTAGAGGTTGATTCACGTCACTGGCCGAGCCGTTTGGATTCACGACTTTTTCTCGTACGGCGATGAACGATGTGTATTTCGTCAGCAGGTTGTACTTAAGGCCGAGCTCCGTTATCTGCTTCACCGCGGCGTCATTCACTTCGCCGAATCCGTAATCGGACAATTCCGCGATCTTCGTTCGCGCCCAGAGATATCTCAATGCGCGATTTCCGTCGTCGGGTTGAAACGCCGCGACATCAAGGCTCGATTTGTAGTCGCCGCGTCCGGTCCTGCCGGTCAACTCGATCGTTCCCGTTGGGCTGCCGCGCCATTTTCCGAAGAGTACGACCGGGCGTTGCGCAAGCAGATCCGGAAAGCTTGTCGGCTGCACATCGTAAGTCTCAAAACCCTCGGTGCGGATCTTGATATCGGTGAGCACCGGTGTCTGAATGTATTCACGAAACTTCGTCGCGACGTCGTCGGATTTCGCCGGGTCTTCGACGATGAACGGTTCGCCCATTCCGGCTTTCGCTACACCTTCGATCAGATATCGATTCACACCGGCGCCGATCCCGAATGCGAACATGTTTGCATCGCCGAGATTCTGCCGGATGTATTTGAAGACGCCGTCTTCGGCTGAAACATATCCATCGGTCACGACGACGATGCTCCGCGAAACGCCCGGCTCTGTCTTAAGATTCATCGCCTGCTGGATCGCCGGCAGAAGCTCGGTTCCGCCAGCGCCGCGCTGCTGATCGATAAGCTGAGTAGCACGCGCAAGATTTTCCTGATTCGCCGGCAATGGACTTTCTGAGAGCGACGTCGAGTCGCCGGCAAAAAGTACGACGTTGAAGAAATCATTCGGACGAAGATTGCCGATCAGGTCCGATAAAAGTTTTTTCGATGTGTCGAGCGGAAATCCGTCCATCGATCCCGAAACATCGACAACGAAGACATATTCACGCGGTGGAATGTCGGCAACCTCGACGCGCGTCGGCGGCTGTGCCATGTAGAGAAAAAAGTTTTCGCCATCTTCGCCTTGATAAAGGATCAAACCCGACGCGATCTGCTCACCCGCGAGCCGATAGTGCAGAATGAAATCGCGATTGCCTTGAAACTTGTCCGAGTCTTCGAGCCTCAACACTGCGACGCTTTCTCCGTCTCGTTGCGAGATCATCTGATGCGTGTTGCATTCGAGATCGCGGATCGGAACACCTGCCGCGACGCGTGCCGCGATATTAAAAGTGCTCGTCGGCTTTTCGCCCTCGTGCAGATACGGCGTCTCGACAAATTTGCTGTCTTTCGAATCTTCACTCGGCGACATGTATCGCGGTCCGACGACCGTCGGGTACACGACTTCGTAAACACCGTCGGTCGGCACGAGCAGCTCGGTGTATCGAAGCTCGATCTCGACCGCCTCGTTCGGCATAAGGTTGGCCAGGCTCATCGTGAAGACGTTCGGCCTGGACTGTTCGAGTAGGGAAGCGCTCTTGCCTTCCTTCTTTGCGGTCTCAAATTCTTCCTTCGCTTTTTCGCGTTCTCTTATTTTTGCGACGATTACTTCATCACCGATCTTCATCCGCATCCCGTAAACGGCGGCACGCGTCGATGCAGGAAACACGTAAGTCGCGTTGATCGGACGGGTGCCTTCGTTTTGATATGTCTGGACGACACGAACATCGGCGATGACACCCGAGACCGAGATCTCGACGTTCGTTCCTTTCATCGGCAGATGATCCACACTCGGATCGCCCTTCACCAAAAAGTATGGCGACAGGGTTTTACTCGCATCATTGCTTTCGGTATTAGATTCCTCAGACTGCTGCGGGATCACGATCGATGTCAGCATCGCGATCATCAACAGAGCAGTCCATGCAGCACGGAAATTAATTTTGTTCTTCATTAGATCGACTCCAGTTTCTCCTCCCGACATGCGGGTTATCTTTCGAACGGAGTGATCGTATGGTGTTGTGAAGTTCGGCGGAATGTTTAGTACCACAGCTTCGAACCGTGGTAGCCACAGAAGTGAATGGGGAACAGCCTCTCTGCCCGAGCGTTGAGCGTTAAGCGTCGGGGGTGCCCCGAAGGGGTGTAGTAATTTAGCCAGGGTCGTTAGGCCCTGGAAACGCGTCGACAAGACATCAAGCCGCAACGCGGCGGAGTAGACGATCGATTACTCCGCCGCGTTGCGGCTTACATCGAGGATGCTCGGCCAGGGCCGTTGGCCCTGGCTAAATTACTTTGCACCTTCGGTGCTTCAGAAAGGCAAAAGAATCTCGTTTCCGTTTCTTACAGTCGCCTACGATCGATCCAGAGTACGGCGCCGGTCCAAATCGCCGCGGCGAGAAATCCGGCGAGGACATCGGTCGGATAGTGGATGCCGATATAGACGCGTGACATGCCGATGAGGAACACGAGAACGGCAGTCAGGATCGTGATAATGACTTTGAGCGCGGAGTTGTCGGTCGTCGCGGCGACGTACCACGCGATCGTAAAGTATAAACAGAGCGATGCGACGGCATGTCCGCTAGGATAACTGAAGCTCTCGGCGGTCGGATAGGTCATCAACGCGGATGGACGCGGACGGGCGATGAGCCATTTGAATCCATGATGCAACGCGGCTTGTCCGCTCATTACGAGAATGAGAACCAACAATGGCCGGAACCATCTCATGAAAAGGAAAATGATTCCCGCGACGCATCCGATGATGGCGAGGTAAACCGTCGAGCCGAGCTTGGTCACCGTCAGGAACAACGTCGCCCACATCGGCGACCGCATTTGACGGATCGCATTCCGGATCGCGTTGTCGAATCCGAGCGGGTATTCGCGGTACGGGCCGGTCACCGTCCAGCCTATTCCGGCGAGCACGAGCGCCGCCAACACGAATCCGCCGACGATACGGATAATGGCACTATTGCGAAGCCAATATGTAAGCCGTTCCATACAAAAGAGTAAAGGGGTGCGCATTCACAGGTCGTGAAATGCTTGCTCATCACATCCAAAAAATTCTTTCAACAGCGGCCGCTTTTGGATACAATCTACCTGAAAAAAACCTCAACTATATTTCTCACCATTGAGATTCTGTTACAAGTGGACCGGTGTATCCCATGAGAAAAAACTATAAAGCCGTCTTGTTCTTCGCCATCGTAGCCGCGTTCGCAGGAAGCGTCTCAGCCCAACATAACGCAGTCGATCCGACATTTAACCTACAGGTCGAGTCGAGTGTATACAGCCGGAAATGGGTAAATGCGATTCAAGTCCTGCCCGACGGAAAACTTGTTGCGCTTGGAGCCTTCAATACTTACAATCGCGTTCCGGTCGGAAAGGTGGTCCGCTTGAACGCCGACGGTTCGCTCGACACGACCTTTAACAACCAAACGGTGACCGCGGCCAATGAGATGGAGCAAGGGAGCATTCTCGTTCAACCGGACGGAAAGTTGGTTTTGAGAAACGGTGGGCTTGTCGCGGGAAATCAGGGCCCGAAATCCCTGCTGCGCCTGAACCCCGATGGCACGCTCGACTCGACATTCAATTACACTCTGGCAACTGCTTTCCGCGTTATTATGGATTCGACTGGCAGACTCATTGTTCAAGGGACTTTTACAACTCCTCAAGGCCCGCGTTCTGCGATTCGTCTGAACGACGACGGCTCGCTCGATAGTTCTTTTAACCTTACTCCAACTCCCGCCGGTTACGTTTTAGACAACGTCGTTACGCAGGGTACCAAACTGATCGTCAGTACGAGCCAAGGCAACAATCGCCGAATCTACCGGGTGAATGAAGACGGATCGGAGGACGTTTCATTTACAGCGCGCACGGGAACAAGCACGCTCGGTCTCGTTGCGGTTCAACCGGACAATAAGATCTTTTACCGGGTAAGCTCCGACCTTTTCCGGATGAACGAGAACGGCAACGGCGACGACTCCACTTTTCAATCGATTAACCTTTCACAGGCGGGCTTTGTTGACACAATGAAGCTGACCGGAGATGGCAAGCTCGTCTTCACTATACAGGGCAGTCCGGCCACGTTCCGGCGATTCCTGTCTACCGGTGCGGTTGATCCTTCGTTTACTCCTTACGTTACGACCGCGTACGCGTGCTACACGATCCAGGCCGACGGTGGAATCGTCATGGGCGACGGCATACCTTTTCAACCTACCAGCGCAAATAATTTTGTAAGGCTAACACCCGGCGGGACTCCTGATCCGACATTCAATCAAGGCGGAACCGGATTTCAGAATGTACAGCCTGGAATCATCCAGGCACTCGCGACATATCCCGATGGAAAAGTTCTTATCGCCGGAAAGTTCGATGTGATAAACGGTGCACCGCGTCATCGTATCGCACGGCTGAACGCCGATTCGACGATCGACTCCGGGTTTCAGGTCAACACGACGAGCGGCAGCGGAAATTATTTCGTGATCATCAGAGACGTCTATCAGATCGGCTTACAAGCCGATGGGAAGATGGTGCTCTCCGGCTGGTTTGATTACTTCCTCAACGGAGTGTCGAAGAAAAATGTCGTTCGCCTGAACGCAGACGGCAGCATCGACGCCACCTTCGATCTGACTCACGAAATTCCTGATTTCTCTCAGATCCTCAACGGCGGACAGAACAGGTTCGGCACCTACAGTGACGGCAAGCTGATGTTCGGCACCTCAAGGAACAGTACGGCGATTCCGGTCGGGCCGATAAAGCTTACCGCAGGCGGAGCGCGAGATACTTCGTTTACGTCGATCTTTCAGAATCAGTCCACAGTTTACTACGAGGACGTAGCAATTCAGCCTGACGGAAAGATCCTTGCGATCGGCTTTTACACAACCCCTTCAAACGTCTCTAAGAGCTTTGTCATTAGATTTAACACGGACGGAATTGTGGATTCCACCTTTACGCCCACCGAAGAGTCTCCCATCACCAAAGGGCACCTAGCCCTTCTTCCGAATGGAAAGATTCTTGTCATTAAGTACGGTTTTACCGGCGGTACTGCCCGCGTCCTGCGTCTCAACTCGGACGGAAGTCCTGACAATACGTTTACTACGGTATCGACTTTCGACGCGGCGGCGAAGCTCAACGCTCTATTGGTGCTGCCGGATGGGAAGATCTTTGTCGGCGGAAAATTCACGATCACGGTAAACGGACAGCAAGCGAAGAACCTGCTGCAGCTCGACGACGACGGCAGTTTTGAATCCACGATCTACAACTTAAATGACGAAGTATTCTGTCTGGCGCGGGACAGTGAAGGGCGCGTGCTTGTCGGCGGCGGATTTACCGTGATCGGTGCAAACGGATCGGGTGCTACGCGGGCGTTTGTCGCACGGCTTACTTCGCCTGCCGAATTCGATTACGACGGCGACGGCAGAGCAGACGTTTCCGTTTTCCGTCCGTCTGAAAATAAATGGTATGTCTTGCGCAGTTCTGACAGCGGACTCATCCAGCAAACATTCGCTGTTGCAGGTGACATTCCCGCGCCCGCCGATTATGACGGTGATGGCCGAACTGACATGGCGATCTTTCGTCCGTCTTCCGGCGACTGGTGGTACCTCTCCAGCATCAACAACGCGCAGATCAACGTTCGGTGGGGACAATCCGGCGACATTCCGCGACCGTCGGATTTCGACGGCGACGGCAAAACCGACTTCGTCGTTTATCGTCCGTCCAACAGCGCATGGTATCGATCGGGAAGTACCGGGGCAACGTCGATCACTCAGTTCGGAATCGCCGACGACAAACCGCTCATCGGAGATTTCGATGGTGACGGAAAGAGTGATCTGTGTGTCTTCCGCCCGTCGACCGGCGACTGGTGGTACGCCGCGAGCGCTTCAGGCGGACAATTCAACCAGGTGCATTGGGGACAGACCGGTGACATACCCGTTCCGGCAGACTACGACGGCGACGGCAAGACTGACGTAGCGGTGTACCGTGCGTCCGAAGGTGGATGGTACATCTACAACAGCAGAACCGGATCGTCGACTACGGTAGCATACGGTGCAATCGGCGATCGTCCCGTAGCGGCCGATTACGACGGCGACGGTCGAGCCGATATCGCGGTCTTCCGTCCATCAACGGGAATCTGGTACATGCTGCGATCGACTGCCGCTTCGGCTGCCGCGCAATGGGGAGTCGCAACCGATACGCCGACGGAGGGAGCTTTCATTCCGTAAACCCTTGCGGACCTTAATTCGAGAAAACGCGGACCGTAGCGAACCGGTCCGCGTTTTCCTTTTCAATCGAAGTACTTCGCTTTGCTCATCAACCCTAGGCTTTCATGTTCGTCGCCTTCGGCGACAAGAGCCCGGATTTCGTCCAAATAAAAAGACAGGCCCCAAGGCCTGCCTCATTTTTTGAAAAGTTGCAGTCACCTTACTTGAGCCGCTTCGCAACCCAGTCGCCGACGATCTCCAACACGCTTGTTTCCACCATCACCGGTGCCGGAAGCTTCCCATAGTTGCCGGGAAATCCGTCGGTGTCGTGCACGAAGAGATGGTTGAGATCGGGCAGTACGCGAGCCGTCACATCCTTATTGCCCGCCTCCTTGAACGCGGCTTCCATCAGTGCCACTTCTGCCGGTACCGCCTGCTGGTCGCGAGATCCGGTCAGGATCAGCACCGGCGTTTTTACGCGGCGCATTGTCGCTGCCGGATCATACTCGAAAAAGAACTTCATCCAGGGATCTGCTGCACCCATGGCGTCGATCCTTGCGGGAATCCCGGCGATAAGCTCGGCTCGCTTTTCCGGAGTTAGTTTCGTATCGCGCTCGAATCCGTTCTTGAGCTGGAAGTGAAGTGCGGTGCGCCCAGGTTGCGCGATTCCTGCGAGCAATACTATGGCTCGCAAGGTGGGCTCTTTTTCGGCAACCATCGGTGCGATTATCGCTCCCTCGCTGTGGCCGAGCACTCCAAGCCGGTCCGCTCGGATCTCAGGGCGTGTGCGAAGATAGGCGAGTCCCGCCCGAGCGTCTTCGGCGAAGTCGCCACTGGTCGAACCCTTGAACGTGCCGCCGGATTCTCCGGTGCCTCGATCGTCCATTCGCAACACGGCGACGCCGCGACGCGCGAGAGTATCAGCGATTTGACGGAAAGGCTGAAACCCGGGCAATCCGATTGCTTCATCCCGATCCTGCGCGCCGGATCCCGTTACGGTGACGATCGCTCCAACAGGCTTTTCACGACTTGCTCCCTTGGGAAGCGTCAGCGTACCAGCCATCGAGTGGCCGGCCGGTGTCTTCACCACTACATTCTCGGCGGTGTAAGGTGCGTCTGCCGGCGCCGAGTAGTCGGGCTTTGGCTTCGCGACGGCTGGCTGCGCACTCGGTGCGGCCTGCACACTCGCGGCTGCCTGTTCGCCGCGCTTGAAGGTGAGCGGGTATCCCTGACCACCCTGAGTGAATGTTCCCGCCAACTCGGTCCGGTCTTTATTCAGCACGCCCTCATACAAGATCCCGGACGACTTCATGTCCAAACGCACGGCGGCATCTGTGACCGTGATAGCGTCGATCGGTATAGTCGCGCTCTGATCCAGGCTTTCAAACTTCCCGGTGTAAACACCAGCCTCCGATTTCGTTATGGCCAAGGCGATCCGAAGCTTGGTGCCAGCCGCCTCCAGCGTTCCTTGCCAGGAACCTTCAAAGCCTTTTGCAGGTGTCTGAGCAAAGAGCTGGCCCGAGAGTCCCAGCACGAACAGCAAAATTAAAAATGTATTTTTCATATTATTCCTCTCTAAATGCACGAAGGTACTAAAGCATCGCGGCATCTTCCTAACTATCTTTCAAACAAAATTTCCTCTGAACGTTTCGTCAGCTGGTCGATGTACTTTTCATTAACTTCATAACCGATCCCGGGCGCCGATGGGGCGCTGATCGAGCCCTGAGATGTCACGGTGACGGGCGGTTCGATGATGTCTTTTTCCCAATAACGCGCGGAGGCGGAGACATCACCCGGAAGGCTGAATCCCTCCAGCGTCGACATCGCAATGTTGTGGGCACGGCCGATTCCCGCTTCGAGCATGCCGCCGCACCAGACCGGAACGCTGCGAAGCTCGGCATATTCCTGAATATCGCGGGCCGACGCATGACCGCCGACGCGACCGAGCTTGATGTTGATGATCCGACAAGCGTCCAGCTCCAAAGCATGGCGGGCGTCGCGCAGCGACGTGATCGACTCGTCCAGACAGATCGATGTTTGCAAGAGCCGCTGGAGTTTTGCGTGATCGAGTAAATCTCCCGCCGAAAGCGGCTGCTCGATCATTAACAAATTGTAATCATCTAGATCTTGCAGCAACGGCGCATCCGCGTCCAGCGAGTACGCAGAATTCGCGTCGACCGACAAAGCGATATCGGGAAACTCCTTGCGAACCGCTTTTACAAGTTCAATATCCTGCCCGGGTTTTATCTTTATCTTTATGCGCTGATAGCCGCTCTCGACCTCGAGAGCAACCTTCTCGAGCAAGACCTCAGGAGATTTTTGTAGACCGATCGACACGCCGCAGCTGATCACATCCTTAGTTCCACCGAGGTGCCGCCAAAGCGGTTTATTGAGAAGCTTCGCTTCGAGGTCCCAGATCGCTGTTTCCACAGCTCCGACCGCCATGCAATTTCCCTGAATAGGTGCCAGGATGCGGGCGACGTCGCTCGCCTTCGAAACACCCTTTGAAGCGAGCATCACGGTTATGTACTTCGAAATTATCGTCCACGCCGTGTCGATCGTTTCGTGGTTGTAAAACGGTTGCTCCATCGCGGTGCATTCGCCGTAGCCCGAAGCACCGCTCTTGTCAAAAATTCGGACGATCAAAACGCGTTTCCTCGACGTGATCCCAAAACTGGTTTCAAACGGGGCCTTTAGAGGAAGTTCTATTTCTCGGAGTTGTACTCGCTCGAGATGCATACCCGGATCCGATCCAAGCGTTCCATCCTTCCCGGCGGGCCTTCGATTTATGATTCCGTTCATTTGATCTTCCTTGTGCCTTGGTTTCTGTTGATCGAATTATGCGCTGTTGAATAGCGTTCCGGCGCACCCGAGCGGCAGATCAGTTCTGATCTTACGAACCGAGCTGATCGAGCTGCGCTTTTTCCAGAATGTAGTAACCGCTCCGTTCGCTTTCGAGGGAATAATCGACGACTGCGAATCCCTCCGAAAGTGCTTGCGAAAAAACGCGTCGAGTTTCTTCGCGCCATTTCCGAGCCAGATTGAAATCGGCGCGTTCGATCTTGTTGATGTCGGCCGGTATCTCTATCGCCGCATATTTCGAACGGGTCAAAGCATTTGCAACGTCCGCCTCTGCTACCGGGTCGTCCGACTCCGAACAACGAATTAACTGCGTCGAGTTAGCAACATCATGCTTAGGCCGTTGTTGATTCGACAACGATCTTTGAACCCGCGGGCTGTTGATCAGCCACGTCACGAACAGACGGTCGGTTCCGTTTCGATGTAGAAAGCTCGCACCCTCTTCGCCGTAAACATTTATTTTGTACGTGTCGGAAACCACGCCGAGCTTGGCAAAGTTGAAGTGAGCGTTGAGCGATTGCAGCGGATCGAACGTCCACGTCATCCGGTCGGTAAGGCCGTCGGCGAGAACACGTTTGCGCTGTTCCGCTTTCAAACGAAAACCGAGATTGTGGCGACGGTAGCCGGGGCTCACCGCGAGCATGTGCGAATGGTGCACGATGCGTTGGCCGACGTGACCGTAAAAACCGTAGACGAAACCGACGAGTTTTTCCGCGTCGAACGCTCCGATAAGACTGCCGCCGACGTAACGTGCTGCGACAAATTGATTGAGCGGCACGATATCTCTTTCGTCGTCGCCCCAGGCTTCGATCTGAAGATCCTCGAGTGCCTTTATTTCGTCGATGGTCTCCAAATCGCGGAAAACGATCGACTCTGTTTCTGTTGCGGAAGGCATTGGAAATATTCCGGCTGATTACGAATAGCTATTTAGATCTACCGGATCGGGGGTGATCCGTTCCGCTCCGTGCGAGCGAATGTGAAATTCTATCTTCTGTTATCTCGGGCGTTCTTGTTCTTCGTCTCGCTAAACCAACGATCGCTTGCAAAATTCTCTTCTTCCGACACCCGCAAATGTTCCAGCGATCGATCGGATTGACTGTGCGCGCACGCAACGAGTACCGCGTGGATCGCTCCCACCGGAGCAACGTACGAATCGATAAAGGATGTCCGGGTCGTCGCGGCGACGAGATATCCGTCGCAGTATTTTGCTATCGGTGTCGTATCGCTGTCGGTGATTCCGAAGCTCGGAACGTTCCGCCGGCGCGCATTCTGTACAGCCTCAACCGTGACGCGAAGGCCCCGTCCGAAGCTGATCGCAATGAGCAGATCCTTCGGGGTCATAATCCTTATTTTGTTTTGAACCGAACCGCCGCTGCCGACCGGAGCGTCGGCGTCAAAACCCAAACGCACGAGCGCGTAGGCGAGCGAGCCGGCGAGGGACGCCGCGAAATCTATTCCGAGAATGACTATTCGGCGTGCCTGATTTATCTGCTTTGCGATCTCGATGATCTTGTCCGGGTCGAGGGTTGATCTGAAAGCGCTTAGATTATCAAGGTCCTGGTCGACACTTTGGCGCACCAGATCCGATACGCTTCGGTTGCTCTGCTCTGCGGCTTTCATCGCCGAGTACGGAGTGATCTGAGTTACGAAATGTGCGCGAAGGTCCTGAGCGAAGTCGGCGAATTTCTCGTAACCGAGCGCTTGGACCGTGCGAATGATCGTTGCCGTGTCGACATTGTATCGTCGCCCCATTTCGCGCGATGAGAGAAAAAAAGTTTCGTTGGATTCATCGATTATCTGGCGTAACAATCGCTGGCGGCTTGAGCTCAATTCGGCCTGAGTATCAAAAAAACGAGCACCGAGCGGTGAGTGGCGCGGCGGAACCGTGCTCGTGCCGTTACCGTCCTCAACCGTTATTGGGCTGACCGGCTCGCCGGCGTCAGTGCGGCGCTTTGTGCCTTTCTTCACTACAGAGCTCGGTTTCTTTTTCTCCATCGTCCGTTTCCTTTATTGAGGGATTCGCAGGGGGAATTATCTTCGGGTCCTGCGAGGCGGCTAATAACGAGAATGACAGTCGCTGCAATCAGATGACGTATTCTAGGGCACAATCCTCGGTTTTGCAACATGTATTGCAGTGGGTAAATTAATTGCGACGGAAACACCCTAAACCGCGCTAGTTTTTGAGCAGATCTTCCAAAAAGCAATAAATGACTCGCCGGAGATACATTGAGGATGCTAGCGGCGGTTCCCTCGCAGTCCACCCACGCTTGGCGGGAAACCGGACGTTCAAAAAATTTTGCAGTAAGTGATGCATTTCATTGACACGTGACATCAATTCGTGTAGGAATTAGGTGCACAAGCAATATCAACTAACAATCTTTTTGATTTAACCCTAATTTAGGTCCCCCTTTTGCACTTATAGATCGGCTTTAAGGTCTCGCTATTTTGATTGAACTGAATGGGAGTTGGGTCGGCTGCCCAGTCCCGAGAATTATCACCCGCGAGGGGCCATTCCCCTTGAAGCCATTTTGATCCCGTCTGACTCGCGGGATCGATCATCGCTAAATCAGATCTATTCATTCCGAGGAAAAGGAGCTTAAGTTATGAAGGCGTTTCATTGTAGATTTCTCGTCGATCCGGCAGGGAAGATGGTCATCCTTTCCCTCTTGTTTCTCTTGTTTCAATTTTCTGCTTCGGTTTCTATCGCCCAGACGACAACTTCGACGATCGAAGGAACTATTACCGATCCGAACGGGGCGGTGCTCGCGGGCGCCACGGTTAAGGTTAGCGGAACAACGCTTGCGATAGAGCGAACGGTAACCACCGATGCCGCCGGTTTATATCGCATCATCGCTTTACCGGCCGGAACATACACGTTGACCGTTTCACAGACCGGCTTCTCCGCGTATACGTCGAACATAGAATTGACGGTCAATCGCGCCGCAAGATTCGATATTCAAATGCAGGTCGGAAATATTGTCGGTGATGTGAACATAACCGACGAGCTGCCGTTGCTGGAACCCGATGCGTCATCGACCGGAACGACGGTAATGCCGCGGCAAATTCAGGACTTCCCGGTCAACGGGCGTGAATACCTCGATCTGCTGCAGCTCGTTCCTGGAGTCGCCGTCAACCGGCAAACTCCCACAGGCGACAATGCAAACCCCGTGCTTGGAGAACGCAGCGGCAATAACAACTTTTTGATCGATGGCCAGCCAAATAAAGACAATGTCAACGGCGGTGCGGCCGCACAGTTCAATCAGGAGACCATCGCTGAGTTTCAGGTACTAACCTCGGGCTTCAAGGCGGAATTCGGACAGGCGTCAGGCGCGGTCGTCAACGTGATCACAAAGAGCGGCGGGAATTCGTTCCACGGCGTCGGGTCATTCTTTCATCGCAACGAGGCCTTGGATTCGGTTAACTCGCTGGAGTCGACCGTTACGGACCCTCTTCATCTACGCAGATTCGACTACAGCATCGCGGGCGGCGGTCCGATCTGGAAGGACAAGATCTTTTTCTTTGGGTCGTCCGAACGGATCACCGAAGATCGAGTAATTGATTTCAAATATCCGAATCTCGGCACCACGCCCGGGGCAATTACGGTTCTTAACCTGATCACTGCGCAGGAAACGCCACTGAATATTCCTCAAAAAACCCGAGCGACCCGGAATTTTTTCAAGCTCAATGAGCATATTGGAGAACGCCATCAATTGGTTCAGGAGTTTAACTACACGAACGAGTTTGTCAGAGGATTTGGAGCCGGCTTGCCGTCATCACGAACCAGTACAGGCGGACGCAAGCTGCTGTTTGGGCTGGGCGACACAATGCTGCTTGGCGACATGGGTGATCCCTGGATCGTAACTGTTCGAGGCTCGTTCCGCGGAGAGCCGTCCGATTCTCAGCCGACGCATCCGGAGTTTGCCGGATCAACGAGCTTGAGCGCCTTTACGGTCGTTAGGCCATGTCCGAATACGACGACCACACCCGCTTCAGGATGCAGTTCCGCCAATTTGTTTGGCGATCTTCCAACCGTTACTTTCGGCAACCCGAACACATATTCAAATCTGCATCAGAAATACACTTCATTTGCTGCACACGTGAACAAACGTTTTGGCGATCACGACGTGAAAGTCGGCTGGCAGTTTCTACGAACTAAGGTCAACGGTTTCGATCCGCTGACTTTGACGAACCAACTGTTTCCAACGGTCAATGATTTTATTACCTTTGGTCCGGTAAACAGCGGAATATCGCTCCTGCTTCGCGCGGGCGGAGCAACCGATGCGGCCAGAGATATTCGTCTGCGGAACAATTACAACGGACTGTACGTGCAGGACGACTGGAAGATACTGAAAAATCTGACGGTAAACTACGGTCTCCGCTACGATCACGATTCGGAATTCGATTCACAGAAGAATTTTTCACCGCGTCTCGGTCTCGCATGGGCGGTCACGCCGAAAACGATCATTCGTTCACACTTCGGTGCCTTTTTCGATCAGTTCCGGCTCGGACTAGTTGAGCAGATTCCCGGGTTCGGCGGTGCCGACAGACGAGTTGTGCAGTCGCTGTATTTCCCGAGAGGCTTTTACGGTTCGCCGAGTTTTATCGCCAGCCTGGCCCGGGCGGTCGGTCTTCCGGGTCCATGTATTTCGAATGTCTTGACGGATGCGCAGATCCTGGCCGGTTCCGTTACGTGTCCTCCCGGAGGAGGACCGATCGTGGGAGTTGACCGCTTGAATAGCGTCGTCGCTGTCGGCCATGCTCCGATCCCGGCAAACGCGATCATCAACATCTCGAATATTCAAGCACTTTCCGGTCTTACGCCCGCACAATATTTGACGCAAGCTGCGGCGGCGATCGGCCAGCCGAACGGTTATTTTCAATGGGGCGAATTCGGAGTTCTGAATAATCCGATCATCCCATCGCAAACTTCGCCGACATCGGTCGACGGATCATTTAAGACTCCGAACACTCTCGCCTTTAGTGTCGGGGTCCAGCGTGAGATCACACGAGACATCGTCATCACGGCGGATTACCATCATCGCGAAATGCGTAATCTCCTTGGCGTTCGAATAAGCAATCTTGCGTTCCGTTCACGCGTCGCCGGCATCGGCCGAAGTTTCGACGCGCCGAATACCGCGGGAGAGATTCGCACGTTCGGGCCTTTCTTCGAAGGCAAATACGACGGACTGATCCTGGGCTTTAACAAGCGTCTCAGCAACCGTTACATGATCGGGGCGAATTACACGTACGCGAAGGCGACGGATAACTCGCTCGGCATCTTTACAAACGGCACGGATCAATTCATCGGCATCGCACCGGTAGTTGTCGAGCCATGTCTGGCCACGAATCCGACTTGTACGCCGCAGACAAATGCGAACGCATCGTTCGTAAGCAGAAACGGTAATTTCGTTGCCAAGGCGGGCACTTATGTAAACGGTCCGGATCTTGATAAGGGTCCGTCGAGTCTGGCTCTCGACCATATTTTCCAGGTCAACGGGCTGGTAGATCTGCCGTGGAAATTTCAGATCGGCGGTATCTTCAGGGTCCAGAGCGGTTTTCACTACAGCCGCTTCGACGCCCTTAACAGAGATCCCGACGGTAACGGTAATTTCAACGGGATCGACTTTACCGCCGGGCGGAATGCGTTTACGGCACCGGCCTACGTCAATCTCGATCTTCGCTTTTCCAAACGATTCGATATCAAAGAGCGTGTGACGATACAACTGCTTATCGAGTTTTTCAACGTATTAAATAGACAGAACCCGGCCTCGGTTCAGACCCGCGAGAATCTTCTAACCGAACCGTTCGGAACGGTGAACCAGGTACTTCACGGACGGGAAGGTCAGGTCGGATTCCGAATTTCGTTCTGAACCTTCGTAAAAGAACGGCAGCATGGGAACTATATTTCCGTGCTGCCAACCTCTAGCTAGAGCCTGAGGCAACTGAGAATGCATTAATGAGAATTATGAACCGACGACACCTCGCGTTTACCTTCCTTCTTTGTCTGTCCGTATCTGTCGCAGCGATTGCTCAAGGTACGCGGCTGCTGAGACATCCGACAGTGAGCCGCGATCTGGTGGCTTTCGAATACGCCGGTGATCTCTGGACGGTCCCGCGTAGTGGCGGACAAGCTCGTCGGGTTACGTCGACTCCGGGTGTCGAGATCGATCCGTACTTTTCACCGGATGGTTCGCAGATCGCTTTTACATCTACTGTCGCCGGTAACACCGATGTCTATGTCGTGCCGACCGCCGGCGGTGATCCGAAGCGTCTGACTTTTCATCCTGGTTCCGATCGGGTCCGAGGTTGGAATCCCGACGGTCGCCGCGTGATCTTTTCGTCCGGCCGCACGAGCGCTCCTCAGGAAGCCTATTATCAACTCTGGTCGATCGGTTTCGAAGGTGGACTTCCGGAACGATTGCCGATGGCTCGAGCGTTTACCGGTTCGTATTCGCCGGATGGTCGCCGGTTGGCTTACGAAGAAGTCTCGACGCACATGTTCCCGCCCTGGGAAGAATCAAGCATGTGGCGACATTACAGAGGCGGTCGTACACACCCGATCTCGGTAATGAACCTTGCCGATCAATCGGTTGAAAAACTTCCGTGGACCAACAGCAACGACAGTTGGCCAATGTGGGTCGGCGATACAATTTATTTCGTCTCTGACCGCAATCATACTGCGAATCTGTTCTCTTATAAGGCCGGTGCAAAGCAGGTTACTCAGCTCACTAATCACGACGACTTTGACATCATGACCGCATCGGCCGGCGACGACGCGGTCGTTTACGAACAGGCCGGATACATTCATCTGGTCGATGTGAAAAGCGGTAAGTCCCGGCAAATGGACATCCAGGTAACAGGAGATCTGCCGTGGGCCCGGCCGCAGTTTAAAAAGGTAAGCTCGATGATCCGCAACGCGAGACTTTCGCCGGGCGGAAATCGCGCGGCGTTCGAGGCTCGGGGCGAAATTTTTACGATACCTGCGGCGAAAGGTGACTCTCGAAATCTGACGCAGAGCTCCGGCGCACACGATCGCGATCCGGCATGGTCGCCGGATGGTTCGCAGCTTGCGTGGCTTTCGGATGCGAGCGGAGAATACCAGCTCATGCTCGGAGAGCCGATGGGCTTAACCGCGGCGAGAGCGATCCCTTTGCCATCCACCGCTTTTTACTCCGATCCTACTTGGTCGCCTGACGGGTCTCGCATTCTCATCCAGGACAATCATCGAAACCTGTGGATGATCGAAACGGCGAACGGCACGGCAGCGAAGATCGATACGGACGAATACCCTGATCCTGCGCGCGACTTTGAAGCGTCCTGGTCGCCGGATTCGAAATGGATCACGTATTCAAAAAACCTTGCCAACCGGCTGCGAGCAATATTTGTCTATTCGCTGACGGACAAAAAAGCCCACCAGGTTACGGACGGGCTCGCGGATTCCATTTCGCCGATGTTCGACGCGGGTGGCAAATATTTATACTTCATGTCGAGTACGGATTTCGGTCCGAGCACCAGCTGGCTCGAAATGAGCTCACTCGACCGTCCCGTGAGACGCGCAATTTATCTGGCAGTACTGAGCGCAACCGATCCTTCGCCGCTTTTACCGGAGTCGGACGAGGAGCCGCAACCCGCGCCGCCCAAGCCTGAAGGCGCAGCAGCTCAAGCTCCGGCGACACCGGCGGCCGCACCGGCATCGAAAGCCGTTCGGATAGATCCCGCCGGGATCGCCCAGCGAATAATCGCGGTGAATGTTCCGCCGGGGAATTACAGAGAGCTTTCGGCCGGTCCCGCGGATACATTCTTTTACATGGAAGTTATTCCGGGCAGTCCGGGAATGCGCCTTCAGCGATACCAGATCAAAGACCGCGCGGCGGCGCCGTTTATGGAGGGGCTCTCCTCTTACAGCATCTCGGCGGATAAAAAGAAGCTTCTCTATCAGGCCGGCGGTAACCGCTGGGGAATCGTTGGAACCGTGGGCCCGGTCCCGCCAAAAGTTGGAGACGGTCCATTGAATGTGGCCGGACTCGAGATGCGTGTCGATCCGCGTGCCGAATGGGCCGACATATATCGCGAGACATGGCGGATCCAGCGCGAATATTTCTACGATGCGAAAATGCAGGGCGCCGATTGGAACGCCGTTTATCAAAAGTACCTTCCGCTTCTCGCAGCCGTCGGACATCGCGCCGATCTGGGCTACGTGATCGCGATGATGGGCGGAGAGCTGACCGTTGGACATTCATATCTGACCGGCAACGGCGATGTGCCGAGCGAAGATCCGGTATCTGTCGGCTTATTAGGCGCTGATGTGACGGTTGAGAACGGCCGCTACAGGATCAACAAGATCTACAGCGGCGAAAACTGGAATCCCGACTTGAGAGCTCCGCTAAGCTCTCCCGGGATAAACGTGGCGGAAGGCGATTATATTCTGGAAGTGAATGGCCGGCCGCTAACGGCAAACGCCAATTTCTATAGTCTCTTCGAAGGGACGGCCGGTCGGCAGACGGTGATCCGCGTAAACAAGGCGCCGTCTTTGGACGGATCGCGGCTCGTGACCGTGACGCCGATCGCAAGCGAAGCCGGACTACGAACACGTGCGTGGGTCGAAGGAAACCGCAGACTCGTGGACAAGCTTTCCGGCGGACGTCTCGCGTATGTCTGGCTTCCCAATACCGGCGGCGCCGGCTACACATATTTTACCCGCTACTTTTATGCGCAACAGGATAAGGATGGATCGGTCATAGATGAGCGTTACAACCAGGGCGGGATGGTTGCGGATTACATCGCGAATGAGCTTGACCGGAAACTGATGGGTTTCTTCGCTCTTCGCGACGGAAAACCTTTCACCTCACCGATCGCCGGAATCTACGGCCCGAAGGTGATGATCATCAATGAGTCGGCCGGCTCCGGCGGAGACGCTTTGCCGTTTATGTTTCGTCTTCGGAAACTCGGACCGTTGGTCGGAACCCGCACATGGGGCGGACTGGTCGGCACGCTTGGCGGACCGACGACGATCGACGGCGGCGGAATTACGGCGCCGAGTTTGGCATTCTATAACCTCAACGGCGAATGGGATGTCGAGAACATCGGAGTCGCACCCGACATCGAGGTGCCTTACGCATCCGCGGATGTGAACAAGGGCCACGACCCGCAATTGGAACGAGCCGTTGCCGAAGGAATGAAATTACTCGAACGAGGCGTGGCACCGCGAGTGCCGCGGCCTGCGCCGATCGACCGCGTGACAAAAAAAGCGGGGAATTAGAATTAGTCAGCCGTTAGAGACGAAGTACAAATGAACAGAGCAATAAAACCATTCTTGCGCGCAGTTTTTGCGCTGGCACTTTTCGCGAGCTTCGTTTCGATCGAGGCGCAGCAGCCTGAGGCGCCGTTTACACGCACAGAAGAAATGATCCCAATGCGTGACGGCGTAAAACTTCACACCTTCATTTACACGCCGACCAAGACGACCGAGAAACTGCCGATACTGTTTCTCAGGACGCCGTACGGAACCGGCGACATGACGCCGGCGCAACTTGCCGGTGCGCTTTCGGAATTGACGGCGGATGGGTACATCATCGTCAATCAGGATATCCGCGGCCGGTTTAAGTCCGAGGGACAGTTCATGATGCTGCGGCAGCCACGAGATCCGAAAGACAAAAACGCGATCGACGAGAGCACTGACGCTTATGACACGATCGAATATCTTTTAAAGAACACGTCGAATAACGGACGCGTCGGAATGGCCGGAACGAGCTACGGCGCGTGGCTGACGGTCATGGCCGGACTCGATCCTCATCCGGCTCTCAAAGCATCCGTGCCCGCGGCATCACCGGCGGACATGTGGATCGGCGACGACTTTCATCACAACGGCGCATTTCGACTCAGTTACGGGCTCGAATATACCTACATGATGGAATCGTCGAAGGAGATCACCAATACTGCGAATCTCGTTAATAAGGACGACGTGTATCAGTGGTACCTGGACCTCGGCCCGCTCGCGAATGCCGATGCAAAGTATTTTAAGAAAGCATTGCCGACGTGGAACGATTTTGTAAATCATCCGGACTACGACGCGTTTTGGAAGCGGCAGGGTTTCGCTCCGTGGCTCAATCGCGTCACGGTTCCGACACTCAACGTCGCGGGTTGGTGGGATCAGGAGGATTTTTACGGCCCGATCACGATCTATCAATTGCTCGAACGGCACGACACCGAGCACAAGAACTTCCTCGTTGTCGGGCCATGGAATCATGGCGGCTGGTCGCGGAGTGACGGGCGAAAGCTCGGGCCGGTGGATTTCGGAAGCGAGACTTCGGTCTATTACAGAAAAGAGGTGATGGCGAAATTTCTGGCGCATTACCTGAAAGATAAACCGGATCCGAATTTGCCCGAGGCACTGACTTTCCGGACCGGGGACAATCAATGGGTTCGTAACGACGCGTGGCCGCCGAAACGAAATGTCGCGGAGCGATCGTTATATTTTCAAGAGAAAGGCGGGCTGTCATTCGAAGCCCCGGCGTCAAAAAAAGCGCCGGCCTTCGACAGCTATGTTTCGGATCCTGCCAATCCGGTTCCGTATCGCAAGCGACCGATACCGCTCAAGACGGGTTGGACAACCTGGCAGATAAACGATCAGCGATTCGCGGCGGAGCGCCCGGATGTTTTGAGTTGGCAGACCGAGATTCTCACGGACGATGTTATTGTCTCGGGAAAAATAACCGCTAATCTTTTTGCGTCGACAAGTGGAACCGACAGCGATTGGATCGTTAAGCTGATCGACGTCTATCCAGAAAATTATTCGGCTGATCCGACGATGAGCGGCTATGAGCTCATGATCGCGGGTGATGTTCTCCGTGGCCGTTATCGCAACAGTCTCGAAAAGCCCGAGCCGATTCCTGCAAATTCCGTCCAGCAATACAAGATCGGATTTCCGGCCAACGATCACGTTTTCAAAAAAGGCCATCGGATCATGGTCCAGGTGCAGAGCTCCTGGTTCCCGCTGATCGATCGCAATCCGCAGAAATTCGTTCCGAACATCTTCCTCGCGAACGAATCGGATTTTCAGCAAGCCACCCAGCGGATATACCGATCAGGCAAGCAGGCATCGAATATCACCTTGCCGGTTCGCGCGGCGGCGCGATAGTAATCTTATTTTTTTCGTTGGTAGTTTTTGACAGTTAGGTAATAACAAGTGGCTCGGCATCGTTATTCGAGCACCAAAGGTGCGACGGTAAATTACCCAGAGGCGAAGGCCAGCTCTGAAGCACCAAAGGTCCGCCGGTAATTTACCCAGAGGCGAAGGCGCAGCTCTGAAGCACCAAAGGTGCGACGGTAATTTAGCCAGGGGCGAAGGCTTGGCGAAGCCCCTGGAACTCGGCCACACAATTGCGCGAGCCGCAACGCGGCGTAGTAATTGTTTTACCTCGCCGCGTTGCGGCTCATCGAATCTCAACGTCGATACCAGGGGCTTCGCAAAGCCTTCGCCCCTGGCTAAATTGCTGTCGCACCTTTGGTGCTTTTATAACGATGTCAGGGACTTTTCCAATGTCAATAATGTCTGCACTTGAGAGTTAGGAAATGAATCGATGGCTTCCTGCGAAGCCCTCGTACTAATAATGTCGTCATGAATAAATTTGATAATCGAAAAATTCGTCGCACGTTCTTGCCGGCGATATTTAGCGCGGTTGCGATCGCACTGTTCCTTTTCCAAAATGCCTCCGCGCAAACCATCAACATCGAACGCGTCGTCACGGAGCTCGAGCCCGAAATTCAGCGCATGTTGGTCGAAGGGAAAATTCCATCGTGCTCGATCGCGCTTGTCTCCGGCGACAAAATTATATGGACCGGAGCTTACGGCTATTCGAATCTGTGGGCGCGGACGCCGGCGACGCCGAGCACCGTCTACGTCATCGGTTCGACATTCAAAGCGATGTCCACGGTGGCTCTGCTTCAGCTTATGGAGCAGGGAAAATTTAAGCTCGATGATAAAGTCAACGACTATCTCACCGAATTCAAAATTCAGGGCGAGGATCCAAAAAATCCTGTTACGTTTCGTCACTTGCTCACTCACACGTCCGGCCTTCCGGGCGGGTTCGGGGCTTATTCCGTTTGGGGCGATACAGTGCCGCCGCCGATGGCTGAATTTCTTAGCAAATCGTTGGTGATCAGTAAGCCCACCGGATCCGAGGTTATCTACTCGAACACGGCGTATACGCTTATCGGCTATCTGGTTGAGAAGCTCTCGGGCGTTCCCTACAAAAAATATATTCAGGACAATGTCTGGACACCGCTCGAGATGACGAACACGGCGTTCGAGCCGACGCCGACGATGGACGAACGGATGTCGGAGCCTTATGTGGTTGATGAAAAAACCGGCAGCCAGGTCCCGACAGTTCGGGTCAAGGCATCAGTCTGGCCGGCGGGACTCGTGTACGGTACGATCTACGATCAATCCAACTGGCTGATCCTCAACCTCAACAACGGCATGTTCAAGGGCAAACGAATCATCGGCGAGAAAACGATGGAGCAGATGTTCACGCGCCAGTACGACAAGTTCAAGGGCGGCATCGAAGGCATCTGGGGAAATGAAACCGCCGGGTTCGGACTGACATGGTGGGCACAAGTCCGTGACAATGATCGTTACTTCGCACATAGCGGCAGTCTCGGCGGCTACACTGCATTCCTTCTCGGCAATCGCGATCGCAAACTCGGATTCGCCATTTTGACGAATGGCAATCGCGCACACCCGCATCTTTTCAAACTCGCCGATCGCGCGATGGATCTGATGAAGAAACATTCAAGTGCGGAAAAAGCCGTTACAGCTCCCGGACATTAGACGATGATGAAATACTTTCGAACCTTTTTCGCCGCATTGCTTGTTTGTTTGATCGCACTCAGCGGGTGGATGCCTGTTGCCGCGCAAACGAGCGAACCGATCTATGACATCGTCATCCGGAACGGACGCGTGCTCGACGGCGCCGGCAATCCGTGGATCGCAGCGGATGTCGCGATCACGAACGGAAAGTTTGTCCGCATCGGCAAGATCGGTGGAAAAGGAAAGCGCGAGATCGACGCGACGGGCAGATACGTTTCGCCGGGTTGGATCGACATGCTCGATGCATCGGGCAGCGTGCTACAGAAAAACGGCCTCGCTGAAAGTAAGCTCCTGATGGGCGTGACAACCGGCATCGGCGGCGAAGGCGGAACTCCCGTTCCGGCGGAGAAGCTCGCCGAATACTTTACCGAGCTCGAGAAAACCGGCATCAGTATGAACTTCGGCACGTACTATGGCGCGACGCAGGCCCGCGTTGCCGCGATGGGCGAGGATGCACGCGACCCGACTCCCGAAGAGCTTGAGAAAATGAGAGCGCTCGTTGAGACTGCGATGAAAGGCGGAGCGCTTGGAATATCGACTGCTCTGATTTATCCACCGGCGAGTTATTCAAAAACCGAGCAGCTCATAGAACTGGCGAAGGTCGCCGGACGATACGGCGGAGTTTACTCGAGCCATGTGCGCGGCGAAGGCAAAGAACTTGTCGAAGCGATCACGGAAGCGATAACGATCGGAGAAAAGGGTGGACTACCTGTCGAGATCTATCATCTCAAAGCGGCCTATCAGCCAGGCTGGGGAACGCTGATGCGTCAGGCCGGTGAGACGATCGAAAAGGCGCGAGCACGTGGAGTAGATGTTGCGGCGGACATGTATCTTTACACGGCAGGCGGCACTTCGTTGTCGGCCGTTGTTCCTTCGTGGGCAGCCGAGGGTGGTCGCGACAAATTGATGGAGCGGCTCAAAGATCCTACGTCTCGAGCTCGTCTCAAAAACGAGATCAAGACCGGCTCACCAGGCTGGTGGAATATTGTCGAAGCGGCCGGAGGTTGGAAACAGGTCGTGCTTGCTTCGTCCGCAAATCCGGAACACAAGCGATTTGAAAATAAAAATATCGAGCAGATCGCAAAGGAATGGAATAAGGATCCTGCCGACGCTGCATTCGACATAATCGTCGAAAGTAACGGCCGTGCGGGAGCACTTTATTTCCTGATGACCGAATCGGACATTGAAACCGCGATCAAATATCCGTGGATAAGTTTCGGAAGTGATTCCGCTGCGTCACCTACGTTGGTCGATCCGAACACAGCCGGAAGCGGCCATCCGCGGGGTTACGGAAACTTCCCGCGTGTGATCGCCGAGTACGTGCGCAAGAAGAAACTGATCACGCTTCCCGATGCGATCCGAAAGTTGACGTCGTGGCCCGCAACGCGACTGCGGCTAGATTCGCGCGGAATGATAAAGGAAGGAATGTGGGCCGATGTCGTGATCTTTGACTTCGATAATATTCAAGACGGAGCGACCTACGAATATCCGTTCAGGACACCGACAGGAATTGATTACGTGATGGTGAACGGACAGGTCGTTATCGAAAAAGGAAAACATACCGGCGCACGGCCCGGCAAGGTGGTTTACGGATCCGGCCGTCTGCGGTAGATCCAGTTGCATCTTTAATTGCTCGATAGCTTTAGAGACCGTGTCAAAACTTGAGAAATGTCAGCGTGTGCTATCGGTCTTGTGGGCACTCCGACTCCAGATCGAACCTCATTCGAATCGCGTAGCGATCGTATGCATTTAGCCGTGGCCCTTCAGGCCACGGAAAATCAGATCGTATCCGCGTCGCGTAAGCGACGCCTGAATTCAGCCGTCGCGACGCGACGCAATCTTTTGCGAAATGCCGTGGCCTGAAGGGCCACGGCTAAACGCATGGGGCCGCTAACGCGGCGGGGAATTCGGAGTAGCCTCTTTAGCCGGTGGATGTGGGAGATAGCGAAAAGTGAAAAAACTAACCGCAGTGATCGTAATCGGTTTGCTCTTTGTGTCGGTATTTGGACAGGTTCCTCAATTGCCGACCAGCCCGGATCGCGAGGGAGAGCCTCGACTTCCAGCGGACAGCACGCCCTCCGCTGTCCACGCGTTGGCAGCCGCCGACCTTGAGGCTTTCCTGGACGGTATTGTTCCCCAGCAACTTGAAAGAGAGAACATCGCCGGCGCGACCATCTCCGTCGTAAAAGACGGAAAGCTTTTGTTCGCGCGCGGTTATGGTTATTCGGATGTTGCGTATAAGAAACCGGTCGTGGCGGAGGAGACATTGTTCCGACCCGGCTCCGTTTCGAAGCTGTTTACATGGACAGCGGTAATGCAGCTGCAGGAACAAGGCAAGCTGGATCTCAATCGCGACGTAAACGATTATCTCGATTTCAAAATTCCCGACGCGTTCGGACAGCCGATCACGCTGACCAACCTACTGACTCACACTCCCGGATTCGAGGAACAGGTCAAAGATCTTTTCGCCACGGGCGATGTGTCACCGGATCTCGGGCAATATCTCAAAACACATATACCCACTCGGATCTATCCTCCCGGAACGGTTCCGGCGTATTCGAATTACGGAGCAGCACTCGCGGGATACATCGTCGAGCGCGTCTCGGGGCGGCCGTTTAGTGACTACGTCGCGGAAAATATTTTTCAGCCGCTCGGCATGACTCATTCGACATTCGTTCAGCCGCTGCCGGCCGAGTTTCGTCCATCGATGTCCAACGGCTATCGACGCGGGTCCGATGACAACACAGTACCGTTTGAAGTAGTGGTTCCATTTCCTGCCGGAAGCTTGAGCAGCACGTCGACCGACATGGCGAAATTCATGCTCGCGTTTTTGCAGGGCGGATCACTCGGCGACGCGCACATCCTGCGTCCCGAAACGGTCACTCTGATGCACAGCCGCCTCTTCGGATTGGATCCGGCAGCTCTCGGAATGGCTCACGGCTTCTATGAAGAATCGCGCAACGGACATCGGATCGTCGGTCACGCCGGCGATACCATCGCCTTCCATAGCGACCTTCATTTGATCCCTGATGCGGGTGTCGGATTTTTCGTGTCGTACAACAGCGGCGGCAACGGAGCAGTATCACCTCGAACCATTCTCTGGGAAGCTTTTCTGGATCGTTACTTTCCTTTCACGCCGGGCGCCGAGCCGACATTGGACAGCGCGAAAGACGACGCTCGAGCCGTCAGCGGAATGTACATGGGAAGCCGCCGCGCAGAAACTTCGTTTCTGAAGATCGCGTCGATCCTGGAAGAAACAAATGTATCGGCACGCGATGACGGAACGATCGAGATCCCGGCCTTGAAGGATCCAAACGGAAATCCGAAACGCTGGCGTGAAGTCGCTCCGATGACGTTTCGCGATGTCAACGGTCAGGACCTTCTTGTTTTCAGACCCGATGCAGACGGCGTGATGCAGTTGATGCTTCCGTACCCTTTCATGGTCTTTAAGCGAATCGGAACTTGGGAAAGTTCGAAGATCCTCGTGCCGGTTATCGGAATTTCGCTTTTTATAATGCTCCTCACATTACTCCTGACTCCGATCGCGTGGCTCGTCAGAAGGCATTACGGTCAAACGCTCGAGCTCACGCCGCTGCAGCGAAAATTGCGGACCGGAATATGGATCGTGTTCGCGCTCGATCTGATCTTTGTCGTCGCATTTGTCAGCTTGATCACTTACGCCATAACCCATATCGACATACTTAGCGACAGCGGCAATAAATGGTTTTGGTTGATCCAGGTGATCGGCATTCTCGGCGCAATTGGAACCCTTCTCGTACTCTTTAATGCGGTGAACGCGTGGCTCGGAGGACGAAGGATCTGGGGTAAACTTCAGGCGACCTTGCTCGCACTGGCATGCGCTGGATTTCTTTGGTTCGCGTATGTCGGAAATCTATTGATATTCCGTTCGAGTTATTGAGTTGAGTAAGATGATCGGAGAAGATCAAGGAATCAAGGAGAGCATTCTCAGTTCATGTTGCGCATAGATTCTTACTTTTCGATAGAAACAGACTTGGCAGGCGAAATGAGGTCGTGGCCGGAATTTGTAGACGGATTCGAGTATTCGGTTGATCTAAAAGATAGTGCTACAGGTGAGGAAGTAACGGTTCGTTTTATCGAACCAAAAACTGACGACGATAGTCCGCATGTTCAAATCCGTTCCAACCAATACGGAACGCTGTTTGATCGAGTTGTCGGGCGCACTGTTTTCGCAATGAGCGCCCACACAGACGACCTAATGCTAATGAGGTGGCCGGATTCAAAGAATTCAAACTGACGCACTAACAAGAGACGATGGGTGATGACTGATCTTTGCTTTCCTGTTTCCGTGTCTCTCCGTGTTTTCGGTGTATTCCGTGGTTATCTTGTTCGCAATAACCACGGAATACACGGAAAGCACGAAAGAGCGAAACGAGAATAACCCAAAGCGAACCACCGCTAAAAGATTTATGGATGCAGCAAACCGGATTCACAGAAGAGCCTCAATTTTCGCAGTCGTCTTTTCTTTAAGCCTCATCATCAACTCCATCGCTCCTCTGCCGATTCGGGCGCAATCTTCTCGCATCGATTACACGCCGGCAATCGAAGCGCTGGAGAAATTCGTTACGCATGAGATGGCAGATAAAGATCTGCCCGCTGTTTCGATCGCGCTTGTCGACGACCAACAGATCGTCTGGTCCAAAGGTTTCGGCTTTGCCGATCCGGTTAAAAAAATTCCGGCTACGTCCGAGACCGTTTATCGTGTCGGCTCGGTCTCGAAACTTTTCACCGACATCGCGGTTATGCAGTTGGTCGAACAGGGGAAGCTCGATCTCGACGCACCCGTGAGTCGTTATCTGCCGAGCTTTCACCCGCGCAATCCATTCGGTAAACCGATCACACTCCGTCAATTGATGTCGCATCGTTCGGGCCTCGTCCGCGAGCCGCCGTTAGGCAATTACTTCGAAACGACTGAGCCGTCGCTCGCGCGGACGATCGAAAGTTTGAATCAGACGTCGCTCGTTTACGCGCCCGAATCTCGTATCAAATATTCAAACGCCGCGATCGCGATGGTCGGATATGTACTCGAGAAAACGCAGAAGGAGCCGTTCGCAAAATATCTAAAACGCGCGGTGCTCGATCCGATCGGACTCGAACATAGCAGTTTCGAACCGACTCCGAGTCTCACAGCAAATTTAGCGAAGGCATACATGTGGACGATCGACGGTCGCGTTGTTGAAGCTCCGAAGTTCCAGCTCGGGATGAGTCCGGCCGGCAGCATGTACACGACGGTCGGGGACATGGGACGGTTCATGAGCACGTTATTCGCCGGCGGACAGAGCGCAAAAGGCCGGATGCTCAAATCGTCGACGCTCGACCAGATGTGGACGCCGCAGTTTGCACCGGCGGATCAGAAAAAAGGATACGGCATCGGTTTTAATATCGCCGATCTCGAAGGCCATCGCGCGATCGGTCACGGTGGTGCGATCTACGGATTTGCAACTTCTTTAAAAGCTCTTCCCGATGAAAAGCTCGGGGTCATTGTCGTCACGACAAAAGATTCCGCGAATGCGGTGACGAATCGTATAGCCGACTTCGCGCTAAAAGCGATGCTTGCAGCACGCTCGGGAACCGCAATGCCTGAGCCTGAGATCACATCCCCGATCGATCCCGAGTTTGCGAAGCGGGTCGCGGGGCGGTACGTGAACGGAGCCAAATCTATCGAATTAATTGAGCGCGCCGGAACACTCTCGAAGCTCAGTTCGGATGGCGGCGACCAAGTACGACTGCGTAGTCTCGGCAGTGGATTGATCGTCGATGACAAGCTTAGCTACGGCGAAAAGATCATCGTCGGTGAGAACGATATCGTCATCGGCGGCGAAACGTTTCAGCGAGTCGAAGTTCCCAAACCACCGCCGGCGCCCGACGCGTGGCGCGGATTGATAGGCGAGTACGGATGGGATCACGACATCCTTTATATCTTCGAAAAGGATGGCAAGCTCTGGGCATTGATCGAATGGTTCGAGTTCGATCCGCTCGAGCAGGTTTCCGAAAACGTTTTCAAATTTCCCTCTCATGGCCTTTACGACGGTGAGCGACTCATCTTCAAGCGTGATAAAAACGGACACGCGATCGAGGTTACTGCCGCAAGCGTCGTGTTCAAACGTCGCAGCGTCGGGCCGGAAGACGGTACCGCTCAGCTTCGTATAAAACCTGTCAGGCCAGTAAGCGAATTGCTCAAAGAGGCGCAAGCTGCGTCGCCGCCGAAAGAGACCGGAGACTTTCGCAAATCCGAGCTGACCGAACTCACACGGCTCGATCCGTCGATCAAGCTTGATGTTCGTTACGCGACGACGAACAATTTTTTAGGCAGTGTTTTTTATTCGGAGCCGCGTGCGTTCCTTCAACGCCCGGCAGCGGAAGCCGTCGCATGCGTCAATCGTAAGTTGAAAGAACTCGGTTACGGACTGCTCATCCACGACGCCTATCGGCCGTGGTATGTCACCAAGGTATTCTGGGACGCGACGCCGCCGGACAAGCATATCTTTGTCGCCGATCCGTCTCAAGGTTCACGTCACAATCGCGGCGCGGCTGTCGATCTTTCGCTTTACGAGCTGAAGACTGGAAAGCCCATCGAGATGGTCGGCACGTACGACGAAACAACAGATCGTTCGTACCCCGGTTATCCCGGCGGAACATCGCTCCAGCGCTGGCATCGCGCGCTGCTACGCGATGCCATGGAGTCGGAAGGCTTCACCGTCTACGACGCGGAGTGGTGGCATTTCGATTACAAGGATTGGCGAAAATATACTATCGGCAACGAACGCTTCGACAAGATCAAGTGAAGTGAAATGCGGATTTTCTCGTATTCTTTTCTTGTGTGATTCGCGTGTTTCGTGGTTGATTCTTTTCCAAGCCGAACCACGAAATACACGAATCACACGAAAAAGAACACGAATCAACTGTTACCGGAATAAATTATGAAAATCAGAATCGGTTGTGTTTGTTTTATCCTCTTACTGTTCTGCTCAGTCGAAGCGCAGGTAAAAAAAATGAAAATATATATCTCCGCAGATATGGAAGGAGTCGTCGGTGTCGTCTCGGGTGATCAGTTGACGCCGACCGGTTTTGATTATCAGCGCACGCGCGAGCTAATGACGCAGGAAGTGAACTCCGCTATCGAGGCTGCGTTCGAGGCCGGTGCTACTGAGATCGTCGTCAGCGACTCGCACGGTAATGCTCAGAACTTGCTGATCGAAAAACTTCCGAAAAATATCATGCTCGTTCGCGGCTTTCCGCGCCCGCTGACGATGATGCAGGGAATCGACGAGACCTTCGACGGAGTGATCTTTATCGGATATCACTCGAGCACGACCAATCCAAGCGGAGTGCGCGCTCATACATTTTCCAGCGCACGGTTAGCTGACGTGCAACTTAATAATGTTTCGATGTCGGAAGGAAGTTTCAACGCGGCCGTCGCGGGACACTTCAACGTACCGGTGATCATGGTCTCGGGCGACGACGCGGCGGTGAAGGAAGTTTCGTCGGTCGTCGGCGATATGGAAGGGGCGATCGTGAAATGGAATTACGGTTTCCACTCCGCGAAAACGATGATGCCGGACGCCGCCTACGCGCTCATCCGCGAGAAAGTAAAAAAGGCGGTCGGACGGATCAAAGACTTCAAGCCATACAAACTCAAGGCACCGGTTCAACTGGATGTCCGATTCAAAAGCTACCGTCCGTCGGAAGTGCTCAGTTATTTATCGATCGTCGAACGCACCGATGCTCACAGCATACGATTCACGGGCAAAGATATGGTCGAGGTCTCGAAATTCATCGAGTTCATCACGACGTACGAACCAAGTTTGGAACCTTAAACGTGCACCTGCCGATGACGTGTCAGGTTAGGGAAATGAGCCGCGAAAGGCGCCGCTGGAATTTAGCTCCGCTAGGAGCGAAATGTTGGTAGCATTCGCCCCATTCTTTTTCTTAAAGCTCCGAGGGGCGGCACATTGTGTCGCTCCTCCGGAGCTTCTATTTTTTCTCGCGCTTCTGCTACCAATATTTCGCTCCTAACGGAGCTAAGAATTAGACGGCACCACGACTACCCGCGAATCGCGCACCGAGGTAGACTGCGACCAACTTCGTTACTACCGAAACGACGACGACCATCCCGATCCTCGAAGTCTCTCCTACGGCCACCACTATTGCGATGTCGATGACGGCGTAGGCAAACCAGATAACGAGCGCCGACTTTACGGCAAATTCACCCTTCCACCAGCCGCCGACCCACCAGCCCGCGAGAAACATAAGAGGAATTCCCGCGACGATGCTGCAGTAGGGCGCGGCGATCTGAATGTGAGCGTCGTAGTACTCCTTGTCATGGCCGGGATCGATCAGATAACTGTAAACAACCATGTAAAGAACGCTCGCCACGATATTCGCGACCATCACCAAAAGCGCAATTCCGATCAGCCATGCGATCCGGCTCAAGTTGAACAAACTTTCTACCATATTGGGCGAATGATAGCGCGCTATTGCTTGGTATTCGAGCAACAAGATTCGCAGGTTTGGAGAACTCGTTTAGGGCTGATACCTTGCCATAATTGCATCCAGGTCAGTCCCGGCGCCGGCAGCGACGATCTTGCCATCAGGACCTAAGGCCACATCATAGGGTCTTGAACTTTCGCGTACGCCATTTAAGAAAAACTGTGTATGCACCTTTCCGATATTTCCAAACGTCGCGTCGTACGCACCATCTGGCGTAAACCGAACGACAGAAAAATCATATTTACCGTCCCAACCGCGAGGGCCGGTCGTTACTATCCTTTGCTGCGGCCTGTCGAAGTCTGACCAAAAGTAAAGGAGTCTTTTCACTCGTCCTCGCGAGCTCATGAGTGAATCGACTCCTTCTCACTGTGAACGATGTCATGGCAATTCTGTGTGTAACCTATGTCATAACACTTGTCACTTAATACTTAACTCGCTTGACGTAGCGTTTGGGCAGTTCCAGTTGGAATCAAGGCCGACTACCTCGACCGATACTTGTAACTGCTCTCCCGACCTTTCCTTCGGATGGCTGATCTTGATCGTCGTAGCAACTGTCACTCTCGTGCCCGCGCGTAGTCGCGCTTCCAATGCCACTTCCTGCCTTATCCGGAATCGCCTTCGTTTAACCGCTTTGCACGAATCTTCAATTCTTCCAGGTCGATCAGCGAGAGGTACTTTCTGATCAGATCTTCATCCAGTTCTGCGGAGCGGTTCAATTCCGTAAGAAGTTTTCGTTGTCGATCCAAAAGGTCGAGGTAGATAACGCTATATTCTGTCGATGGATTTTCGCGTGGATCGTCCGTTGGCTCGAGTTTCTTTTCCAGCATTCTCAGATCCGTCTCAAGCCTCGCGACCAAGTTATCCAGGTATTCGTTCTCTACGCTTTCTTTGCCGTATTTTTCGTCGAGGTATTTGAGTGAACCATCGACGATCTTTTTTTGGATGATCAGTTCTTGATCGCGTTCGGGGATGCCGGTGAACTTGTCTTCCGCATGAACCTTCCGTATCACCCACGGCAGCGTCAACCCCTGAAACACCAGAGTGACCAAAATAACAATGAAGGTAATGAAAAGAATCAGATTCCGATAAGGGAAAGGCTCAGCCCCGCTTGCGTACAACGGGATCGAAAGTGCCATCGCGAGCGATACGACACCGCGCATCCCGGACCAGCCAAGAATTAGCGGATTCCGCCAGCCGGGGTGCGAATCCGCCACCGTGATGAAGCGGCTCATGAAAGTCGTGAAGACCGATGCTCCGAGAGTGCAAAGGATCCGCGCCACGACCAGGACGAAAGAGATGGCCAGCCCATACCAAATTGCCGCACCGATGCTTGTCTCTCCGAGTTGCCGGGTTATCGATGGCAGTTGTAATCCGATAAGCATGAATACCAACCCGTTGAGCACAAAGACAAGACTGTTCCAGACGTTCACACCTTCGACCCTGGTGCGAAAGCTGAGCATGCTCTGGCGCCGGTTCGACAGGAAAAGGCCGCCGCTCACGACGGCCAGGACACCTGAGTAATGAAAATGCTCAGCCGCGTAATACATGCAATATGGAGTCACCAGAGTCAGAACGATCTCGATGCCCGATGTCGTCGGTAGCCATCGATGTACGGCGTAGAAAATAACGCCGACCAGGATCCCGATGACTGCTCCCATAATTACGACGACGAAAAAGCTCACAGCCGCATCTTGAACTTGGAACTGGCCGGTGATCACAGCCGCGAGTGCGAAACGAAATACGATGAGAGACGACGCGTCGTTAAGTAAGCTTTCGCCTTCCGCGATGTTGACCTGCGCCTTCGATACGTCGACCCGTCGCATTATGGTCGTCGCCGCGACCGCGTCCGGTGGCGAGATGATTCCGCCCAAGAGAAAACCTAAAGCGAGGGTGAATCCCGGTATCAGAAAACTCGAAAACAGCGCAATTATGCACGCCGTGATGATGACGATGGGAAACGCGAAACCCGTGATAACGCGCCGCCAGCGCCAGAATTCTTTCCACGAAACTTGCCATGCTGCTTCGTAAAGAAGCGGTGGAAGAAAGATGAAGAAGACGAGCTCCGGATCGATTGTGATCTGTGAAAATTCTGCGACGAAACTGAGGATCAGTCCGCCGAGCACAAGGACGATCGGATAGGCAATGTTGAGCCTGTTCGCGATCATCACGAGCGCGAGGATGATCAATATCAGATATACATATTCAATAAAGAGGTCTTGCATATATGCAGAGCGAAACCGATCAGATTCCTCAATAAGTTGTCAGGAATTTGGTTTGTTCAAACGCCTATGTTGAACCACACAGTCTTAGCAGTAACGTCCGCGACGAACGCGTTTTTCTTTCCGGTAAAGGCGGGATCCATGTTTGTTCTTACGCATAAACCCGTCGGTGTCGCGGGGGCGGGATCGGGATAACGAGGAACTCGTCAGGCAATGGCGTCATGGCTCGATCATTACTTTCAACGCCTCTCGGTCGTTCATCGCGCGATACCCATCGGGAACACCGTCAAGGACGACTGTACGGTCGAAAACTCGACCGGGCTCGATCTCGCCATCCATGACGAGCGGCAATAGTTCCTCAATGTAGGCCCGCACCGGTGCCGGTCCACCACTTACGGTCACGTTCTTAAAAAACATATTCGCGGTTTCGGGCAAAGCTGCGTAGTGCGGAACGCCGACACGCCCGACGGCTCCGCCGGGCCTTACGATCTGCATCGATGTCAGCATCGACTGTTCGCTGCCAACGCATTCAAGGACCGAATGGACACCGCTTCCGCCCGTGATCTCGCGAACACGCTCAACCGCTTCTTCACCTCGCTCGCTTACGACATCCGTCGCACCATAATCTTTCGCAAGCTCCAATCGTCCTGCATGACGACCCATAATAATGATCTGTTCTGCGCCGAGCAGCTTCGCGGCGATGACACCACACAGTCCGACCGCACCGTCGCCAACGACGGCGACACGATCTCCCTCTCCAACGGCGGCCATCAACGCGGCGTGATATCCGGTTCCCATAACGTCCGAAAGCGTGAGCAGGGAACCGAGCATCGCAGGGTCTTCTGAAGTTGGGACTGCATACAGAGTCCCTTCCGCCTGCGGGATTCGAACCGCCTCGGCCTGAGCTCCGGCGATCTGCGGATTGCCAAAGAACCCACCGTGCAGGCATGAAGTATTAAGCCCTTCTTCGCAGAATTCGCACGTTCCGTCCGAAAACGCAAAAGGCATTATGACGAAGTCGCCTTTCTTTACGTTCCGAACTTCTGCTCCGACATCCTCGACGACACCTATCGCTTCGTGACCCATCACACGCGGAGGATCGTCGGGCGTGAGATCTTTGTACGGCCAGAGATCGCTGCCGCAAATGCATGCCCGCGTCACGCGCAGGATCGCGTCCGTCGGTTCAACGATCGTAGCGTCCGCTACATTTTCAATGCGGACATCGCCCGCTCCATACATTACTGTTCCACGCATTTTCTCTCTCCTTAACTAGAACGGGTTTGTAGCCCGGCTCCCGCGCGAACGCGACAACTATCCAAAGTATTTTTCCCATTCCTGTCCCCGCCGTTTAGCTGAGTGCATGACGACAGCACTCGTTTGGGATCACCGGCCGACCTTGTATTCTTCGTCCGTCACGGGCTTGAGCCATGTCACGTTGCCGGCACCTTTGTCGTTTGTGATCGCGATGTGAGTCATCCGGGTATTCGGCGTCGCTCCGTGCCAGTGCTCGATATTCGGATCGCAGACGATCGTCTCGCCTTTGTTTATGGTTCTGATTTTCTGTCCTCTTTCCTGATAGAGTCCCTGGCCGTCGATCACCACCAGCGTTTGACCTGCCGGATGCGTGTGCCAGTTGCTCCTCGCACCGGGCTCGAACGTCACGCTTCCGATGCCGTATTCATCGCCGCCTGTTTTTTGCGCAAGCATGTGGAGCCATACCGTTCCCGTAAACCAATCCGCTGGCGCTCTGTCGCCCTTCGGGAATATCCCGTTCCACTTTTCGGTTTGTGTCGTTTCCATTTTCGTTGTCTCCATGTTCGCCGTCCGTTGACCACCACACCCGATGGCGGTGAGAAGTGCACCGCAGAGAATCAGTCCGATCGTTGTTTTTCTCGCTTTCACTCTTACCTCTTCAGCTTCTTGAAAATTTTCGTCATCGTCTCCGGATCGATCTCGGTCATGTCAACGAGCTTGAGCGACTTCACCATGTTCAGGGTCGTTGTCTTATATTTTTGGAAATGTGGCGTTTTGAGATGTGATTCATAGGCTTCTCGGGTTGCATAGATTTCCAAAATTCTGATCTCGGTTGGATGTTCCTTTTCAAACATCGGGAAAATGGCGACCACGCCCGGCTCCAACCTTATCGAGTCGGATGATTCTTCGGTCAAAATACGCTTGTATTCATCGAGAAATTCCGGATGGATCACGATTTCAGATATGCGAATCATCATTCCTTTTTGTTGAGCGGACCCAGTGTTATGACCAGCAATAATTGTCACCACGAGTAAAAGCGGGACGATAATATTTTTTACATTCCTTATCATTTCTTTTGTCTCGAGGCGGTGATCTTTGCCAGTGAGCTGCGGGCTGTTTCCGCCTGCTGCCGGCTGATATTTTTTTCGATGAGATCGAATGCGCTCTCCAGTTCTGCTTCTTTCAAACCTGTGTTCATTCCCATCGAAATATGAGATTCCAGTTGAGGTACAACTCCGGTCATCGCGGCAAGTGCTGAGATCGTCGCCAACTCACGCTGCTGGTTCGTCAGAACATCGCTGTCGAAAATGTCGGCAAACAAATGCTCTTTCAGAAAGCGATCGATCGTCGGGTTGAATTCTCCGAAGCCGGGTGCGGGTCTGGACTGTGGTTGTCCCGTCAGTCTTTCGAGTGTCTTCCTTCCTCGTTCGTATTTATCTCCGGCGGTGACGGGCGCAGATGATCTGCCCTCGTGGTCTTTCACGCCCCTCTTCTTTCGTTCATCGACGACGGACATGAATGTGCTTATGCCATTCAAGCTTCGCGGAAAACCGGCATAGGCATACATCTGCGCAAGAATTTCGTTGATCTCATTCACGGTCAATCCAGCGTCCAGCCCACCGTGAAGTGCGCTCCGCAACTTTTCCAGATCACCCGTCGCCGTCAGTGCGGCGACCGAAACGATTCCCCGTTGCCGAGCATCAAGTGCCTGCTCCTTCTCTGTATTTGTTTGTGCGTTCATGTTTGTTGTAAACCCTGTTAGCAGAAGTAAAAGAACGATTGCCGATCTAACCAAAAGCATTTTCATCTAACCTCACAGGCGGGGGAACCGTTGTCGTCAACATTAGCAATTCCCAAATTAACCTAACCCGATCATTGCCGCGTCAATCACATGTCGGCGCTCTATCATTGCGTCTTTCACGCTCCGACCTCATGCAATCGTTTGTCCACCATCTGCGACGAGCGCGTGCCCGACGATGAACGACGCCGCATCCGAGCATAACCAAACAACAGAATCCGCTATTTCCTCAGGCCGGCCTGCCCGTCCTATGGGCTCTTCCGAAACGACCTGAGCCCAACCTTCCTCCGTCCCGCCGGTGAACCGATCCATCATGGGTGTCGCGATGTAGCCGGGTGCAATAACGTTTACGCGGATGTTTTGTGCGGCGTAATCAAGAGCTGCGGATTTACTCAATCCGATTACGGCATGCTTTGTCGCGGCGTATGCGGATCCGCCTTTAATGCCGATCACGCCGGCACCGGACGAGGTGTTCACGATCGCGCCGCCGCCCTGCTTGAGCATCAGCGGTATCTCGTACTTCATGCAAAGAAAGACACCGCGGAGATTCACACCGACCAGACGTTCGAACTCGTCCTGATCGATGTCCGCGACTGCAAGGTTCTTTTGCTCGACGCCCGCGTTGTTAAAGGCAACATCCAGACGTCCGAACTCTGCAATGGTTTTGTCGAGAGCTGCCTTTATGTCTTCACTACGAGTAACGTCGCATGTCACGGACAAAGCTCGTCCGCCTTGTTCCTCGATCAGCCGAGCTGTCTCGCGGCTGCTTTCTTCGAAAATGTCGGCAACAGTAACGCTCGCGCCTTCACGTGCAAACGCCAGGGCCGTTGCGCGCCCGATGCCGCTTCCCGCACCGGTTACGAAAGCGACCTTGCCCTTATAGAAATTTTTCTCGCTCATTGATATTTTGTCCGTTTTTTATTTGCACCTTCGAGGCTTTAATCCAGCTCAAACGTCACCGTTACATTTCGTGATCCTACTGCCGCTTCGAGTCCGGAAGGATCGTTGATCCTTCCGAGTTTCGTGTAGCTGTACGAAGTCGGGAACGATTTGTAAAACAGCACGAGTGTGCGATCGCCCCAGATCATCAGATCACCGTTGCTGATTGTTTTGGTATTCGACGAATCGGTAGGAAACCGCGTTGAGAAATCGTACTTTTTTTCGTTACCGTTCAATTCGTCCATGTTCAGCGTCAACGGGAGCATCGCTTCGAACGCGTCCGCCGTCGGATTATCAAACAGTGTCGCGTCGAAAACTTTTGTAGCGATCCTGATCTTCATCTTTTTCTCTTTCGAGCTGTGGGCAATATCACCTGTCCCATTTTCAGGTGCAGCGGCTCGGCGGTTCTGGCCGCATCCCACCGTAACCGCCGCTAGTGAAATTACCGATAAGATAATTACCGTCAAATACCAACGCATTCTCATCATTTCAAATTGGCTTTGAAGAAAGTATCCAACTTATCGAACGGAATAATCTGTACTCGGTCGTACAGATCGACGTGTCCTGCGTCAGGTACGATCACCAGCTCCTTCGGCTGTGCCGCTCGCTTGTACGCGTCCTCGCTAAACTCGCGCGAGTGAGCGGAGTCCCCGGTGATGAACAGCATTGGCCGCGGTGAGATCGTTTCGATGTCGTTGAACGGATAAAAGTTCAGGAACTTGACGAAGCTGCTAAGCGTGGGCTTTGTTGTAATCTCTGCGGACTCTCCCTTCGGTGTGTATGCGCCTCTGCTTGTTCGATAGAAGTCGAAAAATTCTCGCTGGATTGCGTCAGTGTTCTCTTCAAGCTTGTTGACCGTGCCGGGGATGTACACGGTTTCGCCACCGGTAAACTCATTGAAGCGTTGATCGATCGCCGTCTTGATAAACGCCTTGCGCTGCTCTAAGGTTTGCGATCTCTTGAGCCCGTTTCGTGCCGCCGCACCCATGTCGTACATGCTCACCGTCGCGATGGCCTTCATGCGTGGATCGATCTTCGCAGCGCTGATAACGAAACTGCCGCTGCCGCAGATCCCGAGAACTCCGATCCGCTCCTTGTCTACAAAAGTCTGAGTGCTCAAGTAATCTACTGCGGCACTAAAATCATCAGCGTAGATTTCCGGTGATACAAGATGTCCGGGTTTCCCCTCGCTCTCACCCCAGAATGAAAGGTCGAGCGATAGTGTGACAAATCCTCTGTCCGCCATTTTAGCGGCATAGAGATTTGAGCTTTGCTCTTTAACCGCGCCCATAGGATGTCCGACGACGATCGCCGAATTTTTGATATTGCGATTCATGTCTTTGGGGACGAAAAGATTCCCAACGACGTTCATCTGATATTGGTTCTTGAAGGTAACTTTCTGCACGGTTACCTTATCGCTTTTGTAAAAGTTGTCCGCGCCTTCCGACAAGTCCTGTGCAGATGCGGAAAGTGAATTGATCATAAGTGCGAATAAGACGATTAGTTTTTTCATGACTCTCCACGGCTCTCCGTTTTCTTGTTTCGATAAGTTTGATGTGGGTAGGGTTTTTGCGGATATGACGATACTTGCGAATGATTGGACGATCCTGCTATATCGGCAAAAAAGGTTTCCCCGCGCGAGTGCAAAGCCGTACTATGAATCTATGAGAGCAGTGGAAAGGCGAGAGGAGCCGAACCGCGGGTTCTGCGAAGGTGAGTTAGTTGAACGGTTGTCCCGAGCCGTGTCGGCGGATGGTGCGAGAGAGGTATTCCCGGGATTTTCGATCAGTCGCTGGTCAACGCCGACGGAATCAGCTCGGGGAGTTTATGAGCCCGCATTCTGTTTTGTTGCACAGGGTGCTAAAGAGGCGCAGCTCGGTGACGAAATATTCAGATTCGATCCCGAGCATTACATGATCTACACAGTGGACCTTCCGCTGATCTTTAGAATTGCAGAAGCCTCGGCGGCTCGCCCATACCTCGGCTTCAGTCTTACTCTCGATCCGTCTTCGGTCGCCTCGGTGATCATGGAATCGGGTATCAAGCTAAGAAAGAATAGTGACAGCGCGAAGGCCATGGATGTAAATCCGGTCAGCGGCGTTCTGCTCGACGCCATCATCAGGCTCGTCCGACTTATCGACGATCCCGCCGGGCGGAAGGTGCTCGCTCCCTTGATCAAACGCGAGATCATCTATCGATTGTTGGAGGGAGGTCAGGGACCTCGGCTCGCGCACTTACTTTCGTTCGGCGACACCGAACGCATATCGAAGGCAGTCGCGCATCTCCGCCAACATTTCGACGAGCCGGTCAGGATAGAGGATGTCGCGCAAGAGCTCGGAATGAGCGTTTCGCGCTTTCACCACCATTTCAAAAGCGTGACTGCGATGACGCCGCTGCAGTACCAAAAGCAGATCCGACTTCAAGAAGCTCGTCGCCTCATGCTAAGCGAAGATCTCGACGCCGCCAGCGCCGGTTTCCGCGTCGGCTACGAGGACCCGGCCTACTTCAGCCGCGACTACAAAAAACAATTCGGCGCCCCGCCTCAACGGGACATCTCTGCACTGAGAGGCAGGCTGGAAGTCTGACCTAAGAGAAGGACATCCCCGTCGGGAAGTAGTGGGAACGTGGCGGCTGGATAAGGTCGCGACGACCGGCACCGACGGGAGGACATCCAAGTTCAGCCAGCCGAATATATATCTGTTTACAAAAGGCCACTTCAGCATCATCCGCGTCGAGGGAGATAAGCCTCGTTCAACCGACAGCTGGACGACCATGACGCCCGACCACGTGGTCGACACCTATGTAAAGCAATTCACGGCAAGCGGCGGAACATACGACATGAAGGGCAGCACCCTGACCATGAAAACGACCATCGCAAAGAACCCAGGCTTCATGGCGCGAGCGAATTGGATCTCCTACACCGTAAAGGTCAACGGCCAGACAATGACACTCACCACCACGGCCACCAACGAAGGGCCAATAAAAAATCCCCAGTGTCCCAGAATTCGCCGCCGATAAAAAGCACCTCGAGTCCTATGTTGCTCCGCATCAGGAGCGCGTTGTCATTTCAAAATATCTTCTCTAATTGCTTTAGACGCTTCCCGATATGGCTTAATAAAATCTTTCTTAAAAATACTTCCTTTTGTATCTCCAACAAGATCACTGAACGCAAAAGTCGATGGCGTTTCGATTTCGCTAATAACACATTTCAAATCAGATAATAGTAAAGCTCGCGGGTCGCCGCTGAAGGTTCCGCGCTTTTGCTCGTACAAGTGAAGCAAGTCCCTTAGGTAATCTTTCATTCTCTCAATGTATTCGGCTAAAGACTTTGAATTACTAAATAAATCTGGTGAAGATTCTATTTCTTGCCAAATATTTTCAAACTCAAGTTCTACTTCGTTAATAAGCTGCATCTGCTCATCGTAAGCGTCGAACTGTACAAGTGTATTCTCTTGGAACTTACCGTCATAAGGCGGTGTGACTGCTTTGGCTCGAAGCAAACGTCGATGTTTTTTAATAGCTGTGTAATTCCGAATTAAGCGACGCAGAACATCCTTCTGAAATTCGGTTCTTGCCTCTGTTTTCTGGCGATTGTAATTGAATTGTGCAATTACTAACGATACGACTTGACCTAGAACAAGAACAGTCAAGATTTGAAGCAAAGACTTTACGATTTCAAATTCAATTGAATCTTTAGCGGGTTTGAAAACTGAAAGAATTACAACAATTGCGACAACGCTTGCAATGATAATTGAGCCAAACGTCAGAATGAGTTTTGTCGACCACGACACATTTTTCATAGTTTACCGACTCCTTCTATTCTAAGAGTTTTCATAGTTCACCGAATCCTCCAATCCTAAGAGAAAGCAGAGAACGTTTGAGCTAAGAAGGGGCAGGACGACAAGCTGGGGCAGTGAATATGTACCGCGTACCATGGGGTCGGGGTTTGGTGGCCTGCCGTTAGCGCTCCGCTCGAGCGACGGGATACGCAACAGTTCGCGGCGCGGTCTTGAATTTCAGAGTTAAGCATCGGTTCGCACCTCCCATTGAAATAGGATGTCGTTTTCGAACAAGTCGACGAGCCTGACGAGAACATAGAATCCGGCTCCAGCGGGTTGAACAACGGCGATGGTTCCTTTTTGCATCCGTGCAAAGTGACTTGGGAATCTGAAAATGGTCGGGTCGGTGACGTCGCTGAAGCTTCGTGCGCCCGAGGCCACTTTAACTACGCCATTCATGCTAGATAGGTCTACGCAGCCGTGCCTTGGTTGCAAAGTCGCCCATCTTATGGGAATGGTTCTGGTGTCTGTTTGGCTGAATTGCACGTTAATCTCAATCCCACTGTGGACAACGGGTATTCGCCGCTTCCCACTGCCGTAAACTACGTGTATTTCACCAAACTCAAATGTTTCTTCTTCGATAGCCGCCCGCAGTCTTCTGTTGAAGACCTTGACGCTGATGTTGTTCTCTAGAAGTTTCTTGAATCCTTGCGAGTAAATAGTCCCATTCGCATCGAGTACTCCAATGAATACTTCAGTAATCCCTGATGCTATTATCAGGTCCGCGCAAGAATCAACTTCTTGTTCATTGTGTATGGCGACGCACGGCTCCAGAGTGGTGTACAACGTCGAACCGCGGAGGTCTTCAGAACCTAGCTTTTCAATTGCTATCCGCTCCGCATGAGTGTTCTTGGCCTCCCCGCGATGACCCGTTGAAAGAATTCTTCCCGCCTTCCCGATAACTGCTCCGACCCGAGGGTACTCCGAGCACTTCAGGTGTTCTTCTACCGCGATCTTCATCAGATCGGTATTTGAGTATGTCATTCGTAAGCGCTAGACGAATGTGGATAAGCAACCTGCAACGGTGACTGTCTTTAACGGTTGAGATGATTGCGGCGAACCGCCAGCACGGCAACGTCAGCGAAAGGAGCGACGCTGACGACAAAGTCGCTGTTTCGTCCTCTGTCCTACGAGCTTGTTCGTCCGAAAGACATCGCGGCAATAAGCGTTTCCCAAACTTTCGCGGTCGTCAAAGGCGACCATAACCGTTTCCGAATTCGCGTGCGTGAACCGTGAACTCGCGCTGACATGAATGGTTCGAATTTGCTCTATTGGGACAACACGGTAACAGAGATTTTTGTCGTCTCGTTCGGTTTGATCCTGACTTTTTCTCCATTCTTCGCAGCGTCTCCGAACCAATCTTCGGCGGAGCTTTTCACCGAATTCGGTTTCCCTACCCCAGCGAGTACGTAATAGTCCCCCGGTGCCGCTTTGATCCGAAACTCGCCCATTGAGTTCGTCCATCCCGAGAAGTAAGAATCATCACCTTTTTGCCTGTCCCGGTCGGCTGGCACTAATAATAGATTAGTTAATGGTGCTGGCTTTTCGTTGGCGCCATAAGCAGTTCCCGCCAGTGTTCCGCTATCCCTTGAAACTACCACCGTTACGTCCTTTATTTCTTCGGCTTCCTTTATGGTGAAGGTTTCCCGCAGTGCATCTATTCCTTTGATCCGAACACTTTTTACATAGTTTTCATCGTCCTCTATTTCGGCGCGGATCAAGTACGTTCCTGCGGACAATGAACCGATACGAAAGTCTATCTGCATTTTCTTTGTTTGTGCTTCATCTTTCGGCTGTTCGACATTAATTAACTTGCTGGCCAACACCTTCCGGTCGCGATCCACCAAGTACAATCTCACAGACTTAGGTAGAGCATCTTTATCGTCGTTCGCGCGGATCGAACCGGAAATAGCAGATTCCAACGGCAGCTCGACCAGGAATTCCTTAGTGTCCGTCTCGACGATCTCCAGCTTTTTATACGTTTCCGCGTAAGGAGATTCGTCGTCATGCGTTCGGGTGTCAAAAAAGTACGAGTATTTCTGAGGGGAGATCTTTATTCGATACTTGCCCGGAGGCAGGTCTTTGAATGACCACGATCCCGTCATGTCCGTGGTGATCTGGTTGGCATCATTTGAACCGTAAAACTCCGGCCCATCGTCCCCTTCTCTTTCAAACGTGACTTTGATCTTACTGAGGGGTTGCTGAGTGTCTTTCGCGATTACTTTTCCCGAGACCTTGTATAGTTTGCGTTCGGGTATTTTGATGTCCGTATTTGCCGCTTCCTGACCCCAGTCAAGCTGGATCGCTTCGGCACGTTTGCGCTCGCCTATCCCGGGGAAATAGGTTTTTAACTCAGATTCGCGGGCGAAATCTCTCCAATCCTCAGAAGCCCTATTCCGGGAGCCATGATCGGAGGGCTGATTTACTTCTACGAAGTAAGTGCCTGGCACCATCTCAACCCGGCGATAATAACCGCGATCATCTGTTTCCGTGTCCCCGACCGAAACAAAGTCATCTTCTCCAATTTCAGCCCCCGAACGGAAGATCTTTACTTTAACCCCGATCGCCGGAGTACCGTCGGCGTAGGAAACGGTGCCGCTGATCGCGGCACCCCGCTTTACAGGCACCAAAACCTGAACTTCACTCATTCCGTCGACATTCATCTTCTGAAAGAACGAATCGAGTTTGTTCACAGAAAGCGAACTGGTATTGCCGTAAAAACTGTTAACACTTTGCGGATTGAGAACGTTCCGTACCTGCACGAACGGGTAGTACGTGCCGGCCCTCACATGTCGGATCTCAAACTCGCCATCGTCGCCGGTCAAGACAAATCCTTCGGGACTCATCGTCGTATTCACGAACGACACTTTTCCCGCACTCGTTTGTAGAAATTGTTTGATCTCAAGAAGACCTATCAATGCGCGTCGCACCGGCTGGTTAGAGCCTTCATAGACCGCACGTCCACGGACGATCGATCTAGCCGGAACCAGCCCGTGCGACTCGGGACTCTCCGGTTCCTGAGCTAAACAAACGACGGTCTGTGCTATTAAGACCAATAGGAATGAAATAAGAGCTCTAGTCATAACCAGCCGCTGATTTAATTTGAAATAAAAGCAGCGCCCGCGGAGTATAGCGCAGAAGCAAACGACCGAGGGACGAATATACCTTGCGACCAAGTATTTCCCCGAAGAGGATAAATTAAATAGTGTGGGTGAAGCGAGGAAAGGAGCGAAACCCTACGAGACAGTTGCTCATGGATAGTGCACGGATGCTGGCGGTAAGCGAAAGGTTTCTCCATTACCGAGCCCCAACCGAAACGGGAAGCTCCGGCAGCCCCTGTCTTTGATCACGAAAGCTGGCGAGTGGTCGCCCTTCACCACGGAGGAAGTGAAGAACTCCCGCGGCTCGAAGGAATGGGAACGTCCGAGGCAAATGAGGGAATCTCGATCCTCGAGATTGGCAAATCGGTAGCTTTCAAATAATTACTGAGTCGGCTTGCTCCAAATTTTCTCAACATTGGTCGGGACGGAAAATCTGTGGGGCGAGACACATGTTTATAAAATTTGGATAACTATATCTTTGTCGATCCTGGGGATTCCGGGCCTCGCGGAGAAGCGGGATGCGCGCTGCGTTGTAGACAGAGGCCTTCCCCTATACTCGGACGAATCAGTCACGACTTGGGTTACTCCCCGTGAGTTCTAATTTCAAGCAAGGACCGGGTCGCTATTTAACATCTTCAAATTTGAAATGTGGATTCTCGATTATTCCAAGGATGTTTCCGAACGGATCTGTCATCGTGGCGACTTTGATGTTGCTTCCAACGTCTTGGAGCTCCCGATGCTTCTTTGCCCCTAGATCGAGCAACCGCTCGTACGAGGCGGCAGCGTCTTTTACACCCCAGTAGGCTATCGCGTTGCTGCCTTTTGTCACGCCGGTCATATCCGGGTCTAAGCCCAACTCGAAGCCACCGATGTTGAAGCCGACGTAAAATGGCTGATCGAAATAAGGCTCCACTCCTAAGGCGTTCGCGTACCATTCTTTGGCCCGCTCAAGATCGTCAACGTTATAAATGACAGTTCGTAGTCCCTGAAACATTTTGACCTCCTGCGTATCGCACGGGAGCATACCAGATCGCCTATTGAGACTGAAGTTGTGCCGCTAGACCTTGGGAACCCGCGGTAGAAACTTCTTCGCCACTTCCGTCAACACTTTCAAACGTTCGTCATCGGGACGCTTGCTGAAGAACAGGACGACGGAGAAATGACGGCCGTGTTGGATCACTAGCTGTCCCTCGGTGTAGAGGGCCTTGGTGCCGATCCCCTCGACGGGTTTCGGATCTAGGTTGAGATCAGTCTTCAGCTGCTTTACGTAGCGCGCAAACTCGGCTCCGCTTCCGTAGTGGATCTGGATCGAGAGGCTTTCGCTCATGAGGCGCTCGGTGTCCTCGAGGTACTGAAGTGTCACGCCGGTGGCCTCCGCCTCGCGTGCACGCTTCACTGGAGTGCCGAGTATAGCCTGTGCTTCCGCCGGCGTCAGCAGCTTTTCCGGATCGAACTTTTTGGGCTTCTTGGTTTGCGCGGCTCCGACGGAAACGAGGAGCATGATTATTGTGAGGATATTTATTTTCTTCATGTAAGGTTCCCAATAAACTTCTTCTGTACGGCGGTCTTGCTGAGCCGGCGCTCCCATTACCTTAAGGCGACAGGCTGGAAAGCCTGTCGTACTCGTTACCGAGGAGGATTGGTGGCGTTGACGCTCACTTTCCAGGTTATGACGTAGCCGCCCGCGGGTTCTTTCACCTCGCGGGTGAAGTCGCGGACGATCCGCGTTTCCTTCTTCACCTTGTCCAGCGTCAGGTCGTAGATCCGTTCTTGTCCGATGCTGCGTGAAAGGATAAAGAACGCGTTCTGGTACGGCGTATCGGTAGTCACGATCTGCGGTATGAGCGTGATCGGCTCGACGAAAATGTTGACGACTCGGCCCGTGACGATCTTCGGCTCGAAGTCTTTCGCCGGGGCCATCATGCGCACGACGACCTTGCCGTCTACGATCTCCCCCTCCACGGGGATGTGAAATCCGGTGGGCTTGAGGAAAGCTGCCGCCTTCGGTTCGTCCTTGTCGAACGGCATACCGGGAGGAGCGATCGCGCGGTGGTACACCCGGTTCCCCTTGAGCGAGGGGTCGATCACGATGAAGTTTTCGAACAGTGTGAACTTGGACGCGCTCCCCTCATATTGTCCGGTGACCTTGATCGTCTTCAGACCGCCGTCGCTCTTTGCGTACCGCAGCACGAGACGTCCATCCAGCTCGATCGTATAGGCCCAGTACTTCGTCCCCTTGTGGAAGAAGTCGGCGGTGAACGTCGCCTTCAGCGGTCCCTCAAACTTTTCGCAGTAACGGGCGAACTGTTGATCGACGGCGAAGGTTACGACGTCGGTCGCCGCACCGATCACCGTCTTCGCCCAATCCTGAGGCTCGGTGAGCAGACCGTGCGCTACCTTCAATGTCTCGCCGGCCGCAAAGCGTGCCGCCTTATTCTCCGGCTTATCGCCAAGCACTTTCGCGATGCTCTCCGGAGCACCCGACATAAAGTTGTTCACCTTGTCGAGAAGGGACTCCTTCGCTTTGTCTTTCTCCCCGGCTACCATCCCTCCGGGAGGTCGCTTGCCGGAGCTGAGAAACGGCTCGTAACCTTTTACCGAAAACATACCCACCGCCTTCTCGAGTGCCTTGCCGACCAGACGCAACGCGTCGATCGTATCGTCGATCGCGTCGCACGGTGTCGAATGCGTTTTCTTCTCCAGCGTTCCAAGCTGCCGTGTGAGCTCCTGCTGCTCCTCGCGCGCTTCCTCGCTCCAGGCGAGGGTACCGATGAACAGCGGACTTACGATTGGCGTGGTCGCGGGATGGCTGCCGACCAGGCCTTCGAACTTCTGCAGCGTCTCCTCGATCCGCTTCCTGTTTGGATCGGCTTTTTCGAGTTGGGTCCGGAGCTCCTTCAGCTTCGCCTTAAGCTCCTCTTTGCCGGGCGACGGCGGCAGGACCTCGAGCAGCTTCGAGGCTGCCGTCTCGGCACGCTTCGCCAGATAAAAGGTGCGGCTCAGGCCATCTTCTACAAGGTCCTCCCCATCGTCCAACTCCAGGACCTCGAAGCTCTTCTGCGCCTGGCCTTTCTTGTCAGGCGAAAAGGCCACGACCTCGTATTCGCCCGGCACACCCGTGTCGCTGGAGGCGATACTGAACCCGCCAGCCGCGTTCATAACTTGAGTAGTGAGGGCCTTCGGTTTTAGGAACGCTTCCTGCTCCTTGTTCAGTGGCGGTGCGCCCGCGAGTCGTGCTTCGGGCTTGAACGTGACGGTTATCGATACGGTCTTCTTATCGGGGACGAACGGTACCGTTCCGGAGATAATAACCTGGCCTCCGGGAAGAGTCTTTTCGGGTGTCAGTTTGATCTCGACAGGGGTGACGCCCTTACTAGTTTTGGGTGCCTCGTCCTGACCGAGCGCGACGGAGACGACGAGCAGAAGCGCGAGCATGGATAGAGCCGTACGTATCATTACATTCCTCCCAACCACACCGGCGGCGGTGATGTTAGCGGCAGCCTAAGTAATTTTGAATCTTTGTCGTGACCTGATAACCCGGGTATCGCTGAGGCCGAATAAAATCAGATTCTCTTAGTTCTCATGCAGGCTCTCTATGCGAGGAAGAGGCCTGATATTTTGATCGAATCAATGGCGAAATTTTGCATCAAGAAGAAACGCCTTCCGCACCCAATGGAAAAGGGCATCGGCGAAAACACGTCAGATGCCCAATTTTTGTGGTGGCGGGGGGGAGGATCGAACTCCCGACCTCGGGGTTATGAATCCCGCGCTCTAACCATCTGAGCTACCCAGCCACGAAGGTAAGATTATAGTTTGAGGTCGCGAAAAATCAAGTTCGAGGTCTTGGTGGGTATCGGTTATCATGACCTCACGCGCTTTTCGTTCTTGCACATTTTTTTGAACGCGGATTTGGCGAATCAGGCGGATTCGGACGGATCTGAAGAGTAAGGCTTTTCTTTTTCGTGTGATTAGTGTGTTTTGTGGTTCGGATTTCGTCGCTTATCAACAGACCGTCGCGAGCCATCGGAAAAAGCCAACCACGAAACACACTAATCACACGAAAAAGAACACGAAAAGATCTGACGAACACAAAACCTCTGATCCGCTTTAATTCGTTGATCCGGACTCTCACAGAATCGAACTTGATAGATCCTATATGCCGATATTTTTCGCTGCAGCCATAGATCATTCGAGCGTCATACTTTCGCTGTTCATCATGCTGGCGGCGGCGAAGCTGATGGCGGAGGTGTTCGAGCGCCTGAGGCAGCCGGCGGTGGTTGGCGAGATCCTTGCCGGAGTCGTCATCGGGCCGAGTCTGCTCGGGTGGGTCGCGCCATCGGATGTGATCTCGATCCTCGCTGAGATCGGCGTAATATTTCTCCTCTTCACGGTCGGACTCGAGACAAAACCTCAGGCGATATTTAAGGTCGGCAAGCGTGCGGTGATGGTCGGAGTCCTCGGTGTCATCCTTCCGTTCGTCGCCGGATATTTTATCGCCGCAGCTTGGGGCGGATCTTTTGCCGAAGCGATGTTCATCGGGGCCGCGATGGTCGCGACATCGGTCGGGATCACGGCACGCGTTCTCGGTGGAATGGGTTTACTCGACATCGAAACGTCGAGGATCATTCTCGGAGCCGCGGTCATCGACGACATTCTCGGATTGATCATCTTGTCGCTCGTGTCGGCGGTGAGTCAGGGAAGCGTCAGCTACGTCGGCCTCGCTGAAACGGCGGGTGCGGCGATCCTCTTCACCTTATTCGTCGCGCTGATCGGATCGCGGATCATGAACCGGCTCGTCCCAAGCTTCGAGCGGCTGCGACTCAGCAAACCTTTCTTCAACATCGGACTCGTACTTTGTCTCGGACTTTCCGTCGCCTCGATCTACGTCGGCGTCGCGGCGATCATCGGAGCGTTTCTCGCCGGCATGGCGCTCGCCGAAGCGACCGAGAAAAATCACAAGATGCACAATCTGACGAGCGGCATCACGGAGTTTCTCGTTCCGTTCTTTCTCGTCAACATCGGCATGCAGCTCGACCTTTCGGTGTTTCGCGACACGTCGGTCATCGCACTCGCGATCATCATCACGCTCGCAGCTGTCGTCACAAAATTTGTCGGATGCGGTCTCGGTGCGTGGGGAATGTCACGACGCGAGATGGCGCAGATCGGAGTCGGGATGATCCCGCGAGGCGAGGTCGGGATCGTCGTCGCGCAGATAGGACTCGGGCTCGGCGTGATCAGCGGACACTTTTTTGCATCCGTGCTTTTCATGGCCGTCGCGACGACATTGATCGCACCACCGTTGATAAAAATTCTGTACTCTGAAGATCGCGACAACGACGGAACCGAAGACGTGGTTCTCGACATCGACATCTCGGAAGATTACACGCGCATCGGGTGATCGATTTGTTAAAATCGATATCGGAGTCAAAATGCGCAACTGCAGTTCTCGCCTAATTTTTGCCGCTACTTTATTTCTTCTTGCATCCGACGCGTCTCTCGTCGCACAGGTCGGTAAGCCGACACCGCTCCGCCCGATCACTGTCGTCACCGAGCCCAAATCGACTGTCTGGATCGACGATGTTCGATACGGCGAGACCGATGAGAAGGGACGTCTCGCGATCGCGAGTCTTTCGCCCGGTGTTCGATCTCTCCGGGTTCGTGCAAACGGCTTCGCCGAAGTGACGAAGAGTTTGCCGGCGACGACTCGCGGTGACGTTTCCGTCACACTTGCAAAAACGACCGACGAAGCCGAGCTCGCATTTCAGTCTGCCGAGACGGCATCGACGATCGACCGGCAGAAGGCGATCGCCGAGTATGGGCGTGCGATCAAGCTCAGGCCAAAGTTTCCGGCGGCATACCTCGGGATGGCGAGAATGTATTCTGAAACCGGAGACGTCGAAAAAGCTTTTCAAGCGGTCCGATCGGCAAAACGATTGAGTCCGGGTTACGCCGAAGCTTCGGCGGTCGAGGCCGGCTTCTGAAAGAGACTGGTGAGGAAGAAAAGGCGATCGTCGTATTTAAGCGCTCTGTCGCGGAGGGAAAAGGTTTTCAACCGGAGGCGTACACGGGACTCGGACTTTTATACAAAGACCGGGCTGAGAATTTCGGTGGCTCGGGCGACTTCGCGAATGAAACGATCGCCTATAACGAAGCCGCGAAACATTTCGCCGTCGCCGCCAAACAACTCGGCACGTCACCCGACGCGATGATCGTTTATCAGTTGCTCGGACTCATCTACGAGCGTCAAAAAAAATTCAACGAAGCCATCGCGCTTTACGAGGAGTTCTTACGGCTGTTCCCCGACTCGAGCGAGGCAGGAGCGGTCGCTTCGTTCATCGTCCAAATAAAGAAGCAGATGGCCGAGCAGAAGTGACTCGCATAAAACTTCGGTCAGAATGCCCGAAATCAACCATTCTGCTCTAAAAGATTTCTTGACACCCAGCCAGTTTAACCTTTAGTATTAATGCCAACGGTGTTAATCACCGGCGATTCCTTGTCCCTCTCTTAAGAAGTAAAGCTCTTAAATCTCTTCAGCAAACCCTCTCTCGGTTGTTCCTAACATCGGGATTCCAAACAAACAATGTCAGCAAAACTAGGGGAAATTCTTGTCCGCGAAAACCTGGTGACGCCTCAACAGCTTCGTGAAGCTCTTGATTACCAGCGCACCAGCGGTGGACGACTCGGCTCAAACCTGGTCAAGCTCGGAATTCTTTCGGATGACGTGATCACGGCTGTGCTCTCCCGCCAATACGGCGTGCCGTCAATCAACATTGACCTCTTTCAGATCGACGACGAAGTCGTAAAACTGATCTCTCAGGAAGTCGCTCTCAAATACACTGTCCTTCCCATCTCGAAGATCGGTGCCACGCTCACGCTGGCGATGGCCGATCCGACGAACGTCTTCGCAACGGACGACATCAAGTTCATGACCGGTCTCAACGTCGAGCCGGTGATCGCATCCGAAGCCTCGATCCAGATGGCGATCGGAAAATACTACAGCGGCTCGACGCAGATCGATATATTCGAAGCCGCGCTCGCGTTCGACACCGGCGTCAGCAAGAACGGAAAGAACAGCAAGAACGGCAACGGGAACGGTAACGGAAACGGCAGCGGCAAGCGTCCGATCAAAGTCGACGAGCGACTGTCCGACTCCGATCTCGACGTCTCGCTCGAGACCTTTAATTTTGCCGATCACGACGGCGATTCATTCGAGCTGCTCCAGGAAAACGAAGAGATCGATCTCGCTCAGCTTCAGAAGCAGAGCGAAGATGCTCCCGTCGTTCGTCTCGTAAACGTGCTGATGGTCGACTCGCTCCGCCGCGGCGCATCCGACATACACGTCGAACCATACGAAAAAGATTTTCGAATCCGATTCCGCATCGACGGCGTTCTCTACGACGTCATGCATCCGCCGATGAGTCTTCGCGATCCTCTTATATCGCGTCTCAAGATCATGGCGAAGCTCAACATTTCGGAAAAGAGATTGCCGCAGGACGGTCGTATCAAGATCAAGGTCAAGGTCGACGATCGATCGCGTGAGTTGGATTTTCGTGTATCGACATTGCCGACTCTTTTCGGAGAAAAGGTCGTGCTCCGTCTGTTGGATAAGGACAAGCTCATGCTCGATATGTCGAAGCTCGGATTCGAACCGGAGAGCCTTGAGAAGTTCCAGCGCAACATCGCGAATCCGTACGGCATGGTTCTCGTCACTGGCCCGACCGGCTCCGGTAAGACGAACACGCTCTACTCCGCACTTCAATCGCTGAACACGAGCGAGACGAATATCATGACGGCCGAAGATCCGGTCGAGTTCAATCTCGAAGGGATCAACCAGGTCCAGATGAAGGAGCAGATCGGCTTGAATTTTGCGGCCGCACTCCGCTCATTCCTGCGTCAGGATCCGAACATCATCCTCGTCGGTGAGATCCGCGACTTTGAGACCGCGGAGATCGCCATCAAGGCCGCGCTTACGGGTCACCTTGTTCTTTCGACACTCCATACGAACGATGCGCCGTCGACGATCTCGCGTCTCGTCAACATGGGTATCGAGCCGTTCCTCGTCGCTACCAGCGTCAACATTATTCAGGCCCAGAGACTGATCCGCCGGGTTTGCTACAACTGCAAAGAGGAAGTTCATTTCCCGCCCGAGGGTCTCGTCGAGATCGGCTTTGGAGAAGAAGAGTCCCGCACGTTGAAGATGTACAAGGGTCGAGGTTGCGACATTTGTTTGAACACCGGCTACAAGGGCCGAATCGGTCTGTACGAAGTGATGGAAGTAACCGATGAGCTTCGTGAGCTCATCATCATCGGAGCAAGCGCGATCGAATTGAGAAGGAAGGCGATCGAGCTTGGAATGATAACTCTGCGTGGATCAGGACTTTGCAAACTGAGGGAAGGAGTTACGACAGTCGAAGAGGTCGTGAAGGAAACGGTTGTCTAGTTTTGGAGGAAATATGCTATTTAGGGCGATTGCATTAACACTGGCTTTGTTGATCGGGATCGGAACGATTATCCCGCTGGGAACGGACTATGCAGAAGCAGGTCCGCGGACATCGAAGAAATACAAGAAGCATAAGAAATATAAGAAGTACTCGAAGCGATGGTGGCGTCAGTATCACGCTCGAATGAAACGCAAACGCGCTCTGCAGGCACGTCGTCGTTCACTGCGGCTTCATCAACTGAGATTGGCGCGCAAGCGTTCCAATGAAAACCGCACGGCCAAACCGGTCGTCGCCGCCGCGAAAGCGAAGCCTGCGGAATCGTCTGTCGCGATGCTGCCTTCGGGAAGCGCCGCACCGGCCGGCTGGAGAAGAGCAACGTCTTCGAGCAGCGAAGTCAACTTTAGCGTCGACAACGGAAACGGTTCCGCCGCGATCTCGGTGCTCGGCCCCGCAACCGGCGAGACCGTCGACACGGGACGTAATCAGATGGTCGGCGGCGTTTCGACGAGTGCACTTCGTCGCGAAGTCATCAATCGAATGATCCGCGAGAACGGCTGGGTCGTTAACGATTATCAAAAATCCATCGGCGGACGATCGGTGTACGTCGTCGTCGCACAGTCGCAGAGTGGCGGCCATGTGCAGTCCCGGATGTTCTATTTCACCGAAGCCGACGGACGGATCTACAGCGTCGCAACAAACTCGGCAGCAGGTGCGGCTGACCGCATCGCCGAAGAATCCGAGAAGGTCATCTTCTCGCTTCAGTCAGGTCCGCGTCCTGTCCAGCAGGCCGCAGTAAGAGAAGAAGAATAATTGATCGTGGTTCGTTGATCGTGGTTCGTTCTTGCGAGCTCCCACACCACGACAACCTGCTACGAACACCGAACCCGCCTGCGATCCACGAACTAAATTTATGAGCTTCGATCAAAACGCCAGCGTAGAAAATCAGATCACACTGCCCGAGCTTCTCAGGAAGATGACGGATGCAGGCGGATCTGACCTTCACCTCTCGACCAACTCGCCTCCGCAGGTACGTGTACACGGCCACCTCTCGCCCCTTCCCGGATTTGCCGCGATGACACCGGCCGACACAAAGCGACTCGCCTATTCGGTCCTGACCGACGCGCAGAAGCACCGGTTCGAAGAGAATCTCGAGCTCGACTTTTCATTCGGACTGAAAGGGATGTCGCGATTTCGCGCCAACCTCTTCAATCAGAAAGGAGCCGTCGGTGCCGTGTTCCGTTCGATCCCGTACGAGATCAAATCGTTCGAAGCTCTCGGCCTTCCGCAGGTCGTCCAGGATCTTTGCAAAAAGCCGCGCGGCCTCGTGCTTGTTACGGGTCCGACGGGATCCGGAAAATCTACGACGCTCGCGTCGATGGTCGACAAGATCAACGTCGATCGTCACGATCACATCCTGACGATCGAAGACCCGATCGAGTTTCTTCACAATCACAAGAACTGCGTCGTCAACCAGCGCGAAGTCGCCGCCGACACGCACTCGTTCGGTGCAGCACTTCGAACTGCCCTTCGCCAGGATCCCGACATCGTACTCGTCGGCGAAATGCGTGATCTCGAGACGATCGAGATGGCGCTTCGCATCGCGGAAACCGGTCACTTGACCTTCGCCACACTCCACACAAACTCCGCGTATTCGACGATCAACCGTATCATCGACGTCTTCCCGTCGGCACAACAGTCGCAGGTCCGTACTCAGCTCTCCCTCGTGCTCGAAGGGATCATGTGTCAATCGCTGCTGCCGAAATCGACGGGCGACGGACGCGTCATGGCTCTTGAAATTTTGATCCCGAACGCGGCTATCCGGAATCTGATCCGCGAGGACAAGATCCATCAGATCTATTCGATGATGCAGACCGGCCAGGATAAGTTCGGAATGCAGACCTTCAATCAGGCGCTGGCCACGCTTGTTCACAAACGACAGATCACGGTCGAAGTCGCCATGCAGCGTTCGTCCAACGCGGATGAGCTGAAGGAGCTTATCGAACGCGGATCAGGTCTCAACATGAGTTACGCGGGCACCTCGAAACCCGTGCAGTCGCAGAATCATGCGAGCCCATACGCCCAGGGACGATCGATCGGATCACGTCCACCGGTTCGCTAGGAAATTTTAGAGAGAGGAGCTTAGAAAAAAGAGATGCCTACATACGCCTTTAAAGGGAGAAATCGCCTGAACGAAATGGTCGACGGCGAGCGCGAAGCAGCGAGTCCGGACGAACTGCGAGCACTGCTGCGAAGAGAGCAGATCGTCATGACCCAAGCGTTGGAAAAAGGACGCGTGGTCTCGATCCCGAAACTCGGCCGTCGTAAAAAGGTCGGCGCCAAAGAGCTGGCAATATTTACACGTCAGTTCTCCGTCATGATCGACGCCGGTCTTCCGTTGGTGCAGTGTCTCGACATTCTTGCCGAACAACAGCAGAACGCGTTCTTCAAAGACGTGCTGCGACAGGTTCGTCTAAACGTCGAGGAAGGCGCGACCCTGTTTGCGGCTCTCGAAAAGCATCCGAAAGTTTTTGACTCGCTCTACACGCACATGGTCGAAGCCGGTGAAACCGGCGGTGTGCTCGACTTGATCCTCCAGCGTCTCGCGACGTTGATCGAAAAAGTCGTCAAGTTGAAGCGAAGCATTCTGTCGGCGTCGATCTATCCGGCCGCCGTCGTACTCGTCGCAGTCGGTGCGATCGCGGTCATCATGGTCGTCGTGATCCCGCAGTTCGAGCAGATCTTTATCGGCTTGCTCGGACCGGGTGAGCTTCTTCCGCTTCCGACGCGGATCATCATGGGAATCAGTCGATTCCTCGCCGGATGGGGCGGACTGTCGCTGCTTATCGGTATTATCGCCACGGTTATCGGAACCAAGTTTTACTACAAGACCGAGAAAGGAAAGTGGAACATCGATACGCTGCTGCTCAAGCTTCCGATCTTCGGATCGATCCTGCGAAAGATCGGCGTCGCACGATTCTCGAGAATCTTGTCGACACTTCTTTCATCGGGTGTTCCGATCCTTCAGTCGCTGGACATCACTGCGAAGACCGCGGGTAACGTCGTTATCGAAGACGCGATCCTCAAGGTCCGTGCAGGTGTCGAGCGCGGTGAAAACTTCGTCGAGCCGTTGAAGGCAACGAACGTGTTCCCGCACATGGTCGGTCAGATGATCGGAGTCGGTGAGCAGACCGGTGCTCTCGATGCGATGCTCGGCAAGATCGCCGACTTCTACGAAGAAGAAGTCGATACGGCGATCGCTGACCTGCTCGCGATGATCGAGCCGGTACTGATCGCGTTTCTCGGCATCACGATCGGATCGATCGTCGTCTCGATGTACCTGCCGCTATTCACGCTCATCGGAAAACTGGCGAGCGGAAGCAAGTAAGAACTACACAATCAGACAAAAAAGGCGGCTCGAAGTTCGAGCCGCCTTTCCATTTTTCTTGTCAATTTCTCAGATTCCCGAGCGTTCCCCGATCATTCGCTCAACGTACTTCGCGATCACGTCCGCCTCGAGATTAACCGCGTCGCCGGGTTTTAGCGTCGAGAGATTTGTCATCTCCCAGGTCTTTGGAATTATCGCGAGGTCGAAGGTCGAGTCGGCCAGAGCAGCGATCGTCAGACTGATGCCTTCGACTGCGATCGAACCTTTGAAGACAAGATACTGCGAGATCTCTTTCGGATAACCGATCCGCACGGTCCAGAAATCTCCGTGAGATTCGGCTGAGACGAATTCGCCTCGTGCATCGACGTGGCCTTGAACCATGTGTCCGCCGAGTCGAGTCGACGGTGTCACGGCGCGTTCGAGATTTACGCGCGATCCGGTTTTGAGATTTCCAAGTGTCGACCGATCGAGCGTCTCCTGAGAAAGATCGGCAGCGAACGATCCGGGTTTGATTTCGAGCGCCGTAAGACAGACTCCGTTCACCGCTATCGAATCTCCATCGACGGAATCTGACGTGACCAGATCCGCCGACACGATCATCTTCGCTCCGCCTTCATGTGGAGTGAACGCTTCGATCGTTCCAAGCTCTTCGATTATTCCGGTGAACATTATTTATTTCTTTTCGGTCGTTCGTGCTTTGTAGTTGTGTTTGGGCGGCCGGTGGACGCGACTGGAACGCGCGCGTCTCGCCTGCCGGCTATCGCCGCTTCGGCCGATGGCCGCAACTCTCACTTGGCGAGCCATCATCATATAACGCCGGACGCCTCGGCTTGGCAGGCAAGACGCCTGCGTTCCAGTCCCATCCGCCGTCTTCAGCGACCAAGGACGACGAACCACAAACTAAACCGGCTCAGTTTTCGAAAGTTTCCTTACATCGATCGAGATCGGCTTTCCGTCTTCGACCTCGTTATAAATACTCGCAAACTTTTGTCCGAATTTTATCGAATGCGGCTTATACGACGAGCGAGCATGGACTGTCTGGACAAACGTTTCATCGACCGCGGTCAACAATATCAATATCTCTCCGTCGGTCGCCTTGATGTCTTGCGCGGTCAATCCAAAGAGCGGCGACTTCTCGTTGATCGGATGTACGATCGTCCATGCGAGCGGAAAAAATGTCACCTTACGACGCTCGAGCTCGAGCACATCAAACCGGCGGACCGTCCGTCCGTTTTCATTTACAAACCTTGCGAACGTTACGACCGCACCGACCTCTATCAATTGATTGTTGCGACCGTTAACGATGCGGAACATCAGTCCGTTTATTCCGCGGTATGGTGCGACGACTGCCACTTCGCTGAAAATTATCTTTGCGGTGGGTCGTGCGAACCGGGCAAAGACCACACCCGTTATCAGCGCATTCGCAAGAAGGCTGTAATACGATTCCATCGTCACGATCAGATTCGGGATCACGCCGACGGGATGGATCGTTCCGTAGCCGATCGTCGCGAACGTCTGCACGCTGAAGAAGAAGCCCCGTACGAAAAGATCGTCACCCGGCGTCGACGTTACATCAACCAGACCGCCGTCACCTAACGACGCATACAAGATCCCGAAAAAGATATTACTCAGGAAGAAAAGCAGCAGGACCAGTCCAAGAAAAGTGCTCCACGACATCGAGAGCAGCGTGTGATACATGTTCAGAGACGTCGAGAAGCTGACACCCGTCCGCTCGACATTGAACGTGCCGTCAGGATTCAGAAGTCGCTGTCTGGCCTGTCCCGTAACGACCGAGCCAAATCCCAGATCGCGGTCCTCTTCGGATTCCGCGACCCCGATAGTTGGCAGATTTTTGTTCAAGGTTTCTTCTGTCACTGTATGCGAAATTATATGCAAGCGTTAAGATGAATGTAAAAGACCGCGTGCGCGGAGTCAGTTTTATTCAATGGGTAGTTATAAGTGGCAAGTTAAAAGTTTTGCACTGTCCACTTGTCACTTATAACTATCCACTGAATAAAAAAAATCTTAATGAGCGATTCTGAAATACAAGAAAACTTACCGCCAAAGCTCCGGCCCGGAGCGGAAGGCGGCATCGATAACAATTCACTCGCCGATGTGGTCGAGTGGTTTCTGAACTACGACGAACGGACTGCGCGTGTTCGACACGCGTACACCGAAGAGCTTTTTCAGTGGAAGCAGCACGATGATGTTGAGAACGGAATCGGTGTGTATCCATTCGAAAATGCGGAAGCGCGATTTGCGATCGGTGTGTTCCAGGCGCTGCAGGAAAATAATTCCGAGCCGCTTCTTGGTTTGTGGCTATCGGATGTCCTGAACGCGCTCCATGAGTCGCGTGAAACGAAAGCGGAGATCACGGAAGCGAACAAGCTCGACGAAGATCCGGAAATGCTGGCGCTGGAGAAGGCAGGGAAGCTAACGACGAATGCTGAGCGACGCCTGTATTTGACGAGCTGCTGGCTCGAGCAACTATGCACGGCCGAAGCGCGGGTGCTCGGTTGGATCTACCAAGAAATGTACGGACGACCCTATACTCCGGCAACGTAGGACCTTTCAGAAAATCGCCCGCGAAAATCTCTTTCTATCGCAAGGCACCGCAAGCGCTCATCTGTCCGGACTGCATTCCTTTCGTGAACCACTGCATTCTCTGATCAGCCGACCCGTGCGTGAAGGACTCCGGAACGACGTAGCCTTGAGTCCGTTTTTGGATGATGTCATCGCCTACCGCGGATGCGGCGCGCAGTGCTTCTTCAGCATCGCCCGTTTCGACCAGGCCTTTCTGCTGTGCGTAGTATGCCCAGACGCCGGCGTAGCAGTCGGCCTGAAGCTCAAGCGCAACGGATATCCGATTGTTCTGTCCCGCGCTCTGAGCTTTGTCCATCGTTCCCAAAAGATTCTGCACGTGATGTCCAACCTCGTGGGCGATGACATACGCCTGAGCGAAGTCGCCCGGTGCTTTGAACTCGCGTTGAAGCTCCTGGAAGAAAGCGAAATCCAGATAAAGGTTCTGATCGCCCGGACAGTAAAACGGCCCCATCGCTGCCTGGCCATATCCGCACGCAGTCGCGGTCTGTCCACTGTATAGAACGAGCTTCGGCGGTTGATAACGTACGCGTGCCTGTTGCGGAAGAACCTGGCCCCACACGTCCTCGGTCATCTTCATCACGGAGCTTGCGAACTGTCGGTTTTCGTCAGGCGGCTTGTTGATGGAATTGCTCGCCGGGCCGGGCTGCTGCTGAGTTTGCTCCTGAGGCAAGTTCTCTAAAAGCTGCCGCGGATCGACGCCGCAGATCATTGCTGCGACCAACAATACGAGCACTCCAATTCCCCCGCCGCCGATCGCTATTCCCCGGCCTCCTAGCCCGCGCCTGTCCTCAACGTTTGAGCTCTCGCCGTAATCTCGCCATCGCATATATGGTTCTACCCTCCTTGAATACGTCTAAGTTAGCTTGGATGTGTTTGATTCTAGCACTTCCGCCCCCCGCGGCGAAGTATTTATTGCCCCGCAAGCCAGTCTCCAAACCAGCCGCAAAATCTTGACAGGTGTGAAGTTAGACGCCTATTATGGAATAAAGTTGGGTTGCGGTTTCACTTTCCACGCGTGCACAGGTAAAGGAGGCAGTGATGATCAAACTAGATATCGTCAACCATGTTGCCGACAAGACTGGCGTTCCGAAGCAAAAAGCCGAGCAGGTTGTCGACTCGCTATTCAACGCAATGAAGGAAGCTCTCGCGAAAGGTAAGCGGATCGAGCTTCGCGGCTTCGGCGTATTCGTCGTAAAACCAAGGAAGCGCGGTGTCGGCCGAAATCCCAGGACCGGGATGGAAGTGCCTATTCCGGCGGGAAAGACGATCCGCTTCAAACCGGGAAAGGAGCTCTCGGCAAAGGCAGTTAAGACCTAGCCATCTGCTCATTTTGATTTATTAGAAATCGTAAATCGCGCGAATCTCGCATGCGGTTTACGATTTACTTTTTGGTGTTATGTCGGCTGATCAATTCTATCTCGAGCGCGGTGCGATGCGTCCGCGGATGCGAACTCTAGCGCTGCATCTAGTTCTGCTGCTAATCACACTCGCCACCGCGACGATCGCCGGTGTTCTGTTCCCGTTCGGCACAATCGACTCGCTTCCCGTTTCGGATCCGCAGACATTCCCGGAGCTGATCGAATTTGTCACGTCATTGCCCGAGCGATATTTCGTCCTGATCGGAACTGCCGTCCATTATCTCTGGACCGACTCGAGTTATCTCGTCCACGGACTTTCCTTCTCCGTCTCGCTTCTCTTTATTCTGATCTCGCATGAGATGGGACACTACGTCGCGTGCCGGATCTATCGTGTCGACGCGACTCTGCCGTTTTTTATCCCGACTCCTCCGATGATCGGGCCGGCCGGTACATTCGGCGCGTTTATCAGGATCAAATCTCCGATGCCGTCACGCCGTGCCGTATTCGATATCGGACTCGCGGGCCCGATCGCCGGATTCATTGCGCTCATCCCAATCGCGGTCATCGGTGTCATGAAGCTGCAACCTGCTGCGAACCACGGTGTGCCGGGAGATATATTGTTTGCTGATCCGCTGCTGATGCGGCTGCTTGGAATGCTGCTTGGACACGATCCGACGATGAGCGTCGGGAATCCGTTCTTTTACGCGGCGTGGGTCGGACTTCTCGTGACGGCGTTGAATTTGATCCCGTCGGGCCAGCTCGACGGTGGACATGCGATCTATGCCGTACTCGGAAAGAAAGTTCACTTCTTCACCGGAAGGATCGCATTTGTGATCATGGCGGCGCTCGCGATAATCGGAGCCGTTTTCTATAACAGCCCGAGCGGATTTCTCGTCGCGATACTTTTAGGAATAATGATGCGCGTCCGCCATCCCGAGCCGTACGATCAGACGCCGTTAGATTTGAAAAGAAAAGTGATCGCGGTGCTCACGCTCGTGATCTTCGTTCTATGTTTCACGCCGTTTCCGATCCGGATCAACTAAGGTTTGTCGTGATTAGCGCAATTAACCGCAGATGACGCGGATAACGCAGATTTTTAAAGGATATCTTCTTTAATCTGCGTTATCCGCGTCATCTGCGGTTAACCTGGCTGAGAATATTTGACCGCTTGGCTACCGTTAAATTGTCTGCGGCAAAAGTCCTTTGATCTCTCGCACCATCCGCTCGACATCTTCCTGCCCATCCAGTGCGATCATGAAGAAGTCGTAGCTTGTCTTGAAACAGACCATTCCGTTTCCAAAGAACCAGACGCCTTCGAGCAGCGGATTTCCGCCGATGATCCAATCGATCGGAGCGCCTGTGACTTCTCGTGATTAGCGGAATTAACCGCAAATGACGCGGATAACGCAGATTTTTAAAGGATATCTTCTTTAATCTGCGTTATCCGCGTCATCTGCGGTTAACCTGGCTGAGAATATTTGACCGCTTGGCTACCGTTAAATTGTCTGCGGCAAAAGTCCTTTGATCTCTCGAACCATCCGCTCGACATCTTCCTGCCCATCCAGCGCGATCATGAAGAAGTCGTAGCTTGTCTTGAAACAGACCATTCCGTTTCCAAAGAACCAGACGCCTTCGAGCAGCGGATTTCCACCGATGATCCAATCGATCGGAGCGCCGGTGATCGTTTTCGGATTGAAGATGTTCGTCATCATCACCGCACCGGATGCAAATGAAAACGCGCCGAGCAGCGGTGCTCCGATTCGTTTTGCGATGTCGCGTTCGAAGCGGATCCGTTCAGCTTCGGCCTCGGTCAGACGTCCTTTTTCGATCATGAAAAGCCAATGCGAGCTGATCCCTGTGAACACGACGCCAAGGCCGGCGCCGACGGCCATCGAAACACCGGTCGTCGCAGCCTGAAGCGGATTTTCCTGGATCCAGCTCGATGCTTTGGAAAGCGACTTGTACGCCGAGTCCATCGATCGCGTGAATCCCGCGCCAAAATTGAAAGCTTGTGAAAACTTCTTCGCGCTCGAGCCAAGAGTTTCGCGTGCTTCGTCAAAAATACCCCCGGCCTTTTCAGCGGCGACACCGAGCACATCGCTTGCGGCCTTTCCCGCGGCGCCGACGACATCGCCGGCCTTTTCTCCGGCGTCTTCGGCAACATCACGGATCGGCTCGCTGGCGTTCCACGCTTTCTTCGCCGTCTCTTCAGCGGTCTTTATCGTCTCTTCCGCGACCTTTACCGCCTGTCGTCCGACGTCGGATTTCTCTGCTTCGGCTTTGATCTTTTCAGCGCCCTTCTGCGCCGTATCGACGACCGCGCGCGCGCCTTCTTCGATCTTTTCTTTTAATCCAAGCTGCTTGTCGATCTCTCCAAACTTCTCTTTCGCGTCCCGCTGCCATTTGTCGAAACGCTCTTTGTAATCGCTCATCGTTCTTAAACTCCTGATCCGAATACGACCCGGCACGGCCGATTGTTCGCTTTGATGCTTTTTAGCGAGTAGCCTTTGTATACTTAGCATTTAGAGCGATGTCGAGACAAGACTTTTTATGTCGGCTGGCCGCCAAAGACCGAAGAATGAGTGTGGTAACCTTTTATTTCGCGAGTGATTTATGACAGTTGTTAAGTGTCCGACGTGCGGAAAAGAAACAGAGTACAACGGAAATGAGTTCCGCCCTTTTTGTTCGGAACGATGCAAGGTTCTCGATTTTGGCGCTTGGGCTGACGAGGAGTACAGCCTTCCGGCTGAAGTTCAGGAAATAACCGAAGAAGACGTTGCCGAGATAGAAAAAGCGGTGCAGGAAAAAAGGGAACGATGAACTTTCTCGACATAGCACCAAGCGGCGGAATGATCGGAGCCGTTGTAGCGATCTCATTCTTCCTGATTTTCGCAGGCACGGCGTACATCGCGTTCAAGGCCTTGAAGAAGACCGCAAAGATGGCGGTCCGAATGGTCGTCGTCGTCGTCATTCTGGCGATCGCCGTCGTCGGAAGCTCTGCGCTCTGGTACTTCAGCTCGAACGCGACGCCCAAGTTGAAGCCGCCAGCGAATAAGCGGCGGTAGAACGAGTCACGTAAGGATCGGCGCAATTAACCGCAGGTTACGCGGATAACGCAGATCAAAGAAAGATATCTTTTAAATCTGTGTCATCCGCTTTATCTGCGGTTAATTGCGCCTAGCTCGTTATGACAGAGGCCACTGAGAAAAAATCGAACGGAATCTGGCGGCGATATCGCGGCCTGTCGCGGACCGTTTTTGCACTCAGCTTCGTCAGTTTTCTCAACGACACATCCAGCGAGATCATCTACCCGCTGCTTCCGGCGTTCCTTGCACTGAGCCTCGGCGCGAGTCCGTTTGCCATCGGTCTTATCGAAGGGATCGCCGAATCCGTGGCGAGCATTCTCAAACTCTTCTCCGGCTATCTCAGCGACAAATTTAATAATCGAAAGCTTCCGGTATTCGTCGGATACGCGCTCGCCGCGGTCGTGCGTCCGCTGCTTTCATTCGTCACGAGCTGGCCGCAGGTTCTCGCCGTTCGAACGACCGATCGCATCGGAAAGGGAATTCGCGGAGCCCCGCGCGACGCGCTCCTTGCCGCGACCGTTCCGGAACAGTCGCGCGGACTCGCATTCGGATTCAATCGTGCCGCGGATCATTTTGGCGCTGTCGTCGGACCGGTCGTCGCGTTCCTGCTGCTGACATATCTCGCCGCGGATCCGAATACGCCGACGGCCCGCGAGTACCAGCAGGTTTTTCTCTTCGCTTCGATCCCTGTCGTGATCGGATTATTCGTCATCGTATTTTTTGTTCGCGAAGAAAAGAAACCGCTGCCCGAGACCGGTGCGGTGCCGATCAAATTCTCGATCGGCGAATTTGATTCGAACTTCAAACGATTCCTCGCAGTGATCGCGCTTTTCACGCTATCGAATTCGACCGATGCGTTTTTGCTGTTGCGCGCCGAGCAAACCGGAATTCGACCTGCGATGCTGCCGCTGCTTTGGATGGTGCTGCATTTCAGCAAGGTTATCAGCTCGATCTACGGAGGGGACATTTCGGACCGGGTCGGTCGAAAGACATTGATCCTCACAGGTTGGGTAATTTACGCGGCCGTGTACGCCGGATTCGCATTCGCCACGTCGGCTTGGCAGGCGTGGGCTCTGTTTATCGTCTACGGCGTTTATTTCGGTTTTACCGAAGGCGTGGAAAAGGCACTGGTTGCCGATCTGGTGACCGATGAAAAACGCGGGACGGCATTCGGATTCTACAACCTCGCTTACGGCATCACGGTTTTTCCCGCGTCTCTTATTTTTGGGTTTGTCTGGACCACGTTCGGTGCGCCGTCGGCGTTTTTGATGAGTGCCGTGATCTCGGTAATCGCCGCGATTTTCTTATTAACGATCAAACCAGCGCGGCCGATCGGGAACTGATCACAAGGCTGACAAAAAAGTTTCCCGCGAAAAACGCGAAAGGAACCGAAAAAAGCTTCTTCTTTTCGCGTCCTTTCGCGTTTTTCGCGGGCAGACCTTCTTAGCGATAAACGGGACCGGCTGGTGCGTTAGTCATTCAACCGGATCGAGCTAACCATACTTCTAAATGCAGAGTTGTACCTAAACGCTTCGTCCGACGGAGCAACGGTTGCGACGAAGAACAGATCTCCGCTTCGAAGCTGCGCCGTATAGATCGTGACGACTTCGTTTCTGCCGGTCACCGATGAACGTCCGGAAAGCTGCGTTGCATAACCTGTCCGCCCTGCGACCGTCGCGCGCTGCGATGCTCCGGTCTGGCGCAGGTAAGTGTTCGCCTGAAGCAACTCCCCGACGTAAGCGCGAGACGCGTCATTCAAGTTCGCACCGTTCGATCTCGCCGCACCGACCATCGCCCCGTGCGTGATCCCTTCGTTGCCGTACGCTCCCTCCGGTGCGAACCAGATCTGCGTGCTCGCATTGAAATCCTGCCAATTGTCCGGGATGTCCACGCTCATCGCACTGTTGGAGTAAGTACGCGTCTTTGTCGAAGGTATCTCAACGGTCCTCGAATAACGGCCGTTTGCGATCGGGCTCTGCGATTGATTCTGCGACGCACCACCGGTCCGCTGATAATCGCGCTGGATCTCCGCCATCGTCCGAGCTCGCGGCATCGAGCGGAGACGCTCCTGAATTCTGGAAAACTCACGCGTAACTTTGATAGGGTTCCGCGAGGTCGTGAGCAGTCCCGCTTCACGATTGATCTTCTCAAAACGATTGCCCGGATCCGGATGACTGCTCATCCACTCCGGAGCTCGTCCCCCCTTGCTTTGCTGTTCGATGGTCCGGAACATGTTTGCAAGATCGTGCGGATCGTATCCCGCGTTTGCCAGGATCTTTGCCCCGAGAATATCGGCCTGCGTTTCATAATCACGGCTGTACCGCGTCTGTATAACCTGAGCGCCCATTGCTCCCAACTGAGCTCCGCCTTGCCCGCCAAGGATCGCACCGCCAAGGATCAAACCGATCGTCCCGAGCTGGTTGCCGATGCTGCTCTGCTTAGTCGCCTGTGCCGTCGCATGACGCAAAGCGACGTGGCTGATCTCATGCGCCATGACGCCGGCCATCTCGCCTTCGTTCTTCGCCGCCTCGATCATCCCGCGGTTGACGAACATCGGTCCGCCCGGCAGAGCGAATGCGTTGATGTCACTTGCATTGACGACCTCGAATTCATAGTTGAACTCGGGGTGATTGAATTCCGCCGGGATCGCCGCGACAAGTCGCCGGCCGACTTCCTCAACATATCGTTTTGTCTGGCTGTCATGGAGAATCGGAAACTGCCGCGAAACCTCGGCCGAAGCCTGGCGACCGAGTTTGATATCGTCCTGTACCTTGTACCGATTTTTCGGCATCGAGATGCGGGTTTGTCCGGCGATGGCCATCGGCATGACGCCGAGCGCCCAGACCATTGCAAGCGACATCGCGACTCGGGTGTAATTTCGCATTTTCATGTTCGTGTCTCCGGGTTCAGATCGATTCTAATTGACGCTCAGGTGGATGGGCAATCAGAATCTGTGGCTCTGGTCAGATGGAAACGAGGGCAAAACGGTTCGCTTTCATCTATGTAACACCTCCGATTCGTGTTACACCAATGTTAAAGAAATTGCTGATCCGGCTTTAGGAAAGAGCCCGCACGCGTATAATTTCGCATTGCGGCAAGGTATTAAGATAGAAACTATGACGGGTGACCGGATGACCAGCCACGGGCTGGATGAACTGCGCGACAAGATACTGTTGCTGGGTGGAGCGACCGAGTCGGCAGTCCATCGTGCGATCGAAGCACTTACCGAACGCGACAGCGAGCTGGCGAAAAAGGTCCTCGAGCAGGACGCGGTGATCGATCAGATGGAGCTCGAGATCGACGGCCTGAGCATCGATATACTCGCTTCGCTGCAACCGACCGAGCACGATCTCCGGTTCATCATTTCGGTCGCGAAGATCACGCCGATCCTCGAACGCATCGCGGATCACGCCGGCAGTATCGCCGAAGCCGCGCTTGTTTTGAATAACGAGCCGCTTGTGAAAACATTTGTCGAATTCCCTGTGATGGCGATGACAGCGACGGACATGCTGCGGACGGCGCTCGACGCGTTCACATCGGAAGATGCGGTCCTCTCGCGCGAGATCATCAGACGCGATAAGGAGATCGACGACAATTATCATCGCGTCTTCAGCGAGCTGCTGCAGTTGATGATGTTGAATCCGTCGGCGGCGAAGAGTGCGGCGCATCTGCTTTTTGTCGCGAAGCATCTCGAGCGGATCGGCGACTACGTAAAAGATATCTGTGAGTTGAATGTTTATCTGGGCGAAGCGGTTTTTATAAAACATAGCCGCTCGGTCTAAATTTTTTGGAGAAGAAATTATGGGCTTCAGTTTATTACCGCGAGAAGACGTTTACTTCGATCTGTTTACGAAAATGGCGGAGAAGATCGAGGAAGCGTCCGCAATTCTGACCGAGATGCTCGAAACGCCGAACGCCGATTTCGCGTCCTTCAAGACTCGGATAAAAGATGTCGAGCACGCGTGCGACCAACTCACACATCAGATCACGAACAAGCTCAACAAGTCGTTCATCACGCCGTTCGATCGCGAGGACATCTACACGCTTGCCGTCGCACTCGACGACATCTGCGACTACATCGACGCCGGCGTCCGGGCGATCGTGATGTATGACATTCAGGAGCAGAATCAACATTCGCGGCAGCTCGCGCGCATCATCAAGGATCTCGGCGTCCAAATTAACGGCGCGGTTTCGATTTTGAAAAAGCCGACCGGAATCACCGAGCACTTTCGCGAGATCCATCGTCTGGAGAACGAGGCGGATGATGTTTACTTCCGCGCTATCGGCGAGCTTTTCAAGAATGAGAAAGATCCGATAGCCGTGATCAAGTGGAAGGAATTCTACGAGATCCTCGAGAACGCGACGGACCGCTGCGAAAGCGTCGCAAACATCATCGAAAGCATAGTTTTGAAGCACAACTAGAGTGGTCGGTGGTCAGAAAAGCCACGTCCGACAACTGACAACTGACAACTGACTTCTATGGAAGGACATACAGCTGCATTCAGCCTCGTCGTGCTGATCATCATAGTCGCACTCGCGTTCGACTACGTGAATGGTTTTCATGATGCGGCGAATTCGATCGCCACGGTCGTTGCGACGCGCGTTCTAAGTCCGGGCGTCGCCGTCGCGTGGGCGGCGTTCTTCAACTTCATCGCGGTCGTCGTTTTCGGGACGGCGGTTGCGAAGACGGTTGGCGGCGATCTGATCGATATCACGGTTCTGGATGAGAATACGCGGCTCTACGTCCTGTTGGCGGGTGTCATAGGTGCGATCATTTGGAATTTGATCACGTGGTATCTCGGCTTGCCCACATCGAGTTCCCACGCGCTCGTCGGCGCCTATGCAGGCGCCGCGTTGACCGCATACGCCTGGCAGCTTGGCGGCGTAGCTAATGTGTTCTCAGTTCTGAAACCTGAGGGCTGGATCAAAACACTGGCGTTCATCGTTCTTTCACCACTTATCGGGCTGGCTCTCGGGTTCACCTTGATGGTCGCAGTTTATTGGATCTTCCACCGCGTTTCCGTAAGACGGGTCGATCGCGGATTCAGGATCGGACAACTATTTTCCGCCGCGGCGTATTCGCTCGGCCACGGTGGTAACGACGCGCAGAAGACGATGGGAATAATCACCATCGCCCTCGTTGCGGGCGGGTTCATGACGCTTGCTCCGGATGGAAAGCTCCCCGATATCCCGCTCTGGGTCGAGGTCGCAGCATGTGCAGCGATAAGCCTCGGAACATTGTCCGGCGGTTGGCGCATCGTTAAGACGATGGGCACCAAGATCGTCAAGCTTCAGCCGGTCGGCGGATTTTGCGCCGAGACTGCCGGGGCACTCACTCTCTTCGGCGCGACATACTTCGGTATTCCGGTTTCGACAACGCATACGATCACCGGTTCGATCGTCGGCGTCGGCTCGGCAAAACGATTCTCAGCCGTGAAATGGGGCGTCGCCGGCCGCATCGTCTGGGCGTGGATCCTGACGATCCCGGCCGCTGCCGGAATCGCTGCCGTCTCCTACGCGATCGTTCTAATGATCGAGAAACTGACCGGCTTGGCGTGACTGGACCGCAGGCATCCCTGCCTGCAACGCCGCGGCTTCCACGGCGTCAAACCACGCAGACCTTCAAATTCTCTTTCGCGTCGAAGCGACGCTCATGCAGGCGGGGACGCCTGCGTTCCAGTCGCATCCGCCGTCAGCTAAGCTCCAGTCACACTCGCCCCGCTTGCACTCCACTGCTCAAAGCGCAATCATTTTTGCTTTAAGTTAGGCGCGGTTTTCGCATCTAAGGAGAAGCAATGTCAGTTGTACTCGAACAAGTTCGGCCGCTCGAAGATTTCCTCGTCATGAGCGATGAGGATCTCGCGACCCAGATAGAAGCCGCACGCGAAGCGCTCGGGCCGCGAGTCGTCATACTCGGTCATCATTACCAGCGCGACGATGTGATCCGACACGCGGATCTGACCGGCGACTCGTATCAACTCTCGGTGATGGCATCGCAGACGGATGCTGAGTACATCGTCTTCTGCGGCGTACACTTCATGGCCGAGTCGGCCGACATTCTCGGAAAACCTGCGCAGCGCGTGATCCTGCCGGATCTCGGAGCCGGCTGTTCGATGGCGGACATGGCGACGATCGAACAAGTCGAGGATGCGTGGGAGCAGCTACGCGAGATCGGTGTTCTCGAGCAGAAGGTCGCACCGATCACGTACATGAATTCCTCCGCCGCGATCAAAGCTTTCTGCGGACGCAACGAAGGCGTCGTTTGCACTTCGTCGAATGCGGTACCGCTGTTCGATATTTATTTAAAACAGTTCGACAAGATGTTCTTTTTCCCGGACCAGCATCTCGGCCGCAACACGGGTGCGAAGTTTGGAATTCCGCTCGATAAGATGGCGCTCTGGAATCCGCACGAAGAGCTCGGTGGAAATACAGAGGAGCAACTGCGTGAAGCGAAACTGATCTTATGGCGCGGACACTGTTCGGTGCACGGGCGATTCAAGCCGTGGCATGTCGATAAGGTTCGTGCGGAAATTCCCGGCGTGCAGGTTCTCGTCCATCCGGAATGTATGCGTGAGGTCGTTGAGATCAGCGACCTTGACGGCTCGACGAGCTTCATCATCAAGACGGTCGAGAACTCACCAAGCGGATCGAAGTGGGCGATCGGAACCGAAGTAAATCTCGTCAATCGCCTTCAAGAAAGGTTTCCCGATAAAGATATCCGACTCCTCGCACCGGACCTCTGCATGTGCGCCACGATGTACCGGATCGCTCCGCCGAATCTGGCGTGGGCGATGGACAACCTCGTGAACGGAATCGTTGTAAATGAGATCGTCGTGGATGACGAAACGAAACACTTCGCGGGCGTTGCACTCGAGCGGATGATCAGTTTGACGGAGAAGAAAGGATAGGAGTTTGCCCGCGAATAAACGCGAATAGCCGCGAATCAATCGTAGGATTTTATTCGCGAAGATTCGCGTTATTCGCGGGCAAAAAATAATGGCATTCGTAAGTGACAAACTTCCGGACAATGTTCCCGGGAAATTTTTTGTAGATGGGCAGTGCATCGATTGTGATGTCTGTCGCGATACGTCGCCGGCGAACTTTCGTCGCAACGACGAGAACGGATACTCGTACGTTCACAAACGACCGGAATCAGACGAGGAATTCGCTTTGTGTGAAGAGGCGTTCAACGCATGTCCGGTCGAGGCGATCGGCGACGATGCTCACGGTATGTGAGACTCGATAAGTTTCGCGAATCGCAGTGCAGTCGCTTTCCCTGGCAGGGAGATGCGAACGAATGTTTTTCCCTTCTTAAAATTGATCGTGGCGAAATTGTCGGCATTCTTACCGGCCCAGATATAGGCCGCGTCTCCGAGATCCGCGATCTTAGTCCCTTTCACGTTTGCGTGCACGTTGTTCTCGATCTCTACGAGACCGTCGAACGTCTCCTCTGGGTTCGACAAAACCGTGTAAGTAGTGATGTCCACCAGGCCGGTGACCCCGCCCTTGTTCAGGACCAGGCGTTCAGAGAAGGCCGAGAGGTTTTCAGTGATGCGGCGGTCGCCGATCACGAACGTCGGCTCCTTCTGCTTGATAGCCGTTTCGATGTCGTTTATCCAGGCCGGCTTTCCCTGTCCAAACGCGCTAAGAGCGCCGAGATAAAGAATTACGATTGCGAAAATAGATATGCTTCTGATCATGATCGATGTGGCGACCGACGTCGCGATATTCAGGTAATGTTTGCGAACCGGTCACCTATCCTATCATCATTTACAGCCGATCAATCCGCTTGCTTTATCCCGCTCAGTCCAACAAAATAATCGAAAGGAGATAACGATGACAGAGGCCTCTCGAGCGGCACGTACGAAGTGCCGGGAAATAATGACGTCCAATGTCCAGACTGCGACGCGCGACATGTCGCTTAGTCGGGTTGCGGTAATGATGCGGGACGGCGATATGGGATCGATGCCGGTTGTCGAGGACGGAAAGCTCGTCGGGATCGTCACGGATCGCGACATCGTCGTGCGCTCGATCGCGGACGGCAAGAATGCCGACTCTCCGGTTAGTGAATCGATGACGACCGAGATCTTTTCGGTCAGTCCGGATGATTTCGTTTTCGAAGCCATTCGACTGATGGGCGACAAGCAGGTGCGGCGCGTTCCGGTTGTCGACGCCAACGGCGCGCTCGCCGGCATCATCGCGATGGCCGACATCGCTCTCGAGATGGAGGACGAGCGTGAGATCGCCGAAGCTCTCGAAGAGATCTCGAGCGGCAGCGCATTTTGGAGTAAGAAATAGCTTTGAGTTCCGCCTTTAGGCGGCGGCCGGCTTAAGCCGGTACTCAAAACATTGCAATGGCAAAATCTTTCAACCGTCATTTTAGTTTCCTCGGATCGTCGAAGAAGGTCGAGTCGGGCCGCTTGTGGTATCCGGCGGCCGATGTGTATCAGACGGACGATGGCTGGATCGTGAAGGTCGAGCTCGCGGGCGTGTCGGTTGAGGATGTTGAGATAGATATCCAAGGGAACGTTCTCAGCATCATAGGTGCACGAAAGGACCGCTCGTGTGCGGTCGGTGTTTCGTTTCATCAGATGGAGATCACGTACAGCAGATTTGAAAAGACGTTGCAGTTTCCCGCGACGATCGAAGGTGCGCGGATCGAACATAACTTTGAAGACGGGATTTTGATAATTCGTTTATGGAAGTAGAACAGGCTTTCCAGCCTGTTCAGCCGACAGGCTAGAAAGCCTGTCGTACATAATTTTATGGCTGACGATACTACACAGAATCAGGGAGCGGTAACGACCAAGCTGCCGCAGCAATTTGAGATCGCGATCCTTCCGCTGCAGAACACGACGCTTTTTCCGGAGACCGTCGTGCCTCTCGCAGTCGGACGCGAGCGTTCGATGCGCGCGGTTGAATCTTCGCTTTCGACCGAAGAGAAACTTCTCGCTTGTATCACGACCAAGTCCGACAACGTCACCGGCGACGAAGCGAAATATGATGATCTCTACAAGATCGGAACGATCGTGAACGTCAAACGCATGATGCGGAATGAAGGCGTCATGCAGCTCATCGTCCAGGGCATGGACCGGTTCGAGATAAAGGAGTGGCTTACAGAAGAGCCCTTCCTCAAAGCGCGGGTCGAAATTCTTCCGCAGCTGAGACGCGTCGATGACGAAGAGATCGAAGCGCTCAAGCGAAATATTCAGGGAATGATCCAGCAGGCGCTGGCGTTGCTTCCGCAAGTTCCGCCCGAGATCCGGATGGCGGTGATGACGCAGCAGGATCCTGTTCAGCTCGCATACTTTCTCGCGTCGGTGCTCGATCTCGGAACCGAGACCGAGCAGAAAATGCTCGAGTCGGGCACCGTCGACGGATTGCTCACGCTGACGCACGCCGCTCTCGCACGCGAGCTCGAGATCATGCAGATCCGTTCTAAGATCGCGACCGAAGCGCAGAGCGAGATGGACAAGTCGCAGCGCGACTACGTTCTTCGCCAACAGCTAAAGCAGATCCAGAAAGAACTCGGCGAGGACGAATCGGGTGGTGAAAAAGCCGAAGCGGCTCAACTCCGCGAACGGCTCGAGACCGCCGATCTTCCCGAGGATGTGCGCAAGGAAGCCGAGCGCGAATTGAAACGCATGGAGGCGCTTCCGCAAGCGGCTCCCGACTATCACGTCATTCGAACTTATCTCGAATACATCATCGAGCTGCCGTGGAAAAAATCGAGCGAGGAACGTCTGGATCTCAACGAGGCCCGCAAGATCCTCGACGAAGATCATTACGGACTCGAGGACATCAAGGAGCGCATTCTCGAATCGCTCGCTGTCGTCAAACTTCGTCCGGATGGAAAATCGCCGATCCTTCTTTTCGTCGGTCCTCCGGGAGTTGGTAAGACTTCTCTCGGACGTTCGATCGCGCGTGCGCTTGGACGTGAATTCGAACGCATGTCGCTCGGCGGTATGCGCGACGAGGCTGAGCTTCGCGGTCATCGACGAACTTATGTCGGAGCACTGCCGGGACGCATCATCCAGGCGCTGCGTCGTGCGGGTGTCAATAATCCGGTGATGATGCTCGACGAGATCGACAAACTTGGCAACGACTATCGCGGCGATCCATCGGCAGCGCTACTCGAGATCCTCGATCCGCAGCAGAACAACACGTTCCGCGACAACTATCTCGATCTGCCGTTCGATCTGTCGAAGGTATTTTTTATCGCGACCGCGAATCAGCTCGGCCCGATCCCGATGCCGCTGCGTGATCGAATGGAGATCATCTCACTCGCCGGCTACAGCGATCGGGAGAAGCTCAACATCGCGAAGCAGTATCTGATAGCGCGACAGACGAAAGAGAATGGCCTGACCGCGGATCAGCTCGAGATCACCGACGACGCGATCAATCTGCTGACGTCGCGATATACCCGCGAAGCCGGTGTCCGACAACTCGAGCGGACGATCGGGAATCTCGCGCGAAAAGTTGCGCTGAAGGTAGCCGAGGCGGCTCCTACTGCAGAACCGGGAACCCACGACAACAAAGGGCCGCGGAGTTCGGGACAGGGAGAATCGACATCTGCGAAGTACGTAATCACCGCGAAAGAAGTGAAAGAATATCTCGGTGCTCCGCGTTTCTATCCGGAGTCGGCTCGCGAAGAACTGCCTGCCGGCGTCGCGACAGGAATGGCGTGGACCGAAATGGGCGGAGAAGTTTTGTTCATCGAAGCGACTCTGTTGCCGGGCGGCGGCGGTCTGACACTGACCGGACAGCTCGGCGAAGTGATGAAGGAATCGGCTCAGGCAGCTCGGAGTTATCTGTGGTCGCATGCGTCGGAATTCGGGATCGATCCTGAAGTCATAAAGCAGAACGGAGTGCACCTTCATGTTCCGGCCGGAGCGATCCCGAAAGACGGGCCGAGCGCGGGTGTGACTATGGCGTCCGCACTTGCTTCGCTCTATACGGGAAAGAAGGTTCGCTCGGATACTGCGATGACTGGTGAGATCACGTTATCGGGTCTTGTGTTTCCGGTTGGCGGAATTAAAGAAAAGGTTCTCGCCGCTCATCGTGCGGGGATTCGGCGCATAATTCTACCTGCACAAAACGAGTCCGATGCTGAAGAGATCCCGGACGACGTTCGGAAAGAGCTCGAGATCATTCCCGCGACCCGCGTCAGCGATGTGTTGAAGGCGGCCCTTGGATCTGAGGCGGATGATTCTGCGAAGCCGTTCGTCATTCAACCTAGCGATGCGGGATCCGATCGGGGCGAACCATTGATCGCGAAGGAAAAGAACGTCTGAGACCCTGGACGCTTCCGCGAAATAAAGAACGCTACAGGGAAAAGAGCAGAAGAGATCCGCCCGCGAAATACGCGAAAGGACGCGAAATTAAGAAAGAGAAAATCTTTTCTCAATTTCGCGTCCTTTCGCGTTTTTCGCGGGCAAAAATTTCTACCGTGCGCGCTTGAAATCCGGATTTAATTCGATGGCTCTGTTGAAGTGTGCTTCGGCGAGATCCATCATTCCGACATTCTGTAGCCGCAGTCCGAGCATCCAGTGAAACAAAGGATCCTTCGGCGTTGCTTGATCGGCCTGTGCCTGATATGACTCAGCGGCGTCGAGCCGTCCGATCTCCGACGAAGCTCCGGCAAGAAAACTATTCGCAAGCGGCAGACCGACATTCTCATTAACCGCCACGCTCCACGTCGAGATCGCCTCCTCTCTTCGATCCAATTTCCAAAGCGACTCACCACGTTCCTCAAGTGCCGAAGTGAGATCGGGTCGCTCGGTGACCGCGGCATCCAGACTTTGCAACGCCTCATCGTAACGACCCAACCGGTTCAGGATCGCTCCGCGATAATAGAGGCTCAGAGCCTTCGCCTGTCCTTCTTCGTGGCTTGCAGCGAGCTCCAATTCGTCGACGGCGGTCTTCGGATCGCCCGAGAGATATTCCATCCACGCGAGCTTCGCCAGAGCTTCCTTGTTTACGAAAAGTCCGGCGCTCCGGGCCGCGCGAAAATGTTTCCGACCGCTGGCGATGTTCTCAACATCGGTCGCGCTCAACCAGCGGGATGCGTTCGTTCGAGCAAGAGCCAGCTCGTCCGGTATCTTTATACTTTCGAACGCCATCGCACCGGCCCGTTCGTGATATCGAACGTAGCCGCTATGCGCGTTGAGACCGATCCATATCACTGCGAATGCGAGAAATGCCCAGCCGGCGCCCTTGATAACGCCGCCGGATTTCAGATTCCATCGATGGAACGAGAGGTCGTTCGATTGGATCAATTTCAAAGTTCGCACGGCGAGAAATGTCGTCACGCACGCGATCCCGAGTGCCATCAACATCGCGACGAGTTGGTACGCATCCCACACAGCGAGAAAACTAAAAAAGAAGACGGCGGCGGCGAAAAGTTCCTCGGACCATGTGAGCGAGTAATTTTTCGAGATCGATTTCTTTACGGCGATCGCCGGTTTCCCAAAACCGAAGTACAGGGCGTCGTTCGGACAAACGCTGATGCAGTCCATGCATTTCATGCATCCCGGATCGACGACCATCCCGTACTCTTTGACTTCGGCGTGGACGATTACATTGGACGTGCAAACCGCGGTGCAGTGACCGCACTGATTGCACGCGTCGGTGACGCGGATCTTGCCCGGTGCGATCTGATCGGCGACGCCGAAGAATCCGCCGTACGGACAGCCGTAAGTGCAAAATCCTTTCGAGCCCAGAAAGTACACGGTCATGAATCCGCATATAAAAAGGAACGGGATGGCGACCGCAACCGTCGGAAACGTCGCCCAAAACTCGGTCGTCACCAGGTGGTTTGTGAATTGCGGAAACAGCGGCTCGGTCGCGGGCTGTGCGAAATAGCGAGCGACCGTCGGCCACACGAACATGTAAAGCGCGACGATGAGTGGGACAAAGACAAGAAGACGCGATCGGAATGGCCGTGGCGTGAGGCCGAATTTTTTCATCAGCCACGCGCAGAAATCCTGAAGGGCGACGATATGACAGCCCCATCCACAAACAAACCGGCCAAAGATCAGGGTCGCGAGGATCGCAAGAATGAAGAAAATGAATCCTGCGTTGACGGCTCCGTTCTGAAGCGTGTACATCGTCTCGGACGGTTCGATCGGAGAAACTGTGCTACCGGTGAGACGCCACTGGATGATGTGGGCGATCATCAGCAGGTACAAAACGATCAGGAATCCGGCACGCCATCGGGCCGCTCTTGAATCGCGGATCTCGGACGTCGGCATGGGTGAATTTGTGAGAACAGGGAGCTTAACCGACCGGCGTTCCGGCGCTCCCGGGCTTGCGCAACCACTTTTCATAAAGACGATATAAAACAGGCACCGGAAGCCGGGTGAACGATAACTATACTAGAACTTGATTAAAGCACCCAAAGAGTGTAAAAAGGTATGCTACTTTTTACTCTTGTGCCCACGAGTTGGAGCTCATCACTTTGCTAAAGCCCCAGTGGCTGAAACCTGAAAATTGAATTAGAAAATATGTTGAAGACAATTCTCATTGCGCTGCTTCCGCTACTGATTTTTTTCAGTAACGGGTCGGATCGTTCGTTTACCAAAATTAATCAGGGGACCCAGCAGGAAACCGGGACTCTAGAAAAGATGATCGTAGCTAACGGCACCGTTGCTATGGATCTCAACCTAACACGTCTTAACGGTTCTAACCTGCGTGCGAAGGAATCCAGATCGGGTGCATTGCAATTCGATGTACGGGAATCTTCCTTCTTCAAGGTCCTAGTTTTTAACGGCGAGTTTCGCGGAATGCTCCCGAGCTCGATGGATCTCGTTCCCCGTTCCCAGGCGAATTTGCCCACCAAATTGAGAGCGTCGTACGAACAACTGGTCGTCGAAAGTCTGCCGTGGGGCGGATCGTACGAATTGGCAGTTACCGATTCCAAAACGGGATTCCGTTTCTTCAATATTGAAGGTCAGGAGTTCCAATACGAATCGGGCAGCCGCACACTTGATATCCAGCTTGGCCGACTGTTGATCTCCGACGAGTTCGCTGCTGAGCTCGGACGTCCGTCCGATGCCGGATCGATCGTTGGACAGATCTCGGTTCGTGCCTCGCTTCAGCCGATCGAAGTTACGCAGGTTGATAACGGCGAAACTACATCTGATGTGCTGCCGGGCTTGGGACCTGAGTCAGGAACGACTCCCGGACCGGACGTGGTGGTGGGAGACCTCTCGGGACTTGCACAGTTCGGAGGCTCAAGCGGAACTCAGGTTGGTCTCGCGGTCGGAACCGACTCTTGCAACTACGGTGTGGAGAACCTTCACTGGTTTGCCAATCCGGAAAATGATCACCCGGTGATCCCGCAAAACCTTTATCGAATGAGTGGCGGAACCTCGAACAACGATCGCTTTGAGCAGATCGGCCAATCGAGTGTGAAGCACGCTTTCACCGCATTGACGAACAACATTTGTAATCTCGGCTGTAACGGCGTTGGCGGCGCGAACCTCGGTTCGGGTTGTTCGGATCCGTACGGTGCGAGTTTGAACGCAGGTCCGAGCCTTGGATCGCGTGCCTGGATCAATCCGTTTACCGGAGCGTATCCGCGTAACGACGGTGCTACGCCGAACAATAGCCACACCGGACATGCGCACACCGGTCCGTCGCACAGAATCCTGACGGAGATCGCTGACCTCGTCCCGGCACAGAATCCGGGCGCGACTTACTACGCGGAAGGACAATACATCACTCCGCACGAGTATGTTTGGTGCCAGTCGCATCCGGGTCAGTGCAACATGAACAATAACGTTTCGTACCGCCAGTACAGCGTCACGAATTCGGCTAGCCCGTTCACGTTCTCGAATGTTGGCGCGACGCAGCGACAGAAGGCGGCGCTCTTTGCATGGGTCGGAGCGACGCTGGTTTCGATTCAGCCGGATCCGGCGAATGACGGAATCGCGTACGTCGCTTATAAGGTGACCAATCCTTCGCCCGGCGTATGGCACTACGAGTATGCGGTCTATAACCAGAACCTCGATCGCGCCATCCAGTCATTTAGTATTCCGACTGGCAATGGTGTGACCTTGTCCAATGTTGGTTTCCACGCTCCGCCGCAGCATCCCGGTTGGGCAGCAGACGGTACGGTGTCGAACCTTGGATATAGCTCGACCCCGTGGCAGCCGAACCAGGGCGGAACGGCCGTAAGCTGGAGCTCGGAGCCGAAGTCGCTCAACGACAATGCGAACGCGATTCGCTGGGGCACTCTGTATAACTTCCGGTTCGATTCGAACCGCCCGCCGACAACGGTGAACGCGACGGTCGGATTCTTTAAGACCGGCAGCCCGATCGACGTTCAGGTCCAGGGACCGGCGCCGGCTGTTCAATCGAACGTCTCGGTCAGCGGTCGCGTGCTGAAACAAGACGGCACCGGAATCAGCGGAGCGTACGTATTCCTGAACGCTCAACTGGGAACCAGGCGCTACGCTCTAACGAATCCGTTTGGCTATTACCAGTTCGACAATGTTCAATCTGGCCAGACCTATTCGATGTTTGCCACCTCGAGGTTCTACACCTTCCCGGCGGCGGTCGACGTTGTAGTGAACGACAACATCACGAATCGAGATTTCGTGGCGTTGCCGTAACAACGAAGTTATATTCTGCTGAAACTACGAGGCTGTCTGAAAAGGCAGCCTCTTTTTTGCGCCGACCCGGTGAAGATATTCTTGTCGAAATTCGATCCGATCCACCGACCGTGTCCGAACTGCCGTCTAAGTTTTCCACTTGTGAAAAATAATTCAAGAAATCCGCGTTTGCAGTAGAAAAACGCGGATGAAAGAGTGTATGCTTGTTGCTTAGAGTTTGGGGTCCACAGTCACTTCATAAAATCATAACCAAGTAGAGATCTTTGAGGGCGGCGGCAATTCTACCAAGCAATATTTACAAAACCGTCTGAATCTTTAGTTCAGAACAGACACTTAAAATGGCGTTAAAATCTTTGTTTAGTTTATTTTCGAGTGATCTCGCGATCGACCTCGGAACAGCCAATACCCTTGTCTATGCAAAAGGGCGAGGCATCGTAGTTTCGGAACCGTCGATCGTTGCGATCAACAAGGTGACGAATCAGGTAGAAGCCGTCGGACGTGATGCAAAAGAAATGCTCGGACGCACGCCCGGCAACATCGTCGCGATCCGTCCGATGAAAGACGGAGTCATTGCGAACTTCGAAGTCACGTAAAAAATGCTTCAGCATTTTATCCGGAAAGCTCACAACGGCAAGTCGTGGGTTCGGCCGCGAGTGGTCATCGGAATTCCTTCCGAGATCACGCAGGTAGAACGTCGTGCGGTCGAAGATTCCGCGTACCGCGCGAAAGCTTCTGAAGTTTATCTCGTCGAAATGGTCGTCGATATCGGCGGCGGTACGACCGACATCGCCGTTATCTCGCTTTCGGGAATCGTCTACTCGCGTGCGGTGCGCGTCGCCGGTAACGAGATGGACGAAGCGATCACGCAGTACATCAAGCGAAAGTACAATCTCCTCATCGGTGAGCGAACGGCCGAAGCGATCAAGATCGCACTCGGCAGCGCGTTCCCGCTCGACGAGCCGCTGTCGATGGACGTCCGCGGCCGAAATCTTATCGAAGGAATTCCGAAGACGATCACGATGACGGACGAGGAGATCCGCGAAGCTCTTTCGGATGCCGTTTCGACCATCATCAACGCAGTTCGCGTCGCTCTCGAACGCACTCCGCCCGAGCTCTCTGCCGATATAGTCGAGCGCGGGATCGTTCTTACAGGTGGCGGTGCTCTCCTAAAGAATCTCGACAAGCGTCTTATGATCGAAACCGGCCTTCCGGTCGTGATCGCGGATGACCCGCTTTCGTCGGTCGTTCTCGGTACCGGCAAGATGCTGTCCGACATCGAACTCCTCAAGCGCGTCAAGTGGGACAATTCATTGATGACAGGGAATTAATGCGACGCGGGGACTAAGCGACGCGGTGACACGGAGAACTGCTCACCGCGTCTCCGCGTCCCACCTTCACCCAATCGCAAAGGACAATGGTTGAGCGTAGTCAACAAGAAGTATGGCGGATGACACCTTGGCTGGTGATAGTTCTGCTTTTGGGTAACTTCATGCTGATGGCGTTCGACGCCCGCGAGATAACTTCCGGTCAGCGGATCATTCGCGTTTGGTCACAAGCACTAGCCGATTTTGTCCAGTCGCCCGTCACGAGCGCCAGCTCGGGCGTGGGGAACTATTTCAGCTCGATATCAAATCTTCGCTCTGCCCAGAGCGACAACGATCTTCTAAAGCAAAGGGTCCAGGAGCTCGAGCTCGAGATTCGCGGCAAGGATGATCTCAGCGCGGAGAACGACCGTCTTCGCGGCCTGCTCAATCTAAAAGAAAATAGTAAGTACAAAGTCCTGACCGCGCGAATCATCGGACGCGATCCGAGTGTCTGGTTCGACTCGTCGATAATAAATCGCGGTAGTCTCGATGGCGTCAAGCTCAACATGCCCGTCGTCAGCGATGGCGGATTGATCGGGCGCGTCACGGCGGTCGGTCCGCTGACCGCGCAGTTCGATCTGATCACGCGGGATAAGTCCGGAGTGGGAGGCGTGGTCGGAGAGATCGGGACCTCGAATGTTCTAGGAGTTGTCGCAGGCACAAGCAAGCGTGACCTTGTCGAGATGAAATACGTCTCGGGCAGCACTGAGGTGCAGCCCGGCCAGCTCGTTTACACGACAGGCCAGGACGGCATCTATCCCGCCGGATTGAAGATCGGCGAGATCGTCGAGGTGCGCTCGGGATCGGCGACGGTACCGCACCAGATATTTATCCGGCCGAGCGCCGGGATCAATTCGATCAAGGAAGTAGGCGTCCTGCTTTATGAGCCGTCGGCAAAAGCGGAATTCGATCAGAAGCTTCCGAACGCAGTTAAGGATCCGAAGAAGTAATAGCAGATGGAAAATCTGAAGATAACAATCGCATTGATCGTCGCCGTTATGCTGCAGTGGACACTGCGGAGCGTCGCCGAGCCGTTTGCGTACATCGATTTTCCGCTAATCATCGTCGTCTACGCCGCGCTTCAGCGAAACTCGATAAAAGCGATCTTCTTCGGCACCTTCGCCGGCATCGCCGTCGACGCCCTCAGCGGTGGACTTCTCGGTGCAAACGGATTCTCTAAAACACTGGTCGCGTACATCGTTTCCGAGCTTGCCCGGAGGGTGTATATGGACAACCTTTTACTCCGCATCCCCGTCATAGCGGGAGCATGTTTGCTCGATGACCTTGTCTATTACGGGACGCATCGTCTGCTCGGACAGGCGCCGACAGTCGATGTTACGGTCGTCATTTCTTACACACTGATCGGTACTACCATCGCAGGCACGATGATCTACCTGCTCCTCGACTTTGTACTGACCGAAAGAATGCGGCCGAGGCGTCGCGAGATGTTCCCCACAAGACGTCAGACCCGCCGCCGAAATCCGATCCGTCTGAGCAAGTAAGCTGTATATGAAACTGAACGAGCAATCACAGAATCTCGGAGTGCGGATCGGGACGATCCATATCATCGCATTCATTCTGTTGGCGATTCTCGGTGTTCGGCTGTATTACCTCCAGGTTGTAAAAGGCGAGCACTACGCTGAGCGCGCCGAAAATCAGCGCATCCGCCACATTCCGATCCCCGCACCGCGCGGCGTGATATTCGACCGCAACGGAAAGATCCTCGTAGACTCCCGACCGACCTGGAACGTAGTTCTTTCGAACGAGCCGATCAAAAAGATCGACACATCGTCACGCGTCGAAGATTATGGAAAAGGACTACATCTCGATCCGAGCTTCGTCGTTGAACGTCTTGAGCTGATAAAAAAGCAGAATGAGTTCGAAACGCTTGTCCTGAAAGAGAACGCGACGATTCAGGATATCGCCTGGGTCGAATCGCACTCGCTCGAGTTTCCAGAGCTTCGTGTCGAAAATCAGCCGCAGCGATTCTATCCGCACGGAACGCAACTGGCACATATTCTCGGCTACGTTGGTGAGATCAGCCCGAAGCAACTCGAGAGCGACGAGTGGAAAGATAAGGGTTTGAAGGCCGGCGACATCATCGGCAAGGGCGGGCTCGAGCAATACTACGACGAGTTTCTTCGCGGTAAGCCCGGGTACAGGAAGGTCATCGTCGACAGTCGCGGTCGTGTTCAGAGCGAGATCGGCGTCGTTCCGGCTCAAGGCGGCCAGGACATGGTCTCGACGATCGATCTCGATCTTCAGCTTGCCGCCGAGCAGCAACTCGCAAACTCGTCCACAAAGCGCGGAACCATCATCGCCATGGATCCGAACAATGGCGAGATCCTCGCGATGGCTTCGCTGCCGTCATTCGATCCGAATATTTTCGTTCAGGGAAGCAAGACTCCTGAAGGACGCAAACAGATCGCCGCATACTGGCAGGATGAAAAGCGGCCGCTCTTTAACCGAGCGATACAGGGACGTTATCCGCCGGGCTCGACGTGGAAGATCCCCGAGTCCGTCGGAGCGCTTCAGCAGGGCGTGATAACCGTAAAAGACTCGAAGGTTTTATGCGGCGGCGGTATTACGATCGGAAATAAATTCACGCGCTGTATGGGAAGTCATGGTGCTCCGCCGCTCGACTTCGCCATCACGCATTCGTGCGACGGCTATTACTATCACCTTGCCTTAAAGATGAAGATCGAGGGCTTGATCAAGATGATCGAGACGTTCGACTATGACAAGCGTACCGGGATCGATCTTCCGAACGAGAAGGTGAGCCAAACGCCGAAAAGCTGGAAGCCGATCATCGAAAAACGTGAAGGCCGGTGGAGCGACATCCGAACCGTTTATGCATCGGTCGGTCAGGACACCGTCGTTGTGACACCGATCGCGATGCTCCGAGCCGTCGCCAGCGTGGGCATGAAAGGGAAGATGTACACGCCGCACTTCCTAAAAGAGTTTCGTGCGATCGGCGCTGTTGGTGAAGAGGCTGACTTGAATTACATTCCGGGACGCGAGGCCTTCGGATTTCAGCATCCGGAACCGAAGATCATCGAGATGACGCCGGAACAGAATGATCTGGTCGTGAAAGGAATGTGGGGAGTCGTAAACGGCGGCGGTACCGGTGCCGGTATTCGTATTCCCGGATTCGAGATCGCCGGCAAGACTGGGACAGCTCAGGTTGCGGAGCTTGGAAAGGACGTTGGAGCAAACAAAGATCACGCGTGGTTTGTCAGTTTTGCTCCCGCATTCAAACCGGAAATAGCGGTCATCGCGCTTATCGAGAATTCCGGATTCGGTGGCGCGAACGCAGCACCGGCGGCCAAGGGAATTTACGAGGCTTACATGACGGGCAAAGGTATGGCGCCGGTGAACGCGGAGGTAAGCGAAGGCCAGGTTCCCGACGCAAATCCGGATGTCAGACCGGTGCGTGGCAATGCAAATTCGAATGCGAATTCGCGAGCGCCGCGAGCAGTTGATTAGAGACAAATGGTAGCGATAATCGAAAAACGTGATCTCCGCGATTTTGACTGGCTGACGACATTTCTCGCCGTCGCGATCGCGTGCTTCGGCATTTGGCAGATCCGCAACGCCCTTCCGACGGAAAGTTACTGGACAAAGCAGATCATCGGACTCTGTATAGCTCTCGTCGCGTTTCTTGTCATTGCATTCAGCGACTACCGCCGCATCATCGAGCTCGCTCCGATATTCTACGGCTTCGGTCTGGTACTTCTCGCACTTGTTATCACGCCACTCGGCGTCGAAGTAAACGGACAGCAGGCGTGGTTGAAGCTCCCGGTGATCGGACAGTTTCAGCCATCGGAATTCGTAAAAATTCCAACTGTGCTAATGCTTGCAAAATATTTCGGAGCGCGGAAATCGGGTTCACTGAGTATTCGCGAGATTCTCATCGGCGGCGCCATCATGGCGGGGCCGATCGGATTGATCATGCTCGAACCTGACGCGGGACAAGCTCTGACTTACTTCCCGATCTTTGCCGCCGTGCTTTTCCTTTCGGCGATTCAGATCCGCTACGTCGTGATCGTACTTTTGGCTGCCGCGATATTTGTTCCAGCGAGCTACATCATCGGCGTCAAAACCGGAGCGATCAAACGATACCAGCAGGAACGCATCAACGCGGTTCTCGATCCGGAAAGCGTAGATCCAAAGGGATACGGTTATCACACGATGCAATCGATCATCACGGTCGGCAAGGGCGGTCTGACCGGTATCAAGGGTGATCCGGAAACATCGCAGAGCGTGCTGAAGTTTTTGCCCGAGCCGCACACCGATTTCATCTTCGCAGTCACGGCTGAGAATACCGGTTTCATCGGCTGCGTTTCGCTTTTGATCGCATATGCCTTGCTGCTCTCGAGATTGATCGCCGGCGCGCGCTCGGCTTCTGAGCGTCCCGGCATGCTTGTTATAATGTCGATCGCGACAGCGATGGTGTTTCAGATATTTATCAACGTCGGAATGGCGCTCGGATTTCTTCCGGTCATAGGAGTTCCACTGCCGCTTATGAGCGCCGGACTGTCGGCGATCCTTTCGACGTTCATCGCGATCGGATTCGTAGTCAGCGTAAAAATGCGCCGGTTCGTGAATTAAGTGTTCAGAGTGCGCGATTTATCGCGTAGTTTTCTTCACCCATGTCGCGTTACCTATATACCAAAGCGCCGGTGCTGGAAAATGAACGGGCTGCATAGCTTGAAGAAAACTACGCGATAAATCGAGCACTCTGAACAATAAGAGTTTTATGGCTAGAGAAAGAAAAATCGTCGAGAGAGAAGTTAGATCGGTGGATGCCGAAACAAGCTTGGGATCGAAGATCACTTGGCTCGCGATGTCGCTCCTGCTCGCCATCGCGGCCGGAGCACTGAGCGGCATCCTGTTTTCGTATTACCTCAACAACTCGCGGTATTCCGTCGAAGTTTCGGCTCTCGCGACTTATCGTCCGCCTCAGGTCACGACCATATACGCAGACGACGGCGAAACGGTACTCGCCGAATTCGCCATCGAAAAGCGTATCCCGATCAAAGAGCAGGACATTCCACAAAACGTCGAAGACGCGCTGATCGCGATCGAGGATAACCGTTTCTACGATCACATCGGAATCGATCCTTATCGCATCGCCGGAGTCATTTTCAAAAATCTTACCGGCGGCAGACTCGAAGGCGGATCGACGATCACGCAGCAGCTCGCAAAAAATCTTTTTCTCTACAAAGACCAGACCTATTCGCGAAAGGTAAACGAATGGGCCGTCGCACTTCAGATCGAGCGCCTCTACACAAAGCGCCAGATCCTGGAGATGTACATGAACTACGTCTTCCTCGGCGCCGGTGCGTACGGATTCGAAGCCGGTGCGCGGACGTACTTTGGAAAACCTCTGAAAGAGTTGACGCTCGAGGAAGCGGCGCTGCTTGCCGCAATCCCGAAGTCGCCGGAATATTCGCCGACCCGAAATATGGAAAAGGCGAAGACGCGGCGTGACATCGTCCTCGATCAGATGGGCAAGTACTTTCCCGATCGCTACTCCGACGCTACGATCGAAGCCGCGAAAGCAAAACCGATCAAGCTTTCGGACACGGCGTACTACCAGTCGCTGCCAAAATCGACGGCGTGGGATTTTCCGGTTGAAGACATTCGCCGCTATCTCGAAAACGAGTACACGACGCGCGTCGCTCAAGGCGGATTGAAAGTCTATACGACGATCAATGTCGAGGCGCAAAAGATAGCGACGAAGGTCGTACGCGAGAAGCTTCGAACTTTCGATAAAGGACGACGTTGGCGCTCGGATTATCAGAACATCCTCGTCGATGCCGACAATCAGCCGCTGACCGACGAGAAGGAGATCGCAAACAAGCTTCAGTCGTACAAGCACGCGGACTGGTACGGTGACGAGTACGAAGAAGGCGAGTACATCAAAGGCCTCGTCGTTCGGGCGAATGCAGGCGCCGATGAGGTCGGCGTGCGCTTCGGCAAGTACAAAGCCGTCGTCACTCGAGCTGATATGGGCCGCAGCGGGAAAGGCCCGCGTGAAGAATTGAAGCCGGGATATCTTGCTGAGTTCCTGGTCAAGAAAGTCGATAACCAAAGTCAGATTTTGCAGGTCGAATTGACGCAGGTCCCTGAGATCCAGGCATCACTCGTGACGATAAACTCGCACACGGGCGAGATCGTTTGCATGGTCGGCGGTTACGATTTTCACACGAACAAATTCAATAATGCGACGCAGGGATTGAGACAGACCGGATCGGCATACAAACCGTTTATCTACACGGCGGCCGTCGAAGATGGAATGACGCCGGACATGCTCGTCAGCGGTGCACCGATCAAGCGTGGCGGATGGACGCCGCACAACTATGACGGCAGTCTGAGTCATCCGAATGTACCGCTAAAGATCGCTTTGGCGAAGTCATATAACATCGCCGCGGTTCACCTACTCGAACAGGTCGGCATTCAATCGGGTGCTCAGATGGTGCGGCGTTTCGGCATCACGAATCCGATGGCACCGAGTCTGCCGTCGGCGCTCGGCGCCAGCGAAGCTTCGCTGCTCGAGATGACTTCGGCGTATTCGTCGTTCCCGAACAAGGGCGTTCGAGTTTCGCCGCACATGATCCGGAAGGTTTACAGTCGTGACGGAACGCTGCTCGAAGAGTGGAAGAATACGACATCGAAAGTCACGAGCGAGTACGTCGCGCTGACGATGGTCGACATGATGCGCGGTGTGACGGGTCCGGGCGGAACCGCGGCCGGTGCGAATGCGGGCGGAAATCCAGTCGCCGGAAAAACCGGAACGGTAAACGATCACACCGACGTCTGGTTTATCGGTTACACCCCGACGTACGCTACCGGCGTTTGGATGGGTAATCCGGAGAAGAAGGAGAATCTCGGATCGTACATGACGGGCGGTCACGGAGCTTTGCCGTACTTCAACGCTTTCATGGTTCCGTTCATGAAGGACAAGCCAAAGGAGTCGTTCCCGAACACGCCGCCGATACCGACTGAGATCAAGACGCTCATCGAGCGCAATAAACGCGAGGAGCTCGAGAAGCTCGAGAAGGCTGAGCAGGCGGCGATCAAGTCCGGCGCGACGCTCTCGACTGATAGCAATACGGCAGCCGGTGTTACCGCTCCGGGTGTGACGACGGGCGGTGAAACTCCGGCCGGCGGCAGCGAGGCTCCGAAAACAAATCCGGCGGGGGAAAATCCACCAGTTTCGAAACCGGTGATCGAGAAACCGCCGCCGCGAAATCCTGATCCTGCTCCGGCCGACGTACCCGAGGTGAAAAAACGGAAAGGAAAGAAGGGAGACGGTTGAGACGACCATCAAACTGAAATGAAAAGGAGAATAGCATTTGAGCCATTCTCCTTTTTTGGCTCAATCTAAACTTCGTCGCGTTAAGCTGCGTAAGAGAAATAACGACTTTTCAAAAATCATTCAATCAGATAGTTTTCTACTTATGAAGATCCTTCGATTTGCTTCGATAATCGCGCTCATCGCGTCGTTTACGTTTGCCCTTTTCGCTCAGCAGCCGGCGGCGGTAAAAGCTCCGGTTGAGATCAAGATCGCATCTGCAACGTTCGACCCGTATGTCGGTCAATACGAGGACGCCGTGAATCTTGGCGGAACCATACTGTCGATTTTCCGCGAAGGTGACAAGTTCTATCTCCAAGGCACGAACCAGGACAAGATCGAGATCTTTCCGAGTGCTGAAAACAAATTCTTCCTGAAAGCATTTCCTGCGGATGCTGAATTTGTGCGCGATGCTTCCGGACGCGTCACTGGAATGATCTGGCGGCAGAACGGTTCGGCTTTTCAGACAAAGAAGATCGCCGATCAGCCGGCAAAAGATTCGCGCGTTGCATTCAAACGGACTGAAGCGATGATCCCGATGCGCGACGGTGTAAAACTTTTTACCGTCATCCTGACTCCGGAAAATCAAACCGAAGATCTCCCATTCTATATGGAGCGCACGCCGTATGGCGTCGCGGCATGGAACGGCAGCCGTCTGAACGGCGCAAAGCCCGAGCTAGTGAAGGACGGTTACATCTTTGTATTCCAGGACATCCGCGGTCGCGAGGATTCTGAAGGCGTGTTTGAGATGCTTCGTCCGCCGCGTGATAAACGCGATCCGAAATCGATCGACGAAAGTACCGACACATACGACACGATCGAATACTTGTTAAAAAATGTCGCGAAGAACAACGGTCGAGTAGGGATATGCGGTGTCAGTTATCCCGGCTGGCTCGCTGCGGTCGCGTTGCTCGATCCGCATCCTGCGTTGAAAGCATCCTCGCCGCAAGCTCCCGTGACTGATCTTTGGATGGGCGACGATTTTTCGCATCACGGTGCATTGCGACAAACCTACGCACACCAGTGGGCAGTTCCGCTCGAATCGGCGAAGAAAGGCGGCGTTTTTAACTGGTACCTAAAAGCGAACATGCCCGAGCTCGCCGCAGATCTCGCGACGAAATCGCATTCGTGGAAAGCGTTCCTCGAACATCCGAGCTATGACTCGTACTGGCAGGCGAAGGCGACAAATCTCTACCTCAAAGATACGAGCGTTCCGACACTTATCGTAGGTGGATGGTGGGACCAGGAAGATATGTACGGCCCACTCGCGCTTTATAAATCGCTCGAGAAAACCGATAAGGACAATCAGGTGAATCTTGTCATGGGCCCGTGGAATCACGGCGGCTGGGGCGGTCGCGGAAGGAAACTTCAGAACGTCGATTTTGGAAGCGACACCGGAAGATATTTTCGATCCGAAATTCTCGCGCCGTTCTTCGCGTATCACTTAAAAAGCAAAGGCACGCTGAAACTTCCCGAAGCATCGATCTTCCGATCTGGCGCAAACAAGTGGATGGCTTACGATTCGTGGAATCCGAAAGGGAACTTCGAGCAACGGGGGATCTATCTTCACGCGTCGGGCAAACTCTCATTCGAAAAGCCGGTCGAAAAACCGGAAGCGTTCGACTCGTACGTCTCCGATCCGGCCAATCCCGTCCCGTATCGCAAGCGTCCGATCCTTCCGACGTATGGACCCGGCTCGACCTGGTACACATGGCTCGTGGATGACCAGAGCTTCGTCTCGGACCGGAAGGACGTTCTTTCCTGGAAGTCCGATCCTCTTGGTGAAGACGTGACGATCAGTGGCGACATCATTGCCGATCTGTACGCGTCAACGAGTGGAACAGATAGCGACTGGATCGTGAAACTGATCGACCTATATCCGTCGGATGATGCGACGTTGCCAAACTATGAGTTGATGGTCGCGGACGAGATCTTTCGCGGACGCTATCTGAAAAGTTTTGAGAAAGCCGAACCGCTAACACCGAATGCGGTAAATAAGTTTGCGATCGACATGCGCGGCAACGATCACACATTCAAGAAGGGCCATCGGATCATGGTCGAGGTACAGAGCACCTGGTTCCCGCTGTATAACCGAAATCCGCAAAAGTTTGTGCCGAATATTTTGAAAGCGACGGAAAAGGACTATCAATCGGCAACGCAGAAGATATTTCGTTCGGCGAAGTATCCGTCGCATATCAGTGTGAACATCGCCCGGTAGTCATTACGAAATTAAGAATTACAGAATTACAAAATTAAATAGCCGGAAATCTGCCTGGTATTCGAACCTGCAAGCGGATTTCCGGCTTCTTAATTTTGTAATTCCGTAATTTTATGACTTAGCCGTCGACGAATTTCCCTAAATAATAGGGCAGCATCTTTCGCCACCACGGCCAATCGTGGGCGACGTCGTGTCCCCAAAGCTCAAGCATGTGCGGGATGCCTTTGTCGCTGAGCCATCCCGAAAGCTCGCGGCTGCGGTCGGGTGCTTCATATGATCCCTGACCCGAGACGATGACGATCGAATCCGCGTGCTGAAGGCGCGGCAGATGATAATCGTCGTTTAGGTTTTTGAGATACATCGCCGGGTTGTTGAAGTAGACGTTGTCGTCGTAAAAACCTTTGTCGAGATAATTGTAGATGTCGTAGCTTCCGCTCATCGCGATCGTGCCGCGGAAATTATCGGAGTGTTTGAAGTACGTGTTCGCTGCCAGAAAAGCTCCGAGCGAAGCGCCTGTGGTCAGCGGTTTCGCATCCTCGCCGCATTCGTTGCGGATCAGCGGCAGCACCTCTTCCATGATGTACTTGTCGTAGCGCTCGAGCATCTCGACTTTCCATCCCGGATGCGATTCGCGATTTAGAAGACTGTACTTGTTCACCGAGTTGATCGAGTATGCGCGGATCTTCCCGGCTTCGATAAGTGGTTTGATCGCGTCGACGAGATGGAATCGCTCGTACTCGAGATAGTCCGCCGCCGCCGTCGGGAACATCAGCAGAGGATAGCCGGCATGACCGTAAGCCACGAGCGGCATATCCATATTCAGGTTGTGGCTGTACCACGAAGTTGTATCTCTTCTCATAAGTTCAGAGTGCGCGATTTATCGCGTTAGCGCGGCTGTGCCGCAAAAAGGTTCCGCTCATCCACGCGGCGCAGCCGCGCTTACGCGATAAATCGCGCACTCTGAACGGCTACTTTACGAATGTGATCTCGCGCGTCGTCGAGTTGTATCCGCCGTTGTCGACAAGTCCCCCGTCTTCGTCAACGAGCTCGAGTTTGATCGTATGCTTGCCGGCGGTCCAGCCGGAGAGCCACGTCGGAGCCCACTTGTCGATGTATTGCGGAGCTCCGCCATCTACCGAATAACGCACGCGGTATTGTCCGCCGTCGCCTTTCAGCTTCGCATTCGCCAGCCAGAAGTCGATCATGATCGGATCAGCCTCCGCGGCCTTGTATTCGCCTTTCGGACGGCTGTACGTAAGCAAGGGTTTGGCCACGTCGATCGCACCTGCAGTAGAGTTCTGCATGTCCTTTCCTTCGTGCGGTGCAGCGTTGGCATTCGCATTCGACATCGTTTGGCCTGAGTTCGTCGTTGCGGGTTTATTCGAATCGGCACTGCCGTTCTTTACGGTGAATTTCACCATCTGAAATGCACCGGTGTTCTTAAAGCTCTCGTGCCACGGGCGCGAGGGAAACACTCGGAGCGTGTGTTCGCCATCGGCAACATTCCGCAACTCGAACTCCTCGGCGAGATTGTAATAAGCCTCGTACGGTTGATTGTCGAGTATCACATGGATGTGATTTCCCATCCCCGTCGCTTCGTCTTTGTGCGGTTGATAGCCCTTGAGATCACCGCTTAGGGCGAGCTTCACTTTCACGGTCGAACTACTCACCGTTGAGTTTGCTGCGGGCTCGACGATCTTCAAAGTCGGCTGGGCTGAGTCCTGCTCGCCACGCGACGCCATCATATCTTTCACACGCTGCGGCATCTCGACGACAGTCAAAGTCTGCGTTGCTGCAGGCGAAGAATTCGCGTTGACGTTAGACGTGTTTGAAGTATTGGTGTTGGACGGTGGTGTGCCGCAGGCTGCAAAAAGTACTGCGATTGAAAGAACAGCGATTAATCTCATCAGATAGTCTCCTTAAGAACTAGCGGACTAGAGTCAGAACCGGGAGCGGTAGCGACCGGGTTTCCCGTCGGTAATCTCGTGCTGCGTGATGTGTCGTCAAGATCGTCGTGTGATTGACTCTCAACTAGATCACGGGATGACCCAGTCGCTACCGCTGCCGGCTCTGACACGTGTCTGCCATTGCTCACGTCATAACCAAAAACGTCTTTAAAATTCTCGACGATCCGATCCTCGACCTCACTAATATCGATCTCACGATCGAGCAGCCGGGCCATTGATGTCACCGGTTCGCCTTCGCACGCGATGATCCAGTTGTAGTAACTCAGATCCGTATTCACATTCAACGCGAATCCGTGCGTCGTTACCCATCGCTTTATGTGAACTCCGATCGCGGCGACCTTTCCTTCGGTCGTGTGTACGCCGGTGAGACCCTCGATCCGAAATGCTTCGATCCCGAAATCCGCCATCGTGCGGATCAGAACTTCCTCGACGTCTCGAACATATTTGTGAACGTCCTCGCGATCGGGTGAAAGCGAAATTATCGGATAGCCGACGATCTGTCCGAGACCGTGATATGTGACTTTGCCGCCGCGATTTATCTCGAAGACCTCGACGCCGATCTTTCGCAGCATGTCGGCCGTCGCCAGGACGCCCTCGTTCTTCGACCGACGACCAAGGGTGAAGGTGTGCGGGTGCTCTAGCAACAGCAAAAAATCTTGCTCCCGGTTCCCGATGACCTCGGTCTCGAGCCGCTTCTGCAAATCAAGCCCGTCCGCGTAGGCAACTCGGCCCAGCCTTTGGACTTCCAACGATCTCTCCAACATGTCCATATGATAAAATGTTCAGCACGCTTTGAACAGGTGAGGGGGGACTATGAAGATCATAAGAATGTTGCTTCTAGCGATTGCGGCGATTTCGCTGTTTTCGATTGCGGCGGGTGCACAGACAAAGAAAAAGCCGGTCAAGGCAAAGTCGACGGCCAGTAAGACTCCGACGATTCCGCCGCTCGACGTCCGGGCTGCGAGGGCGAAAGTCGATGAACTGCTTGGATTGGTAACCAGGTTTGCCACCAATCTCGAGGCGGGTGCTAAGTCGATCGAGGATATCGATAATGAAGCCAAGCTGAACAGGGTTAGAAAGCAATCGCTGGATCAAAACGCAAAGGATAAAAATACAGTGATTAACGCGATTCGCAACCTTCGCGAAGGAATGGTCAAATTGGAAACCGAGTTTCGCACGAAGCCGGCTCTAAAGAAATACCTCCCGACGATCCAGGGCATCTCGGATCTTGCCGGGCAAGCCGAGACTTCCGCTGTCGGCGGTAAGTTCGTTGCGGCGAACGCTCCGATTCAGTCCATTCAGCAGAAGCTGACGAATACGCTAGCGGCCATGCCCAACGTACCGATCTAAGTGAAAATAGAAATCGGCGGACTCGATCTTACCGAGTCCGCCGATTTTATTCGTTATCTTAGATCTAAGGTTTCTTCGCGTCGGGTTTCACGAGCGACGCCGACGGTTTTTCCGGATCGCAAACCTCCACCGCCGCGGTCGAGCTCAACTTCACCTCAGAAGACGGAGCCATACCTAATTTTTCACGGATGAATTTTTCGGCTTCGGGCTGGATCAACTCACCATTCACGATCGGAGCCTTCTTCGCGATTACCGAGCCGCTCGGCTCAAGTTTTCCCGATTCCAAAAATATGTACCACGGCGAACCCCAGCTTCGTGTATCGCCGACCGACTTTCGCATTTCGTAGTGCGATGTCGTTTGCTTCGCCGTCCGCGCATCCGATTCCCACACGACCGGGAAAGTTAGCTTGTACTCAAGGATGTGTGACTTCATAGACTCGACCGGATCGTACTCGGCGATTGCGATCACATCGAATCCAGCGGAGTGGTACTTCTGATACATCGCCTCGACGAACTTCACGTCATGCTTCCAGTTCGGGCACCATGGAGCGAAGTAGACGACCATGACAAGCTTTTTGCCCGCGGCAAAATTGCGAAGGCCGGTCTCCGCTCCGGTCTGAACATTCTTGAACGTCCAATCTTTGTAAACGATCTCTTTCTCGACGATCGGCGACTGTTCATTTCCGCCCTGTGCGAAGGCCAGAGTTGCGGTGAAAAGTATGAATGCAAGACTAAATGCAAACTTCATCGAATGCTCCTGAAATAAGGATAAGGCTAGCCGTTCTGATGACATTCGGCAACAGGAAAGTTGTCGGAAGATCAATGCGCGGTGTGAGCGGCACGGCGACCGAGTCGTCTCGACCAATAAGAGATGTTCAGATAAATTCCCGTCGCCGCCGACAAGGCGGAAAGAGCCGAGAAAACTAAAAGAAGCCAGACCTGCCAGTCGCCGGCAAAGAAATAGAAATGAGCTTCGCGAAAAAATCTCGTTTTCCACGTCGGAGGTTTTGAAAATGTCGCTTCACCGGTCTCAGCATCGATGAATATCGAGTCGGCTCCGAGTCCTCCGACTGATTGATATTGCGGACGGCCGTCTTTCGTCAGCAGTGTAAGAGCGGTTGTCGGAAGCGACTTTCCAGCCAGCGCATCTCCCTTCGCGATCGCTTCCGCCGGCGTGATCTTGACTCGTGCAGCCTCGATCTTTTCGACGGTGCCGCCTTCGACGGTATTCGGAAGAGCGTAGAGAAATCCACTTAAAGCCCAGGCGAGAACTGGTATCGAGACGAGAATTCCAAGGAACAAATGGAGCTGATATATAAAGCGTTTCATAAGGATGGACGTTTTACCGAAGCCCAGATTAGCACGGAATTGCGGACGAGCCGGTTAATATCGGGCCGAGTCTGTGCTAATCTGTGGCAACAATTTGTATGAGCAACAATCCGACAGTTTCCGATATTTTCCGACGCGCGCTCGAGATCCGCACCGCCGAACCGAGTGGTACATATGCCCAGCTCAAAGTCCGGCTGCTGAGTGAACTCAGCGGAAAACCGCTCCCCGAAACGGCGTTCCTGACCATCCCCGAATACGACAACATCGCGCCTGAAGAGGATTGGACGGCGGGTCTCCCGATCGTTCTGCGCGGCATCCAGAACAATGACTGGAACGATGTCGTCCACGGCATCATCATCAGCCTCGAACAGGTTGAGAATTATCCGAAGCAATCTGGACGCGAGGACGATCCGGCAAAGGAATGGCGGAACCGTGGCAAGTCGATCGCCGAAGCGGAAGATAAGGTTATGGAAAAATGGATGCCCGAAGAACTGATGGCGATGGCGAAGCAGGCGGTTAAGAAGTAGAAGAGGACTGATTAGACCCAATAGACGAATGGGACGGATGAGACCAATGGGACTTATATCGTCCGAGATCCGGATAGTTATGTTTTCGTGTGTCCTAGCCAATCACCGCCCTTAAACCGTCGACTGCTCGAAGAACCTCGCATCCCGGGTCCAGCCGTCTGACTTCCTTTTCAAAATCCACATCGTCCCACTCCTTATAAAAATGCGTGAGCATCGCACGCTTTGGTTCTGCACGTCGGATCAAATGGATCGCCTCTGATAATTCGAGATGCTTCTCGATAGGCTTATCTCTTACGAACGAAGTCTCGAGAATGAGCAGATCGACCTGTCGCGCGAATGTCGCGAGTGTTTCATCGAATCCGGTGTCGGAGGAGAAAACGAGAGTCGAATCTTTCTCGCGGAGATGGATCGCGTGACTGTCCGGCGTGTGAGGCGTTGAATGCGCTACTGCCTCGACGCCTTCAACGATCTCAAAAGAATTCAGCTCATCGATCTCAATTATCTCGATCGGAAAATGTTGGTTTAGAAGCTTCCCGTTGCCGGCGTCATCAAAACATTCCATGAGCCGGCGTAGCCCGGGAGCTCCGAAGAACTTTAGTGGTTTTTTTCGATCGCGGATAATTGGTGCGGCAATCGACGCGAACAGGAATGGTGCGATTCCGGCGCAGTGGTCGAGATGAAAGTGCGAGATCCAAATCGCGTCGAGATCCCACCACTCGAGATTCTCTTCCGCCATGCGATGAAGAGCGGACGCAGAAAAGTCGAGCAGCAATTTTCCATTTGCTGTCTGCAGCCAATATCCGGAACTGCTTCGAAGCGGGTGCGGAACGGCGGTGCCGGAACCGATAACTGTAAGCTCCATAAACGAATGATAGCAGTTATGCTAAATTTGACCTGATGGATCAGATCGACATCCTTGCCATTTTCGCTCACCCCGACGACGTTGAACTCACCGTAGGTGGAACTCTTCTGAAGATGAAAGATCTCGGGTACCGCACCGGTGCTCTGGATGTCACACGCGGCGAGATGGGTACACGCGGAACTGTCGAAGGTCGGCGAGAAGAGGCTGAAAGCGCGGCGAAAATTCTCAGACTCGATGTTCGCGAAAACTTGGGTTTGCCCGACGGTCACGTTTTCTGCGATGACGATTCGCGAACGAAACTTGTTCGGGTGTTGCGACGGCTCAAACCGAAAGTGATCCTGACGCACCAGATCGACGATCCGCATCCGGACCACAATCATATCTCGCAGCTCGTGCGCGAATCTGCTCGGCTTTCGAGTATGAAACGATACGACGAGGAGACGGGCGGCGAAAAAATTCCCGTGCCGAATGTCGCGCACAATATTTTTTCACGTCGCGTTCAGCCGTCGTTTATCGTCGACGTTTCGGATTTTCTAGAAATAAAGATGGAGGCCATCCGCGCACACAGCTCGCAATTCTACGATCCGAATTCGAGCGAGCCCGAAACGCGTCTTACGAGCAGGGGATTTCTCGATGAGCTCGAAGTTCGTTCACGCTATTTCGGATCGCTGATCGGTGTTGAAGCCGGTGAGCCTTACTACGTGCGCGAGACTCTGAACATAAACGATCCCGTCGATCTTTTGACGCGGCCGATGAATTTATACTCATGACCGAACTGACGCCGGAAGAAATCGAGCTCGCGAAAAAGCATAGGATCCTTGAGCGCTTGAAGGATCGGCTCGCAGATCGCGAAGAAGAGATGGCAGATCTGCGCGCGGAGCTCGAACAGTTCGAAGCGCGATACAAGATGGAGGTCGGGCGTCTATATGCGGATCTCGATGACATCGAAGCCCTGATCGCCGAGGAAGAATACAAGCTCGTTCCGGACGATGAGGAAATAAAGAAAAAGGCGGAAGAGCTACGCAGGCGTGCGGAAGAATCCGCCGCAAATAGCGAAGCCGCAGAGGATTTTAAATTCGATCCGACGCCCGAAGCCAGGAAGGCTTATCACAATCTCGCACGCATAATTCACCCTGATCTTGCGCTCGATCCAAAAGAAAAAGAAAAGCGACACGGTTTGATGGCGAAGCTGAACGAAGCGTATTCGGCCGGCGATCAGAAACAGCTCAACAAACTTTTCGAAGATTTTAAAAACAGTCCGGACATCGTGAAAGGAATTTCAGTCGGCGACGATCTCGTTCGAGCAATTCGGCAGATCGCACAGGTCGCGGCGCGCCTGATCGAATTAAAAGACGAAAAGTCGAAGGCGGAAACGTCAGAGCTTTTCGTGCTACGCGGAAAAGTAAACGAGGAGTTTGGCGAAGGCCGCGATCTGCTAAGGCACATGGCCGAGCGAACGAAAACCGCGATACAGAAGTCAGGGCGAAGGTTGGCAAATTTGAAGAACGTGAACGAAGCCGCGGAGGAGTACGTGAAGGAGCGTTACGATATGGATATTTCCGATTTCCGGTGATCAAAGATCAAGCGTTCGAATCTCGATCGATCCGTCGGCATTCTTTTCTGCACTAGACACACCGACTATCTTTCCGAGGATCTTTACATCCGCCTTGTCGAACAGTTGAGGTTCAGACCCGCCTGCTTCCAGACATACGATCCCGAAATCAGAATCGTAAAATCCGCAGCTCACGAGATCGGTCTTTAACTCGACCAATGCGACGAGATCGCCGCGTCTGATCTTTTCAGGGACGATCACCGCAAGCGAGCCTTTGATCAGGCCATACGGACCGAGGTCGGAATTATTTATCCAGACGCCCTGATACTCATCGTAATGCGATATCGATGGCGGGAGGACGAGCTTCAAGTCATCCGACGCGAGGCCTGACTTAGCCGCCGCCGTTTTAGCTAGTCGCGACTTTATTACGTTTCGATCTTCGAGTGTCTGTTCGAACTCGCGGACAAGTCTAAGAGCAGCATTCTCGCTGATTCGGATCTTAGCGATCTCGACGGCCTCGAGCAATGTGAGCGTCGCGGTGGAAAAATCGTTTGCGAATAACTGGATGCGCGCCTTTGTTGCGATCGTCTCGGTTAGATATTCGAAGTTCTCACTCTTTCTAAGAATGGCGATGCCTTGATCGACTGTCTCAAGAGCGTCATCGAATTCGCCCTCGTCAAGATAGATCAGAGCTTTTGAATCGAGCGAGAAACCTTCACGCGTTCTGTCGCCGATCGCTCTGAAAAGATCAGTCGCACGATCGATCGCGTCGTGTGCGTCGACAAATCTTTCCTCTAATTTATAGAGCTGCGAAAGATTGTTCTCGGCCATCGCCAGCTGCACTTTATTTCCTGCCTTGGCGAAGAAGTCGCGGCCCTTTTCAAGAGCGTCGCGTGCTTCGGAAACGTCACCGAGATTCTTCGCTGCGATCGCGAAGTTCATATAGAAATTTCCGGCGAGGAAATTGTCCGCGTGCTCGACGAAGGTCTGCTCAAGATTGCTGAACTCGGCGTAGATCTCTGCAAATCGTTTTTGTGAAAGCAGGATGATCTGGCGAATCACGTGCGAGTAAAGCCGAGCGTCGCAGTGCTCGGAGATGTCGTGCGATCGCGATTCTTCGATCCAACTTTCAGCTTCGTTGGTTTCGCCGGTGCGCCAGTAAGCGAGAGCAAGATAGTTTTCGCACTCCGCAATTTTTTCCGGTTGATAAATTTCGAGAAAAGCCGAGCGGGCACGTGTAAGAAGATTTCTAGAGCGGTCCTGCGCCGACGGAAGCTGTCGTCTCCAACCGAGAAATCCGATCAACGCGCCGCATCGTAAGTGGATGTTTGCGGCGAGGCGAGCATCCAAATTATCGACGACCGGATCGGTCGTTACATCATCCCAAACTCCGCGCAATTCGATCAGCGCTTGTTCCAACATTCCACTGCGTTCAAGGGCGTGCAGCTCGCGAACGAGTTCATTGGAAGCACGAATTGTCGGTGGGCGGCGGGAATTCATAGGCTGGTGAATCGTTTTGTCGGGTGTATTATAACGGCGATACAAGCGTGTATCAACAGAAAAATCAAGAAAAATCGGAGGGACTTAGTAAATGAAAAATATCAAGAGAACCGCACTCAAAATCCTGGTGCTGATCGCCCTTTTTGCGCCGGCGGCGTTTGCCGACGGCGACATGGGCGGAGGTGGATTAGCGGGCGGCGGCGGCGGCGCGAAAGAACGTACCGTCGTCATCGCCCAGGGCTCAGAAGATGAAGGCGGCGACATGGGCGGTGGAGGCAAAACTCCCGATCCGGATGATGATGACGAATCGTTCTGGAGTGCGATTTACCTGTATTTTGGCGTAAAAATGTAAGAACCGGGGATCAATCCTTCTTGTCGGGGACAACGGACAACTCTTTCACTTTTTCCGACTTTAGGCTTCCGGACTGTAATACGACGACTTTTTGTTGAGTCGAATTCTGACTTCCCAACATTTCGTTGATTACTTCCACACACTCGCTCCTGACCAGATCACGGATTTGGCGGGCGGTTAGAGGTGTATCTTCGATGGCGGCGGCCGGCGAAACAAGTTTTTCGCCCTCACCGGTAAGGAGCCAGTTGATCGAGTAAGGCGTTCGCTGGGCGATCGTGCGGAGAACGTAAGAATCGGGAAGGCGTCCCTGCAGATAATTCTTCGCCGCTTGATACGAAATGTCCAACAATCGTTGAATCTTTGCGGGCTCAGATGTGCCGCAAATTTCAATTAATCTCTCGATGAAAAGTTTTTTTTCTTGTTCCACTTTTACGTGTTGACAACGTTCAACGATTGTGTAAATATCCTACACGGTCGTTCACTCTTTGTAAAGAAATTATTGATAAGAGGCGATCTAAAAGATTAACTTCGTTACCGACTGCTCCACGTAGTCGGTGCGAACGGGGGGAGACGGTGTGGGAGACGTTTCCCCTTTCGTTTTTTAAACAGCCTGGCCGGCCGCGTATCCGGAAGCCCAGGCCCACTGAAAATTATAACCGCCCAGCCATCCCGTAACATCAACAACTTCGCCAATAAAAAACAGTCCGGAAACGTTTGTCGCTTCCATGGTCTGCGATGATAGCTCGTTGGTCGAGACGCCGCCGATCGTCACTTCGGCCTTGTCGTAGCCTTCGGTGTCGCGAAATCTTACCTTCCAGTTATTCAAACTTTCCGCGACTTGCTCAAGGTCTGTCTTTCCGATCTGCACGACTGGTTTGTCGGCAATTTGCAGCGGCGAAAACAACCGGGCAGCCTTTTCCGGCATAAATTGACTTAGGAAGTTCGTCAGCGACTTTCGACTCCGGGCATTCGTATTAAATAATTCATGAGCGTTCGTTCCGGGAAGCAGGTCAATCGAAACGTCGGAGCCTTTTTTCCAATAGTTGGAAATCTGCAGGATCGCCGGCCCCGATAATCCGCGGTGCGTAAACAGGATATTTTCTCGGAATTCGAGGTCGGACGTGGAAACTGCTGCGTCGATCGAAAGTCCGGCGAGCTTGCCGGTTTCGCCATTTGTCTCAAACACGAGCGGAACGAGCGCCGGCCGCGTCGGCTCGATCTTCAGACCAAATTCCCGTGCGACGCCGTAGCCGAAGTCCGTCGCTCCGACCTTTGGAAAAGAAAGCCCGCCCGTCGCGATGACGACACTTTCGCACTCGACACTGCCCGAGGCTGTTTCGACCAGGAAATATTTTTGCTTGTCGATCTTTAGAACCGATTGCCCGGTTCGGATCTCGACTCGCGATCGTTCACATTCCGCGAGGAGAAGATCGACGATCTGACGCGAGCTCTCGCGACAAAACAACTGACCGAGCTTCTTCTCGTAAAAATCTATCTTGTGTTTTTTGACGAGGCGAATGAAGTCGTCAGGCGTGTATCGGGCGAGCGCCGATTTACAGAAATGCGGATTGTTGGAAACGAAGTTCTCGGGCGACGTGAACACGTTCGTGAAATTGCAGCGGCCACCACCTGAGATAATTATTTTTCGACCGACTTGTGAGTTCCGTTCGACGACCAATACTTTGCGACCGCGGCGCCCGGCTTCGATCGCACAAAAGAGCCCGGCCGCGCCAGCTCCGATAACTACTACATCGAACTTCGTGATCACACGAGATAACGGTCTTTTAGAATTTCGAGATGATGCTCGATGTGTCCGGCCATTATGTAAACGAGAGCACGGACCGAAACTTTGACATTGTTCGCCGTACCGACTCGGAGCCAGGCGTCATCAGCCAGGTTCTTAAAAAAGATCATGTTCGCCCGGCGAAGCAAAGAGAATTCGTCCAGCAGATCCGCGAAGCTGCGATCATTCGAATGCGCGTTCTCGATGTATCCGTCCTGCTCAAAACCCTCGATCGGCGTTTCATCGCCACGCGATATCCGAAACGTTCGATACGCGAACATCCGCTCACCGTCGATCACGTGTCCGAGCAATTCTTTTATGCTCCATTTTCCGTCGGCATATCGAAACCCGCCCTTGTCTTCGGGCATCGCGGTGAAGATGTCTTGCAAGCGAGTCGGCTGAGCGCCGAGGACGCCGATGATATCGGAGTCCGCCACGAGCGAAATATATCTTTCGTAGTACGGATCGTATTCTGAAGTTTCCGGTCGGTTCATGACTGGGATTTTAGCAGAACTCCCGCAAGTTCCTCGCAATCATCGAACGCTTTTGATCACGCTTGCATCCAAAGTTTTTTGCCGCATAATTCAAACAAGACAGATTCCAGATCAGGAGAAAAAGTTTTTGATGAAAAAGATCTCGTTGTTTTTAGCGTTCGCGCTCGCCGCCGTTTTCATATACGCAGGAGGTGTGTCGAGCGCCTCGAGCAATACATTCCCCGAAACGCTTTCAGGTTTCGACACGAAACAGGTTGGAGAATCCGGAGTCTACAATTTTGACAAGGCTCACAGTTTTATCGGATTCAAGGTCAAGCACATGGGCCTCGTCGAAGTGCCCGGCTTCTTTCGCGATTTCACCGGCCAGGTGAATTTCGATGCTACGGATGTTAAGAAGTCTTCCGTTTCATTTAAGGCGATGACGACGAGTGTCGATACCGGCGTTGCCGGCCGTGACAAACATCTTCGGACCGCTGATTTTTTTGAGGTTGAGAAATATCCGGAGATGACCTTCGCGAGCACCAAGGTCGAGAAAAAGGGAAAGGGTTGGGTCGTGACGGGCGATCTCACGATTAAGGGCGTGACGAAATCGGTCGTGATCCCGTTTGAGATCGCAGGCTGGCTGCCGGCTGGTGAGCGTGCGGGAATGAAAATGGGAATCGCGGGCGAGACTACGATCAATCGGCGCGATTTTGGGATCAATTGGGGAACGAATCTTCCGAGCGGTATTCCTTCAGTTTCTGATCAGGTGAAAGTCGTGCTTCAGATCGAGGCGGGAAAGGCGAAGTAAAGAGGTCAGAACCGAGAGCGGTAGCGACCGGGTAACCCTTCGATATCAGAATAACGCAGGTCAACCCCGTCGCTACCGCTACCGGTTCTGACTTCCAGCTTCTTCAAATGAAATGTCGTAGATCGCGTATCTTTCCCAGTTCTCGTAATCAAAGTGCCACCACTCGTTTGGATTCACCGTGAAGCCCTCGTCTTCCATTAACTTCCGAAGCATCTCGCGATTCGCAGTCTGTTGAGGCGTGCCGCCTTTATAGTCGGGCGATGCTCGCTCAGTGAATTCGTCATACCCAGACGGCATGTCCATGAGCTGACCGGTCTTCAGATCGAAAATGCTCAGATCGATTGCGCAGCCTCGATTGTGCTTCGAACCTTTCGCCGGATTCGCGACGAACTTTCGCTTATCTTCAGGAACTACATCCCAGAAAAGTTTTGTGATCGTCCACGGGCGATAGCCATCGAATATCACGATGCCCAGACCTTTTTCCTTTAGCTTCTTGTGCACACGGACGACCGCCTGCGCCGCAGGCTTTTGCAAAAACGCACGAGCTTCAGGATAGACCGGACGGCCGACAAAGTTATTGTCCGTCGCGTACCGTATGTCGAGTTTTATTGTCGGGTCTAGAGTGATGAGTTCGATCAAATGAGCCTCGCGTTTATTCGATTCTTTTGGCGGCGCAGTTTGGGAAAAGGCGCTCGAAAAAAGAATAAGGCAAACGACGGGAAGGGCAAATCTCAGAATCCGGATTCTCATTTTAAAGGAAAAACAATCTCAACGAGGATTGAAAATACGTAGCGGAAACGATATTTTATTAAGCGGGATGCAAGAAGGTCCGACAAAACGAAGATGTCCCGCAAGAACCTGGGTCAAACGCTTTGGAGCGGCGGGCTTCGTGTTTTTCCTCGTCAAAGGCTTGCTATGGCTTGTCGTGCCGGCCGTGGTCGCCTACTTATCGCTTAACTAAGGCTTCGTCTCGACTGCCGGTTCCGAATCCTCATCCACCGCGATCACGTCCGTTCCATACTTCTGATAATTCCTAAACCTGATCACGTTCCGATTCTCGAAAAGTCGGTTGCTGTTAATAGCCTGTACCTTGCCTCGAAAATCCGAGACGATCGGAAGCAGATATTTTTCGCCGGCGATCTCGACCATGTCGTAATCGATCGACTTCGTCACAGCCTTTACGGCGAATGACGGAGGAATGTCGGTGAGCTGGTATTCGATGCGCAGCACACGTTGGTTTTCACGATCCAGCCAGACGCGACCTTTCTCGCCTGCCGGAGCCGAATCCACAACTCCACCCTTCTGTCCTTTCAGCCCGACGCCGCCATCCTTATTGTTTTCGATATTGATCGTGTATTCGTAAACAAGCGCACGTCGTCCGCGCAGCGTGTCGGTGGTCAAAAGGTCAAATCTGGTTTTGCTCTCGGGTTTGAAGATCTTCGCGAGATCTTCGACGAACTCGCCGCCGGACGTCGCTCCGTCGAGACCGCTGTAGCTATTCGCGGTCGTAGAATCCTGAACCGGCGCGCCGTTCTGCGCCAACAAACGGTACTGCTCACCCTTCTCCGTGCTGTAGCTGACCGCGATCACGAGCGTGTCGTACGGTTTCCAATTTCCGGTTCCGGCATAAGCCTCGGCGCGCGTGATCAACTGCTTGACCACGAAGTCGGGCATTTCATCGATCGTCTCTCGAGCGCGATCACGTGCTTTGTCGATGAAGCCAGCCGTCTCGACGACAGTCGGAAGTTTGGATCCTTCCGGGTCCACTCGACGCCTCTCGGCCTCTTCCAAAGCTCGCTTCAGCTCTTCGTCGTTCGCACCCTTTGATCGGGTGAGCCCGCGGACTCCATCAGTGAGAACGAACGCGATTCCGCGACGTCTAAGAGCATCGATGATGTCTGACTTAGATGACGGCTTCGTTTGTAGTCCGTAGAGCATCTTCACGTACTCCGCCTGGGTAAGCGGTTTGTCTTGTGAAAATACTGCTAGTGAAGTTCCAAGAAGTATCAGGATAAGAACCAATCGTTTCATTCTATTGAAAGATGCCCCGGCATCGGGTTTCGTTGTCATATCAAACAAAAGCGGGAAGTCTCGAAAGAACTTCCCGCGTCAGTAAAATAACGAATGAAGACGAAACTAGTTAACCCATTCTTCTTCGTAATTCAGCTGCCAATGCCTATGCGCCCATTTCTCGGCCGCTTCGATCGCTACATGCTTCCATTTCTTAACATTCTCAGAAATGGTGAGTGCCGCTAAGGGCTTACTGGGATCTCGCTCGACTCGGATAACCTGTGCCGAAACTTCAATGATCGGTTTATCTTCTTCCAAGATCTTTAGTTTGACCTCGCTTCCGACCGGCGGTAAGAGTTCGAGATTCACCAATGTGCTTGTCTCTCCAACGTTTTCGGTAATTCCCTCGACGCTGATACGCTTACCACTTTCCTCATCAACCCAGCTCGCTTTTACCGGCATGTTCGCAAGAATGCGATGATGCATCGGCGTTTTGTATGATGATGTAGAATAATCTACCTGAGCCATAATCCCCCCTTTTTCGTAGCTAAAATACGCGTTGCAAGGCTAATTTATTCAAACTTCCCCTCGAACGCCCGAACAATCTAAACCACTCTTACAAAAAAGTCAAGTTTCCCCGAAACACGCAAATTATTTGTTTTCAAGCTCTTTTGACCGAACGGGAGTATAGGTCAGAACCTCGGTTTGGACGGTCTTCCAGACTACAAAGAAGACACCTTGATCGGTCGATGTTACCCATATGTTTCACCTGCCGTCTCGAGGCTATGTATGCGGATGAAATTTATTGTAGTTTTCGATGTACGGGGTGCGATTGAGCGCGTCCTCGTAAGGAACTCAAGTTGCCTAAAGATGGGTGCCCTATTACCTACAATTTCACATCTCCAGCATGACCCGTTCTACCAGGTCCTAGCGTGAAATTTGTAAGGGTTTACAAACGCAATAGTTAATTTTATCAAGGCGGGCGATTTCCGGTTTTACCTGATTTGGAATTGCGTGTGGCTCAGGGCCTGCAATCCAAAAAGCGATAGAAATATCCAAAATTCAATATATCGGATGGCTCGGGCTAAGCTTTATTAAGATCAAATCACTACTTTTGAGGTCAACGACACAAATGACTAAGAACCTTTCGACAAAAATTTTTGCCTTGCTCGCACTGAGTTTTATTCTCAGCATCGGTCAAGTATTTGCGCAGTCCACTGTCACGGGCGGTATTAATGGAACCGTCACTGACCCGCAGGGCGGCGCGGTTCCAAACGCATCCATCGTAGTCACGAATCTTGGAACGAATCAGACGATGTCCGCTACCGCGGATTCGAACGGCTCTTACCGAGTCACCAACCTGCAGCCGGGAACCTACAAGGTCGAGACGACGGTTACCGGATTCGCTCCGGCAATCGCCGACAACATCATCGTCGAAGTCGGCCGCTCGACTCCGGTCGATATTCCGCTGACGCTCGGAACCGCGGTCGCCGAGGTCAATGTTACGGCTGAAGCACCGGTGGTCAATACGACGGATAATGCGAACGCGAGCAACTTCGACCAGACACAGATCAACGAGCTTCCGATCAACGGACGCCGCTGGTCGAATTTCGCTCTGCTCTCACCGACGGCTGTTCCGGATGGAACGTTCGGTCTGATCAGCTTCCGCGGAATCTCGGGTCTTCTTAACAACAACACGATCGACGGCGGTGACAACAACCAGGCGTTCTTCTCCGAAGAGCGTGGACGTACACGTATCAACTACTCGATCAGTCAGGCTTCGATCCGCGAGTTCCAGGTGAACACGTCGAACTACTCGGCTGAGTACGGCCGTTCGGCCGGCGGCGTGACGAACGCTGTGACGAAGAGCGGTACGAACAAGTTCCATGGCGAAGCGTTTTACTACAACCGCAACAATCGCAACGGTGCTCGCAACCCGCTTCAGTTCGTCGCTGACATCAACGGTGTTCAGCGTCCGGTAAAACCGATCGATCTGCGTGAGCAGTTCGGCGGCAACATCGGCGGTCCGATCATCAAAGACAAACTGTTCTTTTTCTTTAACTACGATCAGCAGCGACGAAACTTTCCCGGCGTTGCAAGGTTCACTCAGGCGAACTTCCTGACCTCGATCACGGCGGCCCAGAGGGCGGTTCTTACGACGGCTGGTATCACTGACGCTCACATCAACACCGCCTTGGCTTACCTCGTCAATCAGACGGGCGAAACACCGAGAAGCGGCGACCAGAAGCTCTTCTTCCCGAAGATCGACTGGCAGATCAACAGCAAGAACCTCTTTACCGCAAGCTACAATCGGCTGCGTTGGGAATCGATCAACGGTATCCAAACCCAGGCGACCAACACTCGCGGACGAAGCAACTTCGGTGATGACTTTGTCGAGGTTGATTCGTTCAACGCTCGCCTGCAGTCGACCCTTTCGTCGAATCTCGTAAATGAATTCCGCTTCCAGTACGGACGCGATTTTGAAGCACAGAGAAGCTCGGCCCCGCTTGACGGCGAACCGTTAACGGCATTGGGCGGAACCCGCTCGCCGAATATCTTCATCACGAACGGTCTCGAAATGGGAACTCCGACGTTCCTTGAGCGTGGTGCATTCCCCGACGAGCGTCGCTATCAGTTTGCCGACACCGTGACGTTCACGCACGGATCGCACACGTTCAAGTTCGGCGGAGACATCAACAAAGTTACGGACGATATCTCGAACCTTCGCTTTGAGGCGGGTGCTTACTCGTACACGGGTGGTGCTCCCCTGGCGGACTTCGTCATGGATTTCACCAACTGGAAAAATCCCGGCCTGATCCTTCCGACCAGAGCGTGCCCGGGCTTGGCTGCTCGTAACACGGGACGTTGCTACAACGGCAACTACCAGCAAGGTATCGGTTCACCCGGAATCAAGTTGGGAACGTGGGACTACAACTTCTTCGTTCAGGATGACTATCGGTTGTCGCCGCGTGTGACGATCAACATGGGTCTTCGTTACGAAGTCATCAGCATGCCGGATGCGGTACTCGCAAATAACAATACGTCGGGTCCGCTGCCGGCAAGTCTCGTAATTCCGAATGATCTTAGAACCATCGGCGAAGCAACAGCGACGATGCCGGACGATAAAAATAATTTCGGTCCGCGAATCGGTGTTGCGATCGATCTTACGGGCGATGGCAAAACCAGCCTTCGCGCAGGATACGGAATCTATTACGGCCGCATCCAGAGCTCGACGATCTACAACGCGTTGGTCAACACCGGCAATCCGGGCGGCCAGGGACAGTACGTAGTCGCGCCGACGGTCGTCGTTCCGACTGCGAACAATCCGATTCCGGCGCCGATCTTCCCGAATGTTCTTAACACGTCGTCGTTGGTTGTCGGCACGACCGCAACCGCGATCCAGTTCTTCGATCGCAATTTCGAAGCACCGCTCATCAATCAGTACGACGTCGTATTCGAACGCGAAGTATTCCGGAACACTGCAGTATCGGTTTCCTATATCGGAAGCTTGGGACGCAAACTTCCTTCGTTCTTCGATCTGAATAACGAGATCAATCCTGCGACTCCGACGACGACCTATACGGTTTCGGGCGGACCGTTCGACGGCCAGACATTTACTCTGCCGCTCTATCGCCGCGTACCGGGTGCCGGTGGTCAGGCAATGACTCGAATTCAAAGCACAACTAAGTCGCAGTACGACGCACTTGTGTTCCAGATGAACCGACGCTTTACGAATGGCCTTCAGCTTCTCGCGAGCTATACGCTGGCGAAGTCGACGGACACGGATCAGAACTCGGCGACCTTTACCGAGGCGAACAGTCCGTATGACATCCTGAACGGCAGTTACGATCGCGGACCGAGCAGCTTCGACACGCGTCACAAAGTCGTGATCGCAGGTGTCTGGGCGCCGACCTTCTACAAGGGAAGCACCCACTCGTTCTATAACTACCTGGTCAACGGTTGGTCGCTCGCTCCGAACTTCAATTACTATTCGGGTCGTCCGTTCAGCGGAAACGTCGGCGGGACCAGCTTGAACAACACGTTCGGTGACAGCTTCCTGCCGCTGGCGGGTCGTAACTCGTTCCGAGTGCCGAGCCTCATCAATCTTGATGTTCGCTTGTCCAAACGGTTCAAGTTTAACGAATCGATGGCTCTCGAGTTCTTGGCGGAAGCCTTTAATATAGCTAACCGTACTCATGTGTTTGCGGTTAATTCCACGCTGTACAACCGCAGCGGCACGTCAACGGTGCTAACCTACAACGCACCGTTCGGACAGGTCACGGGAACGGACAGCACACTGTATCGCGAACGTCAGATCCAGTTCGCAGCACGCTTCCAGTTCTAAGTAATTCTTTATTTAGACTTTTCGGCACGCTTCTTACGAGGCGTGCCTTTTTTCTTGGTTTTCGATATTTGCTCGAATGACCCGGGCCGACTTTGTATTAACATGAACTGCAGTGCGAATACTGCATGTTTCATCGGCCAGAAACTACAGCGGGACAGAGCGACACATCGTCGACTTGTGCCGGAGCCTCCAACAGCGCGGCCATGAGGTATTCATCGCACTGAGACCCACGAGCGATTGGCAGCATCGTCTCGACTTTCTTCCGCCGGAAAACAAATTTCACGTTTCGATACGACACTCGTTCGGCGTCCTGAGTGCGATGCAGATCGCGGAGTACGCCCGTGAAAAAGAGATCGACATCATCCATGCACACGTGCCTCGCGATTACATTCCAGCTAACATCGCTTCGCTTGCCGCTAAGCCTGCGAAATTTGTATTGACCCGACACATGCTGTCGCCGCTGAAACCATTCAACAAATTCGCGCTCAAAAATCTCTCGAGGGCGATCGGTGTTTCGGAGTTCGTCGGTGAGGAATTGCGAATGGTATTTCCGAAGCACAAGGTCGCAGTTATCCAGAACGGACTCGATCTCGAAAGTCTTCGAAGTCGGGACGTACTGGCGAAGGAATTTCGCGCGTTTCACGATATCGGAGACGACGTTCCGCTTGTCGGCACGCTCGGCGAATTGCGCGAACCGAAGGGCCAGCGCGACTTTGTTCTCGCAGCCGCCGAGGTGATCAAAGAATTTCCAAACTGCTGGTTCGTTGTGACCGGACTCGATCACACCGCAGACAAATCTTTTCGACGCGAGCTTCGTCGTCTTGCAAAAGTTCTCGGCGTTGGCGACCGGATGATCTGGCTGGATTGGCTCGACGATACCGCTCCGTTTTACGCCGCCGTGGATGTGTTCGTCTCGCCGTCGCATGCCGAGAGCTTTGGACTCGCGATCCTCGAAGCGATGATCCGGGGAACGCCGCTCGTCGCGACGGCGACCGAGGGAGCCCGCGAACTTCTCGAGCCCGACATCAACCTGGTACCCATCCGGGATCCCGTGAACTTAGCTGCCGCGATCCGCGACGTATTAAGAAGTGAGGATCGCAGCTCGATCGGAGAACACCTGAAGCGACGTGCCGCCGAAAAATTCTCACTAGCCAGAATGCTCGACGCTACCGAGCAACTCTACACTGAAATTTGCCCTTTGCGCCGGACGGCCGAGTCGAGCAACGGATGATATTTTTCGATTCAACTATATGCGCGGACTTCACCTCCGCGACCGAACGCGAATGGCTCGAAACGAACGGCATCGGAGGCTTCGCATCGGGTACGATCTCGGGAGCGAACACGCGACGCTATCACGGGATCCTGACGGCTGCGACCGACCCGCCCCTAGGGCGTATCACAATGTTGTCGAAGCTCGAGGAGACGGTGACGATCGGCGACGACAACTACGAGCTTTCTTCGAATCAATATCCAAATAAGATCCATCCGCAGGTATATAAATTTCTGACAAGTTTTCGCCTTGATCCGTTTCCGGTCTGGACGTACTCGGTGGATGGAGTCGTGATCGAGAAAAGGATTTTCATGGTGCACGGCGAGAACGCAGTCATCGTCCGCTGGCAGATCCGGCGCACGTCGCGACGCGACAAGCGAGTCGTCTCGCTCGACGTCCGGCCGCTGTTGTCGTTTGTCGATTACCACCACTTGCAAAATGTCGACCCTGAGTTCGACGGGGCATATCTGGAAAATGGGAGCACCGTCAGCATGCGGCCAGTCTCCGATCTCCCGACGATCTTTTTTCGACACGACGCGACGAGCATCGAAAAGACCGGTTACTGGTATCGGGATTTCGAATACGCGATCGGTATCAAGCGATGCGGAGCTGGATGACGACGCGACGAAGCTGGAGCGGGCCGAGATCAAGCGTCGCGTCTCGCTCATAAAGCTCGCGAAAGCAAAAGACGGATTCGCAAAGCAACTGGTTCTCTCGGCGGATCAGTTCATCGTTCGCCGCGGGGAAGGTCATACCGTTATCGCCGGCTATCCGTGGTTCTCCGATTGGGGCCGCGACACGATGATCGCGCTGAATGGATTGACGCTCGCGACCGGACGTCACGAGATCGCACGCGGAATTTTACTTGAATTTTCAAAACACATTTCACAGGGAATGCTTCCCAATCGATTTCCCGACGCTGGCAGCGAGGCCGAGTACAACACCGTCGATGCGACGCTCTGGTATTTCGAAGCCGTGCGTGCGTATCTCGCGAAGACCGGAGATGTTGCATTCGTCCGCGATGATCTCTATTTAAAGCTCGCGGACATTCTCGCGTGGCATTTGCGCGGGACGCGATACAAGATCCATGTCGATACGGACGGGCTTCTTTACGCCGGCGAACCCGGCGTTCAGCTTACATGGATGGACGCGAAGATCGGCGATCTCGTCATCACACCGCGAACCGGAAAGGCCGTCGAGATCCAGGCTCTTTGGTACAACGCGCTTTGCATCATGGCCGATCTCGCCGGGCAATTCGGTGACACAAAGGACCGTGAAAGATACGTCGCGATGGCGACTCTCGCGAAGCTCAGTTTTAATGCGCTGTTTTGGAATGAGGACGAGCAATGTCTTTTCGATGTCATCGAGAACGGAAACCGCGATGCCTCGGTACGGCCGAATCAAATTTTGGCCGTCTCGCTTCCGCACTCGATGATCGACATTGACCGCGCAAGGAAGATCGTCGACAAAGTTGAATCGGAATTGCTGACGCCGGTCGGACTCCGCTCCTTGTCTCCGCGAGACCCGCTGTACGTTCCGGTTTATATCGGCTCACCCTTCGAGCGTGATTCGGCGTATCACCAGGGCACGGTTTGGGGATGGCTTATCGGACCGTTCGTTGATGCGTATCGAAAAGTTTATCCATTGAAGAGCGTTTCGGAATTGCTAGCCGGATTCGAGGCTCATCTTTCGGAGGCAGGCGTCGGACAAATATCCGAGATCTTCGACGCGGATCCGCCGCACGCTCCGCGCGGTTGTCCGGCGCAAGCCTGGAGCGTGGCAGAGGTAATTAGGCTGCTGACGAGCTGACTCGTCAACGGACTGGACCGCAGGCATCCTGCCTGCAACGTCGTGGCTTCCACGGCGTCAGCTCTTCGGTTGTCGAATCATAATCGCTTTTTCGTGCTTCGCACTCATGCAGGCAGGGATGCCTGCGGTCCAGTCCGTTGGCGACGACAGCGTTTAGTTGGACGCACCATCGACGTATCGGCTAATCTTTCTTTTATGAGATCTGCTCTCTTGCTCTCATTTCTATTCGTAGCATTCATCATGAACAGCACCGCTCAAACGCCGGCGGAACTTGTCGCGATGTGGGAAAAAGAACACGTCACCACGATTCTGCCGTCGAATGTCCGCCACAAAGATCTGCAAAAATATCTCGAGGGATTGAAGAAGCTCGGAATAAAAGTCGACGAGGTCGGCCGCAGTTATGCGAATCGCGAGATCTATCAGGCCGAGTTCGGCAAAGGACCGTTGAAGGTTTTTTTGTGGTCGCAGATGCACGGTGACGAGCCGACCGCGACGTCGGCGATCATCGATATGTTCACCCTGCTCCAAAAGAATCGCGACAAAGATTGGGTGAAGAAGATCGAGAATGCGCTGACGATCCGCATCGTCCCGATGCTGAATCCGGACGGAGCGGAAAATTATCAGCGACGAAATCTTCAGGGGATCGATATCAATCGTGACGCGTTGAACCTTCAGACGCCCGAAGCAAATCTTCTCAAAAAACTTCGCGACGATTGGTCGCCCGTCATCGGATTCAATCTGCACAATCAAAACTCACTCACGAGCGCGGGCAGGACGGGCAAGCAGGCGGCGATCTCGTTTCTGGTCGTCTACGGTGATGCGGCGAAAACGACGAGCGAAGGGCACGAGCGAAACAAACGACTCGTTTCGGCGATGATCGCGGCCATCCAACCCTACATGCCCGGTTACATCGGGAAGTATGACGACGGTTTTACGGCGACCGCGTTCGGCGATAACTTCTCGGCGTGGGGAACACCGACGATCCTTATCGAGACCGGTGCGATGCACGGAAAGGATGAGATGTTTCTCGTGAAGATGAACTTCACGGCGATCCTGACGGCGCTCAAGTCGCTCGCCGATGGAACGGAGAAAACTTTTAGTCCGGTCGCCTACGAATCGCTTCCGAATAATTCCTCGGGCTCGCTTTTCAATTTCATTTTCCGGAACGCGACGCTTGTCGATCGACGAAAACCTGACGCGACTGCGACAACAACCGACATCGCAATAAATGTCGATCGCCGCCGGGCGGAGTTTGTCGCCCCCGCATATGTTCGACAGGTTGGCGATCTGTCATCCTTCTTCGGACTGAGTGAGTTCGACGCAACGGGATATTTTGTCGTATCGCGAAATTCGCCGTCTTTGAAAACCGGCCAGCTCGCCGAATTATTGTTCTACAAAAAGTCACGTACGATCGACTGGAACTCCAGCGATCTTGAGAAAATGTTTCCGCCGGACGCGATCTTTTCACTCGGGAAATGGGTGAAAGGCGAACTCGGAAGTAGTAAATAGTAAATCGCGAATCGTTAATAGTGGCGGACGCGAAATGGTCGAGGATCACGCCAATTGACCGTGCTATTCACGATTTACCATTTACGATTCACTAATCGCGATTGACGATTTACAATTCACTACCCGATGCTCACGCTTCTGAAGATCAGGAATATCGCTCTCATCGATTCGCTCGAAGTCGAATTCGGTGAAGGGCTGAACTTGCTCACAGGAGAGACCGGGTCGGGTAAGTCGATCATCGTCGACAGTCTCGGAGCACTGACGGGTGATCGAGTGTCGAGCGATCTGATAAAAGAAGGCGAGCAATCGGCGACGATTGAAGGTCTGTTCAGAGTCACGCGCTGCGAAGAGCTGATTCCACTGTTCGAGGAAAGCGGTATCGAGCTCGACGACGATGATGTTATCGTTCGCCGCGAGCTTTCGACGACGGGAAAGAATCGCGTTTTTATAAACAACCAGCTCGTCACGCAGGGCCTCCTAAAACGGGCGGGCACTTATCTCGTCGACATTCACGGCCAAGGCGAACAAACGCTCTCGAACCGGGGACGCACACATTGTTTGGGCGGCAACGCGAAAAGAGTTAACGGAACTTCGGCAGGACGAATCCGACAAACTTCAACTTCTCGATATTCTTAAATTTCAGGTCAATGAGATACAAGCCGCAGATCTAAAACCCGGTGAAGATGTCGAACTCGCCGAAGAAAAGCGGCGGCTAAACAACGTCGAAAAACTTTCGACCCTGAGCGATGAGGCCTACACGCTGCTATACGAACAGGACGATTCAACGATCGCAACGTTTGATAAGGCAGCTAGAAAGATCGCCGAGCTCGCGGAGTTCGATTCGCGTTTCGCGGACTATCGAGAGCAGATCGATTCGGCGCGCGCCGTTATGGAAGATATTGCGGCAACCGCGCGCGATTTTCGAAATCACGTTGAGTTTTCTCCCGCACGGCTCGAGCAGATCGAGAATCGCCTTGCGGAGATCGCACGGCTCACACGAAAGTATGGCGGCACGATCGACTCGGTGCTGGAGCACCTAAGCGAGTCGGCGAGGCGGTTGGAGAATATTGAGACGGCCGGTCTGCGCGAGAAAGAATTGGAAAAGAGACTCGCCGCCGAGTTCGACGTTTACATCGCTGCTGCAACGGAGCTCCACGATAAGCGCGTCGCAGCTGCGTCGAAATTCGAAAAGGAAGTCGAAGGAAATTTGAAGGCAGTCGCGTTGGAGAAAGCGCGATTTGAGGTCCGCGTCGAACCGGCGAATCGCACAGGCGGAAACCCGACCGGTACGGAGGGTGTAAGCGAAAAAGAAAATATGCAGATCACCCGGCGCGGTTTTGATCATGTCGAGTTCTACTTCTCTGCGAATCCGGGTGAATCGCCAAAACCGCTCGCGAAGGTCGCGTCCGGCGGCGAAGCATCGCGTTTGATGTTGATCCTGAAAACGTCGGCGATGACGCGTGATGGCGAAAAGTCGGCGGTATTCGATGAGATCGATGCGGGTATCGGCGGTCGCGTCGCCGAGGCGGTCGGTGTCAAACTCAAACAGCTCTCTCGTCTTCAGCAAGTCCTGTGCGTGACGCATCAACCGCAAGTTGCCGCGCTTGCCGATAAACATTTTGCCGTCGAGAAAAGCATGAGCCGAAACAAGACCTCGATCGGTATTCGCATGCTTTCGGAAACCGAGCGCGTCGATGAGATCGCGCGAATGCTCGCGGGTGAGAAGATCACCGACTCGGCGCGAACGCATGCGGCGGAGATGATCGAGGCCGCGAAAAACGTGAAGGCTCGCGCGAAGAGGTAGTAGTTTTTAACCGCCGAAGACGGCGACGGCTTTAAAGGTCCGGCTCTCACTCGCGAATGCGAGCGAAGGCATAAAGCCCCGGGTTGAGCAGAGCCGAACCCAGGGTAAGTTTGAAATCCTGATCAAGATCGCGGATGCGAGCGGCGGATTCCGATTCTAATGGTCCGTCGGTCGCTACGCGAGCTTCGCCGGTCTCAATTTTGTACCCCGGGTTCCGCTCTGCTCCACCCGGGGCTTTATGCCTTCGCTCGCATTCGCGAGCTTTCGGGATCTAACTCCTGCCGGTAGTCTGAAACTATGCCAACCTCAATCCTTGCAAATGTCAGACGCGGAGAGACCGTCGAATCCGCTCACCGCGGTCATATGATCGCGATCGATGGCGCCCGTCAGACAATGATGAGCCTCGGCGAGCCGGATGTCGTCACGTTCTTTCGCTCCGCATGTAAACCGTTTCAGGCGATGCCGTTCATCACGAGCGGAGCGTGTGACGCTCTCGGATATTCGGACGAGGAGATCGCACTTGCGTGTGCGTCTCACTCGGGCGAGGCTCGCCACGTGCGGATCGCGCGGTTGATGCTCGAGCGCGCCGGCTTGAGCGAAGCTTACCTCCGATGCGGATCGCATCTGCCGTTCAATGAGAAGGAAGCCGAACGGATGCAGCGCGCCGGCGAATATCCGACGCAGCTTCATAACAATTGTTCGGGTAAGCATGCGGCGATGCTCGCGTTTGCTAAGCATATCGACGCGGATCTTGGAACTTACGATTCGATCGACAATCCGGTTCAGCAAGCGATCCTTGAAATGATCGCGTTGTTCAGCGAGATTCCGATCGAACAGATCAAGACCGGCGTCGACGGATGTGCGGCTCCGAACTTCGCTTTGCCGGTGTCTGCGATGGCGAAGAGTTTTATGAACTTGATCTCGCCTCCCAAAACTTTTCCGGATGAGATTCGCGACGCGTGTGCTCGAATCGTTTCAGCGATGACGAGTTTTCCGGAGTTGATCGGCGGCGTCGAACGGCTCGACACGATGCTCATGCAGGCGGCCGACGGGAAGATTATTTCGAAAGTCGGAGCGGACGGCGTGTGGCTGTGCGCGATTCTGCCATCTGAAAAATGGCCGAGCGGTCTTTCGATCGCGCTTAAAGTTGAAGATGGTGACGATCGACGCGCCCGGCCGGTAGTGGCCGTGGAGCTTATGAAGAGATTCGGCGTCTTGTCCCCGGAAGATCTCCCCGAGCTCTCGCCGATGTTGATAAAGAACCGACGCGGCGATGTCGTCGGAAGGATCGAATCCGCGATCGACTGAAATTTCGCTTCGCAAAACCTGCTCAGAGACTTCTCGTTAAATCACGCGCGACAGGTCGGAATATCTTTAAATTGAGAAAGATCTTCCGGATTAAACTTAACTCCGAATAGATCCTGCGTCAGCGCGGGATTACATGTAGCCGCCTGAAATTGTTTTAGGTACGTCTCTTTCTCTTTGGCGTCCTCATGCACTTTCATGTGATCGTCGAAGCCTGCCAGAAGATCGTCCAGGTAGAACGTTTCGGCTTGATCAAGTCTTCCGTACCCTTTTGTATAGTCGAAATTTCTGCGATCCGCCTGATAACGTATCCCTCTGACGACAGACGGGTCAGTCTGGTACATCGTTATCAAGGCACTTATATATTTATCGAAAATGTAAACATTCAGCTCCGGATGTTCTTTGAGATACTGCTTATAATCTTCCCAATCCGTCATTATGGTTTGGACGAAAATGACGTCTCTGGGCTGACTAAAATCACAGTCATTGGAAATCGTCTTTAGCAAACTGCTGGTAATATCTCTCTTTTTATTGGTTTTGAAATTGTGCTCTTTTAGATTTCCTTCAAGCTCAAGATAGGTTTTCAAATCCGTGAGAAGGAACCGCACCTTTGCCGCTGTCTCTTGTTTGTCCTTTGTAAACTGTACTAACTGCTCAATGTCGGTACGCATCTGGCTTTGAATTCTAAGAGCTTGATCTGACTCCTTTGTTTCGCGATCCTTTTGTTGTTCAAACAGTATTCGTTTCTGCGCCAGTTCGTCTTGTTTCTGGTATTGATAGATTCCAAACAAGAAGCCTCCGACGGCAATTACAACCGAGATCAAAGGAATGTACCGGCTAATCGCTTCCGCCTGACTATGACCTTTGCTCAAGTGTTCGATCTCCAAATACGTCTTCATTAACTGAGCGTGTTTAAGAGAATCATCTAAGCTCGTGTTATCCGAATTTGTTTCGACCATATCCTCCTCCTAAAACTTGAATATTGCGATGAAAGATTACACCGACGACTGCGAATACGCGGGACGAAAAGTGCCACGGATAATATAAAAACTTGACGCTCAAAGCAATAGGTTTGAAGCAGCAGAGTAGAAATGGATTGGTATCTTCGGCGAGCACCGAAATTCACGCAAGTTCGTGTGACTTCGAATTAGAAAAAGCCGATCGTGTCCTCCCCCAAGAAACACGATCGGCTTTCGTTCTCAACGACAACTGCAACGAAGGAGGGTATCCGTTCCGCGGCTTGTCGTAGAGATCTTTAACCGCCATCGATCGGCGGATATTTTGTCAACGTCTCTGCATGCTCAAAGCATGAGGGCCGCCCGCTGGCTGCCCTCATGTTGAGATCACTGTGGTAGTACTGAAGCTTACTGACCGATTTAACGGCTGTTGTAGGTAGCAACTGCTATATCACAGGCAGGACCGCAATCTACGTCGTCTTTACCCCAGTGAAAAACCTGCATGGAGTTGTCAGTGGAACGAAGGACGTAGTAGTTATTTTCGCCACCTCGGCGATAGACGGTCGGGTCGGTGATACCGTCGCCGTCGTAATCTCCCTGTGCGACCTGATCGACACCGCCGAGTCCCCAATTGAACTGCTTGTCCGCAGATCCGCTGGTGGAACGGATATACCAGGTGGCAGGTATTACCCCGATGTTGAAGTTTCGAGCGATCGCCATGTCGGTTTTGCCGTCACCGTCGTAGTCTCCGGCGAGACTTCTATCAGCGTTCCAGCCAAAGTAATCGACCGACCAGGTGCCGCTCGCCGTCAGCGTGTACCAGATCGCCTGAGTATTAGATGTGGCGACCGTCATATCCGCACGGCGCCGAATCCTGAAGTCCGCCTTGCCGTCGCCGTCGAAATCACCAATGACCGGTCTATCAGCCTGGTCCGCTTGATCGCCGTAACGCATACCGAACGGTATATAGGTGATGTTGCCATTCGGATTGTTGAAGCTGCCACGATAGAACCAGGTGCCTTGTCCGACTCCTGCTCCCGGTCCGGGAATTCTCCAGGTTGCCATGTCGTCCTTTCCATCGCCGTCATAATCCTCAGCGCCTACAGGAGCGTCTCCGCCCTGGCCGAAGGGAATGAATTTTACGGTATCGGTCGAGCTGAGCTGGATCCAATATCCGACCGGAGCTCCACCCAACGACTGAACGCCTCTCCAATGAGCGATATCGGTCATTCCATCGCCGTCATAATCGCCCGGCTGAAGGGCATCAGCAGTAAACGTGCCGAAGTTGAATGTCACGATGCTGCCGTCGCTGCTCAGATTGATCCAGTACGTCCACGGACCTTCACCGCCATAGTGTCGAGCGATCGCCCAGTCTGTTTTGCCGTCGCCGTCAAAGTCGACCGGTGCTTTCGTCGTGTTGGAGATCGAAACGATGCTGGTGCGTGCACTCGTGTTGAATGTGTCGAACGTGCCGCCAAGAATGTATTTCCCGTTGTGCGGGATGATAAACCTGAGTGCTGCTGCCGAACCCTGAGGTCCAAGGCCGCTAACGAATTTCGGATCAAGCGTACCGTTCGATCGGAGTCGGACGACCGATTTCTCGGAAGACCCAAAGCAGTCACGAACGTGTTTCCGACGATCAGGTATTTTCCATCCGGCAGCGGTTGGACCATAGCGACTTCGCTTGTGAATCCGACACCCGGATCGAAAGTCGTATCGAGCGAACCGTTAGAATTCAATCGAGCTGCCCGGAGACGAGCAACCGCGTTGAATGTTGTGAAGCCTCCGACTGCGACGATCTTTCCGTCGGTCTGGAGAGCGAAATCCTTCACGCGACCGCCAAAGCCGGCACCGGTATCGAATGTCGCGTCGATCGCTCCGTTCGCTTCCAGTCGGACCATGCGACTTTTCGCGACGGTATTGAAAGTAGCGAAGTCGCCGCCGATGACGATCTTTCCGTCAACCTGAATGGCGACCTTAAATATCGCGTTGTTCGCGGCCGTTCCGATGGAGAATCCGGAGTCGACAGTGCCGTCCGTATTAAGACGAACGAGGCGATTAACG
>QHXR01000030.1 GCA_003223025.1 Acidobacteriota bacterium
GCTTCGCGGCAGATGGATAATCCACTTCCCATACTTGCGTCTGCACGGACGGAAGATCTGCGGCAACTACAATCAGTGAATCTCCACTCGGATGCCAAACCAGATCACTGACAATCGCCCAACTCTCACCGAGTTCTATCTCACTCCCATCAGCTACCGATACGAGTGTCACTGTTTGATTCGGATTAGGAGAGCGATCGTCATCACCGACCACTATCGCGAGCCGCTTTCCGTCGGGCGACCAAGCCGGAGTCGCATTGACGAATTTCCTTCCCGAACGCGAAGTCAGCTTTCGCTCATTTGTACCATCGGAGTTCGCGATGAACACACCTGATTCGTTCGTAGGCAAGTCGTAGCGGCCAAAACTTATCTGTCGGCCGTCCGGAGAAAATTGGACCTGATATGCCTTCGTCAGAACCCTTGTGGGCGATCCGCCGAGGGTGGGGACACGATAGACGCTCGGAGGATCACCGGACTTTGACTCGGCATTGAAGTAGACGAAGTTTCCATCGGGCGAAAAAACGAGTCCCTCAAATCGATCCAGGTCGCCCGGTTTCACGATCGGAATGTTGCTGTTCGTCTGAATCTGCTTTAGCCAAATCGACCGCTCGCCGCCCTCTGTTCGGATATAGGCCAGAAACTTTCCATCCGGAGAGATCTCAGCACCTCGCGCTTTTCCATCTCCTGTTAGTCGTTGGGTTTTTATCGCAGCACCATTGCGCACCGGCACCGGCGGCTGTGCGGAGTCAAGTAATTGGTACGCACCGTAGCCGATTCCAACAACCACGATGAGCAGTACACCGAGCACGATGCTCAAGTTTCCTTTTCGACTCGCGGTCCTTTTCAGATCACCTGCAGTTTGTGATGTAAGCAGCGCGGTCTCACCCGTCATCGTGACCTGCTGCACCGTTGGAGATTCGGTTGCCCCGATAGGCAAGACACTGGTTGCCGGGTCGAGCGAGCTCGGCCCATCGAGGAGCTGAGCTCCGTCGTCGAGACAGAAATTGAGCGTCTCGTCAGTGTAATCTCGTCTGCATTGGGGGCAGCGTTTCATAGCTGTTCAAGGGCAAATCGCTGGTCGAACATCCAGTCAATAACATCCGCGCGAGAAAAAGCGGTTCGCACGCATTATGGTTTACGCCGGGAGTTCAGTGTACTGCACATTTGCTCCCACCTTTTTCAGCGCGGCGAACATCCTTGTCGATCCTTCGACCGTCACAGAGCCGGATGGCGGATGCGACTGGACCGCTGGCATCTCTGCCTGCCACGCCGAGGCTTCCGAGGGCGTGAAACGATTATGATTCGACGAGACAGAGGCTGACATCGGCCGAAGCGGCGATGTCAGGCAGGCAGGCTGCCTGTGGTCCAGTCGCATCCGCCCTCTTTGACATCAAGGAGTGAGTCCGATCCGCTTTACCATCTCGTTGAACCGAGGATCGTCGCGCAACGGATCCATGAATGGATCGACATTTATTCGCTGCAAAAACCAGTCGTGGTTTTGATAGGACTTCTCGAGTTCGGCGAACGCATTGTCCTTGTCACCAAGCGCGGCGTATACGATCGAGATCCAGTAGTTCTGAACGTACGACGTTTTCTCTCTTACTTTCCATCTTTCGATCACGGCGAGAGCTTTCTCCCGCTGACCGGTCTTAGCATATGCGTAACCGGCCCCGGGAAGAATCGGCATGGCGGAATCGAGAGCCTTCTCCGCGATCGTTAGCGCATCCGCGTAATTCCCTCTGGCATTGTTTGTGTGACACAGCCAGTTCCGGCCGCCGATAAAATTCGGATCGAGATCATAAGTCTTCTTCGCCTGTACGACTGCGTCGTCAAACCGCCGCGCGTACATCAATACGGCGGCGAAGTTCGCTCCCTGGATCAAGTAAAGCGGTTCCTTCTCCATCGCGATCTTCATTTCGGAAATCGCTTTCTCGTGTCGTCCCATCGGACTCAGGAAAGTCCACGCATAACGGTAGTGCGTGACGGCGAGATTCGGATCAAGCTCGAGCGCACGTTTGAATTCCGCTTCAGCGCGAGCCCAGTCCCACTCGTACGTCGCAGCGATCATCGCCGAAACCGTGTGTGCTTCGGGAAGGTCAGGATCAAGCTCGAGCGCCCTTGCGGCAGCGGCTTTCGCTTTCGGAATACATTCCGCCGGTGACGCGTAAGGAAAGGAAGGGATCACCGTCCAGGATTCGGCGATACCGACATACGCAAGCGCGAACTTTGGATCGAGTGCGACAGCCTGCTCGTAGATATCGATGCTCTTGTAAAGATCTTCCTTCGTCCGCTTCGCAAAGTGATAACGAGCCTTCATCCAGAGCTCATATGCCTCGTTATTGTCCGTGTACTTTTTGGTAACACCGCGGTCGTTGCCGCCGAGCTTCAATTGAAGTTTCTGAGTGATCGTCGCGGCGATCTCGCGCTGTGTCGCGAGCAGATCGGACATTTTCCGTTCGTACTGCTCACCCCAAAGGGAAGTATTGTTGCGAACATCGACGAGCTCGACGGTGATGTTGAGATTGTCACCACGCTTTATCAAGCGACCGGTCATGACGGCGTCGACACCGAGCTCCTTCGCGATCTTCGCGACATCAGTCTCGGTTCCCTTGTATCGCATCACGGAGCTCGTCGGACTGACCTTCAAATCCGGAAGCTGAGTTAGTCGGAAGATCAACGATTCGGCGAGACCGTCGGAAAGATAATCGGTATCCGGATCGTCACTGCGATTGACAAATGGAAGTACGGCGATCGAATTAATTTGTCCGCTGCCGGCAGAGCCAAAATAACGATAGCCTGCGAATCCGGCGAGCACGATCACAGCGAGTGCGATCGGTGCAAGGAGAAGGCGTTTGTCGAAACGCGGCTGTGCTGATTGATGAGCGGAAAGGCTTTGTCTTTCCATTACGTGCCCTGATGTTTTTGGAGGCTCTGCCTCCGATGTAATTGTGTGATCAAAAGACCTCGTCGCAGACTCCGAAGAGCCGCCTGAGGGCGGGACTCCAAACACGGCCGTCACCGGCTCATCACTCGACCCCGGACCATAAAGCAACTCAGCCCCGTCATCGAGACAGAACATCATGCTGGGGTCATATTCCCGACCGCACTGCGGACATTTTTTCATTTCGGTAACTCCGGAAAATTTAGCCGACGAGTTAATTCATCAAATCTTGGATCTTCGCGAAGGCTGTCGAAGCCAGGCATTCCCAGATAAAGGACGTAAGCCTGAAACTCATCCTGGGCTCGAGCAAGCAGATCAAAAGCTGCGTCCTTCTCACCGAGGGCACCGAGCAGCCAAACCTCGGAAACCAGCGCCGGCTGCCCGTCCGGGCGTTGCTGCAGTTCCTGAAGAAGTGAAAGTGCCATCTCACGCTGCCCGCTAACTGCGTATGTCCAACCCAGAAGCCCGACGAAAAATGGAGCTCGCCTCGAGTTCTCAACAACGCGTTTCGCTGCTGCGATACCAAGGTCGAAATTCCCAAGTGCGATGTGACCGGAGCAAGCGCCCCAGAGGGCGAGCATGTTCTCGTTCTCGAACTCAAGAGCTTGCTCGACAAATTTAATGGCCTCTTTCGGCTTGCGAGCTACGACCAGACCTGCGCCGGTCGCTGCGTATGGAAATGCTGCCAGCGGATCCGCTGCGCGAGCTTCTTCAAACAGCTGATATGCTTCGTCGAAGCGACCTAAAACACAGTTCATAAGACCGTAAGAGCCCTTCGCATTCGGATGTGGCGGATGGAAAGAATCAGAGCGGCGGAGCGCCCGATCTAACGCCGTCCAGTCTCGCGTCACATATGCTATGAAGGCCTCAACATAAATTGTGTGCGCCGATTCGCCGTCGAGTTCCTTCGCCCGTGCAAGTGCATCGGCTGCTGAAGCACATGCTTCGCGAGCCGGAACCAAGGCATAATGCGCGGAAAGGATCAATGCCTCGGCAACGCCGACCCATGACGGAGCGTGCGCCGGATCGAGTTTGACGGCTTCTCGAAACTCCTTGAGCGCTCCGAAGTGATCGTTCTTTGCGTGACGAAGATAGCGACCTTTCAGGTATGCCCGATAAGCGTCGGTGTTTTCCGTATGGCGTTTGACGACTGCAGTCCGCTCCGCACCGAACAACTTTATTTTTAAGGCGTCGACTACCGCCAATGTGATCTCGTCCTGGATATCGAAAATATCTTTCATCTCGCGATCGTAACGCTCGGACCAGAGATGGTAGCCATCCGCAGCATTGATGAGCTGAACGGTGATCCGCATCTGATCGCCTGACTTCCTAACGCTTCCTTCGAGGATCGTGCGGACGCTCAACTTACGCGCTATTTCGGAAATGTCAGTGTCCTTTCCCTTGAATGAGAAAGTCGAAGTTCGCGCCGCGACTCTCAGCCCGTCGATCTTCGAAAGTGCATTGATCAATTCTTCAGCCAGCCCGTCACAGAAATACTCGTTGTCCTCGTCCGAACTCATGTGCGCGAATGGGAGGACGGCGATCGAATTAGCGTTTGGAGCCCTGCCATCAGACGGCGCGATTGCAAGCACCCGGGTTTTGTCATCAGAAGAGAGGCCGCCTAAAGGCGGAACTCTAAACTCGGACAAGATCGCCGTCGAATGCCCATCGCTCGACGCGGGACCGTAGAGCAACTCCACTCCGTCATCTAGACAGAACATCATTGAAGTGTCGTATTCACGACCGCATTGCGGGCATTGTTTCATTTGGCTTTACTGCTTCAATTCAATATCGATCGCTTCGAATACGTTCGACCCGACGTTCTTGATAACGTGCGTCGTTCCGGCGTTCTGCCACGCGTGATCGCCGGCCTTTGGTTCAAGATTTCGAATCGTTCCGTCCGGGGCGATGAGTTCGATCCTTGAGTCGTAAAGAATAATGCCGAGGCCATGCATCGGGTGCGTGTGCATCTTTGACGATTCTCCGGGTTTTAGAACGAGGCGATTCACCCGCACCCGGTCGTTGTCGATCAGGATTAGGTGGCCGTCTGAAAGGATCGGAAACGGCTTGGAGCTCGGCGCAGTTTTGTCTTTCAATAACTCGATAAAGATATTGCGAAAGTCGCTCTTGCCGCTATTGATCACCCGGTGAGTCAGCGGTGATGGCCTGGCTCCAAAGGTTGCCATCCCATACCTAATATCGAAAGGTTTCTTCTCTCCGCTAATTTCCTCATCGATTATCTGCGCGTCGCTCACTCGCACGCTGATCCCGTCAAAAAGATGTAAGTGGTACTTCGTTGTGTCGCCGATCGGAACGAGAACATCAAAGAGCCGAACAAACTCATTCTCGAATTTGATCCGGTGCATTGGCTCCTTCTCGATCGGCACACTTTCCTGGGCGAAACCGGAAACGATGAAGCCTAGTAAGAAGCAAGCGACCGCAACGATTTGAAATTCACGTTTCATAAATTTCTATTCCGGCAAACCCATCCGTTTCAGGAGATCTTTGTATCGCGGGTCGTCGCGGAGCGATTCGAAATGGACCCGCCACCTGACAAATCCCACATCGCCTTTTTCTTGAAAATCCTTTTCCAGCCAGTGAAACGCCTTGTCCTTGTCGCCCAATCCCGCGTAGACACCTGCGATGAATGTGCCGGAAGCTTCCCTTCTTCCGTATCTCTCCTCCAATTCCGCAGCTATTGAGTTCGCTTCCGCGCGTTTCCCCGCAGCGGCGTAGACGTAGCCCAGGCTCATAAGTGAAAAGCTTGCCCTGTTACTGAGCTCGGTCGCTTTCTCGAGACTTGCGATTGCTTCGGAATGGCGTCCGAGATCGGAATACGATAATCCCAAATTGTTGTATGCGTATGAGAAGGTCGGGTCGAGCTCGATTATCTTGAGAGCCGTGTCGATGGCGGCCTGCTGGTTGTTTTGAAGCCGGTACACCTCCGCAGCGTTAGCGCTGATAATACTCGAGAGAGGATCAAGATCATGTCCCTTCTGTATCATTGACGCGGCTTCGTCATATCGCCCGAGAGCTCTAAGAAGGTGGGAGTACCAGTGATATGCGGCTGCGTAGTTGGGGTTTAGTTCGATAGAGCGCTTGAATTCCCTTTCGGATTCCGTCCGCCGCCAAAATTTACTATTGATGAGTCCCAGCGACGCGTGTGGCTCCGCCAAACCTTCGTCGAGCTCTATCGCATGCTCTGCAAACCTTTTTGCATCGCCTAATGTTTCGCTCTGCGGAGTTCCGGCGTATTCCGGCAAGACAGAATAGCAATCCGCAAGACCGGTGTAAGCCAATGCAAAATTCGGGTCCTTCTCAGTCGCGGCCTTGAATTGCTCGATCGCTTTTTTTAGGTTCTCCGCCGTCCGCCGGCTCCAGTAATAACGTCCTTTCAAATACGCTTGATATGCTTCGTTGTTGTCGGTGTATTTTTTGGTGATTCCCTTCGTATCCGCGCCGCCAAGTTTCAGTTGCAGCTTTTGCGTTATCGTTGTTGCGATCTCACGCTGCGTGGCGAGCAGCTCTGCCATTTTCCGATCGTACTGTTCGGCCCAGATGATCTTTTCGGTGCGGGAATCGATCAACTGAACACTGATCGAGAGATCGTCACCTCGCTGGACAAGACGGCCGGACATTACCGCATCCACTTCAAGTTCCTTTGCGATCTGCTCGAGATCTGTTTCCTTTCCCTTGTACCGCATCACGGAACTCGTAGGGCTTACCTTCAGGTTCGGCAACTGCGAAAGACGATAGATAAGCGAATCAGCGAGGCCCTCCGAGAGGTACTCGGCATCGCCGCTGCCGCTGCGATTTTCGAACGGAAGAACGGCGATCGAATTCACCTGCTCGGTGGCAGAGGCGTTGAAATATCGAAATCCGAAAAAGCCAGCAAGAACGATAGCTGCGAGAGCAACCGGTGCGAGAAGCAGGCGTTTGTCGAACCCGTTTTGAGTCCCGCCTTCAGAAGGCATGCCCCGTTGCGAATCGCCGGCAGAGTCGCGCGAATCGTCGAATGTTTGTCGATTCTCAAACAGCTCAGTTTTCAGGCCGCCCGCGAAGCCGCCTGAGGGCGGAGCTCCAAACACGGCTGTCTGCGGCTCATCGGACGACCCAACCGAACCTTGAACGAGCGCGACTCCATCTTCAAGACAATAGAGAAGCGTGTCGTCAACGTAATCCCGTCTGCATTCAGGGCATCGTTTCATAAGCTCGATTCGGGGAGATTCATTTTCTTGAGCATCGCCTTGAATCGCGGCTCTGTACGCAGACCAGCGAGCTCAGGCGCGACCCCAAATATACTTGCGGTTTCCGAATGGCCCTCCATTTCCTTTTCGAGATAATTCAGCGCTTCTTCTTTTTCACCCAGCCCAACGTAAATGATCGCAACATCGTAATTCTGAACGTATCTTTGGGCGGAGTCCTCTTTTAATTTTCCAAGCACTTTCAACGCCTCATCGCGTTTGCCTGAACGCGCGAGCCAGAGGCCTAGATAACCGGCCGCGACGGAGCCGGTGAGCTCGCCGCACTTGCGCGTTTCGGCGATCGCTTCTGCGTACATACCTTTCGCGCCGTACGCCTTTCCGAGTGCGAGATGAGCATAGGCAAAGCCAGGTTCCCGAACGATAACGCGCTTTAGCTGGACTATCGCCTCATCGGGCCGTCCCGCCAGAACGAGATTGTCGCCGAGATTTGTACCGATGATCGGCGACAGCGGATCGAGCTCTTCAGCGCGTCGCATCTCGGCAAGGCCCTCTTCCACCCGTTTTATATTCCCGAGATCGGCACCGAGCCAATGATGAGCGGTCGAATAATTTGGTTTGAGCTCGATCGCTCGACGGTATTCTCTTTCGGAGCCGGACCGGTCCCACTCGTAATTGGAAAGATAGAATCCGAGTGCCGTGTGAGCTTCGGCGAGTGAATCGTCGATCTCGAGTGCCCGCTGCGCGGCGGCTTTCGCCTGCGGCATGCTGTCCTTTGCCGGAGCGACGTCGTAGCTTGAAAACAAAACGTAGGTTTCGGCCATTCCCGCGTAGGCCAATGCATAATTCGGATCTCTCTCGATTGCTTGCCGGTACGACTCGACGGCTTGCTTGAGAGCTTCGGCTGTTCGCTTATTCCAATAGAACTTTCCTTTTAAGTAAAGTTGATAGGCCTCGGGATTTGCAGTGTAATTTTTTTCTACTTTCGCCGTGTCGCTGCTCGTTAGTTTTGATCTGAGCTTGTTTGAAACATCGCGGGCGATCTCGCTCTGGAGCGAGACGAGATCCGACTGCTTTCGATCATACCGCTGACTCCAGATCGCATTCTCGGTTGCGACATCGACGAGCTCGAGGCTCAACGTCAATTGATCGCCGTGCTGTCCGACCCGGCCCGTCAATATCGTCTGCACATTCAGTTCTTTCCCAACAGTTTTTGTATCGACCTCTTTTCCTTTGTAACGGAACACCGACGAACGTGCCTTCACACTTAGATTCGGCAACTGCGTCAAACTCCCGATCAGCGTCTCCGTCATTCCGTCCGAGAGATACTCCACATCCGGACTGCCGCTCTCATTTATGAACGGCATGACGGCGATCGATTCGATCTGGTTCGCGTTCGCCGGGCTGACATACCGATATCCGAAAAATCCGCCGATCATGATCAGCACAACAGCTATCGCTGCTAGTGTTTTCGTCGCTCGATTAGATTTTGTTTCTTGCGGCGCCCGCGGATAGCGATGAGCCTCTTGCGGCTGCGCCGCCCGATGAGCGGAAAGGCTTAGCCTTTCCGTCAACCTACCTGAACTTCCGGGAGGCTCCGCCTCCGTTACATGTATCTGCTGCACCGTCGCCGTATCATTCGGCACCGAGATCGAACCCAATATCGCCGTCGCCGAACCATCCGCGGAGGCAGGTCCTTCTAAAAGCGCGGTTCCGTCATCGAGACAGTACATCAAGCTGTCGTCGAAGTAGTCTCTTCTACATTCAGGACATCGTTTCATTCAGTTGACCTTTCCCGGACCGTAGAGCGCTCGGCCGAAAACTTGCCGGTGTGGTTACCGTCCTTCAACATCTGAACTCCGTTTACGAAAACATCGCGCATGCCGACGGCGAACTGATGTGGTTTCTCGAATGTCGCTTTGTCGGCGATCGTGTTTGGATCGAATATAACGACGTCTGCAAAGTAACCTTTGTTCAAAGATCCGCGACGGTCTAGACCGAGATTTCCGGCGGGAAGACTTGTCAATCGACGGATCGCTTCCTGAAGTGAGATCACTTTCTCTTCGCGAACATATTTACCGAGCAGACGAGCGAAATTTCCGTAAGCACGCGGATGCGGATTCGATTTCAAGAACGCACCTTCGGGTGCCATCGATTCGGCATCGGAACCGAACGAGACCCACGGATACTTGATCTGCTTCTTGATGTTCTCTTCATCCATCAGAAAGTAAACCGTTCCGACACGTGACTGGTCTTCGAGAACGAGATCGAGGATCGTGTTCTCCGGATCGGTGCCGCGCATCTTTGCGACTTCGCCGAGCGTCTTGCCCGTCAGCGGCTTGAGCTTTTCATTCTTGAATCCAACGAGTAAAACTTTGTCCGCAGAACCCGCGGCGAGACGCAGATTTTCCCACTTGTCGGTCGGAGTTCGCATTTCCGCGAGAATCTTTTTTCGCGTTTCCGGATCGCGGATGCGCTTGTACAACTCGGGATATCCTCCATCCAGTACCCACGGCGGCATCGATGCGTCGAGTCCCGTCGCACCGGCCGGATAGTTGTACATGTCCGCCGTGATCTTCAAGCCACTTTTCTGCGCTGCCTCGACCTTTGCAAGGACGCTGTCCATCTTCCGCCAGTTATCTTTTCCCGCGGCTTTAAGGTGATAGATCTCTGCCGGAATTTTTGCTTCACGGGAAATTCGGATGAGCTCGTCGACTGCTTCTTCGAGGCGATTACCCTCGCTCCTCATGTGCGAGATGTATTTGCCCTTGTATTTCGCCGCGACTTTGCAAAGTTCGATCAGCTCTTCAGTTTTCGCATAGAACCCGGGTGCGTAGATCAGCGCCGATCCGATGCCCAGCGCGCCGGCTCGCATTTCTTTGTCGACGAGTTCGCGCATCTGCTGCATTTGTTCCGGCGTCGGCTGCACGTCGGCTTCGCCGAGCACATACGTTCGAATGGTCGCAGCACCGATATACGACGCGACATTTTGCGAGACTCCACGCTTTTCGAGATAGCTCAGGTAATCGCCGAGCGTCGTCCATCCGATGTCGTACTTCAGATCTCCCTGATCGTCCTTCATCTGCTTTTTCATCCGATCATTCAGCGGCCCCATCGAATTGCCCTCGCCCATGATCTGTGTCGTCACGCCTTGCTTCAACTCTCCGAGCGAACGTGGATCTACGATCAGCGATTCGGTCGACCAGGACAGCATGTTGATGAATCCCGGAGCGACAGCCAGGCCGGTCGCATCGATCACCGT
>QHXR01000031.1 GCA_003223025.1 Acidobacteriota bacterium
GAAAAGCCTCGAAATCGTATGGGATCGCGGTAGCAAAACTTGCCGGCTTACCTGGTTCCGTCATCGACCGCGCGAAAGATGTTCTGATACGCCTGGAAAGATACGAGCTGGCAGTTTTCGCGGACGAGAAAAAGACCGGCCTCGGCGCCGCGGCCGCCGCAAAAGTGGCGTCTCAAGTTTCACTTTTTGCGATCACGAATGAGACCGCGATCGATGATCTTCGTTCGACGAACATCGATGAGCTTTCTCCCGACGAGAGCAAAGCTTTTCTAACCGATATCAAACGAAGGATCGTATGACGTTTTCGCAATGTAATTAGTAGTTGCGTAATTATTAATTTCATAATGAGCTCAGTGAGGTTTCATTACGGAATTACTAATTACTGAATTAATAATTACATGCAGAAACGCGAGCGAGGGTCGTGCATGTCTTCTCTAACAATCCAACAAAAGATCGGCCAATTGTTTTTCATCGGGATCCCGGGTCCAGAGATCGATGGCGTGACGCACGAGTTGCTCGATCGAATTCAGCCGGGCGGAGTCTGTCTGTTCGCGCGCAACGTGCGGGAGCGAAAGCAGACGCGCGAGCTTACGGACGCATTGCGTGCGATGCTCGCCGAACCATTCTTGAGCATCGATCAGGAAGGCGGACTCGTTGATCGACTGCGACGAGTCGTGACTCCCATGCCCGCGGCGAACCGAATCACGACGACCGACGAAGCTTCCGAGTTCGGACGGATCATCGCCGAGACATTGCTCGTTCTCGGAATCAACATGAACTTCGCTCCTGTCGTCGATGTCATCGATGAGTCACGATCGCAATTTTCGAACGGCTTGCATTCGCGTGCGTTTGGAAAGTCAAAGGAAGAATCGACCGAACTCGCCACTGCATTTCTAAACTCGATGCAGACCGCGGGCGTCGTCGGATGCCTAAAGCATTTCCCTGGACTCGGCGCGTCCGAAGTCGATTCGCACAAAGAGCTGCCTTCTGTTTCTATCTCCGGACAGGAGCTTTCGGACGTCGATCTGTTTCCTTACAAATCGATTCTCGCGAGCGACGACGCAAAGTGTGTGATGGTCGCGCATGCGGCTTTTCCGAACAATCGCTTGCAGGAAGCGGATCAAAATGGCAAACTTTTACCGTCTTCGCTAAGTCCCCCCATTATTTCAAAACTATTACGCGGCGAACTTGGATACAACGGGCTTGTGTTGACCGACGATCTCGAGATGGGTGCGATCGTTGACAATTACGGCATCGGCCAGGCGTGTAAGATGGCGATCGCGGCAGGCATCGATATGCTCGCGATCTGTGCAAGTGTTGATGCGATCAACGAAGGGTTCGACGCTGTTTCTGATGCTGTCGCAAGCGGCGAATTGAGCGTGGATCGGGTCGATGAATCGATCGAAAGGATTCACTCGCTGAAACAACAACTTGCTATGCCTTTGGACTTTGACGACGAACGTCTTACTGCTCTCTCTAATGAGATCGCCGAGTTCACTAAGCGACTCAAATAGAATTTACGGAGGACTTTTAATTTGCGCTATTTTCTGTTGGTAGCTCTTGCAGCGGTACTGTTGCTCGCCATTTCGTGTCGTCGGCCGAACGCCGAATTCGTCACGATCGCTCTTCCGGAAAAACCGACTACTCTCGATACGCTTACCAGCGCCGCATCCGATTCCGCCGCGGATCGCGTTCGCAATTTGATCTTCAACACGCTTGTCCGGAAGAACGAATCATTCGATTACGTCGGAGAGCTCGCACAGGATATTTCTGTTTCGCCTGACGGTCTGACGGTCACGTTCAAACTTCGCGACAACGTTAAATTTCACAATGGCAAAACCCTGACCTCGGCAGATGTGAAATATACCTTCGACGAATTGTTCAATAGCAAAAGCTACAAGTCGAAAGCGTTCTTCGATACGGAGCCGATCGACGGCTCGGACGCCGCCAAAACTCCACCGCCGCCGGCCAACACGAATTCCAACACCAACGCGAAGCCCGCGGAAGAACCAAAAACGAAAAGCGTTCCTCATATCGCATCCTTCGAGACTCCGGACGCGCAGACCGTAGTGATCACGGTCACGAGCAAAGCCCGAAAGAATCAGTTGCTTTCAAATCTCGTTGCTATCCCGATCATTCCCGAAGGAACGATCGGCCAGCAGAAGGACTCGCCAATAGGATCGGGTCCGTTCAAGTTTGTCAGTTTTGATGCTTCGCAAAATATTATCGAGCTTGCGGGCAATCCGGATTATTGGGAAGGAGCTCCAAAAGTTCAGAAGCTTCGTCTGAAAACGGTAACCGACGCCAACGCATTGCAAGCCGAGCTTCAAACCGGAGGCGTTGACATTGCGCCCAATCCGTCGAATCTTCCTCCCGATAGTGTTCGATCGCTTGGAGCGAGTCCGACATTGAAAGTCGAGCAGACCGACGGATCGAATATCCAATATCTCGTCTTTAACACGCAGTCGCCGCAGCTGAACAACGTCAAGATCAGACAAGCGATCGGATACGCGATCGATCGACAGAAAATAGTTTCGGAGCTTCTCTTCGATCAGGCGAAAGTCGCAAACTCAATTTTGCCTGAACAGTCGTGGGCGTACTCCGCCGCGTCCCCGTACAAGTACGATCCGGCGAAAGCGAAGCAACTGCTGCAGGAAGCCGGTTACAAAAATGAACCGATCGTTTTCAAATACAGCGTCGGTAACGCGTACGTAAATCAGTACGCGCAGGTGATCCAGAGCTCGCTGACGGACGTCGGCATCAACGTGCAGATCGAAACGCTCGAAGTGAACACGATCCGCACACAGCTCGCTCAAGGACAGTTTCAGATGTACACGGGAATTTGGATCGGCGGGAACCAGGATCCGATCTTTATTCGTGACCTTTTCTCAACGGAGAAGATCCCTGGCGGCCTTGTCGCATGTTGTAACCGAAGCCGGTACTCGAACCCGCAACTCGACACGATCCTTGCGGAGGCGATCAACTCTCTTGACCGTGATGCGGCGAAGGGACTTTACGTTAAAGCCCAGGAGATCGTCAGCAACGAATTGCCGCTCTTGCCTCTCTGGTACCCGGCAAATCTCGTCGTCGCGAATAAGCGGATCGGCAACATCAAGATCAGCGGCAGCGGTGACTGGAGTTTCTTGAAAGATATTACGGTTCAGTAGTTACGGTTTGGGTTTTTGGTCTTTAGTTTTTGGTCTTGGGTCTTGGGTCTTGGATGTCGTGCGGAGCGAAGACCGAAAACCTAAAGCCAAAAACCGAAGACCAAAAACCTACCTTCCGAGAATTGACATTTAATCTTCACACGCTAGAATCTTTCTTTGCGATGCGGGAGTAGCTCAGTGGTAGAGCGCGACCTTGCCAAGGTCGAAGTCGCGAGTTCGACCCTCGTCTCCCGCTCCAAAATATCGGAAGCGACGCAAGGCGCACAGTGCCAGCGTCGCTTCAATTGCTTGCTCTTTAGAATCTTCAAAACTGGATCAAGATCGCGGCCTTCTTAAAATCCGCAATCCCAAATCCCAAATCGGTTTGGCGGCGTAGCCAAGTGGTAAGGCAGAGCTCTGCAAAAGCTTTATTCATCGGTTCGATTCCGATCGCCGCCTCCATCCAACATTTCGGAAATCCACTAATCTCAGTTCATTATTTGGCCTTGCATGCACGGATGCTTTGACGAGTCCGGACTCCCATTTCTTTCCGGCACGTTTACGTTGGCGCTCTCTCGCCACTTTTTTGTATGATGGACTCACCGCTTACTTACGATCAGGAAGGTGAACCGTGCATCAACTACATAGAATCTTTTTCAGCTTACTAACGTCTTTCTTATTCTTGTCGTCCGGTTTTACGATCGCGACGATCGGACAAGCGACGCCGACTCCGGCGCCGACGCTGCCGCCGGGAATGGTTGGATCCAATACCAGCGATCCGCGCTCGAACTTGTCTCCGGGACTGTTTGATGCCGGTGAGAAGGCCCTGGGCATCCGACACATGTTGCTGCTAAAAAAGCCGGACGCATTTCAGCTCGGTACGGATGATCCGGACGATCCTAAAGTGCAAAAGATGCTGGCGTCGTTTGGAATCGCCGATACCTCGAAAATACCAAAGGCCGCGCAAGTTGGAATTGCTCTCGGGGCATTTACCAATTCCGACCTGGCATTCCGGGGTAACTATGTATTCGACGGAAACTATTACGGTATCAGCATCTATGACGTCGGCGATATTGCGAAAGCCCGGCTGGTGACCTCGATAGTATGCCCGGGCGGACAGGGCGATCCTTCTGTTTATAAGAATCTATTGTTCATGTCGGTCGAGTCCGCTAACGGGAGGCTTGATTGCGGCACCCAGGGCTTTGCACCGAATCCACCGCGTCCGCCCGATCAGACGGGGCCGAACTTCCCGGTTCCACAGAAAGATCGTTTCCGCGGCGTGAGAATCTTCGACATCAGCGACATCAGAAATCCGAAGCAGGTCGCAGCGATCCAGACCTGCCGGGGTTCGCACACGCATACTCTTGTCGTCGATCCGAAAGATAAAAATAATGTCTACATCTACGTTTCCGGCACGTCGTTCGTCCGGCAGGATCAGGAGCTGCCCGGCTGCTCGGGCGGAGCTCCGGATAAAGATCCGAATACCGCGCTGTTTCGTATCGAAGTGATCAAAGTTCCGCTCGCTTCACCGCAAGATGCCAAAATAGTTTCGAGCCCGCGGGTCTTCATAGATCCGCGCACCGGCGCGATCAATGCACTACAATCCGCCGCATCGCACGGCACCGGCAAGCCATCTGAGACGAACCAATGCCACGACATCACGGTGTATTCGGCTATCGGCCTGGCCGCCGGTGCTTGTTCAGGTAATGGACTTCTGCTCGACATCAAAGATCCCGTTAATCCAAAGCGCCTCGACGCGGTGAATGATCCGAACTATGCCTACTGGCACTCGGCGTCGTTTTCGAACGATGGGAAGAAGGTCGTGTTCACTGACGAATGGGGCGGCGGCGGCGGACCGCGGTGCCGCGCGATCGACCCCAATGTCTGGGGCGCCGACTCGGTCTTTCATTTGACGGATAACAAGCTACATTTCGCCGGCTACTACAAGATGCCTGCGGCCCAGACCGAAAACGAAAATTGCGTCGCCCACAACGGCTCCCTGGTTCCGGTTCCGGGTCGGGACATCTTGGTTCAGGCGTGGTATCAGGGCGGGATTTCCGTGATGGATTTTACGAATGCGGAACGTCCCATCGAGATCGCTTATTTCGACCGCGGCCCTGTCAGCGGAAAGGCGCTCGTCTCGGGCGGGTCGTGGTCGGCGTATTGGTACAACGGCCGCATCTATTCGTCTGAGATCGCGCGTGGCCTCGACATTCTCGAGTTGACGCCTACCGAGAATCTCACGCAGAACGAGATCGATGCCGCGAAGCTGGTGCAGGTCGGCGAGCTGAATGTTCAGAACCAGCAGAAGATCGTTTGGCCGCGAAAATTGGTAGTAGCGAAGGCCTACATCGATCAGCTCGAACGGTCGGGCGGATTGGCGGCCGAGCAGATCGCTGGTCTGCGGGACGCCATCAATAAAGCCGAGGGTTCGCGCGGCGAGATGAAGAAGCTAAAAAGCTTTGCATCATCGCTCACGAAAAACTCGGGCCAGGCGAAGAACGCTGCTGATTCAGCTCGGCTGACGGCGTTAGCGGAAATACTGAGACAGCCCGAGGCTTGAAATGAAAAGCGACCGACTTCGGTCGCTTTTTTATTTAAGAACCGTCTAGACTTCGGATACTCGGGCATCGCAATTGCAAGTGGCAAGATCGCGTAGCGTTTGCTCGAAGTAAAGAAGTATGAAACATCAGAAAGTACTCGTTGTCGTTGTCGCGATGTTTATCATCGGTGCACTCTCTCCGTTCAATGCAGCAGCGAATCCAACCGGCAGGGCTACTACGCTCGAGCTTGAAACGCTGCTCGCGAAACTCGGCTACTGGATAACCAAGGTCGATGGCGTGGCGGATGCATCCACCCGCCATGCGATCACAGCATTTCAAAAAGTCGAAGGCCGTAAACGAACAGGCGTGATGAGCGGGGCAGATCTTAAGGCTCTGCGTGTCGCCGAACGGCCGAAGCCTCGTTACACGAATCCTGAAACACATATTGAGGTCGATTTAACCCGACAGGTCCTTTTCTATGTCGACGAAACCGGAACTGTGAGGCGGATCCTTCCGATCTCGTCTGGAAGCGGTAAGCGCTTTTTTGATCAGGGTACATGGAAAGTCGCCAATACGCCGCGAGGATTACTTAACATCGGACGGAAGATAAACGGCGTTCACAAGTCATCCCTTGGACTGCTTTACTATCCGAGTTTTTTCTCGCCCGGAATCGCTATCCATGGAAGCAATTCCATTCCACCGTATCCCGCTAGTCATGGATGCGTTCGTGTTCCGCGATTTGCCGATCAAGCGTTGTATCGGATGATACCAATGAACATGCAGGTCTACTTATACGACTAGATTCGGAGGCGAGAGTTCCCGGTTTAGCGTTCCGAAGCGAACGTCCGAAAACTTTACATATCGGCTTCGATCCTTACGTCGAAGACGAGCATAACCCTAGATTTACGCGGCTTCACTGTTGGCATCGGGATTGCACGGTGGGAATGTAGTCGTAGGTTATGCAGCGTATGAAAGGACCGGCTACAACGAAGCACCATCTCATAAAAGCGATCGCCGGACTGGCTTTAGTTCTTACTCACTTTCTGTCAATAAACGCTCAGGACGCGCGACTTGTAGCGAAGCAGGTCTTCCCGTCTATTGTGATGCTGGACATGCAGGACGCCGCGCGAAAGCCGCTGCGATTCGGTAGTGGATTTTTCGTCCGTCCGGATGTCGTCGCGACGAACTTTCACGTTATCGAGAATGCATCTTTCGGAACTGTAAAAATTGCCGGGGCTGCGGAGACCTATGTTATCGAAGGCACGATCGGTATTGACGCAACTCACGATCTTGCTCTCTTAAAAGTGGGCAGTCCGGCTCAACCCGTCTTGCCTCTGGCGGACATCAACTTGATCGAGGTGGGCGAGGAGATCTTTGCTTTTGGTAATCCGAAACGGCTCGAAGGCACGATCTCGCCGGGCATAATCAGCGGAATGAGTCTCCGGGAGATGGGGAGCGAGAACTTGATTCAGATTTCGGCGCCTATTTCGCCCGGAAGCAGTGGCGGTCCGGTGGTAAATCGGAACGGTGAGGTAGTCGGCGTTGCGGTCTCGTCGTTCACGAGCGGACAAAATCTCAATTTCGCGGTGCCGTCTTCGTTGCTCGCTGCGCTGATGGCGAGTACAACGACAGTTTTACGTTTAGCCGCTTCAACGACGATATCGGCCCCGGCTGCAGTGAATGCTCCTGGTCAGAACAAAACGCGGGCGGTATCTGCTGAATCTTCTTTGAAAGGACCGGCGCGCAAATCCATCCAGCGCCTCTAATCCCGCATAGAAACAAATCCGTAAATCATTGCGGCATGTTGTCGATATTGAGCGGCGTCCAGGTTTGCCGCGTTAAGAAGGGTTTGGATATAGATCGTTGCCGTGTTCCATACGGGACGTCGTGACTTTGTCACTGCAGAAACTGCCCGCGGCGAATAGTTGTATTATCAAAAATGTTGCGAAAACTACAGTAAACTGTGCTATCTTACCGACCAAAGATACAGTTTGTGGCTTCGCGTGCAAAAAGCCGCTGACTTCTAACTCGAACACATTCGCTCTACGAAAATCTAGGTTTATAGCTTGTCGAAGATATGTTTCAGGCTGTCGACGAAGGTTACCGATAACCTTCTTGTTATAAGTACTCGTTCCCGATCGACCGGCCGATACTACTTCCCAAATCCGCGAACCGCGCCCCCGGTTTATGAGATACCGTCTCCTTTGGTTTCTGCGGCTTGGATTTCCCGCCACGACCTGCAGGTTGCAGGCACTGTCGCTCTGCCTGTTAGGTATTTCGCTCTTCTCATTTTTCACCGTTAAGACATTCGCTCAGGCGGACAGTTCGAACTCGACATTAAAAGGTAAAGTAGTCGATCAGACCGGAGCTTCTGTTTCGGGTGCCACGATCGTAGTTGCCAGCGCCGACCGTGGAGTAACCCGTACCTCGGTGTCCGATGACGAAGGACTGTATCGTGTTCCGCTGCTACAACCGGGCATCTACAAATTGCGCGTCGATGCTCGAGGTTTTCAATCGCAGGTTGTAACGAATTTGATCTTGACTGTCGGGCAGATCGCGGTCCGGGACATTTCACTTCAAATCAGCCAAGTCAGTGAAGCTCTAGACGTGAGTGCCGAACCGATGCTTGTCGACACCGAGCGCTCGCAACAGTCCGATACGGTCGAGCGGAGGCAGATCGCGACACTTCCGAATCTTTCAAGAAGCTTCACCTCATACATTTTTACTTTGCCGGGTGTCGCGGATGTAAGTGCGGCACGGGTGCAGCAATCGCGTGTCATCAATATTCCGACCTCGGGATTTTCCATCGGTGCTGGCAACGGTCGGAGCAACTATGTGTCGATCGATGGCGGCGAGAATGATTCCGGAACCGGAAATCTGAGGATCCGAAACATGAGCGTCGAAGCTGTTCAGGAGTTTCAGGTAAATCGCAACGCCTTTGCAGCCGAGTATGGCTTCACGGCTTCGACCGCCATAAACGTAGTTACGCGCGGAGGCACGAATACGTACCACGGATCGAGTTATGTTTTTTATCGGAATCAAAACATGGCTGCGCGCGACGCTTTCAACACGACCGGTCGGAAGGCGTTCGAACAACGGATATCGCCCGGCTTCACATTTGACGGACCTCTTATCAAGAACCGAGCATTCTTTTTTACATCGTTCGAAACTCTCAAATACGACGCCGCCCGCTTGCGGTCATACACGGGGAACGGATCGACAATGCTGACGCCGACCGGGGCGCAATCGGCATATCTCCAAACTCTGGTTTCAGGTCCGAACGCAACCGACGCAACTCGGCTGATCGCGGGACGTTTGCAAAACACGTTAACGACAAGCAACTACCCTGTTACGATGCAGGCCTTGCAGCAAAACGAAGGTCAATTCAATGCTCCGACCCTTACGTACAACTGGACGACGCGGCTGGATTACAACCTCGGAGAACGCGATCTCTTCAGCGGGCGATTCACATTATCGAACGAGAATATCGATCTTCTCGGCCCGACCAACGTCGAAGCGCCGAGCAACGGGATTCTACAAAAGGGGCGCGATTACACCACTGTTGGAACATGGACGCATATCTTCAGCGATCAACTTATCAATCAGTTTCGTATTCAGTTTGCCGACGACGAGTATCAACAACTGCCGCGTTCGTCCGAGAGCACGAATATCGTAATCGCCGGCCTAGTTAATTTCGGGCACCTCTCGACAGTGCCGTTCATCATCGACCAGAGACGCTATCAATTTGAGGACCGGCTAAGTTGGACGAGCGGGACAAAAGATTTCAAATTCGGTGTCTCTTATCGTCCGGTAGATGCACGGATGATTACGGAGATCGGGTTAAAGGGCACGTTTCAATTCGCCGGCGGACTTCCTTTGACACGGGCTCTCTCGCCGGCCGACATCGCAGTTCTTACCGGACCGCTTGCACCGCCCGCGTCGAGTACGCTGACTTCCCTTCAGGCTTTTAACTTGGGGCTTCCTTCGATCTGGCAACAAGGATTTGGCAATCCGGGTTTCCAAGCCTGGCAACAAACTTTTGGTTCATTTGGACAGGTGTCATGGAAGCCAAGTCCACGTCTGACTTTGAATCTCGGTGCTCGATTAAACTATGACGGCGAGCCCGAGCCGATGGATCGCAATATCAGTATCTCGCCACGCGTTGGATTTGCGTGGGATCCGATCGGCAAAGGCAAGACCGTAATACGAGGCGGGTTCGGAACGTTTTACGCTCCGGTTAGCCTGAGCGTGATCTTGTCGGCGACACTCCAAAGCGATAGCGGGCAGTTCATCAATCTTCAATCCCGGACGCTGCAAGACGGGGCTCAATCGACGCAGGCATTATGGGCATACGGAGTCGGGCTCGGAAAATTGCCGTTCATCGCACTCAACGAGGCCGATGTTAGAGCGTTCGGAATTATTCCGTTACCGGGCCAGCCAAATCGCCGCGTTGCCGATGCTGCTGCCGATTACGATAATCCGCATACGGTTCAGGCGAGTCTTGGAATGTCGCATCAGCTTGGCCGGGATCTCGTACTCGACGTCGCGTTTCAATTGTTTCATGGTGTGCACCTGCCGATCGCACTCGAAGGAAATTACCGCGAGAGCGGTCAGTTGGTAGCGGTTCCTGGAATGCCCGGAAGCGATCTGTTCGGACCGCGGCTCGAGCGCATCGATCCGACTATCGCGCAGAAGATCGTTCATTCATCCGAGGGCAACTCGATGTACTACGGAATGAACACGTCGTTGGTGAAAAGATTCGGCAAAGGATTTCAGTTCCGGGCAAGTTACACGTACAGTAAGTCTCTCGATGATGTGACGGACTTCAACGGCGGACTGACGCCATATATTCCGACGCGACGCTATCTGGATCGAGCACTCTCGTCTTTTGACCTGCGTCATAGTTTTGTCGCGAGCGGAAGTATCGAGAGTCCGTTCAAGAACGGCCCCGGTCGAAACTGGATCGAGCGTGCTCTTGCCGATATCACGCTTAGTCCGATCGTCACCCTTCGTAGCGGGTTCCCGTTCAATCTGTACATCGGTCGCGATGTGAACGGCGATCTGAATACTCCGGATCGTCCGTTCTACGCGCCGCGGAATTCAGGCATCGGTGAGAATTTCTACAGTGTCGATTTCCGACTCAGCAAGCGGTTTTATCTCCGTGACAATTCAGAAGGGCCGAGAATCGAGTTGATCGTCGAGGCAACTAATATTCTTAATCACGTCAATTACTCGCGGGTTAATGACGTTATCTGCGGGACCGCAGCACAGCCCGGATTTATCAACGGATGCGATCCGAAATTCTTATACGGACCTTTTAACTTCAAAGGAATTCCGGGTCTGCCGCCGACCGCGCCGCTGGGATTTGTTTCCGCTGCGCCGCCGCGGCAATTCCAGTTCGGTTTGAGATTCGAGATTTGATGTGAATGGTTATTAGAACGGAGCAACTCAGATTCCTTAATACCGTGATCGGCAGCCTATTTTTGGCGCTGTTGATTCCGGCGCTCGGAGTCGTATCGGCGTTCGCGCAAGATGATGCTCCCCGCAAGCGTGTGCTTGTCGTGTTCAATAACGATTCGTTTACCGCTACGCAGGCGAAAATGGATCAGGCGCTTCGGGCTACTTTGAAAGAAGCGCTTGGTGTCCGGATCGAGACGTACTCCGAGTACGTCGGTGACACGCGAGGTGGCTCCGATTACGAAAAAGAGTTCGTCGCGCTGATCAAGCGAAAGTATGAGGGAAAAAAGTTTGATTTGATCTACGGCGTCACAAACTCGACGCTACGGATCTTGACGAGAAATCGCGACGAATTATTTCCCGGTACACCGATTGTCCTGCTTAGCCTCGACAAGCGTGATTTGGCAAACGTAAAGCCGGCGGACGATATCACCGGCGTTACCGGAGAAATAAGTTTCAAGCCGAACCTGGACCTTGCCCTTGCGCAGAATCCCGGCACAAAAAGAGTGGTCCTAATTAATGGGCTGGCAGAGACGGACAAGTACTGGACGGAGCGCGCCCACAATGATTTTAAGGAATACGAGTCGAGGGTCCAGTTCAGCGACCTGACCGGATTAAGCATTCCGGAAATGCGAACCGCGTTGTCGACGTTGCCACCCGACACGATCGTATTTTTCGTCACCTGTGTGCGCGACGCTGCCGGTAATGTTTACGAAAGTCCGGAATATCTTCGACAAGTTTCTACCGCTTCAACGGCGCCGATCTACGGAACGACAGAAGCGCAGCTCGGCATGGGAATCGTCGGAGGACGGCTCGTCAGTTTCGAGTCTTTGGGACGCGCCGGAGGCGAAGCGGGATTGCGGATTCTCGAGGGCGAGAGCACCGGCGCGATTGCTCCGCACGCGATCCCGCCGGATCTGATATTTGACGGGCGGCAACTCGATAAATGGAACATTAGCGAGAACAGTCTTCCCGAAGGCAGCATCGTGAGGTTCAAACAACCCTCGGTTTGGGACGAGTACAAATGGTACGCGATCGGATTACTGGCGGTCCTGATTGCGGAAACGATCTTGATCGCCTTGCTGCTATACCTGCGGATTCGACGGCGACAAGCCGAAGCACAAGCCGCGAGCATTAGCGAGCGCCTCGGTGACATCGTGTCTAACGTTCCCGGAATAGTTTGGGAAACACGTTCGGATCCTGTGAGTAAAACCCGAAAGACGACATTCATCAGTGACTACGTCCAACGCATGTTGGGATACTCACCGGAAGAATGGATGAATCAGCCGCCCGGCTTTGGATTCGAACGGGTCGTTCCCGAAGACCGCGACAAGGCGAAACGAGAAAGCGAATTAGTAGTCGAAAGCGGCCGAGAGGGCGTAAGTGAATTTCGGTGGATGACAAAGGATGGGCGCATTCGTTGGGTCCAGAATTACCTGAGCCCGCTTGTCGATCATGACTCGCAAGTCGTCGGGCTTCGAGGAGTGGCCATCGACATCACAGACCGAAAAACGGCGGAGGAGCACGCCCGGGAAGCCGAGGAAAAGGATAAAGCGATCCTGAGTGCGATACCTGACCTGATGTTCATCCAGACTCTGGACGGAGTTTATCTCGACTACCATGCCACTGATCCAACAGCCCTTTTTGTTCCGCCGGAAACATTCATCGGAAAGAATTTAAGAGACGTTTTGCCTCCAAACCTGGCGGACCGGTTTTTCGAATGCATTGAACGAGCAGACGACGGCGGAGCACCTCAGATATTGGAATACCAGTTGGAAATCCTCGACGAACGCCGTTGGTATGAAGCGCGAATGGTCCGCACCGGTGACAAGATCCTTAGCATGGTCCGCGATATCACCGATCGTGTTAGGGCTCTCGAAGAATTGCTGCGAAGCGAAGAGAGATTCGGAAAGGCGTTTCGAAGCAGTCCGCAGCCGATGTCGATCACGACAATTGCCGACGGCCGATATATCGACGTCAACGAGAGTTTTCTCGCTGTTAGCGGTTACACGCGCGAGGAAATCATCGGCCACACGACAATGAAACTCGGTGCGTGGAAAACGCACGGCGATCGCGCAGAATTCATCACTGCGATCCAAGAGCATGGATCGGTCGTCAATCTCGAAACGGAATTCCGCGCAAAGAACGGTTCCATTCGACGCCTACTTACATCCGCTGAGCGATTGGAGATCGGAGGCGAAAATTGTTTGCTCGTCGCCTCAAGCGACATCACCGAGCGATATGCCGCGCAACAGGCTATTTCAGAAAGCGAGTCGCGATTTCGAAACATGGCCGACACCGCTCCGGTGATGATCTGGGTCGCGGACTCCGATCGACGAGCCACCTACGTCAATAAACAGTTGCTCGATTTCACCGGCGATACATTTGAAAAAACGCTGGCGGATGGTTTGGAAGGGTATATCCACCAGGATGACGGTGAAGAATCGGTCGGTGCGTGGCTCGACGCTTTTCAGCGTCACGTGCCGTTCGAGATCGAATGTCGATTGCGACGCCACGATGGAGAGTATCGATGGGTTATCTGCACCGGCACGCCGCGCACTTCCGATGACGGGGAATTTCTCGGCTTTATCGGCACGGCGATCGACATCACCGAGCGCAAAAAATCGGAACGCGACCTCAGGCAAGCTCACGACGAATTAAGTCAATTGAAGACGCAGCTCGAGGCAGAAAATGTCTACCTCCAAGAAGAGCTGCGGCAGGACCAAACTTTTGGCGACATGGTCGGGCAGAGCTCGGCAATAAAATACGTGCTCTTCAAAATCGGCCAGGTTGCGCGAACGGATTCGACCGTACTCGTTATGGGCGAGACGGGCACCGGAAAGGAACTTGTTGCACGCGCCGTCCATGAAGGCAGCGAACGCAAAGAGCGGCCTCTCATAAAAGTGAATTGTGCCGCTCTGTCTTCGACTCTCATAGAAAGCGAATTGTTCGGACATGAGCGCGGCGCTTTTACCGGAGCCGCGGGGCGCAGACTTGGACGTTTCGAGCTCGCGAATACCGGTACGCTGCTACTCGATGAGATCGGCGAGCTGCCGCTGGATCTGCAGGCGAAGCTCCTCCGCGTACTCCAGGACGGTGAATTTGAGCGCGTCGGCGGAACGAAAACTATCAAGACAGACGTGCGGCTGATCGCGGCGACAAATCGGGATCTGAAAAAGGCCGTTGATGAAGGCAAGTTTCGGGAAGATCTTTGGTATCGCTTGAACGTATTTCCGATCACGACGCCGCCGCTACGCGATCGGCGCGACGACATCCCGCTTCTTACCGAGCATTTTGCCAGAACGTTCGCGAGACGATTAGGTAAGGATCTGACAGCTGTTTCGCCCGATACGCTGAGAGCACTGGAAAGTTATTCGTGGCCCGGAAATGTTCGCGAGCTAGCCAACGTAATCGAGCGCGCGATCATAAACTTGCGCGGGAGTGTGTTGAGAGTGCAGGAAGATTTCCGGATACGAGAAGCCGAGACATTGGCGACTTCCGTGAAAACGCTCGACGACATGGAACGCGATCATATAGTAAGCGTGCTCGAAGATCTGGATTGGCAAATCGGCGGACCCGGAGGCGCGGCTCGCATTCTCGGTATCAATCCCAGCACGTTGCGTACTCGCATGATAAAACTTGGAATTCAGAGGCCGACGCGTTTTTCAAGCACGACAACCTCAGAGGTCTAACTCCGATTCAGGGCGGAAAGTTGATGACAAAGCGCAAACGGCGGAGAAACGCCGGATCGATGTTCTGCTTCCGATTCGTCGTCAGGATCGCGACGCCATCAAACTTTTCCAACCTCCTCAACAAATAATTCACTTCTATATTCGCGTACCGATCGTGACTGTCTCGGACATCGCTGCGCTTTCCGAAAAGGGCATCCGCTTCATCGAACAAGAGCACTGCTCCCGATTTTTCAGCGGCATCGAATACGCGATCCAGATTCTTTTCTGTCTCGCCGATGTATTTGGCGGCTAAGGCTTTCAGATCGACTCGATATAAATGCGATCCTAGCTCCGCCGCGATTACTTCCGCCGCGAGCGTCTTCCCTGTTCCGTTTGCACCGGCGAAAAGCGCGACAGCGTTCTTCCGAGAAGTTCGTCGAACGACGCTACGATCTCTTGCGTCGTTCACGATCCGGCCGAGCAATCTTAATTTGTAGTCTGACACCTCGAGGTCCGCTCGCGTCGCTGCCGGGATTGCTTTGCTCACGCCTGCGACGTACCTGCCTTCGAATTTCACACGGAACTTAAAGTTCTTATACGGATCAAATCTAGTTTTCATATTCCCGCCTGACCGACCATCAACTGGATCCTGATAATGACAAACTCTGCCGGCTTAAGCGGAGCAAAGCCGACGACAACATTACAAATGCCGCGGCTGATGTCATTCTGCGTCATCGTTTCCCTGCCGCACTGAACGAAAAATGCCTGCTCGGGTTTTAAGCCTTGAAGCGCTCCGTTGCGAAAAAGCGTGAGCATGAAATTAGTTACCGTCGCCCTGATCGCGGTCCAAAGCCGTTCGTCATTCGGCTCGAACACTGCCCACTGCGTTCCCTTATAGATCGACTCTTCGATAAAGAGCGACGTCCTCCGAACAGAAACATATTTCCACTCCGAGCCGAGATCGTCGGAGCCTCGCAACGTCCGCGATCCCCAAACGACCGTGCCTTTGCCGGGAAACGTCCGAATGCAATTGATGCCTTTCTTATTCAGTACGCCGTTCTGACTATCGGAAATGGTTTTGTCGGGACTGATGCCGATGACATCGGTCAGTGATGTTTCGATCCCGGCCGGTGCTTTCCATACTCCTCGGTTTGAATCAACCTCGGCGTAAATTCCTGCAACGAATCCACACGGTGGAAATTCGCGCGGTTTTCCGGCTTGTAACGGATCAGGCGAGACTACCCACGGAAAGTACATAGCAGAATTTACCGAGTTGTCACCCGCGATATTTCCGGGGCCAGAATGCAGACTCTGATATGTCGAGCCGGCCGGACAATCTGCGATGAGAAAAGCACGACGCTCACGGCAGAAGTTCTGCAGCGCGACGATCACCGCTTCGTTGGTTTCGCCAGGGACGCAAAGAAGATTGAAGAGCTTGATCCGATCGAGATGATAAAGTCCGCCGGTTTTGTTTTCAGGCAGCAGAGCTTTTTCGAACGCGGTTTCGTTCGGGTGAAGAACCGTGCGCTTCGACGGCAGCTTGACGCGAACGATGTAAGCTTCGTATCCGCCATTCTCGAAAAAATGACGGACCGAATAAGCGATCAAGCTGCGTGCATCGAGTCCACCGAATTTATTCTCGAACTCGATCCAGCTTCTGACATGCTCAGCGCGGTTCGCTGGTCCTTTGCGAGTCCATCCGGCGAACGCAGTGACGGATGTCGAGACTACTTCGATAGTGTGGACAGCGTTCGGAACTTCTTCGATGTATACGCCCGGGTAACTTATTTCTGCCGGCATTCGCTCTCCTTATTCCTCCTGATGCAAAAGAAACGGATACCCTTTTCGACGCAGAGTCGGCTTCGCGGTTTTCGGAAGGTATTCCGCGCACTAGTGTGCGCGAGAATTATATTTGAGGGTGAAATTAAATCAAGAAATTCCGGGGAGTCGGAGAAGTGGAGGGTGGGAGTGCGAGATTGTGAATTCTACCTTTGGCTGTCTACGTGCCCCATATCCAGAGCACCGGAGCCTGTTCGCTGAATGTTACGGCGTTCAATGAGAATGTGATCGATTCGATCCCGCCTTGTTCCTTAAGATCGATGAGCTTAGACTCGCCGTTTTGATAAATGATGTCCGGTAGTTGGACCAACTGTTTCCGACCGTTCTTGTAATGGATCGTCATATCCCAGAGTTTCACCGACGCATGTAATGCCTGCAGTTTGATCCTAAGGATGTCGTCGTGCGTTTGCGGGATCGTTGCCTTGTGCAGTTGACGCTCGGTATAAGTACTCGTCAACTTGCCTTTACCGCCGTTGGCTTCACTCGAGCCGAAGAGTCTCACGCACACGATCGGCAAGAATTTATATTGTTTGTCGGCAATCGCGTATATAGGAGGTTTGTCGGTGCTCACGTTTTCGTATGGCGAATATTTCTTCTCGCCGATCCCGTAGTCGTAATCGAATATCGAGTGTTTCTCGATGCTCACGTAGTCGTATGTCAATGCTTTAATTCCCCCGGAATGATCTCAGGACAGCTCGATAAGACCTGCTTGGAAACTACGATAAGTGTATGGAAAGAGGCGAAAGGCGGGAATACCGAGGAGTACTGAAATTTCGTAAGTGAAACTACTTAGGTGACGTTGCGGAATCGATTGCGGCTTTGTTGACGTGTGCGAATTTGAAAAGTGCGTGCGGACCCGTTAGTCCGAGTTTGAGGCAGATATTGTGGCGATGGGTCTCAACGGTCCGAACACTCACGCAGAGATCGTCCGCTATTTCTTTCGTCGTGTTCGACGCCGCGATCCGGGCAAGAATTTTCATTTCGCTTTCGGTGAGATCTTTGAGTGCGATCGCCGGGGATTCGGCGGGCGAACCGTCGCCTTCGATTATCAGATCACTGAGAGACGGACTGAGATAGCTACGCCCCGCGAATACGGTTTCGATGCACTTCACGACCTCGTTCATCGCTGCATCTTTCAGGACATAACCCTTTACTTGCAACCGGCGCATCGACTGAAGGATCGAGCGATTTCTGTGCATCGTCAGAAAGGCGATCTGTATGTCCGGCCACTCGCTCTTTATTCTCTTTGCGGTTTCAATTCCATCGAGCTCCGGCATATCGACATCGAGAACCGCGACATCGGGCCGATCATTCTCAATCGCTGCGATCGCCGCAACACCATTGTCGACCGCAGCGACGAGCTGCATCTTATCGCTGCCTTCAATGATCCGCGCGAGACCTTCTCTGAATATCGGATGATCGTCCGCGATCAGTACTCGAATCTTTGAGCTCATTGTTTGTCACCTATCCTTATCGAGAACGATATCTTTGTACCCTTGCCGACGACTGAATCGACTGCCATCGTGCCGCCGAGGAACTGAACCCGCTCGGCTATGCTGAACAAGCCGATTCCCTTTTTCGTTTCGGATGTTTCGCCGTTCCCAGGAAATCCCTTTCCGTAGTCCTCGATGACTATTGAAATAAAATCTTCCGATTTCTGCACCTCTATTGTTCCCCTCGAACTTTCCGAATGCTTGAGAATATTATTGAGGCATTCCTGAATTATCCGGTAGACGCTCAATTCGGATTCTTTCGATAACAGATCGTCTATATTTTGCACCCTTGCGTCAAAGACGACTCCGCTGGCGTCCTGGATCTGGTCGATCATGTTCATGATCGCTTCCGTCAATCCAAAGAGCGAAAGATTTTGAGGGATAAGTTCGCGGACTATCGTGCGAGTTTCTTCGATCGACACCGCCGCGGTGTTCGAAATCTTCCCAAGATAAGCCGAGACGTCATCGGACGACGGATCCTCCCCGTTTGCAAGCGACGCCCAGTTTTTAATCAACAAAAGATTCTGACCCAATCCGTCATGCAACTCGGTGGCGATACGCTGCCGTTCCGACTCATGCGTATAGAGCAGTCGACGCGAAAATTCTCGCTGAACCTCAGTTCGTTCCGCTTGACGGCGTTGCCGTGCGAGGAACACGAAACCGCCGATCCCGATGACGATCGCAAAAGCAAGGGACGTAAACCAGCGAGTTTCCCAGAATCTCTGCTCGACGTTTACTCTCAAGGTCGCCGTCCGCTCACTCCAAACGCCGCTCGCATTCAGCGCTTTTACCTGAAACGTATAATCGCCGGCCGGAAGATAAGGATAGAATGCAGTTCGCCGCGAGCCGGCATCGACCCACTCATTCTCGAGGCCTTCGAGTTTATAAAAAAATCTGAGATCCTCCGGCCTCGTAAAATCTAAGCCCGTGTATTCAATCTCGAGATTTCGCTCGTCGTCGGCGATCTGAAGCAATTCGCTCGGGTCGAAAAGTTCGGATGGCGCGACCGGATCGGTCGAGCCCGATCGCGACGTCGCAAGTTCGATCTCGATTCCGGGACGGGAATGAGTCGAGTTTTCCGGATCGATGATCACGACGTCCTTCAACATCGGAAACCATAACTTACCGTTCGCGGCCTTAAAGCCTGCGAGCTGGTGGCCTCCATTTGCCTCGCTCGACGGCATGCCGTCGGCAGTTCCATAGATCGAGCCGACGAGGTTTCCCTTTTTTCGGTCCGCGACTTCGTTAAGTTCGCTCCGAGACACCGCAAAAATTCCGCGATTACTGAGGATCCAAAACTTGCCCCCGTTGTCGACGAGTATGCGCGATACGAAGTTATTCGGTAAGCCTTCCGAGCGCCGGATCGCGACCATCTCGCCTCCGCGGAGACGGACGATCCCGCCACCATATGTTCCGAGCCAGATAGTGCCATCCTCGTCTTCGTAGATATCTCTTACGAATGCGGCGGGCAAACCATCTTCGGTCGAGATATTCTCAAACTTGCCGTCCTTCAATTTGCTAACTCCGTGGGTTGTGCCGAGCCAGAGTGTTCCGTCACGTGTCTCGGTGATGAACCGAACGTCGTTATCTACAAGGCCATTCTCGGTCGAGTAGTTCGTATATTCACCGTCCGGAGAACGGCGGTTTAGCCCTTTGTTACTACCAAGCCAAAGGTTTCCCACACGATCGAAGTACATCGAATTCACGTCCCGGCGTTCGAGCGGTGGTTCCGAAACCTGAATTAGTTTGTCGTTTTCGAGCGTGAAGAGTCCGGCTGTTCCGCTTACCCATAAGGCGTCGTTCGAATCGACCGCCATAGTGCGGATGAACGAACCTTGGCGCTCAAGATCGGTCAACGTGGTGACCGATCCGTTTTTGACTTTGAACAATTGCGGTCCGCCCAGCCAAACCGTGCCTTGTCGGTCTTCTGCCGTCGTGATTATTCCGGCTACCTCGATGTCGGTAAGATCACTCGCCAGACCGATCTTTCGTCGCGTCAAACGGACGAGTCCATCGTATTGAGTCGCTATCCAGATGTTTCCGTCATTGTCGAATAGCATCGCGCGTGACCCACCCGACACGAAGCCCTTCAGATCGTGGCGGATCAGTTCGCCTTGGCGAATCTCGATCAGCTCGTCTGCCTGCTGATACCAGAACGTTTCGTCAGTTATTCCGAGCGAGTATCCGGATTGATGGATCTTAGCCTCGATGGGAACGATCTCGTGATAGGTTCCGTACTCAGCAATACCCAGCGTCGTGTACGAACCGACGAACGCACGCCCGTCATCTGCAAAGGTCATTCGCATGGTCCGGATCGGCAGCGAAATTCCCTTATCTGCGGCCGGAATTAATTTATCGTCTTCGATCGCAAAGTATTCCGACCCGACCTTGATCCAAACTGCTCCGGACGGATGTTTGCACAAACCGTCGGTCGCAGCGGTTGTCAGGATCTTACCGGACGCCGGAACTATCGCACCCGATGCATCGAGAGCGACTCTCTCAAGCCCGGAACCTGAAGAGATAAACAAATTGCCGGCCGTATCTTCCGCGAATCCCCAAACAGTCCTTCGCTGAAATCCGGCTACGGTTCCAATCGCTTCGAACTTCAGGTTTCGCAAATTGTAAACCTCGCCGGTTTCCGTTCCGATCCAAAGGGTGCCGTGCGAATCTTCGAAGAGCGAGAGTATTCGATTGCCGGTCAGGATCGGTACGGTCGCTGAATCGAAGACCGTGAATCGTATTCCGTCGAATCGCGCGAGACCGCCGAATGTCCCGATCCAGATATACCCGTCTCGCGTCTGAACGATGGACGTAACAGTGTTTTGTGGAATGCCGTCTTCGGTCGACCATCGCTTGATCAGAAATTGGTCCGCCTTGTTAGCCTGTCTGAACGGCGGGTCCGCCCCCCCGAATTGCGCGAGGATCAAAACGGTCAAAAATGCGAGCAGGACCTTTGGCATAGAGTGAACAGATCTTTGGGGGTGGCGAAACTTTGACGAGTATTATTGCCGGATGCTTGGAAATCTGCAAAGAGATTCCCCGCCTTCGTCCGATCAAACGTGCGTCCAGCTCGCAATTGGCGTCCTCAAACCTAAATTGAGAATAACTTGAGGATAAATTCAGGACGAGTTCGGCCTATGGATTGTACGTTAGCGAATCGCCTCGTCAGTTTTTGAATTTATCTACTAAAGGAGATCAGTAACGATGAAAATGTTCAGAGCAATATTTTATGGAATGGGGGCCGTTTCGTTTGCGTTTGGGATGGCCGTGACCGCAATGGGACAGGGCCGGCCGTCGTCTCCGGTCGAAGTCGTGAATACAACACCGATACCGGTCACGGGAGTTGTTACGGTCGCGAGCGCGCCAAACGCTCCGGTGACAGTGACGACCGCACCGAATGCACCGGTAAGCGTGACCGGCGATGTTAACGTCGCGGGAACAGTCGGCGTGTCGGGGCCGGTGAACGTTGCGGGGCCGGTGGGCGTCACCAATGCTCCGAACACTACACTAAAGGTCAGTGACGTAAACAGCGCGAAGAAAATACCCATTCAACTAAAAGGCACGTGCCACGATGTATTCGGTTGCGGGTCGGTAATTAACTACAGCGTGCCGAACGGTAAGATGCTCGTTATTGAATTCGTCTCTACTCGAGTCTTTGCATCTGTGGGAATCAAGGGGCGAGTTGCGATCATAACCTGCACAGGAGAGTCTGCATGCATCGACCCTCCGAGTTTTCCGGGTGATCCGGGGAGCGACCGTCGCAACGGCTACTTTCTGAACCCGACCGAAGGCTCCGCCGGGTGGACTGGTTCGGTTAATTTCGCAGCAGCATCGCAAAATGTGCTGATCTATGCAAATGATAGAGATCCGGTGACCGTATGGGCGGAATGCAGCGCCCTTAACGGCTCGGATTGTTCCTTTACCATTGCGATGAGCGGATATCTGATCGACGAGCCTACTCCGTAATTCTGTCGGATGATCTCCCATGAGCTTATCGTGGCCACACCCGAAGGACATTCCCGGACGCTTCTTGTCGCCAAAGGCCACGAACATTAAAGCCTAGGGTTGAGTGAGCATTGCTCACGAGACCCTAGGCTGTATTACGACGAATCGGTCGCTGAAAGCGATGAACAATCTCGCCCCTCGCCCGCATGAAGACTAGTCCTTCTCCCCTATCCCATCGATGACTTCTCTTCTATGACGTACACTGGTTGGCGATGCAGATTCAAGAACTGGGCTATCAAAAAACTCCGCTCGGCGACCTCACGCTTCGTCGACGACTCGAACCGCGTCTGCAGAATCAGGAAGTTTTCGAAGTGAAGCTAGGCGAGGAATATTTGATGTCGAGTCTCTTCACCGAAAGCGAACGCCAACTTGCGACGCTTGGATTGTCACCTCTTGAAGGTGAACTGGAGGTTGTGGTTGGCGGTTTAGGATTGGGTTACACGGCGGCCGAGGTTTTGAAAAACAAGATGGTAAACCGACTTCTCGTCATCGATCTTTTTCAAGCAGTGATCGATTGGCATCAAGCCGGACTGGTGCCGCTCGGGAAGTTGATCAGCGATGATGAAAGGTGCGAATTGAAGCAGGGCGATTTCTTCGAGCTTGCACGCACAAGTTTCGATGCGGGGAAAAAGTTCGACGCGGTGTTACTCGATATCGATCACTCGCCCGAACATTACCTTGATCAAACCAACGAGTCGCAATACACATCCGAAGGCCTTGTCGCGATCCGAAACCAACTTAAACCGGGCGGAGTCTTTGCGCTTTGGTCCAATGATCCGGCGAACGAGGAATTCACCAAACGTCTGCACGAAGCATTCGGTTCTGCGACATCTCACAACGTCGAGTTTCCAAATCCGTATACAGGTGCGACATCAGTAAATTCGGTTTACGTTTCGCGAAACGATCGGCAGTAACGGGAGAGAGGTCGTTCCTTTGCGTATGTCCACAGAAAAAAGATTGTTCGTACGGTTGTGTGGCCTGCGGTCGATGTCTTTCAAATTTCAAATTGTAAATTTCAAATCCCAAATCCCAAATCCCAAATCCCAAATCCCTTCACTGGCTGTCGCCTAAATCGGGTGGCGTGATCATGCTGCCATGGTGCGAAACGACCTGCCACTTGCCGCTGCGTTTCATCCAAATATGTGTGCTTCGAAACTGGATGTTCCTCACACCCGAGACCGTTCCGCGATGTGTCATGATCGCCGTGTTGCCATAGACCGTAACTTTGTAATCGTCCGATTTCACAAAGTCGGAATTAGGCACCACACCTGCAAGATACTGCGCTTTATTCTCGACCTCGCCCCGCTGCGTCGTGCCAAAATAATCGTCGGCGATAAGAGCACTCGCCGCGTTCTTATCGCCTTTTAATTCGGCAGACGTCCACAGCTTGTCCATCTGGATCAACTTTTCTTCGACGCTGCCTTTCTTATATTGCCCGACAGCGATCGAGGAAATGCCCAATACCAGAACAGCAGCGAAAAGAATCGGCTTCATAGTCTTTTATCTCCGGACGGACGTCACAGGTTACCGACAGCATGCACGAACAATTCTGCTCACGTGAGCGGAAATTGACGAAACAGGTTGGGGCAGATCCGTTCCAATACGAGAATGCCTCACCGCCGCTCTTCAATTCGTGTCTTTTTCGTGTGGCTCGTGTGCTTCGTGGTTCCCTCTTTTGAGTTTCGTCAGCTGCGATCTCTAGTCACGACTAAAAGCCGAACCACGAAACACACGAAGCACACTAAAAAGACACGAACAAAACTTCTTAGGCGACTCATGCCTCGCGTTACTAGGGATAACCACGTGACCTAATTCGAGCCGCGTAATTCGCGATCGCCTGCTTTTTCGTTTCGCCGAACGCGTAGCAGTCGCTTTCCTCGACACTGATAAATTCCGGACCCACGACACAGTACGAGTCTCCATCCAAAAAAATAAGCGTGCCTCCCGGGCCAGATTGTGATTCGAGGTCGGGATCGTGTTTAAGATTTTCAAATTCGAGTGTCACGTCTAATTCTTCGAGTAGCTAGAACTCATTGATCCACGGGTAAGGCTGAAAAACCTTTGATGCTTCCGGAATAGGTTTTCCGGTACTCTTCGATCTCGCCGGCCACTTTCGGATCCATTCGACGAAGCGCAGCAAGCTCTCTATCCAGATCCGGGTTGGCGTCCTTATCGGTATCGGCGATTTGCACATACGCTTTGCAGATCGTGTATTGGGCTTGCACAAAATCGGGCTTCTTGACGAGAGCCTTTTTGAAATACTTTATCGCGCGTTTTTGCCTGTCATCGACGACCCAGGACTCGCCATCCATTTCAATAATTCCCATTTCAAACAATGCCTGCGCGTCTTCGGGATTGGCCGCAAGTTTATCGATCGCTGCTTTCTTCTTCTCAGCACGCTCGAGAAGGGTGATGAACAGAGGAAACGTATTAGTCTCGTCGTACTTCCGTCCATTCCAGATCTCGCGAGCTTCCGCGAGGCGTCCCCGTTTGACGAGAAGACGGCCGAGCAGAAAACGACAAGCCATACCATTCGGATCGGAAGCCAACGACTTCCTGTAAACCTCTTCAGCTCCTTTCTCGTCACCATGATACGAAAGTTCGCTTCCGTATTCCTCCGCTGCCTGGATCAGTTCGGGCTTCGCCTTAAACGCCTTGCGAAATGCCTCGAGTGCTCCTTTCGTATCCTTGCTTCCCATCCCGAGCGACTGCCCGAGAACGATGTATGCTTCCGCGTAATTAGGATCGAGCTCGATCGCTTTCTTCGCTGCAGCGATCGATTCTTCGCGAGCGTTTCGATTTCTGTCGGCAAAAGCCTTAAGGTACCAAAGATATTTTAGACCCGGATTGATTTCCGCTGCTTTCGCGTACGCCTCGGATGCGCTTTTCATCTTCCACTGTGCGGTGTAGCTATTGCCGATGATCGCCCACGGTCGATGATCCTTCGGAAGGAGCACGACCGCGTTCTTCGCAACTTCAATTGCGCGGTCGTATTGTTTGAGCTTGTAAAACTGATTTGCAGCGACAACGAGGTTCTGCGCGTTTGCTTCATTTGCAGGAGCGTGTTCCGACTGGCCGAGAGCAGCGTCCGTCAATACCGCAAAGAATAATGCGAGTAACAAAACGTGGGAGCGGAGCGAGAGCGAGTTAGGCATAAACTATTGTCGATATCACTTCAAGTTCTTCTTGAAAAATTCCAACGTCCGTTCCCATGCGAGCTTCGCTGCGTCGGGATCAAAACGCGGAGTCGTGTCGTTGTGAAATCCGTGCTGCTTTCCTTCGTACATGAAGAGCTCGTACTTTTTATTGTTCGCTTTCAGCGCGGCCTCGTACGCGGGGATGCCATCGTTCACGCCCTTGTCGTTACCGGCGTAATGCAGCATCAGTGGAGCCATGATCTTCGGGACATCCGCTGCACCGGCCTGTCGTCCGTAGAACGCGACGCCGGCGTCGAGATCTTTGCCGAGCCGGACTGCGAGTTGATTGACCATTCCGCCACCGAAGCAGAATCCGACGGCACCTAACTTCCCTTTGCTATCAGGCCGTGCTTTGAGCCACTTCGCCGACGCGACGAAATCCTCGGTCATCTTCTTGCCGTCGACTTTCTTGAACGCCTCTGCGCCTTTTTCGTCGGTACCGGGATAACCGCCGACGGATGTGAGTCCGTCCGGTGCAAATGCCATGTAGCCCGCCTTCGCCAAGCGGCGCGCGACGTCTTCGATATACGGATTGAGACCGCGATTCTCATGGATGACGAGTACCGTCGGAAATTTCTTCCCTTTCGCCGGACGTGCTAGGTAACCCTTGATCGAGCCATTGCCATCGGGCGAAGGCACGGTCTCGTAGCCGAGCTTCAGATCTTTGTCGTCTTTCGGTATCGTCTGCGACCACGCGTAATTTGGTCTGAGGCTTTCGAAGATCGCCGCGACCGTGAGACCGCCGACGGCAAACTTCGTCGCACCACGGAGGAATGCACGACGGTCGATATCGCCGTGCTGGTATTCGTGAAAGAGGTCGAGTAACTCCTGCGGATATTCGTCTGCGCTTTTGCGTTCCATGTTTTCTCCTTGTGTTTTGAACAGGATACCGAACTGCGTCCGCAAAGTGAATAGGTTTTTCGCTCATTCGAGATAATGAACGCACGACGGTTCCGGTTCGTATTGATCGTGAGGTGATGAGATGTTTTGTCGGTAGCCGGCGTGATAGCGGTCTGTCGCCGAAGGCGACGAACATTAAAGCCTAGGGTTGAATGAGCGAAGCGAGTGAAACCCTAGGTACCGCAACGACAGGTTTCCGTCGCTGAAAGCGACGAACAACGGTTGCTCGCCTTCAGCGAGCTTTTTTATTTGAACCTAAACAGCTTATCCCTAGGCTTTATTGTCAACGACAAGAGCGCCGAACTTGTAGTTAGCCTAACGGATGCATACTCCAACAAGACACAAGGGAACGCTTACTAAAAATTCATTTTTTTCATCAGCTCAATGAACCGCGGCGACGAGCGCAGGTTATTCCACTTTCGATCGATCTTGAGAAACGCCATTTTCGGATCGTGCTCGGCATAACCTTTCTCCAGCCACTCGAGCGCATTTTCGTTATCGCCCAGACCGAGGTAAGCGATCGCGATGTGCGACGCGGGCATGCCTCGCGTGTTCCGGATCTCAAACATTTCGCGGAGAACTTTCTCTGCCTCATCGCGGTTTCCCAACTTCGCGAGCGCATAGCATTCGAGAGCATTGGAATATGTCGACGCGGCCGAGAGCTCACGCGCCTTTCGCGCTTCCGTAAGAGCCTCCGGGAACATCTGTTTCTCGATGTAAGTTGCGGATGCGAACAGATGCGGCATCCAGAAATTCGGAGCCAGCTCCATTGTTTTTTGCAGTCGGTCAAGCGATTCATCAAACTTGCCCGCCTGAGATAAAAACTGACCCTCCAGAGCGCCCGCGAATGGAAACAGCGGATCCAATTCTCGAGCGATCTTTACCTGACTGAGTGCTTCTTCATGGCGTCCCGTGTTAGACAGCAGATGAGCGTAATAGGTGTGGGCGTTCACGTCGTTAGGATTGAGTTCAATTGCGCGCGTTAACTCTTTTTCCGCACCCGACCAATCCCAGTCACCCCAAAACAGAGTCATTCCGCGCGTCGTGTGACCGTCCGAAAGCGAATCGTCTATCTGGATCGCGCGGTTCGCGGCTGCTTTCGATTTTGCAAGAGAGTCGGGCGGGGAGACTTCGCTTCCGACCGCGAGCGAGCGGTATGCATCCGCGCTTCCGGCATAGGCGAGAGCGTAATTCGGATCGAGATCGATCGCCTGCTGATAGTACGAGATCCCCTGACGGATCTCATCGGGCAATAACTTATAAACGTGAAAGCGGCCCCGCAGATAGAGCTGATACGCCTCCACATTTTGCGTATACCGTTTTTCTAAAAGAGCCGCGTCAGACGGCATCAACTTAACTTGTAAATTCCGCGCGACTGCCTGAGCGATATCGTTCTGCGCGGCTAGCACGTCT
>QHXR01000032.1 GCA_003223025.1 Acidobacteriota bacterium
CGCACCGCCGCTTCCCCTTGCTCCTATTCCGACAATGCCCGGCGTCAGACGCACGAGTTCGTACGGATCTCGACCGACTTGCGGAAGACGTTTGATCTCTTCGTTCGTCACCGTCTTCCGAATATTAGCGTCTTCGGTTTGGAGAGGAGCTGCATCGGCCTGGACGGTTACAACCTCACTGATGACGCCGGCCTCCAGTTTTATGTCCTGTCCGGCTGTCGCCTCGGCATCGATCTTTAGGTCATCAACGACACCTTTCTTAAATCCGTCCTTCTCCACGGTGACTGTGTAGACTCCGGGTTGCAGCGATGAAAAACGATAAAAGCCGTCGTCGCTTGATTGAGTCGTTTGAGTCTGGTTCGTTTCCTTGTTTGTAAGGGTGACGGTCGCTCCCGGCACGGTACCGCCCGCGTTGTCGGTCACTACGCCCTGCACACCGGCCCGGAATTGCGCATTAGCGATGACTGAGAAGAGCATTACCAAGAGCAGGCAGCCAATTACATTGACCGGCCCGAAATTTATTCGCCGCATAAGATTCCTCCAGAGTTGTTGATAAAGCACGCGAAAGCGATTTAGAGATTTGAGACGATTTTTAGGACCGGCATAAAGAGGTTTGGGGTTTCGGTCCGTTACAACTAAATCGTTTTAGTAAATCGTTTTAGTAGCTTTATAGCACCGTTCGTTTTTCCGTGTCAACAAATTTGTTTTCGCCCGGGTGGGCTTTCTATCTTTTATGATTAGCAGGGTTACGCCGTTTGTTTTGTCACTGAGCCGACGTTTGTCCAAAGTTCTGTAAGATCGACAACGTTGATTTGAAATTAGGCGTGTGCGACTATCTCTGCCATGCCGCGTAAGAGCAAAGATCAGGGCGATGATTTGACCGGGCGCATCGCCCGAACCGATGGCGTCAGCCTCAAACAGCTCGCGGCGCACTTGAATCTTTCGACGACGACGCTTTCGCTCGTTTTGAACGACGCACCTACCGCCGGCTCGATTCCGCAGGAAACGAAAGACAGGATCTTTTCAGCCGCTCGCGAGCTGAACTACAAACCCAATTACCTCGCTCGTTCGCTGCGTGTTCAGCGGACACACACGTTTGGTGTGATCGTTCCCGAGCTAAGCGACGGCTACTCGTCGATGGTGCTGAACGGAGTCGAGGCGGTACTTTCGACACAGGGATATTTCTATCTGACGGCGAGTCATCTTCATCGGGAGCAACTGATCGTCGATCTGCCTCGAATGCTCGCCGAGCGACAGGTCGAAGGAGTGATCGCGGTTGATACTCCTATCCGGCGCCAGCCAAGTCTGCCGACGGTGAATGTCTCGGGGCACGAGGATGTTTTGGGTGTGACGAACGTGATCCTGAATCACCAGCACGCCGCGGAGCTCGGAGTCGGACACCTCTACAATCTTGGACATCGACGGATCGCGGTGATCAAGGGACAGGAGTTTAGCTCGGATACGGTTGTCCGCTTCGATACGATCTGCGATGCATTGGCCAAGCGAGGGATCCCGATCGATCCGCGTTTGAAGATTCAGCTCCAGGGCGATTCGCCGTCGCCCGAGGTCGGATACTCCGCGATGAAGACGCTTCTCGCAACGGGTGAAAAATTCACCGCCGTGTTTGCGTTCAACGACATCTCCGCGATCGGCGCGATACGCGCTCTCGAGGAAATGGGTTTACGTGTGCCAGCCGATGTTTCGGTACTCGGATTCGACGACATCTACGCCGCTGCGTTCCATAACCCCGCGCTGACTACGATCCGCCAACCGCTTTTCGAGATGGGAAGACTCGCGGCGCAAACTCTGCTTGAAAGATTGACGGAAGGGAAGGATGCGACGATTCCGGAAGTGTTAAGTGTCGAGCCTACGTTGGTCGTCAGAAGCTCGACGGCTCGGGTGACGGGAGAAAAATAGTTATCCACAAACAGATTGTGTGAATCAGCTAACAACAAAGACTCCCCTCCTTCCGAAGGAGGGGTGGCAGCCGCTTCGGCTGACGGGGTGGTTCTCGCAGCACATCCCGAAACTCTTGTCGCCGGAAATGAGCGGCGAGAGAACCACCCCGCCTCGCAAAGCCTCGGCACCCCTCCTTCGGAAGGAGGGGAGTTTTTGCTGCTTTGATTTAGTTGATTTGCTTGAGAGAACGACCCGGCCTTGAAGACTCGGCCAGCTTCTTTGTTGTCAGCCCATCAACGCGCCATCATCACTTCCTTCACATCATCCGCTATTTCGACTCGCAGTCTCTTCATTACAGCATCGTATTTGAATTCCAACTTCTTTCCATCCGCCCGGATTTCGCGCGGCTCGACGGTAACGCCGATGACCTCGATATAACGGATCTTCTGTCCGTTGAAGTTTCCGATACGGATGATCTTCAAAATGCCTTGACTGTGCTCTACCCGGATCGTCCGTGATTCGCTCTGCCGATACCCGTAACCATCACCCGCGTCCTGATGAATATCTACGATCTCTTTGTTGCCCGGAGCGATTCCGGCGATGACGTTAAGAGTGATCGCCGCTCCCGGCATCTCGCCGGTGTGTTGGATCACTTCCTGCGTCGCGATGACTGCGCCGACGCGTACGAACAGCGGCAGTCGATCGAGTGGAACCTCGACGCGATACTGCTTACCGCCGTCGAGCTTTTCACCGGTCCACCAATTGATCCAGGAAGCACCGGCCGGAAGATAAACTTCACGCCATCGCATTCCTTCTTTCACAACCGGTGCGACGAGGACGTCATCGCCAACGAGATATTCGTCGCTTATCAAATATGTCGATTTGTCATCCGGAAATTCGTACCACAACGGACGCATCACGGGATGTCCCGTGCGTTCGTGCTGGTAGAAAAGTGAGTACAGATACGGGAGAAATTTGTAACGCAATTCGATCGATGCACGATTGATCGGCGTGAACTCTTCACCGTATTCCCACGGCTCTTTGTTTCCCGCCCAGCCCACGGAATGCGAACGCAGAAACGGAGTGAGCACCGCAGCCTGAAGCCAACGCGTGTACAACTCGCCGCTCGGACGATCGTTGAACCCGCCGACATCGCATCCGACGAACGGAACACCGGACACACTCAAATTCGTCAGCATCGGGATCGAGAGCGCGAGATGATCCCAACTCGCGTAATTGTCACCGGTCCAGACCGCAGAGAATCGCTGGATGCCCGCGAATCCCGCCCGCGTCAAAACGAACGGACGCTTTTCGGGTCGAAGTTTTTTCACGCCCTCGAATGTCGATCTCGCCATCTGCATTCCGTAGACGTTGTGATATCGCTTGTGTGTTCCGCCGGCTCCTTCGCCGAAATGCGGAGTATTGGATGGAAAAGTTTTATCGGGATGATGAGTGATGTCCGGCTTTTGTGTTTTCTCATCAAGAAAGACTCCGGGCTCGTTCATGTCGTTCCAAAAACCCGCGACGCCTTCCTCGATATTTCGTTTGAACTCAGCACCAAACCATTCGCGCGCCTTTGGATCTGTGAAGTCCGGAAACGCCGATGACTGCGGCCACACATTGCGATTCAATTCAGTTCCGTCGGGATTCTTCACGAACATCCCGAGTCGTTTTCCGTCTGCGTAAGCGGAGTAGGTCGGATCGACCTTGATTCCCGGATCGATGATCAGCACAGTTTGAAATCCGTCCGCTTTCAGATCGGCGATCATTTTTTTTGGATCCGGAAATCGAGTCTTGTCCCAAGTGAAGACTCGATAGCCATCCATGTAATCGATGTCGAGATGGATCACATCGGCCGGGATCTTCCGCCTCCGAAAACCTTCCGCGATCTTACGCACGCGCTTCTCGGGAAAGTATGACCAGCGCGACTGATGATTGCCGAGCGCCCAGATCGGAGGCAGCGGTGTCTTGCCGGTAAGATTCGCGTAATCCTCGAGAATTCGTTTTGGTGCCCGCTCTTTTCCGCCGGTAAAGACAAAGTAATCGAGCTCGCCTCCGTCGGCTCCGAACGAGTATCGGCTTGGCGCGCTCTTGCCCATGTCGAACCACGTCCGATAAGTGTTGTTAAAAAATAGTCCGTACGCTTTCCCGTCGCGGAGCGCGTAGAAAAATGGGATCGACTGATAAACCGGATCAGTACCGACCGGATACGAGAACGTGTCCGTGTTCCAGTTCACGATGAACTTTCCGTTCCTCGACATCTCGGCAAATGCTTTCTCGCCGAAGCCGTAGTAAGTTTCAACTTCGCCGTTTCTCGTTTTTGAAGTTTGGATCTCGCCCGTTTCGGAATCAAAAAGAATCGGCCGCGTCGCGTCGTCACTTACAACGGTCGCGCCGTTTTCATCAAGTATTCGGATCGCGAACGGTGATCTCGATATGACGACCTTTGCGCCGTTGGAGTTTGAAAGCGTTATCTCGGTGGCATTCTGCGCGAGCTTCGTGATCGGCGTGTGACGCTCAACCGAATAATCGATCGCGTATGAAAAGTCGCGTTCGAAAGCGCCGCTCGCTGCGACGCGGATGCGAATGACATCGATGTCGAAGAAGTCGATCGAGACCTTCGCACGGCTCGTTGTATTCAAAACGACACCTGTAGTTTTCGGCCGCGTGACACTCATTACGTTCCCGATCGATCGTAAGGATGCATAAGCATGGCTCGAGATAAAAATGATGAAGAGTAATGAGGATAGTCGTTTCATTTTGACGTAACGCGCGCGAGGCGAATAACATTACCAGCAATGCCGGACAAGCAGAGATCGCTAAAATACTACACGCTTTTCGGCTTCTTCGTCATCGGTATCATTACGCTGCTGCTCGGTCAGGTACTACCGATCCTCAGCACGCGACTTCATCTAAACGACGCGGAAGCCGGGACATTTTTTATCGCGTTCTATGGCGGATCGCTGCTCGGCACATTGTTCGTGACGAGAATAGCGCGGCGATTTGGATTCGTAACAACAACCGTGATCGGCATCGTAATGATGATCGTCGGACTGCCCGGTTTGAACTGTGAAACCTTCTTCGCCTGTTGGATCGCGATCTTTGTTTACGGTATCGGACTTGGTTTCACAATACCGGCGGTGAATCTTTTGACGATCGAGATCACGCCGGTTGAGCGCCAGGCGGCGGCGATCAATCTGATAAATTTCGCGTGGGGAATCGGCGCGATCTGCAGCTATCCGTTTGTCGCAGCATTCTCGCAGAATAATAGTCTCGTGTCGGTCACGGCATCACTCGTCGTCGGACTCGTTCTACTCGCTGTCTGTTTTGTTTCCGCCCGGGGATCGGTTCACGTCGTTGCCATGTCTTCGCCGGTGGACGAATCTGCCGACAGGATTTGGAGCCGGCCCGCAGCGTGGTTGTTCGTTCTTTTCGGATTCTTTGTCATCGGGATCGAATCGTCGATGGGCGGATGGCTCACGACGTATTCTGACACGTTCGATAAGGCATCGAACGTCATCAACCTGACAACCGTCTACTTCGCATTTCTTGTTTTCGGCCGCGGCCTGGCTTCGCTTATCTCCCGCCGATTGCGTGAAAGCACTCTTATCTCGATCTGCGCCGTCACGCTTCTGATTGGGATCTCGCTGCTCGTGTTCTTTGCGGATTCGCTATCGGTCGTCGGAGCCGCGATCTCCGGACTCGGATCATCGGCGATCTTTCCGACGAACATGGTGCGGTTTACGAAAGTCTTTGGTGCGGGTGCAACGCGCAACGCGACGCCGGTGTTCATCGCCGGCACATGCGGCTCGGCATTTGTGAGTTGGCTGATCGGACAGATCTCGACCAGTTACGGCGGATTACGTTTCGGGATCGCGGTTCTGTTATTCGCGGCGTTGCTGGTGCTGGTGATTCAGATCGCGATCGTTTTAGTTTTTGATTTGCGCGAGCGGCCGCGTTAGCGGACCGATGCGTTTAGCCGTGGGCCTTCAGGCCACGGAAAACCGGAACATCCGTACGTCGCGTTAGCGACGATTGAACCTCAATCGTCGCTACGCGACGAGATTTTCTTTCGAGCTTGCCGTGGCCTGAAGGGCCACGGCTAAACGCATCGGTCCGCTAACGCAGCCGGAGATTCCGAATTTATACCGGACGTCATGCTCAGTTGGTACTGACCTGCCGGGAACATTTATACTTCATCCTATGTCAGACTCGAGCTCGATCGAATCGGTTCTTCACGAATCGAGAATGTTTCCTCCGCCGGCGGACTTCGCTGCAAATGCGCACGTAAAAAGTTTCGAAGAGTACAAGCGACTATACGACGAAGCCGCAAAAGATCCGGAAGCTTTCTGGGCGAAGCAGGCCGAAGAAATTCACTGGTTCAAGAAATGGGACACGGTGCTCGAATGGAACGAGCCGTTCGCGAAATGGTTCGTCGGCGGCGAGCTGAACATTTCCTACAACTGTCTTGATCGTCATCTCACGACATGGCGCAAAAATAAGGCGGCGATCATTTGGGAAGGGGAACCCGGAGAAGTGCGAACGCTCACGTATCTCCAACTCCATCGGCAGGTCTCGAAGTTTGCGAACGTACTTAAAAAGCTTGGAGTCGAAACCGGCGACCGCGTGGCGCTTTACATGCCGCTCGTGCCGGAGCTCGCGATAGCGATGCTCGCGTGTGCACGGATCGGCGCGACGCACACGGTCATCTTCGGCGGCTTCTCCGCAGATGCGATCCGCGACCGAGTCAACGATGGCGGGTGCAAAGTTATCGTCACGGCCGACGGCGGTTATCGACGCGGAAACGAGATCAAGTTGAAGGACATCGTCGATCGCGCCGCCGATCAATGTCCCGGCGTCGAGAACGTTATCGTGTTCAGACGGACAAGCTCGAAAGTCGCGTGGAAACACGGTCGCGATCACTGGTGGCACGAGCTGATGGAAACGGTCGTCGACGATTGTGCAGCCGAACCGCTCGACTCCGAACATCCGTTATTCATCCTCTACACATCGGGCACGACCGGAAAACCAAAAGGCATTCTTCATACGACGGGCGGATACATTTCCCAGACGGCGTATTCGATGAAGATGGTGATGGATCTGAAGGACGAGGACATCTACTGGTGCACGGCCGATATCGGTTGGGTCACCGGTCACAGTTATGTCGTCTACGGCCCGCTTGCGAACGGTGCGACGGTTTTCATGTACGAAGGCGCGCCGAACTTTCCGGACTTCGATCGCTTCTGGGCGATGATCGATCGACACAAGATCAACATTCTGTACACAGCGCCGACGGCGATCCGCGCGTTTATAAAGTGGGGCGAGCAGTATCCGGCGAAGCACGATCTCTCGAGCTTGCGTCTGCTCGGAACGGTCGGCGAACCCATCAATCCCGAAGCGTGGATGTGGTATCACGAGGTCATCGGAAAAGGAAGATGTCCGATCATCGATACGTGGTGGCAAACCGAGACGGGAGGCATCATGATCTCGCCGTTTCCCGGAGCGACTCCGACAGTTCCCGGAACAGCGACGCTTCCGATTCCCGGGATCATCGTCGATGTTGTGACTAAGTCGGGTGACCCGGTTGGTCCGAACGAAGGCGGATATCTCGTGATCAAGCATCCGTGGCCTTCGATGCTGCGGACGCTGTGGGGCGACGACGAACGTTACAAACAAACTTACTGGTCTGACATCCCGAATTGCTATTTCGCCGGCGACGGAGCTCGTCGTGACGAGAACGGATATTTCTGGATCATGGGCCGCGTCGATGATGTCATCAACGTCAGTGGTCATCGACTGGGAACCGCGGAAGTCGAGTCGGCTCTCGTTTCGCACGAGGCCGTCGCCGAGGCCGCCGTCGTCGGCCGACCCGACGATCTGAAAGGGCAAGCGATCGCAGCGTTCGTCACGCTTGAAGGCGGGCGGAAGGGAAATGAAGAATTAAAGGAAGCGCTGCGTGCTCATGTCGCGAAAGAGATCGGAGCGCTGGCGAAGCCGGACGACATTCGATTCACCGATGCGCTGCCGAAGACTCGTTCGGGAAAAATTATGCGACGCTTGTTGCGAGAATTAGCGACGAGCGGAACCGTCGCCGGTGATGTGACGACGCTCGAAGATCTTTCGGTGATCGAGAAGCTGAGAGAGGATGAGGAATAGGAGTTTCTAGTTTCTAGTTTCTTGTTTCTAGTTGCGACTGGACCGCAGGCAGCCTTGCCTGCATGAGTGCGAAGCACGAAAAGGGTAGCGCGATGTCGAATCTGCGAAGTTTGACGTCGCGGAAGCCACGACGTTGCAGGCAGGCTGCCTGCGGTCCAGTCCGTTGGCGACTATCCAGGTCATAGATTGAACTTCGAGAAATTCATGGGAACGGCCGTATCAAAATCATGTGAAGACCTCGCCGACGCCGGACGAGAATTTTACCGTCGCGGTTGGGTGCTTGGCACAAGCGGGAATTTCAGCAAGCTGCTGTCGCGTGATCCGATGCGAATCACGATCACCGCGAGCGGGCTTGAAAAAGGAAGCCTTGGTGAAAAAAGTTTTCTAGAGCTGGATGGCGAGGGCGACATTGTCGGAGGTTTCGGCAAACCGTCGGCCGAGACATCGATCCATCTGACGATCTACCACGCGATTCCGAACGTCGGCTCGGTTCTGCATACGCATTCGGTTTGGGGCACGATCCTCTCGGATCTCTCGTTCGAACTCGGAACGATCGAGATCGAAGGGTACGAAATGTTGAAAGGTCTTTCGGGTGTGACGACTCACGAGCACCTCGAGCACGTTCCGATAATCGAGAACTCTCAAGACTACGTTTCACTCGCGCAGGCGATCGAAAACGTGATCGATGAGCAACCCGACATTCACGGCATCTATCTTCATCGTCACGGTCTGTACACATGGGGAGAGTCGGTAAGCGAGGCGCGGCGTCATATCGAGATATTCGAGTTTTTGTTTGAGGTTCTCGGGAGAGGATTAAACTGAGCCATGGCGATCGTCGACGTACCAAAAAAAGGAATCAGACTGACGAGCGCGTATGAGATCAGAAAATATCTCTCTCGAATCGGAATCGACTACGCTCACTGGGAACACCTCGATCCAGTCGCGGCCGACGCGACCGATCAGGAGATCCTCGACGCATATTCGAAAGAGATCGACGAACTCAAAACCAAAGGCGGATACGTGACCGCCGATGTGATCAATGTTGTCCCCACGACGCCGGGTCTCGACGAAATGCTCGCGAAGTTCAATCGTGAACACTGGCACGATGAGGATGAAGTTCGATTCATCGTGCAAGGTCATGGAATTTTTCACATCGCTCCGGCGAACGGCGATGTCGTCTCGATCGAGATGGAATCCGGCGACATGATCCGTGTTCCCCGCCGCACGCGCCACTGGTTCAATCTGTGCGGCGATCGCACCGTCCGCGCGATCAGATTATTTGAGGACATGTCGGGCTGGACGCCGCATTACACCGAAAGCGGGGTCGACGCGGGATACGAGCCGCTTTGTTTTGGTGCTTCCCACATGCCTGTTCTTTAATTACATAATTAAATGGCGGAATGAAGTTTGATGAAAGCGATTTTACTCGATATCGAAGGCACGACTACGCCGATCGAGTTCGTGCACCACGTTCTCTTTCCATTTGCGCGGAATCGAATGCCCGGCTATGTCGCGACGAACTTCGAAAGTCTCGCGTCTGAGATCGAACAGCTTATCGCCGACCATGAAAAGGATCTGAGTTACAAAGATCATTTCGATCGTACGTCCAGGAAGTCGGTCGCAAAATATCTCGGGTTCCTGATCAGCGAAGACCGAAAATCCACACCGCTTAAGTCCATCCAGGGAAAGATATGGAAAGAAGGCTACGAGTCCGGCGAATTGAAATCCGTCGTCTTCGACGATGTGCCGCGTGCTTTCGAGAGATGGGAGGCCGATGGAAAAGCTATCGCGATCTTCTCATCGGGCAGCGTGCTCGCGCAAAAGCTATTGTTTCGTTACACCGATCACGGTGACCTCGGTCCGTTCATCACGTCGTATTTCGATACGAACATCGGTCCGAAGCGCGATCCGAAGAGTTACATCGCCATCGCCGCGCAACTCGACGCTGAACCCGGTGAGATCCTTTTTGTTTCAGATATTGTTCCGGAGCTCGACGCGGCTCGTATCGCCGGGCTCGCGGTCGCTCTTGCGGTGCGGCCCGGAAACGCTCCGATCGAGACCGACGTCTCTTATCAGGTCATTACGACGTTCGACGGATTGGAATAAAGTCGGCGGCTGAGTTGATTTAACGTTCCCGCTTTGATTTATTTGAACTATGGAAACAGCAACACTTGCAGCCGGATGCTTCTGGTGCGTCGAAGCGGTTTTCGACGATCTGAAAGGAGTCGAGGATGTCGTCTCCGGATATTCGGGAGGACACACGGAGAATCCGACGTATCAGGAAGTTTGTTCCGAGACGACCGGTCATGCGGAGGTCGTGCAGATCACCTTCGATCCGAACGAGCTCTCGTTCGCGGATCTGCTCCGGGTCTATTTCACGGTGCACGATCCGACGCAGATGAATCGGCAAGGCAACGACATCGGAACGTCATATCGCTCGGCGATCTTCTATCATTCGGACGAGCAGAAAAAAGTCGCGGAGGACGTGATCAAGGAAATCACCGACGAGGGAATTTATGACAAACCGATCGTTACCGAAGTGACGAAGTTCGACAAGTTCTGGCCGGCGGAAAATTATCACCAGGAATATTTCGCGAACAATCCGAATCAGCCGTATTGCGCTGCCGTGGTCGCCCCAAAGGTCGCGAAGTTTCGGCAGAAGTTCGCGAGTCGGTTGAAGAAGTGATCGACACAACGGCGGTAGAGAAATTCTGATAGCCGTCAATAGACGGCGACAGCATAAAACCCCCAGCCTTAACTGCGGGTGTTTCGGCCCGAGCAAATTCCGAAGCTCGCGTAGCGAGTGGCAGACTTCGAGATTGGATCGTCTGTCGCTCGCTACGCGAGCTTTTTCTTTGTTGCGTTTAGCCCCCAGCTAAGGCTGGTTGGCTTTATGCTGTCGCCTTCATACGCAAGCTAAGAATCGTCGGTGACAATTCCTTAAAGTTTCCCAAACAACATCAACACGCCGATGATGATAAATGCGACGGCGACGATGCGCTGGAGCCATTCGGTCGGGATGTATTGACTAAGGAGTCCGCCGAACAGAACGGCTAATAACGAAACGAAAACAAGGGCCAAGCTTGCGCCGAGAAAGATGGAGAGCTTGGAGTCCGTCTTCGCCGTCATTGTGATTATTGCGAGTTGTGTTTTATCGCCGAGTTCGGCGAGAAAGAGAGTAAGGAATGCAGTGCCGAAGATTTTCCAGTCCATGAAACGAGTCTAACCCGTTTAAGTTTCTAGTTCCTAGTTTCGCGTTTCTCTTTATGGTCTAAATAGCGAGTAGAAATGAGAAATGAGAAGTGAGAAATGAGAAATGAGAAATGAGAAGTGAGAAATGAGAAATGAGGTCTCAAATCTCAATTTGAAATTTGAAATTTGAAATTTGAAATTTGAAATCTGAAAATCCCAAATCCCAAATCGCAAATCCCAGACCCCAAATCTCAAATCTCAAATCTCAAATCTCAAATTTGAAATTTGAAATTTGAAATTTGAAAATCCCAAATCGCAAATCCCAGATCCCAAATCGCAAATCCCAGATCCCAAATCGCAAATCCCATATTCGACCGGTTAGTCAACAAGCAGCGCCTCGATATGTCGCATTAATCCGAGACGGACATATTCGTTCCTTCGCGCGACGGACGAATCCCGAAGACTCTCCGTCAGATCGAGATAAAGCAATTCATATTTACGATCGGTGCGGAGCCGACGAAAGATCGGTGCGAGTGCGGCGAATACCGCTTCGGCTACGCTCGACGGATTCGCTTGGACGTTTAGCCGGATCTCGCCTTTGCTGTAAACCAGAGCTCGCCGTTTTCCTTGCATGAACGGGTGCGACGCGGCGATCGCATTACACGAAAGCTCGAATGCCGAGGCGAAGCTCAAACTGCAGCGCTCCAGCGCCTCATCAACTGTTCTCAGGAGGTCCGAAAGCGCTGCGAGCACCTGAGCGTTTTCGCTCTCGCCGACATTCAGAATGAACTCCGTCGCCTTTCCATTCGCCGATGCTCCGCCGACACTCGCGGCCATTTCGCGAGCCTTGACGAGGATCACCTTATCGACAAAGACGGATCCGTCGCCGGTTCCGGCGTAACCTTCGACCGATTTATAAACATGGATCCGGCCGTGCGGTTCTTTGCAGCGGATCAGTATTCGCTGCAGTGCTTGTTCGCCGTGCGCGATGCGCCCGGCGATGTGATCGTACTCGCGCGCCTGGATCATCTGCTTGCTTGTGAAAACGATGTCGGCCTCGTAACTGCTGAGCTCGACGCGAATGCTGCCAACGAACTGCAGTCGGCGCAGATACCGAACGAGAGCACCGACGTTTACGAACGAGGTGTTCAAATTTTGATGGATAGGTTGCTTTTTCATATACGCGATATTTCATCGCGCTCTTTCCAAGGCAGGGGAATTCTGCGGCCTTCCAATGCAGTTCGGCCATGCAGTAAACGGAGTCCCCGGAAAAAGCTTCGTACTCGCTTCTTTAGATTTGTTCAGAGAAAGAGTTAATGATCCCAAACTTCCATTGCATCTTTTATTTTTTTCGTTCAAAATTCGCTAAACGCATTCCAGGCCGCACATTCCGCGGCATCCTTTCGAAAATTTCATACGTCGGGCAGCCTTGAAGTTATGAGCACATCTCTATTTCGTAAAAAATCCATCGCACAGATACAGGCCGACGCGGCCGCCGGATTCTCGGACGCGGAGCTCGTACCCGGAGCTCCGGGCGAGGATGTCGGATTGCGCCGGAGTCTGAACACTTTTGACCTGACGATGCTCGGGATCGCCGCGATCATCGGTGCCGGAATTTTTGCGATGGTCGGCAACGCGGCGAATCGCGGCGGTCCGGCGGTGATACTTCTGTTTATTTTTGCGGCGGTCGCATGCGGATTCGCGGCGTTGTGCTACGCAGAGTTCGCGTCGAAAATTCCGATCGCGGGATCTGCGTACACGTACGCATACGCGAGTTTTGGTGAGTTGCTGGCGTGGATCATCGGATGGGACCTGCTCGTCGAATACGCGATTGGAAATATCGCGGTCGCGATCTCATGGAGCGATTACTTCACGGGCTTGCTCGAGGCGAACGGAATAAAGATACCGGCAAACTGGACGATGGATTTTCGAACCGCGTCGCAGGGTTATCACGCGGTGCAAGATGCGATCGCCTCTGATGCGACACTCGCGACTCTTCGCTCTGCGTGTACGACGGCCGACGCTACGATCACCTGCGCTCAGCTCGATGGATATTCTGCGTGGGTTGATTCGCCGCACATCGGCGGCTGGCCGATCATCGCCGATCTTCCGGCGCTCGGAATCGTATTCATAATCACGGCGCTCGTCTACGTTGGGATCCGTGAATCTAAAACAGCTTCGAACATCATGGTCGCGGTGAAGCTCGCGATCATCCTGCTCGTCATCGTCCTCGGTGCGTTCTACGTCAACACTGAGAATTGGCACCCGTTCATGCCGAACGGATTCGGTGGCGTGATGACCGGCGTATCGGCAGTGTTCTTTGCGTACATCGGTTTCGATGCTCTCTCGACGACGGCCGAAGAGTGCAAAGATCCGTACAAAACTTTGCCGCGCGGGATGATCTATTCGCTCATCATCTGCACGGTGCTTTACGTCACACTCGCGCTTGTTCTGACGGGAATGGTGCACTATAGCAAACTGGCTGTCGGCGATCCGCTCGCGTTTGTGTTTGGACCCGAGGGCGTAAATATCCCGTGGGTCTCTGGCATCATCGCCGTGAGTGCGATCATCGCCATCGCGACTGTGCTGCTCGTCTTCCAACTGGGGCAGCCGCGTCTCTGGATGGCGATGAGCCGCGATGGACTGCTGCCGAAGATCTTCTCGTCGATACATCCGAAGTTTCGAACGCCGTGGTTCTCGACTCTTCTGACCGGCGTCGTGGTTGCAGTTCCGGCGCTATTCATGAACTTGACCGAAGTCACCGATCTCTCGGTGATCGGAACGCTCTTCGCTTTCGTAATCGTCTGCGCCGGTGTGCTTGTGAAGGATAAGGAATTCGCGGGACAGAAACGGTTTGTGCCGTACATTAATTCGGCGTACATCGTACCGGTTTTGTTTCTGATAATTATCGGTGCTCTTTATTACTTCAACGCCGAAGGCATGCGTACGTTCTTTACGGATTATACGTCGACGGAGGAATCCGCGTTCGTCCATAAGATCCCTTATTTCGTATTCATCGCGTTCTCGATCGTAATGACCGTGCTCTGTGTCGTGAAAAGGCTGTCGTTGATTCCCGTACTCGGTGTGATGTGCTGTACGTATCTAATGACCGAGCTCGGTATCACGAACTGGATCCGCTTCGCCGTCTGGCTGATCGTCGGTTTCTTCGTTTACTTTTTGTATAGCTATAAGCACAGCAAGCTGCATAACCGAGAGGAAGCGGCCGAGGCTTAGTTTCTTTTCTTCTTTGTGCTGTTTCGTGTGGTTGGTGTGATTCGTGGTTAAAGTTTTACTCACTCAGTGCGCGGGAAGGAGTAACCACGAATCACGCGAACCACACGAAACAGCACGAACCAAACTCAGGACACTACCACTGAAATTTGCAGAACTTTACATTTTAGGTAAAACAATCGGGATCGTCGGAGCGTCTAAGACTGCGGCAACTTTTTTACTTCACAGGAGACATGATGAAAAGATTTTTCTTTCTGGTGGCGATGTTGGCTGCATTTTCGATCGCGGGCTTTGCTCAGAAGGCCACCGACTTTTCCGGTACGTGGTCACTCGATATTCCTAAGTCGCAGCTTGATGCGCGGATGCGTGTCGACGGTATCACGATGACCGTCGCTCAGACCGATAAGGATCTAAAGGTCACGACCGAGACAAAGCGGCCCGCTCCGCCGGCAGACGCGGCGCCGGGTCCGAACGGCCAGACGAGCGGACGGATGCGCAACTTTGGCGGTGGTGGTGACGGAACTGTCGCATACTCGCTCGACGGGAAAGAGAACGTGGTTGAGGTTGACGGACCGAACGGTAAGATGCCGATCAAATACACGGGCGCGATCGAAGGCGGCAAAGCGAATCTATCCTCGACGCGAACCTTTGTCGGCCAGATGGGTGAAGCGACCATTACGACGAAAGATGTGTGGACACTTTCCGATGGCGGGAAAACACTGACGGACGTTCGGGAAACTATTTCACCCCGTGGAACGAGCTCGTCAACGCTGGTTTTTGTAAAGAAGTAACTGTTCAGAGTGCGCGATTCATCGCGTAGTTTTCTTCTCATCATTCATCGCGTCGATCTTTAATTCACGACGTTATTATATTGAGAAGAAAACTACGCGATAAATCGCGCACTCTGAACTAATCCTCGAATTGCAGCTCTTCGATAATCTCTTTTACGATCTTTCTTCCGAGCTCCAGATCATCCGGCTTTAGAGAGACCGCACCGACGACCGGGTGTCCGCCGCCGCCGTACCTTTCACATATCTCAGCGATATTATGGATCCTCGGCCGCGGAGCCCACGGGTTTGAGCCGACCGATATCTTCGTGCGGAATGCGCTCTGGCTCAAACTGACGACATACGTCGTCTCGGGATGAAAATAGTACGGGATGAACTTGTTGTAGCCCTCGATCGATGTGCCCGTCAGATCGAAATACACGACGCCGCGATCGTAGACCGATCTTTCCTTGATTATCCCAACCGTATTCCAATGTTGCTCGAGGATCGGGACCAGCCTCCCCTGGATCTCTTCGCTCTCGATGATCTCGTCCAGCGACTTCTCCGTCAGCCATTGAATTATCTGCTCGACGAACTTCGGATCCTTCTCGCCTTCGATCACCTGCATGAGCTTTAACGCAGACGAACGAAGCTCGACGCACTGCGCCGGAGATTCGTAGAATGCCCCATCGATGATGTGCGCCCATTCGATAAGTTCGGCGAGCGACGCGTCTTCAAACCCAAACTCGTCACGAGCGATCCTCGCGATGAATTCGGCACACGACGCACTGGCAATATCGAGAAACTTCTTACCCGACGTGTCCGCCAGAAAATGCTTCTCATCCTCATCCGACAGAAACGCCGACTGGTGATGGTCGAACCACCAGGTCAGACGCTCATCGGCGCAGTATTTGAAATCGACGATCGCGTTCTCGTCGCCGTCGAACTGTTCGCGGTCGAATGCATTCCCGGCGCGATGCATCGTCGGCGTGTAAAAGACGTTCGCATCCGGGTTGATTTTCGTGCGATAGAGCTTAGTAAATATCGCGGCCGACGAGACTCCGTCGAAACAATTGCCGTGATAAAGTATCCGGAGATTCATAAGGTTCAGATTTTGCCCGCGGACAAAACATTCTAGGTTAGAGTCCGAACCTTCATCCGTCAAGAACAAGATCAATGAACATCAGGCTGGCAGAAAGGGAAGATATTCAGGCCCTGGTTGGATTCAATCAGGCAATGGCACATGAGACCGAAGGAAAAAAGTTAGAATCGTCGATCCTTACGCCCGGCGTCGCGGCGGTATTCGAGGACTCAAACAAAGGTTTTTACGTCGTCGCCGAAGAAGAGAGCTCCGTCGTCGGAGGGCTTCTCGTGACCTTTGAATGGAGCGACTGGCGCAACAAGTGGTTTTGGTGGATCCAGAGCGTTTACATATTGCCGAACTTTCGCGGACGGTCGATCTACAGCAGTATGTACGCGTTCGTGAAGAAGCTCGGCGATGAACGCGGCAATGTTTGCGGGTTCAGGCTCTATGTTGAAAAGGAGAACGTACACGCTCAGAAGGTTTATGAGCGCCTGGGAATGCACGAGTCGCACTATCTGGCGTACGAGGAAGAGGTCTGAAAAAAAGAAAGCCGGGATTTCCAAAAAGGAAATCCCGGCAATACTAAGAAAATCGAAACCGAAAGCTCAAAAAGAAGGATTGTGAGATTGTTGTAGAAAAATGTTCACCCTATAAAGTTAGAAACTGAGGCATTCCAATTCCGATTTTCAAAGATCAAACTCTTAGAAATTGTGAAATTATCTGGGGAAAGGATCGGTAAAGTCTTCGTGCCCACACCCGAAGATTTCCCCCAAGCAAACCGATCTTTTCCCCAAAACACGTAAAAGCCAAACTAAACTGTCATCAACCTATTTGTTCCCTACGCCTGTTCGTTTCGAATCAGGCTTTGTACCTGCCCTTGTTCGTTCCGATGTTCCTTCAGTTGACCTTCCGTATTTTCAAATAAACCTTCCGATGCGACCTTAATTGCAACCGTTGTGCCAAGAAGTTTTGTCCAAAATGAGACTATTTCGACCATCAGAATGGATTGATTTGTCTTTATTTCGTACGACATGAGCGCAACTAATCGGTGCGGTGCGATTGAATTCCGTACAGTGGTTGATCCGCATGCGGATGTGATTTAATCGACACATGGCGACGATAAATGAGGGCGAATTTCTACGCATTGCCCAAGGAGTCGAGGAGGATCGAAAAGTTATTATCCGGCATAACCCGATTGGAACGCCGGCGGAAACCTTGCTTTGGATGTTGATGAGCTGTCTTGTGAGTTATTTGAGCTTGAGCGACAACGAGACACCATGCTTCACCGGCCGACCGGATGCTGATACCTATAAAGAGGCGATCCGATTCATACTGCGAAATCATGCCGAGCCGAAGTTTGACCCCGAGGCGACACTCGATAGACTGTCCAAATATGATCGTTGAACGCTTCGTCCTGACACCGTTCCAGCAAAATACCCGTATCGTCGCATGCAGCGAAACGGGAAAAGCGATATGCATAGATCCGGGTGAAGCATCTCCCGAACTTGGCGCATTTATCGCGTCCCGCGGATACGACCTTCAGGCCATCACTCTCACACACGGGCATCTCGATCATGTCGGCGGTACTTTGGCGCTGAGCCGCGAGTTTCCGGACGCAGAGATCATTCTTCACACGGGTGATGAGGATCTGTATTACGGTCTTCCGCAGCAGCCTTTGTTTATGGGAATCCAGCCCGATCAGATGGCGGCACTCGGATTTGATTACGAAGATCCGCCTGCGTTGAGTCGTAACTGGGTCGACGGCGAAATCTATGATGTAGGGCGACTTAAGTTCAGTGTCCGTCACTGTCCCGGCCACACGAAGGGGCACGTTGTTCTCGCGGAGGAAACTGAGAAAGTCGTGCTTGTCGGCGACTGTTTGTTTGCCGGATCGATCGGGCGAACCGATCTGCCGGGAGGAAATTACGAGCAGTTAATGGAATCGATCAACGAGAACATAATCGCTCTCGGCGACGATTTCACCGTCTATTCCGGACACGGTCCGGAAACGACCATCCGTCACGAACGGATCAGCAATCCGTTTCTCAACGGCACTTACCAACTATCCAAAGGAAAATATTTTTGAGCAGTTCAGAGTGCGCGATTTATCGCGTAGTTTTCTTCTCAACATTTATCGCGTCGATCTATAATTTCCGACGTTATGATAGTGCGAAGAAAACTACGCGATGAATCGCGCACTCTGAACTTTTACGCCACTGTAATTTCTTTCGAAAGATAAACGTCCTGGATCGAGTTCAGGAGCGCGATTCCTTCATTCATCGGACGCTGGAATGCTTTCCGTCCCGAGATCAAACCGGTGCCGCCGCCACGTTTGTTGATGACCGCTGTTCGAACGGCATCGGCGAGATCGCTTTCGCCCTTCGACTCGCCGCCCGAGTTGATCAATCCGCAACGACCCATGTAACAATTTGCCACCTGATATCGGACAAGATCGATCGGATTATCGCTCGTCAGATCGGAATAGATCTTCGGATTCGTTTTGCCGTAGCTGCTCTCCGTGTTGAGCACGTTGTAACCGCCGTTATTCGTCGGGAGCTTTTGCTTGATGATGTCGGCCTGGATCGTAACACCAAGGTGATTCGCCTGACCCGTCAGATCAGCCGCCGCGTGAAAATCGCCTTCTTTTGTCTTGAATTTCGGATTCCGCAAATAGCACCAAAGGATCGTCGCCATCCCGAGCTGATGAGCATATGCGAAGGCCTGCGATACTTCGACGATCTGCCGCGTCGATTCCTCGGAACCGAAATAGATCGTCGCACCCACCGCCACCGCACCCATGTCACGAGCTTCGTCGATCGTCCCGAACATCACCTGATCGAACCTATTCGGAAAGGTCATCAATTCGTTGTGATTGATCTTTACGATAAACGGGATCTTGTGCGCATACTTTCGTGCGACCGATCCGAGCACGCCATACGTCGACGCGACCGCGTTACATCCGCCCTCTATCGCAAGCTTGACGATATTCTCCGGATCGAAATACTGCGGATTCGGTGCGAAACTCGCTCCGCCCGAGTGCTCGATGCCCTGATCGACCGGAAGTATCGACAGATAACCGGTGCCGCGAAGCCGTCCGCCGTCATTTAGCGTCTGCAGGCTTCGAAGGACCGTCGGCGTTCGATCCGAGTGGGTCCAGACGCGGTCGACGAAATCCGAGCCGGGCAAGTTCAAAGTTTCTTTGGGAATGGTTTCCGATACGTGACCCAGCAAAGTCTCGGCTTCGTCGCCTAAAAGCTGCTGTATTTTTGAGAAATCTACAGACATTAAGTAGCTCCTGTGCAAAAAAGGTTAAATTAGGGCGTTTTGAGCAAGCCGAAATTATAGCATAGCCGACGCCAGCAGCGTTTCGCGGCGGAGACTGACGACTCGATCCAGGACTTCTTCGGCCGTCCTGATCAAAAAATAGGATTCCGTTCCCTGTACCTGAAAACTTATTTTTTTCCGTTTCGGTTTAGCAGTCGCAACAAAGCTTTTTCTTCGGGCTCGTAGTCAGTTTCGACTCGTCTGATACGCCGAATCTTTTTCGGACGAAACTCGTCTAGCGTCACTCCTTTTTCGTAATCGATCAGGATCGTCGGATGTATGTACGACGATCGGGCGACGGTCGGCGTGTTGCCGAGTTCCTCCGCGACCTTTTTCACGGCTCTGACGATATTACTCTTGAGCTGCCGCGGATCTTCGGCTTTGCCGATCTGGGCGAGCTCAATCGCGGCAAGCAAAGTTCCGCCCCACGTACGAAAATCTTTCGACGAGAACTCCGGCGCCGTTGCGGCCTTGATGTACGAGTTGACATCGGAAGGTTTGATCGGACGAGGCTTTCCGTTCTCGTCGAGATAGTGAAAAAGTTTTCGCGCTGCACCGAGCTCTTTCAGCTCCTTCATCACGCTGGCGAGCTCTTCATCGACCAGGACCTTTCGATGTTTGATGTGACTCTTGCCGACAAAATCGAAGACGAGCTGCCCGCCACGCTTTATTTCGAGATGAGCGTTCTTTAAGGTCGTGATCCCGTACGTGCGGTAATGCCGTGCGCTCTTTTCGGTACCGACGCGGATATAGAGAGAATTGATAAGCCGCATCATCACGGCGAGGACTTTCTCTTTCGGAAACCCTTCCAGAGAGATATCGTCGTTCGTCACCTTTCGAAACTGCGGAAGATATTCCCCGAATTTTTCGATCTTCGCGAACTTCTTTCGCTGCTGCTTCTCGGAAAATTTCGAGTGGTAGAGATATTGAATGCGGCCCGTCGTGTCCATGCCGACGGCCTGAACGCGGCTGCCTGCCGACGGTGAGATTCGAACATGACGCCACGCGGGTGGAATGACAAGCGATCTAATACGTTCGAGATCTTCTGCGCCGGTTAGCTTCTTGCCGGTATGGTCGACATAAAAAAAGCCCTTCGATTTCGAGCCTTTCCGTTCCCACCATTTCGCACGTCGACCTTTCTCGATCGTCGCTCTGGCTTTCGATTTATCAAATGTAGGTTTCCGTATCGCCATTTTTCCCCTGCTCGTTTAGAGACAGTATAGCGAATTTCGTTGGTTGAATTGTTTCGTTTGTACTTGCTTTGTCGCCAGGATAAAAATGGCGGATGCGACTGGACCGCAGGCATCCCTGCCTGCAACGCCGTGGCTTCCGCGGCGTCAAACTTCACAGATTCGATATAGCGCGACCCTTTTCGTGCTTCGCACTCATGCAGGCGGGACGCCTGCGTTCCAGTCGCATTCGCCACCCGCTATACTGAGCGGACAAGCCAGTTGCCGAAGCCTATATGTTTTAACTTTCGCGCTTCGCGAGGGCCGCGTGTTTTTGAGTAGAAACTACAACGCCGCCCGGCTTTTCGATGGTGATCGCGAACGCTTGCGGGTTCTGGACCTTTACCTTGGCGTCGATCGGAATTATGACCTCGCCGTCGGACGTAACGTCGAATGTTCCGCCGTCGACCGGGGTTTTCGGATTCTGATTCTCGGCGACGATCCAGAGCTGATACGTTTCCTTGTCCGGATCATTCTTCGGTAACCCGGCGAGACGAATGTAACCCGTTTGCTTGGCGTCGCTCCAAACGACGTCGCCTGTCGGCTGAAGCTGGGGCATGTCGGCCGGTCCGAGCGTCCCGCGAGCAAGGTCCGGAGACGTAAGGATGAGCTGCTGACGCATCTGCGACGGTGACATTGTTTTTTGAGGCGTCGGTGACGGTGTCGGAGCTCTGCCCTGAACGAGTGGAGATTGTTGCCGATTGTCGTAGATGTTCAATGCGAGCGCGATACATGCCGCCGTCGCCACAGCCCAGCCAAGCCAGTTGAAGATCGATCCTTTCGGCGCGGTGTCGAGAACAGGTCTGATAGCCGCCTGACTTTTGTCAAAATATTTTTCAGCATCAGCGACGATGCGGGAACGCAGATGCTCAGGCATCGCTTCACTCGAATCGAGATCCGCCATCGCAAGCCTCGCCGCAGTCAGCTCGAACGACGCAGACAGATCCTCGCCGGCATTTTGCTGAAGTTCGGCGAGCTGCTTTTCTTCCTGTTCGTTCAGACCGAAAACGGCTTTTTTACAAAGAAGGTCGAGCATGACTTCTTCAATATTTTCGTTCATGCAGTCACCTCCTTCGTAGATTCCGACGTGCCGAGTCCTAACATTTCACGAGCCTGCAGTATCCCGCGGCGGGCGTGAGTTTTGACCGTCCCGAGCGGCATCCCGGTCGCGTCAGAGATCTCCTGATGCGAGAATCCGTGGACGATCGAAAGCTGTAATACCTGACGCTGCTCCGGTCGAAGCTCATTGAGTACCTTCGCCGCCTCGTTCGCTTCGATCGAAGTTTGGAGAGTCTGGTCCGTACGAGTCGCCGGCTCTGCCAAAACATCTTCAAGTGAATCCGGCGAGATCCGTCTCGCCGCATAGCGAATGCGATCGATGATCCGTCGCCGCGCGATCATCGCGACGAATGTCGTTTCCGAAGATTGCGATGGATCGAACCGCTCCGCATTTTTCCAGATATCGACAAAAATTTCCTGCACGACATCCTCGGCATCTTCCGCGTTTCTCAGCATCCGACGCGCGAGCGACCACACCAGTCCGCCGTAGGCCTTAAGGCATTCTTGAACGGCACCGGAGTCTCCGCCCGCGATTCTATTTAGGATAGCTTGAGCCACAGATTTTCGATTCCCTCTAAGCTATCGTAATCCGACCTGGACGACAAACCGTTCTAGACCCGTCAGGAGCGACATTCATGCCGGACACATCTCGTTCCGCAATTGGACCGTCGGCCTGAAACCGACGGATAGCGGATGCGACTGGAACGCAGGCGTCCCGCCTGCAACGCCGTGGCTTCCGCGGCGTCAAACGATTATGATTCGACAACACCAGCGCCGGACGATCGCTTCGCGAGCGTTTGCAGGCGGGACGCCTGCGTTCCAGTCGCATCCGCCATCCGCTACGGAAAAAACGATACGGAACCGACGACGATCGATCTTCCTCTACGAATTCGCTCTTAAGTCTTTTTTGGTTTCAGGATCGACCGACGAATCTCGATGCGATGTAAATGATCAGCATCGTGAATGTTGTAATGGCGGAGATGAGACAGAACTGGCAGAACGCACCGATGACGTATCCTTGGAGATACAAAAGCCATGTCGTGAAGATCGACATCAGGATGACCTGGATGCCGAATAACATCCACGTCATGCGATTCCCGAAAATCGTAAGTAGGGCGAGCGAGAACGCGACGAAGTACGCGACCGCTCCGAATGCCGCGAGCGGGATTCCCCCGATCTCGGCGTACGGACTTGTAAGAACGGTTTCACATCCGGCGATGATGCTGCATGGAACCGGCTCGGCGGTGAGATGGTGGATCGTGAGATATGTCGCGTCCGCAAGTCCCGCCAAAGCGACGATCGCACCGGCGACGGGAAGTTTCGGTATCGAACTACCGGTCGCCGGTTCATTTATTTCCGTCTCGGTCATTTGTTCGAAGGCGGTGCCGTACTCACAGGCGAGGTCGTCGATCCGGATGTCTCAGCCTGTCCCGACGCCTGAAGTTTCGCATCGATGATCTTTCGCAGACCCGCGACGTTCACCTCTGGGAACGGGACGAGCTCGCCGTTTATGAAGACAGACGGAGTCGAACTGATATTGGCCGCCTTACCGCGGTCCATGTCTTGATTGACACGCGATTTTGCGCTGAGACCGGCCATGTCATTTTGCCATTGCTGGACATCGAGTCCGATCTTTTGAGCGTAGCCGTTCCAGAGCTCTTTAGCATTTGCGCTCGGGCTCGACCATGTTGCCTGGTTCGTGAAAAGCTGATCGTGCATCGCCCAGAACTTTCCTTGCAATCCCGCGGCTTCGGCAGCGACCGCTGCGTCGTAACCTTTGTCGTGCATCGGAAGCGGGAACTCGCGGAAGATAAATCGTATCTTGCTGCCGTATGTCGACTGGATCTCTTTCAGAATCGGATGCGTCGCGCCGCACGAGCCGCACTGGAAATCGGCAAACTCTTCGACGGTCACGGCCGCGGTCGGCGAGCCGAGCATGTTCGGCGGGTTCGCACCCGACGGAGCGTTCGCCGGAATGGTCGCGGCCTTCGCCGCCGGAGTCGCTCCGGGCTTGGTGTTCGCGTTAGTCGCGGGCTTGGACTGGCTGTAGAGATACCACGCTCCGCCGACAACGCCGACGAGCACAAGAGCGATTATGACAACCGGGACGACAGTACTGCTTTTAGTAGGTTCGTTTTTCATTTTAAATTATCGATGATCACTTTACGGCTCGCAGGCGATTTTTGTTTGCCGTCATGTCCGTCAAAGATTCGAGCGACGTCTTCACGCGATCGCGGATCCCGTCCGCGTCCAGGCCATAGTGACCGAGCAAAATTTTCGGATCGCCGTGTGTCACGATCTCATCCGAGACTCCCATTCGCACAAGCTTTACCTTGTCCTGCAGGCCATTCGACTCGAGAAGCTCGAGCACCGCGGATCCGAATCCGCCGGCGAGATATGCTTCTTCGACAGTGACCAGAAGTGAATGACTGCGAGCGAGATCGAGGATCGTTGCCTCGTCGAGCGGTTTGACGAATCTCGCGTTCACAACGGTTGCTTCGATGCCGTCGGACTTTAGAGCCTCGGCCGCTTCGATCGACGGATAGACCATCGATCCGTAAGCGATGATCGCGGCATCAGTTCCTTCGCGCAAGATCTCCGACTTTCCAACTTCGATCAGTTTCGGCTTCGACGAGATATCGACACCGATACCGTTTCCACGCGGATAACGGATCGCCGCCGGACCGTCGTGCTCGATCGCCGTCAAAAGCATGTCGCGTAATTCGCCCTCGTCTTTCGGCGCCATCAAAACGACATTGGGATATCCGCGAAGGTAGGCGATGTCGAGCAGTCCGTGATGCGTCGGGCCGTCGGCTCCGACGATTCCGGCGCGATCCATCGCGAATGTGACGTTCAGATTCTGCAGACAGACGTCGTGGATCAGTTGATCGAATGCGCGCTGCAGAAATGTCGAGTAGATCGCGGCGACCGGTTTCAAACCTTCACACGCCATGCCGGCGCAAAATGTGATCGCGTGCTGCTCGGCGATACCGACGTCGAATGCGCGGTCCGGAAAACGCTCGAGCACTTTGTCGATCCCCGTTCCGTCGGGCATCGCGGCGGTTAATCCGACGATCTTTTCATCATCGGCCATGAGCTCGCACATCGTCTCGCCGAAGACGGTCGTGTAAGCCGGCGGAGCCGCCTTGCTCGATTTGTAAGGAAGACCGGTCTTCGGATCGAACGGGCCGGTCGCGTGATACGCGTAATAATTTTTTTCGGGATTCGGAAACCCTTTTCCCTTCGTCGTCAGCGCGTGAACGATGACCGGTCCGTCGTCGATCTTCTTCGCTTCCTCGAGTGCGCGGACGAGATTCGCGACATTGTGCCCGTCGACGTAGCCGATGTATTTGAAACCGAGCTCATTAACGAGAGCTCCGGGCAACACGGCTGCGGCGATCGCATCTTTGACTGACTTCGCTGCGTTGCGAAGATGACGCCCGATTCCGGGAACGCTTCCGAGCGCGTCACCGATCTCTTCTTTCAGATGCTGATAGCTTTGAGCTTCTTTGATGCGATTGAGATATCCGCTGAGACTTCCGACCGCGGGTGCGATCGACATTCCGTTGTCATTGAGAATGACGATCAGCCGCGATTTCAAATGTCCCGCCTGGTTGATCGCTTCCATTGCCATGCCGCCGGCGAGACTCGAATCGCCGATCAGAGCGCAGACGTGAAAGTTTTCATTCTTCGTATCGCGTGCGACCGCCATTCCGAGCGCCGCCGAAAGCGAAGTCGAAGCGTGACCCGCACCGAAAGTGTCGTATTCCGATTCTTCACGTCGAAGAAATCCGCTCAGTCCGCCGTACTGTTTGATCGTGTGAAGCTCATCGCGCCGTCCGGTGAGGATCTTATGTGCATATCCCTGATGCCCGACATCCCAGACCAGACGATCGTTCGGCGTATCGAAAACGTAATGCATCGCGACGGCGAGCTCGACTGCTCCGAGCGAAGCACCTGTGTGACCGCCGACACGCGAACATGTATCGATAATGAATTGACGGACCTCGTCGGCGACTTCCTGAAGGTCCTCGACCTTCAGTTGGCGAAGATCGGCGGGGGAATTGATCTCGGATAAAAATCTCATAAATGTACGACAGGCGTTCAGGCCTGTCGATGTCGTACAAAGCCTGCATTTTAGCAATCGAACATCGCTAAATCCAACAGGCCAGACTGAGAAACGATTGAATGAAAAACAAGTTCCGCGGGAGGAACGGTTTTTTTGAACGCGGATTTGGCGGATCAGGCGGATAAAATGTGATCAGAAATTTTTCAGAGACTTCTTTTCGTGCTCTTTTTCTCGTGTTTCGTGGTTCCTTTCTTTCTTCGTGTTCCTTCGTGTAGGTTCGTGGTTCCGGTTCTTCGGCCTCAAAATTAGAAACACGAATCCACACAAAACCCCACGAAAAGACAAAAACAAGAATATGATTTCAGATCCGTCCTAATCCGCCTCATCCGCCCGATCCGCGTTCAAAAAAATGGCCGGAGCAAGGACCCTCCTTAAAATCAAAGCGCGGATTTTACATTTCTTTACACCGGGACCGTAAATACTTCCGACTAAACCCAAAATGCCTGCGTCAAAATACACGAAAGCGAAAGCTGGATGATTAACACTTCACGAGGTACAAAATGTCATTAAAAAGTAAGATCTCTTCCACATTTACTCTTGCGTTTGCAGTAGTTGCCTTTGCGACTTTCGCTTCCGCACAGGATGCGGCAAGGACCGAAAGCGGTGCGAAGAACTTTGAGCATGGCGAGCATCATCGCGGCATGCACGGGGGCAAAGGCGGCCGACACGGAGGAATGCGCGGCGGGATGTTCGGGTTACGCGGTATCGAATTGACCGATGCTCAGAAAGAGCAGATCCGTCAGATCCATGAAGCGAACAAGCCGACCGAAGCTCAGATGGCTGAGATGAAGGCGATGCACGCCGCGCGCGAGAACGGTGCTGAGCCGACTGCCGAGCAGCGTGAGCAGATGAAGGCCCGCCGTCAGGAGATGCGTGCGAAGCACGAATCCGTCCAGGCACAGATCCTTGCGATCCTCACACCGGAACAGCGTCAGCAGCTCGAGGCTCAGAAAGCCGAGCGTGAAAAGCAGCGAGAGCAGTATCGCCAGCAGCGTCAGGAGCGTAAAGCCGCTCAGGATGCAGCGAAACCGACCGACAACAACTAACCAATTCCCTTCGGCGTCGCCACCAGCGCGTCGGAACATTTCCAGGCCCATACCAAAGGCGTGAGTTTTTTGCTCACGCCTTTTTTATCGCGCATGCGGCGTACGAAATCATGAACGCGAGGTCGCGACGTGACGCCGACGGCGCAAGCTTTTTTTGAACGCGGATCGGGCGGATCGAGCGGATGAAAACGGGATATGATTTTTTCCGATCCGTCTTGATCTGCCTGATCCGCCAAATTCGCGTACGAAATCATGACCGCGAGGTCGCGAGGTGACGCCGACGGCGCGAGCTTTTTTTGAACGCGGATCGGGCGGATGAAAACGGGATATGATTTTTTCCGATCCGTCTTGATCTGCCTGATCCGCCAAATTCGCGTTCAAAAAAAGCTCGCGCAGGAGACCCCCGCCGATTCATTTCTCTTTCGAAAAATTAAGACTAATACAGGACTTCCGCTCAACTCGCCTGATATCATCTTCGCCACTCAATAAGAGTTTTCTTTCCTACAGCAACTAGAACATCGGATCGATCCGGATCCGAAAGGAGATTCTCCCAATGTCTCTGCAATACTCTCAACTCTTTAAGAAACGAAGAAAAATTCTCCCCCGCGCTTTCATATTTCTTTTCGTCACGTTAATCACGATCGGCGTGTTCGCAAAAAATAATTGGTTTCCTTCTATGGATGCTTTAACCGGTGCGCGAACCGGTTGGTTTGGAAGCGAGCTGCCGTCCAACGCCTCGAGCTCATGGAATCCACTTGCAGCTCCATTACCTACACCGGCACCGCAGCTCAGCAAGGAATATATATACGCCGGACAGCGGCTACTTGCAGTCGAGGACACATTCGCTACTGCGATCGCTCCCGCGGATCTTGCGGTCTGGCGTCCGTCGACCGGAACCTGGTGGGTCATGGGCGGACCCAATTCGCAGCAGATCGCGCAGTCCTGGGGAACGAATGGAGATAAGCCTGTGCCCGGCGATTATGATGGCGATGGCAAGACGGACTTTTCGATCTTTCGTCCGTCGTCGAGTCAATGGTTCGTTCTCCAGAGCAGCGACTCAGCGTGGGCACCGATCATATCCTGGGGCATTCCAACGGACTTTCGCGTGCCGGCAGATTATGACGGCGACGGAAAAACGGACCGAGCGGTCTGGCGCGCGGCGGATGGCGTTTGGTATATCGTCCGCAGCTCCGATCAATCGAGTTACTACCAGACGTACGGAGCATATGCCGATATTCCCGCTCCTGCCGACTACGACGGCGACGGTCGCGCCGATATCGCGGTCTGGCGCACCTCCGAACAAAAGTTCTATTCGATCAACAGCTCAGATTCGAGCGTGTCCGTTGTAACTGTTTCGCAATCGAGCAGCCAGCCGGTCAGCGCCGATTACGATGGCGACGGCAAGGCTGACCACGCAGTTCGAAACGGATCCAACTGGGTGATCCGGCAGAGCTCGAACGCTCAGACGATCACCGTTTCATGGCAGGACGCCGCGGATATCGCGGTCCAGAACGATTACGACGGAGACGGTAAGACCGATATCGCGACCTGGCGGAATTCGAACGGCAACTGGTACATCCGCCAATCCGCAAACCGCAATTCTCTAAGACAGGTTCAGTGGGGAATACCGGGCGATATACCGATCCCGGCGTATTACCGGCGATAGATTTTGCGCCGGTTTGTTCTCACCTGACCACTCGGCGCCTTCGCCTAAGCACATCTGCGAAGCGCGCCAAGAGGCAAGAGATCCGTTCATAAATGCTTTTATTCCATTCTTAACTTTCGAATTTTTATGAGGACATCATGCGACAAAACTCTCCCACTTTCTTTCGCACCGCGTTCGCTCCGTTTGTGTCGATCTGCATTCTATTACTTTCCGCCGCACACGCTCGCGCACAAGGCGACGCCACCAACGTTCGATTTACTCAAGGCGAGGTCAATGACGGAGCCGGCGTCTCGCTCTCGGTTCCGCTCGCAACATATCCGGGCCGGGGCCTAGATCTCCCGGTTAATCTTTCCTATTCGTCATCGGTATGGCGCGTCGATCACATGAGATCGGTCAGAAACTACATCGTCACCCCGCCGCCGTACTACATGAAGCAGAGCGTGACGCAGGCGCTCTTTGCCGAACACTCAAAAGCGGGATGGAAAAGCGGACTCGATCTTCCGCAGATCGAGTGGCCGAAATTTGACGAGGTCTATGACTATAAAGGTAAGCCTGCGACGTGCTGCTTCTTCGACTACAGGATCGCGCACGTCACGATCCACATGCCGGACGGATCGTCACATCAGTTCCGGAAGTCCGATCATTTCTTCAACGGATCTTACATCGACGTCCTCTGCACGTTCTACGCCGTCGATGGTTCGCGGATGAGGTATGACAGCACCGGGCTCGATACCGGAACATTATTCATGGCCGATGGTACCCGCTACGTGCTCGGGCACCCGACGTCGTATCTCATTGATCGCAACGGCAACTCACAATCGTATAACGAAAATGCGAGACAGTGGACGGACACTCTCGGACGTGTGATCGCGAATCCGATCCCGGCCGATCCCCAGGTTCAGGATTATCCGTATTCGCTCCCCGGCCTCGGCGGCGGTTTACAGGCATATGTTTTTAAATGGAGAAAGCTTCATGACGCGTTGGCGGCGATCGATGGAAACACACCATCGCTTCGACACATGGCGACGCATTATCTTCCGAATCCTTCGCTACCTCCGACGGACTCGAACGGTGGAAATTTTCCGCAGCCGCACCCTGGCGGAGAATCGCTTTTCCGATCCGTATACATTCCGCCCGAAGACGAAACGAATCCTCCGCCATATCCGGTTGAGGTTCTCGTCGTCGGAAACGGCGAAAGTGCCGGACAAATGTTCGATCCGGTCGTCCTCGCGGAGATCGTGATCCCGGGCGGCTCGAGCTACAAGTTTGCATACAAC
>QHXR01000002.1 GCA_003223025.1 Acidobacteriota bacterium
AGGATATCCAAGGCCGAAACCATGGCAATCACTGAGTCGCGTATGTCTGTACGCGGCGAACAGAAGGAACCGGTTACCCCTGCTAATGGCTCAATCTTCAGACAGATCGAGCCTTCAAAAGCTTCGGTGAAACGGCCTGAGACTAGATTAGGAGATAAAATCATGAACAAAAGAGACCTGAAAAGTGCCGATAACAAGGACCAAATCGAGAGTTCCCCGACACCGGATCGCGACAATGTGCTCGAATTCTCGGCCACCTTGCGTGAATTAAAGAAGCAAGTCGATCCCACTCTCGTGAAGCAGCGCGAGGGATGGCGGGACCGGAACGGAAACGTGCGGATGGTCGAATATGTCGAGTGGCACACGGTCGCGGACATACTCGACGAGGCGGCTCCAAACTGGGCACATACGGTAAAGGATATTCGCCAGATCGGTGATCTGATGACCGTAACGGTCGCTATCACGATCGACGGTGTCACTCGCGAAGGTATCGGTACAGGTCCGGCTCAGAGTGAGATCGGCATCAAGAAAGCGGAGCACGACGCTCTAAAGCGTGCGGCGGTCAAATTCGGAATTGCCCGTGAGCTTTATAAGAAAGAATCGGATGCCATCGAAAACGAAACTGCGGTGACGAATAATGGCGTCCAGGACTTCCCGACCGATCCTATTGCTCGAAGTCTCGGCGAGCTTGTAACCGCGAAGCAGCTTGGAATGATCCGGGCGATCGCAAGAGAGGCCAATATCGATCCGGACGAGGAGTGCAATAACGTGATGAGGTGCTCGACCGATGAGCTGAGTAAGCGAGCTGCGTCGTCTCTGATCGAGCATCTTCAAAGTATCAAGCTTCCTCTTCGGAGAGTGAGCTGAGGATCTAGAAATTCTCCCACCCACATGTTTTGAGTTGTGACAGACCCGTCCTGTTTTCTCCAAGAAACAGAAACCTCACTCACAACTCAAAACTCCCCCACCTTCGCCCTTCCGGTCGTATTCCTCCAGTGCTAAACTCTCTCCAGAATCGTCATGAGCCTCGATCAAAAATTGTCAGATCTTATCGGAACGTGGAAAGGGACAAACAGACTTTTCGTTCCGTGGATGACCGAGAAGATAAAGGAATCCGAGACAACGGCGACCGTTCATTCAAAAATGAATAGGCAGTTCCTCTCGATCGAATACGCGTGGTCGTTTGATGGTGAACCGCAGGAAGGATTGCTGATTGTCGGGTGCGATCCGAAATCCGACGCCGTGCAGGCCGTGTGGACGGACTCGTGGCACTCGAAAGATGTGCTTATGCTTTGTAACGGCAAGGCCGCGAGCGACGGATCGATCTCCGTCTTCGGACAATACGCAGTGCCGGATCATCCCGACTGGGGATGGCGTACTGAGATCATTCCCGCCGGAGATCACTTTAGATATCTGATGTACAACGTTACTCCGGAGGGAGCAGCCGAGATCGCGGTAGAAACCGACTTTACGCGGATCTAGCTTACTCGTTTTCCCTCGAAAGCAAGCGACTCAGGAATGATCGCGGTCGATAAAGTCCCGCTCATCGAATCCCCGTCAACGACTCCACTTATCACAAAGTCTACCGACTGTCCCTGGATCTCGGTGCTCGCCGTCGCACTGACTTTCTTTCCTTTTACGGATCCGTCTTCAATATTTCCGCCGCCAAGCACGGTCTCAATTTTTCCCGAGATCTTCTCGTCGTTTTGATCGAGCGTCAAAGTCACCGGGACGCTTTGTCCTTGAAAATCGAGGGCGAGCTCCCACGTTCCCTTAACGACCGCGGTCTCCTCATCGGACTGTTGTTCGAAGCTTCCTATATCCATACTTCTGCCTTCCGTATCAAAAATATCTATCCGTTCAGCATAGCTGCGAGCTTGGGCGAGAACATCCTGAGCATCGCCGACGACAACGATCGCCAGGTCGTCCGGATGAATGTACTTTTTCGCGACGGCCTGTACGTCCTCGAGCGTTACCGCTTCGATGTTGTCCCGGTATGTCTGAAGATAGTCGTCCGGCAGCTCGTACAATTGTTGATTCACGATCAGATTCGTCAAACCTTCCTGCGTCTCCGCCCTGATCGGAAAAACTCCGGTAAGAAAATTCTTCGCATCGGTGATCTCTTGTTCGGAAACCAGATCGGTCCGAATGCGTTCGAGCTCGTAGAAGAACTCCCGGAGCGAGTCGCCGGTGACCGCAGTTCGTACTTCGGCAGTCGCTTCGAAGTCACCCGCGAGCCGTCGCACGTCGAGCCGGGTATAAGCACCGTATGTGTAGCCTTTCTCTTCGCGAAGGTTCATGAACACACGCGACGACGCACCCGCGCCGAGGATTTGATTCATGACGATAGCCGGGAAATAATCCGGACTGTTACGTTCAAACGCGAGGTTCGCGAGAACGATATTCGACTGCGCCGAGCCGGGCCGATCGACGATCGTCAGCGATCTTTCTTTGCGCTTGGGAGGCGACGCAACGGACGGCACAGCCACATCACCAGATTTCCACGAGCCGAAATGTTCGCTGACCTCCTTGAGAAAATCGTCGCCCTCGATGTCCCCCACGGCGATCAGAATCGCATCATTCGGAAGCAGTTTCTTCGCGTAATAGTCCGACAAGAATTCGCGCGAGAATTGTTCGACGTCGGCCGGTGTCGGAGATATTCTCGCGTAAGGATGTTCACCGTATAGGATCCGCGCGACTTGCTCATTCGCAAGGAAACCGGGCTGTGACCGTTGAAACTTTAGATGCTCGAGCGTATTTCGCCTGTAAAGATCGAGCTCACTTTCGGGAAACGTCGCACGAAAAGTGATCTCTGCGATCAACTGCAGAACCTCCGATCCGTAGATCGACAGCGAAGAACCCGCGACAACAAAGAAATCTTCGGACGCGCTCGCCGAGAGATTCGCGCCGAGACGCTCTACCTTTTCGGCGAGCTCGCGGCTGCTGTAATTCAGCGTGCCTTCCGTCAACATCGATGCCATCGCCGATGTGATACCGATCTGCCCTTCAGGATCAGCAGAGTCGCCCGAAAGAAATGCAAGACGATAGCTGACAAGCGGCAGACGCCGGTCGGAAAGGATCACCACCTTTAATCCGTTATCAAGTGTCGTAACGCTCGGCTGCGGCACGTTGAAGGGCGCCGGCTGCAAGGGCGCCGGCACTGTTTTCCTGATTGCCTGTGTCATAGTTTGGAAAGAATCTTTATGATGCCGCAGCATCGACATGCCCGTTTTTTCCTGCCGGAACAACATCCAGCAACGCCCGGTTCTGAGTATTTAGAAATGTCTGGACTGCATTTCTGATCTGCTCGGGCGTAATTGCGAGAAGCTCGTCGAGATCGCTGTTTATCAACTCCGGATCTCCGTCATAGAGTGCATACTCGGCGATCTGTTGAGCACGCGTCATCGATGACTGCCGCATCCGAACGGCATCATTTATGAGCTGATTGTGAAGCTTTTGCATTTCCTCGGCCGTGGGCCCGTCGGTCGCGACATGCCCGATCTCCGTCATGATAATGTCCCGGATCCGGCTCAGATCTTTGTCGGGTTTTGGGATCGCGCCTACAAAAATGCTCGACGGTCCGCGACGCTCGTCGGTAAAACCAAATAGTTGAATTACCGACTCATCACCCTTCACAAGCTTTTGATAAAGCCGCGAACTTTCGCCGTCGTACAAAAGTTTTCCCGCGAGATAGAGCGCATTAAATTCCGGCGAACGACGCTTTGGAATTTTCCAGCCGATGAGAAAAGCCGGAAACGGTGCGAGTTTGTCTTCCCATTCGCGATACGTTTGCGCGACCTCGACCGGTTCGGTCACGTCGAGCTCCGGAGGCGGGGATTGCGACGGAATGTCACCAAAATAAGTTTCGACCAACTGCTTCGCTGTGTCAGGCTCGAACGAGCCGGAGAGGACAAGGACCGCGTTGTTCGGTGCGTAGTAGATGCGAAAGAACTCCTGAACGTCTTCGACCGTCGCATCGTCAAGATGCTCCATGGATCCGATCGTCGAGTGAGAATTTGCGAAGTTGCGAAAGATCATCTCGTTGATCAGGTCGAAGATCTGGCCGTATGGCTGATTGTCGTAACGCAACCGCTTCTCTTCTTTCACTGCCTCGCGCTGATTGTCGAGATTCTCCTGCGTCACCGCAAGCGAGCGCATCCGGTCTGACTCGAGCCACAACGCGAGCGGCAGCTGACTCGCAGGAAGCGTTTCAAAATAATTTGTCCGTTCGCTCGACGTCGTTCCGTTCATCGTCCCGCCGGCTTTCATGATGAACTGAAAGTGCTCCGCCTTCTTCACGTTCTCCGAGCCCTGAAACATCATGTGCTCGAACAGATGAGCGAATCCGGTCCGGCCTTCTCGTTCGTTTCGCGAACCCACGTTGTAATAAACAGCCACGGCGACGACCGGCACCGCTTCGTCACGATTGAGAACAACCCGAAGACCGTTGCTGAGCGAATATTCCTCTATCTCGAGAGGAGGAAGCTGAAATGATTCAGACATAGATTTTCTAGAAATTATGAAATCACTTTGAAGGACCAAATGCAAAATAGTTCAGAAATGAAATTAGTTTTCGAGTATGTATGCCGCTATACAGAAGGGCAAAGAACGACGATGTTAGGCTGAGTTCGAATTCCTTTTGATTCATCGCGGTCACAATACGCGCTTTTACGGTGTCTCTTTTCTAGGGTGGGAGGCACCTTTTTTTGTGTCCGCCCGCCAAGCTCATTCTTTGGTTTTCATTTCATTTTGCCGGGCGATCGAATAAAGGGCCGACTTAACCTGGAACGGAGTAAGTTCGGGATGAGTTTCGAGCAGCCGCGCGATCACTCCGACGACATGCGGACACGCAAAGCTATTCCCGGTCAGATTCCGATAGCCTCCGTTCGGCCACGCCGTTCTGACGTTGACGCCCGGAGCCGTGATCTCGATAACCTCGCCAAAGCGAAATCCGAAGTTCAAAGGATCCGTCTCCGTGCTCTTCACGACCGAGATAAGCGAAGACGAAAAGATCGATGGAAAACTCGGCTGCGGAAGATTGTTCGCGGCCGCGACAACGACACATCCTGCCTGATAAGCGCGGTCAAGCAGATCGTGCAGAGGTGCGAAGAACTGCGGCTTCGTCGTTCCGAGGCTTAGATTGATGATCTGATACCGCTGTTTTATGGCGTACTCGAGTCCACCGAGAAATGCTTGCCCATCGCCGAGTCCGCCCGAGCCGAGGACCTTGACACTGTAAATCTTCGCTTCGTTAGCAACGCCGATCACAATTCCCGCGCACGCAGTTCCATGGCCGGCAGAATCGCCGGCGTCGGAAGGCTCGAAGACCACACGCTTCCCTTCCAATCTGGCTTCAACCGACTCGACGATCTTTCCTTTGAGATCCGGATGCGATCCATCGATACCGCTATCGATTATCGCGATGGTGACTTCGCGCCCGGTCGCATGCTTCCACTCATCGCCTATTTGGAAGGGAGTCGCGCCAGAAGTAAGGACTGCGGCCATGTCGGAAGAAGATGTCATCTATCTCTAAACAAATGGGAGGAAAGAACGATTCATCTGTGGTGGAAAAATTAATGATTCTTTCTACAAACTCAGAAAGCTGGTATCCCCGCGACCGTTCGAGAATCTTAGGATCGAGTCCAATACTTCCCGGCAAAGATTTCTCTCAGCCTCACCGCGACTCGCGATCTCTCGTATCAAAACGGCAAGATCCATCATCTCGCGATGCTCGGCTGAGCTTCGCAGATTTCCGAGCCACGAACGGACCTCATCGATGTTCATCTCCGAGTCGGTATTGACGACCTTCTCTCCGAGATCGCGAAATAACTTCGCGGATTCGTAGGCGTTTACAAGCGACGCGATCGCATCAGCAAAAAGCGCCGCCTTGTCCATCTCATCGGGGGTGAAAGGTTCATGCGGGGGATTTCCTGATCGATTGATATATTCCAGAACCCCGATCATCTCGCCGTTGTGGCGCAGTGGCGTCGCGAGGATCATCTCGGTCGAGTAGCCCGTCTTCTTATCTACTTCCGGATAAAAACTCACTTCCATATCAACATCGGCAACGGCCATGGGCTGACCGGATGACATGACGAATCCGGCGATGCCCTTCCCCGCAGGAATCTTCAGATCGAGAAGTTGCTCGGCGACCTCGCCTGTCGCGGCGAGAAACTTCAGATCGCCTTCGGCTCCGTCGCGGATCAGGACCGACGCCTCGCGTGCGCCGACTTCCGCGGCCGAGACCGCAAGAATATCTCGGATCGAAGCGGTCAATGGTTCCGTCAGCAGATTCGCGATGTCGACGGTCTCGATCAGTCTGCGAAGCTTTATATTCAGATTCTCGTCTTCGGGCATATTAAAGATTCTACGCATAATCGCGACGCATTCAACTCTTTGTAATTGCGTAAGTAATTAATGGAAGTTCGTGGCCATTCGAGCTTTTAGAAAGCCATATTAGATAAGAATATCCGGCACCGTGCGGAAATGGCGCTTAACGATTCGTTTTTTGCATCATTCGCCAAACGTTAGTGAAAGTGCGTCGCTCGGAAGGCCGTCTCCGTTGGAACCATGAAGAAATTTCTGAGTTTCGCCTGCGCTTATTGTATCTTCGCCGTCGTTTCTGCGAACGCGCAGTCCCTCCCGAAGTCGAATGCCGCAGATCCGTTCGCCATCGATCGCGGTTCGTCATTCTCCGCCTCGACGGCCAAACGCACTGTGGGTACCGAAGTCATTCCGGCGTCAGCGGCTCATGCAAAGATCGTTTCAGACTTTGAGCAGGCTCTCGGATTATTGAAGAAGTACTACGTCAACTCTTCGCGTCTCAGTTCGGCCGAGCTGACCAAGTCGTCGATCACCTCGATGCTCGAGGAGCTCGATCCGCACTCCAGCTACTTCGATCCATCAGAATTCAGCGAGCTCCTCGGCGAACAGGACAGCGAATACTCGGGCACCGGATCGACGATTTCAAATTACGCGAAAAACGGTATCAACGAAACGTACGTGATCTCGACGCATCCCGATTCCGCCGCCGCAAAAGCAAGTTTGCAATACGGAGATCGGATAGTAGCCGTCAATGGTTCACCGGCAAGCGGGCTTGGATCCGAGACGGTTCGCGACCGAGTGCGCGGGCCTCGCGGAAGTATCGTTAGTTTGACGATCGAGAGAGCCTCGACGGGACGTATCGAGACACTCGAGCTTCGACGCGATCGTATCTTCCAACCGACGCTGCCGAATTTTTTTATCGTCCGCGACGGCGTCGGATACATCGATCTTTCGGAAGGGTTCAGTCACACCACTTCGACGGAATTCGCGGCCGCTCTCAAGGAACTGCATCGTCGCGGAATGTCATCTCTGATCCTCGATCTACGCGGGAATACCGGCGGGATCCTGGATCAGGCAATCATGGTAGCTGAGGAATTTCTTCCGGCGGGCAGCTCGATCATCTCGCAGAAGGGCCGTTCGTCTTTCGATAACCGGGAATGGCGTTCCGCGAATCGAACACCGGAAAACGTGCCGCTCGTCGTTCTCGTCAACGACCGGACGGCGTCGGCATCCGAGGTTGTCGCAGGTGCATTGCAGGACAACGATCGTGCTCTCATCATGGGTCAGACGACATTCGGAAAGGGACTGGTGCAGAATGTCGTCGGTCTTCCGGCAGGTTCCGGTCTCACGCTGACCACGGCTCGCTATTTCACGCCGTCGGGCCGCTCGATCCAACGGACATACTCGAGTTCCGGGATGTACGACTATTTCAATCATCGATCCGCGACGAGCGGCGAGCATGCGGCCACACACACGATCACGAACCGTCCGGTTTTTGGCGGGAACGGAATTGCACCGGACGAGCCGCTGGAAACGGAAAGGTTCGATGCGCAAAACGCTAGACTGCTCGATCCGATCTTCTTCTTTATTCGCGACTTACTGAATCCGCGAACGTCTGCGACAGGCAGCTCGATTACGTTGAAAGATCAGGTGCGGCAGTCGATCATCTTTGGAAACGCGCTTCCCGATCAGGACGACCTCGTGCGTAAATTCGGTGACTTTGCGAAGTCTGCGAAGTTCAATGTTTCGGATGACGTCATTCGAAGCAAAGCCCGGTTCATATCGAGCCGTTTGAACTATGAGCTCGCACTAGCCGCATTTGGTCCGGAATCCGCGAAGCGAATGCAGATCGCCGCAGATATTGAAATCCAGCGGGCGATCGAAGCTCTGCCGAAGGCCGCGACACTCGCGGAGAACGCACGGCGAGCACGATTCGCGATCGACAATAAAAAAGCCCGTCGGGTCGCATTCCCGACGGGGCAAGGTAGAAACAGGAGGAATTAGAAAGGCTTGTGGTGCCGACGAACCTGGATAAGCCTCGCGGCGCGGCTTTCTTACTCAATTAAAGTGATGCCCGTAAAAACGGATGCGTTGCTTCGTGATGAAAAAATCCCCGTCAGAAAATCTGGCGGGGATTTTTTTATGTACATCAGGAGGTTTGCAAAACCTTGCCCGGATCACTCCGGGCGAGCTTAATTAAATCCCGTTAGAACAGCATTCTGAATCCAAACCTCACTGTTCTCGGACCTTGAAACAGTTGCGGCAACTTGTATCGTTGGTCAAGCCTGTCCGCAGGGACGGCATTGAGATGGTTCAGGATCGGTTGAAGCAGCGCACCGGTCGTATATGCGTTTGCATACAAGACGGGACGCTGTGCTGCGGGCGCTGTCGCAAACATCGTTGCTGCATCCGGTCTTCCGGTCGTCGTATTCATCGTAGGATAAATTCCGGTGACCGTAGCCTGATTCAATAGGTTCAGGATGTTCAGATCAAATGCCATCGTTATCCGGTCGTCGCGACCGAATTTGTAGCGATGGGTGACGTTAAGATCCGTCTGCGAATACGTCGGCGATCTTCCGAGATCTCCGCGATGGTAGAAGATCTGCGGCGTGACACCTGACTGACCGTAGATCGATGTCGTCATCGGCGTACCCGAAGTGACTGTCTGGAATCCCGAGATCTCAGTCGAGTTCGACTTGCTTCCCATCCAATCAAAGATATACGCGCCGTATATGTTGAAGACATGCGGCCGATCGGTCGGCAGGGGGCCGTTATCCGGCTTGCCTTCGGCGGTGAATCCGATGAAAGGAAGATCGAACGCTCGGCTCACACCGGGCGCCAAACGAGCATCGACGAGATGCGGTTCATCCGAGCTCGCCAGACCGGTGTAATTTCCCCACAGTCGGCTGTATGTGTAATTCGCATTGAAATACCAGTTGTTAGACAACCGTTTTTCAAGGACAAACTCGACACCGTCATAGCGACGTCGCGGTTTCGCGATGTTGATATATCCAAAATCCGTCAGCGATTTTGCATGAAGCCCCTTTCCGGGGTTTCCGACGATGTACGCTTCGCTTCCCGCACTGTTGACGAATCCCGCGTCTTCGACGACTTCATCGACATTCTTGAATGTGTAGCGAACTCGGAATACGTAATCCTTGTTCAACTGCTGCTCGGAACCAATCGTAAATTCCGTCTGTCGAAACGGTTTGAGATCAGGATCTACGGCACCAAAACCGCTGTAGATACTTGCTCCGGGTTCATTTGCGTTTACGCGGAGATTCTTCTGACACCGGCTCCTGACACCTGCAATGATAAATCCGTTAGCAGGACACACGCTCGGTCCAGTGAATGCTCCGACGATGCTACCGATATTGAAGAGCGATGTTGGTTCGCCCGGGAAGATCTCGAAGTAATCTTCGAGAAATACGTCTCCGCCGAACAATCCGCGCGGTAGAGCAAATTTTACGCGATCGTAGAACTGACCGTAGCTTCCGAAGATCTTCCATTTGCCGTCACCACCAAGGTCATAGGCAAAACCGAGTCTCGGTGCTATCTTGTCGGTCCAGTCAAAATTAATGGCGCTCGGGAATTCGTTGAACGACGGCAGATCTTCTTGCTCGAACCGCAATCCGAGAGAAAGCGTCAGCCGGCTGGTTGGCTGCCATTTGTCCTGAACAAAAATTCCCTGACTCAGATTCGAACCGTGTCCGTTCGTGCCCTGTCGACGGAACGAACCTGATCCGATGGCACCCGGGGTATTGCTAACGCCGCCGATCGTGCTCGAGATCGGAGTACCAATGAAGAATCTAAGCTGGCCGATCGCGTTATTCCCGGACTGCACATCGTTAAAGATCGAGTATCGCTGATATCCTCCCTTCAACTCATGGCGGCCACCGGCTTCGAAAATATACGTCCCGGAAAACTCGTACGAGGTGCGGACTGAAACGTCCTTCGTCGTAAGCGAGTTTGCACCCGTGAGACCGCAAGAGTACGGAATCGTCGGGGGATTTCCGGTGTTATTGTTACAGGCCGAGATCTGCGGAAAAAGGGTCGGGATGAAGTAGTTTCTCGTGGGCGTGTAGACACCCGAGAACGTCACGTTATTTGCTGACTGGCGTCCACCTTGCCGCGGACGATACTGAGCCTCGGTCAACGTGCCGATGGATCCGCCGAAGTTGGCGGTTCCAACACCATTGTCATCGAACACGAAAGCTGACGAACCGACGTTCGAGAACGAACTACTCGGAACACTTCCTTCATCGACGACAGGATTCCAGAGGAACGTGCCGCTCAAACGGAGGTTATCGATCGGGTTGGCATCGAGTCGACCGAACGCGTACTCATATGTTCGAGTTCTCTTGTAATTCTGTGTCGAGAGAAGCCTTCGCGTCGCAGGTGAAACGTTTGTAAAGTACTGAGTCGTCGCGTTGGTTTCGAAGATCTGCGGAGTGTAGCTCGTGTAAAACCAGAGCTTGTCTTTCGCGATCGGGCCGCTGAAATTCGCCGTCGGGAAGAAATTCACGCCCTGTACCTTTGGCGGATTGAAGACTTCGGGACTTCGCGTGAAAAATGTCGCCGCGGCACTCGTTCCGCCTAACAGCGGACGCGGATTTCCGTTCAGCTTCGGCGTCTCCCATTGAAGTCCAAATTCTCCGTGGAAATCGTTGCTGCCGCCGCGTGTGACGACGCTCACCACGCCGCCCGTGGCTCCGCCGTACTCCGCGGTAAAGCCGCTCGACTTCACCTGCACCTCTTGAACGAGCTGTGTCGGGATGTTGAAGGTATCGTTCAAAGCACCCGTGCGGTAGTTCGTGACTTCCTGACCGTCGATAACAAATACGTTCTCAGCACCGGAGGCGCCGTCGACTGAATATCCGCCGCTCCTCGACTCCGGCCTGGTTCCCGGCACGGTCTTGAGTACGCTCGTAAATCCGGTACCTTTCGGGATCAATTCGATCTCCTGAGCGGTGATACTTGTCTGGATCGAGCTGTTCGTCGTATCGACGGGCGGAACGTCGGATGCAGCCACATCGACTGTTGTCGTCGTGGCTCCCGGCGTGACAACTATTTCCAACTGAGTATTTCGTCCGATCGCCACCGCGACGTTTTCATATTTTGATTCGCTGAAGCCGCTCGTCGCACTTGTTGCAAGCTGATAGGCTCCCGGCGGGATCTGAAGCGCTCTGAAGAATCCCTCTTCATTGGTCGTGACGGTTCGCCGGAACCCGGCTCCGCCACCCGTCGTGGTTGTAACCGTCGCACCTTGTGAATTTGTTATGGTGACGGTCACATTCGGAACGACCGCACCATTTGCATCTTTTACAGTTCCCTCGATGCCGCCCGTTGTTTCCTGCCCAAGCCCGATCGCCGCAGCGAAAAGGATCAGAGGCAGTACTCGAGCCAGTAATCCGATCATCTTTTTCATCTGTTTTGCTCCTAAGGTAAAAGGTATGTCTACGTCCGCAAAGCACCGAAGCGGACCCGCCGACTAAAATGAACAAAGTAGAAATCTGCTTTACAAAAGCTGAATTTTGTACCGCCACCTACCCCGAATTGATTTACTGCTTGTATAATGATCCCTGATGAATTCAGGATTAACGAAAACGAATGATGATGTACGATAACATAACTTTACAAAAGTGTTAACCAAGAAGCGGAATTTCGTGATTTTTTTTTAAGTCTTAGCGGTAGGTGATGACCGTGCCTTTTGCTCCCACAGCCCAGCCGTACTTCTTCGTGATGTATAGACCGTAGAGATTTCCAACCGTCGAGCTATCCTGCTGAACCCAAGTCCGGCCTTTGTCGGATGATCTCAAAATCAAACCGCCATATCCGACGATCCAACCGTTTTTGTCGTCAGCAAAATCTACACGCATAAAATTGACCGGATTGTTGTTCAAAACGCGCTGCCATGTCACGCCACCGTTGTCGGTTCGAAGGATCATCCCTTTCTCGCCGACAGCGTAGCCTTCGTCGTCGTCTCTGAAGTCGACGTTGAAAAGAGCGAGACGCGTCTTCGAATTCTGAGCGATCCACGTCGATCCACCGTCGATGGTCGAAAGGATCACTCCTTCATCACCGACGATCCATCCATGCGAGCTTCCATTGAAATCGAGATGAAATAATTCTGTTTTCGAAGGCACGAGCACGCGACGCCAACTTTCGCCTCCGTCTTCGGTGCGCATCACAAGCGAATCGATAACTTCGTCCGTTCGTCCGAGAACTGAACCAACGACGAGTCCGCGCTTTTTATCCGCGAAGCGAATGGATAGAAATTCAGGAGTGCCGTTCTTAAAATCGCCGGGATGATAGATGACCGTCTCGCGCCAAGTTGAGCCGGCGTCGTTTGTGATGAACATCTTCTTGCCCGCGACGAGGTATCCGTTCTTGTCGTTTCGAAAGTAGATCTCGTTGATATTCTCGGACGTGTTGAGCGGATATCTCTTCCAGCTATTTCCGCCGTCGGTAGTCGATGCGAGATAGCCGTTGTCACCTGCGATCCAACCGTTGTTCTCCGACGTAAAATAAACCGCGACGAGGTCACTGTTGGTTCCCGAAGAATTTTTGATCCAACCCGTCTGAGCAAAATTGACGGCCGCGGACAAAGTGAGAATGATTGAGACGAAGATGATCGAGAATTTCCCCTGCACGCAAGTAGCCTCCGAAAGCACAAAAAATTAAGGTGATTTTCGGCGAGTAGGATAACCTTTTACCCGCCGAAAATCACCTTCTCGTTATCGGAAGATCGTCTACCTCGTCACTCGGTAAACCTTGTTCTTCCAAACAACCACGACTTCCTCACCCAGCGAGAAGTACCGGGCCAGTTCCCTCTCGCGATTGAGAACGGCAAAGTATTCTTCGCTTGCGAACTTGAGATTCACCTCCGTCTGTTTGAGCTCCGGCTTGAACTCGGCGTCGACCCATACGTTGCTTTGCTGTATGAAATTCTTGTTAGCGACGAACTGGTTTTGCACGCTATTCCGGACAAAGATTCGATCCTCATCTTTCTTGTCGGCTCCGTCGATGACGACGGAGTTCTCTCGCATCGCGTTCTGTTGAACGCTCTGACGAACAGCTCCCGCTCCGCTCTGCGCACTCATCGACTTCGCCGCCCGATTTCTCAGCTCAGTCATCTGCCTCGAATCTGTCGGAGCCGCGTTAGCGAACGTCCCGTCGGTCGCGAGATATGAAGTGTACGGAGTGACGATCCCGTACCGCGTTCCGAGATCGACGATCTCGTCACGCAGTTCTTTAGTTTCGCCGTTCAATCGGATCTGTTCGATCAGCCATCCGACTCTTCGACTCGCCCATAATCGCGGAAGAAAATCGTTGTCGTCTTCGCGAGCGGAGAAGGCGAGGTTCGAATAAGAGAAGCTTCGGCTTTCGCGTCCGGACTTGCCACGCAGAGCGATCGTCGCATTTTTCAAATCGTTCGTGTTCTTGTATCGACCGATGATCGTGAGCTGCATTCCCTTGAAAAGGTCGGTCAGTTTCCGCGGATACATCAACTCGGTCTGGAGATCGCCGAGATCCAATTCGAGATCCGACAACACCGGTGAGCTCACCTTCGCAAAAAAGCTTGAGACCTTTATCTCGAGGTCTTCTTTCGGCTGGATGTAGTCGGAGATGCCGGCGTTTTCCGAGCCAAGCTTATCGAGCAGCGCCGTATTGACATCGTATCCGACACCAAACGGAAAGATGCGAACATCGGTCGTTTTGGTCTTCTGAAGATTCGCGTTGATCCTATCGATGTTCGTTTCTCCAACCGTCGGCAGCCCGTCGGTCATGAAAACGAGCATCTTCGGACGATCGTTCTTACCGAACTGCTTCATCGCAGCGGTCAGGGAATCGTTGATGTTGGTTCCACCCGTCGGACGCAGTGCTTTGACGAATTCCTCTCCACGCTTCCGTCCGCTCGCATCGGCGTTGATCAGATCGCGTTCCATCAAATGTTCTTCGCCCGCAAAACTGATGACGTTGAAATGATCGCCGTCGCGCAGAGATCGGATCCCGAACAAAAGCGCCGAACGAGCCTTGTCCATTTTCCCTTCGTCGGCCATCGAGCCGCTCGTGTCGAGAACGAACACGATGTCCTTGTTCACGAGCTCGCGCTCGGCGACCTCGTCTTTCGGCGAAAGCATCAGGAGAAAATATCCGTCCTTTCCCGGCTCGCGATGCGTGAGCAGCGTCATCCCGAAATCGTCGTTAGATAATCCGTAATAAAGTTGAAAGTCGCTGTCGTTGTTCGATGTCTCGAACGAAACCGACGCTGACTTCTCGCCCTTGTTGACGATGTCGATCTTGTGCGACGGCGAGTAAATATTTCGGAGAGCTTCTTTTCCGACGATCTCGATCTTTCCCGACACGGTGCCGAACTGCTGCGGCACGTTCTGCGCGCGCACGCCGTCTTCGCTTCCTATCTGTCGCTGCCAGAGATTTCTACCGGTGCCGAGCGGATAACGATACGAGACCGTTCCCGAATCCGCCTTCAATATCTGCGTGTAGACGAGCTCGAGTTTTTTATCGGAATTGGGAGGGATCGGAAAAATCGACGCCTGGAAAAGATCTTTGCCGGCATATTCGAGCAACCCCGGATCCTTCTGCCGCCTCACGATCTCGTCGTAGATCCTCCGAGCTTCTTCGCGTGACCTGACCTCTCCCGAAAGTCGTTTTCCGTTTTCCCAGATCGCAAATTCAACGATCGAAGCCGTTTCAGGTATCGGAAAAAAATACGTTCCTTCCAACGTATACGGCGTGTCGTTTCGAAAAACCTGTTCGACGCGTGTCGTCGCGACCTGTCCGCTGATCTTCGTATCGAGTTGGATGGACTTTACCGGAAGCACATTCGGCATCGGTATCGGTCGCGGCAGCGGTCTCGGCCGGCAGGGCCGAACATCGCAGATAATTGGAACGATGATGCCCTGAGCCGGCACCGCGTTAGGCATCAAGAGAGCGGAAAATCCCGCGACAACAGCGATTGCAAGAGCTTTGAAATTCATACGGATCTCCCTAAAAACGGAATGGAATGACGGACCTCGTCCAAATGTGTCATTAAGGGAACGTTCGAAATGCGGCTAGCTTGCAAAGAAAAAAGGCCGCCTTTTTCAGACGGCCTCGTTAAGGATGTGAAGTATCGATCTAGTTTTCCGGATTGTCTGAGTCCTCGCTTAATGACGTATCGATCTCTTTCTCGAATTTCAAGCGAAGCTTTTCTACGAGCTGGTCAGCCCTGGCGAGACCGATCTCGAGCGACGCGCGTGTGCTCTGGATCTGCGTCAGTAGATTTTGAAGATTCGTTTTTTCGGACTGCAGACTCTTCTTCCTCGAATCGCGGATCTCTTCCGGTCTCAATGTGCCGACCATCGCCGCGTTGCGTTCGATCATCTCGGGTCGAAGATCGTATTCAAGAGAATCGATTCGCGTCTTGATCGTGTTCTCTTTTTCCATTAGCTCGAAAACCTGCCGGCGCAGATTTTCCGACCTTTGCTCCGCACGATTCAAGATATCGAGATTAAGAAGTAACCGCTTCTGCTTTTCATCAGGATCGACCTTGCTCGCGGTCGCGCCGGACGCTCCGGCTTCGAGATTTTTTATCCGGTTACCGAGCTCTTCCAGCGAAGCGATGTTTGCTCTATCTGCTGCGGAGTTCGGTCTCGGCTCGTTCGGATCCGGCGGTATCGCACGAGAGTTTTCGTCGGGAAATTCATCTGCACGGCTTATGATCTGAGGTTCCGAAATCGGAGTCGCGGTCGGAGCCGGGATCGGAATCGAACGTCGCCGATTCGTCTGGGCGCTCGCGTCGGTCGCCATCGCGAGACACGCGAGAACGATCAGGCCCGGAATAAATAGGACTACCCGGCGAGGTAACAAACTCATAATCTATCTTCCTTTCTTCGAGGCACCTTTATCGGGGATGAAGTCACCTGTAAAGAGCTCAACTGCATTTTTCGTAAACCCGACAAACGGAATTGCGTCGATCCCCGAATTCACGACCCCCTTAACAAAACCTTTCTTCTTTATATCATGCCCGACAAGTCCGACAGCGATGACGGTGCCGCCGAACGGGATCATTTTCGCGACGCGTTTTGCTACCTGCCATCCGCCGGCATGCACGAGTTTTCTTTTTATTCCGTGTTTCTTAACTGCCATCGGTGCCAAAGCTTATACTTGCTTTCCTGTGATGACAACAGGATACTTTTGTTTGCACGATATCGGCTTCTGAAAGTTCCGCAATCTTCTGTCTATGTCTCTAAAAGTCGTCGGCCTCTCCAAAAGATACAACGATAAGTGGGCTTTGCGGGATGTCTCATTTGAGATCGCGGATGGCGAAGTCTTTGGAATTTTCGGCCCAACAGCGTCCGGAAAATCGACTTTGCTGAATGCGATCCAGGGCATAACTTCGATTGACGGCGGCACCATTTACTGCGGCGGTAAAGACGTCACAAAGTTAGACGCAGCGGACCGTGGCTTCACCGCGGCCCAGACGTCGCGGCGTTCGATCTGGCAGCGCATTTCAAAAGACAAGAGCCTGACATCTCGAGGCGAACGTGAATCGGAAAACGTCTTAAGCGTGCTGAAATCTGCGAAGAACATCCTTTTGCTCGATGATCCATTCTGCACTCTCGACGCGAACGTCACCGAAAAACTCAACGCCCGGATTCGCGAAGTTGCGAGCGTGCGCGGCATTTCGATCGTATTGGCGACGAGCGATCTGGAACAAATATTTCTCACCTGCGACCGCTGCGCGGTGATCGCAAACGGCGAGATCAAACAGATCGGAACTCCGCAGGAGATCTACGAAACACCCGAGTCGAGAATAGTCGCGCAGGTTACCGGCCGGAACAATTTATTCGCCGCACGTCGTCTGACATCGAGTAAAGCGGACATCCCCGAGTTCCTTGCGATCGACGGTGGGCATCGATTGTTTGCACAGCGGATCGAACGCGGGGCCCTCGGTGCGTTAAATCAGAACGTCACGCTCGCGATCCGACCGGAATATATTTCGATCGCATTCGGCGCGTCGTTCCCCGAGGACAATCTGCTGAAAGCGACAGTCAAGAAGATCCAGTTTCTAGGTGGGACGACGCTTGTCGATCTCGATGCTTCAGGCTTGCCTCTAACCGCCCTCGTTCCGCGTGCGGTGGGATTGAATCCCGGTGACGAATGCATGGTCAGCCTCCCGCCGGATCGCATACAGATCTTCAAAGACTGACCAATCTTCGTATTTTTTTGACGCAGATGGAGGCGTTGGGTACTGCTAGCTGGTTTCAATTTGAAATTTGAAATTTGAAATTTGAAAAGGAGCACGGAGCCAAGAAAGTAGAAGACAGTTTCCAGTTGCCAGTTGCCAGTTGCCAGTTGCCAGTTGCCAGTAACCGATCAGACTTATTGGCTTTCAAAAAAGATGTAAGCGCAAAATAGGCCCGCGAATTCGCGGGCCTATTCTTGTGATTCAACCTCGACGGCTCTACCTCGCGAATACCGCCGGCAGAGGCACGTCGCCCGACATTCCGAAGTTCGTGATCAAGATTCCCGCGGTCGAGCGGTCGACATACCATGTCGACGTGCCCGATCGGAAAACCGCTCTATCGAACTTTCCGTCTCCGTCGTAATCTCCGGGACTCGGCGAGTCGCCGATCGAGCCAAAGGGCACGGCGTAGTAAGACGAATCCTCGCTTCTCAGCACGTACCATGTTCCGTTTGTCCGACGCCAGAGAGCTACGTCGGCTTTGCCGTCACCGGTGTAATCGCCGGGAAGGGTTTTGTCCATATTGGCCCCGAACTGGAAAGCCTGGACGCCACCGGTGCTGCGGTTGATCCACCATTCGCCCGGTCCCGGACGGAAGATAGCGATGTCCGCTTTGCCGTCACCGTCGTAGTCTGCCGGTGCAGGAACATCGCCCGGCACTCCAAACCGAATGATGTCTATACCGCCGGAAGATTTCGCGATATACCATGTAGCCGTCGACAGTCGAAAGACCGCTACGTCAGCTTTGTGATCGCCATCGTAATCAGCCGGAACCAAACCATCGCCCAGCATCCCGAACGGGAATGAGTAGTATGAAAAATCTTCGCTTCGGAGGACGTAAAATTGTCCGTCTGCTGGTTTCCAAATCGCGACGTCGGCCTTGCCGTCGCCAGTGTAATCCGCAGGAGCAAAGTCTATGTTCCAGCCCGGCGCACCGAACTGAAATGCTGTCGTAGTATTGTCGCTGCTTCGATTGATCCACCACTCACTACCTGACGGACGGAATATCGATATGTCTGTTTTATGATCGCCGTCAAAATCGACCGGTGCTGCCGCAGGCGGAGCAAGGCTCCGAAAGTTATATGCCACGATCGCGAAGTGCTGATCGGTCAGGTCGGCGTTTCCCAAAACTCCATCGCCGTTGAGTGCGACCGAAGTCACACCGACGGAGAAAAAGCTTCCGGCAGGAACTCCCGCCGGAATAAAAACATTTTCGACGTTGTTGATCGTGTCACCCGAACCACCCGTCGTTGACACGCCGCCGGAGAAGACATTTCCGCGATAGAAGTTTCCATTCACGTTAACTTGCAGATCGAGATTGTTCACGAGCGCGGGATCGGCGACTCCGGGAGGATCGGTCCAGACCAATGTGATACGAACCGGCTTCGTCGGATCCGCTACCGTTCCGATCATTCCCATCGCGACACCCGGGTTGCTGAACACTTGGGTCTGATCGATGTACATTGTCGGGACACCCGTGTTCAGCATGTACTTCATGTTCATGCGTCCCCAACCTTCGTTTCCGTTCGGGATCGTCGATGCGTTGGTGATGTTCCCGGTCATCTCCTGAGCAGAATTTATGACCGCTGCCTTGATCAGTGCCGGACTCGGATTCAGTCCCGAATGTCCGTTCTTCCAATATTGAGTAAAAAGCGCCGCAGCTCCCGCAACCTGCGGAGCCGCGTGAGACGTGCCGGTGCTCCAACTCACATTTGCATCGACTTGCCCACTGACCGAACCGCCAGTGCCGGCCCGCGAACCGGTGATCACCGTTCCCGGAGCCGTGACATCCGGCTTGATACGACCGTCGGCGGCGGGCCCGCGACTCGACGAACTTCGGAGATCGTCGATATTGTCCGCACCCGTCCCGCCGATCTCGGTTCGAATATTTTCTGAGTTACCTACAGAGATAATATTCTTCGCAGTTTTCGGACGAGTAAGACTCAGGGCACCCGGTCCGGAGTTCCCAGCCGAAAAAACCAGACTAATCGGATCTATCGATGCCGCAGTCGATGCATCGCGGACAAATCCGTCAAACTGCGCCGCGTAAGAATCGTAAGCGTTGCTGTTCGTTCCGTTTCCCCAACTATTATTCGAGATGCTGCCAAGCACGCCGTTCGGCCCGGGTGTGACGACAGTATCGTTGTAGGAGTCTGCCTCCGATCCGCTGTAGCCTCCCGTGAGGAGCGGAATATTTATGATGTTGGATTTCGGTGCTACACCGAGACCGTAGTTGTAACCGGTCGGATCGAGTGAAGAGAAAGGCGAATCGCCGGAGATGATACTCGCATTAAGATGGCCGTGACCGCCGGTCGCTCCGGCTGTTGCTCCGTGCAGTGGCCCGTTCACGGTGTTCGCGTTAGTAATGTAAAAACCGCCGTTGCCGGGAATGCTGACACCGTCATCGACCATCGAGATCGTGACGTTCTGCCCGTTCACACCAAACTGGGCGAGCGGATTATAGCCCGGGGAATTTAGGACAGTTGTGCTGGTGTAATTTCCGGAGATGATCTGAGATGACCTCTCGTCTTCGGGTTGCGGCTTTTCGTATTGATCGATGCGAATGACGTCATCTATCTGCGCGATCGCATCGAGATCGCCAGGAGTCGCCTCGATCCGGATCACGTTGAAAAAATTGTTTGGAAGTTTGATCTGGTGAAGAACGCGACCTCGGATCGCACCTGCGATCCTCGCACCAGTTTCATGGATGTTTGAACGATCGAAAATGGCGACATCAAACATCGCGGTCTCACCCTTGATGTTTTCAACAACCCGCTTCAACTCCGGAGATCGCTTCTGATCGGCCATGTATTTTCCGACCCATCTCACACGCGAATGCCCCGCAACTTTCGCCGCTGCGGACCTGGTCCCAAAAACAAAAAACGCCTGGTCGGGAACATACTGCAGAACTTCGAGACCGGCGTCGCGAACACTGTCGAGCCAGTCATCAACCGCAATCCCGCCGAACTGCACGATGAAATATCCGCGGTCTTCGCCGGAATCACCCGGCCTGATAGTGTCGGACGGTTCGGATTCGATCGGCTCGAACTTCGTCGACGGAACGTGGATCGACGTACTTATCTTTTGCACATCGAGACCCGATCGCGACATGTTTGTTGACTTATTCTTCGCAAGCACGACCGACGATCCGAAATCCTGCACTACGCGTCCGTACTTCGCGACGTTATCGCGATCGGCGATCGAGCGAAACTCCACGCGGACGAGTTCTTTCGAACGGTCTCGAATATCGTTCGTCACGTCGTCGCGTTTTGAGAATTGTTCGAACTTCGCTTTCGGTGCTTCGGCGACTCGTTCCTGTGCGCGATTGCCTTGCTCGGCGGGTCCGAACCAAATCACGATGAGAATGACGAGTGCGAAGAATACGAACCCTAAACGAACGCCGGGGGAAAATACTTTCATTGAATTACTCCTGAGTTTTATACCGCGGTTAGTGAGTTTTCCTGCGGGAAAATCTAACATATCGGTCGCAAAAAGCACAGACGATCTGGGTCTGGTTTCCGACTTGTTTCACCTCGACAACGCTTTGCGTCTTAGCGTCTTTGCGTGAAAATCGAGGTCGCAGACTTCGAGAGAGCCGGTGTTCACGCAAAGACGCTAAGACGCAGAGATAGCTCTTGATAGAAAAGGCTCCAGGTCATCGATCCAGAGCCCTACGGAAATCGACACGCAAACAACATTAAATGTTCGGGACAAGGATAAGATTGATCCTTCGATTCTTCGCACGATTCATATTCGTCGTGTTGGGAGCGACCGGGAGGGTTGCTCCCAATCCTTTCGCTTCGATACGTGCGTCGGCGACACCGAATCCGACGAGGCGATTCGCAACTAAGCGTGCACGTTCTTCCGTCAATGCACTGAGCTCTTCGGGAGTTCCCTTGTCGTCGGTGTGCGATTCGATCACGACTTTGTAATCCGGATTATTCGCGAGAAGTTCGCCGAGCGGTCCGAGCTTAGCGTCAGCCGCCGGAGCGAAACTACTCGCACGCGTCGCGGACCAATAAGTTTCCGGAAGCGTTACAACGATCCCGCGTTCACTTTTCGAAACGCTGCCGAACCGACGAAGCGATTGCATGAACGCCGACTGACTGGCTTCAAGACTTCCAATTTTCTGTTCTCTCGCCTTTTGCTCTTCGACTTGGCGCTGAGCAGTTTCTATCGCTTCGATCTTCGCTTTCGCGTTATCGGCTTCGACCTTCGTACGGCCGAGCTCTTCACGCAATCTTCCGTTCTCGGCACGAAGCTCACGGATCTGAGTCGAGTAAGTCGTCACATCACGTTCGGATAATTCGCGTTGGCGGGTCTCATCCTGCAACTGCTGCTTCAAGTCAGCGATCTGATTTTGCGCTTCGGTAAAACGGTTCTCGGCCCGACGCGTCTCGGCATCTGATCTCGCTTTTTCGTTCCGCTTCTCGCGAGCGTCTTTGCGAACAAGTGCCGTGTTCTCGGCCTTCACCGCTTCGCTTACCGCCCGACGCGCTGCGATGTCGATCGCCTCGTCATCGCGGCCGGCTTTCCATGCTGCGTCGGCGCTGTTCAGCAGAGTTTCCGCTTCCTTCAACTCGTCCGGCGCATCGCGCTCGGCTCCGGCAAATCGCGCGAGCGCGACCGCTTGCTTTGCTTGAAGGAGGGTCGAAGGAGTTTTCGAATAGTCGAGCTCGGCGATCTCCGGCGTTCGGGCATCGCGAAAATAATCGCTCGAATTTCCAAAGTATTGCACCGCCGCCATAGTCGCGATCGTCTTTCCGCTCGCCGAGTACGGACTCAAATTTTCGAGCATGATCTCCTGACTCGGACGTCGAACGAGAAAGTGCGGCTCAGCGGTGATGATCAGGGCAAATGTCTGGAGCGGAGTCGTGACGCTTATCTTCGAATCGAACTCGAAAAATCCGCGGCGTTTGATCTCGCCGAGATTATCGACCTGGCCGTCAGGCGAAACCGCCCACAGAACATAAGTCGCATATCCGGCGCCAAGCTCGAAGGGCCGCGGCATCTTGGAAACCGAAAGCTCGATCTCGGTTCCGTTGCGGCTCGTGCGTCTCATACGAGCTTCGCCCTTCATCCGCGGAAAACGCGTCGTGCCGCGAAATTGCACGATCACCTGCTCATCGAGCGGATAAGTGATCGCGGTCGTGCGACGCGGTACATCGAGTTGACCGAAGGCGTTACCCGCAAAAATTGATAAGACGATAACCGCGAACAACGTTCCGAAGACCTTGGAATTTTTCATATTGTCGACTCCGAAGAAAGGAAGAGCTTGATAAAAAGATGCCATACAATAATGATGCGTTGCAAAAGAACCGGCTTGGACAAACGGCGTCTCAACCAAGTATATTCAACCTTTTCACGCGATCGGATGAACGAATTTAGCCGCCTTCTTAAATATGTTAAGCCTCACTGGGTGACCTTTGCGTTCGCGCTTGTGACGATGGTGCTGGTCGCGATCTTCGAAACGGCTACCGGTGCTCTTCTTGTTCCGATCTTCGGTCAGTTCCTTCCGGGTGCCGCCGGCAACTCACAAACGCTTTTCAATCTGCAAAGGTTTATTCCGCAGCAGCCTTGGTATCAAGCGTGGCTCGCGATCTCGGTGCTGCTGCTGACATTCACGATACTAAAAGGTATCGCTGAATTCTTTTCGTCCTATCTGATGGCGAAGATCGGGCAAGCCGCGGTCCTGGATCTGCGGCGACAGCTTTACGATCACCTCCTCAGTCAACCTGCGTCATTTTTTGAAAAGCATCGGACGAATTTTCTAGTCTCGCGTCTTGTCGTCAGTTGCTCGGCGATAGAGATGGCGGTTTCCGGCAATCTGCGCGACGTCCTTCGCGAAGGATTCATGCTGCTGTTCTTTTTCAGCGCGGCGTTTTATTTCAATTGGCGTCTGATGCTCGGGGCGATGATCATCGCACCGATCATCGCGTTCCTCACGACGAAGTTCAGCAAGGCTCTGCGACGATTGGCCGAAGAGTCGTTTGAAGGAAACAAGCTTCTCAACGACGTCGCGCAGGAAACTCTCTCGAATCAAACGATCGTCAAAGCGTACTCGGCGGAAGAGCGCGAGAAGGGCCGCTTCGGACGTATCGCCGAGATCATCGCAAAGGCGAATCGACGCTCCGGACGAATCGCAGCGATATCGCCCCCGACGATCGAGATCATCGGAACGATCGCGATGCTCATACTTTTCTATTTCGGCTTGCGCGAGATCAACGCGAACCGGATGGACGCGGCGCAGTTCTTCACGTTTCTGTTTTTCTTGTTCCGCAGTTACGATCCGATGCGAAAGATCTCGCGACAGCATAACGAGATCTCGAAAGCGTTCGCCGCGGCGAAAGATGTGTGGAGCATTCTCGACGAGGATGAAGTACTGCCCGAAAGATCCGACCCGCGTCCCGTCAAACCGCTTACCGAAGCGATCGAGTTGCGGAACCTCTCATTTAATTATGAGAACGATCCGAATAAAAAGATTCTCGACAATATTTCTTTGACGGTCCCGAAAGGCTCGGTCGTCGCACTCGTCGGAGAAAGCGGCGGCGGAAAGTCTAGTCTGATACGTTTGGTACAACGACTCTACGATCCAACCGACGGAGCGATCCTGTGGGACGGCGTCGACATTCGCGATTTCAAGATCAGAGAATTTAAGAAAATGATCGCGCTCGTTACGCAGGAGACGGTTCTTTTCAACGACACGATCCGCTATAACATTTCGTACGGAAAACCGGACGCGACCGACGTTGAGTTGAAGAACGCGGCCGAGATCGCCTATGCGGACGATTTCATAGGCGAGCTTCCACAGCAATACGACTCGATCGTCGGTGAACGAGGAATATTTCTATCGGGAGGACAGCGTCAGCGAATCGCGATCGCGCGTGCGGTACTCATCGACGCGCCCGTGCTGATACTTGACGAAGCGACGTCGGCGCTTGATGCGGAATCCGAGCTTCTCGTTCAGAAGGCTCTCGCGAATCTGATGAAGAACAAAACGGCGATCGTGATCGCTCACCGCCTGTCCACGATCAGAAAGGCGGACAAGATCGTAGTGATGGAAAAGGGCCGCATAATCGAAACCGGAACTCACAAGGAGCTGCTCGAAAAAAGTGGGAAGTACAAGCGACTGTATGAGCTGCAATTCGCCGATGAAGAATACAGAGTCCCGGCTTTAGCCGGCGAACCCGAAGCGAACGCAGGCTAGTGACGCAATCAAAACTTTTATGAAATCAATGACCGGATTCGGCCGCGGTGCCGTTAACGAAAGCAACTTCTCAGTCACGGTCGAGTTAAAGACCGTGAACAATCGTTTTCTCGATATCAGTCTTCGTCTGTCGAACGAGATGCAGTCATTGGAGACCGAGATCAAACGTCTGATCTCCGGCCGTCTTTCGCGCGGACGTGTAGACGTGAATCTCCAGTACGAGCGTTCGGAAGAAATAAACTACGAGCTCAATCGTCCGATGATCGCCGGCTACCTTTCGGCGATGAAGCAGATGCAGGAAGAGTTCGAGCTGTCCGGCGAGCCTGACATAAACGTCATCGCAAAACTGCCGAACGCGATGATCGCGAAGAAAGACGACATCAGCGAAGCATTTGCTTTCGCTGTCGCGACGGCCGTCAACACCGCGCTCGAGGATCTCGAAAAGATGCGTGCGAGTGAAGGCGAAATGCTAAAGGCGGAGCTCGAATCGCGGCTCGTAGGAATCGAGCAGCACTTGCCTCCGATCGAAACAGAAGCGGCGTCGATCGGCGACGAATATCGACAGCGTCTGACGCGACGGATCGCGGACATGCTTGCGAAAAGCGAATCGCAGATCGAGCTCGACCAGGGGCGACTTGCACAGGAGATCGCTTTCTTGTCGGACAGAGCGGACATCTCCGAAGAGATCGCGCGGCTCAATACTCACATCGAACATTTCCGCACGATCATGAGCGAAGAAAAAGAAGTCGGAAAGCGGCTCGATTTTCTTACTCAAGAACTCAATCGCGAAGCGAATACGATCACTTCGAAAACGAACAACATGGTCGTGAAAGAAAACGCGCTTGCAATCAAAAGCGAGATTGAGAAAATCAGAGAACAGGTTCAAAATGTCGAATAATTTTGTCCACGCTTCGTGCTTTCTTCTTTCGTGTCGCTTCGTGTGAATTAGTGGTTCCAGTCTTTAACTTTGAAGAACTGGAACCACGAACCGCCACGAACGAGCACGAAAAGAAGAGAACACGAAACATCCGAAACAAGAAACAACGATTCGTTTCTATGAAAGGCAACTTAATAATCATCAGTTCGCCGTCGGGCGGAGGCAAAGGGACGCTGATACGCGAGGTACTTGAAAAAGTACCGCATGTCGGCTATTCCATTTCTCATACGACCCGCAGTCCTCGATCAGGCGAAGAGAGTGGCAAACATTATCACTTTGTCTCGAGGGCAGAGTTCGATGCTTACCGGGATCAGGGCGGGTTTCTGGAATACGCGGAGGTTCATGGGAACTACTACGGCACAACCCTCAAGCAAACGGAACGAATCACCGAATCCGGCAGCGACGTCATACTCGAGATCGATGTTCAAGGCGCCGCGACTGTGATGGAAAAGATGCCGGAGGCTGTGAGCATTTTCATAATGCCGCCGTCGTTTGAAGTTTTGAGAGCTCGCTTGACGGCTCGCGCGACCGAGCGAATGGACGATCTTGAGCTCCGTCTGAAGAACTCTCTCGGTGAGGTCATGCATTTTTCCAACTTCGGCTACGTGGTTGTAAATGACGAAATAACAGCTGCTTCGAACAAGATCGCGACGATCATTCTGGCCGAACGCCAGCGTCCGCATAGACAAGGAGAGCTCATAAAGGGTATTCTTGGTAGTTTCGAGCGGGCTAAACTTTAGAATCCGGAGCAGTGCACGATTAAATATGGCTGATAAAAAAGCGCCAGTGGAAGTTGAAGAGACAGAAAACGAAGCGGAAGAGATAATAAATCCGCCTGAGATCGATTCGAAATATCGAATGATAATTTTGGCCGCCCAGCGTAGCAAGCAGCTTCAGCGCGGTGCGATCTCGCGAGTTGATATCGATACGCGAAAGAGTAAGCCGACACGTGTCGCGATGAAAGAGATCGAGAATCGGAAGGTGAACTTCGATATTCTCGATGGAATCAAATAGAAAGAAATTAGATTTAAAAGACGGCGACAGCCTCTGAAGGCTGCCGCCTTTTTCATTAATCGTTTACGCGCTTGCCGGCATCGCTTATCGCCTCACCGACCGAATCGACAGCGTCGGAAACGCCGCGTTTAAATTTGCCCCAGCTTTCCTGAGCTTCACCGCCGGCATTCTGAGCTTCGCCCTCGGCTTCGAGCCTTTCATTACCGGTCAACTCACCAAACTTATCCTTGACCGTTCCTTTCGTCTGTTCCCATTTTCCTTCTGCTTCGTCGTTATTAAAAATTGCCATGACCCAAACCTCCCTTGTAAGCTTGCGCGGCCGTATCAAATTGAGACGCCGCGCCGGTGATTGGTATTTAAGCAACTAGCATTCCGAGACGGAAGTTTAACTGGCTTCGAGTCCTTCAAAAGCAAACTATCCACTTCAAACTTGTCACTATCCACTGAAGAAAACTGTTTTATTCAGTGGATAGTGACAAGTTTGAAGTGGATAGTTTTGGACCAAGAGAATTCTGACTAATCCAAAATCCAAAATAGGAATTACATTCCTTTGTAATTCGGACCGCCGCCGCCTTCCGGAGTGACCCAATTGATTATCTGGTAAGGATCCGCAATATCGCACGTTTTGCAGTGGACGCAATTCGAGAAATTTACTTTCAGCTCGCGACGCCCGGTCTTCGGATTCGCTTCCATCTCGTAAACCTGTGCCGGACAAAAACGCTGACACGGATTGCCGTACTCTTCCGCACATCGAGTCGCGCAGATCTCAGTGTCGAGCACGTGCAGGTGCGATGGCTGATCTTCGTCGTGTGAGACCGCCGCGTGATAGACGTCGGTGATCTTGTCGAAGGTGAGCTGCTTGTCGATCTTCACACGACCGTATCGCTCTTCGACCGACGGCAAGCCTTCACCTGACAACATCTCCATACGCTCGTGTCCGGCGATGTGATGCTCCTTCGGCATGAATCCCCACGCGAGCCCCTTCGTCAGAAACTGCAAACCTGAGTTGATCAGTGCAGACCAACGTCCCGACTGGAACGAAGCATGAAAATTTCGCACCGGGTGAAGCTCGTCGTAAATCCAACTGAGATTAACTTTCTCGTCGAAGTGCTTGAGCGTTTTCGCCGTGAAATCCTGGTGCTCGAAAGCACCCACGATCGTCTCCGCCGCGAGCATCCCGGATTTCATCGCCATGTGAATTCCCTTGATGCGCTGTCCGTTTAGAAACGATCCCGAATCCCCGACGATCAGAACTCCGTCGGCGTAAAGTTTCGGCATCGTCCAGAAGCCGCTCGTGTTGATCGTCTTCGCGCCGTACTTGATCATCTTGCCGCCCTTCAGAACTTCGGCGACTTTCGGATGCGTTTTGAATTTTTGGAATTCGAGATGCGGATCGATGTTCGGATCTTTGTAGTCAAGTCCGGTCACGTAGCCGATGCTGACGACATTGTTCTTCATCCCGTAGATCCACCCGCCGCCGTAGGTGTCGGTGTCGGAAGGAAATCCAAGCGTGTGAACGACGCGGCCTTCGGCAAAATTTTCGGCGGGTACTTCCCACAGCTCTTTCACGCCGATCGAAAACACCTGCGGCTCTTTGTCGTCCATCAAGCCGAGACGCGAGATCAATTGCTTAGCGAGCGAGCCGCGCGAGCCTTCTCCGAGCACAGTGACTTTCGCCATGATCTCGACCCCCGCCTCGAAATTCGCTTTCGGCTTGCCGTCTTTTCCGATACCTTTGTCGCCGGTTCGAACACCGATAACGGCGTTGTTATCGTCGTAGATCAGATCGGCTCCGGGAAATTCGGGAAAGATGTTTATGCCCGCTTCTTCGCATTTTTCGGCGAGCCACTCGCACATCTTGCTCAGGCTGATGATGTACTTGCCTTTGTTCTTGAGAGGCGGCGGAACGATCGGAGCATTGATCGAAGACTTCTCCGTTAGGTACCAGAACGCGTCTTCCGTCACAACGGAATCGACGGGGCATCCCTGCTCGAGAAAGTCCGGCATCAGCTCGCGGATCGCGATCGGATCCATGACGGCGCCTGAAAGAATATGAGCACCGACAAACGAGCCTTTCTCGATGATCGCGATCTCGAGATCGTCGATATGACTTCCAGGCAGTCTGCCGCTATCGACGTACTCGTTGTGTTTTTTTATTTCGCTCTTCAAGTGAAGAGCGGCCGCGAGGTTTGCCGGACCGGCCCCGACAAACAAAACATCCATCTCGATCTGTTCACGTTCGATCATAATTTCTCGCGATTATATCAAGCCGAGTTAATCATTTGCGATTTTCGAATTGCGATTTGCGATCCCTTTGCGCCTTAGCGGCTTTGCGTGAGCGTCTGTCTTGAGACCTTCAAAATTGGTGTTCACGCAAAGCCGCCAAGCCGCAAAGGAAACGTGATCACAGAAAGATCGCAAATCGAAAATCGCAAATCGCAAGTCCCCTATTCCTCAAACTGCTTCTTCAAACTCTCTGTGTACGGCGCTCTCGCGACGCCCTTCTCGGTGATGATCGCGGTCACTAGATCGTTCGGCGTGACGTCGAATGCGTAGTTGCTGACGACTGCGTCATCGGGTGCGAGCTGGATGTCTTTCATGTGCGTCACCTCGCGGATGTCGCGCTCTTCGATCGGAATCTCCTCACCGGTCGGACATTCGAGATCAACCGTCGATAGCGGAGCCGCAACATAAAAAGGAATACCGTGACGCTTAGCGAGAACGGCGACCATGTACGTCCCGATCTTGTTCGCGACATCGCCGTTCGCGGCAATGCGATCGCTGCCAACAACGACCGCATGCACGCCGCCCTTCTTCATAATGTGGCCACTCATGTTGTCGGTGATAAGCGTGACGGGAATGTCGTCCTGCATCAGCTCCCACGCCGTCAGACGAGCTCCTTGAAGATAAGGACGAGTCTCATCGGCGATGACTGAAACATGTTTCCCTTGGTCGACAGCTCCCCGGATCACACCGAGCGCCGTTCCCCAGACTCCACCGGTCGCAAGAGCGCCGGCGTTGCAGTGTGTGAGCACTGTCGAATTATCTTCGAGCAGCTCGCCGCCAAATTTCGCGATGAGACGCTGCGATTCGATGTCCTCAGTGTGGATCGCCTTGGCATCTTCGAGAAGGATCTGCTGGATCTCAGTCACAGACTTCCCTTCCGACTTCGCTTTCTGAAACGTCCGGTTCATCCGATCGATCGCCCAGAAGAGATTGACCGCAGTCGGACGCGTTTTCGCGAGAACATCTGAGATGTACTCCAACTCGTCTGCCAGATCGTCGATGTTCGTGCCGACGAACTGCTTCGCGCCGAGTGCGAAACCGTACGCCGCGGAGACTCCTATCGCCGGAGCTCCACGCACGACCATGTCCTTGATACCGGCCGCGACGTCATTGTATGTCCGCAGCACGAGCCACTTTTCTTCTGTCGGCAAAAGACGCTGGTCGAGCATACGCACGCCTTCGTCGGACCATTCAACGGGGATGATGTTTAATTTCATTTTAGTTCGTAGTTCGTAGTTCGTCGTTCGTTGTTCGTCGGCGCAGATGTCGGATGCGACTGGAACGCGGGCGTCCCCGACTGCAACGCCGTGGCTTCCGCGGCGTCAAATCTCTCGGTTGTCAGGTCGCTAAGCGCCTTTTCGTGCTTCGCACTCATGCAGGCGGGGACGCCTGCGTTCCAGTCGCATCCGCCATCTGCCACGGACCACGAACAACGATCGAAAAAGAAATCTTACGGAATCAGAACGCCTTCCGCAAAAATGTGAAACAAAATGCTTTGGATTACGCGTTTCAGGTTGAGGCTATGAAACTCGAAAACATTCTCGACGGACTTCATGTATCGCTCACGCGACGACGTTGGACTCAGTTATTCACGGTCTTCACGCGAATCCTCCTCGCATGCGGTTTTATTCCGCCGAGCATTAAGAAAATACTTCACCAGCCCTTCACGATGCTCCCTGACTCGAATCCGGTCGGCCATTATTTCAACGCGCTATATGAGACAGGTTTCTATTACGAATTCATCGGATGGGCGCAGTTGGCAGCCGCGATCTTACTATTGTTTCCCAGAACGGCTCACTTCGGCGCGTTGATGTTCCTTCCGATCATCGTGAACATCGCCGTGCTGACTACATCCGTCGGATTCGTCGGCACCTGGGTCCTGACGATCCTAATGTCGCTCGCCGCGATCTGGCTCGTCGCGTGGGAATACGACCGGCTCAAGCCGATCGTTTTTCAGACTCGAGCTGAACGCACGCGGAGCATTCCTTATCAGTTCATTTCCATTCCGGCATTCTTCGCGATCGGCGGTGCGGTCATGGCTTTTCTATGGAAGCTCATCCGCCTCGGAAACTTTTCAAATTATCTGAATATCGGATTTCTGCTCGTCGGAATTGGACTCGTTTTCGGATTCGTCGTCGCGGTGCATTATCGATTCATGCGGGTCGGAAATCTTGAAACCGGCGGTGACGAGTTAATATAGTCGAATGCACGAAGAGTTTTTCGATGGACGATTGATCGTCAAATCCGGAGACCTTACTGACGAAACCGTCGACGCGATCGTCAATGCCGCGAACTCAACACTCCTCGGGGGCGGCGGGGTCGACGGTGCGATCCATCGTCGCGGCGGACCGGCGATTCTCAAGGAATGTCGCGATATCCGCGCGACTCGATATCCCGACGGTTTGCCTACCGGCGAAGCGGTCATCACGACGGGCGGAAATCTCCCGGCTCGTCATGTTATTCACACAGTCGGTCCGATCTATGGAATGAATGCGGGCCGCGACGCTGAGTTGCTGGAAGCGTGCTATCGAAATTCCGTGAAGCTGGCAGTAGAGAACGATCTCAGTACGATCGCGTTCCCATCGATCTCAACCGGAGCTTACGGCTACCCAAAACACGAAGCGGCTCCCATCGTCTTCCGAGCCGTCGCAGATCTTCTTTCGGATCATTCGATCGAGCTTCGCTTGGTGTTCTTTTCTGAAAGCGATGCGAGCTCATTTGTGCAGCATTGTGCCTGACGAACCTTCTTTGCTCGTATAGGAGCGAAATGTTTGTAAACATGTCGCTCCCAGCGGAGCGAAGACAAACTCCCAATCGTCATTTCAAACTACTCGCCCCATCTGCGTGAACACATTGGTCAGTCCATATCGTTTGCTCCCCGCTACCGCTTGCTTTATAGTTTTTGGAAACTCTAATCACCACTTGATGTCCGAAGTTTCCAACGAATCAATGCAACAAGCAGTTCAAGCCAAGGTCGAAGGGCCGTTTCGCGCGAGTTTCACCGAGATCACAAATCTCCCAGAATCGCTAAAAGCACTCGATACGATCTCAAAGAATTTTTACTGGTCGTGGCAGCCGACGGGCGCCGCTCTATTCCGCGAGCTCGATCCCGATCTGTGGATCAAGCACGAGCAGAATCCGCGCCTTCTTCTCGAGAACGTCCGTCAACTGCGCCTGTGGCAAAAAGCTGGTGACGAAGATTACGTCGGCAAGGTCGACGCGTTCGCGGCAAAGCTGGAAGATTACGTTTCGACAAAGGTCGCATCGTCACCGTCGATCGCGTATTTTTGCGCCGAATACGGCGTGCACAATTCCCTCCCGAATTATTCGGGCGGACTCGGGATTCTCGCGGGCGATCATTTGAAATCGGCGAGCGATCTCAACATCCCTCTTGTCGCGGTCGGCCTGCTCTATCGTTACGGATACTTCCGGCAGACGATCTCGCACGACGGTTTGCAGGAAGAAAGATACGCAGATGTGTTCGAATCTGAGCTGGCGCTCGAACCGGTTCTAGACGACTTCGGCGAGCACGTGAGCGTCGTTGTTCACATCCGCGGCCGCGAAGTGCAAGCTCAAGCATGGCTCGCGAAGATCGGTCGGATCTCTCTCTATCTCCTCGACACGAACGTTCCCGAGAACATCGAGATCGATCGTCTCATCACCGGGCATCTTTATGGCGGGAGCACGGAGACTCGCATCGTGCAGGAAAAAGTTCTCGGCATCGGCGGCGTCCGGCTTCTGCGAAAACTCGGACTCGCTCCGTCGGTGTTTCATTTGAACGAAGGGCATTCCGCTTTCCTGACCCTCGAGCTTGCACACGAATATCTTTCCGCGAATCCGTCTGCTTCTTTTGAGGAAGCCCAAACCGCGGTTCGGGCTCAGTGCGTGTTTACGACACATACTCCGGTCGCTGCGGGCAACGATGAATTTGCGACAAGCGAGCTCGGCGAATGTTTCTCTGCGGAATACATTTCAAGTTTAAAACTATCGCAGGAAGAGTTTTTTGATCTCGGACGCATCGACAAGGGCGATGACGCGGGACCTTTCGGGATGACGCCATTCGCTCTTCGCATGTCTCGTTCGGCAAACGGCGTCAGTGAGAAACACGGAGAAGTCTCGCGTAGTTTGTGGCGGAGAATGTTCTCCGAGAATTACGAAGAGAACGACGTCCCGATCACATCCGTGACAAACGGAGTTCACGCACCGACCTGGGTCGCATCCGAATATCAGAACTTGTTTGAAAGATCGATCGGACCGGATTGGCGTCAACTGACACACGATCCCGCAGCATGGAAATCTGCCATCGATAATATTCCGGAATCGAAAATCTGGCAGACGCATGTCCAACTGAAAAATCTTTTGATCGCGTTTATCCGCGAACGCACGAGGGCGAAAGAAACCGGCGCGACGGACACGATCCACGAACATACCGACACGCGAAAACTTTTATCGCCTAATGTGCTGACGGTCGGATTCGCCCGCCGTGTTGCCGCATACAAACGTTGGAATCTTCTGCTGTCGGATCTCGACAGGCTTCTGAAGATCGTCGATCACGCCGATCGCCCGGTGCAGTTCGTCTTCGCCGGAAAGGCACATCCGCAGGACCGCACCGCGAAGCAGATCCTGCAGCAGTTGATGAGTATCAATCACGATTCGAACTGGCAGCATCGCGCGGTTTTCATTGAGGATTATGATCAGGAAGTCGCGAGGTATCTCGTTCAGGGCGTCGATGTCTGGATGAACGTCCCGCGTCGTCCGCTTGAAGCGAGCGGCACAAGCGGCATGAAAGCCGCGATGAACGGAGTGCTGAACTTTTCGATTCTCGACGGATGGTGGATCGAAGGTTACAACGGCGAGAACGGTTTCGAGATCGGGGATCTGAGCGAGGACGATAGCGAAGCCGCCGACGCACGCGATGCGGAATCATTGTATTCGACGCTGGAAAATCAGATAATCCCCGCGTTCTATGAGTTGGGCGACAACGGCATCCCGACCAAATGGATTCGCAAGATGAAGGATGCGATCGCAACACTCACTCCGAAATTTTCGAGCGACAGGATGGTGAATGAATACGTTGAGCGAATTTATCGCTCGTAGTTCGCCAACGGACTGGAACGCAAACGTTCCAGTCGCATCCGCCGTGAACCTCGAACAGTAAACTCGAAACGAGAAACTAGAAACCAGAAACTGCCCCCTATGACAAACACACAATTCAATACCGGCGCCATCAAACCCGTCGAGTGCGTCAAAGAAGGATTTGAGCTGATCAAGAAAGATTACTGGATCTTGTTCGCTATCGGTCTGGTCGGCGGATTGATCGGCGGAGCGACGATGTACATCCTCGCCGGTGCAATGTTCTGCGGGATCTTTTTCGCTTACTTGAAAGCGGTCGATGGAAAGCCTGTGACGTTCGATGACCTATGGAAAGGAATGAATTGGTTCGGCCCCGGACTGCTCGTCGTAGCGTTTATCGTCGTACCGCTCATAGGCTTTTACATTTTTGCGTATGTCTCGATGATCGGAGCGATAATCGGCGGCAGCCAGGCCGGTGAAGCGGGACTCGTCGGGGCGTTCGTCGTGATCGGGATCATCGACCTCGTAGTTCTGGTCGCGATGGTATCGTTTCACACTCTTCTCATGTTCTCATTCCCGCTCATTGTCGATCGCAACCTCGGAGCGATCGATGCAATGAGAACGAGTGCCAAAGCCGTGTGGCATAACCTCGGCGGCGTTGTCGGGCTGGTCGTGGTGAATATGGGTCTGGCGTTTGTCGGCTATCTCGCACTCTGCTTCGGACTGTATTTTGTCATCCCGATCATTATCGCAGGCAACGTTGTAGCTTACAGACGAGTCTTTCCATCTTTGGAAATGCGGACGAACGTCAATCCTCCTCCGCCTGACTCGTATAACTGGTCTTAAAACTTATGCTGGCAAATTTTAAAAACGTCGAATCGCTCGACGGACTCGATCGTCTGTTTACTCAATCCTACGAGCGTCCCGTCGTGCTTCTAAAGCACAGCACGACGTGCGGGATCAGCTCGGGCGTCTATCGCGTGGTCCAGAATATCGCAGCGGACGTCAACGTCGTCGTCATTCAAACACACCGGGACATTTCAAATGCGATAGCAGCCCGCACGGGTTTGCGGCACGAGTCGCCGCAAGCGATCGTTCTTCGCGACGGACGGCCCGTGTACCACGCGTCGCATTACGACATCGAGGCCGAGCACATCGAAGAGAAGCTTAATGGTTGAACCGGTTCAGATCATCGAAGAGAGCGATTCGGCGGTCTCGATCAAGTGGTCGGACGATGCCGACACGCATTACACGGCGATGGAGCTCCGGCGCTCATGTCCGTGTGCCGGCTGCATCAATGAATGGACCGGCGAGAAGATGCTCGACGACGCTAAGATCGCCGAAGATATCTCGATCAAACACACCTCGATAGTGGGGCGATACGCGCTGAATTTCCACTTCTCCGACGGCCACGATACCGGGATCTTTAGTTTTGCTTTTTTGAGGAAGGTTGCTGGGATTTAATGAGGCACCGTTCTTTCGGGTGCAAGCCTATCAAGATCTGACTCCGCTATGTATCGCCGCGATCCCGCCCGTGAGATTTGTATACTCGACCGAATCAAATCCTACTTCACTCATCATCTCAACGAGTCTTTTTTGATCAGGAAACTTCGAGACCGAATCCGGAAGATATTCGTACGCTCCGCGCGAGCCGCTGACGACGCCGCCGATCCGGGGAAGGACCTGCGTGAAATAAAAATCGAAAAGAGCACGAAATCCCGGCACGATCGGACTCGAGAATTCCAACACTGCGAGTTTCCCGCCCGGTTTTAGGATCCGACGCAGCTCAACCAATCCGTCACGAAAATTCGAGAGGTTCCTGAGACCAAAAGCGATCGTCACGGCATCGAACGACGAATCTGCGAACGGCATTTTCATCGCATCGCTTTCGAGATAAGGAATCGACATTTCCGACGCCGAAGTTTTTTCTTTTGCTATTGTCAGCATCGGACGGCAGAAGTCCGAGCCGAAGATCTGAGCGTTTGCATGACGAGCCAATTCCAGAGAAAGATCTCCCGTGCCGCACGCAACGTCGAGGACGACCGCGTCAGACTTCGCAAGAATATCCGCGAGTTTTTCACGCACCAGCCTTCGCCAACGCTTATCGATGTTGATCGAGAGAAGATGATTTAGAAGATCGTAGCGGCGTGCGATGCCCGAGAACATTTCCCGGACAGCACGGCCGTGAGCGATCTCGGCTGAAGTCTGTTCGTTCTGCATCGCGGTTATGGTTTACTCGGCGGAGGATTTATTACGACGGTTGCCATAGGATTCTTGGAAAGACGATCGGCCACCCGTTGAACATCCGCGAGCGTCACGTTTTGCAGCGTCTTCGCATCAGCCGTCGGCTTACCGTAAGTTGCCGTATCGAGCCACGCATCCATCTCCGTTCTCGCGAAGCAATTCGACCCCTGTTCGCACGTTTTCGCGATCTCGTCCAGTTTTGTCCGCGCTATCGAGAATTCTTCGTTCGTAATTTTGGCGAAGATAGTTGGCGAAAGCGTCGCGGCTCGCAGTCGGATCATCCCCGGTAAGGTATGAGCACTGAACACGGCCTCTGCCTTCGGTTCGCCCTTCTGAAGACGCGAATTCAGGATCTTCTCGAGCAGGAGCGAGACAAAATAATCGGGATCGCTCTTGCTCAAACCGCGGAGTCCGAAAACACTTGTGTGAGGTACTCCGTCAATCATGAGTACGATCGCGCTCGCGTCCGGATCATCCGGCTGGCGGAACGTCGACGGAACTCGCTTATCCGATTTGAGCCACGCTCCGAAGTATCGACGAACGGCACGAAAACCGAGGTCGCTCTGAAAGTTTCCTGTGATCGCGACTGTGGCGTTGTCTGCGGTAAGAAAGCGATCGCGAGCAAATTGTAGATCGGCAAAGTCTATCCGCTGGATCGACTCGACCGAACCCATCTGCGGACGGCCGTACGGAAACGTCCCAAACAGACGGCGTGCAGCGGCCTGATTCGAGATGTACACCGGATCCTTCTCGAGCATCGTCAGTTTTTCAAGAAGCGCTTTCTTCAGTGAAGCCGTCGTCTCTTTATCGATCGTCGGTGTCGAAATATCTTGCGCCAGCGTTTCAACTAATCGAACGAACTCCGACGGTTTGGCACTCGCGTTTACCTGTATGAAATCGTATGTGGTGATCACTTCGACACCGCCGCCAAGATCTTCCGAATAAAACGACATCGATTCGGGAGTCGGAAAGATATTGTCGGCCAGAAGCTGCATCACACCTTCTTTGCCTTGCGGATCGAAGGCGGCTCCGCTATGGACACGAATGCTGATCTTTACATCGGTCGCCGTCGGATCGCTTCGCATGAAAACCTGCAGGCCATTAAGGAGTTTTTCCTGACGCGGCGCCGCACTTCCGGAGCGCTGGCCGGATGCCCCGATAGAGAAGGCAAAAAAACACGCCAGTACCCAGATTTTTTGAGACAAACTTCTAAATTTCATCGTACAAATAATTGGAAAAGAGAGATGTTACCTGACTTAGTTGCAAAACGCCATCGAAGTGTTGTCACGGCCAAATGCAGTGTTCCGATCAAAAATTTCGATTCCTGCAGGCATCGCGTGAAACTCGCACGGCATCTATCTTTGTTGAACAAGCCGGGTTTAAAGCGATGCGCTGAAACCAGATAGTCGCTTAACATCTGAAAAAAAAGAGTTATAATTACGATTCACCTAGATACCCGCCCAGGGTAATTGATCGAGAGGCCTTAAAAAAATGGGAAAGATTGTTAAGTATTGCAGTTCGTGTGATGAAGGATTCGCCGAGAGGTTTGGGTTTTGTCCTGATTGCGGAGCACCACTGCAGGCTTTCGAGATGAATCCGGTTGGAGGCAAGGTGGAGCCGGTTGTTGCAGAGACGCCGATTCCTGTCGAGCCGATAGATGTAACTCCTGTCAATGTATCGGCAATACCAGCACCTCGGTTTATTGAGACCGAAGCCGAAGAGATGGATGCGACTCCGATCGAAGTTGAGGCCCCCCCGGCATCATTTGATGATGTAGAGGATGAACCCGAGGCGTCATTTGATGATGTCGAGGATGAACCCGAGGCATCGTTTGAAGATGGGGACGTTGACGAGGAGTTTTACCCCGACGTTACGGATGATGTCTATGACACCCCGGCCGGCGGCTTGACATACGTCGCAGGTGCCGGCCTTACCGGGCTGATTGATGAATCATATCGGGAGTCTCGCGGGGATTATGTCCACGCGCCAAGTGGTCCCGCGGCGCCTGCTTTTGTCGGCGGGTCTAACTTCCTTGGTTTGTCGGACGAATCGGCACGTGCTAACTCGAACTATCAGTACCAGGACAAGTACGGAGATGTTTCAACCTCGGCGTACGAGAAAGCGACCGACTGGGACTACTCACATCCGGATGACGGTGGCTTCTACGTTACTGTTGTTCAGGATTCGAATCAGAAACAGCGCAATGTCCTCCTTCTCGGAGCTGCCACGTTGGTCCTGTTCCTAGCCGTCGGCGGATGGGGTGTTTCGCTTTTCCAGAAGGACCTTGGCGTCGGTGCGATCGGCAGTGAAACTTCGCTCGCATATTTGCTCGATGACGTACCGATGGTCGTCGACGAGCAGCAGGAAAAGAAAGAAAAAGAGAAAGGCGGCGGCGGTGGCGGCGGTGGCCGTGACGAAAAAGAAGAGACGTCTCAAGGCAATCTCGCTGATCAGTCGCGTACTCCGACTCATATCAAGCCCGACGTTAATATCGTCAAGAACGACAATTTTGAGCTGAAGCAGCCGATCGCAACGACCGAAGGCGACCGCAAGTTCCCTAAGCTCTATGACCGTTACGGTGATCCTAATTCGAAATTCCAGGGTCTTTCTAACGGTACCGGCAGCGGCGGTGGTCAGGGCAGCGGATACGGTCAGGGCCAAGGCAGCGGTTACGGAACCGGAGCAGGATCGGGTAGCGGATCGGGCAGCGGCGGCGGTAATGGCGACGGAAACGGTAATGGCGACGGTTCGGGCGGTAGCGGTGGCCCGCCTCCGGCGGTTAAGGCAGCGGTAACCCAGCCGTACAAGATCACGTTTCAGCCGAAAGCGACTTACACTGATGCGGCACGTTCGAACAATGTTCAGGGTGCAGTCAGATTGAAGATCACTCTTCTCGCATCCGGCGAAGTCGGTTCGATCGTCCCGGTCACACGACTCCCGGATGGTTTAACCGAGAAAGCGATCGCAGCAGCGAAGCAGATCCGCTTCGAACCGAAAAAGGTGAATGGCGTTGCGGTCTCTGTCGTAGTGACTCGCGAGTATACGTTCACGATCTACTAGACGGTGGTCAGTGGTCAGTGGTCAGTGGTCGGGAATCATAAGACAAAAAAGCACCGAGATAATTCTCGGTGCTTTTTTGATATCAACTTCCAGGTCTTAGCCTCAATTCGTCTTTCGCGTCCTACTGACCACCGATCACTGACCACCGACCACTGCCATCAGATCGTATCCCTTCCCGACTTCGAATTCTCATTCAACTCATAACGATCGCGATCACGCTTTTCGATTTTCTCGATCAGATCAAGAGGTTCGTTATCCTCGTAATCGATTCCCATCGCGTGAGCATTCTCTTCAACATCCGATTGATCAGGAGTTGGATTGTGTCCGAATACCGCTTCCGAACCCGAGCTATTTACGTCTTCCCAATCAGCGTCGATATCGCCGCCCGAGTCGGCGGGCGAAGCGTCGTTGTTCTCGTGAAGTCGTTCGAGCAGCTCCTGCGGCGCCTTTGGAACGTGCGCAATTTCGTCTTCGATAAACTCCTGGGTTTCCTCATCGGGAACATCCTCCCGTTCGTAGAATTCCAATTGCTTTCCGCTCACCATAAGGCCTCCTTGATCGTTCGATTTTAGTGAAGCATAGCATACGCCGAAATGCTTCGCCTAGAAATTAAATGAAGACGACGGTCTGCGACGAGGGTATCTCGAATCGCTTTCGACAGCGAATGTTTTTACACATCAACTGATCATCGACGCGGACCATGTAGTCACGTGATTTCTCATACTGTGCGCGTTCTTGTGCGTTAAGATTCCTCGGACCGTTGCGTTTCTTCACACGCTTCAGCCATCGAATTTCATAGTCGTTACGCTCACGGCAGAACGGACACGGATAATTCGCCGTCTTTACCTCTTGTCGCTCATCAAAAATATCGCGCTCGTGCATATGCGAAACATTGTAGCGTTTTTCGCAAGCCTTTGGTTAACGGATTTGGCTATCCCTGCATGGGACGCTAAACTTTTTGGAGTTTCTAGTTTCTGGTTCCTGGTTTCTAGTTGAGTTCAGACTCGAGACAACCCGAAAACAAGAAACCAGAAACTAGAAACTTCCGCTTGATGAAATACAAGCTCCAAAATTTTTTCCGCCAGCTTGGCCTCATGTTGCTGGTCATCTGGACGGTCGTGTCGCTGGTCACGCTGCTCATTGAGCTCGTGCCGGGTGATCCTGCGACGACGATGCTTGGCGAGACCGCGACTCCGGAGCAGATCGCGAATTTTAATGAGAAGCATGGCCTCGATCGCCCCGCGTTCTTCTTTTCTTACCACGGCGAATCGGGTTTTAAGTGGAACGGAGCAGACAATCGCTACGTCGATTACTTCGCCGGCCTTTTACACGGCGATCTTGGAAAATCTTTTCGCACCGAACGTCCGGTTCTGGACATGATCTTCGAGCGTTACCCTTCGACGATCCAACTCGCACTCGCGTCGATGCTGATCGCGGTCGGGATCGCGATCCCGCTTGGCGTGCTCGCGGGCACTCATAAGAACGGTCTGATCGACAATGCGGCGTCGTTCATTGCTCTGCTCGGAATTTCATTACCGACGTTTGTCATCGGCCCGTTCCTCGTCTACATCTTCGCCGTAAATCTGCGCTGGTTCTCGCCGACCGGAAGCGCGAATCCGGAAGACATCGTGCTGCCGGCGGTAACGCTCGGAGCTGCGCTTTCCGCGATCCTGACGCGCATGGTGAGATCGAGTGTGATCGAGGAGCTTGGCGAAGACTACGTCCGCACGGCGCGTGCGAAAGGTTTGAGTGAGCGGAAAGTCGTTTACAAACACGTTTTGAAAAATGGATTGATCCCGGTCGTGACGATCCTCGGATTGCAGCTCGGAGTTCTGTTGGCCGGAGCGATCATCACGGAGAAAATTTTTAGCTGGCAAGGACTCGGACTTTTGCTTCTGGAAGACGGGATCGGGAAACGCGACTACCGTCTCGTTCAAGGATGCGTTCTCGTTATCAGCGTGACTTACATCCTCGCGAACTCGGTGACGGATTTTGTATATAGAAAGTTGGATCCAAGAATCAGGCTTTCGTGATTGGTTTTGAGTTCCGCCTTTAGGCGGCAATTTCCGCAAGATTGGCCGCCTAAAGGCGGAACTCAAAACATCGTTCTACTAGAAATGAATCGATTGACTTACATCGGAATCGCAGTGGCGGCGATCGTCATCCTGACGGCGATCTTTGCGCCGTGGATCGCGACACACGATGTGACGGCGCAGAATCTTATGATGCGCTACGCAAAGCCGTCCGCCGAACATTGGTTCGGAACGGATGCTCTGGGTCGCGATGTTTTCTCTCGAGTTGTCTTCGGTGCCCGGATCTCGCTCGAGGTCGGAATTACAGTCGTAACGGTCTCATCGATCGTCGGAATTTTGATCGGCGCCGTCGCCGGATTCTATGGCGGATTCCTCGACAAATTTCTCTCGGGCTACGTCTTCAACGTCTTCCTCGCATTTCCCGGACTTCTTCTCGCAATCGCCCTCGTCGCGTTTCTTGGAGCGGGGCTCGGCAAAACGATCCTCGCACTCTGTGTGATCGGTTGGGTCGGATACGCACGCGTCATGCGGGGACAGGTTTTGAAAGTTCGGGAATACGATTTCGTTCAGGCCGCACGCGCGCTGGGCGCGAGCAATTCGCGAATTCTGTTCACGCACATCATGCCGAACGCGGTCCAGCCGCTGATCGTGCAAGCCTCGCTCGGGATGGCCGGAGCAGTTTTGTCGGAAGCATCGCTTTCATTTCTCGGTCTCGGAATTCCGCCGCCGGCTCCGAGTTGGGGAACGATGATCGAAGAAGCCCGGGGATTCGACATTCTCTACAACGCACCGCACGTTTTGTTCTTTCCCGGTATTGCGATCGCACTCACGGTTCTCGCATTCAATTTTATCGGCGACGGTTTACGCGAGTATCTCGATCCAAAGCAGCGAGCACGTTAGCTATGGGAGATCTGCCGCGCATTTTTTCTCTCGGCGATGACTGTGCGACGGTCAACTTTGGGAACGAGATCTCACTCGAACTAAATTCGAAAGCGATCGGATTAGCGACCGCCTTGAACGGAACGACTTTTCCCGGGCTCGTCGAAGCCGTCCCGGCCTATGCGTCGGTCTCGGTTTTCTTTGATCCTGTTGTCGTTCGACGAGCCGGTATCGAACATGAGTCCGCGTTCGAGACGGTGAGTAATCTCATCGTTTCTACTTTTAACAATCTCGAACGCGAGCAAATCCAGATCGGGCGAGTCGTCGATATCTCCGTCGACTTCGGTAACGAATCCGCACTCGATCTCGGGCGCGTCGCAGAGTTCGCCGGCACGTCTGCAGCGGATGTGATCGAGATCTTCACTTCGAAAACTTATCGCGTCTACATGCTCGGATTTCTTCCGGGCTTCGCATACATGGGCCAAGTCGATGTCCGGATCGCGGTCCCGCGCAGGGACACTCCGCGCACAAGCGTACCGAGAGGCAGCGTCGGGATCGCCGGATCTCAGACCGGGATCTATCCGTTTCGATCGCCGGGCGGATGGCAGATCATCGGCCGGACCAACGAAGAAATGTTCTCGCTCAATCGTGATCCGAATTCCCTTTTGCAACCGGGCGACGTAGTTCGATTCGTGCCGATGTCGTAGATGAGTCTTCTTATTCGAAAGCCGGGCATTCTTTCAACGGTCCAGGACCTTGGCCGAAGCGGCGGACGTTCGTTTGGAATAAATCCGTCGGGTGTCATGGATCCAGCCGCTGCGAGGATCGTGAACACGCTTCTCGAGAATGACGATTCGACCGCGTTGATCGAAACACACTTCCCTGCCGCAGAGATCGAGTTCGACTCGCCGACCGTCTTCGCCATCGGCGGCGCAGATTTCGCTGCCGAGCTCGATGCGAAACAGCTCGCGAACTGGAGCACGGCGTTGGCCGACAAAGGATCCGTTCTTCGATTTCGAAATAAGTCGAACGGCGCCAGGGCGTACATCGGCGTGCGAGGCGGATTCACTTTGGAGAACTGGCTCGAAAGCGCGAGCACAAATCTCACGGCCGGCCTCGGAGGATTTTCGGGTCGCGCGTTGAAGACGGGTGACGTGATCGAATGCGGTCCGACCGGAGAATATTCTCCGCACACCGCCGGACCGTCGATCGTCCCGCTTTACAATCGCTTCCCGGCGTTGCGTGCGATCGCCGCTCCCGAGTTTGAACTCCTTACAGCGACAAGTGAACAGGAATTTCGCAAGCAGGGTTTCACGCTTACGAGCGAATGCGATCGAATGGGTTTCCGATTGCAAGGCAAGCCGCTTCACCTTCTGCATCGTCGCGAAATGATATCCGCCGGTGTGAATTTCGGAACGATCCAACTTCTGCCCGATGGCCAGCTCATCGTCTTGATGGCAGATCATCAAACCTCGGGCGGATACCCACGAATCGCGAATGTAATTTCCGTCGATCTGCCGCTACTTGCACAGTGCGGACCGGGAGACGGCGTGAGTTTTCAGATCGTGACGACCGAAGAAGCGGAACGCCTCGCGATGCGGTTCGAACGCGAATTGAATTTCCTGCGCCTCGGGTGTAGATTGCAGAGGCTGAATGCGAAGCATTGATCTAAATTGCGATATGGGCGAAGGCTGCGGAAACGATGCCGAGCTCATGAATTTCATTTCGTCGGCGAACGTCGCGTGCGGATTCCACGCCGGCGACCGAGACACCATGCGTCGAACGGCTGAGCTCGCAATCGAGAAAAACGTGGCCATCGGAGCTCACCCCGGCTATCGCGATCGCGACAATTTCGGCCGTACCGAGATGTCGCTTCCGACAAAAGAAGTCTTCGAACTCGTCCGCGAACAAGTGTTGTCGATGTCGGAGATCTGCGCGGAATTGCGAGTTCCGCTCCATCACGTAAAGCCGCACGGCGCGCTCTACAATCAGGCGTCGAAAGATCGCGAGCTCGCGGCAGCGATCGCAGATGCCGTCGCATCCGTAAGTCCTGACCTTATTCTTTACGGTCTGTCGGGAAGTCTGTCGATAGACGAAGCGGAAGCGGCCGGTTTGAAAACTGCGTCCGAAGTGTTCGCCGATCGAACATACCAACCCGACGGAAGTTTGACGCCTCGCACTCAACCCGGAGCTCTTTTGGAAAATGTGGAGAGCTCGATCGATCAAGTATTTCAGATGGTCGAATCACAATCCGTCATGACGTTGGCGGGCGCACAGATTCCCTTGCGCGCCGACACCGTCTGCATACACGGCGATGGAAATTCTGCGATCGAAATCGCAAAGGCGATCCGCGAATCTATTCTTGCGCGCGGTATTCTCGTCCGTACGATTTAACTAATGGATGATGCGAACAAAAAATCGCGGCCGATCGGATCGATCATCCTCGGTGCCGCATTTCTCATGGCGACATCGGCTGTCGGTCCCGGTTTTTTGACGCAGACGACTGTATTCACATCGCAGTTGTTCGCAAGCTTCGGATTCGTCATCCTCATCTCAGTCGTCCTGGATATTTTCGCCCAGCTGAATATCTGGAGAGTGCTAACGGTCACCGGAAAGCGGGCACAGGACATCGCGAACGAAACTATCGGAGGAAGCGGTTATGTCCTCGCCGTGCTCGTCGCTTTTGGCGGACTGGTTTTCAATGTCGGCAACATCGCCGGATGCGGGCTCGGCATCAATGTGCTCTTTGGGATCCCAGTCGAGATCGGAGCGGTGATCAGCGCCGCCGTGGCTATCGGAATCTTTCTCGTCAAAGAGGCGGGTCGGGCGATGGACATCTTCGTGAAGATCCTCGGCGTTGTGATGCTCGTCTTGATCGTGTACGTCGTCTTTGCTGCACATCCGCCGCTCGGCGAAGCGATCCATCGAACTTTCATTCCTGAGACGATCAACTTCCGGATGATCGTAACACTCGTTGGCGGTACCGTCGGCGGGTATATCACGTTCGCCGGAGCTCACCGTCTGATCGATGCAGGAATTTCCGGACCCGGGGCGGTACCCGATGTTAACCGCAGCGCCGTGACCGGGATCGTTCTGACTGCGGCGATTCGCATCCTTTTATTTCTCGCGGCGCTTGGGGTCGTGTCGACGGGTGTAAGCCTCGATCCGGCAAATCCGCCGGCGTCGGTCTTCCTAAACGCCGCCGGTCAATTCGGCTACAAGCTGTTTGGCATCGTCATGTGGGCCGCCGCGATCACGAGCGTCGTCGGAGCAGCGTTCACGTCGGTGTCATTCTTTAAGAACTTTGATACCCGTCTCGAGCGACGCGGAAACCTCATCATCGTCGCGTTTATCGTCGTCTCCACCCTGTTATTTCTGACAGTCGGGAATCCTGTCAGAGTGTTATTATGGGCGGGCACGCTAAACGGATTTATCTTGCCGATCGGACTGTCTCTCGTTCTGCTTGCGTCGCGGCGGACCGAGGTAATGAAAGGATATGTCCATTCGTCGATCCTTCAGATCGCGGGTTGGCTCGTTGTCGCGGTGATGACAACGTTTAGCATCCTGACAGTAGTCGAAGTGTTTCGATAGCCGGTAATCTTTTTCGCCTGACCAAGCATCAAAAAGTTGAAATCGCACCCGGAGATTCCGCTGATGACCAAGATAATTGCTGCATTCTTCTGCTCTCTTCTCGTCGTCATTTCTGTATCCGCCCAATCGGGCCGCAGAATCACCGCAACCCCAACGCCGACGCCCGCGGTGAGAGAGGATCCGGATAATTATTCCGAGTCCAAGCCTCAGCCGAAGCGCCCGGTTCAAGTTTGGCCGTCGCTTCGCGGAGCCTCTACAAGCAAATCAGCGAACGCGTCCAGTCCGGCGTCCGACACGATCGCCGCAGCTCCACCCGCAGGAAGTGAAAGCGAAGACTTCGGCAAGGTCGAGACAAACCTCGTCACGATTCCGGTTTCCGTGTTCGACAGGCAGGGTTTATATATCCCGAACCTGATGCAGCAGGATTTTAAGATCTTCGAGGATGGCAAAGAGCAGCGGATCGAATATTTCGGAACATCGGACAAACCGTTCACCGTTGTTCTTCTGATCGACACGAGTCCATCAACCTCGTACAAGATCGAGGAGATCCGCAGAGCCGCGACCGCGTTTGTCGATCAACTCAAATCTGAAGACAAAGTGATGGTCATCGAGTTTGCGGCCAACGTGCACGTTCTGACGGAACCCACCGGCGATCGGGTCGCAATATACAAGGCAATTAATCGAGCAGACTTCGGTCCCGGGACCTCGCTTTATGATGCGGTCTCCTTTGCACTTTCCAAACGACTAAATAATGTATCGGGTCGGAAGGCGATCGTGCTCTTTACCGATGGCGTCGATACTCAATCGACCAAGGCGAACTACGATTCCACGCTTGCGCTCGCCGAAGAGGCCGATTCTCTGATCTTCCCGATCTACTACAACACGTTCCAGAGCACGATGTCCGCACAGATCGGAATCTTCGGACCGCCACTTCCGGGAACAACGGCTCGGGAATACGCTACCGGTAAAAAGTATTTGGAGGAATTGGCGTCTTACACCGGCGGCCGCGTGTTTCGACCGGAATCTACTCCGGGCGGACTGACCGCGGCGTTCGAAGGCATTGCAGATGAATTGCGCCGGCAATACAACATCGGATACATCCCGACCGAGGATGGGAAACCCGGACAGCGCAAAACGATCAAGGTTCGCGTCAATCGTCCAAACCTTGTACTCCGCGCCCGCGATAGTTATATCGTCGGTGCTAAGTAGACGCTTCGGATTCGCCCGAAAAGTAATCTCCACTACTTATATATAGAATTAGTCATTGCTTTTCCTCTCAGTAAGTTATATAAAAACACATTCGTTTTTTCCCTGTGCTTTGAAAGGTTTTTGTCAGTCCTAGACTAGAGGGGGATCCTAACATGTCAGTGCTAAGTAGCGCGCCGCGCCGTCTGCGTCTTTTGTCGCTTTTCGGCGCATTTTTGTTTTTGGCGTTCAACTTCTCTTTTGTTCGGGCGGCCCTGCCCGAGGACGCTCCAATAGTGATCAGCGAATCGAACTCGACGCGTGCGGTCGTGACCGATCCGACAGGTAAGCGATCGGGTTCGCCGCTCCGCGTTATACCGGTCGGCGCTCGCGTAACCGTTTACGTGACGAACCTTCCCGACTTGCTTAAAGCGGAAGGAGCGACGGCATTTCGAGCCGATGTCCAGGATGTCAACGGCTATCGTTATCCGCTCGAGGTATTGTCATTCGCACCGACCGCGGAACGGCCATGGGTCTACTCTCTGAGCTTCAGGCTGCACGACGCTCTCGGTGACGTCGGCGATGCGCTCCTCCGCGTAACATGGCGCGGGATGTCGAGCAATCGGGTTCGTATTTCGGTCGGACACGAAGGCGGAAAAATTCAGGACGACGAAGGCTCGACACCGACGCCGATGCCGGATCACGCGATCGTCCACAATCAGTCAGAGGCAGTGGGTCTGCCATGGAGCGGTGATCGCGTCCGCTTTATGATGCAGGCGGGATTCGGTCCAACAGCGGCGTTTGAATTGCGAGTGCGTCGCCTCGGCTTCAGCACTTGGCTTGAAGATCAGTTAGAGCAAAAGCTTGATCTTGGCGGCATACCTCGATATTCAACATACAAATATCCGCCATTTGCACCGACTGTAACCGTCCCTCCGGTCGACTGCAACGGGATATTATCGGCCACCGATCCGGAACCCGATCTGGTGTGTTTCAGAAATCGGTATTCGATGTTTCCGATTCAAAACTGGTTCTACCGAGAAGCTCTTTACAGCGAGGATCAACAACTTCGTCGGCGAGTTTCGTGGGCACTCAGCCAGATATTTGTAGTCGGCGGCCGCGAGACCGAGCAAAGCGGGAGGATGATCGAGTACATTAAGATCCTCGATCAGCATGCTTTTGGAAACTTCAGATTCCTCCTTCGCGATGTGACGCTCAGCCCCGCGATGGGAAATTATCTCGACATGGCTCGAAGCACGCAGCAGAATCCGAACGAGAACTACGCTCGCGAGATACTGCAGCTCTTCAGCGTAGGCGTCGACATGCTCAATCAGGACGGAACACCGCAGCTAAACGAGCAGGGCAATAGAATTCCGAGTTACTCGCAGGAAACTGTGAACAACTTCACGAAGGTATTTACAGGTTGGACGTTTTGTAACGGTCCCGAATGCCCGAACCGAGTGAACGGAGTTCTGAACTACATCGATCCGATGGCGGTTAACCCGGCTAATCACGATAACTCACAGAAGGTTCTCTTCAACGGGACGGTTCTGCCCGCGGGACAGACGCCGGCTCAGGATCTAAACCAGGCGCTCGACAACATCTTCTATCATCCGAATGTCGGTCCGTTCATTTCGAAGCTTTTGATCCAACAAATGGTCACGAGCAATCCGACACCGGCTTACGTTGGGCGAGTTGCGAGGATCTTCAACAATAACGGTTCGGGTGTCCGCGGCGATCTGAAAGCCGTGATAAAAGCAATTTTGATGGATCCCGAGGCCCGCGGAAATGTGAAGACCGATCCTGATTACGGCCACCTTCGTGAGCCTGCGCTGTTTATTACGAATATCACGAGACCGTTCAACCCGATCGCAAACACCGGTACGCCGGCAGCAGACTGTCTAGGGCTCAGCGACGGTGTTCTGAATATCGCGAGCCAGCCGCTGGATCAGGACGCATTCAATCCGCCGTCGGTTTTCAATTACTATCCGATGGACTACATCATCCCCGGGACCAACCTGGCGGGGCCTGAGTTTGGAATTTTTTCCACTGGTACTGCGTTAAAGAGGCCGAATCTCGTAAATCAGATAGCTCCGCCAAACAGTACTGTCGTTGGTGGGATTCCCATAGTCGCACCGTTTACGGGCCAAACGTCTAATCCGAATTATGCTCCGTGCGGGACGAGGATCGACCTGTCTCGATTTCAGAATCTGGTCGTAGCAGATCCGACGGGTGCGACGCTGATCGACGCTCTCGATCGGGAGATGCTCGGTGGCAGCATGTCACCGGGAATGCGAAGCGATATTGCCACAGCGATTCAGGCGGTCGCATCGTCGAACCCGCTCAAGCGTACGCGCACAGCATTTTATCTGGTTGCGACTTCGCCGCAGTTTCAGGTGCAGAGGTGATGAACATGAAAAAAGATCGAAGAGAATTCATCAAGTCGTCGTGCAAAGCACTTAGTATGGTTGCTGCGGCAACTCAGTTACGACATTTCGGTGCAATGAGTGTGCTCGCTCAGAAGGCGGTCGAGGCTTCGCCGGAAGTCGAATACAAAGCGCTCGTCTGTGTCTTCCTGGAAGGAGGAAACGACAGCAATAACGTCGTTGTTCCGAACTACACTGAAGGGTACGCGCAGTATTCGGCAGCCCGCTCCGCACAAGGGCTCGCGATACCGCAGGCGAATCTGCTACCGGTCACGCCGCCCGCGATGCAGGGACAGGTCTATGGATTGCACCCTGCTCTTACCGACATTCGCAATTTGTGGAATGACGGGAAAGTCGCTGTCGCATGTAACGTCGGCCCGCTCGTGCGGCCGATAACACGTGCCGAATATCAGTCGGGAGCACCGCGTCCGTATCAACTCTTTTCTCATTCGGATCAGGTCGAGCAGTTCCGCACTGCGATCTCGACGTTCAAATCGCCGACCGGATGGGGCGGCCGCCTTGCGGACAGGACGGCGATATTGAATCAGGGTGCGGCGATCTCGATGATCACTTCGATCGCCGGCACGAACGTCTTCAACGTCGGTGTGAATTCGCAGCCGCTTATCGTGACTCCGGCGCCGACTCCTCTGAATCAGGTCCTGACTCTGACGGGTTACGGGACAGCCGCGGATGAGCTCGCACGCCGCGCTGCACTCGATCAGATCCGTACTCGCGACCTCGACAAGACGATGGTTCAGGCGACGAGCGTGCTGACGCAGCAGGCGGTGAATGTCAGCGTGCAGTTGAGCCAGAATCCAGTGCTCACGGTAACGTTCCCGAACACGACGCTCGGCAATCAACTCGCACAGGTCGCCAAACTAATGAAGTTCCGTACGCAGCTCAACCTGAGTCGTCAGATCTTCTTTGTGCGACTAACCGGATTCGACACGCATACCGGCCAGCTCAATAATCAGAACAATTTGTTGATCCAGCTCAATGCCGCTTTGAAAGCCTTTTACGATGAGACCGTTGCGCAAGGAATATCTTCGCAGGTCACGACTTTTACGATGAGCGACTTCAATCGCACGTTCAATCCCGCTGGTTCCGGCTCGAATGTCGGAACGGACCACGCGTGGGGCAGCCATCATTTCGTCATGGGCGGAGCAGTCCGTGGTGGTGATTTCTACGGACGACCGACAGCGAACGGAACCTTCTTCCCGACGCTCGTCACATCCGGTCCGGACGACGCTGACACACGCGGACGATTCATTCCATCAACGTCAGTCGAACAGTACGCCGGAACTCTATCGAAATGGTACGGACTTCCCGATTCGGATATCCCGATCGCATTTCCGAACTCCGCTAACTTCCCGACGATGGATCTCGGATTCATGAATCCGGGGTAGAAACGCGATTGCCGCCGTAATAAGAAACTGTCCCGAAACTAGTTTTCCGGACAGTTTCTTTCTTTGACGAATCCAGCTTTTTTCAAGAGTTCGCAAAATCGAACCGATAAGATCGGAAATGGAACGTCTGCTTTCAGTTTGCCTTTCATCATAAAACAATTAGAATTCCAGCGAATGCCCACCCAGTTTCAAGAGCCTCCCCCGAGGATCGCGTCCGCTGATACTTCCCTATCGAGTGACCACGCCGCGGAGAATTCTGGACTATCGGAGCTGTATCAAACAAAGATCGAACCCATCATCAAACGATTGATTTGCGCAAAACTGCACGTCTCACTCAGGCCAAACGACGACAGCAAGAACAACCAAGACGCATTAGATCTTTTGAGCGAGACTAAGGTTTTGATCCTGCAAAAACTGAGTTCCTCGACAAATGGCGATTCGCCGATACGCGACCTCGAAGCATACGTAAGAGCAGTTACCGCGAACGTGTTTAATCAACATCTTCGGAGAAAATATCCGAGGCGGCTGAGTTTACGAAATCAACTCAGATATCTTTTTACACACCACGCGAAGCTTTCGCTCTGGAGGTCCGATGATAACCGTTCGGTTTGTGGTCTCGCCGGTCTTCACGACGGTCACATTCCCTTTGCGATCGCTTTGTCTGATGAGCAGCGAAGTAATCTCCAAGTACGCGTCGGTGGCGTCCTTAATACGATGACCGGACGTGAGATCACCGAATTCGCATTTGCTGTTTTCGGACTTCATGATCGCCCCGCGTTCTTCGATGACCTGGTCTCGCTTGCTTGTGAAGTTCTGAATGTGGCGGAGCCCGTCGAAGTGGCAGAACCTGAGAATATTTCAGAGTTCATGAACGCGTCATCCGCTCCCAGCGCGTTGAGCACTCTCGAGGACGAAGAATTAGTACGATGGCTGTGGCATGAGATTCTGGAGCTGCCGTTACGTCACCGGATCGCGATGCTGCTTAATTTCAAGGACGAAGGCGACACGCTGATCACGATCCTGCCGGCGATGCGAGTTGCTTCGATCAAAACTATTGCCGCGGCATTAGAGTTTGATGATGACGAGTTCGCTGAAATTTGGAACGAGTTGCCGTGGGATCATAACCGGATAGCCGAACATCTCGGACTCACGAGGCAACAAGTAATAAATCTAAGACAATCGGCGCGACAAACATTACGGCGCAAGCTCGACGAACGAAAATAAGAATCCATTTATGCGCTCATTTAGCGTCTTACAACTTTTGAGAAATGACACAGCACTTATCTGCTAAGCAGATCGACAAATTCATTTCTCGCGAACTGTCGCCGGACGATCTGTTGCGAACAGATGCTCATCTGTCCGGGTGTGCCGAATGTGCGAATGAGATTCGCGACGCCTCGAAACCGGGCGCAGATGCAATAAAGGAAATGCTATTTTCGGAACCCGACGATCAACATCTTACTTACGATCAGATGTCATCTCTGGTCGACGGATCGCTTGATGATGTGGACCGTGAGATCGCCGATGTTCACCGTAGAACGTGTGCAACGTGCGAGTCCGAGATATCCGAGTTGCGGCGAATGCGAGAACTGCTGACGGCGGATGCGGACTCGTCTGTCGAGCAGAGCACCGGATGGTTCGATCAGATTTTTGCGCATCCTTACTTTAAGATCGCGATTCCGGCCGCCGCCCTTGTGCTGTTCGGATCGATCCTGTGGTTCACGCAGGGCAAGGTCGATCAGCCGATTGCAGATATTCCGGATCCAACGCAGAACGGAACAGTTCCAGCTATCGAGGTTGCCGATACTCAAACCGACGCGACCGCGGGTCAAACGTCATCCCGGGTTGTCGTATCGCTGACCGATGGAAATTCTCGAATCGAACTCGACGAGACGGGCAAGTTGACCGGCCTGCCTAATTCAACATTTGAGCAAAAGGTCCGGTCTGCGCTGACGACGCAGAGCCTCGATATTCCGGCCTATGCGCACGGATTAGAGTCGGCCTCGGGCGTCTGGATGGGTGGTCCTGATAATGGCGGTGGATTAAAGCTCATCGCTCCGGCGGGTAAGGTGACCGCTTCGCTACGCCCAACATTTATTTGGAAGGAGTTAAGTGGCGCCGAGAGCTATCAGGTTGAAATTTTCGATGACGACTTCAACAAGATCGCAACGAGCCCACAGTTGAAAACTACGAGGTGGAATCCGGCCGAACCGCTCAAGCACGGTCGTGCTTACCGTTGGAAGGTAAAGGCGAGCAAGAATGGAGAAGAAATGAAACCTTCAGTGCCGTCAACTGAAGCTAGGTTTATGATCGGCGATGAATCACGGTTTGCCGCCATCGCAGAGGCTCGCAGCTCAGCGGGAAATTCACATCTGATTCTCGGTATCGCTTACGCCAATGCAGGGATGCTTGATGAAGCTCAACGTCAGTTCCAGGCATTGGTGAACAGCAATCCGAACTCACCTATCGCAAAGAAACTTCTCGCAAAAGTGAAAGCTGCAAGGTAAATAGTGTTTCTAGGATCCGTCTCCGACGATCACCCACCCGGCCCAGTACAACGGATGTTTGTATTTCGGGATCCGCATCAGTTTCAGCTGCGCACGTCTGAGAGCTTCGGCCTTCGAAACTTTTCCGGATAAGAGTTGCCGATGAAACTCGAGCATCAACTCCGTCGTGCTCGAAGACTCGACCTTCCACTGGCTCGCGACCGTCGTCGGTGCACCCGCGATGAACGCCGCCCACGTCATCCCGATCATTCCCTCACCTGCGCTCACTCGTCCTCGTGCCGTGTCGCACGCGGACAGGATCACCATGTCTGCTTTGAGATCGAGATCCTTCAGCTCCCAAGCTTCGAGCAATCCATCTTCGTTTGGATCCTTCTCATCCTGCGCCATCACGAGATGCGAATACATCGGCGACACATCATTCAAAATCCCATGAGTCGCAAACTGCACGATCCGATATTTCGGTGCTTCCAATTTTGCAGTCGCTTCTCTCGCGTTTGCTCCGGTGTAAACCTTACTACGTCGGGCCCCGTACATTTTGCCAAGCTCGTTCACGAGTCGCTCCGCATCCGGAATCGGCTCGAGTTTCTCGCCCATGAAGACACTCTGAACTCGTTCGCTAGTTTCTTTCGCCACGAATGGATTACCAAACGCTATTAGCTCAGAATCCTTCGCGTGGGTTCTCGCTTTCTTTTGCATCTCTCTGAGCGCGGTCAGACTCGGAGCATATGAGACTGCCATCTTTTCCGCGAGATACGTCCCTTTCTCGTCGATCAAGGCGTGAAATGGAAGATTCCAGAGCGGGCCATCGGGGACGATAACTATGTCAGTTTTTCCCGCAAGCTCATTCGCCGCCGGCTTTAAGAGCAAATCGAACAGTTGTCGAGATTCTTTCTTGAAATTGATATCACCGGCCGCGACTTTTAATCTGAGTGCTTCGACTTGCTTGGTTAAATCAGCATTCGTCACATGCAACGTGATCACGTCAAGTGTCGGTTCGCCACCAGCGCTTTTGGTAAGTGTAAACAAAAATGTTTTGTCCGCCGCTCCTATGAATTCGATAAGAGCTGACTTTTCGTTCTTGATAAGATTGAATGCCTCTTGAAGAACGATGGTTTTAGTTTCGCCCCGTAGCGTCCGAAGCTCGGGATGCTCGACGCTCATTTGAGTTAAGAAATCTTCTTGCTCTAACCGCTTTTTCTCGAGGCTGATTCTTAGCGTATCCTGCGCTTTTGGATCGTTTGCTGCTCCCACCTTCGAGTTAAGGGCCGACATCTCGTTCTTTAACCGTTGCTCGTGTTCCCTTTCAGAAACCGACATCGACTTGCTGATATCCAGCCGGCCGGACTGTAAAACATCGACAAGTGTCCGCGCCCTGTAGCGTTCAGCATAGCCAAATGCTTTCGAACTATTTTTCTCACCGGCGGAAATGGCGACCATCATCTGATAGGGATTAGTGATCTTCTCAACATAAGTCCCTCGAAGATTTTGATCACTCGGAAGCTGAGAGCGAAGGCTCTCGATGATTCTGATCGCAGCAATTAGGTCGTCTTGCGCATCTTTCTTTCGCCCAAGTGCGTACTTCGCATAGCCTGCCGACGATAAGGAAGCCCACGCGTTTGGATAGTCGAACTTTTTAGCGATCGCGATGGCCCTTTCGGCACTTTCGAGTGACTTCGCATACTCGCCTTGCAAATAGAATATTGCCGACATGGCGTCCAGAATTCGCGCTGCGGAATCAAGACCATTTATCTCCTCAAATATCTCAAGGCTCTTTTGGTACTGGTCGATCGCCTCAGTGTAATTACCCTGCAGTGCATAGACTCGGGCCAGGGAAGACAAACTGTCGGGATCCTTTGGAAGAAATTTTGTTTTCAGCTGACGAGACCGTTCAAGAAAGCTGATAGCCTCCGAATACTTGCCCTGGAGGGCATAGAGATCTCCCAGGTTCGCGAGCGCATATGATGTACCTACTCGGCCCGAGTGGCTCTCAAAGATCTCGAGAGCTTTTTGATTATAGACGGTTGCCTGAGCAAGATTACCGAGCGCCAGATAAATACCTCCGATGTTCAGGAGCTGTCCAGGGATACCGTTCTGCTCTCCATTTGCCTCCAGCAATTTTATGTTCCGCTGACTATATTCAATCGCTTTTCCAGCGTTCCCGAGAGCGTTGTAGACGTTCGCCAAGCCCATCAGGGTGACTGAGGTCTCCTTGCTCCAAGGCAATCGTTCATTCAGCTCATACGCCTTTTCGAAATTCTCCAGCGACCGGTTGAAATCACCGAGCCGCGCGTTTCCAACGCCAAGTTGATTTAGAGTCTTTGATTGAAGTGGTACGTCCTTCATTTCGACCGCGATCTTTAACGCCTCTTTATATGCATCGACCTCCTCTGCATATTTTTGAAGATCGTCGTAGTCGAGGCCGATCTCGAGCAGCACGTCAATCGCATCGCGTTTCGAATCCGTACTCTTATAAAGCTCCAGTGCCTCTTTGAAGTATCCGAGCGCGATTTCGAGTCGACGATTGGAATCGTATTTACCGAGTTGAAAAATCGCTGCCGCCCGGCGTCTCACATCGTTTATCTTTCGGAAGGACTTTGCAGATTCTTCGTATTTCGAGAAGGCTTTGTTGACTGAGTCGTCAGTTTCTTCAGCCATCAACATATCGCCTTCAGCCTTGCGGAGCTGTCCTTCGACAAAATCTTCGTCTTCAGGTGTGCTAGACCGAATCTCGTTGATCTTGATTTTGTAACGTCCGGGTTTTGCTTCTTTCTCAAGTGATCGCACGTCGATCTGGAAATCGCCGCCAATCACTGTTACGTACCACAAGGGCTCGATGCCCTTCGTTCCATTCGGACTGTCGACCTCCTTGACTTTTGTACCCGTGGGATCAGACAGGATCACGACGACATCAATACCTTTTTGCTCGGCCGCGGCGGACAAAAATTGGTTTGCTTCAATTCTCATTCGATACAGATGGCTCTCACCACCTTTCAATTCGCGTTCGATGCCCTTGCCGACTTCGAGAGTCTGTGCGGGCGACTGGCCGGCTAGATCCGGAACCAAGCCGAGTAATAAGAGGATCAATAAAGAAATGCCGAGAATGCTTTTCATATGAGCTAGTAAGGTGCGCAGACCAAGACAGACCGGGGGGATCTCCGAAAATTCTAAATTCAAAAGTGAAAGGCGAACTGCGAGTGTTGCCAAGCATAATAGCTCATTCCTATGGGAAACCAAGATTTTTTTTTCAATGCAATATCTGCCATGTTTTCTCCTCCTTATAGTGTTAACAGGAGATCATTCAATGAAAATAGCAACCCTTCGCATCGCCTTTTTAAGTTCGGTAGTGTTCGTTTCCGCTACCATGACATCTGCCCAAGGCTGTCCCGGTTCGGCAGGCTGTCTTGATCAAACATTTGGTGCCGGTGGTTTGTCCACGACAAGTGTTTCCTCAAACTCCGATGTATTCCCGATCCGCGGAGTGTCTCAATCGGATGGCAAGATTTTGAATGTCGTGGAAGTACGGGGCAGCAGTTTCACTCATGTGATCATTCGCTCCAATGCTGACGGCAGCGTCGACTCCACCTTCGGAACTGGCGGTTTTGCATTTGTGAACTGGACGGGCACGGTCATTCCGCACGGATATCCTTTTGGCGTGGCCATTCAGACTGTCGGACCGGAAGAACGCATTGTGATCGCCGGCTCTGGCTTGGGGGGGTCGAACGTCTTGCAGGTTAACCGCTACCTTTCCGACGGAAGTCCTGATGCTTCGTTTGGAATCGCCGGTCGTGTAGTTGTGAACGCCGGATATGCTGGGGCGATCGCCATCCAACCGGATGGCAAGATTCTCACCCTGAGCGATGCTGGTTCTTTAGTTCGTCTAAACGTCAACGGAACCATGGATGCGTCGTTCGGAACAAACGGCATCGCAACGATCTCGCCCTACACCATAAAGGCACGATCGATTGCATTACAGTCAAACGGAAGAATTGTTGCAGTAGGATATTCGTTCAACAACAGGGACGTCGTTTCCATGACGGTTACGAGATTCAACACGAACGGCTCAGTAGACGGAGGGGGCAAGGACGACTCGACGAAAGGTGATTCGTTCGGCACTAAAGGTACGACGACAGTCGCTTCTCTGCCGGGCTCGAGCGCGTTCGATGTAAAGGTCGATGGGAACGGCAGGCTGATAGTAGCCGGGACCGCAAACAACGACTTTGCCGTCGTTCGTCTAACTACCTCCGGTCAGCTCGATACAAGTTTTGGGGCCGGCGGAAAAACGACCGTTGATCTCGGAGGATTTGTCGATATCGCGCACAGCGTATCCGTTCAGTCAAACGGCAAGATCGTGCTCGTCGGGAATTCGAGTCCTACTGCAAATTCCAATATCAGAAACCCCGGTCTGGCGCGTTTTAATTCAAACGGATCGTTGGACACCACGTTCGGCAATGGCGGGAAAGTGGTTTCGGATTTTTCGAGCGACTGGGAATACATAACTAACGGTGTGATTCAGCAGGATCCAATCTGCGGGTGTGAGAAGATCATCGCAATCGGAGCGGTTACCCTTAGCGGATCATATTACGCGCTTTCAGCTCGCTATCTGCTGTAAGCCGCGTATCGCGAATGCACCCCACTTATTCGTCCAACTCTTAACGCGTGCTTCCAAATGCCCCGTCGCGAGATCACTCTCCAGTTACCATTCGGCGGCAGGCAACATGGAATGGTGGATCCAGAGATCAACTGCGGGACTACTCGCGACGGTATTTGGCTCGAGCGCTGACAAAGCGGTGCCGGGAGATTACACAGGGGACGGCAAGACGGACGTCGCAGTATGGCGTCCTTCGACCGGCAACTGGATCATCTTGCGAAGCGAAGACCTCTCGTACTATGCATTCCCGTTCGGACAAAACGGTGACGTTCCTGCTCCGGGCGACTACGACGGCGACGGCAAGACGGACGCTGCCGTGTTTCGCCCGGCGACATCGATCTGGTATGCCAATCGTTCAGGCGGATCAGGGCCACTGATCGCCGGTTTCGGACTTCCGACGGATCAGGCTTTGCCAAACGTATTTGTGAGATAGAAACCACGACAGCAAATCAAAAAAAGGCGTCCAGGAATCTGGACGCCTTTTTGATTAATGGTGATCCGACCAGGACTCGAACCTGGGACCCAATGGTTAAAAGCCATTTGCTCTACCGACTGAGCTATCGGACCACGACGGTTGGGAATGCCTGGGAAAATAGACTCTCTTCAACCGAATGCAAGATTTTACAATCTGAGTTGGGGGTTGGCAAGTTAGCGGTTTCAGTACGCTTGGAAACCTCTTCGTTTTTCCGTGTGTTCGGTGGTTCGGATTTGGTTGACCGGGATGCGATGGGCCTAAAGCCGAACCACGGATTACACGAACCACACTAAGCAATGCGAAAAAAAAGCGGACCACGGTATACACCGAACAAGAAGAAAGCAAAAATGACGACCGGTTAACTCACGATCAATTCCATTCGAATATTCGCGCGAACGTATTGCGAATTTGGGTCGAGCGGCGTTTCCGTGAATCCAAACTTCCTATAAAGCCTTATCGCAGCGACCTGCTTTGTATTCGACTCGAGGATTATTCTTTTTCTATCTGGCGAACGGCGAGCAAGGTCGATGCACGCGTTCATCAAGTGATCGCCAATTCCCTGTCCGCGAAATGCCGGATCGACTGCCATCTTCGTCAACTCGAACGCATCGCCCTCGTAAGGGATCATCGCGACGGCTCCGGCAACTTCATCACCAACAAGTGCGAAAAAGATCTGCCCGCCGGCATCGATAACAGACCCTTGCGGATGATCGAGGATGTCGTGATCGTGCTGCTCGACACCGTACGTTTCGGCGATCCATTGATAGTTGAGATCGGCAAACGCACTCGCGTACTTTGGTTCAAATTCTACGATGGAAATCTGATCCATTTTTTCAGTGGATAGTGGATAGTTTGAAGTGGATAGTTAACTAGTCCTTAAACCAACCTTCCATTACAGAATCTTTAAGAATGACCGTTTGGTCGCGTTCGGGACCAGTGGAGATCAATCCGATCTCGACGCCGATCTGAGCCGAGAGAAATTCTACATACGCTCGAGCTTTCTCCGGCAACTTGCTGAACTCCGTTACACCAACGGTTTCGCTAACCCAACCGGGCAGCGTTTCGTAGATCGGCTTGATCATCCGAAGATCGTTCGAGACGGCGGGAAATGTATCGACGCGTTTTCCCTCAATCTCGTAACCGATGCAGACTTTGATCTCTTCCAACGCATCGAGAACGTCGAGCTTCGTCAATGCGATCGAATCGAATCCGTTGAGCTCAGCGGCGTATCGCGTTGCGACGGCGTCGAACCAACCGCAGCGGCGCGGACGTTTCGTAACGGATCCATATTCATTTCCGCGCTGACGGATGAGATTCGCCATGTCCTCTTCTTCGTCGAGCATCTCCGTCGGAAACGGGCCTTCGCCTACCCGCGTGGCGTAAGTTCGAACGATGCCAAGTACACCGGTTATATGATGCGGAGGAATTCCGGCTCCGACGGACGCACCGCCTGCAGTCGGATTGGATGACGTGACGTATGGATAAGTTCCGTGATCGACATCGAGCAGCGTAGCCTGAGCTCCTTCCAATAAAATTCGTTTCTTTTGTTTTCGAGCTTCAGCAAGAAAGTGAGAAGTTTCGCAAACGAACGGACGAAGACGCTCGACGAGTGGAGCGATCTCGTTGTAGATGTCATCCGCACGTAACGGCTGCTGTCCAAAAAGTACGATGATCCGATTCGCTTCCTCGAGATTGCGCTCGATGCGCAACTTTAGAAGCTCGGGCGACATCGCATCCGCGACTCGGATCCCTCGTCGTCCCGCTTTATCTTCATACGCCGGACCGATGCCGCGAAGCGTCGTTCCGATCTTCTCGTTCCCGAGCCGCTCTTCCGATGTGTGATCGAGAGCTCGGTGGTACGGCATGATCAGATGAGCACGCGATGAAACTTTGAGTCGCTCCGGTGTGATCGAAATTCCCTGCGCCGTCATCTGATCGATCTCTTCGAAAAATGCCTTCGGATCTATGACCATTCCGTTTCCGAGAACGCACGTCGACTCCTCATGAATGATGCCCGACGGCAGAAGACGCAACACGAATGCTTTTTCGCCTACGTAAACGCTGTGACCGGCATTGTGTCCGCCCTGGTACCGGGCGACGACATCGAAACGGTCCGCAAGCAGATCGACAACTTTTCCTTTACCTTCGTCACCCCATTGGGCGCCGATAATCACGATGATCATATTTATATTTTTGGATTGTAACCGTCAGTCCAGAATGTTAGCCGGATAAAGCTTTGAGGATTACGGGTTATTCTACCAGAGCCGCGGGTCTTCGGCGAGAAGGCCGTAGATATTGAAGTCGTGAAGCTTGCCGTTCAGGATCTCGGACTGTCGGATTACGCCCTCCTTCCGAAAACCGAGACGCTCCGGGACGGCTGCACTTCGCCGGTTCTCAGTCGAGCATCGGATCTCGACGCGGTTCAATTGCAATTCGTCGAACGCGTAATCGATCATCATTCGGCAAGCACGCGTTATGATTCCCCTACGCTCTTCGTCCTTATCGATCCAGTAACCGATCTCAGTTTTTCGCACCGGCCAGTCGAAGGAATAACCTACCGAACCGATAAGTTTGTCGCCGCGGAAAAGAGCGAGGCCAAGTGTCTTTCGTTCAAGCCTGCTCGCGATACCGTCCGTGATGAACTTCTGCGCGGATTCGATGGAATACTCCGGCGTCATCCACTGCATGAATGTATGAAGATGCTCGCGGTTTCGCATAACGATATCGAGTGCCGCGTCGACATCATCTTCCCGCCACGCTCGCATCGAGAGTTCATCATCGATCCGAAAATCTGTTTTCAGCTCAATGTCCATTCGTAAAGCTCGACGTATTTTCTCGCCGCGTTCTCCCAGGAATTGTCGACCGTCATCCCATTTCGCTGGATCTTTTTCCAGACGTGCGGATCGGCGTAAGCAAATAACGCTTCGTAGATCTTCTCGAGAAACTTGTCCGACTGATAAGGACCGAATTTGAATCCGTTGCCCGTACCGCTAACCGCATCGAAATTCTGTACGGTATCGTCGAGTCCACCCACTGCACGAACGATGGGAACCGTTCCGTACCTCAGCGAGTACATTTGATTCAAGCCGCACGGCTCGAATTTCGACGGCATCATAAACATGTCCGCTCCAGCTTCGATCCGGTGAGCGAGCCGCTCGTTGTATCCGCGATAGATCCCGACTTGGCGCGGAGCGTAATCGCGGAGCGATTGCCAGAAATCTTCATACTTCTTTTCGCCGGAGCCGAGCGAGATTATGTACGCTCCGGTTTCGATCAGATCGCCGGCGATCTGCATCATCAGATCGATTCCCTTCTGAGCCGTGAGCCGGGTAATGTTCGCGAAGATCGGACGATCGAGATCGATCGGAAGCGAGAACTCATCGAGCAGAGCTCGCTTGCATTCGCGCTTTCCATCGAGGTTATCAATATTGAAATTTGCCGGCAGCTCGTTGTCGGTCTGCGGATTCCACACTTCGTAATCGACGCCGTTCGTGATCCCGATCAAACGATTCGCACGCTGTCGTGTCAGCCATTCGAGACCGTAACCATTTTCGCGAGTCTGAATCTCCTGTGCGTACCGACGCGAAACTGTTGAAAGTGTGTCCGACGTTTCGAGTCCGGCCTTCATCGCGGACGCGATTCCGTCCGACGAAAACGCATTACGCGCAAAGTCAGAGCCGAATCCCAGCTTCCACAATTCGCTCGGACTGAAAGCGCCCTGATACGCCATGTTGTGGATCGAAAACACCGTTCGCGTATTTCTCCAGTACGACTCCCAACGTCGCATCGACGCGAGCTCGACCGCCGCGAATCCGCAATGCCAATCGTTGAGATGGATTATTTCCGGAGCCGAACCGATCCGTCGCAACAACGCCAGCGCAGCGTGATTGAAGAACGCGAACCTCTCGTAATCTTCCGCGTAACCGTAAATCGAATCGCGGTGAAAATACGACGGTGCGTCGATGAGGAATGTCGGTGAGCCGTTCGCTTCGCTATAGAAAGCCTTTGCCGGATATGTTGAGCCGCGCCAGTCGATATTTAGATCGTCGACTGCGGTGCTCCACAAATATTCGGCTTTCGTCTGCCAGTAGCAAGGCGTGATCAGAACGGAGTCAACGCCGATGGCCTTGAGCGCTTTTGGCAGAGCACCGGCGACGTCGCCGAGACCGCCGGTCTTCGAATATGGAACAGCCTCGGCTGAGATTACGGCAACTCGCAATGTTTATTCCTTTGAGCTTCTTTGACTTGGACAACTAATCTTAACAGTCTCTTTGGACAAAATCATTCGCCGAAAGAAAGGTCACATTCTTCCCGCATGTTTTATCGCTCAGCAAAAAGCCGCGAGGGTGTGCGTCAAGTTTTACCAATTTTCGCGGATCCCCAAGCGGGAGATCTTTCACAAACTTTGTGCGCACACAAACCGATTTGGAGGTCGAATGAAACCGAATATCAATAATCTCGCCAAGCTCACCGAAATAAAAGAATCCTTGAAAGCAAAGGGTGTTTCGGATTCTACGATCACGACCGTCGCAAACGCGATCAAGAACGGACTTGTCATCAAACGACCAAAAGATCTCGGATTGTTAAGCATACCTTCTTCCGAGGCCGATCTTGTCGTCGACGCGGTAACGTTAGGAGCCAGCCAGCCCGAACCTCAAGAATTCAAGACGGTTCAATTTACATTTGTTCCATTCGGAACACCGGCCGCGAAGGACAATTTTTTCGGTTATCAGTTCGTCTTGACGTACACCGACAAAGAACGTCAGACAGTCGAAGAGTCGTACCCGATCGAGGACTCTCGGATCGTGATCGTCGATGTCGACCTGAATGACGTCCTCGATAATTCGCGAATTATTTTTCAGGTAAAAACTTCGCAGGGAGAGTTTTCCAAACTAAGTTTTCGAGTCGGAAATTCTGAACCGAAGGAAGAGTCGATCGCGGTTACGAAGACCGATCTCAAGAGTACGGAGATCGCTGTCGCTGTCGTTGAGAACGACGTCATTATCGATCCGGACTTTTCCGATTCCTATCAGATCAAAGGCAAGTTGATCTCGACCGGCGGCGATCCGAAAGTCGAAGATTACCAGGTTGTAATAATGGCCGCGGTCGATCTGCTGCCCGATGAAAGTCCTGAATTTCTGCCCGTGGCATACGCACGCACAGAGACGCACGGATATTTTCTGACGAGCTTTCTCTCATTCCCGAATTCGGCCGACCTGTTCAACGTGCGCTCGGCGAAAGCCCTCGTCACAAAGGACGATTTTAAGGCCGAGCTTCCGATCAAGCTTATCGAAACGACGATCGGCGATGGCGAGACTGCGGTGAATCGATCGATGCTGCCAAAACGATTGATACTCGTCCTCCATAAAAGCGCCGAGCACTCTGACGACGGCGATTGCAAATGCGATGGATGCAACGATCTCAACTTTCACGAAAAGAAGGTCTTCGAAGAATTCACTTATCACACGGTCGTGCGGACGACTGAGCCCGCGGTGATCGCTGATGTGATCGAGGAAGAGGAAGAGATCGATCTTTCGGATATCTACGGCACCGCGGCTACCGGCATTCGCGTCTCGATCGGTGTTTTCAAAAAGTTTCACGCGATCAAGCTACGGCAGTCTCCGATCGTACCGATGCTTTCAACTTCCGCCGCTCCCGTCGCGGGACTTCTTGCGCGGACTAACATCATCAGCAATGATGCGCTCACGAATATCGGCGCGTCCACCGCGATCTCAACGCAACTGCAGCGAGCACCGATCTTCGGCGATCTCGACAAAGCGCTTCTCGACAGATTCATTACCGAAGAAAAGGCCGGAGCGGCGGTGGACCCGAATCGCAAACGCGTTCACAAGGGCCGTGCACGTCTGACGCCGCTCAATCAAATAAATTGGGACAAACCGACGATCTATCAAGCGGCGACGATCGCTCACGGTCACCTGCTGACGTTCAAGCAGCAGTGGCTGCCGGACGGTTATTCGATCGGCGATCTGCTTTATTCGCTTCCCTTGGCTCCGGGCCAGAAGAAACAGATCGCAGTACTCGACTGGGAACGGCGCGAAAGCGCGGCCAACTCGCAGTCGCTGGATTACGAAGAGTCGCTCAACAATTCGCTTGTAAGAGATCGGGATATAAGCGAGGTCGTGAGTGGAACGCTCGATGAAAATCTGAGCGGAGAATCGACAGCGAAGACAAGTTCGCTCGCAGGCGGGTTCGGTGCGGCGGCGATGGGTATCATCAAAGGAATCTCATTCGGATCGGTTCTCGGGATCAGCGGCGGAAAGAGCAAGGCAACGTCAAATGCGTCGCAGACGAGCCATCGCGAGAGTACGGCGAACAGTCTGCAATCGATTCGGGACCGTACGCAGCAAGCCGCGAGCTCGGTCAGATCGCAGCGTTCGACCGTGATCCAGACTGTCAGTCAGGGCGAACGCGTTCAAGCGACGTCCGAATCGATCGCCAATTACAACCACTGTCATGCGATCACGATCCAGTATTTCGAGGTCGTGCGCCATTTCGCGATCCACAACAAATTCGCCGGCGCTCAGGAATGTCTCTTCATTCCGTTGCAGATCACAAACTTCGACATCGATAAAGCACTCCGCTGGAGAAATACGTTGGAACGACGTCTGCGCATTCCGCGACTTCGGAGTGCGTTCGCTGCGCTCGAGCGAATTCAGAACGAGCGCGAAAGCGCGGTCGAGAATTATTACGACAGCATCGGCTATCCGCGGAACCGCTACGCCGAGCAGCAGATCGTTAACATCCAAGGCGAACTGTTTCTCGAGTTTTACTTCTTCAACACGAAGGACACGGTCGACATCGCACTTGTCGAATTCTTTAAGAAGTTTTTTAAGATCGATCTCAACGAATACAAAGACCGGAAACTGAGCGATGCGGAATTATCACGCTTGGTCGGACCGAGGACGATCGAGCATCTCCTCGATGCGATGGTCATCGAAACGCAAACGGGACAGAGTTTGAATCTAGACGTAACTTTGCTTTCGCCATTTAGACAGAATGCACGACTGCAGGTCTCGCTACGACAATCCGGACCGATCTCGATCGCCCGCGAAGCGATCAACGGGATCCGGATTCGAATCGATGAGAACAAGGTGAAAGCCGAAGACGCGACTGACATCAAACAGTTCGCGGATAAATACATGAAAATCCTTGTTCGATCCGGGAACGTCCGCTACAACACGCGGAGTTATTCCGAGACACTCTTCAACACGCGGATCGACAACGATCTGTTCGTCGGGATCGATTCCGTGTTTGTTCCTACGCCGCTGAACGGCTTTGAGCTTCGCAATCCGCGAGGCGAGGACGTCGATGCGGCGAATAATCTAATCCACCATTTGAACGAAAATCTGGAGTATTACCACAAGTGCATCTGGTTCGACATGACTCCGGAACGACGTTATATGCTGCTCGACGGGATCGTCGCACCGGGCAAGGCGAACGGACGAAGCGTCGCTTCGGTCGTCGAGAACCGGATCGTCGGGATCGCCGGAAACAGTTTGATAATGCCGGTCGCGCCGGGCTACCAACTTGATCCGACGATCGACGATTCGATCGATCTTTTTGCGCGATATTACAATGAGGATGAAGATCCGGCTCGCGTATCGCTTCCGACGAAGGGAGTCTACGCCGAGGCTGTGATCGGCAAATGCAATTCGTGCGAAGAGAAGGACGAAGGACGTTTTTGGAGATGGGAAGAATCGCCGATCCCGGATAGTCCGAATACTCAGATCAACCCGATCAGTCTCGATTCGCGTCGTGCGGACCCGGGTGATTTGCAGCCGAAGGATTTCCCGAATCCGATCGTAAATGTCCAGAACGCACCGGCGGCGCCGGATCCGACGGGCCTGCAGGGACTACTCACGTTACTCGGAAAGAGCGACTCTTTCCGCGACATAACCGGACTGTCCGAAAATCAAAGGAATGCGCTCGCGGCGTTCCAGTCGTCGCTGCAGTCGGCGCAGGCTTTTGGTAAAGAAGCGGCTGATCTCGCAAAGACGGCAGGCATTCTCGGCGTCATCAAAGACGCGCAGAAGAGTGGGACGCTTTCGAAAGATGAAGCCCAGGCGAAAGCCGGAAAAGCGATCGAGCAGGGATTAGATCCGAACGTCGATCGTCTTAACAAGGGTCTTGAACTTATCAACAAGTTCGAGAAAGACGGCGTACTTCCGGCCGGCACCGCGGCGGATGCGAAAACAAGTCTGCTGAAGAATTTTCTCGACAGCAGCAACGCGAAGACGCCGATGTCAAACAGCGAGATCTCCGGTCTCGTAGGAACTGCGGCGGCAAACAATGCCGACGTGTCGATAACCCGGCCCGACGGTGAAAAGGTCGACATCAGCGCGAACAAGGAAGGAGTCGGCAATGTTGTAACGGCAAATCAAACACTCGGCAGCGGCGACATCAAAATCTTCCGCGCCGTTGAGTATGAAGGACCAATCAAGAAGTCGAACGTAACCGTCGGAGGCGTTGCACAGACAGTCGAGAAACAACTCGTTAGACGCCTTTCGTCGAAATACACATTCGACAATACAGGGATCGAACCGCTGGAGGTTTTCATAACAGAAAGCGTCAACCTGAATAATAAGGATGGCCGAAACGTAGATCGAACTAGCGATGAACACGCTCTCGTGATAAGTCCCGGCGACAAAACCGCGTTCACAAAGTTCGAGATCAAGATAGCCGAAAACGAGGAGTACATCTCGGACCAGCCGATAATAAACGTTCGGCGCGGTGATTCGAAAGCCTCAATCCGCCCGGCAAACACTATGTACTTGCTTCCGTTCGCTCTCAACGTAGAGATGGAGTGCACACAATCGTTTACGGATACGAATCCACCAACCCCTGCCGAGCAACATGTGGGTGCCAATCGGTTCGCGGTCGACTTCGCACCTGTCGACAGGACAGTCGAGACTTCGGTCGTCGCGGCTCGGGATGGCATCGTCATCGAGATTCACGACGGCGATCCGGATCACCCGCAAGGCTTCACGCCAACGGCGGCCGACGCGACGAAAGGAAACAGAGTCGAGATCCTTCACGCGGATAATACCTACACGCTGTACGGGCACCTGAAACAGAACAGCATCGCTGTGACGCGCGGACAAAGAGCAGTTGCCGGGCAAACCATCCTGGCAAAGGTCGGCAACAGCGGAGCGTCCTCAACCGACCATCTGCACTTTGCGGTGCGTAAAGCGAACGGCACCGGAAACTTCGACACGATTGAATTCAAATTCAGGAACAACAACGGCACACCGTTCCAACCTGCTGAGAATTCGATCGTGAAGCGAACCAACTGACGCAGAACCATTACGAAAAAAAAGGGTCGTGACTTTCGTCGCGACCCAATTCTTTTTATTTCTGTAATTGACGTTTTACGTCTGCATGCTCGCAAGAAACTCGGCTTTCGCCTTTGTTTTGCCAAGACGCTCGAGCACGACTTCCATCTGCTCGACAGGCGAGAGAGGATTCAGCACACGGCGCATGACCCAGATTCTATTGAGATCTTCCTTACCAATAAGGAGTTCTTCCTTACGAGTACCGGAACGCTGCAGATCGATCGCGGGGAAGAGACGTTTGTCGGAGAGCCGTCTGTCGAGATGAATTTCCGAGTTACCGGTTCCCTTGAACTCTTCGAAAATAACATCGTCCATTCGCGATCCGATATCGATCAAGGCAGTGGCGATGATCGTCAGCGATCCGCCTTCCTCGATGTTACGGGCCGCACCGAAGAATCGCTTCGGACGCTGCAGAGCGTTGGAATCGATACCACCGGAAAGGACGACGAGGCGCTTCGCTTTCTCGATGACCATGTCGGCGACCTGAACGTGACGCGTCGGCGGTTCATCGAAAGTCGATGAGATGACTTCGCCCTTGACCGAACGCTGCATGTCCGTGACTTCTTCAGGACGCTCGTCGATCAATAGAACGATCAGCGTAGTTTCGGGATGATTCTCGGTGATCGAATTCGCGATCGTCTGGAGAAGCATCGTCTTGCCGGTTCGAGGCGGAGCGACGATCAATGCACGCTGGCCTTTTCCGATCGGCGTTACGAGATCGATGACGCGGGCGGCGATGTTCTCCGGCCCGATCTCCATCTTGAGCTGCTCATCCGGATAGAGGGGCGTCAAATTATCGAAGAAGACTTTCTCGCGTGACTGCGAGGGATCTTCAAAGTTAATCGCCTCGACCTTGATCAGTGCGAAGTATCGTTCGCCTTCTTTCGGCGGCCTGATCTGTCCGGAGACCGTGTCGCCGGTACGAAGATCAAACTTTCGGATCTGAGACGGACTTACGTAGATGTCGTCCGGGCCCGGCAGATAGTTGTATTCCGGGGCACGCAGAAATCCGAATCCATCGGGAAGCGTTTCCAAAACGCCTTCCGAAAAGATCAGTCCGCTTTTCTCGGTTTGAGCCGCGAGAACTTTGAAAATAAGCTCCTGCTTTCTGAGTCCGGTCGCGCCCTCGATGCCCATCTCTTTAGCGATGTGAGTGAGCTCGCTAATGGACATGTCCTTCAGATCTGAGATGTTCAGAAGTTCGGATCCGGTGTTGGAGGCGTTCGCTTGTTTGCTTTCCGTTGTTGGCTGTTCGGCCTCCTGTCCGTTAACCATTTCCTCGCCGCTATCCGGGCTGTCGCCATCGGTTCGTGCCGAGCGTGCCCTGCCGCGTGGTGTTGTTTTTGTCGTTGCCATTGTTTTTTCCGTTGATTGGGAATTTAGACGCTTCGATTCACGTCTAGAGGTTCGAGTTGTTCAAAGATAAAGCCTTCAAAATGCTTTGAGATTAAAGGTGGAGAAGGTTCTTAGTATGGATAAGCCTGTAGTATAAAAATGCGTCTTGAGAAGCCTCAAGAACCCTCGAGTTTTCGGGATATTTAGATTATTACTACAATGAAACGAATAAAGCAAATAATATTGCGGAAAATTTGTGACGCTTTTAGCTCAACGCTTTAGCGATCGCCGACCACACCGCGTCGCGGCCTTTCCCGGTCTGAGATGAGTACGAAATCACTCTGCTTTCCGGCATTACGGAATCGATCACACGCATCTGCTTCGTCAGTTCGTTAGAAGACAATTTGTCGGATTTTGTAGCCACAACCAGATAAGCTTTTTGATTGAATTCGAGCCACTCGTGAAGCTGCAGGTCGAGCTGCGACGGCTTGTGACGCGAATCGACGAGCTGAATGCTCAAAGCCAACTGCTCTCTTTGCGAAAGGTAGTCCTCGGCCATCTTCCCCCAATCCGACCGCATGGTTTTCGAAACCTTTGCGAAACCATATCCCGGCAGATCCACGAAATAGAACGAGTCGTTGATCAGAAAGAAGCTGATGCTCTGCGTTCTTCCGGGCGTGTTCGATGTCCTTGCCAGGCCCTTTCTATGTAACAGCGAATTCAGCAAAGACGACTTCCCGACGTTCGAGCGGCCCAGGAACGCGATTTCCGGGCGTCCATCGACAGGCCAATGCGCACTTTCGAAAGCACTCTTGCAGAACTCGGCGGACGTGATCTTCATGCTTCCGATTATACGGGAAGTAACGCGCAAATCGGCCTCCGACCGTAAGATCGAAGGCCTTATCGAGATTGACTATTCGAGCGCTGTCGTAACGTCCGAAGGGAGCGGCTCCGGGCTCCAAAGCTGCGGAGTATCGAGTCCGTCTTCCGACTTGTCGGATTCGAGAGCGAATTTCAAAACTTCATCGATCGTATCGACGGTGTGGATCGTCAGATCCTCTCGCACTTCTTCCGGAATATCGGCAAGATCCTTTTCATTCTCCTTAGAAAGAATGAGTGTCTTGAGTCCGAAGCGATGCGCTGCGAGAAGCTTTTCCTTGACTCCGCCGATCGGCAGCACTTTTCCCCGGAGCGTGATCTCGCCGGTCATGGCAACATCGTGACGTGCTCGTTTTTTGGTAAGAGCCGAAACCATGGCCGTCGCGATAGTAATACCGGCGCTCGGACCATCCTTAGGAATAGCTCCTTCGGGAACGTGAATATGAAGATCCTTCTCGCGAAAATCTTTCGGATCGATCCCGAGATCTTCCGCACGCGAGCGAACGCAGGTCAGGGCCGCCCGTGCGGACTCCTGCATCACTTCTCCGAGTTTGCCTGTGAGCGTGACCTCACCTTTGCCCGCGACCAGTGTAGCTTCGACCTGGAGAACATCGCCTCCGACTTCGGTCCACGCCAATCCGTTTACAAGTCCGATCTCACTCTTCCGGGCGATGTCTTGTTTGCGGAATCGGATCGTACCGAGAAGCTCGCGTACTTTTTCCGCATCGATCACGACGCGGAACGAATCCTTCTCTTCGGCGACAACGTATTTTCGAGCGATCTTTCGCAAGCATGATCCGATCTCGCGTTCGAGATTTCGCACCCCGGCTTCGCGCGTGTAGTGCCGGATCGTTTCAAGGATGCCGTCGTCCGTAAACTTAACTTTTTCAGAATCGATGCCATTATGCTCGCACTGTTTTTCGATCAGGTGACGCTTTGCGATCTCGAGCTTTTCGCGTTCGGTATAGCCCGAAAGATTCAAGATCTCAAGTCGATCCTGCAGCGCCGGCGGGATCGTGTGAAGCACGTTCGCCGTTGCAATAAAGAACACATGCGAGAGATCGTAATCGACGTCGAGATAGTGATCGCGGAAAGTGTGATTCTGCTCCGGATCGAGCACCTCGAGAAGCGCCGACGACGGATCGCCGCGGAAGTCGCGGCCGAGCTTATCAACCTCATCAAGAAGAATGACCGGATTGATCGTTCCTGCACGTTTCATCAGTTGGACGATCTGTCCGGGCAACGCTCCGATGTACGTTCGGCGATGTCCGCGGATCTCGGCTTCGTCGTGTACGCCGCCGAGCGCAAGTCTCACGAACTTTCGTCCCGTCGCGCGTGCAATCGATTTTCCGAGCGATGTCTTACCGACTCCGGGTGCACCGACGAAGCAAAGAATCGTTCCTTTCGGATTGTCGACAAGTTGACGAACCGCCAAAAACTCGAGAATTCGCTCCTTGATCTTGTCGAGCCCGTAGTGGTCTTCGTTCAACGTTTCCTCAGCAAGTTCGAGATCGTTCAATTCGTCCGAACGATCTTTCCACGGCACGTTGATAAGCCAGTCGAGATAGGTTCGCGAAACCGTGCTCTCGGCAGACATCGGCGGCATCGCTTCGAGACGCGCAAATTCCTGCAGAGCTTTATCCTTCGCCTCTTCGGTCATCCCGGCTTCTTCGATCTTTTTCTTCAGATCTTCGAGCTCGGCTTTCTCGTCTTTGCGTCCGAGTTCTTTGTGTATCGCCTTGATCTGCTCGTTCAGATAATACTCACGCTGATGCTTATCCATCTGCTTCTTTGTTCGCGAGTGGATCGAGCGGTCGAGCTGACGTTTTTCAATTTCCGTTTCGAGTATGTCGACGAGTTTTTGCAGTCTCTCCGAAACCGATATCGTCTCGAGGAGCTCCTGTTTTTCTTCGACCGAAATTCTCAAATGCGACGACATCGCATCGGCGATCTGTGCAGCCGAGATCCCTCGCAAACTTGCGTGGAGAGCGTCGGTATACGCATCGGGCGAGACGCGTAAAAATTGCTCAACGAGAGTGTGAATTTTTTGAAGAAGCCCGTCGGTGCGATAACCGGATTCGTCGCTCGATGTGATCTTCCGAACATGCGCGTAGAACATCCCGTCCGCATCCTGCTCAACGCGCATCGATTCTCCGCGCTCGCGGCCTTCGACAACTACTTTGATCTGTCCGTTGTCCTGACGCTGAGCCTGGAGAATGCGGCCGAGTGTTCCGATCTTGTAGATCTGTTCCGCGTTCGGTTCGTCGATCGTCGCGTCGTGCTGAGTCGCAAGAAAAATATCGCGATCGCCTGTCATCGCTTCTTCAAGCGCTCGGACAGACGACGGACGGCCTATTTTGAATGCAACTTTAGTAGACGGAAAAATGACTACGTCGCGAATGGGAACCATCGGATAACGCCTGATGTCCGACGGCATTTGGTCTGTAAATTCTTGCATAACGGGGAACGTTTATTTTTAAAGCTAAGTTCGGGATATGGGCTAAATCTATTTACGCAAAATCAACGGTGAAAAGCAACAAAAACGGCTCGCCTTATTAAAGACCGATTGAGTGAGAATTTCCGCATCGGTCATTCTGCATTATAGGTTTAGATTTTGCTGGCTCGCGGCGATCGTTTTCCGCCGGACAGCCGACCGGAAATTTCGAACGAGCGCCGAATTTCGAATAGGCAAAGGAGTCGAATGCGTTCGTCGAATCAGACTTGCGAATCGAATGTCCATTGCATATCATACTCAGCGGATTACCTCCACGGTATTCCAATGAGAGACGCTTTGTACGGTGTGGGAGACGGACGAAGCGTCTCTCTTTCTATTTAGCTCCGGACTCGACTTCAAGTTTGCACCGTCAGAACTTTCAATGCGGTGAGTTATTGCGCGATAATTGCCGTCACATGCAACTCCCAATTTTAAACCCCGAGTTTTTCTCGCTTCGAAAAAATTATGCCGTCTGTCGCCCGGTCGGAGCACTCTCTCTGGATGACGCGGTCAGACTGATCGATGATTCTCTGCGTTTTTGTGAGGAGAATGATATTACGAGATTGCTCGCAAACGTCACCGGATCGACACCTTTCCCTTCCCCTTCGATCACCGATCGATTTTGGCTTATTACAAAATGGGCCGAGTCGGCTCGCGGCCGGGTCATTCTTTCGGTCGTCGCTCCGGCCGAGATAATACATCCTGAAAAGATCGGCGTGGTCTTCGCCGAGAACCGTGGACTTTACAGCGATGTATTTTCGGACGAGGATGAGGCGGTAAATTGGCTCTGCAGCCGCGATTGAATTCTCGCGACCTGATCGTTTCGAACACAAAAAAAGACCGGAAGCATTCTACGCATCCGGTCTTTTTATTTATATTTTTTCTAAGCGGCCTCTTCGATTCGCGGACCGACAAGATCGAAGACCGGAGTCTTTCGCTCGACGTGATCTTTGGTAACGAGTAGATCTTTCACCTTCTTGTCACTCGGAAGGACGTACATCGATTCGAGAAGTATCTCCTCGAGGATCATCATCAAACCGCGAGCACCGACCTTCCGCTTATGAGCCTGGTGAGCGATCGCGATCAACGCGTCGTCGGTAAATTTCAGACTGATATTGTCGTACTCAAACTTCCGCTGGTATTGCTTTACTAACGCATTCTTCGGTTCGGTGAGGATCTGAATAAGCGCGGCTTCATCGAGCTCCTTCAACGTACCGATTACCGGAAGTCTTCCGACGAATTCCGGAATCAGACCGTAATGAATGAGATCTTCCGGCTCGAGGTTATTTGCCGATTCTTTTTGTCTCTGCGACCGCGATTTTACGTCGGCCTGAAAACCGAGCGACTTGTTTCGCATTCGCTTGTCGACAACTTTCTCAAGCCCGATGAACGCACCGCCGCAGATGAAGAGAATGTTCGTCGTGTCGAGCTGCGTAAACTCCTGCTGAGGATGTTTGCGTCCGCCGCCGGTCGGAATATTTGCCGTCGTCCCCTCGAGAATTTTTAGAAGCGCCTGCTGAACGCCTTCGCCCGATACGTCACGGGTGATCGACGGATTATCATCCTTGCGGCAGATCTTATCGATCTCGTCGATGTAGATAATTCCCTGCTGTGCTTTTTCGACATCGTTGCCCGCCGCCTGGAGCAAGCGTAGAAGAATGTTCTCGACGTCTTCGCCGACGTATCCGGCCTCCGTCAAGCTCGTCGCATCGACGATGCAAAACGGAACGCTGAGAACTCGAGCGAGCGTTTGAGCGAGAAGTGTCTTTCCGGTTCCGGTCGGACCGATCAAAAGGATATTCGATTTCTGAAGCTCGATATCGGAACGACGCTTTGCTAATTCGAGACGTTTGTAATGTTGATATACCGCAACTGAAAGTCGCTTCTTCGATTCGTCCTGGCCGATGACATATTCGTCGAGAAACGTTTTAATATCCTGCGGCTTCGGCAGCGTGGTCCGGGTAACTGTGCTTTCCGTTTGCTCGTCGTCATTGATGATCTCGTTGCAGATATCAATGCACTCGTTGCAAACATATACGCCGGGGCCGGCGATAAGCTTCTTGACGTCGTTCTGCGACTTGCCGCAAAACGAGCAGCAAAGAAGTTCTTCAGGTCTGCGGAAATTTGCCATAAAGGGATTTGCGAATTTCGATTTGCGATTTTCGATCGCTCAGCCAACCTCAGGTCTAGTAATTTTGCAATCGCAAATCGCAAATTGCAAATCGAAATTACTTCTCTCGATGTTCGATCACTTCATCGATCAGCCCGTATTCTTTTGCCTGCTGAGGCGAGAGAATGCGATCACGTTCGACGTCTTTTTCAACCTGATCAAATGTCTGTCCGCTGTGGTCCGCGATGATTCGCGAAGTCATCTCGCGCATGCGCAGAATTTCTTCAGCCATGATCCGGACGTCCGTCGCCTGACCCGATACGCCTCCTGACGGCTGGTGGATCAGAACTCGCGCGTGCGGCAATGCAAATCGCTTCCCTTTCGCACCTGCACACAGCAGAAGCGCGGCCATCGAAGCGCACTGTCCGACACAGATCGTCGTCACGTCGTTCTTGATGAACTGCATCGTGTCGTAGATCGCCATACCGGCCGTGATCGAGCCGCCGGGCGAGTTGATATAGATGTTGATGTCGCGCTCCGGATCTTCCGCTTCGAGGAACAAGAGCTGAGCGACGAGAAGGTTCGCGATCATGTCATCGATCGGCGTCCCGATGAAAATAATGCTGTCTTTGAGGAGCCTGGAATAAATGTCAAAAGCACGTTCGCCACGCGACGTCTGTTCGACAACCATTGGTACTAGAGCCATATTTTTCTCTCGATAAATGCCGGTTTAATTTGTTACTGGAATTGTGCGAAGCAGAGTAAAGTGGCCGACTGCAGATTCTACACGTATTCGAATCAAATGCAAGCAGTTTCTGCCCCGGCTTCGCAACTGGTAAAGCCTGCAAAGATCTTAGTTCTACTTCTTGTCCTCGCCTGCCGCCTTTGTCGACTTCTTCGCCGGAGCTTTTTTCTTAGCAGCTTTCTTCGGCTTCTCTTCTTCTGCTCCATCCGCCGCGGCAACCGTGTCTGCCGATTCGTCGATCCAATCTCCTTCGATAACTTTCGCCTTGGCGATCAGAGCCTCGATCGACTTGCGTGTGCGTAGATTGTTCTCAATCGTATTTCCGCCGCCTTGCTGTTCAAGCGAGCTGCGAATCTCGTCGGCGGTCGTGCGGTAATAATCAGCCAGCTTGCCGATCTCTTCGTCGACCTCTTCTTTAGAAACGGCGACCTTTTCAGTCTCAGCGATCTTTTCGAGCAGCATCGCACCGCGCACATCGCGCTCGGCCTGCGACTGCATCTGCTGATATGCCATCTCGATGAAATTATTGTCGACGGTTTGAAGATCGACGCCGCGCTGCTGCAGATCTCGAGCAAAATTATTCAGAAGATTTCGCGCCTGATTCTCGATCAACGTCTTCGGAACTTCAAACGCATTCTCTTCGATCACTTTCGCGATCGCTTCATTCCGGACGCGTGCATCTGCATCGGACTTCGAATAAGTCTCGAGATCCGCACGCAGCTTCTTTCGCAGATCGGCGAGATTGTCGTAACCCTCATCGAGGCTCTTCGCCCAATCGTCATTGAGCTCCGGCGTTTCACTTCGGCCGACGCTCTTGATCTTCGCTTTGTAATGAACCGTCTTGCCGGCGAGAGCCGGTGACGAAAACTCCGCCGGATACGCGACTGTAAATTCTTTCTCTTCGTCTTCACGAACGCCGACGAGATTTTCAGTGAATGCTTTTTCGATCTGTTCGTCGCCAAGCACGACCTGAAGATCTTCCGCCTTGATCGGCTCAGCTTCCGGTTCGTCTTCGAATTTTCCTTCGAGATCCGCGATAACGGTGTCGCCGGTTTCGGACGCTCTGCCCTCGACCGGTATCAGCGCCGCTTCCTGATTCAAACGATTCTTTATCAAATCGTCGATCTCACCTTCTTCAACCGGCTTCACACGTCGCGTGACTTCGAGTCCGTCGATTTTCGGAGACGGGATCTCGGGCATCACTTCGACATGAACGTGAAGTGCGATCGGCTGCGAGCCATTCACCTTGACGTTCTCGGCGTCCTCGATATGAAGGTGCGGCTCGGCAAGAGGCTGGAGCTTGTGTTCCTCGATCGCTTCGGAAACTTTGGCAGGCAACAGTTGCTGGAGAACTTCGCTTTTTATTTCTTCCTTATAGCGCAGCCGCACTACGTCGAGCGGAGCGTAGCCCTTTCGAAAGCCGGGAACGCTCGCACCGCGTGCGTACTTCTGACTAACCTTGCCGTAAGCGTCTTTCAACGATGCTGCGTCGATCTCGATATGCAACTCTCGTTGAGTCGGTGAAATTTCTTTTAACTCAGTCTTCATCTACGAGAAAAGGATAACGAACGAAGAAATAAAAGTCGAACGGGGCACAGAAGGCAGAATGCGGAAAGCAGAAGGCAGTGGCTGCTTTCCGCCTTCTGCCTTCTGCCTTCTGCCTTCTGCCTTCTAATCTTGGTGCCGAGGGCGAGACTCGAACTCGCACGTCTTTCGACGCCAGATCCTAAGTCTGGTGCGTCTGCCAATTTCGCCACCTCGGCATCCTACTAAAAATCTAAACCAATTTCCGCCGACCTGTCCACCGAGGCCGATTAGGCTTTCTTTCCGACCACCGACTACTTCTTCAAATACTTCCGGTCGTACTCTTCCCACGAGAGATTGAAATCGCGATCTTCGATATAGCCGCCCGCCGAACCGCCTCCAACGTATTTGGTCTCGGCTTTCTTAAAAAGCTTGTACCCGCCGTATCCGACCGCCGCAAGAAGTCCGATCCAGAATCCGTACCACAAGAGCGATGTGATCAGGCCGAACACCCAAAAGAACACCATCACTCCGAAAATAAGACCGAGCACCGCAAGAATAAATTTAATAAAATTCATGGCCAAACCTCCAACTGATTTCTATACGAAATGAATCTGCGGTTGTTCGTGCAAATTTCTCGGCTATCGTATAATCCATTTCCAGCGGTTTATCGTGGATAACTAACCACTTATAACTATCCACTATCCACTGAAGAAATCAGAGAGCTTCCATTGAATAGGAATATCACACACATCGCAGAAGCCTTGGATGCCACGCTGACCGGCGACGGCAGCGGTATCGCTTCGGACGTCACGCACGATTCACGACAGGCGCGTCAAGGCGTACTGTTCGTCGCGATCAAAGGACATACGATGGACGGCCATCGATTTGTCGCTGATGTAATGCGCCGCGGAGCTGCCGGGATAATTTCCGAGTACGATCCGCCATCTGACTTCGGGGGAGCCTGGATCAAGGTCAGAGATGCACGCGAGGCTCTCGCAAAAGCTGCGGCCGTCATCAACGGAAACCCATCCCATAATCTCGATCTGGTCGGCATCACGGGAACAAACGGAAAAACTACGACGACATATCTTTGCTTCGCGTTGGCAGAAGCGGCCGGTGTGAAGCCTGCGATGTTGACGACGGTCGAATATCGTATCGGAGATAAAAGCGAGCCCGCCGTTCGGACAACTCCGGAAGCGTCCGATACGAATCGATTTCTTCGCGAAGCGGTCGATGGCGGATGCAAGATGGCGGTGATGGAAACGTCGTCGCAGGCGATCGATCTTCACCGTTGTGACTGGCTTCGATTCAAGGTTGCGGTCTTCACAAATCTCACTCGGGATCATCTCGACTACCATCACACGATGGAAAATTATTTCGATGCGAAGAAGAAATTATTCGACGGCCGGCTCGGTGAAGCTCCGTCGTCGAGCGTGATCAACATCGACGATGAGTGGGGAACGAAATTGGCGAGTGAGCTCCGAAGCAGCGGACAACGAGTCGTGACTTTTTCCCAAAGCGCAACATCGGCGGCCGATCTCTCAGCTCGCGATATCGAAGTCTCTCTGATCCGCGGAACTTCATTTCAACTTTCTACGCCCGGCGGCGATCGAAAGATTACTTCGCCGCTCGTCGGAAAGCCGCACGTCTACAACATGCTCGCGGCGACCGCGACCGCTCTCGAGCTCGGCTACGATCTTGATTCGATCGTCGCAGGACTGTCGAAATGTGTTGGAGCTCCCGGAAGGTTCGAGCGAGTTCCGCATGAAGGAGACTTCGCCGTGGTCGTCGATTATGCACACACGGATGATGCCCTGCTCAATACCTTAAAGACCGCGCGGGAACTGACGCCCGGTCGGATCATCACGGTCTTCGGATGCGGCGGTGATCGCGACCGGACGAAGCGAGTTCCGATGGGTCTCGTTGCCGGCGAGAACAGCGACTTGGTTTTTATTACGTCCGACAATCCGCGAACGGAAGATCCGTTGAAGATCATCGCGGAGATCGAAGTCGGCGTTGTGGAAACCGGAACGGAATATCAGATCGTCTCCGACCGCCGCGAAGCTATTCATCGAGCTATCTCAAGAGCATCGGCCGGCGACGTCGTAATAATCGCTGGAAAAGGACACGAGAATTATCAGATCGTCGGAAACGAAAAGTTTCACTTCGACGACCGCGAAGTAGCTCTGGATGTACTGGCAAGATTGGGTGACAGCTAGGCCGGCTTGTCTTGTTTGTAGACCTCTACAAAGTTGGCGATAAATTCTTTCTGGGCTTCCGTGAGACTAATAAAGTTTACGGCGAAGCCTATCTCATAAACAAAATTCGCGACCTGTCCAAGGAACTCGACCTTCATCCCGTCTGACAACGGAATAAAGATCTTCACAAGTTCGCCGTCAGACACATCGACTTCGGACAAAACAAAACACCCGTCTTCGCTAATGTCGCTCAATGTACCCGGCCGACGGCCGAAATGATTTTCCCACTCCACATCGAGGCTGACGGGATAACGCTTCCTGCTTCGACGGTCTTCACCTTGTCTTCTATCGATCTCGGCCATACTTATTTGCTCTGTTCGGAACGGTCTTCGACGGACCCGCCTTTATTATTTAAGTAGTAATAGACCGGCAATCCCAAAAGAATTAAACCGATCCCTATAAATGACTGCGTCGGTGCGGTCATCATCGTACTGATCAAAAGCCATCCGGCGACCAAAAGAAACACGACCGGAATGACCGGGTAACCGAACGCCCTGTACGGGCGATCGAGCTCCGGATATTTCTTTCTGAAAACAAATATCGACGATGTGACGAGCGCGTAGAAGATCCACGATCCGAATATGACGTAATCGGTGAGCGTGTCGAACGAGCCGGAGAGAGCCAGTATGCAAGCCCAGACTCCTTGCACCAGTAGAGCTCGGACGGGAACATGAGTCGCGGAAAGCTTTCCGAGCGTATCGAACATCAACCCGTCTTTCGCCATCGCATAAGGCACTCGAGCTCCGGAGAGGATCGACGTATGCAGTGTTCCGAGTGACGAGAGCATAAGCCCGACCGTAAAGATCGCGACTGAAACTCCAACTGCGAATGTCGCCGCATCGCCGCCGAAAAACATGCTTACCACATGCTTCGCGACAGACGAACCCGATGAGACCGATGCGATCGCCGTCGGATCGAGCACATAGAAATACGCGACCTGAGCGAACACGTACAAAATAATTACGAGGATCGTGCTGCCGATGATCGCGAGCGGAATATTTCGATGCGGATCTTTCACTTCGCCTGCGACGAATGTGAGATTGTTCCATCCATCGTAACCCCACAGCGCGCCGAGCATCGCCGCTCCGAATCCGCCGGCGAAGCTGTAGCCCGGATGACCGAAGTTGACGGTGTCCGCGACGCCCTCGCATGTGCCGCCTGAATTGAATAACGAGAAGTGACCAAAGTCGCCGGTGACCCAGACAAACGCACCGAGTGAAACGAACAGGATCAAAAAGATCTTGACCGCGGTCAGCACGGTCGCGATCTGTCCGCTAACTGAAACCGAAGCGCAGTTCAGTGTCGTAAAGATCACGATCACCATGATCGCAACGATCTGCAGAGTCGAGATCTCGAGGTGGTAGCCAAAAATATCCGTCGAGAGCAATCGGTACGCGAGCTGTTTGTCGAGAAAGTCGTTCAATCCGATCGCGAACGCCATGCCGGCGGCGGCCTGCGAGCCCGGTTTCGCGACGAACATCTGCATCCAACCGAACAGAAAACTTGAGAGTCGTCCGTAAGCATCGCGCAGAAACACGTACTCGCCACCGGCTTGCGGTTTCATCGCGGTGAGTTCGGCATACGTCAGCGCACCGGCCAGCGAGAGCAACCCGGCGGCGACCCATGCGGCGATGACCCAGTTCGGACTTCCGACGTTGCAGGTCATGACGCGTGCCTTTAGAAAGACACCGGTACCGATGACGTTGCCGATGATGACGGAGATCGCAGCGATCAAACCCAGTCCGCGGACGAGCGCGATTCTTTCGTTCGTATTCGGATCCATAAGTGCAAAAAGAAAAGGAGCGAGGTCGGCAGTATATTAACCGCTGCTCTCCCGAGTTCCAAGCGCGAACCGCGTGCTAGAATCGACGCCGTGTTGCAGATCAATCTATCGGCGGACGAACTGGTCGGGGCTCTGCTCGATCTTTCAAAGGATGAGTCAGTCTTTATCCTCGACAGCTGCGGGATCGGACATCTCGGTTCGCATCTGCTGATCGCGGGTCTGCGCCCGGTGGATGTCATACAACTTTCCGGCGTTGATAAAGACGCGACACTTTCTCAAATTGATGACGCGCTCGGCCGCGGACTTGCGGCGATCTTTACAGTTTCGTACGAATTCGGCGTGCGGCTTCAGCCTTCACGTTCTAATCCGCGACCATCGGATGAACCCGATGTTTTTCTTGTCCTTTTCGACACGCTAATACTTCACGATTACGATTCCGGAAAGACGTACATCACGGGCGACGAATCGCGATCGAGTGAGATTCGGGATTTGATTCTTGAACGAGAAACGAAAGTCGATTCCCTATCATCGAGTTCCGTGGCGACTTCGAATTTCTCACGATCCGAGTACGTCGATGCCGTTAACCAAATTCAAGAACTCATTCGTCGCGGCGATACGTATCAGACGAATCTCACTCAGCAGATCATGTGCGATCTTCCCGAGGATCAAACGCCTCAGTCGATCTTCGCTTCGCTCCGCCGCGATCATCCGGCGCCTTTTTCTGCATTTCTCTGCCGGCCCGACTCGATCGTCGTTTCGGCATCTCCCGAACGATTCTTCCGCGTCACTCGCGACGGAGAAATTGAATCGTCACCAATTAAGGGAACGAGACGACGAGGATCGACGCCCGAAGAAGACGCATTGCTTCGAATCGAACTCGAGACAAGTGAAAAAGACCAGGCCGAGAATACGATGATCGTCGATCTCGTCAGAAACGACATCGGACGTGTGTGTGAATTTGGAAGCGTTGTCGTCGAGAAACTTTGCGAGATCGAAGATCATCCGACGTTATTTCATCTCGTCTCGACGGTCCGCGGAAAGCTCCGAGACGACATTCGATTCACCGACATTCTCGCGGCGACGTTTCCCTGCGGATCGATCACCGGCGCGCCGAAGATAAGAACGATGCAGATCATCGACGAGATCGAAAATCTACCTCGCGGTCTATCGATGGGTGCGATCGGAGTTTATCTATCGCCCGGGTGGAATTTTGAGCCGATCCCAATCGACACAGTTTTCGATATCAGCGTCGCGATCCGAACTATCGTCGTACAAAACGGGAAAGCGGTCTTCAACGTCGGAGGCGGAGTCGTCATCGATAGCGATCCCGAGAAGGAGTACGAAGAGTCTCTGCTCAAGGCTCAGGCCCTGCTCAGCGCACTCGGAGCCACACTCGAATAATAATTCGCGGAACTTTTGCCGGTCCCGGGTGTCCAAATGTGCGGTCCCGAAAACAAGGAGGATGCACAATGAACAAACCTCAAATCAATGTCACGCCGCTGATCGACGTACTGCTTGTTCTTCTCATCATCTTCATGGTCGTCACGCCGATGAAGCCGAGCTCATTTGACGCAAAGATCCCGCAACCGCCGGAATCGAAGTCGAATGTTCAAACGAATCCGCTCGCGTTGGTCGTCGTCGTGAATTCGGATGCGACCCTCGATCTAAACAAAGAACATCTCGCGGCAAATGTCGATGATCCGAGCGCTCTGATCGAACGACTAAACGGAGTCTTCGATCAGAGGGAAAAGAATCTCGCATTCGCCGACGCGTCGGATGGCTCGGTTCCGCACATCGAAAGAACAGTGTTTATCAAGGCCCCGAAAAACCTCGATTACGGAAGTGTCGCGAAAGTCGTGGATGCCGTCAAAATGGCAAAGGCAGGCCCGGTAAGCCTGCAGATCGACGGGCTCGAATGAGGTCTGGAACGGGCAAAATCACCTATGTTATAATTTGTCCCGTGTCGAAGCGTCCTCTCCGACACTAACCCCAACTCTCCGCCGCCAAGCGTCAATGGTTAATTACTACGAAACGCTGAAAGTTACCCAGAAGGCCTCGAAGACCGAGATCAAATCGGCATACCGGCGTCTTGCGCGCGAGCTTCATCCCGATAAGAACAACGGCTCCGAAGAAACCGCACGGGCATTCGCCGTGATCGCCGAAGCCTACGAGGTTTTGAGCAACGCACGCGAACGTGCGGCGTACGACAAGCGGATCTTGCAGGCCCAGTACAACGGCTCGTCGAACGGCGACTCGGTTTTCGCTTCGTCGAACCGGCATGCAAAACGCTGGCGGCAGATGGTCTATGAGCATCGTTACAACGAGATCATCGACCGGATGATCGCCGAAGAGCGTCGCGAATCAATGGCGCTGCAGCGGATCATCTTCCCGACGGTCGCGCTTTTCATCTCGACGCTGCTCGTCGCGGTATTCAAACCGCAGATCTTTGTAAAACTCGGGATTCCCGGCGTGATCATCCTAGGAACGCTTTTCGTCGTCGGATTGATCCATCTGATCGGGAGAATACGCGAGGCTCTCGAGCGTTATGCTTATCGATCGGACGAGATCCACGACTCGATAATGGAAGCCGGCGGCGTCACCGAAAAGCATTATTCGCGGTTCCTGGCGGGGACATTTCTCGTCTGCGGAGTCATACTAAGCTTAGTTCTGGGCCTTTTAATAGGTAACTACGCAGACTTCGGATCGATACAGCAGCCGCCTCTGTTCTGGTTCTCGAACCCGGAATTCTTACTTTATCCGCCGATCTTCGTGCTTTTGGTCGATCTTATCCACTCGATCGTCTCCCGAGCGGAACAGTCAACCAGTGCTTGACCTTATAAAGACTGGCATTTATAATCTCTACTTTCGTTTTGACAATAGTTTAGGACACGAAATTTAATGGCAAATCATAAATCGGCAGAAAAACGCGTTAGACAAAATATCAAGCGCAACGAGATCAATAGAAGTAATCGCAGTAAGCTCCGCACACAGATCAAGAGCCTTCGATCGGCATTGGCGGCGCACGATAAGGATCGCAGCACCGAGCTGCTGAGCCCGACCGTTTCGCTGATCGACAAAGCGGTAAACAAAGGACTGATCCACAAGAACACCGCTGCTCGTCACAAGTCGCGTCTGACCAAACACGTTTCCGAACAAGCATAGGGCGAGTTTAAGTACTCATAGTTTTCTCCTTTAATTTCGGGAGCAGCATCCGATGTCTGCTTCCGCTTTTTTGTGTTTACGCACCACCGCAATCCAGCGTGCTACAATTCGCCGCGTGAATCAGACAACCCGTCGTTATAAATATTTCGATCTCATCATGCCCGCCTTCGTGGCCGTGCTCCTGTGCTCGAACCTGATCGGCGTCCATAAGGTCTCGTCGATCAACCTTCCCTTCTACGGCGAGTACATCTACGGGGCCGGAGTCCTCTTCTTCCCGATCAGTTATCTGTTCAACGACATCATGACCGAGGTCTACGGATTTGCCCGGTCGCGTCGCGCGGTATGGATGGGATTCGCCGCCCTCGTTTTCGCGTCGTTGATGTCATACGTCGTGACCGCATTGCCCGCCGCTCCAACGATGTCCGCCGAGCATCAAAGCGCCGTCAATTTCATCTTCGCCCAGACTGCTCGGATCACGCTCGCTTCCCTCATCGCATTCTGGGCCGGCGAATTTGTCAACTCGTTCGTACTCGCGAAAGTGAAAGTGTGGACCGAAGGAAAGTTTCTCTGGGTGCGAACGATCGGCTCGACATTCGCCGGAGAGTTTGTCGACAGCATCATCTTCTACCCGATCGCATTTCTCGGCACATGGTCGAACGAACAGGTCGTCAGTGTGATGATCGGAAATTATTTTCTGAAGGTCTTCTGGGAAGTCGTCGCGACGCCGTTCACATATTGGATCGTCAACTACCTAAAGCGCGTCGAGCACGAAGATTTCTACGATCGCGAAACTGACTTCAATCCGTTCAGCCTCGAGAACTAACTTCCCCCACGGCAGTTCCAGCTTCCACCGCGGCAGTTCTAACTTCCACCGCGACATTTCCAACTTCCACCGCGACATTTCCAACTTCCACCACGGCAGTTCCAACTTCCACCACGGCAGTTCCAGCTTCCACCGCAGCAGTTCCAACCTCCCGCCGGACCAGTTCCAGCTTCCACCGGTGATCGTCTTCTCATCAGCACACAGCTCTTTCGTCTAAAAACAAAACTCGTTTTGACATCAGAAACCTCAGATGCGAGTCTATCGCCTAAGTTTTTGTTTTTGTCGATAGAAGTAAAGACTCGGCGACCTAACGGCCGCAGAAATACCCCCCTTAGATCTAAACCTTCCGATACAAATTCTTGTTCATCACGCTGATCTCTAAGGAGTCTTTAATGTCCTTTCTGTCTGCCGCAAGGAAGAATGCGGTCAAGGTGTTTTCTATCGGTCGTCTGTCAACCCGTCCATTAACGGCGGCGTTTCTCGTTGCCCTGATTGCCGCGCCCACGGCGTTAGTCAGCCCGGCCTTTCGCGTGGAAGCCAGTCAGGTGACCGAGACCAGCGTCTCTTATTCCTCACCAGCTGAGCCTTTCATCATTCACAGCACATCTGGATTCCCAAATCTCGCGTCCATTGTGGTCAGCTCCGCTTCCACGCTACTAGGCTCGTTTGTAGGTCCTGCTCAGCCCGAAGGTCTCGCGGCCGCTCATGTGCCGACGCTTGGCGAAAGGGCGTTTGCGTTTTTCGCGCCGATGGTCGCGCTCATGCGATCGACCGCCACAAGGTCCGAGACTGTAAGCACCGCTGAACCAATGGCAGCGCCGCAACCGTCGAGTGTCGTCGACTTCGACTTTGATAACGACGGAAAGGCCGACATCGGGCGGTGGCATTCGGCTAACAGTGAACTCAAGGTAAAGAACAGCAACGGCGGATCGGAATCTTTTTTCACGGTCGGTTGAATACCGCCCGCGACGATATGTTCTTCGCATGGCCGGATTGCTCCCGGTGACTTCAATGGCGACGGCAAGACGGACGCGGCTAT
>QHXR01000003.1:0-13620 GCA_003223025.1 Acidobacteriota bacterium
GGGTCTCGAAGAGCAGTGGAGGATATATATCCACTGCCCTCGGTTCTTCCGGTGACATCGCGGTTCCCGGCGATTATGACGGAGACGGAAAAAACGATCTCGCGGTCTATCGCCCTTCAAACGGCAATTGGTATATCACCGGAAGTTCAGTGGGTTCATATGCCTTCGCATGGGGAATCGCGATCGACACGCCGGTTCCCGCGGATTACGACGGCGACGGCAAGACAGATCCCGCGGTCTTTCGTCCGTCGACCGGAACCTGGTACGCGTATCGAAGTGCTTTGAACAATGGTTCTTATTACACACAAGCGTGGGGCAACTACGGAGATCAACCCGTCCCTGGGGATTACGACGGAGACAACAAAGCGGACTATGCGATCTGGCGACCGACGACTGGATCGTGGTACACGCTGAAGAGCAGCGACTCTTCCTACAGTATCCAGACGCTTGGCGTACCGGGCGACACCGCTATTCCGTCAGCTTACCTCAAACAGGTCGGCGGAGAAGTTACCGGCGACGCATTAGCCGCCGCACGACTCCAGCCTCGCAACGCGGTCGGGGGAACCAATCTTTATTCGCAGAACTTTTCGTGGGGGACTTCGCTGGTGAGTCTTCCCGGACGTGCTGGACTGGATGCCGGTTTCGGGATCAGTTACAACTCGCTTGTCTGGACAAAGGTCGGCAGCGCGATGGTCTTCGATGCCGACCATTCGAACGCATCGCCCGGATTTCGGTTCGGTTTCCCGACGATCGAGCCGACCTATTACGATACGGATCAAAGCAAGAACGTCTGGGCGTACATGATGATCACGCCGTCCGGCGGTCGCGTGCAGTTTCGTCAAACGGCGGTCACGAATATCTACGAGGCGGCCGACTCAAGCTACGCGCAGCTGGAAGTCACCAATGCGACGCACCCAAATGACGCCGCCGCCGAAGGCCTGCTCATCACGGTCAGAGCCACCGATGGCAGATGAGTTATGCCTGGAGCATGGGAGCATACCGCTGCACACAGATAAAGGACGCGAACGGTAACTACATCTCGATCGCCTACGACACAGAAGGACGACTTGATACCGTGACCGACACTCTCGGACGAGTCGTTACCGTTAACTACGATGGAACGACCGGTCTTCCCGGAACGATCACGCAGACGTGGAAAGGTTCGAACGGTTCGGGTTCGACCGCGACACACACGTGGGCCACGTTCGCATACACGACCAAGACTGTTGCTACTGATTTCAGCACCTCGATAACGACTATCATCGGTCCGCCGAACAGCACTGCGGTGACCGTCCTCGACAAGATCACATACGCCGACGGCAGCTCAACCAAGTTCGATTACAACGGATACGTACAGGTTTCAAAAGTCAGCAGCATCGCGGCGGATTCGAGTACCCATGTCTTGAATTACGTTTCGACGAATCTCGCAAGTCCATCGTCGAGTCAAACGGACTGTCCGCGCTTCACGCACACGTACACAAAAGCAGAAAACTTTAACATGAGCGGTGGTTCGCCACAGGAGATAGACGTTGAGAATCTTGCACCGGCGAGTACTTCATTCAGCGGACCTAATGGAAGCGAATCGACCTCGATGGTCAAGGTCACAATGGCCGGTCATCCCGACGGTCTTTATACGAAGATCCACTACGGTCCAAGCGGATGGAAAGAAGGACTAAGTCTCGCGACCGAAGATTGTGTTTCGACTTGTACTGGAACGGACCGGAAGCGGTGGACATGGTCGGACTGGACACAGGACAACACCGGCGTTTCCTATGAAAACAATCCTCGCGTAAAGGAATCACAAGTCGGAGATCCATCGAATACGAAGAAGACGAAGGTCTACTATTACGAGCCGAGCACGGGCGTATTCCCATTTGGACTGCCCGCAAAGGTCGAAGTCTATGATGGAAGCACCGTTCTGAAAACCCAGACGACGACTTACAATCTCAGCAGTAACTACACCGACCGGAGGATCATCGGTCTTCCCTCAGAAACGAAATTGTATGAAGGGACCGACGGCGGCTCTCTCATGTCGAAGGTGACATACGCCTACGACGAAGATGGCTATGGTGCCAGCGGCCAGTCGGTGTCTCCGACGCAGCACGATTCCGCTTACGGGACGAGCTTTTCATATCGCGGAAATCTAACGAAGACGATGCGCTGGGATACTAATTCTCCGACTACCGATTCACTCGCCGTCTCCTCAAGCGTCGTCTACAACACCGCCGGATCGGCTGTCTCGCAGACGGATCCTCGTGGACGTGTCAGCTCGATCTCATACACGGATGTCTGGAATGATTCGGTTTCGAGGACGACTTACGCATATCCAACGACGGTCACCGATCCGGGCGGTTTTAGTTCGACGATCCAATATCGATTCGACATCGGCGCGAATGTTTGGGCCAGAAGCCCGACACCCTCCGGAAGTGGAAATTCATACGGGAAAACAACGTCGCGAACTTACAGCGATGCGACCGGAAGAATCGGCAAAGAAAAGATCGAGAACACAGGTGCTTATACTCGATACAGCTATTCGAACACGGGAACGGCGCTCAGTAGTTATACAACCATCGTCGATGCGAACAACGACTCGTCCATAAATAGCAGCGACGAGGTTCCGACCGAAACACTTTTCGACGGCGCCGGACGAGTCCGCATGAGTCGCACCGAGAATTCGAACAGCACAGGCGGATACACCGGCAAGCTTGTCGAATATGACATCCTCGGACGCGCCAAGCGCGAAAGCGTACCGACCGAGATCGACTCTTCATGGAACCCGGCAGGCGACGATTATCGCGGCGGTGCTGGTTGGCTCTGGAACACAAAAGAATTCGACTGGAAAGGCCGCGTCACACGAACCATTCCGTCGGACTCAAACGGAAGCGACGGCAAAGACACGCTCATCGAGTACGCCGGATGCGGATGCGCTGGCGGTCAGGTGACAACGGTCAAGGGACCGGTGACTTCAGTGATCGACGTCGCAGGAAATCCTCGGACGACAAAGCGTCGATGGCAGAAGAGCTACGACGACATTCTCGGCCGCACCTTCAAGACGGAAGTTTGGGATCTCGACGGCGGCGGGTCCGCGCCATACAGCACGACAAAGACGATCTTCAACGGCCGTGATCAAGCGACATCGGTCACTCAATATGCGGGCGGCGAATCAAGCAGTCCATCTCAAACCACGACTCTGACCTACGACGGTCACGGCCGAGTTGCTACAAAGCACCTACCCGAATACGACACAGGCACGACGACGTCATGGACGTACAACCCGGACGACTCGATCGCGACGGTAACGGATCCGCGCGCGGCCGTTACCGCTTACAAATATGGGCACATCGATGAAGGATCGGGCAGCGAATACAGATCGTTATTAACGAAGATCGTCTTTTCCGTTCCGACCGGTTCGTCCATCCCGATCCGGCGGATATAAGCTTCAGTTACGATGCCGCCGGAAACAGAACCTACATGTCGGACGAGAGCGGTAATCTGACTTACACGTATGACGAACTTTCAAGATTAAAATCCGAAACGAAGAATTTCGCCGACACTTTGAGCGCGGCTCCTTCTGGCGGTTATGTCCTCGCGTACACCTATCACCTCAACGGCGGCATCAAATCGATGACCGATCCGTTTGGTAACGTCGTCAATTATTCTTCCGATCGAATAGGTCGTATAAACGCGGTCGGCAATTCCGGTAGCTCGACGGCGTACGTCTCTACTGTCAGCCATCGGGCTTTTGGCGCGGTTAAGTCGATGTCACTTGGTGCAACAAATCCTATCTCCGTTTCGTTGGCTTATGACAGTCGCCTCAGACCGACGAGTTACGGTGCCAGCTCCGCCGGGACTACAGGCCCAATTCAGGAAGCGGAATACACGTACCAAAACGACGATGCGCTCGGCACTATTGATAATCACGCTGGGGCGAGTTTTTCCCAAGCCAACAGCTACGACTTCGCCGGACGGTTGGTGAGTAATGAAGGCGAGGCATATACACAACACATTAGTTACGATGCCTTCAACAACATGACGAGCCGGGAAACGCAGACGTATTCGTTAGATCCGGTAGATTCGTTTAGTACGTACAGCAATAACCGGAAGGTGTCCGGAACCGGCTCGAACGGATACGACGCGGCGGGCCGCGTTACAGGGACTTACGGACCTGGACCCGACGTAAGTACTCTGACGTGGAAATTTGACGCGGCGGGAAGAAAGACCCGCTGGGAGGAATACGGTCCTTACAATTCTTTCACGATGAAGGGAGGCGAAACCGTTTTCGATGGCGACGGTCGTGCCGCGAAGAGCTCCGACATAACGCGGTATAAGACGAGTGGGGTTTGGGGGAGTTGGTTCACCGATACTTTTCGATACCAGCTCTATTCGTCTGTCACGGGACAGATGGTGACCGAGGTTTCTTCAAACGGAGGACACAGTCAGACTTCGGTCTATCTCGGCAATTCGAAGATCGCGGATGAACGAAACGGTGGCCTGCGTTTCACTCTTACCGATATCGTTTCCGGCAGCAGTCGGGAAACGGATGCCGATGGGGCGATCCCGCCATACGAAGAGTCAAACCAGAGTCGCGTTGAGCTCGCCGGTCTCGGGACATCTCTTCCTCTGAGCACGCCTACCTCGATGCCCGCGCCTAATTATAAGAAAGGCGGGTCGCTCGCGAATCCGGAAGGCGGATGCAGCATCGATGGCGGCCCGCTGATCGGACCCGGGATGTGTGGTCGAATTCTGCGAGCAATGGGTGTGCAGTTTATAGGCAACACACTAATCGTACAAACCTGGCGGGAAGAACATCGATTCGCCAACGCCCCCGGACCCAGAGGACAGACACTGGAATGGGTCGCCGAGAATTACATTGGCAGCGATTGGCGGCATATAGGCACTGAGATTTTTGAGTTTCCGATGATGGCGGGAAACGTTGCATGGGAGAAAAAAGCATTGAGTTCCTGCGTGGTTAAACTGCTGGGCGGTTATTTCCAAGATCAACTCGTGGATGGGCGCGGAGTCGAAATTGTCGCCGACGCTCGATTTATTAAGGGGATACCGGCATGGGCGTCGACAGCGGGAAATATCGGACTAACGATCGCTCCCAAGGCAATTACCCTCGGCCTCTACGATATCCATTTCGATGGGAATTCAATGAACTTGGATTCGCCGTCGTGGCAAGATCTTCGGACGATTGTAGAGGAGCTTCAGCACGGAGTTCAGTTTATAGAAATGTGGCAGAAGCTGCCGATGATACGTGAGCTCGAACATCCTTCGGGTCTTAAGGCTCCAGCCCATTTCCCGACCTATGGCGAAGCTCAGGGTCAATGGCAGCTTAACTACGCGCTCGCTAGCGCCGACGCATGGCTTAGCGGCAGAGCAAGCTATGACAATGAATTCGAAGCCAAAGCCAAACAAAGGCGGGACGACATAATGACCGATATACAGAACAAGAACGCGTCCAAGTTTGCGCGTGATGAAAAGCTTTGTCCTTAGAAAAGGTAGTGCAAAGGAGGAGACGATGGTGGACAGATTAGAATTCGTATTCTTGCTTTTGCTCGTCGTTTTTGCATCGGGTTGTCGATGTCAGCCGGGTGAAAGAGATTATCGAGAACTTGAGCGCCTGCCCGCTAGTGAGCGATCGAGGGCATTTTCCAGCTACTCAACTGATCGACAGATTGATGTATATCTCTTCAGCGAAAATTACGTTGAGGGCGGCGTAGATACTTACTTCCGCTATCTCGCGGATAATGTGGAAGGAAACAAGGCAGAGATCGCGCAGCGGATTCAGAAAACTAGTTCATTTAAGTTCAAGACTGACTTGATACGTTTGCTTGATTTTGCAGACCAAAGGTGCGGTTGTGTTTCGGCCGACGCTGAGTTAATGGCCGTTCTTCGAGCAAACGAGAAACCGGTCGAGTCAGACGATCGTGAGGCTGTGCGAGGTTCCAAGAATCTTTATTCGAGATGTCTTGAGCGAATTGTGGAAAGGAATCTTTAGAAAGAAAGAATTGGAAGTTGTGTATTTAGCTCGCTGGCATGCCGGTTAAAGGATCCAAAAACTGGTCGCGAGTCATTGCTTGAAGCTTCGGCCAAGCCGTAAGTCAAGGTATTTTGGATCGTACGTCGAAGATTACGAAAACCTGACGTGGATGGCAGCTGCGAACAAAGTAGGTGGCTGGGATTACGACGCGGCGGGAAGCGTGCTTTATTCAGACGACTACAAAGAAGAGAGTACGACTCAGACGTACACTTATAACGCTGCCGGATCGCTGATGAGTACATGGCAGGACCACTATCACAGTTCGACACGAAAGACGGACGGCGAGCAGCGGCTTGTCTTCTTATCTCAGGTGGCGGGTGAAGGAAACACAGTCATGGGCTATTACATCTACTCAAGCGTGCTCGGGAAGGTGCTCACCGAAACGAGTCTTAACGGCGCTAAGGAGAAAACTTACGTTCATGATCTCTCTGGCTCAGTGATCGCCGTTCAACAGATCACTCGATACTCGGCGACTTTCAGTGCACCCGAAGTAAGATGGGAACACACCGACGCGGGCGGCCAAAGTTACTTCCGCAGCATGTACAACGGCAACTGGACCTGGGAAGAATCCGCAGAGCTCGATCCGCTGCAGAGAGCGGTGAAAGTAAACTACGGCTCGTCGTTCGAGTCGGAAGGTGGGTCTACTCCGTTGGGTTATCCGTATTTCGGAGATGATAAAGCTTGTCAGACAATGGGCGGAGCGTCGGTTGATTGCAATCAGTTTGCGTCCTACCACGAGTCGAGCACCAAGAAGAATTGCGAAAAGCACCGTGGAAATTGGGTTGACGGACAGTGCGTTATCCCGAATGTGGACGAAACCGTCCAATCCATGCCTGCCGAAGACGCACCGATTGACAGTTCGAATGCAGAGAATGGCTTGAACACCGGCCATCAATATCAAAAGAAATATACGAACCCAAGAAGGGTTATTCGGAGGGCTATAGAAGACGCCGACTATATACTTTCGGGAGATAATCCGTGTGCAAGGTATTTCGGAGAATACGCCCTCGATGCTTTGGCCGCACTCGACAAGTTATTGGAAATAGGTATTGTCGACAATCCTAATAATAACCGGACCGGTATTCGAATGGGGAGGCCCGACGGTAAGCCTATTAGTCAGATTGGCGGTAAGACGACACTAACAGCAACGAAGACGTTGCAGGATCTCGCTTATCGGGTTTTTGATTCCGGTACTGTGAATAGATATGGTCCATTCAAAGATGCCAGAGCACCTCGTGTTGGACAATATAATTCCGCCAGCCGCGAGTCGAGAGTTTTACAAGTTTTGCACGAGTTAGCCCATATGATTTACAAGCCAGGAGGTACCAGCGGATTACTAATTCAAGACGATTCGGGTAGCGGAGAAGGGGATTCGGCGGAAAACACGGAGGAAATCTATCAGACATGCAAAGACCAAATAAACAATCTGCCCAAAAGAAAGTAATTCGAAATCGATTCCTCGTGATTTTTTGTATTGCTGCACTCGCTTCGAATGCGTCGAGCCAGCAACGCTATGGGGCGACAATTAACGGGACAGTCGTCGACCAACAAGGACGACCCGCCAGAGCGTCGGTTACATTTACTAATCCGGAATCTATCCGTGGCGAAGGTTGTTGGGTTAAAGATACGACGGTTTTTACCGACTCCAACGGAAATTTCTCGCTTCGTGAACATTGTGGCTTGTCCGTCAGGAACGTCACACTTTTCGTAGAGCCGGTAATCGGATTCGACGGAGCACAGACACCCATTCGTGCGCCTTATTGGACTAGCTTGCGCGAATCAGAGGCAAAGTTTTCAGGTCTCAACCTTCGGCTTGAGGGAAGTAAGGATGTTGACCTAGGATTAATTCCGCTTAAAGTAAACTACCGACAAATCGAACTCGCCGTCCTCGGAAAGAACGGCAAACCATATTTCAAATCTCTGGATGCCTGGACAAAATTTGTCTTGATTGTCAGGAATGCGAATGGAATCGCGGTCGGCAGCGAAGCACTGTCTACAAATGACCTCGAAAACAGCGTCGATCTAAGACGAGGCGTTGTTTTATTGGCGTTGCCAGAGGGAGCTTGGACCTTAGAATTGCTAAAGGATTGGAATGATTTCGATCAGAGGGGACGAACGGTCAGGTACTTAGCGAGGAATAACGTCTCAGTGAAAAATGGACCGATAATTCAATCGTCATTATCCGTACGATAATCGCGTGGCTAGAGGAGAGTGGAGATTCATCGGTTTTTAGCCCAAGATGAAAACAATCATCGGGGGTGATCACCTTCCAAATCGCATGGCGATAGTCGATCTTCAAGAAGTCTCGCGTCTAATCGCTCTTGAAGAAAAGTATAAAACCACTCCCCTCGAACGACAGTTCAAAAAAAACTTTAGATCAATTTCACATCTCACAACACCTGACCATGGGTTGTGTTAAAATCCACCCGAATGATGCTCACGCTCGATACTCCCATTATCGAACTGCACACGTACGGCGTTTCGAAACTCTCTGCTGCCATGTCGCGCAAACTCGCGATGGCTGTCGCGGGTGAATCCGCGAAGAGCGATCTCACCGAAGCGAACGTCGAAGACCTCTTAAACTACTTTCCGATGCGGTACGAAGACCGCTCCAATCTCTTACAGATCGACCAACTCTACGACGGCATCGAAGCATCCGTCGAGCTTTTCACGCGCGTCTCGGGCGGATTTCAGGTTGGCAAGAATCGAGGCCCGAAAGCTCCGCCGCTTTATATCTTTGAGATCTCGGCGAGCGATGTTGAGCGGACGAAGAAGCCGGTCGTCGTGTGGTGGTTCATCTCCGGGCGTGGGGCGCCGAACATCATCAATTTTTATAAAGAGCGTTTCGATCGCGGCACGCGTTTCGTAGCGTACGGACGATGGGAGTGGGACGGCCGGCGGAACACTTTCGCGCTCAACATGAAGAACCCGAACGAGCTCGAAGTTCTGCCGGAACCTGACGGCGGCGTTTTCAATGACGCTCTCGCGGTTGCCGATGTTGCGGACGATCCCGACGCGATTGATGAAAGCTCCGATCCGGAGTTTGCGATGATCCACACCGCGCGTCGTGTCCCGATATATCGGAAGCTCGGACCGTTCATGACAAAGCGGCTTCGCGAGATCATGTTCGATGTGATCCAGAAGCTTGATCGCAATTCGATCGAGGAGAATCTTCCCGCATCGCTTTTGAAAGAGCACGATCTCATCGCTCGTTCGAAGGCTCTCGAGGAGATCCACTTCCCTCCCGAGGATTCGACGATCCTCGAATACGAATCGTTTCGCAGTCGCGCACATCGGCGACTGATATTCGAAGAATTCTTCTGGCTCGTATTCGCGCTCACGCTCATCCGCGGCGAGCGACAAAAGGAACCGAAAGGAACGGTGATCGAGATGCCGCGGACGATCCGCGATCGAATGAACAAGATCGTTCCGTTCCAACTTACATCCGCGCAGGATCGTGTCATCGAACGGATCATCGGCGATATGACATCCGACGCACCGATGAATCGTCTGCTGCAAGGCGATGTCGGCAGCGGAAAAACGATCGTCGCATTCATGGCGATGTTTGCCGCGATCGAGAATGGTTATCAAGCCGCACTCATGGCTCCGACAGAGATCCTCGCCGAACAACACGCGAGAAATGCGGAGCGCATTTTTGCCGGCACTCCGTACAAAGTCGGACTTTTGAAAGGAAGCATGCGCGTCGCAGAGAAACGAAAGGTTCACGAATCGATCGCGACCGGCGAAGTCCAGGTCGTCATCGGCACGCACGCGATCATTCAGGACGCGGTCAAGTTTGAGAAGTTAGGACTCGCCGTCATCGATGAGCAGCATCGATTCGGTGTACTTCAACGTTCGGCACTTCGCTCGCTCGGTTACAATCCGGACATCCTCGTCATGACCGCTACTCCGATTCCGCGCTCGCTCGCGATGACCGTTTACGGAGATCTCGATGTCTCCGTCATCGACGAGCTTCCGCCCGGACGCACGCCGATCAAGACGGTCGTGCTCGGCGAAGATCAACGCGACGGCGTGTATAAAGGAATGGTTCGCGAGATCGAGCGCGGCCGGCAGGTTTACGTCGTCTATCCGCTCATCGAGGAATCGGAGAAGATCGATCTCAAAGCGGCGACGAAAATGTTCGAAGAGTTGCGCGACAAGATCTTTCCGAAATATCGCGTCGGCTTACTTCACGGGAAAATGAAGTCCGCCGAAAAAGAGGAGATCATGCTTCAATTCGAATCGGGCGAACTGAACATACTTGTCTCGACTACGGTGATCGAAGTCGGAGTCGATGTTCCGAACGCATCGCTCATGGTCATCGAACATGCCGAGCGATTTGGATTGTCGCAGCTTCATCAACTTCGCGGCCGCGTCGGTAGAGGTGCCGAGCAGAGCTTCTGCGTTCTGCTGACCGGCGATAAGAAAACCGCCGTCGCGAAAGAACGACTCGGCATTATGGAAGAAACGAACGACGGATTTCGCATCGCCGAAAAAGATCTCGAGATTCGCGGCCCGGGCGAGATCCTCGGAACTCGTCAGTCCGGCATTCAATCCTTCAAGATCGCAAATATCATCCGCGACATCGAGATCCTCGACGAAGCGAGGCGTTCCGCCGAGACCTTCCTGGGACCAAAACGGACTAGCAAGGAAACCAAGCTTTTGATCGAACGCGTCACTGACAATCCACGATTCGGACTAGCAAACGTCGGGTAAAAATCTTTTGTCTAGCTTTTTCTTCTTCACTTAGCTATATTTACCGTGCAGTTTACCCTATTGGTTCGAACGAAATTCAGGATCTGAAGCCATTCAGAAAAGCTTCGATCCCGCGCAAAAATTGATGCGTTGCACTCGCCGACGCTCGATACAACTGACCTGAGATGGAAAATCGACGCCCTCCCCGATCCAACTCAAACGACCGGAAGTCTTTTTTCGGGCCGAGTCGAAGTGCGCCACAATCCAGAAACAACAGTCGCTCAGGCCCCAGCCGACCGGGTGGCGATAGAACCAACAACAATCGTTCGAACGACAATCGTACCAACGACAATCGCGGCGGCGGACAACGGACCGGTCCCGGGGACTCGCGATGGCGAGACGGCCGGACGGATGGTCGATTTGCTCGAAACGATGGTCCGAACGCCGGCGGTTACAACAAGCGGCGGCCCGATGCGAGACGCGGTCCGGCTCACGGCAAACGAGAAGAACCCGAAAACAACATAAAGATCACGTCCGATTCGCAGGTCACCGACGGCAAGCTCCGCGGTCGGGTCCTGGCGAACTCGGTTTCGCCCAAATCAATACATACAGATCGCAAACTGCGTGAAGTCGTTTTCAAAGTAATTTCGCGGCGGGTAAAAGGCGGTCGGATTCTCGACCTCGGCGCAGGTTGCGGAACGATCGGAATCGAAGCGATCTCTCGCGGTGCGATGCTCGCGACCTTTGTCGAACGATCTGCGCGAATGTGCTCGGTACTCAGAAAGAATCTCACCGAGATGGGGATCAAGGACGGACACGGCGAGGTCGCGGAAACCGAGATCATCGGCTTTTTGAAAAAAGCGTCGCTCCGAAAACGTGTTTGGGACATCGTCTACTTCGACGTTCCGACCGGTGACGAACACACAGCCATTCTCGATGGACTCACAAGAGGTTTCGGTCTGAAACCCCGCGGTCTTCTCATCATCGAGCATGCCCCTGACTTTTCACATCCTGACAATCTCAAACAGATGAGACCATGGCGGACGATCGATCATGGCGAAAAGATTCTCAGCATTTATGAGAGAATCTAGTCGGAGTTAGTAAAACGGAATTCGAAAACGCCGCGTTCTCTGCATTCGCGATTCCGCACTCCGCATTTGTTGTATGCGCATCATCGCCGGCGAATTTCGGGGCCGAGTTCTAAAAAGTCCCGCTGATCACAGAACTCGTCCAACGTCGGACAGACTTCGCGAAACACTCTTCAACATACTCGCTCCACGGATCGGTGACGACACTCGACTGCTTGATCTTTGCGCCGGGACCGGTGCGATCGGGATCGAGGCTCTGTCGCGCGGAGCGGAGTTCGTTACGTTCGTCGACAAGTCTCGCCGAGCGTGCGCATTGATCGAGGAGAATCTGGATCTCATCGGGATCGACGAGTCGAAGACCGAAGTCGTCGCTCTGCCGGCCGAAAACTTTACCGGGCGAAAACATGCAGTCGGATGGGACATCGCGTTTTACGATCCGCCGTACGACAACGACTATTCACTCGTGCTCTTCGATTTCGGCGCCGAAGAATCGACCTTGCTTCGAGAGGATGGCGTGTTCATCGCCGAGCATCATTCGAAAAATATTCTCCCGGACGCGTCGGGAAATATCCGTCGCTGGCGGCTCCTGACGCAGGGCGACACGTGTCTGAGCTTCTATGAACGAAGCTAGTTTTGAGTCCCGGCTTCAGCCGGCGATCTGAGTTTTGAGTCCCGGCTTCAGCCGGCTCTTTGAAGTATTTATCGCGCAGCGCCCGCCGCCTAAAGGCGGGACTCAGAACATGAACATTCTCGTCTGGCTAATACTGTGTCTGCTCTGGGGAACGACGTGGAGCTTCATCAAGATCGGACTCGCTGATCTCCCGCCGATCACGTTCGCCGCCGTCAGATTCATTCTCGCGATTCTCATTCTCTTGCCTGTCATCCAGTTGCGACGTTTGCCGTGGCCGAATTCATCCGCGGCGTGGAAGCTAATCGCCCTTACCGGCTTTCTACAATTTTCACTTAATTACAGCAGCGTCTTTTGGGCGGAGCAGCACATCACATCGGGTCTCGCCGCGGTTCTGCAATCGATGATCCCGGTCTTCGGGCTTTTGCTGGCGTGGATATTTCTGCCGGCTGAGCGGATCACGTGGCTCAAGATCGTCGCAGTTCTTCTCGGATTCTTCGGCGTCGTCGTGATCTTTATCGACCAACTTCGCATCGAGAATTGGATGGCGTTTCTAGGCTGCGTCGCGATCGTTGCCGGTGCGTACTGCGCCGCACAAGCTTCGATACTCGTAAAGCTTCGAGCCGGCGAAATGCATCCGGCGAGTCTCGTCTGCGCACAGATGGTCGCCGGACTCCCGGCGCTGGTCATCTACGCTCTGATCGCCGAAGGCAATCCCATGACTTTCAAATGGACGTGGTCGGCAGTCGGCTGCATCATCTATTTGTCCGTGCTCGGAACTATCGCCGCATTTTGGCTTTACTACTGGCTATTAAGTAGAATCGAATCGACCAAAGCGATGGTCATCTCGCTCGTCACACCGCTTATCGCAGTCGTGATCGGAGCAGTTTTTCTCGACGAGCGATTGCCGCCGCAAACTTTATTAGGCGGGATTTCGATCATCGCAAGTATCGGTTTGATCGTGATTCGCCGGCGAGCACGAGGCGATCACGGTCTGACGAATAACGAAAAGAATGTTCTTCAAATTCACAACAGCGGGTGAGTCGCACGGACGAGCGCTCGTCACCATCGTCGAGGGACTTCCCGCGTCGCTTCCGATCGACATTTCGAAGATCGATCACGAGCTCTGGCGTCGGCAGCAGGGCTACGGACGCGGCGGACGGATG
>QHXR01000003.1:13696-216150 GCA_003223025.1 Acidobacteriota bacterium
GAGAAGGACGAAGTTCAGGTTTTGTCCGGAGTCCGACACGGAAAAGCGCTCGGATCCCCGGTAGCCCTAATGATCGAGAATCGCGATTTCGTCCATTGGGAAGATGTCATGTCGAGCACTGAGCTCGATGTCGAGCCAAAGAATCCGCGCGTCGTCACCCGGCCGCGCCCCGGCCACGCGGATCTGCCGGGCGGAATGAAATATGGAGCGCGGGATCTACGGAATATTCTCGAACGCTCGTCTGCACGCGAAACGACTGCACGTGTAGCCGCCGGTGCCGTCGCCAAACAGTTGCTCGGCGAGTTCGGTATCGAAATTCGAAGTCACGTCGTGAAACTTGGAAGCGTCCCCGAATCTCCGCTTGAGAAGTCGTGGGAAGAGGTAACCGCCATCGCGTACGATTCGTCGTTGAGCTGCGCGGACGACGCGATCCAGGCGCAGATGATCGCGGCGATAGATAAAGCAAAGGAAGATGGCGACACGCTCGGCGGAGTATTCGAGGTTATCGTGAAAGGCCTTCCGGTCGGACTTGGCTCTGCGTTTTCATGGAATGAAAAACTGGACGGACGGATCGCTCACGCAATCATGTCGATCCATGCGGTGAAGGGCGTCGAGATCGGCGACGGGATCGCGAATGCCGGCCGGCGGGGATCCGATGTTCATGATGAAATATTTTTCGAGGCAAAGAGCTCCGCGTTCGCGGTTATTTGAAACCTATCTCAACGTTAAAAAAACCGCTTCGCTCAGTCGATATCAATTCAAAAGAATCGAGCGACGCCGCTTACGAGCGGTCCGACGTCACGGTGGTTCCGGCAGCAGGAGTCATCGGCGAATCGATGCTCGCGATCGTTCTCGCAAACGCAATGCGCGAGAAGTTCGGCGGAGATTCGCTTGAAGAGATGAAGCGAAATTTCGACGGTTATAGCACGCAGATCCGCAATTATTAGCCCTACATTTTTCGCTGGTCGACCGTTCCAGGCTCATGCTAGAATGACTTTCTCACGAGGACTCCTATGAAAAAACTACTGCTAACATTTCTCTCGATCGGGATCATCGCGCTCGTCGGAGGCCAGGCAATTGCACAGCAAAAGGTCAGTCCGGAAAAGGAGGCTCTGGTCAAAGAACTTCTTGAAGTCACGGGCTCGACCAAAAGCGTGACCGACGTAATGGACGTGATGATGGGCTTTCAAAAAGTTGAGTTCGAGAAGTCGATCTCGTCGATGATCGCCGACGACAAGACAATGTCCGCCGAGGAAAAGGCGGCAATGAAACAGTCGGCTCTCGAGTCGATGGATCGGGTTACAAAGCGGACTGTCGATTTTTTCACAAAAGAAATCGACCTCTCAAAAGCCCTGAACGAGATCGCGGTGCCGATGTACGATCGAAACTTTTCCGAAACCGAGCTACGCGAATTGATCGCGTTCTATCGATCGACGACCGGACAAAAAACCATATCGGTGATGCCGAAGCTCATGCTCGAAGCGATGACCGGTTTCAGCGAAAAGGTCTTGCCGAAGCTGCAGGATTTTTTGAAAAAAACCACGGACGAAGAATTCGCAGCGATAAAACAAAAAGTGGAACAGGAGATGAAGGCTCCTCGGCCGAAGTCAAAGCTCTAATGTGCTTTCCCGATATCTCGTCGGTACTGCATTCCGCTCCACGAAACTCGCTCCGCTGCCGCATATGCGACGCGGAGCGTTTCTTCTAAGCTCACTCCTCTTGCAGTGACACCGAGAACACGCCCGCCCGCAGTTAGAAGATCTCCGTCGCTCGATATCGCGGTTCCCGCGTGAAATATCGTCACTCCATCTATCGACGCAGCATCGTCCAAGCCTGAGATCAGATCTCCTGTTCTCGGTTTCAGCGGATAACCTTCCGCGGCGAGCACGACACACGCGGAATTTCCGGAACTCCATTCGATCTTCTGTTCCGCAAGTTTGCCTTCGAGCATTGCTTCGCAAATATCGACGAGATCCGTCTCGAGTCTGACAAGAATCGATTGCGTTTCCGGATCGCCGAAACGCACATTGTATTCGAGCAACTTCGCACCGCCGTCGGTGAGCATCAGACCAAGAAACAAAATCCCGCGAAACGGGAATCCGTCGGCAAGGCATCCGGCGAGCGTCGGCTCGATCATGTCTTCAATGATCTCCTGAGACTGTTTCGGAGTGAGCAGACCCGAGTCGGTGATCGTTCCCATGCCTCCCGTGTTCGGTCCGGTGTCGTGCTCGCCAATACGTTTATGATCGCGGACGGGCGGCATCAGCGCGAAGTTGTTTCCGTCGACGAACATCAGCAGCGACACTTCCCTTCCGATCAGACATTCTTCGAGGACGATCTGCTCAGCCGCGTCACCAACCAGATCGACCAACTCACCACACGCCGCGATCGCTTCGCTCCGATCGCGAGCAACTACGACTCCTTTACCGGCGGCGAGTCCGTCCGCCTTTACGACAACCGCGGACAACTCATCGCCAAAATGTCCCGACTCCAGGATCTCAATAGCCTTCGACGGAGAATCCGCCGTGACATACTTCGCCGTCGGAACTCCGTGCCGCGCCATAAAATCTTTTGCAAAAGCCTTGCTTGCTTCGAGTCGAGCCGCCGACATCGACGCTCCGATTATCTTCAGACCTCGTTTCTCGAATTGATCTACGATCCCGAGCGCGAGCGCCGTCTCGCCGCCGACGAACGTGAGATCGATGCTTTCGCGCGCGGCGAATTCGATGAGTGAGTCGATGTCTTCCGGTTTGATCGGAATACATTCAGCGACCGTTGCGACGCCGGCGTTCCCCGGTGCGCAAAAGATTTTCTCGACACGACTGCTGCGAGCGAATGAGTAACAGATCGCATGCTCGCGACCGCCCGAACCGATCACCAGAATTCGCATATTTTCTTTATGAAACGACTGTGAATGATATATAATCAGGGCGCCTGATCGGGCTTGACACTGAATCCTTAATAGTAATAAGGTCAGAATGCACCCACTCAGGAACAACGTTTAATTTAGGTAACTTCTTCAAGAGAATTTACTACAAAGTTTTTGCTTTATCGAACTTTAGATTCGTGATCGTCAGCGATCGATCGATGCCCCCGACGATGTGTTGATCGATGAGCCCTAAGCGGGGCGCCGGCGTATCAATAAGCACGACAAGGAGGGTCCCGACATGTCCGAAAGCGAAATACCGGGGATAGAAGCTGCATCGGAGACGACACTCACCGACACATCAGAATTTGACGACAAGCCGATACTTTGTATCGACTGTGGCGTCAATTTCATTTGGACGGTTGGAGAACAGGCTTTCTTCCGCGACAAAAAACTTCAAAATCCACCTAAGCGATGTAAGGAATGCAAGCAGGCCAAGAACGAACGGCTGGCGGCGATCGCGGCAGCCCAGGCGTCCGGCGTTCGTCAGCGTATCGAGGTCGCAGTAAATTGCGCGAAATGCGGCGAGACGACAACCGTCCCGTTCTATCCGTCGCAAGGCCGCCCGGTCTATTGCCGTTCCTGCTTCCTCGAAATGAACCCGTCGATCCTAAACGGAAACGGGGCGACGTAGTCGCAAATGAGAAGTGAGAAGTGAGAAGTGAGAAGTGAGAAGTGAGAAGTGGGAAATGAGAATTGAGAATTGAGAATTGAGAAATGAGAAGTGAGAAGTGGGAAATTGAAGAGGCTGCCTGAATTGGCAGCCTCTTTCGATTTGGGATTTCGGATTTGGGATTTCGGATTTCGGTTTTCGAATTTTAAATTTCAAATTTCAAATTTCAAATTTCAAACTCAGACCCTAAATCCGAAATCGTAAATCCCAAATCCCAAATCCGAAATTGCAAATCCTAAACCCCAAATCCCAAATCCCAAATCCCAAATCCCAAATCAAAATCATCCTCCGACGTGTACATTCGGACGCATCTCGGGATCCGGTTCTGCTTGTCGCAGGATCTCGCGTGTCACGGGAGCTGTGTCGCCCTCGCCAAGCAGAATATATCTGGCAAGATACATGATCGGATTCCCTTCGCTCCAGCCGAAGTATACGTGCGGAATCTTTCCCGTTTTATCTCGCAAGTAGATGAGGAATGCCGCGATCGCATTCGGAACGGCCGGCGCTTGGGTTCGGAGGATCTTGTAACCGCCGATATCCGTTCCGCAGATCTTTAACCTTCCTTTGAATTCCGATGCGTCGCCCGTCTCGATCTCGTAGAACACGATCGGATCGGTCGATGGGATATGATTGTCGATCCTCTTCTCGTGTTCCTTGAAACGGTATTCGGACATGTCGCCGGTTTCGCGGCGATTCGTCACGATACGGATCTCGCCTTCGGCTCTAAGTTCGTCGATGAACTGCTGTGCCTTTTCGTCGAGCTCGATCCGGTCGATGCGAATCTCGGTCGAACGCATGACGCGCGATATGAACGATGCGGCGATGATGGCGAAAATAAAGAATGACGCGATCTTTATTCCGTCGGGGCGCTCCACCATGTTTGTGATCGTCGTGTAGACAAATACGATCGCGATCGCACCATACGCATAGCTCCATTTATTCGCTTCACGCCATGCCGAGATCGTAACCGCGATCGCCGCCGACGACATCAGAACCAATACACCGGTCGCGTAAGCTCCGCCTTGAGCATCGACGTCTGCATTGAAGATGATCGTGACGGCGAAACAAATCCCGACAAAAACCAGAACGAGCGGCCGAGTTGCTCGGGCCCACTCGGGTGCCATACCGTAACGGGGCAAATACCTCGGGACGATATTCAGAAGCCCGGCGAGCGCCGATGCTCCGGCGAACCACAGGATAAGGATCGTGCTGATGTCGTAGAGTGTTCCGAAGCCTTCGCCAAAATATTTATGGGCGATGAACGCAAGGGCTCGCCCGTTAGCCTTTCCCGCTTCACGAACAGTTCCGGCGGCCGTCTCGGTTGCATTACACGCGCAAAACGGAGACGCGTCGGCGAGCTCGTCGCGTTCCATAACATCCGCACAGTTGATGCGTGGACAGAATTCAGACGACGGTATGAGCACGCTCGTGACGAAGCTGCTCGCAATAAGCATGAAGCTCATGATGAGCGCCGCCGTCATCAGCAGCTTCCGCGTGTTTTCGATCCGATTCGGGCTTTTGACGAGCGGCATCACCGCGACGCCCGTTTCGAATCCTGAAAGTCCGAGAGCTAAACGCGGAAAAACAAGAAGCGAAAGTCCGACGATCGCGACGACGCCTCCGATTCCACCGGAAGTTTTAGTGGCAAAGAGCGCCGTCTTCCAGTTCGCTAGCAGGTCGGCGTGAGTGGCGACTTCATACATGCCACGACCGATCGTTATCAGATTGAGAATGAGATAGACGGCGACAAGCCAAACTGCGATCCCGATCGCTTCCTTAAATCCCTTGAGAAAAACGATACCGAGAAGCGAGATTAGAATCAGCGTTACCGCCACCGGATGCTCAAGAAACGAAAGCCGGTTTTGGACGAGCGGATTCTCGAGCGCGTGGGCTGCGGCGTCGGCCGCGGAAAGTGTGATGGTGATTACAAAGTCCGTCGCGACGAAACCGAGGAGCATCAGGACGAAAAGCTTTCCCTTCCATCGGGAGAGGAGCCGTTCGAGCATCGCGATCGATCCTTCGCCGTGCGGACTCTCTTTCGCGACTTGGTTGTAGATCGGCAACGCTCCGAAAAGTGTGAGCAGCACAAGGATCAAAGTCGCGATCGGTGACAAAACGGATGCGGCCAGAAATGCGATCCCCGGCTGATAACCAAGTGTCGAAAAGTAGTCGACACCTGTCAGGCACATCACTTTCCACCAGGCATGTTTATGATGCCGCCCGGCGTGCTCGTGAGGCCCTTCCATCTCTTCGACTCCGCTGTATAACCATCGCGAAAGCCGGCCCGGTTTTTTGTTGGGCATATTTAAAATTGCAAAAGGCCGTACACGCAAGTCATTTGCGAATACGGCCTGAACTATTCTCAGAGCCGAAATGGCTTGTCTTCCACTTACGCCTGCGAGGTTAGCTGACGGGCTGGAACAATGGAAGTGTTCCGCAAATATTGCTTCGCCCCGAAAAATTTGGTTCCCCCGTGCCGGAGCAATCGCTTCGGCTTCGGCTCAATTATCAAAGCTGTGAATATACTCCTCGACCGGGGGAAAGTCTAGCGAGTCTGTCGGACTCTCTCGAGCCTATCGAGTCTATCGAGTCTTTCGGAGTGTAGCGAATCTGGCGAGTCGGCGGCGTTCCGTAGCACCAACGGTGCGGTTGTAAATTAGCCAGGGGCAACGCCCCTGGGACGATCGTCTGAAAATCAAGCACCAACGGTGCGGCGTAATGGGTGCGGCCTACTTCGCCGCGTTGCGGCTTCAGGGAATTTTGCCTTTCCAGGGGCGTTGCCCCTGGCTAAATTATTGCCGCACCTTCGGTGCTAAAACGGCTAACGACTCAATAGTATCTGCTCGACCCGATAGACTCATCTCTGCTAGACTCGACAGACTCGACAGACTCGATAACTCAAGAGACTCGCCAGACTCCGACTTCTCACCCACCCACATGTACGTTCGGTCGCCGTTCCGGATCGTCTTCCGCTTGCCGCAGGATCTCGCGCGTTACCGGTGCGGTATCGCCTTCGCCGAACAAAATGTAGCGGGCCAAATATACGATCGGATTGCCTTCGCTCCATCCAAAATAAACGTGCGGGATCTTTCCCGTAACATCGCGCAGGTGAAGCAAAAGCGCCGCGATCGCATTTGGAACCGCGGGCGATTCGGTTCGAAGGATCTTGTAACCGTCAACGTCGACGCCTCGAACTTTTAGGGCTCCACTAAACTCGGACGCATCGCCGAGATCGATCTCATAAAACAGGACCGGATCGGTCGATGGTATGTGATTGTCGATCCGCTTTTCATGTTCCTTGAATCGATACTCGCCGACATTTCCGACCTCGCGCCGATTCGTCACTATCCGGATGTCGCCTTCCGCTGCTTCCTCGATGAACTCCTGAGCTTTGGCGTCGAACTCGATCTGATCGATCCGCAGTTCGGTCGTTCGCAAGGCACGGGATATGAATGATGCGACGATGATCGCGACGATGAACATCGATGCGATCTGGATACCGCTCGGCTGCTCGACGATGTTGATGATCGTCGTGTAGATGAAAACGATCGTTATGCCAACATAAAAGATCCATGCCCGCTCGCCGCGTTTTCTCGAAGAGATCGCAACGGCGACTGCCGCCGAAGTCATCAGAACAAGAACACCCGTTGCATATGCTCCCGCCTGCTTGTCAACATCCGCCTTAAAGAGCGCCGTGACAAGTGCGCATATTCCCGTGAAGATCAGGACCAACGGCCGCGTCGCACGTGCCCAATCCGGAGCCATTCCGTAGCGCGGCAAATATCTCGGAACGATATTCAAAAGTCCGGCCATCGCCGACGCGCCGGCGAACCAAAGGATGAGAATCGTCGAGATGTCGTAAACGGTTCCGAATCCGTGCCCCAGATATTCGTGAGCGAGAAAAGATATCGCGCGTCCGTTCGCGTCTCCGCCCTCGCGGATCTGATCGAACGGGATCAGCATCGATGTCACGATGCTGCTTCCGATCAGATAAAAGCTCATGATGACCGCGGCTCCCGCGAGAAGCTTCTTACCGTTTCTAATTCGTCCTTCGATATGCGCCCGAGCGCTCGGCGAAGCGTCGCCTTCGTCGACACGCGTCGCGTGCAGCGCACGTATCTCTTCGTGCGGAGCCTCGACATCACTCTTTATAAGCGGCATTACGACCACGCCGGTCTCAAATCCCGAAAGGCCGAGCGCAAGTTTTGGAAAGTAGAATACCGACGCGAAGATGATCCAGATAAAACTTCCGCCAACGGCCGGATGCGACCAAACCGCGGCCTTCCAGTTGCCAAACACATCGGGGTGCACAAAGATCTCGTAGAATCCGGTTCCGATCGTTATGAAGTTAAGAATGAGATAAGCTGCGACGATCCCGACGGCGATACCGATAGCCTCGTTGAATCCCTTAAGGAACACGGCTCCGAGCATGCCGATCAGAACTAGCGTGACGACGATCTTGTGATTAAGAAAATGGAGATTGCTTTCGACGAACGGGTTCTCGATGATGTGCGCTGTTGCGTCGGCAGCGGAGAGAGTGATCGTGATGATGAAACTCGTCGCGACGAATCCGAGAAGCATTAGGACGAACATCTTTCCCTTCCAGCGAGAAAGAAGCTTCTCAAGCATCGAGATCGACCCGTCGCCGTGCGGACTCTCTTCGGCAACCCGTCGATACATCGGCAATGCGCCGAAGAGAGTTAGTAAGACGAGGACCAGGGTCGCGAAAGGAGAAAGCGATCCGGCGGCGAGAAGTGCGATGCCGGGTTGATAACCCAGCGTCGAAAAATAATCGACACCGGTCAGACACATGACCTTCCACCACGCATGCTCGTGATGCCGACCTTCGGGTTCGTGCGGACCTTCGATCTCGCCGACCTCGTTGAACAGCCACCGTGCGAAACGGCCCCGCTTGTGATTTTTCATGTGCCTAAAAACAAAAAGACCGCCCGACGAAATTGCCTGCGGTTATTCTTTCCCCCTGGTTCTCTTGTTCCCTTACCTGCACGTTGCGGTTCTCTATGAAACAAGAATAAATTCTACGCCTATTAGGGTTTAGGTCAAGTCTTGTCGAAACCGAAAGTAGTAGACACCGGGTTTCCTCGCACGGACGGGTCGCCGCGCACGTAAAAGGTGACCGGTCGCGGTTTGGCCTCTGGCTTACGACCTCGCCCGAGATCACTTGTGTGTCTTCTTGCGTTCAGTCCGGGTCTCGGTTATGTTCGGTTGAATTTAACCACTGAATGGAGAAACGAATTGGTCGAAGCTGCCGTAAAACTACCATCGCAAAGAAGTCGATATTTTATGACGGCGGCGTTGATCGCTCTGGCCGTTGTCCTGATCGGATTCTGGAAGACGTTTATACTTCCCTCTTTCTTAGGCACATTTACTGCTCCGCCGATCGTTTACATTCATGGAGCGCTGTTGTTTCTGTGGACCTTGTTCCTTCTCAGCCAAGCGATATTGATCCGGCGAAAGAATCTTAAGCTGCATCGCAGGATCGGATGGGCGGGTCCCGGACTTGCGATCGCGGTTGCCGTTTCGACGATCGCGACCGGAGTCTACGTGCTTCGCAGAGACGTCGCGGCGGGTGGTGGACATATTGCAGGTTCGAGTTTTCTAGGAACGCTCTTAACACCGATTATCTTTACTGCTTTGGTTACAGCCGGAATGGTTTACCGGAAGCGGCCGGAAATCCACAAGCGTCTGATGCTGCTCGCAATGATCTCGGTCTCGTGGGCAGCGTTCGGGCGCTTTCGACATTACTTTCCACCCTTTGAGCAATCGCTATTAGTTTTTCAAGGCATCGTTCCATTGAGCATGATCCTTGTCTTGATGCTGTGGGAGAAACTTACAAAAGGAAGGATCCACGCCGTCTACTACTTCGTCGGACTACCGCTTCTTGTCGAGAGCCTCGCAGAGATCTACTTCTTTGACTCGAGCGGATGGCAGACGGTCTCAGCTTGGATTGCCGGCTACTTCTTGTAATCCGGCTTGGAGAATCGCAATGATAGAAAAAGAGGAAACCGATAAAAAGCTTTCATGGCAAGGTTACATTCAGACATTCGCAACGCTGATTCAAGTGATGACCGTAGTAGCCGGTGTTGTTATAAGCATCCTCAGTTTTAATTTCACGCGAGACCGCGAGCTGGAAGTCCGTGCAGCGGAAGCGAAGAGATACGAAGACCAAAGAAACGACGAGCATGAACGTCGGCGGGTCGAGGCGGCGAAACCATTTCTCGAAATGCGCCAGCAGAAGTATATGGAGGCGATAAAAGTCGCCGGAGTTCTGGCCACACCCGCCGATCATACTGCGACTGAGGTCACCGCCGCGAAGAAGCGATTTTCAGAGCTGTACTACGCCGAGCTAGCACTCGTCGAAGGCAGAGATACCGAAGCCGCAATGGTAAATCTAGCGAGCTCGTTGGGGGTACTAGCCGATCCGACTGCGCAGCAGCAAGCGACAATGGACCTCGCCCACGTTCTAAGAGACTCGCTGATCACGGCGTGGGGCGTCGATCAAAAGTCAGTCGGACCCGTAAATAAGTAGGCAAGTAAAAACCCGCCGCGCGACGAACGTGGATAGAAAAAAGAGCGGTATCCTATCAGCGTTTGCAGGCTTTTTTATTTTAAGCGTGAACCACGACCGAACGATTCACAAATAAGGAACGACGAAGTCCAAGGCTCTACGTCCTAAACATCCTCCGCGTAAATCCGTTCGCAAACTTATCCTGAGGATCGTACTGCGCCATGAGCTGTAAAAATCGATCGAAGTGTGGACCGTGGATGTTGTGCATGTCGGCCTTTGTGAGCATCTCGCAGAATTTGCCAAGATGGGGTCGGGCACCGATGTTTTTGATCTCGGCTTCGGCGGCGGCGTAGTAGACGTCGAATGCGCGTGAGTCGTTGCAGATCAGATCGATCCAGCATGAGCGGCGGTCGCGGCCCGCACCGATGAGCGTGATGTTGTGATTCTCGGGCGTGAAGCGGACTTCCAAAAGCGTGTACGGCAGATCGCTCGTGTACATCGTCTCGAATAGCTTGAGAAAGCGTTCACATTCGGTCCACGTATCGGTATAGGGAACGGTGAACTCGAGTTCCTGATGCAGATGGTAGATCGAGCGGTTGAATGCCTCGTTGCTTTCCATCACGAGATCAGTTCCTCGCTTCAGGCCGTATGCCCAGTTGGACCATGTGTCGAGCAGGCCGGCATATGCCATAAAGCCGCCGAACCAGGCGGACGTCAGCGCGTCGAATGAGATCGCGATCCACTCTCGGAGCGATGCGAAGGTCGATTGCGGTGCTGTCGTGCGGTTCCATGTACTGACCTGACATTTATCCGCGAACGGAAAAAGATAAAGGCTGAGGTGATCGTTGTCCTGGAGCATCTGATCGAGGTTCGCTTTGACGTAGCTGACATCCTTAAGCTCGAACTTTTGCTCGACGTTGAACCGCGGCACCGCCTGAACGATGACCTCCGTGATGATTCCGACCGCCCCGATCCCGCCGATCGCCGCTTTGAAAAGATCGTCAGACGGACCAACCTGGTGAACCTGCCCGAGCCCGTCGATGATCTTGATCCCGACGACCATTTCGCTCACCCAGCCCCAGTCGCGGCCGGTGCCGTGAACATCCGTCGACAGAATTCCGGCGATGCTCTGAGCATCGTGTGACGGCATCGCCTGGAATGCAAATCCGTCGAACAGCAGAGTTTTAACGACATCCCTCACGCGGGTCCCGCCTCGAAAACAAACCTGCTTGTTTGGGAGATCTTTCCAAACGACTCCGCAATATTTATCGAGCGAAACAAGCGTGTGATCGGAGACTACTCCGGCATTGAAGGAATGTCCCGACCCGAAGAACCGAATCGCGGTCGAGCTTCGGACGAGATCGATGATCTCCTGCTCGGTGGTTGGACACTCGAAACTAACCGGACTGTAGCGAAAATTACGCGCCCAGTTTCGAAAGTGTCCGGCCGTCACGCGGCCCTCAAGCCAGAGCACGCGGCCGAACGTCAAAGCGTTGACGATAATGTTGAACGTAGTCGAGAAACCACACGATAGATAACTCAGCCATTTCATAATTCAACTCACGACGATCGGTCGGTCTTCGATCAATTTCGGTTTCGTTCCATCGACTGGCGTGAAATATTCACCGTCGTCTTTCCAATCCTTCGGAACCGTTTCGATCTTGATCGGATAGATAGTCAGTATGCCGTTCGTGTCGATGTGCATCCGCAAAAAGTTTTTGTAGTCCTCGATCTTCAGCGCCGAGAACGCCTCGTTCGAATGCCGACCGAAAAAATGGAGCGAGATGTAGAGATACACTCCCATGATGAACGATCCGACGATGTAGCCGCCGATTCCGCAGACGACAAGAACCGTGGAGAACCAGATGACGTTCGATAGCGTCGACCCTTCAGTCGCCGTCGCTCTATCATTGATCCAAAGACTTAGTGCGTACGCGAGCCATCCAAATATGAACGTCGCGATGAGGTGCGCCGTACCGTGGAGAAATCCGGCCCATCTCTTGTATCGCTTACTTTCGGAGTCGGTGAAAAATATCAGGCCGAGCAGAAGCAGAATGACGATAAGAATCACGAGCGGCTCTTCGATCATTCGATCGATAGTCATTGTCGTGGCCTTGCTCCAGAATTTGTCGTTCGTCCATCGGAGTTTGTCGTCCTGGATCTTTCCGTGAACCAGAAGCGCGAGCACAAAATAAATACCGGCCGTCAGGATCCCGAACGTCCAGTTGTAGAACAGAAATCCGAAATTGCGCCACTCCAACTTCTTAGAGGCAGCGTACTTCGGGTATTCGCCACGCATCGAGAACCCTCTAAAGAAGACACTGTGTCCGGATTTTGTCTGCGCCTCTTCGAAATCGAAGTCATGTGTCGGATGAAGGAACGCTCCGCCTCCGCCGGCGGTGATCTTTTGTACGCCTTCATCGTCTTCGAATCGTCTGTAATGATGCAGATCACCGGCGATGAATGCCCTAACCTGAACTTCCCTGTCTTTAAAATAACCCTCGAGTTTTTTGATACTCTTTTCCTTCTCAGCGTATTTATCGGTTACCTCTCCGTACTTGATGGCCTTCTCCCAGTAGGGCTCCGGGACGCACAAGATCACTTTGTCGTCCTTCCCCATGTTCCGGATCACCGACTCGAAATATTCAAGCTGCGCGACGTCGATGTCGTGACTGAGCTGCAGGTCGACGGCGAGTAGCCACCAGTTCTGCGGCAGCTTGAATGTGAAGTAGCTTCTCTTTTGTCGAGTCGCCCATCCGCCGTTGCCTTTTTCATCGGCTGCGAACCTTCGAGCGTTGAATACATGCGAGCAGAACAAAAGTTTGAAAGCGACGAGGCTGTCGTACCAATCGTGATTACCCGGCAGTGCGAAAATGTCCGGACACTGCGCCAACTCCGATGCGACGGGCGACTGACCTTTTGCAACGCCAGCCTTGAACGCCATTCGATACGGAGTCACTAACTGATCTTCGTATCGCTTCGCGTTCGCGGTCGGATAAACGCCGTCACCGCCGAAAAAAAGTATCTCGCCGCGGGGCAGCGGCCGCTCTACGTCGGCGAGCTGCAGTTCCGGTTGAGACAAGTAATAGGCGACGGCATATGTCGGGTTGAAACCGTCTCCGACATCCGCCGCGTAGTCTATCCAGATCTCCTTGCGATCATCTTTTGATTTGTCGACTTCGAAATCGATCTTTCCGGGAATGACATGTTTCGAATAGTCGAAAAATTCGCCGGGCTTAGGATCGGGCATTCCCGAACGCGGGTCGGCATACTGACCCACGGTCGTGGAGATCACGGTACGTTTTGCGGTATCGATCAGCTGACGCGGATCGTACCAGTTCGTCATTTTGGCCTTCTTAATTTCGGGCATATGGATGTCGGCGGCGACGCTGAACGTCGTTTGGAGAATGGGAGATCATAGCCATCGCACTCGGTGTGATATCCCGCGTCTCTCAACCTTGGCTGTTTCACGGCGAATTAAATGATTGGTGGACCGAAAACTATCACGGAGACGAATGACGGTCAATGATTTTGCGTTGAGGCGAGAAGACCTCATCTTGGATTTGGAATGCGGATCTCGGATTTGAACTCGGAGCTGGAACCGAATCCACACGCCGAAATCGCGTATGCCGGGCGCTACCGCTGGGCGAATTCGATCGCATGGCGCGACGAGATTCACGGTTTGACCCAACCGGACTTCTGATAATGCACCTTTAAAATAATTAAGGGCGGCGTCTCCCACTCCGCCGCCCAATTGGTCACAAGTCCTCACCCCTCGTGACCGGATGTTCACCGGGGAGGTGAACATTTCCGATTATGCACACTGTGTACGAAAATGCAACGTTTGCATACGGAGGGGTAACTACGTGTTCAGGATCGCGAATTTGGCTTAGGAATTGGGTTGATTTCCGATCATCAAACCGCCGATAAGTGCTCTCCTTCCACCCTTTTCGGTCTCGGCGTAGATCGTATAATCGCCTGCCGAAGCTCGTCTCGAAATGCGAACCTCCAGACTAATAACGCTGACGTCATCGCCGTAGTCGAGCGACCGGATCGTTCCCGGCACAACTGAAAGAAAGGGCGTCGTAAAACTGACCGAGAGCTTTCGAGGATCCAGGTTTCGTCCTCCGAGGTAGATCGTGTAGGTACGACCTGGAGCAAGCGAGACTGCCATTTCCGATAGTTGGCCGTTGAGACCGACGAATGTCAGATCAAAATCTCGACCGGCATATGCGGGTCTTCCGCTTATCGATGCCGTTCCGCCCCGCTCGACGACCGCGTCGCCGATCTCGCGAGCCGGTACGAATGCTCGTGCATGACCAATCTCCTGCGCATATACACGATACTTTCCGAGGTTCAATCCAGCGAAGCGAAACTCGCCGTCGGTCGTCTGCGTGCTTGCTCCCACGCGGCCGTTCGAATCCTCAACCCAGATCTCCGACGTCTTTCCTTGTTTGACACCCGCGCTCAGGCGACCTTCTATCGAACCGCAGCATTCGTCATCGTCGGGCCCGGCGCCGTACAAAGCACGGATCGCAGCAATGTCGTCGGCGGACAGAGTCCTCGAACTTAGATTTTGCACGCCGAAGACGCCGTTCTTTCCGTAGTTCGCGTGCATCGTCGAGCCGAATACAGGCGAATGAGGAAGGCCGAGTAAATGACCGATCTCGTGCGTAAGCGTGCTCTCGAGATCGAACGTGCCAAGAGTACCGTCGGTCGAGAATTGGATAAATGGATTTAGAACAATGTCCGCTTCGGTGATAATCCCGCGTTTGTTGTAGAAGACGCGGGTCGTCGCCGCAGCATTTTCGGGATCCTTGGAAAATAGAAGAACGTTTTCCGGAGTCTGTGCGGCCGTGATCAGGCTGACTCCGTCACCGGCGGGGCCGGAAGGGCTGACGCTTTGTTTATCGGAAATCGACTGCTGAAGATCTATGTTTGCGACGCTCGACCAAGCCTCGATGCTCCGCCGGATCGCTCCCGCGACATCGCTGTCCCGCTTGATATTCGAGCTCTCCCGAAGGACCGAGCTAGAAATAGAAATTCGGACGACGCCGTTTCTCCACCGCAGATTCGAAACGCCTTCGTCTCCGGCCAGCGAGACCGAATTCGCCAACACGGGCGAGACAAGCGCCAGAACGGTAAAGACGAGTACTAATTTTCGGAGCTGATATCGCATCCGCAAGCAATCCGCTATTCTTCGATGAAACCGTCTACATTCTCGCGTGAGACACTCTCAAGATCGGCGAACGCGACGATAAGGAGCAGCACGACGAGCGTGACCGTTGCGAGAACGTACAAGATCGCAATCTGCTCAAGATAAATCAGGGTGCCGATGATGACCACGACTGCGAGAAGCCACAGTAGAGCGATCGATCGACGACTCAATTTGCTTTGTTTTCCTGCCATAAAAAGAAAATCGTCCTCACACAACGGGAACGATATATATGATGTATTGAACCAAATTTCGGTGGTTTCGACAATTGAGAGATGTGAAAAGGGATCAATCCACGACTCGAAGCGGCAACGCACGAAGCGTCGAGCTCATCGGAATTCCCTTATCGATCACCGGCGTCCGGGTGCGTGCCGGCCTGCCTCGCTGCGGTACATCGACAATATCGAAGGACTTAAGCACCGGATCTTCAGTCTCACCGGCGGCGATCTTGTCGAGATCCGCTGAGATGCGATTCGTCTCGCGTCCTTCACGTCGGAAGATCGTGACACGCGAATTCCCTTCTTTGGCTAAGCCTCCGGCGGACGCGATCGCCCGACTAAGCGTGAGCTGATTTCGTAGCGAGATCTGCTGCGGCACGTTGACGCCGCCGATGATGTAAACCGGCATCGCTTCAGATACCGTCACAATATCGCCGCTAAGGATTTCCGGATTCGCTGCGGGTTCGCCGCGTAAGATGTCGGAAATCTTAATGTTGATCGTCTCCGCTCCGCCCGGCTGGCTCGCCTTCAAAAATTCCCCGTTCGTATTGCGTTTAGGCTCGGTGCAATTCATATTCGGTGGCCGAAAGATCGATATCTCACCACTCGAGCGATCTGTAATACCGCCTGAAAGCACCAGCAACTCGTTGAGCTGCACTTTTCGTTTGATCTGAAAACGTTTTGGCGAGCGGACCGCTCCGCTGAGGAATGCTACGGCACGATTGGAACGATCAAGAATTCGTACGGCTACTTTGGGATCGCGAAGCGTTTTCGCAAATTCCCTTTGAACGGCCACCGACAGCGCTTCTTCGGTCTGGCAGAGAGCGAAAATATGATTCTCTAATGTGTCCGGCCCGTCGAGATAGCCATCCGGCGTCAGCGAACCGCGCCAGTCATATTCGTAACTTCCGATCACATCGACTTCGACAAGATCTCCAAAATGAACTAACTCTGTCTGATCGCTCTGAGCAGAGACCGCACCCGACGCCAAACTGGCGCCCAGGAAAACATACAGACAGTACCGCAGAAGACGCTTCACTTTTTGTCGATCAAATTTCCGGTCGGGTTCGTCCGGATCGTCACTATTTGACTTCCGCTTTCTTACTACGCCGCGAGCGGTTGCCCTTTGAGTTCACAGTCCCGGGTACAGCAAATCCGAAGAATTCGAGATTACAGTTGTCGCACAGCAGGTTGTAGCGGAAAAGCAGTTTGGACCATATAGGCGTGGGGCGATAACCCCGTCGAATACGGTCACTGCGGCATTTAGGACATCGCTGAGAGATCATTCGTTATAACTACTCGATCAGGAGTCGATCATTCGCGTTCGAATCCTCAAAATTTCCTCGTTAATGTGATCGACGACCTCGCCTTCGACATCCGGATTTTCGCGTTGAAGAAAGAAGAGTGCGTCTTGATAGAGACTCAATGCCCGTCGATGGTTGCCTTTGAAAGCCGAACGTTCCGCTCTTTCCATCAGGTCCGTCACCTTCATGGAAGAGAGGAGTTCAAGGAGGACTTTCTGCGAATCCAGCAGGGTCGATTCGGCCGGATAAGATCGAAGTGCGAATTCGAGTACCCCAAGTGCCGACTGCGTCGATTCAAGTTTATCCGAAATCTTATCACGCTTGCCGGCCTCCTTCGTCAGTGACCGCGATTCTATCTCCGCCCAGTGAAGCATGTGGTAGTAATGATACCGCTCCGCCACGCCCGTTCCTCGCAAGAGAGCGGCGATCCGCGGTGAGCCCGCACCGACGTTGGGAAGTTCACGCCTGACCGCCCCGAGATACTCCTCACAAAGTTCAAAAACCTCGCGATGCCCTTCGGCAAATTTCCCAAGTACTTTGGCAGCTTCCGATTTACGTGAGATCTCACGCAGGATCGCTGCATTCCGCTCGAGAGTAAGTTTTGCCGGGTCACGCTCTTCAACGCGTCGAGCAATTCCGCGAACGCTTTCGTCGATCTTTCGCTGCGATACAAGGAAACGGTTTCGGGCGTCCCGCAAAATTATCTCTCGAAGAATAACCGCCGAGCCAAGCACGATCGCGGCACCGACACCGGCCGGGATCCACGGCGTCGTGTCTTGACCATCATTCAACACACCCCAGACCAGGAAAAAGAATCCGAGCGCAACCGAAGCCGCGAGAATGTAGTAGTTCGATGCCGGAAGCCAAAAAGGCCGCCGGTGTCTTATGATTTCACCTCGATATCGCTGCATCGAATGGCCGAACGGTGTGCGATCGCGAGGGTCCGCGATCGAAACAATACTGGGATTATTGTAGTAGATTGTCAATTTTATGTCGTTATTCGACTCGTGTTTATCTGTTATAATTCCGCACGATGAGTCAGCGGAAACGTAAAGGCGAGAAGCGGCCCGTCTTCGATTCGATACGCAAACCGACCGCTCCGCCGAGCAAAACGTTTGGTAGCGAACGACCCGAAGAGATAGCCCGTCCCTCGTTACGTAAATCGAAACATAAGAAAAAAATCGATCCTAAAAGCGGCGATGACGATCTTCAGTAAAAAAGAAAAAGATGAGAAGCCGGTCATAAAGCGAGTTTGGGCGCGGCCGGAAATGCAGGTGACTTTCAGAGCGGAGATAATGCCCGGAAGCTCGCGCGAAGACCGCACTTACCGGATCAAAGTTGTGCGTTCGAACGGCCGGGTCATTTTGTACGACTTTCCGGATGAGCATCGCGAAAGGCCCGGCTTACCATTCGTAGACCTTTCCGACCTCTAGAATCTCGACTTGTTCCAACTTCATTTCTTCGATCTGTGCGAGGACTTTCGATCTATACATCGGTTTGATGTTTACGACGAAGACCGGGCAGTCGCGTTCACATTTCTCGAGCTCGAGCCCCATCCTTTTCGGAGTCAAATGATGTGAGACATCGGCGAGATCTTCGAGCTCGTCGGGAAACGCGCATTCGAGCAAGATCGCAGAGACCTTTTCAGCCGAGTTGATAAGTTTCCAAAATCCGTCGGTGCCGGAAGTATCACCGCTGAATGCGATGGTCGAATTGGTATCGGAGATGAGGAATCCGTTCGCGGGCACCCGATGATTCACTTCGACGGCCCGTAGAGTTAGATGTTTGACAGTGAACTCCTCGGCTTGGCCAAACGACTCGTACCGCAGGACGGGTCCGTTTCCGTTCGAAAGCTCGGAAAATCGAGGATAGACCGACCAGTTAAAAATGTCGCGTTCTAAAGTCTCGATGACCGCCTGTCCGGCGTGAATCGTCACCGGTTCGGTAAGCGACGAAAAGAGATCGTCGATGAACAGCGGAAGCCCGGCGACATGATCCAGATGGGCGTGCGTGAGGACAATGTCGCGGATCGAGCGCTGCTGCTCGGGGCTCGCCGACATCGCAAGACTGCCCGCATCGATCGCAACCAGATCGTCGATCACGAAGCACGTCAGATGCTGTCTCTGGGAGGCCTCAAAACCGTCGAATGTACTGGGTAGCAGCTGAACTCTCACGTGAATTATCTGGCGCAGGTTTGCGCCCGTCCTCCATCGATCTCGTACGTCGCTCCTGTGATCCAGGCCGCCTTCTCCGAAGCGAGAAAATATATCAAGTCGGCTACTTCCTCCGGCTTACCGGCTCGGCCGATCGGATGCGTGTTCTTCGCATTCTCCAAAAACTTTTCGTAATCACCGTCGCTCATTCCCCCGCGTTTATGTAAGTTCGTAACGACGACTCCGGGATTGACCGCGTTGACACGGACGCCCTTCGGAGCGAGCTCGAGTGCGGTACATCGGGTGAGTTGATCGGTGGCCGCCTTCGAGACGCAGTATGCGAGTACGTTCGGAAAAGCCCTCGTCCCCGTCACGCTCGAAACGTTGACTACATTTCCCTTGGTCGCAACCAGATGCGGCACACATTTTTGCGTCAGGTAAAATGCGGATCTCAGGTTTACATTCATCATCTTGTCCCAATCATCGAGACTCGTATCCTGGATGTTTCCCGACTTGATTATTCCGGCCGCGTTGACCAGCACGTCGAGCCTGCCGAAGCTATCTATCGTATCCGAAACCAGACGGTCCACGTGCGATACCTCCGTGATGTCGCCGAGATAGAACTTGACCGATCCGCTCAGCTCGCGGCTGTCGTCTCGTAATGCTCCGAGCTCGCTTTCGTTCCGACCAAACGCCACGACCGAATACTCGTTCGCCGCGAACAGCAGCGCCGATGCACGGCCAATTCCGCTACTCGCTCCAGTGATGAGAGCGACTTTACCATTCATACGTTTTCCCAAACAAAAGGAATTTCAGGGTTTAGACGCTAGAATAAAGTGATTTCGGAATTCTATCAAACACCAATTGACGGTCTCACGATTAGATTTTGCAAAACAAAGGGACGCCTTCATGACAAAGGCGTCCCTGCAATGTTTTAAATTTCCCCGGACTAGAGTTCGCTAGGTCGCGGATTATTATTGAAGAATTTTTCGATCGCGATTTTCGTCTCGTCGCGCTTTCGAGACTGAAGGTCGGTGACCCAGCTCGTGACGTTCGAAACTACTTCTCTCGCAGAAGCTCTTTTTGACTTCGTCAAAGTCTTGACAGGTGCTTTGACTTCACCTTTCTTTATGACTTTGATCTTCATTCCTTCCTTCATTATTGCGTTCCTCCTTGTTCTGGTCCTTATCTGTATGAATTTAGTATGTAAATCTTACGGTTGACCCGACTATTCCTTCTGGCTGTAACTAGAGCAATTGGTATGCCGTCTTTCAGACGCGGTTCGTGGGTGGCTTTTGCCAAGACGACGAAATTGATTTTTAATCTGGCTGCACTTCTTTGCAGCCTGCGAAATATCGGACGACATTTTGCATAACGCTAAGTTTGGTAAACGATGTCGGCACATCCCAAGTTCAATATATTTTCAAATCACCCTGTATTCTCAGGGTTCGCTCTTAGAACGCTTGCCGTCCGCAATGCTTGCAGTTCGCGGCATGGACTTTGCCAATTTTTCTGTCGATGACCGCTGCAGACATCCTGATAATCTATTTAGCTTTCGGAGCGCCGATCGCCGTTTACAAATTCTTACAGAACCGCGATGCCCGTATCGTTCGTCGCTGCCTCATAACCGTCGCGACATTTCTCTTCTGGATACCTGCCGCCGTGAACATCGCCCGGCTCTACATCTCTAACGCGTATTTCGGAGACAGTTTCGTATCACCGGTCGATCCGGATGCATCGGAGATTTTGATATCCGATCTTCGGGCGGATGTTCGTTCGGAATTAGTTCGACTTGGAGCAGGTGTCGGGATGCATGACGCGAGAGATACGGTCGACCGGTATGTCGGCCTCGCAAGTGCCATTCGCAATGATGTGCCGCTCGGCGGATCCGCACATGAAAATCTTTTCGAGGCTGCCGGCCGTGCGGAATTTGGCTTGGGTGTTCGTTGCGTGCGGATTCGCAATCGCCAACGCCTCGAACGTCATCATATACAGAGCAGAGCGGAATTTTTGAAACTATTAGCAGATGCTGCCGGTTCGAACGAATCGGATGCGGCGTTGAAGTCGGCTCTAAAACTGGCTCGCCAACTCGGCGATACCGAAATGTTCGACGGCGTCCGTGATCTGATGACCGGCAAGGCGGAAGTATGGAATTCGGAATCCAAACAACATTCCCAATCACTGAACGTGATACCTGTGATAGCAGCGACAGGCTCGCTGAACAGCGATTAGAACGTCTCCTTCGACTGAACGCGGAGATCAAGCGTCAGAAGTCTTTGTTCAAAAATGACGATCAGCGGCGCAAAGCAAGGCTGATGACGCGGCCGATCGATTTGCGGAATGCCTTCGGCTATTTCGGACTGATGATCGGATCGCTACCGCCTCTCGCTTTTGTGCTAAAAGCGCTTTTAGCGAACGGATCGGGGAATACCGGGCTCCTTCTTCTTATCGCCGCGGCTGGAATCGTGACGGGTATCGTCGGATTTCGAATCGGGCGGAGCTTCGTTCCCGACGCTCTGAGGTATATTTCGACTTTTTCACTCGGCAGCCGGTTGCCGCTATGGATCCTTCTCGGATTCGTCTGGGGCGCCGTATCCGGAGCAGCCGGCGGACTTTTTATCTTTCTTATCGGATCGATCTTTGCCGGTATCCTCGGAGGTCTAGTCGGTGCGATGACTGTGCCGACGATGGTCGTGCTGCACTCATTGCTACGCGAAGGTGACCTGATCGAAACAAAACATTTTCTTCCGATAGCCTTCGGCATCACGCTCACGTTCTGTGGGTATTTGCTCGGCCTGTGATTTTCTTCGCGCTTGCGATCAATCCTTTGCGCGTCGGCGCAAAATCGGACTATCCTTAGCTCGTGCTCGTCCTTCTCCACCTGTTCGCACTTTTTCTTTTAGTTCTTCTCGGCTTCTATGTATTTGTTGCCGATCCGCGCAGCCGTGCGAACCAAACCTTCGCGGCGTTCATCGCTTTCCTCGCTCTATGGACGACAAAGGACCTGATCTTCTGGAATTTTTACGATGCGGGAATCAGGGCGGGATGGTGGGCCGCCGCGAGTTTTACGATCGCTCTGCTGATGCAATGCGCGTTAGTGGTATTCGCCTGGGTCTTCCCCGAAAATAATCGTACGCCGCGGAAACGAGCCGCGATCCTGTTCGCCCCGGGGATCGTTCTCATCCCCGCCGGCTTCCTGGGACTGTTGTGGCATCACGCGTCGTATGAGAACGATCGATTCGTGATCGATCTCGCGCCTCTGGCTTACATCTTCGTCGCGTACGTCTATTTCCTTTTCTTCTACGGCGCGTTTGTCCTCTATCGAAAATATCGAAAGCATAAAGGAACTCAGCAGGGACAGCAGGTCGGCGCGATCCTTTGGGGACTGGTGATCACCGGCGTTCTGAAAACGATCGCGAATATCGTTTTGCCATACGTCGGCGTATACACGCTTCTGCCGTTCAGTTCGATCTTCGTTCTACCCGGAGTTTTCGTATACGCCTACGCGATCTCAAATTTCAGGTTGTTTTCGCTGCAGTCGGCTCTCGATCAGTTCAGATTATTCCCGATCGCGTACAAGATCGCGCTAAGTATCGCGTCTGTCGCGATCGCGAGCTTTCTGATCTTCCAGGTTCCGATCGTATGGTGGGCGTTTCAAGGCGGCGTGACCGCTGAAGGCTGGCGGAGATATCTTGTCTTCAGCGTGGTGTCGGCTCTCGTTCCGAATCTCTTGCTTCTACTTCTTGTCGTGCGAACGATCTCGCGACCCCTGCAGCGATTGACCGTCGCCGCGGTTCAGGTAACGGAAGGCGGATACGGAACCGAAGTAGATCTTCGAAAGAGCAACGACGAGATCGGCCTGCTCGCCGAATCTTTCAACGAGATGAGCCGGAAGATGGCCGACGACATCGAGAGCCTGCGGGCGATGAACGAGAAGCTGATGCGTGCCGACAAACTGGCGGCAATGGGAACGCTCGCCGCCGGCGTGGCTCACGAAGTAAACAATCCGCTCGCGGCGATATCGTCGCTCATCCAGATGATGCGATCCGAGAATGTAACTGACGACATCCGCGAGCAGCTCGCGATGATCGAATCACAGATCCAGCGGATAACACGCGTCACGAAAGATCTCACCGACTTCGCACGAACACGTCCCGGAGCAAAAGCACACATTGGAATTAACGGAGTCATCGATACCGCGCTTCGGCTCGCCGAATTCGACTCCGGATTTCAAAAACTGAAAATAGTACGGAACTTCTCGTCCGATCTCCCCGACGTATTTGCCGACGCCGATCAGATGCAGCAGGTCGTGCTGAATATGTTGCTGAACGCCCGCGACGCGATGCCGGACGGCGGCGAGTTGAAGATCTCGACGCGGAAGTCGAGTAACGAGATCGCCATCGAGATCTCTGACAGCGGCGAGGGCGTGGACACGAAAAGCGCGAAGCAAGTGTTCGATCCATTCTTCACAACGAAGGCCGCAGGCAAGGGGACGGGACTCGGACTCGCGGTCTGTTACGGCATCGTCACGGCGCACGGCGGAAGGCTCGAACTCGCGCAAAACGGCGGTCGCGGCGCGACGTTTATCGTCATCTTGCCAGTCGCTTGACACATGTCGGGATTCGTAGCAATTTAATCTCTACACTCCGGTCACCATATCTTTCAAGACGAGGTTCATTTTTTGATGAAACAACTTTATCTGACCGCCGCGGCGATGCTGCTCGCAGTGTGTCCGCTGCTCGCCCAATCCAAACCGACTGCGTTTGTAAATGCCCGCATCATACCGATCGCGGGACCTGAGATCGAGCAAGGAATACTGCTCGTCCAGGACGGAAAGATCCGTGCGGTCGGAGATGCTCGGTCGGTCAAGCTCTCGGCGGATGTCGAGCAGATCGATGTTGCAGGTAAGACGATAATGCCGGGGCTGATCGACTCGCACAGTCACATCGGCGGCGGTTCGGGAGCTGACGGTTCGGCACCTATCCAGCCCGATGTCAGGATCCTCGACGGGATCAACGCTCGGGCGTCGAGCATACAGCGAGCACAATCGGGTGGAATCACGACCGTGAATGTGATGCCCGGATCCGGACATCTCGATAGCGGTCAAACACTCTACCTGAAGCTTCGTGATAACGCGGTCAAGATCGACGACCTTCTGATCATGCTTCCCGACGGACGATACGCCGGTGGGATCAAATTCGCGAATGGAACAAATTCCATTCGTCCGGGTGGCGGAACTTTTCCGGGAACGCGTGCGAAGTCCGCGGCGCTGGTTCGCGAGCAGTTCATAAAGGCGCAGGAATATCGCGACAAGATCAAGAAGGCCGGGACCGACATTACCAAGTTGCCTGCACGCGATCTCGCCATGGAAGCTCTTGTCGAAGTGCTCGATGGAAAACGCACGGTTCACTTTCACACGCACCGGCACGACGACATACTCACCGCGTTGCGTCTTCAAAAGGAATTCGGATTCGGGATCGTTCTCCATCACGTTTCGGAAGCGTGGAAAGTCGCGGACGAGATCGCGAAATCCAAAGCTCCGTCATCGATCATCATGATCGACTCGCCGGGCGGAAAGCTTGAGACCGTGGACGTAAGTTTTTCAAACGGGATGGCACTCGAGAAAGCGGGTGCACTAGTAGGATTTCACACCGACGACAGCATTACTGATTCGAGATGGTTTCTACGTTCGGCCGGCCTCGCAGTCCGTGCCGGGATGTCGCGCGAAAAGGCCCTTTATGGAATGACGATGGCGAACGCGATCATACTTGATCTTCAGAATCGCGTCGGCTCGCTCGAAGCCGGAAAGGACGCGGACTTCGTGGTGCTCTCAGGCGATCCGCTGAGCGTGTACACGCACGTTTTGCAAACCTGGGTTGAAGGCCGAAAAGTATTCGATCGCGCGGATCCGAAAGATTACCTCATCGCGGTCGGCGGACTTGGAGCGACCGATGACAGCGACGGCGCTCATATCGACTGCTTCGACGGTGACATCGGAGGAAACGAATAATGCATAACCTAATTTTTACCGCGGAGACGCAAAGACACCGAGGAGGACTTTCCTTCGCTCCCCTCGCCCTGTTGATGTCGTTTTCTCAGCGTCTCTGTGTCTCGGCGGCGATATTACTTTCCGTTACCGCATTGGCATACGGACAGCTGGCGATTAAGGGAAACACAGTTTGGACGATGGCCGGTGATCCGATCTCGAACGGAGTCGTAATCGTGAAGGATGGAAAGATCGAAGCGGTCGGATCGGCGTCGAGGATTTCGATCCCTGCCGGCTACCGGATCATGAATGCACAATTCGTCACGCCGGGCTTGATCGATGCACACACAGTATGGCACTGGACGGCGGAGCGTCGATGCAGCCCGAGCTTCGCGCGATCGACGCATACAACGCGCAGGAGAAGTTGGTTGAATGGGTCCGCGGATATGGAGTGACGACGATTCACACCGGTCAGCAGCCGTCGGCTCTGATCTCTGGTCAGACGATGATCGCGAAAGCGTGGGGCAATAATGTCGACGAAGCGACGATAGTTCCGCTCGCGATGGTCGCTGTCACGATCGGTGACGGAGGCAATGCAGGTCAGGGAAAGTCACCCGGGACTCGCGCAAAGCAGGCCGCGATGCTGCGTGCCGAACTAATAAAGGCGCAAGAGAATTCCAAAAAGGCGGAGCCGGCGAAAGATCTCAAATCGGAGATCATGATGAAGGTCATCAAGCGCGAAATTCCGCTTCTTATCACCGCACTTCGAGCGCAGGATATCCTCACGGCGATCCGCATCGCGAAAGAATTCAATCTTCGGATCGTTCTCGACGGCGTGTCCGACGCCCACATGGTCCTCGGTGAAATCAAGGCATCCGGCTTCCCTGTCATCGTCCATCCGACGATGGCACGTCCCGGGGGCGAGACCGAAAACATGTCGTTGGAGAACGCTGCCCGCATTCGCGCAGCCGGTATTCAGGTCGCTCTTCAAAGCGGCTATGAAGGTTACGTTCCGAAGACGAGAATTATTCTGTTTGAAGCAGCGATGGCCGCGGCAAATCAACTGCTTCCGCGTGAAGCGATGGCGATGATCACGATCGACGCCGCGCGCATTTTGGGAATCGACAAACGCGTCGGCTCGCTCGAGAAAGGAAAGGATGCCGACCTCGCGATGTACGACGGGGATCCGTTTGAATTCACGACGCACTGTGTCGGGACGGTAATAAACGGTCAGGTGGTGAGTGAGGTTGTTAGATAAATAGCAGCGGCGCGAATGGCGGATGCGATTTGAACGCGGGCGGCGCGAATCGCGGATGCGACTGGAACGCGGGCGTCCCCGCCTGCAAACGCCGTGGCTTCCGCGGCGTCAAACTTCGCAGATTCGACATCGCTCAACCCTTTTCGTGCTTCGCACTCATGCAGGCGGGGACGCCTGCGTTCCAGTCGCATCCGCCGGGCGGTTAAGTTATCTCGACCATTCAGCAGAACTCAATACAAAACTTTATGATCGCATCAATTCTTTTACCACTGCTTTTTCTCTTCCAAACTCCGACTGTCTCACCGCGGCCGACGGAGACGCCAAAGCCGGCCGAGACCGCGGTGCAGAAAGATGACGCGCCTGTTGTGACAAAGCACACTGCGAAGATCGGCGGACGAACTCTCAACTACAGCGTCACGACCGGATTCATGCCGATCAAGAATGCAGTCTCGGGTGACACCGAGGCCCGCATCTTTTACATGGCTTACACGCTAGACGGCGTGAACGATCCGAAAACGCGTCCCTTGATGTTCTCATTCAACGGAGGTCCGGGCTCGGCGAGCGTGTGGCTCCATCTCGGAGCCCTTGGCCCGCGTCGCGTGAAGATGCTTGACGACGGAATGATGCCGCCTCCGCCGTACGAATTGGTCGACAACGACGCGAGTTGGATCGATGAAACGGACATCGTCTTTATCGATCCGGTCGGAACCGGCTATTCGCGGGCCGCTAAGCAAGAATACGCGAGTAAATTTTTTGGGATCAACGGCGACATCGAATCCGTCGGCGAGTTCATTCGACTTTACCTCGGACGAAGCGAACGATGGTCCTCGCCGCTCTTCCTTGTCGGGGAAAGTTACGGAACCACGCGGGCCGCCGGCTTGTCGAATCATCTCTTCGAACGCGGGATCGGTTTGAACGGAATTATCCTGATCTCGACCGTCATGAATTTTCAGTCGATCAGATTCGCGGAGAACAATGACTTGCCGCTTGTTCTGATCTTTCCTTCCTATACGGCGACCGCGTGGTATCACAAACGTTTGCCGGCCGAGCTCCAACGCAAACCGTTGAAAGACGTGTTGAAAGAATCAGAAGAATTTGCGGCGAACGTTTACGGTCCGGCGCTGATGCGGATCGATCGATTGACACCGGCTGACAAGCAATCACTTCTCGAGAGGTTTAGTTCGCTCACAGGACTCAGCCGCACGTTCGTCGAGCAGAATAATTTCAGAGTAGATCTCGGCGAATTCAACAAAGAACTGTTGCGCGATCAGCGACGAACGACCGGGCGACTTGATAGTAGATTTCTCGGATTCGACAAAGACTCGGCCGGCGACGATGTTGAATTCGACCCGAGCATGAGTGCGATACGGACGCCTTACACCGCCGCGTTCAATGACTACATTCGTCGCGATCTAAATTACAAATCCGACATCGAGTACTACATTCTCGGCGGCGGGATCACGAGCCCGTGGAATTGGAATACGAGCAACGGGTACGCCGATACGTCGCAGGCTCTTTCATCCGCGATGCGAAAGAATCCGTACATGAAAGTTTTTGTCGGCTGCGGCTACTACGACATGGCGACTCCGTATTTCGCCGCGGAGTACAGTGTCTCTGCGATGAACCTCGATCCGCAACTTCGTCAGAATTTCACATTCAACTACTACGAAGCTGGCCACATGATGTACATCGAAAAGAATTCGCTGCAGAAGTTAAAGAATGACGTCAGCGGATTTATCAGGAACGCGTTCAGAAAGTAGATCGTTTTTCTGGATTTCTCTTTCGTGTGATTCGTGTGTTTCGTGGTTTGGGTTCGTTCGTGTCTTATTCGTGAGACTTAGTGGATCCAGATCCGAAACGACAAAAACCTGGAACCACGAAGGCACACGAATAAGACACGAAAAGAAGTTTCAAGATTTGCTTCGAATCGGATGTGACCACTTACTAAAATTTGACGTCGACGGATCTCATATCGACGCGCAAAACTGATTCTTGCTGAAACCGTTTCTTGTATTCGCTGCGGATCTTTTCGATATTCGATCCGACCTTTTTTCGATTCGACTTCCGATACAAAAACACGAGTACATGACTCGGCTCTTTTGCGATCACGCCGGAGCTTTCGCGATACTGGCCGCGGCTCGACAACACAGTGAAGCCCGCGGGAAACATCGGCGTTACGACTTCACTTAGAAACTTTTCCCAATCTTCTTCGCTGACAACGCCGCCGCCCGGAATCGATAAACCCATGAACAGCTCGGAGCGAAAGTACTTTCCTGACGTTTCACTCGAGTGGCGCCCTCCAACTCCGACACCAAACACCTGGGCTTCGACAGGCGGAACGGTAGCCAACAACGCGAGCCAAATAGAAATCGTCAGCGTTGCGATCTTCATCATTAGTGCAATGTGTCCCCGGATATGAGATCGATGGCGTGATTTAAGATCGGTCGAATAACTTCGAAACATTCCGTCACACCTTTCGGCGAACCCGGTAGATTTACTATCAGCGTTCGGTTCCGAATTCCCGCGATACCTCGTGACAACATTGACATCGGTGTCTTCGACGCCGTCTCGCGACGCATCGCTTCGGCAATTCCTGGGGCCTCGCGGTCGATCACTGCACGTGTCGCTTCGGGTGTGTTGTCGCGCGGTGCAAAACCTGTCCCGCCCGTCGTGAGAATGAGGTTGATGTCGGGCCGCTCGGTCAGCGTGTAAAGAGCTTCGCGCAGGATCCGCAGGTCATCCGAAACGATCCCGCGCTCGACGATCTCGGCGCCCATCTCTTTAAGCAGACGCTCCAACTCGTCGCCCGATGTATCGTTTGACTCCGTGCGCGAATCGCTGGCAGTTAAAATTGCGGCTCTAATCTGTACGGACATACGATGGACGGATGATACTCCAAACAAGTCTTAAAGCGCCAAACTCATCCCGTCGTCGCATCCATCGCTTCGACGACGCCTCTGCGATTTGTATAGATCACGCTGGCGAGGACGCCGATAACAACCAGTGCCATTCCGAGAAATGTCTCGGTTGGATGTGTTTCGCCGAATACGAACCAACCGATCGTGATGGCATATATGAGACCTGTGTAATTCACGATCGAAACACTGGCGGCGCGTTCTTTCTGCAAGGCGTTTGTCAGAAAGATCTGACCGAGTTGAGAAAAAGCTCCAATGAGAAAAAGGAAAAACCATTCCCATCCGACAGGAGTTTTCCATTGGAAAAATAAACTGATCAGACCGACGAAAACTCCCACGAGTTGGAAGTGAAGCACGATCGTCAACGGATGCTCGCGGCCGCGCATACTTCGAACGAGGTTGTATGCAACGCCGGAACAGAATGCGGACACGATCCCAAGCACGAGATAGAAGACGGAGATCCGCTCGTCTACCTGCTCGATCAGAAGCACGCCGAGAAATGCGATCCCGTAAAAGAGCCACTGCATCGAGCGAACTTTTTCCTTCAAAATAAAGATCGCCATGATGCTCGTGAATATCGGCGAAAGATATTGGATCGTCATCGCCGACGCAAGCGGAATATTTTGAACCGTGATGAAAAAAAGGAAGAGAGCGGTCGTGCCAAAAACTCCGCGAAGAAGCAGAAGCGTTCGATTGCTTCCCCACCAATCGGCCTTCGCTCGGTAAAGACCTATAAAGCAAAACGCGCTCGCGATGGAAGTGCGAAAGAATACGACTTCCATCGCCGGAATGCCGGAAACTTGCTTTACGAACACGTTCGCAAGTGCAAAGGCGAGCGTGGATAGAAACATCGCACGCACGCCTTCGGTAAAGATTCTGTTATCGTCGCTCAATGCGCAGTCTTTGGAGTTTTAGATTTTGATGAGCATCCGCAATCGTCGGCGCACGCGCCCTTGCGGGAGAACGCACGAGTCTTCCGTAACAGGACCACGGACGCGTAGGCCAGTGCTCCGATTATCAAAAGTGCCGCGATGATGGTTTGCAGATCGAACATTCTACTGGAATCCTAACATCCTTCCTCCCTGATACGTCAGAAACGAAGCGAGATACGCAATTCCGGTCATATATCCGACCATAAAGAGCGTCCACGACCACGAGTTCGTTTCGCGTCGTACGATCGCGACCGTCGACATGCACTGCATGGCGAGCACGAAAAATACCATCAGCGTCAACGCCGTCAGAGGCGTCCATACCGTCCGTCCGCTATCATCTTTAGCATCCCGGATCGCCGATATGAGAGTCTCCGATTCTTCGTTCTCTCCCTTGCCGACGTTATAGATGATGCTCAGCGTCGACACGAGAACTTCCCTCGCCGCGAAGCTCGCGATAAGCGCGACGCCGATCTTCCAGTCGAATCCGAGCGGGCGGATGACCGGCTCGATCGCGTGTCCGAGTCGTCCTGCGAAACTGTTTCGAAGTTGCTCGCCTTCAGGAAGTGGTTCGTTGTTCGTGGTTTGTTGTTCGTTGACGGAAGACCCGGCTTGCTGACCACTGGCCACTGACGATTGACCACTACTTCCCGGCTGACTACTTCTCGGGAAATACATCAGAGCCCAGAGGATGATCGAGATCGCGAGGATCACCGTGCCCGCTCTTTTCACAAACAGCCACGCTCGCGTGAGCATGTTCTGAAACACCGTTCGAATGCTCGGCATTCGATACGGCGGAAGCTCCATGATGAAGGGCGGCGGCGGTGCTTTTAGCAAAGTGCGTTTCAGGATGAACGCGACGATAAGGGCGACAGTTATGCCGAGCGTGTACATCGCGAGCATCAGGATCGCTCCAAGCGAGATGAATCCAAAGACGGTTTGACCCGCGAAGAACGCACCGATCATCAACGTGTACACCGGCAGACGGGCCGAGCAGCTCATGAACGGCGCGATAAGGATCGTCGCGAAACGATCGCGCTTGTTCTCGATTGTCCGCGTCGCCATGATGCCGGGTATCGCGCAGGCGAAGCTGCTCATCAATGGCAGAAACGCTTTTCCGTGAAGCCCGACACGGCTCATCAATTTGTCTAAAAGAAATGCGGCACGCGCGAGATAGCCGGTGTCCTCAAGAATCGAAATAAAAAGAAAGAGCAGCAAGATCTGCGGAAGAAAGACGAGCACTCCGCCGACTCCGGCAATGATCCCGTCAACGAGCAGGTCCGCGAGAATTCCCGGCGGCAGCGAAGCTCGCACCGCGTCGCCTAGTGCTCCGAATCCCTTATCGAGAAGATCCATCGGAAGCGTCGCCCATGAAAAGATCGCCTGGAATACGGTCAGAAGAATTAGGACGAGGATCGCGAGTCCGAAAACTTTATGCGTCAGTACCCGATCGATCTTTTCCGATACGCGATGCTCGATCTTGTCGTTATGCTTGACCGAATCCTGAACTGCTTTGGAAATAAAATTATAGCGGGCGAAGATCAAAGCATTCTCGCCGTTCGGTGCTCCGCCGTTCGACTCATGCGGAATTTTCGAAGCAGTGCCGGCGAGCGCGTTGACCTTTTCCGCCAGCTCTCGTTTACCTCGCTCGGCTTTCGAATTGACTGCGATCACCGGAACGCCCAGGCTCGCGGAAAGTTTTGCGATGTCGATCTCGTGCTTTCGCTTCTCGAAGACGTCGATCATCGTCAGCGCAACCACGACGGGAATGCCGTATTCGAAAAGCTGCGTTGTGAGATATAAGTTGCGCTCGAGATTCGTCGCATCGACGACAGATACGATCACATCCGGGGGGGGAATATTCTCAACTTTTCCGGTGATGACATCCCTCGCGATCTGCTCGTCGAGAGACGTTGCATCGAGACTGTAGAGACCGGGAAGGTCGATCAACGTAGCGGTCCTGTCGCCAAGGTCCCAGATACCTTCCTTCCGTTCGACTGTCACGCCGGGATAATTTGCGACTTTTTGATTTAGGCCGGTAAGCGAGTTGAAGAGGGTCGTCTTGCCGGCATTTGGATTTCCGGCAAGCGCGATAGTCAGGTGAGACTTATTTCCGTTCTCGTTCATTCATTGGTCGCAACCTGTTCGAGCTCGACCGACTCCGCTTCGTTGCGCCGCAGCGCCAGGCTATATCCGCGAACATTGATCTCGAGCGGATCGCCGAACGGCGCCGACTTCACCATTCGTACTGCAACACCGGGGATCACTCCCATCTCCATCAAGCGACGGGTCACCAGACTTTCTCCGCGGACGGACAGAACAGTTCGGGATTCGCCTTTTGCGAGTTCAGCTAATGTCATTTCTAATTCTCTTTCCCGTATCAATTTTCCGGATACGACGGGCAAACTTCCGAAGCCAGTGTATCCTAATTGAAAACCGCTTTCAATTTCAATTAAACCTTAAATCAACGTTATCGCGAACTATTTGAAGCCGAGACCAGGTCGGCCTGATACTTTCCAAGAATAAAACGAACCGGCATCCGCGACTCATCGTTACCCAGCCAGATCTTGATCGAGAGCATATCCAAAGCCATATTCTTCGTAGCAACCGAGATAAGCTGAGCCGGCACCTGCTTCCCGTCCATTACCAGAACTTCCGGCAAAGAAGGACGGAGCGTGAAGATGTGCGGCTTCGACTCCCATAGCACAGCGACTCGAGTATCGTTTATCGGATTATTCACGTCTCGACTCGGCTTCAGATTAAATGACCGAGCAGCGTAGAGGAGCGAGATGATGCTATGCGTTCCAACCGGGGATTCGATTGGAGTTGCACCGGCTGTTATCAAACTTCCCTCGCGCTCAAATTTCGCGCTGGTGGAGTAGGCCCGAAGCTCGCCAGAAAATTTCATATCTAATTGCATCGGAGCCAAGCTTTCAGGACGAACGAAAGCACGGATGTAATCTCCGGCTGCGAACGGCGATGCGCCGCGTATGTCGGAGAACGTCGCTTCAAGGACGAGCGTGTCCATGCCGTTAATGAGCTTCCGTTCTTTCGCCGCCAATCTCATCATCGCCACCTGTTGGCCGAGCGAAGTGATCCTGTAATCGAGACGCTCTCCAAGATCGAACGCGACGTCCGATGACAGCGGCTGTCCTTCAACATACGGAGCAGGCGTCGGGGTCGGTCGCGGCGTGCGTTCAGCGACGGGAGTTTTCACCGGCACGGCCGCCGTTGTCGGAAGAGTCGGAACCTCGGGTTCGATGTTCTGCACGCTTGCGAGACCGATCCGTACATTTCCTTTACCGGTTTTGAATCTTATCAAGACCGGAACGTGAGCCTCGTCGTTTGTCAGATTCACACGAACATTAGTCATGCCGCGTTCGGTGAAATACTCACTCTTAAGACCAACGACAGTCGTATCGAATTCACCGGCATCCGTCCTCTGTTTTTCGTTTGAAACCGTCTGTTTCTTATCCAAAAACCAAGGTTGGAACGTAAAAGTATAAACTTTCTCGCCTTCCTGCATCGTAAGCGAGCCGGTTCCCCCCGACTGTCGAAGTCGATAGATCATCGTCAACATGTCCGCATTGGGCGTCGGAGAAATTAGAAAACTCTGCGAGGTTTCTTTCGGTAAACCGAACTCGTTTTGAGTGACTGTTGTGTAAAGAGGAACGCCGGTGCTTGGCGAAGCAAAAGTTATACGGCTTTCGTCGATGAGATAGAACGCGACACTTGCGAGATTTAAAGTTTTGAACTTCGAACGGATCTCGATCGCATCCCTGTCAGCGAGACGGCCTCGGGAGACGCATTGCAGCTCGGCGTACGCCGCGTTCGTGAAGCTGCCGATCTTTACGTTGTAGGTTAATTTCTCGCCGATCCGACACACGTTTGCATCGGAAACGGCCTGAGCGTTTGCCGGCGAACCGGCAGACGCAAGAAACGTGAAAAAAAGCGCGATTAGGGCCGGCAAGAAGTTCTGCGGCCGAAAGGATCTTTGTTGTTGTGACATTCCGGACTTCGTTTTATCCATTTTCAGCCGACTCGATCTCCTCGCGTATCGTTCGTAGCTCCGCGACGCGGTCTTTCGCCTGCAGGATTGGACGTCCTATCACAAGATAATCCGATCCTTCTAAAATAGCTTGCCGTGGAGTCGTTACACGCTTCTGATCGTCGTTCGTTGCAAATTTCGGGCGGACACCGGGTGTCACGATCAGAAATTCCTTATTATCCACGGCAGCTCTTATTCGCGCGGCCTCTGCCGGTGACGCGACCACACCATCCAATCCGCAATCCGATGCCAGGTTCGCAAGATCGATGACTTGAGCGTCCGTCGATCGTTCGATGCCTATCTCCGCCAACGTGTTTGCATCGGAACTCGTCAGGACCGTCACTCCGAGGATTAGCGGACGTCGGCGATTCTCGCGGCTGCAAAAGTCTGTGACGTCGGCGACCGTCTTTCGCATCATCTCCGAACCGCCCGCAACATGGACATTGAACATCCAAACGCCAAGACGTGCGGCCTCGACTCCGGCCTTGGCGACCGTATTCGGGATGTCGTGAAACTTAAGATCCAGAAATACCTGATTTTCGGTTGCTATATTTCGAACCAGATCAGGCCCGGCGGCTGTGAACAATTGCAGTCCTATCTTGAATGCCGCTGCCTCGTCGCGAAGATCGCTAACAAGTTCGAGAGCCTCGCTCGACGTCTCGACATCGAGCGCAACTATCACGCGTTTATTGGATCGCATTGCCGGAGTCGGTATCACAAATAATCTTTAGTCGAGATCGAGGGGATTTCTAAACGGCTTATCAATGTCGGTGTCTGCACGCTTGAGGGCCTCCTGGAACTTCTCTTCCAAAAGACGCTCGCGATCTTTCACGGACGACATCTCCTGTGCGAATAATTGTTCACGGAGCTCCTTCTGCTTGTTGAGCTCTCCGGCGAGATCTTCGAAGGAACCGTGAGCTTTCTTCTTTTCCTCGTGGGCGAGTATCGAGCCGGTTAGCGCGTCGATCGTAAGTGTAGCCTCGCAGCACGGGCAAATAACAGAAAATTTTTCCATAACTCAGTTCGCCTGTTTTGCTCCGGTCGAACCCGGCGCGGGTCTCGAGGACGGAGCAGATAATCCCGCCGCGCTCATAATCTGAGCAGCCGGGGCAGTGGCCAGCATCGGGATACTCTGGCCGGGCAGATCGACGACCTTTCCGCTACGCAAATAAATCTTGATTATTGAGGTGCCGTCGTTCATCGTCCGCTTCTCAACTTTCTGCAGTTGAGGATGACTCTTGAACATGCGGATCTCGTATCCCATGTCCGAAAGGTACGACATGAATGTCGAATTGTCCGGAGCCGGACGTGCGGACTTCAACGCAAGTGCAGCCGGATCTACGGGAGGTCCTGACTGAGCAGCTCCCTGACGGAGCCTTTCGAGTTTGCTCTGAAGCTGCGGCGGTTGAAACGGTGTTCCGGGCACGTCAGCGCTTGTCGCGGAGTTAGGATCTACGGCCTGTGGCGTAACGACCATGCCATTGACTACGACGTTCGTATTCGAATTTTCGGAATTCGGTGCGGCCGCTGCGATGGGTGCATTGGCATTCGTCGCCGAATTTCCTTTCGCGCTCGGTTTCTCGACTTCCGATGACGAGCATGCGGCTAACATCAAAGTCCCGGCGGCTCCGAGAACTGCAAAAAATCTAAGTCTCATTCTTTACTCCAGGGTGAGGCTAAAACCTTTCCGGCACTCGCATTTAATAATACTGAAAAATGCTCCGACGCAAAAACGCGTCGGACGTGATACTTCTCGTTGTGTCTGCTGGCTTATGTGGCTTAGAACGAGCGGGTGAAGTTTTCGAACTACGGTGAAACGGACTGCAGAAGAATCAACCTTCGGAAGAGCGCTGCTTGCCGATCGGTTTCGCATATCCTTCGCGTCCCTTGAGGGTGATGGAAGTGAGTCGGATGCGACGCTTCGCGTTCGATTTCTTATCTGCGTGATCGTAAGCAACGACGCACGTGAATTGGCCGGCTGAGAGTTTCTTGCAGGATTCAGTGTCGAGGTGAAACGAAAATGCATCTGCGTAAAGCCCAAGCGACTGGTCGGCATGACCAAGGAGCGTAGGCTCATCGCCGGCCAGGTACACAGGAATCGCGGCCGTGACCGCTTCGCAGCGATCATACAGGTCACCTAATACGTGACGGCGTGAAAGAGATAGGACGTTTATTGCCATGGGCTGGACCTCGACTAAGAACTACTAAAATGAGAACGCCCCGGCAATTCGCCGGGGCATCCTCGAATAGGCGATTAACCTACTACCATCGTTGACCGCGATATCCTCCGCCGCCGCCGCCGCCGAAGCCGCCGCGTCCGCCACCGCCGCCGCCGTTACGACCGCCGCCGCCGCCACCACCGCCAGCGCGGTTGGTCTGCGGTTTCGCTTCGTTGACTTTCAATTCGCGTCCGTCAACTTCCTTGCCGTTGAGCTCGGTGATGGCATTCTGGCCTTCTTCCTGCGACGACATTTCGACGAAACCGAAGCCGCGCGAGCGACCGGTGTCACGATCTTCGATGACATTTGCTGACTGAACGGTACCGACTGAAGCGAACAATTCGCTGAGGTCCTGAGCCGAAGTATTGAAGGATAAGTTTCCTACGTAGAGTTTCATTTGTATTATTTTCCTTTCCCGGTCTGCCGGGATCTGCAATGAAGTGTCGAGCGCGGCTAGGATTTCTCTTTAAGAAGGAAAGGCCGGATCTCGGATACTCAAAAATTCTGAGAGCTACTTCTGGTGTTCTAACTAGGCCTGCTCTCAAACTTATCCAAAAACCGTTAAAGACAAAGCGCGTCCTCCAGCAGACGCGAGAGTAGGATTGCAAGCACCAACACTGACACTTATCGCCCGAAATAGCAAGGCGGTGCTAGAAACGACTATGGAGGCACGTCGATTGCACTCTGTAAAGACAAGTAAATTTAATGCAGGATATTGATACAAATGGGCTACTTTCACGACGAGGATGTAATGAAAAAAAGGGTACTTCTTGCTGAGGATGAAGCGGATCTTCGCAAAATGATGAAGATCCTGCTTGAAATCCAAGGATACGATGTGATCGAAGCCGCGGACGGTTATGAGGCAGTGGAGAAAGCCGTCGAAGAGGAGCCCGACCTCATTCTTATGGATATCGCAATGCCTGTCATGGACGGGATCGACTCAACGAAGACGATTCGGCGTCATGAGGAGTTGAACGGAATTCCGATTGTAGCGGTAACAGCTTATGGTGATTTTTACTCAAGCCGAGCTCGAAATGCCGGATGCGCAGATGTGCTCCAGAAACCGATAGACTTCGCCCAGTTGAAACCTATCGTCGAACGTTACCTCAACAACAACTAAAATATCGCAAGCCTAAATAATTTCCTCCCGCAGCCCTGCACGAAAGTGCGGGGCTTTATTGTTACCGATCTCTGTCGGCAACCTAAACGCTTGAAAATCGGCGAAGAGAACTTTCCGTGGATTCCCATGCCTTATAGTTCTCTTCGCCGATCTTGTGGGAGACCAACCCAACCCTGGCTCGTTCACTGTCACCTGCAACGGTTCGCGGGCGAAATAGCAAACCGACCGAGGATGAAAAGAGATTAGCCGCATCCTCGTCCCGACGTCTTTAATCGCGATTGGTTTTTCTAAAAGATTCTGGCGCGACGCTCACTCGAATAAAGTATGGCCCGCGGTCTTCGAAAAAACCGCGGGCCGTGTGCGTTCATCAAGCGTCACATGAATTAAATATCGTAGTACATGCTGAACTCGAGCGGATGCGGACGCAGTCGAAGCGGAGTGATCTCTTTTTCGCGCTTATACGAGATCCAACGCTCGATCATTGTCGTCGTAAACACGTCGCCCTTCAGCAGGAAGTCGTGATCCGCTTCAAGAGCTTTTAGCGCCTCGTCGAGCGAGCCCGGCAGGCTCGGGACATTGGCCAACTCTTCCGGCGGCAGATCGTAAATATCCTTATCAAGCGGAGCACCCGGATCGATCCGATTCTGAATTCCATCGAGACCCGCCATCAGCAAAGCAGCGAAGGTGATGTACGGATTGCAACTTGGATCCGGCGGCCGAAACTCGAGTCGTTTCGCTTTCGGCGACTGCGAGAACATCGGAATGCGAACCGCGGCAGATCGATTACGGGCCGAGTAAGCGAGATTCACCGGTGCTTCGAAACCGGGAACAAGTCTCTTATAACTGTTCGTCGTCGGAGCGGCGAATGCGACCAATGCGGGTGCGTGCTTCAGCAATCCGCCGATATAGAACTTCGCCATTTCCGAAAGACCGGCGTACTGATCGCCCGCAAAAAGCGGACTGCCGTCTTTCCAAAGCGACTGGTGGCAGTGCATGCCGGAGCCGTTGTCGCCGTAAAGCGGCTTCGGCATGAAGGTCGCCGTCTTTCCGTGTGCAACGGCCGTGTTCTTCACGACATTCTTGAAGAGCATGACGTTGTCGGCGGTGTGAAGAAGATTCGAGAATCGGAAGTCGATCTCACACTGACCGGCCGTCGCGACCTCGTGATGGTGGCATTCGACATCGATGCCGACTTCGGCAAGCGTCAACGAGATCGCGTTGCGAATCCCGATCAGGGTATCGAGCGGAGCGACGGGAACGTAACCTTCCTTCGCACGAATATGAAACCCGGTGTTCATCACTCCGTCATCCGAACGGCCTGTATTCCAATGGCCTTCTTCGCTGTCGACGGAGAATCCGGCGGACTGCTGATTATTGTGATAGCTCACTTGATCAAAAACGAAGAACTCGGCTTCAGGTCCGAAGAAAACGGTGTCCGCGACACCCGTGAATTTCAGATAACTTTCGGCTCGAACGGCGACGGATCGCGGATCCAACCCGTACCCTTCTTTCGTGATCGGATCGACGACATTCGCGATCACGACTATCGTCGGCTCGGATGCAAACGGATCAAGCCAGAACCTTGACGGGTCCGGGATCAATAGCATGTCCGACTCGTTGATCGCCGCCCATCCTCGCAGGCTCGATGCGTCGAATCCAAATCCTTCTTCGAAAGAATCCTCGGTCAGTTGACCGATCGGATATGTCAGGTGATGCCATGATCCTGGCAGATCGGTGAACCGTACCGATACAAACTTCGCTCCTTTGTCGGAAGCGAATGACAAAACGTTCTTTGCGTTCATCTGTGCTCCTAAAAATCTAGATTTTGATAATACTGTTCGCTTGCGAAGGCCGTGGCAGAAACACGAAAACCGCGTCCATTTCGGAGCGCGGCTTCGGCGTTCTAGTCGATCTCAACAGGCAAGCTCATGTCGGCGCTATTTAGCAACGGGCGTGCCTTCGGATCGAATACTAGTTAAGTTTAGTTTTAATTGAGCTTATTTGGACTTTCGAGTGTAGTCGCGAAAGTACAATTCCGACATTCTTGTATGAGATTCTCAATATCACCGACAATAATGTTGAGCTCGACTACTGCGAGCTCTTAACTTCAACCTTGTCTCCAGAAGCAAATCCTTCGACTCTCCCACGGGCGTTCACGAACTGTACGCTCTTCTGACCGGTCCTGCTAACGAGATTCAATCCTTGCCGCAGGAGATCCTTCTTCTTATCAACACTAAGCTGGTCCCAGGTGGGTAGCGTGATCGCGTAAAGGGTGCTTGGCGTCGAACGCGCGGATCGTACAAAGTCTTTCAGCTCGCTGTCGTTGAGGTTTACGTCGCTCGCGCTTTCGGCTGATGTCTCCTGATCCGCAGGTTGCTTATCGGCCCAGAAATATAATCCTCCGCTCGTCGATACGATTAGGATCGTCGCAGCAAGAAGCCATTTATTGACGCCAAATATTTCGAATCTGCGGCGTGATCGACGTCGCGATTCGCTTGACTTCGTCTTAGCTTCTGTTTCGACCGGTTGGGATTCCCTTTCGTGGACTTCCTTGGCGTCCGCGGTCGGAAGATTTTTCAGAAGCTCGATGATCTCCAAAGTGCGTCCGGCGGCGTTCGAAACTTCCTGATCGTACTCGAACCCGTATTTTTGTTCGAGGCTGTCAAGGTCGGCAAGCAGTCGCTCGCGCTGTATCAGGTCGACGAATTTATTTCCGACCCTGGTGTTGCACTCAATGGTCGCGGCGACGACTTCGGGCGTAAAGAACATTTCGCCCGTCGCTTCCTTGAAGCCGTGGATCTTCTTAAAGAAATCGTTCCGGATGAGATCATCGAATGTTTCCGCGCCTTCAGCCTCAGACTGTTTCTCAGCAAGGCCCGCCACGATCGTCTTTGCTTTCACCGAGGGCTCGTCCGTCGAATAGAGAGCGACTGACGCCCAATTCGCGTAGAGGGTTTTGATATGGCCCTTCATATCGGAGCGGCCAAACAGAAGCTTTCTCTTTTCGCCATCGATCTCACGCGAAAAGAGGCGAGTCATGACGAATTCAAATTTTTCTCGGGTTAACTCGGAGAAAGGAGCGTTCCGATAGAACCGCGCCAGTCCGACAAGAGCTTGAGAACTCAGAACCGGACGAGAGTTTTCGCAGAACCTTCGAAGATTAGCAACCGATATCTTGCGATCGCGTTTCGCGAGTACCGAATTCCAGGTCTCCGTTTCCCGCATCAACTGAAATTCAGCGTCGGCGTACTCTGTTGTGGAAGTGTCGCCCTCAACCTGGAGATACTTATGCAAAGCTTTCTTTGCTTCGAGATCGTCGTAGGAGGTCGGCACGGCTTTCAAATGCTCGCGCTCGATGCCCGACAAGATGTGCTCAACCATCTGAAGGCACGAGATCTCGTCAACCGCACGTTTTCGGTAAAAGTCTTTCCCGCTTAGTTCCGACGAATCATCCAGCTCCGCGTCCCCGTCGGGAACCGAAGCCATAGCAGCGGTCGGGTCGAACTCGGAGTCGAAAGTGTCCGCCGGCTCAGACGGATCTTCATAACCTGCACTGCGCAGATCGATGACCGTGTGCTCAAGCAGATTTTCTTCTCTGAGTTCTTCGATCAGGTCTTCAAAAACATTCATCTTGGTGATAGAGATCAATGGCCTAGACGACCAAATATTGTTTAATTACCGGTGTTTCCGCCGGCTGGCCAGACCTGCCGAATTCTTCCGGTTTGGTCGAGTTCGTACTGATAAAGCACATCGCCTGAGACATCCCGTCTCGCAATGATCGAGTAGGACTGTTTGAGCTCGTTGTCCGTAGGCACGGCCGGTGCCATTGTGAACACATATCGACCCTTTACGACACTGTCTCCGACATCGGTGCCGGCGCCGCCGCCGATAATCCTATTCAGTTCATTCAATCTGCCGAATCTTCCGTTCTGCGAATAGAAGGTGACCTGCGTCGAGGCCATTGTCCGCATAGTCGAAAATGCAGCCCCGTTTTCCGCCGCCCACATTCCCTTTTGATATGCCGGAACCGCCATCGCGGCGATCACTCCGATTATCACAACGACCAAGAGCAGCTCGATCAGGGAGAAACCTTTTTGTTGATTCGTATTCATGACCTATTCCTCAGTCAATCTGACACTTTTTGACACCATTTTTTGACAGCTTTCCTATGCGTGTGTCGGGTAACTACAGCGAAACGCCCTAAAACATTGAGTTATACCGCTCCTTGAATGTAAGGCAGCCTCTCGAATTTGCATTCTTTGCAAAGCGTATGCCATCTGACCGACGTGCCCGCAAAGCTTTAAAAAACTTTGTGTTGTCTCACTTTTTGATTTTTGTTAGATTTTTACTAAGCTTAAAGTTTTCACCTTAGGTCTTCGAAGATTTCGAATTCAGCAATGGGAGTATCGCAAATTGAGCTCAGTCATAGAACGCACCGTCGAGACGTACGGGATCGATAATTGGGGGGCCGACTATTTCGGAGTCAACCGCAAGGGAAATTTGGTGGTCTATTCGCCGGATAACTCAAACCTAACTGCCGATGTAAAAGAAATTATCGACGATCTCGCTAAGCGGGGCATCAACACGCCCGTTCTGCTTCGGTTCCCTCAACTTCTCGCAGGACAGATCCGAAAGCTCCACACCTCTTTCAAAAAATCGATAAAGGAATTCGGCTACGAAGGCGATCACATGTGTGTTTACCCGATGAAGGTGAACCAGAATCGTGCCGTGATCGAGGAGTATTTGAAAGAGGGCGCGAGATACAACTTCGGGCTCGAAGCCGGTTCGAAAGCTGAACTGTACGCCGCACTCGCACTCGAGCAGCCCGCTGAAAGCCTTCTCGTACTGAACGGTTTCAAGGATCGTGATTTCGTGAAGCTCGCCTTCGCTGGTGCCGGTGCCGGAAAGAAAGTCGTCATCGTTATCGAGAAGATGTCCGAGCTCGAGCACACCCTTAGCCTCGTCAAGGAGTTCACCGAGGAGAATGCTGACGCAGCACTTCCGATGGTCGGCGTTCGCGTCAAGCTCTACTCGAAGGGTTCCGGTAAATGGGAAAAGTCGGGCGGTGAAGCGGCGAAGTTCGGGTTAACTACGACCGAGATACTCGAAGTCATTCGACAACTCCAGGAAGCCGGCCGAGCCGACATGCTGCAGTTGCTTCATTTTCATATCGGCTCGCAGCTCACGGACATCAAGCGAATCAAGAACGCGATGAAAGAGGCGGCCCGGACCTACGCGAAGATCCGAAAGATGGGGATTCCGATCCAGTTTCTCGACGTTGGCGGAGGAATGGCAGTCGATTACGACGGATCGCGAACTTCCTTTGAATCGTCGGCGAACTATAACGCTCGCGAATTTGCGAACGATGTCATTTACGCGATAAAGACTGTTTGCGACGACGAAATTGTTCCGCACCCGACGATCATTCAGGAGTCGGGACGATTCCTGTCGGCGTATCACGCGATCCTCGTAACGAATGTTCAGGAAGAGATCGAAACTGTCGTCCAGGATCTTACGCCGATGACGATCGACAAGGACGATCCACCAGTGATTCGCGAGCTCCACGATCTTCGCGAGACCATCAATGCGAAGAACTATCGCGAGTATTATCACGATGCTCTCGAGCATCGCGAAGAGCTGTTTACGATGTTCGATCTCGGGTTGATCGATCTCGAAGCTAAAGGTAAAGGCGAGGTGCTTTTCTGGGATGTTTGCGAACTGGCGGACCAGTTTGCACAGCAGAAAAAATACGTCTCGGAGGAGTTTGACGACCTTCGACGGCTTCTGTGCGCGAAGTACCTGACGAACTTCTCGGTTTTCCGCTCGATGCCGGACAACTGGGCGCTCGAACAGCTATTTCCAATCATTCCAATACATAAACTCAACAAAAAGCCGACGGAATATGCTACCCTATGTGACATAACCTGCGATTCCGACGGTATCGTTGACAAGTTCGTGGACCTTCACGACATAAAGCCCGTTCTCGAACTACACAAATTAGTTAAGAACGAGCCTTATTATTTAGCGATGATGCTTGTCGGGGCTTATCAGGAAGTTATGGGTAATAACCATAACCTGTTCGGGGTGCCCCATGAGGCTCACATTTTTATCGGAGAAGACGGTCACATCATTAAGAAGGTGATCTATGGAGCAACGCTCGCTGACACTCTCAGCACGGTTCGGTTTGATGCGATCCAGCTCCACGACCAGTTCCGACGAACCGTTATGAAACGAATTCGGGACGGCGAGCTTTCTACGAAGGAAGGAAATCAGTTGATCGAGTTTTACGAGAATCAAGCTGGGAGCTACACGTACATGACGCCTAACGGCGCCGCGGGTAGCTAAAAATTTTTATATCGAAATTATCTGTTTGGAGAATCATAATGGCCGCTCAAAAGAAAACTAAAGCTTCAAAATTTCTGACAGTACCGACACGACCGGTGCCGATCGATCGCGATCGCTCCGTCGCCGGACTGTTGGAGAAGATGGAGGGTGCCGGATTCGGTGCGAAGCAGCTTGCGGAAGCACATAGGATCTGGTTGGACATGCTCGATGACAATTCGACGATCTATCTTTGCGGATCGGGCAATCTCATCACATCGGGTATGCGGCGGCTGCTGGCTTATGTAATTAAGAACCGTTTCGTCGACGTCATAGTTATGTCGGGCACGGTTCTTTTCCACGACATTCACGAAACTCTCGGACGCAGTCACTATCAGGCACACCCGAGCATGTCGGATGAAGAGCTCGAGTCATCGGATGTCGCTCGCGTCGGAGATCTTCTCGCCAACCGCGATGAATATCGCGAAGCGGATGAATGGGTCGGCAGCGTTATCAATCAACTCGACACAAGTCGTGCTTACTCGGTTCGCGAATTTCTTTTGCTGATGGGCCGCGAACTTGCAGAGATCGCTCACGAGGACGGCATCATGACGTCATCCTATAAAGCTCGTATCCCGGTTTTCTGTCCCGATCTGTTAAGCACTGAATTGTCTGTCGGGATCGCCCGCGCGAGATTCGAGAAGAAATCGCAATTCACATTCGACACGACGACCGACACGATGGAGATGATGCAGATCGCGCAGAAAACGCGTAACTCGGGCGTCATCACGCTCGGCAGCGCGTGCAGCCAGAATATGCTCCACATGGCGGAGATCTCGTCATACATGCTTCGCAATGCGGCTCGCGGTCATAAATACGCCGTGTCCATTACGACCGATACGGTGCCGCTCGAAATCCGGACTCCTTCTTACGCGGGGAATCACACAGCGGTATTCGGAAAGTTACTTAAAGGCGCGACGACGGCTTACGTACCGGCCGATCCGTCGATCGCTCTTCCCATGATCATCACCGCCTTATCGCAGACTGCGGCGAAATTTATGAAGGGACGAAAGCGTCCGAACTTCAGTTTCGCCGGCAAGGACATGACGATCGACGTTCCTTAGGAATTTTCGATTTTAGATTTGCGATTTTCGATTGGGGCTTCACTCTCACGAGATCGCAATTCGAAAATTTCATGAGCGAATCCGCGACACTTCCAATGAATTTCGGCGGCATCGAGGAGGAGGAGTTTTCCTCCTTCGATTCGTCGCGCATCCTGGTGTGGCCGGTGTCGTACGAAGGGACAGTTTCTTTCGGTACCGGAACCGGAGACGGAGCGATGGCGATCGTCGATGCTTCGCGGAACATGGAGCTGTACGAGGAAGAGACCGGTTCGGAAGTTTACAAACTTGGCATTCACACTCTTGAAGAATTCGGGTCACGCGACACTCCCGAAGCGATGATGGAATCGCTTTACGATCGCACGAAGGAACTCCTCGACTCGGAAAAGTTCATCTGTATGCTTGGTGGCGAACACTCCGTTTCAGCTCCCGTCATCAAAGCTCACGCCGAAAAATTTCACAACATGAGCGTCCTCCAGATCGATGCTCACGCAGACCTTCGCGACACCTACGACGGCACGCCGCACTCGCATGCTTCGATCATGGCCCGCGTCGTCAAGGACCTCCGCATTCCTTCGGTTCAAGTTGGCATTCGGTCGATCTCGGCCGACGAAGCTCGTTCGCTGAACTCGGGTCTTCCGACGAAGATATTCTGGGCGAAGGACATCGTCGGCAAAACAGATTGGATCGACCCGGCCGTCGACGCGCTGACGGAAAACGTCTATCTCACGATCGACATCGATGGACTCGACCCTAGCCTCGTACCGACGACTGGTACTCCGGAGCCCGGCGGACTAGGCTGGTATGAGACGCTGGCGTTGATTCGCACTCTTGCAAAAAAGCGTCGTGTTATCGGGATGGATCTTGTTGAATTTTCAAAAGCCGACAATTCCGATGCTCCTGCATTTCTTTGCTCCAAGCTCGTCTACAAATCGCTTTCTTACGTGTTCAGCGATGAATCGCCCAAGATAACGGTAAGCTAGTCTCCCCGCCTGAGCCGTACGGCCGAAAGTCGCTTCCCTCTGCGATGCAAGAAACTTCAATTTTCTTGAAACACCATTCATTGAGCATCGTATTTGTATTCACGCACTTGCAAGCCACTTTGCATTCGTTAGAATTTGAGAAAGTAATCTTTTGGAGAGCATAAATGTTAAGAAGGAATCTTGTCTTAGCCTTATTCATCATTGCTGCCGGGCTCGTCGGCGGTTGCAGAACCGGCCTGTTTGGCGCAAGCGAACTGCCCGCGTCGAGCGAACCCGCGGCACCGCCGGCACCTCTCGTGGTTGATGGCGTCCGCACTTCTTACGCCGACGTCGTTGAAAGAACTTCGCCTGCCGTCGTACGCATCGAAGCCGAGTCCCGATCGCGTCGGTCCTCAGAGACCAGTCAACCGCAAGCAAGTCCTTTTGGCGATGACGATTTTTTCAGGCAGTTTCCGATGCCGCAGCAAAGAGCTCAGCCGCGTATCGAGCGAGGACTCGGATCAGGTGTAATCGTTAGCGCCGATGGCACAATTCTGACCAACGCTCACGTCATCGATGGTGCCGAGAAGATCACCGTCTACCTGAGCGACAACAAAACATTCACGGCAAAGCTCGTCGGAGCCGACAAGCCTAGCGATCTTGCGGTACTGAAGATCGAGGCGCAGAACATGCCGTTCCTGAACCTCGGAAATTCAGATACGGTCCGCATCGGTGACATCGTTCTTGCGATCGGTAATCCGCTCGGAATCGGACAGACAGTAACGGCCGGCATCATTTCGGCAAAGGGTCGCCGGACCGGACTGAGCGATGGAAGCTTTGAAGATTTTCTTCAGACCGATGCCCCGATCAATCGCGGCAATTCCGGTGGAGCTCTCGTCAATCTCAACGGTGAGTTGATCGGGATCAATTCGCAGATCCTATCCGGCGGACCGTCAGGCGGAAATATCGGGATCGGATTTTCTATCCCTTCGAACATGGCAAAGTCGGTGATGGAGCAACTACTCAAAGACGGAAAGGTCCGTCGCGGACTGCTCGGCATCGGAATTCAAAATCTCAACGAAGATACGGCGCAAGCTCTTGCATTAAAGGACACGAGCGGAGTTCTCGTGAGTGATGTTCGCAAAGGAAGCGCGGCCGACAAGGCTGGCTTCAAGAGGACTGATGTCATCGTCGCGATCAACGGAGAGAAGATCGAGGATAGCAACGTCCTTCGAAATAAGGTCGCCGGAACGCTTCCGGGAACGGAGATCCACGTCACCGTACTTCGTGACGGCAGCCCGCACGAATTGACCGCGACGCTGGATGAGTTTGAGATGCCTGGCAACAAGACCGATGAGGATGATGGCAACGACGGAGGTCGGGAGAAACTTTCCAATACCGGCAAGCTCGGTCTGACACTCCAACCCGTCACGCCTCAGATAGCAAAGCAGTTCGGTCTCGAAGGTGAACCCGAAGGAATGGTTGTTACCGGTATCGATGCTGACGGAGCCGCGGCCGAAGCGGGTATCGCACGAGGCGACATCCTTCTGGAGATCAATCGCCAACCGGTGAGCAACTCGGATGCTGTGCAGTCGGCCCTCGAAAGCGCGAACGGAAAACCTGTTCTACTTTTGATCTCGCGTCGCGGACAGACGATCTATCTAACGGTTAAGCCGTGACGTAAAACTGGGCTTGGTAAAAGGTGAAAAGTTGAAAGGAGAAGATGCGTCTTCTCCTTTCAATATTTTCACCTTTTGTTTTTTGAAACGGGTTAAGAAAGTTATTCGTCAATCCTTCGAACTTTTGAATAACTGGTTATGTCCGAGGGCACTTTTAAAGTCAGCCATCTATGCCGCGTCGAGGGGAACGTCGAGGCTCTTCACACAAACTTTACCGGTTACGATGGCTCTCTTAATCGGCGCTCGGCATTAATCTCACTTACGTTCAACACCGGAGCTGTCGGCGACAAAATCGAGGCCGGTAATTTCATCCAACACCGAGATCAGAATCCCGGGTTGGTTGAAAGTAAACCTCTTATGTTTGACGCTCAAGAAATACGTCGCTCCCGCCGGGACGTCGTCGAAATAAAAATAGCCAAAACTGGTCGATCGAGAAATTCTCGTTGAGCCGTCCTGACCTACTAGAGTTAAAATTGCGTTACTTATTCCAACGCCACCGGACGTTCTCACTCGTCCGCTGAGTGAGACCGTTGCTGCAGTCGGAACTGCGCCGATGCCGCTTATCGAAAAGTGATAGGGATTCTCATTTAGGTCATTGTTGACGATGTTGACGACCGCCGTGCGCAAACCGAGCAAGTTCGGATCAAACGTAACTTCGAATGTCGTCGTTCCGCCCGGAGCCACGGGCGACGTGGGAGGCGCGGTAACAGAAAAATCCAACGGATTTGCGCCGGTGATGATCGGGTTTGAGACCACGAGATCCGACGTGCCGGAATTGTGTATTGTGAACGTGTGAACAACTGTTCCACCGGTAATGTCCGTGGGCCCAAAATCGGTATCGTCGAGAGCCGATGGAGTCGTATCAAGATCGGGAATAGAAACCGCCAGACCGGTGACGTCTATTTCTTGCGGAGCAGCACCCAGGTTTCCTTCAAACGCACCCTTATCGCAAAGACCGTCGGCCGGTCGTGCAACGCCTCGCTGGTCGATGTTAAAAGGTGCGACGCCGCAGCCGTTCGTGCCGTTTGGTATCTGATCTAGTGCTTCGCTGTTTGCGAACAATCCACGTGTTAGGGTCGGACCGCCGTTGTTCGCCAACGGTCCAAGTCCGTTCTCGCTTCCGATGACGTCACCCGCTGTCGGTGTAAACACTCCGCCGGTCGTTGATTCAACGTGATTGTAGCCGAGAGACGTTATCGCTCCGGAGATCTGGGGTGCTTCGCCGCCATCATCGGAGTTGTCAACGATTATGCTGTTCTTGAGATTGACCGTTGCGGCTTCATTCCTGATCCCGCCGCCGTCTCCGGTTGTACTGTTGTTCGCATCAGCGATATTGTTCGCGATCGTTACAAACGTGATATTGACCGTTCCGGCATTTGCCAAGATCCCGCCGGCATCGCCGAGCGAATCATTACCGGTGATGGTTGTGTTCGAGATATTTTTCGTCGACAGCCCAAAGAATGCGACGGTTCCGCCCTGGGTCCCTGAAGTGAAGTTGTCATAGATCGCGCTTTCGGAGATCGAGCAGTTTTGACCCGGAAGAGGACCGTTGCAGTTTATGGCACCGCCCGTGTTCGACGCGGAGTTTTCCGCGAATGTGCTCTTCGTGATCGTGATCGCGGTCGCTCCCTGCAGTATCGCACCTCCGTCATCTGCCGAATTTTCCGTGAAAGTGCTCGAATCAACACTCACCGTATTTCCGCTGAGGGCTCCGCCGTTGCCAGTGTCGCCGGGATTCGAACTGCAGCTTCCGCATCCGATCGTTGCGGCTGCATCGCCGGGCTCGCCAGCGTGATTGTCGGTGAAGGTGCTGGAGCTCACCGTCAGGCTGCCGGTCGAGTACACTCCGCCACCGGTGCCCCCCTCGCCGCCGATGTTATTGCAAGCTCCGACCGGACAACTTATATTACCGGCCGTGCCGCCTTTGCCGGCTCGGTTGCCCGACAGCACCATGTTGGTAAGCGTCAGCGTTCCGTTATTGAGGATACCGCCGCCGGCTCCTCCAACACCGCCGTTTGACGCCGGCAAACATGGGAGCGACGTGCAGTCGGCTCCGGTGGTTCCGTCGGGTGCCTGTCCGTTTTGGATCGTGAGATCACTCATAAACACCGTAACGCCGCTGTTGATGCTGAATACTCGATCCGTTGCCACGCTGTTCCGAAAAGCTCCTGCCTGGATGATCGTGGTTCCCGAACCGGAACCGGTAAATGTCAGATCCTTATCAACGATCAGTCCAGACTCTGTATACGTTCCCGCTGAGAGGCTGACCGTATCGCCCGGAGCCGCAAGTAAAATGACGTGGGCTATCGTCCCGCAAGGATTGCTGCTCGATAAGCAGTCGTTAGCCACGTCGGTACCGCCCGGCGCAATGTATCGCGGCTGCCCTCCGGTGACGGATCCGAGGCGCAAAAGTCCGATGTCGTGAACTGACGATATGTCCGAATCTCCGACAACGACGATCCTGCCGTCCAACTGTATTGCGGCGCCATAGGCAGTGTCGCTAGAGTTTTGAAAGTCGATTATGACTTTGCCGTCCAGATCAAAGGTCAGATCGAGCGAGCCGTCGGTATTCAGACGTACGACACCGAAATCGAGATCCGACCCGTTGTCTGTTTCTCCGGCAATTACGATCTTTCCGTCCGGCTGAAGCGCCACGGATCGGCCAATATCGTTGGGACTTGCAACAGTTGCTATGACTCTTCCGTCCGTATCAAAACTATTGTCAAGCGAACCGTCCGTGTTGTAGCGCACGGCGGCGAAGTCCGAATCGGGCCCCGAGTCACGCGCGAATCCGGCCGCGACGATCTTGCCATCAAGTTGGATAGCGACCGAATTAGCTATATCGTCACCAACCTTAATACTGCTCGCGACCCGGCCGTCGATATCAAACGACAGATCCAGCAAACCGGTCGAGGTCAGGCGGGCCACACCGAAATCCTTTTCATTCCCTGTTTCGGTGTATCCCGCAACTACGATCTTGCCATCGCTCTGGATCGCGACCGCATTCGCAGCATCATCACCGCTCTGTACCGGGAACGTGGATATACCGATCACGTTAAAGGTCGGATCGAGCGCTCCGGCGTCAGTGAGGCGAATGACGGTGAAATCGTCGTCCGATCCATTGTTGCTGAACCCGCCTACAATGATGTTTCCGTCCGGCTGGACCGCTACTGATGTAGCAATGTCATCGAACGTGGGAGAGATATTGAAGGTTGCCTTTCCGTCCGCATCAAATGTCGTATCGGGCGATCCGTCGGCGTTGTAACGGACGACGGCAAAGTCGTCGGTTCCGAAGGTGGTGGCAAATCCTGCCGCTACGATCTTTCCGTCCGGCTGGATAGCAACTCCGTTGGCCAGATCGTCGCCGTTCGAAACAGGCGTTATAACTCTGCCGTCACCGTCGAACGACGCATCGAGTGTACCGTTCGTGTTGTAACGCAGAACGGCAAAATCAATGTTCGTTCCGTTATAAGCACTTCCGGCTACAACGATCTTGCCGTCGCCCTGGATAGCGACGGCGCGGATGTTGTCGAAATCACCCTGAATGTCGGTTCTGACCTTGCCGCCGACGCCAAACGTCGGATCGAGATTTCCGTCGTTGAGTACCGCGCCTTTTCGCCGCGTATCGCGTGCAATATCGGAGCCGATGATCGGGAACACAAGAATCGACAAAAGGATACCGAGAGCTGTCGCCTTCATACGTCTTTTTGATAATGGTCGAAAAATTACGCGGTGGGGGACATGCGTATTGTGGTCGGTGGTCGAGGTTCAGACGACCGACACTCCGCAATAAAATACAGATTCAGTTATCTCGCAGGTTGTGCGATGAGAATACTGGCAGAAATAACAGTGAGAGCCACGGTCATGGCTGTTGCTTTATAACGGAGATTCACGGGACGCCCGCCCGGATACCGGGCGACAAAAAAAGAAATCCGAGATGATAAGCCGAGATGTTTTTACATCCCCTTACCATCTCGGACTCTGTGACCGTCTAAATGTGGTCGGGACGACAAGATTTGAACTTGCGACCTCTCGCACCCCAAGCGAACGCGCTACCAGACTGCGCTACGTCCCGAAATATCGATTTTCAGATTAGGTTTACGGGTAGGCTTTGTCAAACACGACTATTTTCTGAGACGTTCCTCGGATTCGCGTTTATGTGTCGTCTTTAACATTTGACGTAGCTCGAGAAGTTGATCGGCCAGAGATTTCAACGCCTCACGTCGTTCCGGTGTCATGCTTTGCGGCATCCGTGCGATGACCGGCTCAGAGTCGTCGATCACAAGGTCGTCATCGAACAATCCCTGAACGAGATTATTCGAACCATCGTTCTCGACCTGCGGCTCGGGATGTACGACTTTGAGCTTTGTCGTCTCACGCATTTCGCCTTGAAGCTTCTTCTTGGCCCCGGCGATGGTGAACATTTCTTCGTACAGGAGCTGCTTGATCCGCAGCGCGATCTCGACATCACGTCGCCGATAGCTTCGTTGGCCCGAACGGTTTTTCTGCGGGGACAACATCGGGAATTCCGTTTCCCAATATCTCAGCACGTGCGCCTGCACCCCGACCAGCTCACAAACTTCGCCGATCTTAAAATAAATCTTCTCAGGTATCACTACAGCCAATTGTCCCATCAATTCGTGAATTCTGTGTTAAAGTTTTCGGTAAAGACGATCGCCGTTATTGTATGAATTTACTAAATTTGTGTCAATAAGTTTGTATGCGGAGCGAGTTTGAGTTCATCCGAAACATTAAGGACAAATACGGGCTCAAACGGGTCGGGGACGACTGCGCCGTCCTGCCGAAAAATGCCCGAACCGACCTTGTGATCACGGCTGATCTGCTCGTTGAGGACGTCGATTTCCGTATGGAATGGACCCGGCCGGAACTCCTCGGCCATAAGGCCCTCGCCGTTTCCCTCTCGGACATTGCGGCGATGGGCGGCACGCCAAAGTGGGCGATGCTCTCGATCGGAATTCCAAAGCGACTATGGAGAGGAAAGTTTGTCGACAAGTTTTATCACGGTTGGTTCGCTTTGGCAGAACGGTTCCGGATCGAACTTGTCGGAGGCGACGTCTCGAGCTCACCGGATAAGGTCGTGATCGACTCGATCGTCGCCGGCGAAGTCGCTCGGGGAAGCGCGATCATGCGAAGCGGAGCTCAACGCGGCGATTCGATATTCGTCACCGGTTCCCTCGGCGGTGCCGCAGCCGGACTCAAGTTGCTTGAATCAGGGACAAGATATTCAAAGTTGCGTCGGAGAAAAAACGATCTGCTCCTGCGTCAGCTCTCGCCAACACCGCGCGTCAAAATCGGAAAATATCTGGCCGCGAAAAAACTCGCGACGTCGATGATCGACATCAGCGATGGACTCGGCGCGGATCTGCATCATCTCTGCGACGCGAGCGGAGTCGGTGCGCGAATCGAACTCGATCTTATTCCGATCGACGAAAATATTTCCGACTTCTCTGTCGATGAAATTATGAAGTTCGCTCTCGCCTCGGGTGAAGATTTTGAACTGCTCTTCACATCAAATTCAAAAAACTTTTCACGCACCGATTCGACTCCGATAACACGCATCGGAGAGATCACTTCAAACAGCGGGATCGTTGAACTTGCCTCACGCGAGAAAACAATTCGTCTGCCTCGATCCGGCTATCGTCACTTCTAATTTTTTCATCGATAAGAAAATTAATTTCTGAAAATTGCTTGACGATCGTCGCCGAGCTAAAGCAGGTCATCTGTGCGAAGGGTTAGCGAGTTCAGAGTGCGCGATTCATCGCGTAGTTCAACTTCGCGATTCATCGCGTTCGTGTCGCCACCGGCGACGAACATTACAGCCTAGGGATGAGCGAGTGAAACGGGCAAGAACAATACAAAATCCGTCGCTGAAAGCGAGTATGCTTCGAATCATAGTTCTTGTCGCCAACGGCGACGCACATTAAAGCCTAGGGTGAATGAGCGAAGCGAATGAAACCCTAGGTCGGTCATTTTCATAGATCGCTCTCTGAAGGAGAGCAACAGTTGTTCGTCGCCTACAGCGACGTAAATGCATTGATACGTAACCTAGGGATTCGCTCGTTTCACTCGCTCATCCCTAGGCTTTAATGTTCGTCGCCGTTGGCGACAAGAAAATTCCGACAATGTTCGTCGCCTTCAGCGACAAGACAATCAGTTAAAATCCTCCACTATCTCCCGAAGGACCATAGATCGATGGGATCGGAAGATCGTTCATACGGAGATACACACTCAACTGTCCTCGGTGATGGACGAGATGATTCAACGATTGCATGATGCTCTCGTCCTTCGGCGAGTTGAACAATTCTTTCTCGCCGTGGCGGAGATAGAAAGTTCCCTTAAGATCTTCGTCGGTGACATTCGCCAATGCCTTCTTCGCTCCTTCGACGCTCTTCTCGAAATGGGCGACGAGCTCTTCCGCCGTCGAGCCTTTGAACTGCTCGTAATTAGCAAAATCGATCTCGCCTTTTTCGATCGTGTATTGGATCCAACGCGGGATGTCGGCAACAAGCTGTGCGAGATAACCGAGTTGCATCGATTTTTCGTGCGGTTTCCAATCGGGCTTATCCATGGGAACTTCCGCGAGACATTCGCGCGTGGCGCGGACCTCGTATTCGAGCTCCCGGCCAAACTGTTCGCCGAGAAACGATGATGACTTAAGTGACGTACTTTGCATTTATTTCCTCCTTGTATATTAAAGAACTGTTAATCAGACTCTGACGGTCGTTTATAACGCGCCTGGTAAACCTGAAGCGGAGAACCGCTCGGTAATGTTATCGTGACGAGAATTCCCCAGCCCTGATCCCGAATCTCTCCGCACTCGACGCCGCGTCCCTTCATGTCTGCGGTGAACGCATTGATATCGTCACACAAGAAATAGAGTTCGTGATGCGGAACCTCGCCGTCGGTCGGATGTATCGAAGCTTCCGATTCCGGCAAGCGAATGATGACATAGCTGCCGTCCAAATCGATGGATGAAAGTTTCAAAACATCGCGAAAGAACGCGTGGTCCGCGTCGGGATTTTTACTGGCTAGAACGACGTGTGCGCCGTTGATCATAAACGGGTACCTCCAGAGTAAAAGTAGACGGACTTTGGAAACAAGTAATGTCGTATTTTAGCGTCTTAGACCGCGTGGAGTGAAGATTTTTCGGAAGCGTTTTGAGACGTGAGTTCGCACATCGTCATGATCGCGCTCAAACGGACCGATGATTTGGATCTCCGACCCGTCTATATTGTTTTGACGAAGTGTCGGATGTCCAACATATTGTGCTTGTCTTTAGGCACACAATTGAATTAAATTACTGGTAGAAAATACCTGCCCGAATGAGACTAGGTTTCTACCGCGAAAATAAAGGAGGATAGAACGTTTTGCTGACAGGTCGTGTACTACTGTTGAACTTTTCTTACGAGCCGCTCGGAACGGTTGGCGTTGCGCGGGCGGTCTGTCTCTGGTTTCGCGGCGCGGTCTTTGTCGAGGAGAATGACGGTGATAACGTCCTTCACTCACCCTCGACGATTTTCCCCGTCCCGTCCGTGATTCGACTGCGGCACTATATTCATGTTCGCCGCAACCGCCGCGAGACAACCATGAAGCGTGCTCGCGTTTACATCCGTGACCGTTATCGCTGTCAGTACTGCGGCGATCATCGTCACGCGAAAGATCTTACACTCGATCACATTCTGCCCCGTGCCCAGGGCGGAGAAAGCACACCTGCGAATCTCGTCACGGCGTGTGTGAAATGTAACCAGCGAAAAGGCAATCGTACGCCCGAACAGGCGCGCATGCCGCTGCTCACATCGCAAAAGCTTCTGCGTCTCGGACTCGATCACGTACTGCTTTGCCATTACGCCGAGTCGCGTCCCGAATGGAAGAAATATCTGTTCATGGACGATCACACCGAAGTCGAGCAGGTGAAGGTAGCAGCCTGACGATTTTGGATTTTGGATTTTGGATTTTGGATTGCGGCTGACATCTCGTCAGCCGTTTTTCATTTTCATGCGCGTGTGGCGGATGCGACTTGACCGCAGGCAGCCTGCCTGCACGCCGAGGCTTCCGAGGGCGTGGAACTACTATGATTCGACAACACAGAAGCTGACATCGGCCGAAGCGGCGATGTCAGGCAGGCAGGCTGCCTGCGGTCCAGTCGCGTCCGCGATCCGTTGCAGTTGAATTCGGCTATTCAGTTCCAGCCAGAACCCACCCGCGACCGCAGGCGGTACTGACAAGACGAGGTGTAGTTGATCATCATCCACGGGCAGCCCGCGGCGGGTTAACTCACCGTCGCAAAGGCACCAAGACGCAAAGAGTGCCGACGTAAAAGATTGGTCGGTTCGGGAGCAGCGGATCATTAATGTAATATTACGGTTCGAAGTTCAGACAGAATGATTCGGACCGACAGCCGGTTTCATTCTGTCTTTTTATTTTGGTGGGATTATGAAATACAAACATGAAAGCGAGGTGATCGATCTCGTCCGATCGTTCGAGGATGCAACCGTCCGGCACGACGATTGGAAACATGCAGAGCATCTCGTCGTCGCACTTTATTATTTGACACGGCACGATCTCGACACGGCTTACGAAAAGATGCGCGGCGGAATTCTGAATCTGCTCGAGAACGCTTTCAAAGTCGATCTGAAAAAGGAGATGCCCTACCACGAAACGATCACACTCTTCTGGATGCGCACCGTTGCAGAATTCAACCCGTCGAAGAATGGAGCATCACTTCTCGAAAAAGCGAATGAGGTCGCCTGCAAATGGGACAAGGATTATCCGCTGACATTCTATAGTCGCGAATTGCTGTTCTCGGATGAAGCCAGACGGCGATTTGTCGAACCCGACCTTGTGGATAAGAGTGTTCGAAACGGATCGCGGAACTCCGGCACGAACAAAGTCTCAAAAATAAAATAGCGGACGCGTAATGCGTGTCCGCTGCTTCAGTTCACCTTCAATTCTTGCCTTCGCAGATCAAGGAACAGTAGTCTGCCCGTTGAAGGTGAGCGTGAAAGACGTCGCCATATTCCTTTGAGCCTTTGCCGGATTTGCTTCTCCCGACTGCTGTTCCTCTTTCTCATCGTTCTCGTAAAAAGCGGACGTGCCGTAGTTTGCTTGCCACATCATGAGATCGTTTGAGCCGATCGACGAACGCACCAGGAGGACCGTGCAACTTTCGATCGGGCTTGTCGAATTGCTGTTTCTTAGAAACCATGTCCCTGTAGTCGGGTCGTAGACTGTTGAGGCACGATCCGTGCTGACCGGAACCGCATTTGCGAAATTCCGGCTGGCGAAACAGTCTGCTTCCGTTCTTGCGGGTATGGCCGCTTCAAAAATGACGAAGTTCCGGTCTGGCGGTGCCGGAAAATTCACCTCCGTGACCACCTTGTCCGGGGACGGATACTTTACTCCGAACTTTATAGTCTGCGCGCCGCTTACGCCGGCAAAAACCAGTAGCCCTAACATAGCGATAAAAATGTTCGATCGTTTCATTTCAATTTCTCCTTTCTTTAGTGCGGGCATTTCCCTGCCCGCTAGAGAATGCGTTAGAGACGAGGATTAACTATCACGATCGAGGAATATTTTTTCTCACGGGCGAAAAAGTCTTGTTTGCGATAAAATCGCAAGCTCAACGTGCCCAACCACGATTCACAAAATTTGACCGAGATCCTGCAGCGATGGAGCGAGGGTGATGCGGAAGCGCTCGATAAACTCACCCCTGTCGTCTATGCGGAGCTGCACCGCATCGCAAAGCGCTATATGGGCCGCGAGCGCGAAGGTCATACTCTTCAAACTACGGCTCTCGTGAACGAAGCTTACGTTAGGCTAATCGATTGGAAGACCGCGAAGTGGCAGAACCGCGCACACTTCTTTGGAGTTTCTGCTCAACTCATGCGCCGGATCCTCGTCGATTTCGCGCGGAAACGTCCGAGCAAAAGAGCCGCCGCGCTTCAACAAGTTTCCCTCGAAGAGGCGTTCATCGTAACGAATGAGAAGGATGCCGATCTTGTAGCTCTGGATGAAGCGCTGACTGAGCTCGCAACATTTGACGAACGCAAGGCACGAATCGTCGAGCTGAAGTTTTTCGGCGGGCTTAGCGTCGAAGAAACTGCCGAGGTGATCGGTGTTTCGGCCGTCACGGTCATGCGTGAGTGGCAAAAAGCAAAGGCCTGGCTGTATCTGCAGTTGAATAAGACCTGACATGTTCCGATGGGTGAAAATTTCGGACAAAGATGGAGGAGATGAAAGGGATGAAGAAGAACAGCTCCTTTCATCCCTGTTTAGATTGCGGTTTGTCTTTCGGACCGCGACGTCAAATTAAAAGTTGTGCTGCATTCCCGCCTTGAAAGCATTTACACCTGCGTTATAAAGCGAACCTGCCGACAGATCCGGCGAATTCGTCGCCATCACAAGATAGTAATTTTGCGGTAGCCTAATGATGACGGCCCGATAGCCTCGGCCCAAACTGTCGTCGCCGATGCCGTTTGACCATACGACATTGGGCATGTTGAAATTGTCGGCCATCCAAGTGTCCGTTGTGCTTGTTCCCCAGACGAGACGATCGTTGGGATTCATCGCATCATTGAACATCAAGTTGCGAGCCTCGCTGTTAACGATCGTATTGCTTGCACTGAAGTGCGCCATGTAGTTCGCCAGATCGCGCATCGACATGTAATAACCTCCCTCACCGCCGCAATGTCCCGTCGTGTCCATATGACTGGAGATCCCGCCTTCCGAAAAGACCGCGTTTTTCGATGAGTAGTAATACGCCGCAGTAGTCTGAAGCGTATTCGCCGCGTCGCAGTTCGGATTGATCGCCGGTGTCATCTGATCCCAGATTCGCGTTTTCATGATCGAGTGCATCGATGTTCCGGCGGCTCCTTTCACATATTGATCCGCGTTCGGCTGATTTAAGCCGTAGGTGTTGATCACCGAGTTGTATGCCGTCTTTGCACCCGGATATTCGTACATCGTCAGCAGGTAGCCGTTGAGCACAAAATTGATATTCGCGTACTCGCGGGTGCCGTGTTGCGAACTATAAAATCCGTCGTTGTCCTTCAGATAGTCCAGCACGCCGCGTCCGGTTACGCTCGATTTATCGGTGTCGAATCCCGATCGATGCTGCAGAAGTTCGCGGATCGTGATGTCCTCGATCCCGGCTTTATTACCCGTGACCCACACATCGGGAACGATCGTCGTAAACGGTCTGTTTAACTTTTGTGAAAGCGACTGCCCCTGGTCCCATGATCCGCCCGGTCCGGCTCCATTAACCATCAGATGAAGCATCGCAGTACCTGACAGGAACTTTGCCAGGCTTCCGATGTTTGTCGGTGTCGAAGTGGTCATCGTCAGATAACCGTCGGCCAATCCCTCCGCAAGCCCGCCTGCACCTTCGGTAACCATTTGACCGTTCTTGATGAGAACGTACTGGTAGCCCATGACATTGCCTGCGACCGCGTTTGTCAGGCTCTGGTCGAATGCGGGTTGATTGAATGTTATGTACCCGATCGTACCGGGACCGCCACCGATCTGCGCGAACGACGTCTGCGTAAGAAGAGCGGTAAAAAGAACTAAGATAACTGTTGATTTTAACTTCACGATACTAACCTCCGAGAATATTATTTTGCTGTCGGCTATTAAGCCCACAACCGAATGCGTGGAGGCCGTCCGGAAGCTATCATCGGATCGAATATTTTTTTTTGCTTGTGATAGATTAGTAGCCCGGAACCTTCGATCACCCTTTGTTTCTGACACGATCGTCACCATGGACCCTTCGAGGTGGAAAAAGATCGACGAACTCATCGACGCCGCTCTCGAGCTTCCTGAGAATGAGCGCGAGGCGTTTGTCGCCGTGAAGGCCAACGACGACGACGCTCTTCGCGACGAAGTTCTACATCTTCTCTCCGCTCAAAAAGACGGTGACACGTTCCTGCTAAAAACCGCGATGAGTGTCGCAGCAAAAGCGATAGTCGTCAGCGAGCGCGTCCCGCCCGCCTTCGGATATTTAAATAGAAAGATCGCAACCTACAAGATCGAGCGTCAGATCGGCGCCGGCGGTATGGGCGAGGTTTATCTCGCGTTCGACGAGAAGCTGAAACGCAAAGTCGCTCTAAAGATACTGCCCGCCGAATTCAAGTCGAATGATGAGCGGGTGAAGCGCTTCGAAACCGAGGCTCGCGTCATCTCATCGCTGAATCATCCGAACATCGTGACGATCTACGATGTTGGAAACTTCGAAGGCGTCAACTATATCGCGACGGAATTTGTCGAAGGCAAAACTCTTCGCGATCTGATGGGCGGACAGTTCAAGATCCGCAACATTATTATCAACTCGATCCAGATCTGCGACGCCCTTTCCGCGGCGCACAAAGAAGGTGTCATCCATCGCGACATCAAGCCGGAGAACATCATGATCCGGAAAGACGGTTACGCAAAGATCCTCGACTTCGGTCTCGCAAAGCTCACCGAGATCAAACCCGACGAAGAACATGATTTCGCAAAGACATCCGAAGGAATGTTGATCGGAACACCGGCGTATATGTCGCCTGCTCAGATCAGCGATGAGGAACTGGATCATCGCACCGATCTCTGGAGTTGCGGCGTCGTGCTTTATGAATTTCTTACTGGCAAAAATCCGTTCAAAGGCGCAAACCGTCAGGAAACATTCCAGGCGATCCTTTCGAAAGATCCGGACGCATGCAGCTCTTTCAATCCGGCGGTTCCGGCGGACGTAGACAGGATCCTCGCGAAGCTGATGGAGAAGGACGTGTCGAAAACGTATCGCTCCGCAGCCGAACTCCGCGTCGACTTAAGGCGAGTGAAGCGTGAGATGGATTCGTCGCCATCCGGGAGCTCCGGTGGGGTGCGTTTGTTCAGCTCACAGTTTTCGATCTGGTCGAAGGTTTTTCTTGCGGCCGCGGGAATGGCGATTATAGTCGCCGTCGTTCTCGGAGCCTGGGCGCTTTTTATTCGTGACAGATCGAACACGGCGGTTAACGAATGGACCGAAGCGACCCGGACGCAACTGACCGACGCCGCCGGCACGGAATATTTTCCGAGTCTTTCACCCGATGGCAAGTCGTACGCTTATGCAGCGAAAGTGAACGGCAGCTGGGATATCTTGCTGAGACGAGTAGGCGGAACAAATATCCAGAACCTGACCGCGAGTTCGACCGCGACCGATACGCAGCCGTCGTTCTCACCGGACGGAGAATCGATCGCATTTCATTCGGATCGAGATCCGAAAGGAATCTACGTGATGGGTGCGACGGGAGAGAATCCGAGACGAATCCTGGACTTTGGTTATCATCCGTCATGGTCGCCGGATGGAAAGCAGCTCGTTGTTTCGACTCTCGGACGGGACTTTCCCGATACGAGGGCTTCGGTGCCGAGTGAGCTCTGGATCGTCGACGTATCGAGCGGCGAGCGTCGAGCCTTAACCAAAGCAGATGCCCGGCAGCCGGTCTGGTCGCCAGACGGAAAGTTGATCGCGTACTGGTTCATGCCGACCGCCAGCGGACGTAGCGATGTCGCGGTGATACCGGCGACGGGCGGCGAACCAAAATTGGTATGCAACGACGGGACGACTAACTGGAATCCGGTCTGGGCCCCCGACGGAAAGCATCTCTACTTCGCATCCGACCGCGGCGGCAGCATGGGGTTTTGGCGAATTCCGTTGGATGCTGAGGGCAATACGTTGTCCGGCCCCGAAGCCGTCGTTACGCCATCGAAATTCAGTAGCCATCTGACTTTCTCGCGAGACGGAAAACGTCTGATCTACGTATCGACCGACAACAGAGCGAACATTCGAGCGATGAAAGTGGATCCCGCAACATTAAAACCCACGGGCGATCCGTTTTGGATCACGAGCGGCGACCGCAAAGTTTCGCGGCCAGATCTTTCGCCTGACGGGGCTAGATTCGTCTTTCGAAATCCGCGACGAACGCAGGATGACATTGTAACGGTGGACGTCAACGGATCCGACATGCGCGATGTGACCAGCGATCTTGCTTTCGATCGTTACCCGCGTTGGTCACCCGACGGCAAACAGATCGTGTTTACGTCGGACAGGACCGGCAACTACGAGATCCACACGATAAACGCCGACGGTACCGGTCTGCGTCGCGTGACATTTGCAAACGCCGAAGCGTCTTTTCCAATTTGGTCGCCCGACGGCGGTCGGATAGCTTACGGAGATAAATTCCGCGTCCACATTATCGACCTCACGCAGCCGTTTGATCAGCAATCGCTCACCACGCTAGCCGCCTACGACAATCCGAATTCTAAATTCGTCGCGTGGGATTGGTCGGGCGACGGCGACAGACTCGCCGGAACTTTCAGCGGTGAACCGATGAAGGCCGGCTATTTTTCATTCAGCGAGCAGCGGTACGTTCCATTGGTCGATACGAGCTATTACCCGATGTGGCTGCCCGATAGCCGCCGGATGCTTTTCGCGTCCAGAGGCGGGATCTCGGTTGTCGATATCGAATCGAAGAAGATTACGGAGATCGCTCGACTTCCGGAAGGTGAAATGACCGGACTCGGAATCAGTGATGACGGGACGTTGATCTATTACGTCGTCGATGAAGAAGAGGCTGATATCTGGATGCTCGACGCCGCCCCGCCACGCTGATCCCGGATTTCACTTCCTGCCAAATCTGCCGCGAACTTTTCGGACTTCTCCATCGTCTACGGTAGTATAGTCCCTGAATTCATATGCTTAGATTCTTCAACACATTGTCACATCAGGTCGAAGAGTTCCACACGATCGAAGAAGGAAAGGTCCGGATGTACATTTGCGGGCCGACGGTCTGGAATTTTGCGCACATTGGGAACTTTCGGACCTTTACGTTCGGCGATGTTTTGCGCAGATATCTCAAGTTCAAGGGATACGAAGTCACGCACGTTTTTAATCTCACCGATATCGATGACAGGATCATAAACGAAGCTTCGAAGCGACACATCAGTATCGACGAATTCACGGCTCCGTTCATCAACGCGTTCTGGGAAGATTTTGATGCGCTCGGAATGGAACGGCCGGAAGTAACGCCTCGTGCGACGCATCACATTCCGGAGATGATCGACATCATCGCGAAGCTTCTCGAAAACGGAAAGGCGTACGAGTCCGAAGGCTCTATCTATTACCGCATCTCAGCGTTTCCAGAATACGGAAAACTGTCGCGGATAAGTTTCTCGGGCAACATCGCCGGTGCAAGCGAACGCATCGACACCGACAAGTACGAAAAGGAAGACGCACGCGACTTTGCACTTTGGAAACCCGTGGCCGAAGGCGAAGAGCCGGGTTGGGAAGCCCCGTTTGGACGCGGACGTCCGGGATGGCATATCGAGTGCTCGGCCATGTCGATGAAATATCTCGGCGAGACGTTCGATCTTCACGCCGGCGGCATGGATCTACAGTTTCCGCATCACGAGAATGAGATCGCGCAGTCGGAAGGTGCGACGGGAAAATTGTTTGCTCGCTATTGGATCCACAGTGAATTTCTGAAGATCGACGACGTGACAATGTCGAAGTCGAAGGGAAACTTCTTCACGTTTCGCGATCTTCGTGAGCAGGGTTATTCGGCGCTGGCCATTCGCTATCTGTTATTGAGCGTGCCGACGCGAAAGCAGTTGAATTTCACGTTCGAAGGATTGCAAGGAGCAGAGTCGACGGTCGAGAGACTGCGAAATTTTCGTTCGCTCGTCACGGAGGCAAAAACGCCTGAAGGTTCGAATCAGGAAGTCGCGGCTCTGGTCACAAAGGCACTTACTGACTTCGAAGCGGCGATGGATGACGATTTCAATACCGCTGCGGCGCTCGCTTCGATCCACGATCTGGTTCGCGAGATCAATATCGTCATGACCGGCGAAGGCTTGTTGTCGAAAGACCGCGACGCAGTTTTGGATGCTATCGCGAAGTTCGATTCGGTGCTCGGGATATTTGGTTCGTCTGACAGGGGCTCGCTTGATGCAGAGATTGAAATTTTGGTTGAAGAGCGTGAAGAAGCCCGCCGTCAGCGAAACTTTGCGCGATCCGATGAGATCAGAGGTGAGTTAGCTGCTCAAGGAATTGTTCTCGAGGATACGAAGGATGGTGTCAGGTGGAAGAGGAAGTGAGAAGTGAGAAGTGAGAAGTGAGAAGTGAGAAGTGAGAAGTGAGAAGTGAGAAGTGAGAAGTGAGAAGTGAGAAAGGTCACGAGAGCTGTGAGTAAGAGCGGGGGCGAGCCCGCCTTCCTGACCTGCGAATGTGAGCTGTGAATTTTGAGAAGTGAATCGATACTTAAAACGAATGTCGAAAGTGAATCACATTCGCAGGTCAGGAAGGCGGGCTCGCCCCCGCTCTTACTCACAGCTCTCGTGACCTTTTCTCATCTCCAACCAAAAAACCGTCGTCGAATCGAACCTAGTCCCGTCACGCGGACACGCCACATACCCAAGTTTTTCGAATGAGCTGATGATCGGCGCGTCCTCACCATCCACCGACGTCCGGAACGCCACCCATAACTTTTCATCCTTTATGTCTTCCAAAGGAACCGTCCGAACTTTGTCGAATCCGCGAGGCAGGAAATAGCTCTCATCATCCGTTCGAACGTCCACGCCCTTCACAACGCTCACCTTGAACTGATCAGAATCGCGAAGCGCGAACCACAAGTGATACGCGACGAGATTCTCAAACGAGTAAACATTGAGCGGTTCTCTCTTTCTAATTTCACCCGCCACATCATTCCATGCACACCAAACATATCGCGGCGAAGGCCGCATTGCTTGAAGGACAAACGCGGACGCGCAAAAAAGTAGGAGCAACGTTACTGCACCGGTGCGCACGAAAGCCACCGGTATTCGAGTAACGAAGTATGCAAGCAGAATCGCCGCCGGTGCGTAGATCACGATCAAGTGCCGCGTTCCCCAAACCGAATGCGGCAATATCCAACTCGCGACAAATGCTGCAGCGGCGGGCACGATGGCGAAGAGCGCGAGCAGCCCGACAACCTGTTTGTCATCCTCGCGTTTCGGGCTGACGAAAAAGAAAGTGATCGCGATGAAAAGTATGAGGACGATCGGAATCGACACCCAGTAGATCGACGCCGGCTCAACATTGCTCGCCTGAAAGTAGAACGGTTCCGTTAGATCAAAGACGAACGTGAGCATCTCACGCGGTCCCGGGCGGGTCATCCAACTAATGTTCTGACCAACATCCGAACCGGCCTCGGCGGCTTTCAACACGGCGATCATCCATGGAACAAATGCGACGACAAGCACGCCGACCATCGTCAGCATCCGGCGCCACTTTATGAGTTGGAACGCGAGGAGCGCGACGATCTCGGCTCCGACAACGAGCCATCCAAAATAATGTGTGTAGACGAGAAAGAGATTGACGATCAGCAGCCAGGCGAAACTTTTTCCGCGATTGAAATATCTCGCAAAAAGCCAGAGCGACACGAGCGATAGAAACATCAGCATCGTGTACATCCTTACCGTCTGTGTGTATTTGATCAGCGATCCATTTACGGCGAGCATGACGAGAGCAAGAAGCGCTACCGCATTCGATAGTTTGAGCTCTTTGCAAAGATACAAGAACGGAACGATCGCGAGTGTGGAAAACAAGACGGAAAGTAGCCGAAGCCAAAAAACACTTTCGCCGCCGATGCCGATCCAGACTTTCAACACCGCATAGAAGAGCGGCGGATGGATCAGGTCCTGAGCGACGAACCAGAAGAGCGAGTTCCAGTCGTGCTCGGCCGCATGCACGCTGAAGATCTCATCGAACCACAGGCACGCCGCGTCCAGATGCCACACTCTTACGGCGACATAAAGTATCGCCAGAACGGCGAACATGATCGTTGAGTTTCGAAGCATCCGTTGCACGATACTAGATCAAACTGTCCACTTAAAACTAATCACTATCCACTGAAGAAAACAGATCTCTCCAGCGGATAGTGATTAGTCTTCAGTGGATAGTTCAGAGGCGGACACCGTCGCACAGTTCTCCATCGATGCTGGTATAGAAAAGCTTGACGTCTTTGAATGTGTCGGTGTCGCGACAGTATGAGAGACAGTGGTCGTACGGTTTCGAATAGATGTGGAGACTGACAGCGCGGTCGTCGTATTCCGGAAGATTGAGAATCTGATGGATCGGCTCTTCGAGCTCAACCTTGGTCGCCAGACAGTCAGCGAGTTCAAACGAATCGGTTTCGCGAAGCCTGCAATAACCTTTTGCCTCGTCCATCGCCTCGACCGCGAAATTTTGACCTTTCAGTCTTCCGATCGGAACCGTCATCCAACATCGCTGTTCGCAATGATTGTGAACTCTCGAAACCTGGCCGCGATCCCAACAGATCGCCATCAATTCAAACCGTTCGTCTCTGTAGACTAGATTGCGTGTGTAGAAGTCCGGGCTCCAGAAGAGATATTTTTGGATCGAGTCAACGTCGACCGGATTCTCGCTGAGGTAATCGTAAACGGGTTCGCAGATGAATCGTTCGTCGGGTATTTCCCGGAGGCCGCGTACAAGGTTGTCGATGGAAACTCTACTCATTTATTACAGAACACACATCCACGTTTTGACGAAAGTTTAAGATCAAAGCAATTCCCAGTCTAGTCACGAAGGTGTCTTTGCTCCGTTAGGAGCGAAATGTTTGTAGTATCGGACGTGTTACCGATTCCGCTCCGTTAGGTGCGGAATGTTTGTCTCGCTCCTCTGGAGCGATCGTCTCGTTGTCGCGTGACACTACAAACATTTCGCTCCTAGCGGAGCAAGATCTCGCGTCGCTCGTCGAGGTCGAGGGGATCATTCGTTCGATCTACGGCCCTCGCGATCTTTTCAAAAACTCAATGAACTCTTTCGAATCACGGGACAACCCCGGAAATGTCGCGACTGATTTTCCTTCCGCATCGAAAACCGCATAGAAAGGTAAGGCAACCGTTTGAAAATTATCCTGTTGGAACTGCTGCTGACGTTCGTAAACTTCGCCATCGCCATCCGTATAAAGGCTCACCAAAACAAACTTGTCCATCTCCGTCCGGACTTCGGGAAGCACGAACATGTTCGCTTCCATCCAACGGCAGTTAGTGCACGTGTAGCCGGTGAAGTCGACGAAGACTTTTTTGTTCTCGGCCTTCGCGCGTTTCACTGCCCCATCGAAATCATTCGTCATCCATGCAATCTCTTCGTTCGGATTTCCGAGAATGTTGAGTGAAGATTTTGAATTCTTCGGCGGCAGAAACGACTCCAGCTCGCCCAGCTTTCTCCCCAGAATTCCAGTCGTCAGATATATACAAAACGCAAAGAACAGCGCGGCGACGACGACTCGCATCGGCGTGATCTTTTTCACCGGCGAATCGTGGCGGAACTTGAAAAGTCCCAACACGTACGCGACGATCGCGAGACCGATGATCACCCAGATCATCAACACCAACTCGCGTGTGAAGATCTTTCCGTAATTCAAAACTCCCGATTCGTTCAGGCCGGCTCCCCAGACGAGATCGACGTTCGACAGGAATTTCATTGCCGCCGCGATCTCGAGAAATCCCATCACGACCTTGACGGAGTTCAGCCATCCGCCGGATTTCGGTAGCGAATGCAGCAGCCGTGGTGCGATCGCGAGAACGAAGAACGGTAGAGCGAACACGATCGAGAACGCGAGCATGCCGAGCAGCGGCATTTTCCAATCACCCTGCGCGGTCGAAACAAGAAGGCTGCCGATGAATGGCGACGTGCACGTGAACGAAGTCAGCGTAAACGTCAGTCCCATTAATAGTGCGCCGAGATACGCACTTCCCTTTCCTTCTTCGCTCCGCGTGATCGAGTCAAGCTTCGTGAGCAGACTCGACGGGATCGAGATCTCATAAAAACCAAAAAGATTGAATGCGAAAAATATAAACAGCGCACCGATGAAAAGATTGACCCACGGATTCGCGGCGAACAGGTTTATTCCCGCAGCGCCAAAAAGAACCGCGAGCAACATCCCGAGAATCGAGAATGTCGCGATGATTCCGACCGAATAAACCGTCGCGAGTTTGATCGTGCGTTTATGATCACCGTCCGAGTGTTTCAGAAAATACGAAACGGTGATCGGAATCATCGGAAAGACACACGGCGTCAGAAGCGAGATCAACCCGAAGCTCACCGCGAGCCAAAGGAATGACCACAAATCGGTAGGGGTCTGAGTCGTTTGTAGATTTGCGGTCGGACTGGAAACTGGTGACTGAGTACTCGCGACTGGTTTCTTTACATCTTCTTCGCCCTTAAAAGAAACTCGTTTTGTCCGAGGCGGCAAACAGAACGTGTCGTTGCAGAGTTGGAAGCGAACATCGAAAGCGACATCGTAATCTCCGATCTCACTAGTCGCCTTGAACTTGAAGCTGAATAAGGCCCGGTCTTTGAAATAGCGCGTCTCTAACGGTTTTCCGCTTACAGTAAAATTCGAATCAGGCCCAATGATTGGTTTTGCCGAACGTATATCACCAAGGATCTCAAGCGGACGACCTTCAGCAGAGACGATTCGAGTCGCGATGGGACCGCCGTCGGGTTGATCGAGCGCATAGAGATGCCAGCCGGGTTCGATCGATACATTCAGCTTGGCGGCATATTCCTCTCCGGGAAGAATCGTTCTGCCTTGAGCGTTCGACTCAAGGCTCCACTTCGTCGGATTCTGAGCGAAAGCGGCGATCGGAACTAGCAGGACCAGAAAAATTAACTTTATGAAGGCGTACCGCATGGTTGAAATCAATCTATCATACGCGGATTTACGGACATAGGTTGCCCGCGGGACTCAAACAAAATGTGTTTTGCACAAACAAACGACGCTCGCTTATAATCTTTTTTCACGGACATGAGCGATTTTCTGTCTGTATTTGGTACGGAGGAAGAATTTTGGCAAAGACAGCAACAAGCCGAAAAGCAGAGACAAAGACAAAAGCTGCACCGGCTGACGGTTCCAAGACATCAACAAAGAACGGCAATGTGGATTTCGCCGTCGTTGAGCTCGCGAAGGCCGAGTATCAAAAACGTCGCAAGTCTCAACTCGAGGCAATAAAGAAAACCGACAAGAAGACCCTTCGGGCGATGCTCTACGAGATGGTCCTCGGCCGACGCTTCGAAGAGAAGTGCGCCGAAGTTTATCGCATGGGTAAGATCGGCGGATTTTGTCATCTGTATATCGGTCAGGAAGCCATCGCCGTGGGTTCGATGATGGCGCTTGAATCTACTGACACAGTCATCACTGCATATCGCGATCACGTCCAGGCGATGATCAAGGGAATTACGCCTGAAGCCGTGATGGCCGAGCTTTACGGAAAGGAAGGCGGCTGCGTAAAAGGCAAAGGCGGATCGATGCACATGTTCTCAAAGGAGCACGGCTTCTACGGCGGACATGGGATCGTCGGCGGTCAGATCGGTGTCGGAACCGGAATGGCGTACGCCGCGAAATATCAGAAGACGGGCCAGGTCACTTTGTGCTTCTTCGGTGAAGCCGCGGTCAATCAGGGGATCTTTCATGAGTCGCTTAATATGGCGCAGCTCTGGAAGCTTCCGATCGTTTACATCTGCGAAAACAACCAGTATGGAATGGGAACCTCGCAGGAGCGAGCGATGAGCACACGCAACATCGCGAAGAAGGCGGAAGCTTTTGAGATGGCGAACGAGTTCGTCGACGGCATGGATGTCATGGCGGTTCGCGATGCATCGATCCGTGCGATCGAGCGTGCCCGAAAAAAGAGCGAACCGACTCTGCTTGAAATTCGTGCTTACCGATTCATGGGGCACTCGATGTCGGATCCCGGAAATTATCGAACGCGTGAAGAGATCGCGAAGTACCAGGAACGCGATCCGATCGTCCTGTTCAAAGATAGTTTGAAAGAATCCGGTGTAATGACGGATAAGGATTTTGAAAAGATCGAACAGGAAGCGATGGACGCGACCGAGAAAGCGATCAAGTTCGCTGACGAGAGTCCGTATCCGAATGAGAGCGAGCTTCTGAGCGACGTTTACGCGTAGTAACGCCGGCGCCAAGCAGGTAGCGCTGGCGTCCCGCCGGCCGTCGCGAGTGCGTCTCGCACTCGCCTGGAGCTTATGGTATCGCGAGCGGGACGCTCCCGATACAGCCGCCGAGACGGCGGCGTTACATTTACACGGCGGCTTACATTAATTTATGGCAGTTCTAACGATACGCGATGCGCTAAATCAGGCGCTGCGTGAAGAAATATTGAGAGACGAGAATGTCTTCGTCATGGGCGAGGAAGTCGCCGAGTACGATGGCGCTTACAAAGTTACTCGCGGACTGTGGAAAGAGTTCGGTGACAAACGTGTCGTCGATACTCCGATCACAGAGCTTGGGTTCGCGGCGGTCGGCGTCGGAGCGGCGATGGCCGGTCTTCGGCCCGTCATCGAGTTCATGACGTGGAACTTTTCAATTCTCGCTTCGGATCAGATCATCAATCACGCAGCGAAGATGATGTACATGTCCGGCGGACAGTTCAAAGTCCCGATCGTCTTCCGTGGACCGAACGGATCTGCTTACCAGGTTTCGTCGCAGCACTCGCACTCGCTCGAAGCGATGTATGCAAACTTTCCCGGATTGAAAGTCGTGCAGCCTTCGACAGCGGCTGATGCGAAAGGATTGTTAAAGGCTTCGATCCGCGATGACAATCCGGTCATCTTCATGGAACAGGAACGGATGTACGGATTGAAAGGCGAGGTCCCCGAAGGCGATGACTTCATCATTCCGCTCGGCGTCGCCGATGTGAAACGCGAAGGAACGGATTGCACGATCGTCGCTCGTTCGATGACAGTGCCGCTCGCGTTGCAGGCAGCGGAAAGGATCCAGCAGGAGTTGGATGTTTCGGTCGAAGTTATCGATCCGCGAACGATCAAGCCGCTCGACATCGACACGATCGTCGACTCGGTGAAGAAAACTAATCGGCTCGTCATCGCTGAAGAGTCGCACTCATTTGCTTCGGTTGGAGCCGAGATCTCGCATCAGGTGATGGAGCACGCGTTCGATTATCTCGACGCTCCGGTGAAGCGAATTTCGTGTGCCGAAGCTCCGATGCCGTACGCGAAGAATCTCGAAGCACTTGCGCTTCCCGATGTCGATAAGATCATCGCGGCGGTAAAGGAAGTTTGCTATCTCTAAGCTCCGTGAATAAGAAAGAAGCAATCAGGGAATACAAACTGTCGCATCGACCGATGGGCGTGTTCCAGATTTTGAACAAAGTAAGCGGAAAAGTTTTTATCGATTCGAGCAACAACGTGCCCGGCAAGATCAACCGGCACAAGTTCGCTTTGAATCACGGTAGTCACGCGAGCAAATCGTTGCAGGCGGATTGGAACGAGCTGGGAGAAAACGCTTTCGAGTTTGAGACGATAGAACCGGTCGAGCCGCGTGACGATCCGAGTTACGATTACAAATCGGATCTCGAGTTTCTTGAAGATCTCTGGCTTGAAAAGCTCGAGCCGTACGGCGAGAAAGGTTACAACGAACGGAAGAAGACTAGGGAAGAAAGATTGCGGATGATCGCGGCGAACAATAGACCGGCGGTGTGACGATCGCGAGAAAAGAACCACCCCGTCAGCCGATGCGGCTGCCACCCCTCCTTCGGAAGGAGGGGAGTCGGTTCCATTTTGGATTTTGGATTTTGGATTTGAAGAATTACTCCGTCAGCCGAAGCGGCTGCCACCCCTCCTTCGGAAGGAGGGGAGTTACGAGGATGGCCTCAAACACGCGAGACAAAGAACCACCCCGTCAGCCGAAGCGGCTGCCACCCCTCCTTCGGAAGGAGGGGAGTCTGAGAAAAACATATGGCTGAAAAATTCTTGATGCCGAAACTTTCGCCCACGATGGAAGAGGGACAGATCTCTCGATGGGTGAAGAACGAGGGCGACACGTACGAAGCGAACGAGACTCTCGCCGAAGTCGACACCGACAAGGCGACGATGGAAATGACCGCTCTCCAGGGCGGGACGCTTCTAAAGATCCTCAAGCAAGCGGGCGACACGGCCGCGCTCGGCGAAGCGATCGCGATCACCGGAAAAAAGGGTGAGGACATCTCTGCGCTGTTGAGCGAAGTTGCTTCCAATGGCGGCGGGAAGAAAGGGAGTGAAGATGACGCGGAGACTGCGAGACGCGGGGACGCGGAGACGTCGGCGCTGACGCCCGCGCCACAGGCGGAAACACGAGCGGTAGCGAGTGTGTCCAACAAGCATGTTGAGGCATCTCCGACTAACGGCCGTCTGATCGTTTCCCCGATCGCGGCACGCATGGCGGCGGACAATGGCATCGATCTGCGTAACGTCAGCGGCTCCGGCCCGAATGGCCGTATCATTAAACGTGATATTGAAGCCGCGATGGAAGGCGGAACACAAAAACCGAAGGCCGAAAACCGAAAACCGTTCACGCCATCGACCATCGTCGGTGCATCGGCTTTCAGCGATGAGCCGACATCGAAGATCCGTCAGGTCATCGCGAGCCGTCTCGCTGAATCGATCGGTCCGATCCCGACTTTCTATCTCACTGTCGAGATCGAGATGGACGGCGTGCTCGCGGTACGCAAACAGATAAATGCGAATCTCGATGACGAATCGAAGATCAGCGTCAACGACATCATCGTCAAAGCGGCGGCGATGTCGCTCGTCAAACATCCGTGGGTCAACGCCTCGTATCAGGACAAGCACATTCGTTTTTATGAGCAGGCCGACGTCGGTGTCGCGGTCGCGATCGAAGAAGGTCTGATCACGCCCGTTGTTCGTGGAGCGAATCTCAAAGGACTCGCTGAGATCTCGGCTGAGATCAAAGACCTTGCGGGAAAAGCGAAGGCTAAGAAACTTCAACCCGAAGAATATACCGGCGCAACTTTCTCGATCAGCAATCTCGGCATGATGGGAATCAAGGAATTCACCGCGATCATCAATCCGCCCGAGGCCGCGATCATCGCCGTCGGCGGAGCGAATCCGACCGCCGTTGTTCGCGACGGCCAGATCGTCGTTCGCAACATCATGAGCGTCACGATGTCATGCGACCATCGCGTCGTCGACGGGGCGACGGGTGCGAAGTTCCTGCAGACTTTCAAACAGATGTTAGAGACTCCGGCGATGATGCTCGTATAAGAAGTTTCTCGTTTCCTGGTTTCTAGTTTCTAGTTAAAAAGAAATCGCCCCTGCCGAATAACGGCGGGGGCGATTTTTGTTCTTCAACAAGAAATTAGAAGACTTATTTCTTGTTAGTGTGTTCGTGGTTATCCTTTTCCCCTGAGCACGACTTCATTTCGAGCACCGAATCAAACCGGAACCACTAAACACACTAACTACACGAACAAGACACGAAACAAGAAACCAGAAGCGAGAAACTTACTTCTCTTCGGGCAACGGCTTCGTATTCCCTCTCTCTAGTTTTGCGAATCTCGAAGTCGCGAGCCAGTTTGGCATTCCATCCATCTCGGAGATCCTCCAACCGAGTACGGCCATGACTTCGGCGACCGTCTCCGGTCCTTCCCAGGCCCAGTTCGGTTGAATTACATCACCCGGCTGGTGATAATCCGTCTTCTCCCAATCCTTGATGCGTTTCATCCACACTTCCTTGTCACCCGCCGGAGCTCCGAGGAGCATAAGCGACGGCACGCCGCGTTCGACGAAGGAATAATGGTCCGAACGATAGAAAACTTTTTCGTCGGGCATCGGATCGGGAATAACCGTGACATTGAACGAAGGCGCCACCGCGTCGAGCATTGCACCGAGCGACGAATGCTCGGCGCCGTAACCGACCATCGTGCGAACCGGGCCATAGACTTCGGATCCGATACCGTCGAGATTCAAGTCTGCGGACACTTTCTTGATGTCCCACGTCGGATTTTTCGCCCAAGCTTTAGATCCATATAATCCGTACTCTTCGCCGGTTACCGCGACGAAGACCATCGAGCGTTTCGGTTTCTGAGCCGCTTTCGAAAATGCTTCGGCGACCGCGATCATCTCCGCCGTGCCGAGAGCGTTGTCCGCCGCTCCGGGATAGATCTTTCCATTGTCTTTTCCGTACGCGTCATAGTGCGCGGAAAAAAGAACGGCCTCGGATTTAAGTTTCGGATCCGATCCTTCGAGGTAGCCGACGACATTGTTGCCCACGACTTTCTTCGATTCGTACTTCGATGTGAACTTCCCTTTCAACTTCAGATCGATGGGTTTGAATTCGAGAGTGTTCCCTCGTTCGATCGCGTCTTTCAGACTCACACCGGACTTCGCAAAAAGTTTTTCCGCACCCTGCGTATTGATGTAGAGGATCGGCGGAACCTCCGCCGGATATCCGGTCTCGTCGGGCATCGTTACCTGCCGGCGACTAAAATAACTGATCATTTCCTCCGGCGGTCGTTCTTCTTCGCCGTGACCGATAAAGACCATCGCCGCCGCGCCGGACATCATGATCGATCGCTGTATCGCGAATCCTGCCTTTTGATCGTCCCAGCTCTTCTTTGGAAATCCCGGGGGCGGACCTTGGAACAGTACGACGATCTTTCCGGTCAGATTAACGCCTTCAAGCATGTCGACTTTTGCCTGCTTTGACTGAATACCGTACGAGACAAAAACCATATCGCCCGTGACGTTCTTATTGCCGTTGTTCATCGGGACCATCGCAAACTCGCTACCGAACGCCAGCGTTTGATCACCGGCGGAAAACGAAGTTTGCGAAGTAGCGACGGTCTCTTTGAATTCCACTTTTTGCAAGTAGCTTCCCTTGTCGCCGAGCGGTTTTAAGCCGAGCGATTTGAATCGATCTGCGATCCAGTTCGCCGCCTTATCACCACCGGGCTGACCCGTTCCGCGGCCTTCCATATCGCTCGCCGACAACGCCGCAGTCATATCCTTTATTGACGCGATCGTGATCTTATCGGCAAGATCCGCCTCGACGCTCGAAAGCTTTGCGGCGGGTGCGGCGGCCTGGCCAACGGCTTGGATTATAAAAACCGAAAGTATGAATAGGGCGATGAGCGACTGACGCCCTCGTCCGGCAAAATGTGAACGAGTCATTAATTTCTCCTCTTATTTATTTTGGGTAGTATGGGGCAGACTTCCCGATTTGTCTGGTATTATCACTTTTTTTCGCTTCATTTTGAAACCGCCAACTACAACCGAATCAAACCTTCCGGGCATGGGACCGGTCGCCGCTCTCCTCGGAGTACAGGTCTTCTTTGGCTCACTTCCCGTCATCGCAAAAGTCGTTCTCGTGGTCTTGCCGCCGATGGCTCTCGTTGGATTCAGGGTCGGGATAACGGCGATCGTGCTGTTCGCGTTTCAGTCGATCCGAAGACGAGTCTGGCTTCAAAGCCGTTCGGACTATCTTCGCCTCGCCGTTCTGAGTTTATTCGGCGTGGTTTTCAATCAGCTTCTCTTCATCGGCGGATTATCTAGAACGAAAGCTTCGAATACGTCGCTTCTCGCGGTGACGATCCCGATCTTTACTTTGATCGTCGCTTCACTCGCCGGCAGCGAGCGGCTGGCACGAACGAAGATTATCGGAATCGCACTCGCGGCCGCCGGGATAATCCTGCTTATCGATCCGCGTGCTGCGTCGTTCTCTTCGGAGACGACGATCGGCGATATGATGATCGTCGCGAATTCCCTTTCGTACGGCATCTACGTCGCGACCTCGAAGGAAGTGATCACACGAAACGGCGCATTCAGATCGATGATGTGGGTTTTCATTTTTGCTAGCATGATCTGCGTTCCGATCGGTCTCGTGTCGTTGTCGAGTGTAGATGTTGAGACCATCTCCGGGAACGTATGGTTGCTGGTCCTCTACATCGCAGTCTTCGCGACCGCCGCACCTTATATTTTGAATGCCTGGGCTCTCGCGAGAGTCAGCCCGGCGACGGTCGCTGTTTTTGTGTATCTGCAGCCGCTCATCGGTTTTATACTTGCCGTGATTTTTTTGAACGAGAAAATAGATTTCAGGTTTATAATCGCGGCGCTGCTTGTTTTTGCCGGAGTGTTCATGACGACCAGGAACCGGAATGCGGCGGATGTCCAGGTCACCGAATAGAAGCTAAAGATTTGTAAACTTTTTGCTCCCGCTGAAACTGTGGAACCGCCTTAGCCGTAGTCACGCATATGCCGACAAACATCATCCAGAGCGTAGACGAATCAGGAAACCGGATCATCTTGCGAGTCGAGGGCGACATGCTCCTCGAGGACGCACTTCTTCTCGAAAAGATCGCGGTCGAGATGAGGGACGACGCAGATGGAGATGTGACCATCGACCTCGCGGATCTCGACTTCATGGATAGCGAATCTGCTCCCGTCCTCCGCCGGCTCGCTAAAGAAAAGGGATTTAATATCGAAGGTATGGAGATCTTCCTGCAGTCCGCGATCGACTCTGTGGAACGTAAGGGCGCCTGACTTTTCCGACGAAAGCATATAAATTGTAACGAATGAAAGCTCGGGATATTGCTGAACTCGTCGGTGGCGAACTGCGTGGCGATGGAGATATCGAGATCGATTCCGTAGCCGACCTTTTGACGGCGACATATGCTCAGATCGCATTCGTCGAGAAGCCGAACACCGAGATTACAACAGACGCATCGTGCCTTTTTGTCCCGCCTGGATTCGATACTTCATCGATTCCGCTAAAGAACCTTGTCATCGTCACGAATCCGAAACTTGCGTTCGTTCGAGTTGCGGGAATTCTTCATCCCCTTAAATATAGGTCGGCCGAAATACATCCGAGCGCGGTAGTTTCTGACTCGGCGACTTTGGAAGACGACGTGTTCGTCGGTGCGTTTACGTGCATCGGCGAAGAATCCGCGATCGGCGAGGGAACACAGATCCGGGCCGGTGCGAAGATCGGTGACGGCGTCACCGTCGGACGCAATTGCGTGATTCATCCGAATGTGTTTATCGAGGACGGATGTTCGATCGGCGACAACGTCGTGCTTCATGCCGGAGTCGTCATCGGCGCCGATGGTTTCGGATACGTTAAAGACGAATCGGGTGAGTACAATAAATTTCCGCAAATAGGAACAGTTGTGATCGAAGACAATGTCGAGATTGGTGCGAACACATGCGTCGATCGCGGAGCTCTCGGCGAAACGCGGATCGGCGCCGGAACGAAGATCGACAATCTCGTTCAAATCGGTCACAACGTCCGGATCGGCAAGCGTTGCGTCATCGCCGCGCAGACCGGAATTTCCGGAAGCACGGTGATCGAAGATGATTGCGTCATTGGCGGTCAGGTCGGATTCGGCGATCACGCTCATGTGAAGAGCGGTGCGATCATCGGTTCGCAAGCCGGTGTTTTGCCGGGCAAGATAGTTCGTCCCGGAGTATGGTGGGGAACGCCGATCCAACCGTTGGACGAATACAAACGCCAGAACGCACACGTTAAGGGTCTCGAACGATTGAAAGCGGAAGTGAAAGAATTAAAGAAAAAGCTCGCAGACGGCTGAGCGCCGATTCCATCGACCGCAGTTCTTTGCTCCCCCGGGAGCAACATGTTTTTAAAACCAGTTCCCAAAAGAAATGTCGCTCCGTTAGGAGCGAAACCGACATTCCGCTCCTAACGAACCGAGTTCTCGTTCGCTCTCAACAAACATTTCGCTCCTAGTACAGCGGGGTTCACAAATCCCAAATCTCTGAATCGGGCCAACCAGAAACTCGAATGCTCGTGGGAAGTCAAGAATCTGGCAATCTCAAAAGCATTTCCTAGTTCGCATCCCGGCGTTTTAGTTCTATACTTCGCCATCCCTACGAAAAGTTCTAATCACGCGATCCCGGGGCGGCCTCCCTGCTTTTCCGAAATGTTAAAGATAAGGAGAACAACGAATGAAAATTATTCTATTCGCTTTGGTATCAATTGGTCTCGCTCTAACCGGCTGTCAGGCGCCGGCCACGCAGTCGAATAATTCCGCCGCCGCAAATTCCGCGGCGAACACAAACGCATCGAAACCGGATGCTGCAAAAGCGTCCGCACCGACCGACATGAAATCGCTCGCGGCGAAGATCGTGAATCAAAGTGCGGCCGTGAAAGAAGGAGAGATCGTGCTCATTAGCGGCAGCGCTCGCGACATGGATCTCCTGGAAAATCTTGTGACCGAAGTGCAGAAGGTCGGCGGTGAACCGCTACTGACCATCGGCAGCGAGAAGATGGCGAAGCGGTCTTACACGGACGTTCCCGAGAAGTACGATACGCAGGAACCAAAACTCGGGATGGCATTGGCACGGATGGCAAATGTCAGCATAACGGTGGATGGAAGCGAAACGGAATCGGCGCTCGCCGACATTCCGCCCGCACGCATAGCGGCTCGGGGAAAGACCGGAAGTCCGGTCAATGCGGAATTCATAAAGAACAAGGTCCGCTCGGTAAATATCGGAAACGATCTTTACCCGACCGAATGGCGTGCGAAAAGATTCGACATGCCGCTCGACGGATTTGCAAAACTATTTTGGGACGGCGTGAATACCGATTACACGACTCTTCAGGCGACAGGCGAAAAAGCTCGTGCAGCGATGGCCGGAAAAGAAATTGAGATAACGCATCCGAACGGAACGAGTTTGAAAGCCAACCTCGATTCCAAACGGGCTTACATCAGCGACGGTGTAATCTCCGGCGATGATGTTGCGAACGGGAACTTCAATGTCTACTTGCCGGCAGGCGAGGCAGCGGTCGTTACTGCAGCCGGATCCGGTACGGGCAAGTTCGTCATCGAGAAAGATTTTTTCCAAGGCAAGGAAATGCACAACGTCGTGCTCAACTTCGAAAACGGAAAGCTCACCTCGATGACAGGCGAAGGCGACGGATTTGCCGCGATGAAAGCGAGTTACGACGCGTTCGGGGAAGGCAAGGATTTGCTGGGCTACGTCGATATCGGCATCAATCCCAGCTACACGCTCGCACCGAGCAGCAAACTCGGAAACTGGGTTTCGGCAGGCATGGTTTCGATAGGCTCGGGAAACAATTCATGGGCCGGCGGTTCGAACAACTCTGCCGGTTCGGCTGGCGGTCATCTCGCGGGATGCACCGTAAAGATCGACGGGAAGACAGTAGTTGAGAACGGAGTCCTGAAACTCTAAAGTCAACGTGAAAGACGGAAGGCGACGCTCACAAAACGGGCGTCGCTTTTTAGCTTTTCCCGCCGAGTTTTAGGATCAATTCAGCCGCTCGTTTCGAAGCACCGCCGTGGCCTAATTTTTCTGCGGCCGCGTGAAGTCTTTTCCGTACGTTAGCGTTTTCTTCCGGCTCCAATAATCGCAGCAATTCGTCCTTTAAACTCTCACCAGTAAAATCGTCCTGTATGAGTTCCGCCGCGACACGTTCACCGGCGATGAGGTTTATCAATCCGAAGTGTTCGACGTCGATCAGCGGTCGCAGCAATTTGTAATTCAACGCTGACGACTTATACACGATCGCCATCGGTGTGCCGATGATCCCGGTTTCGAGTGTGGCCGTTCCACTCGCGACCGCCGCGACGTCTGCCGAATTTAGCGCGTTGAATGTTTCGTTTTGAACGACGAGAAGCGAGCCCGGAATTTTCATCCCGTTTCTCTTCTCGTCATCGATGATCCGATCTATGTCCGCGAGACTTTTGTCCGACGCCGCGGCGATAACAAATTGCATCGCCGGATCTTCGATCGACAAAAGCTTTATCGACCGAAGCATCACAGGCAATATGCGGACGATCTCCTTGTGCCGACTTCCCGGCAGGAGCGCGATCAGCGGACGATCGTGCGATAGTCCATGCATCTCACGAAACTCTTCTCGTGATCGCGTTGGATGGACCTCTCGCGCGAGAGGGCTTCCGACATACTCGACGTGATCGACGCCGTGTTTCGAATACCAATCTTTCTCAAACGGGAGAATCGAGATGAGCAGATCGACGTACTTTTTTATCGTTTTGATCCGATATTTTCGCCACGCCCAGAGCTGCGGCGAAATATAGTAGACGATCTTGAAGCCAAGCTTGTGAAGCGACTTTGCAAGCTTGAGGTTGAAATCGGGAAAGTCGACGAGCACGACGACATCGGGTCGACGTTCGATCGCCGTCTGCTTTAGTTTTCGAAAAACTCGCAGGAACATCGGGAGCGCGCGACCGATCTCCGGCAAACCCACGATCGAGAGGTTATCGGCATCGACGATCGCTTCGACACCTGAATCACGCATCTTCGGCCCGCAAGCTCCGAATAAAGAAACATCGGGTGAGGCTTCGCGAATTGCGTTCGCAAGCTTGGCGGCGTGCAGATCCCCCGAAGCCTCGCCGGCGACTATCATTATCTTGTAAGACTTTGCCGTCACAACTGTTTCGCTGCCGTCCATCAGCGTGAATCTCCGACGAAAGACAGATGTAAATCTACAACCCTTTTTCTTTTTCGTCGCATCATAGAACTTGTCATTCCTGATCGATCCGGGCTTTCTCCTTACACTTGCTTGCAGAACGCCTGGTTTATATTTAAAATACGGGTTTTGGCATAGGTCGGATTTTACTGATTTTATTGGCGTAACGCCGCTTTTTTATTGATCGTTGGAGGAGTCTGTGAAGCTTCGTTTAGTTTTAGTTTTAGCAATTATAGCCCTGTTTGCCGTCGGCCTCACCGTTTGGGGACAGGTAGATTCCGTCATCGGACAGTTTACCAATTCGAACGCCGAATCGTTTGCCGGCAGCGTCAGCGGTGACGGCCGCTTCGTCGTCTTCGAATCTCGGGGAAACCTCGCGACCGAGAATCCCGACAATGCCGATAACAACGTCGAGATCTTTCTTTGGGATTATGCGCAGCGTCGCATTTTTCAGATCACTCGGACGAAGGCAGTTTACAACAATCATTTCGGACCGGCATCGCCAACGAACATCCGTGTCGACATCTACAACACGCGGCCGAGAATCAGTAATGACGGTAAGTGGATCACGTTCGCGTCGAACGCATATCCGGACACGAACCCAACTACGGCGACGCCCTGTTCTTCTGCAGACGCCGTAAATCCGGGTCGCTTCGACGGCAACGCATGCACGTCACCGGTCCCGACTCCGACACCGTCGAGCCCAACTCCGACCCCAACCCCGGCAGGATCTCCGACGCCGAGCAACAACCCGATCATTACCGACGCGAATCTCGAGATCTGGATGTACCGGATTCCAGATACCGCTCCGGCCGATCTTATTTCGGGCGAAGAGTTGCCGCTCACGGATCTGACGACCGGCACGTTCCTGAGAGTGACGGACACGGTTGCAAGCCGTCCTCCGGTTGCCGCGACGACTACGACCGCGGCGTTCGTCTCGGACGATAATCATGACCCGAGCATCAGCGATCATGGTGAGGCAGTTTCATTCACATCGACGCGAGATCTGATTCCCGGAGCGAACTCGTTCCCGGCGAATGATAACGACGAGATCTTCGTTTTCCGGCGTACCATCACAAAGGAAGCCGCTCCCGAGGGTGCCTCCGCCGGAACTATTAGCCAGATCACATTAACTCCTCGCGGGCCTATCAACGCTCCTATCTACAACAAGAACTCGACGATATCCGGAAATGGAACACGGATCGTGTTCGCGAGTACGGGCGAAAATCCGGTACCGATGGTTCAGCCATCTCCGGTTCCGTCTCCGAGTCCGGTTCCAAGTCCGCCGGCGGCGATGGACTGCCACGGTGGCAATCCCCTGGCAAGTCGAAACGAGGAGATCTTTTACATTTCCTTAGCCGCGACCGGTGTCCCGAGCGAGTGCCGGCAGATCACGGTCACGACCTCGACCGCTCCCGGCGATCCGATCAACATCCTTGATATTGGAAATCGCCTGAGCCGCGACGGACGTTACGTTGCTTTCGATTCGTTCGCCGATCTCGCAAAGGAGAATACTCCGGTAGGAACAAACTACGATTCATTTGCGACTTATCTATTCGACGCCGACGCTCCGATCGCGACCGCGTTCAAGCGGATCTTGCCGCGAAGCAATGCTGATGCAGCAGCGCTCGGCGGTGATATTCCCCGATATCCGGGATTCACCGACACTGATGCGAACGGCGTACCGTCGACGATGGTTCTCGAGACGCGGCTCAATATAAAGGCTGACGGAACCGTAGCGACCGTTCAGGCTGACGGACTGAATCCGGATCCGACTCGTCCTTTCCAGATCTACACGACATCGGCGCCGTTTCAGACGGCCCCGAGTCCGACGCCTACCCCAACGGCATCGCCGGCTTTATTTACACGGCTTGCAAAGTTCCCGATCTCGAATCAGCTTCTCGCGTTCACGCAACCGTTGCCGAGCAATACTTCCGATCGAATGGTATTCAATCTGGCGTTGACCGAACTGGGCACTGGAAATCCGGACGGGCAGAGCGAGGTTTATTATCTTTATCTTCCACACGTCACGACGCCGGCCGTCGCGTCATTCAATTTTGCGACGGGTGCGAGTCGTCAACCTGTAACCGCGTCTCCCGTACCGACGGCGTCGCCGACAGCAACGCCGAGTCCGACGGCTACTCCGACTCCGACTCCGACACCGACTGCGACTCCTACACCGACGCCGGGTGGATCGCCGACGCCGACACCGACGCCCGTTCCTACGCCGACTCCGGTCACGCCTCCGGCGGTGCAGGGTCTTTCGCCGGGAAGTCTCGCGATACTTAATTACGATTCCAACATCAATACGCCGATCGCCGCACGCGAGGCCGTGGGCTCGCTTCAGCGAAGCTTTACGCTGCCGATCTCTTTGAGCGGAGTTACGATGACGGTTAATGGAGTTGCTTGCGGGCTTAAATCGGTCAGCCGAAGACAAATAGTTTTCGTCGTGCCGCCGCTTCTTTCAAGCGCCGCAACCGGCACTTCGTATCCGGTGGTGATCAATAACAACGGGATCGTGTTCAAGGGCAGCCTGACGATCGTCCCGACCAGGCCCGATATATTCACCGACCTTCCCGTACCCGGACCCTTTGGCCGAGCTCAGGCATTCAACGTTACAAACCGTGTGCCAACGACCGAGCCGTTTACTGTCACTACGGTAAAATTCCGGGGTGGAAAGCTGGTGCCGACCGTGCTCAGATTGCGCATGACAGGAATCGCTAACATTTCGCTCGAGGCAGCGCAGCAGCCCGGGACTGTTAAGATCCGCATTGGCAACCAGACGATTACCGGAACCGAGATCCTGACGTCGAGCGTGCTGGTTGAACCCGGAGTTTACACGTTCGACTTTCGGCTGCCGGGGGCTCTGCGGATGGCGGGTGATCAACCGATAGACGTTACGATTACGGTTGGCAGCACGGAGTTCACTTCCCGCTTGGCTGATACCGCTCCACGAATCAGCATTCTATGATTTTACGCCGTAAAACATGCGGTTTTAAGGCGGGCTGACATGGCCCGCCTTTACTCTTTTATGCACTCCGAAAACAGATTTCGAAGTTATTATTGCTTTATATATTTTGTTATACTTGGCCGGAGCCTTCAGGATCAGCATGTCAACAACTTTTGCGTAGCATTAGAGCCTTCCCGTACTTTTTTTAGTTTTTAATTCACGGAATTTTATAACAGGAGTTTTTAATAAATTTATGGCAGGAAAAGATGTAGCAACGATGAAGGTTTCGCCCAAAGTTTGGCGGAACGGCGAGATCATCGACTGGGACGACGCACGGGTCCATATCATGTCCCACGTCATCCATTACGGCTCGAGCGTTTTCGAAGGGATCCGGTGTTATAACACATCCAAGGGCTCGGCTGTTTTTCGTCTTCCTGAACATATCCAGCGCCTGATGAACTCGGCGAAGATCTATCGAATGGATCCGTCCTTCAACCGTGATCAGATCATCGATGCGACAGTCGAGCTGATCCGCCAGAGCGGACTCGACGAATGCTACATCCGTCCCGTCATTTTTCGTGGACTCGACGAATCGAAACCGTCATTCGGTGTGAATCCGTTCGGAAGCCCGATCGACACATACATCGCAACCTGGCAGTGGGGAAAATATCTCGGCGAAGAAGCTCTCGAAACCGGCATCGATGTATGCGTCTCGAGCTGGACGCGGATCACTTCGAATTCCCTGCCCTCGATGGCGAAGGCCGGTGCGAACTACATGAATTCGCAGCTCATCAAAATGGAAGCGATCCTCGGAGGATTCTCCGAAGGCATCGCCCTTGATGATCGCGGCTACGTCTCTGAAGGTTCGGGCGAAAACATCTTCCTAGTCAACAACGGCAAGCTGATCACACCGCCGCTCGGAGCTTCGATCCTGCCCGGCATCACTCGCGATTCAGTTCTGCAGATCGCTCGTGAGATGGGAATCGAAATTATCGAAACACAGATCCAGCGTGCGGCTCTTTATCTCGCCGACGAATTGTTCTTCACCGGAACCGCGGCGGAGATCACACCGATCCGCTCAGTCGATCGAATTACGGTCGGAGCCGGACGCTGCGGCGAGATGACAAAGCGTTTGCAGGAAGAGTTCTTCAAGATCATTCTCGCGGAACGTCCGGCACCGGCCGGAGCGGACTGGCTGACATTTGTGAACGACGCCGGAGAAAAAAAAACAGCAGTCGGTAAGTAATACGTAGATCTGCAGCGAAACTTTCGTTATGGACGGCCTCGTGCCGTCCTTTTTTGTATCCGCTCGACGGCTCGGATATCATCATTGACATCTTTTGCAAAAAACCGTGATCCTCTCTTTTCTTAAACGCTCCGTTCTCGAAACGACTGTCTTCGTATGCGGAGCCGTCGTCATGGTGTACGAGATCATCGGATCGCGCATCGTCTCACCATTCATCGGAACTTCTACGTATGTTTGGACGAGTCTGATCGGCGTCATTCTCGGAAGTCTCAGCCTCGGATACTGGCTCGGCGGACGAGTCGCCGATAAGAAACCGGACGCAAAGATTCTTGCTCTCGTCGTTTTCGTCGCCGGAGGAGCGATCTCGGTAACGATCCTCATCAAGGATGTAATTCTCGCCGCCGTCACTTCTCTATCGACGGGTCTCGAAATCAAATCTCTTATCGCTGCTGTTCTTCTTTTCGCCCCCGCAAGCGTGGCGCTCGGTTTCGTCACGCCCTACGCCGTGCGGCTCAAAATGCGATCGGTGAGTGACGCCGGAAAAACGGTCGGAAGGCTGTACGCACTCTCTACAGTCGGCAGCATAGTCGGCACATTCGCCGCGGGCTTCGTTCTTATCCCGTTTGTCGGAAGCGTGCGCACTCTTTATCTTCTCGCCGGAAGTTTGCTCGTCCTTTCTCTCGCGATCGCTCCGTTCGCGTTTACGAAAACGAGTTTTGCGGTCATCACGATGCTTGTATTCGGCGTTGTCGGAAGCGAGTTGGCGTTCAACTACCAACTCCGTGTGAAACGCGTCCATGACTTCGATACCGAATACAGTCGCGTCCAGATCTTCGAAGCGACCGACGAAAAAACCCATCGACCCATACGCGGGATGGCCACCGATCCGTACTTTGTTCAATCGGTGATCTATCTGGATGGCGACGATCTTTACTCGCGATACAGTCGTTACTATCATCTCATCCGATATCTACGGCCCGATTTCCGGACGACGCTAATGATCGGCGGAGCCGGTTTCATATTCCCCCAGAAGTATCTTCAGACTTACCCGGACGCGACGATCGATGTCGTCGAACTCGATCCGCTAATGCCGGATATCGCTCGAGACTATTTTCGGCTCACGCCCGATCCGCGGCTGAAGATCGTCAACGAAGACGGTCGCCTATTTTTGAATCGAGCTCCGACCGGCGCGTACGATGCGGTGTTGATGGACGCATTCGGTTCACTCTTCAGCGTTCCTTATCAGCTCACAACGATCGAGGCCGCCCGCCACGTCGATCGAGTTCTCGACTCCGACGGCATTGTCATCTTCAATCTTGGCTCCGCGATCACGGGCAGCCGAAATCGATTTCTTCAAGCCGAACTCGCGACCTACCGCGCGGTCTTTCCGTCCGTCCATCTCTTCAAAGTGAATGGCGAAAAAAAAGATGACGATGTTCAAAACTTGATGATCGTCGCCTGCAAAACCGAATGTCGTTTTGACGAGACTCCGATTTCCGATGACGAGACCGGCGGACTTCTCGCGAACCGCTATGCGGAAAACATTTCGCTCGACGTGCCGCTGCTGACCGACGATCTCGCTCCAGTCGAGTACTACAATTCATTCGCGCAAAACTCTTACCACCGCTGACCGCGCTCGCCGCATATATTTTTTTTCAACGTTGTGCAATATCTCTCCTCCTTTCTCGTCACCCATTGCGGTTGAAAATTTCGACATTAGTGTTTTGAAAAAGTTCTTGACACCTCCGCTCGAAGCGGAGTAAAGTTCTCGGCACATCAAGCATTACAGTCGGTATTAAGTGGTTCAGGGATCAGCACATCGATTCCCAGACCTTCACCCTTAACCTTTTCAGCTTGAACGCTGCGTAGAAACTCCCAACTGCATTTTGAGTTTCCACAGTCCCCAAGCTCCCAACAATCCAGGGAAGTTTTCTTTCAATCCAAAACGCTGGCTTCGGCGCATGACGGACGTGAAGTACCTATTCCGTCAGTCGTATGTTTAGGCGGGGTGAGGTTATCTCATGAAACTAATTTTCCACAAGATTCTCTGTGTCACGGCCTTTCTTTCTATAAGCTTGTCGCAAACCGGCTGCACAAAAGAAAAGGCAGAAGCCGTAAAAGCTGCGGCTCAGAATTTTCAAGTCGAGGCGGACAAAGCCCTACAGAGGACAAGCCTGCTTGTGAAGGCTAGCATCACTACCACTCCGCAGGCGAAGGAAGCGGAACTCCGTACTCTCGTAATCGAGATCGAACAAAAAGAACGTAATCCGCAGAAACTCCGACTAACGCTGGATGGCGTTATGGACCGGTATAAAACCACTCGTAGCGCGGGGAGAACAATTGACGGCGAGTTCGGCAAGATGATGAATGAATATGCGATCTTTGCCGATATGTTTGAAAATCTTCCGCGGGGCCATCTCTTTTCAAAACATTCCGTTGCCGCCGCAGAGCGACACGGGGTTCGTCTTACATTGAGATTCGTAAAGATGGCTGAAGATATAGATATACGCCCCGTCAAATTTGAAGCACAACGAAATCAACTCGCGGTCGACCTGGTCGGTGCGAAAGCGCTGACAGACGTAACCCAGCGCACCCAAGCAATTCAGATAGTCGCCCAAAAAGCTCTCGATCTTCGTGCGGCGGAACGCACCGCAAATGAGGAGGCAATCTTGCAATGCCTTAAGGCCGCGGAGGCGGGCAAGACTGCCACTGAGCTAATTAGCAATTACTCTCGGATGTCGGTTGCTGACATGGTGAACGCAGTTTCCGAGAGCCTTGGAGCTCTGAATCAAATAACCGGCGGGGATAACGTTCAGATCAAAACACTTCTAGGAAAATACAACAGCTTCGTCGACTCGAAAATCAAGACCGATCCTTTGTGGAAATCAGTTTGGGACACCGAAGTAAACCTATAAAACGGAAGACATATGGACAACGACACAAAAATGCTGAATGAAATTACCGCCAAGGTGAACACCCTGGATATTCAGTACAAAATGAGCTCGTTTGAGGATCAAGCCGTTCTGGGTCCTGCCTTAGACGAGCTTTGGGACGATTATGTGAAGTTCCGGATCAAGCTACTAAAAGCCGGAGTAATCACGACAGATGCTGACTTGGAAGAGATGGAGAAGATTAGGACTCAGATCGACGCCGCAGCGGATCGGCAAGCGATGATTATGGCGATTGCTCGTACTATCGCTTTCATTGCGACCAAAGTTTGACTAATCTAACTACTTTTGGACGCATTGAAAAAGATGCGTTGCCGTCGAGTTCCGGTTAGATTCCGCGTGAAGCTTCGACGATTCGAGAGTCTAATATTCAAAGGCGCCGTAAGAAATAGTCTACGCGGTGCCGCGGCGGAAAGCATAAATAATCTACCTACTACCGACAGGAGGTTCGAACGATGTCTTGGAGATTAGCAAAGTGTTTGATTCAGTTACGCGATGAGATAAATAAAACTTTCCCGGAGCGCGATAAGGCGAGTGACGGCTCTGTAGGCGATCTGCATCATTTGCCGCGAAAGTCAGATCACAACCCGAACGCCAACGGTGTCGTGACTGCGATCGATGTCGATCGAGATCTCAACGACGGACACGATGGGCGCGAATTGGTATCGGCACTCGTCGCCAGCCGCGATCCTCGGATCAAGTACATCATCTTCGAGCGCCAGATAAGCGTGACTGGTATTGTGACGAAGTGGAATCCGTATCACGGCCCAAACGCACACAACCATCACGTTCACATTTCCGTTTCGGCGGATCCCGCGCTTTACGACAGCGCCGCACCTTGGGCTCTCAAGTTCAAACAAAATGGCAACGCTCCGCAAGCGCCGCGTACTCCTCTGCCAAGCCTTTACAAGCGCGGTTCGCGAGGAGATGGCGTCCGCGAGCTGCAGAGAGTCCTGATGGAGCGTGGCTATATTCCGAAGGGAAAAATCGACGGCGTGTTTGGTCCAAAGACCGAAATTGCGGTTCGGCAGTTTCAGTCGGCACACAAACTTAATCCGGATGGAATGGCCGGTACGGTGACATTAAAAGCTCTCGGACTTTAGCTTTGGCAGAGGAGGATCTATGCCCAATGATCCGCCAAACGAGAACCGCGGTATGAACGGCGATCCTGCTGGCATCCCGCCGGAAGAACCGACGGACCAGTTGCGGCAAAATGGCGGACGGAAACGCGTCAGTCTTACGTCTGCAACAGCGGGCAACTTTATACCCGATCCAAATCAAAATGTAATTCGCATATAACGGAGGCAAAATAAATGTCGTGGAGATTAGCTAAGAGCTTGATTCAGTTAAGGACTCAGATCAACGAGGCGTTTCCCGCACGGGATAAGTCGAGCGACGGCTCGATCGGAGATACGGCTCATTCGGCCCGGAAGTCGGACCACAATCCTAACGCTAACGGCGTGGTGACAGCTATCGATGTCGATCGCGACTTCAACGATGGACATGACGGACGAGAGCTCGTCTCGGCGCTCATCGCAAGTCAGGATCCGCGTATCAAGTACATTATTTTCGAGCGGCAAATTTCGGAAACCGGGAACGTGACGAGGTGGTCACAATACTTCGGCAAGAACGCTCACAATCATCATGTGCACATTTCGGTTTCGGGAAGCGCGAAACTCTACGACGACGCTTCACCGTGGAAACTGAACTTCAAAGCAAAGGCGTCGCTCGCACCGCCCACTCCGCTTCCCCGCCTGTTCAAACGCGGTTCCCGCGGCGAAGGAGTTAAGGCTCTCCAAAACGCGCTCATGGACCGCGGCCTGATCCCAAAAGGAAAAGCCGACGGAGTATTCGGCCCAAAAACCGAGATCGCCCTCAAACAATTCCAGTCCGCAAACAGACTCACGCCCGATGGCATGGCGGGCACCGTGACACTCAAAGCTCTGGGACTATAGTTGAACTTCCAATCGTGCCAATGCAACGATGCGGGTTCACGCCTCGCATTCCTAAGGACATCAAGATGGCGACAATTGATATTGAAGACTTTTTTGAAGATTTGACAGCAAAGCCCTTCTCCCTTGAGCCGTTTACGGAAGAAGAAGAAAGCCGGCTTAAAGCCGGCTTTTCGTACTGGAGAAAGAAGGTTAGCGATGATGAAGACCAGCGAAAGTTGGCATTTGTTTTAGCGAACATTCATCACGATAAGCCTCAGAAACCGACCGATGCTGAGAACTCAAAACCGCCGATAGCTGCAGCTAAGCTGAGTGAAAGTGCACTCGAGAAATACTTCGACGTCCCGAAAACCGCTTGGAAGGAAGTAAAGCATACGACTGGCGATACAGACGGGCCGGTTACCGACCTCCACTTGGCCAACATCTTTTTCACTGTGTTGTCGAAGATGCAACCTCTTAATCTCGCGCAAGTGCTAGCTGAGGAACTAAAAAGCATCAAGGGTTGGGACGTCCCGAGAGACGACCTTGAAACCGTCTTTAGAAAATTCCACGAAGCGAATTTGACCGCACTTTGTTTCTCAGGCGGAGGAATTCGAAGTGCGACCTTCGGACTTGGGATTGTTCAAGCTCTAGCGAAATATAACCTTCTTGAAAAATTCGAGTACCTTTCGACGGTCTCCGGCGGTGGCTATTTAGGTTCATGGATGTCGGCGTGGATATGCCGTGAACGAATCAGAAAAGCAGCGATATTCAAAGCGGAAGTCGAAAAGGACAAAAAGGTGACTGATATTGAGCGGGAGATGCAGGGGCCCATTCCGCCAATTTCCCCTCAGCTTCTAGAGTCGTTAAGAAGGATCGCCGAGACCAAGAAGAACAACATAGAGTTGTCCAAGACTCAGACCGAGGAGTTGTTGAAGACGCAGATCGGCGGATTGTACCCGGCTCAGATCCGGGAATTCGAGCAGGAACTTTCCGGCAGGATGAACCAGGATCAGATCGACTCAGCACTTCGGTTGAGTGTCGATGAGATCAACCAGCTTCTCGCGGATCCGACCCTTGGTAAGTTGGGCATTCAAGTCATTCGGCAGGAAATCAATTGCGTCGAAGTAGAAAGCGATGTACGTCCCACACCCGAACCCGTACAACTGCGCCATCTTCGCGAATACAGCAATTACATGAGTCCGCGCAAAGGGCTACTGTCCGCCGATACTTGGACGTTACCTGCCATTTACGTTCGTAATTTCCTTCTCAACCTCACGATCTTCGTTCCACTGCTCGCAACGATTCTGTTGCTACCAAGATTCTTATTCCTACTTACCGACCAAAGCGCCAGCGGCAGTCTTTTGACCACTGTGATCTCTGCCTTAGGAATCATTACCGGAAGCCTTGCGTTCGGATTTGTAATAAGCCAATTGCCGAGTAAGAGCCCGGAGAAGATGGAGGGGCCAGATTCCAAAAACAAATCCGCTCGAACTTCGTTCTGGAAGAGCGAAACCGGGGTGCTGGTTGCTGGCGTTTTTCCACTTTTGCTTTCCGCGATTCTTCTGACTACCGCCTGGGCGTGGAATTACAGAACGAAAGGTACGCTCGACGACTTCACACTTCTAGGGTGGCTGAACTCTTATCCGGGCCTTGAGTTCTTCATCCTCGCATCTGCTGTTGCTTTTTTTGTGGGATTGCTTCCGTTTGTTATTTGGAATAAGGGCCGTGGGTTCAATCTCTGGGAATCAGGTTCGGCTCTTCTTGCAAGTATTTTTGGAGGAGCGATACTTTGGCTCGCGGTGGAGAAGATTTTCGATCCACCCGCCATGTCTGCTGCGTTCGGATCACGCTTCGAAGCTTACGAATGGCAGGTTTATCAATGCCTGGCCGTACCGGCGTTTCTCCTCATAGTGCTGCTCGCGGCCACGCTGTACGTCGGACTATCGAGCTTAAAAGCGAGCGACGAGGATCGCGAATGGCTCGCACGCTATGGTGGATGGGTGCTTATTTTCTGCTGCGCTTGGATAGTGCTCAATGGGCTCGTCCTTCTCGGACCGTCAGTACTTCACTGGATGTTCCGTCCACTGCTTAGCGCGAATGAGATCAGTTGGACAAATGTTTTCCACACGTGGCCGGCCGTTATTTCGACGGTCATCGCTGTGCTGTCGGGCATCATCTCGCTGGTTGGCGGCTTCTCCGGAAAATCACTCGCCCGTCCCGAGCCGGTGAAATCAAAATCAAGCACATCACTATTCTTGTCATTTGCACCTCAGATCGCTGCGATCATCTTTCTCGCATTCATTCTCGTCGGCCTTGCCTTCGCATCATCGTGGCTCCTCAATTATCTTGGCCACGACGCGGTCGCGCTGTATCACGCTAACGTACTGAAGGACACTTATCTCACAACCTTGCTGTGGATGCTGGGTGTGCTGCTTGTCATCGGTATCGGGATGGGCTTTGTCGTAAACGTAAATAAATTTTCTCTACACAGCACCTATCGCGACAGACTCACGCGAGCCTATCTCGGAGCGTCGAATCCCAAGCGCAACCAGCATACGTTCACGGGCTTCGACGACTCGGACAACCTCGAGCTGCATGATCTTGAGGGACAACGCCCTTTTCATGTAATCAACGCGACCGTGAACCTGGTCGCCGGCAAGAATCTCGCATGGCAAAATCGAAAAGCCGCGAGTTTTACCATGACACCGCTCCACTGCGGCAGTTGGGCGGTGCGCGGATTTCGTCGATCAGTCGAATACTGCGTCAGCAAAACGTCTGGAAAAGCCTTGCGGCTTGGTACTGCGATGGCAATATCCGGAGCGGCCGCGAATCCCAACATGGGATACATATCGTCCCCGGTGGTGACGTTCCTGATGTCGTTATTCAACCTTCGGCTCGGATGGTGGCTCGGTAATACCGGACCGGCGGGATCCGATCGCGACTGGGGCGGCAAAGGTCATTACAGATTTTTCCAAAAAGTCGGACCCTCCGTCGCGGTATTTCCACTAATTAACGAGACGCTCGGACGGACCGACGAGAATAAGCATTTTCTTAATGTCTCTGACGGCGGCCACTTTGAAAATCTCGCTCTGTACGAAATGGTTCTGCGGCGATGCCGGTTCATTGTGCTAAGTGACGGGGCCGCGGACCAAAGCTTTAAATTCGGTGAGATTTCGAACGCAATTCAAAAATGCAAAGTAGATCTGGGAGTTGATATCAAATTTACTCGCGGCATCCGAATTGTCTCGCGCGACACGGACGCCGATGGAAAGAAGGGCTCCGTAAGATTTGCCGTCGCTGAGATCACCTATCCGGAAAGAGTTAACGGCAAGCGCTTGAAGGGTACGCTGCTCTATATGCGCCCAGCCTATTACGAAACGGAGTACACCGACATAAAATATTACGCCGAGGCAAATTTGACCTTTCCACATCAGTCTACCGCCGATCAGATGTACGATGAGAAGCAGTTCGAGGCGTATCGCGGTCTCGGCTTTTTCACGATGAGAGAGGTATTTCGGACGGTCGTTGCAACGTCTCAAGGCGATCCAAGAGATGAGGTCGATGATGATCTGGAACTTTTATTCACCGAAGACGACGAACGTCGGTTGGCACTCTACAATTTTTTCAACCTGAAGGACTCTGGTAAGTTCAGGCCGAGAGCAAAGGAAGATTCCGATTCAAACGAGGTTCGCAGTGCTTTCCGACAATTAGCGAGAACGCTGCGCCGATCGGCCCATTAGAGAGTTCTATCGCAACCCCTGACCGAACTGCTCGGTTCCGAATGAGCCGATGCCGTTTAGGCGGAAGCTGAAGACGACGCGATTTTCGTTACGGACGCCGACGTTGAATGTGTAAAACTGCACGGCGAGCGAACAGCAGTCGTAGGCGTAGCCAACCGTGTAGAGTGAACTGATGAGCGGCGAGAGCTCCGAGGCACGGCGATTTTCGAAATCGAAAAAGAGCGATGTTCCGCCGTACGGACCGTGGTCGCGATTACCGATAAACACCGACGGGTTCCACTGCGCCCCACGAAGTGTTCCCGCTTCTTTTCCTTCCCGATTCCCATATAACTGGAGCGAAGGCACCAGGTCGACAGCCCGCGTGTAATAGAACGTTTGAAAGAATTTTAAGAACGGAGTGTCATAGCCGACCGTCGCGGACATTGCACGTATTCCGTCGCCATGAACACCGACGTCCATTCGCGTGTTAAGAAATATGGTCCGTCGCGGACGGTATGTCGCGTCGAGATTCAAAGGCGAGAAGCGCCGTGCGACTCCGCCGAAAGTATAGAAGCTGACCGCCGTGATCGGTTCGATCTGATTGCGCTGTCCGGGAATCAGAGCGCCTCCAAAATATTTGTCGAAAAAATATTTTCCGCGCACCGTGAGATTGAATATCTCATAAGGCTGAACCGACAACGGCTTCTTGTCTCCGGCATCCGTCTCGCGCAAAAGATTCTGCGCCTCTTCGGTCACCGCCTCGGAATAACGCCGAGTGTAAACTCGGTTCGTCAATCCAAACTCAACCTCATTCGTGTCCGTTATCGTGTCGAGTTCGTCGAACCTTATGATCTTCGCAAAGTTGTCGACACCCTTCACAAATCTGTAAGTCACGAAAGGCTCGATAACGTGCCGAAATAGGAAGGCGTCTTTCTTTCCGTAGAAATTTCTAGCAAGCGCGACCGGCCGAAAATCTAACTGAAGCTCACCGTACTTCCGAATCACATCGCGCCCGACGACGCGGCGCATGTCATCAAAAGAGTTTGAGTAATATGTAACACGGCCCGCCGCACTCGCTGTAAAGTTGAAGTACTTCGTGTTTATCGGAAGCGTCACTTCAGGATATACATCGAACCGCTGGCCGATAGCCGGCGTGAGTACCGGATCATTTCCCGTCGTCTGTTGATACAACTCAAGGCTGTCAACATCTTCACGTCGAGAAACACCTTCGACGCTAGTTTGAAACGAGAAGTATAGCGGCTTCAGAAACGAAAGCATCGACGGACGCTTTTCGAACTGTACGCTCGGAAGATTACGCGTCTTGATCCGAACGTTCGGTATCGAGATGACCTGCGATCTCGCGAGCAAGTTTAGTTCGTAGTTATCCCAACTCTTGTTGACGAATCCTTGCGATACTTCGATCGGTGAGATGATCTGCTGAATACCGTCCGAAAACACCTGTCTGAATGCAAGGTTCGACGTCAGGCGAACATCCACGGCGGCGGTAAATCCGTTTTGAAAATAATGAACGCCTTCGGCGTATATCAACGAACCGCCCTGATCCGGTGTTTCGGGACTCGCGCTCGAGCCGAAGATGCGGTCCTTCACAGCATAGAATCCGAAATTCAAAAACGATCTCGAATTCCCGCGCGTCCTGAAATCCAATCCGTATCCGATCCCGCGCTGCGTGTAGAGGTCGCCGCGGATCGTGACGTCGGCCGATCTTCCAAGTGTTTGAAAATATGCGCCGGAAAGGCGAAAGCCCTTGTTACCCGAAAACCCGAACGTCGGAGTAAGAAAACCAGACTGCCGGTCGCGTTGTTCGATCGGAAGCGAAGCGAAAGGAAGAGGAATGATCGGGATATCCTTGACCCGAAACTTCGCGTTCTTTAGTTTGATTCGGTTGTTGATCTTGATCCGCGCCGAGTCGGCGGTGAACGACCACTTCGGCACCGCTTCCTCGCACGCCGTGAACTTCCCTTTCGTAACGAGCACTTCGTCGAGTGCAGTTCGCTCGACTTTTTCAGCGGTGAAATAGATCACCGTTCCGTCGTTCGTCTGATTTGTAAAGCCGGTCGAATCTTCGAACGTGCCGAGCTTCGTCTTTAAATTCCACGTCGCTTTTGATCCGGTGATGCGTTGGTCATCCCCCTGATCGAACACCACGCTGCCCTCCGACACGAGCGTGTTGGTCGCTTCGTACAACATCACCTTGTCCGCCTGAAGGCGGTAGATCCCGTAATGTACGTCGACGTTTCCCGTGTAAACAAGGATGCGATTGCCCTGCTCGCCTTCGACGCTTTGCTTATCGGAATACACAACTACGTCGCCGTCTCCGCCTTCCGGATCGAAACTCGCCTTTGGTTTTTTAGGAGACGCGATGCTTTGCTCGGCCGAAACAGGGTTGATGTTCGGCGTATCCGTGATGGGATTAGCAACCTGTCGCTCGACAGGATTTGTCTGCTGCGCTCGTAAGGTCACGCAAGGCAGACCGACAGCGAGCGCGAGGAAAATTAAACAAAAAAACCGCATGGATTGTTGAGAGAGAATCTTTTCGATGCTAACACGAAGCGAATCAAGAATAAACCTTATGCTAGACTGGACGAGTTTAGTCTATGTCCCAATACACGATATTGGTTGTCGAGGACGAAGAGCTGATGCGATCGATCCTGCGACGCCTGCTCGAGGGATCGGGTTACAACGTCATCACCGCCGACAGCGCCGAAGCTGCTCTTTCCGCATTCGCCGAAAACGAAGTATCAGTCACGCTCACCGATATCAAAATGTCGGGAATGGATGGGATCGAATTGCTCGATCGTCTTAAAGGCGTCGACCCGGAAGCTCTCGTTGTTGTGATGACGGCATACTCATCTGTTGACAGTGCTGTCGCCGCTCTCCGAAAAGGCGCGTACGACTACGTGACGAAACCATTCGTCAACGAAGACATTCTGCAGACGGTCAAGAATGCGATCCAACAACGCGAGCTGTTTCGCGAGAACCGGGCTCTACGACGCGAGTTGAACAAGCAGTATGCGTTTTCGGAGATAGTCGGGAAAAGCGATGCGCTGCAGCGGATATTCACTCTGGTAAAAAAGATCGCGGATACGAACGCGACCGTTCTGATCGAAGGCGAGAGTGGCACAGGTAAGGAGCTCATCGCCAAAGCGATTCACCTGAACAGCGGCAGGGCGTCCGGTCCATTTCTCGCCATAAACTGTGGAGCTTTGCCGGAGTCGCTTCTCGAGAGCGAACTGTTCGGTCACACACGCGGATCTTTCACGGGAGCGGTTTCCGATAAAAAGGGTTTGTTTCGCGCAGCCTCCGGCGGGACTCTTTTTCTGGATGAGATCGGAGAGATGCCGCCGACTCTGCAAGTCAAATTACTGCGTGCGCTCCAGGAGCACGAGGTGACTCCAGTCGGAGCGACGGAGCCTTTGAGATTCGACGCTCGAATCCTCGCTGCGACGAACAAGAATCTCGAACAAGAGGTGAAGGAGCAACGATTTCGCGAAGATCTTTTCTATCGTCTCAACGTTATAGAGCTACGCGTCCCGCCGCTTCGCGAACGCGTTGAGGACATTCCGCTGCTCGCAAAACATTTCGCCGCGCGGGCTGCGAAGATCCAGAACAGTGCCGAGAAATCCATCACCCGGGAAGCGATGGAGGCGCTTGCGAATTACGAATGGCCGGGGAATATTCGTGAGCTGGAAAACGCGATCGAGCGTGCGTTCATTCTCAGCGGCGATGAGATCGACATCGAGAGCTTGCCTCAGAAAGTTCGCGCAAGATCGAGTCGCACATTCCGGACCCGAGATGAAGAAGATTTCAGGCCAACGCTCGAAGAATTAGAAAGACGATATTTGATCGAGGTGCTGACCAGCGTCGATGAAGACAAAGCGAAGGCGGCGCACATTCTCGGGATAGATCTTTCGACGCTTTATAGAAAACTGAAACGTTACGAGGAGATCTGAAGGATAAAGTAGTCTGTGTTCTCGACGCGGGTGATCTTGCCTTTCGTGTACGGCGGATTGAGAAAAGAAGCGGCGTTATACGACTGGCCCTTTACTGTTGATTCACCGGTCAACTCGCCCTGTGCGATGAGCTCGTTCGGGTACCAGTTTTCTACAGTCAGCGTTTCGGAAGAAGGCGGTCCGTTCCTTGCAGCTTCAGCCGCCATCTTCGCAGCGTTCTCGGGCGAGAATCGGATAACCGCGATCAATTTTTTCTGCTCGGGCTTCTCTTCCCATGCCACCTCTTCAGGCTCGAATGGAAGATGAACGAGCATGCCGAGCTCTTCGATGTTGTCTTTCGGACCGGTCTGATTCGTATTCGATGAATTGGCGGCCGTATTGGCGACGTTACTATTCTCGCTTCGACTCGAGCAACTTGAGAGGATTTGGGAGGCAAGAATGAGTAACAGGAAGGCGAACCTTGAGAATTGCATCGACTAATTGTAGGGACATGCGGGGACGATTGTAAAGGATTGCCGGCTGCGCTTTTTTGAACGATGAGAATTCTTCAAATATCTTCGGCCCGTTCGATCGGAGGCGGTGAGCGCCATGTGATCGATCTGTCGAATCAGCTAGCGAGACGCGGGCATAATGTTTTTGTCGCAGTCGTACCGCGATCGCCGCTGCGTGACGAACTTCGAGATGTTCCGGTCGAGAATATTGTTGAAGTCCCCCTCCGAAATGCGCTCGACGTGCCGAGCGCCCTCAAGCTCGCGCAATTCATCCGCGAGAATAATGTCGAGATGGTCAATGTGCATTTCGCAAAGGACTATCCGGTCGCCGCGATCGCCGCTCGCCACGCAGGAGTTCCGTTCGTTATCACGCGACACGTCCTATTTCCGATGAGCCGACTGCATCGTCTCGTTCTGAGTCGGGTAAAGTATGCGATCGCTCCGTCAAACGCCGCTGCGGAGAGTTTGTTACGGCAGCAGATCTTTCCGCCGGAAAAGATCGTCACAATTCGTTACGGCCTCGACGTCGACAAATTTCCCGAACGCGGGCCGATTTCGCGCGAGGAGTTTTGTATTGGCTCAATCGGAAACCTCGATCCGGTAAAAGGATTCGATGTCCTGATTCGCGCGGCCGCGATCGTTGCGAAAGTAAAACCTGAGGCGAAGTTTACAATCGTGGGTGAAGACCGATCACGCGACAAACGAAATGAAAGAGAGCTGCGCGATCTGATCGAAGAATTAAACTTGACCGAAACGGTCGAGCTCGCCGGCTGGTCAAACAACGTCGCCGACTTGCTCACCGGATTCGATATTTTAGTATCTGCATCGCGAAGCGAGTCGTTCGGATTTGTTATAGCCGAAGCGATGCTGACCGGAGTTCCAGTTATCGCAACCGAGACAGAAGGTGCAAAGGAAATAATTTCGGACCCGACGCACGGCAAGCTAGTTCCGATCGAGTCGCCCGAGGCGATCGCCGACGCTATTCTGCAATTGATAGGCGACGACGGACAGCGGGCTCAAATAGCGGCATCCGGGCGCGACTATGTCCACGAGAGCTTCTCATTGGTTCGAATGGTCAACCAGACTGAAGAATTGTATCGGTTGGCAATCGCGGCTCCCATATGAAATACGTTTTTCCAATTTTGGTTTCAATTCCGGTTCTTTTTGTATGGGCGGCCCTATTCTACCGGCTCACCTTCGGAAAGCCTTTGCCGATTACCTTTGGTCCGGCTCTGATGGGAGTAAGTTTTCTTACGTTTATAGCCTCGGTTGCGATGTCACTCGTATTTCCACAGTCGAAGGAATGGCGGGCCGCCGCTGTTTTCAACGCGATTCCATTTATCCTGCTGCTGATCGCGGCACTAGTCTTGGGCTTCATCGGCGGTTAAGCCGATTTCTAACCCCGCGGATATGATAAAATCGTCTCAACATTTTTACACACATGACACCTGAAATTAAGGAAGCAAAAACGCCAGCGGACGCGGAAAAGCAACGATGGGAAGACGAGACCTTGCAGAAAGTTCTCGACAAGACGCCGGAGCGAAAAAAAGAATTTGAAGGAGTTTCGCTTGAGCCGGTTGATCGTCTCTACACCGAGGCTGACAGCGCCGGCGTCGACGTGGGATTCCCCGGCGAATATCCCTACAAGCGCGGTATTCATCCGACCGGTTATCGAGGCAAGCTCTGGACGATGCGCCAGTTTGCCGGATTCTCTTCGCCGGAAAAAACGAACGAGCGATTCAAGTATCTGATGGCCCACGGCCAGACCGGACTTTCGGTCGCATACGATCTTCCTGCGTTGATGGGACTCGACGCGGACTCGCCCTTGAGCGAGGGCGAAGTCGGAAAGTGCGGTGTCGCGATATCTTCGCTCGCGGATTTCGAAGTTCTCTTCGACGGCATTCCTCTCGATCAGGTCACCGTCTCTCAAACCATCAACGCACCTGCTCCGATCTTTCTCGCGATGTATCTGGTTGTCGCCGAGAAACAGAAGGCAGATTTTACGAAGATATCCGGCACGCTGCAGAACGACATCTTGAAAGAGTACATCGCGCAGAAGGAATGGATCTATCCGATCAAGCCTGCGATGAAGCTCGTCATAGATACGTTCGAATACACGACGAAGCACGTACCGAAATACAATCCGATATCGATCTCGGGATATCACATTCGCGAAGCAGGTGCGACGGCACTGCAGGAGCTCGCGTTCACACTTCGCGACGGTGTCGAGTACGTTCAGTACGGCATCGATCGCGGAATGGATGTCGATGAATTTGTCCCGCGACTTTCCTTTTTCTTCAACGCTCATAACGACTTCTTTGAGGAGATCGCGAAGTATCGTGCAGCTCGAGTCATTTGGGCGCGAACGATGAAGGAACGCTTCGGCGCGAAAAGCCCGCGCACGATGCAGCTTCGATTTCACACGCAGACTGCGGGAGTTTCGCTTACAGTCCAGCAGCCGCTCATCAACATCGCACGAGTTGCGATCCAGGCACTCGCCGGTGTGCTGGGCGGAACACAGTCGCTGCACACTGATTCTTACGACGAGGCCCTCGCGCTTCCCACGGACGAAGCGGCCCTTATCGCCCTACGTACTCAGCAGATCATCGCGGAAGAGACCGGCGTCGCTAACACGGTGGATCCGCTGGGCGGCTCGTGGTACATCGAATCGTTGACGGAGAAAATGATCTCGGGTTGTTTCGATTACTTCGAGAAGATCGACGGTTTCGGCGGAATGGTCGAAGCTGTCGAAGCCGGCTTCCCGCAACGGGAGATCCAGGAGTCGGCGTATCAATATCAAAAAGCCGTGGAACGTAAAGAGCAGACCATCGTCGGAGTAAACAAATATTCGATGGAACAGGAGATCCACAAGACAGACATTCTCCAGATCGATGAAACCGTTCGCGATCATCAACTAGAACGCCTGGCTCACGTAAAGTCGACACGCGACAACGGTGCGGTTTCGAACGCACTCGAACGTCTTCGCAAAGCAGCGGTCGAAAACGAAAATACGATGCCGTCGATCATCGAAGCCGTCGCGGCATACGCCACCGTCGAAGAGATCTGCGTAGCCTTGCGCGACGTCTACGGTATTTACGAAGAGCCGGCTTTTTAGGTCGGATCAATTAGAATCCAGTTGCCAGTTTCGAGTATTCAGTTTCCAGTCTGGCAACTGGTGACTGAATACTGGAAACTGGTTTCTTCGCCCAATGCAAGACTTTCGAAAATTAGCCGTCTGGCGGAAGGCCCACGAAGCGGCCCTGTTAACTTATCGATTAACCGCAGACTTTCCTCGTGACGAACTATTCGGATTGAGAAATTCGCTACGAAAAACGAGCGTTGATATTCCAGCATACATTGCAGAAAGTTGTGGAAAGCCAACCGGCAACGAAACCGGGAAGGCGATCGTTGCAGCAATCGCATTAGCGAATCGACTCGAATACTACGCACTGATCGCGCGCGATCTTCGACTGCTGACCGATCCGAATCACGATCTTCTGCGAGACGCCGTAATCGAGGTGAGAAAGATGTTGAGCGGATTCGCTAAGCGAGTCGAAGGCTGACGCATATCACTTTGTTGCATTGAATTGACATCGCATCTTTGCGGTGTTATCAATGACGCATTCCACACAGTTTTAAATCGCCCGGGGTGTTCGTGTAAGAAGACAACCTTGGGCATTTTTTATTCTAACTACCTGTCAGTGAGGAGAAAGATCACCCTATGAAGAGATTCATTTTACTTGTTGTCGCAGCACTGGTCGCCATGGCAGTCACCGCTTGCGCTCCGGCTGCGAACACGTCAAATAACGCTTCTGCGAATAACGTTAAAGCTAACGCTAACACGGCGAAACCCGCGGCCGCTCCGCCGACGAAGGAGGCTTTAGTCGCCCTCGACAAGAGCGCCTACGAAGCCTGGAAAACAAAGGACGCGAAATTTTGGGATCCGTTTCTCGCCGCGAATTTTGTCGGCTACGGAGCAAAGGGAAAAATCGATCGAGCTACAGCGATCAAAGAATACTCAGGCTCTGACTGCGACGTTAAGAGTTATGCTCTGACCGACGAGCAGATGACCGCACTTGGCGCCGACGCTGCGCTGATCACTTACAAGATAACGATGGATGGAACGTGCGGTGGTCAAAAGCTCCCGGCCAACAGCTGGGGTGCGGGCGTGTATGTTCGGGAAGGCGACAAATGGAAAGGAGCGTTCCATGCGGAATCCCCGATGCCAGATCCGAATGCGAAGCCAACCGGCGCCGCAGCGGCGAAGCCCGGAGCACCTGCAGCTACCGAAGCTAAGTCCGATGCCGCAACTGATGCCCTGTTCACGTTGGAAAAGAAAGCGTGGGACGATTGGAAGAACAAGAACAAGCAGGGCCTTGAAGACTGGGCGTCAGCCAATTTCTCAGCCTTCACGAGCAATGGACGTCAAGATCGGGCGGGTGCTATCAAGGGCTGGACGGAGGACAAGTGCGAAGTTAAGTCGGTTTCGCTTACTGATCCGTCGTCCGTTTCGTTCAGTCCCGACTTCAGTCTCCTGACCTTTAAGGCAGCAGTCGACGGCAAGTGCGAGGGCAATGCTATTCCGAGCGAGAACGGAATCTCGATCTATGGAAAAGAAGGAAGCGCGTGGAAGGCGATCTTTACAATGGCTACGCCGATGATGTAACTATCGAGATCCATAATCTAAACCCTAGGCCGGAACTTTTTGTCCGGCCTTTTTCTTTCAGGATCAGAATCACTTTGCGTAACTCACTCTCCAGACCTTGTCTGCGCCGTCGTCAGTTATAAGTAACGATCCGTCATCGGCGACCAAAACGCCGACGGGCCTTCCCCAGACTTCATTCGAATTCTCGTCCGGGAGCCAGCCCGAAACAAAATCTTCGTAACTATTACCGACCAGTTTTCCGTTTTTGAATCTTACACGGATGATCTTAAATCCCGTTAGCTTTTGCCGGTTCCATGAGCCGTGTAAAGCGACGAACGCGTCGCCTTGGTATTCCTTCGGAAACATTTTCCCTTGGTAAAAAAGAATTCCAAGCGCGGCTGAGTGTGACGTCAACAAAACATCCGGAACGATCGATTTTTTGACGAGCTCCTGATTCTCACCCTTTCGTCTCGGATCTTCGTTTTGTCCGATGTACGAGTAAGGCCATCCGTAGAAGCCGCCTTCCTTCACCGACGTTACGTAGTCGGGGACGAGATCGTCGCCAAGTCCGTCGCGTTCGTTGACCGCCGTCCACAACTCGCCGGTCTTTGGATTCCACGCGAGTCCGATCGGATTGCGAAGACCGGCGGCGTAGATCCGCTGATTTTTTCCATCAAGATCGTAAACCGAAATCGCCGCGCGTTTCGCATCCGCCTCGACACTGACATTCGTCGCGGAACCGATCGAGACGAACATCTTCGTTCCATCCGGCGAGAATAAAATATTTCGAGTCCAGTGCTGGTTATATCCGCCGGGTGTCAGTTCGACCAGCTTCTCCGGCTCGCCCTCGGCCGCAGTCTGTCCGCTCCGATATTTAAATCGCACGATCGAATCCGTATTCGCGACATAGAACCAATCTTTATGAAACGCCATCCCAAACGGCTGCGAAAGCTTGTCGGAGAATACGAAGCGCTCTTCGGCAACTCCGTCTTTATTCTTATCGCGCAACACGATGATCGAATTGGCGCGCGAGTCCGCCAGGAAAACGTCGCCGTTCGGTGCAAGCGTCATCCATCGAGGCTCGCGAAATCCACCCTCGGCAAAAACATTGATCTTGAACCCTTTCGGCAGATTGATCTTTGCTCCGGCCGGCTGAGGAATTACTTTCGAGTTCCGAAAGGCGCTTTTTGTTTCGAACGGCTTTGGCATCGCCGCCTGGTCTACTCGCGTGGCGATCGGTTTCTCGAAACTGACGACGGCCGGGAGAGTTTGGGATGTCGGCTTATCCTGACAGGCCACCGCGCCCGCCAGAAATAGACACCAACCGAAAACAAAAATACTTCTGTTATAATGTGAAGCCATCAAAATACCACTCGCTTTCTAAAAATAATGTCTGAGATCCTTTCGATCTTGAATCAGGATAAACGCCACGTCTTCAATACGACAAGCGACACCGGACATCACGGCGAGATGATCGCCGCGAGCTATTTGAAGTCATGCGGTTATCGACTCGTCCTTTCGAACTTCAAAGTTCCAATCGGACGAAACAGCAAAGGCGTTGCGGCCACGGGCGAGATCGATATCGTCGCTCTTGATGAAGAGACGCTGTGCTTTGTCGAGGTAAAGACCCGCACCTCGGACTTATTTGCCGCACCGCTGGCAAGCGTGACGCGAAGAAAGCAGCGACAGATCACTCGCACTGCTCGCGTCTATCGGCGAGTTTTCAACGTCTACGACATGCCCTGCCGATTCGACGTCGTTTCGATCGTTCTCGCCCGCGATTCCGAACCGGCGATCGAACTCATCAAGGGATTTTGGTCGGAAAGCTCGTTCCGAAAGAAGGTCTGGAACGGCGACATTTACTAGAACAATCCGACGATCGAGTGCGTACAATCCGGTACATTCCACTGATCTTTCGAACAACCTAAAACATTATGAAAACTACCAAGCTGACTACACTTGTTCTATTCGTGGTCTTTCTGTTCGTCTCAAGCTCGATCGCCCAGCAGCCGCCTCTGATCGATCGGGAGATCTTTTTTGGAAATCCGGAATATGCCGGAGCCCAGATCTCGCCGGACGGAAAGTACATTTCATTTATCAAACCTTTGAATGATGTCCGAAACGTCTGGGTCAAGGGCGTTGACGAGCCGTTTGAGAAAGCTCGTCCGCTGACCGCGGAAAAGAAGCGGCCCGTCTCAGGTTACTTTTGGAGTTGGGACAGCAAGTACGTTCTCTTCACCAAGGACAACGACGGCGATGAGAACTTTAATGTCTTCGCGGTCGACCCATCGGCTTCGCCCGCCGCCGGAGCTCAAGTTCCCGCACCAACAAACCTGACGAATGCGAAGGGAGTGAGGACGTTCATCTACAATGTCCCTGACACCGAACCGGATTACATCTACATCGGCATAAACGATCGCGACAAGTCGTGGCACGATCTCTACAAGGTCCAGATCTCGACCGGCACCAAAACATTGCTTCGCGAGAACAAGGATCGGCTAACCGGATGGGTCTTCGACAACGCCGGAAAAGTGCGGCTTGCGACGCGATCGGCTCAGGACGGAACTACCGAGGTCCTACGCGTCGATGGCGACAAATTCACATCCGTTTACTCATGCGGCGTTTTCGAAAACTGCTCACCCTCTAACTTCGCAAAAGACGACAAACGCGTTTATATGCAGTCGAATAAGGGCAACCGCGATCTTATTCAACTCGTGCTTTTCGATCCGGAAACCGGCAAAGAAGAGCTCGTCGAACAGGATCCGCTGGGACGCGTTGATTTCAGCGGAGCGTCATTCTCGAACGTTACCAAAGAGCTCATCGCGACGACATACAACGACGATCGCGTTCGGATCTATTTCAAAGACAAAGCGTTTCAGAAAGATTACGACTTCATCAAGAAGAAACTTGGCGATCGTGAGATCTCGTTCGGTTCGAGCACGAAGGACGAATCGAAATTCATCATCTCGACCTACAGCGACGTCGATCCCGGCACCGTTTGGATCTTCGATCGAAAGACCAAAAATCTATCGACGCTTTATCAGGTCCGCGAGAATCTCGATCGCAAGGCGCTTTCGCCGATGACACCGGTCCGTTACAAATCGTCAGACGGTTTGGAGATCCCGGCTTACCTGACTATCCCCAAGGGCACAACGGGTAAAAATCTACCGGTCATCGTTGTGCCGCACGGCGGACCATGGGGACGCGATTCGTGGGGATATAATTCCATCGCTCAATTTCTTGCAAATCGTGGATACGCGGTGCTTCAGCCCAATTTCCGCGCTTCGACGGGTTACGGAAAGAAATTTCTCGACGCCGGGAACAATCAGTGGGGCGACAAGATGCAGGACGACATCACGTGGGGAGTGAAGTATCTCGTCGAGCAAGGTATCGCTGATCCGAAGCGTGTCGGAATCATGGGCGGAAGCTATGGCGGCTACGCGACCCTGGCGGGCGTGACATTCACTCCGGATGTGTATGCGGCGGCAGTCGCGATCGTTGCTCCGTCGAACTTGAACACACTGTTGACGGCGATACCGGCCTACTGGGAGTCGGCCCGTATAACATTTGCGAAACGGATGGGCGATCCGAATACGACTGCGGGCAAGGCCCAACTCGATCGGCAGTCACCGTTGAATTCGGCAGATAAGATAAAAACGCCTCTCATGGTTGTCCAGGGTGCGAATGATCCGAGAGTAAATAAGCGAGAGGCTGATCAGATCGTCATCGCATTGCGCGATCGTGGCTATCCTGTCCAGTATTTGCTTGCCGACGACGAGGGACACGGATTCCAGCGCCCGGTTAACAATATGGCGATGTTTGCTGCTGGCGAGAAGTTCCTTGCTCAGTATCTCGGCGGTCGATATCAGGATACGATGACGCCTGCGGTCACCAAGCGACTCGGAGAGATCACGGTCGATCCGAAGACTGTCGTACTGGTAAAGAAAGCGGATATGAATACAGCTCCGGGTGCGAATATCGGCGGCAAGTGGAATTGGGCGGTCGATGCAAACGGACAGGTGATCGATCTCAGTGTCGATCTGAAGCAGGACGGAGCGGCGTTTACCGGCACCAGCGTTTCCGCTATCGGCAATGCGATCATCGAGGGCGGAAAAGTGAGCGGCAAATCCATGACCGCGAAACTTATGGCCGATGTTCAAGGACAGCCCATGGAGTTCATCATCGAAGCCGTTATCGACGGCGATAAAATGACAGGCACGCTCACCGGCGGATCATTTGGTTCGCTTCCCTTCGTCGCGACTCGATCCAAATAAACTTCGTGCATTATCGATAAATAAGGCTCGCTTCGGCGGGCCTTTTTTACGTCGGGCTCCCGACATAAACCGTCTTGATTTAGAACAACGGAAAACGAGTGTCGATCTATTTCAATAAGAGTTTTCAGCGAAAAAAGCGACGATTGCTGAGTGCGGCTTGCGCGGCATGATGATTGCACAATGGTTTGGCATAGCGAAAGCTAGATCCAAATAAAAACTTCAAGGGGAAACAAACTATGAATAATCAAGCTACATCACGCCAGGGAGAGAAATCACTGCTGACAGGAATGTTCCGCGATAGGGAAAGTACTGAAGGTGCTTACCAGAGTCTGCGGGACCGCGGCTATTCGGACGACGACATCAACGTTCTTATGTCCGATGAGACAAGAGACAAGTATTACTCCGATGGTGACTCCGCTCTTGAGGGCAATAAGGCGCTTGAAGGCACAGGTGCCGGAGCCGCGATCGGCGGAACTCTTGGAGCGATCATCGGCGGTATCGCCGCTATCGGAACAAACGTCATTCTACCGGGTCTCGGCCTCGTAGTTGCGGGACCGATCGCAGCGGCTCTTGCCGGCGCAGGTGCCGGCGGGCTTACCGGCGGATTGGTCGGAGCATTGATCGGATGGGGAATTCCGGAAGATCGTGCCGTTGCTTATGAATCTGGCATTCGCGAAGGCGGAACTGTTCTCGGCGTCACGCCGCGTTCTGACGAGGACGCAGACTACTTCGAGAATGAGTGGCGAACGAATTACCGCGGCGAGAACGTGTACCGCTAGTCGGTAGATCAATCATCATTCGGTTAAGAAGGCTGTCTGCAAAGGCAGCCTTTTCGCGTATATTTCGAATAGCGTAGCGATCGCATGAATTTAGGCCGTGTCCCTTCAGGTCACGGAAAATCGGGTAGTAAACGCGCCGCGTGAGCGACGCCTAAATTCAGCCGTCGCTACGCGGCCGAGTACTCGAAGTTTTGACACATGCTCTCTGTTTGACACGCTCTCTGTTGACACGCTCCTTGGACGCAGAGACAAACACATAAAAAAAGAGGCTGCCCAAAAAGGACAGCCTCTCTATTTTTGCTACCGCGGAATTACTGCGGCAGGTATGCAGACGGAACCGGAACGTCCGTACTGATTCCCCACTTAACTCCGGTCAGCATGCTGTCCGAGCTGCGAAGCACGAACCACTCACCGGTCGAAGGTCTGTACACCGCACGATCGCTTGTTCCGTCGCCATCGTAATCGGCCGGGACCGCAACATCGGTTCCGAGACCCAGTGCAACCACATTCGTAGTTCCGGCGAGTGAGTTAACCACCCACCACTGGCCACTGCGATAGATCGCCAAGTCGTTGCGTCCGTCACCATCGAAGTCGCCTGCCACCGGCTTATCCGATGCGGTACCCCAATTGGCGATCAGGACCGAGTTGGTCGAGCTGCGGTTGATGAACCACGTGCCGTCTCTGTAGACCGCGATGTCCGTCTTGAAGTCGCCATCGTAATCACCCTGGACCGGACGATCCGTGCTGATACCGAAATTGACTCCATACGTTCCAGCGTCCGAACTGCGGATCACGAACCAGGTTCCGGTCGACGGACGGAACACGGCGACATCGGTCTTGCCGTCACCGTCGTAATCGCCCTGAACTCCCTTGTCTCCGGCCGTTCCCCAAGTTACGTTCTGAATCGCCGAATCAGTCAGTCAAGCCATCGCCATCATAATCACCCGGTACCGCCGTCATGCCGCTCGGTCCGACGGAGCCGATCTTATTCGTTCCGTTGCTCGATTGCAGGACGTACCATACCGACGTGCTCGGCCTGAAGACGCTGAAGTCGGACTTCAGATCACGATCGAAGTCAGCCACGTAAGGCCTATCTTCGTCGACGAGAACACCAGCACCCTGACCATCCACGATAATCGTGTTCGGAGACGGATTGCTGAGATTGACGAAGAAGAACTCGTTCTCTTCCTTGTTCAGGTCGCCGGTGACGGGGACCGAGACGGTCAGCGTTCCGGGCGATTCGAAGTTGAGAGTTCCGCTCGTCGCAGTGTAATCGCTTCCGGCAGTGGCGGTTCCATTTGCCGTTGCATACTGGACCGACGCAAGGGTCACGCCCTCAGGAGCAGCGGTCGGAGGCGAGATGAACGACAGCGTTACATTGAACACGGCGTTCGTCGTTCCGGAATTACCTTCGGCTCTGTGTACGTCACTGATCGACACGTTGAATGTCGCCGGTGCCGGATCATCATCTGTGATGGTCAACACGGCCGTCGAAGGCGAACCGATCGTGGCACCGCCCGTCACATTCGAGAGAGCGAGATTGACCGTCTCGTTTCCTTCGAACACAGCGTCGTTACAGATCGTGACGTCGAACGTCTTGCTTACTTCAGCGTCGAGGAAAGTCAGTGTGCCATTGGCATTGACGTAGTCTACGCCCGCTCCACAAGAAGCTCCGCCCGTCGCCGTACCGTTGCTACTCGCGAAGGTCACGCCAACCGTTCCAGTGCTGCCGCCGGTTCGGGTTACGGTGATCGTCGATGTACCGCCCGCTTCGCCGACTGAGTACGTCGCACTGCTGAATTGCAGCGATCCCGGTGCTCCGCCGCCCACAACCTCGTCAGCACCGATGTCCGGCGTGGTTGCCGAGCGGGTCTGGCCGTCGAAGTCGGTTGTGACTCCCGCGATCGGTGTTCCGTCGTCAAGTATGGGACTTCCAAGCTGCAAGTGCAGGTCGGTCGTCGACATGAACAGCGGATCGATCAACTGCGAGTTCGCATCGTCGGAAACTGCCGCCTGCCATGCGGCAAGCGTTCCGAGATCCGTTCCCGTCGTGTCGAGTGAACCAGTTCGGAAGAATCCGACATTCGCTCCGCCGGCAAACCAGTCGTTGAAGTTCGAATCCAGATTCGTAAACGTCGTCGACGTCATACCGATCGAGTAACTCTTCGCATTTGCTCCACCACCCGAAGTCTGCGTGTTTGAGATGGCGTTGTTCTTCAGCTCGACGATCGGATTGGTTCCACTGATCGCGATGCCGTAGCTTCCGATCTGACTTGCAACCGCTCCGCGATTACCGGTATTCCACACCGAGTTGTACAACACCCTGGTGGTTGAACTCGTAACGCCTGCGACAAAGATGCCAGCCACGATGTCAGGTGACGTTGCCGGTCCGATCACGCCAGAGATCATATTGTTCTGGATCGTATTCGGTCCCGTCGTACCACCTGCTACCGCGATACCGGCCGCCGAGAAGCCGACAGTGCTGCTTGCAGTGATGCCGCTGATCTTGTTTCCAGCGATCAATGCGTTAGTTACACCGCCACTCGTTACGTTCGTCGTGCTGACGTTTTGGATACCCGCGATAATTCCGATCGAATCCGCAGACTCGTTCGAATCGATACCGCCGATGCTATTTTCAGTAACCTGGATTCCGTTCTGGTTGAAGAAGAAGATTCCGCCTCTTCGCAGACGGTTTGCACCCGTGGCCGACAGGTCATTTCTTGTAATGACCGCGCCGGTCGCCGGAGTTCCGGTTACACCGTTATAGAAGATACCGAGAATTGCTTTCTGAACACTGCAATTTTCGACACGTCCGTTGTTGTTATTGATCGTCGGGGAAGCTCCCGGATTCGTATTTCCGAAGTGAATACCAAGCAGCGTCTGTGTCGGATCCTGACCCGATACATTGACGTTCTTGATCGTCACATCTTGAGCACCATTGGTTCCCTGCTGAACCAGAATGACACCGCCCGCCGTTGCGGTTGTGCTTGTATTCTGGACCGTCAAGTTACGAAGTGCCGGATCGCCGCCGACTCCCGTCGCCGTTCCGCCCGTAAGCGAACCGTCGATCGTCACACGGTCGGCACCGTTGAACTTGATGATGCCGGTAGTGCTGCTTCCCGTTATCGTCCGAGCCGCACCCGTCGGTTTGATAACCACCGTGAACGGGGCCGCGAACTCATTCAACGCGACCGTACCGGTTTCACCGGCCAGGTCGGACACGATGTTGATGACTAAATCGTTCGTCACCGTCATGCCATTGATGAATTCAAAGACGCCGCCCGTATTGGTCAAGGATGGATAAGTCCCTCCCGTCCCAACGGTGAGAACCGTCGGACCTGACGGAACATCGTTATCCAAGAGCGTCAGTACCGCCGTTGAAGGAGATCCAAGCGTGGCTCCGACCGGCATCGTCAACGCAAGGTTAACGGTCTCATCGGGTTCATCCACCGTGTCTATACACGTCGGAACATTAAAGAAGGCACTGACCTGGCCCGCCAAGATTGTGGCCGTACCGGAGGTATTCAGGTAGTCAACACCCGGAGTACAGCTAGCTCCTCCGGTAGCACTGCTACCCGCGACCGTCGCATAGTTTACCGTCACGTTACTCTGGCTCGCGCCGGAGAGCGTAATGGTGATGAATCCACCGCCGCTAAGTTCGTCTACCGTTGTATAGGTCGCCGAGCTGAACTGAACAGTCGGCACACCCTCATTTTCGGTAATCGTAACGGCTGCCGGGTTCGGAGTTCCGATCGTGGCACCGCCAGTGGCGTTGGAAAGCGTTGCATTGAACGTCTCGTCTCCCTCGAACACCGAGTCGTCGCATATCGCGACACTGATCGTCTTGCTAGTTTCAGCGTCGGCGAACATCAACGTACCACCGGTGTTGACATAGTCGACGGCTCCTCCGCAGGATCCACCGCCGGTTGCCGTGCCGCCGCCGAGTGCATAGTCGACGGTAACAGCTCCGCTACTGCCACCGGTTCTGTTGACGGTTAGCGTTGCCGTCGGTCCGGCCTCGCCTATCGTGTAGGTTGCACTGCTGAATGCCAGCGAGCCCGGAGCCCCCGCTACTTCGTCCGCACCTATATCAGGTGTGGTTGCCGATCGCGCGTCGCCGTCGAAATCGACCGTCACACTAGCGAGCGGACTTCCGTCGTCGAGTATCGTGCTTGCCGGCTGCAAGTGCAGATCGGTTGCCGATACGAACAGCGGATCGACTGCCTGCGAGTTTGCGTCCTTCGTCGTCGCACCCTGCCAATTTGCCAAAGTGGCGAACGTGACCGTGGCTTGCCGTCCGACGTTCTGTGCGAAGTAGTCGTTGTAGTTAGAATCCGCAAAGACTGCTGCAGCCTGAGTTGATTCGTTGATTACCGCAAAGCGAGTACCGACTGTTTCCTGATTAACAAGAACGTTGTCGCGTACATCAACCGCACCGGCTGTTGTGACGCCAGAGGTGATGTTGATGGCCGAAGTAATACTGTTTGCAGTCGTCTGACTCGTCGCAAGATTGATCGAGTTGAAGTAGATTTTATATCCACTTCCCGATGCGGCGACGATACCGTAACCGTTATCCGCGAATGCGACTCCGTTGAAGCCGACACCAGCGATGTCCCTGATGAAGTTATTGGAGATCAGATTGTTGGACGCAACACTGGTTGCCGCCAGGAAGATACCGTTGGCGCCAAAGCCGGACGGGTTGTTGTGCTTAACATCGCTGATCGAGTTGCGAGTAACCGTTCCGTTAGTTGCGTTAGCCGAAAGCTGAATACCAGTCATCGTCGAGCTGGTAACAGTCGTCGAACTAATACCCATAATGGTGTTGCCGCTAATCGTGAAGTTATTCGCGCCGCCGAGCAGCATGCCTCGGAAACTCAATTTCTCTGAGACGACCGTCGATCCGAATGTGTTTCCGGTGATCGCCCAGTTTTGATCAAAGGTCGTAGCGTTTCCTGAAATGAAGAGCGCGTTTTGAACCTTGATGACCTTGTTGTTCTGGAACGTATTATTCGACTGCGGTGCTTGTGCCGCGCCGCCAAATGTCGAACTACCAGCCAAAACTCCGGCGATGATATTCGTCGCCACACTTCCCTGCAGATTGGTGTTCTTAATGGTGTTGCTATTAGAGCCGTTCGGAACCGCCGTACTTCTCATCCAGATTACGGCCGATGTCGTCGTGGCATTCGTGATCGTCAAACTGCGATCCGTTCCACCCGAAGTTGAACCGTCAATCGTTACATTGTCAGCTCCGTTCAGGATAATCAGACCGCTACTCGCGGCCGATGTGCCGGAGATCGTTCTCGCACCACCCGACGGTTTGATAACCATCGTGAATCCTGCTGCGAATTCGTTCAACGCGATGGCACCGGTTTCGGCGGTCAGGTCGGATGTGACATTGACCGTGATGTTGCCCGATATCGTCATTCCGTTGATCGCATCAAACACGCCGCCCGCGTTTGTCAGAGACGTATAGGTCTCTCCCGTTCCGACGTTGATCGTCAGCGGGCCACCTACGTCATTGTCATTGATCGTGACCATCTCGGAACTCTGAACTCCGATCGTCGCTCCGCCGGTTGGCGTGGCCAAAGCAACCAGGAATGTTTCAGGTGATTCAACAAGAGCATCCTCGCAAATCGAGATCGGGATGTTCTTCGCTGCAGTGTCGCCGTCCGCCCAATTAAGCGTACCGCTGACTCCCGCAAAATCGACTCCGGCAGCGCATGCAGCTGCACCGTTCGCCGTCAGCGGAAGGAATGAGTAACTTACCCCGACTGCTCCGTTGGATCCGCCCGTGCGAGTCACGGAAACAGTAACCGCTCCTGCTGCTTCGCCAAATGAAGCAAAAGCGGCGGACATCTGGAGTGAACCCGGCATCGCGATCTCGTTGTCGGTGATCGTAACTGCCGCCGGATTCGGCGTTCCAATAGTCGCGCCGCCAGTGGCATTCGAAAGCGTAGCGTTGAAAGTCTCGTCGCCTTCGAAGACCGCGTCGTCACAGATCGGAACGACTATGTTCTTGGTCGTTTCGCCATTCGCAAAGTTGACCGTGCCGCCGGTGTTGACGTAATCGACTGCACCGCCGCAGGCCGCTCCACCGGTTGCCGTGCCGCCGGCCAACGCGTAATCAACGGTTACAGCACCATCGCTGCCGACGGTTCGGTTGACCGTCAACGTGGCCGAAGGTCCGGCCTCGCCGATCGTATAAGTCGCCGAACTGAACGCCAGCGTTCCAGGTACCGGCACGAAGAATTCGTCCGCACCGATCTCGGGAGCAGTTACCGATCGCGGGTTACCGTCGAAGTCGATGATTACCGCGGGAATAGGAGTTCCGTCGTTCTCAACCGGGCTCGCCGGCTGCAGATGAACATTCGTAATCGGATCGACAAACAACGGATCGACTTCCTGCGAATTCGCATCGTCGGAAACAGCAGCCTGCCATGCGGCGAGATTTGCCAGGTCCGTACCCGTCGTGTCGATCGAACCCGTTCGGAATCCGCCAGCATTAGCACCGCTGCTAAAGAACGCGTTGTAGTTCGAATCAAGATTAGTGAAGACCGTCGTCGTCATACCGATAGCGTAGCTTTTCGCCGCAGCTCCGCCGCCCGAAGTCTGAGTCGTGTAGAAGATATTATTCTTCAGCTCGACGACGGGATCGGTACCACTGATGGCAATGCCATAACTCCCGATCTGACTCGCGACTGCGCCGCGACTTCCGGTGTTCGACACGCTGTTGTAATAAAGGCGAGTCGTGGCACTCGGAACTCCTGAAACATAAATACCTGCGACGAGATCGGGCGACGTTGCAGGAGCGTTCAAGCCCGTGATCATATTGTTGACGATCGTATTCGGTCCGAGCGGGTCGCCCGCGATGGCGATACCAACAGCCGAAAATCCTGTCGTGTTAGTGCTCGTCACCATATCGATCCGGTTTCTGGAAATGATCGAATTGGCCATGCCGCCCGAGGTTACGGAGGTCGTAGTTACGTTCTGTATTCCCGCAATAATACCGATCGCATCCGCAGCTTCGTCAGAGACGATTCCGCCGATCTTGTTCTCCGTAACGAATATCCCGTTGTGATTGAACAGGAACATCCCGGCTCGCCTCATACGGTTTACACCGGTCGCGGAGATGTCGTTATGGCTGATTACGTTCCCTGTCGCCGGAATGGCCGGGCTCACGCCGTCATTGAAGATCCCTATAAACGATCTCTGGAAAGCACAATTATCGACGATGACGTTGTTGTTGCTCGCCACCGTCGGTGCAGAACCGGGAGCGTTTCCTCCGATGTGAATACCGATCAACGTCTGAGTCGGATCCTGACCGTTGATGTTTACGTTCCGAACCGTGTTGTTATTTGCACTGTTCGCTCCCTGCATAATCGCGACCACCGCTCCGGCCGTTGCCGTCGGATTGGTGTTGGTCACCGTCAGATTCCTGAGCAGAGGATCGCCTCCGACGCCGATTGCAGTACCGCCCGTCAACGAGCCTTCGATCGTCACGCCGTCCGCGCCGTTCAGTCGAATAATGCTGTTAGTGCTGCTTCCCGTGATCGACCGATTTCCGCCGGAAGGCTTGATCGTAACGGTGAATCCGCCGGCAAGCTCATTCAACGCAACCGCTCCGTTTTCGCCGGTCAAGTCAGAGGTGATGTTGATCGTCACATTCCCCGTGGCTCCAGAAGTATTGAGACCTTCGAAGATTCCGCCCGGGTTCGTCAGTGACGTATAACTCTGTCCCGTGCCCACGTCAAAGGTTCCTGCGAACGGAGGCGGCACGTCACCGATCGTAGCCGTTGCAACGGTCTGCGCTCCGAGTGTTGCACCGCCGGTCGGATTTGAAAGCGTGATAGTAAACGTCTCGAGCGCATCGATTATCGCGTCACTACAAAGTGTGACGTTGATCGGTTGACTCGTTACTCCATCCGGGAAGGACAGCAGCTGTGGTCCCGGATTGATGTAGTCCGTGCTGCCAGTACACGAGGCACCACCGGTTGCGGTTCCACCTCCGAGGGTGTACGTGGCTCCGACAACCCCCAAGCTACCAAGTGAACGATTGACTGTTGCGACAAGGGTCGTACCTTCGTTACCGCTATACGTCGAAGAGCTAAGCTGCAGAACACCGGGAGCAGCAACGTATTCGTCGGCTCCGATATCCACGCCCGCACCATTCGGCCGCGTCTGTAAGTCGATGTCGTCCGTTACACCGGCGATCGGCGTGCCCATGTCGATGTTCGGAGAACCTGCGAGGAGATGTGGGTCACTCGTAGTGGATGAATGAAGGGGATCAGCCTGCTTCGAGTTGGCATCTTGGGCCGCAGTATACGCCGCTTGCCAGTTTGCGAGTGTCGCGAACTGCGTCGTCAAAGTTACGCCGGAGACGGTGCCTAGTCCGCCAGTTTGTGACTGCAGGTTCGAAGCATTGATGTAATAATTGTTGAAATTCTCGCCGCCTGTTCCAAAAACGTATGCCGCGGAATTTCCGCTTATCGCGTAAAACCGCACGGTCGGACCACTCGAGGAGCTTAGGTCCATATAGACGCTATTGTTCATCAACGTGAGGTTGAGGTGCGTCGTACCGTTGGCATTGGCGATACGAATGCCGCTGCCGAAGTTCGTCGAGGCTCCGGACACTCCCGGATCGACATCGCCCGTCATGATAATAGTGTTGTAAACAACTTTGTCGCTGTGGCCGCCCGCGATACCCAAACCTACTGCCTGGTCACCGCTTGTGCCGTTCGTTCGAACGTTATAGATAAAATTGTTCGCGACTAAATTGTTGGTGGCCGTACCGCCGCCCGTCGTCGCCAAATTTAATCCCACCGAAGAAAACGTCAATTCCTCGATCACGTCATGAATAACGTTCTTCGTGACAGTGTAAGTATTTGAGGTAATCGTTCCCGGAGCCATGCTCCACGCATCGTTACCGATCGAAATACCCATGCGGTCCGATCCGGTACAAGCTTGCGGATCCAAGCAGCCGACAAACTGGACGGTGTTTCCCGATACGGTGGCACCCGTGTCGGCCTGCATGTAAATTCCGAGCTTGCCGATCTGGTCGGCGCCAAAGGCATTCGGCCCAACAATATTGCCCGTAACGACCGGATTGATGTTGAGGTCCGTCGTCGTACCGCGCGTCATAATGCCGTAGCGTGCTCGTATGATGCGGTTTGCAATAAATGAATTGTTGTCGTTATCGACACCGTTCGAAGTTGTCGTAAGAGCTGTGCCGGACATGGCAATGCCAAAGGTGACGTTTGTGCTAGCCGAAGACTGATCAACGCCGGCGGCGAGCTCCAAATTTCGGATCGTATTGTTCGAGGCACCGTTTCCGGCGGCCACGCTGCTTAGCCAGATAGCAGCCGTCGCAGTAGCTGTACTGTTATTGCGCACTGTCAGATCGCGAGCTGTTCCCGCACCGTTCTGTCGACCGTCTATCGTCACGTTGTCCGCGCCGTTCAAGCGAATCACCGCACCGGTGATCGAACCCTCGATCACTCTTGCTGCACCGACCGGTCTTATCGACACGGAAGTGTACGATGCGGAACCGACGCCGCTCGCCGTCAAGGTCGCACTGGCAGTCTCCGTCGTGTTGCCGCACACTTCGATATTGATCGAGCCCGTGTGGGTGCCCGCGATCACCGCGAGAAATGCGTCGTTAAGGGTAGCATACGCGGTCGGCGTGACTGTTCCACCCGAAGACCAGGCTCGACTTGAGTCGCCTCCGCGATAAATAGTGAGGTAAAGGATCGCGGCCCGATGGCAGCAAATGCAAAAACGCTGACAAGCATCAGCGCACAAATCGAAGCAACCAAACGGGACCAGTTCTGGCGGTCGGACATAGCTATTTCTCCTCTTTCTTGAGTAAGCGCGAAATTTAGTTGTACTACTTAAAGCGAAGTTCGGCCTGAAAGGATTGGTGACTTCCCCGGGTGATGTAGCAGGCCTCCCCGAAATTGATGTATTGAGCGATTATAGGCAGGTTCGGGATATTGTCAAGCAGTTTTAAACCAAGTCGGCCGCCGGAACTGATCCGTGCGGCCGACTCATCACAACAATTGAACTAAGCTATTTGATCTCGATCGACGTGCCGATCGTGAACGATCTACCGCGTGCCGGAGCGAAAACGAACTGCTCGCTGTAGAACTTGTTCATGATGTTAGAAACTCCGAGATTGACGCTGAAGTTGAACCGCTCACGTCGCATGTAGTACCCGCCGCCGATGTTGTGCGACACGAATCCCGGCTCGAATTCAATGTCGTTCGCTGCGGCATAGGACGGGACGAATCGTACGTTGTAATCGACAAAGTAGCTCTTGCCGAAATTCTGCCAACGAAATCCGACATTCGTTCGAAACGGACTGATCGCATCAAGCGGCACGTGCTCATTCAGATCCTCTCCGTGCAGGTAACTGAAATTCCCGTACGGAGTCAGATATCCGAGTCGGATCTTGAACGGCATTTCGATCTCTGTTTCAAATCCCTGGATGCGGGCCGTTCGAATATTTTGAGTTTGATAAACCTGCGTCGGCGGACGCCCCGGCGTGAGGATCTGGATCGGAACGGGATTGTTCGGATCCGTGTAGTCGTAGGCCGCAACCGTGGCTAAGAAGTTTTCGAAGTAATTATTGAAGTACGTCGCCGCGAAGTTAACTCGTGAAGTGTGCACCTTTGCACTCGTGTCGAAATTGATTCCCGTCTCCGGCACGAGTGATGGATTCCCGACGAGGAAACCTTCGGCCGAGCCCGGATCCGTAAAAAATCGTTCCGCAATGTTCGGTGTTCTGAATGAACGTCCGATCCGCGCCGAAAGATTCAAATACTGCGTCACCGCATAAACCGCTCCGAAATCTCCGGTCAGTGATGTGTACGGAATATCGAGCCCGTCGCCGATCCCGTTCAAACCGAGAACGTCGATCTGATGCGCGTTCAATCGCGGGTCGAGTGCGAACTCGTCGGTCGGCTTCGACACCGTGCTAAACCGGTCCACACGAATTCCGCCGACAAACCTCAATCGCTTCGTGACTCGAAAATCGTCCTGTGCGAAGAACGCGAGATTAGAAAGTGTAGCGTCGGGCACGCTTCGCGAATTTCGGAACGTGCGATTCGGCGAATAAGAATTCGTCGAGGACACGACGAGCCGGCGATCGCTATTCGTATCCCGAAACCAACTCGCTCCCGCAACCACGCTGTGGCGTCCGAAGATCCAGTCACTCTGCAGATCAAGTCCGGCGGTCTTTGTATCCGTCACCGTATCGCTTAGCTGATAGAGTCCCGGAAAGAACGGCTGAACGGCAGGAACGGTAAGGATATTTGTGAAGCTGCGATATTGAGTTTGATAAAAAGCTTTGACCGATATTCGCTGCAGGTTTTCCGTGAGCGCTGCGACGTCATATCTAACGCTGAACTTGTCGCGGTTATTGAACGGAAAGAAAGCATTGAAAACGCCGACGAGTTCGGGCAGTCCGGTGTTCGCGCCGGCGAGACCGGCCGAACCGATGTTGCCTGCACGACGACGCTCGTAGTTGAACTTGAGAGTGTTCGTATCATTCAAAAAGAATCGCAGCGTCGCCTGGCTGTTGCTGCTGTGCGATTGCGAGTTGAGGATCTCGTTGTCATCGGTGATCATCAGATCCTGTCCGCGAAGATCTTCCTTTTCCGCATCCGTCGCGTTGCCGGCGGAATAATTGTCGAAGCGGTCCATCGACTGAGCCACGCGAAATGCAAAGAACTTATTCGCTCCGGTCAGTGCGAGATTGCCGCGGCGACCGTTTTCGTTCGACGAATAAAACGTATCGAATGCTCCACCGAATCTGAAACTTGAGGTATCGCCGCGCGGCGGCGTATCGCGAGTGATGATGTTGATCGTTCCGGCAAGTGCGTCGGTGCCATAAAGTACCGAACCGCTCCCGCGAAGGACTTCAACCGTCTCGATCTGCGATGTCTCGACAAGTCCGGGTTCGATACCGGATTGACCAGTCGATGTTCGACTGTTATTCAATCGTTCGCCATCCACAAGAATCAGCACCCGGTTGCTGTCGAGTCCTCGGATTCTCGGACGCACCTGAAACGCTCCTTCGTTAGCGGTTGACGTTCCCGGAAGGGTGCGGAAAATGTCTCCGATAGTATTGACCGCCTTTCGATCAATCTCTTCGCGATCGACGACGCTGACCGGGACCGCAGTTTCAGTTGTGAGAAGCTCGGCTCGTCCGGCTGTGACCGTGACCTCTTCTTTGAGTGGCTGCGGTTCGATCGTTATCGCCAACGGAGTAGCGGATGCGGCGGCATCAACAGTCGCGGTTCCGAAGCCGTTAGCTTTTACTATGACGTCGCAGGTTGTAACGCAGCCGGACTCAAATGAGAATTCACCGCTCGCATTTGTCGTGACGCTACGTTCTGCACGTGTCGATTTCTCTCGTAGCATGACTGTCGCTCCGGCGACCGGTGCTCCCGCCGAATCGATCACAGTGCCCCGGACACTTCCGGTCTGCGCGAAAGCCGAAATCGAAAAACATATTAGTGAGAATAAAAAAAGAACGGTATTAAATTTCATGTAATGCTCCCTTGTGGTTACCGCGAAAATATTCCCGGTAACTGCAGACTAATTCGCGCATGCCGCTTTGTAAATCAGATGCCGTTGAGTACGGTTTTGTCTGCAAATTAGGGCTTCTTATCTGCAAAAAGTTAACGTCGAAATAAAAACGCCGGTCACTGTTAAGCAACCGGCGTTCCTCTTTTATTAGTCGCAGTTCTTACTTCGATCCTGCCAATTGCAATTTAGCGTTCGCCGCTTCGAGACGCTCACGATCGCCTTCGGTCTCTTCCAGCGCCGCCATCGCATGAGCGGCCAGCGATTTCTCCGCAGCTTCGCGTTCGCCGCGTGCCGCGTCCGTATCGATCTCCGAAGCCGTCTCAGCGGTATCGGTCAGAACCGATACTTTGTTCGAGCTGACCTCGACGAATCCGCCGGACACTGCAAGTCGTTCTGTCATGCCTTTGTTCGAGTAAGAAAGAATTCCCGGCTTAAGAGCTGAGATCAACGGCGCATGATTCGGGAGAATTCCTGCTTCGCCCGAGGCGGTCGGAATTGTCACCGAGTCGACACTTTCATCAAGAACTTTTCTTTCGGGAGTTACGATTTCGAGTTTAAGCATTCTCTTCTATTTTCGATTTTCGATTTTCGAATTGCGATCGCCCTGTACGATTCGGCCGAAACTCGCGGCAAAGCGACGATCGCAAATCGCAAATCGTAATTCGCAAATTCCTAAGCGGCAGCCGCCATGTTCTTCGCCTTCTCGCGAGCCTGCTCGATTGTGCCAACCATGTAGAACGCCTGTTCCGGCATGTCGTCGCATTTTCCTTCGAGAATTTCGCGGAAGCCCTTGATCGTATCCGGGACCTTCACGTACTCGCCCTTCAGACCCGTGAACTGCTCGCCGACCGTGAACGGCTGCGAGAAGAAGCGCTGGATCTTACGTGCACGTGCAACAGTGAGTTTGTCGTCTTCCGAAAGCTCGTCCAGACCGAGGATCGCGATGATGTCCTGAAGATCTTTGTAGCGCTGAAGAATTCTTTTCACAGACTGAGCAGTGTTGTAGTGCTCGTCACCGACGATCTGCGGATCGAGAATTCGCGAGTTCGACGCGAGCGGATCGACAGCCGGATAAATTCCGAGCTCCACGATCTGACGTGACAACGCCGTAACAGCGTCAAGGTGAGCAAACGTCGTCGCCGGTGCCGGATCGGTATAGTCGTCGGCCGGAACGTACACAGCCTGGATCGATGTGATAGCTCCGGTCTTTGTCGACGTGATCCGCTCCTGCATCTCGCCCATCTCAGTCGCGAGGTTCGGCTGATATCCCACTGCAGACGGCATACGACCGAGAAGTGCGGACACTTCGGAACCGGCCTGTGTAAATCGGAAAATGTTATCGACGAAGAAAAGCACGTCGTTACCCTGATCACGGAAATATTCGGCAACGGTGAGACCCGACAACGCAACGCGGAGACGTGCTCCGGGAGGTTCGGTCATCTGTCCGTACACGAGCGAAACTTTCGAGTTCTTGATCGTTTCCATGTCGACCATCGAAAGATCAAACGCACCGGTCTCTTCCATGTTGTGCGTGAACTTGTCGCCGTAGGTAATAACTTTCGACTCGACCATTTCGCGGAGAAGATCGTTTCCTTCACGCGTGCGTTCGCCGACGCCGGCGAACACCGAAAAACCCTCGCGGCCCTTCGCGACGTTGTTGATCAGCTCCATGATGAGAACCGTCTTACCGACGCCGGCACCACCGAACAGTCCGATCTTCCCTCCGCGGAGGAACGGCTGGACAAGGTCGATGACCTTGATGCCGGTCTCGAACATCTCGAGCTCGGTCGCCTGTTCATCGAATGCCGGTGCATGACGATGGATCGGGTAGCGCACGTCGGAAGTGACGGGGCCAAGCTCGTCGACCGGATCGCCGATAACGTTCATCACGCGTCCGAGAGTCGGACCGCCGACGGGAACCGTGATCGGTCCGCCGAGATCGATGACCTTCATACCACGGACCATACCGTCGGTAGGAAGCATCGAGATCGCGCGGACGCGGCCTTCGCCCAAGTGCTGCTGCACTTCTGCGACGACATCGACCGGTGTTTCAACGTCAAAACCTTCGGATGTGATCCTTAAAGCCTGGTGAATAGAGGGTAAATAGTCTTTAAATTCAACGTCGACGACCGGTCCGATGATCTGTACGACCTGTCCGATCTGTCCGTTATCGTTATTAGCAGCCATTTGAAATTAGATTGCTCCTGTATAGATAAGAAAATGCCTGTATGACAAAGGAGAAAGGTTAACATACGCCCCCGTTTGTTCGCAAAGGCGGTTTGGTAGACGGACTTCGCCGTTTCATGGTCGTCGCGTCGAGTTTCGATTCGAATAGGTCCGGATCCAAAAATATATGGTGTAGGTGCTCAGCTAATGTGCTCGATCCGACATAAAAACTTTATCTCTCTGCGGCAGAAAAGTGTTGCAAATGAACCAATTATCTATTATTCTGCACCTAGTTTTTTGATTGCCTACAACTAAATTACCCCTTGCTGGATTGCTTCGGCTTAGCCCAGCTTCACTTCGTCGGGTTTGATACTGTGAGGGCTGCTCTCACGCAAAATCCAAACACTTTTGACAGACCCACACTCTCCCAGGACACGGAGGATTCACATTATGAAGTTCACCCCTATTGGCATCGTGCTAGCGTTGCTTCTATTCTCGATCACCGCCATCGCCCAAGTTTCGATGACATGCTCGGGCTCTTACACAGAAAACTTTTCGTTTCTGGGCACTACCAACTTTGCCCTTACAAATAATTCCCCGTTAGGGATTTACGCCCAGAGGGAAACTTTAAATACGTCACCCCTTACTTTCTTTGCCGACGCGGGAACCCTCGTTACTCCGGCTGGCTTCAGAAATTATGGAGCCGTGGGAGGTGCGGACCGGTCATTCGGGATGATTGCGGGCCCAGCAGGCGATACCCACTACCTTGGAATCAGGATCCAGAATAACTGTCCGACTACCGCGACCGCGATCCAGGTCCAATATGTCGGCAAACAATGGAGGTCCGGTTCAACTAATCCGCAGACTGTCACATTCGGTTATCAGGTAAGCGCTGGCGATATCACGGATCTACTTACCGGCACATATACCACCTTTGCCGCTCTGAGTTTTACGACTCCGGTCAATAATAACGCTGGAGCGCTTGATGGGAACGCGGTCGCAAATCAACTCACATTCAACTCAACTATTCCGATTAGTCTCCCGTTCGGTTCCGAGATAATGCTTCGTTGGCAAGATCCGGATGATGCGGGTAATGATCACGGCATGGGTATCGATAATTTGAGCGTCACGCTGTTGTCTCCAACGGCCGCCGGCGTTTCCGTATCGGGTCGCGTAATGACGGGCGGCGGAACCGGGATCGGAAATGCTGTCCTAGTATTAAGCGGTGGGACGCTTCAGCAACCTCTTATCGCCCGAACAAATCCGTTTGGATACTATGAGTTTCCCGATGTTCCGGTAGGAGCTACCTACCTGCTCGAGATAAGCTCCAAGCGCTACAGCTTCGCGCAATCCAGTCAGGTAATTCAGCCCCAGGACAACGTCACAGGTGTCGACTTTATCTCCGACGGTAAATAACCTCAGCTTATTTGAGGGAAAAGGCGGCTGTCTATGCCGCCTTTTCTTTTTCCTCGCCGACTCGTTGACTCCGAATATCCCGAGCCTTACCACCCTGTAGATTTTTTTCAGACGCAACGGGTCAACCGCGCCTAGCCCGCGCGCGTCTCCCCGCCGAGGACCGTCATCACTTCTCCGCTGATATAACTCGAATCTGCATTCGACGCGAAGAAAACGAATGCCGGAGCGATCTCTTCAGGCTGACCCGGGCGTTTCATCGGAGTGTCTGCTCCATGCTTTGCGACTTCATCAGGATCCTTGTCCGCAACATTCAACGGAGTCCAAACAGGTCCCGGAGAAACGCAATTGACGCGAATCTTTCTCTCCGCCAAACTCTGCGCGAGGGATTTTGTAAACGCGTGGATGGCTCCTTTTGTCGCCGAATAATCGAGCAACTCTTTACTTCCCTCGAATCCGGTTATAGATCCTGTATTGACGATCGCTCCATCTTCCGGAATATATTTCAGCGCTGCTTTCGCCATGTAAAAGTATCCGAAGATATTCGTTCGAAACGTTTTTTCGAACTGTTCGTCGCTGATATCCTCGATCGCCTTCTGATGTTTCTGAAACGCCGCGTTATTGACGAGAATGTCGAGCCGCCCGAATTCCTTCTTCGCCTTCTCGACCGCACGCCGGCAGAACTTTGAATCCGTGACATCGCCGGCGATCGAGATGCATGTCTGGCCTTCCGCTTCGACCGCGGCGATCGTTTCTTTGGCGTCAATCTTCTCTGCCGGCAAGTGAACAATCGCGATGTCGGCACCCTCGCGGGCGAAGAGAACGGCCACGGCTCGTCCGATTCCGGAGTCGCCACCGGTGATGATCGCCGCGCGATCTTTTAATTTTCCCGAGCCTCTGTAATTCGGCGCCTCATACTGCGGCCGCGGAGTTACCTTCTTCTCGATCCCCGGGCGCTCCTGTTTTTGCTTCGGCATCGGGTTCTTCGGTCTCGAACCAGACTGCTTATTATTCGACTCCATCTCTTTCGCCATTCTTCACCTCGATCAAGACAAGAAAAGGCGATGTCAGCCATCGCCCTTGTTAAATGTTTTATGCGGCTCGATTATCAGGGCTATGACTTCTTAGCACCTTTTCGTCCCGAACCGCCGGGATTTTTTCCACCGCCGTCCTGCTTGTTTACCGTCGCCCAGGCCCGGCTCTCAGCTTCTTTCTTCGAGACACCCTTCTTCTCGTAACCTTCTTCAATGTGTTCTGCTTTTCGTTCCTGCTTCGATGTGTATTTGCTCGTTCCGTCCTTACGTGTCGGCATACGAATATTCCTCCTTGATCTAGAAAATACCGGCCGCTCGAACCGGCCTATGGTTCCGAGCACGGAAGTAGATGTCTCGCGCTCGAACGTAGATGTCATTCGATACTCGAAATTCGGTCTGACGCACGTGGTTGCGCTGGATGACCGTTTCGGTTTCGGTAACCGCCGTAGTGTCGGTGATGGACAACACTATCGGACAGTCGTGGCTGTTCAGCCTCTTGATATATTTCGTTAGCATCATTTCGTTCTCCCCGGTTACTAACCCTTATGTAATGTTTTCGAACTGGTGCTGACAGAAATGCAATCACCATGCCATCAAGGATCGACGTCAAAACGTCCGATTTCTTGCCGAAGTATTGACAGCCGAAACCCGTTCTAGTAGCGTAACTGGTGACGCGAAAATCGCTGTTTATTGGACGACAAAATTTGAGCAATCTCCGCAAACTCGAGCTGCCGCCGCAAGGTCTTAACACGCTGTTCGGCGTACAGGATCAAAACATCAAATATCTTGAATCTCTTCTCGACGTGAGCATTGGCGCGCGAGGGAATGAGCTGCTAATCGACGGCGATCCGCGCGACATCGAGACGGTCGAAAAGATCCTTCGGGAGTTTGGCGAGCTGTTCGCCGAGGGGAATACATTCACCGACAAAGAGCTCCGCGACGCATTCAAGCAGATCGCAGAGGATCGGGCCTACAGTCTCAAAGATTATTTTCTAAAGGCCCGCTTCAATCCCTCGGGAAAGAAGCAGGTCGCACCGAAGACAGCCAATCAGAGAAAATATCTGGATGCGATCGCATCAAACGATCTCGTTTTTGGAATCGGAGTGGCCGGAACGGGAAAGAGTTTCCTGGCTGTAGCGATGGCGGTCGATGCCCTGTTCAAAAAGCAGGTCAGCCGCATCATCCTGACGCGTCCGGCCGTAGAAGCCGGCGAGCGTCTCGGTTTCTTGCCCGGCGATCTTCAGGAAAAAGTTGATCCTTATCTGCGACCGCTCTATGATGCCCTGTTCGATCTCGTCGACGGCGAACGTGTAACGAAGATGCTCGAGAAACGAATCATCGAGATCGCTCCGCTCGCGTTCATGCGCGGCCGAACTTTGGCAGACGCATTCATCATTCTTGACGAGGCTCAGAACACGACCAGCGAGCAGATGAAGATGTTCCTGACACGCATCGGCTTCGGTTCGAAAGCGGTCGTCACCGGCGACACGACGCAGATCGATCTACCTCGCGGACAGAGGAGCGGACTCAAGGAAGCGGAGATAGTGCTCGCCGGTCTCGAAGAGATAGAGTTCGTCTACTTCAACGACAAAGACGTCGTCCGTCATAAACTCGTGCAGATGATCGTGAAGGCATACGAGAATCAGTCCGAAAACGATGGACGCGAGGACGCAAATGCCGCTCGTCGTTAATCTCCAGCGAAAGATAAAACTTGATACATCGGTTGTAAAGAAATTCGTTTCGACTTTGCCAACCAAGATCGATGAAGCTGACGGCCGTGATTTTGCGATTGCATTCGTTTCAGATCGTCGAATGAAGGAGCTAAATGGATTCTTTCGTGGCAAAGATTCCACCACCGACGTTCTTTCTTTCCCGCACGAACCCGACGAATTCGACAACGAGAATACAAATCTCGGCGACATCGTCATCTCAGTCGAGCAAGCGGAGCGGCAAGCGAAGGAAAACAAACTCACGCTCGAGAACGAGATCAAGCAGCTCATCCTTCACGGACTTTTACATCTCTGCGGATTCGATCACGAGACCGACGACGGCGAGATGAATAAACGCGAGCTCGCCTTAAGAAAGAAGCTCGGTATCTAACGTGAGCAAAACATCACGCCCCACAGCCGTTGCAGAAGGTTTCTGTTCACCTCTTCTGTGCTCTGTGGCAATTCCCTTACGTGTGGCAAAATTCTCTTAATGCCCGAATCTCAGAAAACCGCCGAGCCGTGTGTCATGGTCATCTTCGGTGCCACCGGAGATCTCACAAAACGAAAACTCTTCCCGGCACTTTACAACCTCGCACGATCAAAATTCCTTCCCGGTAATTTCGCGATCGTCGGCGTCGGGCGCCAGGAGATGACGACCGAGGAATTCCAGCAGCAGATGCATGACAACCTGAAGGAATTCGCCGGAGCGAACCCCGACGGAGAACTGCTGCAATGGTTTTGCAGCCGGACCTCTTACACGGGCGGCGACTTCGATGACGACAAAAAACTTTTTCATGACCTGAAGGAACTTCTCGCCGAGGTTTGTGCAAAGCATGACATCCCCGAAAACTTTTTCTATTACATGGCGATCCCGCCCGATCTTTTCGCGACGGTTGCAAAAAAAATCGTAAAGAACGGTCTCGGGCGCGAAGAGGACGGACATTGGCGACGCTTCATTTTTGAAAAACCGTTCGGCCGCGATCTCAAGTCCGCGAAGAAACTAAATGCAGATCTGTTGGCGATCCTTAAGGAACGTCAGATCTATCGCATCGATCACTACCTCGGCAAGGAAACCGTTCAGAACATTTTGGTATTTCGTTTCGGCAATAGCATTTTCGAACCGATCTGGAATCGCAACTTTGTCGATCACGTTCAGATCACGGTCGCTGAAAAACTCGGCGTCGAGCAGCGCGGTGGATATTACGATACCGCGGGCGCTCTGCGTGACATGATCCCGAATCATCTCTTCCAACTCGTGACTCTGACTGCAATGGAGCCGCCGGTCTCGTTCGAGGCCGACGCAGTCCGTGACGAACAAGCGAAGATCCTCGCCGCGATCCAACCTTTCTCGCCGGAAGATTCTCTTCATTGCGTTGTTCGCGGACAGTACGGACCGGGCGAGATCGACGGAAAGAAAGTCCCGGGTTATCGCGATGAGGAAAAGGTCGCGAGGTCGTCAAATACGGAAACGTATGCGGCGATGAAACTTTCGATCGACAATTGGCGGTGGGCCGATGTTCCCTTCTATCTCCGCACCGGAAAGCGAATGTCGGAAAAGCATTCGAGCATCATCATCCAATTCAAGAAGGCTCCGTTCGTGTTATTCCGTGACACGCCCGTCGATCGCCTTCGGACAAATCGTATCGAGATCCACATCCAACCCGACGAAGGAATCACGCTGCACTTCGGAGCGAAGATCCCGGGACCGGTCGTGAAACTCGGCGCGGTCGATATGGATTTCAACTACGTCGAGCATTTCGGCGAGCAGCTCAGCACGGGTTACGAACGCCTGCTTTACGATTGCATGATCGGCGACGCTACGCTGTTCCAGCGTGCCGATATGGTTGAGGCGAGTTGGGAGATTGTCTCGCCGATACTCGATGTCTGGTCCGCGATCCCGGCTCGGAACTTTCCGAATTACGAGTCAGGCTCCTGGGGGCCACACGAAGCAGACGAGCTCCTTGAAAGGGAGGGACGAAGTTGGAAAAATCCGACGAGCGAAACAAGTGCGACAGATCTCGATAAGCGAAAATCTTGAAGAGTTGAGCGTTATGGCGTCCGGTCTTTTTGTTCGGATCGCCAATGAGGCGATCAGCGCCCGCGGATCCTTTTCTGTCGCCTTGGCCGGCGGCTCAACGCCGCGCCATTTGTATTCGCTGCTCTCGTCGACCGATTACAATTCAAAAGTGGAATGGAGCCGAGTCGAGTTTTTCTTCGGCGACGAACGGCATGTCCCGCCCGATTCCGATCAAAGCAATTATCGAATGGCGAAAGAGACTTTGCTCGATCCGCTGAATATCTCATCCAATCAAATTCATCGATGGCAGAGCGAGCGAGCGAATGCTGCTGATGCAGCCGACGATTATGAGACCGGGTTGAAAGCCTGGTTCGATAGATCCGGACGCCCGATCGATCTCGTACTGCTCGGGCTTGGCGACGATGCTCACACCGCCTCCTTGTTTCCCCAAACTCCGGGGCTTCTTGAGATCGAACGGTTGGCTGTTGCGAACTGGGTCGAGAAACTGAATTCCTTTCGACTCACCCTGACATTCTCCGCGATCAACGGAGCAACGAATGTAATGTTTGTGGTCGCGGGTAATGAAAAGGCCGAGGCCGTAAGAAAAGTACTCGAGGGCGAGTTTCGTCCGGACGATTTTCCGGCTCAGTTTGTAAATCCCGAGAGTGGGAATCTTTTTTGGATGCTGGATAGGGCGGCGGCGAGCTTGTTGAGGAATGAATGACTCCGTCCTCGCTCCTACCGGAGCGAAGACCACGCGGTTGAATTGATCTCTACGGAACCACACGTTTGCAATTTCATCTCACCGAAACGTAACATTAAAACTCGTTAGCCTATGGAGATCGAGATACTTCTCGCTGCGGTTATCCTCATCGCCATGATCTTTCTGGCGACTGTCGATCTGGCCTTTTCGCATCTATCAGATGTCGGCCTTAGACGCCTCGCGTCCGAATCCGACGACTCACAAAATTCGCGCACCGCACTTTTTCTACGAGAGATCCTCGAATATCGCCCTCGTTTTCGACTGGCTCTTTCTTCGACAATACAGGTCCTACTGATCTCATTTGCCGTTCTCACGACTGTTATCGGAACTGAACTTGGATTGACGGGGTGGCGTCTCGTCTCTTTCGCTCTGGTGATCGGACTCGTCGCAACGGTCGTCATCCGGCAGATTTTTCCGCGTCTGATCACTCGAAATAATCCCGAAAAGAAATTCTTGTCGCTGCTGCCGATCGTCCGTCCGCTTTATAGATTCGTATATGCGGTGACCGCGCCCTTCACTCCGAAAGCGAAATCGAAGGAGCAACAAAAGCTCGAAGCCACGGCCGCTCCGGATGCACCCGACGACAAGTCTGACGACAACGACGAAGACTTCCAGGCGTTGATGGAAGTCGGCGAGGCGGAAGGCATCATCGAAGAGAAGGAACGCGAACTGATCGAGTCGATGGTCGAGTTTAGCGAGACTCGCGCGGGTGAGATCATGACTCCGCGAACCGAGATCTGTGCTTTGCCGATCGAGAGCACGGTCCGTCATGCCCGGAACATGATGACGGAAGAAAAATATTCGCGCCTGCCTGTCTACCGCGACAGCATCGACAATGTCGAAGGTGTGATCTACGTTCGCGATCTGCTTCAAGCATGGGCTGACGGAAAAGAGAACGAACCGATCGAAGGGCTCATTCGAGACGCGTACTTCGTCCCCGAAACGAAAACTGCGTCCGAGCTCCTTAAGAGCATGCAGGTCAATCATGTTCAGATCGCGATCGTGATCGATGAGTACGGCGGTGTTGCCGGGATCGTCACCGTCGAAGACATTGTCGAAGAGATCGTCGGCGAGATCGAAGACGAAGACACTGAGGACGAAGAGATAATTGAGATCATCGAAGGCGAAGATGGTTACTGGGACGTTCTCGGTTCGACGGACATCGATAAGATCGAGAGGCTCTTTGACGTCGAGCTCGAAGACGACGAATACACGACCGTCGCGGGCATGATCACAAGCGAAGCGGGCTACGTTCCCAAGACCGGTGAAACGCTGACTCTTCGCGGTCTCGAAGCGCGAATCTTACGTGCTGATGAGAAAAAGGTAGGCCTCGTTCGACTGCGTAAATTCGAGGATGAGTCCGCTGCGGACATCCATTCGACTCAAGCGTAGGCAACTTCTCTGTTATAATTCACCCAAATTTCACTCTGGAGGTACAACACAATGGCGATCCGTCTGGGAGACGAAGCACCGGATTTTACTGCCGAAACTACCGAAGGCACTATCAATTTTCACGAATGGCTTGGTGATAGTTGGGGAATTCTTTTCTCGCATCCGAAAGATTACACACCGGTCTGCACGACCGAATTGGGTATGGCGGCAAGAATGAAGCCGGACTTCGACAAGCGAAACGTGAAGATGATCGGGCTCAGTGTAGATCCTGTCGATTCGCATGCGGGATGGGCGAAGGACATCGAAGAGACTCAAGGCACCGCGCTGAACTTCCCCGTCATAGCAGATTCCGATAAAAAAGTTGCCGATCTTTACGATATGATCCATCCGAACGCGAGCGACACCTTTACCGTGCGATCGGTTTATGTCGTCGGACCGGATAAGAAAGTTAAGTTAATGCTGACGTATCCGGCTAGTACCGGACGAAACTTCGATGAGTTGCTACGCGTGATCGATTCGCTTCAGCTTACTGCGAAGTACAGCGTCGCGACTCCGGTAAATTGGAAGGACGGCGACGACTGCATCATCGTTCCGGCCGTCACTGATGAGCAGGCGAAGGAGAAGTTCCCGGCGGGTTGGAAGACGATCAAGCCTTATCTCCGGGTCACGCCTCAGCCGAATAAGGTGAAGGGTGAAGGCCAAAGCGCATAGTCAAGCTTGGCAGACAATAGTCAGAACCGGGAGCGGTAGCGACCGGGTTTCCCTTTGAGCAGGCCGGATCTAGAGTTGGCGTGACATTGATTTTCGAGACGGTGCGGGGCGACCCGGTCGCTACCGCTCCCGGTTCTGACTTCCGCCTCGAGGCTCCCCGTTTATCAACGACTTCAAAATGAAACTCCACGCTGAGCTCGGTGACAACACACACGAAATAGAAATAAAACGCGAAGACGGAAAAGTTTTCGCCCGCGTCGATGATCGTGAATATGAACTCGAGGTCTCCGAGCCGGAGACTGGAGTCTATCTGCTCAAACACAACGGCAAGATCTTCGAAGCGTCGGTTCAGCCCGGGGACCTAACTCATGTTCGAATTGGTCAAGATGAACTCGAAATTAAACTGGTCGATCCAAGGCGACTTCGCGGCTCGGGCGTCGGTCACGAACACGGGGACGGTCTCGCTGAAATAAAAACGGCGATGCCCGGAAAGGTTGTCAGCATCCTGCAAACTGTCGGAGCGACGGTTGAAAAAGGCGAAGGAATTTTGGTCGTCGAGGCGATGAAGATGCAGAACGAATTGAAATCGCCAAAGGCCGGTGTGATCAAGGAGATCCGGGTCACCGAAGGAGCCGCCGTCTCGGCGGGCGACATCCTTGCAACGATCGAGTAGTTACATCACCAGCGCCGAAACATTCGAAACGACTGACTTCATCGGCACACGCAACCCGCTCATCAACTCTGCGAAGTTTTCGAACGTCAAAGACTGAGCTCCGTCGGACCACGCTTTCTCGGGTTCCGGATGGACTTCCACGATCACTCCGTCAGCGCCTATAGCCAGCGCCGCTCGCGCACACGCCGGGATAATGCTTCGCTTCCCTGTCGCGTGAGACGGATCGACGACGACCGGAAGATGCGTGAGTTCCTTAGCGAGCGCGACTGCCGCAAGATCGAGCGTGTTTCGGAGACTGTTATCGAAAGTCTTTATTCCACGCTCGCATAGAACAACGTTCTCGTTCCCGCCGTGCAAAAGATACTCCGCAGCCGACAACCATTCCTTCACCGTCGCTGACGGCCCGCGTTTTAGTAGAATCGGCTTGCGGGTTCGTGCAAGTTTTTTTAGCAGCGCAAAGTTCTGCATATTCCGGGCTCCGACTTGCAGCATGTCGGCATATTCGCAAACGATCGCGACGTCGTCCTCGCTCATGATCTCAGTCACGATCGGCATGTTCGCCGCGTCGCCCGCTTCGCGTAGTAACTGCAACCCTTCGACACCAAGGCCTTGGAAATCGTATGGCGATGTTCGCGGCTTGTAAGCTCCGCCGCGGAGAATGACTGCACCGAGCTCACGCACGGCAAGTGCGGTTGATGTCACCTGCTCGCTCGACTCTACCGAGCACGGTCCGGCCATCACCACAGCTTCGTCGCTTCCGATCGGCACATCACCTACCCAAACGACCGTCGATTCCTCGGCTCTCCGCGTCACCAGAGATTCGGTCATGCTGCCATTCGATTTCGAATTCTTAATTACTCCTGCATCCAACATAAAATTAATTTCCTATTACGTAAAAAACCGTCCAGTTATCGACGTCGTCCGCGATCGTTTCGAGAATGATATCTGCTCCGTACAACTCCGCCGCTCGCCGACTGCATATCGCCGCATTAGACTCGTCGCCATCGCGTACGACGTTCCTGATGCTCGACGCTGTATCGGCTCCGACTACCTGGCGAATATTCGGATGCTTTGTGAAAAACCGACGACATTGCTTCAACGCCTCGATGTGCGAGCGAACCGAAACGACGTCTTCGAACGATGCATAGGGAACTCCGGCCAAGACATGACGAACTCGAATCGGAAGCTTTTCGATGACGCGATTTCGATTCGTGCGGAGCAACTTCGAGGTAGCTGCGATTCGACCGACGATCTTGTTTTCGATCGGGATGACAGCGTGATCGGCATTACCTTCACGGACCGCCGCGAACGTCGCTTCGAAATTCGAACACTCGACGATGCTTGTGTCCTCGCCAAAAATGTTCGTTGCGGCCTCTTCGCTATACGACCCGCGAACGCCCTGTATCGCAACCCGGATCATTTCGATACCTCTTCCGTCGAGGTCGAAAGCAACACGCTCGTTTGTATCCGCCGCGATTCCTCTAGTACCTCGCGATAAATTCGCATCATCGATCCCGTATCGAACTCGCCGTTGTTGTCGCGAACGATCTTTCGAAGGACCATTTCTTCGCGGTCATGATCCACAACGGGGAAACCGGCGAGAGTTTTTATCCGCCCGATCTGCCGCGCGATCGATGCTCTGCGGTTGAGCAACGCCACTATTTCGCTATCGATGTCGTCAATTATTTTTCGGCTGTCTTCTAATCTCATTTGTTACTCCAAAAACAAAAAAGCCGTGAACTTTTCAGTTACACGGCTTTTGTTCGAACTTTTTATTAAGACTTACCTTAATCGAACTTCAGCCGTTTCACCGTAAAAGTAAAAGTACGTAAAGCTGAAGTTGTTAAAGTTAGTCGTGCGCATTTTGTGCGAGTTCCAAGATACCGAGAAGCATCGGGTCGTGTCAAATTTATTTTTGAGCTTTCGGCAAACTGATCATATTCGCAAGCAATCGATAAGCTCCGGGAACGCCGGCCGGCAGTTGCCGGAACAGAGAGTAACTGCAGTAAATATACTTTCCTTTTTCTATGTCCGCGACGACAAGCCCGCCGCTGTTCGCGGGCTCGCCCGAATCATGTGATTCGAGTAACCCGATATATTTCGGATCCATCGTCGAGAAGTTGTAAAGATTCCTCTCTTGAACCCAGCCTTTGAAATCGTCCGCGGTGATCTTATTTGGAAAGCTAAAGATTGGATGATCAGGTTGCTCTATCTTGACCGCCGCATTCTCATCGACGACGCGAGGTCCCTGCTGGGCCGGGAACGGAGTCAGGTTCCGCTGGGCAAATGTATCCGGAAGTTGATACTGAACGATCACTGTACCGCCATTCGACGCGAAATCGAGAAGCCGTTTGTTGTTCGCGACCAGATCCGGACGAACCTGATACGCGCGAATGCCGACGACGATCGTGTCGAATCGCAAAAGATCTCCCGATGCAAGCATCGCCGGATCGATCTCTTCTACATCGACGCCGAGTTGCTTGATCGCTTCCGCAACCCGATCGCCACTTCCTCGAATGTATCCGACCTTCACCGGTACGGTTTTCAGATCGATCAACTTCACATCCGCTTTTGCCGGGCGATAGATGCGATGTGTTTGAATGTGCTCGTAAGCGATCGTCTGCATCGTCTGCGAAAACGTATCGCCATTCGAAGCGGCTTCGGCTTTTATTTGAAAAGTTCCCGGCGTTCGCGGCATCTCGACCTTGAATTTTACCGTCGCCTTTTCGTTTTTACGTTGCATCGCGAATGGAGCTTCCACCGGCGTCGCATTCCATCCAGTCGGGAGGGCCAATCGTACTTTCCCATCGGCCGCTCCGTTCATATTGTTCGTAACGCTTACCGAGATCTCTCTAGTCATCTGCGTTGCGTCCGTGGACACGATGAGTAGTTCGCGATCAAATGCGACGGCGATCTTAGGAACGATATTCAAATCGCGTCTTACCTCACCACGAATGTCGTCCGCATACCGGTATTCAACCGGGCGACGGACAACGAATTGCGTTCCCTCGATCTCGAGAGTGATGTCTGCATACGCTGCGGAAGTTCCAAAAGGTTTGCTTGCCGAGTCGCCGGAGGGCATCGAAAACAGATCCCCATTTCTCGGTGATATCAACCAGTACGGCTGGGTCACACTGCTGTTGGCGGGAATCGCGATGTTGTAGTAACCGGCAAAGTCCGGCTTTTCGCGGCCAAAGAAGTTCGAAGCTGTCGACGTCGGCTCAGGCCTCGCCGATTGAGGAAAGTTGAATTCGGTCTTCACCAACCGAAGCTTGTCAGCGAGTGGAGTGAAGACGCGGACAGCCACGGGAACGGTCTCGCCCGGAACAGCAGTTTCCTGATCGGCAAGCAGGTCGATCCGTGCGCCGGCCGCACGCAAAAGCGCCTCGCGCGACTCCGGAAGGCGAGCAAGTAAAGGCCGGATCAAAAGGTCTGGCTGCGATGGGTTGTAGTCCTTCAAATCAATTTGGACGGGCGCCGGAAAACGCACGCAGTCGAAGATGCCGAGGTCGTTTTCTCCGGTCAGGATAGGGCTGATCAGGTCAAGACTAGAAAAGAGATCACCTTTTAGCTCGAGCACGCCCTGCTCCTGCGAACGATGCTGGCTGCGGGCTTGCATCGCGATCTCGAAATACGATCGCCCAAGCAGCGGATTGTATTGACCGGTATTGATCTTTAGCATCGGTTCGCCTGATCCGCGATGACGAACGTAGAATTTCTTCACGATCCACGGAGCACCTGCATCGACGCATTGCGACGGATCGGCCGCAGCCTTCACCGAGAGGGGCGAGATATAACCCGCATATTGATGCTGCCCGTGTCCGTCCGCAGGGGTTCCGCCGAAGACGGAGACGACGACATGCGGCTGGAACGAACGGATAACGCGGACGACATCGCAGAGAATTATTTTCTCGTCCCATTTCTGTTTCGCCTCGTCCAGCGTTTTCGAAAATCCGTAATCGTAAGCACGTGTGAAAAACTGATGTGCTCCGTCGAGTCTTCGCGCCTGAAGCAATTCTTCGGTTCGGATCACTCCGAGTGCTTCTCCGAGTTCCGGTCCGATCAGATTTTGTCCGCCATCGCCGCGAGTCAGCGAGAGGTACGCTGTTCTCGCGCTCAGGCCGCGGGCAAGAAATGTCAGAAGCGCGCTGTCTTCGTCATCAGGATGTGCTCCGATCATCAAAACAGTTGCATTCGTGTTAAGACGCTTCAGATCCTGCGCGAGCCCGAGAGCTCCTTGATCGTAGATTGCACGCACCTGCGCAGTTGCGGACAGCGTCGCGGACAAAAGGACGGCGCCGATGAATGTGGATAAATACGTCCGCTGCGAAACCACCATTCTAATAAACTCGTGCAATTTGATTCTCCCCTTATCCAAAACTGATCTGTGCTTATCTGCGCTCATATGCGGTCGATATCTTTCGTTATCAAAACCTATGATCTCGGTACGACCAACTTTTCGTTGAATGGAAACTCGCCCCGTTTATAAGACCGGACAAGAAAAACCAGGAAGCCGACGACGATCAGCACCGCGGCGTACTTCACTTGTTTCTCAAAACCGTCGCGCATGAATAACACATACAAAAATCCGCCCAAGGCGATCAAGGCTGGAAGCGGATAGAGCCACATACGAAAAGGACGCGGCATATCCGGGCGAGTCTTTCGCAGGACCAACAGCCCGATTATTTGCGCGACAAATTGGACAATGATCCGGATGACAACAAGCGCCGCGATCACATCCGCCAGTCTGAAAAAACAAAACAGCATCGCGATCCCGCCCATCGTCAACAACGATACGTATGGGAAATGATGCCGCGGATGGAGCTTGGCGAATACCTTAAAATAGTTTCCGTCGAGAGCCGCCGCGTAAGGTACGCGCGAATAACCGAGCAGCAACGAAAACACGGATGAGAATGCGGTGAACATAATCAGCAGCGTTGCGATCACACCCGCGGTCGGACCGTAAAGTCGCTCCATCAATGTCGAGATCACGTACTGCCGAACACCGGCATTCTCCGGCCTCGCCATATCGACAAATTCTCGCCAAGGTATGACGCCGAGTATCGCGATATTCATCACGATGTAGATCGTCGCCACGAGCAATATCGAATAGATGATCGCACGCGGGATCGTTCGCTCCGGATCCTTTACCTCGCCCGCAAAAAAGTTGACGTTGTAATAGCCCCAGTAGTCGTAAACGGAGATGAGAAGTGCTGCACCTAACCCCGTAAAAAATTCCGGACGTAAAGTGAAAGCGTCGGGCGGAAAATCGAACGCTACGCGAGAGTCGAAATGCGTGATGCCTGCGAAGATCACCCAAAGGATTGTGATGACGACACCGATCCAAAGAAACTTGGAAAATGTTTCAATGATCGTGATCCGCCGGTACAACAGGATCACGGCGAGAACGAGTGCACCTATTCCCGCGAGAGCCACCGGAATCGAATTTAACTCGACGTTGCCGAGGAGCGGGAGAGACAGTTTCGACGCACTACCCATCGACGGAAAAATGTACGTCGAATATTGAGCGAGGCCGATTCCACCCGACGCGATCGATAAGGGCGCCGAGAACGTTAGTTGCCAGATGAAGAGGAACGACATGAGGCGTCCCCATTTCGACGCTCCGTAAATCGTCTTCAGATAATTGTATGGCCCGCCAGAATGCGGCATCGAAGTTCCGAGCTCGGCCCAGACCAGGCCGTCGCACATCACGAGCACTGCACCGAAGATCCATCCGAGCATCGCCTGCGGTCCGCCCATGGCCGCAACGATCAACGGAATGGTAATGAACGGTCCGACGCCGATCATGTCGATCATGTTCAGTGCCGTCGCTCCGCTCACACCTACACCGCGGATCAGTTTGTCGTCGGTAGTTTCGGTATTCATCGATCTCGATCAGGTCCGGTGAAATCCTCTTTCGATATCTTTCATTGTGAGTCGGAGTATTACGGGCCGGCCGTGCGGGCATGTCGTCGGCGATGAAGTAACGAGGAGCCGGTCGATCAGCCACTGCATTTTTTCGGGAGTGAGCTTCATGTTGATCTTTACGGCGGCCTTGCACGCAAGGCTCGCAGCGATGTCATCGCGAAGCGTTTGTTTCGCTCCGCCGCGCTTGTCGAGCTCAATGTGATCGAGTATCTCGGCGAAAAGATTTCGAGCTTCATGAGGCGGCAGATCCGTCGGGATCGACTTGATCGCGATCGTGCGTCCGGACAGACGCATGACTCCGAATCCGAGCGACGACAGATCATCTTCGATCAACTCGAAAGCTTGCGCCTGAGCCGGTGTGAGATCGATCGTTTCGGGGAGCAGCAGATTTTGCGATTCTATAATTCGTTCGGTCTCGCTCTTCCGGAATTTGTCGAAGAGAATGCGTTCGTGAGCGACGTGCTGATCGATAAGCAGCATGCCTTCGTCGTCGACGGCGATAATAAAACTGTCGTGAAGCTGAGCTATCGGTCGGATCTTACTCGAAGAAACATCGCCGACCTCGATCGATCGGACATAGCGCTCGGCGGAGTTCACGGGCGGAAGATCGGTCGTTGATCGACTGAGATTTTGAAGTAGGTCAATTGACGGAGTCTCCCCACCCGAAACGCCGGCGAGCTCGTTCGCACGTTGCTCGAAATCGGCTGCGAAGTTTGGCGAGAAAGCGTGCTCGAATACCGTCTCGTTTTCCAAATCCGAAGCGGGCTCCGAACCTTCTGACAAGTTTCGCGTCGTCGAGGTCTCGGCCACGTGAGGCCCGTCATCAGAAACCTGAAAACTCATCGGCTGTTGAACAGAATTAGGCGCCGACATCTCAGACCCGGCGGACGCCGCTACTTGAAGTTCCTGCGTTCTCTCTTCACTTCGGACAGCGATTCCGCCCTCGGCTAGAGCACTACGAATCGCTTCGGCGATCACATCTTTCACCGCTTCGGTACGGCGGAAACGAACCTCGGTTTTTGCCGGGTGAACGTTAACATCGAGCTCTTCGAGCGGCACGTCTATAAAAAGAAAAGCGACCGGATAGACGCCGTGCGGAAGTACCGATCTATATCCTTCGAGCAGACCGCCGGCGATAGTTTTGTCTCTGACGAATCTTTGGTTGACGAAAAAGTACTGGGCATCCCGCGTCGTCCGTCGTTCGCGCGGAGCAGAAATAAATCCTGAAACCTTTGCGATAAAATCCCGACCTCCTTTAACCGGCAAAAGGCTATCAAGTAACGCCGGCCCGAAGATCTGAAACGCTCTTTCGCGAAGGTCCTTCGCCGGCGAAACGCGCAGCACTTCCCTTCCGTTGCTCGTTAGGGCGAAAGCAATCTCCGGATGTGCAAGAGCGTAGTGCGTCACGATACCGGTGAGGTGATAGTTCTCGGTCGGCTCGGACCGCATGAACTTGCGCCGGGCTGGCGTGTTGTAGAAAAGGTCGCGAACAGAGATCGTCGTTCCCGGAGCTCGGCCGGCATCTTTCACATCAACGAGCCTTCCGCCTTCGACCAAAACTTTAGTTGCGGCGTCATTTTCTAAGGTCCGCGTCGTTAGTTCGACTTTCGCAACCGACGCGATCGAGGCGAGAGCTTCTCCGCGAAATCCCAGCGTGCCGATCGCCGCCAGATCTTCGAGCGTGCTTATCTTCGAAGTCGCGTGCCGCTCAAACGCGAGGATCGCATCGTCCCGCTCCATTCCGCTGCCGTCGTCGGAAACGCGCATCAGCCTGCGACCGCCGAGCTCGATGTCGATCTCAACACGCGTCGCACCGGCATCGATGGAATTCTCGACTAGCTCTTTTACAACCGAAGCGGGACGCTCGACGACTTCGCCGGCGGCGATCTGATTGGCCAGGTTGTCGGGCAGAACCTTTATCTTCATTACAAGTAAAGCAGGCGGTGATCGCGTTCTTCGAGGTCGATCGAATCGTATATCCAGTCTATGAAGTAAGGGCCGTAGCGCAAAACGAAAGTCTCGACATTAAGCGTCCTTTCCTGAAGATGGCCGTCTGGCATCAGCGAGGCAAAAAGCGTCCGAAGCTGCCGATTGACGACCTCGTCGCGTTCGATCTGCGCACGATGAAACTTGTTTCGCACCGCCGAGATGTGGTGCATGATCTTCGGGCGACGCTTAGCCAGATTCGCAGCCAGCGTCGGATCGATCCTCGAGATCTCCTGATCAAGTTTATTCAGCTCCAGATTGATGTCGTCTTCGGCATCGGCAAACAACCGGGACGTGGATGGATTCACAAATCGCTCGACGATACCGGGCAGCACGCTTTCGAAACCGGCGAACAGATCGGTGAAATCCAGTTCGTACTTCTCGAGGGTCCGCGCGTGCTTTGCCTCGACGATCGTATAGCTCTGTCGATGAAGTATCGTAGTAGCCGGGCGTTCCAGAATCCGGTAGACCTCGCTGTTCTGTGCAAAGTATGAGATCTCCGCGCCGCCGCCAAAGTAACAGATCGTCGGAAACAGATAATCCTGGACTACCGGGCGAAGCATCACACCCGGACTTAATCGATCCGGTTCGGCTAACGCGATCTGCGAGATCTCATCGTTGGAGAACTCGATCTTCGTATCAGTGACCCGGTATGTTCGGTCGTCCTTTCGTCGGACCGAGCGTCGCACGCCGTCGTCCGTGTGATAGAAGAGCGGGAAGTAATCCGGCGTAACAAGGACCTGCGGCTCAAAGCCATCGGACTTCAATTCTTTCGAACGGTCGACTAACGCGGCGACAGTTTCCTCGCTTCGGCGCACGGCCTGGGAATAGATCGGAGACGCAAGTTTCTTTAGTCGAGGATCCAGCGGATCAACGACGATGAGACCGTAGTTTTCAAACAGCTTCTGAATGTGCGAGCAAAAGGCGGTGCCGATCTTCGCTCCCGGCGACCATATGGATTTCAGTGTTTCCGCAACGCTTCCCTTGAACTCGGAATCAGGCAGTGAATCCAACAAGCGGGAAAGCTCGGCCTCAAAGGATTTGGGAACGGCGATCCCACCGACGGAATTCCCGGCAAGCTTCGGATCCGACGCAATCTCGATAGTTGTCGGGTCACCCGTACTGTCGAGCATGACGGTTCGCGCGATCTCGTCGAAGTCATGATCTTCGGTCGCAGCCCAAAATACGGGAACGGCATTCTGCCCACGCTCGCTAAGACAGTTCGCCATCTTCATCGCCGAAAGAGCTTTGTAGATCGTGTATAGCGGACCGGTCAGCAATCCCGCTTGTTGACCTGTGAGGACAGCGACTGTGTCATCGCGTTGTAAACGAGCAATGTTCTCGAACGTTTTCGATCCAGCCTTGAACCGAAGATTCTGGTCCTCGAGAATTTCGCACAAAACGGCGCGATCGATCGTGTACGCGTTGAGAACCTCGCTCGCTCGAGATGAGATTTCGAGATGAGACGCGACTACGTTCGGATAATATTTTCGGAGACTTAACGGATCGGATTGGTATTGAAGAAAGAGTTTGGACTGAGCAGGAATTCTGGCGAAATTAACCGTCTCGAAACGCAGATTCGATTTGCTTGTTGCGGGCGGACAACCGGTTTCCTGCATTTATTGGAGCTCCGTACTTGCTGAAATTATAGAGGCTGATCAACGCATCCTCCAAATAGCAAACAAAAAGAGGCAGCCCCGTCAGGAACCGCCTCTCAAACCAAATATCTGCAGTCTAATTTCCGTCAGGAGTCGCGGGTTTCGGATCCTTCGTTTCAGCCGCCGCAGATTCCTGTCGGCGATCGATGCGATACACGCCGGATGAATGCGAGCCGGCGAAGATTGTCCGCGAATTAGACGGATCAAAAGCCAGCGTCCAAACGCGACGGCTCGGCACCTTCATTTCCTTTGAATCGATGCGCCGCCACTTCTGACCCGCGTCATCGGAGTAGAAGAGACCGCCGTCGGACTCGAGCGCGCTCGCAACAAAGATCTCATCGGTATTATTCGGATCGATAAGAATGCTCGCGTAATTGCCGGCCGGCAAATTACCCTTGCTTCTCTTCCATGTCCTGCCGCCATCCCGACTCATATAAAGCGACTGCGTCGTACCGATATAAACATAATTCGGACGCTTGGGATCGGTTGCGATCGAGCTCACCGGAATGCCTTCCGGGGTCCCGTCTACACGCGACCACGTCTTTCCGTCATCGGTCGAGATGACTGCTCCGGTCGCGGTGCCGGCCCAGATCGTTCCGGGAACGAGCGGCGATGCATGCAGGGCGAAAACGTTTTCGTTGAGACCATTTCCAAAGGGAAGCTTTTCCCAACCTTTTGTGATGTCGTATGTCCGGTAAAGGCCGTTATCGGTTCCGGCCAAAATGCCGTTCTTGTCATCCTCGGTGAACGCAAGAACCTTAACCTTCTCGGTAAAAGCCGGGATGATCTTGGGAGCCGCCTCGGCCGCTTCGTCCGTCGGTACAGTTGCCGCCGGTTTTGCTTTGACCGGTGCAGCTTTCGCCGTAGCAGTCTTACTTCCCGCTTTCGTCGGAGCCTTCTTGACCGGTTTAGGTTTTGGAGGCGTCATCAACAGCCATGAGACACCTCGATCGAGCGAACGAAAAATTCCAAGGTTTGTCCCGAGAAACATACGGGTCGGATCAACCCGATCCTGTAGAACCGCGAACGGCGAGACGCGATTGATGTCGAGGCCTTTCGCTTGATTCCATGTCTTACCGCCGTCTACGCTCCAGAAAAAGAACCCGCCGCTGGACGCCGTATTCTGTGTCGTCGCATATAACCGATCAGGCTGAGCGACGTCCGGAGTGACGGAGTAGGCGAAACGGCTGGTGAAATTGTCGTTCGTCGGAATGAAATTCCGACCGCCGTCGTTTGATACCATCACGCCGTAATTGTTCGTCGCGATAAACACACGATTCGGTTCCTCGGGATGAACTGCGATGGAATTGATCTCGAGGTTCCGCTGCGTCGTCAAAGACCACGACTTACCTCCGTTGGACGTCATCCAGAATCCTTCGGTCGTCGCCGCGTAAACGGTTCCTGCAATTGTCGGATGCTGCAAAATGTCGCGAGTTCGACGAGACTGCGACGGAATGCCCTGGATCTTCTTCCAGCCATCGCCGCCGCTGAACGACTCGTAGATACCGCTGCATGCGGACGCGATCACATGTTCAGCGTTTCTCGGATCGATCGTCACGGCGAACACATCAGAATCGTCGATCATGCCCGTCTTTATCAGACGCCAGTTCTTTCCGTTATCCGTAGATTTGTACGGCCGCCAGTTAGTTCCCGCGTAGATTGTGTTGCTGCTGCGAGGATCGATCGCCATCGAATTCAAATTCACCGGCATCGTCGATGACGAAACTTTCTCCCAGTCGTCGCCGGAATTCTTCGAGACAAAAATGCCATTCGTGGATCCGACGTACAGAAGATCCGGATTGTCCTTCGCCTGAACCATCGCGTGGATCGCTTCGCCTTTCAATTCTTTTGCCGACTTCCAGGTCACTCCACCGTCAGTCGTCTTGAAGAATCCGCCGGGCAATTTACCGCGGTGGCCTGAAGTGTAAATCACCTTCGAATCGCGCGAGTCGACAAAGAGCTGGTCGAGAACAAGCCTCGGCTCGTTAAGATTCACGAGCAGCGTCCAGGATTTGCCACCGTCGGCAGAGGTGTGGATCTGCCCGTCCAGCGTACTGATATAAAGTCTGTTCTTGTCTCGCGGATCGATCGTCACGACCCGGACATCACCGCCATTCGGGCCGACGACGGTCCAGTCGCTAAACTTCGCGGGATCGCGAAAGACATTTCCGTCTGCGAGAGTCCGAAAAGGCAGGACCATCGTAGCAAGAGCCACGATCAGGAAACTAGTAGCGAAGCGAAAACTCTGTATCGACTTGGTCATATTGATTTACTACTTCGAAGTGCCGCTACTGCGGCAAGATTCGACGGTTAGATGATGAAATCGGCGGTGACGTTCGTACCAAACCCGTCTGCTCGACCGAACTATAAAAGGAAAGTACAAGAGAGAGCGAACACAACGCGGAGTAGTCTACTACAAAAAAGACCTCACGCAAAACTTTAACAAATGAAGAAACGGACGAGGATCGAATTGATCCTCGTCCGTTCTTGATGTTCACATCAAACTTCGATGTAAAGCTTATTTCGTCCGCATTACGGTGCCGGATCTGCAGCTCCAGGCGGGATGCGATAGAGCTTCGTTCTCGGTTCACCGTCAGCCGAAGTACCGCCTCTGATGAGGGTGATACGGCTGCGGTCGAAGTTACGGAACGCTATGTGGTTCGTGATCAGGTGCTCGCGTGCTGCGATCTCCTTATCGGTTCCGTAGTTGATGATGTAGCCCTGGTTATTCGGCTGGTTCGACAGTTCAGTGAAGAACGAGTCGAGACGGCTGCGAATATCATCGTTAGGAATCTTACCGAACTCGTCGACCAAGACTGCCTCAGGTCGAGGAGCAACCGGAGCACTTTCCGAAGCTTCCTTCGGACAGTTGCAGTCCACATCAAGACCGACGTTGACCGTCGCTCTGACGCTCGAAGCTCCATCCGACGGAGCCGTAACAGTGATGCTCGGCGTTCCCTGTCCGGATGCGATCGTGCCAGCGTCTACCGACCAGTTGTACGTAATGTTCTGTGCGGATCCGCCACTCATATTCGCCGTAAAGACCATGCTACCGCCGCGGTCTGTAACTCCCGCAGGTCCGGTAACTGAAAGCGTTCCACAATTACAGTCCAGGACACAATCGGCACACTGAGCGACCGTGATCGTCTGGGTCTGCGTTTTACCGCAGAGTCCGCAACCATCGTCGACACCAGCCGTGACCGTATAGGTTCCGGGAGCAAGTCCGCTCACATCCCAAGCAACGTTCGCACCAGATCCGACAATTCGTCCGCCCGAAACTGTGTAGTTATAAGTAAGAACGTCATTCTCGGGATCCGCTGCTGTGGTAGCAATGTTGACCGAAGTGCTATCGGTGCAAGCACCGCTTGTCGAATGGTAACCAGGCTGGCAGCCCAAGGTCACAACCGTGTCGCTAAGGGCAACCGCAGTCACATTAGCAGCAAGGTTAACAACCTCAGCCTGACGCGGGTTACGTCGACCAGCAAAGAACTGAATGATGTAGCCGTGCGGGTCAGACGAAGCCTGGAATCCCGGAGGAATACCAGTGTAGCTTGTCGTGACTGTGTGCGGTGTACATGCAGTCGTGTTAGGTCCGCAGACAACGTTGATCGCACTGCTTACCGTCGTTTCGTCAAAGCTGTCAGCATCCTGCTCGTTAGCATGATATCTGTAAGCCAGGCCGATACCGAACCAGCGTCTCGGGAAAATCCTCAAACCGGCGATACCGTCGATCGGGTTGTTCTCGAATGCGTTCGGAGTACGACCGCCGACATATTTCTTCGAAGTAAGTTCGAAGATCGGCTGAAAATACTTATTAACAGGGAAATCAAGACCGATACCTGCATTGAATTCTGATCCGCGATCGAGGATCGTGAACGATCCGCTCGGGAAGTCAGCCTTAATGCCGCTCGTCCACGTGTAGCCGATGTTTGCCGAAAGGTTAGCCCATCTCGCAAGACGTGCTCCCGCAGCCAAGGTCAGTTCAACATCTCCAGAGTTTCCACCGGGGCTGGCACCACGCTGGAGCTGGTTGAAGCCGCTGAAATCGCTAGCATGGTCCGTGAACCATTTGTACTGAGCGATCAACGCAACGCCGATCGGATTGTCAATTCCCGTAAATCTGAATTTCGCTCCACCTACAAAGTGGTTGAACGAGGACTCACCGTATGTGCGGTTAAGCAAAGGTGCGTCCGGAAGATAAGACGGAGCGAGCGTAAATACGGTCGGAACCGTAGCCGCAGGCGATCCGCAGCTCGATGCGATCGTGCCGGAGCAAGCCGTCTGAAGAACCACGCCCGGCAGAATGCTGCCATAAACAGAACCGATACCAGGAAAGGCACCAGCACCGTTACCGGAAGCGACCGGCGGTCCCATCGTCGCGTTACCTACCGGGAATCCGAATAGCGGTCCCGAGGTAAACGGCAAGGACAGGCCAAACGTTCCCGAGCTTCCGCCAACATACGGAAACTGAACGAAAGGCTGCGTGCCCTGCGGACGGAAAATAGCAGTGTTCTCATACGCACCCGTTCCAGGACCTGAAGGAGCGAGGATAATCGCCGGAGCACTGGTCACAACTCCGTCGATATTGATCCTTGAGTTCGGAAGGTAAAAACCCGAGAGGTTTCTCGGTGAATTGACCTTAATCGCTCTGTAAGCCTCAGTATTGAAGAACAGTTCGATCCTGTTCGTCAGTCCATACTGAAACGCTAACGGGATCTCAACAATATCTACATTGCCCGGATCCCTATCACGGTTGCTGTAAGCCACGCTGAACGTGAACTCACCTCTTCGCAACGTGTCGCCGTCATAAACGGTAAACAGGCCCGTCGGACCGTTAAGAGTCGGTGCCGTATTTCTGTCGTCTTTCGCTGATCTGAGATGTTCATCCTGCGCGGAAACCGCAAAGACAAACGTCATCAAAATCAGCGTAACGATACACACTCTGTACGCGAGTTTCATCATATTCCTCCGCCGAAAATAAAAAATTAAATTTCAATTTGTAGCTACAAAATACAATTACCGCTATATTTCAGTAGGCTACTCAATTATTACACGCTGAAAGTCTTTCAAACAAGATAGCAGTAAAACCAAGCGTATACACAAAAAGTTAAGTCTATATTTGCAAATCTCCGAGAAAGCGTCGTCCAAAAGTCAACGAAATCTGTTAGTTGGCATTACCTTCCCTTGCATAGACCTTAACGCAAGTTTTCCTCAAAATCAAGCATTTTTAATAAATTACGCAAATTTTCTTTACGCGTAAATGCCTCGCATTCGAGTATCATAGGCCACTCGGTCGATGGCCAGCATGTACGCCGCAGTTCTGGTGTCGACGGCGTGTTTGTCGGCATAGTGGCACAGCTCGTTGAAGCTGGCGACCATCTTGTCTTCGAGTCTTGCGTTTACTTCCGCCTCGGACCAAAAGTAGCCCATGCGGTCCTGAACCCATTCAAAATAGGAGACCGTTACGCCTCCCGCATTCGCCAAGATGTCAGGAATTACGAAAATTCCCTTGTCATGTAGGATCTTATCGGCTTTCGGAGTCGTCGGGCCATTAGCACCTTCGGCCAGGATCTTACACTTGATCCGATCCGCATTCTCCGATGTGATCTGATTCTCCGTCGCACACGGAGCAAGCACGTCGCACTCGATCTCGAGTAACTCCTTGTTTCCAACCTGATCGGCCTCCGGATAACCCTCCAATGAACGATTTTTCTGCAGGTATTCGAGCACGGCCGGAATATCGAGACCATTAGAATTGTGGATTCCACCTCCGACATCCGAGATAGCTATTACCTTATAACCCTTCTCGTGCATCAGTTGTGCTCCGATACCGCCGACGTTTCCCGAACCTTGCACGACGACCGAAGTCTGCTCCGGTGTCAGTTTGAATCTCTTTATTGCTTCGTTGACAGTGAAGAGAACGCCGCGTCCGGTTGCTTCACGGCGGCCCAGCGATCCTCCGAGAGCCACAGGCTTACCCGTCACCACTGCGGTCACAGTGTGGCGAGCGTGCATCGAGAATGTGTCCATGATCCACGCCATGGTCTGCTCGTTGGTGTTCATGTCGGGAGCCGGCACGTCCTTGTCGGGTCCGATGAAGTCGATCAACTCGGCGGTGTACCTTCGAGTCATACGTTCAAGTTCGCCGATCGACATCTGCTGCGGGTTGCAAATGATGCCGCCCTTTCCGCCGCCGAAAGGGACGTTCACGACCGCACACTTCCAAGTCATCCACGCCGAAAGCGCCTTCACTTCATCGAGCGAGACATCGGGAGCATATCGGATCCCGCCCTTTGCCGGGCCGCGTGCGAAGTTGTGCTGAACTCGAAAACCTTCGAAGACGCGTATGTGCCCGGTGTCCATCCGGACCGGGATGTAAACTTTTATCTCTCGGCTGGGAACACGCATTACGGCATATAAGTCGGCGTCGAGCCCGAGAAGCTGAGCCGCCCTGTCAAAGCGCTCGCTCATTGCTTCGAAGGGATTTTTTTCATCACTTCCCTTGAAGCGCCGCATTTCGTCTGCCATCGGATTTGCCATCTTTATTTAACTCTCCAGATTATTGCTTTATTAATTGTCTTCGTTGAAACTGCCCGAACGAAATCCCTCGAGGTCGAGCGTCACGTATCGAAAACCAAAACTTTTGAATGCCTGCGAAATTTTCGCAACGGCACGAGCATCGAGAATACGATCCATCTCGGTCGGCGCGATCTCGATCCGGACGAGATCTTCATGAACGCGCACCCGAAACTCGCGAAACCCCTCGGTACGAAGATAGGTCTCGCCTCGCTCGACCTTGCTCAAACGATCGATCGTCACGGGAACTCCGTAAGCGATCCGAGAGGATAAGCACGGACTCGCAGGACGATCCCAAGTCGGTAGCTGGTGAGCTCGACTGCGCTCGCGTATCTCCTCTTTGGTAAACCCGAGTTCGGCAAGCGGGCTGCGCACTTCACGCTCTCCAGCCGCGATGCGCCCGGGACGATGATCCGAAATATCGTCCGCATTCGTTCCATCGAGTACGAAGGAAATTATTCGTTCGGCCGCGACGCCCTTGAGTTTGTCGTAGAGCTCCGACTTGCAAAAGTAACAACGGTTCTTCGGATTCGAGTTGTAGTTTGGATCGTCGAGCTCGGATGTCTCGATCATTTCGAAATTCAAACCGAAGCCGGTCGCGATACTTTGCCCCTCGGCTCTTTGAAAAGCGGAAACGCTCGGTGAGATTCCCATCGTGCACAGAGCTTTGACGCCCAGTTCCTGCGTCGCGATCAAAGCAAGATAGGAACTGTCGACACCGCCGGAGTAGGCGACCAACACCGACTTCATTTCCCGCATCAAACGACGCAGGTTCACTTCCTTTTGTTCGGAAGATTTCGTTATTAAAGCCGGCTGGATCGCCAGTGCGTTATCGATCATTTCCTCGCTAAAATACTGATACGGACTAACTTCTTAACAAACCGAAATCTTATCGCACGGTAAATATGTTCGCAAACGTTTGCAATAGAAAGTGGGCCGGATCTAATTCGGAGTTCGTTATTGTCCGGTGATAATATCTGGACGTCTGCACCTATCGGAATAATGTCAGTTTTGTCCGCACGCGTTTGCACACTACTTCTCAACGTCGCCCTTTTTTCGGTCGCGCTGTCGTTGGCACTCATTCTGACTTCAACCGTGTCGTGCCAGGACGATTCGAATCCTGCTGACGAAGCTGTTTTGCTTTTCAACAAAGGTCAGGATGCTCATGAGAAAAGCGATTTCGTTCATGCGATAGAAAACTACGATAAAGCCATTAAGCTCATTCCGGATTTTCCCGAAGCCGAGCTGCAGCGGGGGAACGCGTATTTTTCGCTTGGAAAGTTGGACGATGCGGAAACCTCTTTCCGTCGTGCCCTGGAGTTGCGAGAGGACTGGTCGCTCGCGTTGGCGAATCTCGGATCCGTTCTCGTGCAGAAGAAGCATTACGCCGAGGCCGAGAAGTTTCTGACGCACGCCATCGAGACTGACGAGCAGAACTTCCCGGCCTATGCAGCCATGACAGAGCTTCGGTTGAGGACGAAAGCGCAGCCGCAGGTCTTGAAGGCACTCCTCGCCAAAATGCAGACGCTGACATCGAAGGCGAATCCGACGGCGTCGATCTGGGCGTCGCGGGCGGCACTTGAAAATGCGATCGGCGACAAGAAAGTCGCGAAGGCAAGCGCCGCTCGAGCCCTCGGTCTCGACGCGAAAAACCTCTCGGCTCTCACGACGAGCGCCGACATCGCTGTGGTCGAGCACGATCCGGCATCGGCCGACCTTTTCGTAAAACGACTCGAGATACTCGCACCGACATCTCAGTCGACGATCGGACTCCGCGCTCGAATCCTGATCGAGCAAAGCAAAACTGCTGATGCGCTTGCCCTGCTCAATTCAGTTACTTCGCCCGGCCCCGAGATCGTCGACCTCAAGAATCAACTTACGGCCGCGAGTATCGTGGACGTCGCCGAGCTTGAAAAGAATCTCGCATCCGATTCTGCGAATCCGGTGATCCTGTTTAAGCTTTGCGCCGCGTACCGCGTTTCTGATCCTGTTAAGTCGCTTGACTACTGCAAGCGAGCGGCGGACGCCGCGCCAAACGAAGTTCAGCCTATCGTCGGTTATGGCGCTGCTCTTGTTCAGGCAAAGCGATACGACGAAGCCGTAATACTTTTGCGAAGGCTTATTTCGATCGCTCCGGACAACACCACGGCACGAGCGAATCTCGCTACGGCGCTGTTTCAACTGAAGAGATATGCGGAGGCCAAGATCGAGTTCCGATGGCTCACCGATCATCAGCCTGAGCAGCCGATCGCATACTACTTTCTAGCGATCGTCCACGATCAACTTGCAGAGTTTCCCGACGCCGCCGCGAACTATCAGCTATTCCTTCGGCTCGCGAATCCGGAATCTAGTAAACTGGAGATCGAGAAAGTTAATCTTCGTCTGCCTGTTGTTCAGAAGCTCATCAAGGAAGGTAAAGGTAAGAAACGTGGCTGATCTAGCGTTACAGATTCTTCATCAAGGAAGCGCGTTCTTCGTATCCCGATCGATCGTCAAATTATTTTGCGCTTTGCTGCTCGTCTTTGCGGCGGTCGGACTCGCTCGCTCACAAAGCGTAATCGACGACGACCTTGCTCCGCCGCCCGTGCGTGTCATGAGCCCTGATGAGAAATCTCGGCTGGCCGCGGAAGTCGAGATCAAACGGCGCACTAAACTCGCGCTCGAACTAATGGATCTTCGCTTAAAGCAGGCGGAAAAATTAGACGCCGCGGAGAACTACGATCCGATGTACATCGAGCTCGGCGCCTTTCACGGCATCATGGATAACACGCTCGAGTTTCTTAACAAGAGTGATAAGGAAAGTGGAAAGGTCCTGAACAATTTCAAACGCTTCGAGATCGGTCTTCGAGCATTCATACCCAGGCTTGAATTTATGCGGCACGATATGCCGATCAAATATGAGCACTATCTTCGGAGCCTTGGAAAAAGCATTCGTGCCGCTCGTTCGAAAGCGGTCGAGAATCTTTTCGACGATACCGTCGTTCCTGACAAGAAACCGGAGAACTCGCAACCTTTATGAAAGTCTTTTTAGTCTCGATCGCTTTGATCGTTCTTCCTATCTTTGTGACTTCGGCACACGCTCAACGTCGTGACTTCATGACCGATGCCGAGATCGAACTCGTTCGAGATAGTCAAGAGATCGACAAGCGGATCGATGTCCTAACAAAGATGATCGATCGACGGTTCGCCGCGCTTGGGATCGAGTCCGGAGGCACGAAGCCCGGAGCGAAAGAACAAAAGGCGTGGGGCGACGCACCAACCGGATCTCGTTCCCAGCTTTTCTCCGACATCAGACAGTTACTCCAAAAAGCGGTCGACGATATCGACGACGTTGCGGAACACAATGCGAATGCTCAGACCGCGAACAAGCTCGAGGGACCTCTCTTCCCCGCCGCGGTAAGAAAGTTGGCCGCTGCAGCCAATCGCTACAAACCGCTGTTGAATTCAGAACTTCCGAAAACTCCGGACACACGCGACAAGGGAACGATCTTGAATGCGATCGAGTTATGCGACTCGATCACCGATTCGGTTGCGAACCTGCCTCCCGAAGTCATTCCTGATAAAAAGAAGAAAAAAGGAACCTAGTTCAATTTGGGATCTGGGATCTGGGATTCCAAATTTCAGATTTCAAGTTCCAAATTTCAGATTTCAATTTCAGATTTCAAATATTTCAAATTTCAAATTGGAAATTTCAAATTTTGGATTTCCGACTCCCGTCTCCTCTCTCCCGTCTCCCGTCTCCCGTCTCCCGTCTCCCGTCTCCCGTCTCCCGTCTCCTGTCTCTTGTCTCCTGTCTCCCTTCAAACCCACGTCTCGCTTTGCGGTATTCCGCGCGGTCATTTAAATTAGTCACTTATGTCATCTGACAACTTGAAGAAGACGCCGCTCAACGCGGCTCATCGCGAGCTCGGCGGAAAGATGGTCGATTTCGGTGGTTGGGATATGCCCGTGCAATATCCGGCCGGCGTCATCGAGGAACACATGGCGACGCGAACGCGGGCAGGACTATTCGACGTCTCGCACATGGGCGAGATTTGGGTCGAAGGCGAAGACGCGATCCCGTTCATCAATCGCATCACGACCAACGATGTGACGAAACTTGTCGACGGACAGGCTCACTACTCCGCGCTGACAAACGAGAAAGGCGGAGTCGTCGACGATCTTCTTGTATATCGTTTCGATCAAGGTAAACTCTTGCTCGTCGTAAATGCCGGCACAACGGAAAAGGACTGGGATTGGATAGCGGCGCACGACAAAGGCGAGAACATCACTCTGACCAACGCCAGCGCCGACTATTGCCAGATCGCCGTCCAGGGTCCGGAAGCAGTCGACATTGTAAAGGCTCTCACCGACACGAATCTCGACGAGATCAAGTACTACCATTTCACGACCGGCCGTGTTGACGGAGTTGAGTCGATCATCTCGCGAACGGGTTACACCGGCGAAGACGGTTTCGAAGTTTACGCTGACGCAAAGTACGCCGTGCAGCTCTGGAATAAAATCCTCGAGACCGGAAAATCAGTCGGCATACTTCCCTGCGGACTCGCCGCGCGAAACACGCTGCGACTCGAGTCTGCAATGTCGCTTTACGGTCACGAGCTCAGCGACGACATCACTCCTCTCGAAGCCAACCTCGGCTGGATCACAAAGCTGAACAAGGGCGACTTCATCGGAAGCGATGCGTTGAAACAAAAGAAGGAAAGCGGTCTAACCAGAAAGATCGTCGGATTCGAAATGACGCAGCCGGGCATCGCACGCGACGGCCACGATGTCTTTATCGACGACAAACGAGTCGGCTATGTTACATCCGGCAGTCCCGCGCCATTCTTGAAGAAAAATATCGGGCTCGCATTCCTGCCCGTCGAGTTTGCAAATGATGGTCAAGAAATTAAAATCGATGTCAGAGGTAAACATCTTTCGGCAAAAGTAGTTCCGACACCTTTCTATAAACGTCAGAAGTAGTCGGGTTGTAGCCGGCTTACGAGAAAACTATGTCCAACATTCCGGAAAACTTACGTTACAGCAAAGATCACGAGTGGGTTAAGGTCGACGGCGACGTCGCGAGCATCGGGATCACCGATTATGCACAGCACAGTCTCGGCGATGTCGTTTACGTCGATATGCCGCGAGTCGGTGACAAGTTCGGCACGCACGAAGCGTTCGGATCGGTCGAATCCGTAAAGGCCGTCTCGGAGATCTTCACACCGGTCGCGGGCGAAGTCGTCGAGGTCAACGACGGACTCAACGACACTCCCGAAAAAGTGAACTCCGATCCGTACGGCGACGCGTGGTTCATAAAAATCAAAATGGAAAACGCCGGCGAAGCAGACGCCATGCTCTCGGGCGACGAGTATGAGGAGTATTTAAGCGCCAACTCCTAATTTGAATTTGCGATTTTCGAATTGCGATTTGCGATCGTCGCGAATCAGACTCGACGATCGCAAATCGCAATTCGAAAATCGCAAATGAGATACATTCCTAATTCCCCTGAAGAACGAGAAGAGATGCTGACAGCGGTTGGTCTCGGATCGGCAGACGAATTGTTCCGCTCGATCCCGTCCGACGTGCAGCTCGGGCGCCGACTCGAGATAACCGAAGCACTCGCCGAACCGGAAGTCATCGGTGCGATGGAAAGTTTTGGATCGAGAAATACCGCCGCGACGAAGCCTTCGTTTCTCGGTGCCGGAGTCTACTCGCACTTCTCGCCAACGATCGTCGATCATCTGATCCAGCGTTCGGAATTCTTTACGTCTTACACGCCGTATCAACCGGAGATCTCGCAAGGCACGCTGCAGTACATCTTCGAGTTCCAAACCTTGATCTGCCAGTTGACCGGAATGGAAGTCGCGAATGCTTCGATGTATGACGGCTCGACCGCCGCGGCCGAAGCGTACGTCATGGCACAGCGCGTCACGCGTCGGGACAAGATCATCGTCGCCGATACGGTGCATCCCGAATACCGCGAAGTGGCTCGAACTTACACGCAGCACGGAGCGGCCGAGATCGTTTCGGTTGGATTCGACGAAGCAACCGGACAGATCGCGTCGCTCGACGGTCTCGATGATAAGACCGCTGCGGTCGTCATCCAGTCGCCGAACTTTTTCGGCTGCGTCGAAGACATCGCTGCGATCGCAGAAAAAGCTCACGCAGTCGGAGCTCTATTGATCGTCGTCGTAACTGAAGCGATCTCGTTCGGACTTTTGAAATCACCGGGCGAATGCGGAGCGGACATCGTCGTCGGCGAAGGACAGTCTTTTGGTGTGCCGATGAGTTTCGGCGGACCGCACGTCGGTTTGTTCGCGACTCAAGAAAAGTTTGTTCGACAGATGCCCGGACGTCTCTGTGGTGTCGCGTACGACAAGAACGGAAATCGCGGATTCGTGCTCACGCTCTCGACACGCGAGCAGCACATCCGTCGCGAGAAGGCGACATCGAACATATGCACTAATCAGGGACTGATCGCCCTCGCCGCAACTATCTACATGGAAGCGATGGGCAAGAAAGGCCTGCAGGAAGTCGCGGTACAGAATGCGCAGAAGGCTGCGTATGCGGCAAAGAGAATCGGTGAGATCGATGGATTTGAGATCGCATTCTCAGCTCCAAAGTTTAATGAGTTCGTCGTACGTGGACCTAAGCGTGCCGCCGATATTCTCGAGACGGTTCGCTCTGAGAACGGCATTGTCGGTGGACTCGCCTTGTCGAAGTATTTTGGCGATCGGCCTAACGAATTTTTGGTCTGCGTAACGGAGACAATGCCGAAGGCTGAGATAGACCGGTTGACGGACGCACTGGCCGGGCTTCGATGATTTTTGCGAACCTGGAAACTTTAGGACGGGCCGAACTAGTTCTCCTGATAGCACTCGGAATACCTTTTATCGTAGCAGTCGGGCTGGCCGTATTCCTGTTCGCCTTTCGAAGGGCAAAATTGAAAAAATGCCCTTGCGGCGAGTGGGGCAAACCTGAAGCGGTAGTTTGTAGATTTTGTGGACGCGATCTTAAGTGAGCTATTTATTTGATTACGGCGAAGGTCTTATATGTTTCCTTCCGGTGTTCCTGATCATGAGCTTTATCTTCGCGGTTCTGATCTGGAACAACTTGCCATCCCGGACGATAAAGAAAGACAGAGATGATAAAGAGTGACATCGACCGAAGAACGTTTCTCTCATCAGCCGGCAAAGGCCTCGGCCTGATGGCTCTGTCGTCTACCGCCGTCGCATCGCTCTTTGAAAATGTAAAAGCCGCGGGTCGAGCGATCGATCATCTGTCGCCAATCGACGCTGCTCTCGATGAAGATTACTGGGCGAATATTCAACAGGCCTTCTCCGTCACACGCGGGATCATCAATCTGAACAACGGCGGGGTGAGCCCGAGCCCGCGGATGGTTACCGAAGCCTTCGTTCGTTACACGTGGCAGCAGGAAGACGCGACCGCATACACGATGTGGCAGATCCTTGAGCCCCAGTCCGAAACCATCCGCAGCGGACTCGCCGAAGTTTTTGGATGTGATCCGGAAGAGATCGCGATCACGCGAAATGCATCCGAATCGCTCGAGATCCTTTTGATGGGAATGGATTTCAAATCCGGCGACGAGATCCTTACTACGACACAGGATTATCCGCGGATGCTTACGACGTTGAAACAACGCGAGCTTCGCGAAGGTTTGAAACTGAATCTCATCAAGATCCCGATCGCCCCTAAAGACGTCAACGACATCGCCGCCGCATTTGAACGTGCGGTCACGCCGAAAACGAGACTGATCCTCGTATCGCACCAGATAAATCTCACCGGCCAGATCAATCCTGTAAAGAAAGTTTGCGAAATGGCTAGAAGCCGCGGCATCGAAACTATCGTCGACGGAGCACACTCCTTCGCACAATTCGATTTCAAGCAATCCGATCTTGGTTGTGATTACTTCGGCACTTCCCTTCACAAATGGATCTACGCTCCGAAAGGAACCGGAATGCTTTACGTCCGAAAGGAAAAGATCCCGAAGGTTTGGGCGTTGATGGCGAGCGAAGATAAAAATCGAAACGACATTCGCAAGTACGAAGAGATCGGAACGCATTCCGCTGCGATGCGGCTCGCGATCGGTGAAGCGATCCTGTTTCACAATGCGATCGGCGGAAAACGAAAGGAAGAACGGTTGAGATATTTGTCGCGATATTGGATGAACAATCTGAAGAGCATTCCGAAAGTTGGATTCAATACTTCGTTCGATCCGGCTCAGTCGTGTGCGATCGCGAATTTCAAGATCGACGGAGTCGATCCTGTCGCACTCGGCGGCTATCTGATGTCGAAGCACAAAATATTCACGACGCCGATCGTGCACGACGAGTTTACCGGCATTCGAATAACGCCGAATGTGTATACCACGCTTTGGGAGCTCGATAGATTTTCTACGGTCGTCGCGGATGTCGCGAAGAAGGGATTACCGAAAGCTTGATGGGTTCGATTTTTGAAAAGAAGTTTCAAGTGGGCTGGCGCGATGTCGATCCGAACGGGCACGTCGCGAACATGGTTTACCTCGAATACGCAGTCGATACGCGGATCGCGTTTTTTGAGTCGCAGGGATTCCCGCCGATGAATTTTGTGCGGCTCGGATTCGGCCCGGTGATCAAAAGCGACTTCGTCGAGTACTTTCGCGAAGCGGTCATGCTCGACGACCTGCGTGTGACGATGGAGAACGGCGGTCACAGCGAAGACGGTTCGCGGTTCCGCGTCATCAACAATTTCTATAAGGCTAGCGGCGAGCTCGCTGCACGCGTCACGTCGATCGGCGGTTGGCTTAATTTGAAAGAGCGAAAGTTGATGGAGCCGCCTGATGAAATGAAAACCGCGTGGCTCGCGTTGGAACACACCGACGATTTTGAAGAATTGAAGTCGAGTATTCGGAAATAGGTTTTGGTTTTGTTTCTTCTTGTTCCTCTTGTTCCGTGTATTCCGTGGTTAAAAGCGAAGCCACACCACGGAATACACGGAACAAGAGGAGTAAGAAGAATAAGAAAGAAGTCGAAAACGCGACTGGTGCGATTCTTCAATTATCAGTTTTTAGTTATCAGTTTTCAGTTACTCCGGAAATAGTTCTTATGTCGATAAAGAAAGTTACACAGCATCCCTCGCAGAACGAAGCGTTGATCTTCGAGCGTTCGCAGACCGGCCGCGTCGGCTATAAGTTGCCAAAGCTCGATGTTGACGAGACGAACATCGACTCGATCATTCCGGCTGAGCTTCGTCGTACTGACGATCTCGACGGCGTCCCAGAGGTTTCCGAGGTTGACGTCATTCGTCACTTCACCCGTATCTCGACGTGGAATTACTCGATCGATATGGGCATGTACCCGCTCGGCTCGTGCACGATGAAATACAATTCGCGTCTAAACGAAAAGGTCGCCCGGATTGGCGGTTTCACGAACCTTCATCCGCTCGCCCCGGAAGAAGAATCGCAGGGTGCTCTCGAGTTAATCTGGGAATTGCAGAACGATCTTTGCGAGATCACAGGACTCGCCGGAATTTCACTTCAACCTGCGGCTGGTGCTCAAGGTGAAATGACCGGCGTCATGTTGATTCGTGCATTCCTCGACAAGCGCGATGGCGAAGCTTCTAAAGATCGACGCGTGATGTTGATCCCCGACTCCGCACACGGAACGAACCCGGCGTCGGCCGCTCTCGCGGGCTTTACCGTAAAGACGATCCGCTCGACTGAAGAAGGAATCACCGACCTGGAACATCTCCAGCAGCTTTGCGATCAAGGCGGAGTCGCCGGACTCATGCTGACGAATCCGAACACGGTCGGCATCTTCGAAAAGAACATCAAACAGATCTGCGAGATCATCCATGCCGCGGGCGGACTCGTCTACATGGACGGTGCGAACATGAATGCTCTCGTCGGCGTCGCACGCCCCGGCGATATGGGCGTCGATGTCATCCACTTAAATCTTCACAAGACATTTTCAACCCCGCACGGCGGCGGCGGTCCCGGATGCGGACCTTGCCTCTGCACCGAAGAGCTTGCGAAATTTTTGCCGGTGCCGCACATCGTCAAGGACGGCGACAAGTTCCGTCTCGATTACGATGCACCGGATTCGATCGGACGTGTGAAAGCATTCTTCGGAAATTTTGGGATGATGATCCGGGCGCTGTCTTACATCTACACGCACGGCGCGGAAGGCTTGAAGGAAGCGACCGAGGCGGCAGTTTTGAATGCACGCTATCTTTCGCATCAACTTGAATCCGATTTCGATAAACCGTATCCGGCGGATCCGATGCACGAAGTCGTCTTCTCGCATAAAAAGCAATCGAAAAAGGGCGTCCACACGCTCGACATAGCGAAGCGTCTTATCGATTACGGATTCCATCCGATGACGATCTACTTTCCGCTCGTCGTCGAAGGTGCGATGTTGATCGAGCCGACGGAGTCAGTTGGTCGCGCCGATCTCGACGCGTTCATCGAAGCGATGAAAGACATCGATCGCGAAGCTCAGGAGAATCCGCAGCTCGTTATTGACGCTCCGCACTCGACTCGAATCGGCCGACTCGACGAAGCCGCCGCCGCGCGTAAGCCGGTGTTGCGATGGAAGCCGGACATGGAAGCGTCGGCGAAAACTGCATAAAAGCGTCTACGCGGCAACCGTCGGCAGCTCCGGTGTCGTCAACGGACTGGACCGCAGGCAGCCTGCCTGCCACGCCGAGGCTTCCGGCGGCGTGGAACGATTAGGATTTCGAAATGACGAGGGCTGACATCGGCCGAAGCGGCGATGTCAGGCAGGCAGGCTGCCTGCGGTCCAGTCCGTTGCCGTCCTGTCGTTCTAGTCTTTCATTCAGCGCCGTTTTCGTTTATATTTCCCGCATTCCAGTCCTGGAGGAATTCGTCGTGATAAAAAAGATCTTACTTGCGATCGCCGCGCTTATCGTGTTGCTCGTCGCCGCAGTCGTCATACTCGCATTCACAGTCAGAACCGAGTTCAACGTCGAACGCGAGATAACGATCAACCGTCCGAAAGCGGACGTCTTTTACTACGTCAAGCATTTGAAGAATCAGAATTATTGGGGAGCGTGGTACAAGAAGGATCCCGGGATGAAGCAGGAGTTCAAAGGTCAGGACGGATCACCGGGGTTCATCGCCTCATGGAAGAGCGACAACTCCGAAGTTGGCGAAGGAGAGCAAGAGATCAAGAAAGTCGTCGAGGGCGAACGGCTGGACACCGAGCTTAGGTTCAAGAAACCGTTCACGGCTACCAGCGGCGCATACCTGACCACCAACGCGGCGGGTGATAATCAGACAAAAGTAAAATGGGGATTCAATATGACTTTGCCGCGGCCGTTCAATCTTATGTGCCTTGTCGTTGACATGGACAAAGAAGCTGGAAAAGACTTCGAAGAAGGCCTGTCGAATTTGAAGAGCATCTTGGAGCAACCACCGATCGTCAATTGATCTGCTGTAGTCGGCTGGATCAAGACCCATTCGCGCGTTTGCGCGCCTAATGAATACAAACCTAGTAATAAATCCTCTCGCTACTATTGAGATCGAAGACAGCGGTGACGTGATTTGCCTGGGCCCAGTGCCGGGCCGCGGGCTCCGTTTGTTGCGCGTGACGCAGCGCGAAGAGCCGCATCTGCACGAAGTGCTTACAGATCTGTCGCTCATGGGTCTTCGCAATCTGAGTATCGAAAGCGATGTCACTTCGCGCGAGATCGAGCTACTTGAGGAATGCGGTGGAGTCGTGACCCCGGATTCCATACCGGAAATGCCGTTGTTTGCATGTCAGTTGGACGAAGTCGAAGCCCATCCCGATTTGCCGGACCGGCTCATCGTTGATCCGACATTTGAATTTCAGCCATTCGATCTGGCGAATTTTCGTTCGTGGATCCATGCCCGCCATTTTTCTCCCTACCAGGCGACGGTCTGGGTGACGGACGCGTTCACTGGAATAAAATGGGGCCACTGGTTAACCACAGCGCAGGCGGAAATAGTCGGAGAGCTGAAGCCCGGTACCGAACCGCCCAACACGCTCACCCGAGAGCTCGCCTCAAAACTTTTCACCGCCGGTGTGCTGATCGATCCTGAACTTTCTGCGTCGTTGATCGCGACCCGCGAAAAATCGATGCTTGCCGAAAGCTTCGCGCGGGATGGCTATGTTGTTATCTACGACGTCATTCCGGCCGCCCAACTCAGAGCATTGCAAACTTTCTATCGCAAGTTCTGTGGACAGGGGTTTATGCCATTCGGCGACGCTCAAGTACCACTCCGGTTTGCGCGAAACGATGAAGCGGTAGCAAGTCACCTTCATCTCGGACTGACCACGCTAATGAACCGTCTCGCACCGGCGCCGGTGAAACCGACCTACGTATACAGCGCGGTTTACATCGAAGGCTCAGAGCTCGCACCACATGTGGATCGAGCGGAGTGCATCTACAGTTTTTCATTGCAGTTGGATTTCACGCCCGAACCAAAGGATGGTGTCTCGCCGTGGGCTCTGTACATTTCACCGAATTCCCCGACGGAGGCCGACCCTGAAAAAGACCGGGCGATCAATCTGCCGAACGGGAGCTGTCTTGTTTATAAAGGAGCCGACCTAATGCATTACCGGACGCCTCTCCCGGAAGGTTGTCGCTCGACGTCGCTTTTTTTCCACTACATTCCCGCATAACTTAATACGTTGAAATTTGACTGCATTATCCGCCACCCATAAAATTTCAGCAGCAGAAACTCAGCCATGACAACAATAGGAATTCCGAAAGAGATCCATCCCGGCGAGCGCCGCGTCGCCGCCACACCGCAAACGATACTTAAACTCAAGAAACTCGGTTTCGACGTCGCCGTCGAAGCGGGTGCGGGAAATGAGATCAACGCGAGCGACGCCGAGTATCAGGAAGCCGGAGCATCGATCATCTCTGACGCGGCCGAGCTTTGGCGCACGTCCGATGTCGTGATGAAAGTCCGACCGCCTGAGGATAACGAGGCAGAGCTTATCCGCGATGGCGGATGGCTCGTCGGATTCGTCTGGCCCGGTCAGAATCGCGACATCGTCGACCGGCTCGCGAAAAAGAACGCGACGGTCTTTGCGATGGACAGCGTGCCGCGGATCACGCGTGCGCAAAAGATGGACACGCTCTCGGCGATGGCGAACATCGCCGGATATCGCGCGATCATCGAGGCCGCGAATAATTTTCCGCGATTTTTTACCGGACAGATCACGGCCGCCGGCCGAATCGATCCGGCAAAAGTTTTGGTCATCGGCGCCGGAGTCGCGGGACTGTCGGCGATCGGCGCGGCGAAGGGTTTGGGTGCGATCGTCCGCGCGTTCGATCCGCGTTCCGCGACAAAAGACCAGGTCGGTTCGATGGGGGCGGAGTTTCTGGAGCTCGATGTAAAAGAAGAAGGCGAAGGAAAAGGCGGCTACGCAAAGGAGATGTCCGACTCGTTTCTCAAAGCCGAGATGGCGTTGTTTGCGCAGCAGGCGATGCAGGTCGACATCATTGTCACGACGGCGCTCATTCCCGGAAAGCCTGCACCGAAATTGATCACGAAAGGAATGGTCGAGTCGATGAAGCCGGGTTCGGTGATCGTCGATCTCGCAGCCGAGCAAGGCGGCAACTGCGCACTTACCGAACCGGGCAGCATCGTTCATCACAAGGGCGTGACGATCGTCGGCTACACGGATCTGCCGTCGCGAATGGCTTCGATGTCCTCGCAACTTTACGGCGCGACGGTGACCGCGCTACTCGACGAATTACAGGACGACGAAGGCAAGCTTCAGGTCGATCTCGAAAACGAGGTCGTCCGCGGAGCGGTCGTCCTGGATCACGGAAAAATGATGTGGCCGCCGCCGCTTCCGCCGGCGCCTCCCGAACCGGGGGTACCAACGAAAAGTTCCGCGAGCGTCGCGGTTGCGAAAGCAAAGTCTTCCGCGCATGGCGCAGATGACGGAGCGGGTATTAATCCGATCGTTCTCGTCGTCATCGGCCTAGTTTTGATCGGTCTTGGAGTTGTCGCTCCCGAATCGAAGCTTTCGCACTTCACAGTTTTCATGCTCGCGATCTTTGTCGGATTCCAGGTTGTGTGGAACGTAAAACCGGCGCTTCACACACCGCTCATGAGCGTAACGAATGCGATCAGCGGCATCATTCTCGTCGGCGGCATCCTGCAGTTGTCCGGATCGAACTTTAATTTGACCTCGATCCTCGGCGCCGTCGCAGTGTTAATTGCGGCGATAAACATCGCGGGTGGATTTTTGGTGACGAATCGAATGTTGGCGATGTTTAGGAAGTGAAGGACTATGGCGGGCGCGAAGATCGATTACGGATTCCGTCGCGAAGGAATTCATTATGAGTTCGACGGGAAAGTGGTCGATATAGATTTCACCTGGTGCAACGGCGATCGCATTTACACGGACTCCATCGATCGTTGGAATGATGACGAAACGATTTCCGACAAGGACAAGAGAAAGGTTTTATCGGATGTTTTGCGGTTTACAAATGAGGTTCGCAGAGCAATTGTGGTCGTGAGTACGGACGATCCCTCTCAAAAGCTATGGGAAGAGGTGTGCCGTGAGCTTTCGAGTCTTGTCCAAGGAATCGAATACACATCCGATCAGAAACAAAGGCACTTCGAGCGAGAGATGTATTTAGGAACTCTCCGGCGTGGTCTTGGACTCAACATCAACGGCGTCGAAATACGAACTGAAGATGAGTTGGATCAGGTACTAACGAAACTAACGAAGCGATCGCGGTCGGATTAAAGTTCAGTACAGTTTCTTGTGTCCTTCCGAACCGCTATCTTATTGAACATACCGCTCTATCGGTGGATTTGACCGCGATAGCGGTCCGGCGAATTTAGCCGTGGGTCTTAACCCACGGTACTTTGACAACAAGGAGGCGTCGCGTAGCGACGCACGGATAAGATGGCGAATACATACTCCCAGTGTTTCTACCATTTCGTTTTCAGTACAAAGGAACGAGCACGTTTCATCTTTCCCGACATTGAAGGACGGGTCTGGTCATATATTGGTGGCATCGCGAAGAACCATAAGATGTCGGCGGTACAAGTCGGTGGCATCGAAGATCATATCCACGCCCTTATTATGGCGAAGCCATCGTGGGCACCGAGCGACATCGCCAAACTCATGAAGGGCGAATCGTCGAAGTGGATCCACGAGGAATTTGACGAGTTGAGAAGGTTCGGTTGGCAGGACGGATACGCGGTATTTACCGTAAGCAAATCGATCTTGCCGAAGGTGGTCGATTATATAAAAGACCAAAGGATTCATCATTCGACGAAAACATTCGAGGAAGAATACCTCGAGCTGCTTCAATTGCATGGCGTCGAATATGATGAGCGATATTTGTTTGGTTGATTCGTGCGTCGCTACGCGACGCGGTCGTGTTGTCGCCGGTACCGTGGGTTAAGACCCACGGCTAAATTCGGTCAGTCGCTATCGCGACGAAGAGCCTTGACGCACCTGCATGCCGAGCAAATGGAATCTGTGAAATACAAAATGAAATTCTTTGCCGTCACCCTCGTCATCATCGCTGCACTATCGACGGTGTTGAGCGCTCAGAATGAAAATATCCGCGGGATCGTCCGCACCGCGTCCGGAGTGCTCGTCGTTTGGAATGAACCGGGGAATAATTTCACGCTCGATGTAAAAGGATCGGACTTTGAAAGCATTCCGAACACTCAGGTCGCGTTTCTTCTCGATGGAAAATTCTTGCAGGTTGTTACTGCGGCGACTAGCGATGTGCTGGCTGAATCTCAGGCCCAGAAAAAACTCGATGACAACGACCTATTAATTGCTCACCAGACGTGGGAGACAAAGTACGTCAAAAACGATGCCGGATCGAAGCCTAAGATCAGTTCCGAATTCATCAAACTTTCGAATGGAAAAACCGCCTTGCTTTGGAGCTATCGGATGTCAGAAAAAACTGATGAGGAACGTCCCGTGTTTTTGACGGTCGTGAAAGACGACCACATCCTGGAATTAAATGGAAAGATTACGACAAAGGTAACACAAACCGTCACGCGCAATTTCTTGCTCGAAACGATTCAAACTCTGAAGACCTCGACCAACCCATTGACTCAGGAAGAAGCACAGCGACGCGCCAGAAAGCCGAACTAAATGAAAACAAGTCTGATCACAATTGCATACATCGCCGCGAGCGCGTTGTTTATCTTGAGCCTCGGCGGTCTGTCGAAGCAGGAGACCGCACGTCGCGGAAACTGGTACGGCATCATCGGGATGCTGATCGCGCTCGGAGCGACAGTCGCGGCGATGAAGGATGGCAACTACGCACTTCTTGCCGGAGCCCTAATTCCCGGATTGATCGTCGGTGGAATTCTTGCGTCGCGTGTGCAGATGACGGCGATGCCGCAACTCGTCGCGGCATTGCACAGCTTCGTTGGAATGGCGGCGGTACTCGTCGGATTCGCGACTTATCTCGGCCCACAGGAAAAGATGACGACGGCGGAGCAGAACATTCATCTCGTCGAAATTTTTATCGGTGTGTGCATCGGTGCCGTGACATTCACAGGTTCGGTGATCGCGTTTCTAAAGCTGCAAGGCACGATGTCGGGCAAACCTCTGATGATTCCCGGTCGACATTTGATCAATCTGATTATGCTATTCGTGACGATCGGACTCGGAGTGGCTTTCTTTGTGTCGCCTGACGCCGCGACCGGACAATGGCCGCTGCTCATCGCAACGATCATCACAGGAATACTCGGTGCACATTTCGTGATGGCGATCGGCGGAGCTGACATGCCGGTCGTTGTGTCGATGCTCAACAGTTATTCGGGATGGGCGGCGAGCGCGGCAGGCTTCATGCTCTCGAACGATCTGCTCATCATCACTGGTGCACTTGTCGGATCGTCGGGTGCGATCCTCAGTTACATCATGTGCCGCGGCATGAACCGCTCCTTCGTCAGTGTGATGCTCGGCGGATTTGGGACCGAAGGCGGAACGACCGCGACATCCGCGAGCGGCGAACCGCAAGGTGAAGTTCGTTCCGTCGACGCGCCGACCGCGGCGTCGATGCTTCAGCAGTCGAAAAAGGTGATCATCGTTCCTGGCTACGGACTCGCGGTCGCACAAGCTCAGCACTCACTCGCCGAGGTCGTGAAGATCTTGACGGAAGCGGGGACCGAAGTTAAGTTCGCGATCCATCCCGTCGCCGGCCGTCTGCCCGGTCACATGAACGTCCTCCTCGCCGAAGCGAACATTCCATACGACATCGTTTTCGAGATGGACGAGATCAACAACGAGTTCAACGGCACGGATGTCAGTTGGGTGATCGGTGCGAACGACATCGTCAATCCATCCGCCCTCGACGATCCCGCCTCCCCGATCGCCGGCATGCCGGTCCTCCACGTCTGGGAGGCGAGAGACACGATCGTCATGAAACGCTCAATGGCGAGCGGTTATGCCGGTGTCGATAATCCGTTGTTCTACAAGGAAAACACGTTGATGTTGTTCGGAGATGCGAAGAAAGTCGTGGATGAGATTTTGACGGCGATGCGGGCATAGATCGGTGCTCTCTGGGTACGAAACCCCCTCTCCTTTCCGGAATTGAAGTAATTTGTAACCGAGCGTGGAACACGCGGTCACAACTTTAGCTACACATGTAGCGAAGCGGAATGTGTAGTACCGAACGCCTCTAGAATCAAGCGTGTGAAACACGCGTCCACACGATCCCAACGTCCGGCCCGTTCGATGACACCCGAACATTCCGTTTGATATGCGGTACGCGTGTTTCACACGCTCGGTCGTGTTACGTCTCAACTACACATTCCGCTTCGCTGCATGTGTAGTACCGCACGCCTCTCGAATCGAGCGTGTGAAACACGCGTCCACACGATCCCAACGTCCGGCCCGTTCGATGACACCCCAACATTCCGTTTGATATGCGGTACGCGTGTTTCACACGCTCGGTCGTGCTACGTCTCAACTACACATTCCGCTTCGCTACATGTGTAGCTAAAGTTGTGACCCCGTGTTCCACGCTCGTTTAGAAATTACTCTGGTTCGAACGAGACGTGAGGTGTAATTACCAACGCACGTCACTCCCACAAATATTTCTCATCGAACTCCACGCGATGCAGACGCAATAACTCTTTATATTCGTCTTCGAACGTCTGTTTCTTGTGATGCTCTTTTGGTTTCGGATGTATTTGCGAACCGCTTCCGAGACTGACTCGCTCACCGAAAACGCTCCGTATCGACGCTGCCATCGGAATTTCGGTTCATGAGCGCGACGGATCCATCCCGACGAGATCGCTTTAGTCTGACGCAAAAAATCCGCAACCGTGATAACGGGTTTGATCCTGACGAGCATATGCAGGTGATCCGGCATACCGTTGATCTCGATCGGGATGCCCTGATGGTTTCGGACGATTCCGCCCATCTGCTTATAGAAATCCGGTTCCCAGGATTCTGAGATGAGTGGTAGACGATTCTTTGTACCGTAAATGATGTGGTAGAGAAGGTGTGTATGTGACATTGGGAGATTTCACTTTGTCTAAAATATCTCCCCGACTGACGTAATTTTGCCCGAACTCCGTCCCTGCGTCAACGGGCGGGACGCGTGTTTCACACGCTCGCCTCGAAGGGCGCTCGTACTACACATTCCGCTTCGCTGCATGTGTAGCTAAAGTTGTGACCGCGTGTTCCACGCTCGTTTCGAAATCGCTCGGGTCCAAAGGAGGTGAGTTCATGGGCATGGGCGTCATCGACTGGGTTCGCGAGTTTTCATCGGCACGGTCGCGTGTTTCACACGCTCGATGATGGTTGTGTTTCTACCTACACACTCCGCTTCGCTTCGTGTGTAGCTAAAGTTGTGGCCGCGTGTTCCACGCTCGGCTCGAGATTACTCAAGTTTTAACGAACGGTGTGCTAGTCCGCGCACGATATCGACTTGGATCAACCCGTCGCCGACGAACAATTCGTGTATTAGATTCCCGGAACTATCTGTTCTCCACCGCGTGGTTGAGAAATGAATTTCGCGCTCTGGACCACGTACTGGCTTTTCACGCAAACTGCCGCGATTGTTATTTACCTCTGGCCGGTGTCGCTCGTTCTGACCTTGAACGCTTTGGCTGCGACGGCATTTTCGCGCGTCCCGGAAAATCCGTTGCCGCGCCTCGCTTTAATTACTCCTTTCATCTGGCCAATGCTGATCCTCTCCGTCGCCGGGGCGTGCTGGTACACCGGACCTAGGATGGACTTTTCGGCGATCCCGACGGTCGGGGTGACGATGATCTTTGGAATCCAGTTACTGCTGTCGGCTGGAATTATTTATCTGCTCGCGGGAAACCGGTGGTTCACGGCCTCGGTTTGTTTGATCGCGGGTTGGATCGGTTTGATAAGTTGGTTTCTCGCTGGAATGGCGCTGACGAATTTGTGGCTATGAATCCATCTCGATCAACGCCAATCTCTCGACGATCTTTCCCTTCTCGAGATGATCTTCGATGATCTCGGGGACATCCTTCGCCTGAACCTGACCGTACCAGACGCCTTCGGGATAGACGAGCACGGCGACGCCGATCGAGCAGAAGCCGACCGAGCCGCAGTCCGTCAGAACGACCTCGCCCATCGGATTCCGCCCTTTTGATTCCTTGCCCTGCCTTAGTCCTTTCGCTTCGAGGATCCGTTCGAATTCCGCCTTGACCTCCGAGCTTCCGACCTGCGAGCATGACTTTCCGGTACACACGAACACGTGTCGTTTGATCGGAGCTTTCATTACCGGAGCGAGTTTTTCTAATTGTTCCTGGTCGTCGATGAATTTAGGTATTGCCATCTGTAAACACCCTCCCTACCGGGCGGGTTTCTGCCTGTCGTTTTCCGCTCCTTTTATTTTGCCACGAACGCCCCGTCCGCTGCATCGAAGAACCTACGCTTGTGGTAGAATCTCGTTTCAACTTTGCCTGAAATGCGGCTTGTTCGTCCGCAGTAAGTGCGGAGACTGGGGATGCGGCGGACATCGTTGCCCGCGTTAGAATGGCAGGAATTATCGTTCACATCGAGGTTGGATCTGAGAAGTCGACTGAGGTCTTCTCGCAGGACCGTCTGAGCATCGGCTCGGACGAGACGTGCGATCTCCAGATCCAGACCACTCAGGTTCAAGCGTCGGGCCTGTGGCTTGAGCTGGAAGACTCCGAAGGCGTTTTTCGACTGGTCAAGTTCACGCCCGAGCTGACGTTCACGATGAACGGTGTTCCGGTGCGGCGATATATCGCTATCAACGACGGTGACATCCTTAAGATCGAAGACGCAGACATCTCGTTTTCATTCTTCGCCCCTTCACAGAAACCGTCGCTCATCCGGGCGAATCGCGAGCTGCCGCACGTAGCGCAATTTATCGAATCGGCCGCGCTCGACGCCGCGACTTCTCCGAAGCGAGATGATGCTAAGGCGTTTCTCCGGGAATTCACACGCGAGTTAGCACGCGAGATCAGTTGGACGACGAAGGCGATCGTCGTCGTCCTCGCCGTTGGATTTATCACCGGAATTCTTTACATCGGCTACGCGGTTAGCAGCGAGCTTCGTGAGAATCGCGAGCAGGCAGTACGGCAGAGCAACATCATTCAGAAGTTGGAAGAGCAGCTCGGCGTGACGAACAATCAGCTCGGCGATCTTGAAAAAGTAAATTCCGACATCATCAAAACAGTCTCGTTGGCGCAGAATCTTCGCGTCGATTATGGCTCCGGAGTTTGTCTGATCGTCGGAGTTTACGATCTGGTCGATCGCAGCAACGGGCGAGTGCTTCGTTATCCGGATCCGCAATCGCTCCGACCGAATCCGTACGAGCCGCAATCGACCGAGGAATCCGGTCCGCAAAATTCTCCAGCCGGGCAGACGGGCCTGACGACCGAAGGAAATGGCAGTCCGGTAGAATATGATTTTATCGGCACGGGTTTCCACGTCGGCGGCGGGTTCATAGTCACGAACAAGCATGTGCTTCAACCATGGACTGAAGACGATCTGGTCAAGCAGATGATCAAGGATTCGAACGGCCGTGCTCGCATCAAGCGCCTCGTCATTTATTTTCCGAATTATCCGCAGCCGTTTCCGCTGAAGGTCCGCGAGCTCGGTGGCCGCGAGGACGTTGCCATCGCGTCCATCGATGCGTTGACGATGCCGACGGATATCCCGGCTCTGCCGCTTGAAGAAGATTCGGCTGCCGCGACGATCGGAAAGACGGTCGTGACGATGGGTTATCCGAGCGGACCTGATCGACTACTTGCGATGGTCGATGACGACGAGGCGAAGTCGATCAACTCGAGATTTGGAAATTCCCGGCAGAACCTTATTAATTTTTTGGCACAGTCACGAAAGATCGTTCCCTTGACGACTCAAGGAGCGATCACCGATCTCGACGCACATCGGATCGTTCACGACGCCAAGACAGCCGAGGGCGGTTCCGGAGCTCCGTTATTCGGTCAGACCGGAAAAGTGATCGGTGTGAACTTCGGCGTATTCACCGAGAACACTGCCGCGAACATGGCCATCCCGGTTCGATTTGCGTTAGACCTCTTGAAGAAAGTCGGATGGAAATCGCCCGAGCAACAACAACAAGACGCACAAGCGCTAGCAGGGGCGAACACGAACGCGAATGTGACGCGGTGACAGGGAGACGCGGGGACGCGGAGATGTAGTGAGGAAGTTACGGTCGGCAGTGGATAGTTTCGGGTAGCGATGAGGTAATCGCAAACTTTGGAAACGAAAATTCGGGGCAATCATGACATCGGGGAGAAGCGAGGAATGAAGTGCCAAATATCAGAAGTTATCGTGAACTCCGTGTGTATCAGAATGCGTTTCGGGCCGCGATGCGGATATTCGAGCTGACCAAGAAATTTCCGGCCGAAGAAAAATGGTCAATGGTCGACCAGATCCGTAGATCGTCAAGATCCGTTTGTACAAACTTGGCAGAGGCATGGAGAAAGCGTAGATATCCTGCCCACTTTGTTAGCAAACTGAGCGATTCAGAAGGTGAGGCGGATGAAACGCGGGTCTGGCTCGAGTTTGCGTTTGCCTCCAAATATATCAGTCAAGACGTTTTTGATGAGCTCGATTTAAGTTACGACTTGATTCTCGGACAGTTAGTAAAAATGCATTCGGAGCCGAACAAATGGACTGTGCGATAGCAAACTATCGCCGCGTCCCCGCGTCTCCCCTTCCCCGTGTCGCAAAAGCAAATGGATAGTTTAGTTTTTTCAAACATGCTTCATCGGCCGGCTCGGACGGTCGTTAGCGTTCTGGGTATTGCGATCGGTGTACTGCTGATCGTTTTCACGGTCGGATTGTCGAACGGTACGATCCGGGAGCAGGCGACCCGTGAAGCTAATGTCGGCGCCGAGATCTTTATGCGAGCCTCGGGCTCGATCGGTATGAGCGGTTCCGAATCTTTTCGGCTTCCGGTCACGCTTGCGAAAGATGTTCTCGCCGTCGATGGCGTGAGAGCCGCAGTCGCGATCGGACAGAATTCCGTGGACGCGACCGACAACAACACGGGTAAGCGGCTGGTCGACGGCGTAAATTTTGATGAGTACGCTGCGATCTCCGGCATGCACTTGATCGAAGGCCGCGTGTTCGATCCGAAGGCAGACGAGGCGATCATCGACACAGCTTGGCAGAAACAAAAGAAACTCAAGCTCGGTGATACGATCCCGCTCTTCGAACGCCCATTCAAAGTCGTCGGGACGTACGAGCCGGCGGGCGGTGCCCGTCTTAAGATCCCGCTCGGCGTCATGCAGGAACAACTCGGCAGCGAGGGCAGAGCTTCTTCGGTGCTTGTCGCGATCAAACCCGGTTACACGGTCTATCAGGTCGGGCAAAATCTCAAAGCAAAATTCCCGGAGTATCAGATGATCCGCACTCAGGATCTCGAAGAGCTCTACATGGCCGGCTTCCCTGCTTTGAATGTTTTTCTCAATGTGTTCATCGGCGTCGCCGCCGTGATCAGCGCTCTCGTGATCTTGCTGACGATGTACACGACCGTGACCGAACGAACGCGTCAGATCGGGATAATGAAATCGCTCGGCATGAGCAACGCGGCGATCGGATGGACGATCACACAAGAAGCACTGCTCATCAGCCTGATCGGCATCACGACCGGAATACTGCTCACGTTTCTCTTACGATTCGCTCTGTCTCGAGTGACGACTCTCGAAGTCGAGATGAGCGCGTGGGTGATGCTGATCACGTTTGTCGTCGGAATGTTCGGCGGAGCTCTCGGTGGACTTTATCCGGCGATGCGTGCGGCACGACTCGATGCCGTCGAAGCGCTCAGTTACGAGTAATTTTTTTCTCCCAGGAATTAAAGTTTTATGCGTTACCTCCTATTCACTTCCATCCTTCTTTCTCTCTTCGTTTTTTCCGCCGACGCTCAAAAAAAGCGCCCGATCAAGCGAAAGCCGCCCGCAACCGTTTTCACCGTCAAAGGCGATATCGACTTCAAGACCGAGGCTCGGCCGGCGCCCAAGGCGGTGTCAGAGACATCGTACACGCCGGTCGTCGAAAACTATGTCAGCGCTTACGTTATTAACGCCGACGGAACCGGTAGCGAGCAGATCGAGATCCAGAAACGATGTTCGTCGGATATATGTGTCCGGGCGAACGGAGTGATCCGTCAGATCTACAACGCCGATCTTCTCAAGATGAAGGTTCTCGATGCGTCGATCGTCAAGGCCGACGGAACAAAGACGAGCGTTCCAGCGTCGTCTATAACGGATCGTCCGACCGATCAGGCCGAAGCCGCGCCGGGATTCTCTTCAATGCGCGAGATGCGCGTCTCCTTCGATGGCATGAAGTCGGGCGACGCGACTTACCTGAAAGTGCAAACCGAGATTTTTAGACCGTCATTCGATGGAAAATTCGACGGACTGGAAACCTTCCCCGTCATCTACGATTGGAAGTCGATCCGGATCGACATCACCGCTCCGACGGATCTGCCTCTCTACATCGACGCGTCCGGTCTCGAAGGCGGTAAGCTCGCCGGCGAAGGCAATCTGTCTAAGTGGCGTTACACAAAAGTCGGCGTGAGCAAGATCGATCGCGAACCGGCGATGGATAACATCATGGCGATCAGCCCGCGGATCGCGCTGACGACATCTCGCGACGCCGATGCGCTCGGCTCAGTTTTCTGGGAAGCGATAAAAAAGAAAGCGGTCGTTACACCCGAGATTCAGACGCTTGCCGATGAGATCACAAAAGATTCCCCGACTCCGGCGCAGCGGGCGTCTGCGATCTACGATTGGGTGAATAAGAATATCCGTTATCTCTCCGTCATTTTGGACCGCAGCGGATGGATCCCGCACAGCTCGACCGAGATCATCAAAAACGGTTACGGTGACTGTAAGGATTACACGACGATCATCCACACGTTGTTAAAGGCGAAGGGCATCGACAGCATTCCCGTTCTGATCCGCGCGGATGCCGGAAACTGGTTCCCGACGGTACCAACCGCACATTATTTCAACCACGTAATTCTCTACATCCCGAGCATCGACACGTTTGCGGACGCGACACTCCCGAACACTCGTCTCGGTCTGATACCACAGGCTCTCGTCGGCAAAACCGGATTGATGTCGGGAGAAAAAACCGGGATCATCCATCTTCCGAAAGATAATCCTGCCGACAATCAGATCCTCAGCGATATCACTCTGGATTTTTCTTCGGACGGAAGCGTAAAGGGTCGATCGAAGAACACGTACGTCGGCCGTTCAGAGATTTTCTTCCGTCCGGTATTCGCTTCGGTGAAGGGGTTGCCGGACACGAGCTATTTCGTCTCGAGATTACTCTCATACTACGGCCTGCAGGGTGATGGCGAGATCATCAAGATCGGAGATCAGTCGAAGCTCGGAGATCCATTCACGGTCGAGTACACGATGCAGCTCCAAAACTTTACGACCTTCTGGCCAAAAGGCCGATTGGAAATACCGCCCGGGATGAACATGACGAGCTTCGCCGAGGTCGAAGTTTTGACGGAGACGGAAACACGAAACACGAGTCTTACTGTCGGTGCTATGAAGTTTGGAGAGAGCTTCGAGATCAACGTGCCGACGACGGTCAAGATCACAACGCCTCCTCCGAATGTCGACTTTACGAATGCGGTCGGTAGTTTAAGTGTTTCGGCTGAGCTCAAGAACGGCTCGCTGCGCTATCGCCGCGAACTGGTTTTCAAAAAGGATATCGTCGAGCCCGCCGAGTATCCGCTGCTGAAGGAGCTGGTCAAAAAAGCGACCGCGTTGAGCACATTCTCAGTTGAGTATACCGGCGACGCCTCGCTCGTCGGTACAACGACCTCAGTCGTTCGCAGCGGTGTCGGTTCCTCGCCGTCGAAGCCACCAACGCGAGCCACATCCAGCGAATGGTCCCTCCCGAAGAAACTCACCGCTCTCGACGTCCAGCGTATGGAAAAATCGCTCTCCGCTAAGCCTGATGATGTCGACACGCGGATCAAGCTGATCTGGCACTACTCGTCGACATACGACGCACGAAATGCAGTTCGTCTGCAGGACGCGAGTGTGCGACATCGGATATGGCTTATCGAGCATCATCCCGAGATCGAAGAAACGCGGCTGCTCGGATTTTCACGACAGGATTTTTCGCCGGCGTCGATCGACGCCTTGAAAAAAGCGTGGATGGCAAAAGTTGCGCAGAGCGGAACCTCCGAGATTCGCATGAATGCGATCGACGCATTGAAGTCGTATGCACCCGACGCCGCTCGCTCACTCGCTGACGAAGGAGTAAAACTTTCACCCGGTGAGTACAAATATCTGCTAACGGTCGTCGAGCTGAATACAGGCGACGCGAGCAAGACCGCGACGAAGGAACAGGCGGACGAAGCCGCGCGAAAAGTTCTCGACTACGGTATGCGTGCACTTGTCCTGCTCAAGAAAGAACGCTCGGACGACCGTGACTGGTATCGATTCGAGCTCTTGAAGAATCTCTCTCGCGCCGCTATCCGACTCGAGGATCTGGATCGAGCATCTTCATTCGCACAGGAGCTCGTACTCGATTTCGGGCAAGCATCTTATACGAGAACATACGATCAGGCCGCACACGTCGGCAACACGACGCTTGGTCTCGTCGAGCTTCGCCGTAACAACATCGCGAAGGCAAAAGATCACTTGCTCGCATCTATCCGCGCACCGCTCCGGATGGGATACAACAATCTGGGCAAGATCGACATGAGTCTTGCGAAGGCGATGTTCGAGAAAGGCGAAAAGAACGTGGTGCTGGAATATTTGAAACTCTGTCAGACGCTGCCGAACTTTAAGATCTATCCCGAATCTTATGCCGACGACGTTTATGCTCTGAAACTTTGGATCGGCCAGATCGAAAAAGGAACGACGCCGAATTTCGACTTCGGCGCCGCTGAAAGTCATGTTCCGCTGTCGTCAGGCCCGAATATAAAATCGAGCGTTAAGAGTCACGAATAAGTTTCGTGAACATCCGGCTGATTGCGGGCGTTGATCGTCGTCTGCTCAGCCATGATCAACCGTTCGCCGTCGATCGGCACTTCATCTTCTTCCTTTTCGCTCGGCAGGAACAGAACGACGAGCAATCCGAGACCGGCCATCACCGCACCTGCCCAGAAAACGGGATGTATCGCTTTCGCCAGTGACGACTGCAGCACGGCGAGCGTTTCCGCGGGCACCGAGGCTTTAGCACTCGGTTCGATCAGCGCATTCGGATTCGACGCAAATTCCTCAGCCTGAGTTTTTGTCAGCCGTCCTTCGTCCGCCGCTTTATTCAACTGCCCCGCGAGCGACGCCGTCAGCACCGCGCCCATGACCGCAACACCGACGGCACCGCCGATGGACCGCGAAAACTGATTCAGCGAAGTCGCGACACCTAACTTACTCTTCTCAACCGCCTGTTGGACCGCGATCAAAAGCGTAAGCATCGACGATCCGAGTCCGATACCGATGATGATCAGATCGAGATAAAGAAATATACGACTGGTATCTCGATCGAACATCGCCAGCAAAATAAATCCGATCGTGAGTGCGGTGTAACCGACGATCGTCAGGAGACGATATCCGATCTTCAGCATCAGTCGACCGCCGATGATCGACATCGAAACCCATGAGAGCATTAGCGGCGTCAGCAGCGATCCAGCGGCCGTTGCGGTAAATCCGAGCGAGCCTTGTGCAAACAGAGGTATGAACGAGATCGCTCCGAACATCGCGACACCGCCGAGAAAACCGGCAGGGATCGCGATCGCGATCGTCCTATTTTTAAAAAGTTCGAATGGGATTATCGGATCGGCTGCGCGCTTTTCGACAAAGACGAAGATAACGAGCAGAACCGCCGACGCAAGGAAAATAAGAATGTTCTGCGAATTGATAAGGCCGCTGGATCCGCCCTCGACCATCGCCAGCATTAGAAGGCTGATCGCGATCATCAATAGGATCGCACCGGCGTAGTCGATCTTCGGACGGCTATGCAGTTTCGGTTCGCGAAGAGCAAATCCAATGATGAGTGCGGCTACGACTCCGATCGGAAGATTTACGAAGAAGACCCAACGCCACGAGATTTGATCCGTGATGAAACCGCCGACGATAGGTCCGATGATGCTGGAAAGTCCCCATACGCCGCTGAAGTAAGCCTGCATCTTCGCCCGCTCTTCTAGCGTGAACGTATCGCCGATGATCGTCATGCCGAGCGGCACGAGAGCTCCGGCTCCAAGACCCTGGATCGCGCGAAACACTATCAGTTGCGTCATCGATCCCGAAAATCCGGACAGAAGTGTTCCGAGCAGAAACACGCCGATCCCGACTTGATATAAAAGTCTGCGGCCGTAAAGATCCGACAGTTTTCCCCACACGGGAACAGTAACCGTCGACGTAACGAGATACGCCGAGAAAACCCAACTGTAATGATTGAGTCCACCGAGTGATGCGATGACAGTCGGCATCGCTGTGCCGACGACGGTCGCTTCGAGCGCCGCGATGAACATTCCCGTCATCACTCCCGCGGTGATCAACCACCGACGTTTCGAAGAGAGTGCCTCTATCGGTGTCGTTGTAGCTCCTGCTTCATCGTTCATGATTCTTCCCTTGTTCGACCCAATGTTTGTCCTTGTCTCCGAGCACGCCGATCTTCTCCATCAAAAAGTCGGCCATCTCCTTGTGCGTGCGTATCGAATCGCGTTTTTCGTGGAAGCTCGACAAGTCGATCGGCTCGCCAAACCAGATTCGAACTTGCTGACCACCGGTCCAATTTCCGATCACCTGTCGCGGGAGATCGTTTATCAATCCTGTAACAAAAACCGGGATCACCTGGGGCTTCGCTTCGTATAAGACTTTTCCGATCCCCGGTTGCGCCGGCAGGAACGAATATGCGTCCTCATCCAGATTTCGTTTCCCTTCGGGATGGAATCCGATGACATGTCCCCGTCCGACAGAGCAGATCCGAATCAATTCGCGTACCGAAAACTTGTCGAACTGCCTCTTTCGGGCTTCCTTCTCTTCGCGAAAAAATGGGGGATACATCGCCCACCATCCCATGACGAGGTTGACGAACCATCCGATCGGATTGTCGTAGAAGAATTTTGCACGGACCGGAAAGAAGAGCGTGACCGGACGAGTTGTGCGGCGAAATATCACGCTCGAGATCGTGTACATGTCGAAGAATGAGCGATGATTCGAAACTAGCACGAGCGGGCGGGCGGGATCGGATGAGCTCACATTCTCGATCCCGAACACGTTCATCAAATTGTAGGTCGCGAGGTAGATCCACAGCGATCCGATATGTCGCTGGCAAAAAGTCCAGAACAACTTCCAGGCACCGGAATTCATCCGACGCACCAGACGAACGCCTAAAGCCTCAGTTGTCGATAGAACCGACAACTCTTCCTTTGTCGGAACCAAAGGTTTTTCGTCGACTTCGAGTTGTGTGCCGCCTGCCGCGGCCAGATCCTGAGACATAAGCGAAAGCATAGTTTAGCATCCGGGAGAACGCTCGTCAGAACGGTCGACTCCGGTTCGCTTCAGCAAATAAACCCGGGTCCCCGTCTCTGCGTATACTAAAACCGAACGGGAAAACCTCGAATCCGAGCTCGAGTATTTGCTTGTTCGAATCGCGCGTCGTCCGCGTTTTCTGGACAAAGTAGCCTCCATCGGCTATTATGCTCGGTACTTTCCGGCACATTTCATAAGGTTCAACATCGCTATTTTCAGTTCGTAAAACATCATTTCGCCGTCCTCCTTACCTGGTGTGACAGCTTTTGACTACCAATAAACTTAGGAGATTTTCAATGTCAAAGACCTTCGCCCGCATTCTCGCGGTTCTCATTTTTTTTGTAGGTTTCAACTCCTTTGCCGGAGCTCAGACCAGTTCGGACCGCGTATGGACGGCAGTCGATGAAAGTCGATTGGCTGATCGTTCCGAGCGTTTGGTGAACCCGACCACGTACAAAACCTTCTCACTGAATCACAGCGCGATCAGTTCGATCCTCTCAAGTGCGCCGGAGGAATTCACCGGTGAGAACCGATTCGGTGAGACGGTCCTCACGCTGCCGATGCCCGACGGAAAGTTTGCTCGATTCACTGTCGAGCATTCGTTGGTTGCCGAGCCGGGGCTGATCGCGAAGTTTCCGGAACTTGGCCGGACATATACCGGGCGCGGAATTGACGATCCGACGGCGACCGTTCGTTTGGACCTTATGCCGAGCGGTTTCCACGCAATGGTTCTCTCGACCCGCGGCACCGTTATCGTCGATCCCTATTCACGCGACGATGTCGACAATTATCTGACGTACTTCAAACGTGACGTGCCGAAGGGTAGCGAGTGGATATGCCAGTTTGACCAGATCGAATATATCGACAAACTTCTCCGTCCTTCCGATCACATGAGCGATCTGATCCCCGAAGCTTCCTCCCCCGAGGTTACGAGCGGAACTGCTCTTCGCACATATCGACTCGCTCTCGCCGGAAACTGGGAATACTGCAACGCTGCCGGCGGAAATACGCTCGCAGGTTGTTTGGCGGCGATGGCGACGATCATGGTCCGCGTGAACGGCGTTTATGAGCGCGACCTTTCGATGCGGATGGTGATGGTTGCGAATAACAACCTTATCGCGTACGCCGGCGACAATACCGTCTGTCCGGTCGGAACGGGCGGAACGCCGTGCACCTCGGCGAACGATCCCTATGGCAACGGCACCGGAGCTCTTGGCCAGAATACACCGAACCTGAACGCGGTCATCGGTGCGGCAAACTACGACATTGGGCACGTCTTCACCACCGGAAGCGGCGGCGTCGCTAACCTCGGCGTTCCTTGCGGATCGAATCCCGGCGGCGGCACGACCGGTCTTCCTAATCCTGTCGGCGATCCATTCGCGATCGATTATGTCGCTCATGAAATGGGCCATCAATGGGGAGCGAATCACACGTTTAATGGCACCGTCTCAAACTGCGGCGGCGGAAATCGCAGCAACGGAAGTGCATACGAACCGGGCAGCGGAATTACGATCATGGCCTACGCAGGTATATGCGGAAATCAGGATCTCGCGGCGCACAGTATCGATACCTTCCACGTGAAGAGTCTCGAAGCGATCGTCAATTACTCTCAGAACGGCCAGGGCAATAATTGCCCGGTCAATACTCCGACGAGCAACACTCCGCCATCCGTTTCGATCGTCGGCGGCCCGTCGTGGAATATCCCGAAACAAACTCCCTTCACACTGACTGCAACGGGCAGCGACGTGAACGGCGATACGCTGACTTACGACTGGCAGGAATACGATCTTGGCGTTTCGACGACCGCCGTACCGAACACCGATTCGGACGGCAGCTTAAGAGCGATCTTCCGACCGTTCCTTCCGACAAACGGACCGAGCCGCACGTTCCCGGCGCTTGAACACATTCTCGCCTCGGCAAACGTTCCGCCCTCGACAACCGCCGGATTTTTGACAGGTGAATTGCTGCCTGCAATAACTCGTACGATGAACTTTCAGGTTGTCGCCCGCGATAATCGTCCGAACGGCGGCGGCATCAACACGGCGACCGCGACAGTCATCGTCGATGGCACAGGTGGTCCGTTCGCGATCACCGCTCCGAATACGGCTGTTACTTGGCCCGGCAGTTCGTCGCAGACCGTCACGTGGAATGTTGCAGGATCAAGCGGTGCTCCGGTCAATGCAGCAAACGTACGGATCCTTTACTCCGCCGACGGTGGACTAACGTTCCCGACGGTCGTGATCGCTTCGACGCCGAATGACGGTACCGAATCGATCACCGTTCCGAATATCGCATCGACACATGGCCGCATCAAGATCGAAGCGGTCGGCAATATCTTCTTCGATATCTCCGACGTAGACTTCGCGGTCACTTCGGGTGTGACCGTTAGAGCTCCCTTCGATTTCGATGGCGATAACAAGACTGACCTTTCGGTCTTCCGCCCGTCGAACGGATCGTGGTGGTGGCAGCGCAGCTCGGATAGTCAGGTTCCCGCGTTAGTATTCGGCGGTTCAACCGACAAGCCGGTGCCGGCTGATTTCACCGGCGACGGAAAATCCGACATCGCGTTCTTCCGTCAATCGACCGGCGAATGGTACGTTCTCCGATCGGAGAACTTCTCGTACTACGCGGTCACGTTCGGACAGGTTGGAGACACTCCGGTCCCGAGCGATTTCGACGGCGACGGCAAAGCCGATCTGGCGGTATTTCGAAATGCTGACAGGACCTGGTACATACAGAAATCGAACGGCGGTTTCGACATCATTCCTTTCGGCATCGCAGGTGACAAACCGGTGGTCGGCGATTACGACGGAGACGCGAAGGCCGACGTCGCCATCTTCCGTCCGGCTCTCTCGGGCGGCGAATGGTGGATACGCCGAAGCAGTGACAGCCTGGTGACGGCCTTCCAGTTCGGCAACTCGTCCGACAAACCTGTACAGGGCCGCTTTACGGCGGACAACAAGACCGACGTCGCGTTCTGGCGTCCTTCGACTGGAACGTGGTTCGTACTTCGAAGTGAGGACGGATCGTTCTACGCCGTTCCGTTCGGAGTATCGACTGACATTCCGGTTGCGGGAGACTACGATGGCGATGGCAGATTCGATCTCGCGATCTTCAGACCGTCAACCGCAACCTGGTACGTTGATCGAACGACCGCTGGAATCCTGATCCAGCAGTTCGGTGTATCGACCGACACGCCGGTCCCAAGCGTCTTCGTTCCGTAAGGAGCGAATCGACAGCAAAACGAAAAGGCCGGAGATGTTTCTTACGATCGTCAACGGACTGGACCGCAGGCATCCCTGCCTGCAACGCCGCGGCTTCCAAAGGCGTGAAGCGGTTATGATTCGACAAGAGAGAGGTTGACGTCGGCCGAAGCGGCGACGTCAGGCAGGCAGGGATGCCTGCGGTCCAGTCCGTTGGCGAAATTAACTTCTCATTGTCGAATCACCAAACTTTTGCGCGCCTCACACTTATGCAGGCGGGACGCCTGCGTTCCGGTCACTTACTCAATATTGAAATACTTCGCTTCGGGGTGATGGATGATGATCGCCGATGTCGATTGTTCAGGGTCGAGTTGGTACTCCTCAGTTAGCTCGACGTCAATCCGCGAAGGATCGAGCAATTCGAATAGTTTCGTCTGATCCTCGAGATTCGGACATGCCGGATAACCGAAACTGAAACGCGAACCTTGATAACCCTGATGAAACAACTTCGCCAATTCCGGAGCGTCGCTTCCGGCAATCCCGAGTTCTTCTCGAACGCGCTTGTGCCACATTTCAGCTAACGCCTCCGCCGACTCAACAGACAGACCGTGGAACAAAAGATAATCCGTGTAGTTGTCCGCTTTGAAAAGCTCCGCCGAATGCTCGCTGGCTTTCTTTCCCATCGTAACGAGCTGGAACGCCACAGTATCGATCCTGTCCGAGGCAAAAAAATCCGCGAGACACAGATTTTTTCCTCCACGCTGCTCTACGGGCTGACGCGGGAACGTGAATCGAAGACGCTCGGTCGTTTGATCCTCCTCGAAAATGATGAGATCGTTTCCGCTCGACTGACACGGAAAATATCCGTAGACAAGTTTCGCCTCGAGAAGCTTCTCCCGGATCGCCTTTGCTTTTATCTCGGCGAATTTTGGATACACCGTTTCTTCGAGGATCTTCTTATATTCCTCAGGCGTCTTCCGGCCCTGTTTGTACTGCCACTGTCCCTTGAACAGCGCCGTCTCGTTTATGAATCCGAAAACTTTATTTAGATCCGTGATCTCAACGACCTTCGATCCGTAGAACGGGGCATCGGGGATCTTACCGCCGATCGAAATCTCCGAGGGGATCGTGTGGGTAGTGTCATGCGAAGTCCGCGGTGAAATTCTTGCGGCGACTGCACCGAGTTTTGCATCTTCGCCGACCAGGTCTTCTTCCGATGATTGATCGTCAGAAGGAACCACCCCGTCCGCCGAAGCGTCGGTCACCCCTCCTTCGGAAGAAGGGGAGCTTTTTGTTCCGTTCCCGGCGGCCGCAGACTTTGCTCGCGACTCGACAGACTCGGCAGACTTCGGATTCGTCAGTTCGTCCATCGCATGCAATCCATCGAACGCATCACGGGCATAAAACAACTTTCCTTCGTACAGCGGGATCAGATCCGCGTCGACGTAACGGCGATTCAGTGCCGCCCCACCAAGAATAACGGGAACGTTGATGCCTCGTTCGTTCATCAATTCGAGATTGTCTCGCATGACAAGCGTCGACTTCACGAGCAGACCGCTCATCCCTATCGCGTCACATTTTGTTTCTTCCCACGCTCGGAGAATATCGTCTATCGGCTGCTTGATCCCGAGATTGACGACCTTGTAGCCGTTATTCGTCAGGATGATATCCACGAGGTTCTTACCGATGTCGTGCACGTCGCCTTTCACTGTCGCCAGTACGAGGACGCCTTTGTTTGAGCCCTCGACTTTTTCCATGAAAGGTTCGAGGAACTTCACCGCCGCCTTCATCGCCTCGGCGGATTGCAGCACAAACGGAAGCTGCATCTGTCCGCTGCCGAAAAGTTCGCCGACCGTTTTCATTCCGTCGAGAAGAATATTGTTGATGATCTCGAGCGGCGGATATGTTTCGAGCGCCTGTTTCAGCGAATCCTCGAGACCGATCTTCTCGCCGTCGATGATGTGATGCTTTAGTCGCTCTTCCACCGGGAGATGCGTGATGTCCTGCTTTATCGACTGAGCAGACTTCCCTTCGAACATCGTCGTGAATTCCGTCAGCGGATCGTACGTGCAGACGTCGCCTTCGAACTTGCGTTTGTCGTAGATCAACTCGCGTGCGACATCGATCTCATGCTCGTTGAATCGGATCAGGGGCAGGATCTTCGATGCGTTTACGATCGCGGAATTCATCCCGGCCTCGACGCAGTCGTGAAGAAAGACCGAGTTCAGGACGACGCGTGCCGCGGGATTTAATCCAAACGAAATATTTGAAACGCCGAGAATGATATTCGCATCGGGCATTTCAGCGTTGATCTGCCGAATCGCCTTGATCGTTTCGTCGGCATTCTTTCGATCTTCTTCGATACCCGTTGAGATCGGAAGCGCTAGCGGATCGAAGAAAATATCATGACCCGGGATTCCAAACTCGGTCGTCTGCTTGTACGCACGTCGTGCGATCTCGAGTTTGTTCTCGGCGGTGCGAGCCATCGCGACTTCATCGATCAACCCGATGACGACACTCGCTCCGTACTCTTTCGCAAGCGACAACACCTTCAAGAATCGTTTTTCGCCGTCTTCATAGTTCGTCGAGTTGAGAATGCACTTCCCGCCGGCGTGCTCGAGGCCTGCTTCCATCTTCTCCCACTCGGTCGAATCGAGCATGATCGGGATCTTGACGTTCGTCACAAGCCGGCCGATCAATTCGTGCATGTCGGCGACGCCGTCGCGTCCGACAAAGTCGACGTTCACATCGAGTATGTGTGCGCCTTCTTTTTCCTGCGACTTGGCGAGATTGACGAGTCCGTCCCAATTCTCCGCATCGAGCAGATCGCGCATCTTCTTCGAGCCGGACGCGTTCACGCGCTCGCCGACGATCAGGAACGATGCGTCCTGCGTGTAAGGCTGTTGGAAATAGATCGACGAAGCCGACGGAACAAGTTTCGCGTCGCGCTGTTTCGGCGACATACCGCCGATTCGTTCGATGACGAGCTTCAGATGTTCCGGCGAGGTTCCGCAGCATCCGCCGACGATGTTCGCACCAAAATCTTTTGCAAAGTGCTCGACCTGCGACGCAAAGCTCTCCGGCGTTTCGTCGTAATGCTGTTTGCCGTCCTTCACTTCCGGCAGACCTGCGTTCGGCAAAACTGAAACGGGCAGCGGAGAATTTTCGCAGAGATATCGAAAACTATCGGCCATCTGTTTCGGACCCGTGCCGCAGTTCATTCCAATTACATCGATCGGAAACGGTTCGAGCGCTGTCAGGGCCGCACCGATCTCGGTTCCGTTTAGCATCGTCCCGAATGTCTCGATCGTGACCTGCGCAATGACCGGAAGCTTGATCTTTTGCTTTTCGAAGTATTCGAAGATCGACGCGAGCGCCGCTTTTGTTTGGAGAAGATCCTGACATGTCTCGACGATCAGCACGTCGCTGCCGCCATCGATCAGACCGCGGATCTGTTCATCGTATGCCTTCTTCAGATCGCGATACGTAATATGCCCCAGCGTCGGAAGCTTCGTCCCCGGTCCGATCGAACCCGCAACAAAACGAGGTTTCTCCTTTGTCGAATAATCGTTAGCGATCCGCTTCGCGAGCTCGGCCGCTTTCAGATTTACATCGTAAGTTTTATCAGCAATGCCGAACTCGGTCAGCACGACCTCGCTTCCGCCAAAACTGTTCGTCTCGATGACGTCGCATCCGACATCGAGAAAACTCGTGTGAACTTTTTCGATCGCGTCTGGGCGCGTGTAAAGCAAGTTCTCCGAACAGTTTTCGAAATTCGGCCCGCCCCAATCGTCGATCGTCAGGTTCAACGCCTGCAGATTACTGCCCATCGCACCATCAAAGACGATGATCTTTTCTTTTAATAAATCGAGAAACTTAGACATATTTGGTCACTGGGCCAATGCGGGCCGACGCCAACGGACTGGAACGCAGGCGTCCCCGCCTGCATGAGCGTCGCTTCGACGCGAAAAGCGATTCGAGGGCCTCAGGGCTTTGACGCCGCAAGCGGCGTTGCAGGCGAGACGCCTGCGTTCCAGTCCGTTGGCGCCTCACACGCGCCCCAATCAAATCAAAAGACCCTATGCGAAACAGCACAGAGTCTTTCTAAAAAATTAAGCTCTTGCTGTTTAGCTGTTTATTTTATGTGGCCGCAAGTCGCAATAACTCACCACATGAAGTTGGATGATAGCGAATTTCGGCCATAGTGTCGAGCAGATAAGACTATCCACTTGCAACTTATAACCATCCACTGAAGAGATCGGATGGATTTTTATTCAGTGGATAGTGGATAGTTGTAAGTGGATAGTTCTTCAGTTCACGAGATGATCATCGCCAACCGTAATCTCAAGCGAATTTCCGTACTTTCGCTTGTCATCGTTCTCATCCTTCTCGGTGGATGCGGATACTTTTCCAGCGAACCGGTCGCTCTACGGTACAAGAGCGTGGCGACGGTTCCTCGTCTGAACGATCTTGATGAACCGTTCGGCATCGCGGTCAAGGATCATTCGATCTATGTATCCGACGGCGGCGCCGGCACGATTCGACGGATCGACACCGATGGAAGTTCGACTACGGTGGCATCCGGTCTCAAGACACCGTCCGCGATCGCATTCCTTCCAGACGGAGATCTGATCGTCGCCGATACTGGATCGCACACGATCAAAAAGGTCACCGCGGACGGAACGATCACGATCGTCGCAGGCGTCGACGGCTCGTCCGGCAAGAATGACGGCCCGGCATTGAGCTCGAAATTCAACGCTCCGATTGGAGTCGCCGTCGCGAGTGACGGGGCCATTTACGTTTCAGATACGTACAACGATCGCATTCGACTGATCCGCGAAGGAATTGTCTCGACCGTCGCTGGAAGTGAGCGTGGCTTCGCCGACGGAACCGGTGCAAGTGCAAAATTCGACACGCCTCTCGGCATCGCCGTTTGGGATGACAAGCTATTGATCGCCGATTCGGGTAATGCCCGACTGCGCGTCCTTGACTCGAACGGTATCGTCATTACTCTTTCGGGATCCGACACGAGGGGTCTGATCGATGGTCCGCTCTCCAGCGCGAGTTTCGTAACACCGACCGCCGTGACTGTAGACCAGTTCGGTCGCATCTTTGTCGCGGACGGAAACGCGATCCGCGTGATCGGCCGGCGGGTTATTCCGTTGGTCGAAACACTGGCCGGCGACAAACGCGGATTCGTCGATGGTCCTTCGAGAACTGCGCGGTTCAATCGACCGTCCGGAATCGGATTCGGTTCCGATGGAAAGATCTACGTCGCCGACAGCGACAATCGGGCGATCAGAATTCTGTCGGATGACGCCGCAAAAGAAAACCCGACGGATCCCCGAACCGATCCGTTGCCGCTTGCCACACGATGGCCGTTCGATCCGCCTTCGAATCCGCGCGAGATTGCCGGAACGCTTGGCGAGATCCGCGGCGAGGTACGGCCGGATGACAAGCCAAACTGGTTTCATAACGGGCTCGACATCGCCGGTGCATATGGCGAGACCGCAAAATTTATCCGGGACGAAACGGTCCTCGATCCGCAGTCCGCGGATAATTTCGGAACCGCACGCGAGCTCATTCGAATGCCGCTCATCGGTTACATCCATCTGCGGCTCGGTCGAGACAAAGACAATCGGCCTTTCGGAGACCCGAGGTTTCAGTTCGCGTTTGACGCGGCGGGCAAGCCGATCGGACTTCGAGTTCCGCGCGGAGCGAAGTTCGCCGCGGGCGATACGATTGGCACATTGAACTCGATGAATCACGTTCACCTGATCGCCGGACGGATCGGTCGCGAGATCAATGCGCTCGCCGCTCTCAACCTTCCGGGAATTTCGGATTCGACACCACCCGTGATCGAGGATGTTTCCATCTTCACGGATAGTTGGGAGAAGACGTCTAGGCTTTCGGACAAATCGAGGATCGTCGTTCGAGCCTACGATCGCATGGATGGAAATTCCGAACGACGTCGGCTCGGAGTTTATCGAGTTGGATTTCAACTTCTTTCGAACGGTTCGCAACTGAGCGAGATCGATTGGCGGATAAGTTTCGCTCGAAGTCCGTCGAACGACACAGTCCGTCTCGCCTACGCCGAAGGCAGCCGCTCCGGTTATACGCCGGATACGATCTTCGATTACATCGCAACGAACCGAGTGGATGGAGAAAACGCGCGGGAAGATTTTCTCGATACGACGAATCTCACTTCGGGGAAATATGTGCTCCGAGTTTTTGCGGCGGATTATTTTGGGAATGTAGCGTCGAAGGATGTTGAGGTTCTGAAGTAAAGGCGAAACGCAGGAGTCGTCAACGGACTGGACCGCAGGCATCCCTGCCTGCACGTCGCCGCTTCGGCCGACGTCAGCCTCTGTCTCGTCGAATCATAATCGTTTCACGCCTTTGGAAGCCGCGGCGTGGCAGGCGCATTGCTTGAGACTCGACGTAATAATTTCGATCTACTTCAAGCGTCTTGATCTCGTCCGGACTCGTCATCGTCTGCACGGATTCGGTTGGCGTGATCGAAACAGGTTTGCCGTTGATAAGCACTCGGAGAGGCATAGCAAATCCCGGAACGACATTTTCATATTTGTACGAAAGCGTTTTCCCTTCTTTTTTCCATCGCAACACCGGAATCTGAATTCCCCTGAGATACTGATCGAAGACTTTGCTCAGATCGATCCCGGCATGTTGAGAGACGTACGACTCGATCTGTTGAGTTGTCACGGTCTGGTGCCAGAAATCCTTGTTCAATCCACGTAGGATCGATCGCCACTTCGCATCGTCATTGATGATCTGTCGGATGGTGTGAAGCACGTTGCCGCTTTTGTAATACATGTCTCCGGAGCCTTCGCGATTGGATCCGTAGGTCCCGATGATCGGAGATTTATTTTCGATGTTCTTGCGGCTGCCGATGACGTAATCGGCTCCGGCTTCCTTGCCCCAGTAGTATTCGACGAACAGATTCTCGGAGTAGTTCGTGAAGCCTTCGTGAATCCACATGTCCGCCGCGTCCTTCATCGAGATGTTGTTCCCAAACCATTCGTGACCGGATTCGTGGACGATGATGAAATCGAACTTGTAACCTATCCCGGTGAAACTCACATCGCGTTCGCGATATCCGTTACGAAAGTAATTGCCGTATGTGACTGAGCTCTGATGCTCCATTCCGGGATACGAAACGGTCACGAGTTTGTATCCGTCTTCGTAAAACGGATATTTGCCGAACCAGTGTTCGAATGCTTTGAGCATGCGCGGCACTTCCTTGAAAGTCTTCATCGCCGCTTCCTTCTGATGCGGAAGCACCCAGTAATTTATATCGAGCTTGCCGCCTTCGCCGTCGTAGACTTCGGACCAATTCACATAATTGCCGATGTTCGCGTTAACGCCGTAGTTGTTGATCGGGTTGATGACTTTCCAGTGATAGGTTTTGGTCTTCGCAGCGTCATCATGATCCGTTTTTTCCAGACGGCCGTTCGAGACAGCGACGAGATCTTCGGGAACCGTGATCGCGATGTTCATTCCGCGATCCGGTTCGTCGTAGCCGATATCCTTGTTAGGCCACCAGACGCTTGCTCCGAGACCCTGACACGTCGTGTTGATGAACCAGTTTCCAACATCATCGCGTCCCCACGTGACGCCGCCATTCCACGGAGGATTCGTCGCCGGCTTCGGATTGCCTTCGTAAAAGATCTTGATCTTGTCCTCGACACCCTGTGCGATTTCCTTGTCGAACGTGACCCAAAATACGTTCCCTTCGCGTTCGTATTTCAGGTCCGTCCCTCTGTGATCGATCCTTGTGATGCTGAGTGGTTCCTGCAAATCGATCTGCATTTTTCGACCGGGCTTTACTGTTTTGAATGAGATCTCGTTCGATCCTTTGATAAATCTTGTCGCGGGCATGAACTGAACCGCCAGATCGTAGTGCTGCACGTCCCACCACTCGCGTTCCGGCGTTACCGATCCGCGGAGAGTTTCTTGCCGCGTGACCGGAGTCGTTTGGGCGAAAGCTAAAAAGCTGCAAACGGAAAGTAGCGCGACGAGTCCGACGACTCTTATGCTCGAACGAATTAAAACGTTTGTCATATTTATGAAGGACCGCGATGAGATTACTTGAGCAATCATACCAAACAACAGTCGGGCGATTACCCGCAAAACACTTTGAGAAGAATTGCCCGCGAAGGACGCGAAAGGACGCGAAAGAAAGAAAGAAAAGAGTTTGCCCGCGAATAACGCGAATTACGCTAATTAAGACAATTCTTCATTAGCGTAATTAGCGTATTCGCGGGCAAAAGCGCCCCTCTTTTTCGCGTCTTTTCGCGGTCCGAAATGACCTACTTCTTTATCGCAGCCTTGAACCGCTCTTCGAAAGAGCCGACGATGTTGAGCGCTCCCGGCTGGTCCTTGAACTTTGCCTTCAGAATGTCGAAGGCTTCCTGACCACGCGGATCGGCGATCTTGATTATCGCGTTCATTCCGTTGATCATTCCCTGAAAGTTCGACGCATCGGTCGCCTTCTTGAACTGTTCAAAGATCAGCGGATACGCTCGCGGATCACCCTTGCCCGTCGTTCCGACGACTGCCAGCGCGTTGGAACGTATCGCTCTCGAGAGCGTCGCGTCCGTCGCGATGTTATAACCCGTGTCGAACGAACGCTTGTCGCCGAGCTCCGCAAGTCCGTTCAAACCGGCGATCATGATCCGGCCTTTCCACGACTTTGTCGCGGTCAACTTCGTGAGAGCATCGAGGGCTCGCGGATCTTTCACACGTCCCAGCGCCAGCGATGCTTGATCGATGACCTCGTAACTTTGATCGTTCAATGCCGGGTAGAAAAGGTCCGCGTACTTCTTGTCCTGAGTCTCACCGAGCAGTTCGATCGCGTCTCCGCGGACCAACGACTTCGGATCTTTCGTCAAACGGATCACGCCTTGCTCAACCGCACCTTCGAGCTTAAATGCCGCACGCTGCTCACCGAGGCCCGGATCGGGCGAGTACAGATTTGCAATGACGGAAAGTGCCGCGCGGCGGATTCTCCAGAACGGATCCTTCTCCGCTGAGGTCAATAATGCCGTCGTTATCCGCGGCCGGTCTGCCGCATTCGCCGCTCGCTCTTCGAGCTCGCTCATCGCCCATCGACGGCCAAGGACATCCTTGTCGTTCGCCATCTGATAAAGCAGCTCGTCGACGGACTTCGCAAACTTCATTTCCTTCAGCAGCGTGCTTTCATAATCCCAGCTCACGAGTTTCGGTTTTGACGCGACGCTGAACGTGAAAACATTTTCCGCTTTCGGCTCCATCCAGACGCGCTCGATCTTGTTGTCGATCTCGACATCGACGAAGCTCTGGAAAAATTCAGTCTGCGGATACGCATTAGTCACGTCGAGCTTCTGCGTCTGCTTGACGTTCAGCGTGAGCTGCTTCTTCGCCTCGTCGTACGATTGCGTCACGTCGAAGACCGGATGCCCCATCCTGTAAAGCCACTCATCAAAGAACCAGTCCATCGACTGACCCGACGTCTCTTCAACGGCGATCCGTAGATCTTCCGTCGAGACGGGCTGATGAGCATTCGTCGTCAGATAATTATTCAGCGACTTGTAGAACAATTTGTCGCCGAGATGTTTGCGAAGCATGTGGAGGACCGAGCCGCCGCCGGGATACGCGTAGTTGTCGAACATCGCATCCTTGTTCGCGTAATATTTCGTCACGATCGGACGCCGATCGCCGCCGTTCCATGAACCGAGAACCTGATCGTGATTGCCGCGAATGTCTGCGTAGAGAAATTCTTCGTGGCCCTTAAGTTTTTCGGTCCACATTGCCTGCATGTAAGTCGCGAAACTTTCGTTGAGCCAGATCTGACCCCAGTCGCGGCATGTAACGTAGTCGCCAAACCACTGGTGAGCGAGCTCGTGCGACTGCAGCGATTCGCTGTCGTTGTCGATGAGCTCGCGCTCGTCGTGGATCATCTCTTCGATCTGTGTCGTCGCGGAGATGTTTTCCATGCCGCCGCCGAAGTCTTCGACAAAAGCCTGGGAGTATTTCGGATATGGATATTTCAAACCGGTGATCTCGCCAAAAAACTTGATCGTCGCCGGCAGATTCTTCACCGTCGCAGCGACTTCTTTCGTCTCCGACGGATAGCCGTAGTTATAAACCGGTGTGCCCTCGGCATCCTGCTCAACCGGCTTCGTGTCCGATACAACGATCGACGTCAGATAGTTCGAGTACGGTTGATCCATCTTCCAATCGAAAGTTCGGGTGCCGTCAGAATTCTCTTTCGTGCTTATGAGTTTTCCGTTTGAGACTACGAAGAATGGTTTCTCGACGGTCGCCCGAAGCTCGCTGGTGCGGAAATCATTCGGGCTGTCGTATGACGGGAACCAGTAGCGGTTGAATTCGGATTCGCCCTGCGACCAGATCTGTCGAGGCTTGCCCGGCTCATCGGCGGCCGGTTTGATGAATCGCAAGCCGCGTCCGAAACTTCCGATCGCCGTGTCACCGTCAGCCGAGTTCACATAGTTCGTCGCGTAATCGATCTTCACCGTGACATCTTCGCCGCCGCGGTAAACGCGATCGAGGATGATCTCGAGATTGTCATTACCATCGCCGCCTTTATAATTGAACTTCAGCGGCTTGCCATCGACGGTCGTGACCGAATTGATCGTCATCGCGGCCGCGTCGAGCGTGATCTTGTCCGTGTCGTTGAACTGTGCGAGCGTCACTGCCGTCGTGCCGAGAGCCTGCTGCTTTTCCCAGTTGAAGCGGGTGTCGATGAGCACATGCTTCACATCGATCGTGCGGCTTCTGATCCAATTGACGGGCGGAAGTTTTGCGTCTTCCAATTCGAACGGATGCGGCATCGGACGCGCATGGACGATCGATGAAAAAAGAATGACGCCGGCAAGCACAGATGAAGCCAGCCTGCGGATAGGTTGATTCAGATACATATATTTCTCGAGATAATTAAAAACGTTAATTAACAAGGGCATTTTTACGCGGAGGCCATGGCGATTGTTTCATAAAAGGCGAATCGCCGGACGTCTATGTGACGACCGGCGACCTAAACGAGTTTGCCCGCTCTTTATTTGTTTTTGAAATAGTTGAGGGCCATCGACGCGATGTCGTCTAGAGAGCTTCCGTCGTGATCGCTATCGAGTGCGTTAGACGCCATGTCGATCATCGCGTTTCCGGACGACTGCGGCGCCGCAGCAGCCTGTTGTCCGCCGAGCAGTCCGCCGAGAAGTCCTCCGAGACCGTCGGCTCCGACGCCCTGTTCCTGTTTCTGTCGTCCGAGATATCCCATCACGATCGGTGCGAGCATCATCAGGATCTGCGCGACCTGTCCCGAATTCAACCCCGATTGGTTGGTCGCCTGTTGAACTACGGCTCCCTGATTTCCGCCGAGGATGTGTCCAAGGATGCCACCGCCATCGGCCTCACGCGGGGTCGCCGAATCTCCGAAGATCATGCTTCCGAGTCCGCCGAGATTATCGAGGATGCTGCCGCTGTGATCCTTCTCGAGCGCATTGTTCAGGCTCTCGGCTCCTGCCGTGCTCGAAGCGTTACTCGCGAGGCTTCCCAGGATCATCGGCAGCGCCGCCTGGATCGCAGAGTTTACTGCCGAAGGCTCGGCACCGACGTTGTCGCTGATCTGCTGAACAGCCTCGGATCCCTGCTGCTGGCCGAGAAGTTCCTCAAGTGAAAACATAATCTTTACCTCCGGATTTGAAATGTACGACTAAGGTAGCACATAAGGCTGGTTCCGGTGATGGCGGACGCGACTGGACCGCAGCGCCGCTCGATTTGCGAAGCACGATAGGCGCGACGAGTAGAGTTAGGGCATACATTTTTTTGAACGCGAATTGGGCGGATCAGGCGGATCAAGACGGATCTGAATTTCTTTTCGAGGCTTTTGTTTTAGCTAGTGGCTCCAAGCCTTACTCGCCGAACCGAACCTCCCAACTCACGTGAAAAAGCATGGAAAAAGAAATTCAGATCCGTCTTAATCCGCCCGATTCGCCCAATTCGCGTTCAAAAAAACCTTGCAGCAGCGATACCCGCCGGTCAGCCCCGTCGCCACTCACCATCGATTCGATACGGACGGTCACAGAACTAAACCCGTTCGCGGGTTATTCCGTATAATGCGACAATAGGTTCGATCCTTTTTTCAAACACATCTCGAGGTATCCAATGATGCAAAAACTTTTTGCTGTTCTCTTTTTATTAACACTCTTAGCGACATCATCGTTCGCCGATCCCGCGACTTCGATCCGAATTACGCCGCCGGCTCCGAAATTCGCAGACGCGGAACGCCAGGCCGAGCTCGCGCGTCGTCGAGCGGCAGTCGCTGCCAAGATGACGGACAAGAGCATGCTGATCATGTTCAGCACCGAGCCGAAGCTATACGCGAACGATGTCGATTACGTCTATCGACAGGAAAATAATCTCTATTATCTGACAAACCTGAAGCAGGATAATGCGACGCTCGTGATCACGAAGGATGGAACAACCGTCAAGGAGACTTTGTTCCTCCCGAAACGCGTGGCGACACGCGAGGCTTGGACCGGGAAGATGTACTCGCGTGAGCAAGCTACGGCGACATCGGGTTTGACTACGATCGTCGACGCTTCGGAGCTTCCCGACTTTTTGAAAGCGGTAAAAGAACGAGCAACGTTTTCGGCGAAGAGCGGCGGGGCTTCGATCCCGACGAACGTCGAGAAACTTTACCTGTTGCTTCCGAGGGCCGAGCAGGACGAGAACGGCAAACGCGAGTACACGCGCGAGACCGACTTCTCAAAAGAAGGTTCGGAACAGAAGATCGAAAATGCGCGTCCGATCTTCGACGACCTTCGTCACATCAAATCGCCGTACGAATTGAAATTGCTTCAGCACGCGATCGACATCACGACCGAGGCTCAGATGCGCTCGATGGCGATGGTCGGACGTGCGAAGTGGGAATATGAAGTTCAGGCCGAAGTCGAATACACGTTCCGACGTCGCAACGCGGATTTTTGGGGCTATCCGTCAATCGTCGGCTGCGGTGCGAACGCGACGACGCTTCACTATGAAGAATCGCAAAGCGAAATCAAAAAGGGCGAGCTCCTGTTGATGGATGTCGGTGCGGAGTACGAGCACTACACCGCAGACGTGACGCGGACGTATCCGGTCAACGGCAAGTTTACGAAAGAGCAGGCTGACATCTATCGAATCGTCTACGACGCGCAGGAAGCAGTCGGTCGTGCGACGAAACCCGGGGCGACGATGCAGCAGCTTGGAACAATCGCGAACGACACGATCGCCGACGGACTTATGAAGCTAGGCCTCATCGTGAAAAAAGAGCAAAGCCGCATGTGGTTTATTCACGGACTTGGCCACTGGCTCGGAATGAATGTTCACGACGTAGGACGATACGGAGTTCCGCTGAAAGCAGGAATGGTCTTCACAAATGAGCCGGGCATCTACATCCGCGAAGATGTTCTGGATAATTTGCCAAGGACTCCTGAAAACGCCGCGTTTATCGAAAAGGTCGGACCCGTGTTCGAAAAGTACAAGAACATCGGAGTTCGGATCGAAGACGATCTTCTCGTAACCGAAACCGGAGTCGAATGGATGACCGGCGCACTTCCGCGAAAGCTCGAAGACATCGAGAAGTTCATGGCATCTGCTCCGAAGCAGCTTTCGTATCAGTCGGGATTTAAGCCGACCGATCTCACGGTTGCGATGATGGGCTCGAGATGATCGTCTTAGCTCCGCTAGGAGCGAAGTATTGGTAGCAATTCGTGCCACGCCCTTTCCTTAAAGCTCCGGAGGAGCGGCATTTTATGTCGCTCCTCCGGAGCTGACTGATTTGGAAAACCGTACTACCAATATTTCGCTCCTAACGGAGCTAAGACTGTACGCGTTTCTTAGCTTGACCATTTGGCTCGCCTCCGCTCTTTGTTTAGACACTAATGATGATGGTAGATTCGGAATCTAATGCTTCCCCTCGTAATCGCAAATCCTAAATCTGCCGGCGGCTCGACGCGTGACAAATGGTCAGCGATCGCGAGTGATCTCCGCACGCACTTCGGTCCGTTCAATGTTGCGTTCACGAAAGGCCCCGGTGACGGAATCGAGATCGCACGCGCGGCGTCCGGGAAAGGACGAACGTTTATCATCGCGTGCGGCGGCGACGGAACCGTGAACGAGATCGCGAACGGAATTTTGCAGTCGGGCAAAGATGCGGAGCTCGGAATTTTACCGTCCGGGACCGGCGGCGATTTCCGACGCACGATCGGAATGCCGGATGAATCTCGCGAGGCGGCACGAGCGCTTCGCGATGGAGAAACGAAACGGATCGATGTCGGAAAAGTGAGTTTTATCGATCACGAAAATGCTCCGGCCGAGCGCTACTTTTTGAATGTCACGTCATTCGGGCTTGCGGCGTCGATCATCGAGCGGGTAAAAAGTACGACTTCCCTTTCATGGCTGCCGCTCGATAATGTCCGCGGTCGTGCGAGCTTTGCTCTTTCGACTCTGCAGGAAGTGATCGCCATCGGTCCGACATCCGTCCGCGTGAAACTGGATGACAAAGAAGGGCACACCCTGCAGACCGTAAACTTTTGCGTCGCGAACGCGCGCTACTTCGGCGGCGGAATGATGATCGCTCCAGAGGCGAAACTGAACGACGGACTTCTCGACGTCATCAACATCGGCGACATCAACACGGCAAAGATAATTTTGAATGCCTATACGCTATATCGTGGAACGCATCTTGATCTCACCGAGGTAAAGGACACACTCGCAAAACGCATCGAAGCCCGGCCATTTCGTGATGATCAGGAAGTCCATATCGAGATCGACGGCGAGCTCCCCGGGAAACTTCCGGCGACATATGAAGTAGTACCCGGAGCGTTGAGGGTCCGAGTTCCGCGGTCGAAGTGATTCAAATAATCGATACGGCCCTTCTTGTCGCCAAAGGCGACGCACATTAAAGCCTAGGGATGAGTGTGTGAAACGAACGAATCCCTAGGTAGAATCCGAGGGTTCACCCGTCGCTGAAAGCGACGAACAATCTGTGCCTGTCGGTTCCTTCCGTTTCTTCAAATGCCCCTGTTTCTCCCTAGGCTCGGCAGCGAGATTGTACGTCGCCTTCAGCGACGGATTCGTGTCGTCACGCACCTAGGGTTTCATTCGCTCCGCTCATTCAACCCTAGGCTTTAATGTTTGTCGCCTTTGGCGACTCTGATAGCCAGCGTCTCTCGACCACGGCCCCCTTCCCGTCACAGCACAACGTATTTTCTTGCCTTTCGCTTTTCCTTTCCAGTAAACTTACCCAAATTCAAATTGCCGAAGTTGTAGAAACACAACGCGGGGGAACCAAAAGATTTACAGGGGCGAATCTGAGATACAGAAGAAGACTTCTTCGCTTCCAGCCCGTCAGCTAACCTCGTAGGCGAAACGGAGAAGGACACGACACGCGTCGCCTCGGAGGTTGTGAACTGTGCTTCACAACCTTTTTTGTCTCTCTGGGAATATGATGCGGACGGCAACAATCGTGATTTTTGTAGCTGCAATTTTCGTCGGCCGTATCCATGCGCAGCTTCAACCCGAAGACGACAACCAGTCGTGGAATGACGTTCTGCTCACGCTTCCCGTTAACAAATACTTCGAATTCAATACCGCGGTCACGATGCGTTTTGGAAAGAACGCTACGCACCTCAGCGACGGCCGCTTTGCGATTGGTTTCACTGTGAAACCGAACAAGTCATTCAGCATCCAGCCGTTCTATTGGAACATTCAAGCGCGAAATGCTATCGGCGAATTTAGAATGGAGCACCGGTTCAATTTACGTTTCGTTTATAAGCTTCCTATTAAAACCTTCGGACTGTCACATCGCAGCGGGTTCGAGTATCGGATCCGCGGCCCCCTGAAAGCGTGGCGCTACAGACCCTCGTTAACTTTCGAAAAAGCGATTCCCGAACATTGGATCGCTAAATCAAAGTTCTATGCGACCGAAGAGATCTTTTACGACTCGCTGCTGAAGCGTTTGTCTCGAAATCGATTTACGCTCGGCATCAACCGGATAATTTCAAAACAGGTTTCCGTCGACCTGTATTACATGCGACAGAACGACGGCTTTACGCGGCCCGGAGATTTAAACGTCATCGGGACCGGATGGAGGGTCAAGTTATAGGAGTCAAAATGAGAAAGAGTTTGGTCTCCCTTGCGCTGTTCGCGGCGCTCATTTGCAGTTCTTGTCTCCCGTCGGCGCCGAACAGCGGCGGCAACGGCCAGACGATCACCGTATATGGATTCTCGATCATGAAAGAAGCGCTCGAGAAGGAGATCTATCCGGCATTCGCCGCGAAGTGGAAACGCGAACACGGCGTCGATGTGAATTTCGTTTCGTCGTTCGCCGGATCCGAAACGGTGACGAATCAGATATTACAAGGAGCTCCGGCAGATCTCGCGATCCTCTCGATCGATCGCGACGCGCAGCGACTGATGCAAGGAAAAGCGACAACGACGGATTGGCACGCGTTTCCTAATCAAGGGATCGTCAACCGGACGCCGTTCGTCATCCTCGTGAGAAAAGGAAATCCAAAACAGATATTGGATTTCCCGGATCTCGCTAAACCCGGAGTGAAGGTCATCCATCCGGATCCTGTCAGTTCCGGCGGAGCCCAATGGTCGATTCTTTCGATCTACGGATCCGAGTTGAAAAAATCGGAGGTGGAAAGCGGCGAGCAGGACAAGACGCGAGCCTTGCACACGCTGCAGGCGATATGGAAAAACGTCATCGCGACGCCGGGATCGGCTCGCGAAGCTCGGACAAATTTCGAGACCGGCTACGGCGACGCTCTGGTAACATATGAGCTCGAAGGCTTAATGATGAAGCAGGCGGGGGCCGAGGTCGACGTGATCGTACCGAAAGCCACGATCTTCAGCGAGCATCCGGCGGTGATCATAGACCGGAATGTAACTGCGGCCGAGCGCCCGGCGGTCCAGGCGTTCGTGAATTTTCTTTGGTCAGACGAAGCTCAGCAAGCGTTTGTGAAATACTATTTTCGATCCGTGACCAATGATTCGTTCAATGACTCGAACTCGCAATTGGCGAAGATCGAGCTGCCCTTCACAGTCGAGATGTTTGGCGGTTGGGACAGAGCGTATCCGGAAGTGATCGAGCAGATCTTTCGAGATCAGGTGCAGAGTAAATGATTGGCACAACGATTTGAGACGAGAGAGGTTTGACGCCGTGGAAGCCACGGCGTTGCAGGCAGGGATGCCTGCGTTCCAGTCAAAACAAGATGAGCGCGAATCTTTCAGGTGTGAGACACACTCGCGGCTTCGACATAGTGAAGCCGCTAAGCATCACGGTAATGATCGCCGTCATGCTGCCGCTCGTTCTGCTTCCGCTCGCATCGATCTTCATCTTCGGCACAGCAAATGGCCTTGAGAGTTTTTGGCATGCTCTGACGGCACCCGAAGCGATCTTTGCTCTGAAGCTTTCGATCGTCACAAGTTTCTGGGCGACGGTGTTCAATGTAGTGTTCGGATTGTTCGCCGCGTACGTTCTTTCTAAATACAATTTTTGGGGACGCAATGCGCTGATCGTCACGATCTCTCTACCGACGGCGATCCCGACCGCGGTCGCGGGATTTGCATTGCTACTGTTGTGGGGACCGTACGGCACGTTATCCCGCGTGCTGGGAGAAGAGAATGTTCCCGAGATCATGTTCACGGCGTGGGCGATAATTCTCGCAAATATTTTTGTCACGTTCCCGCTCGCGTTCGGTGTTATCAAACCGGTATTCGATACGATGAACACGTCGCTCGAAGAAGCTTCGGCAACGATGGGCGCGACGCGGCTCCAGACATTTTGGCACGTCACGCTGCCGTCGCTCCGAGGTGCCCTTCTCGGCGGAGCTCTGCTGACTTTCGCTCGAGCCGTTGGCGAGTTCGGATCGACGATCCTGGTTTCGGGAAATCTCGCGAGCCGAACCCAGACCGCACCACTTTACATATTTGCGAAATTCAATGAAGGGCAGGTCGAGGCAGCGAATGCGATCGCGATCGTGCTCGCACTTTTGTCATTCGCGATCTTTAGTATTTTGTTTTTTGCGAGGGACTATTTGGAAACGGATTAGTAGAAAGTCGCCCCGCATTTTTCGCCTTATTTTTCGTGTATTTCGTGGTTGGTCTTTTTTTAATTTTTGTAAGCGGCTTCATAAGCACCTTCTAAATCAGAACCACGAAACACGCCAAGTACACGAAAAAGAACGCGAAAAGAAGATGACTGGAGAGACCGGATTCCGTTCGTAAAACTGATGTTGGAATCATTAGCAAATGAGAGTGCTGCCGTGAGCATCCGTGACGTCAGCAAGAAATTTGGGACGACAACGGTGCTCGACGACATCAATTTCGATGTCGCGCAGGACGAGATCGTCGTCCTGCTCGGTGCTTCGGGCAGCGGGAAAACAACGATCCTTAGGATCATCTCCGGGCTCGAAATGCCCGGCACCGGCCGCGTCATGCTCCATGGAAAGGATGTTACAAATCTGCCGGCCCGGCTTCGCGGCACCGGAGTCATCTTCCAATCGTACGCACTATTCCCAAAGATGAATGTCGAGCAGAACATCGCCTACGGATTGAAACTGCGACGAAGATCGAAAAGCGAGATCCGGAAGACGATCGACAGGCTCGTCGGCATGGTCCATCTCGAAGATCATCGTAAGAAATATCCGTCGCAGCTATCGGGCGGGCAGCAGCAACGTGTCGCGATCGCGAGAGCACTCGCTTACGAGCCCGAGGTTTTGCTGTTCGACGAGCCGTTCGGAGCTCTCGACGCGCAAATTCGCGCTTCGCTCCGTCGCGAGATCAGGAAACTGCTGAAAGAGATCAAGGTTCCGTCGATCTTTATCACACACGATCAGGAAGAAGCTCTCGAGCTTGGCGACCGCATCGCCGTGCTCAACTCAGGACGGATCGAGCAGATCGCAACACCATACGAAGTCTATACAAATCCGGCGACGGAATATGTCGCGACGTTTCTCGGTTCGGCAAATATCATCGAGGGCGTCATTCGAGGAAGGACCTTTCAGTCAGAAGAAATATCTCTCGAGATCCCGTCCGATTACGATTTTCGTGATGGCCAACCCGCGAAGCTTGTCATCCGTCCGGAGGATATTTTTCTTCGTCGGCCGGAAAACCTTATGCAGAATTATCAGCAGCTCACCGAGGGCGTTGTCGAGGAAACGAGTTTCGTCGGAGCTTTCGAGCGCGTCGGCGTCAGGTTGCCAACGCACGACGGTCAACGCCTGATCGCAACGCGACCGAAAACCGAAACTGCTGCATTCCAACTTTACGCCGGACAGCGGGTGACCGTCGGAGTCGTCCGGTTTCGCATACTTCCCGATCTCACAAGACTGCCACTCCACGCGAACCGCGCCGTCTGAGCGATTGTCTCGCGGGATGTTTCGGGTAAAATGAGTTACCCCGATACAAACACCTGATGCCCGATTCATACTTAAAAAGATTGATCGAATCGTTCGAGTCTCGAGCGGACCGCACGGCTATGCGAATTGTCGGAGACGATTCGCAGGTCTACAAGTTTGGCGAGACGCTGCAGCAGATCCGCTCGATCGCCTTTCGACTCGAAAGCGAAGGCGTAGATTTTGGGGATCGCGTCGCCTTGATCGGCGAGAACCATCCGTGCTGGGCTATCGCGTATCTCGGCATTCTCTATCGCGGTGCCGTATGCGTACCGATCGATCCGCACGGCGAGATCGAAACGATGAAGAACTTCATCGAGAACTCTGAAGCGAAGATCGCATTTATCGGTGAAGAGGTTCAGGAAACATTCTCGAAAATAAAAGATCGACTTGGACGAGATGTGCCGGTTGTCGTCTGGCCGCGATCCGATGATCCGGGAACGGACTTTTCGAATTGGACCTCGACGCCCTTCCCCGCTTCTTTCGCCGGCGAAATTCCAAAAGCATCCGGCGAGGACGTCGCACTTCTTATTTACACCAGCGGTACGACCGGAACACCCAAGGGAGTTCCGCTGACGCACGGCAACATACTTGCCGAGCTCGATGGAGTCAACGAAGTTCTGAAGATCACCGATAAGGAAAAGATGCTCAGCCTTCTGCCTCTCTTTCACGCCTATCTTCAGATCGTGAATCTTTGGGTCGCAACGACGTACGGATGCGAGGTCGGATATCTGAGAGAGCTTTCTCCGGCCGAGCTTTCGAGTGCGATGAAGGAGTTCAGGCCGACCATCCTGACGACGGTTCCGCGGCTGTGGTATTTGTTTCACAAAAAGATATTCGACGCGGTCGAGGCGAAACCCGCGCTAGTTCGCAGGCTCTTCAGGATCATGCTTGCGCTAAACGGCACGCTTCGGAATTCGATCGGCGTAAATCTCGGCCGACGTTTCTTCGGCCAGGTTCACGAGAGTTTCGGCGGTCGCCTCCGCATCGCCATCTCGGCCGGATCGCGTTTCGACGAAGATGTCGCGTCCGACTTCAGCAAGCTCGGATTCACCATCATTCAAGGTTACGGATTAACCGAGACGAGCGGTGCGGCGACCGCGACATTCGAGACCGACAATGTCGTCGGTTCCGTCGGAAAGGCGATGAAGGGTATCGAGATCAAACTCGATGCGCCGAACGCCGAGGGAGTCGGCGAAGTCCTCATCAAGGGAGCGATGGTTTTCTCCGGCTATTACAAAAATCCCGCAGCAACCGCCGAAGCATTCACCGAAGACGGATGGTTTAGGAGCGGCGATCTCGGGACAATCGATCGCGGCGGCAATCTCTACATCGTCGGACGCGCGAAGGACGTTATCGTTTTGCCGTCGGGAAAGAATGTTCACCCGGAAGATCTCGAGATCCATTATCTGAAAACTCCGCTCGTCGAAGAGATGGCGGTGATCGGAATCGCGGATCCGTCCGCGACGCACGCCGGTGCCGAGAAGCTCGCCGCGATCGTTGTGCCCGACTTCGAATATCTAAAGCGAGAGAAAGTCTCGAATTCAAAAGAAGCGATCCGCTATGCTCTCGACAATCTCGGGCGAGACTTGCCCGAGTATCAGCGCGTTCGTGACTACATGATCCGCGCCGAGCCGCTTCCGCGTACCGGGAGTCGAAAGATAAAGAGATTCGAGTTAAAGAAAGAATTCGAGAGCGGCGTGACGAACGGTCACGCGAGAGAAAAGAAAGCGTGGGATATCAGCGCCGAGGATCAGAAGCTCCTCGACTCACCCGCGGCGCAGACTGTCGTTTCGATAATCCAGTCAAACGCGCAGTCAGACGAAGGCGTGATTCATCCGTCGATGAATTTAGAGATCGACCTCGGACTGGATTCGCTCGGCCGTGCTGAAACATTTGCGGCACTCGAGCATGCATTTGGAAAAGAGTTCGACGCAGACGATGTCGCGCGTGCGCTTACAGTTAGAGAAGTCGTTGAGCTAGTACAAAAAAACTCCCCTCCTTCCGAAGCAGGGGTGGCAGCCGCTTCGGCTGACGGGGTGGTTCTAAACTCCCCTCCTTCCGAAGGAGGGGTGGCAGCCGCTTCGGCTGACGGGGTGGTTCTCCCCAATAAAAATCTCGATTGGTCCGTCATAATCAAAACAGCCGACGAAGATATTCCCGAGCTCCGCAAGGCGCTCGAACATCGCCCGCTGTTCGCTCCGTTCGCATTTACCGTTTACAAGTGCTTCAACCTTTTCTTCCGTGTCTTCATGCGGCTCGAAGTAGAGGGAATGGAGAATCTGCGAGCGATGAAAAGGCCTTTCCTCATTTGCCCGAACCACCAGAGCTTTCTCGATCCGTTCGTGCTTTGTTCGACTTATTCCTTCGACTTTTTCAAAAACACATTTCACGTCGGAGCGAGCGAATTTTTTAAGTCCCGCTTTATGGGATGGGTTGGTCAGATGCTTCAAGTCGTGCCGGTAAATCCGGATACGCAGCTCATGAAAGCGATGAAGGCGAGCGCCATCGGATTAAAGAAAGGACGAATCCTCAATATCTATCCCGAAGGCGAACGTGCGTACGACGGCGAGCTTCATCAGTTCAAGAAAGGCGCCGCGATACTCGCGACCGAGCTCGACTTGCCGATCCTGCCGGTGGCTATGGACGGGCTTCATAAAGTTTGGGGCAGACGCTCGATGCAGATACGTCCGGGAAAAGTGAAAGTTAAGATCGGTACTCCGTTCTACGCGACGGACGTCGTCTCGGGTAAGGACGAACTCCAAACCAACGAACAGATCTACGGCGCCGTCACCGATCATTTAAGAAACACGATCGCGACGATGATCGATGAGATGCGTAAGTAATTCCCTTTTCTTTTCTCCCGAATTATCGGAAAATTAACTCGCTCCACAAACTCATTTCGGGAAAGGCTATGAAAACGAAAATTCTTGTTTCGATGATCTTCATCTTCGCGTCCGCGTTCTCACTGAATGCGCAGCCTTCGCCGGAGTATCAAAAGGAGCTAGCCGAATACATCCGCGAACACTACAAAAAGCGCGAAGTGATGATACCGATGCGCGACGGCGTGAAGTTATTCACCTCGATCTATTATCCGGAAAAGGATTCGGAAAAATATCCGATCCTGCTCCAGCGCACTCCATACAGCGTTGCTCCGTACGGAAAAGGAAAGGACGGTAAGGACCAGTACAAGAAAGCACTCGGGCCCGATTATCTTTTCGCCCGCGAAGGATATATTTTTGCTTACCAGGACGTCCGCGGACGTTGGATGAGCGAGGGTAAGTTCATGGATGTTCGTCCCGATATCGCAAACAATTCCCCGCAACAGATCGACGAGTCGACGGACGCGTACGACACGAT
>QHXR01000003.1:216163-268589 GCA_003223025.1 Acidobacteriota bacterium
TATCCCGGATTCTATACTTCGGCGGGATCGATCGACTCGCATCCGGCCCTCAAAGCATGCTCGCCGCAGGCTCCGGTCTCGGACTGGTTTCACGGAGACGACATACATCACAACGGGGCTTTATTCCTTACGCAAAATTTCTGGTTCTACACTTTCTTCCAGCCGATGGAAAAACCGACTTCGGATCCGGGTTACCTGAAGCCATGGAAGGGACGGCCGACGGAAGACAGCTACGATTTTTTTGTGAAAACGGGCGGGCTGAAGGAAACCGCGGATGCACTCGCTCAGGGTATCGGTTATCGGATGGCGGACTGGGACGAGATGATGCAGCATCCGAACTACGATCAGTATTGGCAGGACCGCAACATTCTCCCAAAATTGAAGAACATCACGTGCGCGACGATGACGGTCGGCGGGTGGTACGACAATGAAGATCTGTACGGCGCCCTTCATACATATCAAGCAATTGAGAAACAGAATCCCGATATTTTCAATGTCCTAGTCATGGGTCCGTGGGATCACGGCGGCTGGTCGTTTCGTGACGGCGACTGGTTGGGGACGGCGTACTTCGGACAGAAGACGGGCGATTACTATCGGACGAAGCTTGAGCTTCCCTTCTTCAATCATTTTTTGAAAGATAAGGGCGACATGAGCGCTCTCAAGGAAGTGAATCTGTTCGACACCGGCTCGCATGAATGGCGTTCGTTCGAAAACTACGAGCCGACGAATGGTAGGGACACCGCGTTGTATTTCACCGCGAACGGCGGACTGTCATTCAACCAGCCAGGTGCTGCCGGATTCAATGAATATGTTTCGGATCCGATGCGTCCGGTTCCGTACACTCAAAAGATCACTCAAAATTATCCTCGCGAATTCATGACCGAAGATCAGCGGTTCGCCGCGACGCGGCCCGATGTGCTCGTATATCAGACCGAACCGTTAACCGCAGATGTAACGGTCGCCGGCGACATCAAGCCATCATTGTTTGTTTCGTCGAGCGGAACTGATTCCGACTTTGTCGTTAAGATAATCGATGTTTTTCCCGACGATTTTAAATACCCGGCGAGTGAGGCATCGAAGACCCAGGACTTTGAGCCCGGCGGATACGAAATGCTTCTCCGCGGAGAACCGATGCCGGCGCGTTTCAGGAACGGATTCGAGAAACCCGTTGCGTTGATTCCGAATCGTGCTGTTGCGTTACAGTTCACGATGCTGGGTATCGCACATACGTTTAAGAAAGGCCACCGGATCATGGTTCAGATCCAGAGCACGTGGTTCCCACTCGTCGCACGAAATCCGCAGAAGTTCGTTGCGAACTACAACGTGGCAACGAAGGCGGATTTTCAGAAAGCAACGGAACGAGTTTATTACGGCGGAAAGACAATGTCCGCGATCATACTACCTCTCCAGAAATAGTTTCTGGTTTCCAGTTCCTGGTTTCTAGTTCTTCGTGCGAAACTCGGAACATAAAACAAAAAAGCAGAAACTTGGAACAAGAAACTAGAAACTAACGATTATGCCTTCAACTTCAATCGCATGCGGCACGCTTCTCGTGCTGATCGGACTACTTGGATACGTCAACGGAGTGATGACGAATCACGAGAGCTTTACCGCACTGATCCCGGCGTTTGTCGGAATCGTTTTGTTGCTGCTGGGAATATTCGCACGGAAAAACGAAGGTTTGCGAAAGCATTTGATGCACGCGGCGGTGCTTGTCGCACTCCTTGGATTTCTCGCGAGTGCGGGGCGTCTGGTTTCGAAGCTTGGCTCGCTGAGTTATAGCGCTGCAGTCGTGTCTCAAGTTTCGATGGCTCTGGTGTGTCTGCTATTCGTGATCCTCGCCGTGAAATCGTTTATCGACGCACGACGAGCGGTTTAGTTCAGAGTGCGCGATTTATCGCGGTGTCTTCGTATTATGAATTGTCAATGAGTCGGAACCTCCTGCGGTAGCGTCTCCGGAAATTCGATTCGGCGCCTGGATCGACGGAGCAACACAGGTCGGAACCGCCTGCGGTAGCGGGCGGTTGAATCCGCGGTGTGAAAAAAGCCGTACAGTCGAAATGCATTTCTTCAACCGCCCGCTACCGCAGGCGGTTCCGACCTGTTCGAATCATGGTAATCCCGAGGGCTCGCGAGATCCAAAATCCAACATCGATTTCTGGTGTCTAGCTGAATTATTCGGAGCACATTGCGGACCGCTCGAGCTTAATTAGGCTCAAGCGATAAGGAGGAGTTTTTATCAGAATTTGACTCAAGCCAAGCCGTAGACGTCTTACCTCCGGCTAAAGCCGTACGCAATTCATAAAGCCTACGCACCGGGCTGAAGCCCGCGGTGAACTACGCGATAAATCGCGCACTCTGAACGTTCACTTCGCGATGAATCGCCTACCCTAAACCTACTCACATTTTATGCTGATCTCGACGACTAGACCGTCGCCGGAATTCTTGGCTTGTATTTTTCCCTTATGAGCCTTGATAGCCTGTTCAGCAATCGCGAGCCCGAGACCGGTTCCGCCGGTGTTTCGATCGCGAGCCTCGCCTACGCGATAGAATGGTCGAAACAGATTCTTGAGCTCGGCTTCCGGAACGCCGCCGCCGTGATCCTGAACCGAGACCACCGCGCTTCCATCTCTGCTTTTTAGCGAAACCTCGACCGAAGTTCCATCGCGTGTATAACGCACCGCGTTGCGGAGAACATTCTCAACGGCACTGCTCACAAGTTCGTCGCTTCCAACAATATGGCAATTGTCGGACTCTGTGATCGTCACAGATTTTCCGACCGCATTCGCCTCGAAATCCGCATCCGACGCCACCTGTTCGACAAGCGCTTTCAGGTCGATCTCGGAACGATCGAAATCCTGTGATCCCGTCTCTAATTTTGAGAGTGTAAGTAAACGCGAGATCATCTCGTTCAGTCTGTTCGATTCAGCCTCGATCCGATTAAGAAATGGTGCGGTGTCGCCGTTGGATTTCTGTTTCGCGATCTCGAGTGCGACATTCATCCGCGCAAGCGGCGAACGGAGCTCGTGCGAGACGTCGCGCGAAAGTCGCTGCTGAGATGTGATCAACGATTCGATGCGCGCAGCCATGACATCGAAGTCCTGTGCCAAGACTGCCAGCTCATCGCGACGATTGCCGACCTTATCGCCGACGCGGGTCTGCAATTCCCCTTCGGCGAGTTTTTGTGTCGCACGACGGATCTTCTGGATCGGTGAAGAGAGATAACGAGCCAACGCATAGCAGACGAGGAGCGCCGTCAAGAGTAGTGCGGCGTAGCGCATGTATCGGAGTTGAGATTCGCCAAAGAAAGGAGTCGGACGAAGGCGGTCCCAGCGGATGACAAGCGCATATTCCCCGCCGTCCGGAAGCGTAAAGTTCTTCGCCGTGAGTGCGGTGTCAACAGAATTCAATTCGAGCTCGACTGCGGAGGAATCAAACGTGCCGGCGATCACATCCTTATAATTTGAAACGTCGTTCGAATCGGAAAGCCAAAGCCGGCCATCGCGACGGACCAGATTTACTTCGGTCACCGTGTCGACGTCGTGGATGCGAGCGAGGAACTCGCTCACGCCGGCTTCGCCCTGTGTTGCGTATATCTGGGCGATGGTCGCCGCGTAAAGATTTGTTTGATTTCGAACCGAGGTTTGCCATCGGCTGACGACCGGCTCGGTCGTAACCGTCCAGTTGAGAAAGACGACGACGCCGACCATCACGGCGCTCGCAACAAGGAACCAGAGAAAGATCTTTAGAAAAAGATTCACAGTACTGTGTAGATATATCCGACCGACCGAACCGTCTTGATCCGCTCCGAGCCGTCGGTTCGCGGCCCGAGCTTTTTACGAAGATTGCTTATATGCATGTCAAGGCTGCGGTCATACGGTGACAGCCTGCGCTCGAGCACATTCTCGCTCAGATCTTCTTTCTTGACCACGTGACCGGCCTCGCGGAGCAAGGCAGACAACAGGTCGAACTCCACGGAGGTGACCGGCAGCTCTTCGCCATCGCGTTTTACCGAACGAGACGAAGCAGAAAGCTCGAGGTCGTCGACCGAGATCTTCTCAGCCGGAAGATGCTCGCTCGATTCGGAAGAAGCACGACGAAGAACGGCGCGAAGTCTGGCGACGAGCTCACGCGGATTGAACGGCTTCGGAAGATAATCGTCGGCACCGATCTCAAGCCCGACGATCCGTTCCATGTCATCGCCGCGAGCGGTCAGCATCAAAACCGGCAGCCCTGATTTTTCCCGCAGATTTTTTAGGACGTCAAAACCGTTGATCTTCGGCAGCATCACATCGAGGATCGCGAGATCAAATTCACCTGAGAGTGCCCGCTCCAATCCGGCCTCGCCATCGTGCACGGCCGTAGTTTCGAATCCCTCGACAGTCAGATATTCCGAAACGAGGTCGCACAGCTCTTCGTCGTCATCAATGATCAGAACCTTGTTCATGTATGCGAGAATTTTACGCCAAAACGAAATTCAATACTCGGCGTCTGACAATTCTTTACACTGCCGCCACGGTCGTCAACGGACTGGACCGCAGGCAGCCTTGCCTGCAACGCCGTGGCTTCCACGGTTTAAAGAGCTGGGCGATCTTCGACCTGAGAAGTTTGACGCCGCGGAAGCCACGGCGTTGCAGGCAGGCTGCCTGCGGTCCAGTCCGTTGACGAGCTTTAGGTTTCGAAAGCGGACTAAATTATTCGCGCGTCATACACAACACGGCCACCGACAATCGTCAAACGGACATTGCCTTCGTGATCGAGCGCGACAAGATCAGCCCGCTTTCCAATCTCGATCGATCCGATATCGTTTGCGCCGATCAGCCTCGCCGGATTCCCTGACGCCATTCTCGAGACCTCGACATCGCTGAACCCGAGCGAACGCATTCTCTTAACAGCATCGAGCATCGAGATGACCGATCCCGCGATACTTCCGCGTTCGTTCTTCGTTCGCCCGTCGACAACCGAAATTCTCTCCTCCCAAATCTCAAATTCTCCGTCGCCCATTCCCGCAGCCGAGATCGAATCGCTGATGAGCGAAACGTTTTCAATTCCCTTCGTGCGACACGCGAACTCGAGCATTTTCGGATGCACATGAACCCCGTCGGCGATGACGTCGAACGTGATGTCGGGATTCGTCAGAGCCCAGCCGACGACACCGACGTCGCGATGATGGAGTCCGGTCATCGCGTTGTAGAAATGTGTAAGATGTCGAGCTCCGGCGGCGAATGCTTGATCCAACGTGTCGATGTCGGCCTTCGTATGACCGATCGAGGCGATCCAGCCTTGTCGCGTCAATTCCTTCGCAAGTCCGACCCCGCCCTCAACCTCAGGCGCGAATGTGGTCATGTGAACACCGCGCTTTAGCCGCGGAAGATCGTTGACCTCGCTACCTGTAAATTTCTTAAAGAACTGCGGCCGCAGCGCTCCGCACATTTTTTCATTTGCGAACACGCCTTCGTAATGAACCCCGACAGCTCGCGCGACAGGCTCTTCCTGTATCTCCATCATCCGATCGATCACCGCGATCACACGCGCGTAGCTCTCATCCGAATCCGGAACTAGCGTCGGCAGCCACGACGTAACACCGTTGCGTGCGAGAAATTTTCCGATCTCTAAAAGACCATCGACATCCGCAACGTTGACGTCGACACCCATCGCACCATGGATGTGGACATCGATAAAGCCGGGCAGAATCGCGAGTCCGCTGCAATCAAAAGAATCACCGACGGCTCCGGTGACGCGACCGATCTCGACGATCAATTCCCCATCGGCGACGATGTCGGTTTCTTTATCGACGCCCGCGATTCGCGCATTTGAAAATAGAGTGCGTGACATTCGCGTTATCTTAGCAAACAAAAATGCCCGCGTCCCTTTGATAAAGAAACGCGGGCAGGTTGCAGGAAGAACACTAATTAGAAAATGAACTTAGCACCGAACTGCATGGTTCTCGGATCACGGACAGCCGTGACCTGACCCCATGTCGTCAGCGTGTTGTTCACGCCGATGGTGCGGAAGTTCGTCCAGTTGAAGATGTTGAAGATCTCCCAGCGGAGCTGGATCTGCATGCTCTCGCCGAATCTCACATTCTTCGTTGTCGTAAAGTCGATACGTTTGGTCGAAGGACCTTCGATCGTCGACCTGCCGGCCGTTCCGACTGTGTTCTGATAAGGCACCGCCGGTGGCTGCGGAGCGGGCGGCGTAACCGCACTAACCGGTACCGGGTTAAATGGAATGCATGTGATATCAAACCATTGCTGCTGTGTCTGCGGAGCGTTCGCATTCGGATTACAGATCTGGTTCGGACGAGCAGCGGGGTTGGCGTTGATCAATCCGAGACCTGCGTAATCAAGATTCGACGTCACCGCGGTAAACGGCACACCGGTCTGGTATGTTGCGATACCCGCGAATTGAATACCACCCAGAAGCTTGCCCATGAAACCGTGCTGCTTATCGAACCACGGAAGCTCGTAAACATAGTTGACGTTCCATACGTGGCGTCTGTCCAGAGTCGCACGAGCCCATTCGGCGCGAGCATCGTATGAATTCTGCGGAGCAGAGTTTCGATCCGTCTGTGCGTCCGTCAAATTCTTCGACCACGTATATGCCATCGCGATCTGCGAAGCACCCGAGAAACGGTGCTGTGCGAAGACCTGCAGACTGTGGTAGTTCGAGTTGTATCGTGGCTGGATCATCGCGATCGATCGATAACCAAGAAACGGACGAAGCTGATCGAGGATCAACAGATCGTTAAAGCGTGTTCCGCTTGAGATATTCGGATTGTTGACGATCGTCGACACGTTACGGAACGCGTAACCTGCCGGCTGACATGTTCCGGTCGTTGCGGCCGGTCCGCCGAGATAAGTGTTGCCGGTCGCACACGTCGAATTCAACGCGACGCCCGGAGCGACTTCGTTGATTTCCGTGATACCGATCAGGTTGGTTCCCTTCGAGCCGTAGTACCCGACGTCTATCACCGTGTTCTTCGTCAGCTGATGCTGAACGTCGAGGGACCAGTGCTGCATGTACGGCGTTTTCCAATCCTTCTGAACCGCACGAAGACTCGGAACCGTTGCCGAGATACTGGCGCCGCCGGCCGGATTATCAAGCTGAACGTTGCTCAAACTTGCGGTCTGCTGATAGGGAACGTTTGTGCCGATGTTCTGCAGCATCGGGCCGTTAAGAACCTGGTCGTGATAAATTCCGTAACCCGTTCTAACCGATGTCTTGCCTTTTCCAAACGGATCCCAAGCGAGACCGACTCGCGGTGCAAAGTCCGTCTTCGGAGAATCGACGACGAATTTACCCGAATCAGAAACGGTCGGGGTGCAATTGAAGCTCGCCGGACCCGTTATGAAATTCTGGGAATTCAGGATGATGCCGTTGCACCAATTGCCAGTGATCCCCGGCGCGATAATGCGGTTGCCCGCACCCGTTACTCGCGGAGCGGCCGAGCGATTGTAGAGTTCGGGCACGAAATTCGACAGACGTCCATTTCGATCCCACGGCGATCCGAAGAACGAATATCTAACACCGGCGTAGAGCGTCAGGTTCGAACGGACTCTCCATTCGTCCTGAACAAAACCTTCAAAAGCCATCTGTCTCAGATCAGCGGTGTAATCAAAGCTCGCCTGAGTAAACGTTGCAGCGTTACCAACCAGGAAGTTTGCCCACTGCTGCATAGCCTGCGTCTGAGCGAGCGTATATCCGGGAGCGGCTACAGAACCCGACGGCAGCGTGTTTGTGAAAGCACTAAAACTTCCCTCGTTGCTTCCGGCAAGTGCATTCTCATTCTTACGGTACATCGAATACACAGCACCGAATTTCACGGTGTGGCTTCCCAAAAGCCAAGTCGCCGTTCCCGTCCAGTTGTGCTTCTCCGAGAAGTTATCGTACGGACCGAAGCTCGTAAGACCGGTGAATCCGTTTCCGGTGATCGACGGCACTCGATCTCTCTGGTTAGCGAACGGAAGCGTGATCGGAACCTGAGTGCGGCTCAACGCGAGCAATCCGATGTTCTCGCTAAGGATCGCACCGTAACCGTAGTTGTATCGTGCTTCAAGAATAAAATTCGTCGACGGCGAATACGTCATCTGAAGCGTATGCGTGCGTCCCGGTGAATTTGTCGATGTCGTCGACACATCAGGAAGACCGCCGCCGCTCGAGAAAAGAGCGTTGCCGTCGATCGTCGGGATCTCGTCGCGTTCATAACGGTAATAACCTGACAGCTCATCCGAGAACGAATGATCGATCTTGATGATCTCCTGCTGGAAATTTGCAACGTTCGGCAACTGAGCCACGAGGTTGAACGGCGTCGTCGCCGTCACCGCGTTCGGAAGCGGAAGCAGGTTGTAGATCTGTTGCAAGTAAGCGAGAGCGGCCGGCGAATAACGGTTCGCAGGAAGCGGAGTGTTGGCCGGGAGAATATTTGCTCCGGTACACGTCTGAGCCGGCGTTGTTCCGATCGGGTTGATACAAACCGGCATCGGGAAAATTCCGGCTCGCAGATTCGCGGTCGGGACGGTCGTAGTGACCGGCGCTGTAAATCGCTTATCCCGTCGGAACTCTTCCGAGAAGAAGAAGAACGTCTTGCTCCAACGACCAAAGTATTCGTCGTCGGGATCGCGTTCACCGAACTTCAGGAAGTAAACCGGACCGCCGAGCGTCCAACCAAAGTTGTTGTAGTGGAACGGAGCTCGTTTCGCTTTGCCGTTGTCTTCGCGACCGAACGGTGCGGTATTGACTGCGTTTGCAAGAAAGTTATTAGCATTGAAAACTTCGTTGCGAACGAACTCGAAAGCCGAGCCATGGAAATCGTGTCCGCCCGAGCGGGTGACGATGTTGACCTGTCCGCCGCCGCTGCGGCCCGACTCCGCGGGATAGAGCGAACGAAGAACTTTAAACTCACCGATCGAATCGACGCTCGGATATGCCTGGATCGTGATGTTCGATCCGCGGTCGGTGATATCAGATCCGTCGACCGTGAACGTGTTCTGGCTCGAACGAGCACCGTTTACCGAAACGTTGATCGTGTTCGCCTGACCTTCCGGATTCGTTGTACCGACATAAACCTGATCCGACAGATCGTTCGAAACGCCCGGGGCGAGAGCGACAAGCTGGACGAAATTGCGATTGTTGATCGGGATCTCGCGAACCTGATCTCCGTTGATCGTCGTACCTGCGGTCGGCGTACTCAGCTCGACGGCGACGCGGTCGGCTTCAACGGTTACGCTTTCTGCAATGTTACCGGCTGTCAGTTCGATATCGACTGAGCGACGCTGGCCGACATCCACCTTGATGCCGGTGCTGACCGCTTTCTTGAAATTCGCGGCTTCGACGGTAACGTCGTAGGTGCTGGTTCCAATATTCGGTGCCGAAAACTCACCGCTGTCGTTGGTGTCGGTGGTTCTCACCACCAAGTTATCTTTCGACGGGTCGGTGATGGTGACGTGCGCGCCCGGCACAACTGCCCCGGAACTGTCGCGTACCGTTCCCACGATCGAACCCGAGATCTCCTGCCCGATGGCAAGGCTGCTGAGGCAGAGTGCGATGACTGCCGCAAACAGAATCGAGGTCCATGTTTTTTTACTTGTCATAGTGTTCCTTCCTATCTCAAAAATAGAAAAACTTAGAATTGCAGGCATAAGAATAATTTAGGTTTTCGGAAGTTTATCCAAATTTTCGTTATCGCTCAGGACACACAAAAATTACGAACGTCACCTAAAATCCTTAAAATGAACAGGTTGTTACAAAAAGTGAAACTGCGAGTTTTTATAACTCTAAATCTATTATTTGTAAAGCAAGTACGGTGCCCGTCTTTTCTCGAAGTCTTGAAGCGATTTTGACCACGACTTCTCGATCGTTTCAGCGTTATCTCCGCGCTTCACCATCTCGAGAATCTCACCGTTAACGAGTAGTCGAGCGTATCGATCGACCTGCCAGTCGGTCGGGTAGAGTTTGCGAAGAGCGACCGCGATCTCGAGTCCGGTGCGGACGGATTCGAACGCGTTTCGATCGGTGACGATGATGTTTATTCCGCTGACCTGCTCGTCTTTGAAGACGGAAGTATTCGGTTTGAATCTCACCGGCACAAATCTCACGCCCTTGATATTCTTTGCATTCAGGTAACTTGCGAGCTTCTGACCGTCGAGCCACGGAGCACCGACAACTTCGAACGGCGTGTCGGTTCCGCGTCCGACGCTTACGTTTGTCGTCTCGAGAAGTCCGATGCCGGGATACAGCGTCGCCTCGTTCAGCGAGCGCATATTCGGCGACGGATTCACCCACGTCTGTCCCGTCTCATCGAACCACATCGACCGCGACCAGTTTTCCATCTTGATAACGCGAAGATCGGCTCCGATCTTTCGCTCGGCGTTCATCATCTGACCGAGTTCTCCGATCGTTAGTCCGTAGCGGACCGGAATCGTATGAGCGGCGATGAAGGAAAGTTTGTCTTCTTCGGCGAGCCAGCCTTCGACATCGACACCGTTTATCGGGTTCGGCCGATCGAGGACATAAATTGGTTTGACCAATTTACTCGCTTCCTCCATCACATTCTTCAGCGTCGCCGTATAAGTATAGAAACGAGCACCGATGTCCTGGATGTCATAGACGAGAACGTCGATATCCTTGAACGGCTCCGGTTTCGGCCGTCTGGATTCTCCGTACAGAGAGTAGACGGGCAGTCCGGTTTTCTCATCTTTCGTGTCGTTGATCTTCTCTTGATCTAACTCACCGCGGATCCCATGCTCGGGTGCGAATAGTGCGACGAGCTTTACGTTCTTTGCTTCAAAGAGAACATCGATCGTCGGCTTCCCTGCGAAGTTTCGTCCGGTGTGATTTGTGACGAGTCCGACGCGTTTGCCTTCGAGCTCTTTGAAACCGTTGCGTTCTAGAACATCAATTCCATTTAGTACGGTTTGATTCTTCGGAATAACTGATAACTGAGAACTGATAACTGATAACTGTTTTTTTCTCTCGACGAAGCCCGGGATCTGTGCGGTGACCGCGGCATTGTATTCAGCCTCGGCCTGCTTGAATTTCTCGATCGGCGTATCCTCGATCGCGGATGCGACGATGGTCGCAACTTTCGCACGCAGCGGACCGACATCACCTTTTCCGTCGGGGTGAACTCGATTCGACATGAAGACGACAAACGTCTGCGAGACGGGATCGATCCAGACACTCGTGCCGGTGAATCCCGTGTGGCCGAATGATCCGAGCGGAAAGAGTTCACCCCGATTCGAAGAGAATGATGTGTTGATGTCCCATCCGAGTCCACGCGTCGCTCCGTCCTCTGAGACGACGACGGGGCGCGTCATCAGTGCGATCGTCTGGGCTGACAAAATGCGCGTCGGATGAGAGGCGGAACCGGGAGCGGTAGCGACCGGGTCACCCGTCACCGGTCTGAGTACTCTTGATCGACGGGACACCCGGTCGCTACCGCTCGCGGTTCCGCCCGGTGCGATCCCATTGTTGAGGATCATCTGGCAGTATCGTGCGAGATCATCAGCGGTGGAGAATAGTCCGGCGTGGCCGGCGACTCCGCCCATGCGGAAAGAAGTCGGATCATGCACTGTCCCGCGAAGAATTTGGGAGCCCGTCCTGTCGTCTCCTTCGAAGGCTGAACCGAGGTAGCTATTCTGGCCTCTGATGTTTTCGGTCGGGGCAATCATTTCTCCCGGGCGTAACTGCGAAACAGGAATTTCGTTGGCTCCAGTTCCGCTAATAGAATAATCTCGGTGGAAACGAAACATTGCACCCAATCGTGGCGCTAGGTTGACTGCAATAAATTGATCGAGACTTGTTCCGGTTGTTCGATAAACTATCTCCCCCAACACAATGAACCCGATATCCGAATACACAAACTTCGTCCCCGGAGGCGTTCGAAGCTTTTCTTTCTTCAACGCCGCGAGCATTCCCTCGCGACCCGTCCATTTTTCTTTTAAATCGAAGTCCGGTGCGTAACCGGATGTGTGGGTGAGCAGTTGTTGGATGGTTACCCTCTTCGCTTGCTCGTCATCGATGTCGGGAATGTACTTCCCGATCGTATCGTTGAGTCGAAGCTTGCCCTGCTCGACGAGGATCATGATCGAAGTCGCCGTCGCGATCGGTTTCGTCAGCGAAGCGACATCGAAGATCGTATCGATCGTCATCTTCTCGACAGTCGGAACGAGCGAGCGATTGCCGAATGCTTTTCTGTAAACGATCTTCCCTTTATGTCCGACGATGATGACCGCCCCGGGAAGTTTTTTATCGGCGATGTCGGCAAGTACAAGAGGTTCGATCTGTTCGAGTTTCGCCGCGTTCATCCCGACAGATTGCGGCGATGCGACAGGCAAGCCTTGCGCAAAAGCGTGGGCGCAGAGAAGGCAAAGAAAAAAAGAAAACGTGGTGATTCTAGCTAGCGAGGTGTTCATTACCAATCAAACTTCCGAGTCGCCGGCGACGACAAACATCTTCTGAGTCGCCAAAGGCGACAAACATTAAAGCCTAGGGTTGAGGCCGAACAGGCCGAAACCCTAGGTAAGATTACAAAAACGAATCGGTCGCTGAAGGCGACCAACAATGCTGACAATTGTTCGTCGCTTTCAGCGACGGAATCCTGGTGGATCTTACCTAGGGATTCGCTCGTTCCTCGCTCATCCCTAGGCTTTATTGTGCGTCGCCTTTGGCGACAAGAATTTCTCCCGCGTTGCGGGTGCGCCTCCGCGCCTTCCTTCTCCGCGTCTCCGCGTCTCCGCGTCTCCCCGTCCCCGCGCCTTCCGTCTCCCCGTCCCCGCGCCTTCCGTCTCCCCGTCTCCGCGTCCCCGCGTCCCGGCGTCTCCGCCTCCCCGCGTCCCCGCGTCCCCGCGTCTCCGCGTCGCGACAAAATCACTTCCGAGCTTTGAGCTCTTTCTCTCTCTCAACAAAACTTTCCTTACACAATTTCACGAACTCTTTCCCGATAGGAGAGAAATGTCCGCCGCGTAAACGCGCGAGTCCGAGCTCCCACTTGATCTCGGCACCTTCGATGAACCACGCGATGATCTTTCCTTCTTTGATGTCCTTATTAACGCTCTTCGCACCGGCCATTCCGACGCCGAGGCCGTTCGCGACCATTTCGTTGATCGCTTCCTGACGAGAGAGCTCCATCGAAATGTTCGGTTTCACATTCGCCGCCGAGAAAAATTCGTCGATCATCCGCCGCGTGTTTCCGCCGCGTTCGCCGAGGATCAATTTCTCCGCCGCGAGAGTTGCTGCGCTGATGTACTTTTCTTTCGCGAGCGGATGTTTCGGATGTGCGATCGCGACGATCTCATCGGAGAAGAGCGATTCGGTCGTGACATTCGTATTGTCGACCGGCAGAGAGATGAACGCCGTGTCGAGCTCGCCGTGCATGATCCGATCGACTAGTCGCGTGCTTGTTCCCGACGCGACCGACAATTCCGAATTCGGAAACGTCTCTTTCAACCGCTGCATGATCGTCGGCAGTTGATGCATCGCAAACGTCCCGGACGCCGAGCCGATGCGCAAACGACCGTACTCGGCTCCGGCGACTTCGGCGATCTCGGCGAGCGCGGAATCATGCTCGCGCAGAATTTTTCTCGCCCGCTCGAGCAAGTATTCGCCGGCTTCGGTTAGGATCACGCGACGCGGTGTGCGCGTGAACAACTGAAGTCCGACCTCGTCCTCGAGCTGCCGGATCTGCATCGATATCGCGGCCTGCGTGACATTCACTCGTCGCGCACCGGCTGTAAACGTCTTCGCCTCCGCGATCGCAAGAAACGCCTTGAGCTGTCTGATTTCCATTTTGTTTTGAGTACCGCCTTTAGGCGGCAATTGAAAATAACGGGCCGCCCAAAGGCGGGACTCAAAGCGATGCGACATCACGCATGCTTATCGCTTACATAAAATCCGTTATGTTTGATTATAAGTCAAGTTTGCTCAAGAATAATCTCCCAATGGCCACTTCCCCAACAGACGGCAAGAGAAAGCAGCGATCCCACCAGGTCTATCTCGGCGTCGACGGCGGCGGGACCAAGACGCAAATCGCGGTGATGAATGAGTCTCGCGAGGTTACATGCGAAGGTTTAGCCGGCCCGTCAAACCCGCTTCGAGTCGGTGTCGAAACCGCAGTTACAAATATTGCAAAGGCGATCAACGAAGCATGTGATCGCGGCGGAGTGTCGCGCGGAGACATCGCAGCAGCGACACTCGGACTCGCGGGCGTACGTCGCGCCGACTTGAAGCGCAGCGTGAAAGAAAGTTTCATCAAACGCCTCGGGATAAGAAAGGTCGAGGTTGTTACCGATGCCGAGATCGCGCTCTATGCGACGACGCAGGGTAAGCCCGGTCTCGTCGTCATCGCCGGAACGGGTTCAGTCTGTCTAGGCAAAAATGAGAAGGGCGAGATGGCGATCTCCGGCGGATGGGGGCCGCTCGCAGGAGATGAAGGCGGCGGCGTCGGGATCGCGCAGCAAGCTTTGCACACGATCGCGAAAGCATCCGACGGACGCGGAGTTCCGACGATGCTGAGCCAGCGAGCTTCGGAATACTTTCGTGCATCGGGTCCGGAGAATTTGATCGTCGCGATCTACTCGCCGCAGGTTGATAACAGTCGCATCGCGGGATTTGCTCGACTCGTCGTCGAGACCGCGCAGGATGGAGATGAGATCGCGATCGGAATTTTGAAAGACGCAGGATTCGAACTGGGACTCGCCGCGTGCGCCGTCATCGAAAAACTCGGACTCGAAAACAGCAAGGTTCCGATCGGGTGCGTCGGCAGCGTCTTTCATGCCGGTTCTCTGCTCACGAATCCCATGCTCGAGAAAGTCCGGTCATGCGCCGCCAAAGCATTTCTCACCGAACCTTCGATGGCACCCGCCCACGCCGCCGCACTCATGGCATTCCAAACACCTCAGAACGGAAACCGACGCTGAATTCCTCGTCGCTTAGCGACGTTTGCATTTAGCCGTGGCCCTTCAGGCCACGGTATATCCGTGAAAACATCACGTCGCGTTAGCGACTACCGAGCTCAGGCGTCGCTACGCGACGCGCATCCTTTGAAAGCCTTCCGTGGCCTGAAGGGCCACGTCTAAATGCAAATGTCGCTCTGCGACAAAAACAAGGCATTCCAATTCCAGTGCGGCATATTGATTGCTCGACATTGAATTACCCGCAGAGAGTGTTTCGATTCGAAACGCACACGACTGCGCATTTTTCAAGGAGGCCATTCAAATGGAAAGCAAAGCAAGGTTTTTGGGGCATTCGATTCATCCGATCCTTATCGTATTCCCGCTCGGCCTACTGGCAACGGCTGTCGTTTTCGACATTATTTATCTGATCTGGGGAAATCGCGACATGGCGTCGGTCGCATACTGGATGATGGCAGCTGGTATCGTCGGCGGACTGATCGCCGCGCCGTTCGGGTTGATCGACTGGCTTGCGATCCCGTCGGGCACGCGTGCAAAGACGATCGGGCTGTTGCACGGCGGAGCTAATCTGCTTGCCATTCTATTATTCGCCGGCAGTTGGTGGCTTCGACACGATGTTCCGGAACATCCGGAAACTATGGCAAGCGTACTGTCGTTTGTCGGAGCGGCCGTCGCGGGACTCGGTGGATGGCTCGGCGGCGAACTTGTCGAACGTCTCGGGGTCGGAGTTCACGATGGTGCGAATCTTGACGCACCGAGCTCGCTCTCGAACGCATCAGCGAGATCGACGACCGCACGGACTTAAGGAGTGGTAGTAATGGCAGTAAATCTAAAACGTCTTAGTGATCAGGTAATGGTGATCACCGGTGCATCGAGCGGCATAGGCTTGACGACCGCTCGAATGGCGGCGGAAAAAGGTGTGCGCCTCGTGCTTGCCTCACGTAATGAAGAAGCACTTGCGAAATTAGCCGATGAGATCACGAATGCCGGCGGCGAAGCAGTTTATATCGCCGCCGACGTCGGCATTTTTGGAGACGTGAAGAAGATCGCCGCTGAAGCACTAAACAAATTCGGAGGATTCGACACATGGGTCAACAACGCCGGAGTTTCGATCTACGGAAAACTTATGGCGGTCCCGATTCAGGACATGCGCCAACTCTTCGAGACTAACTTTTGGGGAATGGTATACGGCTCGCTCGTCGCGGCGAGCAACATGAAAGCGAGCGGAGGCGCGATCATCAACATCGGGAGCACGCTGTCCGATCGCGCGATCCCGATCCAGGGCATTTACTGCGCGTCGAAACATGCGGCGAAAGGATTCACGGACGCTCTCCGGATGGAGCTCGAGGCGGACGGATTTCCTATCTCGGTGACGCTTATCAAGCCGTCGGCCATCAACACGCCTTACAAAGAACACGCAAAGAATTATCTCGGGATCCAACCCGAGAATCCGCCTCCGGTTTACGCTCCGGAAACGGTCGCTGAGGCCATACTTCATTGCGCCGAAAATCAAGTTCGCGATCTCTTCGTTGGGGGTGCGGGCAAAGCTTTGTCGACCATCGGCGAATATGCTCCGCGTCTGACGGATCGAATTATGGAAACGACGATGCTTGGGCAGACCGCGAATGACGCACCTGACTCTGACCGCGCGCTCGAAGGACTTTACGAACCGAACGACTCACGTCTAAGTGAACGCGGAAATTACGACGGCCATGTTGCGGAGAGCAGTCTCTATACAAAAGCGAGTCTTCATCCGGTGCTAACCGGAACCGCGCTTGCCCTCGGAGCTGCCGGTCTCGCGTACACGTTTTACGCGAAGCGGAATTCCCGCGAGCACTAGTGGTGAGTTCTATGTCGTTATTAACCGCAGATAACGCGGATGACGCAGATAAAGGGATAAGTTGGATTTCTTGATCTGCGTCATCCGTGTTATCTGCGGTTAATTGCGCCGCAGTATCGTCTACCTGCTTGCCTTTTTTTCCAAAGTATTCTCTTATACTTAAAGTGATTCCTATAACTGAAACCGATAACCCGAAGACGTCGGAGATCGATAAAGTTTCGACTCTCGACGCCGTTCGGCTCATCAATAACGAAGACAAATCCGTCGCTGATGCGATCGAGAAAGTGCTCCCCGAGACCGCGAAAGCGATCGATGAGATCGTCGTGCGTCTGCAGAGTGGCGGACGGCTTTTTTATATCGGTACGGGTACGAGCGGAAGGCTCGGAGTGCTTGATGCGTCTGAAATTCCTCCGACGTTCGGAGTGTCGTACGATCTGATCCAAGGCGTCATCGCCGGCGGATACGACGCGCTTCATAAAGCGACCGAGTCCAGCGAAGACAACAACGAACAGGGCGCCGAAGATCTGAAAGAGCGCGGTCTCAATTGGAAAGACGCAGTCGTGGGAATCGCTGCTTCGGGCCGAACTCCATATACGATCGGCGCCGTGAAGTACGCACGCGAGCTCGGTTGTTTCACCGCATGCATCGTCTGCAATCCGGATTCGAAGATAACCGAAACGGTCGATATCGCCATCGTTCCGGTCGTGGGCCCCGAGGCGATCACGGGCTCGACCCGCATGTAAGCCGGTACTGCGCAGAAGTTGATCCTGAACATGATCTCGACGGTCGCGATGATCCGACTCGGCTATGTGAGCGGCAATCATATGACGAACATGAAAACGTCGAACGAAAAACTTCAGTATCGAGCCGTCCGCATTTTAATGGACGAAGCAAAAATCGATGAAGTGACGGCGACCAAGTTGATGGAGAATGCCGGCGGCGATCTACGCGTCGCACTTGTAATGCATCGAGCGAACGCCGATCTTCGCTCCGCCCAAACAGCACTCGAGAGATCGTCTTATGTAGTCGATGCGGCCGTGAGTGCTTTAGAGAAATAAGATGTTGGCGAAAAGTAGTTTTGTCACAGCCCGGTTACCTTTTTAGTCGTGACGACTCCGGTCCCGCGCACAACAATCGTGTTTTCGTGTAAGTTCGTGGTTCCAGTTCTGAAGCTCATAGGACTTGGAACCGCGAACTTACACGAAAACACACTGACGAAATCAGCGTTCGAAAAATGCAAACACTCGACCTCGTAATCATCTTCGGCTACCTGATCGGCATCACGGCGTTCGGGATCTTGTTCTCGGGTAAACAGGAGACGACCGATGATTATTTCGTCGGCGACCGCAGCGTACCGTGGTGGGCTATCGCGATGTCGATCGTCGCGACCGAGACGAGTACGATCACATTCGTCTCCGTCCCCGGAGTCGCATTTGCGAAAGGCGGCAACTTCGAGTTTCTCCAACTCGTGCTCGGCTACATGCTCGGCCGGATCGTCATCTCGCTGATCTTCATTCCGCTCTATTTCAAAGGCGAGTTGCAGACGGTGTATCAACTTCTCGGTGATCGTTTTGGTAACAAAGTAAAGATGCTCGCGTCGGCGCTGTTCGTCATCATGCGAAATGTCGCCGACGGGGTCCGTCTGCTGCTGACCGCGTTCGTGCTCGCCGCGGTGTACACGTCGTTCAATCCGGGAGCGGATTCGACGACGATCATCATCGGCTCGATAATTCTGCTCGGCGTCGTCATGATCGTCTTCACATTCTACGGCGGGATGGAAGCCGTGATCTGGGTCGAGGTCGTGCAGCTCGTTATTTACATCGGCGGCGCGATCGCCGCAGCCGTCGTTCTGCTTCAAAATATCGACGGCGGATTTTCGACCGTCATGTCGCTCGGCGAGCAATACAATAAGTTCGCGGTCTTTGATTTCGTCTGGAACTCGGCGAAGACATACACATTCTGGGCCGGCATACTTGGCGGATGTTTCCTGACGATGTCGACGCACGGGACCGATCAATATCTCGTGCAGCGTTATCTCTGCACGAAGAAGCCGTCGTCGGCATCGCTCGCGCTGTTGTCGTCCGGTGCGGTCGTTCTCGCACAGTTCATCGGATTTCTTTTTATCGGCGTACTGCTGTTCGTTTTCTACGCACCGTACAATCTCGCGGATTACGGGCAAGCCGGCGTCGCAGGTTCGGGAATTCCGGCGACGATCCCGTTTGCAAAAGGCGATCAGGTATTTCCGAATTTCATAACCGAGCACATGCCTGCCGGACTGTCTGGTCTCGTCGTCGCGGCGATCTTCGCGGCGGCGCTTTCGTCGTCGTTAAATTCGATCGCGGCAACCGCGATCAACGATCTTTACAAACCGTTCGCAAAAGACGCAACGGACAAACAACTGGTGCGTCTCGCGGGTTGGCTGACTGTCATTATTGGCATTGTTCAGATCATCGTCGCGATCGGATTTATGAAGTCGGGTGAATCGGCACTCGGGCTCGCTCTGTCGGTCGCGTCCTTGATCAACGGCCCGATCCTCGGCGTATTTCTCGTCGGAACTTTTCTAAAGAGATCGAAAGAGATCCATGCGCTGATCGGCATGATCGCGAGCATCGCCCTCATGCTTTACATCTTATTGGGTACAAAGATCGCGTGGACCTGGTACGCACTGATCGGCAGCATGACGACTCTTGTCGTAACATTCATTGCAACGTTAGTCATCCGAAGTTCTAAAAATGAAGTTAGTCTTTAATCGAAATTCTGCCCCTTTCTTTTCGTGTCTTGTTCGCGTGTTTAGTGTGATTCGTGGTTCCGGATTTATTTCAGTAAGAAGTAACCACGAACCACACGAAGCACACGAAACAACACGAAAAAGGCTGGTCGTGAATCTACTTTCGATCTCGATCCTCCTTGCTCACACGACTTCCCTCTCCGCGTCGCCGCGTCTCCAAGTCTCCGCGTCGCAAACACAAAACGCGTCGCAAAAACTAGAGCCATCTGAGAAGTCCTGGAAGTTCGCCGACAAACGTCTCAAGAAAATGTCCGTCGATGAAAAGGTCGGGCAGCTTATTCACATCGGCATCAACGCTCGATTCGCGAATCAGGATAGTGCCTTCTTCAAATCTCTTCGTCACGATGTCGTCGATAACAAGATCGGCGGCGTAATCTTCTTTGGAGCACCGATCTACGAAACAACGATCCTCGCGAATCGGATGCAGGCGCTCGCCGACGTTCCGCTGCTGATGTCGCTCGATGCGGAAACCGGGATCGGAATGCGGTTCGAAGACGCGACGAACTTCCCTTGGGCGATGGCGGTGACAGCGACCGGCAATCCTGAATATGCACGACGAATCGGTGTCGTCACCGGTCGCGAAGCTCGTGCGATCGGGATCCGTCACGTCTATGCTCCGGTCTTCGATGTGAACAACAACGCGGCGAACCCCGTCATCAACGTTCGAAGTTTTGGTGAAGCACCCGAGGACGTCGCGAAGTTCGGAACTGCATTCGCCGAAGGAATTCAAAGCGAACGCGTGATCGCGACGGCAAAACATTTCCCGGGGCACGGAGATACCGCAGTCGATTCGCATCGCGGACTTCCGATCATCGATTATTCAAAACAGCGTCTCGAACAGACCGAGCTGGTTCCTTTTCGTAAGGCCGTCGAGGCCGGTATTGGTGCGGTCATGATCGCGCACATCGCGCTACCGCAGATCGACAGCGAAGAGATAAAGCCGCTCAAGAATTTCATTCAAGGCGATTCCGAAGTCGGAGCGGAGATCGTAAATCAATCGGCGACGATTCCGGCAACGCTCTCGGCAAAAGTGCAGACAGACATCCTGCGAAACGAGATGGGATTCAAAGGTTTGATCGTCTCGGATGCGATGTCGATGAGCGGCCTGACAATTTATTTCACGCAGGAAGAAGCCGGCGTTCGGGCGTTTCTCGCAGGCACCGACATTCTCGAAAAACCGGCGGATGTCGATGCGATGCTCCGGGGTCTGAAAGCCGCGGTAACGTCGGGGCGAATTCCGATGTCGCGTCTAGATGACTCGGTTCGTCGACAGCTCGCGTGGAAACACGAGCTTGGACTTTTCGAAGAGAGGATGACGCCGATCGACCAGATCGATCGCATCGTCTCGAATGCCGAGACAACGGAGCTGACGGACGAGATCGCGACGAAAGCGATCACGCTCGTGCGAAACGATGGCGATAATCTTCCTCTCGATCGTTCGAAGAAAGTCGCGGTGATCGGGATCTCAAATGGATTTGATCTCGGTGTGATGGGTCCACTAGTTGGTTCTCTTCGATCGAACGGACTGCGTTTCTCGTCGGCTTACATTCAAGAAAATTCGATACAAGAACAGATCGACGCGGCTAGAAAAGCAGTTCGCGAAGCTGACACGGTCGTCGTCGGTCTTTACGGACGCGTTCGATCCGGTGCGAAGAATAGCGTCGGTGTTCCCGAGAACGGAGCCGCGATCTTGAGAGAAGCTCTGGCGTCGAATAAGAAAGTGATCGGTATCAGTTTCGGCAATCCGTATATCTTGAGCTCGTTTCCGGAGCTGAAAACTTACTTAGTCGCCTACGGCGATATGCCTTCGCTCCAACGTGCGACAGCTCGTGCGATTCTCGGAACGCAGGACATCACCGGCCATCTGCCGATAACCCTGCCGGGATTGTATCCACGCGGGACCGGTATTCAAATGACGAAAAAGTAACGTCGTCAACGGACTGGACCGCAGGCAGCCTTGCCTGCGGTCCAGTCCGTTGACGACATCCGCGAAAATTCTTTATGACTCAGGCCTGGCAAATAGAAAACTTCCTCGACGTTCGCGACGACCATCTTCACATCGATGGTGTCGATGCAGTCGAACTCGCACGCGAACACGGAACGCCGCTATTCGTTTATAGCGAGTCGCGAATTCGTCACAACATCGACCGTCTTCAAAAAAGCGCATCGGTCATCGATTGCCCACTCAAGATCTGCTACGCGGCGAAAGCGATGTCGACGCTCGGGATCTTAAAGGCGGTAAAAGATTCCGGAATCGATATTGAAGTGAACTCCGGCGGCGAACTTTGGAAAGCTCTCAAAGTTGGATTCACCGGCGAGCAGATAATATTCAACGGAACGAGCAAAGAAGTTTGGGAAATTGAAAATGCGATCGATGCCGGGATCTATGCGATCCAGGTCGATTCCCTTTTCGAGTTTTCGCTGATCGAAGAAACTGCAAAGCGTCTAAGCAAAAAAGCGAATGTCAGTCTCCGTCTCGTTCCCGAGATCGAGACCGGAACGCATTCGGGATTGCAGACTGCGCTTCTGACTTCGAAGTTCGGAATGATGCCCGACGAAGCGTTTGAAGCATTTCGCAAATACAAAGATTCACCCCACGTCGATCTCCGCGGAATTCATCTGCACATCGGATCCCAAAATCCCGAACCACATGCGTACGCGGATGCATTTCAGATGCTCTTCGAAACTCTGGAGCGGATTTATAAAGAAACCGGAATCAAACTCGGCCACGTAAATCTCGGCGGCGGATTCCCGGTTAACTATCTTCGCGATCGAATGCATTCGGCCGAGTTTCCTCGCGAGCAGCTCGAGATGTTTTCCGCCGATTTCGAACCGGCCACCGCTATCGGCGAAGCATGGAAGTTAGTAAAGAACATCGCAGCCGACGGCGGTTCGACCGAAGTGCTCGATGGCCTAACTCTTTTACTCGAACCCGGCCGCAGCATCATCTCCGACGCCGGCGTTTGTCTGACGACTGTGAGAAATCACAAAGAAAGGCCGGTAAGTAACGCCGCCGTCCCGGCGGCTGTCGCGGAGGCGTCTCGCCGCCGCGACGCTGGCGCTACCGATAACTGGTTGCTCACCGACGCCGGCTTCAACATCCTCCTCTCGATGGAAACGTACAAGTGGTACTACCATCTCATCTCGGCCGACAGAGCCGGGGAGGCTTATGCGTCATCTTACAAACTCGCCGGGCCGTTATGCGATGGCGGCGATGTGTACTTCGATCACGAAGGTCACAATCGCCTGCCGGATCATCGACTGCTGCCCGCAAACGTCGAAGCCGGCGAGATCCTCGCGCTATTAAATTGTGGAGCATATTCTTTGGCTCAAGCCTCGCAATACAATGGAAGATTTTTGCCGCCCGTCGTTTTGATCAAACAAGATGGGTCAGCTGGGTTGATAAGAAGGCGGGAGACTTTTGAAGATTTGATCGGAAGTGATGTGTAAAAAGTGGCGGCCTTGCTCCCGTATGCGCCAAGTTAAAGCCGTGCTCTGTCTTTGCTCCGTTAGGAGCGAAATGTTCGTATCGATCATTCTCAGATACTTCGCATTTCGGCTCAAGCCCTTTTTTTGGCTAAAAGCCGGGCTTGAGAAAATCTAACCTCCGGCTTCAGAGAGCTGTCAAAACTCCGCCGGGTTTCGCCGCGTTAGCGGTTGACGAGTTTAGCCGTGGGTCTTAACCCACGGATCGTAACGTAAACAACATCCGTCGCGTAGCGACGGTCGAATCGTCCGTGCGTCGCTACGCGACGCAATTTTGTTCCGAGCCTACCGTGGGTTAAGACCCACGGCTAAACTCGGTCAACCGCTAACGCGGTGAAACCCGGCGGAGTTTTGACACACTCCCTGGAGCCGTAGGCAATTCATAAAGCAAAGATCGATCATTCCTGCGACTTTCCTTCCCGGATCTTCCCGGGTATCAAAACCCACGCCACAAGCGAACTAAGCACCGCCAACACCGCAGAAATGATAGTCACAATTCGAAAACCGGAGACAAATGAATTCCGAATCGACTGCGTGATCACCGAAGCTTGATCCGGGGAAACCGCTTCCGGAATTTTGATCTCCACTAGCCGAGTCGACTGCGCCAAAAGCTGACCTTGAATCCCCGGTGAGAGCTGCATCGAATTAATTTCCGACACGAACCTTTTCTCAAAGCTCATCACCAACACAACGCCGAATGCAGCGACTGCGATCAATCCCGCTGTTCGAGAAACTGCATTGTTTATTCCGGACGCGGTTCCGGCGTGCTTCGACTCGACGGCTCCCATCACCGTCGTCGTCAACGGGGCGACGGCGATCGACATTCCGAGACTCATCACCATCACTGCCGGAAAATATGTCGTCCAGTAACTCGCTCCGTCCGCACCCGGCAGAGCGAACAATGCAAAGCCGCACGCCGCAATGAACGGCCCGACCGTGAGAGGCAACTTCGAACCAAATCGATCGACAAGACCGCCTGCCCATCGGCTTAGCACAAACATCGTGATAATGAACGGAACCAGCGCCGCACCAGCCTTCGTCGGACCGTAGCCCTGCACCTGGATCAGATTGAACGGGAGAAAAAACATCAGACCGCTGAGCGCCGCGTAGAGAAAGAGCGTGAGTAGATTCGATCCGAGAAACGCCGGTGACTTAAAAAGCCCGAGCGGCATCATCGGATTCTTAATACGTGATTCAATGAAGATGAATCCCGCGATCGACAGCGTTCCGATGATCAGACTTGAGATCACGATCTGACTGCGGAAGCCAAGCGAATTCGATTCGATCAGCCCGAACACAAGGCCGCCGAGTCCGATCGTTGCGAGACCTGCTCCTAACCAGTCGACACGCGTCGGGCCGTCGTCATCGCGACTTTCGGGAACGCGGAAAATGGTGATGAGAAGCACGGCGACGACAAGCGGAACGTTAAGAAAGAATATCCATCGCCACGAGAAAGTCTCGATCAGCCAACCGCCGAGCACCGGTCCGACACCGGCGGCGATCGCCGTCACGCCCGACCATGTTCCGATCGCACGGCCCCGCTTTTTCTTGCTGAAGTTTGCACTGATCAGCGCTAGGCTGCCGGGAACGAGCATCGCCGCGCCGATCCCCTGAACGCCGCGTGCGACGATCAACTGATTCGCATCCTGTGCGAGCCCGCAAAGCACCGATGCGATCCCGAAAAGTAGAACGCCAAGTGAGAATATTTTTTTGCGACCGAAAATGTCGCCAAGAGATCCGCCCACCAAAATCAGCGCAGACAGCATCAGTGCATACGACTCGACGACCCACTGCGTTTGACCGACCGTCGCGTCGAGATCGCGCTGTAGGATCGGCAATGCGACGTTCACGACCGTTCCGTCTATAAACGAAATGCTCGAACCTAGGATCGCCGCAGCCAGCACCCAGCGTCCGATCGATTCGGCGCAATCTTTGACGTCGGTCCGCGATCCGATCACGGCTTCGTCGCACGGCTGCTTGGCGGAGTTTGTCACTATCTGGAATTATTTCACGGCACGTAATGCTAGAGCTCTCAACGTGGATCTGAGCGAGCTATCGGATTCGATGTCGGCTCCGGTCTCGTCGGCGATCTGCGCAAGGCTCGCAAGTGCAACGGCCTGCGAGCTGCTGTCGCGCACCTGCGCGATGGTTTCAACACTTTTGATAAAAACCTCGCGTGCTTTCTCGGTCTCGGAGAACGATGTGAACCTTCGGCCGATCTCGTTGTAGGCAGCGGCACGAAAAGTTAGTTGAGGAACTTCGTCGGCAAGTGCCGTCGACTCGTCAAGCATCCCGATTGCCGCACCACGATCGCCGTTTTTTTCTTTTGCATCGCTCATTCCGATCAGAGCAAAAACCCGATCGCCGTCGTCCGCGATCGATCGGAGCGCGTGACGAGCTTCGTCATCCTGGTCGCGGATCGTAAGGATCGCCGCGATCTGCGTCAGAGCCGATGTTCGCTCGGCATCGTTTTGAATCCCTTCGGCGATCTCTATCGCACGCTCGCCTTTCTCAAACCCGGCGAACTGCGCGGCGATCTGCGTGAACAAGCGAAACTTCGTTCGGCTGTCCCGCGTCTCGCGTTCGTGCTGCGATGAAAGTACCGCGAATGATTCTTCGAGCGAGTCGATCGCTTCGGTACGATCGTCCTGTTTCCAGAACTCGCGGGAATATCCGAGAAGCGCCGATGCCATCTGCGTTTTATCCGAAACGATATCGAGCGTGCGGTCGGCAAGCTCCAAACTTCCCGCGTGAACAAATCCCTGAGCGGCGAGCGACAAGTACATGTCGCGATGCATGCTCTCGATCGTCTCGGCACTCGACTTCGCTTTATCGAATGACTCGATCGCTTTGTCCTTTCGACCGGCGTCGATAAAACCGTTTCCGATATCACAAAACGCCCGCGACTTTTCCTCGGGCTGCTCGATCTCCTCTGCTTTTTCGATCGCCTTCTCGAGAAATCCGGTTGCCTTTTCCGCGTCTTCGGCAGCAATACTTTCGAGCGCCATTTCATGAAGTGCTGTTACCGCGGCACCCGGATATGTGATCCCGGCAAGAGTTTCGTTTGCCGCATCATGAAGTCCGCGTCTTACTTCGTTCACCGCGATGCCGGCGAGAATTCCGTCGAAATGATCGACCGTGTCCGCGACAGCTCGAGCCTGATCAAACTCGCCTCGCGCGGCCTGACGCAGAGCGACACGCTCGAATGCCTGCGAGCGGAGCCCCTGATCCTCGATCGCGTTGGCAAGTTGCAGCGCGTACTCGTCGTCGGCCGTTTCCGCGCATTTTTCGGCGACGAGAGTCAGCAGACGATCACGAGTGTAGGGATCGTCGACGGTATTCGAGAGCTCGGCGGCGAGATCGACATTTTGTTTTTGAAGATAGAGCGGAACGATCGCAGTCATCGCCTCAGCGTGACCGTCAACGCTAGTAATGCGTTCCGAAAGAAACGCCGCACAAGAAAGTAAGTTGCTTTCGGCGTCTGTTAGAGAGATGAAATGTTCGGACATCGTATTGTATTCCGCAAATGCGTAAAAACTTTTACCGCAGATAAACGCAGATAAAGCAGATCATAAGAATAGAGTTTTGATCCGCTTTATCTGCGTCCATCTGCGGTTAACAAATGCGTCCTATCGAAATAATCGTTTACGCGAAAGCTCGGCGCACGGAGTCGGGGAACCAATCGTTGAGATCGCGTGCGATCCAGGTCGCACCCGCTTCTCGCAGTCGATCGGCGTCGACAGTATTCGTCACGCCGAGCACAGGAAGATCTGCAGCGACCGCCGATTGGACGCCCGGAGGCGAATCTTCGATGACGACGCATTCGCTGTGGATCATCGGCAGATGACCCTGCGATGTGCGGGCAAGATCGAGATTCCTAAAACCGAGCCGGTAGCATTCGGGATCGGGTTTACAATTCGAAACGTCCTCCGCGCTGACGATGATGTCAAAGCAGTCCGTCAAACCAGTACGTTCGAGGATGAACTCGATCTCAGGACGGCCCGACATGCTGACGATCCCGAGCGAGAATTCGCTCGCCATCTTGCGGATGAAATTTTCGACATTCTCAAACAGCGGAATGCCGTCGGCCATCAGATCGCGCCATTTCTCCGTCTTGCGTTGCGTGAGCTCGAGGATCTTGTTCGGCTCCGGAGTTCTGCCGACCCGTTCGTACGCCGCCGCGACGAACGCTTTGTCATCCATCCCGAGGCAGTCGTAGTATTGCTCGTCAGTAAGGGCGATGTTCTCAGCCGCGAGCAATTCCTGATACGCACGCATCTGGATCGGTTCGTCATCGATCACGACACCATTGAAGTCCATTAATATTGCTTTGATCATGTTTTCGTTTCCGGAATAATCTTACCAAACCGAACAACCCGCGGCGACGCCACCGGACTGGAACGCAGGCGTCCTCGCCTGCATGAGTGCGAAGCACGAAAAAGCGATTATGATTCGATGACCGCAGCGCTGACGCCGCGGAAGCCACGGCGTTGCAGGCGGGGACGCCTGCGTTCCAGTCCGTTGACTAATCCGAGAGATGTCTTCGCTCTCGGTATTTCAGCCGAACATATTTCCCCGCCCGAGAATTCCCTTCGGATCGAATACGCGTTTGAGCTCGATCATTTCGTTCAAGTATCGCTCGCCCATCATCACGTTCAGATATTTCGCTTTTAATTTTCCGATCCCGTGTTCGGCTGACACGCATCCGCCGAGCATGATCGCTTGAGCGATGCAGCGGCCGTAGATGTGACGAGCTCGTTCGGCCTCGGCATCGTTTTTCGGAAGAAGGTTCGCGTGCAGATGACAGTCGCCGATGTGGCCGAAGATGACGTAATCGATGCCGCTCGCGTCGAGCGTATCTTTATAGAATTTTAGGAAGCCCGGGAATTTATTATCCGGAACCGCCATGTCAGTCCCGACTTTTTTCTGTTTATGTTTCGTGATGAACTCGTTAACCGAAACCGGAAGAGCATGACGAAACTCGCGCATCTTTTCGCGATCCTGCTCGTTTGTCGTGAACCATGATCGATCGAGGTCGGCGTTGTGTTTCTCAAGAAGAGCGTTCCAGGCTTCGAATAGTTCGTCGTCGTTTTCGGATGTAGTTTCCTGTTCGAAGAATATCGCTCCGGCCATGCCGTCGGGAGTCTCGGGAAATTTTCCTGAGATGAATTTGAGAGCTTGTGCGTCGAAGTACTCGAGAAGAGTAGCGTCAAGGGTAGCGCCAGCGTCCCGCTGGCTGTCGGGAAGGCGTCCCGCCTTCCCGCGGCGGCGAGACGCCTCCGCGACAGCCGCCGGGACGGCGGCGTTACGGTTATCGAACGAAAGCTCGCGAACCTCGTTAACAAAGCCGAGTAAGTCTCCTTCCCTCTCAAAGAAAACGATACCGCTGAAAAGTCCTTCACGCTTCGGCAATAGAGATAACTCGATCTCGGTGATCACACCGAGCGTTCCCTCGCTTCCGATGAACAGATCGATCGCATCCAGCGGACGAGCATTATAAAAACCGCTGACGTTCTTTCGTACGTTCGGCCGCTCGTATGTGGGGAGCTTGATACAGATTCCGGAAAACTCGATCGACTGGCCATCGGTGCTGATCGCTTCACCACGTGAGATCTTCAGCTCGCGACCGTGGGCAAGAACGACTGTCAGAACTTTCACAAATCCGCGCGTCGCTCCGTACTTAAAACTCCTCGCACCCGACGCGTTAGTCGCGACCGTACCGCCGATCTGGCAACTCCACTCCGTCGGATCAGGTGGATAAAATAATCCTTCCGCCTCAACTGCTTTTTGAAAATCGCCGAGGATGACTCCCGGCTCGACGATCGCGGTCATCGTTTCGCGATCGATCGATTTGATCTTGTTCATCCGCTCGAGCGAGATGACATATCCGCCAAACGGAACCGCTCCGCCGACAGTTCCGGTCCGTGCACCCGAGATCGTCACCGGGGTTCCCGATGCGTTCGCCTCTCGAAGTATTTGCGCGATGTCATCCGCCGACTCCGGCACAAAAAGTTTCTCGGCGTGTCCGCCCGGCATATTGCTCGCGTCGGTAAGATAATTTTCCAAACCGTCGTGTTGTGTTTTGACCTGCATCTTTGAAGTGGATTATAGCAGGGCATTACCTTAGCGCCAGTAACGACGGGTCACAATCCCTCAGCCAAATGCTTCTCACCTTTGGCCGCGAAAAACCTTGTCTCGCCTTCCTCTTCTGACCTATAATCACAACGCCCTTGAGTACCCTTCTCTGCCAGTCGAGCTCGTGGTCTGGGCCGAAGACTGGCTCCGCTTACCCACCTAAACAGAGCCTCAACCCATTCGGTGGACGGCTTCAAAACCCCTAAAGGAGGCATCAGCGGCATGCGAAGGATCATCGATAGTATTCTCATTTGCACTTGCGTGATACTGCTCACGATCGTATCGGCGAATTCCCAGCAGACAACCAAAACTCCCGACAACAAAGCGAGCAAGGAACCAGGACCAGTGATAATCTGCGCCGAAAAGAACGGCCTCACCAATGAAGAAATAGGCAGGATTCTATTCCGCCACAACGAAGCTCGCGCGAAGGTCAACGCCTCCGATCTCGTTTGGGATTGCAAACTTGCCGCTACGGCGCAGGAGTGGGCGACCCGAGGTATCGCCGAACATCGCTCGGATAATTTTCTCGGCGAAAATATATCCGTCTCGTCGCATGCAAAAGCCAAAGCCACGCAAGGCGTAAAGCAATGGCTCCACGAAAAGAAGCGCATCGATCCCGCGACAAAGAAGTGCAAACCGGGAAAGATGTGCCTTCATTACACGCAGGTGGTTTCCGCAACAAGCGAGCGGATCGGTTGCGGTATCAACCGGGCCGCGACTGGAAAATGGAAACTGCTGATGGTCTGCAATTACGATCCGGCGGGAAACATGGGAGTTGGTACGCTGATCGAACCTCTGAAACCCGTGTTGATCGCCGCGAGATGAACCATGCCGAAATAGCGGCAGTATCGACATCTGCAATTTTTTTTGAACGCGAATCGGGCGGATTAGGCGGATTAAGACGGATCTTTTCTAAACAGATTTTCCAAGAGTTCCCCGCCCGAAATTGGCGAGCGACGTTTATTTCCGTTTGAGAAATATTTTCGTTTGAACTGAGGCTCTCTGCCAAAGTTAAACAGTAACCCTAGCTCGACATCTGTCGCACGCAGGTAATTGGTTAGCTGAGCCTCGTGTGACGGATGCAGGACTTCCGTCGCCTTCAGTTCGAGCATGAGTTTTTCCTCGACTACGAGGTCCGCAGAAAAAGTGCCGACCACATTGCTGCCGTAATACACCGCAATAGGCTTCTCGGTCTCGATCGTCAGACCGTCTCCTACCAGCTCAAGGATCATGGCATTGTGATAAATGCTCTCGATAAAACCGTATCCGAGAGCATTATAAATTTTGTAAAAGACCTTGATTACACGTCCCGAAAGTTCTTCGTCGATCATGGGAGTTCTCGCAAAAAACTGAAATAAAATTTATCGGCGCAAAAATATATCTTATCCGTTTTAATCCGCCAAATCCGCGCAATTCGCGTTCAAAAAGAGGTTGCTAATTCGACGCTGCAGTTGGGTCGGCATGGCAGAACTCATCCGTGTTAATCCGCCCGATTCGCGTTCAAAACAACTCACTCATGTCGAGGCTTACCTATACTCCAGTTCCCGCTCCCGCAGATACTTTAACTTGTCTCTGATCTCCGCCGCCTGCTCGAATTTCATTTGCTTCGCCGCATGACGCATGTCCATCTCCAACTGCTGGATCGTTTCCTTCAACTGCTTCGGCGAGTACTCTTCGAACTTGTCGAGCTCGAGCGGTACCTTGAAGTAGTCGGCCTCGTATGCCGTAACGAGCGTCGCGTCGATCGACTTGATGATCGTCGTCGGCGTGATGCCGTGCTCGGTGTTGTACTGTTCCTGGATCGCTCGCCGACGCTGCGTTTCGCCGATCGCGTTCTCCATCGACTTTGTGATCTTGTCAGCGTACAAGATCGCTTTTCCATCCGAGTTTCGCGCCGCACGTCCCATCGTCTGGATCAGCGAACGTTCGGATCTCAAAAAGCCTTCCTTGTCGGCATCGAGGATCGCGACGAGTGAAACCTCCGGAAGATCCAATCCTTCGCGGAGCAAGTTTATCCCGACCAAAACATCGAATTCGCCGCGACGCAGATCGCGAAGGATCTTAATGCGTTCCAGCGTCAGAATTTCACTGTGAAGGTAATTCACTTTGACGCCGACCTCGGCGAAATATTCGCTGAGATTCTCCGCCATCCGTTTCGTCAATGTCGTCACGAGAACACGCTCGTTTCGTTCGGCACGCAGACGGCATTCTTCGAGAAGGTCATCGATCTGACCTGTCACCGGACGAACCTCGACGATCGGATCGAGCAGTCCGGTGGGACGAATGATCTGCTCGATGACCTCGCCCTGCGTTCGCTGCAATTCGTATGGACCGGGCGTCGCGGATACGTAGATCGTTTGACCGATACGCCCTTCAAATTCGCCGAAGTTCAGCGGCCGATTGTCCTTCGCACTCGGCAGTCGAAATCCGTATTCGACGAGCGTTCCCTTTCGCGATTGATCGCCCTTGTACATCGCACCGAGTTGCGGAATGGTCTGATGCGATTCGTCGATGACCATCATCGCGTCCTTCGGAAGATAATCTAAAAGAGTCGGCGGCGGTTCGCCGGGCAATTTGCCGGTAAGATGTCGCGAGTAGTTCTCGATGCCGCGACAGAATCCCATCTCCTTGATCATCTCGAGGTCGTACATCGTCCGCTGATGCAGCCGTTGTGCTTCGACGATCTTGCCTTCGTTGACGAGTAATTCTTCGTGCTCGATAAGCTCGTCGCGAATCGATTTGACGGCGCGTTTGATCGTCGGCTTCGTCATCACGTAGTGAGTTTTCGGATAGATCGGAATACGCGTTTCGTGTTTCGCAAGAACCTCGCCGAGCAACGGATCGATCGTATAGACGGAATCGATCTCGTCGCCCCAAAATTCGATCCGATACGCCTGCTCCTGATAGCTCGGATAGATCTCGACGACGTCGCCGCGAACACGAAAGACGCCGCGATCGAAGTCGATGTTCACGCGCTCGTACTGCAGCTCCACTAGCTTCTGCAAAAATTCCTCGCGCTTGATCTTCATCCCCGGCTCTACGAAGACGAGCATGTTGTAATACGCGTCGGGATCGCCGAGTCCGTAGATACACGAGACGGAAGCGACTACGATGACGTCCCGGCGCTCGAATAAAGCTCGCGTCGCGGACATCCGCAGTCGATCGATCTCATCGTTTATGGTCGCTTCTTTTTCAATGTAAAGATCGGATGCGGGAACGTAAGCTTCGGGCTGATAGTAGTCGTAGTACGAAACGAAATACTCGACCGCGTTTTCCGGAAAGAAGGTTTTGAATTCCTGATAAAGCTGCGCCGCAAGCGTCTTGTTATGCGCGAGTACGAGCGTCGGGAGCTGCGTTTCCTGAATGACGTTCGCGATCGTAAAAGTTTTTCCGCTTCCGGTGATACCGAGCAGCACCTGATCCTTCACGCCGTCGTTCAAATTCTGAACGAGCTCCGCGATCGCCTGAGGCTGATCCCCTTTCGGTACATTGTCCGATACGAGTTTGAAACCTCGGTCGGTAATGATGTTCGGTCTTGGTACTGCTTGAGCCATGGTTAAAACAAATCGCCTTTAGTCGCCAAAGGCGACACACATTAAAGCCTAGGGTTGAGTGAGCGAAGCGACGAAACCCTAGGTCAGATACCGAAGCTGATCCGTCGCTGAAAGCGACGAACAATCTAATTGATCAAACTCGACATTACACTTTCAACGCGAAGCGCAAAACTCGTGACTGTGTGGTCGCGCGTCGCTTTCAGCGACGGATTTTTATTTTGATTGTACCTAGGGTTTCGCCTCCGGCTCAACCCCAGGCTTTAATGTTGGTCACCTTCGGCGACTCGTGTCATAACATTTCAAATCGGAAACGCGCCTTCCAAAAATAAATTTCCGTTTTCTTTCATTTCGCAACCCCGCGACCTTTACGCTCGAACGGATTCGTAATACAGTTGTCGAACACTCTCGATCTGCATCTCTTTATGACTGGCGCATCCACTGTTTCAGAGACATCAATTGTCGGCATCGAGCTCATCCATCGCGGAAAAGTGCGCGACGTTTACCAGGTGAGCGACGAACAATATCTTCTCGTCGCGACGGATCGACTCTCTGCATTCGATTGCATTCTTCCGACTCCGATCGAGCGAAAAGGCGCGGTGCTGACGGCGATCTCATCGTTCTGGTTCGACAAACTAAAAGACATCGTTCCGAATCATCTCATAACGACTGACACGAATGAGATGCCCGAATCGATCCGAAATATTCCCGAGCTCCGCGGCCGTTCGACGCTCGTAAAAAAGACAAAAGTTTTTCCGGTCGAGTGCGTCGTGCGCGGATATCTCGAGGGCTCGGGCTGGAAAGATTATCTCGCCACAGGCCGCATTTCCGGACACGAACTCCCCGCCGGTTTGAAACAGTGCTCCAAGCTTCCCGAGCCGATATTTACACCGGCTACGAAAGCGGCCCAAGGCCACGACGAGAACATCACGGAATCTGAGTTCGCAGAGATAATCGACAAGGAGACAGCAAGTTACCTCCGATCGACATCTCTTGAGCTATATCAAAAAGCGAGCGAATACGCGGCCACACGCGGGATCATCATCGCCGATACGAAGTTCGAGTTCGGCATCGATAAAGACGGCGAGATCCTGCTAATCGACGAAATTCTCACACCCGATTCATCGCGATTCTGGCCGGCCGATCAGTACGAACCGGGACACGCTCAACCATCTTTCGACAAACAGTTCGTCCGCGAATATCTCGAGACTCTCGACTGGAACAAACAGCCTCCCGCACCGCCGCTGCCGGATGAAGTAGCAGCCGCAACGACCGCGCGTTACCTCGAAGCTTTTCGACTTTTGACTGGAAAGGAGCTGCCCAAAGCTTAGGGCAAAACGGATATGCGAAAGCGGATGGAATCCCTTATCGGCGAGATGCTCGACGGCCGCATCCTTCTCGAAGAAGCGATGGGCGAATTCGAAAAGATCTACATCCAAACAGCCCTCGAACGAAATTCAAATCACCTCTGCAATACCGCGACGTCGCTCGGCATCCACCGCAACACACTTTCGAAGCGCGTCGCGGACTACAACGGAAAACCAAAACCAAAGGCTAACGGAAAAGTCTCAAGGGCAAAAAAAGTTGTGCGCAAAAAACCTGTGGTAAAAGCCCGGAAGCGATAACCGGATAATCGACAACATCGAGAAGCGACGCCAACGGACTGGACCGCAGGCATCCCTGCCTGCCAGTCGCGTAGCGACGAAAAGTTGCGCACTCGACAACATGAAGAAGTGCCGCCGACGGACTGGACCGCAGGCATCCCTGCCTGCCAGTCGCGTAGCGACGTAACTCACAACACTCGACAATTTCACAAAGCTTAGATCGAAGGCGTTCTTGCCTGCCAATTCGAACCGACGTAATCTATTGGCAATCTAAAAACTTTTGGAGGGCCACTCCCACATGGTCAACTACAATTTCGAGCCCCGTACAGATAGAAATGATTATGGCTGGCATAATCGTGGTTATCTTCCACACTTTGACGGACCCGAACAGACTCAGTTCATTACTTTTCGCCTTTACGATTCCATGTCTCAGCATCTTTTGGAAAAGTGGCAAAAAGAATCATTGGACGATATCCGTTTTAGAGAAAAGATAGAAAAATATTTAGACGCGGGACATGGCAGCAGTTGGTTGCGTCAACCAGAGATTGCATCCATCGTTTGCGATAGCCTGAAGTTTCACCATCAAACCAAATATGATCTCGATGCATGGGTCGTCATGCCGAATCATGTGCATGCTTTGTTGACGCCTCTTGCGGGATTCCATCTTGATCAAGTCGAACACTCGATCAAGTCTTATACCGCGACCAAGGCTAACAAAGTACTAGAACGAAAGGGGCAATTTTGGGCAGTTGAGTGCTTTGACAGGTATATACGAGATCAGCGACATTTCAACGCCGTCGTTCGATATATCGAAAACAATCCTGTGAAAGCAAGGCTGTGCGAGCATCCGGAGGATTGGCCGTTTAGCAGTGCGGCACTTGGGTGGAAGAAAGTATGACGTCGCGACGCGACTGGCAGGCAGGGATGCCTGCGGTCCAGTCCGTCGACTTCGGTTAGTCGAATTGTCGATCGTTGGGAGTTATGTCGCTACGCGACTGGCAGGCAGGGATGCCTGCGGTCCAGTCCGTTGAACTCATTTGCTCTCGATGACTTCTACCTCATCACCCATGCGAATCGTTCCACCCGTTGTCTCAGCGATCAGGTTCTGACCGAACAACACGTTGCCGTTTTCATTTCTATATGATGACAAGGTCTTCAAAGGTTCTTTACCTTTTTCTCCGAGCGATTGATCCACGGTGGTGATCACGCATCGTGCACAGGGTTTTACGATGTGGAATTCGGTCGAGCCGATTCGGATGCGCTTCCAGGTGTCTTCTTCGAACGGCTCGGATCCGGATACGACGAAGTTCGGACGGAAGCGATTCATCGGAACGGGCACTTCGAGACGCGAGTTGAGATCGTTTAATGATCCTTCGCCGATGATCAGGAAAGGATATCCGTCGGCGAAGCTCACCGTGTCCTGGAATTTCCGGACGGCGAATTCGGGGTTGATCATTCGCTTCGTCGTATCCGGCATAAGTACGAGCCTGCAGTCGGAACCGATCGCATCCGAGAACCATTCATCGACATCCTTCGGATAGAATGCGCCCTCGACCAACGCTCCCCAGATATCCACGATCGCCGTCTCGCCCGACGTCAGATCATCCGTCACACGGATTTTGTCTCCATTCACCGAAGCGTCCAATCCACTCTCATCGACCGCGATATTCACCAACGCCATCTTCGGAACTTCCCTCTGCGTGATGAATTTTCGATCCGCATCGACGAGCATCCATCGCCGGTCGAACTGAAGTCCGCGATCTTCAACAAGTGCCGAGTCGAGACGAATGCCGGCGAGCGATTTTACGGGGTAGATGTTTAGTTCGGATAAATGCATTTTGGATTTTGGATTTTGGATTTTGGATTTTGGATTTTGGATTACAACGGACTGGACCGCAGGCATCCCTGCCTGCAACGGCGTGGCTTCCACGCCGTAAAGCGCGTGGCGAACTGAGAACCGAAAGGTTTGACGCCGTGGAAGCCACGCCGTTGCAGGCAGGGATGCCTGCGGTCCAGTCCGTTGACGCCGTTTCAGTCGCATCGGCCTTCCAACCGCTGACCGTCACCCGAGAATCTGACAACACCTCACTCACATTTCCTGCGTACTAATAAAACCTGCTTGACAGATCAGTGGCCGTCCTGTAAATTAGCACTCTTGGACCAGGACTGCTAAAAGCTTATATTCTCAGCCGTAGGTCCAAGCTCGTTATCTTATCACCACCATTTAAAACGAAGGAGTAGAACGAATATGGCAACGAATATCAAACCACTACACGATCGCGTGATCATTCGCCGGATCGAAGATTCGACGGACAAAACCGCGGGCGGACTTTTTATCCCCGACACTGCAAAAGAAAAGCCCCAGGAAGGCGAAGTCATCGCAGCCGGCGAAGGCAAATATAAAGAAGACGGCACGCGTCAGAGCCTCGACGTGAAAGCGGGCGACCGCGTTCTGTTCGGCAAGTACAGCGGCTCCGAGATCAAGCTCGACGGTGAAGAACTCATCATCATGCGCGAAGACGAGATCCTCGGCATCATCAATCGCGCGGGAGCGGCGGCTTAATTTGCGATTTTCGATTTGCGATTTGCGATCGCCGACATACGGCGAACCGCAGATTGATTTGCATCTCGACTCAACCGGCAATCACGTCTGGTAAATCATAACGAGATTGCAAATCGAAATTCGCAATTCGAAAATCAAACAAGAAAAGAAGGCGACAATAAAAGATCATGGCAAAACAAGTAGTTCACGGTGAAGAATCACGCGCCGCTATTCTGCGCGGAGTCAATCAGCTCGCAGATGCAGTCAAAGTTACGCTCGGACCGAAAGGCCGCAACGTCGTCATCGATAAAAAATTCGGATCGCCGACGATCACAAAGGACGGAGTCACCGTCGCGAAAGAGATCGAATTAAAAGACACGCTCGAGAACATGGGCGCACAGATGGTCCGCGAAGTCGCTTCGAAGACCAGCGACGTAGCCGGTGACGGTACGACGACCGCAACAGTTCTCGCACAGGCGATCTTTAAGGAAGGCGTCCGCACGGTTGCTGCCGGTGCAAACCCGATGGCTCTCAAGCGCGGTATCGAGAAGGCAGTCGCAGAAGTCGTTGCTGAGATCAGCAAGATGGCAAAGCCGGTGACCGGCGATGCGATCGCACAGGTCGGAACAGTTTCGGCTAACGGCGACAAGACGATCGGCACGACCATCGCGGAAGCGATGGACAAGGTCGGCAAAGACGGCGTCATCACGGTTGAAGAATCGAAGACGATGGACACGCTCCTCGAAGTCGTCGAAGGTATGCAGTTCGATCGCGGTTACCTGAGCCCCTACTTCGTCACGGATCCCGATCGTATGGAAGCAGCTCTCGACGAGCCGCTTATCCTGATCAACGAGAAAAAGATCTCGAACATGCGCGATCTTCTCCCGATCCTCGAGCAGGTTGCGAAGATGGGCCGTCCGCTTCTCATCATTGCCGAAGACGTCGAAGGCGAAGCACTAGCAACACTCGTCGTCAACAAACTTCGTGGCACGCTGAATGTCGCAGCCGTCAAGGCTCCGGGCTTCGGCGATCGCCGCAAGGCAATGCTCGAAGACATCGCGACGCTCACGGGCGGCAAGGTCATCAGCGAAGATCTCGGCATCAAGCTCGAGAGCATCACTGTTGACGATCTCGGCAAAGCCAAGAAAGTCACGATCGACAAAGAGAACACGACCATCGTCGAAGGCGCCGGAACAGGCGAAGCGATCGACGGACGCGTCAAGCAGATCCGCAATCAGATCGAAGAAACTTCTTCGGACTACGATCGCGAAAAACTGCAGGAACGTCTCGCGAAGCTCGTCGGCGGTGTCGCGGTGATCAAAGTCGGTGCCGCAACCGAGACTGAAATGAAGGAAAAGAAAGCGCGTGTCGAAGACGCGATGCACGCAACGCGTGCTGCTGTCGAAGAAGGCATCGTCGCCGGTGGCGGCGTCGCACTTGTTCGTGCAGGACGAGTTCTTGAGAACTTCAAGACCGACGAAGATGACACCGACGAACAGATCGGAGTCAACATCGTCAAGCGTGCCCTCGAAGAGCCGCTCCGCCAGATCGCCGGCAACGCCGGTATGGAAGGCGCAGTGGTAGTCGGAAAGGTCCGCGAAGGCGATGACAGCTTCGGCTTCAACGCCGCGACCGAGAAGTACGAAGATCTCGTCGCAGCCGGTGTCATCGATCCCGCGAAGGTAACGCGTACTGCCCTGCAGAACGCCGCATCGATCGCAGGCCTGATGCTCACCACCGAAGCCATGATCGCCGACATCCAGGACGAAAAGGGTGAAGCCGGCGGCATGGGCGGCGGCATGGGCGGCATGGGAATGGGAATGTAATCAGAATGCTGATTTGTCTTTTGAATTGGGAAGCTCGATTTTCGAGCTTCCCTTTTTTTCTACGATCCTCGGTCTGATTCACGAAAAAAGGAAATGGTGAAGATTGGCTTCGTACAATTCAAATCGAGAGTGTTGCATACGAATTAAATTGACAGTCCGAAAAATCAGCGTAGAATCACTGTCGAATCCGAAAACAGGTTCTCCCCGGTTCCCACAACAGAATTTTGGCGCAGGGCGCCTCAACTGCGGGCCATTGACGATTATTTGTTTGCAATTTTGGATGACTTCGTGGGGTGGACGAGGCCCTTTATGCCAGGGGATCTTTGATCGCCTTGTCTCGGTGGAGGATTTGGGAACTGCGGAATGAAGGATAGTAACGGGGCATTCCCGCCATATATATAACTATGAATGACAACGTCTCCCAATTTCTTAAGGTCTATGAGTCAATTTCTACATGGGGACCTGACCGAATCCAAAACGAATACTTTTCGAGCAGCTACGCGATAGAATTCTCCGATTCAGTTTTCTTCAATAGCCTTTACGTTTCAGTTCCTGTCGAACACAAACTGATCAAGATGCTCAGTGAGCCGTTGCCGGGTAGTCTCTTGGCGTTCTGTGGTCCCGCCGGTTCTGGAAAAAGCACGGTTTCTCACAGAGTGAAGCAACGTTTAGAGGAAAACAAAGGAAACCTTGTTATCTTCGTGGATATGCGGTCGGAGCGAGCCGGAAAAACCCACGATGACTCCGATGATGGAATCTCCGACACCGTCATCAGGGAAATAATCTTGTCGAGGTTTCGACGGCTCTTCGATCTCAACCACCAGCAGCAAACCGAGCGTCAGCCGTCACCGAGAGCGTATTTTCCGGACACGGAAAGATCTTTAAAGGACGAATTGGTTTATTTCTCACTGGCGCCAGAAAACTACACTAGCCAAGCTTTTGACGTTTTTTCCACCGAAGGCGAAGAACTTCTAAACCTTTACCGTACGCATCATAAAGATCAGTCAGAAAAGAAGCGTTTCGAATCCTGGTATTGGGAGTGTCAATACGAGGCTGAAATACAAACGATCAGGCGGTCTGTACTGTCGAAAATCGATATAGTTCATTACATTGCTTTTATTCGGGATAGAAAACTTTACGACAAGGTCTTTATCTGGCTGGATAATCTAGATTCTTTCTCCAATGAGCAACAGGTCCGCATTTCTAACTTCTTGCAGACTGCACACAAACCGGTTGTAAATACTTGTCAGATAGTAGTCTCAGTCCGGGAAGAAAATATCTATCGGATCGGCGACTTCCACGATTCCTTCACCGAGCCGTATGTGACCAAAGTCACTATTGGTGATCCCGACAAGGATACTGACGACGTAGTGGAATATAAGGCGTTAAATGTTTCGGTAATTAATCAAACGGATCTAATGGAAATCGTTCGAAAAAAAATCGACTTCACCAATATTCGCTGCTCACATTTATACGACGATCAAGCGAGTTCCTCCGCTTGGCCGACTCCCGATGAGTATGAGAGTGCCCTAGACCTGTCATCGAGAGTTCTCGACTGCTTCAAAGCAGAAAAAGTAATTCTTCTTGCAAATAATTCGATTCGTGAGTTCCTTCGCATACACGCGAAGTTTCTCAGGTTTCTCTTTGAACAGACCTCGCCGCGCATTACCCAAATTCTGAAATCCCGTAGTAACTGGCAACTTTCCACGGAGTTCTTGTCCTGGCTACACGTTCTAGATGAGCCTTTAAGACTAAATACGTTCAACATAATGTCAGATATAGCGAGGTTTGAAACGGGCTTTACGCCTAAGGAGATCGGCTGCTTTCTTCCTTACATTGTCTTAACAAGAATTTGGAACGAATGTCTCCGTCTGAGGGGAAGACCTAGCCCGGCCAATAACCCCTACCTACACAGAATAGTGGAAGACATCGAGCAGGATTTCCGTTATGAAAGAAATGATATTTTGCAGACAGTCCTTGATTTGTATGGCAAAGCAGGAAGAAGAAGCAACTTCATCACATTTCGAAAGAAACAGCGCGTGGAGCGGGTCGAAGATTTACCCTGGGAGTCAACCGTTCGAATAACTTATCGGGGAAAAGTAACTGTTGGCAGCGTAATTTGTTCGTTCGGTTATCTGCGCGACTGCAGCGAGCGGTTAGTGCCGAATCTGCCGGATTATAAGGTCGAAACTCAAGTTATTGAAAACATTCGCAGCATTGCAGAGATTCACCTTGCGTCGCTGCAATCAATTCGAGATATGACATTTCCAACCGATAAGAACTGGTTTTCTAAATACCTTTTACGTTACGGGCTACCCCTTGAACCCGCATTCGTTCGGATGCATCCGGACACGGGAAGAAAGATCAAAGGGTATAGTGAATCGCGAACTCTTTTCGTTAACAGCATTCTCGTTTCGATCCTAAGTTTTTTTAAGCACGATCGGATAAAACGCCCGCTCCTAATCGAAATTAAGAGCAAGTTTGATATGTACCTGGCACAACTAGAGGCCGGTAAAGCGGTCGAATGCTTTGATTTCGAATTGGAGGGACGATGACTGCAAAGCAAATCAGAGAAGAAATGGCTGGCCTGAAGAAGGAAGCTCTGTCGAAGGTCGGAACTTCCGGTGGGGAAACGGCGAAACAAAAGTATGATCTGTTGAAGTCAGAAATCGAGCTCGAAAGAAACAGGCATTTGTATTGGATCTCGATTTTTTTGGCAGTAATTGCTCTAACAAATATAATCGTTCAAATCATAAAACTCCTTATGGAAGCTAGAGCGGGCCAAACGAGTTGAAGCCGAATCGGACTTGCCAGTTGAGCTAAACTTGACTAGCGTTTCCTAATCGCCATTCTTTGCCTCGGATGTCAAACAAACGGCAAATGAAAGCACTTGCAAACGTGAAGACGAAAATGGTTTTGGCTTCAACGCCCCGACCGAGAAGTACGAAGAACTTGTCGCAGCCGGATGCATCGATCCTGCGAAGGTAACGCGAACTGCCCCTGCAGAACGCACCGCCAGGTCTGATGCTCACCACCGAAGCATGATTCCCGACGTCCAAGACGAAAAAAGAGAGTCGGCGGCGGTATGGAAACATGAATGCAATTGTCGGGCGCAAGTGCCCCCACCTTGCGAGCAGTTGAAGTTTAATTGCGGGAATATGAGGGGGCTTCGTCCGGCATGGGCGAAGCTCTTTTTTCGTTATGAAGCTAATTAAAGTGAAAATTGAAGGCTGGCGCCGTTTTAGCAATTCGTCGGAGATGAATGTCGACGGCAAGCTAATCGCCATCATTGGACCCAATGAGGCTGGTAAAACCTCATTCTTGCGAGCTCTTGAGAAGCTTAATGACCACACCCCTTTGCTCACCACTGGAGCTGACGTGGAGACCTCCCGCGGTAAGGATTTTAGTCCTACCGATGTCATAGTCGAGGCAACCTTTCTGGTTGATGAAAGCGATCGTGAATCGCTCAAAGACATCTACTCGAGTGAAGAGGTCCGATGGTTTTGGACTCAGAAAAAGGTTGATGGCAACTTCTTTGTAAACGTGATGCCGTCTCCAATTCGCCCGGAAACTTGGCGTTCAGATGTTGCCGAGGGGTTAGCGAAACTCCGTCCAAAGTTAACTAAATATCTAAGGGATAACCCACTGGAGCGAGACGTTTTGGGAGAATTCGACTCGATTGTCACAGGTCTATCGACGACTGAAGGACCATTGCCAGCGGACTTGATTGAGCAAATAACAAAATTCCTTGAAGTAAAGGATGTCGGAATTTCAACTTCCGTTCCCAAATTTGCAGCGATAGCATCAGATTTGCGCAATCTGGTGGACGAGGAGACTACTTCACTCAGTCTCAAAATCTCTAGACTGCTCCATGGTCGCCGCCCAAAGTTTCTTCTTTTCGGCGAGCGTGAACGGGATTTGAAATCGGAATACTCGATCTCCGACCTTAAGGAAGACCTCCCGCCCGCGGTCGGAAATCTTGCGCGTGTAGCGGGCCTGAACATTGAAGACCTTATTCGTTTCGTAGAAGAGAATGACCGTGGGCAGATCGAAACGATTGTTCAAGAAGCAAACAATAGGCTGAAGGATGTGTTCGGAGAATACTGGTCTCAATCCTCTTTAAGGGTCGGCATCTCCGTGTCTTCGGATATTGTCCATATACTCGTAAAAGAGGAGAAGACGCCCTTCGTAAAAATTGCCGAGCGAAGCGATGGACTCAGGCGTTTCGTAGCTCTGGTGTCGTTTCTCCACTTAGAAAAGGCCGAGGTTCCGCCGATACTTCTTATTGATGAGCTCGAAACGCACTTACATTATGATGCGCAGGCGGACCTTATTCAGATGCTAGCGAGGCAGGAACTAGCGAGCAAAGTCATTTACACAACTCATTCCGTTGGGTGTTTACCGGAGGACCTCGGGACCGGTGTGCGAATGATTGATCCGGGTCCAGACAGTAGTCGAATTGAGAACTGGTTCTGGGAGAGCGACGAACCAGGATTTTCGCCTCTTTTGTTCGGTATGGGCGCCCAAACTCTTGCGTTTATTCCTGTCCGATATTCACTGATTGCAGAAGGCGCGGCGGATATGATTCTCCTACCATCGTTGTTTCGAGAAGTAAGCTCAAGATCGCACTTGGGATTTCAAATTGTTCCGGGCTTGGCAGAGGCAAACGAAGGGGCCATTATTCAGCTCAACAATTCAGCGCATCGTACCGCCTACCTTGTCGATACCGACGAAGCAGGTCACGGACTTAGGGAGAGGCTTACCCGGACGGGCATCGATGTAGGAAACATCCACACTTACGAAGATGCAGACGGTTCGGCCAATGTACTGGAAGATTTTGTTGACGAACACCTCTACGTCAAGGCCGTGAATGAGGAGCTTTTCAGATCATATGGACCGGAGCATACCGTTTCGACATTTGACCTCGGCGAGACGAATCGTCCACAAGTACTGGCTCATTGGTGCAAGCAGCGAAACTTGAAAGTACCCAGCAAACGGGCGGTCGCATATAGGGTATTAGATTTACGGCATGACCAGCGCCTCGTAGATTCTCGGAAGAGAAAAACTCTTGAAAGGCTCCTGGCTAGAGTGTATGCATCTTTTGCCAATTAGTCCGCCTCGCTTTCATAGAAGTACGAAGATCTCGTCGCAGCCGGTGTCATCGACCCCGGCGAAGGTAACGCGTACTGCCCTGCAGAACGCCGCATCGATCGCCGGCCTGATGCTCACCACCGAAGCCATGATCGCCGACATCCAGGACGAAAAGGGTGAAGCCGGCGGCATGGGCGGCGGCATGGGCGGCATGGGAATGGGAATGTAATCCCAATCTGGGATTTTGGATTTCGGAATTCGGATTTGAGGTGAGCGAAAGCTCGCCTCTTTTTGTTTCTTCCAATCCCCCGTCCCAAATCCGGAATCCGAATTTGTTCTGAGTCCCCCTTCAGGCGACTTCTTCGTCGCGGAGCGACGATCGAATTTAGCCGTGGGCAAAGCGAACGACGCCCACGGTTTGTCGTTTCAAATCGATGCGTCGCGTTAGCGACGGTCGAACTTCAATCCAAATCCAAAATCTAAAGTCCAAAATGGAATGGGACTTGAAATCTTTCCCGGTCTCGGCTATAAAGTCACGAGTAATAAAACGAGCAAGACCCACAACTTGCACCGATCGCAATTTGATCGACTGTAAATTGAAGGCTTCGCTCAGAAATGAGCGAAGCTTGTTGTCTCTTTGCAAAGATTAAGCATGTCCGAAGTGGAGAATAAAACTAATCCTGCAGAACGTCTACGTCAGATCCTGAATTCGGCGAGGGTGCTTCCCCCGCAGATAACAGGGCAATGGAAGATATGTCGCAACGCATGGTGCGAGGTCTTTGAAATCGAGGATCCACACACTGAAGATGCTCTTGTACAAGTCATGGGTCGTCTTACACAAATGCGGATGCTGTTCGAGGAATTAATTGAGAACCTCGAAGGTATCGAGAGCCTCGATGATCATCTGTTCATTGATCCGATTAAGGAACTATCCAAATCGGTCAATCTCAACCACCTAAATTCCACTTGGAATAATGTAACTTCGCTTTTTTCGGATCGGAACATGACATCCCTCGACTTCGTCCAGAATCTGATCGCGCAACTGCCAGGTCTAAGCGAAACCGTCCTTCCGGAAGAAGAGCTCAATTCAATTTCAAAGCAATCGGACGAGCTTTACGACCGGATCAGTAATTCGAATCTACCGAAGGGTGTGAAAGCGATTTTCCTGGATTTGATTAGAGAACTTCAAAACGCCGTACACGAATACCGGATTCGAGGCGCAAAGAGACTGAAGGAAGCCGTCGCAAAGGTGGTTGGTACAGTCGTCGTAAACCCCGAAGTAAAGGAGGCAATCGCTCACGGGTCGAAAGATGAAGAAGCGATCCAGGCGTTTGCCAATCTTGTGGCCCGAATTGAAAAAGCATATAGGTTTGCGACACAAATCAAAAGCCTCTACGAGGCGGTAGCTGTAGCACTCCCGCTTCTTGGAGCCGGTGCCAAATAGCTGAAATTAAGAATTTACCAGGGCGCACTCTTTCGAACTTGCACTGACTGAGGTTTAGTTATTGTGAAAATGAGAGGCTTCGTCTGGTAACCGGCGAATCCTTTTTCTATGTCTGATATTTCCAAACAGCTCGTTCGGGTAACCGTGACGCCCCAGCTGAAGCGATTTCTTGGTGAACATATTCGGCTGGGAAATCTTCTAACCTACATCTTGATGTTAGCCGGGATAATCGACCGGAACCGGAAAATTGCAATAAAGGCGCTATCGGGCGCTTCCGATGATGACCCGGACTTAAAGTCGAAGTTGGACCAGGTTGATGAAGATGGGGCGGTCTCTGCGCTGGCGGATCACTTCAGTCTAATGAAAGAGATGATAGTTTGCCGAGCTGTAGATAATTATCTTTGCTACCTTACTGACCTTCTTTCAGTAATTTTTAAGACTCGACCTGAAACTCTCCGATCCAACGAGCAAATCAGAATCGACCGAGTTTTGGCCCACAACTCCATGGCGGAGTTAATCTCATACATAGCCGACAAAAAGATCAATGAGCTCGCATATCAGAGTATGACCGACCTGAAGCGATACCTTTCAGATAAGCTCGGTTTCGACCTTTTCAACGGAGACGCTCAGGAGCGATTGATTATCGAAATCATTCAGATACGAAATCTGTTAGTTCACAACAGAGGAAAGCTAAGCGAGAAGTTCTTGGAAATCTGTCCCGAATTCGAGGGGAACATCGGCGATGAGATCAAACTCGGCACTAATCAGATGTTCGAAATAGTCAATTCTCTAAAACTAAGCATTGAAACTATCGACTCGCTCGCTCAAGCAAAGTACAACCTGACGGAAACTGTCGAGTTCGAGTTTAGAGAACCATTTATGTCAATTAGACCAGACTCGATTCGCCCCGATCTTGCGTGAGTCGCCGAGGCTACGTCCTTATAGTTAAGTCATCGGCAACTATTATCGTCGTTATGAAATCTTTACTGCTTATAATCGTACTTGCCGCCGCAACTGGGGCCCAATCGCCTGATCGATGGAAAGGACTCGTCATCGATGAAAGCACTCCGGAGAATACCATCGCGATTCTCGGAAAACCCGAGGCCGACAAGACTGACAGCTTTCGCGTTTACAAGATCGAAGATTGGTTTACGAAAAGTATTCGAGAAAAGAAATGGCGGCGGTTGGAGTATAAGAATGTCGAGGGCTTCGACAAGGTCATCCTCGCGTTTGATACGAAACTTGTCTTCATCGAATTGAATCCAAAGAAACTCGATCCGGATGTACTCGAGAACGCGTACGGAGTTCCCTTCACCGCGACCTTCGACAAGTTCGAACGTGCCCTCAATCCTGGTAATGTTGGTCGTGATTCTGGTCGCGTGCAATCGTATCCCGTCTTCTATTACCTCTACGCGAAGGCCCCGAAATCGATTCTGCTCGCTGGAGTTGGCAATTCAAGTATAGGTTCGCTCCTAGGCGCGAAAGCGATCAACGACGATGTCGGCTATCCGGGAAAGGTGGCTTACCTGCAGATAATATCTCGCACCTTGGAGAATCGAGACGGTATCGAGACGCTGAAGTGAGGATTGCCACACGCATCTTGGATGCGGCAAGCTTGAATCGGACTAAAGGTCGGTTGGTTAAGGCGCTCCCCTTCAAAAACACCTAAGGGGTGTTCTTTAAAGTGAGAGGTGCGGGTTCAAATCCTGCTTAGTCCACCAAACAAAATGTACGCTGAGCTGAAGGCTTCGAGCGCTCGACGGCAATTTAAGTCGCTGCTTGGGCAAACAAACCATTACCTCATCACGCTCCTTGTCGGTTTGGACTCCGTTCGGGACGGCACTGCGAGAATTTCACCCACTTTCAGTACATCATGGAATCCAAAGAGTACGGAGGTCTCGGCGTTAAGGAGTCGAGAATTCGTAATAAAGGCAACGCTTTCGTGGGCGATCGATGCACTGGATGCCTATTTGGGGTTTTGCCACCGACGTCCCACGCTATATCAAGACAAGGAATTGAGTGATCGGGCCGGAGCCGCGGGTCAAAAAGTAAAGGAGAGATTCCTCGTTCTAAAAGAACACGCTGCCGAGACAGGTGGCCTCCCTTATGAATGCATCTCCGCGCTTACGGAACTTGCCATCCAGTGGCGAAACAACGTTATTCATCATTTCGCCCAAAACCAAATCTCGGACGACGTTAGGACGATACTTCTCAACAACTCACGTTTCTTTTTGGCGACCTTCCGCAGCTTGGACGTTCAAGAACTTCTTAATCAGTTTGACGCGAATAGGCCACCCCGGTTTAAGGAAGTGACGTCGATAGTTAGTTGCATCCATAAATTTGTTGAATTGTCCGATGGGTTCTTGATCGGGCAACTGAACGTCGAGCTTCACTTGATTGACTGCATCGATTTCCACCTGAGGGATCAGACTCCCGACCGCATTGCCCACCTCTACAACCTCTCGAGCGAACGGAGGATAAATAGTCTCGTTCAAACCGCGAGCAATTTTGGGTTTTCTTTCTCGGATGTTCCGTCGGCGACCAGGGAATTTGTAAAGGTGATCGAAATTTTGGCCGGATTGAAGTTCGCTGAGGCAATCCGGTTCTTTCAAAAAGAGTCGCTTGATGAAAAGAGAAATTTCCTCCGAGAGCATTAGCAAATGTGGATTTTGGATTGCGGCTGAATATATCGAACAAGCTTCCCTGAGCATCTCACAGATCGATGAATCGAATTTACTTCGCGTCCGGGTTGCGCTGATGACATTCACACTTGGGGTGGCGGCGGTGTGGATGGTGAACGGGTTTGCGATTGCAAATCGAAATGTTCCGGTCGATCTTCCGTCCGCCATTCATGGTAATGTGCTCCTTATTTTCCCGATCGAGCAAAAGCGTATGCCTAGAGACGGCGGAGGTGGTGGCGGATGGAGAGACGAGTGCCGCGGCGACGAGCGGAAAAGGGAGCTCTGTTATCGCTAGCTTTGTTAGAGGAGGAACCAATCTTTGAGAGCCACGTATTTTGTCATCATCATTTTTGCAGCGGTCACGTTCTTTCCGGGCGAAGTTCGAGCACAGTCCGTGACCGATTCGGTTGACGGGTACCAGAAGGTCGTTCGACCGCTGAGCTCGCTCTGGGTGGAAACTGATTGCGAGTATGATGCGGACGAAAAGGAGCATTTCTGCGACTATCTACGATTCTACGAAGACGGGACCGTGATCAGCGTTGTAACCAGTGGTAATCCGAACGAGATCAAACGATGGTTTCGTCGTCCTTATGGAACAACAGGCAACTATCTGATCGACGGCTCGTCATTGCGGTTTTCGGTGACATCCGAAAGAGGAAAGATAGACTACTCCGGCTCTATATCGCGCGAGATTCTGACGATAACTGTCCGCAGCCATATCACTGGTTGGACGGGAGTTAGAAAATATAAGTGGGTGAAACCCCGAGTTCCCGCCGCGAGATATCCAGTGGCCCGAGCCGCACGTCGGGCGGCCTAGCCGCTAAAACTTTTTATGGCCGTCGGAAAAGCGGAGCTTTTCCGCTCATCGGGCGGCGCCGCCGAAAGAGCGTTCCTCAGATTGGAGCCGACGGTCGAACTTGGGAAACAACATCGGTATAATCTTCATTACCAGCTGACTTGATTCAGCAACACTCAACCAAACATTCTCCTCCCATTAACGCCATGAAATCGAAGTACTTTATTTCCCTTCTCTTTATCTGTCTCCTCGTTGCAGCGGGATCTGCGCAGACAAACTATTCAGAATCGGCCGAGTATAAGCCTCGGCCGATCGCGACTCCGAAAAAGGATCGTAAAAAGAAATCCGACGAGAAAGACAAAGCCGTGACGGTAGCGGTTACCAATGTTGCGCCCGTCTCGGGCGACATAACAGTTACGATCCCGGTGGCGGTGCTTGATCGTACCGGCTCGGCGCTCGCTGGGATAAAGAAGGAAGAGCTTTCAGTGTTCGTCGATGGGGCGGAAGTTCCGGTCGTTGGATTTGAGCAGGATAAAGAACCGGTGACGATGGTCTTGGTTTTGGACAGCAGTCCTTCAACGGGACAGAGGTTCAGGACGATGCAGGAGCAGGCTTCGAAGTTGGTTGGTGCACTGCCTTTGAATATGCGGGTGATGGTCGTCGACTTCAACGTCAAATTAAATGTGCACATGCAGCCGACGACAAATCGGGCCGACGCTCTAGCGGCGATCCCGAAGGTAGCGTTTGGCGATGGGACATCGATCTATTCGGCGGTGCAGTTTATGTGGGAGAAGATCCTGTCTCAGGTGCCGGGCCGGAAGGTCGTCGTGATGATGACGGACGGAGTCGACACGACATCGCGGAATAGCAATTTCGCGAGGTCGCTGATGGAAGTCGAAAAGGAAGGTGTCACGATCTATCCGGTCTACTTCGACACAAAGAACGACGACCATACGCGGCCGGGCAACAACCGGCCGGATGACTGGATCCTTCAGGCCCTTCGTCAGAACGGCGTGTTCACGCCGGGGCTGGCTCGACTGCCGGGCTCGTCGGAGTCCGAATACAAGACCGGATTGGCTTACCTGAACGACCTCACCAGTGCTTCGGGCGGTCGAATGTTCTCGAGCGAGAAACTGGCCGACGGAACGAAATCACTTCTGGAAGAATTAGCCAACAGGTATTACGTGACGATAACCGTGCCGAGAAAAAACATCGGAAGCCGTCCGGTGCGCGTGAGAGTGAACCGGCCATCGCTCGCGGTATTCGCGCGTGGAAGCTTTCTCGATTTGTGATTTCGGATTTGGGATTTGGGATTTGGGATTTGGGATTTTGGTTTTTGGTTTTTGTTTGAAATTTCAGATTTGAATTTGAAATTTGAAATTTGAAATGCGGTTTTACGGCTGTGCCGCCCGATGAGCGGAAAGGCTGTGCCTTTCCGGGAGCGCTTAAAAACTTAGGACGCTACGCCTCCAACCGCAAAGTGAGGCGTAGCCTCCAAGATTTTAGAGTCCGACGGAAAGGCGCAGTCTTTCCGCTCATCGGGCGGTGTAGCCGGAAGAGTTGTTTGGATAACGAAATTTCGTGGAGATTTAATCGCGGAGCAGCGGTTCACTGCCGATGATCTTATCCGTCGACAAATCGTTTGATCGCGCTGACGACTTTGTTGACTACCTCGCGGTCGGTTGGGAAGTAGTGGGTTCCGCTTGGTAGTAGAACGAGGCGAGCATCCGGGATCGTCGATGCGAGCAGGCGTCCTTCGTCCGCGCTTACGGCGAGGTCGTCCTGGCAATGCACGACAAGTGACGGGACTTTTACCGCGCTAAAGATCTCGCGGCCGTCTTCGCGATCATTTATCGATCTCCAGTAGCGCGCCGCGGTCTCCGGATCCGCTGCTGCGCGTTGCAGCTCGTTGAAATGCGCGATCAGTTTTGGATCGGCGTCGGGCGTAAAGAAGTTGCTTGTGAAAAGTTGGCGGAATGCCGGCGTGTCGCGGCCCCAGCCTTTTCGGATCAGTGTAATGAGAGCCTCATTTTCCTCTGCGTCATACCCGGGCCGGGCTTTCGATCCACGTGAGTACGCACCGTAGAAGACCAGCCGCTCGACGCGCTCCGGGTGCTCGGCCGCATACATCGCAGACGTCCATCCGCCCTCCGAGATGCCAAGCAGGATCGCGGGTTTCGCGTTCATGCTCGTCAGCACGGCATGAAGATCCATCTGACGGGTCTCCTCGGAAAAGTCGCCGTCCCATCGATCCGACAGACCGATACCCCGCCCGTCATAACGGACCACCGTGTAGTGGTCGGCGAGCCGCTCCAGAAATAGCGAAGGTCAGGCCACTCCCATTCCTTTTCGAGATGAGTGAAATGGCCGAGCACACGCACAAGCAACGGCCCCGAACCCGTCATCGAATATGCGATACCGACGCCGTCGGAAGTATTACAGAATCGGATCCCCTGCTGTGTGCGATCGTCGTTGGCATCGCTGAGGATCGCCGTCGGCTGGTCGTCGTGCGAATCCAAAGACACGAGAGCTGAGCCGTCTTCGAGACAGAAGTTCAGAGTCGCGTCGGCGTAGGACCGTTTACATTTCGGGCATTGCTTCATCGGGCTTATCACGGATAGACGAGATTATAGCCTATGCCGCGCGTGACCACGTTGATTTCCAAAACAATCTGAGCACGCCGACGCCTGTCGGCCTGGTCAAATTTTCCTGCCGCGGATTTTCGCGGATGACGCGGATCGTCTTGGGATTTGGGATTTGGGATTTGGGATTTGGGATTTGGGATAATTTGGGATCTGAAATTTGAAATTTGAAAATTTGAAATGTGAAATCTCGGACCTGAGATTTAGGCCGCGTAGCGGACAGCCGAATTTAGCCGTGGGTGAGCGAAGCGTAGCCCACGGTTCTCGTATCCACATTCATCCCGTCGCGTCAGCGACGGTCGAATCACTGATCAATTAATTCGTACGTCGCTACGCGACGCGGACCTTAACTCACTCGAGACCGTGGGCGTCGCTCCGCTTTGCCCACGGCTAAATTCGGTCGTCGCTATCGCGACCCGATCGGAAGGCGGAGCCTTTCAAGTTTTTTTGAGCGCTTGCACGGATTGAGTCACGGCTCGTTCAAAATGGTGTGTTCGTCGCTGTCCGGTATTCGTCAGACGTGTATAAATCTTTTGATCTCAATAATTAATTGAATGGCATCAACGTTGCAATATTCCCTGCGAATGCCGCGATCGGTCGCGGCCGGGGAGGATCGAAAGATGAGGAAGCCTGAAACTAACTTCGACAATGTCACTAGTGATGAAAGGTTCTCTCGCCGCGAACAGTGCGGCGTTGAGATCTTCGAACACGACATTATCACCCGCGTCAGAACCTCGAATGAGATGTTGGTCAAGCGCTCGCTGCCGAGGCTCATCGTGACAGACGCCGTCAACGCGACCCGCGACTTTGTCACCAAGCGAAGATCCGAGTTCCGCGAGCTTGATGCGTTCCTGAAGTCAGTCACATCGCTTTAATCTGGGATTTCGGATTTGGGATCTCAAATTTGAGATTTGAAAGTTGGAATTTGGCGTTTCAAATCCGAGATCCCAAATCACTAGCGTTGCGTTAAAAGTCGAATAACTGCAATTGGTTACAGGATTGCTCTTTGAAAAACTGTAAATATGATTGTTGAAACAGCGTGTTTATGGGCGTTTTGTCGAAAATGTTGATGCTCAGAATCTGTAGAA